>OZ245942.1:7797500-7859018 GCA_965230065.1 Cyclobacteriaceae bacterium | reverse complement strand
AGTACAGAGCGTAATTTGTTGGCGGTAACAGCTTCAAAGGCGACAGAGAAATTTGCTAAAAAATGTTGCTTCATTGTGTTTTGGCCAGCGGTTCGGTAGTTTCCTCCAGGAGGACTAATTTTTTGCTATCAGGTTTGTTTGGAATAGAAAGTAACACTTCATTACCTTCTTCTAATCCCTGGTACACAACTGCCATGTCATTTCCTTTGGCACCCAGCTCTACTTGTTGCCTTACAGTAGCCAATCCTGCAGTTTTGAAAACATAGGTCAGTGTATCGCCCAGGCTATGCAATGCTTCTAAGGGCACAAGCAATTCATCTTCAAAAAAGTTGGTAATAACCGCATTACTGGTAGTCATAGCAGGGCGTAAGGTGGTATCACTTTCATTGATCAGTACATCTACCTCAAACACCTTGGCATCAGAGTTAGGTCTTTGCTCACCTACATTAGCAATCGCAATCACTTGCCCTGTCAGTTTTTTTTCAGGAAAGGCATCCAACCCTAAATTAACTTTTTGTCCTTTTTGTATGCGGCTGATGTCTACCTCATTTACATAGGTACGGGAAATCATCTTGCTCAAATCAGGTAATGTAGCAACCAGTGGTGCCCAGGTAGGAATGGTAGCCCCTTTACCACGCTTACGGCCGTCATCCCTGGCATAAATCACCATACCGTTTTCGGGCGCATGAATGGTAAACTCTTTCATCAAATCCTGAAAAAATTTCAAACGTCGCTGGTCATCCCTTAGCTCAATGGTGGCTTCCTGCATGCGCGATTCTGCTTTCTGTTTGAGTAATTTATATTCATTTTCGGCCTGGTCAAGCGCACGCCTGGCTTTTTCCAAATCTAATTCAGCTTGTTTGATGGTAGCAGGAGGTTCAAATTGAGATTGCTCTACTACCAGCTTTTTGGCATCTACTTCAAAGCGTTGGTTCACTACTTTGTCACGCGCCGCCCTCAGGTCAATGGCAGTATCTAATTTAATTTGAAGGTACTCAGATTGACTTTCCTCCACATCTAATTCTTCGTTGGTTATTCTTTCACCAATTTCAGAGCGATCTAATGAAGCTACAAAATCTCCTTTTTTTACGACCGTTCCTTCCGGTACAATTTCTTCAAGTTTTACCTGCCATATTCTGGCTTGCCGCAGGCCGTCAGGTCCCATAATTTGAACAGAGTTTTTGGCCTGTAGCTCTCCGGTAGTTGTAACTTCAATTTGTAAATCACCCCGGGTTACTTCCGTGGTTACATCAATAATTTCCTCTTGTGTACCCTGCTCGCCCAGAAAAAAATAGGCACTTGCAAGCACAGCCACGATGACGAGTGCAATAACAACGAATCTTTTATTCATGATTTAAGTGTTTACGATTATGGCAGATAGGTTTATACTGTTACTACGTATGTCGTACCTAAATGATTAGTTATTCTCACAAAAAGAATAAATACATTGTAATAATCAAACTTATTACATAAAGAAAGTAAAAATAGATGAAAAGGGCATACGAGGATGGAAACACCCCTACACTTTAATAACTTAACTAAGTGAATAAAATTGCGTTTTGAGATAATTTTTTTCAAGAAAAACTTTATCCTTTATTTTCTTCTTTAAATTACCACCTGAATATCATGATTTTACTTCAGCTTAAGTGCAAAATTCTAGGAAGGAAATATTATTGCATTCAATTTTTTTACTTTATTGAGCCAGAAAAAACTGAAAAACACTTGAATTTCTGTAGCCATTGCGGTAACGACAACCTACTTTTCAGGACGCCGGAGGGCGATACCCGGGCCAGATACTATTGTCCTCTTTGTGGAACTATCCACTACCAAAATCCCAAAATGGTAGTGGGGTGCATACCGGTGTTTGAAAACAAAATATTGCTATGCAGGCGTGCCATTGAGCCTCAATATGGGCTGTGGAACCTGCCTGCGGGTTATCTCGAGAATGGTGAAACTGTAGAAGCAGGGGCATTACGGGAAACCCGGGAAGAAGCTAATGTTGAGGTAGAGTTGGTGCGCTTACATAGCATTTATAATTTACTGCATGTAGAACAGGTATATTTATTTTTCCTGGGCAAAATGCATTCTTTAGCATATGCCTGTGGTATAGAAACCCTGGAAATAGAGCTGTTTGCTGAAAAAGACATCCCCTGGCAAGAACTGGCTTTTAGTTCCAACGAGTTTGCCTTAAAAAAGTATTTGGCAAACAAGCAATATGCAGGCGTACACATAGGCAGTACAAAATAAAACATCTTGCCCGATAAAAGGTTATGCCTTTGATAAGTTGTAAAAAGGGCTATTACAGCATGGGTCAAATTACTACCATTACTTTCTTTCGCTTTTCAAACTATTCCGATAAGATTTGGGCATTCACGATGATGCAGTTTGCACATAAAGACTTACAGCAAGTTAGCGGACAGTCTTTTTACAAATTAATGGGCAGTGGAAAAGGCAATGGCTTCAACCCCTGGCCCGACTGGTCAGTTTACAGCCTGCTGCAGGTTTGGGAAAGAGAAGAAGACGCTAAACGCTTTTTTGCCCAATCTACCCTTATGCATAAATATCATGTTCACGCAACAGAAGCATGTACGGTTTATTTGAAAAATATAGCGGTAAAGGGAAGGTGGTCAGGCAGTATACCCTTTCAGCCGAGTAATAAACTGGATCGCACAAATGATTGTATTGCAGTAATTACCCGGGCTGCTATCAAATGGGGTAAGCTGTGGCGTTTCTGGAAATATGTACCCAAATCGCAAAAACCGCTGAAGAGCAACCCCGGGCTAATATATGCCAAAGGCATTGGGGAAGTACCTGTTGTACAGATGGCGACCTTCAGCTTATGGCAAAATGAAGTAGCACTGAAAGCCTTTGCTTACCAAAGCGAAGAACACCAGGAGGCCATCCAAAAAACGCGCACATTTGATTGGTACAAGGAAGAGCTTTTTGCCAGGTTTCAGCCTTATTTATCTGTAGGAACCTGGGATGGCATGCCACTCCTGCCTGAGCTATCTATAGAAGACAAAACGGTCAGAAGTGATTGATAACATAAAAATAGGCGAAAAATACCAACTGCGCCATGTATAAATGTGCTGAAAAACGCATATCCCCCTTTACCTTAAATAGTTGATAAATGGTATGCAGAACGGCTGCGATAAAGAACCAGGCTACATAATTCCTGAAAGGGGCTGCATCAGCTTCCCAAACCCAAAAATCAAAAACCGGGGCTGAAAACTCCATAAAAAAATCAAGGAACACCATGAGGGCACTTCCACATACAGCCTTCCAGAAAATATGACGGAAAAGATAATTGGATATAGCGCCTGTTATCAGCACCAGCATGGCCCAGTTGATGCCAATGAGCCAGGGAACGCCATCTAATTTAGGACCTAAGTTTTGCCCATAATGATACGTTCCGAACAGAAAACCATACTGCACGCCTATCCATTCCACGAGCATTCCTGCAACGAAGAACAAAGCCGTTAGTAAGCCTTTTTTTGGGGAGTTTAAAGGATAATTCCAGGCCAGTAGCCCGAAAGCCAGGAGAAGGTTGAGGGATGTTTTTGTAATAAACCAATCAGTATACCCGATCGTGATTCCGATAATAGCCGAAAGGTGGAATAACCAAACAAGCCCGATAGAGAAACTTTTTTTATGATGATGAATTTGTCGAAGTGTAAAGGTTTGGTTCACGTTTTATGGACTGAAATTATTTTTCAAGGTAAAACTAAAAGTTTACCCTATTTGTTCAAACCCACTTTACTTTCTTAGTATAATTTTAGCTTCTTAATGGGCTATTTCCATAGGTTTGTTCAAAAAAGGCCCGGAAAATTTTTGTAGCGGGTCATGAATTTACTTCAGGAATGCCATAGGGGCCATCTTGCAGTAGCAGCATTTCGGCTTCGGGGTTGCCTGCTTTTTGGTAAGCGTGTTGTATGCTTCGCTGAATCATTGTTTTCATTATTTCCTCTGTGTCGGATAAGCCAAGTTCTTGTTCCGTCAGAAGGGTAATGGCCGGAATACCCGGCAAGTTTTCATAATCCGCTCTGGGGATTTCCAGGGCACAGTAAATAAGATTTTTGTCATCACCAATCACATCCAGTACTTTGCACCACATTTGCACCTGCCATTGTTCCTGTACCATTTTCCAATCGGGGGTAGAAATCATCTCCATGAACTTGTCTTTGCCGTGGGTGTGTAACAAGTGGAGGGCTTCTTTGTAGCCTTTACCGCCTATGGCGTCGGGGTCTGTATGTTTGGCTACGATGATGATGATGCCACCGGGTTTTACGGCCCGGGCGGCTTCCACAGCCGCTTTGCCTGCCTGGTAATGGTTAACGCCTACAAACCCCGCCGGAATCAGCACAATGTCATATCTTTTTTCCAGCTCTACCACTACATACTCCCTGATTTTTTTTACAGCTTCCCGATGGGCAGCTTCCAGGTTCCCGGCAAAAACCCCCGTCAATTGCTTTGCGGCATCAATGGTGGTATTTACCAAAAAATCATATCCTGCCATTTTGGCTACTTCCAGTGATTCTTCGCTCAGGGGATTACCTTCAATAATCAGGTCGGCAGCCTCGGTTGAGCTGAGCATTTTGGCACCATGAAAAACTTCCAGGGTTTCTTTGCCCACAATGCCCGGGCAAATGCCTTTTCGTCCTCCCGAGGCTCCGGCCATAAAGTGGCTTTCTACCAGTCCTGTTACAATTTTGAGGTCGGCTTCCATGTAGCGCTTGTTGATTTTGACGGTTGAGCCCCGGCGGGTTTTACCTAAATAGACCAGTTGCTCATCATTTTCATACTCGTGGTTCTCTACATGAATATTAACCAGCCCGGAAGCTTTCAGCCCCAGCATTTGCTCAATTTCAGGAGGGGCCATGTTGCGGTGCGAGCCTGCACCAATGAGTACGGTGATTTGGTTTTCACGGAAACCAGCCTGTAATAATGTGTTGATAATTGGCGCCATAATGCCATTAGGGCCACGGTAAGGCACCGGGCGTGTATTGTCTGACACTACAATCACGGCTTGTGAGTGGGGGTTCTTTTTAAGTTTTTCTGCGGCCATTGTTGCCAACGAGGGCGACTGAATAGGGTGGGCCAATGCATGATGAATAGCAGGCAGTGGGTCAAGTGGGGTGGGGGATGCCTTCATGCTCTTCGCGGTTACCGGGTAAGATACATCAACGGCAAGCGTGCCTGTGCCATATTCTATGTGCAATTCCATAACTTCTGTTGCTTTACAGTAGCGAAGTTATAGAAAAATTATGATTTAGCGGGTGTTTTTATTTTGGGAACACTTTCATAAACAAGATGGTTGGGCAGGCAAATGACAAATTGAGTACCTTCTCCATACTCACTTTCTATCTCTATGGTACCTTGCAGTTTTTCAACGTTGAGTTTTGTAATGTATAGGCCCAATCCTGAACCCGAACCTTTTTGGGTTCCCCGGTAAAACATCTCAAAGATTTTGTCCATTTGATCTTCCCTGATGCCAATCCCATTGTCTTGTACGCTGATGACCGCCTCCTTTTTGTTTACTTGGATACTGAACCTGGAGTAACTTCCGTCTACCATCATGTTCTGGTATTTAATGGCATTGGATACGAGGTTTTTCAGAATAGTGGTTACCCGGAAGGCATCGCTGATAAACTGGATAGGCTGCTCCACATCCACCTGAAATTGCAATCGCTTGGCATTGGGCATATACCGCAGGTCATCAATACAGGCATCAATTGTTTGCTGGAAATCAATGGTAGAAAAACTCAGGGAAGCATTCACCGATTTTGAATAATCCAAAATGGTTTGAATGACTTTGTCGAGCCGCTCTGAGCTTTCTTCAACCAGGTTTAGGTATTGATAAATAATTTCCAGGTTTTTCTCCTGTTTGGCAATATCTACCAGGCCCAGCATAGAAGCAATGGGTGCCCGAAGGTCGTGAGAGGTGCTGTACACAAAACTGTCAAGCTCATGATTGCGCTGCCTGAGCTCTTCCAGGGCTTTTTTCGTTTCTGCTTCTGCTTTTTTAATATTGGAAACATCGGTAATACGGGCAAGTAAGAAATTTTTATCTTCCAGTTGAACGGCAGTAATGGCCAGGTTGCCCCAAAACTGCTCTCCGTGAAAAGTTTCATATTCCTTTTCGGCGATGTATCGTTTGTGCCGTTCCAGTTCCTGATAAATGGCCTGAAGGGCGGCATCGCTTAGGGGTGTTTTTTGCAATAGAAAAATATTTTTTTCTAATAAGGCATTTTTACTACTTACTTTAAAAAAACCAATGGCCCGCTGGTTGCAATCTATAATTTTTTTGGTGGCAGGGTCAACCACAAAGATAGCATCGTAAGAGTTATCAAATATAGCTTTTAACTCTTCCTGTGCGTCTTCTACAATGTTTTGAATATGTTTTTGGGATAGGTTTTTAAAATAATTAACCGTAATAATGATGATTAGCACCGTGGCAGTAACCGATAAAACATAATCTTGCCTTTGTATTTCTTCTGTAATACCTGAAGCTGAAAAGAGGGAGTAGTGGGTGAGTTCTAATACAATCAGCCCCACAATGGGCAAGGCAGCAAAAAACCACACGATAATTTTCTTTTCTCTTTCAAAAAAAAGAAAAGGGGCCATTACAAGCGCAAAATAGGCATAATGCTCACCACTGCTGTAGCCGAGTATGCTCGATGTAAAAAATAAACTGATATTAGTGCTTAAAATCAGGGTGGCTTTGGCCAGGAAATTCCTTCCAAAATGGTTGAGGGGTAATGGAAGTAGAAAAAACAGGATACTTACGAGTTGTATCTGTACCACTAAATTTAAACCTGCAAAATAATATTGCAGGGCAATCACAGACCCCAGCAAAGCCACAAAGATGGAAACCTTATTAGTAAGAATAACCGATTTTGTTTCGCTGAAGCTTTTGGCATGTTGTGTGCCCAAATGGGATATCCATTTCCACCATTTGGTAAAATGCTTCATATTTTATCTTAACTTATAATTTCCGGAAAAAGTAGATATACCGGCTATTTAATTCAAAAAATCATATATAATGTAAAGAATGTATAAATTTTATACCAGTTTTACACCTAATGTTTTATACGTAATTTATTAAATAACAAACAAAAAAATGCCGGATAATTGATAAATCCGGCAAGTTTACAAATACCAGTTTCTCAGTTCTTTTTAAGACATCAATGGTGCCTGCGTGGTATTTATACGTTGTACACTAGCCAAACGCTCAAAGGCTTTGTGTATTGCTTCTATGCTTCCTCCTGTTTGTGCAAGCACTTCTGGAAGTTGCTCGGCTACTATATTGAGCAGATGCTCTATGTCATCATACGTATGATGCAGGGTGATTGGTATTCGTAACCCTGTATGCTTGATGGATACGCTGGGAAATACCGAAAGGTTGGCATAATACCCGTTATCCATTAATTTTTTTACGATTTGGTATCCATTTTCCGGTTTTCCCATACCGATGAAGAAGATCGGGCTTTCCGATTTACCGATGAGTGGTAATGATAATTCAGCTGCCTTGTTATTGAAAAAATCTACCCTGCTTTGAAGTGCCTCCTGGCGGGTCATAATTTCAGTACTCAAATGTATTTTCGCAGAAGCAATGGCAGCGCCAAGAACGGGCGGTTGGATAGGCCCTGAAAAGAGCATGGTTCCGCCACAATGCCTTACCTTTTGTTTGATTTTTTCATTGGGATACACCATTACACCACCACAGGCAGAAAAACTTTTGGCAATAGAAGTTACTAGGTATACTCTTTCGTGTTGCCATAACTGGCTTTTTACATAACCTGCGCCATGCTTTCCAAAGCAACTCATGCCATGTGCATCGTCAATATACAGGTTGAAATGTTCATATTTGTTCAATAGAGTGGTGAGCTCTTGCATGGGGGCACAATCTCCCAGCATTGAATAGATGCCATCGGCCAGGTACCATACTTTGCGGAACTTTTGGCCCAGGGTTTTGATTTTATCTTCCAGCATGTCCATCCGGCTGTGGCGCACCTTTTCAATATGGATGTTGCGTAGTTTCAGCATTTTTACGGCAGTTTGCACACTTTCGTGCACCTGTTGGTCCAGGATGACAGCATCCCGGTCGCCAATCAAAATGGGAAGATTAGATTGGTGTGCCAAAGTGGTGGTGGGCCCTAAAAGTATGGGTGCTTCAAAAATTTGAGAGAGTAAGTCTTCTATTTCTTCGTACAGTGCCACTGAAAGAAAGGCCCTGGAAGAGGCAAACTGCGTACCGTAACGTAATACGGCATCAATAGTCCCTTGCTTTAATCGTGCATCGGTTTCCAGCCCGAGATAACTGCAAGAACCAAAATTGATGTAAGGGCGCTTGTTGATGGTAATCATCCTTCCATCCAGTTCTTTGTCCTGTATGGTTTGAAATGTGATGCCCAAATCAGCAGAAGCTTGTGCTACATTATTTACGATTTCTACCTGACGTTCGTGTTGCGATACTGGTTGAGATTGTATATCGTTCATGTTAAAAAATTTATAGTGTGAACAAAAAATTTACACTTGCATAAAAACACGAATCATGCTGAACGAAATACTTATTCTTTTGCTGAAAGTAAGATAAACTGCTTTAAAACGCTGAATTTTCACAGGTAAGTATCAGAGTTTTATAAAACCTATTGATGTGCTTTTTTTAAAGATTTTTTCATGAAAAATTATAAGAGGATGGAGGGGGGAGGTGTTATTCACCTTCCTGAAAACAGATTGATAAGGCAATTTGCCTGGAGAAAAACTTACTTGTCCGGAAGAGGGAAGCAGCAATGATAAAATCATCAATTACTTTGTTCCGGGAACAATTGATAAGTTATTACAATGTGCTCATCAAATAAACATAAGAAATGAAGTAAAAACAGTACACCGGACATGAACCGGTAAGTGAGCGTGGGCAAAGACAATTTGCCTGCGTTCTATACCGTAAGACATCATGGAAAAAGAATATATATACCTGTGATTTTTTCAGAAAAGCACCAGTTTAGATACAAAACAGGCTCAACATATTACAAAAAATAGAAGAACCTGCTGCGTAAGCAACGGGTGTGCTAAATATAATCTTTTTGCCCGTTCACAAGTGCTAATGCCCAATCATTCGCCCACAATAATTGATTGCCTTTCTACAGCCGACACCTGAAACAAGCCCAGGGCAAGGTCATTGGGGTGTTGCACATTGGTGCGTGGATTGGTTGGGGAGGGGCCAAACATACCCCCGTCTCCATTAATGATGTTGTTCAGGTCGTTGTAATACAAAAAAGCTTCCCGGCTGATTCTGTACATTTCAAAAGTGGCTGTATCGCCTTTTTGGTAATATTCCGGGGCTTCCAGCCCATAAATAAATTCTCCTATGAGTTCATCGTCGGCGAAAAAGATGCCCGTTTGGGAATCAAAATTCTGGATGGTATCGTTGCGGTAAAATTTGAAAAGGTAATAATCTTTGGTAGCCTGGGGTTCTTTGCCGTAAATCCTCAGTTTGTAGTAATATCCGTCACTGTCCTCATCTTCCTCTTCCTTTTCGTCAATTTCCCACACCAGGCTGTCAACAATCGGTGGCATAAAAGCCAGTGTATCGGTGGCCGCAAATGCTTCTCCATTGGGCAAAGTAACATTCAGGTGATAAGTGTTGTCGGGAATACCCTGAAACGTAGCTTCATAAAGCCCTTTTTGGGTTTCCGATTCGGCAAAGGAGTAAGTGTTTCCATCATCATCTGATACTGCTACCATAGCCCCGGAAATCGTGGGTGTGGGACCTTCCGCGTAAAAATCTGCTGAAGTGGATATTTTCACATATTGTTTTTCCAGTTCATCTGTCACCAGCCCGTCTATCACATAGTGGGTAGGGGTCTGGTCTGTATCCAGGGTGATGGGTTCTTCACAACCGAAGAGAAAGATAATGGCGCTTATGATTAAAACAATTCTTTTCATTCTTATATATCTTTTTGTATTTGGCTTCAAGCCTTTAGCCACAAGCCAACTTGAGGCTTGTGGCTAGTAGCTCATCTAAAATTTTATCTTCCACGAAAGAGATGGTAAAATAGGAAACAGGTACACCATCTTGGCTTCTTTCCGGTTCGGGTCAATTACATTACCGTCATCGTCTTGTGCGGTTTGGGTAAAAATGGTATACGGGTTTTTTCGGTTGTACACATTATAAATAGCGAAGCTCCAGGTTTGTTTCCATTTTCTCTGCGCATTTTTTCGAGGTTCAAAGTTGGCCGAAAGGTCTAGCCGGTGAAAATCGGGCAACTTGTATGCGTTGCGTCCCGAGTATAAGTCTACATTATACTCGTCAAACTCGTACCGCCCGGTGGGCAGGGTGAAGGGGCGCCCGGTGCTGTAAGTAAAAGACCCTCCAAGAGACCAGCGGTCGTCGATGGTATAGCTGCCCAGCATATTGAACACATGCCGGCGGTCATAATTGGCAAGGAAGACGCGGTCGTTGTTCACTTCCGGAATATCCCGCTGCACTTTGGATAAAGTATAACTGGCAAAACCCGTTAGTTTTCCTTTGGTTTTTTCCAGAAAAAATTCCAAACCGTATGCTTCCGATTCGCCCTGCCGGTACTCTGCCGGAGCATCGTCATTGAGAAAGAGGTTGGCATTATCGGCAAAATCGGTAACGTTGTGCAGCTTTTTGTAATAGCCCTCTACCGAAAAAGCGTACGTATTGTCTTTAAAGTTTTTGAAATACCCCGCTGCCACCTGGTCAGCCACTTGCGGCTCAAGGTAAGGCGAGCTGGGCGTCCAGGTGTTGAAAGGAATGGGCAAAGTAGAATTAGACAACAGGTGAATGTACTGCACCATGCGGTTGTACGAAGCTTTGATAGAACTGCTGGGTGTGAGTATATACCTGGCATTGAAGCGAGGCTCAACGTTGAAAAAAGTTTTGATGGTTTCCCCCTTGTCATAGTCTGTGGTGTTCACAACGGTGATATTCACATTATCAGGAAAACCCCTTTCATTTTTTGCATATTCCTTGATGGTGGCTTCCCCCACATTTTGGAAGAAAGAAAAGCGTGCCCCATACTGTAGTGTAAGTCTGTCTGTAATATTTTGCTCTAAGCCCACGTACCCGGCATAATCAAAAGCGTAGGTTTTGTCAAATTCAATATTGGTATAAATGGATTCATCGCTGCCCGGGTCTATTTTGCCAGGCGAAAAGCGGCGGTACGAAGCAGAAACACCAAAATTCAGGATGTTTTTGGGTGTAATGTAAAAGTTAAAATCCTCTTTGAGCGAAAACTCCTGCAAATTGGCCGTCCACTTAAATTCAGAAGCGGTTAGTTCACTTTCCAGGGCATAATCAAAATTACTGGCTACCAGTGTGGTGTTGGAAAAAAGTCGCTCACTGAACAGGTGGTTCCAACGCAATGTAGTAGTAGCATTGCCCCAATTGAAGCCAAAATCATCACCAAACCGGAAGGCATCCCGCCCAAAATAACCTGCTACAAACAGGCGGTCTTTGTTGGTGGGCTTCCAGTTTACTTTTGCATTCACATCGTAGAAATACACCTGGTTATTACGGTTGTCTTCATCGGGTGAAAACTTCAGGAACAAATCGGCATACGAGCGGCGGGCCGATAACAGGAAAGAGCTTTTGTCTTTGGCAATGGGGCCTTCCAGCATAATTTTGCTGGCAATGTTGCCAATAGAGGCCGAGCCGGAAAGCTGCTTGTTGTTGCCATCAATGGTGCGCACATCCAGGATAGACGACAGCCTGCCACCAAACTGGGCCGGAATGCCCCCCTTGTACAGCTCAGAATCTTTGACCACATCGGCATTGAAAACCGAAAACAACCCAAAAAAGTGGGATGGATCGTAAATGGGGGCTTCGTCTATCAGGATAAGGTTTTGGTCGGCACTGCCACCCCGTACGAAATAGCCCGAGGTACCTTCGCCCACCGAAACCACGCCCGGCATCATTTGCACGGTTTTGATAATATCGGGTTCCCCAAATAGGGCAGGGGCTTTGCGTACCAGTTCCAGGGGCACTTCGTTGCGACTCATAGATACCTGGGTGATATTCTGGTCTTCTTCCTTTTCGCCGGTTACCACAATCTCTTCCATTTCAGTAACTTCCGTAGGCAGTTCTATGTTCATTTCCGTCCCGGCGTTCAGTTCCACTGTTTTTTCAACAGACTGATAACCCACATAGCTCCAGGTAATGTGGTAAGTACCTTTGGGCAGGGTGACGGAATAAAAACCATACGGGTTGGTAATCACACCGTTGGCTATCTCATCTATATAAATGGTGACGCCAATCAGCTCTTCCCCATTGTCGGCATCTTTGACATAGCCATTGAGGGTAACTTTTTCCTGGGCATACCCGGTATGGATATACCCTGCAAAAGTGAGCAACAGTAAAAGAATAAGTATCGTGTAGTGCTTCATTGTTCTTTTTGTGAAAGTATATTCATAGTACCGTCTATTAGGGTAAAACCCTACCCCCGGGTATATGTTTTTTTATTTTTTTAGCAAAGTTCACTTTTGCACAATACATGCCAAAATGAAGCTGACCGAAACCGCAGAAAATAGGGATGAATGGTAGGTTAAAGTAGGTGAGCGAAGTGCTGCTTTTTTTTACAGAAGTGTTATTAAGTAAAAAGATAAAAATAAATTAAACTTTTACACGTCATTGCGATCGGCCGAAGGTTCGTAATGATAGGATGATTTGCAGTGGTTCGAGCAAAACTTTTTATCGGCCCGCCCTTCCAGTTCGGCTCCGCAATCCAGGCAGTGGTTCATGGCTAATCGTAGATTAAACGTATAACTATACGGATAAACTTACGGCTATTCCGCAAGCGGGAGCTGCCCGAAGGCTACCGGGCGTGCCCCGAGGCTTATTTACAAAAGCTAGAACTCAGAAAATATGCGTATAACACCGCCAGAACTTATATAGGCTTGTTTGAGGGTTATATCAATTATTACAAAGACCGTGCGTTGGTTGACCTTGATGAAGGGGATGTGCGCAAATATTTGCAGCATTTGGTACAGCAGAAAAAATCAGGCTCCTACCTCAACCAAGCCGTAAATTCAATAAAATTCTACTATGAAGTAGTAATGGGCATGCCCAACCGCTTTTATAGTATAGAAAGGCCACGAAAGGAAGAAAAGCTGCCAGAGGTGATAAGTAAAGAGAAAGTATTAGCTATGATCAACTGCACCTACAATATAAAGCACAGATGGATAATAAAACTACTTTATTCGGCTGGTTTGCGTAGAAGTGAACTGATTAACCTAAAAATCACTGATATAGAAAGTGACCGTATGCTTATCAAAATATCTGGTGCAAAAGGAAATAAAGACCGGTATACTTTATTAAGCCAAAATTTACTTAAAGTCCTGAGAGCATATTATTGGGAGTACAAACCGGCCTATTACCTTATTGAAGGCCCAAAGGGCAATAAATACAGTGGCACGAGCATTGCAAATATTGTAAAAAGAGCAGCACAAAAAGCTAAAATAAAGAAGCATGTGAAGCCCCATATGTTACGCCATAGTTTTGCTACACATTTGCTAGAAGAGGGTGTAGATTTAAGGTATATTCAGACCTTAATGGAACATAACCGCTTCGGCCTTTAGACCTCCGGTCACCCGAAATGCCCTTGCGACTTGCTAGTGCTTCAGGACACGACTCCCGCGCACAAGGGACCGGGCCCCGGCGGCTTGCACCCTCTAGATAAACAATCTATCTTTCGATAGATTAAGATGCTCATGCTGGGCACACACATTGTATAAACGTAATAGCGGTTTGGGTTTTAATTCAAACCGCTTTTGCATTTATTTAAGTATATTGCTTTCTGAAAAATAAGTGTGTGTAATCCGCTACTACGCTTATTCTAGACCGTTGTATGTAATTATGGAAATTCTATATCCAACTTTGTTTCGAATAAACTTCAGAAGGCAGTAGATGAAAAATGTAATTTTGATTGCGTCCCTTTGCATGTTCTCAGCAACCATTAATGCACAGAACCCAGTCCCAAATAAACCACGGATTTTAATAAGTACGGACATTGGTGGTACAGATCCTGATGACAACCAATCAATGACGCATTTGCTGATGTATAGTGATTTATTTACCATTGAAGGCCTTGTCTCGTCACCTTCTTATGGCAAAGGAAATAAGGAAGAAATCTTTCGAATGATTGATTTATTCGAAAAAGACTTTCCAAAACTTCGAAAACACAATAAAGATTTAGCAAGGCCTGATTACTTACGTTCAATCACAAAACAAGGCCGAACAGGTGCTGCTCCATTCCAGGGTTACCAAACTGCCACAGAGGGGTCTGATTGGATTGTTAAGTGTGCTCAGAAAAAAAGCAATCAACCCTTATGGATTTTGGTTTGGGGCGGATTGGATGATTTGGCACAAGCCCTTCATGATTCCCCAAAGATTCAGAAAAACATTAAGGTATATTGGATAGGTGGACCTAATAAAAAATGGAGTGCAAATAGTTATGCGTATATAGTCAAGAACTTTCCTGACCTATGGTTTATTGAGGTTAACTCTAGCTATTATGGTTTCTTTTCTGATAATAATGTCCCCGATAGTGTGACGAGTTCTGATTATTACGACCGCTATATTAGCGAATCAGGTTATCTGGGAAGAGATTTTAAAAACTACTACAACGGTGAAATCAAAATGGGAGACACTCCTTCCCTGCTCTACATGATGGATGGTGACCCAAAAGATCCGACGAGGGAAAGCTGGGGAGGCAGCTTTAAAAAGATTAAGCATAGTACGAGAATTGTGTTTAATGAACCCACAAGTTTGAAGGATACTGTCGCTTTCTGCTCGATTCTCGAATTTCGTTTTCAAGGACCCGAGATAAACGTCCCAGCTGACTCAGTATGCTTTACGATGGAAGTACCTTATGGGAAGCGAGTTCAAACATGGCCTGGTTATTATGGCGGACATGGGGAATTCGTAATAAGATACATACCTAAGAAAGCAGAAATATTAAGCTATAAGTTCACTTCTAAAATACCAGAACTGGATGGTAAGGAAGGCAGTATTGTTATTGATAATCTCTGGCCGGGAAAAAAACACGAATCTGATTATGTGCTTGGTGATAATTGGTATTCTGACAAATCAGACAAAGACCTTTATGATGGAAAATTGCAAGGAGGTAAAACAATTCAAAAATGGAGAACTCATGTCTTAATGGATTGGGCAAAACGATGGAAATGGTTACAATAGATAACGGAAAAAACTACAGCCAACATTAAGCCGAATAGCCAAACTGCCCTTAAAAAAAGCCTCAATGAGCTTGTCGGCTCATTGAGGCTTTTTTGTTTAAGATTCAGTTTCCGGCAGTTTGGTTATTCGCTGTTGACCAAATACCGGCCCTAGGTGAGGAAGTATTTTCTGAGCGTCATCCAATTGGTGGCGGTTTACCTGGAAAGTGTCCCAGGTGCAATGCTTGGCGTGTTTTTGTTTGCCAAGGGGCCACAGTTCCCCTTTCTCCCAGGCAATCACGGTTTTGTGGGCGGCCATATTCTGGTATGTCTTTGGGCTGATCGCAGAGTTTTTTCAGCCCGGCGCTTTTCTAGGGAGGCATACCTGATGAGCGGTAAGTAACCTTCCCAAAGCGCTTGGTAAATAGCAGTTGGTAGTGCCCCTTCCCGCACTTGTTGCAACAGGTGATGTCCCTTCCGAACTTTTCCAATAGGCGAACGGCCACAGGCACCTCTACTTTTACCGTGTGTGGCTCCAAATCCAATTGCTCCCTAATGGCATTGATGCGCGTGACCTTGCCCCTGTTGGTGAGCAGGCCGTAATGGCGGATGCGCACAAAACGTCTGGGTAATATGTGCCGTTCAAACCGATCCATAAACTCTTGGGAAGAAAGTTCCATTTCTTTTACCCTGTCACCATCTGCATAGTCCTTGTACTGAAAGCGTACCTGGCCTTGCCCGCATGAGATGATGCGGTGGTGGGTAATGGCCGTTTTATGTGTATACCTGCCCAGGTATTTTATGACTTGATCTGGTCCGCCAAAGGGGGCTTTGGCGTATACCTTCCACCTACGCAGGGTCGAGAGCCTTATGGCTTCCTTTATCTGGTCATCAGCACAGCAGATATCCTGTTTCTGCTCGCTTACCATCCTGAGGAAGATGGCCTTGTACACCTTTTTGAGTGCCGCTCCGGGGAAGAGGAACTTGCCATTGCCCCTTTTTGGCGGTGTCCATTGGCCTTGTCCATTTATTCCGCCCCCGCTCACCACACAGTGGAGGTGAATATGGTAGTTCAGTTTTTGCCCCCAGGTATGCAATATGGCAGTGATTCCGGGTGCTGCCCCAGGTACTGCCTGTCTTCCCCCAGTGTGAGCAGGGCCTGGGAAGCAGCCGCGAACAGGATATTGTACATTTCCCGTGGCGACTGCATCATGACCTTATTAAACGTGAATTATGGATTTGATTCAACAAACGAATATTTATATCTAATTGATTTTCAAACGCTTGCCCTCAAGCCGGACGGGCTCATACTTTTTTCAATCGATAAAAAAGTATGCAAAAAATCTCAGAAAGTTTGAAACTCGCTTCGCTCAGACAGCAAACTTTCTATTTGCACGAATCAGGGCATTTTTAATCCATAACTCACGTTATTAAAGGTATGGAGCACGGTGAACACCACGTGGTAATAGGGACAGGGCAAGAGGTCGGCTATCCTGTCTTCCATCCATTGATCTTTCTTGGTCGTACCACAGAACGGGCAGTGCCTGTTGCCACAGCTGTGGTACTGTGTGTGGGTGTGCATGCACTCATGGTTATCGCACTGGTAGCAATGATAGCCCAGGGCTGCGGTGTGGCAGCGGTCTATCTTGTCGGTCACTGGTTTGGTGTAGGCATTTTTGGCCTTGAAAGTACCTGCGGAGAACAATTGCTGGAAGCTTGCGCTACTGTCCCTCTCCATGGCCATTGCTGAGTTGGTTCAAAGGAGAGGTGAGCAGTGCGCGCTTGCTCTTTTGCAGGTGCAGATAGACCATGGTGGTCTCTATCTTGGGGTGCCCCAGCAGGGTCTTGATGGTGTGCAGGTCTGTGCCAGAGTCCAGTAAATGTGTGGCAAATGAGTGCCTGAGGCTATGGGCGGTAAACCTTCCCTTGGGAAACCCTGCATTTACCATGGCCTTTTTGACGGCTACCTGCATGGCCCCATTGCTCATGGGGCTGCCTATCTTTCTGCCCTCAAACAGGTAGGGCTTGGGCCGCTCCCTGCGGTAGTAATCCCGTAGTTCATCCAGCAGGGAGTTGTGCAAAAGGGTAATGCGGTCTTTGTTGCCTTTTCCTTTCTCTACTTTAACCTGGGCATTGTTTGAATCAATACAGCTGATTTTCAGGTGGCACAACTCCTCGAGCCGCAAACCAGTTCCGTAAAACATGGCCAATATGCACCGGTGCTTGAGGTTGGCAGTGGACTTGAGCAGGTGGGCAACCTACTCTGTGGAGAGGATATTGGGCAGCTTGGCTTCCCTTTGTGGATAAAAGGCACTGGGCACTACATAATCCACCCGGAGGATGTTTTTGTAGAAGAAGCTACAGGCCTGGGCGACCATTCGGCACTTGTCATACCCTGACCCGAACTGCTTTTTGATAAAGTTGATATAAGCAATGATATCGTCCTGGTTAACCTGCACAGGGTCTTTATCATTGTAGAAGGCAAACAGGTACCGCATCTCTGAGGTGTAGTTGCGCACTGTTCGTGGGGAATAATTTTTGGCCTCCAGGTAGGCCGATGTTTTCAGGATCAGCCCTTCTGCTTTTTCATTGAGTGAAACCTTGGCTAATTGAGCACTTTTTTTAAACTTTCCATAAAATTACCTTTAAAGTTGAACAAAACTCAAAGGTACGTTGATCCAGCACCTTCTCCGAAGGTGTTTGGTTCAACAATGTATATAAAAAATACACCAGCTATAGCTATATTTGATTTCTTCCCTCATTTAATAACATAGCATCACAACCGAAAATTTGTTTACTTAAAAAGGCGTACTTTTCATATACAATACCGTTAGCGAGCATTTAAAAAAATACGTCAGAAATTTAAAATGAAAATAAAGACACACGAAATAAATAACATAAAAATTGCTGAAATATCGTCAGAAAAGAACATTATCAATAATACCGAAGATGGACTAGATTTATTAGGAAACATCTGTTATCAGGGATTTGATAAAGTTATTATACATCAAGAAAATATTATTCCGGACTTTTTTGAACTCAAAAATCGAATGGCAGGTGAAATCCTTCAAAAGTTTTCGACTTACCGTGTTCAATTAGCTATTGTTGGGAATTTTTCAACGTACCATAGTAAAAGCCTAAAAGATTTTATTTATGAAAGCAATAAAGGTAACCAAATTAACTTTGTTTCTTCAACGACTGAAGCATTGAAAAAAATAACAGAGAAATGAATGTTTCGAAAATCGACTTAAGAGCGATTATTTCTGAGCAAATGGTTCAAATTCCCGAAGGAAATATTGAGTTACGTGATGACAGATTGAAAGAAAAATGGGCAATTGAAATCAAACCGTTTTTCATTTTAAAATATCCCGTAACACAAGATTTATATGTTACAGTCACCAAACAAAATCCGAGCACGTTTCAAGGCGACAAACTACCAGTTGAAACAGTTTCTTGGATTAAAGCAGTGAGTTTTTGTAATGCACTTTCTGAATCTTTAGGGAAGGACAAATGTTACACTATTGATTTAACAAATGAGAGTGTAACTCTAAATTCAGAAGCAAATGGATTCCGATTACCAACAGAAGCTGAATGGCAATATGCCTGTCAAGCTGGAACTAAAGACATTAGACACGGAGAATTGAGTGAAATTGCTTGGTTTAAAGAGAACTCAAATAATCGGGCTCAAGAAGTCGGACAAAAAACACCCAACGATTGGGGACTTTATGATATGTTGGGAAATGTTTGGGAATGGTGTTCGGATATTTATGACGAGACTGTTTACGGAACATATCGCATTTTTCGTGGTGGCGGTTGGTGTGACCAAGAAAGAAGCGTTATGGCTACAACTCGAAGAAGAAGTCATCCAATAAAATTCCAAATTGACGACCTTGGGTTTAGAATTGTAAAAAAATAAATAAAAACGACCCGCTAATAACTAAGTATTCATGTGGTCTGTAAGACCCAGCATGAATGCCGTGTTGAACGAATCATGCGAAGGAAAATTTACTATGGGGAATTCGTTGGATGGATTGGTTATGGGGGAAGCGTTTTTGAGAGATAAACTAGCGTTACTTGGGTTAAAGATTTTATTTTCAACGTCTGACTATTCTGTTTCTTGTCATATCGGCCCAAAGAAGCTTTTTCACCACATTTTTATTTACTTTGGACATACTAATCCCATTACGCCCGTTGCCGCTGTTTTTTTACGCCTGTTTCAATTTTCCCAGCCAATGGCCCGGTGGTCCGCGCTGATCGAAAAGGGCTATGGTTTTTAGTTGCCCCTTTTTGCAACTGGGGCATAGCTTGTGTAGGGTTCCTTTTTGAGGTTTTGCACTAACAACCTTTCCTAACTGATTGTCTGTCAACGCTTTGTTTTTGGGTTTATTGGTGCTACTGAGTATGCCGTAATGGCGTATCCGCGTAAATCCTTTAGGAAGTATATGCAGGGAAAACCTCCGGATAAACTCCTTTTCACTCAAAACACATTGTACCTTCCTACCTCCATGTTTATAGTCTTTGGCAGAAAACTATACGCTACCATCCCGGATATTCTGTATCCTGTAATTGCTGATTGCTATTTTGTGGGTGTATCGCCCAAGGTATTTGATTACCTGTTGAGGCCCATAAAAAGGTTGTTTGGTGTATACACCCATTTTTTGGCAAATAGTTTTTGGTCCAGTCCTGCTGGTACAGCTGTTTGTTTACGCAATGCCTCAACAAAGCGGGCCCTGAACACTTTGCTTATGAGAGTAAAACCTTACCTTTAGCTCTGTGTTTTTTAAAATTCAATGGCAAAGTTCCCATTTACACAATACATGTCAAAAAGAAGCTGACCGAAATCCCAAAATATTGGGATGAATGGAAGGTTAATGAAGGTGAGTGAAATGTTGCTTCCTATACAGAAATGCTATTATGAACCAAAACCTGATGAGTGTGGCCCGGTCATGTCAATTAGGATAACAGTTTGGATAAATCAAGGAGAAAGCCGGGTAATACCGGGTCGGCAGACAGTTTTTCCTGAAAACCTTTGTGTTGTTTTACAGGCTTGTTCCCCTGATAAATGAAAACAGTTTCTTCATCAGGCACGATGAGCCAGCCCATTTGTGTACCGTTTTGCAGCCAGCTTTCCATTTTGGCTTGCAGGTCATCCAGGCGGTCATTTTTTGACTTTAGCTCTACAACAAATTCCGGGCAAACGGGAGCAAATTTTTCCTGTTGCTCAGTGGTCAGTCGGCTCCACTTTTCAAGGGAAACCCAGGAGGCATCCGGTGATTTTACCGATTGGTCGGGTAAAGTGAAGCCGGTAGAAGAGTCAAACACTACACCTGATGAGTGGTTTTCATTCCATTGATACAATTGCGCACTTATACTTGCATTAAAGCGACCTGATAAAGAGCCGGTAGGAGTCATAATAATAATTTCTCGTTCTGCGTTTCTTTCAATATTTAATTCAGGATTGGCCTGGCAAAAAGCAAAAAACTCATCATCGCTCATTTGAACTTCTTTTCCCTTCAAAATGATCTTGTCTAGCATAATATTGATTCAATTGTATTGTAGAAGAAATATACATCTTTTCGTAGAATGATTGAAATACTTGAAAGGTTAAAGTAGGTGAAATGTTTTTTTAACAGTTCTTTGTGCCACAAATTGGGGAATTAGACTTTGTACATATCACAATATCCTTTTACTTTGATTTTAACCTAACCAATATCCTATGAAAAAAAACTGTTTATGTCTGTTCTTTGTCTTTTATACCATCCCCTTTATTGCCTACCCACAAACCACTGATGTTGTAATATTGGATGCCCGGGAAACCGGAAACCTCAAAACCCTGATTAAAAAGAATAAAGCAGCCCGGCAACTGTACGACAGCGTAGCCCGCCAGGCAAAAAGCCACCTGGATGACAGGCCTCGTCCCCTGGAAACGATTTTTTACGAAGGGCTGCTGGAGACCAACCCCAACAGAATAGACACCCGCAAAAGCCTGGAAGATGTAGACAAGGTGGTAGATTTTATTTATGCCAGCTATGGCAGCAAAAAGAAGACATATGCCCAAAAAGCAAAAGAATATGTAACTGCCTGGGCAGCCACCTACCAGCCTACCGGAAACACCATTAACGAAAACAAGTTTGTGCCCTTATTTTGGGCATATTATCTTTTTCAGGATCAATTTTCAGAAAAAGAGAAAGGAGAAGTAGAAGGCTGGATGCTGCAAATAGCCAGGGTACAAATGGCAAGGCCTCACACGCCCAACAACAACTGGCAGGCCAAGCGCCAAAAAATAATTGGCACCACAGGTTGTATTACCGGCAATGATACCATGAAAGCCTTTGCCATGGACGGACTGAAAGAATACATCAATACAGCCTACTTTGCCGATGGCACCAGCAACGACCTGAAGCAGCGTGATGCCATGCACTACCATGTGAGCGGGCTTAAGCCAACGTTAGGCATTTTTATAAACCTCAGCAAGTTTGACCCAGCTTTTGACCTGTTTGATTACACCGCTTCCGAGGGGGCTTCTATCAAAAAGTCGGTGGAATACACCCTGCCTTATGCCACCGGGGAGCTTATACGGAAAGAGTGGGTAAACACCAAAGTACAACTGGACAAAGAAAGGGCCGCCGCCGGGCTGGCCGAATACCAGCCGGGCAAGTTGTTTGACCCGAAGGAAGCCATCCCCACCTTTGAGTGGGCCTGTTATTACAACCCGGACTGGTACACCCTCTTTGGCCCGGGTACGACTAAGGACAATTATACCGCTACCTGGATAGGCTTGTTGAACAGTCCGCTGGTGAGGGAATAAAAATTCGTAGAGAAGTGAAAGAAAAATCCCTTGATGAAAATCATTTATTCCTCAATAGCCCCATACATAATGGCGTACAGGCGGTTCCAGAAATTGCCATGACTAAAAGGAACGATTTGGGTCATGCCCACAAAGATCATCTCTTGTGCCGGATCAATAAAAAACTTGGTATTGAAGTAACCGCCCCATTCGTATGTCCCCGGCGATTTGGCGTTAATGCCTGCCCCTTCTTCGGTAAGTAGCGAAAAGCCCAGCCCATAGGTTTGCCCCGGCCGCTTAGAATAACCTTTTCCTTCTTTATTAAGTAATATCAGCTGGTCGGCTGTCATTACGTCAATGGTTTGTTTGCCCAGGATGCGTTGGCCATCATACGACCCCCCGTTGAGCAGTGCCTGGGTAAAAATGGCATAATCCATGGCCGTAGAAGATAATCCACCACCACCGGCATAAAAAGGATGATCAGGGTTGGCAGGGTAGTCCAGCATCTCCACCATATTCGCATCTTCTACCGAAGCAATGGTTTTTTCTTTTGTTTCGGTATATACCGGCACCAACTTTTTTTGTAACGATTTGGGCAGGTAAAAGTAGGTTTCTTTCATGCCCAGGGGCTCAAAAATATTTTGCTGAAAATATTCACTGAGCGACTCACCGGAAACTACCTCTATCACCCTGCCCAGCACATCCATGTTCAGGCCGTATTGGTACTTTTCACCCGGATGAAAGGCCAGGGGCAGGGAAGCCAGTTTGTTGATATACCTTTCAGAGGTCCAGTCCGGATGCGAAAGCCCGCCGTTGACCATCTCTTCTTTTGCATACACCATTTGCAATTCAGGGGAAGCATCACCATATGTGATACCCGAAGTGTGGGTGAGCAATTGCCGGATGGTAATGGAACCATTGGCGGGTACTGTGGTATAGGCGGTATCTTCTTTATTCACTTTATCCAACACTTTCATGTCTTTGAAGGCCGGAAGAAAGTCGGACACCGGGTCGTCTAACCCAACTTTGCCCTGCTCATACAATTGCATAATACTGACGGTAGTTATGGCTTTTGTCATGGAAGCAATACGGAAAACATCATCTTTTTCATAAGTATCCCTACGCTTATCAGACTTATTACCAAAGCTTTTAAAATATACAATTTTCCCTTTTCGGGCTACTAAAAATACGCCCCCCGGCAGCCATTGCTTGTCAATATATTCTTGAATTAATTCATCTATCAATGCAAGGTGGTTGGCATCCATTCCTGCTGAAGCGGGAGGGGCTTCAGCTAAAGTAATTTGAGGTTGTTGGGCAAAGAGCTGTGTTTGTAATAGAAAAAGCAGGCAAAGGAGGAAGTAGTTTCTTTTCATGATTTGGTGTGTTTTCATCAAATATAGAATAATTTGGAAGAAAAAAGTGGCCTCCTAACACACTAATAATAAGGATAAATCAATTTACAGAAAAGCAGACATTCTATTTGTCCAGCGCCTTTTTGTACACTTTCAGGCATCTTTCCCGGGCTTTTTTGTGGTCAACAATGGGTTTGGGATATTCATCAGTATTGAGCTCGGGTACCCACTTTTTGATATATTTCCGGTCTTTGTCAAACTTTTCGGTTTGAGCGTAAGGATTAAAAATACGGAAGTACGGTTGGGCATCCGTGCCACTGCCAGCCGCCCATTGCCAGCCACCATTGTTACTGGCCAGTTCGTAATCCAATAGTTTTTTTGCAAAATAGGCCTCGCCCCACCGCCAGTCTATGAGCAGGTGCTTGGTGAGAAAGCTGGCCGTAATCATGCGTACCCGGTTGTGCATGTAGCCGGTCGTGTTCAATTCCCGCATGCCTGCATCCACGATAGGATAGCCAGTAGTACCTTCACACCAGCGTTGGAATTCTTTTTCATTATTGCGCCATTTTATGTTATCATAGTCCGGCTTAAAAGAGGTATCAACCACCTGCGGGTTGTGGTAAAGAATCTGTGCATAGAAGTCACGCCAGATGAGTTCATTCAAAAAAGTATGGTTCAGTTCTTTGGCCTTTTGGGCAACTTTCCTGATACTGAGCGTACCGTGCCGCAGGTGAATGCCCAGGCGGGACGTACCATGTTTTTTGGCCGGATAGTCGCGGGTTTCGTCATAATTTTCAATGGTATTTTCATTGATATAATCAGTAGGGATTTCAACAGACGAAGGGGCGAAGCCAATATCAGAGAGAGCAGGCAGGGGAAGGGGCTTTGTTGGAAACCAGTTTTCAAAGCTTAACCCGGAGGTGTAGGTTTCCAATTGGGTTTCACTGAGTTTGTCCAGCCATTTTCGTTTGTAAGGCGTGAATACCTTATAAAAATCCCCGGCATCGGTGCGTATCTCATCTTTCTCAAAAATCACATGGTCTTTGAAAGTGTAAAAAGGAATATCACGTACTTTCAGAAGTTTTTCTACTGCTTTATCGCGCTGGATGGCATACGGTTCGTAATCACGATTGGTAAACACGGCCTCTACTGCATACTCGTCCAAAATTTCCTTATACACTTCAACAGGCTGCCCATGTTTTACCGACAAAGAAGTTGCTTTATCCTTTAATTGTTGATGAATGGCAGCTACCTGATTGTGAATAAACTCAACACGTGCATCTTCTTTATCTTCCAGGTCGTCCAGGATTTCGGTATCAAAAATGAAGAGAGGCAAAACAGGATACTTGTCTTTCAGTGCATAATAGAGTCCGGTGTTGTCATCCAATCGCAAATCGCGTCGAAACCAAAATAAAGTGATTTTTTCTTGAGGCATAGTGTAAACCATTCACTGATGAACTACTTCAACAACGTTCAGGTAGGTGAGATTGTTTAGGAAACTATGTCAGGAAAATTGAACAGAAGTGATAAGCCACTGGTAGCTACATTGCCTTAATATCTTTCACCATCAGTTGCAACGTAGTACGGCCATTGAAGTGGTTTTCTTCAATGGTAAAGGCCATCTGAAAGGGCTGGTTTTGGTTAATCATACTGAGTTTTTCTACCATACCGAAGGCAATGGCGGTAAAAGCAGCGTTTGAAGCAGGCTGTTTTACATTGAATTTCAGGTGCTCTTCTTTCAGAATTTGAGCTTCACCTTCTACAAGGAGATTTTCTACCACAAACACCGGTTGCATATTTTGCGGGCCAAAAGGGGCCATTTGTTTTAATATCTTGAAAAACTTAGGAGTAATGTCTTCCAATTGGAGCACCTGGTCAATATCAATTTGGGGAATCAATAAATCTTCTGAAATACGGCTGGTTACTACCTCTTCAAACTTTTGCTGGAAAGCCGGGACATTGTCTACCGAAAGCGTAAGCCCGGCAGCATAGGTATGGCCTCCGAACTGCTCCAGCAAGTCAGCGCATTCCTGAATGGCTTCGTATACGTCAAATCCCACAACAGAGCGTGCCGAGCCGGTGGCTTTATTGTTAGATTCTGTGAGGATGATGGTAGGCCGGTAATATTTTTCAATACAGCGGGAAGCTACGATACCAATTACGCCTTTGTGCCAGTCATTTTTGAAGAGCACGGTGGTTTTTGCATTTTTTATTTGCTCGTCTTCTTCTATCATCGCCAGGGCTTCCTGTGTGATTTTTTTGTCAAATCCCTTGCGTTCAGCATTGCGCTTGTTGAGGTTGCTCGCATATTGCAGGGCTTCTTCCCGGTCTTCGGCCAGCAGGAGGTTCACGGCGGCTTTGGCATGTTCAATGCGTCCGGCAGCGTTAATGCGGGGGCCAATGCCAAATACTACCGAATGTACATTGAGGGGCGTGGTAAGCCCGGCTACTTCCATCAGCATTTCCAGTCCGGGCCGGGGCGAATGGCTGAGCTTTTCCAGTCCATAAAACTCCAAAATGCGGTTTTCGCCTGTAATGGGCACAATGTCTGAGGCAATGCTCACAGCTACCAGGTCTAAGAATTCATACAAATACCGGGTGTCTAAATGGGCTTTTTCACAAAGTCCCTGCATGAGTTTAAAGCCAACCGCACAGCCGGGCAGTTCTTTGTAGGGATAGGCACAGCCGGGTTGTTTGGTGTCCAGAATGGCATAAGCCGGGGGCAGTTCATCGCCGGGGCGGTGGTGGTCACACACGATAAAATCAATCCCTTTTTTGCGGGCTTCTCCAATGAGGTTAACGGCACGAATGCCACAATCCAGGGAAATAATCAGGGAAAAGTTTTCTTCTCCTGCCCATGTAATGGCTTTTTCTGAAATGCCATAACCTTCGCTGTACCGGTCGGGTATATAAAAATCAATTTCGTTGAATAGTGGTTTTAAAAACCCAAACACCAGGGCAACGGAAGTGGTACCATCCACATCGTAATCACCATAAATCAATATCTTTTCCTGGTTTTGGATGGCACGTTGCAGGCGGCTTACGGCATGGTGCATGTCTTTCATGAGAAAGGGATCGTGCAGCTGTGAAAGTTTGGGGCGGAAATATCTTTTGGCTTGTTCAAAATTGTGTATGCCCCGCTGAGCGAGTATGCCTGCCAGTACCGGGGTAATATTCAAACTTTCTGTAAGTTGTTCAATAATGGCTTTTTCAGCAGCTTTCTTTGGTACCCATCTTTTCTCCATGCCCGTAAATATAAAGAATAGAAAAAAGCCACGCTATTGAAAGATAGCGTGGCTGTCATTTTTATGAAAATCAATTTATTAATACAGTATTATTTCTGCAACCCCAGTATGATATTAATATCAAAATCCATTCCTGATGATCCATTTCCACTCAGGTCTATGTTTTCTGTCATTTTGGTAGTCAGCGAAAGGCTATTACCGCTGATAGAAATAATATCAAATATCAGGGCTTCTCCTGCATCACCAATGGTTATCTTTTTCCCATCTGCACTAAGCTCCCAATTTCCACCAGGCTCATAATCATTATCATCAGGGGATTTTACCAAAAATTTATTGTCAGATTGGAATTCAATAAGAGTTCCTTCCTCAAAATCACCACCCTCTTCTTCAAATAATTTAAGAGCAATGGCAGCTTCTTCCTCCGAAGCACCGGTGGCCTCCATATAAACCTCTTTAAAGCTTTTTCCGCCCACTGAAATATCAAGGTCAGAAGATTTCAAAGTCCAGGTACCAACCATATCCGCTTTGGTAGCGGAGGTTTTTACATCTTCATCTTCGCTGCAGGCAGCAAAAAAAGTAAACACGCTTAAAGCAAGCAGCATTGATAAAATTTTGTTCGTACGCTTCATCGTAACTCTAATTTTTTCTTTTAATGAATAAAAAATTAATACAAGCCTAAAGATAGAAGAAGGGAAAAAGGGAAAGTAACGTAATTGTAGGGGAATATTACGTAAAGCAGAAAACCGATGAAATGAATAGGTTTTGAACACAAAAAAAATAACCCAAACTGCCATTGAAGGCAATTTGGGTTATTCATATTTTGAATATTGTATAAATTACTGTTCCTGCCGCTGTGTCTGTAAATTTTCAAGCACGTCTTTAATCGGTACACGCACGCCATCCTGATAAGGAACGATCCAGGCATCTTTTACGCCCATTTCGCGCAAATACTTCTTAAAAGTATCGGCTTCCCAATAATCGCGGAAGTTGCCCAGTGTATACTTTTGCATTCCTGACTCACCGGTTTCTTCGTTCATTGTATCGCTGGTGAGGTACTTTTCCAGGTCTTTATTGGTATAAGCCCCAATTTGAACCCTGAATACCAAGCCTTCATCATACTGACTGTCAGGTGATGTGGACACAGGAACGTTTTGCGCGGCTTCGGCGGCTGCCCGGGCTTCCTGCAATTGGTTTTGTAGCGTTCTTATCTCATTTTGCAACTTTTTTACCTCATCATCTTTGTCGTTTACAGTTGCCTGTAACCCATTAACTTCACTTTCCAGGGTAACGGCTTTCTCACGCAAAGCCTTGATTTCTTCCTGCTCCTGAAGAAAATCGGCAGGGTTCATCTTTTTCAGCTCTTTGGCGCGTTTTTTTTGTTCCTTTTTCAGCCGTTTGCGTTCTTTTTTGCTCAATTCCTGGGCTGTGGAAACTTCGGGTACGGTTAAAGTGAAGGCTAAGGCAAAGCACAACACGATATAAAAAAGTTTCATTTTTGAAAAAATCATAAGTTGAACATGCAATTATTGCACAATATACAAAAACTGAACCGAAATTACTGCAATGTTATATTCTTTATAAACTTCCAGTCATTTTCTCAGGCACTACCCATTCGTCAAACTGCTCATTGGTGAGCAATCCAAGTTCAATGGCTGCTTCCCTGAGGGTGGTACCTTCCTTATGTGCTTTCTTGGCGATCTTGGCTGCATTTTCATACCCAATATGCGGGTTAAGTGCTGTCACCAACATCAAAGAGTTCTCTAAATTTTGCTGAATAATTTTGTGATTAGGTTCTATGCCAATGGCACAGTGTTCATTAAAGGAATTGCAGGCATCGCCAATCAGCCGGGCAGAGTTAAGCAGATTGTAAATCATCATCGGCTTGAACACATTCAGCTCAAATTGCCCGTTCATGCCGCCTACACTCACGGCGGTGTCGTTGCCAATTACCTGGGCGCACACCATCGTAAGCGCTTCGCACTGGGTGGGGTTTACTTTGCCCGGCATGATGGAAGAGCCGGGTTCATTTTCAGGAATGAGGATTTCGCCAATGCCACAACGCGGACCGGAGGCCAGCATTCTTATGTCATTGCCTATTTTCATCAGGCTGACAGCCAGTTGTTTCAAAGCTCCGGAGGTTTCTACAATGGCATCGTGGGCAGCCAGTGATTCAAATTTGTTTTCAGCCGTAACGAAGGGCTGTCCGGCATGTTGGGCTATTTTTTTCGCTACCAATTCTGCGTAACCTTTGGGCGTATTCAGTCCGGTGCCTACGGCTGTACCTCCCAATGCCAGTTCAGAAAGATGTGCCAGGGTATTTTTCAAAGCTTTCAGTCCGTGGTCCAGTTGGGATACATAACCGCTGAACTCGTGCCCAAGGCGTAAGGGCGTGGCGTCCATAAAGTGGGTACGGCCTATTTTTACCACATCCATAAAAGCTTCGGCTTTTTTGTGCAGTGTGTGCCTGAGCTGCTCTACTTTCGGCATGGTTTCTTCCACAATCATCTTGTAAGCTGCAATGTGCATGGCTGTGGGGAAAGTATCGTTGGATGATTGGGATTTGTTCACATCATCGTTGGGGTGGACTTTTTTCTTTTCATCAGAAAGGCTACCGCCTAAAAGAACATGTGCACGGTTGGCTACTACTTCGTTCACGTTCATGTTTGATTGGGTGCCTGAGCCTGTTTGCCACACCACCAGGGGAAATTCATCTTCCAGTCCGCCCTGCAATATTTCGTCGCATACTTTGGCGATAATTTCGGCTTTTTCTTTGTCAAGCACGCCCAGCTCGGCATTGGTTTCGGCAGCAGATTTTTTCAGAATGGCAAAGGCCAGGATAATTTCTTTGGGCATGCGCATGGCATCGCCTCCTATTTTGAAGTTTTCTTTGGAACGTTGGGTTTGGGCTCCCCAATATTTGTCGGCAGGCACTTGTATGGTACCCATGGTGTCTTTTTCGGTTCTGAAGCTCATGGTAGTTGTGGTTTTAATTTGTATACGGGCAAAGGTAAAAGAAACTGGATAAAAACGGAATTCGGGTCAAACCCTAAGTCCTAAGATCGAAATCCTAAATAATGTTAAAATCCAAATGTTCAAAGTACCAAATGTTTTGATATTTGAAATTTGAGGTTTTGGATTTGTTTAGGGTTTAGGGCTTCTAGTTTAGGGTTTACATATTGCAGGGATATTAAGGAGCGTGTAAACTATTCACTTAGTTAAAAAACTAACATAATAGTTTGTTAGAAAGAGTATGCATTCTATATTGTAAGATAGCAGCAAACAACTCCTTTAAAGGATGAAAAAACACAGTACTACCTGAAATATTAAGCATCCTATGCATTGGCCAAAACCACACCCTGTCTTACTGATTACACTGGTTTTGCTGGTGGTATTATTCCTGCTATTTATGCCGGATAAAGAACCCGATCGCCCCCAGGCACAAGAAGTGGTTGTATCTGAGCGTTTCAGGAAAACCGGCTTTGTTGATTATGACCTGCTACCCGCAGAACTGAAAGAGCAAATGGAAACACGGGTAAAAAATGATACCATCCATCAATACAGATTCTATTATTTTTTTGAGGCCAATGATATTAATCATCACTATTATCTGGAAGACCGTCCCCTGGAGATAGTCGCCAGGATGCCTGTTACAGATAGACAGGTATTGGACCGGGTTGATGAGATATTGCATAATATTGAGGCGAAAGCACATGGATTATTTGTGGCTCATAATAATACCCGTTATCAAAAACATAAACAGGAAGCGAAAGCAGCACCCCTGCCTATACACAAATCTTTGATACTTTATGTATTGCCTGAAGGTACGGCTGACTTTAGCAAAATGCATGTGGGTATTGTGAAGGAAACAGCAAATCAAGAACGGTTTTATCCGAAGATTACAGATACCACATTATATGAACTGGATGAAGTAGATGTGCCACCCCGTCCCCTGCGTGGAATGGATTATTTTCAGGAGGCTGTGCGGAATGAAGCGCATTTAGACGTAGTGCTGGCTTTGTATGATACTGGTACGGTAACGGTAGAATTTTTTGTGGGAGTAAATCAGGTGCAGGCGATAGACGTAGTTCAAGGGTTGAACGATTGGAATAATAGCTATGAAGCTTACCAGGCGGATAGTGAATTTATGAAAGCCGTACACAAAGCAAAGGTGCTGTGGAAACCGGGTATTAGGAACGGACAGCTTGTCAAAACCAGAATGAAAATCACATTTACAATAGATGCTGGAATGGTGAGTACCGTAGTTCACCCCTCATTCAGGCACAGGACTTCAATTTCTCTGACTAACCAATAATTTGAAAGGTAATCCCTTTCTTCTATCTTTGGTTCGTAAGAAAACATAAACCCTATTTTTATAAAAACCTTTGAAACTATGAAAGATAAAATACGCGTATTGGTGGCCGGGTGCGGCAATATGGGGGCTTCGCATGCCCGGGCATACCACAAAATGGATGATTTTGAAATTGTAGGTGTCATAAGCCGGGGGCCCGAAAGCCGTGGTAAGCTTTCGGAGGAACTGGACGGACTGCCTGAGTTTGACAACTTTGAAAAAGCACTGGAAACCACCAAGCCCGATGCCGTTTCTGTCAACACCTATGCCGATACGCACGCCGATTACGTGATCAAAAGCCTGAAAGCCGGGGCGCATGTGTTTGTGGAAAAACCCCTGGCCGAAACCGTAGAGCAATGCCGTGAAATTGTAGACCTGGCCAAAAAGCTGAACAAAAAGCTGGTGATTGGCTATATTTTGCGCGTTCACCCCACCTGGATTAAGTTCATAGAAATTTCACAAACGTTGGGCAAACCCCTGGTGATGCGTATGAACCTGAATCAGCAGAGCAGTGGCAAAAACTGGCGCACCCATAAGAATTTGATGAACTCCATGTCGCCCATTGTAGACTGCGGTGTACACTACATAGACGTAATGTGCCAGATGACACGCTCCAAACCCGTGCGGGTAACCGGGATTGGCGCCCGCCTCACCGATGACCTCAAGCCCGGTATGTACAATTACGGCCACCTGCAGGTAACATTTGAAGATGGTTCCGTAGGCTGGTACGAAGCAGGCTGGGGCCCTATGATGAGCGAAACGGCTTACTTTGTGAAAGATGTGATTGGCCCCAAAGGTTGTGTTAGCATTTCGGATACCGAGCGCTCCGAAGACTCGGATGATGTGGACTCGCATTCTAAAACCAACTCCCTGAAATTGCACCATGCCGATATAGACAGTAATGATAATTTCACCAAAGAAGACCAGATGATTGACACCACCAGCGAGCCCGACCACCAGGGACTGTGCGATTTGGAGCAGGAGTTTTTCCTGAATGCCATACAAAACGACGCAGACCTAACCGACCACATGGAAGATGCTATCAACAGCCTGCGGGTAGTGCTGGCCGCCGATGAGTCTTTTAAAACAGGGAAAACGATAACGTTGTAATAAACTAATTAACCCGTTGTCTGTATCCGCACAAATCCACCCAACAGTCTGGGGAGGAAGTTGGGTAAAAAGGCGGTGTTATGATTTGAACTTAAACTGGTATACCAACCAGCCGATGAGAATCATAACGCCCCAGCCGATGAGGGCAAATACGCCCTCTATCAGTTCCAGGGCAGCAGAAAAAATGAGTACAACAACGCCAATAATACCTGCTATAACAAGGCCAATGATTACCAGGACTTTTTTCATGTGTAGGTTGTTTAGGTTTTACTATCTTCAACGTAAACCGGGCAAGTTGTGCTACATGAAAAAGAAAAAAATGTAAATTAACACTGATAACCACAACCATTCAACATGAAACAACAACATCACTTTACCCCAAGGCGCGGTTTTTTGAAAAAAGCATCCGCTGGGGTGGCCGCCGCGGTTAGTATTCCACAAATTGTTGGGGCAACTGCACTTGCCACAGAAAAAAAAGTTACCATTCACCCCAATGAGGTGATTTTATTTCAGGGCGACTCTATCACTGATAGTGGGCGGAAAAAAGATGCCAACGACCCGAATGCTACTTCCGCCCTGGGTTCAGGATACGCCATGCTTGCTGGGGGAAAACTACTCGAAGAGTTTGCCGGAAAGAACCTGAAAATCTACAACAAAGGCATCAGCGGAAACAAAGTATTCCAACTGGCCGACCGGTGGGAAACAGATTGCCTTAATTTAAAACCCAACGTACTCAGCATTCTGATTGGAGTGAACGATTTCTGGCACAAAAAGAATGGGAAATATGACGGAACGGTAGAAGTGTACCAGGATGATTACATTGCCCTGTTGGAACGCACCAAAAAGGCTTTACCTGATGTAAAACTGATTATCGGTGAGCCTTTCGCCATATCAGGCACCAAAGCGGTGGACGAAAGCTGGTTCCCCGAATTTGATGGGTACAGGAAGGCCGCTCGTGAGGTTGCCGAGCAATTTGATGCAGCCTTTATTCCCTACCAGCAAATCTTTACCGAAGCCGAACAACGTGCCCCCGGCGCCTACTGGGCCCCTGACGGCGTACACCCTTCCCTGGCCGGTGCTGAATTGATGGCACAGACGTGGTTGAAAATGGTGAAGTAAGGTTTTTGTTTATTGACTTGGCAATAACTATCAAATATTTATTTGAGGTGCAATGTACATATTATTTAATAGTTAAGCTTCGTGGAAAATGATGACGAAACAGATTCGTATTCAGGTACTCGGAATTGATAAGGAAGAAGAGTATATAAAATATGAAACCCATTTTAATAATGGATATTGTGCGGCAACTTTAGATTTTTATGGCTATTCAGATGAATTTAAAGAATTTAGCCTTGATTTGATTGACTTTCCAAAATCCATCAACGACAAAGTAATTTATGAACTTGGAGAAAGAGGAAATAAATGGAAGTACTATCTTCTTATTCAGGCATATTGTTTTGAACCAACTGGCCGTTCTGCGATAAAAGTTGAATCAACAAATAATTTTATTGGAATAGATTCTCATGATTGTAAATTTGAGATTGAATCTGAAGTCGCCTCAATAAATAAACTTGGAATAGGATTAAAGAATTGGAATCCAATGAAACAAAAGCAATTTGTATGGAAACCGAACTAAAAAATGAAAGTTCTGAGCCTTCTATATTAAATTTAGCCGGAATAATTACAGAAGAAGAAGCAAATGTATTGAGCAGTGCTGTGGAAGAATCAAGAAAAATTGATTGGGAAGAATGGTAAATATAAAGAAATGTTATAAAGTCTGATTGGTACATATAAATTACTGCCACTGGATTTCATAAATAAAAGTCTCAGACAATATCCCGATTTGCCCTCGGCCGCCCCCACACCAAATGCACCGTATTAAAAAACTTATGTTCTTCTCGTTCAATGTGTAAGCCTGAGTTTCTGATAATTTGCATCATATCCCGGTTGGCATGGCAGCCGTTGGTGCGGTATTGCCATCCATCCAGGCGGTCTTGCACCCAGCTGAGTAACTTGTAAGCACTGCGTCCGTGTTCCATGAGCAGTATTTGCCCGTCGGGTTTGCACCAGTTTTGTGCTTTTTTCAAAATACATACAGGATCAGGGTATGCGCAGAATGAAAGGGTAGAAACGACGGTATCAAATATGTTTTCAGGAAAATCTAAAGCTTCCACAGGAGAGACTATAAACTCAGCTTTTAACCCAAAGTAATCAGCATTCTCTTGGGCTTTTTCAATCATTTTTTGGCTGAAATCAACTGCGGTAATATGAGCCATTTTGGGGTACAACCGAAAGTTCTTCCCTGCGCCTACAGATACTTCCAGAATTTTACCCTGGGCAGATTGCAGCAATTTCTTTCGCCACCGCCAGTCCAGCCCTTTTTTTCGGCTGCTTTGCCCGTAGCTTTTGGCCTGTTTATCAAATTTTTGGATAAGCGTTTGGGTATCCATGAGTAGTCGATAGTATTATAGTCAATAACTCATACCTTTATTAGTCCATTTGTCTTTTTTTCTTCTTCCGTCTTCTGACTTCCGTTACCATCTACCCAATAATTGCCTGCAATCCCTTTACCAACCTTTGGATACCTTCACGGGCCTGGGATGCATCGGTAGCGCCATAGGCAATGCGCAAATAACAGCCTTTTTCCAGTCCGAATGTGCTGCCGGGGAGCACAGCTACTTTATGTTCTTTCACGAGTGCGCGCATCAAATCGGTGTCGGGCATATCGGTTTGTAAACGCAACAAAAAGTAAAAAGCCCCCTGGGTAGGAGGAACCTCACAAATATCACGAATAGCATCCAGTTCTTCCATGAAAATTTCCCTGGACTCCCGGATGGTGGTGAGGTGATGGGTACAATAATCTTTTCCTTCCGCAAGGGCACCGGCTGCTGCAAACTGGGAAATAACGGGTGGGCATATCAAAATGGTATCCTGAATTTTGCGCATGGGTTCAAACAAATGTGCCGGAATCACCATATAGCCAATGCGCCAACTGGCAAAGCCATACGCTTTCGACAATGAAAATAAAGAAATAGTATACGGTTCACTTCCTTCAATACTTCCTGCTGAAAAGTGCCTGGCACCATCATAAGTAAAGTATTCATAAGGCTCATCGCTGATGTGGTAAATGCCATGTTCCCGACAAATTTGGTTTACTTTCCTTATCGTAGCTTCCGGGTACACCGCCCCCGTGGGGTTGTTGGGCGATACCGTCACAATGGCTTTGGTTTTGGGGGTAATGGCTGCTTCCAGAGCTTCGGGCACAATTTGGTAATTTTCATCGGTGGGTACACAAACCGTCTTGCAACTGGCCATCGTAATCGCCATTTCGTGGTTAAAGTAGTAAGGAATTGACAAAATAATTTCGTCCCCCGGATCGGCAATAGCCAGGATGGTATTCGTAAATGCCATATTGCCACCGGCTGTCACAATCAGTCGTTGTGCATCATTGACAGGAATACCATTTTCTTCCCTTACTTTCTGCTCAGCCAGTTCCACCAGCTCGGGGATTCCTTTTACAGACTGATATTTGTTGAGTTGGGGCTGTTGGAAAAACTCCTCAATCTTGTGATGAGAAGCAGGGGGCGGGTCGTAATATACCACACCCTGTCCGAGTGAAATGGTGCCGGGATTTTCCCTGATCAATTGCCCTACAATGGGTATAAAAGGAGACTGAATAGTTTGTGCACGTTGTGATGGGTTTGGCATAAATAAAGGCTTTTTGGCAAGATAGTATTTTATAATAAATTCAACTTAATATCTTTGATGCTCATCTAAAATTTGACCCCAATTTATGAAAGACCATTGGTATACCATTAAAAATGAAAATGAAATAGATTCACCTGCTTTGCTAATATACAAGGATAGGGTGCAGCAAAATATTGCGCAAATGGTGGGAATGTCCGGTAATGCTGAAAGGCTGGTTATACACGTGAAAACGAACAAAATGCCGGAAGTAGTGAAAATGTTGCTGGCAGCAGGCATTACCAAATTCAAATGTGCCACCATTGCCGAAGCTGAAATGGTAGCCATAGCGGGCGGAAAATATATCGTAATTGCCCACCAGCTTGCAGGGCCAAAAGTGCAACGGTTGATTGATCTGCGTAAAAAGTATCCTGATGTGTTTTTTGCGTCATTGGTAGATTGCACCAGGATGGTCGATTTTCACAATGAAGCTTTTGCTGCTCACAACATGGTGGGCGATGTTTTTGTAGACATCAATAATGGCATGAACCGATCCGGGCATCCGTTTGATCAGGGGCTTGTAGATTTTTATGCATACCTTCAAAAGCAACCTCATTTAAAATGTCATGGATTGCACGTGTATGACGGTCACATTCGAGATGCTGATTTTGAAGAAAGGAAAAGTAAAATAGAAGCCGGGTTTGAACAAGTGGAACATTTGGTGAAAAAAATGGAAGAGCAAGGTTTGGGAAAACCAATGGTGATTGCCGGGGGTACGCCTTCTTTTACCACCCATATTTTGAATAAAGAACTGTATAGTAGCCCGGGCACTTGTGTGCTGTGGGACTGGGGGTATGGTGATACGCTTTCAGAACAACCTTTTGAATATGCTGCACTGCTTTTTACACGTGTCATATCGAAGCCAAGCGAAGGATTGGTTACCTTAGATTTGGGCCACAAGGCCGTAGCTGCTGAAAACCCTATTGACAAAAGAGTACAGTTTTTTAATGCTCCCGAAGAATATGAATTACTGAGCCAGAGTGAAGAGCATGGAGTGTTACGCGTAAGCGAGAAATCCTGGAAAGATATACAGGTAGGAGACGTTTTCTATGGCGTGCCTTACCACATTTGCCCTACGGTTAATTTGTATGACCATGTGCAAGTGGTAGCGCAAGGGAAAGTAGCAGAAGTTTGGGAGGTGCTGGGAAGGAAAAGGAAAATTACGGTATAAAAGACGGAAGTCGGAAGACCGAACCAGTAGAAAAGAAAGAACACAAACTTTGACCGGAAACACTGTGGAATACAGCTGCGCCCAGTCAAAGTTTTAATGGGTTAGGCGGCTACTTTTAGAGGGTAGTGCTTAGTTCTTGTGTGTAGCTTCTGAAGCTTTTTTTGCATATTTTTCAGCTTCTGACAAGGCAGTGTCAGCAATTTCTTTTACTTTTTCGGCACTGGATTCGAGGGTTTCCGTAAGGCTATGACCAAAGTCATCCGCGGCTTGATTAATTCTTTTTCGTGTGTTTTCACCGGTGTCAGGCGCTAAAAGTAAGCCGGTAAGTGCCCCGGCGGCGGCTCCTGCTAAAAATGCTACCAAAATTTTTTCTGTACTATTCATATTTTTTCGTTTTAGGGTGATGAAATCTTTACGTAGTAATATTCACGGAAAACCGTTGGCGATTGTTCCATCAAATCCTAATTTAATATAAATATTTATGGAGTGTTTACATGGAATTCCTTGCCGAATGAGAGATATTTGCAGTTTATCATCATGAACATAATTAGGTTAATTACTATAATTACCTTATCATCCTAAAAGAAATTGACCGTGTCAACCGCAGTATACCTAAAACACAGCCCCGAATTAACGGATACAGAAATATTTTTACCTGCCTCTAAAAGTGAAAGTAACCGGGCACTCATCATTCATGCTTTGGCCGGAGGAGATACGCCTCTGCACAATATCTCTGAAGCCCGTGATACCCAGACCATGCAACGGTTACTTAACTCCACTGAGAAAGAGTTGGATGTTTTGGATGCTGGCACCACCATGCGCTTTCTTACGGCTTACTGCGCTGTGCAGGGTATGGATAAAATAATCAAAGGAACGCCCCGCATGCACGAGCGGCCTATCAAGCTGTTGGTAGATGCCTTGCGGGAGTTAGGTGCAAAAATTGAATATTTGCAAAACGAAGGCTACCCCCCTTTGCACATACAGGGATTTGAAGGTCAGAAAACCAATAAGGTTCAAATTCAGGGTGATGTAAGCAGTCAGTATATTTCTGCTTTGCTGATGATTGCCCCCAAGCTGCCAGATGGATTGTATGTGGAACTTACCGGGCATATTGGCAGCCGTCCTTATATAGAAATGACCCTCCGCCTGATGAAGCATTTCGGTGCCAAATCGACCTGGGAAGGCAATGTAATTCATGTTCCGCATCAAAATTACAGCCTTCAGCCTTATACCATTGAATCGGATTGGTCGGGGGCCAGCTATTGGTACAGTTTGGTGGCATTAGCGGAAAAGGCGAAAATTACATTGAAAGGGTTGCGTAAAAATTCTTTGCAGGGAGATATAAAAATAGTTGAAATAATGCAGGGACTTGGCGTGCAAACTGAGTTTGTAGAAGATGGGGTAGTTTTAACTAAATCTAAAAAATTAAGGGAAATTGAGGCCGATTATGCAGATTGCCCTGATTTGGCCCAAACAGTTGCTGTTGCCTGTTCTGTTTCCAGTACATTGGGGATCATGACAGGTTTGGAAAGTTTACGTATTAAAGAAACAGACCGGATTTTTGCCTTAGAGCAAGAGTTGGAAAAAATTGGGGCAAGGCTCATTGAAGATCCAACAGGGGAGTGGCACTTAAACCCAACGACCATTGACGTATTGCCCACAGGCCCCGTTCAGTTTGAAACTTACGAAGACCACCGCATGGCCATGGCAATTGCACCATTGGCCACCAAAATGGATATCATTATTGAAGACCCGGAAGTCGTCAATAAGTCATATCCAAATTTTTGGAAAGATTTGGAAAAAGCCGGAATAAAAATAGAGCAGAAAAGCTAAATGCTAAATTTGCTGGTCAGCTTTCACCTCTTTTTCAACCGGAAAGTTAGCGGGTTTTTTTGCGTAGGCAGGGCATGTTTTAACAGCACAACCTGAAAATAAAACGCCTGCAAAGAAAAGTAAAAGTACACCTGTTTTAAACACCTTCATAACTAAAAAACTTAATAAGTATCTTAAAGAGACTGTAAAGATAGAAAGCCGATTTTTAGAAAGATATTAAAAATCGGCTACTTTATTACATTCATGCACTTTTTGTGCCATCTGTTCATAAGAACGACTATGGTACCGAGATATTATTACCTTTTATTCTGAAAAAGCCGGTTTTTCAGTAAAAGTAGCATTTGTCAGTTTTCCTTCTACCAGCAAAGCATGCAAAACTTCCGTTGAGAGCCCGTGCAAAGTGAGCCGGAATCCGGCACCCAGCGTAGATAATGGGATCATCGGGTGTTTGTTGTTCAAAGCCACCAGCCTTTCCGGGCAATTGAGTATGGTAGCTGCATAAATGCCGATGGTTTCATCCAACTGCAATGAGTTGGTAGCCCTCCAAAAATCATTATCAGTCAGGAATAATTGATACACAGGCGTGAAAATTTCAATGGCCGTGCTCAAATCCAGGAAATTTGTCCATCCATTCCGAAATTCCTCAAAGGTAAAACCATTGGTAGAAATGGCAGAAAAATCAGGCTTTGCTACTGGCTTCAGCTGCACTTTATGTGTATCCAGTTTTTTATTCAGCCGGATTACAAAGTTGTACAAATTGAGGTCGTGGTTCAGAAAAAGGTCGTCTTTTACATCAAACAGCCGGGTAGGTTTGAGGGGTGTGGTTTCCAACTCTATGCCATCCACATTATCGGCAATGAAGCGTAATATTTCGGAACCAAGGTTGAAATGACGCAGGATAAGAAAATTTGCCTCGGGCGTGACCCAGTATTTCATGCCGTAATACAAACAAATATGCAATAGCTTAGAAGAATTGAACCGTCGAGGCCAAAAAATCTTTAAAACCTGTAAAACAGCGATGGCAATTCTTGAGAAAACCCTCACAAAAGGCAGTAAGTATTGCCTGGTTTTCGATTGGGAATCGTACAAAAATGCGGCTTTTGCCTGCTTGTTAAAGGGAATACTGTGGTCCAGGAACAACGCATGCCAGGGATTAGGGTCGCGGGGATTGTGCTCCAAATGCTCGAAGTAATCAATCGTATTTCTCATTGTATGTGAAATTGGATGAAACGCTTAAAAATTATTTAGTTCTTCCAGTTGAAGGATGTATAGTTTTGCCACTACTTTGGCTGTTTTTACAATTTTTTCTGCCATTTCCCGGGTAAGAAGCTCCGATTGTATGGCTGTCTCGAACCGCTCAAAGTGATTATCATTGGCATCGCTGGATTCGTGATAAAGCAAAAACGAGACCTGATTATCTTTCAGGTTGAGCTGCTCTTTGATGGCCCGGCCCCACTTGCCTGCCAGGCGGTTGCCCAGCCCTTCAATGATAAACATGCCGCCCAGAAGGTCAAAAGGATTGGGCTGGCTGGCCCGGTGAAACATGTAGGCAGATAGGGCTTCGCTCCCGATATTTTTTTTGCCAGTCCGAATTTCTTCCAGCGTGCCGCCCAGGTTGATATAATTCTTTTCAAGAATCTGATAATCACGGTGTTCGTCCCGGGAGTGGGTGATGAAAGCCGAACGTACGTCAAAAAAATCCATACTTACATTGGAAGCAGCCCGGGCAATCCACTGGGAACCATCAATGACCTGCTGCCGTAAATTGTACAGCAGTTTTTTGTATTCCGATAAGGAAAGCATGCCCCGGTTAATTTTATCTACCACAGGCACTCTGTTGAGGTTGTGCTCAAAATCAACCCAAACCTGCGTCAGTTGGCGCACCAGCCATTCCTGGGTTTCGTTACCAGAGGTCCTGATTTCCGGTGCTTTGATGGCGGTAAAATAACTTTTTTGTGAAAACTCCTGCTTTGGCCCTACTACAGTGAGTTGCATAAAAGAAGTTAAAAACCTTCCGCTTTCCGGCACCATACAAAGGATTTTATCCCCTACTTTCAGTTTTCCTTCGTTCAATAATTCTTCCAGCATTACAAAAATGGAAGCGGAGCCGATGTTCCCTTTGGTATACAGATTGGTAAACCATTTTTCTTCGGGAATGGTGATGCCGCCTTTTTCCAGCAGCTCCAAAATTTGACCTTTAAAGAAATGGGAAGAATAATGGCAAAGCAGGTAATCAATGGCTTTTGGGTGAATTTTATTTTCATCAATCAGCTCAAAAAAGCGGCGCACGCCCAGTTTTACAATGTTATTGACCAGCTTCAAATCCTGTTTCAGGTTGATGGCTCCGTCCTGGTCGGCCTCGGTAAAACTGGGATAATCCAGCCAGGAAACTGCCTTTTTTTCTGATGATTTATTGGCCCCGGCATACATGCAAACATCAAACAGGTGGGCATAGGAGCGTATGTCTACCCATTCTACTTCCAGCGAAAAGTGGTGGGGCGAAGGTTCAGGTTGAAGCAATAAAGCTCCGGCACCATCGGAGAGCATCCATCGTAAAAAATCTGTTTCCATGGACAGGCCGTTGCCCTCTGTGATATGCTTTTGGTGCTGAAATCTGCCTGCCTTGAACATGCGGCTGGCAAATTCTCCGGCACAGGCAATGGCGTTTTGTTTTTCTTTCAGCATGATTTGCATCCAGGCATTTTTGATGGCCATCATCCCGCTGCCACATACGCCATGCAGGGTAGCAATTTCGCAGGTATCTATACCACTTTCAGCATGAACCATACTGCCAAAGCCCGGCACTGGCAAGTCGCCTTGTGTGGTAGCTGCTGCCAGGAAATCCACCTCTTTTTTGTTGATAATGCTGTTTTTAATACAATCCTGTATGGCCAGGGCTGTCATACCCGCTACCGAAAACTGTTCTTTTTGGTTTTTGTCAAGGGCGTAATGGCGGTGCTGAATCCCATTTTGTTTGAGGATTCTTTCCTTTGTGCGGGAATATTTTCCGTTGACACGTCCCAGGTAATCTTCTATTTCGTTATTGCCAACAGGTGGGCCGGGCAGGAACTTACCGGCGGCGGTGATGTATGCTTTATTGTTTGTCATCGCTGAGTTTTGTTTTAAACCAATGATCGAATTGTGGTAAGAAAAAGCCGAAATTCCCCTTCACCCATTTGTGGTGCATGCTGTGGCGGAAAGAAAACCTGAGTATGTGGGAAGGCGGTTTTTCAGGAAAAATATCGTAATTCCAATGCCCTAATACATTCAGAAAAATGCTGAGCAGGGGCAGGGAAATCAATGCCAGAAACTGAAATTCAAAAACCAACAAAGGTGGAAAAATCACCGTACCCAGTAAAAACGCCTCGAACCAGTGAAAACTGTAAGTAGAAAATGGGGTAGGAGAGGTAGAGCGGTGGTGGATAAAATGTACTCTTTTGAAAAACCATTTCCTGTGCAATAGCCAGTGCGAAGCATAAAAATGGATTTCGTTCCAAAGAAATAAAACAAATATTTCAAAGGGCAAAGTGTACCAGATGATGTTCCAATTAATATGAATAAACCCTTTGGTATAAGCCCATTGTATACCGATGGCCTGTAGCGAAAAAATAAATATAGATACCAAAGAAAGCCTGATTTCTTTAAAAATTTGCTGCCGCGAAGGTTTTGGGTTGATAGTATTTCCTACTTCATTTTGTGAAAAGTAAAGGAAAAGTGCTTGTGCCAGCAAGGCCGACCCAAAGTAGATAAAAGAAAAAAAGATGAACGTGAGAAAGAAAGTTCTTTCCGGGGAGGCAAACAAGAATGAGGGTATCGATTCCAGCATCAGCCAGGCATTTTTCATTTAACGAAGCAATAATTGAAGATATTTGATAGGGTCGGTTAAATATGTGTGTTCTGGTAGCAGAGTGAAAGCCAATTTCATGCCCATACTTTCGTGCCTTCCGTACAATTTTTACAAATGTCAATATTGCTGCGGGCATGGAGTAAATTAGCCCTGAAGTCCTGATAGGCTTCATTCTGCCAAATCTCTGAAAAACTGTTTTGCCGGAGGTCACCCAGCGGGTGGGCAGCATCTTTGTCAAAGCAGCAGGGCACTACTTTCCCATCCCAGGTGATAACGCAGGAATGCCACATCTTCCAGCAGTGATTCAGCAGCTTGTTTTTGATGGCGAAAGTACCATCCGGCTTCTGCTTATAGCGGGCATATTTTTCAATGGTTGGAATCAGGTCTGAACCCTGCTCATAATCATAAATCTGGGCGGTTTTGAATTTTACTTCATCTACACCAAGTTCCTTTGCCAGCTTCTTTACATCTTCAATCTGGTGCTGATTGGGTTTTACTACCAAAAACTGGAAAACTACATGTGGTGTGTGGGATTTTAGTTCTTTTTTCAACCGGACAATGTTTTTTGTGCCTTCCAATACTTTTTCCAGTTTGCCACCCACCCGGTATTGCTGGTAAGTTTCCTGGGTAGTGCCGTCAATAGAAATGATGAGACGATCCAAACCGGAAAGCACGGTTTTACGGGCATTTTCCTCATTCAAATAATGCGCGTTGGTAGAGGTAGCTGTATAAATTTTTTGCTGGGATGCATAAGCCACCCAATCCAGAAACTTAGGGTGCAGGTAAGGCTCGCCCTGAAAGTAAAAGGTAAGGTAGGTAAGGGTTGGCGAAAGTTCATCAATAATTTTTTTGAACAATCCTTCCTGCAACATGCCGGTAGGTCGGGAAAAAGAACGTAACCCGCTGGGGCACTCAGGACAGCGCAAATTACAGGAAGTAGTAGGCTCCACAGCAATGCTGATAGGCAGCCCACGGTGCAAAGGTTTTTTAGTGGTTTTTGATTGAAAATAACTGCTAACAACCCGGGCTGCATTGAACGCTTTTCGAGGCGTGAGTTTTGAAAGGTAGTTGAGGTTGTCTTGCAGTTGGGGTAGCATGAAAGGGAAAACTGTGAAATTGGTTATTTAATGGTTAATACTTTTGCTAAGGCCTCTTTGATTTTATCTTGTTGATCTGCATTAACCTGTCCTAATTTCTTTACAAATCTCCTTTCTGAAACGGATATTACTTGAAAATAATCAATACTGGAAATTTTTGTCAATCCGTTGTCAGGATTAGGTTCAACCTTTACCATCCACGCAGCTGATTGGTATCTTTCTTTCCAGTCTGTAATTGGCACAATGACTTTTAGTGGTAGCTTTCCCAAGCTGTCATCATTAACGATTACAGCGGGTCTTATTTTTCTGATTTCAGCCCCAATCGTAGGATCAAGGTTTATGTGCCAGATTTCACCTTGTTTCATAGAAACCTTCAAAATCTATATCTGTAAAAGCAGTTAATTCAGCATTATTTTTATAATCATTATAAAGTTGATCGGCTGCTTTTTTCATCTGTTCTTTTTCGTCGTCTGTCTGAATAGTTCTGGCAGTCGTTTCTATAATCTGAAGTCTTTCCTTAATAGGAAGCTTTTTAATTTCGTTTATGATTTCTATAGTTTCCATATTTCAAAAATAATCAATCTTTTTAATTAATCAGATAAGGGATTTAGTTTTAACTAACCAGAAACACTAATGTGATAATCAGCATAATATAGCAAAAAATAAAGCAAATTGAAATCACTCTGTTGATAGTCCTTAAGCGATAAAAGCTTATTGAAGCATTTTTTCGGCAAAAACATCGCTTAAGAAAACAGGGGTGACAACAATCATATATTTGATAGAAAAATATATCAAATTCATTCTTTTGAACCTATGCATTCTTGTATCACACTTTATTAAGTATGATGCGTGAAAAATAATTTTTAGAATGGTTAATCCAGCTATTAGCATTATATATATCATAGAGATTTTATATGCAATATAGTATGCATGAAAGCACATACTTTGCCAGATTCGGCGAATAATTATTTGATAAAATAGTTTATAACCTGCTTTAGTTCTTTCCTTAAGAATTATACTTTACTTTGTTTAACAAAAACCCAAAGCGCATGATTTTAATAGCAGACAGCGGATCGTCCAAAACAGACTGGCGGTTGATTGATGAAGATGGAAAAATTCAACAGGCCAAAACGGCGGGTATCAATCCTTTTTTGCATTCAGAGGCGGAAATTGTGGCAATTTTACAAGGTGAACTTTTGCCACAGCTTTCTCAGAAAAACGTGAAGAAAACATATTTCTACGGTGCTGGCTGCGCTTCAGAAAGTGCTTGTAATCTGGTAGCTGCTGCCTTAAAAAACGTGTTTCCTGAAACTGAAACTGCCGTTACCCACGACCTGCTGGCAGCTGCCCGGGCCTTGTGTAATAAAGAATCGGGCATTGCCTGTATTCTGGGTACAGGCTCCAATTCCTGTTTGTACGATGGGGAAAAAATTACAGATAATATTTCTCCGCTGGGCTATGTGCTGGGTGATGAAGGCAGTGGGTCGTACATGGGGAAGCAACTAATTAACACTTTTCTAAAGCGGGATATGCCCACAGATTTATCTGAAAAGTTTGCCAAACGATTTGACGTTGATTTATCAACGGTGTTGGAAAATGTATACCGAAAACCTTCGCCCAGTCGGTACATTGCCAGCTTTTCCCGCTTTGCTTTTCATCACCTGAAGCATCCTTATATTTTTGAGATGGTGTATAAAAGCTTTGAAGATTTTTTTGAAAAAAATGTGTGCAAGTACGAAAACTATCAGCAGTATAAAGTGCATTTTACCGGCTCCATTGCGTTCTATTATAGCAATGTATTAAGGCAAGTGGCCAACGATAAGGGACTTTTTGTGAAAAACATTGTGGAAGCCCCCATCGCCGGATTAACTTTGTACCATCAGGAGAGCATATAATAGAAAAATAATATGAGTACGACAGAATCACCTTCGCATTACGACCATCTGGAGCAAATGCCCGTGCGGGAATTGCTGGAAGGTATCAATAAAGAGGACCATACGGTGCCGGAAACCGTAAAAAAATCCATTCCGCAGATAGAAAACCTGGTGCAAGGCATTGTGGAGCGGATGAAAAAAGGCGGAAGGTTGTTTTACGTAGGCGCAGGCACCAGCGGAAGGCTCGGTATTGTAGATGCCTCAGAATGTCCGCCCACGTATGGCGTGCCCCACGAGTGGGTAATAGCCGTAATGGCTGGAGGTGACAATGCCATCCGCAAAGCCGTTGAGTTTGCTGAAGATGACCCTTCCCAGGCTTGGAAAGATTTGCAGGCGTATGATGTAAATGCCAACGATGCGCTGGTGGGGATTGCAGCCTCCGGGCGAACGCCCTACGTTATCGGAGGGGTAGAAGATGCCCGGAAAGCGGGTTTGCTTACGGGCTGTATCACCTGTAATCCTGATACCAAACTGGCCGAGGCAGCCGAATTTCCCATTGAAGTGGTAACAGGCCCCGAGTTTGTAACGGGCAGCACACGCATGAAAGCAGGAACGGCCCAAAAGCTGGTATTGAACATGATTTCCACCTCAGTAATGATCCAACTGGGCCGGGTAAAAGGCAACCGCATGGTGGATATGCAACTGAGCAATAACAAACTCGTAAACCGGGGAACTTTAATGGTAATGGAAGCCTTACAAATTGATAAGGAAAAAGCAGAAAAATTATTGAAAGAGCATGGATCGGTAAGAAATGCCATTGCAGCCATGAACAAAGAATGAGATTATGCATAACCTGGAGCCGTATTTCAACTGGGATCGCTACTACGATTCAGCCGAAGACGAATATTCCCCTTTTTTTGGCAAAGAATACAATTATGACCTCTACACCGATGCCATCTATAATTATTACATCGCTCCGGGTTGGGATTTTATGGGTTCAGAAACTTTGTACATCAAAATCCTTTTTGCCGATTACGAGCGTGGTTATGCCGTGATAGAATTTATCGGGGAGTGGAACGATGCCATCAGCAACGATATCATGCATTTGAAACGCAATGTCATCGATCACCTCACAACCTATGGCATCAACAAATTTATCCTGATTGGCGAAAATGTGTTCAACTTTCATGGCTCAGATGATTGCTATTATGAAGAGTGGTTTGAAGATGTGGAAGACGGGTGGATTGCCGCGGTCAATTTCCGGGATTTTATCCATGCCGAATGGCAAAAGTATTATATAGATACCTACGTTAATTTTGGAGGCAGCCTTGAAATTTCAAATTGGCGTACGCTCACGCCCAAACAGTTTTGTGAGTTGGTGAATAAGTATATTGTACGGCGGTTGGCTTTGCCAGAGTGAGTACGGCTAAAATTGTAATGGCGTCGGTCATCCGATTCGGCTTACATATTCTCAACCTCCATAACCAAAGGCATCAACCATCTTTTGCCAGTGGTTACTTCCTTACACAAAGCCCGGGTCCTTTTAGTTTCCACTTTTTGGTATACCTTCTTCCGGTACAGAAACTTTGCGCCTATGGCAATTTCTTTTAAAAAAACACCGGGATGCTCCCCATTTTCATCATACTTTTTCAAAACCTGGTACAAAGCCGGGTCAGCACAGGAAGAAGCTTTGGGCTGGCGGGTGTGTTGGATGAGTGATGTTAAAATATCTTTCGGGAAAATGCCATCATTTAAAAGAGGCTTTAACAATGCAGCATACGTTTGCTTCCATTCTTTTCCGTGGGGTTTTACCTTTCTGCCATATTCTTCCATGGTGATGAGGTGCGCTACTTCATGGATGAACGTAATCAGGAAAGCATAGGGGTTCAGCCCCCGGTTGATGGTGATGGTGTGCGATTTTTTGATATGATGATACCGGTAATCCCCCAGTTTGGTGCGCCTGTCTCTGGTGATTTTGAAATGAAAAGGAAACTTTTGCCAAATATCATGACAGTAACTTAATGCACTTTTAGGAACCGTTCTTTCAAGCAGGATGTGCATTTTACCGGAAGCCGAAAGCTTTTTTGTCATGGGTTGGTTCTTCATTAGTATTTACGCGTCAAAATCCTGCTCACGCCAAAGCTTTTCTTTTTCTTCTTCGTTGAGTTTTAGCTCCCTGCTTACCCGGCGTTGGGTAGGACGGTGCAGCGAAAATACTACCAGGGTAATAACATACAAAACGATATAAAATTTTTGCTGGCTCAGGGCAAATCCTGCTACAATCACAAAACTAGCCATTTCTAGGAAAGCATATTTTACAATTACTTTTTTGGCAAAAAAACGAAGTTTTTCAAGGAGTGGAAGAGACAAGTCAAGTTGCGCCATCAGTCGTCGGTGCAGCGTATAGGCGAGCACTACAAGGGCAATAGTGCCTAAAGGAATTACATATATGATGAGTGGGTCCGGGTCATCAGGAAAAGCATTTTTGATAATATCCTGTTGGGCGAACCGTAAATAAAAGAAGGTAAATAAAGCCATTGGTCCGGCTACCATAAAATAGTAAATGAGGTTAAGCGTATTAAAATATTGTTGGGGGTTTTGTAAGAAGTTTTTTTGTTTACTCATAATTTGTGCGAATGTTTTGGCAACAAAGCTTAATTTTGCAGCCTATGCAAATTAAAAGTGCAAAGTTTATAATCAGCAATACCGATCACAAAAAATGTCCGGATACCGGACTGCATGAATATGCCTTCATTGGGCGTTCTAATGTAGGCAAATCTTCGCTGATTAATATGTTGACCAATAAAAAGAAATTGGCCCGTATTTCTGCCACGCCGGGCAAAACCCAGCTGATCAATCATTATCTGATAAACGACCACTGGCATTTGGTAGACTTACCCGGTTATGGCTGGGCCAAGGTGAGCAAAGCAAAAAAAGCCGATTGGGGAAAGATGATTACCAATTATTTATTACACCGAAGGCCATTGGTTTGTCTGTTCGTCCTCATAGATTCGCGCTTGCCTCCCCAGAAAATTGACATTGAGTTTATAGAATGGGTAGGCATTAACCAAATACCTTTTGCATTGATATTCACAAAGGCAGACAAGCAATCGGCCAGTAAAACACAAAAAAACATGGCCGTTTTTAAGAAAAAAATGAAAGAAACCTGGGCAGAACTTCCTCCCATCTTCCTCAGTTCGGCTATAGATAAAACCGGACGGGAAGAAATTTTGGGTTATATTCAGGAGGTGAATGAGCGGTTAGTCTAAAGACCGAAGACCGGAGTGTTTGAACTCTTCGGACTTCGGTCTCCGGTCTTCTGTCTAAAAAACTAAAAACATTAAACAAAAAACTAAAAACATAATCATGGAGTTGAAAGACATAGCATCCATATCCGGAAAAAGCGGATTGTATAAAATTTTGAAACCCACACGCTCGGGCGTAATTGTAGAATCAATGGATGCCCAAAAGAAAAAATTAGTAGTGAGTGGCAACGCTCGTGTATCCGTACTTCAGGATGTATCCATTTACACCACCGATGCCGATGGGTCTGTGCCCCTCAAGGAGGTATTCAATAAAATTAAGGAAGAATTCGGTGACGACCCCGGCGTGGAAAGCACTTCGCCGCCCGACGAACTGGAAGCATTTTTACAGCATATTTTGCCCAACTATGACACAGAGCGGGTGTACCCTTCTGATATGAAAAAACTGGTAAGCTGGTACCATATTTTACTGAAACAAGCCCCGGAAGTACTTGAAAAAAAGGAAGATGCGAAGGTAGAAGATAAAAAAGTAGAAAAGGAAGAGAAAAAAGAAAAGGAAGAAAAACCAAGTGCAGCTTCTAAAAAAGAGGACTAATGCCTGTTCCCTTAGCAGCAATAAGGTATTCACATGCTTTCTTATTTTTGTGTTTCATACAGCACAAGTTATATTTGGAAAAAAAATAGCGTCATATGGAATTGACAAAATATAAATACATCACCTCAGCACTAGAAGACGGAATTTTATTCATCACTATCAACCGGGAGGATAAAATGAATGTGCTGAACAAAGCCACCTTGGAAGAAATAAGGGCGGTAATGCAAGAGGTGTATGATGAAGAAGAAATTAAAGGGGTCATCATATCAGGTGCCGGTGAAAAAGCCTTTATTGCCGGGGCCGACATCAACGAAATTGCCGAACTGAATGAGGTGAACGGAAGAAAATTTTCAGAAGTGGGGCAGGAAATATTTGATATGATAGAAACCTGCGACAAGCCCATCATTGCTGCTATTAACGGCTATGCCCTGGGCGGAGGGTGTGAACTGGCCATGGCTTGTCATTTGCGCATAGCTACTGAAAACGCACAGTTTGGCCTGCCCGAAGTAAAACTTGGCCTGTTGCCAGGCTTTGGCGGTACGCAACGTCTGCCCCAACTGGTAGGTAAAGGAAAAGCCCTGGAAATGATGATGACCGCTGAGATGATCTCTGCCGAAGAAGCCAAACAATTGGGCCTTGTCAACCATGTGGTGAAAGACAAAGCTGAACTTTTGACATATTCCCAGAACCTACTGCGAAAAATCGTAGGGAAAGCCCCGCTCGCTATCGGTATGATTATAGATTCTGTGAATGCCTACTATGCCCACGATGAAAATGGCTACCAAACCGAGGCCAACAGTTTTGGTGCCTGTTGCAAATCCAAAGATTTCGTGGAAGGAACCACTGCCTTTCTGATGAAAAGGGACCCCGAGTTTAAGGGCGAATGACCTGCGGTAGACAGGAGCGTAGATGAGCCGACTTAAACAACTAGTAAGTGATACGGCGGTGTATGGCCTTAGCAGCATCATTGGCCGTATGCTCAATTACTTTCTGGTTCCGCTATACACAAGTGTGTTTGCGACCGGAACGTACGGGGTCATTACCGAACTTTACGGATATGTGGCTTTTTTTATGGTAGTGTTTACCTACGGCCTCGAAACTGCTTTTTTTCGCTTTGCCACCAAACCGGGTTTTTCCGAAGATAAAGTATATTACAACGCCCAATCGCTGATTATCCTCAGCAGTCTGCTCTTTTCGGGGGTATTATATTTTTTATCCCCCCAAATTGCCGGGCTGATTGAGTATCCTGATAAAGCCCATCTGATTAGGTGGCTGGGCCTTATTTTAGGTATTGACGCCATTGTAGCTATCCCGTATGCCAAATTGCGGTTGGAAAAGAAGGCCTGGACATTCGCCTTTACTAAAATATTCAACATTAGTTTGAATATTTTCCTGAATGTTTTCTTCATCGTCTTCTGTGCGCAGGTATTCCAAGGTAATTTTATGCCAGGTTTGAAACCCTGGGTTGAGTGGTTTTACAATCCGGATTGGGGCGTGGATTATGTGATTTTATCCAACCTGATTGCCAATGCGGCGCTCATTCCTATCTTTTGGTGGCTCAACCGGAGTTTTACCTTTTCACTGGATAAATCTCTTTTGCGATCCATGTTGGTGTATGCCTATCCTTTACTGTTCATGGGCCTGGCCGGAGTTACCAACGAAATGCTATCCAGGGTGTTGCTAAAATATTGGTTGCCCGAAGGTTTTTATCCTGGTAAAACAAGCTTGCAGGCATTGGGGATATTTGGGGCCTGTTACAAACTGGCTATATTTATGAACCTTTCCATTCAGGCTTTTAAGTATGCAGCCGAGCCTTTCTTTTTCAGCAGCAGTGAAGATAAAAACTCACCTCAGCTTTTTGCCAAAGTGATGCATTGGTTTGTGATTGTCTGCTGTGTTATTTTGCTGGCAGTGAGTGTCAATCTCGATATCTTAGGAACGATATTTTTACGAAGGGCATCTTACAGGGAAGGCTTGGATATCGTACCCATATTGTTGTTGGCTTATCTCTTTTTGGGGGTTTATTTCAATTTGTCTATCTGGTTCAAACTGTCAGACAAAACACATTATGCTACTATCATCACAGTGATAGGTGCAATTATAACCGTAATATTAAACCTGGTGCTCATTCCCGTGCTCGGCTATACCGGTAGCGCATTGGCAACCTTTGGCTGTTATTTCAGCATGTCGGTAATTTGTTATTTTATCGGGCAGCGTTACTTTTATATTCCATACCGTACCATTCAGGATTTGGGTTATATTTGCGGCACCATGCTCATTACGTATGCAGTGCTGGAAGTAAATATTAATAACCAAATACTGGCTACTTCTTTCCACATTGCAGTAATATTGGTTTACCTGGGCATGGTTGCGTTCCTGGAACGGAAAGAGCTTTCTTCTTTTTCAAAAATAAGGAAAACGAAATAAAATACAGGCTTTTTTAGTGCCATAGAAGTGGCACGGTCTGTGTGTAAAATAAAATTATTTTTTACTTTTTTAACCTAAGATAACATGAAAATAATTGTCCCCATGGCAGGCATGGGCAAGCGGATGCGCCCCCACACCCTTACCGTACCCAAACCATTGATACCCATTGCCGGCAAGCCCATTGTACACCGTTTGGTTGAAGATATAGCCAAGGTACTGGAAGAGCCTGTGGAAGAGATTGGTTTTGTAATTGGCCGGAGTTTTGGCGAGCATGTAGAAGAAAGCCTGAAAAAAATTGCAGCTTCGGTGGGTGCAAAAGGACGTATTTTTTATCAGGATGAAGCCCTAGGAACAGGCCATGCTGTGTTGTGTGCCGGGGATATGCTGGATGGGAAAGTAATCGTAGCCTTTGCCGATACGCTGTTCAGGGCTGATTTTACCCTTGATGTAGAGAAAGATGGTATCATTTGGGTACAAAAAGTAAAAGACCCTGCTGCCTTTGGGGTAGTAAAACTGGATGAAGAAGGCGTCATTACCGATTTTGTGGAAAAACCCACCTCTTTTATCTCTGACCTGGCCATTATCGGTATTTATTATTTTCAGGATGCTGGAAAACTGAAAAATGAATTGCAGTTTTTGGTAGATAATAATATCAAAAACGATGGTGAGTACCAGATTACCAACGCGCTTACCAATATGAAAAACAAGGGCGTGCGTTTGGTGCCCGGCCAGGTAATTGAGTGGCTGGATTGCGGTAACAAAAATGCAACGGTACTCACCAATCAGCGGTATTTAGAGTATTTGAAAGGGGAAGACCTGCAAGCAACCACGGCAAAAAAGGATAATACCGTTATCATCGAGCCTGTGTACATTGGCGAAAATGTAAAGCTTTGTAATTCGGTAATTGGTCCGCATGTTTCTGTGGGAGATAATACCATCATCCGAAACTCTTGTATAAGAAACACTATTATTCAGAGCAATACAACCATTGAAAATGCCAATTTGCAAAACTCAATGATCGGAAATTTTGTTACGCTTAAACTAAAATCATCCAGTTTAAGTACGGGAGATTACAACGAAATTGTGGAGTAAGGCTTGAAAAAGTTCAATATTCATTGAATTTTATCTGGTTATTCGTGAATTTCGTATACAATATATATAATTAATGCACTACTTACGTTAATTCGTAGTAAGCTCAGTTGGGTAAGACAGCTGTCATTCCGAATTAAATTATAGGCTAATGTTGAAGAAAAATATACGTACTCTGCCAATCATTATCATGATACTGGGGTGCGTGCTTGCGTTTGATTTTACTGTATTTGGACAAAAAAGGAAAGGTAACAGCAAAAAGGAAGAGCTTAATACCAGAAAAGAAGAATATAATCAGATAGAATCTACTGATAAATTCACAGAAGGTGTAAAGTATTATATTCTGGAAGATATGACCAAGGCCCTGATGTTGTTCCAAAAATCATTGGAGTATGATCCTGACAATGATGCTGCCTATTATCAGATTGCCAAAATACTTGCAGGAAAAGGAGAATATGGTGAAGCATTAAGCTATGCATCCAAAGCTTTATCACTCAACCCTCAAAATAAATATTATTACTTGATAAATGCTGAAGTACTCACCCGCCAATCTAACTTCAATGCGGCAGCAGAGCAGTACGAAACCATGCTTAAAGAAGTAGAGGGTACAGATGAATATTTATTCGATCTGGCAGCCTTGTATCTCCATCAGAATGAGTACCAAAAAGCTCTGGATACTTACGAAAGGGCAGAGGAAGTATTTGGGATGGTGCCTGATTTAGTATTTCAAAAACAAAAGATATACCTGAAACTCAACAAACTGGACCGGGCAATTGAAGAGGGGGTGAGGCTTATCAATAACATACCAGGCGAGCAGCAGTATGTCATTAATTTGGGCGAAATTTTGGTGGCCAATGGCAAAGACAAAGAAGCAATTCCTTATTTTGAAGATTTGCTCGCCATTTCACCCCAGGCCTCAGAAGCTCGTTTGTTTTTGGCAAAGATTTATGAGAATACGAACCAGCAGTCAAAAGCTATTGAAAATTACCGGCTGGCCTTTGCCGATGAAAATCTTTCACTTTCCTTAAAAAAAGACCTGGTAGCAAAATATATTACCGAATTGCGCAGTGCAAATGGCAGGGTTGATAAAGAAAAAGCAGAACTGGTCAATGAGCTTACCAGTACTTTGGCAGAGACGCATCCCGGAGAAGCAAATAGCTATGTGTTGAGGGGCGATTATTTGATTTCTGTTGATAGTACAAGGGCTGCGAGAAGCGCTTATTTACATGCCCTTGGTATCAATGCAGATAACTTCGCTGTTTGGCAAAATGTACTGAACCTGGACCAGCAACTGAGCGAACCAGATTCGGCCCTCAAGCATTCAGAGGAAGCATTGGAGCTGTATCCGAACCAGGCTATTCTCTACTTTTTTAATGGGAATTCCCACATAATGAATAAATCATTTGATGATGCCGTTTATATGTTAGAGCAAGGCAAAAGGCTGGCTTCCTCTGACCCTGTGTTGCTGACCTATTTTAATAGCCAACTGGGATATGCTTATAATGAACTGGAAGAATATGAAAAGTCTGATGAAGCATTTGAGGCAGCTTTAGAGGCAAACCCTAACGATGAGCAGACTTTAAATAATTATAGTTATTTCCTGGCACTGCGTCAGGACCGCCTGGGAGAAGCCCTTAAAATGTCATCAAAGCTTGTGAAAAATAACCCGGATAATGCAACCTATCTGGATACGCATGCGTGGGTGCTCTATATGTCGGGCGATTACCAGCAGGCCAAAGATTTTTTAGAAAGGGCATTGAGTGCCAAAGAAGGTACGCAGAGTGGTGAAGTTATTGAACATTATGGCGATGTTCTCTTTAAACTAGGTAAAGTAGACGAAGCTGTAAAGCAATGGAAGCGAGCCAAAGGAATGAACGATGCCTCAGAATTAATTGATAAAAAGATAGCCGACAGAAAATTATATGAATAGACAAATAGGGCTACTTTCACTTTTTTTTAGTTTAATCATCATAAGTGCTTGTAAAAAAATTCCCACAGCAACCCCGGTTGGGGATGTGGATGCTGCATTGGATATCAGTAAGCTGGAAATGGACTTTGACTACCTCACCACAAGTAGTAAGATACGGTTTAGCAATGATGATAAAAACCTCAGTGCCAACGCCAGCATTCGCATTAAAAAAGACAGTATTATCTGGATTTCCGTTTCCCCCGGTTTTGGCGTAGAAGCGGCCCGGGGAATGGCTACAAAAGACTCGCTCATCATCATCAATAGGCTGAACAAAGAGTATATGGCCTATGACTTCAAAAAATTGAGCGAGGAGTTTAATTTTGATATAACTTATGATTTATTACAGTCAGCCTTGTTGGGCAACATGCCCCTTGGTTTGAGCCGGGAAGATAAAATCAAGAAAGATGACGCTTTTTATGTAATAAAGCAGGAAGCTGGTAATATTACAGTCAATAATTATATCAATGCGCGCCTTATGAAAGTGGAAAAGGTAAACATGCGCGAAAAAAATAAGGCTTCGGGGCGGGACAATACCCTCAATTTACAATATGGTAATTTTAAAACCCTGGAAGACCATGTGTTGCCGTTTATTAACCTGGTTGCATTAAATTACAGAAAGGGCAGCAATGTTCAGAATACTGAAATTAATATAGAACATAAGAAAGCAACCTTTTCCCGGGAAGACCTCAACTTTCCTTTTAATATCCCAGAAAAATATGAACAGAAGTAGGTTTTTGTTCGTGTTGGTATGCTATGCATTATGCTTCTTATTCTCATTTACAGCTTTTGCCCAAACGGCCAATGAAAGAGAAAAATTGGAGGCAGAAAAAAAGGAAAACCTTCAAAAAATAGCAGAAACACAAAAAATACTAAGCGAAACAGCCTCGAGGAAAAAGGTAACATTGGGGCAGTTGAATGCTATCAATGAACAGATAAAAGCCAGGGAAGGGCTGATCAGGGCTATCAATGCTGAAATTGATTTGCTGGAAGTTCAAATTTCTGAAATCACAGATATTATTGAAGCCCTGGAGTCGGATATGGTAAACCTGAAAGAAGAATATGCGGCTATGGTATATGCTGCCAGTAAGGCCGGTAAAAGCGAAGACAGGCTCACTTTCATATTTTCTGCCAAAACCTTCAACCAGCTGGTAATGCGGATCAAATATATGGAGCAATACGCAGAAGCAAGGCAAAAACAAGTAGTACAAATTGAGAAAGTAAAGGAAACCCTTGACAACCAGCGAACCAGTATAGATACCAAGAAAATAGAGCAGGCATCATTGTTAGAGCAGCAAATAGATGCCAAACAAGAACTCCTGACACTCAGAAAAGAAAGGAATACAGCCATCAGGAGCCTTGCACAGCGCGAAAAGGAGCTTAAAGGGGAAATTTCTGAAAGAAAAGAAGCAGTACAACGCCTTGATAACCTGATTGCAAACCTGATAAAAAAAGAAATTAAAGAAAGTTCTAAAGGAAAATCAGCCAATGCTATTGAATTGAACAGTGCTGAGGCGAAGGAACTATCCAGTCTTTTTGAGCAAAGCAAGGCTAAACTTACCTGGCCGGTATCTTCTGGTTTTATTTCCCGGAAATTTGGGCGAAATCCCCATCCGGTGATGAAATATGTAATGGAAGAAAATAATGGCGTAGATATCCAGACCAGCAAAGATGCAAAAGTACAAACCGTATTTGACGGGATAGTAAAAACAGTAGCACTGGTGCCCGGTATGAACAAAGTAGTGATTACCCAACATGGCGATTATTTTACATTATATGCCCGTTTAAAAGAAGTATTCGTGCAAAACGGACAACGCGTAACCCCTAACGAACCCATTGGCACGGTATATACAGACCCAGACCAGGTTTCTACCCTGCACTTCGAGATTTGGCGCAATAATCAGAAGTTGAATCCCCAAGAATGGTTAATCAAAAAATAAAAAGCAAGTTAGCGTGAGCTTGCATTCATCAAGTTTTTTACTAGGTTTGTAGCCAATAATTCCAAAAGATAAAACTGAACTTTTATTTCAGTAATACACGTTTATTGAGTACCTTTACGTTATCGATACTAATTAAAATTGACAAATAAACAATGAGCACTATGCATACAACATTCGCGTTTTTTAGTGGACTGGGAGGATGGGAGATCCTGCTCATCATGTTGATTCTTTTGATCTTTTTCGGAGCAAAAAAAATTCCCGAACTGGCACGTGGTTTAGGTCGGGGTATAAGAGAATTTAAAGATGCTACCAGCGAAATAAAGAAAGAAATTGAAGACGGAGCAACCACAACAACCAACAGCTCAGCAGCCAGCAGTACAACAACCAAAGAACAGCAGCAACAAGACTAATGTATTGAGGTCTTTCCAGCTTCTTCAGCAACAAATTTCAGAAGGTGCTATTTCCTGTAAGGAGATAGTATCTTTTTATTTAGATAACATTCGTCAAAAGTCTCACCTGAATGTTTTCCTCGAAGTATTTGAAACAGAGGCGCAGCAGAGAGCAATAGAAATTGATAAGAAGATAGCTGAAGGAAGGGCTGGTAAACTTGCTGGCATGGTAGTGGGGCTGAAAGATGTACTTTGTTATGAAGGCCATCACTTGCAGGCTTCCAGTAAAATATTGGAAGGTTTTACCGCTCAATACTCTGCCACGGCGGTTCAGAGATTGGTAGACGAAGATGCCATCATCATCGGGCGTATCAATTGTGATGAGTTTGCCATGGGGTCTTCCAATGAGAACTCTGCTTTCGGACCTGTAAAGAATGAAATTGATACAGACCGTGTGCCCGGAGGGTCCTCCGGAGGCTCTGCTGTAGCAGTGCAAGCCAATCTGTGTACAGTAGCTTTAGGGTCTGACACAGGAGGCTCTGTACGCCAACCTGCTGCATTTTGTGGTGTGGTTGGTATGAAACCTACCTACTCCCGCATCTCCCGGCACGGTTTAATTGCCTATGCTTCTTCATTTGATGTTATCGGTGTTATTTCTAACAATATTGAAGATAATGCCCTGGTACTTGAAGTAATGGCAGGCAAAGATGACTTTGATAGTACAGTTTCCCGGAGGGAAGTTCCCGCTTATGCTTCATTACTCAACATACGGCATAAGCCAAAGGTTGCATACATCAAAGAAACTCTGGAAAGCGATGGACTTAACCCTGTAATCAGGGAACGAACAGAGAAGACGCTAGCTTTTTTGAAAGAGTCCGGACATGAAGTAGAGTCAGTTGATTTTCCCTTATTGAAATATGCATTGCCAACCTATTATATTTTGACCACTGCCGAAGCCAGTTCAAATTTATCAAGGTATGATGGTGTGAAATTTGGGCATAGGTGCAAGCAGTCTGAAGGTTTGTTGTCTATGTATAAGAAGACACGTACCGAAGGGTTTGGCGAGGAGGTTAAACGCCGTATTATGTTGGGTACTTTTGTTTTAAGTGCAAGTTATTACGATGCTTTTTATACCAAAGCCCAAAAGGTAAGAAAGTTGTTTATAGAGAAAACCAAAGCTTTTCTTGAAACGTATGATGTTATCCTGCTTCCTACAACCCCCACTTCTGCCTTTAAGATAGGAGAGATTAGTTCGCCACTCGAGATGTTTCTGGCTGATTTGTATACTGTGCAGGCATCCATTGCCGGTATTCCTGCTATTTCTATACCAAATGGTACTGATGAAAAAGGCTTGCCTGTTGGATTGCAAATTATGGCAAATTCTTTTGAGGAAGCTCAACTTTACACATTTGCAAAATATATTATGGATAACACAGAATAAAATTACCCATAAATAGGTTGTATATTACAAATGGATAATTTTTCTGACGATTAGTACAAAATTTGCAAGCAATTGATTATATTAATCAGCTTAAAATAGTCTTAATTTTCAATTATCTGTAAAAAATGCACTACGCCAGCAATATTCTTTTTGTGCTTGTTATTTGGGTTGCTAGTTTTCCTGCCCTGAGTGCCCCTTCTCATTTTTCAAGTGCCTTGAATGATAGCTCAGACCAACAATTAATCGATCCAGTATATGACTATGAATATATACCAGATGCTTCATATGAAGAAATAGAGGATAGAATCAGTTGTATTCAAACTGAAATTCCTTTGCACTTCAACGAAAAAGTAAAAGCTTTTGTAGATTATTTTACTGTAAAAGACCGGGAATATACCCGATTGATGCTCCGCAGAAAGGATATTTATTTTCCGATTTTTGAAAAATATTTGCAAAAATATAACCTGCCTGATGAACTTAAATATTTATCGATTGTAGAGTCAGGGCTGAACCCCGTGGCTAAATCCTGGGCGTCAGCCGTTGGGTTGTGGCAGTTTGTACCAAGCACAGGTCGTATGTATGGCTTGCACCAAAACTGGTATGTAGATGAGCGCCAGCACCCTGAAAAATCTACAGAAGCAGCCTGCAAGTACCTGAAAGATCTTTACAATATGTTTGGCGATTGGGAACTGGCATTGGCTGCTTACAATTGTGGGCCTGGCAATGTTCGCAAAGCTATCAGAAGGTCGGGTTATCAGCGGAAATTTTGGAGTATCTATCGCTATCTTCCCCGTGAAACCAGGTCCTATGTGCCTCAATTTGTCGCAGTAACATACGCGCTGAATTATGCTGAGGAACATAGTTTACGAGAGGAAATACCGGAATATGTCATAGATACCGACACTGTTTTCGTAAGTCAGTTTTTAAGCATGAAAGCATTAGGTGCTCAAATCAATGAATGCGAAGAGGACTTACAAAAGCTTAACCCAGAACTAAAAAGAGGAGCCGTACCAGATAAGGTCCAAGATTATCCTTTAATTATTCCTGCAGATAAAAGCAGTTTTGTGGCCGCAAATTTTGATGTTATCCTGGATTCTGCCAAATCAATGGATAAGGAGTATTTTCAATATTTAACACAAAACACCCCGGGTAGCACTTATGGCAGGGAAAAAATTGTTTACCGTGTCCGAAGTGGAGATGCATTGGGCAGTATTGCACAAAGATTCAGGGTTTACACCTCTGATTTAAGGGCATGGAACAATATCAGGGGCAGTAGGATTTATGCAGGCCAAAAGCTTAATGTTTGGGTGAAATCTGATGTGGCAACGGCCTATGCCGAACCGGCTCCCGTACCTTCAAAATCTGTAGTTTCTAATGCTTCTTCAAATGGTACCCAGCCAAATGGGCGGGAAAAGGTTACGTATCAGGTACAGAGAGGAGATGCTTTAAGTACAATCGCAAGCCGACACAGGGTTTATGTGTCTGATATCAGAAGCTGGAATAGCTTGAGCGGAAACAGAATATACGCAGGCCAAAAGCTGACAATTTGGGTGAAGCCATCGTTGGTAGCAAGTAGTCAGGCAAGTAATACTAATGCTTCCATTAATTCAATTCAGAAAGGCAAAGTTCATGTTGTACAACCAGGTGATTCTCTCTGGGAAATATCCAAGAAATATGATGGGGTGAGCGTGGCAAAACTCAAAGAATTGAATAACTTGCGTAGCAACAGAATTACCCCAGGTCAGCGCTTGGTAATAGGAAGATAGGCCTGGCACTGGCTTTTCATGAGAAGAACCTTGTAGTTTAATTAAAACTGCAAGGCTTTTTTATGGGCTCGTATTACGAGCCTATGCAATGCATACAACTTGCTTTTAACCATAAAATACTACCTACACTATGTTTTTTTTTCAAAAATATATCCCAACAATACTTTTATCCTTATTTATAATCTTATGCAGTGCGTGTGCTGGAGGCGAGAGCAATAGTAGTTTGCTTCCCCAGGCCAAAGGGGCTGAGGGGGAGTTGGTGTTGGTTATGGATTCTCTTCAGGTAGATACGAGAATCGGTGAAGAACTTAAATCAATTTTTTTATCTTATATTCCGGGCCTTCCACAGAATGAACCTTATTTTACTGTGCGGCGTGTTGATCCATTTGCCCTCAATAATATCTTGCGAAGTGCCAAAAACATGGTGTTTGTTACCACTTTTGATAACAATTCCCGATCAGGCAGGAAGCTCCAAAGTTTTTTCACTGGCAACTCAGTAGAACGTCTCCAGGAAAACCCTGATTTATTTATGTACTATAAGCAGGACGAGTTTGCCAAAGGGCAGGAAGTTCTGCATTTATTTGGCCTCTCTACTGATTCTTTGGCCAGTAAGATGGCTGAAAACCGTGAAAGGATCAGAAGTCATTTTCATGAAATTGAAGTACAGCGCGTTGCAAATAAACTGTTTTCAGCTAAGACAGAAACAGGAATTAGCAATGTGATGTTGGAGCAACACCAATGTACCATGAAAATACCTTTTGGGTATGAAATCAGTAAAAACGAACCCAACTTAATGTGGATCAGGCAATTAGACCCTGAAGTTGATAAGAGTTTAATAATTGCATACAAAGATTATGTTTCAGAAGATGCCTTTAGTGCAGAAAGCATACAGGGCTACAGGGATCAGTTGACTAAAAAATATATAGCAGACGACAGTACGGTCCATATGACCACCGAAAAATTAGTTCCTCTGCATACTAAAACGGTAAATCTTAATGGAAAATATGCGACAGAAGCCCGCGGATTATGGAAG
>OZ245942.1:5605000-7792500 GCA_965230065.1 Cyclobacteriaceae bacterium | reverse complement strand
GAGCCGTCCTTGAAATACCGCCCTTTATTTATCTGGTGCCTAACCCCTTCGGGGGGACAGTGTGTGGTGGGTAGTTTGACTGGGGTGGTCGCCTCCAAAAAAGTATCGGAGGCTTCCCAAGGTGCCCTCAGTACGGTCGGTAATCGTACGTAGCGTGCAATAGCATAAGGGCGCTTGACTGTGAGGCCTACAAGCCGAGCAGGGACGAAAGTCGGGTATAGTGATCCGGTGGTTCCGCATGGAAGGGCCATCGCTCAAAGGATAAAAGGTACTCTGGGGATAACAGGCTGATCTCCCCCAAGAGCTCATATCGACGGGGAGGTTTGGCACCTCGATGTCGGCTCGTCACATCCTGGGGCTGGAGAAGGTCCCAAGGGTTGGGCTGTTCGCCCATTAAAGTGGCACGCGAGCTGGGTTCAGAACGTCGTGAGACAGTTCGGTCCCTATCTGTTGTGGGCGTAAGAAGCTTGAGAGGATCTGACCTTAGTACGAGAGGACCGGGTTGGACTAACCGCTGGTGTAGCTGTTGTGCCGTCAGGTGCATTGCAGCGTAGCTACGTTGGGCATGGATAAGCGCTGAAAGCATCTAAGCGCGAAACCATCCTCAAGATGAGGCTTCTTTGTAAGGGCCGTCAAAGACGATGACGTAGATAGGTGGCAGGTGTAAAGACAGAAATGTCAAAGCTGAGCCATACTAATTGCCCGTAAACTTCTAATCCCCGCCCTTTATAAACTCTATTCTTCTCTTACTTCCAGCATGTTCAACAAAATATTATGTTGGCAATGTTAAATGTTGTTCGTTAAAAGTTATTCGTTATTAACCAATAACACAACAACAATCCCAACAAAGACCTGATGGTGGTCCTAGCGCCGGGGTGCAATTGAAGGCAATCCCCGCTCTTCCCTTTCCGAATAGAGAAGTTAGGGCTATTTGACAGATGATATTAAAGACCTGATGGTGGTTCTAGCGCCGGGGTGCACCTCTTCCCTTTCCGAACAGAGAAGTTAAGACCGGCAGCGCTGATGGTACTGGGCTTTCACCCGGGAGAGTAAGTCACCGCCTCTTTTATTATTTTGAAGCCCCGTTCCAGGGGCTTTTTTTTTGTTTTTTTTACAAGATATTTTCTATAACCTTTTTAAAGTCAATTTCTTCAATCTGGATTTCTTTATATTTATCCATTACTTTCTGCATGATTTGATCCTGTTTTTTGCCAATTGATAATGCCTCTGCATATGGCATATCACTGAAAGTAACCATGGTATAAAGAGGTATCCATTGCTCAGGGAATAACTTATGCATATGTGCTTCTATTTTTTTCCGTTTCAGAAAGTTCGGGTTAGCTACCAAATCGCGCATTTCTATAAAGTTTTGTAAAGCTAATTCGGCGATGGCATCTGCATTGGGTTTTCGCTCTTTTTGAAATTTCTCAAGTACTGCTTTCCAATCACTTTTTAAAGTATCAGTTAATTCTGAAAAAAATCGGCAATCTTCAAAACCGGAGTTCATGCCTTGCCCATAAAAGGGGACAATAGCATGGGCCGCATCACCAATCAATAAACTCTTGCCAAATTTTGACCAGGGATAACATTTGATGGTAACCAAACTGGAAACCGGGTTTTGAAAAAACTCTTCTTCCAGTTGAGGCATAAGCGGTAATGCATCCGGGAAAGTGTGATTGAAAAAATCAATTACCTGATCGGCAGTTTGTAGGGCAGCAAAAGAGTTTGTTCCTTCAAAAGGTAAGAAAAGTGTACAGGTAAAGCTTTTGTCTGTATTGGGCAATGCGATGAGCATATACCCCCCGCGGGGCCAAATGTGCAAGGCATGAGGATCGAGTGTAAAGTCATCATCTTGAGCAGGAATAGTCAGTTCTTTGTATCCGTGCTCAATGTAGGTTTGGCTGTAATTATAGCGGGGAGTGCGTTGCATGGCATTTCGCACCATAGAAAAAGCACCGTCAGCACCAATTAAAAGATCAGCGGTGACTTTGGAAGACTCTTCGGTGAGCATATTCTCAACATGAAGAACATTTTGTTCAAGGTCAACATGCTTGCTGAGGTGCGAAAAGCGCAAGCCAACACCTTGCTGTTCGGCAGCATCAATGAGCAATTGGTTGAGCCGGTCCCTGGATACAGAATAAATAGCCTGCCCTGATTTTCCATAAGGCTGAAAAGTGAGATTTCCGTACACATCGTGCAGCATACGCCCCCGCATGGGAATAGCAATATTCCTGACTTCTTCAGCTATTTGGGTGAGTTCCAAAGCACGCCATCCTCTGTGGCTAAGGGCTAAATTAATAGAACGCCCTTCTTTGGCAGAGGTCGTTCTCAGGTCGGGCCGCTTTTCATAAATGCTTACCGCGTGTCCTTTCTGTGCCAGCAGTGTAGCCAGTAAAGAGCCGGTGAGCCCGGCACCAAGTATTACAATTTTTTCCTGTTGCATATAAACGGGAATGGTGTTTAGGTGAAGAAAAGTTTAAGGTAAAACGAAGGTTTAACAAGTTCTTGTTTTATATCAACATTACTCAGCATGTGCGAAAGCATGGTTTTTAAAGAAGTATTCCGGTTTGCTTTATTTACCACAAAGTTAAACAAACCGGGATACCTTAGTAGTTGTTGCATGGTGCGTGACAATTTAAGTTCCTGCCACATCTTATTGTAAATTTCGTGGTCATATTTTTTGTTGAAAGGGGCAGAAAAATTGCCGGTAGCAAAGCACTGCTGGATATGCGCAGCTGCTACCCGCCCACTTCGAATGGCATTGCCAATGCCTTCCCCGGTAAAGGGATCTATCAAAGAAGCAGCATCGCCAGTTAGTAAGAAGCGGTGGCCTGAAATGCTAAGTTTACGCGAGCCAATGGGCAGGCCAAAACCACGCACTTTATCTGTTTGCCAGGCATCGGCAAAACGAGGGGCAATTTGCGGGTGCTGCGTAATAATTTTATTAAATTTCTGTTTCAGGTTGACAGACCTTTTACTGACTTCACTGGAGAGCATGCCGATACCTACATTGGCAAGGTTGTTTTTCAAGGAAAATATCCAAAAATACCCGGGAAGAAGGTCTTTGATAAAGTGCAGTTCTATATAATTATCAGGGTGCGTATCTGCCACATTTTCGTAATAAGCCCGGATGCCCGCGCAATGGTGATGTTTATCCATTTGGTAATTTGCCAGCTTTTTACGCACCACAGAATGAGCGCCATCTGCACCAATGATGAGGGGCGCAGTAAGTTTTCTTTGATTGCTGTCTAAATATACAGCTTCATCCGTGGTGGATATATCCTGTATTTTCAGCTGAATTATTTCAATATTTGGATACTGCTTGAGTTGGGTGAACAGAAAATGGTCAAAATGCCAACGCTGGCACAGGTAGCCCGGTACGCTCGGTTTGTCCAGAGGAAAGGGAATATCAAGGCGGTTGCCATTGGGGGCAAAAAAAGAAACTCCGTGCGAAGCAAGCTTTTCATCAAAACGATAGAAGGCTTCATCCACAGGGCCGGGTAATTTTTTGAGCTGGTTGATCACATCGGCACTCAGTGCATCCCCGCAAATTTTGTCTCTGGGGAAGCTTGCCTGGTCTATGATGGCAATTTTGAGCGAAGTAATGCTTGTCAGGTCCAGTGCACAGGCGCATCCGGCAGGACCTGCCCCCACGATAATCACATCAAAATCATAGCCTTTATTCATGAAACAGTAGTAGAAGAGGTAACATGCTGCAGCCCTTCCTGTAGTATTTGGGCAAAAGTAGCTACTTCGGTAAATGTATTGTACAATGGGGTCGGGGCCACCCGGATTACATTGGGTTTGCGCCAATCAACGATGACCCCTGCATCTTTTAATCGGTCAAAAATATATTGGCCATGTGCCGGAAAGAAAAGGGAAAGCTGACAGCCCCGTGCTTCTTCATCTGTTGGGGTAATGATTTGTACCAGGCTGCCATCCGGATCAATTTCTTTTATACAATCAAACAAGAAACCCGTAAGCTTTACGCTTTTCTTGCGCAGGTTTTCCATGCCCGCTTCCTGAAAAATGGAGAGGGAAGCTTTGTGGGCTGCCAGGGCAATGATATTGACATTGCTTAGTTGCCACCCATCAGCGCCCAGGATGGGCTGGAAATCTTCATCCATAGCAAAACGGGAAGTTTCGTCGTGCCCCCACCATCCGGCAAAGCGGGGGAGGGCGGCATCGGTTGCATGTTTTTCATGCACAAAGGCTCCGCCCACATTGCCCGGCCCGCTGTTGAGGTATTTGTAAGAACACCAAACAGCAAAATCAACCTCCCACCGGTGCAGTTGGAGGGGAAGATTGCCCACAGTATGTGCCAGGTCAAACCCTGCGAGGGCACCGGCTTCATGGGCAGCTTGGGTAATGCCTGCCATATCAAACACTTGTCCGGTATAATACTGCACTCCCGGAAACAGTACCAGGGCCAGGGAATCGGCATGTGTTTCAATAGCCTGCACAATGTCTTTGGTATGCAAAATCGCCTCACCTTTTTGGGGGGCAACTTCAATGAGCGCTTCTTTGGGGTCAAAACCGTGTAGTTTAATCTGGCTTGCTACCGCATAAATATCAGAAGGAAAGGCTCCCTGCTCTATAATAATTTTGTATCGGGCAGGAGTGGGACGGTAAAATGACACCAGCATCAGGTGCAGGTTGACGGTAAGCGCATTCATGGCAACCACTTCGTGCTCGAGGCCCCCTGTAATATGCGCCAGGGGAGAGCGAAACTGCTTGTGATAAGAAACCCAGGGGTTTTCTGCCTGAAAGTGCCCTTTTACCCCCATTTGTTGCCATACTTCCAGCTCTTTTATAATGGAAGCCTGTGCCTTTTTGGGTTGTAACCCCAGGGAGTTGCCACAGAAATAGATACTTTCCTGCTTATTGTGCCCGGGAATATGAAATTTATTCCTGTATTTGCCGAGGATATCTGCCTGGTCTAATTGCCGGGCTTTTTCATGCCAATCCATTACTTCACAAATTATAAGATGATTGTCAGCTTTTTCTTTTGCGAACAACCTTCTAACTTTAAACTTCAAACCGCTGTGGCGTCCCGACAAGTCGGGATGCCGACCACAACAAACTAAAAACACAAAATTCTAAACTTTCAACCCAAAGCTAATAAAATGAATACAGATTTGACTGGAAAAAGGGCCATTGTTTGCGGAAGTACCCAGGGTATTGGCAAAGCCATTGCCCACGAATTGGCTACCCTGGGGGCAGCCGTTACCCTGATTGCGCGGAATGCTGAAAAACTGGAAGAGGTACAAAAAGAATTGCCCACCACGGCCAACCAGGAGCACCATACCCTACAGGCCGATTTTAATAAGCCGGAAGAGCTGAAATCTGCGCTGGCCGATTATCTGAAAAATGAGGATGCCGTTGACATTTTGGTGAACAATTCCGGGGGACCGCCTGCCGGGCAAGCCATAGATGCCGACGAAACGGAATACCGCATCGCTTTCAACCGGCATGTGGTGTGCAACCAGCTATTGGCGCAGGCGGTGGTGCCTCTCATGAAAAAGGGAGGATATGGAAGAATTATCAATATCATTTCCACTTCGGTGAAAGAGCCGATCCCCGGCCTGGGCGTGTCCAATACCATTCGGGGAGCTGTGGCCAACTGGGCCAAGACGCTTTCGGGAGAGGTAGGGCCTTTTGGCATTACGGTCAACAACATTCTGCCCGGCTCTACCAGCACCCAGCGCATTTACGACCTCATCAGCAACCGGGCAAAGCAACAAAACAAAACCCCTGATGAAATAGAAGAAGGCATGAAGGCCGCTATTCCCCTCCGGCGGTTTGCCGACCCGGAAGAGACAGCCTATGCCGTCGCCTTTTTGGCATCACCGGCAGCCGCATATATTTCAGGAGTGAATTTGGCGGTAGACGGAGGGCGTTTGGGTTGTGGCTGATACCATGAAAATCGTTATCCGGGAAGATAAATATCTGGAAAAGGAACAAGTATTGGCCCTGTATAAGCTAAACCACTGGTCGGCTGCCGATAAGCCTGAGCAGTTGATGCTGGCCCTGTCCAATTCCCACACACTGGTAACGGCATGGGATGGAGACTTGCTGGCTGGCCTGGGCAACGCCATTTCTGACGGGCATTTGGTGGTGTATTATCCGCACCTGCTGGTACATCCTGCATACCAGGGGCGGGGCATTGGCAAAATGATCATGAAGCGGCTGAAAGAAAAGTACGAGGGCTTTCATCAGCAGATACTGGTAGCCGATGGAAAAGCAGTACAGTTTTATGAGAAAAACGGCTATGAACGTGCCGGGGAAACCGTTCCCATGTGGATTTATGGAGGGAAGGATCATTGAGGGAGGAGGGAGACGGAAGACCGGAGACAGAAGTTGGACGGGAGGCGAATATTGGGGCTTGCAGCTTGAGGCTGATGGTTTGAAGCTGGAAGTTAGATGCTAGAAAGTTAGAAGCTAGAAGTTAGTTGTACTTTGTCACTTTAAGAAAAGTAAGAAAAATAAGAACGTTTTCCCCGGATAAGCGATAGCGAATTCCGGGGTCTCCCGCTTCAAAGCAGGAGATGCCGCGCCACGGTGGCCGCAATAAATGCGGCAAGACGTACTTGTTTTTTTTATGTTTATTCTAATCTGACAAAGTACAGTTAGAAACTAACTTGAAACTAAGGACAGAAGGCCCGGTTGCTGCCTTCTGCACTGCATTACCTATGAAGGTGTTTGCATGCCAAAAGCCTCGAGCATTTGGGGCGTATCTTTCAGCGCCAGGCGGGCCGCCGCCCTGAATTCTACATGCCAAACCCGCAATGCTTCCAAAATACGGTTACGCTCCTGGGTGGCACTTTCAGCATCCCCTTTTTTGCGCAGGCTCCGGTCTTTCAGCGCCAGCAGGGCCTCAATACCTGCTTTGGCTTGTTCCAGTTCCTCTGGCTTCACTCCCCGCTTTTTCATAAGAGAAGAATTTGCCAGCGCCAGGGTATAAAAACGGTGGGCCTGGGGTATCCATTCCCATACCTTTTTTTTCTGAATACGGCTGATTTTCAGCTGCTTCAAAAGGGGCGGCTGCTCCCTGAAGGCCAGGCGGGCCACCTGCACATGTTCCGCAAACACCTGAAGGGCAGCGTCCCGGTCTGCCTGCACCTGCCGTGACAGGTTCAGCCAGTTATGGTACCGCTCATCTTTTTGCGCATGCAACTGCTGCGCGTTCAGCAATAAAGTGTGGCCCTCCTGCACCCGCTCCGGGGGAAAGCCCCACTGGGCCATCAGCTGCTGCAGGGCCTCATCTTCCTGCAAATTGAAAAAAATACTACGCATTATCTCAAATAACGCGTTGATAGACATGTTTTGCATAATCGTAAAATTGAAAAGTTGAACAAACAGGGAGGATATAAAGAAAATGGCATAAATACCGAGTGGCAATGACTTTTCCCAACAACCGGAGCATACCCAACCCCACAAAATTAAGTCGGGATAAACCTACGATAAAATTTTTTGTATATGCGCAAAAAGGCCGCCTGCTTTGTACCTGTGTAAGCATTACAGTAAAAACCCGGCATAAGCCCGAAAGAGAAGCCATAGCCTGCCTGTATGCCCGCTTTGCCTCAGGCATGCCATGGAAAAGATATTGCTTTTTTTACCTCTTTTTAAGGGGGAATAAACAAAACTTACGTCAGGTGCCCTTCAAGGCAGCCTTAAAGCCTATCCGCACGGTGCAGATCCACTTCAAGGCTGCCTTGATGCCTATCCGTACCGTCCGGATCCACTTCAAGATAGCCTTGATGCCCATCTGCACCGTTCGGATCCACTTCAAGGTAGCCTTGATGCCTATCCGTACCGTGCGGATCCACTTCAAGGCAACCTTGATGCCCATCTGTACCATTCGTTTCCAATTCAGGATAGCCCTGAGGCATATTCCTGTTGCAGGAGGATGTATACATCTGGCTTGATTATCCGTTTGTAAACGACTATAAACACTTACAAACGTTTAGTTATATTTAAACGTTTACAAACGCTTAATATACGGATAGGTAGTATTTTTTTATTAACTTGTACGCATAAAAGCCTGTATGCCCAAGGGTAAAAAAACACCCGTACATAGCTTTTTGGCTAATTATTTGCAATAAAACCGTAAATTTACACAAGCATGTATGCCAGTTTACCTGAAACCGTGCGACCTTTAATCACAGAAAACAGCGCAAACAGGAAACTGCTATAGTGGAAATAGACGCAATGCGTCTATACACTCTTTCTGCGCCATATAAATGAAAGAAATGATTTTGATGTCAATTTTGATGTTGTTAAACCAATTTTGGGTTAATGATCTGGATACTGCGGATAGGATTGATCCGATAATCTTTGAAAAGAATATTGAATTGTCATCCTACGATGTGGTAAATACTGCCAAGCTCAACGACAGCGAATTTTTGCTGACTGCTAAACCAAAAGAATACGATCCTGAGAATGAAGGATTAAGACTTATCTATTTGGTCAAAGACAATAATGAAAGATTTAAAATTGAATTTGAATCAAGCCCAACAGGTGAAGCTTATCGATATACACCTCATTATTTCAAGTTTTATGACGGGGAAATTATAATTTTAGCTGAAGAAGCGTATGAGTATACTTCGGGTTTTGATGTATTTAAACTTCAAAATGGAAAAATGGAACATTTGGGGTTTGCAGCAATAGCTGGGGATATGAGAGATTCAGCTATTGATCAAGCAACCATTGGTAAGACTGATAATGAATATAAAATTTGGTTTACGGGAACAGTTGAACCAAATCCTATTTCCGATAATTTGATATCTGGTGAAAAGATTGAAGTCTTAATAAATGAACAAGGACTGAAATTGATTGAAAAATAAAATACAGGCGCAGAACATTATGCAGCGCTCAGCCCTATTTGAAAGGTACTCAAAGTTTGGTTGCTCCAAGCACGAAAGTTGATAAATGAAAGATAAACACAAACAACACCGGGCCGTCCGCTGCATTTGGCGTTATCTGGCATTGACTCCCGATCATGATTTTTATAACCTTTAAGACATTTGTAGGACCTAGGATTGATTTTCAGTTTGCAGGAGCTGAAAACTCAACTAACAGATCAGCTATATCCTTCCAATTTCGCATGGATGGGAATCAATCAAAGCATAAAATACTAAAGGAACTAAAGAATATTCTCCCACTAAATGATGTCACATTTATTAGACCTCTACAAGGGGTAACGGGCGAATGGATCGTACAACTACCAGAATTGAAAAACTTCTTTAACCGAGAACTTCAGAACCTTGATTACTTAAAAGGTACTATTGCTTTAGAACCTGATTATTGGGTAGACGAACACATTCCCCATGAATGGCAGGATTGGGACTATGAAACTAGGGAAGCCCATAAGCGAATAACGACATCTGTTAAATTTCACATTGATCCTGATGATATCGTACCCTTATATTTTTCGCATGCGGATCATGACTTCCCAGAACTCGCACCTTACTTGAAGAAATTCCGAATTGACCATCCCGATCCAAGTAAGGTAGGATTCATAATGATGAAGTTTGATGATACGAGACTTCAAAACGAGCTGATAAAAACTATCAAAACAGAAGGAAATAAACTTGGTATATCATTTATACGAGCTGATGATAAGCCATATGCTGACGAACTTCTACCTAATATCAGAACTTACATGCATGGTTGTGGATTTGGAATTGCAATATTTGAACGTCTAACTAGTGATATCTTCAACCCAAATGTGTCTTTAGAGGTCGGTTACATGATGGCTATGAAGAAACCAATTCTGTTTCTCAAGGATGGAACACTGCCGAAACTACATACTGATCTGGTTTCTAAACTATACGAGGAATTCGACATTCAAAACCCTGAAAAATCAATTCCTAAAATTTTAACAAAATGGCTTAAAAACGCTGAATTGATAGACTAATACGCCAGATAACAGGCGCTATCGATTATATGCCAACGTGCGTTCTTGCTGGTTTTAGTGAAACTTGCCCGCGAATATGCCGCTGGGAAAGAGTCGTACTTTCCAATCAATTTAGTTTGCAGGAGTTTTTAATCTTTTGGAGCGCAGTGCCACTCTGATACTTTGAAAGCACCGGCATATTCACTACTTTAGTGCTATTAAGTCAGTTATGGGCATACAACCGATAGCTGATCGTTGTAGCCAATTAGAAGAACCTCATGGTTTTAGAACATAAGAAAATAGAAGTTATGCAGAAAGGTGTATTTGAAACCATCATTTGCAATACTTCGACATTAAGAATGTTCAACTGATGAGATTTTTTTTGATTACCTTCCTCCAAAATATCAACATTTTACTTTTAATTCTAGTTAGATGGCATTCTCAATCTCTTTTAAAAAAGTAGTTTTATTACTCTTTCCTTTAATAGGTATAGGTACAATGTGTTTTGGACAGATTAAAGTTATTTACGAAACGGATATGGAAACTGATTGTGATGATGCAGGGGCTCTTGCAATGTTACACGCTTTCCAAGACAATAATGAGGTGGATTTACTCGCCGTGATGCACAATACCTCCGACGATTTTAGTGTGGGCTATATCGATGCGGTAAACACATATTATGGTCACCCTGATTTGCCAATTGGAGCATATAAGAAAGATGATACTTACTCTAGGGATATAGCAGTCCTATTGGATTGTTGTACGGATTATACTCAGCAAATTGTTAACGATACTCGCTTCAAACATGATGTAAATACAAGAGAGGATGTACCCGAGGCTGTAGATCTGTATAAAAAAATATTACAACAACAGCCCGATAGCTCGGTAGTTATAATTTCCGTTGGTTATCTGTTAAATCTCAAAAATCTTATCAAGGATGATCTGGGGTTGCATTTGGTTAGAAAAAAAGTAAAGGATTTGATAATTATTGGCAGGACTTGGTTTCCCAAGGACACCATGTTGCCACTTAGTATGAACTTGGGCGGTCAGCAGATTAACCATACTGCCGCTATGGCCTCAATGAAAGTTTTTGAACATTGGCCAACACCAATTCATGTCGCTGGTAACTTCATGCCTAAACCCTATCATAGAGGGAAGGAATTAATAAGTACACCTGAAAACAATCCTGTTCGGGAAGCGTATAGAATTTACCGAGAAAGATATGAAGGTTGGGACCATCATTTAGCCGATTTGGAAACCGTGTACTATGCCATTTACAGAGATCAAAAGGCGGAATATTTTTCTTTGGGAACTGAGGGTACTCCAAAAATAGGATTGCATAGTGAGTCGAACGGCATTCGATATTTTTATAATCTATGGGATACCTCTGAAGATTCCCAACATGTATATTGGTTGACCAAGGAAGATAAATTTGCAGAAATTTCGGAGCGAATTGGTGAGTTGATAATCCAACCTCCAAAATAATAAGAACTTCACAGTAAATATGCTGATCTGAAGGTCTATTCCACCATAATGATTTTTTCGATCATCTATGCCACTTCACCAAATTACGCCAGATCGCCCAGTATTAAGTCCATCAAAAATGCACTGGTAACAATGGTCTTCCCCCGTTAAAGTAGACACTGAAAAAAGAGTAAATTAGTAACCAAATCAGTGTCAAATATGAGAACTAGAAGAAAGTATACCAAAGAATTTAAAGAGGAGGCAGTTCGCCTCTCAGAGAGTAATGGTAGTAAGAGCCAAGTAGCTCGTGATCTAGGAATTCACATGAGTATGTTACGCCGCTGGAAACTGGAATTACAAGAAGAGGGAAAGAAAGCGTTTTCGGGTAAAAACCCTCGGGATGAGGAAATGACTCAATTGAAGAGAGAGAACAGACGTCTTCAAGAGGAGGTGGAGATACTAAAAAAGGCGGTTGGTATCTTCAGTATTCACCCACGCTAAGATACCAATTTGTTCAAGAATATGATGGGTGTTTTTCCATTACTGCTATGTGCAGAGTACTACAAATTTCAAGGAGTGGTTATTACGCATGGTTAACACGACCTGAGAGCAATCGTAGCCGAGAAAACAGACAATTAGTGGAACAGATCAGAGATATACATCAGCAAAGTCGTCAAAGCTACGGTAGTCCCAGGGTACATGCTGAATTACAAACTATGGGAGTAGTATGTGGTAAGAACCGCATTGCCCGCTTAATGCGGCTCAATGGTATTGCGGTGGAAAAGAAAAGGAAGTTTACCAAGACGACAGACTCAAATCATCATCTTCCTGTAGCCCCTAATCTACTAGATCAGCAATTTGAAGCAAGCAGACCTGATGCGGTATGGACCACTGATATTACGTATATCTGGACAAAAGAAGGTTGGCTGTACTTGGCTATTGTACTTGATTTGTTTTCTCGACGTATTATCGGCTGGTCTATGGCGTCCACTTTAGAGCGAACGCTGGTCATAACGGCATTGCGGATGGCAATCATGGTACGAAATCCAGTGAAAGGATTGATACATCACAGCGATAGAGGAAGCCAATATGCGAGCTATGACTACCAACGGATTCTTGAACAAAAGGGAATAAGGTGTAGCATGAGCCGTAGAGGAAACTGTTACGATAATGCCCCAACAGAGAGTTACTTTGCCACTTTGAAACGGGAGTTGGTTTACCGTAGAAATTACTCGAGCCATACTGAGGCTAAACAAGATATCTTCGAGTATATTGAGGTATGGTATAACCGAAAGAGGAAACATTCTGCAATTGAATATATGAGTCCGATAGAATATGAGCATCAGTGGAAAAAATCAATATCTACTGCTGCTTAACTGAATGTCTACTAAATTAGGGGAAACCCAAATTACAGTATCTTGTAAGTTGAAAAGCAGAGGCTTAAAATCCGCTACTGCTCATACACGAGACTGTCAGAGAATAAACTAAACGACAATGTTAAGAATTGGTGGATATTTGAATATACTAATTGCTATCGGGCACATTGTTGGCTTATTTTGGGCAGACAAAATGTTTGAAGTAACAGGTATAGCGGATGGAATGGCTCTTGCAGCACAGAGAATACATCCCGTATATCCATATTTCATCACAGTTGTTGTGTCGATTTTCTTTTTCATATTTGGCTTATATGGGCTATCAGCAGACGACAAAATAAGAAAACTACCTTTTTTGAAACCCGTGATTTTTGGAATTGCAGGAATTTTTCTGCTCCGTGGAATTGGTGAACTCATTTTTGATATGGAGATGCAACGAGCGAGTCAATTCCTGGAAGTGTCATACTCATTAATTGCAATCATCATAGGGCTACTGTTTTTAATTGGTGGGCTCAAAAAATGGAAGTTGAAAAAGGAATAACATACAACAGTTTGTATAGCACTTATTCCCCAAAAGGGAAGCACACGTGCCATACAAGAGACGTTACCCACATGAAGCATGACCCGGGATATTATTGATATCAATGATTTTACAGTGCTGGTAGAAACAGCCCATGCACAGCAAATCACTACAGATGCCTGTAGCTTTGAGGAGCCGTTGGTTGCCGTAGCATTTTATGGCTCGGGCAATGTAGGTCTCACCGTTCAATATGGGCAAGAGGAAAAGCACTTTCAGTATACCAAAGGCCTGGCCCTCTCTTTTTATGCAGATGAGGCGGTGGAGTTTGTCCATACGGTGTCTGCCACCCAGCCCCTGGAGTGCCTCGTAATTGCCACTGCCGTCAGCCGCCTGCCTACCCTCCCTCAGCAGGAAGGCGAACTCTTTGGGGAATTGCTCAACCAGCTCATGCACCCGGCGGCCCACTATGTAGAAGGCCCCAGTTTCTACATGACACCCGCCATGCAGTCTGTTGTTGACCAGATTTTCCATAGCAGGTACGAGGGAAAAGCCAAAGTGCTGTTCTTCAAAAGCCAGATAACGGCTTTGCTGGCCCACTTTTTTGGCGAGCTATCGGTAATGAATACAGAGAAAATTCCGCCCGGCGAGCGGGAAAGGCTGCAACAAGCCAGGGAAATCCTCACGCAAAACCTGGATGCCCCTCCTTCCCTGTCGGAGCTGTCCCGTCAGATTGGCCTCAATACATTTAAGCTCAAAAAGAATTTCAAGGAACTGTTTGGGGTGCCGGTTTTTAAGTATCTTCAAAACGAACGCCTCAACACCGCCCACGACCTCATCAGAAACCGGCATATGAGCATCCGTGAAGCTGCCTGGCATGTGGGCTACGACAGCCTCAGCTCATTCTCCAACGCATTTGCCAAAAAATTCGGCTTTCGCCCAAGTGATATAAGAGGATAATCCTTTTGGAACAAATCATGCTCCCTTTCAAACAACTGAGGGGGCAGGCTAATGGCTAGCTTTGTCTCATTCACCAAATACTGACAAAAAATGAACAAGGTTAGAGCAATTATCATGGGAGGCATTATCTGGCTATTGGGAGCCAGTTTCTACACGGCTTCGTATTTTTTTCCATTCCTGGAAGACTCAGCGCTGCAGGCAAACCTGGTATTGGCCATTGCCCTCATACCAAACGCATGGCTGGGCGCCAGCATTTATTATAAAAAGGGTAGCCAACTGCACGGGTTGCAGGTAGGTGCCATTGTGTTGCTTACGTCCATGGCATTGGATGCGCTGATTACGGTTCCTTATTTTATCATTCCCTACGGAGGAAGCTACCAGCGCTTTTTTGGTGCGCCCGCCTTTTGGCTCATCGCGGTTGAGTACCTCCTCATTGTTTTCTGCTATTGGCATTTTAAAGTAAGACGTACTCAGTTAGCCCCATTAAAAACATCATAGCCCCCTAGATTTTTATTACTATGGAAATTACAAGCAAAACCGTTACGCTCTTTGTAGCCATCTTTCTTTCGGGATTATCGGCAGGGCTTTTCTATGCCTGGTCGGTTTCGGTGATACCCGGCACCAAAAAGATTGCCGACCTCACCTATATCGAGACCATGCAAAACATCAACCGGGCCATTCTTAACCCCTGGTTCTTCCTGATCTTCTTTGGAAGCCTGGCTTTGCTGCTCTTGGCTGCTGTACAACAATACGGAAACGGACTCACCTTCTGGTTTATACTTGGCGCAGCCCTTACTTACCTGATGGGCACTTTTGGAGTAACAGGCCTGGGAAACGTACCCCTCAATAACAAGCTGGATGCCATTCGGGTGGGCCAGATCAGCTTGCAGGAAATTCAGTACTGGAGAAACTATTATGAGCCAAAGTGGAACCGCCTGCACACCATAAGGACGGTATTCGCAGTGCTTTCGTTCCTGCTTGCACTGGCATCTGCTTTTGCCCAAATACACATTGTTAAACCGTAAACTTTTAAATATCATAAAAATGAAAAGTAATATTTTAGTAATTGGAGGCACCGGCAAAACCGGGCGAAAAGTAGTGGAACGTTTGCAAAAGCTTGATCAGAATGTACGTGTGGGATCAAGAAATGCCCATCCGGCTTTTGATTGGCAAAACGCGGCAGGGTGGGAAGATGCCCTGAAAGGTATGGAAAAAGTGTATATCACCTTCCAGCCCGATTTGGCAGTACCGGGGGCTTTGGATGCGATTGAAAAGCTAATGGCAAAGGCCCGCCGCCTTGGCATTAAAAAGGTAGTGCTTCTTTCGGGAAAGGGAGAACGTGAAGCAGCGCTTTGTGAGCAGGTGGTAATACACTCGGGCATAGACTATACCATTGTACGGGCCAGTTGGTTTATGCAAAACTTCAGTGAGAGTTTTTTCCTGCAACCCATACTTGCCGGGCATGTAGCCCTGCCCAAACCGGAAGCCAAAGTGCCGTATGTGCATACCGATGACATTGCTGATGTAGTGGTAGCTGCCCTGATGCATGACTTGCACAATGGGCAAATCTATGAACTGACAGGACCCGCGCTCCTGACGTTTACAGATGTGATGAAAGCGATATCAGAAGCCACCGGCAGGGTTATTCAGTTTACTCCGGTTTCACTCAGTGCGTACACCAAAATGCTCAGAGCACAGGGTGTTGCGGAAGATTATGTGTGGTTGATCAATTATCTTTTTACCGAAGTGTTGGACGCAAAAGGCAATGACGTAATATCCGGCGATATAGCAAAAGTGTTGGGCCGAAAACCCAAAGATTTTTCCGAATATGTTGAAGAAACAGCAAAGATAGGAAGATGGGATGCCGTAATTGAAGAGGAGGTATAGTCCGCACATGCCAAACGGGAGTGTCCGGCGACACATTAATTTGGTCGTATACAGTAAGGCGGTTCACCGAACCGCCTTACTATTGGTGTTTAGACAGGTTATCAGGTACTGTGTGTGGCAGTAGCCTTTGGAAATGGGCTATTGCAGGGTTTCTTCTACCCGGCCACACTTTAGCATTTGGTCGCCAAAATAAGGGTTACGGATTTCTTCCTGAAAGCTAAGCCAGTAAGCCCCCTGGTTGTTGAATGCCATGGGGCAGTATTGTTTGTATAAGGTGGGCATATCCGCTTCGGCTGTTTTTGCCATTTCATAAACGTGTATGGAAAGGGAATCAAAGTAAGTTCTTTGGGTATCCAGGTTTTCAGTAGCGGCAATTTCTTTGGCGTTTTGTTCCAGTTCCGGCATTTTAATGGCATCAATATCCTCTAACAAGGCCACGGCAGCCTGTTGGGCTTGTGGGGCATCTGAGGCAATCAATGCGTCTTTCAGCTTGATGTAACTGTTCAGGATGGCTGTGGAAGTATTAGCCGCCTTGGTTTCGGATATTTCCTGCTTTTTGCTTTCCAGGGCACTTTGTTCATTGGCATTTTGTTTACCAGAGCAAGCAAAAAATATTGTTGAAATTACGAAAGTTGATACAAAAAGAGATACTGATTTCATAACTGTTTATTTTATTGTATAACGGTTCAATTTAAAGTAAAAATTTTACGGCCATACCACCCGCCAGCCAGGCGTACGATATCCAGGCCAATATTTTTAAGGTTTGTTCTACAGGGTCATTGTTACTGCCATGATGGTGGTGATGTCCCTGATCTTCTGATTTCCTGAAAAAACCGAGCCACACCAGGATGCCTGTTGCTATCACAAAAGCAATGTTAAGAAAAAATGTGTAATCGATATTGAAATGTTGCTGTTTGGTAATACTTTTTCCGGTAGTTTGTGGCAAAATATCAAAAAGGGCCATGCCATAATGCAATGCCAAAGAAGTACCTGCCAGGGCAATGAGCAAAGTTAATAAAATGTATAACGACATTTTCCATCCGTAGTATGTAGCGTTGATGCGCAACACCGGAAACACTACCAAGTCGCTGAAAATAAATGCCATGATACCGGCAAAGCTTACCCCGTTCTGAAAAAGCAGGGCAGCCAATGGAATATTGCCCATAGAGCCGATGAAAGTAAAAAACGCTGCCAGTGGACCCACAAAAATATGCTCCAGAATTTCCCAAAAGCTAAAATCCTGTGCAGACTGCCCTGTGCCGATGAACAAGGTTTGGAAAAATGACTTGGGCACAAACGCGGCAATGATACCGGCAATGGTAAAACCTACCGATACATCTTTCCACACCATTTTCCATTCCATTACGTATTGTTTGCCTACCTTTTGCCACCCTTTCATGCTGCGGATGAGTTTGCGCCAATCGGGAATTTCCATGTTATCGGCCCCTTCACTTTCTTCCAGTTTTTTGCGGGTATTTTCTATTAACTTTTTAGGTTTTGTGAGTTTAACAAATAACCACATGCCCAGGATGAGCAGCACACCGCCCACATATTCGCCCACAACAAACTGCCAGGCCAGGAAAATGGAAATAATGATGCCCAGTTCAATCACCAGGTTGGTAGAGGCCAACAGAAAAGCCAAAGAGGGAATAAAGCCGGCTCCTTTTTTAAACAACGACTTGGTGGTGGCCAGGGCTGCGAAGCTGCACGAACTGGAAATAAAACCGAAAAAAGTGGCCAGGCTCACGGTTTTTGCACTGCTGCCCCCCAAAGACTTCCGCATGCGTTCCTGGGTAACAAAAACCTGGATCATGCTACTCACCACATAGCCCAGGGCAAACGCCCACAAAGCCATCCAGAAAAAGCCCAGACTTGTGTAAGCAGATTGCCCCCACTTTTCCAGAAACCCTTCAGGTTCCTGGGCAAAAGAAGGAGCGGTAAAAAAGCATAAAATGAGGCATAAAAATGTTTTCTTGGGCATTTATCTGTTTTGTTCAAGGTGAATGAATTTCATCAATAACCTCACCGCAGGTGAGCATGGCATTACCAAAGTAAGGATTTCGAATTTCTTCTTCCGTGCTCAGCCAATCGGCTCCCCGGTCGCTGTCTGCCATGGGGCAACGTTGTACATAAAGCGTTTGATCCATGGGTTTGAAAGTTTTCACCAGCGTTACCATCTGATCGGAAATGTTGATAAACTGCGCCCTGATCGCCTCCAAATCATTGGATGACAATGCGGGGTAAAGGGCATTTTGTAGCGCAATATGCTGTTTTTCCCAGGCGGCACGGGCATCCCCTTCAAACAAGGAGATATTTATTCCCTCCAGCTCATTTTGTAACGATTTTACGGTTGCTTTTGCCTTTTTTAGCTCATTTTCTACCAAAGCATTTTTCAGGGCCAGGTATTTACCAATTACCATTTGCAAGGCTGTTGTAGCGTTTTTAGAAATTTCTTTAGTACTAAAATTTTGGCGGTTCATCATGCTGGGTTTGCCGGCCAGTTGGGCTGCTGCATCAATGCTAAAAGTACCTTGCACGGCTATTTCTTGCCCCTTTTCCAGCCCGGCTTCCACGATATAGCTTTCACCCAGGGCATGCCCCAGGACGGCCTGCCCCAGGGTTACTTCCCGCATTGCGAAATGCATACCCTGGTCCGATGATATTTTTATGTATACGACCGAGCGTTTTCCTGTCCACATCACGGCCGATTTGGGAATCACCAGCGCATTATCCTTATTTTCAAGTACAGCGCTGACAACCCCGCTGGCAAACATTTCAGGTTTGAGTTGGTTATCTTTATTCTCTATCTCTACCCTGGCCCGGGCCACCCTTGTTTTAGGGTCAATGACAGGGTCTAAAAATGTAATTTTGTCTTCAAACGTTTTTCCGGGCAGCGATTGTATGGTGAACGTAATCCGGTCGCCTTCATGTACCCAGGGCAGGTCTGATTCATACACATCAAACAAAACCCAAACGCGCGACAGGTTGGCTATTTGGTAAATGGGTTCCCCTCTGTTTACATAATCACCCAGCTTTACATTTTTTTCGGTAACATATCCCGAAACATCGGCTGTTGTGGGAAAGGCTTCTTTGGGCTGGCCGTTTTTCAAAATATCCTGAATTTGTGCATCAGACAGCTTCCAGTTCTTTAGTTTTTCCTGTGCCGACTGGAAGAGGCCGGGGTGTGTATCTTTGATCTTTTGGGCTTCAAAAAGCTCTTCCTGTGCCGTCATCAGTTCCGGTGAATAAATGTGGGCGATTACCTGTCCTTTTCGCACATATTCTCCGGTGAAATTGACCATGAGTTGTTCAATCCTGCCGGGGATGTGGGTAGATTGTGAAAAAACCAATCTTTCATCTTCCTGAACTTTTCCATTCAGGCGCACGGCTTTTACCGGGTTCATTTCACCTACTTCAGCCGTTACCACATTGGCCAGTTGCATGGCTGTGGGCGACATGGCTACTGCCGCAGGGTCCATGTTTTCATTTTCTTCATTTTCTAAAGGAATCAGATCCATGCCACATATAGGACAATCGCCTGGTTCGTTTTGCCTGATTTGCGGGTGCATTGCGCAGGTCCATGTTTCTGATGTATTGATGTGCTGATGGTTCGATGTGCTGATGGTTCGATGTGCTGATTTGCTGATGAAATAGCCTATTAGAGCACCCATGAGTAGGGAGGCTGCTATTGCCCAAATAGTGTTTATGTTTATGTTATTCGTCATCATTTTAGTCTCGATTTTGTGGTGGAAATGATTTTGCTTTTTCCTCAAGAACTTCGGCATACTCAATAATAAGTAATGCGAACTCAAAACTCGTGTCAACAATCACGTTCTTCCTTTTCATAGCTTTCATATTTAAGTTAAAGAAACCATTTACCCATATTAATTTCCATCAGCACATCAAAACATCACCCCATCAATTAGCCATAATATATTCCAGTTCCGCTACTGCCACCGCATACGCTTCCAGCGCAGAAACCTTCAGCAATTCATATTTCAACAGTTGTTGTTGCATGCGTAACATTTCTTCAAAATCTTTTCCTTCATTGGCATAAGCAGAAAAAATAAGGTTGAGTATCTGTTGTGTTTGTTGCGTTTGGGTTTCGTAAAGCTTTATGTACCGGAGGTTTTTATTTATCTCAAACCAGGTGTTTTCATAAGAAGATATGAGCTTGTTTTCCGTGTCTTCTGCCATTTTTGAATATGCTTCCTGCATAAGCTGGGCTTCCTTTTGGGCTGCCTCATACCTGCCACGAAACAAAGGGATACTCATGGTAACCATTGGCATCAATGCATCTTTTCCGTTGTTATCCAGATTCATTCCTGCTTCTGTTGATAAATCTGTTCTTTTGTCTATCAGTACGTAGTCCAGGCCTAAGCCAAATCGAGGCATTCCCTGCCGGGTAGCTGCTTCTTCCTGTGCTTCCATTGCCGCCACTTTTAGTTGCAATGCTGCCATGCGGGGGTGGTTTACCAACAAGCTATCTTTGGTTTGAACCAAAATTAATGAGTCTGTTTCCCAGCTTTTGGGAATTGTTACCGCTTCGGTATTGTCCCGGTTCAGGAGTTGATTAAAGGCAGTCAGCAGTGGCTTTTTCTTTTCTTCCAGGATACTGATGTCCGTCATAGCTTCTTTTATCATAAGATCAACCCGTAACACATTGACCATGGTACCCTGTGCATTTTCAAATTTTTTGGTAGCGATATTTTTATATGACTCCAGGATTGTCAGGTTTTCTTTTTGAAAGCGCAATGTTTCTTTCAGTGCAAGCAAAGGGTAGTAAGCTGATGCCACCTGGTAGTAAAGCGCGTTGCGTGCGTCAATGAATGATTGGTACTCCGCTTCTGCGCGTAAAGTGGCAGCATTGCCCTGTGCCTTTAGTGTACCAAACCAGGGAAACATTTGGGTTAATGAGAAGCGTGCCCTTTGCGGCCCAACCCTTGTTTCTACCGGAGCGATAAAATACCCGAACGAAAAGCTGGGATCCGGCAAATTACTTACCTGCTGTACTTTTTCCATTGCAGCTTCAAACTGTTTGTATTTGGCCTGAAGCCCCGGGTTGTTTTCGGCGGCCAGTTGCTGGTAGCTCTCCAAAGACTGGCTATAAGCCTGAAAGGATAATGCTATTAAAATGCCAGAAGTTAGAAAGTAGAGGTTAGAAGCTAGACGGTAGAAGCTAGAGGCTAGAAATCCAGCTTCCAGCTTCCAACCTCTAACTTCTAACATCCAGCTTCTAACCTCTAACATCCAACCTCTAACCTCTAGTATCCAACTTCTAACATCCAACTTACTTCCCATAACTTTTCCAGTTTTGATGTAGCTTGTTTAACATTTTACCTGTTTGATCGATTTCTTCCGTTAATTCGCGATAGGTAGATTTATCGATATATTTGCATTCCAGCGTAAAGTCCAGCCAGTTTTCCATTTCTGTACATGACCCCAATGCATGGATCAGGTGCTGCTTGAAAACGGGTTCATACTTTCGTTTTGCCCACCCTTCACTCACATTGGCACTGATAGACCTGGACGAGCGAACAATCTGTGACGTAAGTGAGTAAATTTCTTCTTTGGGAAAGCTTTTTGTCAACCAAAAAATATCCATCGCCATTTTGAATGACCTTTTGTGAACCTCCAAATCCCTATAAGACTTTATCATGACGTATAAGTTTTAGTGAATAATAATTTAACTTCTAATCATCTAACCTCTAATTTCCAACTTCCAACTTCCAACTTCTAGCATTTACCTCCCTAACCTCCTCTCCTCCCGCATACAATACAGCACCGGCACAATAAAAATGCTTACCAGGGCAAATGCCATCCCGCCAAATGTGGGTATTGCCATGGGTATCATGATGTCGGCCCCGCGGCCAGTTGAAGTGAGCACCGGTAATAGCGCAATCATTGTAGTGGAAACTGTCATGAGGGCAGGTCGTACCCGTTTCAGCCCGGCTTCAACAACTGCTTCCCGCACATCCTTTAATGAATGAGGTTTGTTGCGTTTAAAGCTCTGGTCAAGGTAAGTGGCAATCAGCACGCCATCGTCGGTGGCTATTCCGAAAAGGGCGATGAAGCCTACCCATACGGCCACACTTAAATTGATGGTATGCATCTGAAACAAATCCCGGAGATTGGTACCGAAAATACTAAAATCGGCAAACCAATCCTGGCCATAAAACCATATCATCATAAAGCCTCCGCTGAAAGCCATAGCAATCCCGGTAAATACCATCAGTGAGGTGGTTACAGATTTAAACTGGAAATATAAAATCAGGAATACGATGCAAAGTACCAGCGGCACAATGATGGAAAGCCTTTTTTCGGCCCGCACCTGGTTTTCATAACTGCCCGAAAACTTATAACTGATACCGGCAGGTATTTCCAACTCTCCGGAGTCAATGCGGTCTTGTATCGTCTGTTGGGCATCGTTCACTACCTCTACTTCTGCGTACCCTTCCCTTTTGTCAAAAAGCACATAACCTACCAAAAATGTTTCTTCGCTTTTAATGGCTTGCGGGCCTCTTACATATTCAAGGTCTACTACCTGGCCAATGGGAATCTGGGCACCCGTAGGGGTTGGCATAAGAATTTTTCGCAACGATTCAGGGTCATCTCGCAGCTCACGGGGGTATCGTACCCGTACAGGAAAGCGCTCCCTTCCCTCAACTGTAGATGTGATTTTCATGCCACCGATGGCTGTCTCAATGGTTTGTTGTACATCTTCTATGTTCAGTCCATAGCGGGAAATTTCGTCCCGGTTGATGTTGAGGTGGAGATAAGGCTTTCCCACGATTCGGTCGGCAAAAACAGCTTCCGATTTTACGGAGGGCACTTCTTTCAGGATAGCTTCCAGTTGCATGCCAAAATCCTCTATGGTTTTGAGGTCGGGGCCATATACTTTGATACCCATGGGGGCACGCATTCCGGTTTGCAACATCACCAACCTGGTTTCAATGGGTTGTAATTTGGGAGCCGAAGTCACACCCGGTATTTTGGTGACCTTCACGATTTCTTCCCAGATATCATCCGGCGACTGGATATGATCCCGCCAATTCCGGAAATACTGACCATCATCATCAGGTATTAGTTTAGAAGGTAGAAACTGGAAGTCAGGGTTTTGTGAATGGGTCGTAGAAGTAAGGAAAACAGTATCTTCCCCATTGAAGTACCACTTCTTTTCTTTATCCAACTTCCATCTCTCATCTTCCACCTCCTGACTCCTGTCTTCGGTCTTCGGTCTTCGGTCTTCCAAAATATAATTCCCATCCCCATCCACTTTAAACCGTATCCTTCTTCCATTTTCATCGGTTTTGTATTCCGGTTTGTAATTGATGATATTCTCGTACATAGAGATCGGCGCAGGGTCCAGGGCAGATTCCGCCCGGCCTAGTTTCCCAACAGTAAGGTCAACTTCAGGAATATTGGTAACCAGCATATCCAGTTGGCCTACTGTTTTTTTATTATAAGCAATGCCGGAGTGGGGCATAGATGTGGGCATCAACAAAAAGCTTCCTTCATCAAGCGAAGGCATAAATTCTTCGCCTACGCCGGGTAAAGTATGTACCATGGCAGACCATACACTGGTGGGACGGACGTTCCACCCAATGAAGTCAAAGCCTTTGGCCATAAAACCGAAAACTGTGTTGAACCCTAACCATATAGTAGCACCCAGCAGGATAAACAAAGTAGGAATTACCAGAAACTTACCTTTATTTTCCAGGCACCAGCGTAAGATAGACTCATAGAACTTTTGCAATAAGGCAAAGCCACCCAGGATAATGGTTACCAAAAGCCCTACGAAAATAAAGTTTAGAATGAGACTTTGCTGCGCTCCTAAGGGTAGCCAGTATTTAGCCAGCAGCCAGGTGACAGCACCTACTACCACCATCAGGCTCAAATTGCGGGTGAACCAGTTTTGCCAGGGGGCATAATTTTTAACAAACCATCCCAACCCAAACCCTATCAGTGCGATGCCTGCCCACATACTCTCGAGAATAGCAATGATAAGCCCCAGCAATACCAAGCCTGCATTCACGATGCGTGCTGTCTTTTTATTATTTATGCTGATTCCGAAAAACCAGTGAGCCAGTGCCGGGAGGATGAGCAGGGCTACGAGCAGGGCGGCTATCAGGGCAAAAGTTTTGGTAAAAGCCAATGGGCGAAAAAGCTTGCCCTCAGCAGCTTCCATAGTAAAAACCGGAATAAAACTGACGATAGTTGTGGATACAGCCGTTAATATGGCTGTGCCCACTTCTGCCGATCCTTTGTAAATTGTATCGATGAGTTTTTGAGCAGGCGGGGCTTCTTCAATATGCTTGATGACATTTTCTGATAAGATAATCCCCAAATCAACCATGGTGCCTATGGCGATGGCAATGCCTGATAGGGCTACGATGTTGGCATCTATCCCGAAATACCGCATGGCGATGAAAACCATGAGCACAGCAATAGGAAGCAAACTGGAAATAAGGAGGGATGCCCTGAGGTTAAATACAGTAACAATAATGACGAGAATAGTAATTAATATCTCAAGGGAAAGCGCCTCCTCCAGTGTGCCCAGCGTTTCGTGGATGAGGGTTGAGCGGTCGTAAAAGGGCACGATTGTCAGCTGGGTTTCGGTGCCATCGGCAAGGGTTTTCTTGGGCAAACCGGTGGCAATTTCCTGTATTTTATCTTTTACATTATTAATGACCTGCAATGGATTAGAGCCGTAACGGGCCACCACTACGCCGCCCACTACCTCGGCACCGTCTTTATCCAGCATACCCCGGCGGGCTGCAGGGCCCAGTGTTACGACCGCCACGTCTTGAATCCGGACAGGAACATTGTCTTGCACAGCCACCACGGCTTTTTCTATATCTTCCAACTTTTTAATGTAACCTAACCCTCTTACCAGATATTCTGCCTGGTTAATTTCAATGGTTTTGGCGCCTACATCTTTGTTAGATTTTTGTACGGCCTGCATCACTTTGTGCAGGGGAATGTCGTAAGCTTTCAGGGCATCCGGGTTTACATCTATTTGATACTCCTGTACAAAGCCACCAATGGAAGCCACCTCCGAAACGCCTTCGGTAGCATTGAGGGCATATTTTACATAAAAATCCTGTACGGTGCGGATTTCGTGCAAATCCCATCCACCGGTGGGGTTGCCTTCCTTATCCCTTCCTTCTAAAGTGTACCAATATACCTGGCCTAAAGCGGTAGCATCAGGCCCCAGGGAGGGTTGCACGCCTTCCGGTAACAGTCCTGATGGGAGGGAGCTGAGCTTTTCAAGAATCCTGGAGCGTGACCAGTAAAACTCAATATCTTCGTTAAAAATGATGAAAATGCTGGAAAAGCCGAAGATAGAAGAGCTGCGTATGGATTTTACTCCCGGAATACCCAATAAATAAGTCGTTAAAGGATAGGAAACCTGATCTTCGATATCTTGTGGGGAACGCCCGGGCCACTGGGTGAATACAATTTGCTGGTTTTCCCCAATATCAGGAATGGCATCTACCGGTACCGGGTCTGAAGGCAATGCGCCTACCTTCCACCCAAAAGGAGCGGTAACAATTCCCCAGGCAACAAAGCCGGTCAGGATGAGTACGGTTACTAACTTGTTTTCAAGAAAGTAGCGAATAATGTTATTAAGCATTTGAATAATTTGCTGATGATACAATGATTTGATGTACTGATGTTAGAAAACCTAACAGCACACTAATCCATGAAGGCATCAACAAATTACAAAAGGAAAGACTGGTGCAGGATTGGTATATCCTGCTTCAGCAAAGGAGGGGAATAGTTTGTGTATTGCGAATTATTGTCAACCTCAGATGGCTGCAAACCGAGGTATGTAAAAGCAAAGGCTACGAAAAATTTGAGATTGATTGTTTGGAAAACCTGCTTGCTGGTAATGGTATCATCCGACTCAATAGTAGTGTAATGGTTTGCACAGCAGTTTTCTGTTTTTAGGAGATGCTCGCTGCTGTCTTTTTGACGCTCACACTCTTTTTCCATATCATTCATACCGCATCCCAGTGCAGCATGCCCATACATCAGTTGGGTTTCCATAGCCTCCCCTCCACAAAAATGGGTGGCCATCGTAATCCCGGTACTGCCTGTCAGCATGAGGATGGAAAGAAATATGGATAAAAGCCTTTTCATTATTGGTACTTATTACGCAAATAAAGCTTTTCTGGTTTAATAATTCAAAGTTTAGTGCTTCGCAGGCGTAAACTATTAGCCACTACAGAGACTGAACTAAATGCCATAGCAGCTCCGGCAATCATGGGGTCCAGTAAAAACCCGTTTATTGGGTACAAAATCCCTGCCGCTATGGGTATACCGATGATATTGTAAATAAATGCCCAAAAGAGATTTTGCCGGATACCCTTCACTGTTTTCTTTGAAAGCCGGAGTGCTTTGGGAATAGATTGCAAGTCGGAAGTGATGAGCGTCATTTTGGCTACATCCATCGCAATATCGGTGCCTTTGCCCATCGCAATACTCACATCTGCCTGTGCCAGGGCATGCGCATCGTTGATACCATCGCCCACCATAGCCACTACTTTTCCCTCTGCCTGCAATGCTTTGATAAAATCAGCTTTTTCAGCAGGCAAAACTTCTGCTTTGAAGTGCTGCAACCCTACTTTTCGGGCTACGGCAGCTGCTGTTTCGGGATTATCGCCCGTGAGCATATACACTTCAATGCCCATCGCCTGCAAGGTTGCTATGGCTTTAGGAGAAGTTTCCTTGATTTGGTCACCAATCGCCAGCACGCCCTGGGCTTTCTGTTCATTGGCAAAAAAGATGACTGTTTTTGCTGCTCGCTGTAGTTCCTTTGCTTTTTGCATAAGCATATTGCTGCAGGCAATTTTGTTTTCCCGGAGCAGTTGGTGATTGCCCACATAAAACGCATGGCCGTTAGCATCTGTTGCTTTGATGCCCCTTCCGGTAATGCTGCTGAATTGGGAAATTACCGCGGGCTTTACTTTTTCTTCTTTTAACTTTTGAACCACTGCTTCGCCCAAAGGGTGTTCAGACTGCGACTCAATAGCCAACAACACAGGCTTAAGCTGTTGCGCCTCTTCTTCATCTTCCCAAATTGCATCGGTTACCACGGGTTTACCTGCGGTGATGGTGCCTGTTTTATCCAAAACTATCGCATTTACTTTATGTGCCAGTTCAAGACTTTCAGCATCTTTGATAAGAATATTGTTGGCAGCCCCTTTTCCAACGCCTACCATAATGGCAGTGGGCGTAGCAAGTCCGAGTGCACAAGGGCAGGCAATCACCAGTACGGCAATAGCGGTGAGTAAGGCATGTGTGAAAGCCTCATCCCCACCGATGAACATCCAGGTAATAAAAGTGAGTATGGAAATGGCCATGACAATGGGCACAAATATCCCTGCAATCTTGTCTACCAGCTTCTGCACTGGGGCTTTACTTCCCTGGGCCTCCTGCACCATTTTGATGATTTGTGAAAGGAGGGTTTCGCTTCCCACTTTTTCAGCCACAAAACGAAAACTGCCTTTTTGGTTCACGGTGCCTGCAAAAACTTTTTCTCCTGGCGTTTTTTCTACCGGAACAGGCTCTCCTGTAATCATGCTTTCGTTTACAAAGGAGTTGCCTTCTGTTACTTCCCCATCTACCGGAATTTTTTCCCCGGGGCGCACTACGATTACATTACCCTCCTGCACAGCGGCAATAGGCATTTCCACTTCTTCCCCTTGCACAATTACTTTTAACGTTTTGGGTTGCAGGCCCATTAGTTTTTTGATGGCTGATGAAGTATTGGATTTGGCTTTTTCTTCCAGCAGTTTTCCCAACGAAATAAAAGTGATGATGACCGTTGCTGCTTCGTAATATACATGCGGTGCTATCCCCCGGCTTAACCAGAAATCTGGAAATAGGGTGTTAAATACACTAAAAAAATAGGCAATACCCGTGCTCAGTGCCACCAGGGTATCCATATTTGCCTTTCGGTGTCGGGCTTGTTTGATGGCATTGATGAAGAAATTACGCCCGAACCAAAACAAAACCGGGGTAGCCAGTGCCCAGGAAACCCACCGGCCCGGCACCCACTCTGCGTAAAACATGCCTAAAATAAAGACAGGGAGGGTGAGCATGGCCGCCCAGATGGTACGGTTTTTTGCCGATTGATAGTGTTTTTGCTGAAGTTCTTGTTGTACTTCGGCAGGATCATCCACACCCACAACCAGGTCATACCCTATGGAGCGTATTGCGTTTTGGAGGTCAGTTGGGGCAAGGGATGGGTCGTATTCGACAAGTACTGAATTGTTGGCAAAGTTTACACTGGCTTTGCTTACTCCTTTTGTGGTGTTTAAGATTGATTCTACACTGGCAGCACAGCCTGCACAGGTCATCCCAGTTACCGGAAAAGATTGCCTGATTGTGGTTTTCTTATTATTATCTTCAGTATGTTTGGGTTCGATGATGTGTGTATTTTCCATATCATTATCAGTTACAGATATTTTAGAAGCTGTTTGAGTTGGTTTTTGACAGCGAAAATGTGACGTCAGACGGTCCGCCGTTGCGGTTCTTGAAATGCCCATTTGCAGATCAAAGGATTAACTCAAACAGCTTCTTAATACTACAAATATCGCTATTGACAGGCATAAGGCTGTTACATAATTTTGTGTAAGAATTATATCATTTCGATCAGATAGTGTCCAGAGGCTGATGTCCGGGCCGTCTCAGTTTTTTAAAGGCAGTAGCCGTCATGCCTGCTTCTTTTTTGAACTGGGCAGAAAGGTGGGCCACGCTGCTATAGTCCATTTTATCAGCGATTTCAGATAAGGAGAGTTCATCATAAAAGAGCAGTTCTTTTACTTTTTCTATCTTTTGCTTTAGAATAAAACGTTCTATCGTCATGCCTTCTACCGAAGAAAACAGCCTGCTGAGTGAAGCGTAATCGTGGTGCAATTTTTCTGATAAAAGGTCAGAAAAGTTGATATTCGGGAGAGTTTTTTGGTAATGCACCTGATCTACAATGATTGCCTTAATTTGTCCGATTAACCTGGATTTGGCATCTTGCAATAACCCAAACCCCTTTCCGGCCAGCTTTTCTTCCAGTTGTTGTTTTTGCCGGGAGGTAAGTGCGGAAGCCAATGTAGCTTCGCCCAGGGAAACCGATGTTGCTTCTGCGTTGATTTGCCCGAGAATACCCTTCACAGTATCTATACAGCGGGGGCACACCATATTTTTGATATAAATTGTGCTTTCCATATTGCACAAAGTTATACGACGTTTTGTGGTACTGGGATATTTTTGGAGTAAACAGGTATATGCAGATTAATTCAAATGAGATATCATATCAGATAAACTCTGGGCTTTATCTTTTCTGATGGGTTTTGTAAGAAAGCCCTGCACCGGGGCAAATTCTTTACTTTTGTTAATGTCTTCTTCGGCATTAGAAGAGCTGATCACATAAACCCGTGTGTTGGGGTGTGCTTTCCAAAATACTTCTTCGTATTTGTTCAAAAACTCAAACCCATTCATGATGGGCATGTTAATGTCTACCAGGATTATGTCAGGGAATTCTTCACCCTGATTTTCCAGAAAGCTTAAAGCCTCTTCCCCATGCTCAGCCTCTTGCGTGTCATGGGTATTGAATGCATGATTCATTTGTGTTTTAATAATCAAACGATCAATTTTATTATCATCTATGATAAGTATTTTGATCATGTTTTTCATAGCTGTAGTTATTTGTAAAGTGTAAACAGGACATAGCCTATTTTCGGATTTTTTTCAAGTTGTAGCTTCAAAATATTCATATTTTTTGACTTTGCCTAAATAAATTACAAAAGACTGGACAAACCAGAAATATTTTAAAGGAACTTAAAGTATAATACTGAATTATTACAGAGTGATGTGTACAAAGTTACTAAACTTGCCGAAACCATCGGAAAATGGCCATGAGGGTGCAGGATAGATGGCTGGCAGTTTCTCCAAATCTTTACAAATTATTCATAACTTATTGCTACATGAAACATATATATATTGTCCTGTTTTTTTTTATAGGTGTAAGTTGTACCTCAGAACCGGCTCCGCCTGACGCGCCCGTTCAACTTCAGTGCGAATATATAGAACATCCTTTGGGCATCGATATAGAAAAGCCCCGGTTTTCCTGGGTGGTGCATGATCCAAAACGCGGTGCTTTGCAATCGGCCTGGCAAGTCATTGTTTCCTCAAAAAAAGAAAATTTGCAGCAAAATACCGGGGATATGTGGGACAGTGGAAAAATATCATCTTCCCAACAGTTAAATGTAGTGTATGATGGCAAACCCCTCACATCTTCTACACGCTATTTCTGGAAAATAAGGACCTGGGATGCTGACGGACAGGTTTCTCCATACAGTGAAGCGGCCTGGTTTGAAACCGCTCTGATGGACAATAATGATTGGAAAGCCCAATGGATTGGCGATGGAAGCGAAGCTCCCAGTCAACGGGAGGACTTCTATGATGAAATTCCCGCCCCAATCTTCCGCAAAGAATTTTCTTTGGAAAAACCGGTAAAATCTGCCCGCCTTTACATTACCGGGCTGGGTTATTATGAAGCATATTTAAACGGCACAAAAGTGGGCGACCACGTGCTGGACCCCGGGTGGACGAACTATGGAAAGCGTGTATTGTACAGCACTTATGACGTTAGTGGTCAGCTAAAAAATGGCGATAACGCCATGGGTTTGATGCTGGGCAATGGTTGGTACAACCCTTTGCCACTCGGCCTTTTCCGCAGGTTCAACTTGAGGGAATTTCTGACCATCGGCCAGCCTAAGTTTATTGCCCAAATGCAAATCACTTTTGAAGACGGAACAACACAAACGCTCGTAAGCGATACTGACTGGAAAGCCAGCACTGGCCCTATATTGAAAAATAATGTATACCTGGGGGAAGTGTACGATGCCCGGAAAGAACAGGAAGGGTGGCGACAACCCGGTTTTGATGATACGCATTGGCAAAAAGCGGTTGCGGTTGACGAACCGGGAGGCCGGATGCTGGCACAAATGGCCCCGCCCATCCGCGTTACCCGGGTGCTTGAACCGGTTGCAGTTACCCAACCTGAACCGGGTGTGCATGTATTTGATCTGGGACAAAACTTCGCCGGATGGATCAGGCTGCGCCTGGAAGGGGAAGCCGGAACCAAAGTGAAACTGCGTTACGGAGAGTTGTTGTATGAAAACGGACGCGTAAATGGCATGACCACCGTGGCCGGGCATATCAAAGAAGCCTGGAACCTGAGTGGCGGCCCCGGGTCGCCCAAAACGGCTTATCAGGAAGATACCTATATTATGAAGGGTGGGGGCGTAGAAACCTTTCAGCAGAAGTTTGGCTTTCATGGCTTCCGGTATGTGGAAGTAACCGGGTACCCCGGGGAACTGACCGCTGAGTCACTGGAAGGATTACGGTTGAACTCCGATTTGCCCAAAGTGGGTACGTTTGCCTGCTCTAACGAACTTTTCAATAAAATACAGGAAATAACCGAATGGAGCATGCTGAGTAACGTGTTCAGCATACAATCTGATTGCCCGGCCAGGGAGAAGTTCGGTTACGGAGGTGACATTGTAACGGCTGCCGAGGCTTACATCTATAATTTTGACATGGCCAACTTTTACCGGAAAACCGTGCGGGATTTCCAGGACGATGTACGCTCCAACGGAGGACTGCCCGAAACAGCCCCCTACAATGGTATTGATACCGAAGGTTTTGGCGAAGGGTCTGGCCCCATCGGCTGGCAACTGGCGCATCCTTTTGTAGTTAAGCAATTGTACCAATATTACGGTGACAGACAAATTGTGGATGAGCAATACACCACCGTTGTTAATATGATTGAGTTTTTGCGTACCCAGGCCCAAGATAATTATATAGAGCGTGGCATTGGTGACCACGTGAGCATCAGTTACAAAGCGGTGCCCCTCACCAGTACGGCTTTTTATTATCATATTGTAAAACTAGGGGCTGAGTTTGCAGGCATTATAGACAAAGCCGAAGACAAGCGGAAATACGAAACTTTAGCACAGGAAATCAAACAATCGTTTATCGACAGGTTTTACCATCCGGAAACGGGCGTGCTGGATACGGCCATTACCCAGGCCAATCAGGTATTTGGGCTGTATTACGATTTGGTGCCTGCCGAAGACCGCGAAAAAGTCTTGGAAGTGCTTGTAGAAGATGTTATGGAAACCAACGAAGGGCATATTTCTACCGGAATTTTTGGCACCAAAATGATTTGGAATGTGCTGCAGGATTATGAGCAGAATGATGTGGCTTATGAAATGGTAAATCAGCGTGATTATCCCGGCTACGGATACATGATTGAAAACGGGGCTACCACGCTGTGGGAGCATTGGGACAAAAGCCGTAACCAAAACTCTAAAAACCATCCTATGTTTGGCTCGGTGAGCGAATGGTTTTACAAAGCCATTTTGGGTATTAACCCGGCTCCGGACGCGGTAGGTTTTGATAAAGTGATTATCGCACCCAAAGTGGTTGGTGACCTTACCTGGGCCGAGGGCAGTTACCGTTCCGTAAGAGGTGAAATTACAAGTGCATGGAAAATAGAAAACAATGAGTTTAAGTATACACTTACCATTCCGGGTAATACCACCGCGAAAGTAATACTCCCGGCCCGGGATATGGAAAGTACTTTTGAAAGAGAAACCCCCATAAAACAAGCCGAAGGGATAACCAATGTGAAAATGGAAAGCGGGCAAATTGTTTTTGAGGCAGGAAGTGGCACATATCAGTTCAGGACTTTGCTTCCCGAAAACTGACGAGCGTACCTAAAACATGGTGATTTTGACATGAACCTTACCCGGCCTGTTTTCCCATAAAAATATTCATTAATATTGTTATCAGTATTTTTATGATTTCAGCCAAATTTCATTCATTTTTACAGTATGCACAAGATAAGGGACTATTTTATCGGGAGCTATTTGCGTAGAACTTCCGATGTGATAGAACAAGCCCGGATTATTTTTATTTACCGGATCATAGTAGTTTCGCTGGGATTGGTTACGCTTATTATTCCCAGCCTGGTCATTAATGAAAATTATGCCCAACTGACCCGTTCTTCTGTAGTTTGGGTGTTTTTTTTAACGGTACTTTTTACATTGCGGAAGTATCATTCAATGCGCTTTGCTACCCATGCATTGCTGCTCATTACCACTACTAATTTATGGGTCAATACCTTTATCATTTTTCAGGAGATTAATGCTGTTAGTACCTTTTTGGCCGCCTTGGCTATTCTTTATTCCTTCTATTACTTAAGGCGGCGGTGGGCATTGGTATATACCTTGCTCAATGCCTTACCTTTATTTCTTTTGCTTGCCCTCCAACGCTTCGATGCATACCACATTGCTATTGCTCCTGAAAAAGTCGCTTTTGACGAATATTTTATCAGCCTGTTTATTTTATTCGTGCTGTTCATTGTAATTTTATGGCACTTCAGGACGGCTTTTAACCTATCTTCCCAATCGTTACGTGACGCGCTGAACGAACAAAAGCTACTCACTCAGCGTTACCAGTCCATGAGTGAAGAACTATTGGTTGCTAAAGAGAAAGCAGAAGAAATGAATCGGCTAAAAGACAATTTTTTAGCCAATATGTCGCATGAGATTCGTACCCCCATGAATGGTATTCTTGGCATAACGCAAATCATAGAAGAAGCTGAGGATGGAAATATCAAGGAATATACTGCATTACTGAAAAGAAGTGCCACCCGGTTATTCCGCACCATGACCAGCATTTTGGAGCTGGCTAAATTAGAATCTGAGAAATCTGTATTACAACTAGCACCTGTTTGTGTAGGTAACCTTATTGAAGAAAGCATTGCTGGTATGAAAATGATGGGAGAAGAGAAAGGGGTTGCCATTATCTATCAACCTGATAAAGCTTCTTTAGTATGCCTTGGCGATGAGTTAATATTAAAGCAAGTGCTCGACCATATACTTGAAAACGCATTGAAGTTTACCGAAAAAGGGGAAGTAATTGTCGAGACAGATATTTCTGAGTGCGATCAGCCCTACGTGTCAATAAAAGTAACAGATACAGGTATCGGGATTGCTGAAGAATTTATGCCCCGGATATTTCAGCCTTTTATACAAGAAAGCAGCGGACAAAGCCGTAAGTTTGAAGGAAGTGGATTGGGATTACCCATTGCTAAAAAATATACTGAACTTATGGGAGGGGACATTCGGGTAAGCAGTCAAAAAGATGTAGGCAGTACTTTTGAAATATTATTACCACAATACGTACAGGATAATGAAGAAAGTGATATATGTAGAAGATGACGAAATAAACGCGTTGGTCATGCAAAAATTGTTGGAGAAAGATTTTGATATTCACCTGGCCTATGATGGTGCAGCGTGTATGGAAAAAATCCAGCAGTTGCAATTCGACATTATTCTGATGGATGTTAATTTGGGAAATGGCTACCTGGATGGGGTAGAACTCATTCGGCATATCAAAGTCCTGCCCAGATACCATAACACCCCTATCATAGCAGTAACCTCCTTTGCTATGCACAAAGATAAAGACACATTTCTGAAAGCAGGCTTTACCGGCTATTTGTCAAAGCCAATTGAAAAAGAGAAGGTATTTCAGATGATTAATGCGATTATTTGAAAATACCCCAGGATGTAGCTTTGTCAAAGTTCTGCGAAGGAAACAAGATATTATTCTATTTGAGAAGCCTCTGCCGAATCGGTGGGGGCTTTTTCATTGGGCGCAATTTTGTAAGTTACTACCGGACCATTGTTATTGGCACTTAACACTAATTTACCCTTCGTAGTTTTTATCAAAGCTAATTGCTTCACATCATAAGGCAGGAAAAAACCGCTTTCCCGTGCTGGAACAGGCTCAAATTTACCGTTCCCGTTGCCTTTCAAAAATAACCCAATACCAGCATCATTGCGGGTAGTTTCTATTTCGGAAGTAAAAAGGTTGCCAGCCAGCAAAATATCTTTCGCACCATCTCCATCAAAATCGTCAAGAAGGATGTTGTTTACGCTGGAAAGCTGGGCTTGGTTGGGGAGCGCCGCCATGGTAAACTTTCCGTTTCCGTCATTTTCCAGATAAGCGCTTGCAAAAGTTTTGGTCTGGTAGTGCCGGGCCTGTTGTAAATTGTTTTCCCCGTATACTTCTTCCAGGTTAGAAGAGGCAAACAAATCGTAGGTTTTGAACTTTTGTGCAAGCACAGGTACTTGCTCCGATGAGCAGGAGCGCCCCCTGAGTGGAAATTGCTCGCCAAAATTGTAATAGCTTAAAACGATATCTTTAGAGCCATTTTCATCAAAATCGTCATAGTGCACCTCAAATGGTTCGCGGGCGGTGGCTTTGTATTTATAGTTCAGCCCCAGGTTTCCGGCTACCAGGTCTTCATCCCCATCATTGTCCATATCGGCGGCTGCAATGCTATACCACCAGCCTTCAGAATTGGGTGCGCCATATTTTTTAGTGGCATTGGTAAATTTTTTACCATCGTATTTGATGAAAGTAATGGGCATCCACTCTCCGGTTAATATGAGGTCAGATATACCATCCCGATCAAAGTCTGTCCACACCGCATCGGTTACCAGGCCGATATTGAGCAGGTCTTTGGCAATGGCTTTGGTTACATCTGTGAAAGTACCGTTTTCGTTCTGTAAAATACGGCTTGTGGCCGGGGCAGGCCAATCCCATGGAACGTGTCTTCCGCCTACAAATAAATCGAGGTCGCCGTCATTATCATAATCATAAGGCCTAACTACAGAGCCACTTTCTTTTAATACGGGCAGGATATTTTCGGATTTTGAGAAATTGCCTTTTCCGTCGTTGAGGTAAAGGCGGTCTTGGTATTCATTGGCCTGGGGCTGCCAGGCATTACCACCGCTTACCACATACAAGTCTAAATCCCCATCCATATCAGCATCAAAGAATGCGGCATCCATGTCTTCCTGTTCGGCATCTTTTTCAAAAGCATTTACTTTTTCTTGTGAAAAACTGCCATTCTTCTTTTGGATAAACAACGGAGCTACTTGTCCTTTTGCAGCCCCTACAAAACTGTCTTCGAGTCCGTCCCCATTCACATCGGCTACTGCCAGGGCAGGGCCAAATTGCGACATTTTGTGGGGCAACAACACCTGCTTTTCAAAATCGTCAAAATCATTTTCTTTATGCTGGTAAGCAATCGCTTCCGTTTTTTCAAAAAGAGGGGAAATGGCTACTGCTTCATCTTTTGCTTTTTTTGCCTCTTTTCTGTCAACAACCAGTACCTGATTTGCTTTCACGTTTGTCAAAACTGTCTCTTTCCCTTCTGGCCAGGTAATGGTTACTTTGTCAATGGTATTGTCATTACCTGCTCCAAAATGTGCGATAAATTCGCTGGTAGAATACATGCCGCGTACATTGGTTACCTCAAACCATTGGGTTTTGTCCCCATGCTCTATTTTTATGCGGCTGCCAAATATGGGCTTCTGCTCTTTTTCATCGGTGAGCTGTACCCTTAAATAATTATTTGAAGCCAGCTTATCCGCGTTGTTTTGGTAAATATGGGCAACTTCGTTCACATTGTTGACCACCAGGTCCAGGTCGCCATCGTTGTCCAGGTCGGCATAAGCTGAGCCGTGGGAAAAGGTTTTATAATCAAGGCCCCACTCATCAGTTATTTTCTCAAAAGTGAGGTTGCCTTTATTTTTATAAGCATAATTCGGGAGTTTTTCGGAAGGAACCATGCTGAGGGCTTCATTCAAATCTAAAATATCCCAAATACTAACGGTTCCGGCATTCGGGTTGTTTTCTATCCAGGTATAAGCGGTTTCTTCTACATAATGAGAAACAGCTTTGTCCGAATCGGTATTTCGGATGTCGCGCATCAGGCCGTTGGTTACATAAATATCTTTGTGCCCGTCATTATCAAAATCCGCCATCAGGTTAGACCAACTCCAGTCGGTATTGGAAACACCGGTAAGTTGCGCAACATCAGAAAACATAGGAATATCAGAAAACACACCGTGGTTCAGTTGAAAAGTATTGAACATATACTGGTAATGCCCGCCAGCATTGTACACATCCCAAAAAGACTGAGGGTTCATGCCACTCATGTTGGCCTTTAGGCGATAGTTGTCTTCGGCTACCATATCTACCACCATCAAATCCAGCCAGCCGTCGTCGTTCATGTCGGCAGCATCTACGCCCATGCTGTAGAAGGAAATGTGTTGGAGGGCATCGTCAATGATATTGGTAAAAGTGCCATCACCATTATTGAGATAGAAAAAATCAGGGGCATCAAAATCATTGGCTACATACAGGTCTGGCCATCCATCGTTATTAAAATCAGATGCCGAAACACTGTTGGGGTACCCACCTTTGAGTACTCCGGCTTCCCGGGTTACATCGGTGAATCCCCCCCCGGGGGGGGAGTCGTTTCTATATAATTTGGGCGAAAACTCCGGTCCGGTCCCGGTGCCATACAAATCTGAGAAATTGCCCGGGTTGGGCGGTTGGTTCAGCAGGAAAAGGTCAGCATCCCCGTCTTTGTCATAATCCAAAAAAGTAGCATGCCTGGTGCGTGCATCATCTGCCAGTCCGTATTTTTCGGCACTTTCGGTAAAGGTTACGCCTTTTGCTGAAGGATCTCCATTATTAATATAAAGCTTATTTTTTCGTAATTCAGGCTTGTTGTCATACAGTTCGCGACATACATAAATATCAGGCCACCCATCATTATTCACATCGGCAATGGCCACACCGGAAGACCACCCGCCATTGTCTTTGATTCCGGCAGCATCCGTAATATCTTCAAACTGCATTGATCCTTCCAGGTGGCCTTTATTAAGATATAGCTGGTCGCCCACCAGGTTACCAGTGAAGAAAATATCCTGCAGGCCGTCTTTGTCAAAATCGGCAATGCCTACCCCGGCGCCACCATAGTAGTTAGAATAAATGAAAATATTGTGTTCTTTTGTATCTGCTACGGTATTCTCGAAAGTTACCTGGGTTTGTTCAGGTGGAAGGAGGGTGAATAGTTTGTCCTGGGCATGCGCCTGCCAGCTCCAAAGTAAGAAAACAGACAGGTATGTCGTTTTACGGATAGTTTTGGGTAGAGGTCTCATCATATATTGTCGGAAGTTTTTTGTTTTTAGTCTTTAGTTTCATGTATTGAGTTTAAAGTTTATTAAGGAAAAACAATAAACATTAAACTCCAAATAACAAACCTGAAACATTAAACATATCTAAATTAATCTTTTTAACTTTCTAATACTAAAAAATTACGAATATGTGTTAGGAATGATAGTTTCTTTATTTTACAGCGTAAGCGAAGAAAATGATATTAAACAAACAATTATTACTGCTTGTTGGGTTCCTTTTTACGGGCTTAATGGGTTGGGCACAAAATGTAGCCGAGGATAATTCCCTTAAAAAAAACCGCTTGTCTGAAGCCATCAGCCCCTACCTCCGGCAACATGCCGATAACCCGGTGCAATGGTACGAGTGGGGACCGGAAGCTTTGCAAAAGGCAAAAACAGAGAACAAACCCCTGCTGATTAGCATTGGATATGCCGCCTGCCACTGGTGCCATGTGATGGAACACGAGTCTTTTATGGATACTGCTGTGGCCCGGCTGATGAATGAACATTTCGTGTCTATCAAAATTGACCGGGAAGAACGCCCAGATATTGACCAGATTTATATGAATGCGGTACAGCTCCTCACCGGAAGCGGGGGCTGGCCGTTGAATGCTTTTGCTTTGCCTGATGGCAGGCCGTTTTACGGAGGCACGTATTTGCCCAAAGAACAGTGGATAAAGCTGTTGCAACAAATTGCTAATATTTATAATGAACAACATGAAAAAGTAGTAGAACAAGCAGAAAGTTTGACCGAGGGTATCCGTTCCCAGGAAATGATTGAAGTACCTGCGGATGCTGCTAAAAAATTGCAAAAAGAAAATTACAATGCACTTTTTGACCACTGGCAGGAATACATTGATTACGAACTGGGAGGCTACAGCCACACACCCAAATTTCCAATGCCCGCAGGGTGGGAGTTTTTACTGCAATACCATTACCTCACCGGAGAAGAAAAAGCACTGAAAGCTGTTACTACTACATTGGATGCCCTGGCCCGGGGCGGTATTTACGACCAGATTGGCGGTGGTTTTGCCCGGTACGCCACAGATAAGCACTGGATAGTACCCCATTTTGAAAAGATGCTGTATGACAATGGACAGTTGATTAGCTTATTTTCCCATGCCTACCAACTCACCAAAAACCCGGAATATAAAGAAGTAGTGCAGGAAACACTTGGTTTTGTAGAAAGGGAGATGACCAGTCCGGAAGGTGGCTTTTATTCTTCCCTCAACGCGGATAGCGAAGGGGAGGAAGGAAAGTTTTATGTGTGGACAAAGACTGAAGTAGAAGAAATATTAGAAGAAGAGTCAGCACCTCTAATCACAGATTATTACGAAATAACAGATGCGGGCAATTGGGAGCATGGTAAAAATATACTTTACCGAAAATACGCTAAAAATGCGTTTGCCCAAAAGCACAATCTCGGCAAAGAAGAATGGAAAAAGCTATTGGATAGCGCTGAAGAAAAACTATTCAATGCAAGAAACACCCGCATCCGACCCACTACCGACGATAAAATCCTGACTTCCTGGAACGCCCTAATGTTGAAAGGGTACGTGGGTGCATACCTTGCTTTCACCAATGAAAATTATTTGCAGGCAGCGCTGAAAAACGCCCGGTTTTTAGAGAAAAATATGATAGCAAACGATGGGCATTTGTGGAGAAATTACAAAGATGGGAAAGTAAGCATAGATGCCTTTCTGGATGATTACGCCCTGCTGGCCGATGCGTACATACAACTTTACCAGGCCACTTTTGACATGCACTGGCTGGAACTTGCCCGTAAGCTCGCCGATTATGCCATCACTCATTTCCAGGATACGCAATCTGGTATGTTTTATTATGTATCTGATCGTTCAGAGGAATTGGTAGTGCGTAAAATGGAACTGGCTGATAATGTAATGCCTGCTTCCAATTCTGTGATGGCGCATGTGCTTTATAAGTTGGGGGAATATTTCTACCATACGCCCTACCTCAACATGGCAGGCACAATGCTTACCCAGATGGAGCAGAACATTGCAGAAGGCGGGCCTTATTATGCCAATTGGGCACGACTGATGGGCCTGCTTACTTATCAACCTTACGAAGTAGCAATCATGGGACAACAGGCCAAAGAAAAAAGTAGGATAATGCAGCAAAACTACTTACCCACCGCCCTGTTTATGGGAGGGAAAGAAGAAAACCTGCCTTTATTGGAGAATAAGCTGGTTAGTAACGAAACAATGATCTACGTCTGTCAGGATAAAGTTTGTAAATTACCGGTGCAAGAGGTACAGAAAGCACTTTTACAGTTGAAGTAGCCCCGAAAGTCCCTTCCGAATTATTATTATTTAGTACATGCATAAATACAGGAATGCTTGTATGTTTTATGAGGTATAATTAAACTATATAAGTGTTGCTTCAGTAAAAGTTGACAATATTTTAAATATGACCTACATATCATTACAAATCATAAAAAAATAACTGCGTATATGGTAAAAAAATTTGCAAAAGGCAAAAATATGCGTACCTTGTTTTTTGTCCGAAAATGTTCTTTTTTGTAAAACTTTGTCATAAAAGGTACATAGGGCAAATTGAAAATTTAATTACTAACCTAACAAAAAGCAGAATGAAAAAACAATTACTAGTTTTAATGCTACTGGCGTTTTGCGTTTCCTATTCATGGGCACAAGAACGGCAAGTTAGCGGAAAGGTAACCGGAGAGGGGGAAGCCCTGCCGGGAGTAAACGTTTTATTGCAAGGTACCACGGTTGGTACCGTAACAGACATTGATGGAAACTATACCATCAACGTAACAGGCAACAACCCTGTATTATCCTTCTCATCTATCGGATATGCATCCCAAAATGTTGAAGTTGGGAACAGGTCTGTAGTAGATGTTGTGATGGAAGTTGATATACAGCAGCTTGGCGAAGTAGTGGTTACTGCCCTGGGTGTTGAGAGAGAGACAAAAGCCCTGAATTACTCAGTGAGTGAAGTTGACGGAGAAAAACTTACAGAGGCCCGTGAAATTAATGTTGGTAACGCCCTCTCAGGAAGAGTGGCAGGGGTGAATATTACCAATCCCTCATCAGGTCCTGCGGGGTCTACCCGTATTCTCATCCGTGGTAACAAGACCCTGAACGGCGATAACCAGCCTTTGGTGGTTATTGACGGTATTCCTATGGACAACACCAATTTCGGCCAGGCAGGATTGTGGGGTGGAGGCGACCAGGGAAATGGATTGAGCAGTATAAGTCCTGATGACATAGAATCCATCAACGTATTGAAAGGTGCCTCTGCCACTGCCCTGTATGGCTCCAGGGGAGGTAATGGTGTGATCAACGTGGTTACTAAAAAAGGAACCAAGAGAAAAGGCATTGGTATTCAATTTAATTCCAACTACGTATTTGAGAAAATGTACGATCAGACTGATCTGCAGACCACCTATGGTGCCGGTAACTATGTAAATGGTGTAGCTTCCAAACCTGATACTCCTTCTGAGGCATTTAGCTGGGGCAGAACTGCCTGGGGACCCCGCCTGGATGGCAGCCAGGTACTTCAGTGGGATGGAGTGGAGAGACCTTATTCTTATACAGGGAATAAGTTTGAAGATTTTTTTGAAACAGGTTCTACCTTTACCAATACACTTGCCCTCAGCGGTGGAGGAGAGCAGCAAACCTTCCGCTTTTCTGCTACGGACATGAGGAACTCAGCCATCGTTCCGAATTCGGGCTTTGACAGAACGAACATAACACTGGCAACCAATGGCAAGTACTTTGATAAACTTTCTTTCAGTGCAAAGATCATGTACTCTCATGAGTATGCGAAGAACCGTCCCAGGTTGTCTGATTCTCCCAGTAATGCGGTGCAATCGGTGTGGTACGTTCCTAATAATGTAGACGTAGATAGCTATTACGGGAATCCTGCAAAACCCGGAGCTATTCCTGAAGGTCTTGATCCGAATTTGTATGAAATCTACGGACAGGGAGGTGATCCGAGAACACCAGGAATGGAATGGCTGCCGGCATCGAACAACTGGGGGCAAAATCCCTGGTGGTCAACCTTCGTTGAGATCAGAGATGATAAAAGAGACAGGGTAATCGGTTCTACCTCATTGAGGTACGATATACTTGACTGGCTGTGGGTTTCCGGAAGGATAGGAATGGACTGGTTTACCAGAAGAGATACCAACTTGGTGCCGGAAGGTACCGGTTATCAGTTGGGTGGCTCGAGAACGGAAGGTGAAGACCGCGTGCGGGAGATCAACATGGAGTGGACCATGGGTGTGGATAAAAACTTTGGCCAATTCGGCATCAATGCCTTTGTAGGAGGTAATAAAATGCAAAGAACCAGCGAGCGTATTGCTGCCGTTGGTAACGGTTTTAACGTACAATTCTTCCCTGCTATCAATAATGCGGCTACCCGTAATTATTCATACGGTTTCAATGAATGGGGGATCAACTCCCTGTTTGGCTCTCTTGAGTTGAATTACAACAGTATTCTGTACCTCACAGCAACCGGAAGAAACGACTGGTTTTCTGTGCTCAATCCGGAGTTTAACAGTGTTTTCTATCCCTCAGTGGGAGGAAGCTGGATCGTTTCCGACACCTTTGAAGGGCTGCCTTCCTGGCTGAGCTTTGGTAAAGTTAGAGCTTCCTGGGCACAGGTAGGTTTGGCCACCATTGGCCCGTATTCTACCAATCTCACTTATGAGCTTAGGGGTGAAACACATCTTGGACGTCCTATGGCAGGTATTTCTGGTGCCTTTGGCAGAGTGGCTCCATTGCCTAATCCTTTTTTGCAGCCAGCATTGTCTACTGAGATAGAGTTTGGTTTTGATGTACGTTTGTTCCAAAACAGAGTGGGGATTGATTTTGCTTATTACGACCAGCAAACTACCGATGATATCGTGAGCCAAACTATTTCTGTTGCCTCAGGATTCGGAAGCACTAATATTAACATCGGTAAAATCACCAACAACGGATATGAAGTCCTACTTACCGGTACTCCAATACAAGGCCCATTCAACTGGGATGTTTCCTTGAATTTTTCTTATAACAGAAACGAAGTAGTATCCCTGGTAGAAGGCATTGACGAAATTGTGGGTGAAGAACCGAGGACCAGAAATGTGTTTGTCAAGCATATTGTGGGAGAGCCTTACGGCACCATTACCGGACGTGTACAAGCAACAGATCCGAATGGCAATCCAGTGTATACTGAAGAGGGAACTGCTGTGCCGGAAAATGAATTTGTGCCCATCGGTTTAGGGGTACATCCCTGGTCAGGTGGTCTGAACAACGCCTTCAGTTTCAAGAATTTCAACATGGATTTTCTGCTTGATTTCAGGGCAGGAGGCGATATTTTCTCCGGTACCAACCTTCGAATGACCCAGGGTGGTTTTCACAAGCAATCACTTATCGGGCGCGAAGGAGAAGATCCGCTTAGCATTACCGGAGTAGTGAATACAGGTTCGGATGAAGATCCGGAATATGTGCCTATTGACCGGGATCTTACCCCGGATGAAGCACGTGTTTACTGGCAACGTCTTGGTGACCAATCCAATGGCATATCAGATTACTGGATTTATGATGGCTCTTTCATCAAGTTACGGCAACTGACGTTTGGGTATACCTTTTCGAGAAGTCTGCTCGAGAGAACACCCTTCCAAAACCTGAGCGTGTCGTTCGTGGCCCGGAACCTCTGGGTGATCCACAAAAACATTGATAATGTGGATCCGGAGTCGGCTTACTCTACCAACGGAAATGCGCAGGGACTGGAATATTTTGCCTTGCCCGCTGTACGCAGTTATGGTTTTAACTTAAGAGTCGGATTCTAAAATATTAAAAGAAAATGAATATGAAATTGATCAATAAATTACTTCTGAGTGTATTGTGCTTGCTTGTGCCGCTGGCAGGATGTGATACGGACGAGCTCCAGGAAATGAATATCAATCCGCAGGCACTTAACGAGGTAAACATGAACTTTTTGTTCACGGCTGCGGCGCTCAGCTCTGCCTCCGGAGGGTTTTCAGGTGACAACCGTTACATTGACTGGAGAACCAACATTGGTTATACCGCATATTTCATGCAGCACCTGGCTTCTACCGGACTTGGATTGAACAATGCCGGAGATAAGTATTTTGATAACGATGAAGCCTGGAATGCTCCCTGGGAATTCTGGTACGGTAATGTAGGAAAAACCCTGGGTGTAATTTTCAGAGAGACCGGTGAAGGAGGCTTTGAAGAAGGCAGAAGACCCAATACAAGAGCAGCCAGTAAAGTGCTCTGGGTACTTGCCTTCCACAGGCTTACCGATTTTTATGGTAATGTTCCCTATTCTGATGCTCTTCAGGCTACTGATGGAACATTTCTTCCGGAATACGAAAACCAGCAATCCATTTATATGGATCTGTTTGCCAAACTTACGGAGGCTACTCAGGAAATCAGTGCATCCAACCCGGATGACGGTTTTGCAGCTTCTGATATCATTTATGAAGGAGATATAGTTAAATGGAAAAAATGGGCCAATTCGCTCATGCTACGTCTGGCTCTGCGGGTTTCTGATGTAGATGCCGGAACAGCGGCTAACTACGTAAATCAGGCCTTGCAGGGAGAAGGAGTGTTTGAAAGCAATGATGACAACGTTTGGATTCCTATGGACGATGGTCCGGGTGAATGGGTGAATCAAAACGGAATTTCCAGGGCTTTCCAGCCGGGTGATGGTGGTCATTCCCGGGTAATGAGCAAAACCTTTGTTGATTTTCTCAAGGGTGCCGATCCTGACAATGCTGCTGATGACGACCCCCGTCTCTTCATATTGAGCGAAGGCGTTCAGGGTGATATGGATCCTTTGATCCAGCAGGGCATGCCCAATGGTTTGGATGGTCCTGGCCTTGATGAATATCTTGGTATTCAAAATGCTGTAGCCAATCAAATTTTCACCCAAGTGAATATGCAATTGCTGGACGACAGCGATCCTTATCCGATCATGAATTATGCCGAGGTGGAGTTTTTACTGGCAGAAGCCATTGAGCGTGGCATAGGCAATGTGCCGGGAACAGCAGAAGAACATTACAACGCAGGAGTAAGGGCTGCCATGCAAATGTATACTCCCTTTGACCCTTCTCTTGTAGTAACAGATGCTGAAGTAGATGCCTATCTGGCTGCTTACCCTTATGGAGGTGGAGGAGTAACCGGCAATGAAACTAATCTGGAACAAATTGCCTATCAGATGTGGGCCAGCAAGTTTTTCAACTGGTGGGAAGCCTGGTCTGACTGGAGAAGAACCGGATATCCGGAACTGGAGCCAACAAGCTATCCCGGCAGTGCAAGCCCCGGTACTATTCCTACCAAATTGAGGATACCGCAACGGGAGCTTGCAGTGAATCAGGAAAACTATGAGGCTGGAGCCACCAAGCCGGATAGCCCCGTAGGAAAGGTATGGTGGGACGTTGAATAGTCTCACTGAATTTTCCTCGTAAAACGTATAAAAAAGCCCGGGAACTTACACCCGGGCTTTTTTACTTTTTGCCTGTGATGTTATTGCACTATTGGAAATATTCCATCACCGCTAGAACTCATATAAGCCCCCCAAATAATTTCTTTTCTTGCCCGAATAGGAGTGGAAATTCTTTTAACACGCATGCCCATAAAAGAAACCAGATGTATAGCGGGACTAAAATACTGACAATGTACAATGTCCAGGTATCCATCCTGATCCAGATCACCAAGCCAGGGAGTGGAAAAAATATTTTTAAATTTTTGTGTTTGGTCAATAGTATTTGTAGAACCTTTTCTAAAATCAATAGCGATCAGTTTATTCTGTATTTTAGAAGGGGCATTTTGAGTGAATCCACCCGAACAATCAAATTCATTAATGCTTATGATGGCCTCATCGTATCCATCATTGTTTAAGTCATAAACTACTGGTGAAGAGAAGCCCGTGCATCCCATTGAATCTTCATAATCAATTTGTCCGGTTTTACCGTCCAGCATGATTTGCATAGAACCTGTATTGGCAGGCCATTTGCCTCGATTTACAAAAGTGAATAAATCAGGCACATCATCCTCATTAAAATAACCCACGGCAAAACTGTTGCTCGATTCTGTGCCGTCTATATGCTGTTGCCATAATAACTGCTGATCCTTCCCGCTGACAGCAAAGATGGTGCTGCTGTGTGAAATAGCTACAATGTCATAATATCCATCCTGGGAAATATCCACTATTACCGGTGGAGCAATAAAGCCATGTCCGTTTTCTGTGGCAATGATGGTAGCATTGGATAAGTTTTTATTCATAAGATCAGAAAGTTTAGCCATGTACAAATTACCGCTTATGGTTTCACCTCCTGTGCCAAAAAGGATAGTTTGTTCCTGAGTATCAGGTTGGGAAAAGTATAATGGAGGCATGTACGATTCCTTTCCATCAGGCATGGTGTCTGCTGCAAGGATATTTCCTGTTTTTGCATCTAAGATCATGAGTACGCCTGGGAAACGATTCTCTTCTGTATCGGGTTTTGCTTTTGAGTTTCCCCCATTCACAATTAATAAATCTTGTAAACCATCATTGTTTTGGTCAGGCACCATTACGCTGTTCTGAAAATTGAAACGGGCATATTGCAATACAGGATCACTTTCATACTGATATTGGTAGGCCCAAATCTCTTCTCCTGTTTTCCCATTCAGCGCCCTCAAATACGGTGATCTTCCCCCAATAATAATATCTTGTACACCATCGCCCGTAATATCATACAAAGTGGCAGAAGCATACACCTGATCATGAGTTTCTTGTTGCCACAAGAGTTCTCCGGTGTTACCATCCAAGGCCAGCACACCCATATCGCTGTATTGATTTTCATTTTTGCCTGCCCCGATTATGATGTCTAAGACGCCATCTTCATTCAAATCGGCCGCCCGAGGTGAGGACTGGGATCCAATCCTATAAAGGTTTTTATCCCATACCAGTTCGCTTTTTTTGGGGGCACAATTACCCAGCAATATGAAAGAAGTTAAATAGATAAATAGCGACTTGATGATAAATTTCTCCATGAAGTTTTTTACTGATTAGTTATAAGGGCAGGATACCCTGCCAATTTTTAGAATTAGAATAAAAATAAACCAGTGGAGGTTAATGCAATCACTTCACCTCATACCTTACATTTTTATAAATAAGCCAATTGATGGTGCGGTGATCTACCAGGCGGATGCGCTGGTCATAGGGTTTGTCGCCGTATTTTTCTTCCAGGTCAATTACGATGCTGCGGCCCAGGTTTTCGTCTACGCCGGTTTTGTAGCCTATGAGTGTCCTTTCCTCACCCTGGTAGGTTGATTTGATGATTTCTTTCACTTTTTTTTCATATTCCTGTTGGCTGAAAAGTTGCCCCCCAGCATTGGCATAAAGGCTGAGCAAGGCTTCCCGGGCATCTTTTTCCCGTAATTGTTTGTTGAAGTTGACCGTAAATATGGTACTGTCCATATTATGAAAAATGGTAGCCATTTGGGTTTTGGTGACCGTACGTTCCTGCCTATGCTGGTGGGCTGTGTAAATACCTTCAGCTACCACATGGGCGGGTATCTGAAATTGCAACCCCCTTTCGTTTTGCACTTCAATGGCATCCGCCGCAACGCTGATGACGCGGTAATACTGGGTTTCACTCAGATAATCACCTTCCTTTATTTTAGCAATATCCGTGATATGTTCCATCTTTTCACAATGAATAATGAGCAATAAATAGTTTGTAATTAAATATATGGAAATAGTGGCAAGATGATGCATGGAACAGGATGTATTTTAGCCACAAGCCACAAGCCACAAGCCACAAGCCACAAGCTCAGCTATTCGCTAAGTGTAATGGCAAATAAACTTAGGGTAAAATCAAAAAAAGAGACTCTTGCCGGATTTATTCCGGCATCTCCTGCATCGCAAGTGGGAGACCCCGCGATTTCTATGGTTTACGCAAGCACATTGATATAGCTTTTTTCATATTTTCTATTTTCTCGGACACAGGCAAAAACTCTATGGATAAGTTTATTGCGCACAGCATTTAGTACGGACATCTTTTTTTTACCAGCCTCTACTTTACGATGGTAATAATCATGGGTTTCCCCTAATTTAGTAGACATTCAGTTAAGCAGCAGTAGATATTGATTTTTTCCACTGATGCTCATATTCTATCGGACTCATATATTCAATTGCAGAATGTTTCCTCTTTCGGTTATACCATACCTCAATATACTCGAAGATATCTTGTTTAGCCTCAGTATGGCTCGAGTAATTTCTACGGTAAACCAACTCCCGTTTCAAAGTGGCAAAGTAACTCTCTGTTGGGGCATTATCGTAACAGTTTCCTCTACGGCTCATGCTACACCTTATTCCCTTTTGTTCAAGAATCCGTTGGTAGTCATAGCTCGCATATTGGCTTCCTCTATCGCTGTGATGTATCAATCCTTTCACTGGATTTCGTACCATGATTGCCATCCGCAATGCCGTTATGACCAGCGTTCGCTCTAAAGTGGACGCCATAGACCAGCCGATAATACGTCGAGAAAACAAATCAAGTACAATAGCCAAGTACAGCCAACCTTCTTTTGTCCAGATATACGTAATATCAGTGGTCCATACCGCATCAGGTCTGCTTGCTTCAAATTGCTGATCTAGTAGATTAGGGGCTACAGGAAGATGATGATTTGAGTCTGTCGTCTTGGTAAACTTCCTTTTCTTTTCCACCGCAATACCATTGAGCCGCATTAAGCGGGCAATGCGGTTCTTACCACATGCTACTCCCATAGTTTGTAATTCAGCATGTACCCTGGGACTACCGTAGCTTTGACGACTTTGCTGATGTATATCTCTGATCTGTTCCACTAATTGTCTGTTTTCTCGGCTACGATTGCTCTCAGGTCGTGTTAACCATGCGTAATAACCACTCCTTGAAATTTGTAGTACTCTGCACATAGCAGTAATGGAAAAACACCCATCATATTCTTGAACAAATTGGTATCTTAGCGTGGGTGAATACTGAAGATACCAACCGCCTTTTTTAGTATCTCCACCTCCTCTTGAAGACGTCTGTTCTCTCTCTTCAATTGAGTCATTTCCTCATCCCGAGGGTTTTTACCCGAAAACGCTTTCTTTCCCTCTTCTTGTAATTCCAGTTTCCAGCGGCGTAACATACTCATGTGAATTCCTAGATCACGAGCTACTTGGCTCTTACTACCATTACTCTCTGAGAGGCGAACTGCCTCCTCTTTAAATTCTTTGGTATACTTTCTTCTAGTTCTCATATTTGACACTGATTTGGTTACTAATTTACTCTTTTTTCAGTGTCTACTTTAACGGGGGAAGACCAATTCTTCACCATAAGTTAAAATGTCATTACAGCTAAGGTTTGGAGCTTGCAGCTAATGGTTAAAAGCTTTTAATAATAATACCCCGGTATCGGCTGGCTTTCAAGGGAATGAAAACTATGGAAGAATGTTTTTCCTTTTTTAATGTCAAAAGTGAAAGAATGCTTTTGAGAGGGGATGTTGCCTTTGTGAGAGTTTAGTTCTAAAGTAACTTCATTTTCTCCGGCATTCACAGGTACCCGGGTGTAGTAAATGCTGTGGGGGATGGTTTGCCAGTTGCGGGTATCAGCTTTTTCGGTAAGGGCATTTACCAGGCCTAAGATGGCTCCAAAATCTTCGTTCTTTTCCCGGGCTGAATACTCGGCTGCTTTTTTCAATGCTACCCTGAGCAAAGACACAGCAAACTCTTTCAGCATCCTTTGTTGCAACGTACGGAATGCAATGCTGTTTATATTTTCTCCCAATTCCAACGGATAAGTTTTGTTATCAACCATTAACGACCCTTCATTGAAAACCAATGGACGCTCAACATATTTGGGAAAAGCAACTCGGATAAATTCTACTTTGTTTAAGCCTTTCTTTTCATAATCATCCTCATTATCAAGAAAAAAAGGGAAGCTAAAACCAAATTCATCATTGCGGAATGTAACCAGCCCTCCCTCGCCCCGGATGAGGGTAAAGGTAATGCTCCATTCTGATTTTACGGGGCCTAACCCATTGTTCCAGAAAAATACTAGTTCGCCTTTTTCAGATTGGGGTTTGTGCTGGTATTTCATGCCAAAAAGCTCTTCATAACGGCGCAGTTCCTCATTAAAACCCATCAGGTACGCCGAACGGAGCAGGTCATGCTTGAGTTGGTCAGGCACGCCCAGGCCAAACATTTCCTGGTAATCTTCGCGATAGGCTTCCACAGCATTTCTGTAAGCAATAAAAGCATTGTTATAATCGCCATCGGCTTCGTAAATAATGCCCATAAGGTTGTTGGTAAAGGCATCCCGGGTGTATTTGGTATTGCTGCCCAGCACATTGGAGCGGTACTTATCGCTGAGGGCATTGAGTTTGATATTCAGGCGGCGGCATTCTACCAAAGCAGCTTCGTGGTCGCCCAGTTTCAGAAAGTTCAGGGCTTTGTAATAATGAATGAGCAAAAGCTCGTGGTCTTCACCGGTGTAATAAGTAAAATTGGGATTGGTGAGCAGTGAGGCGGCAATATTCAGGTAATTGTTGCGTAAATCTTCTCCTAAAATATAGGCTTCTTCAAAAAAACGGTTGCTTTCTTCATATTCCCCCTGCATGGATGCCAGCACGCCCCGATTCATGTAGTAAAGCAGTTTGGCCTTTCCTTCCTTTAACTTTTCATTTTTATCTAAAACATGCTCAGCCTTTTTCAGTTCTCCCTGTTCTACATACGTATTGAACTTCTGGTTGACCTGATAATAGGTGGCGCAACCGGAACAGTAAAGAAGGGTGATAAGAAGAAAGGACTGAAGCTTCATATTAAAGTCAGAAGACGGAAGACGGAAGACCGAAGTTAAAATACTCTCTGGTCTTCTGTCTTCGGACTACGGTCTTAATTCACAATATACTTCTTAATCTTCTTCCCATCTATCCAGGCCAGTTCGTTGGTTTCCAGGTTGGCGAGTTCGAGGTCTACCTGATAAAAAGTAACCTGTCGTTTCCCTTCTTTATCTACAATAGAGTTGATGGTGCCAAACATCATGAAATCGGCACCCAGTTCGGCCCCCCAGCGTTTTTGGGTATCGGGAGAGGCAAATTCCTGCTGGTCGGCCCGCTCTTCCCGTAATTTTTCCCTGAATACAGAGTTTTGTACTACCCGTACCCTTCCGGTGCGGACAAACTCTTTTTCCATGTCTTTGATAAAAGTTTCGGCTTCGATATGCTCGTGGCTTTTATTTTGAACCATGCCTACAATGATGACAGGCCGCCGGTTGTATTTTTGCTGGAATTCATCTACCCAACGACTTTCCAGGGCACTTTCAGTAAGGGCTTCGGCCACACGGCGTGAGTCTCCATCATTCCAACGACCGCTCAGGTCAATGTCTTGACTGGTATCTACACGAGTAACGGTTTTTTTACATCCGGAAAAAAGAAGGCTACAGGCAAGTAAAGCCATTGTAAAATAAGTAAGGGAATATTTCATTGCATCAGGCGTTAAGTGATAAAGCAAAAATATAAATATCTACTAATATCTTGCGATTATTCTGAGATTCAAAAATCTTGCCGACAAACGATTAGGCACGGCATATTGGCGATTATTTACATCAGTAACCCAGGTGAAAGACAAGGTGTTATCGGCCCCCAGTAAATTGAGTACTTCTAATCCAACCCATAATGATTTGAAAAAGTTATGGTTTTGCTTCATTTTTTGCCCAAAAACCAGTTGCTTGGAAAAGCCAATATCAACCCGGGTATAGGAAGGGCCATTTAGGGCATTTCGGTATTGAGGGTTATCCGGTGGGCCAAAGGGTAAGCCTGTACCGAACAAAGTGCTCAGGTACACCCGTAGAGAAGGATCGTTGGGAAAGTGGTCCTGAAAGAAAATGCTCAGATTTACCCGCTGGTCAGAGGGGCGGCGAATATACCCCCGGTTATCTCCTTCAATATTTTCTTCAGTTTTCAGTAAGCCCAGGCTGAACCAGGATTCGGCTCCGGGAATAAACTCACCACTAACCCGGAAATCAACGCCTGCGGCATAACCTACGGCATTGTTTTCGGCAAAATACCGGATACGTACATTGTCTACATCATAGGGGTTCAGGTTGTATAAATACTTGTAATAAGCTTCTGCCAAAAAAGTAAATTCCCTCCCGAACATACGAAAATGGTAATCAGCGCCAATGATGCCATGCACCGATGATTGCGCCTTAACATCCGGATTAATTTCCCCTTCACGGTTGCGTAATTCCCTGAAAAAAGGAGGTTGTTGGTACATTCCTGCCGCTGCCCTGAAAACCAAATCCCGTTCCCACTCGGGCTGGTAAGCTACTTGTAGGCGGGGACTCACCAGCCATTGCTTGCTAAAACTCCAGTAGTGTAGGCGGGCACCGTAAGTAAACGTCCAGTTTTCGGGCCATTCTGTGGTGTTTTGCACATAAGCGGTAAGGCGGTTTGTGTTGAGCGAAGTAGCATTCTCTACACTTTCATGAATGGTTACAAAATCGGCCGAATCACTAAAGGCATAATCCTGCACAATGTCATCAATTTGGTCATTGCGGTAGCCGACGCCAAATTCAAAGGTGTTTTTTTCGTCAATAATGAGCACATTCCGGTTTTCAAAATTGAGCAGGTCCGCGTCCAGCAGGTTGCGCCCATGCGCGTAATTAGCTCCCACGCCAATGGTGCTGATACATTCATTGAAACTGTTGCTGCCGGTTGAGATATCAATATCACACAAGCGGTACGCACCAATGACATCAAAATATTCCCTTTCACGGGTATTTACCCAGGAGGCAATAAAATCAGACTTCAATTTGTCATGAAAGCGGTGGGAAAGTTTCAAGCCACTTTGCCAGGTTCCGTAGGTAAGCGTTTCCTGTCCGTCAAAGGCAATGAACAGGCGGAAAGGTTCGTCTAATGTGCCGAAGGTGGTAGAACGGCTTTCGGGCTGCACCAGGTAGCGGTTGTTGGCATAGCCGATGAGCAGCCCAAGGTCTGTATTTTTTCCAATATTGTAATTGAGATAGGCTTGCACGTCAATAAATCTGGGAAGGTACTCTCCCTCGGTTTCCAGGGTGTTGAGCAGGTATTGGGAAGTTTTGTAACGTGCCCCGGCCACAAAGCTTAGTTTTTGGTTCAGGGCTGTGCCTTCCAGGTGGGTGCCCCCGCTCAGCAAACCCAGGGTAGCAGAGCCAGCCCATTTTTTTGGTTTTTTGTAATTCACATTAAGGGTTGACGAAAGTTTGTCGCCATACTTAGGCTGCCACCCACCGGAAGAAAAGCGTACATCGCTTACCAAATCGGGATTGACAAAGCTCAAGCCTTCCTGCTGGCCCGAGCGCACCAGAAAAGGGCGATAAATGGGAATATCGTTCACATACACCAGGTTTTCGTCAAAATTACCGCCCCTTACCGAATAGGTAGAAGAAAGTTCGTTGTTGCTTACCACACCAGGCAGCGTTACCAGAATACGGCTAAAATCACCAAAAGCAGAAGGGTTGTATTTGGCCGTTTCCGGGTCAATTTTCACGACGCCCGGTTGCATGCGCACTTCGCTTGTGTTGCTTCCAATGATCCGCACCTGGTCCAGGTACCGCACGTTTTCCTTCATTTCTACAGATAAAGTGATGGTATCACCACTACTGACGACAAGCTGGCGGTTTACCGGCTGGTATTCCACATGGCTAAAACGAATGATAATATTCCCGGAAGGCACAGCAAGGGAGAAAAAACCTTCGTTATTAGTTGCAGTGCCTATATTTCTTCCCTCAATAAAAACAGAAGCTTCGGGCAGTGAACCATTATTTCCATTTACATTGCCTTGTATGACCGCTTGCTGGGCAAAAAGGGGGAAAGCACTAAGGAATAGAAAAAGATAAAAAAAATGCTTCATTGATTCCAAAGTAAGCTGGAATTACACCTGATAAGTCGGTGCACTATTCTTCAACGTATCAATTGCTGCTTTGGGGTCATCTGCCCCAAAGATATAACTGGCCGAAACGAGTACATCTGCCCCGGCTTTCAGGAGCTTGGCCGCATTTTTATCGCTCACCCCCCCATCTACTTCTATTAATGTTTTAGCACCTTTTTGCTGGATCAACGTTTTGAGCGCCGCTACTTTTTGAAAAGTATGGGAAATAAATTTTTGACCGCTGTAACCGGGATTTACCGACATCACCAGCACCATGTCCAGCTCCTGAATAATATCTTCTAACAAGTGTACAGGGGTATGCGGATTGATAGCCACGCTGGCTTTGCAACCTAAATTTTTAATTTCCTGAACCGTACGGTGCAAATGGGTACAGGCTTCATAATGTACAGAAATGATGTGTGCCCCGGCTTTTTGAAATTCACTCAGATACTTTTCAGGGTGCTCAATCATCAGGTGTACATCCAGTGGCTTTTTGGCATGTGTATTCACAGCCTGGCAAACGGGCATACCGAACGAAATATTCGGGACAAATACGCCATCCATCACATCAAAATGAATCCAGTCGGCATTGCTGGTATTAATCATTTCTATTTCGGGTTGTAAATTGGCCAGATCGGCTGAGAGAATGGAAGGGGCTACGATAACAGACATAAGTGATTTTGTTTCTGTTTAATAAACAACTTAAAAACAACCTAATTCCCTGGCCTGTGGCACACAGGACAGAAAAAAACATATTGAATGGTCTGTGGGCCACAGGATATGGAACTTAGTTAGAACTCGATTGCGCCTGCAATCTACTAAAACCTGATCAGTTTGACAGTATCGGTAAGCGTGGGAGAAAATATTTGCAATATATAAATTCCAGGATTAAGCGTGGAAATATCCAGGCTGAGCGGTTCAGTACCTGTGAAATTATCAATGGTTTTAGTAAGCAAAGTTTGTCCGGTGCTATTTTGCAAAATCACAATCACCAAACTGCCCTGGTGGGGTTGGTTGGGGGAAATAAACAGTCTTCCTTCAATGATTGGGTTTGGATATACCTCAAAATTATTTTGTTGCAGTGTTTCTTCTTCTGTATTCAGAACCAGTTCTGTAGCCCGGGTAAAATCAGGCACGCCGTACCCAATTTCATTATTTGGTGCAATAGACACCGTACCTGATGCTTTGATTTTCTCCATTACCTCCAGGTTGGTAAGGTGAGGGGCTGCCTGCCAAAAACCAGCTACCAGCCCGGCTATGAGCGGGGCAGCAAAGGAAGTTCCATTGGCTGTCGTAATATTTCCAGACGCATCACCCACTACGGTTTGCAATCCCAAAGCGGATACTTCCGGCTTAATCCTTCCATCTACAGTTGGGCCGATGGAACTGAAAGAAACCCGGTTTTGATTGAGGCTTACGGCACCCACCGATAAGATATCGGGCGCATCGGCCGGAGCAGAAACATATTTCCAGGAATAGCCCCCCTCGTTGCCAGCACTTACTACACATACAATACCCACCGCCGTCGCCATGTTTACTGCTTTGGTAATCACCGTGGTTTTTCCATCCAGGTGGTCGTAAGCATAATTCATGGAATCATCATCAAAGGTGGTATATCCCAGCGAAGTGCTGATGATATGGGCACCTACGCTATCGGCCCTTTCGGCAGCAAACAGCCAGTTATATTCTTCTATGCGGTACTCTGAACTCCCATCTTCGGTTACATACAATAAAACATCCGCTCCGTAGGCTGCTGCTTCCAGTTTGTCAGGCTCGTACGCTACAATACAGGAAAGGGCTTCCGTACCATGTTGTCCATACCGGAAAACATCTGTGCTGTTTCCTACAAAATCATACCCGTCAATATACTGCTCATTTTCAAACAAATGCTGAAAATACGGTGCAGTATCTACACCCCGGAAGCCTCCGTCAAATACGGCTACCAATACGTCTTTTCCATTAATACCCTGTGCATGCATTTGCGGAATACCCAGCATTTCATTTTGTGCCTGGTTGGCCAACTCTTCCAGTGGTGCTATTTCGGTATCCAGGTCAATAGATTTTCCGCCACCCCCTTTGCTGCGGCTGCCTTTGGAGTCCGGACGGGCATAGTCAATGCTTGTGGTAAAAGGCAGTGCATCAATGGCTTCAATGTGTGAGGAATCCCCAACAAACAAAGCTGCATTGAACCACTTTGATGTATAAATAACTTTTGCCCCGGTTGCCTGTACATCACTGACGTAGTGTGGGTTTACAGGCAAATCTGTTTCTGTAACAGCAATGCCCTGTTGTTCCCTTCTGGCAATAGCACGGGGTGATAGAAAGGCTTCGGGATTGTCTATTGAATAAGGATTATTGGCTTTATCTGCAAAGTAGACAACGTAGGTGTTGGTTTGTGCATGGGCTGCTGCATAAGTGAACAAAAGCAAAGCAATGAGCGACAGAGGCCATTTTTTCAATGGCAGGTTTGTCAATGGATGGTTACTCTTTACCATGTGCAATCAGGGTTTGTTTGAATTTACGGCCCGCTTCTATGATGCCCTGTCCGATGCAAGCCGTATCGGTGTTGCAGAACTGCAATCTAACGGTTTTTTTGTAGAAAAGTCCGATATTTTCGGCGTAAGTTTCCAGCACATCTATCTTGGCCAGCGTCGTATCCTGGCTCCTTTCCTGAATTACCGTAATGCTGCTACTTAATAACGAGTCGAGAGGGCTTTCTATTTCATGGTGCAGTTCTTCGGTGGTAGGCTGTAGTTCGTAAATATCTTCCAGTTGCGTATTCAGGACGTTTCCGTCCCATTGCAAATCGGTGCGTAGGGGAAAGGTGAGCTTGATGAATGGCACGTTATTTTCTGTGACCACCGCCCTTCGGGTGTCTTTGATAGCCGTCCATACCGAGTCTAACTGCCAGGGCTGGTTTTCTTCCGTACGCGTAAACCGTTCCAGGCGATAAGTGGGGGTGTTGGTTTGGTTGAGAAAAGAATCTGCTACTACTTCTTTCAGGAAAAACCGGCTGGTATCGGGTACCTCCAAAAAGCTGAAAGTGATTTTTTCAACGGTGTATGTGCGGTATTGCCCCACTTCCAAAGGAAAAAAATCTGTGCCTGACCTGCCGGTATCTGGCGCGAGGTATTCGCTTTCACAGCCAGATAGCAGAAGTATGCCCGAAAGCATGAAAAAAGTTAATAATAATTCCGTTTTCAATAGAATAAAAAGTTTATACTGTATCATTGGTTGCAAGCAAGAAACGTGCTGGTCACTGGAGTCCGGGTTCTGGATACTAGTTTCTGGATGCTAGATATCCAGTATCCAGAAACTAGTATCCAGACTCCAGTACCCAGTTACAACAGACCTTTCAACTTATCCCGATAACTGCGGCTTACTTTTAATTGTTCTCCCGGCGCCAGGGTTACTTCCAGTTCTCCACTCGTATGGGTGGTCATTTCCCTGATGTGCCGAATATTTATGATGCTGGATTTATGAATCCTGATAAATAAGTTTTCGGGCAGCAACCCTTCCATTTTCTTCAGGCTGTCGCGCACCAGAAAGAACTTTTCTTTTATATGAATTTTGATGTAATAGTCATACGCTTCAATCCAGATAATATCTATTAAAGGCAATAGGTGTATTTTTCCATCAGCTTTTACCACCAGGCGGCCATTGATGATTTTTTCTGAACCCGATGACTCTTTGATGATGGCATTCGCTGTTGTTTCTCCGGTTTGTTGTTGGTAGTAAGTAACCAGCCTTTCCAGTTTTTGCTGTGCTGCCTGCCATTTTTTGCTTTGAATATGCTGTTTGGCAAAAGACAAGGCTGCGAAAAATCGCTCGTCGGTAAACGGTTTCAGTAAATAATCGATGGCGTGTACTTCAAAGGCTTTCAAAGTATATTGATCGTAGGCTGTTATAAAAATAATGGCAGGCAGGCTTTTCATGTCCAAACTATTGATAACCTCCAGCCCGTTAACCATGGGCATTTGTATATCCAGAAACACCAAATCGGGTTGCATTGCCTGTATTTCCTGAATGGCCTCTACACCGTTTTTGCAGAGGGCCACTACGTCAATTTCATCCTCTTGCTGTAACAGCCGTTGCACGCCTTCCCGTGCTTCTTTTTCGTCGTCAACAATAATGGCTTTGATACGCGTCATAGCTTCCGAAATTACTGTGAAAGTTGTAAATTTGATAATAAACGTGATGATTTATGCAAAAGAGGGATGAACTTTTGGAAGCTTTGCAGGCCGCACCAGATGCATTATTACTCATTGAAGAAGTGAAGCAACACATAGAACATGAAATTAACAAGCGAAAAGAATTTTATGCTTTGGTGCATGAAGACCATAAAGTTGAGTTTATCAACGGGGAAATTGTTTTTCAGTCCCCGGTAAGAAAAGCACATTGGTTGGTCTCTACCCGCCTGGCCAGCAGGCTTAATAGTTATGTAGAGGAAAATAAACTTGGAATTGTAGGTGTAGAAAAAGTAATGATTACCCTGAGCCGAAATGATTATGAACCGGATATTTGTTTCTTTTCATCTGAAAAAGCAAAAAGTTTTACCGATGAGCAAATGCGTTTTCCGGCACCCGATTTTGTGGTGGAAATTTTATCCGACTCTACTGAAGAGCGCGACCGTGGTATCAAAATGCGCGATTATGCTGCTCACAAAATCCCCGAATACTGGATTATTAATTCTAAAGAAAAGACAATTGAACAGTACTGGTTAAAAGACAAGCATTATGAATTGCACCAAAAAGTAGCCGAAGGCAAAATCACGGCTTTGGTTATTAAAGGTTTCAGTATTGCATTATCAGATTTGTTTGGTGAAATAGCGTAATAATTACCGTTGTACAGGCAATGAAATTTGCACCGCAATCCCTTCTTCTTTCTCATGGATATGAAACTTAAAATTGCCTTTATAAAGCTCTACCAACCGGCTGACTGTATTGCCCAGCCCAATGCCATGATGGCGGTCTATGTTCCAGTTAAAAGGCAGCCCTTCACTGGTATTATAAATTTCTATTAACAAAAAATTGCCATTCAGGGAAGATGATATTTTTACCAAAGCCTTGTCCAGGCTTTTAGCTACCCCGTGTTTAAAAGCATTTTCTACAATGGGTTGCAATACCAGGTTGGGTACTTTTAAGGCCAACGTTTCTTTCGCAATACTTTGCTGTATTTCCAACCTGTCCTGATACCTTACTGCCTCAATTGCCAAATATTTATTAATGAGCGCCAGTTCTTCTTCCAGGGTTACAAACTGCTTATTTTCTTTGCTCAAAGCACTTCTGAGCATATCACTCAATCCTGAAATCATATTTACGGCATTCCGGTTACTTTTTTTTCTTACCATCATAGCGATCGTATTGAGCGCATTGAACAGAAAATGAGGGTGTAGTTGCATGCGCATGGCTTGCAGTCGGGATCGAGCGAGCCGGTTTTCCATCTCCAGCAGCAGAATATACTGGTCTCTGAACTGCCGGTAATAATCTAATGCCATTAAAATTAACAGTACTATCCAGTACATGGCAGCACCATGCAGGGCATCCCAATAAGTAACCGTCCAAAGGTTGAGCAACTCATACCATGTTTTAGTTTCCTGTATTAAGAATAGCCTTTCAAGCAACAACCCGGCAATTTGGGATAAAGCTTTATGAAGCAGGCCAAATAACAAACTGGCCAGAATATGAAAAAAAGTAAACCAAAAGCGTGAAAGTTTTCTGGTAGTTGCATAAAGGTTAAAAATCATGAAACTCATGGCCCAATACATCAAATAGCCCGAAAGTGGCCATCGGATCAAGGTATTCCATTGGTACTCCTGATTGTTGGTAATCGCAAAAGAGTAACTTCTGAGCATATCCAGCAAACAAAGCACCCCCCAAAAGATAAAGTTGTATACCAGCAGATGTTTGATCTGAAAGTTACGATGAATGCCCGGCATAGTCGCTGTTCAAAGAGTGTCGGTTCAAAGGTAAGTAAATGAACCAATATAGCGTAGCATACTTGCTTTTGGACAGCACAAGTACGCTGTATCATCACGGAACGAAATAACACAATAAAGCTTTTATGTAACTTTTTTGTGAAAAAAGATTATTTTCTTGACTTATTCAAAGAAAATTGTTTAATTTGAAGAAATTATTAAATAATATTAATAAATAATATATTTATAATTTAATAAATAATTAATAAAATTATAAAATATACAACCAACCTTACACTATACAACCTGCCTAAACCTATTCTGTGAAAAAGACAAACGATTACTGTACCGCATAAAAATATGAGAAAAATGAAAAGTGGGAGATTAGTACAAATATGCCTCTTTTTACTGAGTGCCTTGATAATGATGAGTAGTTGTGAGGAAGATCCTGATATGCGTAAAAGGAGAAGAAACAAACAAAAGTATCGCCTTAAACATAAAAAAGTTGAAATACTTCCTTTCGTTGCCCCGGAAGTTTCAGTAATTGATTTTGATACTCCTGAGTTATCTGGGGGAGATATCGTATATACTGCTTACAGTGCTGATGGTATCGGGCCGGTGGTTGTGCGGGGGATTAACCCGCGTTTTGGGAGTAGCAAAAATGCAGCGATGATCTTTGATTCCAACAAACCAACCGGCAGGGATCCCGACTTGTGTACGCCTCACAGGGATTTTGGAGGAAAAGGAAGAGGAGAAGGAGGAAAATATGGATCGGCTTATGAAAATAAATACAGCCTGAATAACGTGTTGATGGTTTCAGAAAACCTCAATCCGGATAACCCGGATGACGAAGGGAGACATAAAGGCGCAGAACTGATTTTTGACTTTTCAAAGGTGCGCGGAAACTATAACAGTATTGTTGTTCAATCTATTGACATTTTGGATATTGAGCAAACCCAAAATGGGGAAGTCGCTTCTGTTGAATTGCTGGATGAAGACCTGAAAGTGCTCAAAGAAATTCAGTTCCCGGTGGTGGGTGATAACGGGTATGCCCGTGTTGAACTACCCTACGTGCCTTTTGTAAACCGTATCGTGGTACGTTTTACAGGTTCGGGAGCTGTTGATAACATTGCTTTCAAGGCAAAAAATGCAACTTGTACCTTACCCAAAGATTTCTTTGCACAAAACGTCGAAGAATGGGAAGCAATTGATGCAAATGAAACATTTTTCTTATGCACACACAATTATTTTGACGCACTGGCTAATGGTGTGCAGGGTAGTGGATATTACAGTTTATCAGAACAATATATTACAGCCAAGCTCAATGTTTACAATGGTGCCCCCATCCCACGGGAAGTAAAAACAGCTATCACGATGGCAGAAGACTTATTTAACTATTATGGTCCAGCCCGTATTACACAATTGCCAGAGGGAGACCCACTTCGAAAAATGTTTATGGATGTAGCTTTGGTATTAGATAATTACAATACTGGTAAAATCGGGCCGGGCATGTGTTCTGAATTGGTAGCCGATAATGAATATTAGCCAATTTTTTCCTTTCAAAAGAGGTGCCTTCAGCCAAAAATAAATTTTTTTCTGATTGTGGTATAATTTATGACATAGAAAGAAAATACCATGTTCGGTTTTTTTTAGGCCAATAAATTCAGCTAAGTTTCAACATTTTTTAGAAATACTGCTCAGCATATGCTATAAAACGCTGGGCAGGATGCATGTATAATTTTTTTGGTAAATATGGAAGGGTTAGAACTCATACGGTTATTTTCGGATAGCAAAGAAAAATTTGTGGAATTAAACCAGTTATTGAAAAAAAAGGAGGGGGCAGATATAACTAAACTTGCACCATTGAAAGAATGGTTCGAGGGTGAAATCATATCTGTTGAAGAACTCCTGTCAGACGAGGGATTGAAATTTGTAGATAGAATGATGCTCGAAAAGCTGGAACATGACTACAAAACTTCTATCAAAAAGATAGATGATATTATCAATTAGAGCAATCACATTCCTGAAGACTTTATGTCTCCTGCCACACCGTTCTGCTAAAAGTGAACTATAGCATTAATTTTTAGGCATCGGTCAATCATTTCTTTTAAAGAGCTCTTATAAATACTTGATATAAGAATGTAATTTATTTATATAATTATATTTACTGGTCTGGTTTTTGAATTATCCCAAGTAAAATTCAATTAACAGATTATGAAAAAAAATAATTTATTCTTTAAAACACTTTGCATGCTCTCCATGGTTGGCGTATTGTTTGTCAGTTGTGAATCTGACACACCTGAGGCTGAAAAAGCACCCGAAATTCCCCCGGTTACCACTTTTATGGCTGACTTATCTTTCCCTATCCAGGAAGGCGGGAGCAATGGCAGGTTTCATGGAGATGGAGAACATTCTCATTGGGGGGTTGCCGCTACCAATGTAGTCGTTTGGCAAACCATCCTCACCGTAAACTTAGCCATTCCGGTGGTGGCTTTTAAAGAGTCGTTTAACCACGATGTAGAATATCTGGCTGATGAAAAGAAGTGGCGCTGGTCTTACTCTTTTGACCATGGCGGGCATACTTACGAAGCTAATTTATACGGTAAGTTGGATGGCGATTATTCAAAATGGGAAATGTATGTATCCAAGAGTGATGCCTTTGAAAATTTTCTGTGGTATTCCGGGAAATCTGCCCTGGATGAGTCTCATGGAAGCTGGACAGTGTACGGCCACCCTGAAAAAGGTGCCCAAACTGCTTTGCTGGATATTGACTGGAACAGGAAATCGGAAGAAGTAGCCGATATCAAATACACCAGTATCGAGGCAGGAGGCGACCTGGAAGGCTCGTACATTCATTACGGTACTACTGATGAGGGAGATTACCCTACCTTTTATGACATCTACCTGAAGAGCGAGGATAATCTGGTGGAAATAGACTACGACCCTGCCACCAAGCAAGGAATGGTAATCAGCAACAAATATTTTGGAGATGATAATATACGTTGCTGGAACAAAGAGTTGAAAAATATGGAGTGTAATTAGTCGCCGTAATCACTGAAATACCAAAAGCAGTTGGCATCATTTGCCAACTGCTTTTTTTATTGCCCTCTCCTTTTTAAAAATATACTAAAATAGATTTAAAATGTGCTTCTCTGAACGATATAAGTAATTGGTAGCAGCAATATATCAATTTTTAATGGTTGCGTTGTTAAATGAGTATTGGTATTACTCATCCCTCAACGACTTTACCGGGTTCATCAAAGCTGCTTTGATGGACTGATAACTCACCGTGAGCCAGGCAATGCATAAAGCAGCAACACCTGCTATCACAAATGTCCAGATGCCAATTTCTGTACGGTAGGCGAAGTTTTCCAGCCATTTGTTCATGGCAACATAAGCCAGGGGTACTGCTATCAGAAAGGCTATCAATACCAACCGGGTAAAATCTTTGGAAAGCAGCGTGACGATGCTGCCCACCGAAGCACCCATTACTTTACGGATTCCAATTTCTTTGGTGCGTTGTTCGGCCGTGTAGGTAGCCAGGCCAAGCAAGCCAAGGCAGGCGATGAAAATAGTGAGAAACGTGAAAATTCCGAAAAGCTGCCCAAGTTGCTGCTCGCTTTGGAAAAGGGCATTATAATCTCTGTCTAAAAAAGAATATTCTAGTGGATCACCCGGGTTTTGGGTTTTCCAGGCTTTTTCTACCAGTGCAACAGCTTCTTTGGCTTTTCCGGGGGCAATCCTTATGGCAATACAATGACCTCCGTTTCTTGCTATGTTGCCATGCTCCTTAAATATAGCAAAAGGTTCAAGCGGATGGTGGAGAGAAGACATGTTAAAATCTTTTACCACACCAATAATTTCATATTCCTGATGACAGTCACCACAGGCTCCCGGATAGCGTATTTGCTTGCCAATAGGATCTTCCAGTTGGAATTGCCTCACAGCCGTTTCGTTCAGTACCACCGCATTGGCATCCGAAGGGTATTCCTGGGAAAAGTACCTGCCATATGCCATTTCCATGCCCATTGTTACTAAAAAATCATCATCGGCCTGAATAGCGGCCAGAGGGAAGTTATCCGAGTTTTTTCCTTCAATTGCATAAAAATCGCCAAAGGCACTACGGCCGGGCAACGAACTGGCATGTGATACATTGACGATTTCAGCATGCGATTCAAGCGATTGCTGAAAAGTTTCCAGCGAATTCCCCAAACGTTCAGCATAAGGAACTACCAGTATATTTTCTTTGTCAAAACCCAAATTTACCTGCTGCACATATTCCAACTGCCTGTATACCAGTAAAGTACAAATAATTAAACCAATGGAAATAGTAAACTGAGAAACTACCAGCAGGTTACGGAGTTTGCTGCTTTTTACACCTTTGCTTACCTTTCCTTTCAGCACCTCCACAGGTTTAAAGGCTGTAAGATAAAAAGCCGGGTAACTGCCGGATAATATGCCAATGATGAAAGTCAGCACTAGTGCAAATGCATAGATTTGGGTAGTTATAGGTGGAACGGAAAGGTGTAAAACCTGTTGAAGAAACAGATGCAACAATTCTGATAATGCCAAACCTAACATCAAAGCGAAAACACAGTAAATCAGCGATTCCATCAGAAATTGCCAACGTAACTGCCCCTTTTGTGAACCTAAAGTTTTGCGGATACCGACCTCTTTGGCCCGGTGTGCTGAACGAGCGGTGGTAAGATTGATAAAATTGATGCAGGCGATGAGTAGTACAAATACTGCTACAGCCATGAAAATGTACAAATATTTGATATCACCCAATGAACCCAACGGATTGCCAATATCCTGGGAATGCAGCCGTATTTCGGTAATGGGCTGAAACTTGAAAAACCATCTGCCTCCGTTGTTGATAAATTCGTCCATAGAAGAGCCGATGAAGTATTCCAGTACTTCGGCACCATACGTCTTAACCATCCCGGGCATTTTATCTTCCAGTGCTGGTATGTTCGTATCTTTCCTAAGCAGGGCATAAGTTACCATCCGGCACCATATCCAACTCCACGAAAACCGGTCGATAACCGGATGGGAAACTGTAGTGGTGAGCATATCAAACTGAATGTGTGAGTTGGTAGGTGGGGGTGTGATGATGCCCGTTATTTTAAAAGGTACTTTTTCTTCCCAAATAATCAGGGTTTTACCTACCGGGGATTCATCTTCATTAAAATACCGGGCAGCTACTTCCGGGGTTATGAGTACAGAGTTGGGTGCTTGTAATGCTTTAAATGCATTGCCCTCAATCAAAGGAAAATCAAATACCTGCAAAAAGTTGGAGTCTACCGCCAGGATACCAGCTTCGTTAAAATGCCGGTCTTTATAGCGCACGGGCGTGTTGTCTTCTACATACACGCGGGTAGTAGCTTTTACTTCCGGAAAATCTGTAACCAGCCTTTCAGCTACGGGCGGAGGCGTAGCTGCTCCCTGCCCTTCTTCCCCATTCCAGTTGTAATCCAGGTTTACCCGGTAAATGCGGTCGGCTTTTTGGTGAAATTTGTCGTAGATGAATTCATTCGTAATGTACGAAAAGATCAACAGCGTGCAGGCCAGTCCGATGGCCAGCCCCAGAATGTTGATAAGCGAATAATATTTGTGTTTCCAGAGATTACGGAAGGCTATTTTCAGGTAGTTTTTGAGCATGATGGTCTTTGTTATTCGTTATAAGTTAAATATTATTTCCATGTTTATGCCTAATAACATTTAACTTATAACCTTTCAACGGGCAAGTTTTCCGCCAAAAACCGGGTTGGTTTATAAATCCCTGAAAATCAATATGGTAAATATAAACCGGGAGTGTGTTCAACGGTGAAGTGTATCGATAATGATACATCTGCTGTCTGCTTTTGTTACACTCAGGCTTCTACAGGCTGCTCACTTTTCAGGCGTAGGAGAAACCGGCTGCCTTCCTGTTCACCGCTTTCTACCGTAATTTTTCCTTCCAGTTTGTCAACGGCTTTCTTTACGATATACAAGCCCAGTCCATTGCCATGCACCTCAGAGTGCCCACGGAAATACATATCAAAAATTTGCGGAATATGCTGTTGGCGAATGCCCCTTCCGTTGTCTTGAATATCGAGAAATATTTCATCATTTTGCTGCGTAATATTTATTTGGACCTCGTGGAAATGCCCATCTAAAGGAGAAGAAAACCTGAGTGCGTTTTCCAGCAAATTATATAAGATGATATTCAAAAGTGTGGGGTATGAACAGAAAGGCTCTTTAACATCAACTGAAACTGAGAAAGTAGTTTTCGTTTGCTTGATCTCTTCCTCCAATTCACTTTGTATTTTAGCTATCATTCGCGGGAAATCTACAAGATTTGGTGGTTCTGCCAGGGTATTGATGTCATACACCATCAAGAGTTTCTGGAGCATCTTATCCATTTGCGAAGCCGTAGAATTTACTTTTCGGAATAAATCGCGGGCAAAGGGTTCTTTCAGGTATTGGTCTGCCAATAGCTTAAGGCCCATAATGGTGGTTAGCGGCCTTCTGAAATCGTGGGAAGAGCGGTACAAAAACTGGGTAAGCTCTTTATGGGTGAGTTTTAGTTCCCGGTAGGCCTTATCCAGTTCCAGGGTGCGTTGGGCTACTTCTTCTTCCAGGTGAGTATTGATGTGCTCTACTTCCTCATTTCTTTTCCGTAATTCTTCAGTGATAGCCTCCAGCTCTTCTGACTTTTCAAATATTTCTTCATTTTGGGCCTGAATTTCTTCATTACTATCCTGGAGTTCCATATAGGCACCCCGCAATTCTTTGGTCCTTTGCTGCACCACTTCTTCCAGTTTTTTGTTGCGTTGCTTCAGCCGGTACGTCCTGTACTTATATAACCCAAAGGCCGTTCCAATCAGCAGCAATACTACGCCTACCCTAAACCAAAGGGTTTCCCACCAGGCGGGTAACACGATAATACGTAAAGCTTTCCCTTCTTCATTCCATACTCCGTCATTATTGGAAGCTTTTACCCTGAAAGTATAGTTGCCGGGAGGCAGGTTGGTGTAGGTGGCATTCTGCTGACTCCCCACATAATTCCATTCTTTCTCAAAACCTTCCAGCATGTAAGCATACCTATTCTTTTCCGGATGAATGTAGTTCAATGCCACAAAACCCAGGGTAAATACTGACTGTTCATGGTTCAGGACAAGTTCTTCTGTGAGGATAATATTTTTTTCCAGGGGAGAACCTTCTGTTCCCACAGGCACCTGTTTATTGAACAATAAAAAAACAGTGATAAATACAGGAGGAACCACAGGGTTTGCTTGGATGCTATCAGGATGAAATACGTTGAAGCCGTTAGGGCCACCAAAAAACATTTCACCTGTGGTAGGGCTTTTGTAATAGGAGCGCCATTTAAACTGATTGTCTTGCAGCCCATCGCTCATATCATAATTGGTGATGTCTTTTACTGCAATAGTATCACCAGGTTCAAGCACAATCTTAGAAATTCCTCCATTGGTAGAAACCCAGAGGTTACCATGGTCGTCTTCCAGAATACCATTAATCACATTGCTGGATAACCCGTCTTTCTCAGTAATGGCAATGAACTTATTATTTTCTCTATTATAAAAGTTGAGGCCGGCACCTATCGTACCTATCCAAAGCCGCCCCCGGGTATCTTCAGTAATAGCATTGATCTGCTCACTTTGCAGGCTGTCTGGGTGGTATATGTCCTGCCTGTAAGCCCTAAACGTTCCACTCTCCCTGATAAACTCGTAAAGCCCAAAGTAAGTACCTACCCATACCGTGTTGTTTTTATCTTCATACAAGGTGCGGGTATATAAAGTTTCTATTGTACCCGGTTGGTTAGCGTCTGGTACATATTGGAAGAATTTCTTTGTGTTTGGGTCAAAGACATTGATGCCTGAAGAGCTTGTCGTAAACCAAAGCATGCCTTCACTGTCTTCAATGCCATAAAACAAATGGTTACTATTGAGGCAATTTGGGTTACCAGGCTCCCGTTTGTAATAACCCACTTCTTTGGTGACAGGGTCAGCATAGTTTAACCCCCCTCCCCAACTGGGCATCCACATTTTCCCGAGATGGTCATAAAACACATGGGTAATATTGGTGCTGTTTAATTTTTTAGGAAATTGCGATGTAAAAGGATAAAACATTTCGGTGTTGCGTACAAAGTAATTCAATCTGCCCCTGTGCGTACCCACCCAAATATTTCCTTTTGGGTCTTCCAGGAAAGAAGAAACCTGATTATCGCTCAAGCTATGCGGATCGTAAAGCCGGTGTCTGTAATGCTTAAACTTCTTCAGGGCAGGGGCATACATGTTCAATCCACCGAAACGGGTACCTATCCATAAAGTAGTATCATTAGAAAGTATTGTCAATATATTATTACTGCTTAAACCATCCGGGTCATTGGCATCGTATGCAATTTGCCTAAACAGGAACTCTCCCTGATTTGCTTTCGCAGGGTCAATAAGATTCAAGCCATCGGCAGTACCAATAAGCAGTTGTCCATTATGCTCTTCTATGCACTGTATAGAATTGGCACTCAATCCGACATCCATTTCACTTGCCCCATTGGAATGAATCAAAGGATAGAACTTATGTTTTTTGGTATTGAAAAAATCAATGCCGTTGTGGTTTAATCCAATCCAGAGGTTTCCAAAAGCATCTTCATAAATCCGCCTTACATTATTGGATCTTAACCCTGGCTCATTAGGTGTAGATTTTATATAACTATAGTCAAGGGTGCGGGTATTTATTAATACAATACCTCTTTCAGTAGCAAAGGCCATCCGTCCATCGGCCAGCTCTTCAATGTCCCTTACCTCGAAAGGCGTTTCCTTAAAAGGAGAATATTTAACAAAGCTATCATTATCGTAGTCATAGGTATAGGCTCCCTCCCGGGTGCCTATCCATAAATTCTTTTTGCTGTCCAGAAATAATTTGTTGATTCTCCAGGAAGGATAGTCTGTATTATCTGCCTCATTTCCGAAATACCTGGTAAAGTTTCCTTTTTCCCGGTTATAACGATTCAAGCCATTGTCTGTACCTATCCAAAGTGTGTTATTTTTATCTTCAAGGATAGAAGTAATAGCACGATACGAAATAGAAGTACTATCTTCTGTTTGCGGTTGAAATACTTTGAAAGTATAGCCATCATACCGGTTTAGCCCATCGAGTGTGCCTACCCACAAAAACCCAAAATGATCCTGATAAAGACAGTCGATATCCCTGCTGGACAAACCATCTGCTGTAGTGTAAATTTCAAATTCAGGGTTCCTGGGTAAAATTTCAGTTTGCGCCTCTGCCTGCTGAGAAGCAATGCCGAAAATTAATAAACTCAGGGTTGCTATTTTTCCCAATGTGTTCATAATACCTACAACCTATACTGCAAAAAATAAGGTTGAACCAAAGTATAGGCTTGTGTTCCTGCTTACGGTGTTGAATGCCTAAATATAGCAAGAAAACGGAAGGTAGAAAATAGAATGCAGGATGTAGAATATTTACGAAATTATTGTGGTGGATTGGTTTAGAGAATAGAAGAGTGTGGGGGCAAAGGGCTTGGTTCATTTTAAGCCCTTTGCCCCTTGCTCCAAGCCCTATGCTCTTATTCATTCCTTAAAGCATCCACCGGATTAGCCACGGCGGCTTTAAAAGTTCGGTAGCCAACGGTAACAAAAGCAATGATTATGGTAGCCAACAAGGCAGCCAGAAAAATGTTGATACCAAGGTCAATACGATACTCATAATTTTCCAGCCATTGTTGCAAAAAATAATAGGTAAGTGATGCTGACATGACGAACGCAATACCGATCAACCTAATAAACTCAGCGGAGAATAAACGGGCAATGCTGGCAACTGAAGCACCCAGCACTTTGCGGATACCGATTTCTTTGGTGCGTTGTTCTGTCATAAAAGTAATCAATCCGTACAAACCCAGGCAACCGATAAGCACGGCAATGATGGAAGCTATGCCGATGATGCCTGCCATTTTGCGCTCACCCCGGTAAAAAACGGCAATTTCATCATCCACAAATTCATAGCTGAAAGTATATTCGGGATAAAAGTTTGACCATATTGTTTCTACACCTTTCATGGTTTCCTGTATCCTGCCCGGCTGTATTTTGATGGCAACCATCTGGTAATCTTTAATATTATTGGCAATGAAGGTAGCACCTACCTGCTCGCGTAAGGAAGTGGTATTGAAATCTTTTACCACTCCTACAATGGGCACATCTTCCCCCCAGAGGTCAATCATCTTACCTACAGCCTCTTCAGGGGAGGCAATGCCCACATTTTTTACAAAAGTTTCGTTCACCACCACCCGGTTGATGGTGTCGCTATCGGGCAGCCCTTCCCCGGCAATCAGTTGCAGTCCGTAAAGGTCAATGTAGTGTTGGTCCCCGGTTTTTACCTGGGTCGAAAATTTTTCTTCACTGCCTTTCAGCCGGAAGCTGGTGCCCGAAACCGATGTGGAAGCAGGGTTGTGATAGGCCAGGCTAACTTTTTCTATCCCGGACAGCCGCTGTAATTCGGTACGCATGGTTTTTTTCTGGTCACCGGTTCCTTCCGGCAAAGGCACTGTAACAATAGCTTCCCGCTCAAAACCCAGGTCGGTTTGGCGGATGTGTTGCATTTGGCTGAAAAGCGCGATGGTGCCGATAATGAAGACCTGTGAAATAAAAAATTGAAAAACCACCAGAGAACGCCGGATAGAAAACCCACCCACAGTTTTCGTGGTGATGAGGTTTTTTAAAGCCCGTATGGGTGAAAAGCCCGATTGCACCAGTGCCGGGTACAAACCCGATAACAGGCTTACCACCACTACAATACCTGCCAGATATAACAGTAATTGATGGTCTGCAAAAAGGTTAATATCCAATGAAAGTTCCAGAAAAGGATTGGCCTTGAGCAGCAGCAGTTCTGTGAAACCCAGCGCAATGAATACCGCCAAAATGGTAATGATGGTGGTTTCGCTCAAAAACTGGCGGATGAGTTGCCCACGTGTGCCACCCAGCACTTTCCGAATGCCTACTTCTTTGGAGCGTTTTACCGAAATGGCCGTAGCCAGGTTGATAAAATTCACACAGGCCGTAAGCACCAGAAACACAGCGAGGATGCCCATAATCCAGATCACAGTTTTGGGCACAGTGTTAAAACTATATCCACCGAACCTTTCATTAAAATGAATGTCTGAAAGCGGTTGCAGAAAGTGTGCTTTATTATCATCATCATACTTGCCGTAATATTTATCAATGAATTGGGGAAAGCGTTCATTGATGCTTTCGGGTGATTGCCCTTTGTTTAACAGCACATACACCTGGTCATCGCTGCTGGTGCTGCCCCAGTGGGCATTTATTTTGTCTTTGATGGTGGCATACGAAATGAGGATATCAAAAGGAAAATCAGTGTTGTCAGGATGATCGGTTACAATGCCGGTTATATTTAAAGGTGTTTCTTTGTTCAGCATCAGGGTTTTACCCACCACTTCGCCGATAGGCATTTCGCCAAAAAATTTTTTCGCCATCGTTTCAGAAAGCACCATTTCCCCCGGTTCGTCCAATGCTGTAGCAGGTTCTCCGGCTATCCATTCCCTGTCAAAGATTTGGTAAAAGTTGGGTTCCAGGTAGGCAATATCCCCTTCTTCAAAGTAGCGGGTGCCTTCCTGTGCATGGTCTACGGCCAGGAGGGCGTCATGCGGAAAGGTGACGAAAGTTGTGTTTTCCACTTCCGGGAAGTCAGTACGGAATGCTTCTAACAAAGGCACAGGGGCCCCGGGTGTGTAATCCCTTTGGTCCATCTGCCCGTCCGATTCGCGTACGATGCGGTAGATGCGGTCATATTTTTCATGAAAAGTATCGAAACTGAGCCAATGAGAGATGAGCAGGAACAAAAACAAACTGCAAGTAATACCCAGCGACAAGCCAAGTACATTAATTAAGGTATAGCTTTTATATTTCAGCAGGTTTCTGAAGGCGGTTTTGATGTAGTTTTTGAGCATAACTGTTATTCGTTATAAGTTATTGGTTAATAACGTATAACTACTTTAGACAAGTTTTCATCCAAAAAACCGCCTTTCCTGTAAAGTGCTGAAAATCAGACAAATATTATCATTCCGATCCTTTTTGAAATAGTAAAGTGTATCAAAAGCGATACAATCCACCGTACGGTTTTGATACAGTAAAGCGAAATTGCTAATTTCGTTGCATGAACCCACAAGAAGCCCGTATCCTGATTATTGATGATGACATTGACGTGTTGCATACCGCCCGTATGTTTTTAAAACAGCAATTTACCTCGGTAGAAACCGAGCAAGACCCGCGGGAGATCAACAGCCTGGTTTCCCGGGAGCCTATTGATGTGGTATTGCTGGATATGAATTTCAAAAAAGGTGAGCATGACGGCCGTGCCGGGCTGTACTGGCTGGAGCGTATCCTGGAAATCAATCCGCAAATAGGGGTAGTACCCATCACTGCATATGGCGATATAGATTTGGCGGTGGAGGCTGTGAAAAAAGGAGCGGTGGATTTTATTAGCAAACCCTGGAAAAACGAAAAACTCCTGCAAACCATCCGCACAGCACTCCAGCGCAATAAAGAAAGAAAAAGAACTGCCACACAAGAACCAGAAAAACCTGCACAAATTGAAATGATTGGGCAGTCGCCGGCCATGCTGCGGGTGTATGAACTGGTAGATAAAATAGCCACCACCGATGCCAATGTCCTCATTTTGGGTGAAAATGGCACAGGGAAAGAAGTAGTGGCCCGGTTACTCCATCAGCGTTCACACCGCAAGGCAAAACCCTTTGTGCAGGTAGACCTGGGGGCTATCAGCGAAACCCTTTTTGAGAGCGAACTTTTCGGGCATGTGAAAGGCGCTTTTACAGATGCCCAGCAAGACAAACAGGGCAAGTTTGAACTGGCAGCCGGGGGCACACTCTTTCTGGATGAAATCGGGAACCTTTCCCTTCCCCTGCAAGCCAAGTTGCTCACCGTGTTGCAAAACAGGGCCGTGAGCAGGGTAGGGGACAACCAAAAAAAAACTTTGGACATACGCTTGATATGCGCTACCAACATGCCATTGTATGAGATGATAGGAGAAGGCACTGCTCAGGATGGTGGTTTCCGGCAGGATTTGCTTTACCGCATCAACACCGTAGAAATAAAAGTGCCCCCGTTGCGGAATCGTACTGAAGATTTGCCTTTGCTCCTCAACCACTTTATTGAGAAGTATGTCAGAAAATATAACAAGCCGCAACCTACTTTGAGCAATGATGTATTGAAAAGGCTGGAAAAATATAATTGGCCGGGCAACGTGCGGGAACTGGAACATGCCGTTGAGCGGGCCGTCATCCTTAATGATGAAGAAATGTTACAAGCTTCTGATTTTGTGTTGTCGCAACCTTTGCAGCAGCAGGCACCTGTCAAGCCAACTACCCTGGATGAAAACGAAAAGCAGTTTATCAAAGCGGCTCTGGCACGCAACCAGGGCAACATTACCCAAACGGCCAAAGAACTTGGCATTACCCGCACGGCCTTGTACAGAAGGCTGGATAAGTTTGGATTGTAGCTTATTTATCCCATTAACTTGTTCTTTGCATTTTTAGCCTATCACCTTAAACGGGAATAGCATACCAAACAAACTAAATATTAACCTATGTAATTATTCATAGCAATCGGTCAAATGTCATTCAAAAAAACCTTATAAATTAGCTCAGAGATATTGCTGAATGTTCAATAATCTGGTAATGCGTTAATTTATGAAAAATACAATCGGCTCTTTGATAAAACCCGATATTACTCATGACTCTAAAAAATTTTTAGAAAGTAAAGTTATTTTATGTAATAAAATAAGCCTGGCCATTGCCCTGGGCGTTGGGCTACCCTTTTCTATCATCAGCGGTATTTATTTTCCTGCATTGTTGAGCATTCCGGTTTTCGGGACCTTTATTTCACTGAGTGTGCTTTTGATCAACAGGGCTGGTTTTCTCACAGCAGGCCGGATGGTTATCTCACTGCTTCCCCTCATGTTGGCCTCGGCATTCAATGCCGGGTTGACCATGCAGGGAGAGCCTCCTGTTTATGGTATTATGATGATACAACTCAGCTTTTCTTTTGTCCCGTTTTTAGTATTTGATTTGCGGGAAAGACAATATCTGATTGTGATGATCATAGCGGTACTAGCAATATTGATGTTTTTTGACACTTATAATGCCTGGCTGGAAATACCTTTGGATACAAAAATTATCAGAACTGGCTGGCTTGCTCAGGCAAGTAAGTTTATCAGCCTTTTCATCGGTCTGGTATGTGTATACATTCTGCTGTTGCAGGTGCGGGAATCGGAAGGTAAGTCTGAGCAATTGCTGGCCGAGGCCCTGGAAAGTAAAGAGCAAATGGCCACGGCCAAGCAGGAAACTGAAAACAACCTGAAAAAGCTGGAAGAAGCCCGGGAAACCGAAAGAAAAAGGCAATGGATAAGCGAGGGGCTTGCCGATGTAGCCTCCCTGGCCCGTAAACACAACGACATTGAAGCGTTTGCCAATTATCTGCTGCCCTTTTTGGTACGTTATATGAAAGCAAACCAGGGTGGGATTTTTCAGGTGAACAGTGAAGATGAGCAAATAGAAATGTTATCGGCCTATGCTTACGAGCGCAGGAAATATATCAATAAAACATTGGCTTTTGGGGAAGGGCTGGTGGGACAGGCTTATTTAGAAAAAACATATATCCACCTTACAGAAATCCCGCAGAACTACATAAATATTACTTCCGGCCTTGGCAAGGCATTGCCAGATTCAGTCATCATCGTGCCTTTCCAAGTTGAAGATGAGGTAGAAGGCATTTTAGAACTTGCCTCTTTTCATAAATTTGAACAGCACCATATTGAGTTTTTGGAAAAGCTGGGAGAAGTAGTTGCCACGCACCTGCGCAATACCCGCTCGGGCAAAAAAGTGCAGGAGCTTTTAGTCCTTGCTCAGCAACGGGAAGAGGAGTTACGGGCCCAGGAAGAAGAAATGCGCCAGAACCTGGAAGAACTATCTGCCACACAGGAAGAAATGGGCAGAAAAGAAAAAGAATACCTGCAACAGATTGAAACCTTGAAAGGGGCCGCTGAGATAAGCTAAGGCCTCAGGTTTACAAAATATCTTTAATTTGGCTCAGGCAGGAAATTTCGTGTGTTAACTGCTCATCATGCTCCTGCCGCTTGGGATTGAAAAACACATGGTCCAGCCCGGCGTTTCTTGCGCCTAGTACATCTGCCTCCAGGTTATCGCCAATCATAATACACTCATCCTGACTTGCTTTGGTTTTTTCCAGGGCGAAGTCAAAGAATTTCCGGTGTGGCTTTTTATATCCGCTTGTATTGGAAGTTACAATCTCAACAAAATAGCCGCTAAGCCTGGCACTCTCCAATTTAATAGTCTGTACATCAGCAAAACCATTGGTGAGAATATGCAATACATAGCGGGATTTCAGGTAATCCAGTATTTCATACGTATAGGGCAACACATGCGGCTTGGTGGGGCATAGCTGTAGGTAATCTGCAGGCAGTGTTTCAGGCACGGCACTTTCATCGGCTCCCAATTGCGAGAAAATCATCCCGAAACGTTTCTTCCTCAGATGTTCACTATCCAGTTTTCCTGCGCCGTATAAACGCCACAAATGCTCGTTTACCTCATGAAAGGTGCGCACAAAGGCATCGGCCATAAACCCACCCCGGTCGGCCAGTTGATGATGCACATAAAGTTCGTGTAAAGCTTCTGCCGAGTTCTTTTCAAAATCCCAGAGGGTGTGGTCCAGGTCAAAAAATATGTGTTTGTATTGTTGGTGTGCCATAGTTCTCATATCAACCCCATCTGCCGCCAAATGGTTTTATTATAACGGAGGGCAATCCTGTAAATTGAAGGATAGGCACGAATATATCAATCTGGAATACAAATTTTTTTATAACCCCGAATGGTTTATTTTTGCACGCGAACTATCAAAACCATAGCATAAATACAAGAATATGGCTGAAAAAACGTATGATCTTATTGTAATCGGCAGCGGCCCGGGTGGGTATGTGGCTGCCATCAGGGCTTCTCAACTGGGAATGAAAGTAGCAGTAGTGGAAAAAGCGGAAGTGGGAGGTATTTGTTTGAACTGGGGGTGTATCCCCACCAAAGCACTCCTCAAAAGTGCCCAGGTATATGAGTATATACAGCATGCCGAAGATTATGGCATCAATGTAAAAGACGCTTCTGTCGATTTTGAAGGTATTGTAAAAAGAAGCCGGGGCTCTGCTGCCAAAATGAGCAAAGGTGTACAGTTTCTTCTCAAGAAAAATAATATAGAGCAACTGCTGGGCCATGGCAAGCTGAAAGCCAAAGACACCGTAGAAGTTACGGCGGAAGGCGGAAGTAAAAAAGAATATAAGGCCAAGCACATTATCCTGGCCACCGGAGGGCGCTCCCGCGAATTGCCCAGCATGCCAATTGATAATAAAAAAATCATTGGTTACCGGCAGGCGATGGTGTTGGAAAAGCTACCCAAAAGCATGGTCGTGGTAGGCTCGGGTGCCATCGGGGTTGAGTTTGCTTACTTTTACAAAACCCTGGGCGTGGAAGTTACCATTGTCGAGTTTATGCCCCGCATTGTACCCGTGGAAGACGAAGATGTATCGGCACAACTTGCCCGTACTTTCAAGAAAAGTGGTATTAAAATCATGACCGATTCTGAGGTTACCAAAGTGGATACCAAAGGCAAAGGGTGCAAGGTAACCGTAAAAACAAAAAAAGGGGAAGAAACCCTCAACTGCGACATCGTGCTTTCGGCCGTAGGCATTACCACCAACCTGGAAAATCTGGGACTGGAAGAAGTAGGCGTAAAAGTGCAGGTCAACAAAGTAGAAATAGATGATTACTATCAGACCAGCGTGCCCGGTGTGTATGCCATTGGCGATATTGTGAAAGGCCCTGCCCTGGCGCACGTGGCTTCTGCTGAGGGCATTATTTGTGTAGAGAAAATAGCCGGGGAAAACCCCGAACCCCTGGATTATAACAACTTGCCCGGCTGTACCTATTGCCAGCCCGAAGTAGCCTCGGTAGGCTATACCGAAAAGGGCGCCAAAGAAGCCGGGTACGATATCCGCGTAGGCAAATTCCCTTTCTCAGCTTCCGGAAAAGCCACGGCTGCCGGGGCTTCCGAAGGTTTTGTGAAAGTGATTTTTGACAAAAAATACGGGGAGTGGCTGGGCGCCCACATGATTGGTGCCAACGTAACCGAAATGATTGCCGAAGTAGTAGCTGCCCGCAAACTGGAGACTACCGGCCATGAAATCATTAAGTCAGTACACCCGCACCCCACCATGTCAGAAGCTGTGATGGAAGCGGCTGCCGCAGCTTATGATGAAGTCATTCATTTATAAAATTTACACATAACTTCGGAAGTTATCAGTTTCAGTAGGCAGGTATAACTTCCGAAGTTTATTTTTTATATTTCCTCCCAAAAACTTATCTTTCTAAAGTTTTATCTTTTCACTTTCTTTTTTATCAAACAAAAGATACTCCCCCGTCAGGAACCATCTTTTTGTAATTTTATGGCCGTGATTTCCGGCTAATCATTTTTACCGGCAAAGCCTCATCAGTATCTGTATGGTATGCATCTTTAAATGGCTTATTGGGACAGGTATCCTGTTTGGGTGCATGGTAAAAGCACCTGCACAGGAACTTCAGGATTTTCTGTCAAAGTACACCAGAGCCAACGGTATGGATTATATGCAACCTTTTGCTGATGTCTTTGGCGCCAATGTCAATACAGGGTGGTTTCATTCGGCTAATATCAAAAAGATGGAACCGCAGATTTACATTGGTGCAGTAGGCATGATAGCCATGGTGCCTAAAAAAAAGAAAACCTTTATTGCTACCCCTGAGGGGTTGTTCACTCCCAAAACCCCGGTGGCAGTACCCACCCTATTTGGCAATGGAGCTTCTGTTACCTTAGAAGGAGAGGGAGGCACTTCTTATACTTTCCCGGGAGGTGTGGATGTAAGTGCGGTTTCCCTGGTAGCACCTCAGGTTGACATAGGCGCGTTGTTGGGTACACAGGTAAGTGTACGTTTTTTCATTCATGACTTTGGTGGCGAAATTGGCAAAAGCAATATGTTTGGAATGGGAGTAAGGCACAGCATCAGCCAGTACATACCTTCATTGCCTGCCCAATTGGCTATAGGTTACTATTGGACTTCTTTTCAGATAGGGGATATTACAGATGCTAAAAACAGTTTTATTAGCCTTCAAGGCAGCTACTCTTTGCAAAAGCTGACATTTTATGGAGGATTAGGTATTGAAAGAACGAGTATGCAGATAGGTTACACTTTTGAAGGTGAAGAAGGCATGCCCGAAGACATTAACTTTGACCTGAACGGTGAAAATACACTCAGGTTTACCATGGGTGTAAGTTTAAAAATCAGTGTTTTTCGCCTGAATGCCGACTATAACCTTTCAGGCCAGGATGTGTTTTCATTAGGGCTGGGTTTTGATATTGTAAAGAAATAAAATGAGAAAGCTTTTTCGCGATATACTGATAATCTCGTTATTCTTTTGTGGTACTACCAGTTGTATCATACATGATAACGAAAAAACGGACCTGGTGCTTTCATTTGGAGTAGATGAAACTTTTGACTTTGAAGTAAAAGGAACCTTTGACAGAACCACCCTCATTACAAGGACCCAAATTGTAGCGGGAGTAGATATTCCTGCTGAAGCTACTGTGAAAAAAGTAGATATAGAATACATTGCTGCCAAAATTGAACCTTTGGCCACCCATATTTCTTCCGGAGCAATCAATTTGAATGCTACTTTTGGGAACCAGGCTTTATTCAACAATAAAAGCATAAGTTACGGGCCTGAAATGGAAGTGATAGATGGCTTGAACCCTGCCACTGTTAAAGCTTTTCGTACCCAGTTGCTTAACTATTTTGACGATGATTATGCCAATGATGACGATATCATATTCAATCTGAGTGGAAACACAAATCCACCCGGCGATACCGTTGAAGTTCGAGTTAAAATGCGATTGCAGGGCGCTGTTACCATATCTACAACGCTGTTGTGAGAAAAACACTGCCTGTTATCATTCGGTACTTTTGTGAATGCTTAATTTTACATTCTTCCCTGCTAAGGAAGTCACAAATACTATATCATAGCTAATTTATTCGAAAACAATGGGCAATCACTTGGCGTATGAAAGAATAATTGTGAAAATTGCATAAAAAACTACACCTTAAACATGAAATTCGGAACCAAAGCCATACACGCAGGGATTGAGCCTGATCCTTCTACCGGGGCCATCATGACGCCCATATACCAAACTTCAACGTATGTGCAAACCTCACCAGGGGAGCACAAAGGGTATGAATATGCCCGTACGCAAAACCCTACCCGCACCGCCCTGGAGAAAAACCTGGCAGCCCTGGAAAATGGGAAATATGCCCGATGTTTCGCTTCAGGTATGGCCGCTACTGATGCCATCGCCAAACTTTTAAAGCCTGGTGATGAGGTCATCAGTACCAACGATTTGTATGGGGGCACTTACCGCATCTTCACCAAGGTGTTTGCCCAGTACGGCATCAAGTTCCATTTTGTGTCCATGGACAAGCCGGAAGAAGTATCGAAATATGTGAACGAGCGCACCAAGATGATTTGGGTGGAAACGCCCACCAACCCCATGATGAACATTGTGGATATTAAAGCAATGGCGGCGATTGCCCGCCAAGCCAATGCCTGGATGGTGGTAGACAATACCTTTGCCTCTCCTTATCTCCAAACTCCTTTGGATTTGGGCGCTGATATTGTGGTGCATTCCATTACCAAATACCTGGGCGGCCATTCTGATACGGTGATGGGGGCCACGGTTACCAACGACGCGGACATTGAAGAAAAGCTGGCTTTTTTGCAGAATTCCTGCGGTGCTGTACCCGGCCCACAGGACTGCTTTTTGGTACTAAGGGGCATCAAAACCCTGCACCTGCGCATGCGGCAACATTGCGAAAACGGGCGGAAAGTAGCCGAATACCTGGCGGCTCACGACAAAGTAGAAAAGGTATACTGGCCAGGTTTTGAAGAACATCCCGGGCACAGCATTGCCAAAAGCCAAATGCGGGGTTTTGGCGGAATGCTTTCCTTTGTACTGAAAGGCAACCGCATGGAAGATGCCTTTAAAGTGCTGGAGCAATTCAACGTTTTCTCACTGGCCGAATCCCTGGGTGGTGTAGAGTCCCTGGCGGGGCATCCTGCTTCTATGACGCACGCCAGTATTCCCAAGGAAGAGCGGGAAAAAGTAGGGTTAAGTGATTCCCTCATCCGCCTCAGTGTAGGTATTGAAGATGCAGAAGATTTGCTGGAGGATTTGGGGCAGGCCTTGCAAAATATCTGAATCCATGCCTTATCGAGTCGCAGGGCTTTTTTCAAATTGAAACAAAGTTGGGTTAAGTCTAAAGCACAAAGCACGAAATACTAAACCATAAACAATGCTTAAACCCTAAGGTTCAAATCTTTAAACCATTGGGGTTTAAATACTCAATGTTTTGATATTTGGGTTTAAGGTTTTGGATTTGTTTAGGCCGGGTGGCATCGGTCATCCGACGCCGGGCGATTTAGAGATTTGGATTTAGGATTTATTTTTTGCCCCAACAGAAATTGTTTGATATTCAGGGGGTGCTTCATTAACCACCCAGCGCAAAATTATACCTGCTAACCGGGTTTTGCAGATGAAAACCGGCGGACAGGCAGTAGTAACCCCAGGCTACCTAATGCCTGCATGTTGATTTCATGACAAAGCGTCATGGAAAGTGTGCGAATGCTGGTGACACACTCCTCGAAACCCCGGGCAATCACAGGGCATCCGGGGTAAAGGGGGTAGTAGACGTAAGGTTAGTAATACTGGTTTGCATGCATCCGTAAGGTTGACGTAAGTTAGCAGGTGAATGCATCTGGCACTCAAGAGGTTTCTACGCCGGTTTGGCATATTTTCGGGTAAAATTCTCCATCTTTTTTAGTTTTTCTGCAATAAATACGTGCGTAATGTAATGTATAAATAGGTAAAGCATGTATCCCCTCCTTATGCCTAGTTTTAGGGCGTGAAATTTTAAAACGACAGAGGATATGAGATTACAATCAGACGCGCAAATACTGGAAGGGGCCACCATGGTCCTGAACAATACCGAAAAAGATGTGAAAATTCAAAAGGGAATGGAGGGGTATGGCTTCACCAAAAAGCGCATGAAAGAAGGGGATACCTTATTGAAAAATGTTTTATCGCTGCAAGCGGTATGCGAAACCCATCATAATGAGCGGTGGGCCATTTCACAAAAGCTCGAAGCCGACCGGAATACGGCCCTGGCCCTGTTCAAAGACCATGTAGGGGTTGCCCGCACGGCATTGCGGAACGACCCGGTGGCGCTGCACAGCCTGAAAATACAACGTATTTCCAAAAAAACCTGGGAATGGCCCAGGCAGGCTTTGCATTTTTATGAGAAGGTAACCCCACACCTTGCCCGGCTTGAAGCCCTGGGAGTGAATGCCGAAGTGGTAGCCCAGGCCAAAGCCTCGGTACAGGCAATATTGGCCTTGAAAGAAGACCGTCTTCTGAAAAAAAGCAAGGTAGAAGACAGCACCCAGGAGAAAAGAAAAGCCATGAAGGCACTGAAAGCCTGGGTACAGGAATTCATCAGCATTGCCCGCATCGCTTTCAAAGACAACCCCCAAACCCTGGAAGCCTTCGGGGTTGTGATAACAGCCAAAGTGTAAATTATAATTACATACAGGCACCGGCCTTCCGCCCGGGCAGCCTATGGCACAATGCTGTTTAACTTTGGATAAATTCAGTAAGTAAAATTATGAGGTAAATAGAGGCAATTGCTTTTAATATAGATGTTATGGCCTATTGAAAAAAGATGAAAGACTTAAATTATATATTTGTTTTGATTCTCTTATTGTTTGCCTGCAATAGAAAAGAAGACAAAAAGGCTGACATTGCACAAAAAACAGAAAAATCAAAAATTGAATCAAGTTTAAACGCTGATCCACAAAAAGATATTGAAAAGAAAGAATCTGTTAAAGTTGATTCAATAAAAAGATTGGAATCATTTGATATTGGTAATCTACCATCTGAATGGATTCGATTAACAAAAACAGATTCAGGAATGGTAATCTATAATTCTTGTGATGGAGGTAATAAATTAATTAATCTAAGTTGCTACTTATACCTGAATATATTTGATCAGGCTGTAAGCCATGATCGTTAAAAAGACTTTATACTGAAAACCTGCTATTGTCACGGCATGCAGGTTTTTGGCAAACCGGGCCGTAATTTCACTAAACACGGTTTCTATCTTTTTCCGATTGTACTTTTTGGCAATAGCATCTATAAAACTATCCCCCCGCCGAGAGTTCTTCTTGCGCTGTGTAGCAAACTCAATATGTTCTTCTTGTTGATAAAAATCTTCCCATTGGTAATCGGTAAATCCACTGTCTTGCCAGACAATACTACCTTTGGGTAGATCAAAGTCTAAGCGGGCTAAAGCTGAATGATCGCTGTAAGAGCCGGGTATAAAAGCTAGTTCTACGGGTAATCCCTCTTCACTGAGTACTAAAGCCACTTTATAGCCATAGAAATATTCTCGCTTAGAGGTATTTTTACCCCGATAATCCTCTCCTTGCAGCATCCGGCAACGAGCGATACGAATGTTGTGACAGACCCGTACTGGAAAGGTATCTAATAGATAACGTTGCCTAAAGTTGGTGACCTTAAAAGCCCACCCTAACAAACGGAAACAATATTCGGCTAACACGGCAATGCTATGTAATCGCCGATTAAAACGGGAAGAGCTTAACATCTTGGAGCAGTGATGGGAACGCATATAATGCAAGGCAGTGGTCCAGTTCCCCCCAAAATACCAAGCGGCTATTAAAGCAGTAGTTAGTATAAGCGCATCGTTTACACGGCGTTGTTGATCTTCTTGATGGCCAATAGCTTGAAGAATATCGTCCAAAATCACGTATATTGCAATGGTGTTGTCGTTGAGCATAAAAATATATGTTTTGATGTGTGGTAACCTCAAAACTACTATATTCTGCAATACGATAACACTTTTTCTCATAGGTAGCAACTTGAGTTAATTAGAATTACTAACCAGGAAGATAAAAAAGAGCTGTTTTTTTACGGCCAACAAGAACCAAGTATTTTCAAAATTATTAACTCAGAAAAAGCTAATTCTAATACAATCAATCTTAAGGTTCGGATGATAAGTCTAATGGATTCAACAGAATTAGAAGAATATCAATATTTTAAATTTACCTGGATTGACGAGAAAAAAGGATTAAGCAAATGGGAAACCACATACATGCCAGGATATGACCCAATCGAAGAGATTTTTGTTTCAGAAAAGTTTGAATCCGATTTTGTTACAATAGAACAACCATGTGTTGAATGTTGGGGAGATGAATGTGATGAAATTGTTAATCAAGAATAAGACGATAAAATGAAAACAGGCCATATAAAATGCACTAGTTAGCCCTATTTGAAAAGCAATTTGACAGCTTTATGCTCCAAGTGCCAAACTTGAAACACGAACAGAAAATGCCAACAAGCCCGGGCCAGCTATTCGCACAAGCCGTTGTGTGCTAGTAAAAAAAATAATATGAATAAAAGATTACTTATTATTTCAATAGCTCTATTATATTTCACAGCATGTAGTTCACAAAAGTTTCCCAATGCAGAAGAAAGGATACAATCCACTACAAAAAAACTAGAGTTAGATTCATTAGATTCAGATCAATTAGTTATCCGTGGTGATGCCTATAAAGAATTAAGACAATATGATTTTGCTTTATTGGATTTTAATAAAGCCATTTCTATTGGGTTTAAGCACTATTTTCAAGAATCTCATGCTTATACTGCAAGAGGTGATATACATTTTGCACAAGGAGAAATTGATAAAGCTATCATTGACTATGATAAGGCAATTGAAGTTCGACCTGATAATGATTATGCTTTTTTGAGAAGAGGAATCTTCAAATGCAAAACGGGCGATCCTACTGCATGTGATGATTTAGAAATGGCTAAAAAATTAGGACATTTTGATGATAAGGCATTAAAAGAATGCTGTGAATAAAAAGAAACCAGCAGCTAACAAACCCTAGTCTCAAGCCTTGTTAGATACGCAATTTGGTGGCTTCATGCTCTAAGTTGATTTATCTTCAGGGGATGGAAAATTGCAAAGATGGCCGACCTGAAGACTAGCTAAATCGTTTACGGGCAATAAATTAATGAGAACACTATTGACACTTGTAGGGATTTTGATTTACGTCCAAATATCCGCTCAATCATAAAATGCTAAGACTTCCGAAGCTTCAAAAACTGTACATGATTAGCGCTCCACGCCGGACGTCATTGCCTTTAGGTTTGAGTGGGATTGTGCGGGGGAAACCTGTGGCAATCTGTTACATCTGGGCGAGATGTAGCAGATTGCCACTTCGCTGCGCTCATCGCAATGACGTTTAGAGTTGTTTTTTACGCTAATCACATACCAAAAACTTCGGAAGTCTTATATCCCCTCACAAACTACCATGAATAGCATGGGCTACGGCAAATACCGCCCAAGTCAGCGGGGCACCCCATGCCCCCTTTTGGGAAACCCTGGTGACAGAATTGATTGGAAGAAACATCACTTTGTCCTGGATATCATTTATAAGCACAGGAAGGGGCCGCCTTGGAATGGACGTCCTGTGCTTGGGGATACTGAGCAGATTGATTACATTTGTTTGAATGAGTAAGCACGAAAAATTACTAATCAAAATACTGAGAGGAACCTCAGATAAGAATATTAATTTTGAAGAGTTTAAGAATTTACTGCTGCGATTAGGATTTCAAGAAAGAATCAAAGGAAGCCATCACATCTTGACTAAAGAAGGGATAGAAGATATCTTAAACATTCAGTCTAAGTCAGGTAAAGCGAAACCTTATCAGGTCAAACAAGTAAGAAACATCATAGTGAAGTATCAACTAAACCTGGATGAAGATGAAAAATAATCACAAGTACGAGATCATTATCTATTGGAGCAAAGAAGATGATGCCTACATAGCTGAAGTACCAGAATTAGCCGGATGTGCAGCAGATGGAGAAACATACCAAGAAGCCTTATCCAATGTAGAAGTAATTATAGATGAATGGATTGAGACGGCCAAACTGAAAGGCAGGAAAATCCCTCAGCCAAAAGGAAAGCTAATGTATGCTTGATGAATAAACAAAAGAAGGAGACATGCCTGCTAACATTTTTAGCTATCAGTGGTACGGTCGATGCCGCTGCGGAATAATAAGATTGAAAGTTTATTATTGCTCCAAGCACCGTTTTTGCAATTTGAAGAAATAAATCAAACAAGCTACCCTAGTCGTTATCCTGTATCCCCTCACAAACTACCATGAATAGCATGGGCCACAGCGAAATACACGGCCAGCCCCAGCAGGTCATTGGCAGTGGTAATGAAAGGGCCGGAGGCCAGGGCCGGGTTGGTACCCAGCTTATCCAGTAAAATAGGTGTGATGGTGCCCATGAAAGATGCCAGCAGTACCACGCTGAACAAAGCTACGGATACCACTATGGCCATATTCACGCCCTGCCCAAAAACCACACTGATGCCCAGCACCAGCACGGCCAGGGCTAATCCGTTTACCAGGGCTACCAGCAATACCTTGAGCATTCGTTTGGCCAGGCTGTCTTCAAAAACGGAAGGGTTGGCCAGGCTTTGCACCACAATAGAGGAGGACTGTATGCCCACATTACCACCCGTGGCCGTGATGAGTGGAATAAAGAAAGCCAGGGCGGGCACCAGCGCAATATCTTCTTCAAAAAAGCCGATAAAATACGCACCCAGCATGCCCCCGCCCAATCCAATAATGAGCCAGGGTAGGCGTGCCCGGGAAAGCATCCATACACTACCGCTGCGCTCTTCCACATCTTGCGAAATACCGGCCATGAGTTGCCGCTCTTCATCAGCCATTTCAGTGATTACATCCAAAATATCGTCAACAGTGATGCGGCCCACCAACCGTCCGCGTACATCTATCACAGGCACGGCTTCCAGGTCATATTTTTTCATGATGCCCGCGATTTCCTCTTCTTCCATGTGGGTTGGTACTGACACTACCTCATCTTCATAAATATCCCCGATTTTGGTGTTATCACTGGCCAGGATAATCTTTTTGAGGGAAACCCTTCCCAGGAGCCGTTCCTGATCATCCACCACATATACCGAATAAATTTTCTCTACTTTTTCGGCCTGCCTTCTGATTTCCTCAATACACTGCACAATGCTCCAGCTGGCTTTGGCCTTCATCATTTCCTTGGCCATCAGCCCTCCGGCCCGGTCTTCCTCATACCGGATCAGCTCTTTTACATTCCGGGATTTTTCTTCGTCTTTGAGCAGGGCAATTACCTCCTCCCGGGTTTGGATGGGCAGGCGGTTCAGAATATCAGCTCCGTCGTCAGAATCCAGGTAGTCGATGAAGCGGGCAATTTCCGGAGCTTCGTAGGTTTTCAGGAATTTGGCCTGGGGTTCTTCTTCTATTTCTACAATGATATCGGCCGCTTTTTCATCTTCCAGAAGGCGCAATACAAATTTAGATTCCTCGGTATTCAGCTCATACAGCACCGTGAGAATATCAGCGGGTGCCGCTTCTTCCATACTCTCACTTACCAGGGGTTCTTCTCCTCGGGCAATGGCCGCGCGTACCCAGTCCAGATATTCCTGTGAAAGCTCAAACTTCATCAATGTTACCGTGTTATCGGTCTGTTCCTGCATGCTGTTCTATTTCATTGGTTAATTGCACAAATGCTTCTACCGAAAGCTGCTCGGCCCGTTGGCCCATCACCTCCATTTGCTGTACAGACGGTGGCAAATTTATAGGTTTGAGGGCATTACGCAAGGTCTTACGGCGGTTTTGAAAAGCTTGTTTTACCACCTTCCGAAAAAGTTTTTCATCACAGGGTAATTGTGCGGTTTCATTCCGTTGCAAACGGATCACCGCTGATTTCACCTTGGGTGGAGGCCGGAAAACTTCAGGCTCTACCGTAAACAAATATTCTATGTTGTAATAAGCTTGCAAAAACACACTTAAAATGCCATAGGTTTTGTTGCCCGGTGGTGAGCTAATCCGCTGGGCTACCTCCCGTTGTAGCATACACACTACTTCTACCACTTTGTCTTTCTCTTCCAGTATCTTGAAAAAAATCTGGGATGAAATATTATAAGGAAAGTTGCCAATGATGGCATAGGGTTCGGTAAACTGCCCGGATAAATCAGCTTTCAAAAAGTCCTGGTGCAAAATATTTTCTTTAAAATCCGGAAAATGTTGCTGTAAATAGGCTACCGATTCATCATCTACTTCCATCAGGAAAGTTTGGTATGCTTCATTCCCGAGCAACATGCCCGAAAGCACTCCCATCCCCGGGCCAATTTCCAGTACTTGCCGGTAGTTTTGATAACCGGTAAGGGCCGATACGATGTCCTGGGCAATGGTGCGGTCTTTCAAAAAGTGTTGTCCCAGGTACTTTTTGGGCCTTACTGAATGTGAGCGGGAAAATTTATGAGCCATACACAAGCATACGTTTCAAATGATGAAAAAGATAGATAATATCAGAAATGAGAAGAATGTTGATTTTTCTTTGAAAATGTTTTACTAATTGTGTAAAGTGTTTAGAATTAAATAGTTTCCGTAAAAATTCTTATAACTTTGGATGAGTAATCAGATAATTTTTTTGCGAAAGTATGGATATTAATTTCAATATAGAACAAAACATCAACGGGGATCAGCACCTGGCCGTATTGTTAGACCAGCCCGAAATGGCACGGCGCTACTGCCAGTCTGATGAAGAAGCCGAATACGTACTCAGATCGATCAATAAAGAAAACAGGGAAATTGTTGTAGTAAACCAATATAATCGTTTTTTGGTATTTGTGCCCCCCATAGAAAAATCGGGACATTTACTAAAGGAAGCTTATCGCATGCGGGGGTTTATGCTGGCTAACATGGCTACTACTGAAAAGCTGGAAAAACTACAGGTTACCGGAAAAGTTACTGCTGAAACCATGCTCTGCCTGTGCGAAGGATTTTTGCTTTCCCAATATCAGTTTTTGAAATATAAAAAGGAAACAGAGAAGTCTTACCATTTTCAGGAACTGACGATCGTACATGCCCAAATAAACAACCAACATTTCACAGAGTTGCAAAACCTGGTGGATGCTACCTGTGTGGCCCGCGACCTGGTAAACGAGCCATCTATCAGCCTGAACGCGCCTGTATTGAGCGAAATGGTCCGTGAAATTGGCGAAAAGGCCGGGTTTACTGTAGAAGTACTGGAAAAAGACAAAATCAAAAGCCTGAAAATGGGTGGGCTGCTGGCCGTCAACTCCGGCAGTGTTGAGCCGCCTACCTTTAATGTGCTGGAATACCGCCCTGAAAATGCACAAAACACCCAACCTTACGTATTGGTAGGTAAAGGCGTAACCTATGATACAGGTGGATTGAGTCTGAAACCTTCCTCATCTATGGATACCATGAAGTGTGATATGGCCGGGGCGGCAGTGGTGGTAGGCGTACTGACTGCGGTAGCAAAAAATAAACTGCCCCTGCATGTGATCGGACTGATTCCTGCCACCGATAACCGCCCCGGAGGCAATGCTTTTGTACCCGGCGATGTCATTACCATTTCAGATGGCACCACCGTAGAGGTACTCAATACCGATGCTGAAGGCCGGCTGATTCTGGCCGATGCCCTGCATTATGCCAAAAAATACAAACCCGAACTGGTGATTGACCTGGCCACACTCACCGGGGCTGCTGCAGTAGCCATCGGAAAGGAAGGTATTGTCATGATGGGCAATGCAGGTGATGAAAAAATAAATCCCCTGAAACAAGCAGGTAACGAGGTGTACGAGCGTTTGGTAGAATTCCCTTTGTGGGAAGAATACGACACCTACCTGAAATCTGACATTGCCGACCTGAAAAATATTGGCGGAAGGGAAGCCGGGGCCATTACAGCCGGGATGTTTTTACAGCATTTTACCGATTACCCCTGGATACACCTGGACATCGCCGGGCCTGCTTTTGTAAAGGAGCCTTTCGGCTACCGGGGCAAAAACGGCACCGGCATTGGTGTGCGTTTATTGTATGAATTTTTGAAGAAGAGAAACTAACAGCTATGCGTAAAAATATCATCATAGAAACCACTTTGGATGGAGACAGGAGCCCAAAAAAGAAGAATAGCGAATTGCCAGTGATAGGCATTACTTTAGGTGATATCAATGGCGTTGGCCCCGAGGTAGTTATCAAAGCCCTGGAAGACAAGCGTATCTTGAAACTGTTTACACCCGTCATCTATGGTTCTTCCAAAATTCTGTCTTTCTACCGCAAGCAATTGGATTTGGAAGGGTTTAATTTCATGACTGTAAAGGACAATAACCTTGCTTACGGGAAAGTAAACGTAGTGAATTGCTGGGAAAACCATATTGAAATCATTCCGGGCAAGGTAACCCCCGAAGGTGGAAACGCAGCCTGGCAGGCCCTGAAAAATGCAGCCATTGCCCTGAAAAAAGGCCATATTGATGCCATTGTAACGGCGCCTATCAATAAACAAAATATACAAAACGAAGATTTTACCTACCCCGGGCATACCGAATTTTTCACCACTTCTTTTGAGGCTGAAGATAGCCTGATGCTGTTGGTGAAAGACGATTTGCGGGTAGGTGTGGTAACCGGGCATGTGCCTCTCACTGAAGTAAGTCAACAGCTTACACGTAAACGAGTGCGCCGAAAACTGAAAATACTGGAAGCCACCCTCAAACAGGATTTTGCGAAAGTAAAGCCTACCATCGCTGTGCTGGGGCTGAATCCCCATGCTGGTGAAGAAGGCTTGTTGGGTTCCGAAGAGCAAGACATCATCAAGCCTGTGATAGACGAACTTAAACAGGAAGGGAAGCTCATATTTGGCCCTTTCCCTGCCGATGGTTTCTTTGGAAAAGGAAGACAATACCAGTTTGACGGGGTCATGGCCATGTATCACGATCAGGGGCTGGTTCCCTTCAAAACCCTGGCTTTTGATAAGGGAGTAAACTATACGGCCGGGTTGTCTGTGGTGCGTACCTCACCCGACCACGGCACAGCATACGATATTGCCGGAAAAAACGAAGCCGACCCTACCTCTATCCGTGAAGCCATGTTTTTGGCGTGTGATGTACTGAAAAACCGTAAGCTTATCCCCCAGGAATAAGTAACTTCGTGCTATTATTCTATTCGTACCGCAATGCTTTTGTTGGGTTAATCAGGGAAGCTTTGATGCTTTCGTAAGCTACTGTGAGCAAGGTAAGCCCAACGATAAAAGCCACCGCAATAGCAAAGACTACCCAACCAATATTGACCCTGTATACAAAATTTTGCAGCCAGTCCTGCATAAGGAAGTAGCCCAGGGGAATGGCAATTACACAGGCAATGAGAATCATTTTCAGGAAATCTGAAATGAGTAAGATCAAGATTTGCGGCACGGTAGCCCCCATTACTTTGCGTACGCCAATCTCTTTGGTTTTTTGCTCGGCGGTGTAAGAGGCCAGGCCGTACAAACCCAGGCAGGCAATGAAAATCGCCAGCACAGCAAAGAGCTGCACCAGTTTTGCCATCCTTATTTCTACGGCATACATATTCTCCATGCTTTCTCTTAAAAACCTATATCGGAAAGCACTTCCCTCCATCACTTTTTTCCATTTTCCCTCCACAACGGCCAGTTTTTCCTGTAACTTATCTGCTGGTAGTTGAAGATCATGATAAAGAAGTGGTTTGATTGTGAGCGATACAAAACACATAGAAGTCTGATAAAGTAAATATAAGAGATTTTTGCGAATACTTCTTAAGTATTTTATCCACTTATCTTAAATATTGGAATTTAAGTGACGCCTTACAGCAACAGTTGCCATCAACTACTCCTTCACTTACTTGTCCGCCACTTCTTGTGCTTTTCAGAGGTAAGTGCCGGACAAACCTACCTTAATTGTTCATTAATAATTGTCATCACGCTTCTGTTTTATACTGATGCTCTCCCGCTACATGGTCAATACCCCCGTACCAAAAATCTTCTTCCTCTTTTCTGGCGATAGGTTTGCCGTTAAGGCTGCTGTTTCCGCCCTGTTGCAGGGCAAGTTTGTCAAAATAGATGCCTATTTCCTGGTTTTTGCCATCGTTGACCGTCCACACACCCAGGTTCACCACAATCCGGTCAATGGCAAAGGAAGAAGTTTGCTTTCCTTCAGTATGCAGATTGAAATCCTCCTGAATATTAATGGTAAGCTGATGCCAGTCGCCCGGCTGTGAGGTAATATCAAAATGAATGGGTTTTACGGTGCGTACGTCACTGTACTTGCCACCGATGTTGTAATACATTTTGCTGGCCGAATACACCAGATTAATGCGCTTATAATACTTTTCAAACCCTTCAATCCACACATACGCTCCGTTGAAACTATTGGCCCTGAAATGTTCGGGATCAATTTTGAAAGAAAGGGAAAGCGTGGGTAGGTTGTTGCCTGCGACATTGACGGCCTGGCACAAGCGGTTGATGGTTTGGGGCAGGCGGTCTTGTCCGGGTGTATTGAACCCTCTTTTGCGGGAAAACAAATACAGGGACTGCGGACTGCCCGGACGTACATTTTTTCTAACTTCACGAATATTGGATGGGTTTTCATCTTCTTGGTACACATACCGTTGTGCCCAATGTTCCAATCCATTTTGAAAATTGCCATTGCGCAACTTAGAAGCGGCGGGCAATTCCCATTTGTGGTTCAGCCAAAGCGGCCACTGTTGGTTGTCAAATGTGGGAAGGTTTTTGTCATAATTGTACACTTCCCGGGTTACGTTCTGGTATTGAATTTCCGCTTCTTTTCCTTTGATGTTCACAATACCGATGCCCTGCGTAGGCCCTCCGTAAAAATCTTCTTCCCCAAATGCCCGGGGGCGGTAACCGGCGGCGGGCAGGTTGATGAAGTCGATGCCTTTGTACGATTTGGCAATTTTGGTAGAGGCTTTCAGTGGAATATGCACATGCCCGCTGATGGCGTATTTTACGTTTCCATGCTTTGCCAGAATATCAATCACTTTACTTTTTACCGAAACAGACTCCACATAATTGATGAGCGGATTGATACCCACGGGCATAAGGGGTACGTGGTGAAAAAACATCACAGGCCGGTCTTTGTGCTTTTCCAAATCTTGCTCCAGCCAGTCGAAGTAATGTGGGTGGGTTTCCCAAAAATTAGGGCGCAGCGGGTCGGGCCACACCACAAAATGCCACTGGCCCAGATTGAAAGAATACAGCAGCTTATCCAGGCCGTTCACCTGCTTTTGGGCATTGAAGTAATTGTTAAATTCTTCCATATGATAGCCCGGACTGAATTCCGCCCGGTACCGCGTTTCATGGTTGCCTACCGAAAACAATATGGGTGTTTCAAGTTCTTCAAAAAAGCCCAGCATGGCTTCATAATTTACCCATTCCCCCTGATGGTCTACAATATCGCCTACCATGATGGTAAACAGGGGGTTGTTGGGCAGTTCGTTCACCAGGCCCACACTTTCTTCTATAAAAGCATTGTGAATTTTGACGCGGGTATTGGTTTTATTGGCAGGTCCCTGTGGGTCGCCACCTTGCGGATCGGCCATGATGGCGAAAGAAAAATCATCACCAGTAGCAGATATATTTACCTCTCCGGGGTCTATTTCGCCGATTTCTTTGTCTAACAGAAAGTTGACGGTGATCTTAGATTGTCCTTCCTCAAACACCAATTCTTTCTGCGCTACGATTTCATGAAGCTGAAAGGTGATTTTTCCTGCTTTAGTTTTGAAAGTAACGGTTGTGTTTGCTGTAGGCTCGTCCAGCCAAACCACCATTACATCTACATTATCCAGGCTGGTGTGGGTGTCAAAAGTATCGGCATCCAGGTTATCTTCTTCCGGTTCAAAAAAGTAATGCTTGGTACGATTAATATGACCACCTTTCACCTGTATTTTTCCGGAAAAATCTACAATTTCTGTAAGACTTTGGCTTTCCACAGCAATCCGCAGGATGATTTGTCCTTCCCGGGTTTTGGCATCTTCAATGTTGTTTATTTCAGGGTAATTATAGGCATAATGGGAATATCTGTTTTTCCCAAAATTTTGGCTGCTAACAGCCACTGCGGGTACACTAACCCCTAATTTTTGTAAAAAACGCCTTCTTCGCATATTTTTTTATTTTAACAGCTAAAGCTAATGGGTTTTTTATTAATGGGCATCCGGTACTTTCCAGTACTATATCCTAACGTCTTTCCAACTGCCCAATCGCTTCTTCCACTGTATGCACAGGTAGCATACAAGCCTTATCATAACACACATATAGCGTAGTTTTGCCGTGAACAGCCTCCCTGTTTTGGAGCAGGGGTAAATCACTTTTGCTTTGGGTGCCACAAACTACTTTGTGGGGATGGTAATGGGAAGAAAGTTGTTTTCCATAGGCTTCAAACTCAGGCCCTACAATGGCAACTTCGGCGGTAGGTTGTACGAAATAGGTAAGCGCGTTGGCCCAGTGGCTTAAAAAAGCGGGTTCGGTCTTTACCAGCTTTAGCATTTGTGCAAGCATATTTTCAGCCAGCTCTGTATACCGGGCATTGTCCAGCAAAAGGCCAAGGGTATGCAGGTTTTTTATCATGGCTGCGTTGGAAGAAGGGATTACATTATCAAAAATCTCTTTTTTCCGTGCAATGAGGGAAGATTGATCGTCGGTATAATAGAAAAACCCTTCTTCCTCATCGTGAAAATGGTGCAGGGTATGTTGTATGATTTGCCCAGCCTTGTGCAGCCATTGCTCGTCAAAAGTAACCTGGTATAATGACACGAAGGCATCGGCCACAAAAGCATAGTCATCCAGATAGGCAGGCAAGTCGGCTTTTCTTTCTTTGTAAGTGTGCCAAAGTGTGTATGCATCTTTGCCCTGCTTGCGCAGGTGTTGGTCTATAAATTGCGCATTTTTCAGTGCTAATGTCAGATATTCTGACTGGCCTGTGGCTGCGTACGCATCTACCAAACCTTTCAGCATAAGTCCGTTCCATCCGGTAATGATTTTATCGTCCAGACCGGGCCGTACCCGTTGGCTGCGGGCTTTTAGTAGTTTTTGCCGTGCGTTTTGCAGCCGTTGCTGTAATTCATCTTTTGTAATTTCATGCTTTTGGGCAAAGGTCGCGTCAGGCATGTTTTTGTACAGAATGTTTTTACCACCTTCCCAATTGCCTGTTGTGGTTATATTGTAGTAATCACAAATCAAAGGCGCGTCTTCCCCAACAATTTGTTCAATTTCAGCTTGCGTCCATACATAAAACTTTCCTTCTTCCCCTTCGCTGTCGGCATCCAGGGCAGCATAAAAGCCGCCTTCGGGGCTCATCAGTTCCCTTTGGGCAAACTGAATGGTTGCTGCTATGGTGCTTTTATAAAGTTCTTCCCCGGTTAATGCATAAGCCTCGGCATACAAGCTGAGTAGTTGCCCGTTGTCATACAGCATTTTTTCAAAGTGTGGGGCAAACCAGCGGGCATCTACCGAGTAGCGAGCAAAGCCACCGCCAATTTGATCGTAAATACCACCATAGGCCATTTCGTTGAGGGTAAGCTTGAGATGATCGAGGGCCTTGTTATTTTTGGTAATGCCATAATACCGTAATAAAAAAAGCCAATTGGCCGGCATAGGAAATTTGGGAGCCCGTTGCATACCGCCTTTTTCAGAATCAAATCCACTGGAAAACTTTTGGTAAACTGCTTCTAAGAGTTGGACAAGGTTACCATATTGCTCGAGAGGCGTTTCGGCCAGGCCATATTTTTTAATTTCACTTTCCCTCAGATATTGGGCAAACCCTTCGGCAGAATCTTCCAGCTCTTTTCGTTTTTCCTGATAAGTAGCCGCTACATTTTGCAACACCTGCATCCAGCGGGGTCGGGGAAAATAGGTGCCTCCGAAAAAAGGCCTTTGGTCGGGGGTAAGAAAAACATTCAGTGGCCAACCGCCCTGTATGCCCATCGCCTGTACAGCTTCCATATAAATCTGGTCTACATCGGGGCGTTCCTCCCGGTCTACCTTGATACAGATAAAATGTTCGTTCATCACAGCAGCCACTTCCTCTATTTCAAAAGATTCCCGTTCCATCACATGGCACCAGTGGCAGGCCGAATATCCAATGCTCAGGATAATGGGCTTGTCTTCCATTTTCGCTTTTTCCAGTGCTGCATCGTTCCAGGGATGCCAGTCTACAGGATTGTATGCATGTTGCAGTAAGTATGGACTGCTTTCGTGAATGAGCCGATTGGCTTTTTGTTGTGGTTGGTTTTGTGTAGGCATGTTTTTTTTATAGCGGCAGTTGGCAATACAGTAGGAAGTACAGACTGCCTTCTGCTACTGCTGCTGCCTACTGTAAGAACAATCGTTCTTGTATATTATGTAAGTACGGGATACAGGTAATTATGGTACAGAAAGCAGAGGGAAACTTTAATAAGTTTAGGAAGTAGCATTAAGCTGTTTGCGCAGGAATTTAATTTCCTTTTCAACATTCACAGTGCCGTTGAGTCCTTTCAGTTGGGCAATGATTTTTTGGATAAACTTTTGATGGGCAGCAGAATCAGGGTGGAAGGGTTTATGGTGCAGGGCTTTTTGAAGTTTATCCCACTTTTTCAAAAACTGTTGCGTTTTTTCGGCAAAATAAGTTTCTGAAAACTTTTGCCAGATGTATTCCTGTGCTGTTTCATTGGGATGGATCATATCGGCATCATAGAAGCGATAGTCACGTAAATCGTCCATCATGATTTCGTAACTGGGAAAATATTCAACCTGCTCCGGATACTTATTTTTGATATGCTCGCAAGCCAATCGTAATGTAGCCTTGCTCACTGAGTCTCGCTCCAGGGTATTTTTAGTATGCCGCACCGGGCTTACCGTAAATATATACCGCAAATCAGGGTTGGATGCCTGAAGGGCATAATACAATTGGTCAAACCGCCTGTCTATTTCATCTACGGTGAGCATGCGTTTGTTAAAAGTATCGGCCGGCAATTTATGGCAGTTGGTCACCAGTTGCCCGTCGTCTTTTTTTTCGTAGCAAAAGGAAGTGCCCAGGGTAATAAATAGCCATTTTACCTTTTTTAGATATTCTCCGGCACTCAGGATTGACTGCATCACCTGTGCTTTCAGGTCATCAAGGTTATCGGAGGAAAAATCTGAATGAAACATATAATTATAGCAAACGCCCTGATTTACCACATAAGTATTATCAGAAGGTTCAGTACAATTAATAGCATTATGCAGTAACCTGAAAATAGAAGCCGGGTTGTAAATTACACCAAATGGATTGACGTACGTATTAAACTTGTTGGTACGCAGTTTATTGCCGATTACCTGTGCAAAGCAAGAGCCTATGGAAAAAATATGATCGTTGATACCTATTTTATGGTGGGATGGAGGAAGTATTAGCTCTGTTCTGAACATGACTATCAAAAAATGAAGGGCTTCTAAGATAATAAAAAACGCACTGAACTTAAAGTACAGTGCGTTAATTATCTTGATTAAATGTAATAAATGGTAAGTTTTTACATTTTATCAGCCATTATTTATTCAGCCACTACTTTGATGGCAACCGGGTGTTTTACCTCTTTGTGCAGGTCAAGCTCAATGGTATAATCTCCCAGGTTTTTAATATCACTGCCTACATCAATTCTTTTACGGTCTATGTCAAAACCTTTATCTTTCAAAGCATCAGCTATTTGCAGGGGAGTAACAGCCCCGAATATTTTGCCACTTTCTCCTGCTTTGGCTTTAATTTCAAGTACGATATCACCAATTTTTTCAGCTATAGCTTCTGCATCCTTTTTAAGCTTCTCGGCTTTATGGGCAGCCTGCCTGATGTTTTCAGCAATCATTTTCTTGGTAGATTTGTTGGCGACAATGGCCATTCCCTGAGGAATCAGGAAGTTTCTACCGTAACCGGGCTTTACGTCTACAATATCATTTTTGTAGCCCAGCCCTTTTATATCTTCTTTTAATATTATTTCCATGATCTTAATTATATCAGTCTACTTGTTAGTAGTCATTATCTTCACAACCAATAACAACAAACTAAAAACTTAAAACAAAAAACCAGATAACTATTTCAACGAATCGGTAACGTAAGGCAACAAAGCCAAATGTCTGGCTTTTTTTACAGCCTGGGCTACTTTTTTCTGGTATTTTAAGCTGGTGCCAGTAATGCGGCGGGGCAGGATTTTACCCTGGTCGTTGACCAATTTTAGTAAAAAATCAGGATCTTTGTAATCAATGTATTTGATTCCATTTCGCTTAAAACGGCAGTATTTTTTCCTGGTTTCCTGCTTATTACTGTGAATAGGTTCGTTCATTAAAGTCATGATGCTGGCTCCTCCTTAGCTTCTTTTTTCTTTTTCTTAAAATCCCCTCTTCTTCTTCTCTCGTTATATTCTACGGCATATTTGTCCAATACCGTGGTAAGGTAACGCATTACGCGCTCATCCCGGCGGTATTCGGTATCGAGCAAAGCAATAACGTTGGGTTCTGCCTTAAACTCTACCAATACATAAAATCCGGTGGTTTTGTGCTGAATAGGATAGGCTAGTTTTTTCAACCCCCAATTTTCTTCGTTGATGATCTCTGCACCATTATCGGTAAGGATCTTCACAAATTTGGCGGCAGCATCCTTCATCTGTTCATCAGACAAAACGGGATTCATAATGAATACTGTCTCGTAATTTTTAAGCATGATTAATATCTATGATGTTTAATTAAAAAAACCTACCTGCCCGGGGCTTTATAGAACCCGCAAAGTAGATAGGGCTGCAAAAATACATCAAAATATCTTTTTAGCAAAGTTTAACAAAACTGTTTATATTAGCTCAAAGCAACAATTACAAATATGTGTGGCAGATATACCATTACAGCTACTGCCCAAAAGTTGGCAGAATTGTTTGATGTGGAAGTACCACCCGAGTACCAGCCCCAATACAACGCGGCACCTACCCAGCAGCTTCCGGTTATCAGTAACCTGCAAAAGCGGAAAATTTCCCTTTATGAATGGGGAATATGGCCCCAGTGGGCACAGGCACAGGGAAGTAGCCAACGCCTGATCAACGCCCGGGCCGAAACTGTGGCTGAAAAAGCCACCTTTACAAATTTATTTAAAAGAAGACGCTGCCTAGTGGTGGCCGATGGGTATTACGAATGGAAAAAATTTACCAGACAGAATACCGCTGATAAAAAAGTGCCACATCGTATTTTGCTCAGGGATGACCAACCTTTTACATTTGCCGGACTGTGGGATACCTATCAAAATGAATCGGAGGAAGAAATGCCTTCTTTTGTGATTATCACAGTAGCAGCCAGTCCTTCCATTGCGGATATTCACGACCGAATGCCTGCAATTTTGGACACTGAAACCGCAGACTTTTGGCTCAGCGACAGTGAAGACTATGAAGGAATGGCAGATATACTGAGGCCCTACCCGGATGAAGCCTTAAAAGCTTATGCCGTATCTGCCCAGGTGAATTCAGTAAAAAACAATCAGAAAACATTGATACAACCTATTTAAAACTTTATTTTATCAAAATATGAAGACCCAACAATACAACCCCAGTAACCTTGAAATAAACTTTGCCCATGCCCTTACCCAACTCAAAAAAGAGCTTGAGCCTTACCTCACTAATAATAAAATCGTTGAGATAAGCAACAATGACCAATCCGACAACCCGGCTGTACACTTTCATTTGGAAGATACTGACGGGGACAAGCACGAATTAGTCATCAGGATCATTCAGCGGGCAGATAAAGAACCTGATCACTTAGTATAATTGAATAAAGCAGTTTATGGCGCAGCCGCTCAACTTTTCAGCCAAAGAATTAAATTATATACAAGACACGGATTTTCTGCTTACCAAGCGGGAAGTTATGCAAAAGATGAGGCATCTGATGCGTGAAACTGAAAAGCTCATTAGCCAGGAAATTCCCGGGTTTCAAAGTTTTTTTCCCGAAGGGACCCTCCACAGGGCCGGGAAAATTTCTAAGGGGGAAAACTACCGCGGATTACCCTACGTTGTACTGGATTATCCCCGTAATTTTTCAAAAGACCAAACCTTTGCCTTCAGAACGATGTTTTGGTGGGGGAACTGTTTTAGTGTTACCCTGCACTTGCAGGGGGAATACTTTGAAAGATATAAACCATTGTTATTGAAAAACTTCCCTGATTTGCAATCGGCGGGTTATTACATTTGTGTGCACGATACGCCCTGGGAATATCATTTCGGTACAGATAATTACTTTCCCTTGCAAGCTTGCAGTAAACCCGATTTTAAGACAATACTGGAAAAGCACGCGTTCACCAAAATAAGTCAAAAAATCCCTTTGGAAGCATGGGCTGAATTGCCACTTTTGGCAAGCAATACTTTCTGCCAACTGATGAAATGCCTGGATGGCAATATACGGAAATGATAGATTTTACGTATAGTTGTGCAATGAGATACTATCTATCTAACGTTATATGAACGTATGAGACTACTATTTGCAATTTGTTTACTATTACTTCCGGTACTCACCTGGGCACAGATAGACATCCCTTTTGACAGCCTGCGGGGCAGGGGCAAAATGGAAGATGGGGAAAGGACCGGTCGATGGGTGCTGTACAACAGTTACGGACAAGCTGTATGTATTGGCGATTATAAAGAGGGTGAAAAACACGGAGAATGGATTTTCTATGATGAGTATGGGGAAGTATTTGGTGTGGGGCATTATCAGCAAGATATTCCCGTGGGGGAATGGAAGTCGTATTACGAAAATGGGGTAATGCACTCTTTAACGCATTATAACAAACAAGGATTGCGTGACAGCACGTACCAGGAGTACCATTACAATGGCAGAAAAAGCGTGGAAGGGGCTTATGAAAACGATGTGCGTACAGGTGTGTGGCTCACTTATTACGAAAATGGCAAAATTTACTCGGCCGGGAAATATGAAAATGGGGAAAAGGACGGGCTTTGGAAGTATTTCAACAAAGATGGCATTTTAGTAGCCGAAGGGCCTTTTGCCGATGATAAAGAAACCGGACAGTGGTTTAAGTACTACGATACCGGCGAACTGAAATCTATCGGCGGCTTTGTGAACGGTGAGGAAAATGGTACCTGGGGATTGTTTTATTTCAACGGCCAGCTCATTCAGGAAGAGGAATGGGAAAATGGAAAACTCATGAATATTGGCACTTATCATTCCATTGAAGGGGATACCCTGCCCAAAGGCACACTGGAAGACGGAAATGGGGTAAAACTGGCCTATTATGTTTCCGGCAAACTGGCCAATAAAGTGAATTACCAGGAAGGCGTGCCACACGGCACCTGGACAGAGTATTACGAAGAGGGGGGCATTTCGGCAAAAGGGGAAATGCAGGAAGGGGAACGCGATGGCATGTGGACATTTTACTACTCCAACGGAAAAGTCGAATCAGAAGGGCAGTACGAAGACGGCGAACAAACCGGAAAGTGGAAGTTTTACAACCGTTGGGGCACCCTCAGCGAAGTGGTGGATTTTGACCAGGGGAAGAATATTTGAGGAAGAGTGGAAAGATGGAATATTGGAATAATGGGTTTTTACCATCATTCCAATGTTCCACCACTCCAAGTTCATCGGTGCAATCCGCATTCCGTCTTCACTGAATCCAGCCAGCGTCCCGTGCGGCCTTTTCCTTTGAAAGTACAGTGCTTACAACCGATAGATTCATATCCTAAAGGTTTCAGTGGATGTACGGGCAATTTATTTTTTTCAATATATTGCAACGCCTCGGCTTCGGTTACATCCAGGATGGGGTAAAACTTGATAACCCCGTCTTTTTCCTCAAAAATATCCTTTTGCTGACGGTTTTCATTCTGCCAGCTCATCAGGCCCGAAACCCAAAAGTCGGCTTCTTCACGGATACTTTGTAATGGCTCTACTTTGTTAACCGAGCAGCAAAGATCAGGGTCTGTTTTCCAAACCTCATTTTTGCGGGTAAATTTATTTTTCCACTCTTCCGGCTTTAGTTCAGTTACTTCCAGGTCAAAAAGCCGGGTGAGCAGTGTTTTGTAAGCCAGCGTTTCTTCAAAATGATATGTGGTGTTCAGAAAATGCACTTTCTGACGAATGCCCAAATCATAGTATAAATGCAACAGATACACGGCCGTTGTACCGAAAGAAGAAGTCAGCAACACATGGTTTTCCCCCTGCTTGTTTTGTACGCACTTGTAAAAGGCAGCAATGCGCTCAGCAGGTGTCATGGCCTTGTACTGTTGGTTGAGCCTTTTTAGATTTTTTGAGAAATAGGTGCGGGCGGGTTGTTGCCAGCATTCTGTATAATTTTCTGTAGCCGTTGTTGTATTACTCATAAAATTAACTGGCAGGTTTTTCTTCTTCTTGTTTAGTTTTGTTTTTCTCGTCGGTCATCATGGCCGTTACCTCATTCAGCATCTCCACTTTCCGGTTAAAATCACCCTGGATGCTGTCGCGGATTTTTTTCATATTATCCAGAATATCCTGCATGGAATCGGGCAGTAATTCTTCAAAATACTGCCGCATGCGCTTGGCTACGGTAGGTGATTTGCCATTGGTAGAAATAGCTATTTTCAAATCCCCTTTTTTTACCACAGAACCCAGATAAAAGTCGCAAAGGTCGGGTGTATCTGCCACGTTGGTAAGCAACCTCTTGCCCCTGGTAAGTTCCTTGATTGATTCATGCAGTGGCCGACTGTCAGTAGCCAGAATAACGACATCCTTGTTTTCCAGATCCTGGGGCATGAATTTTCGTTTGAGCAACTTCACCTTCGGGTGCTTTTGTGCAAGCGCATAAATCTCATCCTTTATCAAATCAGCCACCAGGGTGATGGGAGCATCCGGTGCATTTTTGAGCAGTGCTTCCAGTTTTTCAAGCCCCACATTGCCACCGCCTACCACCAGCGTATCCAGGTTTTCCAGTTTCAGGAAAATAGGGAACAGTCGGTTTCCTTTTTCAACATCGGTTGGCACTTGAGATTTATTATCATTCATGCTTTACTACTTTACACTCCTTCAAACTGATACAAACGACGTTTCAACCTGCTGAATATTATCATGCGGCTTCAGCATTTCACCCAACTGGTTTTTAATATAATCAGGATGTTCCCTTACTACTTCACCAATTACAATAATAGCAGGTGAAGCTAATTGGTGTTCTTCTGTCATATTTACCATGGTGCTAACCGTAGCCAACCCAATGCGCTCATTGGGCAGGGAGCCATTTTGAATAATGGCAACAGGCGTTGAAATATGGCCACTTTCTGCAAATACAGCCTGAATTTCCCGCAATTTCCGCATACCCATCAAAATAACAACCGTAGCCGTTGACTGCGCTGCCAGCCGTATATCTTCTGACAAAGCACCCGCTTTGGTAGTACCAGTAATTACCCAAAAACTTTCACTTATCCCTCTTTTGGTGAGCGGAATATTCTGGAGCGAAGGCACAGCATGCGTACTGCTAATGCCCGGAACCATAGTTGTTGAGATGCCGGCAGCTTCTGCATATTCCTGTTCTTCATGTCCCCTGCCAAAAATGAATGGATCGCCTCCTTTTAACCGTACTACGTGACCATATTGATGCGCACATGCTACAATCAACGCATTGATTTTTTCCTGCGACATTTTGTGCTTTCCAGCACGTTTTCCAACAAATATTCTGGGAACATCAGCAGGTACATGGGCAAGCAAAGCGTCATTGGCCAGGGCATCATATAATACCACCTCAGCAGTTTGCAGAGCCCTCACTCCCTTGAGCGTAATAAGATCCGGGTCGCCCGGCCCTGCCCCAACAAGGGTGAGCCGGGGGGCTGAATGCTTCCGGATCGCTGCTATGAGACTTTTGGCTGAATGTGTCAAAGTAATATCTTTAAATTCTAAGCACTACCAGCTACTAGCCTTTAGCCACTAGCTACAAGCAAGCCTGCGAAAACAAATTGCTAAAGGCTGCTTCGGCAGTCCGATTGTAGCTAGTGGCTCATAGCTGAGTTTTACGGGAGTGCTTGAGCGAACTTGATCGTTGTTTAAGCTGCGGATGTTTCCAGTTCTTCTCCTCTTAATTTTTTAATCAGTTCCAGAAAGTCAGCGGCAGATTTAATGTATTCCCTGGCAAAGCTGGCATCTGGTTCGTGCTGGTTAATTTGCAGCACATGCTCCTGGAAGCTGCCGCCCAAGTTAATGTCCCCGGTTTCTACAAAGTTTTTGTCAAACTCCTGTAAAATACCAAATTGGGTATTCGGATTAGTATCTTTGGTTAGCAACATGGCTTTAGCACCACTCACCATGGCATTGTGGGCATGATAAATGGCATCGGCAAAAACACCTTTTTCCTGTGCTTCAAATCCCCAGCCCAGCTTTTCTTCGGCTTCGTATACCAGCGTGGCTACCAGGTCTATAATTACCCCAGCACATTCGCCCACTCCGGCTTCTACTTTAAATTCTTCCTGTGCATGGCCCCAGTCCTGGTAATCACTTTCGCTCAGCGAAGTAGCATCAGCCACAGGTTTCAGCAGGTGATAGAAATACATTTTACCCTGACGGGCGTAATAATCGGCATAGTATTCACCATCGTTCCGGTTGTCGTCATAATCTTCAAACAAGGTGCGCAGCACTTCGGGGGCACGCTTGCTAGGTACTTTAATGACCCTGTCGGCAACCCGACCCGCTCCGTTTCCATCCACGCCACCGCCAATCAACACTTGCAGGGCAGGCACTACCCTTTTGTTTTTATCGCGCATGGAGCTACCATGAAAACCAATACTGGCAAGCCCGTGCTGTCCGCAAGAGTTGGGGCAGCCACTGATTTTTATTTTAATGTCGTTGTTGTGAATAAGATCCGGATATTCTTTTGTAATGACCTCTTCAAGGGCAGCGGATACGGCTGTACTATTGGAAATACCCAAGTTACAAGTATCCGTACCAGGGCAAGCGGTAATGTCGGCCACGCTGTCAAAACCAGGCTCGGCCAGGCCAAGGGCATCCAGTTCATTGAACAGGTGGGGTAACGCTTCTTTTCTCAGGAATTTGAGCAGATAGCCCTGGTTTACAGTTACGCGAACATCGTCTGCTGCATACTCGTCTACAATATCGGCCAGTTTGCGTGCAGTGTCAGAGCTGATGTCGCCCAGCAATACTTTCAGGTAAACCCCAAAATATCCTTTTTGCTTTTGCTCAAATACATTGGTTTTCAGCCATTGTTCGTATTTTTCCTGATTGGTGACAATTACCGCAGCATATTCTTTTTCAGCAGGCAGTTTTACTTCAGGTACTACATTTCTGTCAACTTTATAAGATTTTGACTTTAGCGAAGGCCATACTTCTTTGACTAATTTGAGCAGTCCGTCTACACCAATCTGGTTGAGCAAAAACTTCATCCGGGCTTTGCCCCGCTTATTTCTTTCTCCATAGCGATCGAAAACCCTGAGTACGGCTTCAATAAAAGGAATGAGTTTATCTTCTTCCAGAAAGTCAAAAGCTACCTCGGCCAGGCTGGGCTGCGCACCCAGGCCGCCACCTACTACAATTTTAAAACCGCGTTTTTCCTCCCCGTTTTCTATTTTCACTTTAGGAATGGCACCCACGTCGTGGATAAAAGTAAAGGCAGAATCTTCTTCGCTGGAAGAGAAAGCGATTTTGAATTTACGGCCCATTTCCTGGCAAATTGGGTTGCGCAGGAAGTAGCTGAATGTTTCATATGCATAAGGCGAAACGTCAAACGGCTCGTTAGGGTCTACACCTGCTTTGTCTGATGCCGTTACATTCCGTACGGTATTACCGCAGGCTTCGCGGATGGTAATTTGGTCTTGCTCCAGTTTAGACCAAAGCTCGGGCGTTCTGTCCAGGCTCACGTAATGTATTTGAATATCCTGGCGGGTGGTGGCATGCAGGTTTGAAGTTGCATACTCGTCAGAAATATCAGCAATACGCCGGAGCTGGCGGGTAGTGAGCCTTCCAAAAGGGATTTTGATACGCACCATTTGTACGCCTTGCTGGCGTTGGCCGTACACGCCCCTTGCCAGGCGAAGGCTGCGGAAGCGGTCATCATCAATTTTCCCATCCCGGAAGAGCCTGATCTTCTTTTCTAAATCTATAATGTCTTTTTCAACAACGGGGTTTTCTAATTCTGTTCTAAAGCTTTGCATAGCTGTTTGTTGTTATGGAAATACAATAAAAAAAGCCTTTCCTGTTTCCGGGAAAGGCTTCTTGATCCTTTTATATACTTGGTATGTATGTTACTCTTTTATATACACCAAATTATGAATGATACACGAAACCTTTCCCGCCACAGGGCATACAACAACACCAGAACCAGCACGCACGACGCTGTGCAGTTACAAATCGGTGGTTGAATAAAGAAAGATTTCTAATCATTAATTTAGTGCTATTTCTAATTCTACTACAATGATAATACAGGGATCAATGTAAATCAAACAATGCGCCCAAAATTTTAAATTAAATGTAATAAAGCAGGCAAATATATAAATGCTTCATTACGATTGGGGCTATCCGTTGTATCAGGCAGGTATTTGGGCATCCAGCTTTTCGGCCAGGATGTTCTTACCTACTGCGCCAATCTGCTTATCTACAACTTCTCCGTTCCTGAACACAAGCAACGTAGGAATGCTCCTGATGCCAAACTTAGCAGGCACCTGGGTGTTGGCGTCAACGTCCATTTTACCAATTACTGCTTTGCCATCATATTCCCCTGCCAGTTCTTCAACAATAGGGCCAATCATACGGCATGGTCCGCACCACTCTGCCCAAAAGTCAATCAATACGGGTTTGTCTGATTGTACAACTTCATCAAAATTCGCGTCGGTTATTTCTAAAGGTTTAGCCATGATATTTAATCAAAATTTATAGTTAATAATTGTATACACAACGTTGTTACAACGTAAAGGTTACTTTAAAAGTTATCGAGCACGCGTAAGATAAGGTTTTCTATAATTTCAGCAGGATTTTCAGAGAAAGTATGGTGTAAACGATGGGCAACGATGGCATTTACGCTCAGCACCTCATGCCCGAGCAACCGGCCTAAAGCGTAATAACCTGCTGTTTCCATTTCAAAATTTGTAACCCTGAAATCGTTGTACTGAAAATTTTGCAACATTTCGGCCAAATCAGGAAATTGGATTGCAGCCCTTAGTACCCGGCCCTGGGGTGCATAAAAGCCGGGGCATGTGACGGTAATTCCTGTCAGCATATCCTGGCCTATTTTGTCTTTGAGCACTTTTGAACCCAGTACACAATAGGGCTTAAACGAAAGTTGCAAATCACGGGCAAGTGCCTGGGCAATTCCGGTTTCTTCTTTGGTTTGTTCTAAATGATAAAACTGCATGAGCGTATCCAGCCCAATGGCATAATCCGAAACCAGACAGCTATCAATCGGCACATCTTCCTGCAATGACCCGGAAGTGCCTACCCTGATGATTTTCAGGGTTTTGTGCGTGTTTTTTATCAAACGGGTAGTTAAGTCAATATTCGCCAGGGCATCCAGCTCGGTGAGCAAAATTTCTACATTGTCGGTACCCATGCCACTGCTGATGACCAGCAGTTCTTTTCCTTTATATACGCCTTTGTGCGACACAAATTCCCGTTTCCGGATTTTGGTATCAATGCGGTCAAAATGCTGGCTTACCTGCGCCACCCTTTCCGGGTCACCCACGGTGATTATGGTATCAGTTAGGTGCTCGGGTTTCAGCCCCAGGTGGTACACGCTGCCATCGGGGTTTAGGATGAGTTCTGAGGGGGGGATGTTTTTCATTGATAAAAATTGGTTTTTGAAAGGCATTCAACTAATTCCAATTCTCTGGCGAGGAATGAGGCTAACTTTTATAGGTGCCACATATTTGTTAATTTAACATTATTTGAAGTAGATTCAGTCCTACAATTCCAAGTGCTTCCTTTTTTTAAGCTCTATTCAATCGATCATAAAAATTTTTAGCTTCTTGCAAATCTAAATTTTCAGCAGGATCATTTTCTTCTATTAATTGGCCTAGCGCATAATCTTCTAGAATCTGCTCTATTTTTTCAAAGTCAGCAATATCAATTTGTACCGCTACTTTTTTTTGATCTTCATCAACTATATACTTCTTCTTAATTGCTTCCATCATTGTTTTTTTATCTAAAATCACTATAACTCTTTAAACTATCAAGTTTAGTTCTACCTACTTCATTTTCTCTTCCCCCTCGCCTTTGCCCTAAAGGCGGTAGGAGTAACACCTGTCTTTTTCGTAAAAAGCCGGGTAAAATAAAAGCGGGAATTGAACCCTAACTGATAAGCGATTTCTTTGACTGTAAGCGAAGAAGTGGTGAGTAATTCCTGGGCTTTTTGCAGGCGAAGCTGCATGTGGTACTGTGCCGGGGGCAAACCGGTGTATTGTTTGAAAGTTTTCCTGAACCAGGAGTAACCCACATTCAGTTGCCCACTGAGTTGTTTGCCGTCAACAGGTGCCTCCAGGCGGGAAAGCATGGCAAATTTGGCTTTTTTAATGATTTTGTCTGTTTCACTGTCGAGCCCGCTGCTTTTCTGGATTGCATACATTTGTCCGAGCAATTGCATCACCAACCCTGAAGTAACCTGCTGATAACCAATGTTTTCTTCTTTGGCGAACTCTAAAATTTGCAGGAACAGTTGCAGCAAAGGTACATTTTGTCCGGTAGGGATGATGGGCGACTGTGCATCAAAAAAGTGTTGCTGCATCAGGTTTTCCGCATAATTGCCACGGAAGCCTACCCAAAATTCTTCCCATCCGGTTTCCGGGTCAGGGCGGTAACGGTGCCACACGCCCGGGTATAGCAGAAAAGCCGTGCCCGCTGTGATGGTTTTCACCTTCATGTTATCCGACTGAAAAAATCCTTTCCCCCGGGTTATGTACACAATGTAATAGCCTTGTAAAGTCCTGCCATGCTTCCAGGTGAGGTGATGGTCAGCAGGGTGTGCCTGCAAACGTGGATAAGGCTTTTGGGGCGGTGCCACATAGTGCCCACAGGTCAAAGTGTATAACCCCCATAAAGCATCTTCCTGGCTAATGGGGAAATATTTTTGAAAATCATCCATTATTTAAATGATTGCTGGTAAAACTAAACTTATGGGTTTTATATCAAAAAGTGCAACATTTTTCTCATTTTGTGAATTGATGAAGCAAAAAAAATTGCCGAATTTGGAGTTTTTAATTTCATCAGAAGTATGCATAAGAAGTACGTATTCATTTTTGTTGCCGGACTGGCAGGGTTGATCCTGACGGGCATCCTTCTGCAAAATGCCTTTACACCCACCATCAGTTACAATCGGGACATTCGTCCCATCATCAATGCTGAATGTATTGGCTGCCACGGAGGGGTGAAAAAATCATCCGGACTGAGCTTCCTCACCCGTGCTGAAGCCCTGGATACGGCGGAGTCGGGTGTGCCTGCCATCATTCCCGGCAATGCGGCTGCCAGTGAACTCATCAAACGCCTGCGGCACCATGACCCCGAGTACAGGATGCCCCTGGAAGCCCAGCCTTTATCCGAAGAAACCATTGAAAAGTTTGAACAATGGGTTGAGGAAGGGGCTGCCTGGGAAGAGCACTGGGCTTTTATTTCTCCAGAAAAAGATATTGAAATCCCTAAAAAAGAGGGCGATTGGGGCAACAATGAAATTGACAACTTTGTATATAAAAAGCTTGAGGCACAAGCATTGCAGCCTGCCCCTCAGGCAGAAAAAGCAGTCTTACTCCGTCGTCTATATCTGGATTTGATTGGCCTGCCTCCCTCGCCGGAAGAAACCCAAGCCTTTTTGGAAGATAACAGCCCGAATGCTTATGAAAAGGTAATAGATACATTGCTCGCCTCTCCACATTTTGGAGAACGCTGGGCGGCCCTCTGGCTGGACCTGGCCCGGTATTCCGATTCCAAAGGCTACGAAAAAGATCTGAACCGCAACATCTGGAAGTACCGCGACTGGGTCATCAATGCCTTTAACAAAGACATGCCCTTTGACCAGTTTACCATTGAGCAACTGGCGGGTGATTTGTTGCCCAATCCTACGAAAGACCAATACATTGCCACTGCTTTCCACCGCAATACCATGACCAACGATGAGGGCGGCACAGTGAACGAAGAGTTCAGGGTAGCGGCTGTGATAGACCGGGTTTCAACCACTTTTGAAGTATGGCAGGGTGGGTGTAACCATGAGTTGCGTGCAATGCCACAGCCATCCGTACGACCCGTTATGGCATGAAGAATTTTATGAATTCATGGCCTACTTTAACAATACAGTAGATGCCGATATGTACAACGAAAGACCAAACTTATTTACTTATGAAGGGGAAGATGCCAAAAAAGTAAGCGAACTGATTACCTGGATTAACCACCACCTGCCAGAAGAAGAAAAAGTTGCAGAAACAGTGCTTTTGCACCAGAAGAAGCAAGAGTTGCTTTATGCACTGGATTACCGAAAAGTGGAAGCCGAAATGATGAACAACAACCACCGCATCATTGAGCTTATTCCCGATGGGCAGGACGTAGTGTGGCAAATTCAGGACAGCACCTGGATTATGTTTGAAGATGTGGACCTAACCGATGTAGAGGCTATTTCCTTTCATGTGGCCACACCACTTTCTGGCATTATTGAAGTGCACAGAGATTCTTTAGCGGGCAAAAAACTGGGAGAAGTAATTGTGCCCACCACCGGCACTTGGGACAACCCCATGATGGTAAAACCCGAGCCTGCCAAGTGGCGAACTTTAAAAACTTCTTTGGTGCCTTCTGATGGAAAACATGATGTTTATTATTTGTTCAGAAAGCACCAACACACCGGACAGCATCTTTTCCATTTTGACTGGCTTTATTATCATGAAAAGCAGCCTGAGAAAAATAATTACAGCCCTGGTTTTCAACAAAAACTGGCAGCCTTAGATGAAATAAAGCCTTTAGCCACACCCATCATGCAGGATTTATCGCCGGAGCGCAGCCGTACCACGCATGTGTTTGAAAGGGGCAACTGGCTGGTGCCGGGGGAAGTGGTAAACCCCGGCGTACCGAAAACCCTGGGAGAATTACCGGAAAACGCACCCAACAACCGCCTGGGCATGGCACAGTGGATTGTAAGCGAGGAAAATCCCCTGACCGCCCGGGTAACTGTAAACCGATTCTGGGAACAATTATTTGGCTATGGCATTGTAGAAACAGTGGAAGATTTTGGCTCTCAGGGCTTTGCACCTACACATCCAGTGTTGCTGGATTGGCTTGCAGTGCAGTTTAGGGATGAATACCAGTGGAGTATGAAAAAACTATTAAAACTTATGGTGATGTCGGCCACTTACCAGCAAAGCAGTCAAACCTCACCTGAGAAAATTGCCCAAGACCCGAATAATAAATTCCTGGCCCGTGGCCCCCGGGTGCGCCTTTCTTCCGAACAAATCAGAGACCAGGCGTTGGCCGTGAGTGGCTTGCTCAACCGCAAAATGTACGGTCCCAGCATCATGCCACCCCGCCCTGACATGAAAAATAGCAACTGGACAAGCTGGAATACATCGGAGGGAAACGCCCAATACCGCCGTGGTTTGTACGTGTTCTGGCGACGTACTGACCCGTACCCTTCCATGATAACGTTTGACAGTCCGGTGCGGAATGTATGCACATCCCGCCGCATCCGCACCAATACGCCTTTGCAGGCCCTTACTTTATTAAATGACCCGGTTTATGTGGAAGCCGCCCATGCCCTGGCCGGGAAAATAAAAGCTTTGAAAACAGAATCAGTAGAAGAGCAACTTATTGAAGGTTACCGCATGGTAATGCTGCGTGACCCTTCACCTGAAAAAGTGGTAGCACTAAAACGATTGTATGAAGAAGCCTTACAACATTATCAACAAAAATCTTTACTTGCTTCCAGCAAAATATCAGAACCGGAGGATGCAAAGCTGCCCGCACCCGAAGTGAGTGCTATGCGCCTGGTAGCCAACGCGTTACTGAACCTGGATGAGTTTATTACGAATAATTAAACCAGGATGGTCAGGGTTTTAATCAGGATGGCCAGGATGATATAGGATGAACTGGATATAAATTTTGTCTGCCACTTTTTGTGCAGCTTCACAAGAAGTGGCAGACACTTTTAGTCCCAGCGGGGTTACTCGCAGAGAACCCTGTGTGAAGCGCTCAACCGGGACTATGGAATAAAGGGCAAATAGATTTGATTTAAGAAAACAGCAAAAAAATGAACATATTCACACAAGCCCAATACGAAGTAGCCAAATACAACACCCGCCGGCATTTTCTAAAAAAGTGCATGTCGGGGTTGGGAGGCGTGGCTTTAGGCTCTTTGATGGGCTGCCAGAAAACATTGGAAAGCGTAGGTCAAGTCTTTCCTGATAACCCGCTTTCGCCTTTGGCTACCCACTTTGCACCCAAAGCCAAGCGGGTAATTTTTCTGCACATGGCTGGGGCACCTTCCCAACTGGAGCTTTTTGACTACAAGCCCGAATTGCAAAAACTGGATGGAAAAAGTTGTCCGCCTTCATTGCTGGAAGGTAAGCGCTACCCTTTCCTCACAGGCATTCCCAAAATGATGGGGCCACAGGCCAGTTTTCAGCAGCGTGGCGAATCGGGTGCGATGGTATCGGAGTTTTTGCCCCACTTTTCTACCATTGTGGATGATGTTACGATACTGAAAGCCATGTACACCGAAGAGTTCAACCATGCGCCTGCTCAGTTGTTTATGCATACTGGCTCGCCCCGCCTGGGCCGTCCCAGTATAGGCTCCTGGGCAGTGTACGGGCTGGGTTCTGAAAATCAGGATTTGCCTGGCTTTGTGGTGCTGCTTTCTGGTGCTGAAAACATCAGTGCAGGAAAAAGTGCCTGGGGTTCCGGATTTTTGCCCACGGTATACCAGGGTGTACAATGCCGTTCCAAAGGTGATCCTGTGCTATACATTTCCAATCCCGAGCATGTGGATGACAAAATGCGCAAACTTTCTATTGATGCCATTAATAAAATCAATGAACAGGAATACCAGGAAGCGGGCGACCCTGAAATTCTCTCCCGCATTTCCCAGTACGAACTGGCCTTTCGCATGCAGGCTGCCGTGCCCGATGTAATGGACATCAACGATGAACCTGAATGGGTACACAAGATGTATGGCACTAATCCAGGCGAGCGTTCGTATGCCAACAACTGCCTGCTGGCCCGGCGGCTGGTAGAAAAAGGCGTGCGTTTCGTACAATTATTCCATCGTGGCTGGGACCACCACGGTACCGGCAAAGGCAATGGCGTACACGACGGACTGAAGCGCATGTGCGAATCGGTAGACCAGGCCACCACGGCCCTGATTAAAGACCTGAAACAAAGAGGTTTACTGGAAGAGACCCTGGTCATTTGGGGCGGGGAGTTTGGGCGCACCCCCATGATGGAAGCCCGTGCCGGGGCCAACTACAAAGGGCGCGACCACCACGGAGATGCCTTCACCATGTGGATGGCCGGAGGAGGCATTAAACCCGGAATGACCTACGGGGAAACCGACGAAATAGGCTTTTCGGGCATCAAAGACCGGGTACACGTTCACGATATGCAGGCTACCATTTTGCACCAGTTAGGCATGAATCATGAAAACCTCACCTACACCTTCCAGGGTCGTGAATTCCGCTTGACTGACGTACATGGGAAAGTGGTGAAGGATATTTTGGCTTAAGAAATATAAATACCCTCAACACCCTGGCTTGTGGCACACAAGACCAGGGTAGGAGAAGATGTTTTCCTGTTACTTGATATAGAAGTTTTACTTGCTTTGACAGAGATTTACAAAAACCTCTCAAATATCACTAACGCTTCCAAAAAATAAGCTATTCATACCGCAAGCTATCCACCGGGTTCTTCCGTGCCGCCTTCCAACTCTGGCTACTCACAGCAAGCAAGGCAATGAGCAACACCATGATGCCCGGTAGTGCATACAACCACCAACGAATTTCAATCTTGAAAGCAAAATTGTTGAGCCACTCGGTGATGAAATAATTAGCTACCGGAATGGCGATAGCAAAGGAAATCAAAATCAGTTTGATATAATCTTTGGAAAGCAGCAAGAGGATGCTGGCAACAGAAGCCCCTAACACTTTGCGGATGCCAATTTCTTTGGTGCGTTTTGTAACCGTAAAGGTAGCCAAACCAAACAAGCCCAGGCAAGAGATGAGGATGGCCAGTCCCGTAGCCCACCGCAGCAGTTGGGCGGTGTTTTGCTCCGTTTTGTAAAATTCAGCAATTTTTTCATCAACAAACTGATAATTAAGGGTTGCTTCCGGGTATATTTCTTTCCATTCTTTTTCTATTTGAGCAAGCGCGTTTTTCCACACATCCGTATCGTTTTTTGTTTTGGCCAGGGTGATGTGCAAAGCGCGTAGCTGCCTTTTTGTAGTAGTAATGACTGTAGGCTTGATAGGTTCATGTACAGATTTCAAATGAAAGTCTTTGACTATCCCTATCACCGGCACGTCTTTTTTAGTTTCTTCATTTACCCGAATGAATGCCCCAACAGCTTCCTCAGGGTTTGAGAAGCCCAGTATCCGGGCATAAGTTTCATTGATGATAAATTCTTTGATGGTATCGCTGGGTTGCAGGTTTCTTCCTGCCAACAGTTTAAGTTGATAAGTTTTCAGGTAACCGGGGTCACCAAATTTATAATTCACATTGGTTTCAATAATTTCGTCCCCATTGCTGAATTTTAGCACCCTGGAATTGGTACCACCCGAAGCGGGAGGTTCTGAGCCCAGGCTTACCATCTTCACACCCGGAATGTTTCGGGTTTTGTTGGCCAGTACAAAGCGGCTGTCGTCAAGCCTTCTTTCATAAGGAGTATAAAAGGTAACAATGGCTTCTTTTTTAAATCCCAGGTCTTTGTTGAGGGCAAAGCGGATTTGCTCGCCAACAATCAGCGTGCCCATGACCAAGCAAAGGGCAATTATAAATTGAAATACGATGAGCGATTGCCGCAGCCAGGATTTAGCGTTTTTATAAATCCCCTGCTTTCTTACCAGCGAAACAGGCTGAAAACCTGAAAGAACGATGGCCGGATAAAAACCAGCCAAAATGCCAACCCCTACAATCAGAAATGACAAATACAAAAAGAAATGTGGCTGCATCCATGAAGTCTGGTTTACTTCAGCAGGAAGAAAATCGCTGAAAAGCTGAAAAATGAACGGAATCAGCAATACCGAAACGATAGTTGCCAACAAGGTAACCAGTATGGTTTCACTTAAAAATTGAAAAATGAGTTGTCGCCGTAATCCGCCAAAAGTTTTACGTACCGATATTTCTTTGGCCCTGTAACTGCCGGCTGCCGTGGTAAGGTTGATAAAATTGATACAGCCTAAGAGCAATAAAAAGAAGGCCAGCACCAGCAGCCCGTATAAAGTAGGTTTATGTGCTTTCCTGTTTCCGAAAGCACCAAATTCAGAATGGAAATGAATATCTGTCAAAGACTGCATCTGATATTCCGGTACAAACCCTTCTTCTTCTACATTTTTCTTCCAGAGTTCAGTAACTAAGCTTGCTATCTTTTCTGGGTTAGTCTTTTCTTGCAGACGGAGAAATAACTGAGACCTATCAGTAAAAAAATTCCACTCATCCAAATAAAATTCTTTTCTCAGGTTTCCTTTTTCTATGGTAGACAGGGATAAAAATTCCTGAAAAGTAAAGTCGGTAATTTCGTCCAGGTCTTTGACAATACCTGTTACTGTGGCTTGTAAAGAGTCATTATAAATAATTTCCTTCCCGATGGCTTGGGTAGCATATGTTACAGGAAAATAGGTTTTGGCCCGACTTTCGGTCAATACTACTGCAAAAGAGGCTTCCAATGAAGTTTCGGGCGAGCCAGCTATCCATTCATAATAGGGAAAAATATTGAAATAATGATGATCGGCTAAGATGATACCGTCCTGATTTTTGAATACTTTAGGCTCTTCTTTTTTAACAGGGATACTTACGTAAGGTTTCCAGGTATGAAAAGCAGTTGCACTTTCTATACCTGATATTTCATTGCTTACGGCTTCCCCCAGGGGGGCAGGCACACCTTCGTTGGGAAAAACATCACTGGCGAAGCTAAGTATAGAGGTAACGCGGAAGATGCGGTCTTTTTCAGGATGAAACTGTTCAAAACTGTATTCATACTTCACCACCAGAAAAATAACGATGGCGGCACTCAGCCCAATAGACAGGCCGGTGATGTTGATGAGGGAAAACAATTTTTTCCTTAGTAGGTTTCTGTAGGCGATTTTGAGGTAGTTTTTAAGCATAATTTTAGTTTTTAGCAGAGGGCATGGGGCTGGGTGCAAAGGGCTTAGTGTAATGCTATTACATGCCCTTTACCCTATGCCCCTTGCCCTCTGCTCTCTGCCCTTTTTCATCCCGAAAATCCTGATTAAGACAGTATTCCCCAAACTTTTTGCAGTGAAACGACGGTATTTTGCAGGATTAGGTAAATCCCCTTTATATTTATGCCTCAATTAAGCTTGCTGTATGGATACGAATGCACTAAAAAGAAGAATTTACATCATCATTTTTGGCTCCAATACCCCTGCCGGAAAAGCTTTTGACGTGGGGCTGCTCATTGCCATTTTGCTCAGTATGCTGGCCGTTACCCTCGAGAGTGTGCAGTTTATCAAAGAAGGATATGGCATGGCCATCCGGGTTTTTGAGTGGGTTATCACCATTTTATTTTCCATTGAATACGCATTGCGCATTTACTGTTCTCCCCGTCGCCGTCATTATATTTTTAGCTTTTATGGACTCGTGGATTTAATATCAATTTTACCCACTTACCTGAGCATATTTATTGGTGGCAGCCACTATGTTACCATTGTGCGGGGGCTCCGGCTATTGCGGGTTTTTCGTGTCTTAAAACTCACTCATTTTCTGGGCGAAGCGTACGTGCTGCGCCAGGCCCTGAGAAAAAGCCTGGTAAAAATCACTGTTTTCATCGGAACGGTGATGGTGCTTGTATTTATCATCGGGGCGGTCATGTATTTGGTAGAAGGCCCTGAAAATGGGTTTACCAGCATTCCAACTAGCATTTACTGGGCTATTGTTACGCTCACCACTGTAGGCTATGGCGATATTGCGCCCCAAACCATTGCCGGGCAAACCATCGCCTCTGTTGTGATGATAATGGGGTATGGTATCATTGCCGTACCCACAGGCATCGTTTCTGTGGAGCTTTCCAGGGCAGAAAAAAGCAGGGTTGTACACCAGCCATCGGAAAACAGGCATCCTTCCCGAAAAAAATATTGCTACCCATGCCATGAAAAAATCAGCCAGTCAGCAACATATCATCAACATTTACGTTGATTTGTCTGTTTACTTTATTAGTTTTGCCGGTCTTATGAACAACAAAAGCCTACAAATATTATCCGGGTTTACTCTCTTCCTGCCCAGGTCTTTCAGGCCCGTGAGGGTCTGACGCTCTTATGCGCTGCCTGCGGGGCAGTGTTCCTTCTCCTTATCTTTCTTCTCTTTATTTCATAATTATTTACATTTGTAGAATGAAATTAGTTGTCAGGGTAGCTGAACCTTCCGATGCGGTGTATGCCGAAAAAATCAGCGAGCATATTGAAACGGCTGCCAAAGCCAGGGGAACGGGTATTTCCAAACGCCCGCCGGAATACATCCGCAGGAAAATTGAGGAAGGCAAAGCCGTAATTGCACTCAACGGGCGCGATTTCGCCGGTTTTTGTTATATTGAAACCTGGGGGCACAACCAGTATATTGCCAACTCAGGGTTGATTGTATCGCCTACTTATCGGGCCAAAGGACTGGCCACCCGTATCAAGAAAGAAGCTTTTAAACTTTCCCGTAAAAAATACCCGAAAGCGAAATTATTTGGGATTACCACCAGCCTGGCCGTCATGAAAATTAACTCTGATTTAGGCTACCGGCCTGTTACTTTTTCCGAGCTTACTACCGATGATGAGTTCTGGAAAGGCTGCCAAAGCTGCCCCAATTACGATATTCTTACGCGCAATGAGCGTAGAAACTGCCTGTGTACGGGCATGCTGTTTGACCCCAACCCCAAACCGGAAAAGAAAGAAGGGAGGAAAAGGCTAAGCGTACGTAAGCACATCAAAAAATACGAAAGGTGGCTGAGGCTCAAGCAACACGCTTTTATGAAGAAAACCATCAAGAGACAGCCGCAACTGGCTAAATTTTGATGGATAAACTATCTTTGCTGCAAATCAGTGTTTCAATTTTCTATTAACCTTCATTCATGGAATCTACAAATAAAGGAGCTTGTGTGCTGGCATTCAGCGGCGGGCTGGATACTTCTTATTGTGTAAAATATTTAGCGGAACAAGGGTACGAAGTGCATTCGGCCATCGTCAATACCGGGGGCTTTGATAAAGAGGAACTGGCAGAAATTGAGGAAAAAGCCCGCTTCCTGAAAGTCCACAACCACGTTACCATAGACGAAACCGACAATTTTTACCAAAAATGTGTGCGCTACCTGGTGTATGGCAATATTCTTCGGAACAATACGTACCCGCTTTCGGTAAGTGCCGAGCGTGTGTTTCAGGCATTGGCCATTGTGAACTACGCCAAAAGCATAGGTGCCAAAACCGTAGCCCACGGCAGCACCGGCGCGGGCAATGATCAGGTACGTTTCGACCTTTTGTTCCAAATCCTTGCCCCCGAAATTGAAATCATCACCCCTATTCGCGACCAAAAACTTTCCCGCCAGGAAGAAACGGCTTATTTGCAGGAAAGGGGCGTGGATATTTCCTGGGAAAAGGCCAAATATTCTATCAATAAAGGACTATGGGGCACCAGTGTAGGTGGGGAAGAAACACTTACCTCAAACCGCTCATTGCCCGAAGAAGCCTACCCAAGCCAGTTGGAGCGTAATGACGAACAAGTTGTAAAACTGCAATTTGACAAAGGTGAAATTAAAGGAATTGACGATAAGTCTTTTGAAAGCCCTGTAGACGCCATCCTTTACCTGCAAAGCATAGCAGAGAAATTTGCCATTGGCCGGGACATCCACGTGGGCGATACTATCATCGGCATCAAAGGCCGGGTAGGTTTTGAAGCGGCTGCACCCATTGTCATCATCAAAGCACACCACACGTTGGAAAAACATATCCTGACCAAGTGGCAGCAACACTGGAAAGAGCAACTCGCCAACTGGTACGGCATGCTGCTACATGAAGGGCAGTACCTCGATCCGGTAATGCGCAACATTGAAGCCTTTCTGGAAGATACCCAGCAAAATGTAACGGGCGAGGTGATTGTCCGGTTGATGCCCTATCGTTTTGAAATACAGGGCATTCACTCAGGTTTTGACCTGATGTCGTCCGCGTTTGGGCAATACGGGGAAGTGAACAAAGCCTGGAGTGGGGAAGATGTGAAAGGTTTTACCACCATTTTGGCCAACCAAAGTAAAATCCACCATTTGGTAAACAGTAAGAAAGATGAAAAAAATTAAAGCAGGTATCGCGGGAGGGGCCGGTTACACGGCCGGGGAATTATTGCGGATATTGTTAAACCACCCCAATGTTGAAATCGGTTCGGTACTCAGCAATAGCAATGCGGGCAACCCCATCGCTTCCGTGCATACCGACCTTTTGGGTGAAACAGACCTGATTTTCGCCAGTGAACTGGATGATGACCTGGATGCCCTCTTCCTTTGCATGGGGCACGGTCAGTCTAAAGTGTTTCTGGAAGGATACACCGTTCCGGAAAAAACAAGCATTATTGACTTGAGCCAGGATTTCCGGATTGCCGCAGACCATGATTTTGTGTATGGACTGCCGGAAGTAAACAAGCCCAAAATTAAGGAAGCGAAGCACATTGCCAACCCGGGTTGTTTTGCCACCTGCATTCAGTTGGGTTTTCTGCCATTGGCACATGCCCAAATTATGCAAAGCGACCTGCACATCAACGCCATAACCGGCTCTACAGGGGCAGGGCAAAAGCCGAGTGCTACCTCTCATTTTAGCTGGAGAAATAACAATATTTCGGTGTACAAAGCCTTCAACCACCAGCACCTGAAAGAAATCAAACAAAGCCTGCATGGATTGCAACCTGATTTTAATAATGAGTTGTATTTTGTGCCCGTGCGGGGCAATTTTGCCCGGGGCATTTACGCCAGCATGTACATGAAAACCGATGCCGGGCTGGACGAAATCAAAGAAATATACGGGGAGTTTTACAAAAACGAACCCTTTGTTTTCATTTCCGATGCCAACCCCGATTTGAAGCAAGTGGTAAATACCAACAAATGCCTGCTACACCTGGAAAAACACGATGATATGATTTTCATCATCAGCATGATCGATAACCTGGTAAAAGGTGCTTCAGGACAGGCGGTGCATAATATGAATTTGTTGTTTGGTTTGGAAGAAACAGCAGGGTTGCGGTTGAAAGGGAGTTATTTTTAGGCTTTTTGGTATAAAGTAATCCCTACTCGGTTTATATGATCGACTAAGTTTGTATTTTCCAGTTCATCCGGGGCTACTACATCCACTTTGTAGGGAATAGGTAATTGTTCATTGAACACGGCGGCTAATTGCAAAGCAGTATTCTGGTCTACTTGCTCACCGTAAATAGCAATATCAATGTCACTGCCTTTTTTTGCATTTCCTTTTGCCCGGCTGCCAAAAATCACGGCCCTTTTCACATCGGCATACTGAGCAAGCGTTGTTACGATGAGTTCAAAGCTCTTGTCACTGATGCCAAAGCTATTGTTCATTTGCCTTTTGTTTAAATAGCTCGATAAGCAAGTGAATTTGTTGGTAGTATTGTTTTGTGATGAGTTGGAAAGCAATTTGTGCCCTTTCCTCATCATAGGTGTGCGCCATCAGGTTTCTTTTTTCCAGCATATCCATCCAAATATCCCCCTCATCAAGTAATTGATATTGAAATCCCGCTTTTATCACATCCCTGGGGAATTTAACCTCAACTTGCTGGTGTTCTAAATAATCTTTAAGCGTTTTCCAGGCTAATTCAAAGGTAAACTCAAAAGTCTGAATAAGCCCTTGTTCTTCCAGTTCGGATAATTCCCTTTTTGATGCCAGATCAACAGCGGATTTCAAGTTGTCAAAAGCTTTCAGGAAATTATCAAAGCGTTGTAGCCACAGCACATCTTGATTTTTCATTTAATAAATTTTCAGCATGTATTGCTTACGAAATTACAAAAATACGTTTTGATTTCTTCAGGTTTATTACAAAATCCCCCAAATCTCGCTCAAACACCCTATTTCGTAAGTAACCTGTTCTTTATGCTGCAATTTCATTACTTTCACCCTGGTAGTATAGATTGATCAGCCCAAATCATACAGTACTTGTAGAAATTGCGTACAAGATATGTAATGCATCCCCAAACTGTGGAAGTGTTACACAAAAAGCATTAATTGATTGTGTGCCGTTTTTTTAATTATCAGAAAGATAATCATTATAAATGGCTGAAATATAGCGTGTTATGGGATAGAAATCTGTTTTTTTTCTTAGTGGTACAGTTATTGGCAATTGGTGGCTGACCAGACTATATAATCTAACTTGATGAATGAATGGAAACTAGAAGCTATAATAACTACCATACTAATTATATTAATAAAGGAAAATTTGTTCAATTCGCTATCGCCATTTTAGTGGCCGTTAGTTTCTTAAGCTGCCAGGAAGAAGAAAAAGCAGATACAGGCCTTCCGCTTCCGGTGATGACCTTGAAGGAAGAAAAAGCAGCCAAATCATTTCAATATTTAGGCTCTATTGAAGGTGTGGAAAATGTGGGTATACGCCCGCAGGTAGATGGCATACTGGAAGAGATTTATGTGGATGAAGGAGACTTTGTAAAGAAAGGCCAACCTTTGTTCAAAATCAACAGCCAGCCCTACCAGGAAGACCTGAAGAACGCCTTGGCCAATGTGAAGGTGGAAAAAGCCAAGCTTAGGAAAGCGAAAACGGAAATTGATCGCATCCAACCCCTTATTGATAATGAGGTCATTTCTAAAGTAAGGATGGAAACCGCAAAGGCCGACTACGAAGTGGCCCAATCTTCATTAGACCGTGCACAGGCCGTTGCCGCCAATATGCGCATCAATCTTGAGTTTACAACCATCAAAGCCCCCGTTAGCGGCTTTATGGGAAGAATTCCTAAATCTATCGGAAACCTGGTCAAGAAAACCGACGAGGAACCCCTGACTGTCCTTTCTAACATAGAAGATGTATACGTGTATTTTTCTATGAGTGAGTCAGATTATCTGTATTACGAGCGGCTGAAAGGGGATTCTACTTCCAAGAAAATGAACAACGAAGTAAAACTGGTGCTGTCTGATGGTTCTGAATACGAAAGAGCAGGTAATATTGATGCCAATTCAGGCCAGATTGATAAATCTACAGGCTCTATAAACTTACGGGCCAAGTTTGACAATCCGGATACCTTGCTGCGCTCTGGAAGTACCGGTAAAATCATCATGGAGCAAATATACCCGAATGCAATCCTGGTTCCGCAGGGGGCTACTACTGCCATACAGGACAAGAAATTTGTATTCAAGTTTCAAGAGGAAGATAGTACGGTGGTGCGGAAAGAAATACAAATTGAAGGGCGCTCAGGAAAACAATACATCGTAAGTGGCGAGACCCTTAACGCCGATGATAAAATTGTGGTTTCCGGTATTAACAAACTGGCGAATGGTGTAAAAGTGAACCCCATGCAGCCGGGTCAGTTAATTTTGGGCAATAGTACTGCTTCCGTGGAGTAAAGGTAACGCTGTAAAAAGAAGGGTAGCCGGGGTTTCATCAAAGTTATTCCTGCTGCCTCCTTTAATTTTTTTCTTTTTTGGTTCTTCTTATCCTTCAAGAATCCCAAATTTTCTCTGTTGATATCATTAGTGAGTGGATTTTATTTCAAATTCGGTCTCTTTTTGCTTGTTACTTTTTGTCTTGACCGCGCGGCGGACCGCACAAAAAGTAACCAAAAAAGTCAACCGGGCCGCCGGGCGGAAAGTTTAATGCTTCTGCGCACAAAAGCCGACGCACGCCCGCTAAACTTTCAGGCCAACGCGCTGAAAATCAGAGATTTTTATAAAAAATAAATAAGCTACAAGAAAATATGTTAAAAAAAATTATAGACAGGCCGGTATTAACATTGGTAATCTCCATCGTTTTGGTGCTTGCCGGGGTTGCCAGTATGTTTCAACTTCCGGTAGAGCGGTTTCCTGAGATAGCACCTCCCAGTGTGAGTGTGCAGGTATATTACCCTGGTGGTAATGCCGAAACCGTAGCCAAGTCGGTGCTCCTTCCTATTGAAGAAGCCATCAACGGAACCGAGAATATGACCTACGCGAACTCTACCGCTACCAACTCAGGCAGGGGAAGGGTTTCCGTATATTTTGAACCGGGCACCGACCCAAACCTTGCGGCAGTAGATATCCAAAACCGAATTTCTACTGTAGTACAGCAAATTCCCCCTGAGGTGGTAGAGGCGGGTATCACGGTGTTGAAAAGGATGAAGGGAACGCTCATGACCATCAACATTTTTAGCGAAAGTGAAAATTCCCCCTACGATGAAACGTTTTTGAATGCCTACACCCGGATGAGCGTACGGCGGGAGCTGAAGCGTGTGGAAGGACTGGCCGAAGCCTCTATCCTGCGTAGCCGGGATTATGCCATGCGGATTTGGCTGAACCCCGAACGACTGGCTGTATACGGACTTACGCCCCGGGAGGTATATGAGCAAATCCGTGACCAGAGTTTTGAAGCTGCCCCGGGTAAATTCGGTGAAAACTCAGAAGAGGTTTTTGAAATAGCCCTGAAGCATACCGGAAGGTTCTCTGAGCCGGAAGAGTACGAAAACATTGTCATCAAATCAGAACAGGACGGGCTGCAATTGCACCTGCGGGATGTTGCCCGCATCGAGTTTGGGGCCTCCAACTATACCAGCCAGAACCGCCTGGATGGCCGTCCATCGGTTACCATTGATGTTGTACAGCAAAGCGGGGCGAATGCGGTAGAAATTGATAAAAATGTACGCAGAATTTTGGAAGAACAGTCCAAAGTTTTCCCGGAAGGCATCGATTACGAAATCACCTACAGTGTAAGGGACCAGATAGACGAGTCAATGGGCCATGTAAAGCAAACGCTGATTGAGGCTTTCATTCTTGTGTTTCTGGTGGTGTTTATCTTTTTGCAAGATTTTAAAGCCACCTTCATTACAGCCATTACCATTCCTATTTCCCTGGTAGGTACGTTCTTTTTCCTTTCCATCATCGGGGTTTCCATGAATGTGCTGAGTATGTTCTCCATCGTACTTTCTATCGGAATTGTGGTAGACAACGCCATTGTGGTGGTGGAGGCAATTTTTGAGAAAATGCAGCACTACAACATGAGCGCCCGGGAAGCAGTGAATGATGCATTATCTGAAATTACGGGTGCCATTATTTCCATTACCCTGGTGATTGCCGCGGTATTTCTTCCGGTCGGGTTTCTGCAAGGACCGGTAGGAGTATTCTACCAGGAATTTGCCTATACCATTATTATCGCGGTTGTTATTTCGGCAGTCATAGCCCTCACCCTGGGGCCGGTGATGTTCATTTTATTATATAAAAAGCGGAAAAAGAAGATTAAGGAAAATAAGGTGTTTGATAAACTGCAACAATCCAGGAAGGTTAAAAAAGTAAGAGTGCTTGGTTCCCTGGGGTTGCGTAAGTTTGATACACTCTTCGATAAATTTACACGCAAATATGTAAGCCTGACCAAACGGGCCATTCAGTATAAATGGATAAGCCTGGCAGGGCTACTGGGTGTGGTGGTACTTACGGTTTTCCTGGCCAACAAAACCCCAAAAGCTTTTATTCCCACGGAAGATGACAACTTCCTTATTTTTACTGTTTCAATGCCCGAAGGGGCCTCACTTCACCGGACCAACCAGGCGTTGGTACAGGCCGATTCCATTCTCCAGCTGGAGGCTGCCGTGGCCAGTGTGAATACGGTTTCCGGCTATAACATTGTGAACAGTTCGGAAAGCCCTTCTTCCGGTTTGGGATATATTAAATTAAAAAGTATCGCTGAACGCGGAGAAATATCCGACATCAATAAGCTCATCAAACATTTGTTAGGAAAACTGAGCGTGATTAGCGATGCCAGGGGAATCAACATGTACCCACGGCCCACTGTTCAGGGATTTGGTAATTTTGATGGTGTTCAGATTATGCTGCAAGACCGCTCTGACGGAGACCTGAGTGAATTCGCGAATTTGGTGAATGAGTTTATTGCCGAGCTAAACAAGCAGCAGGAAATTGACAATGCATTTACCTCCTATAACACCAATTTTCCTCAATACCGCTTAAACATCGATTACAAAAAAGCAAAAGCCCTGGGTGTGAGTGTCAAGGATATGATGTTTACCGTTCAGTCCAATTTTGGGCGGACAAGGGTGGGGGATTTCAATCGGTTTACCCGGCAGTATGGCGTGTTCATGCAATCGGATATTCCTTACCGTGAAAGCCCGGAAGCCTTCAATTCCATTTTTGTTAAGAATAATAAAAACGAGATGGTTCCACTGAATACCATCGTGCAACTGGAACAAACGTATGGGCCGGAAACGGTTACCCGGTATAACCTGTACAATGCCGCCAAAATAAATATTACTCCAGCTGCGGGTTACAGCACCGGGGATGTTATGAGCCGGATTGAAGAATTAAGTGAAAGTAAATTACCTGCCAGCCTCAGTTTTGAGTGGACCAGCATGAGTTTGGAAGAGAAAAAATCAGGCTCAGATTCCATCATTGTGTTTATCATCAGCATTTTGTTGGTATACTTTATCCTGGCTGCCCAGTACGAGAGCTTTTGGCTGCCCATGGCCGTCATACTTTCGCTTCCTACCGGAATTTTGGGAGTGTTTGCCTTTATCAATTTTGCCGGGATAGATAATAACATCTACGTACAAGTGGGGATTATCATGCTCATCGGCCTATTAGCCAAAAATGCTATTCTGATTGTGGAGTTTGCAGCACAAAAAAGGCGGGCAGGCAGCAGCGTACTGGATGCAGTACTGGATGCCAGCGCTTTACGGCTCAGGGCCATTGTGATGACTTCCCTGGCATTTACGGCAGGTTTGGTGCCGCTTATGTTTTCGCAGGGGTCATCTGCAATAGGTAACAAGTCGGTGAGTATCGGTACGGCAGGGGGCATGTTGTCCGGGGTGTTCCTGGGTATCCTTATCATACCTGTCCTAACGTATTTATTTATCCAATTAAATGAACGGTTCAACGTAAAAACCACAGCAGTAAATCAATAGATATGAAGTTCTCAAAGTATATATTACCCGTTGGTTTGGTATTATCTACTATTTTTAGTTGTAAAGTAGGTGAAAGTTATAAAAGGCCCGCGTTTGAAAAGATTGAAGAGTACTACGGGGCACAAAACCTGCAAGACAGCACTTTGGAAAAGCAACTTAACCTGGTCAATATCAGGTGGAAGGAATTCTTTAACGATTCTACCCTGATTGCATTGATTGATACGGCTCTGGCCAACAATATTGACATGCAAAAAGCTGCCAGGCAAATAGATATTGGTTTTCAAAACCTTCAGCGTTCCAAGGCAAATTTTTATCCCAGCCTGGGGTTTTCACCCATGGGGTTCAAAAGGGAGTATTATTCTGAAAACTACAATAATTATGGATCGAACAGGTCGCGCCGTAACCATGGGGAAAATGTTCCAACTACTTTTTATACAGAAAATGTAGCATATTCCACGGCATTGTCTGCCAGTTGGGAAATTGATATTTGGGGAAAATTCAAGTGGGAAAAAGAAGCGGCACAAGCCGCTTATATGCAAAGTCAGGAATTTCAAAAAGCGGTACAAACGGCCCTGGTTGCAGAAGTTTCCTCCATCTATTTCAATATGTTAATGATTAATTCCCAGATTGCCGTGGCAGAAAAAAACCTGGAGCTGGGCCGGAGAACGCTGAAAATAGTAAAGTTGCAGTTTGATGCTGACGAAACTACTTCCCTGGCGATACGGCAAACCGAGTCCCAGATGCTCAGGGCCGAGTCATTAATCCCCCGCTTAGAGAAAGATTATGTTATCCTTGAAAACTGGCTTAACCAATTGTTAGGGCGTTATCCCCAGCCCATAGAGATTCAGCAAAACCTGGATGATGTGGTACTGGATGACCGCTACAATACCGGCGTTCCTTTGGAACTTATTACGAACCGCCCCGATGTGGCAGCTTCAGAGTACCAATTGATCATAAGCAATGCCAAGGCAGGCATTACCCAGGCGATGAAATATCCTTCCCTGGTGCTCAATGCCAGTACAGGCTTAAACTCCTTTCAATTCCAGAACTTTCTGGACCCGATGGGGTCAGGGTTTGCCATGTTAGGCGGTGCGCTTTTCCAGCCGATTTTTCAAAACAGGAAACTAAAAACCAATCACTTAATTGCACTTGCTGAAAGGCAATTGGCCGAACTTGATTTCAAGGATAAGTTTATTCGCGCTGTCGGAGATGTTTCTGATGCCCTCATCACCATTGAGAAACTTGAGGAAGAATACAGCATTGCCCAGGAGCGGATTTCCGTGGCTACCCAGGGTGTGCAAGATGCCTCTCTTTTGTTTCAAAGCGGTTTTGCCAATTATTTGGAGGTCATTAATGCCCAGGAAGATGCTTTGCGGAGTGAGTTGGAAATGGTAGACCTCAAAAGGCAATTGTTCCTCGCCAATATTGAGCTATACAGAAGCCTTGGTGGGGGATGGCAGTAATGTAATTGCGCTCTTTTCAAGTGAGTCGTACATGGTGCGGGGTTTTAAGGGGTTTTTGAATTCTTGATTCAAGTCAATGAATACTTGTTGCCTATGATACACCTTTGTATCAAAAAGCAACAACTATGAAGACTAAAATAACTTTCTCGTTAGCCTTGTGGTGCATTGTATGTGCAAATATGCATGCCCAATCAGATAGCAAAGACAGCATTGATAAAAAACATTTTATCGGAAGCACTTTGTTTATCCTGGTAACCCCAATCGCATCCCCATCCCCTGAATACTTTCAGTTAAATTATGGCTACCGGATAACTGCCAAAGACGTGATTTCGGTTGAAGCCATTACCTGGGCTTATTATGCACCATTGGGTATTCCCTATGGTCCTGATTATGAAGATGAAAGTAATAATTTTCCCGGTAAAGTAAAGGCATATGGTTTAGGAGTGGCTTATAAGCGGTTTCTTTGGAAAGGCTTGTATGGTCAGGCTCATGCTACTGCTTTTCATCAGAATTATATAGACGAAGATGGTTCTAAAATCCAAAGTGGGTTTCAGCTTTTTAATGTGCTTCGGCTGGGGTATCAAATTAGATTATTTAAAAATCGCTTATTTATTGAGCCTTCAATCGCTGCCACCTGGTGGCCCATTAATACAAACCTGCCTGACTCCTTTCAGGTTGAAGAAGATAAGTGGCCTAACTATTTCTTATTTGAACCAGGGCTTCACTTTGGGATAAACTTCTAAAATTATTTAGTAGAAATTCTTTTTCTGATTCTGGAAAGCGTTTCAGGCTTGATGCCAAGATAGCTGGCTATTTGATACTGGGGAACCCGGTTGAATAAGTCGGGCCTCTCTTTTAGTAAATGGAGATATTTTTCTTCCGGATTTTTATGGGCAAAAGCTTCTTCACTATCTGCTTTTTTGCCCATCATTTTCTCAAATTCAACACGACAAATTGCTTCAAAACGAGGAAATCTTTTATACAATGCAGCCTCTTTTTCTGGATTTACTACACATACGGTGCTCGTTTCAGTACAAACGAAGTAGTATTTTGAAGGGGTTTGATTGGCAAGGCTATTAAAGTCAGCCGCTGCATGCCCTTCAGTATAAAAATCAGAAGTAATTTCTTCCCCATTCAAAATAGAATATCTTCTGATGCATCCTTTAATTACGGAATAGGAATTCTTGGCTATTTGCCCTTCTTTTAATAGGTAAGTGCCTTTTTCAAATGTCTTGATAGGAAAGGCTTGTTCAATCGCCAAAGATTCTTCTTCTGACAGTTTGGTGAATTGAGACATTTGCTTCATGGATGTATTATTCATTTTTCATTCAAAATAATATATTGAAAAATCCAGGGCTACTTTTCTAAAATTTAAAAACTCGAAAATTGATAGCCTTCCTGCTTTAATTTAGTAATTAGGCCATCAAGTTTTAAATAGAATTTATCCTTTCTTTTTGGACTGGTGCCAGGATGAATTAGTAAGTGAAAACCATTCATACTGTTTAATGATTGATAACGATAAATGCTTTCTAAAATATCATTACTTGAGATGTAATTGTGCATATCAGGAGTAGTATAGTCAGCATTGGAACGAGTACCACTAGAAAAACTGACCGTTATTTGGTTCAATTGTGAAGCTATTTCCACCACTTTTTTATTGTACCACTCATAGGGCGGCATAAAATATTTTGGACGAATACCCAGTTTTTTTAATGCTTGAAGGTTCTGTGAAATATCCTTTTTTATCTGTTTCTCTGAATGTAAAAGGCTATCTCTTTTAGTCCAGTCACAGTATAGGAGATGTTTATCCGAATGAGCACCCACAAAGTGTCCATTTTTTGCAATGGTTTTTACCAAAGCCTCATAATTCCTTACAAAATCACCAGTAAGAAAGAATGACCCTGGCACTTTTTGTTTATCTAGAACACTTATTACATATTCAAAGCCTTCAGCATGGTCATGGCCTGTAAAACACAGGTAAATATTTTTCTTCAGGGTATCAGACCTAACTATTGCTCCTTCCTTGTCAACTATGCTTTGTGCATAAAGCGATGCATTGATTAGAAATAATAGGAAGATTAAATTAATTTGGTTCACTACTCAACCTGGTTAAAATAAGAAGTAATTCTGCTGAACCATCTAAAGTAGGCTCATTCGTACTATAATCTGCCCAGTCATCCATGTACTTGATATGTTTAGGTTGTAAATGGGCGTATTCGTCTGGTTCATCCAGTGAAATTCCTAACATTATATCGTGAATGGTAGACCGAAGCGGACCATCAACAAGGCTTCCCTTGATAGGTTTTTTTAAAATTCTCCAGAATGGCATGTGCACATCTACTGGCGTATCCACGTTTTCAGGAATTTCTGTAATCATACTCGAGTTCCAAGGGTTTAACCCTAATAACCAATTGATATGATTTTGCATGAGAAAGCGGTATTTTGTCGAACCTGTCATTTCTTCATATAACATCGCTTGTGTGGCGACTGCAGCAGCCAGGTTATTAGAACACCAAATAAACAGATGGCCTATCCCATAGGGGTTTTGCTCCGCTCTCTTTTTTATATTTTCCAGATTGTGTTCATAATACGCGCTCATCTCTTTTTTATCTGTTGAATCACCAACTTGCCACAAGGCGTAATGCCCCATGTTTACAAAGGGGTACATTTCGTAGTGGCTGGCAGTGTCTCGCTCCATCCAAGACCAGCTGCCGATGATTTTTGCGTAAGCTCTGGCATCTTCAAGAAAATTTTCCTCTTTGGAAATCTTATACAAACAAGCTGCCGCCCATTCCATATCATCCGCCCAGGTATTTTCCTCATAGCGGTAAGGCGCCCCAAAGCTGTTACCTTGTTGATATCCTTCTTGCTGCTTACCCATGTTGTAAAGTTCGTGGGCAGCCCTCAGACATGTTTGCGCAAATACTTCATATTCTTTAAACTGGCTAAACACCTGATACCCTAGTGCCAGTGTAGCAGACGAACGGCCCGCTAGATTAGCGATTCCTGTTGCCTGGCTTTTGTATTTGGAAAGGCCTTGTGGTTTGCCTGAAGCGTAATAAACAGGTCTGAAACTATTTGGTCCCCACCCATAATCAGCATTGTCTTCGTGGGGTAGTTTAAAGCCCCTATGGTCTCTGTCATCTGCCACCTGGTGGTACAGTTCATCGGGACTTGGGTGAAGTTTCAATAGCCATTCCAGCCCCCACTTTGCTTCATCAAGCACGTCGGGTAATTCATTTGCACCTTCTAAACCTCTGGCATCAAATTCATCTTTGAAACTGTTAGGTTTCATTTGATACGCCATAAGCAATCTTGCAGTAGTGTTGCTACTTGTAATAAGGTATTTTAGCTGGTCAGCCGCATCGTGCCACCCTCCCGTAGCGTCAATTCTGGTGGAATCTAATCTTTTGCCGAAGAAACTTAACCCGTCTCTTTGATGGCAAAACTCCCTGGTATATGGATTAAAGCCACAACGTTGTGTTCTTATAAAACCAATGACATCTTCCTGCCATGAAGGATAAGCACCAATAGAAAAAAATTGACTCTTAACTCCACCCCCTTTTAGTTCAAAGTAATACTTTCCTTCTTTTTCAAAATCTGAAAAATCGGCTATATAATAATGAGAAAATGGATACCAGGACTTTTCATGGGGTGGGCACTTGTACTCTTTTAGTGTTACTCCTTTATCATTTTTTAACATCAATATCGGGTTGTCCAATGCCCTTTTACTAAGAATAAGTGCTTGCTTGGGCATATTGCCTGGGTAGCCTTGTAAATTAACTCTAATCTCTATTGCAGGTTGTGCCTGCGCGCTTATGGCAAAAGCCCCGAATAATAGAATGTATAATACCTGAATGATATTCATGAATTATTGCCTTTTTTACTGTTTAATTTTAATACTTGATTTTTTTATGGCGTACAATGGTGTGTGTAAAATGCGTTTTAATACATTTTATATAGTGTTCTCGGCTAGCTTTTTTTAAAATATTTTTATTTCACCATTTTCCAGCCAATCAGGAACTTCAACACTTCTTGATTTACGGTGCTGTTGAAATATATTTCTTAGGGTTCTCATTGAAGAATATGATTCCCTTATTAGTTCTTTCTGCTTTTCTATATATTTTTTGTGATATTCATTTTCATTAATTCTGTGTGCAGGATTTTGCCGTTCCCTTCTTACTTTCTTAAAAGGTTTAAATATGTCTTTGATAGCACTTTGCTCAATTGTATTAAATCTTGTAGATAACCATTCCTCAAATAGTCTTAGAGTGCCTTTTTGCTTTCTTTCAATAATTCCTTCCTCCACTTCTTGAATGTCATATAGCTCTACTTCGCTTTTAAAGAATTCTTTGTTGATATTATCAGAAATCATTTTGTCTAACAGCAGAACAAATTCATTGTAATTTTTTAAAGTTGGAGAAAAGAAAAAAGTGAATTCTTTCGGTCTGTTATTCTTTTCAAAACTTTTTCTAAATATTTTTTTGCCAAAAATTGCGTTTGAGAGTTTATTTAAAAAGTTTAATTCTCCGATGAATGCAGAGAATATTGAATAGGAAAAAGTCCAATTACCAAGAATGGTATTTTCATGGTATTCTTTAAGCATTTTACAATTCCCTTTTGCTTCTTTGCTTTTCCAATATACTTGATGTTCATTGGTTAATCCTTTCAAATATCGGAGGTAAACAACTGCTAGTCTATTATTATCTTCATCAAAGCCTAACCCAAATGTTTTTAGAAAGACTTCATCTTCTTCTCTTACAATTGGCTTATCATTTTCATCATATTTGCAATAAATACTACCTGAATAATCTTGAAATTTGAATTCAAATCTTGGGTCATTGAAATACCTTTCTAACACTTCTATTTCAAAGAATATTGGTTTCAATTGAGGCTCTCCTAAAGCAAGTTGTTCAGTATAGACAGCATTCTTAAATTCGGACAAATCTCTTTTTTCTTTTAATATCCTTTGAGCAGGGTATAAACAAATTGGATATTCTGTATTTTCAGAAGCAATGGTAATTTTATCAAATTTTTGAATTGTTACTTTGATATTTTTTGCTTCTTCGAGAATTTGGACTTGACTTTCAATTGGGAAGTGCTGAAACCCAATTATATGAGGGTTAGTACTTGACTGTATTGAAATGGATTCCTCTTTTACCAATTCTTTAATTAGATCAATTGACTCTTCATATTCAATTTTCATTTCATCGGAAATCTGCCTTAATGGAATCCCATTGAAGTCGCTTGATTCAATGAAAAATTGAAAAATTCTATTTTGGATACTTTCTTTCAATGGTTTCTTTTTTTCTTAATTGCCGAGAACATACGAATAAAGCTCATTAACTTTATTTGCAATATAACAAAGGGACTTGGATAAAGCGTATTATACTTTACCCTTGCCAATCTTTTAAAATAAAATGTTTCTGAGTGTGGAACAGAACATGACGTTTTGCGCCTGTGACCAGAAGGAGATATTTTATTATTTTCTAATCAAATTGCGGAATCTCCAGGGTGGCTCCCCCTTTTAATGCAGACTCATGGGCAATTACTCCGGGAACGGTGTAAGCGAGTGCTTCATGAATATCCACCGTTGGTTTTCTTTCAGCTAAACATGCTTCCACAAATTCATGGGTGATAAAAGTATGCGATCCATGATGTCCGCTATTGTGCCGTAAAGGCTCGGGAAGGAGTTCAGTAGCCCACCATTCTGGTTGATCGTATGGCTGCTTTTTTGCTTCGGTACGTACAAAGCCTGCATCGTCTTTTCCCAGTTTTTTAGTTGCATTGATAATTATTGAATCGCTTCCAATTGGGTTAGGCGTATAAAAACTCATTTTGTCGCCAATCCACTGTGCCCGTTCACATCCCATATGGGCCCCTTTCCACCAAACATTTACCCGGAAACTATTGCCACGATCCGTCTTAAATAAGGCCGACTCATTCCAGAAGGGATTATCGTAAGCATTGTCTTTCAGAATTGGATCATCGTCACCCCATCCATTACAGCTCACCTGGGTTAAGCGTTCTTCGCTAACGCTGATCAGGTGCGCAGTACAATGCGTTGGATAATGCATGGGTGCCACGCCGTATCGCCATGTACGTTTTCCGTTCTCAAAATAAAGTTCTTCCAGACCGTCATGCTGGTATTCCGATTCACAATAGAAAATTTCGCCAAACTTGCCTTCCTTATAGAAATTTCTTGCAGAAATGGTAAACTGCTGATAGTAACTGGTTTCTGCCATCATATAAATTAAACCGGATTTTTTCACGGCTTCCAGTAAAGTTTCAGCTTCGGCAACAGATCCCCAAATGGCAGGGACTGCACAAAGTACATGTTTGCCGTGTTTCAGGCATTCCAGCACATGTTTTACGTGGTTGGGCCCTTCTGTAAACACCGCCACGGCATCTATGTTTTTATCCTTTACCAACTCCTCCAGGGAGTTGTATGATTTTGTGCAGTCATAGGTTTGCATCAGTTTCTCCCGACGTTCCGGCCTCAAATCACTCACTGCTTCAACAATACAGTTGGGATGTTCATGAAACTGGAACGAACAACCGAAGCGCCCTCCCACAATACCCACGCGCAACTTTTTGGCTGAAGGTGACAATGCAAAGGATTGATGCAAAGGAAGTGTCATGCTGAGTGCTGCCATACTTCCCATTTTTAGGAAATCGCGGCGTGCATTGTTTTCTTGGGTTTGTTCTTTTTTGGGTTTCACAATATTTATGTTAATAGCTATAACGGTTTGTATAAAGGGCGCTTTAATACCTATTATACATTGTTATGAGCTTTTTTGCCTTTTCAGTATTTTGACGATTCTATTATTTATGATTTCTGACAAGTTCCAATTGTACAGTTTAGGGTCGGTTGTACTGTAGAATTCAACAATAACAGCATCAATATCTTTATGATATTCTGCAAAACTCTGGTATCCGGGAACCCAACCAGAATGTTCATATTCATAAATGGAAGAATATATTTCTTGTTCTCCTGATTCAAACAATGATCCATCATTCAATGCCCGCAGAAAAGTACCCACATCTTCTGCTGTGGCTAACATGCCATATTCGTCAGCCTTTAAATCAGATGGATGTCCTACATGATAGCCACTCATCACATCTTCCATATTCACTTCACTTAGGGAGCTAAAGGTATTGTTTAGATTTAAAGGGGTTAAAATTTCTTCCTGTTTGAACTTAAAGTTACTATAGCCAAGTACATCATCCATTATCTTTCCAATGAGAAGATAATTCGTATTACAATATTCATAGTCTTCACCGGGTTCAAAATTGGCTGGCTTGTCCAGAATCAATGCAAGACTTTCATCATAACCTATTGGAGATGCCCAAAAATTCGGAGCGTCCGTATAATTAGGAATACCACTTCTATGCTGTATCATCAATCTCAAAGTGATTTTGTCAGCGTTTTCGATTCTTCCTACAAGCTCCGGTAAATAATCTGCGATGGTTTTATCCAAAGAAAGACGTTCATCACTTACCAATTTGGTGACAGCCACAGCGTCGTATAGCTTGCTGATGCTGGCAATCTTAAATAGTGCTTGAGGTTTGGCAGGTATCTCGGATTCTCGATTATGCCAGCCTGCAGCATAATACTGAGGCGGTTTGCCAGTTTGGTCTATATAAACAACCATTCCGTCAAATCCATGACCAATGGCCTCATCTAACTGTTCTTGCACTGTATCTGGTAGCGGAAGTATCCATGCCTTTACCAAAAGCCAGGGCACAAAGAACATAGAAGTTACCGTTCCGACTAGTAATATAACTCTGAATATTTGTTTTGATTTTTTCTTGGTCATAATACCTCAGACGAAATAATTATTATTTTGGTTATGATTAAAAGCTTAGAATTCAAACACAGAATTAAATCGACTGTAAGGAGATTCACGACTAGTTGGTATGAGTAATGGTCGAGAAGAATATACATTGCTAGGCAATATTAGTGACTTTCTTTTTACCCGAAGTGATCGTTGCGCAACCAAAGAAAATATCTTGATATGCGCTATAGTGTTTATTATCATTACATACACCTTTAATGCCTATTAGCGCTCCAGTAGCAGATATTCTGCATATCTCAAGGCTGTTGCCATTAGATTGTTTCTATTCTTTGCCTTTTCTGTGAATAGGCTTAATTGCTCACGGTTAACTTTTCTACCTTTTACAAAAACCATTTTAGGGGTCTGAAGGGTTTTCAATTCTTCAAGGGGATTTTCATCCAATAGTAGAAGATTGGCCATTTTACCTTTCTCGATACTTCCTAGATCATTCAAAAAATTATGTGTTTTTGCGGGATTCACGGTTGCTGTCTTCAAAACCTCATAATTACTCATCCCTACTTGCTTATAGAATTCCAATTCTTGGTGTATCGAGAAACCAGGTAAAGTAATACCAATGCCTCCATCCGTTCCGCAGACAATGTTGACTCCACGGTTGTAAAGTTTTTTTACGATAAGTAGATGAAAATCATGTTGATCCTTTATTCGTTTAGTTACAGTGGCATCATCATTTTTCGAGCCATGCCATCTATCAAATTGAGCTTGACTATCTACCATGCGAATGAGCGGATTCATATAATCCAAATCCTCAGAAGAGAGAATCGTATCGTTCTGGAGCATGTTGTAGATATTATAATAAACAATTAGTGTTGGACTCAGCGTTGCATGAGGATTCGCTACATAACCGTCAACTATTTCATTAAGCTTAGCTGTATCTAATTGATAGTTCAAAGGTTGTTGCACAAACTCTTCCGCATGCTCGATAGTAATGATCTGACGGTTAAAATGATAATCATAAGGAACTTCTGGAGTGGGATGGGCCACAATATCCATTTTGGAAATAGCAGCTTGCTTGAGAATTGCTTCGAATAGTTCCTCTGTCAGGCCGTAATAGGTTTTGATGAAATCATAACCACGGTCTTTGAACGAAATGATTTTTTCTTTTGCTTCTTTAGGGTGTGTAAGGTTGACATTATCGTCCCCGATGAAATGTGGGCCTGTTAGTTTAGGAGTTGAAGTAAAAAACAATGGTGCGATTAATTCATCTTCCATCACTTCATTCTTTATTCTTAAGTGCATGGGCTGCCCCCAAAGATTGCGTATGGCAGTAACCCCATTTGCCAAATACAAACCGAGTTCATATTTATCCCAAACGTGCACGTGCATGTCAGTCAAGCCAGGTGAAAGAAAGCCACCTCTACCGTCTATCTCAGTCAAATTTTCAGGATTTGAATTACCTCCAATACTTTTTATTAATCCATTTATGATTGTGACACTTGAATTTGTTAATACTGTATCAGATGTCATTGGAACAATGTTGACATTCCGTATGAAATAGCTATTTAAACTAGCCTCAGGTTGATTTTTCATCTTCAAAAAGGAAGTCTGATAAGAATCCACAGTGAGAATACTACTTAAGGCGATTAGAATTATCACTGTCAATCCTCCAAATCCGAGAAGTGCTTTCTTTAAAATTTTCAATGTTAGGTTTTAAGTATCAGTGTATTTAAAATCTTTATTGATGATAACGGCCATATATGGCGCGTGCCTCTGAACTTTATTAATATTCACCAAAGCATTGGTTTTGCATTTTAGTTTCAAATAAATCAGTAGAAGCATGAGCTATATCTTTTGTTAGAGGCGTTTTTGACTATTTATTTGGGTCTTGAGTACTCGATTAACTCCTCGACATACAAAAAATCACCCTGAGACTGAGTCAGTTTAATAAAGTTCTTTACTGCCGGGGCATACAACCAAATCTCCTCTTCATCTGCATTATATCCTCTGGAATTAGTGGTTTTACCGGTATATTTTATGGTGTAAGCCATGAATGTTCCGGCTTCTACTGTTTCCTCCTGATACGATAACACCTCTGCATTCTGACTTTGACTTCCTGTAGTACCATCCTGGCTTGTCCAATTGTTCTCGTATCTCCATTTTTTACCGACTTGCAATGGCCAGTCATACTTAGGAGTTTCTCTTTCATCCGGCTTTACAATTTCGGTGAGAGGAATGGTGTCTTTGCCTATGATCATGCCAAAGCCTTTATCAGAATTCACTATAGTTCTGGTATCTATTCCTTCCGAACGAACTTCCCCTTCCGTAGTTACTCCCTTATATTTCCAAACCCATTTTTCGCCAACTTGATAATCGGCTAAAGTTGGTTGTTGTGTGAGGTCAGGTTTTTTTGAGGTATCGCAAGCACAAAATATGATCGCGGATAAGAGTGTTAAAAATTCAATTCTCATGTTTTTCGTAATTTAATTTAAAGTTATTAGGGTTAAATACTGTGTTTTATTAACTGAACCAGTTGAATCTGATTCAGCTATCCTGTTGCTTCAACCATTCTAAAATCACCTGGTTGGTCTCTTTTGGTTTCTCTTGCTGAATCCAATGTCCACAGTCAATACTCACTTCTTCAACATTGGGAACAAACTGTGACAGTCCTTCAAACTTTGGGATCAGATATTGTTCGCCATAGATCATAAGCACAGGTTGTTCGATGATTGGGTTAGCATCGGCCAATAAGTGCCAGTTACGATCAAGATTCCTATACCAATTTATACTTCCGGTAAACCCTGATGATCTGAAAGCAGAAACGAAAACCGCCATTTCATTCTCGCTCATGAAAGGCTCACCTTTTGGGTCTTTCGCGCTTGCAAGATTGATCATGGCCATGCCTGGCTCTGGTGGCGTTTGCGGAATATTCTTTCGAAAAAGATTGCGAAGGAACTGGTGAACGTTTTCATCTAAAATTCTATCGGCCACACCGGGTTGCCTATTGAAATGGACGAAGTAGTAATCGCTTCCTAAAAACTCTTCCATCCACTCTATCCAGGGCCTTTCTCCCCGAACCTGGTAAGGTACTGCCAAAGCTATAAGTTGCTTTACGCGATTTGGATGAAATATGGTCAACCACCAAGCAACCATTGCGCCCCAATCATGACCGACAAAGGTTGCATTCTCATATTCATAATGATCTAAAAGAGCGACAAGATCATCGGTAAGGTGTTTAATATCATATGCAATGACCTCAGAGGGATGAGATGAGTTGCCATAACCTCGCTGGTTTGGAACTATTACATGGTATCCTGCATCAACTAATGCAGGAATCTGGTGGCGCCAAGAAAATGCATGCTCTGGCCAGCCATGTAATAGAATGATCGGTCTTCCTGCATTTTGCTGACCCGCTTCAAATACTTCAAGCTCTATACCATTTACAGGGATAATAGTTGGCTGTGGGAATTCGGTTGTTGTTATAGTTGAGTCCATAATGTTATTATTTAGATGATTAAGCTTTTTTTGGTACTGATTCCTTTAGCCAAAAGCCATATGCCAAATATCAATTCGAAGAAGGCTCCTGGAGCCATTACCATCATAAGAATATTATTAGGAAACTCAGGCATTAGTATTTGCAATGAAAAGCCCAGGAACACGGTGATGTAAGTAAGTAGCCCCCAATAGCCCAGCCATTTTGGAATGTAGGCGGCAGATAGTAGTAATGATATGAAAATAAAGGCACCAATACTCATTAATATTAGGTGAAGACTCGAGCCCATATCGTAAATATTAAAAAATACAGATGCTAGTGAATGAAGACTGTCTTTATCTAACTGATAGTTATCTGCGTTCTTTAATATGACAAGAGGGGCTAAATAAATGAGCACGATCACAAAACCCATAACCGCCTCTGCTGTTCTGAAAATAAAGCCGAGTATAGCGCGATTTTTATTAATAGATTTTGTGAGTAGGTAAAGTGCAACAGCCATCCACATGACAAGTGCATACATGGTTACGTCTAACATCACACCTATTCGAAATTGAAATTCAGATGTCACCAGCGTTTCAGGATTATGTAAGCCAGGTTTTACCAGGAAATTATTGACAAATCCAATGAGTGTAGTCACCAAATACGTGAATCCTACTATTTTGGCCTGTTTCTGTACTTTGGTTTCCATATTCTTTTCAATCATAATTTTTAGTTTTCGTTTTCCTTGTTTTGGGATGATTCTTTTTTTCTTGTGTAGTCGATCGCCACACCGATGGCCAATCCTAGGCTTATCCATAATCCAATGTTGTCCTGTGCGATTCCTATAATTACTCCCAAAAGGACTCCTAGAGCCATTCCCGTGATATTGCTAATTCTTTCATTCATGATTTTTGTTTATTAAGATGTTACAATTACAACATTACCTCTCTTATGACCTGAATCAATATAGCGATGTGCTTCGGCCACTTTTTCTAATGGAAACTGGCGATCAATGACCGTCTTTAGCCTTCCCTCTTTGTAGATATCCAACACTTCTGAAAGCAGGCAGCGTAGTTTTTCTTCCTTGTTGGCACCCGTTGCTTCAAACTTGGCTTTCTTCTGACCAAAAAGTGATGTTTTAATCATCTGGAGAAGCAATGGGAATTTCAGAACCGGAGACAAATACACGCCCTTTTCAGAAAGGATAGCTTTACATGCTGAAAAGGAGCTCTTCCCAACCGTGTCGTATATGTAATCGTATTTGATGTCACCCTTTGTAAAATCTTTCTGTTGATAGTCAATCACCTCATCAGCACCCAATGACCGCACCAACCCAACATTTCTACCACTACACACGGCTGTTACGTGCGCTCCCATGTGCTTAGCTATTTGGATGGCGGAAGTTCCCAGTGCACCGGAGGCTCCATTGATCAATACTTTATGACCTGGTTTTACTTTAGCTATTTTTTTTAGAAAATTGAAGGATGTCAAATGTCCATCGCAGAAGTTGGCAGCCTCAGAAAAATCCAGATTTTCTGGCATAGGAAGAATGACACCATCCTCCGATATCGTCAGGTATTCTGCATTTGAACTGAATCCAAATGCCGTTTCCCCAAAAACGCGATCACCGATTTCAAAGTCTGTAACGTCTTTGCCCACCTGCTCCACGACTCCCGAAAAACCGGTTCCCGGAATGGCTTTCTTGGGTTTTGTTAGACCTACAAACAGCCTCGCGATATAAGGTTTGCCTGTACGCATCATGGCATCTGCTGTGGTAGCGGACGCTGTCATGACCTTCACCAAAACTTCATTGGCTTTGGGAACTGGTCTTTTTACTTCTTGTAACTGGAGTACTTCAGGCGATCCGTACCCTGTTGCTACTGTTGCTTTCATTGTCTGTGTCATGGTTTTGTTTTTTAATTCATGACAAAAAAAGGAAGAAGTGAACGGATATTTGTTCGGTATACTAAGAAGTGGTTCGGAATTATTATTCAGAACTAAAAAATCTGATTACGCCTGACTTTTCAGAAATTCTTTTGGCGTCATACCTACTTCTTTTTTAAATGCCGTATTGAAAACGGTTTTGGAGTTAAATCCACTTTCGTAGGCCAGCCCGATCAACGAAATATGTGAATTGTCTGGATCCAAGACAAGTTGTTTGAAATATTCAATACGCTTTTTATTGATAAACTCGTTGAAGTTTTCGCCAATGGATTCATTCAATAACCATGAAAGTTGATTGGGATGAATGTCTACCTGTTCTGCTAGCGTGCGTAACGAGAGTGATGGGTTGAGGTACGGTTGCTCTGTTTCCACATAAGCTTGTATCTTCTCGACCTGTTCTTTCGTGATGGTTTGATCAGGGATTCTGGTTCTTTTGACTTTTGGTTTTTCTACGATTTTCGGATAAATCCTACCATGAAATTCTTGATATCTTGGGTGTGATTGAATGGGTTCTCCCAATGGATCACTAAAGGCAAGAAGCAGGATTGAAGAGGCACTTTCGAAAAGCTTCTCTAAAATAGCAAATGCTTCGTTATATCGACCCAGATTGGCATAGGTAAGGAAAAGGTAGGAATGAGCATGGTGGGCTTCTGGTTCCTGAGCATGCTTCTCCAGCTTTTGTAAATGTGTTGTACTTTTTCCATCCATCGCATCGATCAGAGCAAGGAAGCCCAGTCTTTCATCCGGGGTAAGGGCCTGCTGGGGAACATCATCTATTCTTTGGCGAGCTGTTTTGAGTTGACCTTCCCGAATAAGGATATAGATACTGACGATAATTGCCGGAAGGTTTTTGTCATTTGATTCCAGCAATTCCTTTAGAATCTCTTTAGCTTTGTCATATTCGCCCGTTCGATAGTAATAATTAGCTTCATAGAATTTGGTCTCAGGGTTTAAAGGGTCTATTGATTTGGCAAAAAGTATATGCTTCCTAGCCTTGTTGAAATGACCATGAAGCATGTGAAGAAAGGAAACAAATTGATGTGCTTCTGAGTACGTGGGTTTAGCAGCCAATGACCTCATGCCATATTGCATAGCTGCAGCAAAATCTGCTTCGGTAAAGAAGGACTGCATACCCAGCAGGTAATTAAGTCCGGCATGGTCTGGATCAAGCTTTTTCGCTAAGGCTAAAGCTGTTATGCTTTTTTGCCAGGCTTCTTCACGCGGGGCAAAACCGGCCACAGCCATAAAACTGTAGCTGTCCGCTATCCCGAGATAGCCCTCTACGAGTTTCTTATCTAGTTCTACGGATTTTTCAAAGTGCTCAATGGCCAGGTTAGTATCCTCAGGATTCCACTTGTAGAAATGATGACGTCCTTTTAATAGATGCTCGTATGATGAAACGCTCTTCGTAGGGCTGTTCACTAGCTGGTTTGAGATGTTCAAATGCCCATGTTGCTCACGAATTTTATCAGCAATGAGCAAGCTGATTTCATCTTGAGTTTCAAAAAGATTCTCTAGCTTTCTATCCCAGGTCTCTGACCAGAAATGTGTATCCTCTTCGACATCTATTAGCTTGGCACGAACTCGAATTTTACCATCATGAATCTGAGCACTACCCTCTAAAAGGATTGCTACACCTAGCTTCGTGGCAATTTCCTCAAGAGAAGCTTTGTGGTTTTTGAAAAAGAAACTGGATGTGCGAGAGATGACTTTCAAGCCATCGATTTTGGCCAGCGCATTGATGATCTCTTCTGTGATTCCATCGCAGATGAATTCATTGCTACCATCAACACTTAGGTCACTAAAAGGGAGGATTGCTATGGATTTTTGAGCGTTCACTTTCAATTGGACTGCTGGTACTGCCTCTAACTTACGAATAAAGTTAATGAATTTTATTCACAATTAATGCGAGTGCCTTTTACCCGCCAATATCAGCCGAATAAAATGCACTAGACATTATTCGCTTCATTTTATTCAATTCAGAAAACCCCGTATATCACATATTTGCTTTGGCAAGTCATGCAGATAATGTCAAAATCATATGTTTTCCCTTTCAAGCCACTATTCCAACATTCCATAATTCCATCACTTTTTCTCCCGGTTGCTTGTCTTTTCGGGGGTAGTGGTGCGAGCAGGTGCCTTGCGGGTGGTGGTTTTCTTCTGCCCGTTCATTTCCGGCATGCCCGATTTGATGTGCAAGTCGCGTTGGGGGAAAGGAATTTCAATGTTGGCTTCTTCTAAAAGCTGATAAACCGCTTCCATCACATTGCTACGCAACCTGAGCCAGTTGTCCATATTGGAAATCCAGAAAAGAAGCCGAAAATCGAGGGAGTTGTCGCCAAAACCATGAAACAATGCCATGGGCTGGGGTACGGATAATACACCATCCTGATTTTCCACTGCATTTTTCAGGATTTCCATGACTTGCTGGGGGTTATTTCCGTAGGCCACACCTACCAGTACTTCAATCCTGCGGTGCTTATTAGAAAGTGTCCAGTTGGTTACTTCATCAGAAATGAAATTGGCATTGGGAATTATTACCTCAGAGCCATCAAAAGTGCGGACAGTGCTCGAGCGAATGCCGATGTCTTTCACAACTCCTTTGTTGGTACCAACCTCTATGATATCCCCGGTTTGCACAGGCCTTTCTACTGCCAGGATAAACCCTGAAACCAGGTTGTTGATGATATTTTGCAAGCCAAAACCAATACCCACACTCAGTGCTCCTAAAATGATGGTAATTTTGTCCAGGGGAATTCCGGCGGCGGCAATGGCTATGAAAAATCCAAATAGCAGGATAAAATAACGAATCAACAGTATCATGGGGCCTTTTTTACTCTCCTGGCCTGTATTGGATAAATACTGCTGTTCCAGCAAATACTTAATCAGTTTGGATATGGTAACAGAAGCCCACACTACTATCAAAAAGATGATAATGCTCCATATCGAGAATTCAATAGAGCCAATCGTTCGTATTTCGAGCAGGAAGTCGCTGATTAGGGCATAAATGTAATCATAAATGTTAAAGTGCATGAGGGTAGTGCCTATCCAGTATAAACCAGCAAGCACCCCAATAATTTGCGTTAAGTTTTCACTGATAACTTTTTGGTTTTCTTTGATCATGCGCGACTGCTGCACCCTTGTGGAGTAAATTATTAGGAGAATGATAACACAAAGAATACGGTAAGCGATAAATATCAATACCCCAAATATGGAGCTTTGGCAGGTAGCATTAACCAACATGCTGGACAGGGCAACATACCCCAGCAAATTGGCCATGGCTGCTATTGCAAATATTCCGATAAAGCTAAACAACAGCCATCGGAAAAACCGGGGATAAGGCCCCGGATTTTTATATGTTTGATACAGAAAAGTCGCATTGCTGCTCAGTGCAATCAGGGCTGCCAATAGTAATAACATGCGTTGACCTAATGATTGACCTAATAAAATGACTTCCAGCTCTGAAAGAAAGTAGGCCAGGCTGATTAATGTTACGGTCATCAGTTCGTGATGCTGTTTGCGTCTCTGTACAATGGCCAACAAGGGAATGAGCATGAGCACAAAGAATAATTGAATCAGTATGGTTGGAGGGTGCAAATAAACCAGTGGGGTTAAAATGAGCACAGTCAACAGGGCCGAGGCCCAGGGCCTGTCAAATACGTAGAGTATTCTTTCAAGGTGCGGTATTTGTGCTTTATCATTCAAGTCATACGCTTTTCCTTTAAGTGTGTACAGCGTAATGAACAGGATGATAAATAGGCACAACTGCCAATAGATGCCAGCCTTATGTACTGCCAAATAGTTTAACAACGCTGCTTTCCCCTGATCCATCGTAAAGGCAAACTGAGTAACAAAAGAGTTCTTATCCGTTGATGTGGCCAGGCGCCAGAAGGGTGGGGCATCCCTTTTCGTCAAATTGATTTGATAATGAATAATATTAAATTCTATATCATCTAAATAGTTGTTGATCACTATTTGCAGGTCGGCAATATTATTTTGCAGGGCAATCACCTGCATCAGTTCTTCATGAATCTTCTCATTAATGGTTTCTGCCTGGTTGAGGGCATCGGTGAGGCGGTCTTGAAACAGGGGGGTTAAAGTAGTGTCTTGCAATAAATTTCTCTGGCCGGAAAAGCTTTCCTGAATATTTTTCACCTCGCGTTTATGCTGGCTTAGTTTCTCTGCTTTATTCAAAGTTTGATTTTGCCACGCTTGTAATTTTGCATCGTACCTGTCCAGGATATTTTTTTTGTTTTCCAATTGGTCCAGCTCAAAAAGCTCCAGGTTTTCTTTTTGAATCGTTTGGGCTAATACGTTGACAGAAGCCGAGAAATCAGGAAACTCATTGACAATATCTGTGAGGGCTATGCCCATTAACAATTCATTACCAATTTTATGCAACTGGTGGTAGGCTTCTTCTATCTCAATGGTAAGTTCTGAAATAGAAAGCTCTTCCTCTGTGGGTATCAATACTGACAACGAATCACGGGATACACTGGTGCTGTCGGCAGTGGGTGTTTGGGCATATGTTGCTGTAACTGTTGCCAGGAATAATCCAATAAGGCATGTTAGTTGTATTCTTGAAATTTGCACTTTCATTATTTTATGTATTACTCAAACTCCGATGCTACCTGTGTGGTATCTTTCATCTCTTCTTCCAACTGCTTTCTTTTGCGGTCAAATTGTTTTTTCAAGGCTTTTCTGTTACTCTTTACCCCGGCACTGGTAAGAATGCCACTTACGGCTATTTGCCCCCAGTAATTGAAAACCTGCCGGGTATCGTCCCGCTCTACAAACACATGCCCCTGCCGATGGGGGAAAGGGTGGTCGTTGTTGCGCCGAAGTATCAGGTTATTGGCCAAAAAAGATTCAATGGCCAGCCCAACCCCCTGATGTTCATGGTCTTTTTTGCTCAGCAAAGACAAACGCAGTTTTCGATACATCAAATCCATATTGCCATAAGCAAATTCATCGTGTGCTATTGCTTTCAGTTCAATTTTACGCAATCGCCCACTTTTTATTCGTACAGAAGCCACAGGCTCAGTGATAGGGTTTAGCTTACGTAAATCCATCTTGCCTACCGTTACATCCATAAAAAAAGTAAAATAAGGGTCATCCAGATCATAGTCAATATGGGCTTTTGCCAATCCTGCATCCTGGATTTTCACATAAGAAGTAGAACGCATCACATCGTCTTCCTGAATGCGGGCGGGAATATTGGTAACATTTGAAATGATACTTTCTACATTGGAAAAATGTATTTGTCCTACTTTTTCTCCCTGCTCTGGCTGAATGCGCACATCTATATATCCATCATGCAATTCAATGGTATCAATAAAAACGGGGGAGGGTGACTTTACCAGCATTTCGTGCAGCATGGGGGGATGGTGATTTTCTGGAAAGGGCAGCCTTTTGTCGCGAAAAACGGTTACGTTGGGTTGGCGAATTTGAATTTTTTTAGCCACAAAAGAACCGTTGGCTGCCTCTTCCCATTGTAAGTCTTGAACCACGCCCGGCCCTGTGGTTACCGAAAGCCAGGGTTTCTGATGGGTAAGGTATTCGCTAAATTCAAAAGGCCCTACGGTAGGTGCATATTGTACGGAGTCCCACTGCAAATCAGCTGTACGGTTCTGAAAATGTAAGCCATATAAGTTGGCTTGTGCCGGCGGGTCAGGAAAATTGACCTGCGGGTGCGCTATCTTTATTTCCCAATCACTCGCTTTGAGCAGGGCCATTGGGTTTAAGCTGTCCTGTGTATTCCAGAAGAGATCCTGCAAATTGAAATCAAGCCCTTCTACTGACAGGTTGGGTTGTTCATCCATACCCTGAGTTTTGAGGTTTGCCTGTTCTATATGAAAACTTTTTACAGCAACAGAAGGCATGGGAAACGAAGGCTCACTTTTAGGTTTTTTTTCCATAGTGGAAGTTTCACTAATGGAATCCCAGGAAACGGAAAGTTCGGGATGTTGTACGATAAGCTCTTCAATAAGCCAGGGTTGCGCCAAGTTCCAGCCTTGTACATTATTTGTTTTGAGCTGGATGCCAGCCAAGGAGGCGGCCACTTGCAAAGCAGGGATGTTGGCTGTAGCGGTTTGTGTTTGCAACTGAATATTTTGCAAAGCCACCGTTTGCTCTTTCATAGAAGCTTCTATTTTCTCTACTAGCCATTGGGTGTTGCTGCTTTTCTGTTGCAAACTGTCAAGTTCCAGCCAAATGTTTTGGCTCAAAAGTTCATCATTTGCCAGCGGATATTGCAACTGGTAACCCTTCACTGTAAGGCTGTTGGCAGACCAGAAAGTAGTATCTTCATGAACAGCCTCAGCCTGCCCTAGGGACCATTGGGCCTGGTCAACCAACAGGGTGTCTAACAGTACCTGAAATGATGAAGCTGACGAAGGCGTATCATTGTCCTTATCATTTGAAGTGGTATCGTTGTGTTGAACGGGCAGCATGCCGCTGGCTGAGGGTTGTCTCAGGGCAACCTGGCCAATATGCAAGGATGTATTTTCTTCATCAGGAAATTGCAGGTGGTCAATTTCTAACTGGGGCAAGGTAACCTGCCATTGGGCTTGGGAGGCACTGTCAGAGGCGGCAGCAATATTATAAAAATCCATGTTGCCTGTTTGCAGGCGCAAGGAATCAAAGCCTCCTGACTGGTGTTGGAGGGCAAATGACGTGCTGCCCAAATGGAGCTGCGAATCATCAAAATTAAATACAAAGGGAAAGGACGGGTCTCCAAGGGCTACTTCTTTCAGGTCGGCTTTCAGGTTTTGTAAAGTAAAGCTTCCCATACCCGGCATTTCTATCTCTGCATCCAGTTGATCAATTTGCAACGCGTCTACACGAAATAGTTGAGGGGCATTATTTGTATTGGCTTTTTTCTGTTTGTTTTCAGGTAAAATGATGTTTGCCTTAATTTTACGAATGCTCACCAGGCCCAACTGGTTAACAGATTGCATAGACTGCAAACCACCTAATGTCACATCAGATAATTGTACAGATGCCTGTAAGCCCTCTTTTTCCCCTGAAGGTTGCACATCAATTTGCCGGGCTATTAATTGATCTTCAATATTGGAATAATGCGTGTTGGAAAGACTCACATGAAAATCGGGAAGTAATAGCTGTCCTTTTTCAAAAGAAACTTCTAATGGAAACGCTTCGGCAATTTGTTCGTTTTCTGCCAGTTCCCACTCATGCCCGTACACATTTATGTTTTCCAGGGTAAAAAAAGCAGGGCCATGATTATGAAATAAGGCAATATTACCATTGTTTAGTGACAGCTTTTCAAGTTTAAAAGTTTTGAAGAATTGCTTCAGGATATTGCCCACATTTACAGGCTCTTTCTTATGGGTAGCAGCGTGGCCGGGCAGCACGAAACCGAGTGTAGGGCTTTCAATTTCAATACTTTCACCGCTGAGTTGCTTTTTGAAAAACAAATCGGTAAAGTCCATTTGTTTGATGGTAAAAGAAGGTATTTTTAAATATTTCAGCGGGCGTTCGGTAGCGAGGGGGATGGTATCATGTTCGGGCAGAATCATCACACCTTCCAGGCCGAAAGATTTATCTGTTAATGTCCAGTTGAGTTTTTCAAAACTAAAATTATAATGTTTGTCTGCCAGTTTTGACTGATAGTTTTTCAGTTGTAACTCTAACTTTTGCGCATCCCATGAAAATGAAGAGTCTTTAGGGGAATGGGTAACATCACCCAGCACCAGCGTTGCACTATCTATCTTGTAAGAGTCAGTGAGCGAATCGGTAGTGTGGCGCACTGTAATGGTTCCCGGCATCATGTGTAGTTGGCTAATATGCACGCTATCCAGGCTGTATTTTTTTTGTTTTTCCGAGGGCTTAAAAACTGTTACAGAATTTTCATCTACCAATAAATTTAAGTCTGTTTTGCCTACAAACACGGTATCAATGAATAGCTTATTGTCCAGATACAGCGAAAGAAAATCTATACCTTTAAGGTGTAGTTGGGGGATTTTAATATTGTTGTTAGTGTCTTGATTTTTAGACAGTTCCGTATCATCAGCGGCATAAAGATGCAGGCTGTCAATCAGAATGGCATCGTCTTTAGAAGAAATGTGTAATTCCTTAAAATGGAGCGTATGTTGTTCATCGGGCAGCAGAACGGCTTCATTTTTTAAAATCACTTGTATGTTTTCAGTAAGCAGGAGCTCTGTTACATGGGACGCAGAAAGGGAGTCTACGTCAATATCTAAATTGTCCATGTATACACTTACATCCCCGAGGGAATAACGTGGTTCAGGAACACCACCTACGCTCAGTTGCAATGAACCATTCAAAAGCTCGAAGTGTGTTACATTCAGTTGCTTCAGAAACCACAACGTTTCCTGCTGTAAGTTTCCTACTTCCTGTTGTAAAATAACAGAATCTTGTGCAGGAGGGAGAAAAACCTGTATCTGGGGCTGTTTCAGGCTGATTTCTTCAATGTCAAGCGTATGCTTACTTACCAAATCCCATAGCGAGCGTATATCGATATTGAACTGGGGAAAAGTGAGGTGGTAGGTTGCGGTGTCACTTGTGTTTTTTTCATGCTGTATCATCAGGGTAACATCTTGCAGGGCAATATTATGTTTCCACCACGCTATTTGCATTGCTGCTATGTCATAAGTAATTTGGGTTTTGGGCAGTGTGGCAAGTTTTTGTTGAAAGTAATTTGAAATTGCCTGCTCTACTGCCGACCGGGTTGCCCATCGGGCTACTACCAGTAAGGCAATAAGGCTAATCATGATCATTAGCCAGCGCCGATGAAATAGTGAGCGTTTCATGAGTTGGAGTGGTAGCCTATTTGATTATCTGAAGAAATTGCCGGCTTTGAAAACAGAAAACATCAGTAAGTTAGAAAAAAAAACGAAAGCTACCTAATGGGTAAGTATGCACATTCGGTACTGCTTTTCATTGCTGCTTCGGGCAATACTATTTATCTTTAAATCCTCATACAATACCTCAACCTGAAAAATGAAAAAACTCTTTGTATTTCTCTGTATTTTAAGCAGTTGTGTCTCCCTGGCTACTGCCCAGCATCGTTTCAGCAAGCTCTTTGAAAAGGTAGGTTGTTCCGTGGTAGTAATCAGTGTGGAAGAAAAACAAAACCTGGGTGTAGGCGATCGCAATAAATATGTAACTTCTTCAGGGCTGGGTTCGGGCGTGATTATTTCTGAAGAGGGCTATATCATGACGGCTGCCCATGTGGTACAAACAGCTGAGAGAATCAGGGTGAAATTAGAGGATGGGCGTGCTTTTACTGCCAAAGTTATTGGCTCATCTACTACGGCTGATGTAGCCCTGATACAACTGTTCGCCCCACCTAACAACCTGTGTGTCTCCGGATTGGCCGATTCTGATAAAGTGAAAATAGGGGACGAGATATGCATCATTGGTGCTCCATACGGCCTCACCCACTCTTTGTCGGTAGGGTACATCAGTGGGCGGCATGCCCGTAAAAGCCATATCTCTGATTTTAATGAAGTAGAATTTTTCCAGACCGATGCTGCCATCAACCGGGGCAACTCCGGTGGCCCGATGTTCAATGAGCATGGGGAAGTCATTGGAATTATCAGTTACATTTTGTCAGAGTCGGGAGGTTTTGAAGGGCTTGGGTTTGCTGCCACCGCGAATGTTGCCAAGCACCTGCTCATAGACGAACCAGGGTATTGGACAGGGGTAGATGGTATTTTACTCACGGGAAGGCTGGCCCAGGTGTTCAACATTCCGCAGGAAGGAGGTTTTTTGATCCAGAAAGTGGCTGCCGGGTCGCCCGCCGATGTATTGGGGCTGCAAGGGGGCGATGTCAAAATCAAAATTGAAGATACAGAATTATTGGTAGGCGGTGACATCCTGCTCTCCGTAAATAATATTCCGGCAACCAATGCCGAAAATACAGAAAAGATAGGGGCTTATTTACGGGCAAGAAAGCCCGGAGATAAGTTCCCCCTTAAAATACTGAGAAGTGGAAAAGTGTATCAGGAAGACGCGTATGTACTGCCTAAATGAGGTTATATCGCCTCCATTTCATCGTAGTCTGACAGCAGGATGGCCGAGTAGTTGCCGATTTCCCATTTGCCATCGTATTTTTTGGCTACTACCTGAATGAGTTCTTCGCCTTTAATCACCTCCCCATCCTTCTTTCTGACTTCAAAGTTGCTGGTAAAAACCATGATGCCCAGCTGATTGTCACGCACGTGCAGTTCCAGAATATCCTTTACAGAAAATTGTAAGGAAGAAATGTTGGCATCACTGACCAGGTAATTAAGATATTCGGGAAAAGTGGACGAGTTTCCCCGTTCTACATTCACCTGGTTAGCGATTGATACCTGTACTACATTGGTGGTGAACCTATCATGAAAATAACTCAGCACATTTTCTGTGTCTTTAGACTGAATCATATCGGAAAGTGCATCATTTACTTTGGGCACCAATGCAGCAAACTCCTTTTCAGTAGGAGTGAGCACCGGCTTCTTTTCTATAGACTCTTGGAGGGAGTGGTACAGGCTTCCGAGGCTATCGGCCCGGTAAGAGGCTTCGTTGAGTTCATCTTTCAAATAGGTATTCTCATCCTGCAATTGCTGATAAGCCGTTTGCAAGCTGTCAACTGTGGTTCCGTTGGGCGTTTCGGGGGTAGATGAACAACGTACAAAAGCAAAAGCTAATAGTGCGCAAAAGAAGAGAAAGGGGGATTTTCTGGGATGCATCATGGTATTTGTTTTAGGTTGTTGCAAAGTTTTGAGAGCCAATATTAAGCAAATTATCTTACTAAAACCACCAACTGAAGCCTGCATCAGGCAGAAAAATTTGTTTAATCCAAAAACTTAGGCTTTGTTTTTCTTACAAACTTTGGTGCAGGAAAACGGTATGCAGCAAATAGCCTGAGGCTGCCACTGTTGGACCATAGCCTTAAGTTATCAAGCCTGGAAGGGCTGAACTGATAAAATATAAGTGCCCCTGCCGAAAAAGTATCGTCATGATAACCCAGGCTGCCTTTCAATTCAAAGAGCCATTCCAGCCGGGTATTGGTATCAGATTCATTGTTGATACTGAACGAGCTTCTTTGAATATCAAAACCAGCAGAGCCGGTGGTATTCAGGAACCAGGCTTTATGAATAAAATTATAAGAATACCCGGGCAAGAGGGCATACTTATGCCCTTCGGATTTTAGGGCTTCTAAGGTAGGAATATCTACACTTTGGGGCGTTGGAATGGAATCGCTGTCTAATGAAGAGTAATTATAAGTAAATGACAAAATAGGCGATCCTGCACTTTTTAGTTGTCTGTCAACCTGAATGAAAGCCGAACGAAAGGAAAACTTCTCAGGCAGGAAAATATAAGTTGCGCCAACGCCGATTCGCCGCACGTTAAGGTTGTTAAAGTCGGGTATTTCTTCATCAATATTACCGAATACATCCTTGTTTTTAAAACTGAAGTTTTCAATGTTAGAAATTTCCGCGTCAAAATTCCATCGGCGGGTATACAGGTTAAGCTGGAGGTCAAACCCGTCTTCTTCTCCAATTTTTTTCTTTTCCAGCGGGTTCGGAATCAAAGAAGATAAATCCAGGTTCAGGTTCCATACCATAATACCCAGGCCAAAATATGACTGTTCCCGGGCCGACATTTTAATGACACGGTCTAACCCTTTTTCTTTCAGCCTAATCCCATAATAACGATCCAGAAATATACCTTTTACTTTAACGGTATTCGGATATAACCGAATATAGGTAGTATCCATTTCACTTTTGAACACTTGTCCAAAGCACGAAAATGACAATGTTACCATCATTAAACAAAGGATATACCTCCTCATATTCTTAAAAAAGATTGTCTGACAAAAAATTGCTTAAACGGGTTTTGGTATTTTTCGTTCCATCAGCTTCACTATGATACCAGCATCTGGCAATTGCTCCAGAATAATTTTAATTAGTACCATCATGGGTACGGATAATATCATACCGGCTGTACTCCATAAAGTGCCCCAAAAGACTACCCCTAATATTACCGTTACCAAATTTAAAGATAGCTGGGCGCCCATCAGCATGGGGTCTACAATACTGCCCATAATAATTTGTATAGCTATTAAGATCAAAATAAAAATCAGCAGTACACCATAATTGTCGAAATACATGAAACCCATCACTGCTGGTGGGATGGTTGCAATCAGCGACCCAATTACCGGAATAAAATTAAGCGAAAATGCCAAAAAACCCCATAATAAGAAAAAATCTATGCCAAAGGCCAGGCAAGTAATGGCATAACCCACTCCAGTTAAAAAACTAACCAGTGTTTTTACCTTAATATAGGTGCCGATGGCTTTTTGTATTTTTTCAAAGGCACTCACCAACCGCACTTGCTCAGCTTCTTTTTCTTGCTCCAGGTAGTGTATGTACTTTTCGTATTGAGAAATAGCGCCCAGCATACCCATGAAATATAAAATAGTAAGGAATAGTTTACCTGAGAAATTGCCAATTTTTCCGGCAAAAGCACCTGTATGTTCCAATAGCCAATTATGCGTTAGCAGATTTTGAACACTTTCTTTAATATTATGTACTTCCAGGTTATAAGCAGTGAGGTTATTAAAGGTACTGGTAAGCGATTGCATTCCAAGGTTGATGCGCTCAATAAAAATTTCTTTCTGTAATAACAGCCCTCTGGCAGCATCGTAGATGATAAAGTCTACTATGATCAAAATAGCCAAAAAACCAATAGAAATAATGACTACACTCAGCCCTAATGTGATATTTTTACTACGCAGCCAACTTACCGAGGGCTGAAGCACCAGGGCCAGAAAAAAGGCAAAGGCCAGGGGAATAAAAATACCCGATAATGTATACAGAATGAACAGGATCAGGATGCCAAACTTTACAAACAAGATATTGCGGATGATTCTTAGGTTATTCTCCCATTTTTCCATAGTGTAATAGCATATAGTGACCTCATATTGAGTTTGTTAAACTTCCAATTCCATACTATCCCTGGCTAATATGCAGTTTGAAAACTTTTTCTGACAGTCTTCCTGTATTTTATCCAGAAAAGTATCGTCATGGTCAGGGTCATGATGTGTTAGCACCAGTTTTTGCACATTAGCTTGTGTTGCTACGGCAATGGCCTGCTCCCAGCTGCTGTGGCCCCATCCTTTGTGGGTTTTGAGTTCTTCAGGCGTGTATTGGGCATCATGTATGAGCATATCAGCATTTTTTGCCAAAGCTACTACGTTCTCATCAATACCATTGGGGTGCTCTACATCTGTGCAGTAAACCAAAGTTTTTCCATCTGTCTTAATGCGGTAGCCCAGCGCCCCGCCGGGGTGCGTATGTGCCGATGCCATTACTTCTCCGCCTTCAATATCAACTTGATGATGCGCCATAGGGCGGATGGCGCAATGCCCGCCCATGTCTTCAAATTGTACTGGAAAGTACTGGTTTTGCATGAGGTCGGTGAAGATGTTTTTCAGTTCTTTGATAGGAATATCCGGGCCAAACGTCAAAATGATTTGCTGTTCAGGATTATATGCAGGTGCAAAAAAAGGAAAGCCCTGCACATGGTCCCAGTGAAAATGAGAAAAAGCCAAATATATTTTCCCTTTCACAGGCAACACTCCATTGTTTATTTCTTTACCAAGGTTACGAATGCCTGTGCCTGCATCAAAAATGACAATGTTGCCGGATGGAAGGTCAGACACGCATACGCACGTGGTGTTGCCCCCATACTTTTGAAAGCCTGCATCGCATACAGGGATTGACCCACGGGTGCCATAAAACTTTATTTTCATTATCAGTCAGGTATTGCGAATAAATATATGCTTTTTTTTAGCGAATTGTAATAAACAATTTTGTCAGGAATTATGCTAAAATTAAAATATGGCTTTCAGGTTTTATAAAGAGAGTTTGTTGGCCTATATTCACAGATGTCTTTTTTTAATGTAGCTTGGTGTGAGTACTGAAAGGCTGCTTCATATGGGTTTTCTGCCAACACCTAATTATTACAAATGGATTACAACAGCGTTAAAAAACTATTACAACCCTATCTTGAAAACTTTAAAGGAGAAGAAGGTTTTTTCGTGGATGACAAGCGGCGTATCCAGTATTTTCACCATAATCCGGCTAATGTAGATGCAAAAGAGGTATTACTGAAAATTTCTGCCATGGACACACAGAAGTGGATGATATGGTAAGAAACCGCCAAATTGTGGCCGATCACATTGTTTCCCTGAATATTGATGAAGATTTGCAGAACGGTTCCCCTGAAATTGTTAATAAGATTGCCCGGGTAAATGTGGGAGGAGAAAAAGTTAATTTATATGCCTTTGCCAATAGTTAACGATGTGCTTTATGCTTCAAAAGAGTCATTTGGTCGTTTTTTTATTACTTATTCCTGCGATAATTTTTGCCCAGGATAAAGGCAAGCGCCCCAAAATAGGTGTAGTGCTGAGCGGGGGTGGTGCGAAAGGCATGGCCCATATCGGTGCCCTGAAAGTAATGGAAGAAGCAGGTATCAAGCCAGATTACATTACCGGTACCAGCATGGGCAGCCTTATTGCCGGGCTGTATGCCATTGGCTATTCGGCTGATGAACTGGAAGAAGTGGCCAAATCTGTTAACTGGGATGAGATTCTTACCAATAAGGTTTCTCTGGACAATATCGTGATTGAAGAAAAATCTTATTATGACCGTTATATCATGGAGTTGCCGGTAGATGGGTTTAATATAGGTTTACCTCAGGGAGCCATTTCCGGGCAGAAGCTTTCTGAGCTTTTTTCCCGCCTCACCACCAGCGTCCACCGTATTGACGATTTCAGTCAGTTTCCCATTCCGTATGCCTGTATTGGAGCGGATATTCTTACGGGTGAAGCGGTAGTACTAAACGCTGGGTCTTTGCCTACTGCCATGCGGGCCAGTATGGCTATTCCTTCTGTATTTACGCCCATTGTGCTAGATGACAGACTGTTGGTAGATGGCGGCGTTTTTGTGAATTTTCCGGTGCAACAGGTTATTGATATGGGGGCTGATATAGTAATTGGCGTAAATGTGGGTAGTGGCGAAACCTCTATTGATGACATGCGCTCTATGGTGGATGTGCTGGTACAAACTTCTTTCATTGGCAGTACCCAGAATGTAGAAAAACAGATAGAACTATGTGACGTGCTGATTACACCCGACCTAACCGGTTATTCTACCAGTAGTTTTGATGAGGCCACCGGAATTATCGCGCGTGGAGAAGCCGCGGCACGTGAACAGTTTACGGCTTTGCAACATGTTTTAGATTCTGTGTTAGCCTACGGGGAGCCTCTAAATAACATTGAAAAAGTACCTTTCACAGACAGTATTTATGTAGAAAAAATTACGATCATCGGTAACGAGCATATCTCTGACGGATTCATCAAAGATAAACTGAGGATTAAGGAAAATAAGTTGCTATCATTAGATAATATAGAAGAAAGGGTGGACGTGTTATACGGTACCCGTTATTTTGATAAGATTACCTACGAGATTTTTTCTGGAGAAGAAGGAGAAGAGTTGTTGATTTATATTAATGAAGGCCCACAGGGAAGGTTAAAATTTGCGCTGCATTATGATACTGAAAATGGGGCGGGACTGAACCTAAACCTAACCCGCCGTAATTTAGGCCTTTCCGACTCCAGGCTGGTGGTTGAAGCCGATATTGCCGAAACCCCCAGGGCTGATGTAAACTATTTGAAATATATTGGAGAAAGGCATAACCTGGCAGCAGTGGTAGGGGGAAGATATGTCCAGGATGAAATTGCTGGAAGTTTGGGCGAATCGAGAATTAACGACGCAATCTTTAGCAATGAATTATATTCAATGTATGGAAGGTTACAATCTACTTTTTCTAAAGATTTTACTTTGGGCGTACAGTATTTTCGGGATTATGCCCATCAATCACCCAAAATAGGAGGGAACCTTCCGATTGATCTTGATAGTGGACTGGTTTTTAATTTTGAGGTAGATTGGATTGATAAAATCAAATACCGCTCTGATAACCTGGAAGTATTTTTTCGCCTCAATACCCAGGATAAACGATTTTTTCCTACGCGGGGGTGGGATGTCAATATGTTTGCCCGTACTGTATTTAACATCGAGTCATCACTCACTTATTCCCCTAAATTTTATGAAGACCTACCTTCTGAAATTACTGATGCTTTCGAGGTGGCCGGACAAAGCTTTGTTGCCTATGACAGCTATAACTTAATTGGAGCAGACATTTCCTGGAACCTAAGGATAACGGATAGGTTGAGTTTTCTTTCCCGCTTGGCAGGTTATCATTTCGAAGGTGACCAGGCAGTTATTAGCAATGATCAGTACAATGTGGGCGGGTTCAATCCTTTAGGGAGAAATACACTTGAATTTTGGGGAGCCGAAGCATACCAGTACAGTCTGGATGATTTTCTATATACCAAAGCAGGTATCCAATACCGCTTTTTCAAGAGTATCTATGTACAAGGAATTGTTAATCTGTTAAGTGCAGATGGAAGCATAGAGGAAGGTATGCCTGATAAATTGGTAGATGCGTATGGGTATGGCATCAGCTTGAGCTATTATTCCCTATTGGGGCCTATGACAGTGGCCATTGCTAAAGGAAATAGTAATGATAATTTGCAGGCATTTTTGAGTTTGGGTTTTACATTTTAGTAAACTTTGTCAATGTTTTGAATTTTGACAAAATTGAAAGTTGGAAAGATATTTCCCATGAAAGATACCGTTAAGAAAACATGTCCATGACTGGGCTGAAATTAAAAAACCTCACTCATAGAAAGCTGATAATCTGGGTAGTTAGCTTAGTAATACTGCTTGCCTTATCATTTTTACTGTTTTCCAGGCTATGGCAAAATTTTGCAGATCAGTACAGTATTACTATCGGAGATATCCAGTTTGATTTACCTGCTCATTTAACCCTGCATGACTTTCAGATGAGCCAGCCCGACGACTACGAGGCAAAAATTGGCCGTCTTGAAATAGCCTGGCAGTGGGCACCTCTGCTAACAGGGCAGGTAGCCATTAGTCAACTTACGGTTACCAATGGTTCAATAACTGTGTTAGGCGGAAGCTCAGACACAGCGTTTGAAATGCCACCTGTAGGTATATCTCTTCACAACGCTTCTTTAAATAATGTAGATTTTTATATGTTGAGCGAAGAAGATTCGCTCCAGGTAAGAATCCCATTATTACGCCTCAATTCCGTGCAAGTTAAGGATACTATTATGGTAGATAGCCTGTTTGTGCAAGAGGGCAATTTCAGGTACACCTATTTTCCAGATACTACGACTGTTGCTGAGCCTTCAGCATCTCCATCACTTGCATCCATTCCAAATTTTAATGTCAATGCCATTAACATCCTTAATGGAGAGATTACACTGAAAAACCCTGAACAAAACCACGCTTTCACTGAAATTGACCTGGCACTCAACGGATGGAAAAACTCTGATTTGCTCGATTTCCAAATGCGCAAACTGGCATTTACCTATCAGGATACGCTTGCCTTAAACTTTACGATGGAAGAAGGAGCAGTTGCCAATAACCTGGATACCCGCTTACGGGATTTATCCTTTGCTTTTCCTGGACTGGCTTTGGAGTTGGATGAAGTTTACATAACCAACGAAGAAAAGCTGAAAGGCAAAGTTAGTTTAAATAATTCTTCACTTTCTATTGGCGCATTGAAGCAGCTTTACCCTGATATATTGGTGGTGATGGACCCGGAACTGTCCAATGACTCACTCATTTCTTTTGGCGGAAACCTGAGCTTTGATGAAGGCCATCTTCAAATTGATTCCCTTTCATTAACCATGCTGCGGGATACCCAAACCCTCCTGAGCGGTATCATTGACTGGTCAGGTGATAGTACCGTATTCGATTTCAAATTTGACAAACTGCGCACCCTGCGTGAAGACCTGTATACATTTTTGTTGTATCAGGATTACAATGAGTTTTATCTGTGGCCGTCCAATATTTATGGGCAAGCCAGTTTGCAGGGAAATTTAGATTTTTATGATATTCGCTCTGCTTTATCAACAAACGAGGGTTTTCTCAATATACATTCCACCGTTTTTTATGATACCGAAGAAAATTTATTCTATGACCTTGAAGTAGAAAGCGATTCAGTACAGATTAGCCAATTGGTAGACTACCTGCCCCTGGATGTGCCGGAGGGACATTTGAAATTATGGATGGGAGGACTGCTTGCCAATGATGAAGTGTTGGATACTTTCCGAATGTATATTAGCAGTAAAAAGTTTGAAGTAGAGCAGCACTTGCAGGAAAATCTCAAATTCTCTTATTTTTTCAACAACCAATACGATAGCATCTGGGGTACACTAATTAACGACTCTATCAAAGCCGACTTCCGGGGTGCTTATTATGCTGCTGATACTTCCAGGGTTACTTTTGAGGGAACCGTTTATGACCTGGCTCCTCAACTCCTTTCTGTCAGCCTGCCATTGAAGAAAGCCCAAACCCAATACCGGGGAAGTTATGACTATTTTGGGGATGATTACTACCAAATCACCCTTGAAACGGATTATTCACAACTGACCACAACCCGGGAGGAATCCATAACTGTACCTCCGGCCCGCCTGGTTTATCAGGAAGATGCTGGCATTATAAAAACCGAATTGTTAGCCAATGAACAACAGATTTTTTATTTGCAAACTGGTATCGAACTTCCTGAATTTTCTACTAATAACCTGGCATGGCTACATGAATTGCCCGAAACAGAAGCATTCCTGAAATTGGATGTTGACTCTGCGGATTTTCACCAGCTAACCGGATACCCCGGGGCTGTGTCAGTGGAAGGTTTCCATTTTCAGAAAGCGCATAATCACTGGAACTTCAACCTGCAAATGCCCAATGCCCAATATTATACTTATGAAATCAACAACCTTTCATTTCTGATCGAAGCAGATACGGCCTCACAAAATGGGTTATTGACCATTGAAAGAGTCAATAGCCCTTATCTTCCGTTAGATAGCCTGTTGCTTGAGGTTTCATCAAGGCAAGACATGTATTCCATTGGTGTAAATTCTATTTTGGGCGAAGTGGATAAAAGGCTTGGTTTTGCCCTCGATTTGTATCCGTCCTCTGAGGGCTATGCTGTTCGTATAGATGAAAAGAAAGGCTTTACTTTGGGGGAATATGTGTGGGAAGTATGGCAGGACAAAGGCATCTCATTTGACACAGATTTCAACATTCAATCAGGTAACCTCACCCTGCAAAATGAAAATACCCAACTGAAGATGGCAACCCTGTATAACGGAAACTTACAGTTTGGTATTGCCGGACTGAACCTTTCTAAACTGGCAAGTGCCATTGATACCACACTCATGATAGAAGGCATGTTGAAAGCTAATTTGCTATACAATCCACGTTCCTCAGCTATTGAGTGGGAAGGGGAAATTAACCAAATTAAGCTGAATGACCTTCCGGTGGGCGATTTAACAGGAGACGGGACTTCTATAGGCGACACCCTCATGGCAAATATGGAGTTGACCGATGAAAGTACCCATGCGTTTGTGCAGGTAGCAACAAAGGGCAGCACCTATCATTATAATTCCTCCTTAAACAACTTTGATTTGGGTGTATTACAGTCATCTCCGGCATGGCCTGAAGGTTACCAACTCAATGGAAAAATTAAGGGCGAGGTTACAGGTACTTACGATTCTGCTCTTACTGCTGATGGTTTCCTGCTCTTCAATGAAGCAACTTTTGTTCCCAGCGAAATATCCACAGCATTGCATATACCCAGTGATACCGTTTATTTGAACAACGATGAGTTAGTTTTAGAGAACTTTACCATTTATGATGCAGTGCAAAACCCGCTAACACTGACCGGTTCGGTGAAGATTTTTCCAGAAGTATTTATGATGATAGCAGTAAACAGCGAAAATTTCCAGGTAATCAACGACAATAACCAAAAGGCTTTTGTAAAAGGAAATATGGAACTGGCCTCTGACCTTAATATTTTGGGTACACCTGAAGATTTAGCGATTACCGGCTCGCTTAAATTTCAGCCCGGCAACTTTGTGAAATATACCTATCAGGGCAGCACCACCCTGCTGGATGCTTCCAAGGTAGTTTCCTTTGTTGATTTTTCCGAAATTGATAAACAACCTGAAATATTACGAAAAAAGCCTGCTACCAACCCCATCGTGTGGAATGTAGATGTTGACATTGAAAACTCTACCCTTGAAATTCTTCTGAATGAAGTAACACAGGAGTTTGTGCGTGTAACCATGGGCGGCCAACTACGCCTGCGTGAGGGCCCAACCAATACGCCGCTTATGTTTGGTTCATTAGCCTCTATTGATGGCAGGGCGTTGATTTTTCCTCCGGTTATTCCCGACCTGGACTTATCGGTAGAAGAGACTACTCTGCAATGGAATGGAGAGGCAGACAAGCCATTAATTACATTTCGTGGAGCGGAAACCATCAAGGCCAGCCCCAAAGGTTTGTCGGTATTTGAAAACCGTCATGAACTTGTTTCTTTTAAAGCGCTGGTGGTGTTAGACCAGGTTACTCCTGATGATATTGCCCTTAAATTTGATTTAGAAAGTTCCGATGCCGAAGTGAATACTTACCTGAAAAGCTTACCGCCAGAAACCCGGGAAGGTTATGCCATTGAGCTTTTGGTATTTGGCAGTATCGGTTCTCAATCAAAGGCTGAAGGATCAGCAATTTTAGAATCTGCCACATCCAAACTCAATGAGATTGCCAACAGAAACCTTGAAAAAACGGATGTTACTTTTGGCGTAGATGAGCGTGAGGTAAACCCGGGGGCAGACGATGGAAATAAGCAAACCAACCTGAACTATAAAATTTCTCGAGGGCTTTTCAAGAACAAGTTTTTTGTTTCGGTAGGAGGGGATATTGGGTTGTACGCCACGGGTGATGCAGACATTCCCACATCTCATTTGATAGGCAATGTAGAGTTGATCTATATTTTGAGTGAAAGGCCTTCTATTTCATTAATTGGTGCAAGAAAACATGTATATGAAGGCGTGATAGACGGGGATGTCGTCAGGACGTCTATGGGCATTACTTACAAAAAAAGTTATCCCAACCTGAAAAGCATTTTTCGTAAAAAGGATAAATCGTCGGATAAGTGAACAGAGCATTCATATTAGCCATCCATATTATCATCCTTATGTGCCTGGCATCCTGCTCGGGTACAAGGAGGCTTGCTGAAGGGGAAGTGTTGTACAAAGGCACAAGAAAAGTGCGTATGCATAAGGTAGAAGCACCAGGGAAAGAGTGGGAAATGAACAAATTGGCAGACAAAGAGCTGGAGGCTTGGCTGGCGGTTAATGTCGCCCCCAATGGCGCCTGGTTTGGCCTTCCGTTTTTTAGGTTGCTATCAGTAAGGCTGTTTTTTTACAATCTGTTTTATACCGAAAAGGAGAAAGGCTTTTCACACTGGATGATGAATAATTTTGGAGAGCCACCGGTTACCATTCGTACGGTAAACCCTGAATTTCGGGTAAAAAAAATAGAAAATGATTTATTCAATCAGGGTCATTTTGGGGTAGAAGGGCGTTATGATTTGCGGTATAACAAGAAAAAGACCAAAGCCCTGATAAGATACTACATGGAAATCCCTCAGGCTTACACCTATCGTGATTTTAAATTGGTACTGGACTCGACGCAACAAGAGTTAAAAACAGCTTTTAATAGTTACTTAGAACATAGCTTACTGAAACCAGGAGAAGATTTTAATACCAACGTAATTGCCGAGGAAAAGGAGTTGCTTTGGGAGCACTTGCAAAATGAAGGGTATTACTACATAAAGGAAGACTATTTGTTGGTTTTGGCAGATACCACCGTGGGCGATATGCAGGTGGATATTCAATACAGAATTGACGAAAATGCACCTCAGAGTGAGTTGCAAAAGGTAACTATTATTGAAGAAGTAGTTGCCGTTGATACAATTAAGCACTTAGAAAACTCCAAAGTAATAATCAAAGAAAGATTATTGAACAGGGCCATTCCCACCGCTGAAGGTTCTTATTATTCTTTAGAAAATACCAGAAAGTCCATGCGTAACCTTGCCAGTTTGGGAGTTTTCAGCGATTTGTCTGTAAATTATGAGATATTAGAAAGTGACTCATCCAAGGCGGTGGCAAAGGTGAACTTACAAACTTTAGACCCGGTTACATTGTCCCTGAACGGGGATGCTGCCTTAAAAAGCAGTGGGTTTGTAGGCCCTTCTGTAGGCGTAAACGCTAATCACAGAAATTTGCTGGGTGGTGCCGAAAACCTTACTCTTGGGTTGAGTGGTTACCTGGATTTTCCCATGGGGATTTACAAAGAAAGAGTTTCAACCTCTTCGGGTTTTTCTATTAGCGTGGCCCTAAGTGAACCCGTTGTAAGTACGCCCTTTAAGTTTATTGAAAAAAGCGCGATTGTATTGCCCAGGCGGCAAATTTCACTGAGCTTTGAGTTAAACGACCGGGCAGATTACTTTGAAATAGCCAATTGGAAGGCCTCGTACGCTTTGTCGTGGAGGAGCAGCCTGAATGTAACCCACACTATAGGGTTATTAAATTTAAATTACTCTCACCTGATTTCTACCACCCCGGCTTTTGATTCATTGGCAAGCGAAAGCGAGCAGGTACGCAAAAGTTTTCAAAACCAACTAATTTTCGGGCCTTTCTATTCATTTACCCATGATAATACCTGGAACACAAAAAAGCGGCTGACCCATTTTTATAAAGCCGAAGTTGAATTTTCTGGCAATATTCTCAATGCCATGCATAGCTTATCAGGCGGCAGCGAAAATGGCGACAGAAAAGTACTGGGAGTGCAGTACAGCCAATATGCTCGAGTTACTTCTGAATTGAGATTGTACCTGAAGCTGGGGCAAAGAGGCAACAAGCTTGCTTTCCGTAACCTTATTGGCCTGGAAAGGGCTTATGGCAATAGCCAGTACATGCCCTTTATCAAGCAGTTTTATGTTGGTGGTTCCAACAGCTTACGCCCACTTACTGCACGTACTGCGGGGCCGGGGCAATACATAGAACTTGATGGTGCTGTTGTTAACCAGGTAGGAGATATAAAATTTGAAACCAACCTTGAGTACAGGTTTAACTTATTTTATAAATTGAAAGGGGCAATCTGGACTGATGCCGGCAATATTTGGCTGTGGGAAGATGACCCTGACCGACCATTTACTGGTATCCGCTGGGGAGAGGTTATTCCGGAGATGTACCTTACGGCAGGCGTAGGCATCCGGCTAGATTTTGACTACTTTGTGGCCCGCCTGGACTATGGTGCAATTTTGTACGCTCCTTTTTTTATTGAAGGATACCGCTGGCTTTGGCAGCACGAGTTGCCTTTGTGGGGGCCTGTGATTGGCTTCGGTTATCCGTTTTAAAATTAAGAATCTGGTTACTGGATGCTGGATTTCCTGATAATTGCTTTGAACATTGTATCACTCAACAACCCATGCCTGTTGCAAAATAATCTTAGGTATTAAAAAGCAAAAGGAATAATTTCTAAAACAAAAATTTGCTAGATTTGGCCATTCCTTCAGCTTTGTCATTTTTATTGGCTGAATTTAATTCAGTTTTCCTTCCTTCTGCTCCCCGTCCAGCATCACAATTACGTCATTTTTGTCTTGTGCACTAATTTCAGACAACAATCCCATAAAGAGGATCATTCAACTAATGAAAATCATGCAGTGACCTTCTTAAATATTTTAATGCTTTGTGAATGTGTTTCTCGACTGTGCTTACAGAGATATTCATTTTTATGCCTATCTCCTTATTCGATAAGTTTTCAAACCTACTCATATAGAAGATGGCCCTGCACTTATCTGGTAGTTCGGACATCGTTTGGGATAAGTAACTGTTCAATTCTTTATACTCTACCTCTTCCAGTACATGGTGGACAAAGCGCACCTCGTTCATGATGTCAAGATATGATTTTTTTATTTTTGTTCTTCTGATGTGCTTGGCCAGCTGGTATTTTGTCATCTGGTGCATGTAGGATGCAACATGCTGTATTTTCAACTCATCACGCCTGCGCCATATATCTAAAAATACTTCCTGCACAATGTCACGACATACTTCATCATCCCTGAATATTTTAAACCCAAATAGATAGAGCTTTTTCCAATACCGGTCATACAGTTCATCAAAAGCACTGCTATCATTTCTGGAAATTCGACTGATTAATTCCAGGTCAGTAATATGGTTGTATTTATCAGATGCCAACTTAGTTGAGGAGCTATGATTGTACAAATTATACATAAAAATTTGATTTCCCAAACAGATAGAACCCAAGAGGTGAAGGTTCGGATACAGGAATCCGCTTGGCTTTTGTAAGGCGCGCATCCACAATCTTTGAAAAAAATGAAACGGGATAGAAGGTTTGATACAGTTGGGGTACATAATAGTAATAACCAGAAAAATAGGCTCTGGAAGCTATTAAATAAATAACAATTACAATGAGAGAAAAAGAGTTTGATGAATTACTGAAAAGATATTCAGAAGGCAGGGCAACCAAACAAGAGATTGAGCGAATGAATATATTTTTTGACCGGCTGTCAGCAAACCAACCTGCTAATGAAGAAATACTGGTTGGTGCCTCAGTGAAAACTGAAATACATAATGAAATCAAAAGTAAAATTGCGAAGGAAACAAAGGGTATTACTGCCCGTCCTAAAGTGATTCGATGGCTACCAAATTTCTTAAAGGTGGCTGCTGCTATTTTTATTGTAGCCGCAGGAGTAACATTTTATCAATTTCAATACATGGAGGATGGAGAAGTTGCAGTTGAATATAAAGTGAAATCTACAGATAAAGGCCAAAAGCTGACTATTACATTAAGTGATGGCAGTATTGTAAAACTTAATGCCGGAACCACCCTAAAATACCCGGCTGTATTTGGTAATGAGCGCCGTGAAATTGAATTGCGTGGAGAAGCCTACTTTGAGGTAGCTGAAGATGAAAATAAACCCTTTATTGTAAGTACGGGTGAAATTACTACTACGGTTTTGGGTACCTCTTTCAATATCAAGGCTTATCCATCATCTGAGCGTATGAATATTTCATTGATAGAAGGAAGAGTTCGCATTGATAAATATGAGGATGAAACAAGAAGCCAAATGCCGGATGAAACTTACCTGACACCAGGTGAAAATATTATTTACAATAAAGCTTCTTTTGAATTAAAAAAAGGGCGTTTTGACGTTAAAAAAGCAATTTCATGGAAGGATAATATCATTTATTTTGAGAAAACTCCTTTTATCGATGCCATTCACACCCTCGAATTATGGTACGGTGTGGAGTTTACAATTCTAAATCTTAAAAATGATAAAATGATGGTCAACGGTGAGTTTAAAAACCAAAGCCTTGACAATGTATTACAGTCAATGAGTTACTCAAAATTTACATATCAAATCAAAAATGACAAAGTAGTAATAAATTTTAACTAAACAGCAACAATCATGACACCCGACACATCTTAATACAAAAAAAAGACTTCTGAAATTCGACAGTATCGCTAAATATTATTCGAAAACCAGAAGTCTGATCCGTGCTTTAAAAAACACTATGTGAAAACTAATCTAAATTATGAAAATGAAATTAATTGGACTAGACAATATCAAAAAAATGTCGAAACTTTTATTCTACGGTATAGCTTTTCAGGCATTCTCTATATCAATGCTCCTGGCATCAGATGGGGAAGCACAGAAACATCGTAAGATAAGCGAAGTAGATATACATGTAGGTTTTGAGAATTCAAACCTTCTGGCGGTATTTAAAGAAATTGAGGAACAAAGTGAATTTACTTTTTTTTATTACTGTGAAGATTTACCTGATACCAGGATAACGCTAAACAAGCAAAAAAGAAGTCTTGAACAAACTTTGTTATCAATTGGCAAAGAAGCCAACCTAAACTTTAAAAGGGTAAACAATAGTATATCTGTTTCTATTCGCTCAAAAGCAATGGGTAAACAGCGGGCGATCCAAGAGGAGCTTGTTGTGCCCGCGTCAATTATTAGGGGAACAGTTACCGACGAAACAGGTGAGAAATTACCGGGTGTAAATGTGTTGATAAAAAACTCGTCGGTTGGAGCGGTAACAGATATTAACGGAACTTATGCAATCAATGTGGATGATGACAATGCCATTCTTGTATTCAGTTATATCGGCTATGAGGCGCGGGAAGTATCTATAAATGGACGCACCCTGATCGATATTACGCTTACGCCCGACATTCAACAACTTAGCGAAATTGTGGTTATTGGGTACGATGCCATCAATAAAAGTGATTTGACGGGTTCAGTGGCTTCAGTTAAACCGGAAGAGCTTACGGCTTATCCTGTGGCAAGTTCACTGGAAGCACTTCAAGGACGTGCCGCAGGTGTGCAGGTTGAGTCCAATAATGGGGGAGAGCCAGGTGCCGGTTACAAAGTGAGAATAAGGGGGGGGACTTCTATCAATGCCAGCAGTGACCCTCTATTTGTAGTAGATGGGTTTGTTGGGGGTATTTTGCCATCTCCTGAAGACATCGCCTCTATTGAGGTATTGAAGGATGCTACTGCTACCGCTATCTATGGTTCAAGAGGAGCCAATGGCGTTGTGATTGTAACAACAAAGAGAGGTTCTACCGGTAAAACAAGAATCGAGTTCGGTACCCTGTTTTCTATGCAAAAAGAAGTAGGCAGAATGGATATGCTTAACAGGGGTCAGTTTCTTGAATTAATGGATGAAGCTACCGATGGCGCTTATGTGCCTGGCCCTGAGGGTGCAGATACTGACTGGCAAGAGGAAGTACTACAGCCAGGCTTTACACAAAACTATTCGCTTTCTTTTTCGGGAGGTACTGATAATGTGAACTATTATGTGTCCGGGGTTTATTATGACCAGAAGGGTATCATCCTTGAATCGGAGTATGATCGAATGTCTGTTGTAAGCAATATAGATTTGAAGGCTACAGATAAATTAAATGTTGGGCTTAATTTGATTGCATATTATACGAACAGAGATGGAGCCCCTACCCAATCCGGTGCTCATGGAGGGGCTTTCCCGGGTGCTTATTTCATGGGCCCCGATGTGCCTGTTTATAATCCGGACGGAAGTTTTGCACTGGCAAGGGTTCCTACGCCTTATGACAATCCTTATGCCGCAACTACAGAGCAAATACGTGATAGTAACCAGGACCAGCTACAGGCTAATTTTTATGGAGAGTATACCATACTTAAAGGCTTGAGTTTTAAAACTACTTTGGGGTTTAATAGCAGCAATGGTAGAAATGGTTCATACACACCCACTACATTAAGAGACGGGCAGGAACAGGGCGGTATTGCTGAAGTTACTTCTAACAGAAACACATCCCTGCTCAATGAAAATTACTTTACTTACAAAACCTCATTTGGAGTAAATGATTTATCTGTAGTTGCCGGGTATTCTTACCAACATAATAAAAATGAAAGAGTACGTGCCGGGGCACAGGGGTTTGTTTCTGATTTATTCACTTACAATAATTTGGCAGCAGGTACTACGCAACGCATTCCCCAATCCGGATTATTTGAACAAACGATCTCTTCATTTTTTGGCAGGGTGAATGTAGGACTCTTTGATAGGTTTTTAGTCACCTTTACTGGCAGATATGATGGGTCTTCCGTATTTAGCCCTGGAAAAAAATGGGCTTTCTTCCCCTCAGGTGCTGTGGCATGGAATATTGGCAACGAAACATTTTTAGCCAACAATGCTACCATCACTGACTTAAAACTAAGGGTAAGTTATGGGCTAACCGGTAATCAGGCGGTATCGCCCTATCAAACTTTTGCGGCATTAAGCCCTATTCTAACCATCGTTGACGGCAAGCAGGTAAATGGCCTCATACCCAGTGCCATCTCTAATGATGACCTCACTTGGGAAACCACCGCTCAGCTAAATATAGGTTTGGATGTAGGGTTTCTGGATGACAGGTTCAATGTTACTGTAGATTACTATGACATGGAAACGACTGATCTCCTATTTAATATCGATTTGCCCTCTTATTCAGGGTTTGCTTCACAACTCCAGAATATAGGCACCATGACAAACAAAGGCGTTGAGCTCTCGCTTGGTGCTGACATACTTACCGGTACTTTTGATTGGAATACTTCTTTTAATATCTCTGCCAACAGGAACAAAATTACCGAATTGCCAGACCATGCTGATCAGTTTTATGGTTTTGGTCCGGGGCATTTAGAATTAAGGGACCCTAATATTTTGCGAGAGGGTGAACCCTTGGGTAGCTATTATGGATACATTTATGAGGGGGTTTACCAGGAAGGTGAAGAATTCATTGAGGGAGGTAATCAACGGGTTGGTGAAGCAAAATATAGGGATCTTAATAATGATGGCATCTTTAATTTTGATGACAGAACAATCATTGGAGATCCTAATCCGGATTTTATCTGGGGATGGACCAATGATTTCACCTATAAAGGTTTTGAGCTGAATATCTTTATACAATCGTTTGTAGGCAATGATAAGTATAGTTATACGCTTTTAGAGGCAAATACTTTCTATGGTCAGAATAATGCATCTACACTGGCACTGGACAGGTGGACTACATCAAATACTACCTCTGATATACCACGTGCCCAAAATGGTGGTAATAGAAAGTTCTCCTCAAGGTTTGTTTATGATGGTGGATATATTCGACTAAAAAATATCTCCCTGGGGTACAATTTCCCGGCAATTGAAAGTTTACGTATTAGCAAACTCCGCTTGTACATCAGCGCCCAGAACTTATTTACGATTACTGATTACCCAGGCGTTGATCCTGAAAATTCCTATAAAACCAATAACTCCACGCTGGATAGTAACGGAACATTAGGATTTGACTATGGGTCGTATCCAACCACGAAATCCTTTACGGTTGGCCTAAACGTAGGATTTTAAATGATCCCTTTTGAAAAACGAAAAATAAATATCATGAAAAAATATAAATATTTAATACTGGTACTTGCCATGTTGGTTTTTGGATGTACCGACCTCGAGGAAAACCCTACAAATATTTTATCTCCTGAAGGATTTTTCCAGTCAGTAGAAGATGTAGAAGTTGTAACGCGGGGAGCCTATGCCAACCTGCCTCATCACCACATATGGGGTGATGCCTTGCCCCTTTATCTGTGGTTGTCATCTGACATGTGTAGTCAAAGCACATTTGGTGCGCTGGGGGCAAGGCAAAGCTATGATGAGTTTCCGCTGGATCCAGGTAATGTACATATTGAAAATATGTGGAATACATTTTACCTCATCATCAGTGCCGCAAATTCAGCCATAGAAGGAGCTACCCTTGTGCCGGGTTTAACCGATGAGGAAATCAGCACAGCCCAGGCAAGTGCCCGGTTTATCAGAGGATATGCCTATTATTATATTGCCATGCTGTGGGGAAATGCTCCTTATATAAACGAATTTGTCAGGGATACAGATGCAATTGCTCATATTAAATCTACCAAAGAGGCGGACTTAATGACCTATGCTATTGACGATTTTCAGTTTGCAAAAGATAATTTAAGCCCTGATGCCGATATCAATATCAGGTCATTACCTACTAAAGGAACTGCAGCCTCATATCTGGCATCTATTTACCTCTATATCGGAGACTATGCCAATGCATATAAAGAAGCAAAGTGGGTGATAGACCATAGCGCTGATTACAACTATGCCCTTGAAGAGGATTATGTAGACCTCTTTATAGAAGATAAACAAGACCAATTGGTGGAGCCAATTTTTACTGCAGATTATCTTCAACTCGTAAATGACGGAGATATCAACCGGGATTGGATTGGGCCATTAATTACAGTAAGAGGTTCTGCTGCCGGAGGCTGGGGACTTGCAGTTCCTGAACTCGAGGTGTTTAATTCCTGGGATGAGCGGGATTATCGTAAGGATGTGAATATGCTGGACTCCGCCTACTTTAATACAAATGATGGAGGGGTAGAGCTTAGACATTACAGCACTTTTCCATTACCCCCCAGGCCACACATTGAAAAGTGGGCGGGTAGGTTTAATTCGGCAACCCCTCCCAGTGGAAACAACGCTGGCAACAACATTCCATTAATGAGGTATGCAGAGATTTTATTGATTGCAGCAGAAGCGGGTGCAGAAGTAAATGGTGTTTCTCCTGAACTGGAAGGGTATGTGAATCAGGTGCGGGCCAGGGCCAGAAACTGGAATGGCACAGTCACAGATTTCCCTCCGGATGTAACAACAGGAATGAGCAAAGAGGACTTTATAGATATGGTGATAGACGAAAGAAGGCTAGAATTCGCTTTTGAGTTCAAACGGTGGTTTGACATAAAGAGACGTGATATGGGCGATTGGGTTTTTAAAGAAAATCCTAATCGACTGGAAGACAGGCCAAATTTCTCAGCACCACGAGACTACCATTGGTATATTCCCGGGCCGGTACTTGCTGTAAACCCAAATTTGGCTGAAACGGAATAGTTTATTGTTCATTTTAAAGGGTATAATTGTGTTTTAAAAGAGTCCGTATATTACGGGCTCTTTTGTTATATCAGTGTGGGAAAATATTTATCCTATTCTTCAGGTAAAAAGTATTTTATTTCTCCATTATTGATAGCTACCAATACACCCCATCGGAAAATGGAATTAGTCTTTACCAATTGAATGTCTTTGACATTCTCAGGGACAAAAAAACCACTTTGGTTAGGAGGCAGCGCCTGGTAATGCTTGTCTTCTTTTCCGATAAGTAAATAACCGGGGGAAGCATCTGCCGGTGTAGTTTCAACTTCTACTTCAAACTTATTTCCCGCTATCAAAATGTCCTCTGTACGATCTTCATTAAAATCATGTATCACAATACCATTGACTGTAGAGAACTGAGCATGTACAGGCAGGGGCTGGAGAACCAATATGCCATTACGGTTTTCTAAAATGACGCTCTCAAAAATGTCTGCTTTGTATTGCGTAGCATCAGAAATTTTTTCTCCAAGAATCTGATTTATATCTGCTTGTGCAAATGCATTATAGGTACTGAATTTACGGTTAAGTATTGGAAGCTGCTCAGAGGAACAATCTTTACCTCTTACAGGTACAATTTTATCATGATAATACTTGGCTAAAAAGACATCATTGGTGCCATTGGTATCAAAATCATTGGCAAATACCATAAAAGGTTTATCCTTTGACGCATGAAACTTATAGTTCAACCCCAAATTCCCCACTATAAAATCTATATCTCCATCCCGGTCTATATCTGCGGGTTCTATTTTATTCCACCAACCTGAGGTTTGCGCAAGTTGATAACTTTTTGTTCGGTTAATAAACTGGCCTTTCTCCTGCTGAAAAACGGTGATGGGCATCCATTCTCCAACTACCATTAGTTCTTTGATGCCATCCCTGTTAATATCCGCCCAGGCAGCCGATGTCACCATCCCTGTTCTTTTCAATTCGGGGGCCAATTGTTCCGTAACATCTGTGAATCGCCCCTTTTCATTTCTTAGAAGCCAACTGGCAGGTGCATTCGGATATTTTCCCGGAATTACCCTTCCTCCTACAAAAAGATCGATATCCCCATCCTGGTCAAAATCATGGGGCACAACACAGGAGCCGCTGCTCGTAATGTTGGGTAGCAGGTCAGCATTTTTAAATTGTCCATTGCCATCATTGAGGTAGAGGCGGTCCTGATAGTAATGTGCATCCGTCATTACCTCGTTCCCACCACTTACCACGTACAGATCCTGATCTCCATCCTGGTCCATATCAAAAAATGCGGCTCCCACATCTTCATGTCCTTTATCGTGCTCAAATGCTGTTTGCCTGAGCATTAAAAATGTTCCATCAATCTGTTGGATAAATATTTCTCCCGCCTGTCCGTGCGCACCTCCCACAAAAAAATCATCCAGTCCATCCCCATTCACATCAGCAACAGAAATACAGGGACCATTTTGTGACAATTTATGGGGTAGTAATATCTGGTCTTTATAATCATCATAGTCATTTTCCTGATGTTCAAATATCTCCTGAAAATATTCCTTTGTGGCCTCATAAAATATGGGTTTTATCACTTTATCCTCACTGAGGTAAACTTTTGATGATGTATCATAACTGATTACCAATGTTTGATTAGCCGCTACTTTTTCAGACACATAAGTGGTTCCATCTGTCCAGGTTACTTGCACCTTATCTATCTCATTAATTTCTCCTAAGCCAAAATGGATGACAGGTTCTACGCTTGACAGATATCCTCTTACCGTTTTAAACTCATGGTATTGAATGCCATTTTTGGTGGTTATGGTAATTTTGGTTCCTAAACCGGAAGTGTTACCAGTGGGGCCATCGAGCTTAATTTTGATGAAATGATGCCCAAGGTGCTCTGCCTTGTTTTCATAGATGAATGCAGGATCATTAATGTTGTTGACAATCAAATCCAGGTCTCCGTCATTATCCAGGTCACCCACAGCGGCGCCATTAGAAAAACTGGCTTGTGTGAGTCCCCATCCAGCTACTTTGTTTGTAAATGTCAGATCACCATTGTTTCGATAGATATAATTGGGGAGCTTGTTAGGTTTGTATTGTTGGATGATATATTCAGCACTTTCCTGCCGGGGTTTTAACCTGAAAGCCTTGCTTTGAATGTAGCGCTTCACTTTTTCATTGGTATCCTTATCCCATATGTCCCTGAGAAACCCATTGCCTATAAAAATATCGCGGTATCCATCGTTGTCGAAATCACTTCCCAGGCAAGACCAGCTCCAGTCAGTGCTTGCAATGCCGGCAAGCTGTCCTATTTCACTGAAATGCCCCCCCCTTTGTTCCCCTCCGGGGGGGATAGGGAGGGGCAAGTTTAGGTGAAGCATATTGTGCATGTATTGCTTATGAAACCCATGTTCTTGCATGTCTTTGAACAATTGAACATCCATAGCAGCCATGGTAGTTTTGGAGCGCACATGGTCGTCAGACGACATTTCCAGCTCAATGATATCTTCCAACCCATCATTGTTGATATCCACCACATCCACCCCCATGGCATAAAACGGAATATGATTGGTAAACTGCTTAATCCTTTCTTTGAACTGAAGGTTTCCCTGGTTGATGTACAAATAGTCATTCTCATAATAATCGTTGGAAACAAATACATCCGATAATCCATCATTATTAATATCAGAGGCCACCAGCCCCAATCCGTAACCGAAATTATTGACAATACCCGATTCAATGCCTATTTCTGAAAACTTTCCATGTTCATTCAGGTATAACTTATCCCTGTATAAGTCATGCTGCTTTTTTTTACCTTGTAAAACCTGCTCATAGCCGAGATGGAATTTTTCAGGGCGATTGACCAGGTACATATCCAGGTCATTGTCATTATCCATATCAAAAAAAACTGCCATGGTAGAAAAACCAACATCATCCAGATGATATTTAGCCGCCTGTTCTTCAAATGTCAAATCACCCTGGTTGATGTATAAGGTATTCTTTCGCTCTTCATCAGTGTCTTTAAAGCCCCCTTTGCAAAGGTATATATCAAGCCACCCATCACTGTTTACATCTGCCATCACCACCCCATTATGCCAACCCTCACTTCCGCCAACCAAGGCCGATGCTGTAATGTCTTCAAACACGAAATTTCCTTTGTTTAGGTAAAGTTTGTTTTCTACCTGATTGCCTGTAAAGTAGATATCGGATAGGCCGTCATTGTTAATATCACCTACGGCCACACCACCCCCGTTGTATACATAATTGAAATCAAAGAAAAAATGAGTGTAATCTTCCTTTATTTGGTTATTGAACAGTACATTGCTTTTCTGGGGAGAAACTAACGCAAATAAAGGTTGTGTAACTTTGTTTTGCCCTGATTGTCGCAGTTCGCTTTGATTGTTACCAGAACAACCTATCAGAAATGAAAATAGAACCCATAAATATCTCAGTGTTCTGGTTGAAATTTGCAGCGTCATGAATTTTAATTTGGTATAAAATAACTTATAATACTTTAATATTAAGTACCCTAAGGCATACCTATCTTCTAGTTCATCATATAGGTTTTTAAACTTGCAGGATTTTTTTCAGGAAAAAATCAATCAGGGTAGAAGGTTTTTGGAGTTAAGGATACTTATAGATAATGATCACCCTAATATTTTTATTACCCTAATGAAAAAAATCTTATTTGCCACCGTCGCTACCTCCATCTTTATCTTAACAGGAATATACCTTTCAGGATTTTCCTCTCCTTGGTCCAAACCTCAAAAATCAAAACAACCCAATGTGATACTGATCATGGCCGACGACCTGGGCTTTGAAGCAGTGGGGTGTTATGGCGGTACTTCTTACAAAACCCCTAACCTTGATCAATTGGCTGCAACGGGTGTAAAATTCAATCAGGCTTATGCCCAGCCCCTTTGTACCAATTCCCGGGTGAAGCTCATGACAGGCAAATACAACTTCCGCAATTGGTCTGCCTTCGGGATTTTAGACCCTGAGCAGAAAACGTTTGGCCACCTCATGCAAGAAGCCGGATATGCCACTTGTATCGTGGGTAAGTGGCAGTTGCAAAGTTACGACCCGGTTAACTATCCCGGTTCTGAATACAGAAGAGACACAGGCATGAAAGTAGATCGTGCCGGATTTGATGAATATTGTTTATGGCATACCGGCCACACCGAAGATAAAGGCTCCCGTTATGCAGATCCTGTTATTTTACAGAATGGTGCGTTTTTGAATGGTACCCAAGGTAAATACGGCCCGGACATTTTTGCGGATTATTTAAATGAGTTTGTTAACCGCCAGCATGAAAAGCCATTTTTTGTTTACTACCCCATGGCACTGACCCATGATCCTTTCTCTCCCACCCCAAGCAGCAAAGTATGGGCTGATCCTGAAAGAAGGTTTGATAATGATACTACCTACTTCAAGGATATGGTAGAATACACCGATAAAATCGTGGGGGATATCATCCAAAATCTGGAAGAGCAGGGGATACGTGAAGAGACCCTGGTTTTATTTTATGCTGACAATGGCACCCATCAAAAAATCTATTCCAGCATGGGAGAAGAAATAGTGCAAGGCGGTAAAGGGTTAACCATAGAAACAGGCATCAGAGTACCCCTCATTGCCAATTGGCCAGGACATATTCAGGAAGGAACTGAGACAAACGAATTGATTGATGCGATAGATTTTCTACCCACTATTCTTGATGTGGGCGGCACTGTGGTTCCGGATAATTTCCTCGCCGATGGCGAAAGTTTCCTGCCTGTCATGCAGGGAAATCCGGTGCATCGAAAAGATTGGATATATATGAGTTTTAATCCCAAGCCCGGTTATGACAAAGATCAGTTTGCTCCGGCTGAGTTCGTCATGAATAGCCAGTATAAGTTATATGGCGATGGAAGGTTCTACCATACGGAAAACGACGGGATGGAGGAACATCCGATCGCAGAAGCTGAGCATAACCCGAAATTAAAAACCATCAAAGATAAATTTCAGGTCATCCTGGATTCTTTGAAGAAATACCCTGTATTTGGAGAAATCGAACGGCTTGATCCGGCCCTTGACGTCATCGTATCAGAGTATGCTAGGATAGAGTTGATTGCAGAAGGGTTTACCTGGTCAGAAGGTCCTGTATGGCAACCATATGGGCAAAAGTTACTTTTCTCAGATGTACCGGAAAATAAAATTTACCAATGGAATGATTTGGACGGATTGAGTCTTTTTATTTCCCCCTCGGGATACACAGGGGCTGGTAAAGAAGGAGGAAGTGGATCCAATGGTTTAACGCTCGATCCGGAAGGAAACCTGGTCATTTGTCAGCAGGGAGACCGGGTGATCAGCAGGTTGATAGATGGTTCTGATTCTTTAAACCCAAAGTTTGAACAGATGGTAACACACTTTCAGGGCAATAAGTTTAACTCGCCCAACGATTTGGTTTATGATGCCAATGGCAACCTGTATTTTACTGATCCTGCCTTTGGACTGGGAAAAAAGAAGGGGGAATTAGGGTTTAGGGGCATCTATTTTTATAACAAAAATGGGCAGCTTCACCTATTGAGCAAAGACGTTGAATTCCCCAATGGAATTGCTGTTTCCAATGATAATAAAACGCTGTACGTTGCTGATTCCCACCCGGTGCAGCCCGGCTTATGGGCATTTGATATCATAGGTGATGGGCGTATTCAAAACAAAAGGATGTTTTTTGATGCCACTGACCTATGGAAAGCCAGCATCAGTCAGCAAAAACCTGACGGGTTGAAGATAGACAAACAAGGGAATATATTTCTGGCAGGGCCAGATGGTGTGCTTATTATTTCTCCGGAAGGAAAGCATTTGGGTACGATAAAAACAGATAAAAGAACCTCAAACTGCGCATTCAGTGATGACGATCGGTATCTGTTTGTAACCTGTGATGATTACATCTTAAGGGTCAATCTGAGACCTTATGCAAAATAGCCCATTTGTACTACTTCTAATTGCCAAATTTCAACTAAACCTTTTAAATTATAAGGGAGCCTCTCTTCCTGTTAGTATTTGAATAAGCGCTTCGTTGGGTGTGCCTTCATAATCTACAATCCCAAAATTGCCACTTTTATAATTCCAGTTGGCATTGGCAATGTTGTTTTGTTCAAATATTTGCTGCATATCGGCATACCAACGCAGTCGGTCTTCTTCAGGCGCTTCTGCTACCGTTCCCCATTCACCGCAGTACAAATTGAGGCCTTGCTGTGCAGCTACGTCAATGGCCTCCTGCATCATGTGTTCCAGGGTGTCGATATTGTATACGCCATTGCGTCCTTCTGCTATTTGTCGGTCTTGTGGGGATAAACCGGAGAGTTCTTCTTCTGTTACCAATGCCCCCGGATAGCTCACCGGGCCGCCGTAATCTTTGAGGTCAGTCCAGGAGGCTTTGTAATGGGTAAGCAGGAAAGGGCTGTAAAAATGATAGCTGAGTATGATATTTTCGTCATTCCCCGGCACTTTGAGTTCATCAAAAGTATCGGCATGTTGCCAACGGTTGGAACCTACCACAATGGTGCGTTCAGGCTCGTTTTCCCGGATAATTTTTATAAGCCGGGCTACCAGTTGGTTCCAGTCTTCGGGGTCGTCGGCCACCGGTTCGTTCATAAGTTCATAAGCCACCAGGTCATTTGGGTATTTCTGGAGTTCGGCAGACAGGTCGCGCCAGCATTGGAAAAAGCCTTCCTGTGCGGTGGAATCCGTCCATAATAATTTTTCATCCCTGTTAAAGTGGTGTGAACGAAGAATATGTAAATCCACAATTACTTTCAAACCTGCTTCCCGGCTCCAGTTGATGGCATTGTGCAATAAGTCAAAAGCAGCCGTTTCTTTGTTGTTGTTTGTATCCCACATTTGTTCCTCATCAATGGGGATTCTTATATGATCGAAACCCAGTTCGGCAAGGTATTCCACATCTTTTTGCTGAAAAAAAGCAGCCCTTTCTTCTCCTCTTCTGTCACTTTGCGAAAGCCAGTGGGCAATGTTGGTGCCTCTTTGGATAGGGTAAAAGCTGTCGTGCTGTACACTGTCTTTAGCAACTTCAGCAGTAGTTTGCTCTTCTGCGGGTTGTTTACTGCAGGCAGTGATGATACAAATAAGGCTGCATAAGAAAATAAGTAGGTTTGAAGGTTTCATTGCGATAGTTTTATGTTTACAGTTTCAAGTTTGAAACGCAGTTCTCTTCTCACTCAAACTTCATAAAATTCCTGTGGATATGCAACGGTGCCATGCACTTTAGCCAGGGCTCCTTCTTTCAGCTCAATTGCGAAAAATGAATCATCAGGCACTTCAAAGGGATTTTTGATATTCCACTGGCGGGCTGGTGTAAATCCAAATTGAGGGTAATAGTCCTGATGGCCAAGCACAATAACAGTTGGGTAGCCCAGTTGTCCGGCTTTTTTGAGTCCTGACTTTACCAGTTTTTTTCCCACGCCATTGTGCTGATATGCAGGCATTACAGCCAAAGGTGCCAGTGCCAGCGCAGGAAAAGTGGCTTCTTTTGCAACAATTTGTATCGGGTAAAACAAAATATGGCCTACCACCGACTTGTCCACTTCAGCTACCATTGAGAGTTCATCTATATAATCTTGCGATTTTCTCAATTTTTCTATAAGATTACCTTCAACCTCCCGCTCAAAAGCCAGATCGTTGACTTCTTTGATAGCCTGATAATCTTTTTTCTGCTCAGTCCTGATAGTGATTTGCACGTGATTACTTAACTTGTTAACGCATCAATACACTCTTAGCTTCTTGTTGCTTTACCCAACGGGGATAATCTGTAGTAAGCAATTGCTGGGGAAGATCGCTGTACCAGAAGTGTGTGCCCCGCATATCATCAGGAATAGCCACATAGGTGTCATACATCATATCATCGTTGGCGAAAACAGGTTCGCTCCTGTCCATTTCATAGTAATGTGCCCACGTAAAAGCTTCATCCTCGTCGGAGGATTCAACTTCTTCACCTGAGCTTTCCAATACCATCGTAGATCTTATTTTTACCTCATTCATCCACTTTGTAGCATGTTGTATGGCATTAACCACCTCTGGTGAAGGATTTTCTATGCGCATCAAAAACTGCACAATCCGGGAGGTTTCATGGCTGCAAAGTACAGGGGGTTCATAATGTCGGCCCCATCGGGGTTCCAGGGTATTTTCATCATATTGTGCACACCATCCCGCTAAATTTCCTTCGGCTTTCAGTTGTGTTTTTAAGGTGCAGGCAATCCCCTTCTCGAGTGCTTGTGTGGCTTTTTCTCGTCTTTCCACATCAACAAAAGCAAATGGCTCATGTTGGTGGGCAATATCGTATAGCAGATCCATTACCCCTACCATAGCATTATCGTTGAAAGTAATAAACCGGGTATATCCCTCCGGATTATGGTCAGAGTTGTCAACGTTATAATCAGTAAAATTTGGGTAATACAACGGCCAGCCCCCGTTATCGTACTGTGCCTGGAGTACATAGTCTAACCCCTCCAGAAATGCCTTTTTGTACTTACCAACGTTATTCAGCGCGTATACCTTTGCCAGAAAACGCAGTTGGGTATAGGTGGCACCGTTATCGAAATTTGTATCTTCTGCTTTCCTGTTTTTACGGATAGTTTTTTTATCGGCAGCACTTACGTTGATCATGTCTTTATTTTCGGGCCAGCCTCCATTTGCACGTTGCCAAAGTAGTACATTGGTGGCAATGGCATGGGCTTCTTCAGTATCATACCAGCCTGGGAACTGATTCAAAATATCACCAGGGTGGTCTTTCCATTCTAATATTGAAAAGTTTGCATCTTGCCCCCGGGCAGATAAAAACAGCAGGGAGAGCAATATTCCGGTTACTATGTGCTTGGTTTTCATTTTTAAGGTATCTTTGGGGTCAACGATCTTTTGTCTTTAATTTACTAAAGTTTTTGAAAAATTTGCAATATTTAAACGGGAATTAGCTGTGTCCAGGAAAACATTTTATTTGATTATTGTTATTTTTATCGTAATTGTAATTTTGTTGCTACTGATTAACCTGAAAAAAAGCCCACGGGAAGAGGCTTTATCTACTGGTTTTGATAAAACCGCATTTAATTATTTACCTACCTCTACTACCGGACAGGTCATACAGCATTCCCACTTTACGCTCTCTTATTCAGAAAAATATGAGCAGGCTGAGTGGGTGGCCTATGAACTTACCCCGGATGAATTAAGAAATGTAGCAGAAAGGGAAGATAACTTCAGGGAAGACCCCAAAGTATTGACAGGTTCAGCCTCAACAGACGATTACCGCCGATCGGGATATGACCGTGGGCACCTGGCTCCGGCGGGTGACATGGGGTTTTCAGAAGAAGCCATGAGCGAGAGCTTTTTTATGTCTAATATGTCTCCACAAAACCGGGGTTTTAACCGGGGCATTTGGCGGTCGTTGGAATCACAAACAAGGGATTGGGTTGCGGAAGATGGCAGCTTGTATGTAGTAACCGGAGGCGTGCTTACCGAAATAGGCAAAACAATTGGTAAAAAAAACAAAGTAGGCGTACCAAAATATTATTACAAAATTTTGTTCGATATCGAAGCCCCCAGCTTAGATGGGCACAGCCTGGATGGGCACCGCATGAAAGCCATCGCTTTTTTATTACCCAACAAAAGCAGCGATGCCCCGCTCAGCGAGTTTGTGGTGAGCCTCGACAGTGTTGAAAATATGACAGGTATTGATTTTTTTCCGGCCCTGCCCGACGAACTGGAAGAAAAACTGGAAAGCGATGTCCGCATAAATGGATGGAAATTCAGTGATAACTGATTTTTTTCTTAAATTGGAAACTTATTTTACAAATTTATATAACTAGCAAAAAAATGACCCGGAAAACTACCTCCAGAAGATCAGCCCTTCAGAAAATTACCGGAACGGCTGTGTTGGCCTCTGTGAGTTCGCTCTCTTATTGTGCACAAGCTTCAGAAGATGATAAAGCGGCTCCTTTAAAATTGAAAGGAAATATCAACCATTCAGTTTGTAAGTGGTGCTATCGCGATATCCCTTTGGATGAATTTTGTGCCGACGTAAAGAAAATGGGTATCCAATCGGTAGAGATTGTAAGCCCTGAAACATTTCCAACACTCAAAAAATACGGACTTACCTGTGCCATGGCGACCGGCGATGGCATCTCTATTTCAGACGGGTTTAATGACCCTAATCAGCACGAACGTTTATTGGGGGTTTATCAAAAGCTCATTCCCCAGGTGGCCGAAGCAGGCTTTGATACGATCATCTGCTTCTCGGGCAACCGCCGCGGCATGGACGACCAAGAAGGGTTGGAAAACTGCGTAACAGGCTTAAAACCTGTGATGAAAATTGCCGAAGAAAACAACGTGAACGTGATGATGGAACTGCTCAACAGCAAGGTAAACCACCCCGACTATATGTGCGACCACACGCCCTGGGGCGTGGAACTTTGCAAAAAATTAGGTTCCGACCGCTTCAAGCTGTTGTATGATATTTATCATATGCAGATTATGGAAGGGGATATCATTGCCACCATTCGGGATTACAACCAGTACTTCGGCCATTACCATACCGGCGGCGTACCCGGCAGGGCCGAAATTGACGAAACCCAGGAACTGTACTACCCGGCCATCATGCAGGCTATTTTAGATACGGGTTACAAAGGTTTTGTAGGGCAGGAATTCGTACCCAAAGGCCCCAACCCTTTGAAGTCACTGCAAGAGGGTGTGGAGATTTGTGATATTTAATATTCAGATATTATTCTTTTCTCGCATCAGTCGGGCGGCTGGTGCGAGTTTTTTTTTGCACTCCGTTTTAATGTTTACTGTAGTTTTTGTGTATTGCCTTTTCTTTCTATTCAAGCTGCTGTGTTCTTGATCTGAACATTAATTTTAAAGCTTGAAAGTAATGTCTCGAGTTCTTTGAGGAATTCATTGCGCATATCTTCGTACTGGCGCATCATACTGTCTTCTCTGGATTGGCTTTTATGAAAGTCAACCATTTGGTTTAATTGCTCGATTTGCTCTAAAATATCGGATACACGAGCCGTTTTTTCATCTATTTGTAAATTACTCATTGCTTATCATGTTAGCATTTCCAAACCTGATTTCAATAAATCCCTTTGCAAACCTCTTTTTAGCTCTGTTCTTTTTTGTTTCACTAAACCATCTTTGCCAATATACTAAATCATACTCACTAACCCAACGTCGTGAATGGCCTAAAGGGTACATTTTGATAACGTAGGCATCCACTAATCCGAATGAAGTTCGGGCTGGCTGCCTTCTGTATTTATTTTCTATGATGGTTTGGTGACTTTCATAAGTCTGGTAATCTATCAGCGTCACAAAGTCAATATCCCGGGGAGCTCTCTTCTTAGTAACAAAACTTCCATCAATCCACTGAATAAAATCTTCCGTTACTTCCTGCTTGAATGCATGAAGAAAATTCGAGTAATCCTCGAAAATTTTTATCCTCCTATGATTATCATCGGCAAAATTCTCTACAAAATACTTTCTGAAATTGTCCAAGGTAATATCTACCTTTTCGTATGGATTTAGATTACCTCTGGTATCAAATTTTATTTGCATAATGGTAATTTCAGGAGGAAGGATATTGATTTTTTATTTTTCACTGATTTGTTTGTATCCAATTTCTCCAGTCCAATATTTTATCAGTTTTTCCTTTGAAACAGATTGTTCTTTGTACATATCAAGAATGTCTTTTTGATAATCTTCAAGCTTCATTTGTTAAGCCCAAGGAGCTATCGATTTTACTCTTATCATCAAGGTCTGAAAATAGATAAACATCCATTGCTTTTTTCATCGCTTCATTCGACTTTTCAGTCTGTCGACATGAAATAATTGTCAAGCAACAAAATATGAGCAAGCTCAATCTTGAGATCATTGTATTTATTAGTTTTTTACATTAAAAACATTTGAGTACTGCAAACAAAATGCACAGATAATTTTACCCGTCACTGGCTTAAACTTATCATTAATCGCCTGTTCTACAAATTGATTTACTGATAACCCAAGCTCGGTTGATTTGTGAGCAGCCTGCTTATTAACTTAAAAATATAGTACAACTGAAATATAGTTGCAACTATAATATTCTATCCTATGAACTTAAGATTAAGTTAAATAATTTAAAAATAAGTTGATTAACTTAAAATTAAGTTGTATCATTGTTTCGCTGATCAACAAAACGCATAAAGCAATGACGGATTTAACTAAGGCAGAGGAGAAAATAATGAAAATTCTCTGGGATATTGAGCGCGGTTTTATCAAGGATATTCTCGAGCAATACCCCGACCCCAAGCCTCCTTACAACTCGGTGTCTACCATCGTACGGGTGCTGGTGCAGAAAAATATTGTGGATTATGAAGCGTATGGCAATTCGCACCAGTACTATCCGCTGATCTCAAAGGAGGAGTACCGGAAAGGGCAGTTATCCCGCCTGGTTTCAGATTATTACAACAACTCCCTGAAACAGGTTGTCAACTTCTTTTCAGAAAGCAAAAAGCTGGATGAAAAGGAAGTGGAAGAAGTGATGAAAATGCTGGGAAACCTGAAATCACAGAAAAATGAGTAGCCTTATTTTATACTTGTTAGAAGCGAGTGGCATCTTAGCAATACTCTACTTATTGTATTGGCTGCTGCTTAGAAAGGAAACTTTTTTTAGTTTCAACCGCTTTTTTCTGTTGGCTATTCCGGCATTTTCTTTCTTATTTCCATTATTGAGTTTTGAACTGTCAACCTCAGCAGACAGTGTGATCAGCCAGCCCATTGGAGAACTGCGCAACATACGCATGTCATACCATGATGTGTTTGAAGCATGGACTTATGAAGCAGCATATACGCCTGCCGCAACAATAAATAATGCTTCAGCCAAAGCAACGGCAAGTACACACTCTTTGCTTTTCAATATCGCATTTATCATTTACATCACCGGGCTTGCTGTGGTTGTTTTCCAGCTCATGCTCTCGTATTGCTGGGTGCTAAGGCTGAAAAGCAAGGGCCGGAAAGCGATAATCCACGGAATAACGGTGGTGAAGGTGGCACGCCAAATAGCACCCTTTTCTTTCCTGAACGCTGTATTTGTGCATAAGGATATGGTACGAAGCGAAGATTTTGAGCAGATTCTGGCACACGAAAAAACGCACATCAAAGAAAGGCATTCTTTAGACTTACTATTTGTTCAACTTTCAGCGGCTGTGCTCTGGTTCAATCCGGTGGTTTGGCAACTGATTAAATCCCTAAAAACCAATCATGAATACATAGCAGACAAAAAAACGATCGATCAGGGTTACTCCTTAGTTACGTATCAGTCCTTGCTTTTGAGACAATTGATCAGCAACAACTCTTACGGGTTGATACATAATTTCAATTTATCATTCATTAAAAAGCGAATAACCATGATGAACGTAAAAAAATCAGGATGGGCCGGTAAAGCCAAAGTGGCACTGGCCTTATCCGCAGCAATAGTATTTAGCCTGGTAATCACACAATGTAATACCAATATGGATGAGCAAGGCTTACTTAACGCACCAATTTCCACTTCCCTGGAAGTAAACAAAGGGATTGACGTACCAGTTTTGCAGGAAACGGAATACCCGTTCAAGCTTAATCCGGATATTGCCAGGATAGACCTGAGTATCTCCGGAGATAAGATTATCATCAATGGAGAGGAGGTAGAGGTAGGAGAAATTGCTTCAATACTAAAAGATGAAACCGAGGAACACCTGACTGTTATCGTCCGCATAGATGGCACTCAGTCTATGGATCTGGTGAGTGATGTCCATAAGGAGTTTCGGAAAGCAAACATTCTAAAGTTCCTGTACATAGGACAAACCCCGGCAGGCGCGCAGCTGGAAGTGCCCATACTTTTGCCGCCATCCCCATCTTCAGGAGTTATAATGCCCGAAATAGACGAGCAATATGCCCGAGAGCATAACATGGACTTACTGAAGATTCGAATGGGTGAAGATAACAGCCCTGCCGTTCAAGACAAGGTATATGATTTTGTGAAAGAGCAGGTAGGGAAGCAAAACGCAAACTATGTGGTGAGTGCCCGCTTTAGTAATGATGATACCTTTGATGATTATTTGTCCAGCGTGTTTTATATGAAAGAGGCGTTTTTTGAAATTTATACTGAGCGCGCAGAGAAAATCTATGGAAAGGATTATAAAAAAGAAGATTACTCAGAAGTACATGCTGCGGTCAAGAAAGGAATTCCAATGGCCATATCGATTGCTGAAGATTAATGAGGGAAGTTTAAAAGTAAGGCATTTGAAAAGAAAATCCCCGACTTATTCTGGGGATTTTTTCATTTGGTGAAATTTTTCGCTCAGCACCTTAAGGTTTATTATTTTTACATTTGTAATGATGACAATATTCCCCATAAAAGCTGTGATTTTTAATGAACCGTCTGGACAGAATAACCGCTATACTGATACAATTGCAGTCTAAAAGGGTAATCAAAGCACAGGAAATCGCCGACCGTTTTGGTATCAGTTTGCGTACGGTTTACCGGGATATTCGCACCCTGGAGGCTGCTGGTATTCCTATTATCAGCGAGGCGGGCATCGGGTACTCTATCATGAAAGGTTACCGTCTGCCTCCGGTGATGTTTTCCAAAGAGGAGGCCACGGCCATGCTCACAGCTGAAAAATTGGTGGAAAAGCTTACCGATGAAGCCTCAGCCAAACATTATCAGTCGGCTATGTACAAAATCAAAGCGATATTGCACAGCAATGAACAAGAATTGCTGGAAGACCTGGAAGCGCATATTGCGGTGGCCCGTCCCCCGGCAGCCACGAATGGACTTGCCTCTAACTTCATGCCTCTTATTTTTAAAAGTATTACCGAAAGAAGGGTTTTGCAGCTTCAGTACTTTGCCTATCACAATGAAAAGGTTACTGAGCGGGATATTGAACCCATTGGCGTATACTTCACCGACGGGCACTGGCACCTGATTGCCTACTGCCGTCTGCGGGAAGATTACCGCGATTTCAGGGCCGACCGGATTTTGCAAATACAGGATACCTCCCTGACTTTCAGGAAAAGGGAACTTACCCTACAGGGGTATTTACAAAAGATAGCACGGCGCGAAAACCTGCTGAAAGTGGTGGTGTTGGTGGATAAATCGGTAGTAAAATACATGTCTCCTCAAAAATTTTACTATGGCTTTGTGCGTGAAGAACCCAAAGGCTCACAGGTAGAAATGACATTTCTGGTCTCAGCGCATGATTATTTTGCCCGCTGGCTGCTCATGTTTACCGATAAGGTAAAAATTGTTTCCCCGGCAAGCATGGAAGACGAAATGCGAGTGCTTACACAATCACTCCAGCAGCATTTTTGTTGATTTGTGTGATTATGTTCACATTTGAGGGAAGAAGTCTGCTTAGGCTTTCTCTTATAATTAGAACCAAACCAGTAAAAAACGAATCAATTCTTTACACCATGATAAACAACCTCCTATTGTGGCTACTTACTTTTTCTGTTTTTCATGCAGCTTTTCCCCAGGCAGTAGAAGTCGCCTCACCCAATGGAAAATTAGTTTTTAGTTTCAACATACAGCCGGCGCCAGATGGGAGTTCAGGTGCAATGTATTACAACATTCGATATGGCGGGCAAACAGTAGTGGAACCCTCCCGGCTTGGGCTTATCATGAAAGACAGAAACGGGGATGAACACAGGGATTGGATGCACGGCATTACTATTACTGATACACATACGGCTTCAAAAGATACAGTGTGGCAGCCGGTATACGGTGAACGCAATATCATCCCAGACCGCTATCACTCACTTACTATTGATTTGACTTTTGCCGAAAAAGAGGAAGAAGATGCAGACCCCCTGGTTTTACAACTGATTGTAAGGGCATATGATGAAGGCATTGCCTTTCAATACCACTGGCCAGAGAAAATGAATACTCAGAATCTTTGGATAGCAGCAGAAAAAACACGTTTCAACTTCCCGGCAAAAACAAAGGGGTGGTTTACCCATCGGGCACAGAGCGAATATGAATTGTTACCTCTCCAAGACTGGGAAAGGCCGACAGAAATGCCACTCACCGTGGAGTTATCCAATGGTTTATATGCCTGTGTGCCGAAGCCCACATGGTAAATTATGCGCGTGCCCGCCTGAAGACCATCTCTGGGAAACCCCAAAGCCTTGAAACAATACTGGCGAGTGGTGTGCGGGAAACTTCCCCTTTCAGTACACCCTGGCGGGCAGTGATGGTAGCCGAAAGGCCCGGTGCTTTGCTGGAAAATAATTACTTGTTGCTGAATTTGAACCCACCCAATGAGATTGAGCACCCCTGGTGGATTAAACCCGGAAAAATAATTCGGGAAACTACCCTTTCTACGGAAGGTGCGAAAAATCTAGTAGACTTTGCCGCTGCCCACGGATTGGATTATATCCATTTTGATGCAGGGTGGTATGGGCACGAGTATTATGTTGCCTCTGATGCTACCAGCATTACGGTAGATTCACTGCGTAATCCCAAGCAGGATTTAGACCTGCACGCAGCCATTCAATATGCAAAAAGAAAAGGATTGGGCGTAACCGTATATGTGAACCACAGGGCACTGGAACGGCAACTGGACGAGATATTGCCTTTATACAAAAGCTGGGGAATTGATGGTATTAAATATGGGTTTGTGCATGTGGGTACCCACCGTTGGGTTACCTGGTTGTATGATGCGGTGCGTCGGGCGGCAAAGTATCAACTGATGGTAGATGTACATGACGAATTCCGGCCTACCGGATACTCCCGCACTTATCCCAACCTGATGACACAGGAAGGTATTTCCGGCAATGAAGAAATGCCTGATGCTGTCCATAACACCGTTTTGCCCTTTACCCGATTTGTGGCCGGGGCAGCAGATTATACGCCTGCCTATTTTCATCGGAAGGAATTGAAAGAAGTAAACAAATTCATTAAAAATACGCCGGCTCACCAATTGGCATTGCCCGTTATTTATTACAGCCCGTGGCAATTTCTGTACTGGTACGATGTGCCTTCCCGGGATTATCAGGGAGAACCTGAATTGGAGTTTTGGGCACATTGCCCCACCGTCTGGGATGATACCAAAGTCTTGCAAGGCAAAATTGGTGAATTTGCCGTAGTTGCCCGCCAAAGTGGCGAGGAGTGGTATTTGGGCGCCATCACCAATACCGAAGCACGAAAACTATCTGTTAAACTGGACTTTTTGCAGGAAGGTAAGAAATACGTAGCGCATGTGTATACCGACGGAGGGGAAAAAGTAAAAACCCGCACCCATGTGCAGATTGACAGGTACATCGTTACAGCCTCCTCAGTTTTGGAAGAAAAACTAGAGAAGAGTGGGGGAGTAGCCGTTCGTTTGGTACCTGCTACAGTTGAGGATGAAGGGATGTATTCTGAACTTGATTAACTTTTATGATTCTTAGGCAATTTTTGTGAAAAACTTTGACAAAGCTACCCCAGTGCCGCACAGCTTTTGGGATGCAAGTCAGCTTTGTCAAAGTTCAAGACCACGACTACAACTTATTGAATTATTTTTCATCATAAGGTGTAAACTTTATATCATATCCGTGTGGATTATCTTGCGTAGGTTGCGTAGGTTCTGTTTCATAAACCTCTACACTGCCTGTAACTGTAAATCCAATTTGTTCTCCAATCACTTTAATCATATCGACAGACTCTCCGGTTGAAGTTGCCCAAGTTTTCATTCCCATCCATGCCTTTCCTGGGCGGCAGTTAAATCCTTCTACTAATTCTCCAACTATCCCATCTGCCAAAACTGTATAATGATGAAATGGTGTGCATAACTTGCCATAACGTAATTTTAATTTCCAGTCCTTCTCCATCAGTAATCCCATTAAACCTCAAAATCAGGCGATTGTAGCAAATTTAGCAAGTATTCCCCATATCCGCTTTTCAATTGTTGGTGGGCCAGCTTTTCCAGTTGTTCGGCACCAATGTAGCCCTTGCGGTAAGCGGCTTCTTCAATGCAGCCGATTTTCAGTCCTTGTCGGGCTTCTATTACACGCACAAATTCGGCAGCCTGCATGAGCGATTCAAAAGTGCCCGTATCCAGCCAGGCAGTGCCCCGGCTCAAAATACTTACCTGTAGCTTCCCGGCTTCCAGATAGGCTTTGTTTACATCGGTGATTTCGTATTCCCCACGGGGGCTGGGCTGTATGTTGTGGGCAATATCAATTACTTCATTGTCATAAAAATAAATGCCCGGCACGGCATAATTAGACTTGGGCTTTTGGGGCTTTTCTTCTATGGAAATGGCTTTGAGGTCTTTATCAAATTCCACCACACCATAACGCTGGGGGTCGTGTACATGGTAGGCATATACGATGCCCCCATCCGGATCAATATTGCCTTGCAGCAGTTCTTCCAGGCCCGCCCCGTAAAAAATATTATCACCCAAAACCAGGGCTACTTTGTTATTCCCCACAAACTCTTTTCCGATCATAAAAGCCTGGGCCAGCCCTTCGGGTTTTTCCTGTACGGCATATTGAAAGGAGCAACCCAAAGCAGCACCATCGCCCAGGAGCTTTTGAAAGAGGGGCATATCGTGGGGGGTGGAAATAATCAGTATTTCATGAATACCGGCCATCATCAGCGTAGACAGTGGATAGTAAATCATGGGTTTGTCATACACGGGCATGAGTTGCTTACTTACAGCGAGGGTGAGCGGGTGCAGACGGGTGCCGGAACCTCCGGCCAAAATAATTCCTTTCATGGGTATTTATGTTGAGTTGAAAAAATGTTTATTAATTTTGTCGGTTACGGGTTAAACGCGCAACCCGTAACCAAAATATTCACTCCCTACCTTTATTTCAAACAGCACCATAACTATACTTGCAATAGAAAGCTTAAAATTAGGCAAATTTCAACCATTTGCATGCCAAAAATTACAAATTTGTATGCTTTTTAAAGAAATCAGGGCTTTGTTTCAAAAAGAACTGACGCTGGAGTGGCGGCAGCGGTATGCACTAAACGGTATTTTGCTGTATGTGGTCAGTGCTGTATTTATCTGTTATCTCAGTTTTAATTTACGCACCGGGCAAATAGAGCCTATCACCTGGAATGCCCTCTTTTGGATTATCATGCTGTTTTCTGCCGTGAATGCCGTTGCCAAAAGCTTTATGCAGGAGCGTTACGGACAAGTTATTTATTTTTACACCCTGGCAAGCCCGGAAAGTATCATCCTGGCAAAAATTATCTATAATACGTTATTAATGCTTTTGCTGGGCTTTTTAGGTTATGCATTTTATTCATTGGTGCTGGGCAATCCCGTGCAAGACCACGGATTGTTCATCGCTGTGTTGATTTTGGGTGCTTTGGGCTTTTCAGGCACGCTTACGATGGTGTCGGGCATTGCTTCTAAAGCTAATAATAGCGCGACACTCATGGCAGTATTGGGTTTCCCAATCGTCATACCCATGCTCATGATGATCATCAGAGTATCCAAAAATGCCATTGACGGGCTGGACCGCTCGGTAAGTACCGATAGCCTTTTGGTGCTGCTGGCCATCAATGCCATTGTCATTACGCTTTCTTATATGCTATTCCCTTATTTGTGGCGAACGTAGGTAGGTTTGTCAGTAGGCAGCAGCAGTGGCAGTAGGCAGTATAAAGAAAAGACTGCCTACTGCTACTGCCTACTGCCACTACCAAAATCCGCTGAAAAAAAATATTTCCTAAAAACTTTTTCTTGAATGGGTGATAAAGCCTAAATTCATGCCGTGGTTTCAGGATATTGCTGAAATCATCTCAAATGAAAATCATGGAAGACCAGGATAATTACTTTCACGAACCTTTCCGGCCTTTTAAGGAAAAAGAAACACCCCGTGCCCTGCAAACTTTTCTGAGGAATCAATACAAAGTGGCTACCCAGTATTCTTCAATGGTAGACCGAAAGGCGAACATTATGATTCACCTGAACTCATTTCTTATCAGTGGGCTGGTGATTTTTTCTAAGGTTGTAGACTATTTCACAACTCCCGAAATCATTGTCATGATTTTTTTTATAATTGCGGCTATTATTTCCCTGACCTACGCTGCTTTGGCGGCCAGGCCCGTTCCCATCAAAGAAAAACATAAATCTGGTTCCCGGGATAATATTACCGAATATTTGTTCAACAGGCAGCATTTTGGGGATTTGGACCGGAAAGAATATGAAAAAGCATTTGATGCCGTTATAAGAGACCAAAGCCTTATTTATAAAAATACAGCCAGGGAGCTTTTCGTATCCCACAAAATACTGCTCATGAAATTTAAAAGGCTCAGGGTTTCGTACAATGTTTTTTTGGTGGGTATTGGGGTTACAGCCATTGTATTTATTGTTGTCAGGGCCATCAACCATTTTTGAACCGGGGTACTTTTTGCATTAACTCAGGGAATGACTACATTGGTTCACTCAATTTCTTTTTCTATGAACAAAACCCGAAAAATTACTTTTTGCTTTGCCATAATGATGGTGGGCATACTTCATTTTGCCCCTGCCCAAAACCGCTTACATTCCGGTATTTTTTATCATCCGGGCGATACCATCTATGCACCCATGTATGGTATTGAGGCCCAAATTCCCGAAGGCTGGCATGGTTTGCTGCCCCAGGGATCAGAACTTTTTCTGCTTACCTCTGCCAAAGATGAAGACTCCAGGGTTTTTATCAGGGCTTCAGAAAATTCTTATGAAAACCTGAAAAATTCCTGGAAAAATGGGTTGGAACTGGCAGATAACCTGAAAGTTGTGGTTAAAGAGGATATAAAATACCGGGGCGGTGTGATGTATGCCAATGTGGATGTTGAAGGCGAACTTGCACGAAATTACAAAACGTATGTAGAAGCCCGGTGCGGCAACTACGGAAAATGTGTGAGTTTCTTATTGCAGGCAGAAGCAGGCATTTTTGAAGAACTGAAAAAAGAAATGATGGCAATGGTAGATAGGGTTGAACTGAAAGAACCGGGCATGGCCAACATTTATGAAGATTTTGACTGGCATGAATTCATGACCGGAAAATACCTCATGGCTTATGACCAAAAAAACTACAAAAGTAATTACAATACCAATGAACTTTGGCTATATGCCGACGGGCAATTCAAAAGCAGGGTAGAAAGAAAAGGCCTGGTTGATGAAAAGAAGGGAGAGTACTGGGGAAAAAACAAAGGAAGCTGGGAAATTGAAGGCACAGGCCAGGAAGGAAAGCTAATTCTGAACTTCAAAAAACATGAGCCTTTGCACATTGACCTGCTCATAGAAGAAGACAAAGTTTTCCTGAACGAACAACGCTATTTTGTAATGATAATGCGCTGATAAAGGCATGTCTTCATTCATCTTCACTTTCTATAAAAGGGAAGGTTACAATCACCTGAACAGCAGAGTTTCTGGCCGATGCATTGATTGATTCTGAAAAAACATTCGTAAAGCCGGGAGTAAACCGCAACCTGAAATCAAGCCCTTTTCCATTGCGTGCTTCAGATACTATATAAGCCACTTCTACCGGAAAACTATAATCTACTTTTTTCATATCAGGCTTTGTATCTTCTACAAGCTCTATGGTGTCTCCATTGTCAAAAGTAGCATCTGTAACGTATTCTGCCTTGTTCAAAAAACTGATTTGCGGCCCAGCAGAAAAATACCACCGGGCACCCGGCCTGTATTGAAACAAAAGGGGAACTTCAATATAGTTGAAGCGTAAAGATGTTTTGGAAGCATTAATTGTTCCTTCCAAATCTGCCGGAACCTCAATTATTCTTTCCACATCCCGCTGCCCTTTTCGGGATAAAGGCTTGAACTCCGGAGCAAAATGCCAGTGGTGATTCATCTTCAAATGAATACCCAGCCCGAAGTTGGGCTGAACAGCAGGTTTTCCTGCAAGGCTGGGCATGTACGCCAGATTGACCCCGGCATCCAGGCTGAAATGAAAATTTTCAGTGGCCACTTTATCCCCTAACAAAAGCACCAAAAGAGCGGCCTGCCCCCTGGCTTGCTGCACAGAAAACAGACCGATGAATAATGTAATGAGACAATAAGAAAACAGGTTCTTCATAATTATTGGGGATATTTGGAAGGGGCGTAAAATACTTGCATTTTTACAAAATTCCTAAATCCTCAGTTGTTTGATAAAAGCATATTTTGAGTGATGCTTGCAGGATGAAGAATTTCTTTAACTTTGTAGCTTGGCAGAATACATAAATTGATGGACGAACCCATTGAAAATATCACGGACGAACTGAGCAATATACTAGATTATATCGTCAAGATATTTACCACTACTTTATTCGAGATAAACGAAAATCCTTTTACCCTTACTTCCATTATCCTTTTCATCATCAGCGTGGCATTGCTGGTTTTTCTCTCTGGAAAGTTTAATAAACTTCTGGTCAACCGCATACTTGCCCGTTACGATCTTGATATTGGCATCCGCCAGTCCATCGGCACCATTATCCGATATATTATATTGGTGTTGGGTATGATTATCATTGTTCAGGCTTCGGGGATTAACCTCAGTACGCTTACTGTATTGGCTGGTGCCCTGGGGGTTGGTATTGGTTTTGGCTTGCAAAATGTTGCCGATAACTTTATTTCTGGCTTGATTATCTTGTTTGAGCGGCCCATCAAGGTAGGCGACCGCATTGAAGTGGGAGAAATTAATGGGGATGTGATTAAAATATCGGCCCGTGCCACAACCGTGCTTACCAATGACAATATTTCTATCATTGTGCCTAATTCGGAGTTTATTTCTTCCCGGGTTATCAACTGGAGCCACAACGACCGCCGGGTACGGTTTCGGTTTCCGGTAGGGGTTTCTTACAATGAAGACCCGGATAAAGTGCGGAAAGTAATCCTGGAAGTTTTGCAATCAAATAATGGTGTACTGAAAGACCCGCCCCCCGATGTGTGGTTTGAAGAATTTGGCGACAGCTCCCTCAATTTCAACCTCATGGTGTGGACTTCCCAATACGTGCAACGGCCCCGGAACCTCAAAAGCCAGCTGTATTACGAGATTTTTAGGAAATTCAGGGAGCATAATATTGAAATTCCTTTCCCACAGCGCGACCTCCACATCAAAAGTGGTATATTATCTGTGAAAAACCATTCCAATAGCGCGTCTTAATAATTACCTTTGCCCGCAAATTATAATCTTGCTGATTTTGATGAAAACAAACAACAAATATTTTATTCTTGATTTTGACAGTACCTTTACGAAAGTAGAAGCCCTGGACCTGTTGTGCGAGATTGCTTTGAACGGAAGTTCTGATAAAGAAAAAGTGATTGGGCAGGTGAAAACCATCACCGACCGCTGCATGAACGGGGAAATTACCTTCAGGGAATCTCTGGAAAAGCGCTTTGAGCTGTTACAGGCCAATAAAGCCGACCTGGAATTGCTCATTGACGAGCTAAGGGACAACGTATCGGTTTCTGTAGAACGAAACGAAGAGTTTTTTAACAACCATGCCGATAAAGTTTATATCATTTCCAACGGCTTTAAAGAGTTTATCCTGCCGATTGTTACGGCCTATGGCGTTAAGCCCGGCCATGTGTTTGCTAATACGTTTGAGTTTGATGAAGAAGGCAACATTACCGGATTCGATAAAGAAAACCCGCTTTCCGGCAACAATGGGAAAGTAGAAACCATCAAACAACTTGACCTGCAAGGCGATATTTACATGATTGGTGATGGCTACAGCGACTATCAGGTAAGGGCTGCCGGGCTGGCCAATCGGTTTTACGCGTTTACTGAAAATATTGAACGGGATGTGGTGCTGGAAAAAGCTGACCACGTAACACCTTCCCTGGATGAATTTTTATACCTCAACAAAATGAACACAGCTATTTCTTACCCCAAAAATCGTATCAAAGTCCTGCTGCTTGAAAACATACATCCGTACGCTGTGGACAAACTGCGGGAAGAAGGCTATCAGGTAGAAATTCACCCTGGCGGCCTGGACGAAGACGAGCTTTGTGAGCGTATCAAAGATGTGTCTATCCTGGGAATTCGTTCTAAAACACAGGTTACGAAAAAAGTGCTGGACAATGCCAACCGCCTGTGGGTGGTGGGGGCTTTCTGTATTGGCACCAACCAGATTGACCTGGAAGCCTGCCTGAAAAAGGGCGTGGCCGTATTCAATGCGCCTTACAGCAATACCCGCTCGGTAGTAGAGCTGGCCATTGGCGAAATTGTAATGCTCATGCGCAACCTCCCAGATAAGATGGCCGCCATGCACAAAGGCAACTGGAACAAATCAGCTTCCGGTAGTTTTGAGGTACGGGGTAAAAAGCTGGGTATCATTGGTTATGGTAACATTGGCACACAGCTCTCGGTACTGGCCGAAAGTATGGGCATGGACGTATATTTTTACGATGTGGTAGAAAGACTGGCCCTGGGTAATGCCACCAAATGCAACTCCCTGGATGAACTGCTTTCTACGGTAGATATTATCAGCCTGCACGTAGACGGACGCCCTGAAAATAAGGGTTTTTTGGATGCTTCGGCTTTTAAGAAAATGAAAGATGGTATGATCCTTCTTAACCTGAGTCGGGGCTCGGTGGTAGATATTCAGGCGTTGAAAGAAAACATTGAAAGCGGAAAAGTAAAAGGCGCCGGTATTGATGTGTTTCCGGAAGAGCCGAAAAGCAACGATGAGGAGTTTATGTCAGAATTGCGTGGATTGCCCAACCTGATCATGACACCGCACATTGGTGGCAGCACGCTGGAAGCACAGGAAAACATCGCCGATTTTGTGCCGGGTAAAATCATTGAATATATCAACACAGGAAGTACTACCAACAGTGTAAACTTTCCGAACTTGCAATTGCCCACATGGAAAAACGCGCACCGGTTGATTCATATTCACCATAATTTGCCGGGTATTTTAGCTAAAATCAACAACACCTTTGCCGAGCATGATATTAATATTGTGGGGCAATACCTGAAAACCAACGAAAGCATCGGCTATGTGATTACGGATATTGACAAAGAGTACGACAATAACGTAATCCAAAAGCTGAAAAGCATAGAAAATACCATACGTTTCAGGGTGTTGTACTAGGATAAATCTTATGGAAACAGAAAACGATCTCATTGGAAGAGCCGCTAAGCACGTGCATGAACTCTTTTTGGAAAAGCTATCTTCCGGATACCTTTTTCATAACTTTCAACACACCAGAGAGGTAAGCGAAATGTGCGAAGAACTGGCTGTGCCAATGGGTCTTTCTGAAGAAGCATTGGAACACTTGCAGTTGGCTGCCTGGTTTCATGACACAGGCTATATTGAAACGAGGGAAGGGCATGAGGAAAAGAGCGTTGAAATTGCCAGAAATTACCTTGCAGCACAAAATTACCCGGAAGCAGGTACCCAGGAAGTAGAGCGTTTGATTTTGAGCACAAAAGCAGAAGCTACACCCCACGATGCGCTTGAAAAAATATTGCACGATGCAGATATTGCCCATATAGGTGGGAAACGATTTTTTAAAAAAGGGGATTTGCTGCGGTTAGAGTTGGAACAGGTAGAAAACCAAAGCTTCTCCGACCAGGAATGGGCACAGCTACAGTTTGATTTTCTGGTGCAAAACAATTTTTGTACGCTGCATGCGCAGGAACAACAGGGCAGCAGAAGGCTGAAGAATATAGAAAAGCAAAGAGGAGACCTGCAAGCCTTCCAACAGCAAAATAAACGAAAGAAATCAGGCAAAAGTATTGGAAGGGGGATAGATACGCTGTACCGTATTACTTTCCGAAATCATATTAATTTAAGCTCTATTGCCGATGGTAAGGCCAATATGATGATTAGCATCAATGCCATTATTCTGTCTGTCATCATTACCCTCACTGGTGCACAATTTTCTTTTGCCAGCCAACCCAATGTAGACTATTTGCGGTATACCATCCCGGTACTGATTTTATTGTTGGGCAGTCTCATTTCGGTAGTTTTTGCCATCATGTCGGCCCGGCCCAAGGTTACCCAAAAGGCTGTTCCTAAGGAAGAAAACAAAGATCATGATGAAAACCTTTTGTATTTTGGTAATTTTCTCAGTGTTTCCCGCAAGCATTTCATTACCTATTTGAGCAGTCTCAAACTCGACCAGGACAATTTGTACAACAATATGGCCGACGACCTCTATAACCTGGGGTTGGTGTTGCGCAAAAAATACCGATTGCTTAGCATTTCCTATAATATTTTTATGGGTGCCCTTGTCCTCAGCGTTCTGGCTTTTCTAATCGTATTTTTATATACCAATTTATAAGGACTGGCATTGCCTCAAAATGTTACTTCTTCTCCCATTAAATTTTATTCACGGCAAGCTTGTACGTAGGGTCTTCCAACACGTTTACCTCAATAATTTCTTCCGCGTTTTTAAGCAACTTTTGGCAATCGGGGCTCAGGTGTTTTAGGTGAATTCTTTTTCCCACTTTCTGGTAACGTTCTGTTATTTTGTTCAGGGCTTCTATGGCCGACATGTCCACTACCCGGCTTTCGGCAAAATCAATGATGACTTCTTCGGGGTCGTTGAGCACGTCAAACTTTTCATTGAAAGCCGTTACCGAACCAAAGAACAAGGGGCCGTAAATTTCATAGTGTTTTACCCCATCCTCGTCAATACGCTTTCTGGCCCTGATGCGCTTGGCATTGTCCCAGGCAAAAACCAGGGCTGCAATGATAACGCCCAATAAAACTGCCAATGCCAGGTTGTGCAAAAATACCGTTACCAAAGTAACCATCACCATCACAAAAATATCTGATTTGGGCATTCTGTTGAAGGTCCGCAGGCTGGCCCACTCAAACGTACCAATAGCAACCATAATCATTAGCCCCGTCAAAGCGGCCATGGGCAGTTGCTCAATCAAAGGGGCACCAAACATGATGAATACCAGCAACATAACGGCCGCCACAATACCGGATAACCGCGCCCTTGCCCCAGCTGATATATTTATCAAACTCTGCCCAATCATGGCGCAGCCACCCATACCGGAAAACAAACCCGAAAGAATGTTGGCTGTTCCCTGAGCTACAGCTTCTTTGTTACCCCGGCCCCGGGTTTCGGTAATTTCATCAATAATATTGAGCGTTAACAAACTTTCTATCAACCCAACCCCGGCCATGATGGCTGCATAAGGGAAAATCAATGACAAGGTTTCAAAATTCAATGGAATACTGGGGATGTGAAAAGGCGGAAATCCTCCTTGAATAGAAGCAATATCGCCCACCGTTTTGGTATCAATGCCCATGATTGTAACCACTCCGAAGATCACCAGGATAGCCGTTAATGATGCCGGTACTGCTTTGGTAAGCTTGGGCAGGCCCCAGATGATGAACATGGTGATAAGCACCAGTCCCAGCAAAATATACAGCGGGGTTCCTGTGAGCCAGTTGCCCGAACCATCTTTGAATTGGTCTAGTTGCGACATAAAAATGATGATGGCAAGCCCGTTTACAAACCCAAAGATAACAGGGTGGGGGACCAGGCGCATCAACCGCCCTAATTTTAAAAAACCTGCGGCAACCTGAATAATACCTGCCAATATAACGGTGGCGAATATATATTCAATCCCGTGAGACTGGGCCAGGGCAACCAAAACAATGGCCACGGCCCCGGTTGCACCCGAAATCATGCCGGGGCGCCCGCCCAAAATGGAAGTAACCAGTCCCATGACAAAGGCGGCGTACAGTCCGGTTAGTGGTGATAACCCCGCAATCAAAGCAAAGGCTACTGCTTCGGGCACCAAAGCCAGGGCAACGGTAAGGCCCGATAAAATTTCAGTTTTATAATCAACTTTTTGTGATAAATCGAAGAGGTTAAAATACTTTTTCATTCAAATTATTTGATAAATAGGATGCCCATTAACAGAAAACATTTTTCTGAGAATGGATAAATCAACAAATACAAAGGGATTTCCTTACTACAGGAGGTAGTAATTGCTATTTAATAAATTATCAACGCTACTTGTGGTTTTTTGTAAGCGTGCAAAAGTAATCATTCTTTTTTTGAAAGAAACATAACAAACAGAAAAATTGGGTGAAACCCCCAAATATTTGAGGTGTATTAGGAGTGGTATTTCAAGAAAATAGAAAAAGCTACAAACAATTGTCTCGTTTTATTGTATTTATACTGAACAACATTTGTAAAACTTAAATTTTTTTCAACTATGGCAAACGCAGAAACTAAAAATTGGCCTGATTTAGCAATTGGCTTATATGATAAACTTACAGGCCGCAATGCAGAAATCACATATGAGTTTGACAACTTTGAGTTATCTGTACCTTCTGGAGTTTACGGAAAAGACACGAACGATCATGCTCATTGGAAAATGAATGGGACTTTGAAAGTCAGAACCGCAGATACGCAGAATTAAACTTTGATATAATCAGACGAAAGTGGTTTTTCACTTTTGTCTGATTTTCTTTATCCTATCGCATCTTTCTTTTGGCAAAACATATTTCCATACAGGCAAACCTCTTCCTTACCCATCCGGCTGGTATCATCTCTGTAACAAATGACAGGGCCGGACATTTGCTCATAAAATTTCCCAGTAAGCAAAGTTTTTTTAAGGCTTTGCCAGTTTCTCTTCGCTCTATGTTGAAAGGGATGCCTCAATGGCTAAAAAATACAAACAAACTTCTTTATAAAAATCGGCAAGTCGTTATCATCCAGGTGGAAGAAAATTGCTGGATAGCTTTGGGAAGGGAAAAAAAGCTCGAGATCAGTTATTTTAAGATTGTCTTCAACTACATCGTACTATTACTTAAAGAAAATTGATGTTTTCTCGGGAAAATCAATTTTAAAGATAGGCTTTTTTCCGCAAGATATTATTCTTCCTTCAGTCGGCGAATATCAGCAATTAACTGCTTCATTTCCAGTTTTAATGTGCCATTGTAAATACCGCGGATGCGTTTGTTTCGGTCAATCAGAAGTACGTGCTCGGTATGCAAAAATTCGGTGCTGTCTTTGGTATAACCCAGGTCTTCTTCTGCAAAGTATGACTGGCGGGCCAGTTGATAAATGGATGATTTACTTCCTGTCAGTAAATGCCAGTTGGGGTTGTTAATCTGTTCTAAATTGGCGTATTCTTGTAATCGTGCTACATCATCAATCCAGGGCGTTACCGAATAAGAAAGGATGACCACATTCGCATCCTTTTCAAAGGCATTACTTACAAGCTGCATGTTGTTGGTCATTATTGGGCATACCACACCGCAAGTCGTAAAAATAAAGTTGGCTACATGAATCTTGTCTTCAATAGTTTTCTCGCTAACCTTTTCATTCCGTTGATTGGTAAACCTGAAATTAGCAATTCTGTGGGGTACTTGTTCTCTTACTTCTTCATCACGGGAGGTGAAAATAGGAGTGAATTCAGGGGTGTTATAATAGGGCAGGTGTTCTGCTTGTTGCTGGCAGGCTATCAGGCAAGTCAAAACAAACATTAAGCTGCTAAAAAATACTATCCGTAACATTTGTGCAATTTTTTGTTCCTAACATGCCATATCTGCGGCCGTCTTTCATCACATAACTTGATTTGATCTTACCATTATTATACCACAACTGCTGCCTGCCTGCTTCATAGCCTTGGTGGTAATTCATTTCTTTTATCAGCCTGCCTGCTGCATTCCATTCCCGGCAGGTTCCTTCATATTCACCATTAAGAAAGTGATAGGTTAAACGGGCTTGTCCATCCGGCCACCATGCCAGGTATTTCCCCTCTTTTTTTCCATGGGAAAAATAACGCTCCTCTTTTAGCCGTCCGCCTGGGTAAAACTGTTTCCAGGTGCCATGCTCTTTTCCCAGCAAATATGATTTGACAAAACTGGTATCAGTTGTATGGGGATACAGCTCAAAAATTGTCCCGGAAAAGAGAGAATCGTTGACAAATAATTCTCCTTTCCGGGATTGGATATCGATATTCTTATAATTCAGTATGGGCAAATCGGGAGTAGCCCGTGGCTGACAACCCAAAATGAATGCAGGCAGCAACAAGGCATACAGATTACTGAGCAAACGTGCCCGGCGTGCCATAATAGCCATTTCCATTGATGTAAGGGTCTTCATCAGTAATGTGGTAATGATAGATGCCATCAGGATAGTCAGCAGTGGCATGCGTGTGCCCGTGGTAGTCATCCAAATCCTGATTGGTAACCGGTTTATCATTTTCTGTAGGGCCATATACCGGGAAACCGTCCAGCAAAAAGCCCATCAGCGCATCTTCCCCTTTGCTTTCAGTAAGGTAAAGGGGCTCTATATGATAGTGATAATTGGAATTGCCTGTCGGATGTCCATTATACTGGTCAAATGAATTGATCTCATCGGTCAGTGGCTCATCGGGAGCGGCATACTGATTGTAGAATGGCACGCCGTTCAATGATACTCCGATGGCGCCCATCGGGGTAGCCTGGTGCTGACTGGCTTTTTCGGGGCTCAATGGAATTTTGAAAGTATAATTAAACTCCCCAATCCGGTTGGGGTTCAGATGAAAGCCTTTATTACTTCCATTGTACGCTTCATGCAGTTCGTCTTCCCACTGGGTATCTACATAATACGGGCTTTTGTGGTCGGGCCGGCCATTGGTTTTGATAATTACATAGTCTCCTTCAATGTAAACATCAGTGGCTGTGTATATTTTTTTGTACACATCCAACGATGTATCAGAAGAAGGTGTTTCTTCTTCATCTAGGGTTTCTGTCTCTGTAGGCGTACTATCTTCAGGGGTTTCATTTCCGTCTCCCTGGTTAGTACCATCCGGGGCAGGCTTTCCTGCCGTGGGCGTATTGGGGCCATTTGCCGGAGCAATGGGTTCTTCTTCCTCCCCACATGAGATATTTATTACAAGAACTGCTAACAATAGGTAAAATAATTTTTTCATAAAAATAGCTTTATAATAAACGGCATAAATGTAGTGAAACCTATTCTTGGCAGGGTGGTGGAAAAGACCTGAAAAGCTCTTGTGTAAGTTTAATGTGGAGTTTTTAAATCGAGGTGATTGTTAAAAGATAGGATTGAAAGGAAATAGTAAGCTGAGAAGAGAACTCAGGCAACCAGTTGAGATTATGATTCGTTATGCAAACCCTGGTAAAAAGTAAAATCTACATGCCTCAAAAGTCTCCCAAGGAAGCCTACAGATTTACCTAATGCGATTTAAGAGGGATAGTTCTAGTTAAATAAACACCATCACTCATACCTTAAACTCACCACCGGGTTCAGCCGGGCGGTTTTGATAGAATGAAAACTCATGGTAAGGAAAGCAATGACCAAAGCGGCTACACTTGCCAAAATGAACAGAAAAGCGTTGATTTCTGTACGGAAAGCGAAGTTTTCCAGCCAAAGATTGGTTACATAATACGCCAGCGGTGCGGCCAATACCGAAGCAATGATGACCAAATACATCACATCTTTAAACAGCAGATAAACAATTTGCGGGATAGATGCGCCCAGCACTTTCCGTACACCAATTTCTTTGGTACGTTGCTCAGCCGTGAAAGCGGAAAGCCCCAGCACACCCAGCAGGGAAACCAGCAGGCAAATGCCCGACAAAATAGAAATGAGATTGCCCTGCCGCTCATCGGCCCGGTATTGCGCATCAAATTCTTCATCTAAAAAACGGTACATAAATGGATGGTTGGGGTCGTATGCTGCCCATTTTTCTTTTATGTAGTCCATCGTTTCAGGTAAGTTTTCTCCCTCCAGCCGGAAATAAAACATGCCTCCTTCTTCATTGGCAGGTACCACAATGGTAGGTTGTATGGGGTTGTGCAAAGAACTGAGATTAATGTCTTTAATGATGCCGATCACATGGCCAGGTTCTTCTCCATGAAAAAACATAATTTCCCTGTTGAGGGCGTCTTCCAGTTTCGCATCTTCCTGGGCAGGGTTGTACCATCCCAGTTCTTTGGCAGCTGTTTCGTTAATCAGAAATGATTTGGCATCTTTATCCCCTTCAAAACCTTCGTTAAAATCACGCCCTGCCAGCAATTGGATACCCATGGTTTCCAGGTAATTTTCACCCACATACAATGTATTAAAAGCTTGTTGGGTCATTACCGAATCAGTTTCTACTTTAAAAACCTGGGAACCTACGCCTATGCCTGGAGCATTATAGGCAACTGTAGTACCGATAATGCCAGAATATTGCATCATATCGTTTTTGATAATAGGAATTTGCTTTTGTACCAGGGTATCTTGAATGTTCACCAGCAACAAATGATTTTTGTTAAAACCAAGTTCTTTGGTGCGTACATAATCAATTTGGTCTTTCATCAGCAGCGTACAGATGACCACGGCAATGGAGATGGCAAACTGAAATACCACCAGGGATTTACGCAGCATCAAACCAGAAGCACCCGATTTGAACGCACCTTTCAGTGATTGCACCACACCTATGCTGGGCAGGTAAAACGCGGGATACAGGCCAGACAGCAATCCAATAAGTAGTGTAATGCCTAAAGTGCCAAACAACAATACCGGATTGTCAGCGAAATTGAGCGTCAATTCTTTTTCAATTAATGAGTTAAAAGACGTGGCATACAGGATAAAAGCCACAATACCGATACTGATAAAAAGTGCCACAAAAGCCAGCAGGAGCGATTCACCAAAGAAAGAAAATACGAGCCTTCTTTTGCTGGAACCCAGCACTTTTCGTACGCCAATCTCTTTGGCCCGGTTGCCCGACCGGGCCGTGGCCATGTTCATATAATTGATGCAGGCCAGCAGCAAAATAAATAAACCAATGGCACCAAAAGCATATACGTAGGCGATATTGCCCTGGGGCTCGTCCCACTCCTGGGTTGATTTAAAATGTACATCGGCTAAAGGTTCCAGGTAATACCAAAGCTCGCTGTCTACCACATCCCCAAAAGGCTTGATGTATTTGTCATAAAATGGCTGGAATTTGGCAAAAAAATCAGCCGCATTGTACCTTTCTGGTAGCAGTAGGTAAGTATAAACATCGGGGTTCCAAATGGCTTCGGAATTAAATTCCCCATCTTTGGTAGCCCATTGCCTTTCATTGATATGGGAAAGCAAACCGTCAAATTTTAAGTGGGAGTTATCCGGCAGGTTTTCAATAACGCCTGTCACTTTATAATTTTCTTTACCATCGCCTATCAGCAGGGTTTTACCCAGGGCTTCCTGCGCGTTACCAAAATATTTTCTGGCGAGTTCTTCTGAGAGTACAATACTATTCAATTCAATAAGTGCGGTTTTGGGGTTACCTGCAATGAAAGGATGGGTAAAAACTTCAAAAATAGTGGAATCAGCCCGTACCATATCCTCTTCATTGAAAAGTTCATTCCCTTCATTTTTGGGTACGTTAATGAGAGTAGTTCCCAAGCTTTGCAACCTGACATACGATAAAATTTCTGGATACTCTTCCTGCAACATGGCTGGTACTTCCCTGGCAGTTCCGGCGGCATGAAACTCTACCCCTGGGCCCTTTACATTAGTCACCATGCGATAAATCTGCCGATATTTTTCATGGTGTGTATCATAGGTGAGATCGTTTTGAAGATACAGCAGGATAATGATACTCACGGCAATGCCTGTAGCCAGGCCAATGATGTTGAGCAGGGTATAAAACTTTTCTTTCAGGAAAATCCTGAGGGCGAATTTGAGGTAGTTGGAGGCCATGGGATGAAGGTTGGTAAAGTGAAAAGTATAAAAAACCCGGGATAAAAATAAACAGGAAACCGGAGCTCTGAAAGATTAAAAGGATTTTTTAACAACCTTTTACATGGTTTTACAAAACTTGCCACTCCTGAGATTGGATTAAAGCTTCCGTTTTACTTTAAAAGAAAAACTTTCAACTTTTAGGTAATACTTATTGCCAGAAATGATGCCTTGTACAAACAAGCCTTTTGCGATCGCCTTTATAGTTTTTTATTATTGCTTGCTTCTGCCAGGCCAACCTGTCTGAAACCATAACGCAGGAAATACAAACTTTATACCCAAGGTCTGTGTCCTCACAGAGTTTTAGCGGCTTGTAAAGGCCCCGGCGGTATCTTGTCCACTCAAAAAGGAAAATGATGTCTGTTTTACAGACTGGGAAGCCTCCGTGGCCCGGTCGGGGACGCTTAGTCCGCTCTCCAATTGAAAAATAAATTCCAGATACTTACACAACAAAAAATTGCTAATAATTGATAATATTAAATGAATTTTGACGTTTTTTGTCAAAACAAAATATATCAAAATGGAAAGCTTTGGCGAGCAAATTCGAGGGTTACGTGAAGAGAAAGGAGAACCATTAAGAAGGGTAGCTGCTTTTTTGGACATTGATCAGGCCGTATTGAGTAAAATAGAAAGAGGACATCGGAAAGCTACTAAAAAGGTGGTGGTGAACCTTGCCAAATACTATGGGGAAGATGAAAAGAAAATGCTTATTGCCTGGTTGAGCGATCAGGTTTTGCATACAATCAATGATGAAGAACTAGCGGAAGAAGTATTAAAAGTTGCAGAAGAAAAAGTAGTATATAATAAGTTCAGAACAAAAAAACGCAATGTTATAGAACGCCAAATTAAAAAATATTTCAAAGGGGATGGCCGTGTAGAAAAGGCTTGGATATTCGGGTCTTTCGCCAGGGGGGATGATAACCAAAACAGTGATATAGACATCGTTATCAAAGAAAAGCCAGATAAGAAATTTTCATATTTTGACCTGGCTGATATTCAGTATAAGCTTGAGAATTTACTGGATAGAAAAGTGGATATTGGCTTTGTGGATACTTTTCGCCCAAATGTTGCCAGCAATGTTAAGGAAGATATGAAGCTAATTTATGAAAACAGATAAGCAGAAGGATAAGGAAAGGCTAACCCATATCGTTGATGCCATCAATAAAATAGAAAACTATACCGCCGAATCTTCTGAAACAATCTTTTTGGAAAACCCTATGTTGCATGACGCGGTTCTTTACCAGTTTTCAATTATTGGGGAAGCCATCGCTCATGTAAATGCTGAATTGCTTGAAAAATATGATTATCCCTGGCATCAGGTAAGGGCATTCAGGAATTTAATTGCCCACCAATATTTCGGCATCAGGCTTGACATGGTTTGGAGTATTGTTGAAAAGGATTTACCAGGGCTGAAAAAAGTGGTTGAGACAATCCTTGAAAAAGAATTTTGACTCGTAAAGAATCACCCCGGAGAGCGAACTGAGAAGTCGGGGACGCAGCATCGGCTGTCCGACCAGTCCGCCCTCTAAAGGCAATAGCCTTACTGAAAAATCACCGACCGCATGGGCAGTACTTCCGCCTCCGGGATTTCTGCGCCAAAATTGTCTTCTATCACCTTGATAATTTCATTAGCGGCAATGGCATTGCCCCGTGGGTTGGGGTGGATGCCATCCGTAGAAAAAATACCATTCGGGCTAAAATCAGGCTGTAACGTTTGGCCTTCTACCACGATGCCGCCGTTGAGGGCAATGTTGGTGAAAAAAGTATTAGAATCCCAAAGGGCCACACGGCCACCGGAATTAGCCACCGCGTCCGCGATAATCTGGTTAAAAGTAGCGGTGCGGGTCAAAATAGTCTGAATTTCACTGCTTGTCAGTACAAGCTCATCGCTGAGGGGAACAGCCACGCCAATGATGGAAGTAGGGTCATTGGGATTTGCCAAAGTACCAATGACCGTAGCCGACGAAAAGGTAAGCAGTTCCTGCTCGGTAAGCTGCCGTATTTTGGGCAATGTGGTGGTACCCCCTTCTCCGTCGGGCAGGGTAATTTCTGTAAGCTCTTCGTCTGTGATCACCACGGGGTTATTACCTTCCTGAAAAGCAATTTTCCGGTCATCTACTTCTTTTGGGGTGAGGCCGGGGTAGTTATTAGAAAGAGCAGCATCCAGTGCGCCGTTGTACTCCACATAAGCGGCATTGGCAATGGTAGCCAGGGTAGCATCCAGCGGAAGGGGATTCCAGGGCACAACCCTGAAAAACGGAATAAAAAGAATACTGGGAATATTGGCCACTACCCCTTTGCTATTAGGCACTGAAAGAAAAGCATTCAATGCGCCCTGGTAAGCCTGGGTAAAGCTGTTGGTGCTGGTGAGGGTAATTCTGGCTGTGGCCGGATTCCCCTCTGCATCAGGGTTTTCTTCCCCATCAGGACCGGCAGCCCCGGCGGTGGCATATCCCAGCACATCGTTACTGCCCAGCCACATGGCAAAGAAAGTAGGTTGCCGGGTCACGGCATCGCCAATCATAGAAGCGGATGATGAAGAAGCAAACCGGGCGAAAAAAGGATTGAACTGGGCGTAGCCGGGCGTTACTGCATCCAGCACGCGGGCTCCGGGTACGCCAAAGTTATTCAGGGCACTTTTGTCGCCATCATAAGGTGTAATCGGGTCTCCCGGTATGGTAGGTATGGGGCCGGGTATGCTTGTATCCAGAATGAACCTGCCAAGATTAGCTTCGTCAGGCTTAGACAAATCGTTCAATACAGTATTAAAACCATTGATGGCATTGATATCGGGCTGGTTAAACTCCCCACCGTCGGCATACACCAGTTGTTGGGCTATCAGGTTGGGGATAGAATTGTTTTGCCCGTCGGTATACAGGGAGGCATCCATCAAACCGGCTACCAACGAATTGCCAACGGTGATAAAGTTGGAAAAATCGGCATTGCCCGGGTCGCCTTCCGGTATGGGCGGGGTAGGTTCCGGGTTTTGGTCCAGGCGTTCTTCTATCAATTCTTCTTCCGTATCGCAGGAAAAGCTGATGCCTAATAGAAGTATGGTGATGAATATTGATAGCTTTTTCATGATTTGAATGTTAGTATTAACTTGTGCAATGGCTATAATTAAGAAAACAAACTTATTTGCCAATTTGATTTTTAATGCTTGTCCTCAAGCCGGACGGGCTCTTACTTTTTTCAGTCGATAAAAAAGTAAGCAAAAAATCTAGGAAAGATTGCTGTCTGAGCGAAGCGAGTTTCAATCTTTCCTCTTTTCTTATAAAAATATTTTATTAAGTATATTAATGGTCAATTCAAAAATTCGTCAAAAGTGATGGATACATAATAAATCCCCCCAATGCGTGGGTTTCCGATAGAGGTAGTATACCTTTCATTTAGAATGTTGGAGCCACCAATTTTGATAATAGATTTTATAGAAGGAATTTTATAGCTCACCTGTGCACCCAGTGTGCCATAGGCAGGCACAATGCCCTCCCCAAACGCTGACTCCCACAAAAAGGCATCCTGCCAACGCCAGGTAACATTGAAGCCTACATTTTCTGCTACTTCCCGGTTGCTCAGGCTGATGACATACCGCCACTCGGGTGTATTATAACTGGCCCGGAACCCCTGGTCTATCAGGTCTTCCTGGTCCAGCAGTTCGTTGAAGGCTACGTTGCCCCCAATTTTGTAACCGCCCGAGAGGGAGTATTCCAATCCTACAGCCCATCCCTGGGAATTAACGTTTCCATCCGCATTAATCACAAATCCATAGCGTTGGGTTTCAGCGGTGCCTTCAATGATTGCCTGCTTGGCGGCATCACTGTTGGGGTCATCCGGTGCCGGAACTGTCTGTGTAAAATCTATTTCAGCAATAAAGTTTTTATAAGAACTGAAATAATAATAAGCGTCAATGTACAGTTTGTTGTTAATCAGGCTTTTGTAGCCTATTTCGTACGTGCTTATCCTTTCTGTTTCAAACTCTTCAAAGTTTACAGGCTCCATCAAATCTATAGCGGCCTGCATATTCCCCGTTTCGTCCAGCAGGTTACGGGCTGCATTTACCGAGGGAGTAGAATAAACCGTATTGGTTTCAAACTGGTAGCGGTCTACCAATACAGGATTGCTGCCCACCAGTCTTCTGGTTACTACATCCAGGTCAATATACTGGTCCTGGGTGGTGGGGATGCGGAAGCCCTGCTGGTAAGAAGCCCGGAAATTGTGCGTACCGTTCAGGGTATATACACCGGAAAAGCGGGGGGAGAACTGTCCGTCAAAGTTTTCGTTTTTATCGTAACGCAAAGATGCCTGTAAATTCAACTGATTGTTGATGAGCGACTTCCCGGCCTGCACATACGCGCCCCACTCGTCTATATCAAACTCTTCCCCATCATCCTGCAGGGCAAAGAGCGTTCCTTCCGAGTTGAGGGCATAACGACGAAAATTAGCCCCTGCCACCAGATCGATAAAAGAGATATGGTCAGAAAAGTTGTACATGCCCTCTGCATGCCAAAGTCCGGATTTATCTAAAAACTTAGCCCCACCTTCTGAAATGGGCACATTGCGTAAAGAATCGAAGAGGTGTTGAAAACGGGAGGAACCCGGTAGGAAATTATCATTTTGTACCTGGTCAGCCGTTTGTCGAGCAAAAGCATGCGAATTGTCAATACCTGCGCCCTGTGAACGTGCAGCTACGAATGCCCCAATATACACGGGCACATACTCTTCACCATTAATGAGGGAAGTAACTGTATTGGCGGCATACGTGTCTCCCGCATCTTCCTGGGTGGTGTATCCTCTCAGGAAAAAGTTGGAGCCTTTGAGTTCTACTTTACCCGTCCAGATAGAAAAATCATCTAAAACAAAGCGGTCGTTGGCCGTATACACCGAACTGCCGTAGCCTATGTTATATTGTGCCAGGGCTTCCAGCTTGTCGTTAATACGATAGTGGAGGGCTGCGCCCAGTTTCAGGCTTTCGGCGGTATTATCTACAAAAGATTGTTCGGTGTAGCCAGTGGGGGTGAAGTTGCCCTGCTCTCCGGTGGGTAACAGGGTTTTTACAGGTTGCAGGTCTTCATTATCTTTAGCAATCAGCCCCAGGTTGAGCAAAGGCTCGCCGTACACATTAACGCCGTCATATACTCGATTATTCCCTCTTTCGGTATCGCCCCGCTCCACCAAATCACTTTGGTCACGGTAGTCAACCGCAATAAAATCAGCCGCTTTGATGTAAGAGGCGGTTACCTTGAAGGCAAACTTGTTTTTGAATGCTTTGGCATATCGGATGCCGTAATCCTGGTATAGCGATGGATCGTCGTCTTCCCCGTCTACATGGTTTACGCCCGCTTTGACGTAGGCGCTCAGTCCCTGGTATTCAAACGGGCTTTTGCTGTTCATGAGCAGGATACCGTTCAGGGCATTGGGGCCGTACAAAGCCGAGGCCGCACCGGGAATCAACTCTACACTTTCCAGGTCAAGTTCAGATATACCCACCACATTACCTACCGAAAAGTTAAGGCCGGGCGCCTGGTTGTCAATCCCGTCAATCAATTGTACAAAGCGGGTGTTGCCATTGGCGGCAAAGCCACGGGGGTTGATGGTTTTATTGGTGATACTTTGCTCACTCACATCAATACCTTTCATATTGGCAATGGCATCGTAAAAAGAAGGGGCCGCTGTATTTTGGATCGACCGTATGTCCATTTTTTCTATGGTTACCGGAGATTCAAGGATGTTTTCTTCTACCCGGGAGGCAGATACAACCACTTCCTGCCCTACCAAAATCTGCTCTTTCATTTCAATTTGCAGGCCGGAGGCATTGGCCTGGGTTATATCCTGTTCCTGGGTTTCATAACCAATGAAAGAAATAAGTAGTGTAATAGGTGGGTTTTCATTCACCACCAGGTCAAAATTTCCCTGGGTATCGGTAATGGTACCAATTACTCTATCTTTTACAATAATGTTGACACCAGCGAGGGGTTCACCACTGCTTTCTTCTGTGATATTCCCTGAAATAGTAGTTTGGGCAAATGCCGGATGGGCAATAAAAAGTGCCAGCATCCCGCAAATGAGTATGTAAAAAAAGGTTAGGTATCTCATAATTTGCGGATTTGTGAAAAAGTTACCTCGTTATTTAAGTATTACGATAATATCCTTAAATAATTATGTATAATATAGTCATATTGTTAAGAAAAAGAAATGCAGGGGGCTGATAATTTCCTACCTAACCCTGTGGTTGGGGTACTGAGGCATTATCATGTCGACTATGGACTTGTGACACAAAGACCATTAACTTAAAAAAGCACTCACTCATCAATAAAAAACCGGTACATCAGCCTGATACTAAAGATAGCTCCGTCTTTAAAATCAGTATTTAACTGTTTTCTGTCGTCACCAAATGTGAAGGCCATAATCCCGAAAGTGGCTTTATCCTGCTCGTCATAGATACGGTAATTGCGGCCGATGGAGTAGCCGATTTTGGGCTGGATGATGATATTTTTCAGCACGTTGAATTGCAGGTATCCGAATATTTCGCTGGTTCTTTTTACCAGGTATTCGTTGTTTTCGGTAAACTGAGGGTCGTTTAGGTAAAAGCTTCTGACAAAAGCATTGAAACTAAGCCCGGCATTAAGCCAGGGTTTGAGGGAATAATTGGCATCGGCAGCCAGGGGTAATGAAAGATTTGTTTCAAACCTTTGGTTGGGACTGAGATAATATAACCCTAAAATAGGCACAAAGAAAGGCCCGAACAGCTCGCTGTTGTAGTACAAGCCTATTTTATAGTTCAGGTTTTCCTGCTTTGTATATTTGAGCAGCGCCAAAGCACCCATCTGGAAATCTTTGCCCGAAACCTCTTTAAGATCCGAAGACAGTTTGGGCAGCAGCAAATAAGTGCCCGACCATTTTTCGCTATGCTGTAGATTAACACCGAGACGCACGTTGGCTGTATAAACCGTATTTAAATCGGCAATGGGTGAGGTTTTGGTTGTGATTCTTTCAAAGAAAAGTCCGGTGAGCAGGGCAGTGCGTTCATTTAGGCGAACGGGTAGGGTAAGGTCTACCCCCATTTCTTCTACCCGGCTGCCTTGTGTGGTGCTGTCAAATTGGTTCAGGGGCGTGTTGCTATAATAAACTTTGGCAAGGTCCACGTAATCCTGGGCTTGGGCTTCATAGCAACATAGCAGGTTGATGAAGCAATAAACAATAGAATATTTTTTCAAAGCGAAGGTTATGGTGTAAGTGCTGTCTGTTTTTCTGAGGATAAAAGTACAAAGAGTTTTTTAGGTATGGTATAGGGGTTACTCCTTATTTTTATAGGGATATGCTATACAATTTGCCAGACTTCGGAAGTTTCATAGGGGCGAAGTCGGATGGCCGATGTCATTAAAAATTAATATTCTATCGGTCTGGGCGACCCCGTCTGACCGCTCTTGTGCCTCTGAAAACGGTACGCCGTCGCGGTCTGACCGATTTACGAAAGTTTCTTATTAGTTTTCAATGTTCGGGGCTAAAAAACTTCCGAAGTCTTATTAGCGGCAATATGCTTAATTTTACAACATAAACCTCACATAGCAATGTTTACCCAAGTGCCACATCCAAAATCATCATAATAGTAAAACCAACCAATGCTCCCATTGTAGCTATATCGGTGTTTTTATTGAGTTGGGATTCAGGAATCAGCTCTTCCACCACCACGAAAATCATGGCCCCGGCTGCAAAAGATAAAGCATAGGGCAAAATGGGTTTAATCATGATGACGGCCAAGGCACCGATTACCCCGGCAATGGGTTCTACTATACCCGAAAGCTGCCCATAGTTAAAACTTTTGAGGCGGGAAAAACCTTCACGGCGCAAAGGCACTGAAACAGAAACCCCTTCCGGGAAATTCTGAATGCCGATGCCTAGCGCCAGGGCAAAAGCCCCACCGAAAGTGGCCGAGGGTATATCGGCGGCCAGGGCACCAAAAGCTACCCCCACGGCCAGCCCTTCCGGAATGTTGTGGAGGGTGATTGCCAAAACCAGCAAAATACTTCGGTGCCAGTTGGTAGGAAGCCCTTCTGCCTCTTCATCAGGAAAACCGATGTGCAGGTGGGGTAATATTTTGTCTACGCTCCATAGGAACAGCCCTCCCGCCATAAAGCCCACTGAGGTTGGGATCCAGGGAGGGGTGCCTGCCTCTTCGGCCATCTCAATAGCAGGGGCCAGCAATGACCAGAAACTGGCAGCAATCATTACCCCGGCCGCGAATCCCATCATGCCATCCAGTACTTGCTGGTTGATTTTTTTAAAGAAAAAGACCAAAGCTGCACCCAAAGCCGTAACACCCCAGGTAAAACAAGTAGCCAGCAAAGCCTGCACCACCGGATTAAGCGATTTGAACCATTCCATAGAACGGAAGGTAAACATTCCCTATGAAAAAGGAAAAAATTAGTGGTGGTGATGCCCCCCTTCACCTTTTTTCATTTCAGAATACAAATCATAAGCTCCTTTCACTACAATTTGGCCGTTTGAAGGCAATGCAGCATAATTTTTAATTTCTATCCACCCGTTTTGGGAGATGCCGATTTGTACCATTATCTTTTGAAAAGACGTGGCTACCTGTGTATCACTATCGCCATTATCGTGTGGGTGTTTGTGTTCATCATCATGTGCATGCGCTTCTTCTGCATGCGGGTGTTCGTGCTCTTCCTCTTCATGTGGGTGTTCATGGCCTTCTCCATTCTCATCATGTTCGTGGGCTTCCATCCCGTTGTGGTGATGCTCCTCCTCATGCAGATGTGCATGCCCTGCTGCATCATTATCCTGTCTGGCAAAAATGTAATACTTCCCTTCATCCCGTACAACCGCTTCTTCAGGCAGGGCCATTACTTTCTGCTCGCCCGTAAAAATCATGGCTTCCAGGTATAGTCCGCGGATGAATGTGTTTTCATCGTGGTCAATGTGTCCGTGTACGCGGATGGTTTTATTTTCCTGGTCAAAAGATTTGCCTACTAAAAATACTTCTCCATGATAGGTTTGCTCGCCTAAGCTGGGTACGTTGAAGGTGATTTCCTGCCCTACTTTTACTTTGGGGATGTCCTTTTCAAAAACGTTCAGCTCCATGTGCATGTGCTCCATGTCAATCATTTCGTATAATTCCTCTTCCGGCCTTACAAACATGCCATTGTGGGTATTGAGCTGGGTAATATATCCCGCAAATGGGGCGCGTATGTAAATGGTGGAAGAAAGGTTGCCCTGCCTGATGGCTTCTGGCTGCAACCCCATGTACTGCAATTGTTTTTCCAGGGATTTTTCTTTGGCTACGGCTGCCCGGTAGGCTGCTTCTGCTTCCTGAAACCGTTTTTTTGCTGCTATGTTGGCCGAGTCGAGTTGTTTCTGCCGAAGCCATTCTTCTTTCAAATAATCCATTTGGGTGGCCAGCGTCATATATTCTTCCTGCATGATCAGAAAATCAGGATGCTCTATCATAGCCAGGGCAGCTCCTTTTTTCACATAATCACCCACCAGGTAGTTGGCCTTTTTTACAAAGCCTGGCATGGGCGACGAAATGGCTGCCACATTTTGGGGCGGCAGGTCCAGCACCCCGTTGGCCCGTACAAAGCCGGAAGTATTCAGCGTATCAAAACGGCCATAGGCAATATTGGCAGAAGCCAGCTGTACCGGGGTGAGTGTTACCCTGTTTTCATCTTCATGATGGCCTTCTTCGGTATGCGCGTGGCTATCTTCCCCTTCGTGCACATGTTCATTTGGGGTGCATTGGAATAGGAAAGTGAGACAAAGTAATATGAAGCATAAGCTTCGGAGCGCGGGCTTCCCAGCCCGCCAGACAAACTGTGGTACAGGCATCTTGCCTGTAGTTGTACAGGCGAGACGCTGGTGGCAGCCCCGCCTGTACCACAAACCTATTTGTTGAAACTGCTTAATAATATATTTTTTCATCTTTTCCTGAATTAAAAGTGTTAATGCTGTATGTTTTCCAAAAGCTGTCCGCTGAGGCGTTGTAGCTCAATGACGGCCTGGTTGTATGCGTTAAGATATTGCAGGTATTCCTGCCTGATTTGGGTGGCCTGGTCCAGGTTCTGGATGTAGGCTACGTAATCTATATCGCCCATTTGGTAGCTGAGTACGGCAGCCTCCAGTTGTTCTTTGGCCAAATCCAGTCCGTGATTTTCATAGTAAGCAAGGGAAGCATCAATTTTCTGTATCTCTCCCTGTATGCGTTCATACTTGCGCTCCCAATCGAGCTTTTGTTGCTTCCATACCTCGGTGGCAATTTGGGTTTGTAGTTGGGCGGCCTGCGTTCGTCCTTGTTGCGCCCAGAAAAACAAAGGTACATTGATGCCCAGTTTGTACAGGAAAAAACCCTCATTACCATTGACAGTCTGGTCACTGTAGCCCAAAGCGAACTGGGGCCAGAAGGCTGCTCGCTCTGCCTTAAAAGCAGCTTCGGCTACTTTCATATTTTGGCGGTAATATGCAAAAACCGGATTGCCCGAAGTAGTATCTGAAATGGCCATAAAGTTGGCCGATAGCTTTTGAAAGGCATCAGTTACCTGAAAAATACTGTCCGTATGCAGCCAGCTTTGTAAGTTATTGAGGGCAATCTGATAATCGGTCTGGGCCTGTTGGAGCGAAATGGCAATCTTTTGCTGCTTTCCGCTGGCTGCCAGCCAGGCCAGCTTTCCGGTTTCCCCGGTTTCGTACCGCAATTGGGCAACTTTTTCAAAGTCAAAGTACAAACTATCCAATTCCTGTGTAAGTGCCCGGAAGCTTTGTGCATGCAGTACCCGGTTATAAGCATACGTGACTTCGGCAATCAGGTCGTTTTCTGTTAAATCCTGCTGCTTTTCACTTAACAGAATCTGCTCGTTCTGGTACTGAATGCGGCGGGCGTAGGTAAGCGGAAAGTCAATGGTTTGCTGCACACCCAGTGAACGGACTCCCCTGATGTTATCCCCATTGGTTTCTTCTGCCTGGTAAAACAATTGGGTATTGCCCAGGTCAATGGCCGACTTTTTCAGGGCTTGCTGCCTTTCTACCTGCAACCGCGCCTGTTTCGCTGATGGATAATTTTCCAGGGCAAGCTGTATGGCTTTATCCAGCGACAATGCAATGGTGCTATCTGCCTGGGCTTGGTTTTGGGCCTGCACGCTCTCAGGCATTCCGCCCAGCATTACTGCTAATACAATGATGGTGGCAGCTTTCCCAAACTTACCTGAAATTCCTTTTTCCAGGTAATAATACAAAACTGGCAGCACCACCAGCGTGAGCAAAGTAGCGGTTATCAGTCCGCCAATGACCACGGTAGCCAGGGGACGTTGTACTTCGGCCCCCGCAGAGGTAGACAAGGCCATGGGCAAAAAGCCCAAAGAGGCTACGGAAGCCGTCATGATGACCGGGCGCAGCCGTACATGCGTGCCTTTGAGAATACGCTCCCTCAGGTTGGTCATGCCCTCTTCTTTGAGCTGGTTAAAATACGAAATAAGCACAATGCCATTGAGCACTGCCACTCCAAACAAGGCGATGAACCCAACCCCCGCCGAAATACTGAAAGGCATATCCCGGAGCCAGAGTGAGAAAACCCCTCCGGTGGCCGCCATGGGCACCGCCGTAAAAATGAGCAAAGCCTGCATGGCAGAGTTAAAAGTGAAATATAGCAAGACGAAAATCAGCCCCAGCGCAATGGGCACGGCAATGGAAAGGCGTTGCCGGGCTTGCAGCAGGTTTTCAAACTGCCCGCCGTAAGTTACATAATAGCCACTGGGCAGGTTGAGTTGAGCATCCAGCATCTCTTGTATGTCTTCCACCACACTTTCAGTATCTCTATTGCGGGTGTTGATGCCCACTACAATGCGGCGTTTGGTGTTTTCCCGGGAAATTTGTGCAGGCGTTTCTTCCAGGCGAATGTTGGCCACTTCTTTCAACGGAACTTTTTTACCATTAGGAATGGCTACATACAGGTTGCGTACATTTTCTATATCATGCCTGAATGCTTCCTGTAGGCGCACTACGAGGTCGAACCGCCTTTCTCCTTCAAATACCACCCCGGCATACCCACCCGAAAAGGCAGTGTTTACGGCCTGGTTCAGTGTTTCCACGTCCATGCCATATTGGGCGAGTTTATTTCGGTCATAAATGACTTGTATCTGGGGCAGTCCGGTAATTTGTTCTACTACCGTCCCGCTTACGCCTTCTACCTGCTGAATCAGCGCATTGGCTTCATTGGCTTTTTGGAATAATATGTCCAGGTCCTCTCCAAAAATCTTCACGGCAATATCCTGACGGATGCCCGTCATGAGCTCGTTAAAACGCATTTGTATGGGTTGGGAGTATTCTGAAGCCACGCCGGGCACTTCGTTCATCACCACTTCCATTTTTTCGTATAGTTCTTCTTTGCTTTTGCCACTTACCCACTCGTCTTTTTCTTTCAGCACGACAATGATGTCACCCACTTCCATGGGCATGGGGTCGGTGGGAATTTCAGATGTTCCGATTTTGGTTACAACTTCTTTCACTTCAGGGAACTCTCGCATCAGGTTCTCTTGTAACTTGGCAGAAATATCCACACTCCTTTGGAGGGAAGTGCCTGTGGGCAATATCTGGTGCAGCGCCAGGTCGCCTTCTTCCAGGGTAGGAATAAACTCCCCGCCCATACGGCTGAAAACCAGCAATGCCACTACAAACAGCCCCACCGTAACCCCAATGACCAGTAGCCTTGCATTCAGGGCAAAACGGATGACAGGCTCGTACAATTTGTGAAAAAACCGCATGATGTGGTCGGCCCAGGTTTGTTTTACCTCGATGTTGCGTTTCAGAAACAGGGCGGCCATCATGGGCACGTAAGTGAGGGAAAGAATGAGGGCACCTAAAATTGCGAAACTTACTGTTTGAGCCATAGGAGTAAACATTTTTCCTTCTATGCCGGAAAGTGCCAGAATAGGCAGGTACACAATCAATATGATAATTTCTCCAAAAGCTGCCGATTTTCTGATTTTGCGGGAGGCAAAGCTCACTTCATCATCCATTTTTTGGCGAGAAAGTGTCTGGTTGGGAAAGGTGCTGTGGAGGCGGTGGACAATCGCTTCTATGATAATGACAGCCCCGTCTACAATCAGCCCGAAGTCAATGGCCCCCAGGCTCATGAGGTTGGCCGAAACGCCGAAAACATTCATCATGCCCAGGGCAAAAAGCATGGAGAGGGGAATGACGGAAGCCACAATAAAGCCGGCCCGTAAGTTGCCCAACAGCAGCACCAATATAAAGATAACAATCAGACCGCCTTCTACCAGGTTGGTGGTAACGGTATCAATGGTGCGGCTGATGAGGACAGAGCGGTCCAGGAAGGGGTCAATGCTAACGCCGGGAGGCAGGCTTTTTTGTATTTGTGCCACCCTTTCTTTGATGGCTTTGGTTACCTGGTAAGAGTTTTCCCCTTTCAGCATCAGTACCAAACCGCCCACGGCTTCCCCTTCTCCGTTGCGGGTGAGGGCGCCATAGCGTTTGGCATGTCCAAACTTCACCTCAGCAATGTCTTCAACCAGCACGGGCACGCCTCCCTGGTTTTTTACCAGAACGTTTTTCAGATCATCCAAAGAAGTTACCATCCCTTCTCCCCGGATGAAGTAATAGGTATTGGTTTTCTCTATATAAGAGCCTCCGGTGTTGCGGTTGTTGCGGTGTAGTGCTTCAAACACTTCAGTAAGGGTAAGGTCATAGGCTTGCAGCTTTTCGGGGTCAATGGCTACTTCATATTGTTTGAGGAAGCCGCCAAAACTGCTCACTTCGGCCACGCCCCGCACACCTGCCAGTTGGCGTTTCACAATCCAGTCTTGAATAGAGCGCAGTTCCATAGCCGAGTAAGAAGTGTCAGCTTCGGAATCAAGATTTAGGGTGTATTGGTACACTTCGCTCAGGCCTGTAACCATGGGCGCCATTTGGGGGTTGCCAAATGCTGAAGGAATATTTTCTTCTGCCACCCTGATTTGTTCGTTTACCAGCTGGCGGGCCAGGTATGGGTCTACACTTTCTTTAAAAACAACCGTGATGACCGATAAGCCGAAGCGGGAAATAGAGCGTATTTCCACCACATCGGGAATAAAGGCCATGGCTACTTCCAGGGGGTAGGTAATGAATTGCTCTACCTCCTGGGTGGCCAGGTCGGGTGCCTGGGTAATTACCTGTATTTGGTTGTTGGTAATATCGGGCACGGCATCCAGTGGGATTTTGGTGAGGGAGTAAGTGCCCCACCCAATAAGCCCTACCACAAACAACCCGATGATGAGTTTATTTTTTATAGAGAAATGAATGATATTATCTATCATAGCATGAATTTTAATTCTAATAATTTGAGAAGGTTCTTTTAGCTCAATAACTTTTAGTGGATTGCCACCAAGCCTAAAGCTGCTCTCTGTCCTGTGTGCCACAGGCCAGGAGATTAGACCGTGTGGAACAGGCAGGTCGGACGCGGTTCCCCACCGGGACCGCTGCCGCTGCCACCAGCACCTTGCCTGTGTGGCCTGCCCAACCTGTACAGGCGAGGTGCCCATACCACAGTGATTACATCTTTGTCCAATTTCCATTGGCCATGTGGGCTGTGAGGACCGAGCCGCGGCGGCACAGCCCACGGGGTGTAGTCAGATTGCCTAAGAGACAGAATCCTGGCCCAGGCTTTTAATTGTATGGGAACGCTTATGGCTTGTAGCTTATAGCTAAAGGCTTAAAAATACACAGAAAATTAAACGCGTGGCGGTTGCCAGATGGTGTGTGGTGCTGGTGGATATTGATGGGAAATATACGGGATATGTGTACCTATATTGGCAATTTCGGTAGAGTGATAGGTGAAATCTTTGACCAGAAAATGGGCATGGCAGCAGTGACAGGCACAGAAAGGAGAGCAAAAGTCGGCATGTGCATCCTGTTCATGGCCCTGGGCCGCATGGAAGTGTATTTCGGTACTGCATTCTTCCGTGGCTTCATCGGTACATGGGAGCACCGTTAGCGACATAAAGAAGACAGCCAGTATGGTTGCTATTACTTGCATGTGGTACAAAGATAAGCAAGTTGTGATAAAAATGAACTAAAGCTGATCACTAAAAGGAGTGTGCCTGACGCCAAATTTATAAAGAACTGAAAAAGCGTTGTTAGGTCATAATGTCAGCCGAGCCACCGAAAATGCATTCTTAGAACCGAATGTTTTTTGCGTTTATGCGTAAAAATTGCCAGTTTGTGCTGAGCTTTACGCATAAACTTTCTATACTAACAATCTTATCTGTTTTTAATTATTAAAACACGCTTATGATGAAATATTTGCTCTTGCGGAATGCCGCCCAATTGTTCTTCTTATTAACCTGTGTAATGGTGGCACAGGGCCAAAATAAAGGCTCACTCGAAGATGTAGTGATCACATCCAAAAAAAAGAAAACCCAGGTACGCACAAATGAAAATGGGGAATTACTTGTAAATGTATCCCCAAAGGATGTTCAAAAGTTTAAAACCGATGGGTGGGTCCGCTATAGTGACTTCGGTGCCAAAGGCGACGGCAAAACCGATGACATAGACGCTATCGCTGCAACCCATGCGTTTGCCAATCAGCACGACCTTCTGGTGAAAGCAGACGAGGGGGCTACTTACTACATTGGAGGCAAGGAACGCACAGCGGTCATCCAGACCGATACCGATTTTGGTACGGCGGCCTTCATCATTGACGATACCGAAGTAGAAAACCGGAATGCATCTGTTTTCATGGTCAGTTCCAGCCTGCAACCTTTCAATCTTGAGGGGATCGCTTCACTCAAAAGGAATCAGGAGAAAATTGACACCTCCCTGCCCGGAGCCTGTCTGATCACGGTTACCAATTCCCATGTAAGGCGCTATATCCGCTATGGGCTGAACCAAAACGATGGATCACCGCAAACAGATATCTTTGTGGTTGATGAAAACGGCAATGTGGATATGGATGCTCCGATCATCTGGGACTTCGATCAAATCACGGATATCACCGCCCTTCCCATTGATGAGGATACGCTGAACATCACCGGAGGACGTTTTACCACAATTGCCAATAAAGCTGAAGCGAAGTACACCTATTATAGCCGTAACATTGCGATCAGGCGCTCCAATGTTATTGTTGATAGCCTGGAACACCACATTACGGGCGAAGGAGACCATGGTGCACCCTATGGTGGCTTCATCAATATTCGTGACTGTGCCTATGTAACTGTTAAGAACACCGTATTGACCGGACACAAGACATACCGTACCATCGGCTCGGCAGGGAAGCCCGTCTCCATGGGCACTTACGACCTTTCGGTCAACCGTGCCCTTAACGTATCATTCGTGAATTGCAGCCAGACCAATGACATCAATGACCGCACCTATTGGGGGATCCTGGGTTCTAACTACTGCAAAAATCTTCTTTATGACAATTGTACCCTTTCCCGCTTCGATGCCCACATGGGTGTAGCCAATGCCACCATCCGTAACTCAACCCTGGGCCATATGGGTATCAATGCCATTGGCACCGGGACTTTTACCGTGGAGAACTCCACCATCCGTGGTAGGAGCCTCATCAACTTGCGCCGTGATTATGGAAGTACATGGCAGGGAGAATTCATTATCCGCAACTGCACTTTCGTGCCCGCAGGCGGGAGGAAAACCAGTGCCGCCCTGATAAGCGGATCTTATTCCGGCCAGCATGATTTCGGCTACACCTGTTATATGCCGGAACGGATTATCATTGAAAATCTTCATATTGATGACTCCAATCATCCGGAAGATTACCAGGGGCCTGCTATTTTCGCAAATTTCAACCCAGAAATGACCGACGATTCTTACGAGGAGAAGTTTCCCTATGTCAAAACCGAGAAAGTTATTCTCAGGGATGTGACCACTGCCAGTGGCAAGCCCCTGAGAGTCAGTGACAATCCGTTCATGTTTAAGGATGTGAAGATAGACACCGATTAACGTGCAGTGCGTGGGAGTCGTTTTCAAGCGATGCAGTAAATTTTCATTATGCATGCTGGAAGTCTCTTTGCAGAAGGCTTCCGGTAGCGTGTGACTAATTAGCCGCCGTGTTTCGCCCCGGTGGCTTCCCGGTTTATATATTCCTGCAGAAAAGATAATATGCAACATTTTGCCCAACTGCACGGTATACTTTAACGTAACCCTTCAAGTCGCGCAAAAATATTGAACCTAATACTGCGCATACGTGGAATACTATCAACAACCAACTGAAACTACCTTAGAAGAACTGGGTACATCTGAAGACGGACTGTCATCTCAGGAAGCACAACAACGCCTGGAAAAAGACGGGGCGAATGAGCTGAAGACTGAAACCCAGATCAACAAGCTGAAGCTTTTCCTGGCTCAGTTCAAATCTTTCATCATCTATATCATGCTGTTTGCGGTGGTATTGTCGGTAATACTGCAAGAATATCCCGATGCCATCGTAATTGCACTCATACTCATTGCCAATGCATTGATTGGCTATTATCAGGAATTGAGTGCCCACCAGTCGCTGAATGCGCTGAAGGAGCTAAGTAGCTCTATCAAAACAAAAGTGAAGCGGGACGGAAAAAAGCAGGAAATAGATGCCAAAGAACTGGTAAAAGGCGATGTGATTTTCCTGGAAGCAGGTGATAAAATACCCGCCGATGCCCGCATCGTCAAAGCCACTGAACTGAAAGTGGAAGAATCTGCCCTCACTGGCGAAAGCCTGGGCGTTGAAAAACATGCCAAACCCATTGAAGAAGATGCCCAAATTGGCGACCAGAAGAATATGGTTTTTTCTTCTACCACCGTACAGGGAGGCACCGCCACTGCCGTAGTAGTCCGCACTGGTATGGAAACCGAGATCGGGCGCATTACCGAAATGGTACAAACTGCCGAACAGCAACTCACGCCCCTGCAAAAACGACTGGAAAAGTTTGGCAAGAAACTGGGCTTTTTTGTCATCGGTATTTGTGTGGTGGTGCTGCTGGTTATTGGCATTAAAGAATACCTTGCCAACGGGTTTTCCTGGGATATCCTTTTGGATGCCCTGCTGGTAGCCGTAGCCCTGGCAGTGGCGGCTGTACCTTCAGGCTTACCTGCCGTGGTTACCATCGCCCTGAGCATAGGTGTGAAGAAATTATTGGCGCAAAAAGCATTGGTGCGCAAGCTGGCTTCCGTAGAAACCCTGGGCTCCTGCAATGTGATTTGCTCTGATAAAACAGGTACGCTTACCCAAAACCAGATGACTGTACAAAAAGCCTGGACCTTGGACGATGAAGCCGATGTAGAAGGCATTGGGTATAAGCCGGAAGGAGAAATTAAAGGGTCGGCCGATGCCCTGCTCTTTGAAATTGGAAAATATTGTAATAATTCCTCTGTTGGCGAAAAAGAAGAAGAATGGGTAGCCTCAGGCGATCCTACCGAAGCAGCCGTGCTGGTTTCCGCCCTCAAAGCCAAGGTAGAAAAAGAAGTGGAACGGGTAGATGAAATCCCTTTCAACTCCGACAGAAAGCGCATGAGCGTACTAATCCGGAAAGAAGAGAACTTATATGTCTATACCAAAGGTGCCCCCGACCAGATTCTGGACGTGTGTACCCATGCTTTACGTGGTAAAGAAAAAGTAGAACTTACCGAAAGCCTTAAAGAAGAAATCAAAAGCAAAATCAATGATTATTCTTTGAAAGCACTGCGGGTATTGGCTTTTGCCTTTAAGGAAATAGACAATGAAGAAGCTTTTAATGAAGAAAACCTCACGTTCGTAGGCTTGCAGGCCATGATTGACCCACCCCGGGAAGAGGTGATTGATTCAATAAAAACAGCGACCGAAGCAGGAATACGCGTGATCATGATTACGGGTGATTATAAAGAAACTGCTAAAGCCATTGGTGAAAACGTGGGTATTACCGGAGAAGTGCTTACTGGCTCTGATTTGGGCAATATGCCTGACAATGAACTGGAAAAACATTTGCAAAATAGTACCAATCTCTTTGCCCGTGTGGTGCCCGAACATAAGCAGAAAATCATTGCTTCTTTACAAAAACAGGGACAGGTGGTAGCCATGACCGGCGATGGCGTAAATGATGCCCCTGCCCTTAAAAAAGCTGACATAGGTGTAGCCGTAGGCTCAGGCACCGATGTGGCCAAAGAGGCCTCCGACTTTGTGCTCATTGACGATTCATTTACCAACATCGTAAATGCTGTAAAGGAAGGCCGGGGCATTTATGATAATATCCAGAAAGCCATCATGCACCTGCTTTCCGGAAACTTGTCGGAAGTACTCATCATCTTTTTCGCCGTTGTTCTCGGCTGGGATTTGCCCCTGACAGCCATTATGCTGTTGTGGATTAATCTGGTTTCAGATGGCGCGCCTGCCCTGGCATTGGCGGTGGATCCTTATGGTGAGGATGTAATGAAAAGAAAACCCAAAGAAAGTTCAGAAAATATCCTGCCCAAACCAGAGTTGATACTGGTTTGTGGTTTGGCTGTTTTATCAACCATTTTTGCACTCTCATTATTTTGGTGGGCAGGAGGCACAGGAGGGGAACAGAAAATATTGGCACAAACCACCGTTTTTACTTTTCTGGTACTTTCTGAGTTTGTACTGTTGATGGCCGTGCGCAGTTATTTTGATGTGAAACTGTTTACCAACCGCTGGGTGTGGGTTGCCATGGGGGGCAGCATTATTTTGCAGGCAATATTGCTGTATGTGCCATTTTTCCAGAATGTATTCAGTGTTGAAGCTCTTTCCCTGAGGGAACTGGCTGGTATTGGCGTAGCCATTGTAGCACTGATTATTACATCTTTTACACTAAAGAGTATTTTGGTGAAAGTGTTTAAGAGAAAATAATTTTCTCAATAGATTTCCTGAACCAATTAGTTTGGGCAAGGGTTTCTTTGTTCAGGTTTTGTCGCTCCCGAATTGTCTTTCCATAATCCTTTGCAGGGAAAACTTTATAAAACACTTCAAAAGTATCACTTTGAAGTATTTCCATTACTTTCTTAGCATTGCTTTTAAACTCTTTCAAAAGCTTTGCGTTTTCATTCTCTAAAAAAAATGGATAGCTACTGCGTGCTCCCTGCAAACCGAAAATAATATCTTCACGTTTGGCATTCTTCTCGGCAACCAAGTTCTGTATATAATTATCTTTATTAAATTCTTTGCCAATACTTTTAAAATATTCTTCCAGGTTTTCGGGATGGTAGAAATAATTCTCTATGCTGTAAAGGTCAAGGATATGTAAATTGGAATACTTTTCCCGGATGAGTTTTACTTCTTCATCGGTAAGAAAATCCCTGTCAATAATTCCCAGATAATTGGTGTTTTTGGATTTATAAAACACATCATTCTTGTCAATGGCGGTAAAGAAAATGATGTCTTTCAGTTTTAGGTTGTTGTAATAAGGAGCATCTGTGTTTTCAGCAAAAATGATGCTTTTGCCTTCAAAGAGTTTTGCCAGAAACTCCTGGCTTACAGCTATTTCAAAAACGTCGAACTTATTTTTAGGCTGAGGATACAACACTTGCGGAACATCAAAATCCAGATCATCAAAATCGATAATAGCGGCCTTTTCATAATCATTGGCATAGTCAATAAACCCCAATGAATGGCTGGCCGTCCATAGCTGACAATTCTCCGGTATCCAATGTTCAGTAATTTCCTGAAGCAAGCGGTATTGTAGTTTTGTGTTTAAGTGAAGGTCAATTTCGTCAAAAAAGTAGACAGTATCCTGATAGTATCCTCTTCTACTTAAAAGGTTTATCAAAATATTGAAAATCTCTTTTTCACCGCTGCTAAGAAGGTCGTAGTGTATTTCAGAATTCCCTTTTTGAAATTGGATTTCAGCAACTTTCCCATCAAGAGGAGGAATAATAGAGATCAGTTTGAGCATTGTTGCTTCATTATCCCCAAATATCCGTTGAAAAGCTTCATTGATAGGATCAATATAGTTGCTGATTATTTCTCTCTTTTCTTTATCTGTTTTATAAAAATCTTTGAATATTTTCTTAGTTATTTCTTCTAAATCATTCTCAAATCGCTTATCTCTTTCTATATAAATTTTTGGCCGATCTATATCATTTTTTATATCTAATGTTTGTTGTCCTAATGTAGTACGAGTGAGGCGAGGGAGTTGCCGTAAGCTACTTCTACCATAGAGAGCGTTTAATGGTAAATTATATAAATTATTTGAGGTATTATCTGTTCTAGTAACATGTGTGCCATCCTCAAATAAAACACTTACATTAAATTCATGATCATGCTTTTTAAATTCATGATCATGCTTTTTTTTATAATACTCTGTTAAATAGTCATCTAAATTACGTCCATGGTTTTTACTGAACATTGCAAGAGCTTCAAAAGCATCAAAAACGGAAGATTTTCTACTGCCATTAGCACCAATCAATAATACCAGCTTATAAGGCTCAGGAGATTCGCTTAGGTTTATTTTTAAATCGGTAAACCTTTTGAAGTTTTGAAGGTGTAGTTCTTTGATATACATGGAATGCAAATATACAAACTCTTTCCAATCATATCTTTTCCAAACCCAACCCCGGCTTGTCCAAAGGCGACATCATGCCATTTTTGAGAGTAAACCCGCCCTTTACCACGTCTTGTGCAAGGTCCAGGCTGCCATCAAGGTCAATGTATTTGGTGTGGGGGCAGGAAAAGGCAGCGTGTAGGGCGGCCGTGATGCTGATGATGCTTTCGTCGTTGCAACCCCACATGAGATCGATGCCTGCATGTTGGGCAATGGTGGCGATGGCATGGGCCTGGGTAATGCCTCCGCATTTCATGAGTTTGATGTTAAAAATACCACATGCTGCAGGTTTCTCCGCCAGATGAAAAGCATTTTTAGGACTGATGAGCGACTCATCGGCAGCAATGATTTCCCGTATTTCAGCAGGCAGCTTTTTCATTTCACCCAATGCATCCGCTTTCATCGGTTGTTCTATCAGTTCCAGGTCGCACGAAAGGGCATTGTAGTAAAAATCCTGGGTTTCCAGCATGCTGTAGCCCTGGTTGGCATCTATTCTGATTGTTATGTCATTGCCGTGTGCTTCCCGCAGTTTTTTTATTCTTTCCAGGTCTTCTTCCATTGATTTACCCAGCTTTACTTTCAACACATTAAAGCCTCGGCCAATGTATTCATCTGCTTCTTCCAGGGTTTCCTGCACATTTTTAATACCGATGGTGATAGAAGTAGGAAGTGATTTTATTTTTTGTCCGAGGTAAAATACCAATGGCACTTGCAGGTACTGCGAGAAAAGATCATGCAAGGCAACATCCAAAGCTACAGAAGCACCGGGGTTGTTGGGAAACTTTTGGCATACTTCATGGCAAAGCTGGGGCATTTCGCGTATGTCGCGCCCAATAAGCCATTCCAGGTTTTCATCGGTGAGTATTTGCAGGGTGTCATCAACTGTTTCGCCCACTACCTGTTTGCTGGGGTTGGATGCACCCAGGCCTGATAAGCCGCCTTCAGTGATGATTTCTACAATGCAGTTTTCTACCGTATCTACGGTTTTGTAGGAAATCGCATAAGGCCGGGTTAGCTTCAGGTTTTCCTTTGTAACGATGATTTCTTTGATGCTCATAGAACAAAAATAAGATTCATCGCAGCTTTTTCCAGGTTTTTGAAAAAAAAGCTTCGGCAGTAGCACAGGTTGATATATATTCTGCCTGCTGCTACTGCCGCTCCCTACTATTTTTTTATGTGTCTACTGAATCAAAACCCGTTTACTGTACACCTCTTCTCCCACGATCAGCTTCACGAAGTAAACGCCGGGCCTGGGTGCGGATAAATGCACCTGCTTTTTGAATTCATGGGTATTGTCCTCACTTTGATAAATGAGGGCACCCAATACATCGTACACAAAGAGCTGTACTGTGGTGGCATATTCGGGCTTAAGTTCCACCGTAAAATTTCCCTGTGAGGGCACCGGATACACATTGAATGTTACAGCAACCAGATCATCGTCAATATCGGAAACTACATCTACCGGATCTGTTGTGAATTCAGCAATTGTAGAAGTATCGGATACCAGGGTTTCATCTTCTGAGCAACCGGTAATGACAGCCCAACGGTAAGTCGTTTCAGGCAGCAGGTTTTCCAGTAAGGTAGTATCATTTGTAACTTTCATTTTCTCCCATTTACTGGCTTCTTTTTCGGCATAAAGCAGGTAATAAAAAGCTGCACCCTCAGGACCTTGCCATGCAAGTGTTATATCCAGCGTGCTATCTTTAGGAGTTTGGGTTACTACCTCCAGGTTTTCTGCTATTTCACATACTTCTGCCGAAGATGCTATGTTGAAAGTAGTGTAGGCATCATCTGAAACTACGCTGCCATCTTCAGAGCAAACTGAATGTACAGCTACATGATAATCTGTGTCTTGCAGCAAGTCATTCAGGGTTACAGAAGTTTCTGTAGTGGTTAGGGCGGTCCATTCCACGCTGTCAGTGCTGTATGCCACTTCGTAACGGATGGCAGTGGAAAAAATATTCCAGTTGATAACTACGGTATTTGCCTCACCATTACTGTTTACGATAGTTGCCAGAACATTTTCAGGAGCGTCACAAGCAGAAGGACCCCATGTTCCGGCATTAAAAGTAGTATAAACATTGTTGGATACCGTAGTGCCATCTTCTGTACAAACAGAACGCACATGCACATGATAATCAGCATTTTTAGAAAGCTCTGTCAATGTTACGGTACTTTCTGTTGTGGTAAGTGCGTTCCAGTTGATGCTATCTATGCTGTATTCAACTTCATAACTTACGGCACCGGCAACCACATCCCAACTGATGACGGCTTCATTGGGCATATCTTCAACACTCACTATTTCGGCACTCAGGTTTTGCGGAGCATCGCACACTTCTGTGGGTTTTACAGGAGTTGTAAAAGTTTGTACAGCAGATGTGTCGCTCATTACGTTTTCAGCACAAAGGCTTTGTACACTCCATTCGTAATTAGTATCAAAAGCCAGGTTTTCTATCGTAAGCTGCGCATTGCCATTGGGCGTTTGTAGTTCTTCCCAGGTGGCAGCGTTTAGTTTTCTGTACCGTACTTTATATTGGAGTGCAGCAGTATCACCTTTCCAGGTGAGTAAAACACCTGCTGTATCCCCGATAATTTTAGGAGTAGCTGATAGGTCTGAAGGTGTTGTGCAAACTACCGGCTGCTGGGAGGCTGTTATTTTCATGCTAAAGGTCATTTCACCCAAATTATTGATAGGCAGGCTATCGTTGACAGTAACCTTTACGGCATAAGGTGAGTTTTCAGCTGCACCATTCCCGATAACCCCACTGATTAGGCCGGTGGCAGGGTCAATTTCCAGGCCCGGAGGCAAATTTTCGGCACTAAAAGCAACAGGGTCATCATCGGTATCTCTGGCTTCCAGTTGCAGGGATACCGTATCTCCTTCCTCAAATAATTGTTCTTCAACCGAAGCAATTGCAGGGGCACTGTTCGTTAGTATTTCTTCAGCATAAAAACCTTCCATTACAATGGAGTTGAAAATACCGAAGATGGCAGATGTTTCAATGGTAGGCCCTTCATAAGCCATGATGCTGACTGTGATTTCGTTTTTCTCGTCAGGTGTTACATTTTTGATTTGTACAGTTTTAGAAGTATTGTCAAGGGCATTTAGTATGACGGTATCCTGCCCAATAATAAACTGTGTCCTTAAATCAGAACCCGGCATAAAGAGGTCGTCCGATACCTCACCACTGCCACCATCACCAAAAAAGGTAAAATTGTAAGAGAGGTGCGGGTCAAGCCCTGAAAAAGTAAATTGCACCGGCTCATCATAAGGCTCCAGGAAATAATAAGTCTCGAGGACTTCATCAGGATATACACCGCTGTCATCGCCGGTAGTAAGCCCCAATTTATTATCAAAACCGGTACCCCATTTTTTGATGGTAAGGGCCATATTGGTTGTATCACTCTGATCGTCTATTAAGTCGGCAATAACAGCTCCTTCGGTGGGTGTTCGGGCTGTATTATTCCAGGGAGCAGGTGCTGTCACATGAGTAGCGCCGTTAAAATTAACCAATACCTTTTGGTTTAGTGTGCTGGCAGACACCACATCGGTATATTCAGAAGTCCCCAAATCATTGAAAGCCCGCACCTTGTATTGGTATATGGTATTGTTGGTAAGTTCTCCATCTGTAAAAGTATTTACATTAGGCGCTGTTGCAGTGAGCAAACTGAATTCACCATCCATGCCAATGGATCGATAAATTTCGTATCCTGCTTCATTACCGGCCTGGTCGTTCCATTGCAGTTTTATATCAGTTCGGGACACAGGTATGGCCTGCAAACCGGTGGGGTGGATAGGAACTGCATTTTCATAAGATGCGATCACCAAAGCATTCAAATAGCCTTTGGCAGAACTTCCTGATTTTGTAATAGATATAGTAACATTTCCCTGGGCATCCGGAGCAATACCATTGAGCGAAACGGTATTGTCGGTATTTCTGCTGGCATCAAGAGTTACTTTTTCTCCATTGATATAGAATGCTGTTTCTCCATCGTCAAAGCCTGCTTTGCTGGCAAGGAATGTGAAATTATACAGTAAGTCTGGATCGAGGCCGGTTAATTCCAGGGCAGCACTGTCGCTGGTTTGCCATCCCTTTGCCAGCACACTGTCAGGAAATACGCCACTGTTATTTTGTGTAGTAGCCCCATTAACGATTTCAGCATCCCAGCCGGTAAGTACTTTCATTTGTATGGGCGTAGTTTCTCCATCAGTGGCATCCAGGAGTGCTTCATAAGACTGGCCGGGGGCCGGAGAGGCAGTCGTGTTGTTCCACGGATTGCCCGCCGCATTATGGTTGCCAAAATTGATATGGACTACTTCTTTGAAATCATTATTAATGACGGTCAGTAATAACGATACAGAATCGCTACCCCCGTTACCATCATTAGCTACAATTTTCATGTTAGCATGAAAACCTTCATGAGCAGAAGCAGGCATTATCTTCAAAGTGCCGGTATCGTCTCCGTTATCTGAGAAGCTGGTGAAACTAAGAGCACTCACCGTTTTCCACGAAACAGGGTCATTTTCCGGATCAGTGGCGTTCAGTACCAGGGTAACGGTATCACCGGTTTTTACTGTCTGAGGGCCAAGGCCCGAAATTACCGGAAACCCATTCAAAGTACTGATACCTGCACTGCTGATTGTGTCAGATTCACCATTGTTATTAAAGGCCAGTATTTTATAGAAATAAGTTGTATTTCCGGTTAAATCTTCATCAGTAAATCCTGTAATGTTCTTATCAGTGGTATGTATTAATGTAAAGGAACCGTTTTCGGACAAGCTGCGGAAAATTTTATATCCTTTTTCATTGAATGCTTTGTCTGTCCAGGTAAGTTCAAATGCTGAAGTTGATAGTGGGGTAATCGTAAAATCTTCGGGGGCATCAGGAGCAGTTGTATCTGTACCAGTCGTGCTGCTTTTTTCAGCAGTATAAGAAGAGCCACCCTGATTGTTCACAGCCCGGACCTGGTAAAAATAAGTTGTTTGATCAGCCAGGTTATCATCAGTATAGGAAGTTATGTTGGCTGAAGTAATAGTAACGAGCGAATAAGGGCCGCCACTTTGTTCTGCACGATAAATTTCATACCCCCGTTCATTATCTGCCACATCATCCCAGCGAATTTGTAAGGAGAAAGGCGTTTTGGTATCTACCGAAAAATTAGTGGGAGAGGCGGGTGTACCGGCATTGTCCTGCACGGTAACCACGATCGGGGCAGAGACAGCACTTTCGCATCTTGGGGGTTCGGGACGAAACCTTTTCGGTACACCATTTTCATCAAAAGGGCTTTCAGCGGGTTCTGCAATGGTAAGGGTGTAACTTCCGGGTTCATCCACCAATAAAGAGTTAGTAAGGTCACCGGATATCTCCGCATCATTTTTTTTCCATACATATTGTTCGTACCCTTCCGGTGCGCTAAGGGTTACACTGGTGCTTCCATCAAGGGCTGTCACCAGGTTTCTGCTTTGCCCATTGGTAGAAATTTCCGGAGTAGGAAGCACCTCCCGGTTTTGGTCAATCACCACAGGTTCAGACCATTCTGTCCATGCTGCCCCCCTTCGGAAGCGAACCCGGTATGAACCTGGCTCAGTTACAGAAATTTCATTCACTTCGTTACCTGAGGCAAACGCCTGTTCATCTTTTTGCCACTCATACTCATCAAAGCCAGGAGAAATACCCAGGGTAGTATTGATAGCTTCGCCGGGACAAAATGAAGTTTGTTCATGATATACATGGATGCTTAGTTTGCTATGGCTGAGCATAAACTCAAAAAAGTGAGTGGCGGTGTACATGGCTGTCCAGGTACCATGCCCGGCGTTGGGTAAATATTTATACCTTACTTTTCCGCCTGTATTCCTTATTGTAGTTACAATGTCATTAGTTTGTGTGGCAGGAGGGTAATCATCTTTGCCTCCCTGCGAAATCCATATAGGGATGTGGATATATCTTTTTATCAGGCTGTCGGATTGTACATATTTGTTATGAGACCAAGACATGGGCAGGGCCGCGGCAAAAAGATGGGGGTAATCCCTGATTAGCCGCCAGGTAGCATCCCCTCCAGCCGATAAACCATGTACATAAATCCGGTTTGGATCCACTTTATTATTTTGGATCAGAAGCTCAATGATTTCCGTATACCTTTTCAGGTCTTTGTAAGTGGCAAAGCCATTGGTGCTTTGTACCTGTGGGAATAAGGCAAAACCGGGAAATCTATCTTCTTCAATGGCCTGTTTGTGCCCGGGGCCTGCATGCCTCAGTTGGAGTTCATTATCAGTACCCGTTTCACCACGGCCGGCAATGTGTAAAATCAGAGGGTATTTTTTACCATCATTGGCAGTGGAATCAAAGCCATTGGGGAACATCAACCTAAACTCAATGTCTTCATACAGGTAAGCCTTGTACGGAGAGGTATCCCAAACATTGCCGTAAACATCTTCGTGCTCCCAGGGAATGATTTCACTGGCGGCTGCTTTTAACGGCTGTATGCCGGCATCCGGTTCAGAAGAAATATTTTTTGATTTATTGGCTTTTTCAGGTATGTTACGGACATTTCCGTGATGGTATTCAGGCGTATAAAGACCATGGGCAGTACCTTTTGTAGGTGTCCAGGTATATAAAGACAAGAAAAAAGTAAGAATCAAGCAATAAGCTTTCATGGTAACAAAACTTTATTTTTTATACAAAATTAATATTTTTTTGTATATTTTCAATATTAATTACTTTTTAATTTTTAAAAAGTTTTGAAACCATCAAACAATAAACCTAACTTAAATAGTGCTTAATATTGTAACTTATTATCGGGAAATGTATTGTATTTGTTTCAATATTCTGTAAATATTACCTGACTGGGTTCTCGGTATTTTTTTTGAAAGGCAATTCAATTTTTATGATTATTCATCACAAGACCTTACTTACCTTGCTATCATCGTTTGTAAAAGCAGAGCATAGGCTGCACCAGTCACTTGCACCAAAGGCATGAACATCATTAAAGAGATTTTTCATAAAGAGGTGAGTGGCCGCCAAATAGCCTTCGTTGAAGCCTTTCTTATTATTCTGCTTACGGGGTACAAGCTCTTTGCCAGTCATATTCAATACGATATTAACGTATTCGTAGAGTGGGAGGGGGCGTATCGCCTTTATTTAGGGCAGGTGCCATTCCAGGATTTTGGTATGCCGGTAGGTTATGTGTTTTGGATTATTCCTGCCCTGTTTTTCAAAATATTTGGGCCATATGTTTTTACACTACTCCTTTCCCAGGCCTTTATCAATTTGATATCAGGTTTTACTTTTTGGGGCATATTGAGGTTACTGGGTGTAAACCCTTCCATCAGGTTGGCGGCAGTATTGGTGTATTGTTTGTCATTTACAATGGACAATCTCTGGCCCTGGTACAACCATTCTGTATTTGTTTTTGAACTGATCGGGCTGTATTTTGTTGTCAAGGCAACACTTCAGGGATTTCAAAGCAAGAAAAGCTATTTCTACGTCACATTGTGTTCCATGTTTATGGTGCTTGCCATGCTCACGAAACAAGATGTGGGAGGGCTTGGGTTGGTTTTTGGGTTCGTAATTGTATTGTATGGCAGTTGGGTTCATAAAACATACTTCCCGGTTATCAGCTATGTACTGGCGTATGTTCTTTTTCTTTTTATACTGATCGGGCCATTCCTTCAATATGAGTTTACCTATTGGTTTAACTATGGGCAAGAACCTCATTACTCCAGGGTGAGTTCATTTGACCTGATTGATGAGTTCTTGTTCAATTCACCATTTATTAAGCTTTATTTGCTTTTGGTGGTGGTTATTTTGTTGAACAAGAGTGGGCCCGGAAACTTTAATAACCTGTTACACAACAAAAGGGATGCTGTTTTCTTGCTTCTTACTGTTGGCATACTCTTGCAGGCGGCGATTGTGCAGGTAACCAGTTATACTCCCTCCGATGGAAATATTTATTTTCATAGCTTTGCCCTGGCTTATATATTGGCGAGTCTGAGATTGAATGTCAAATATCAGAAAGTGTACGTAGTCATTGCCTTGTTTTTGATGGCAGGGCTGTGGTGGTCGCAGAAGCCGTGGAAAATTGTGCGTAAAAGAATTGCTTCGGTTGCATCAAAAGGTGCTGCTTCGGATGTGGTTTCAAAGAATACATTTATCATCGACACGGCAAAAGTTAAAGACGTATCTTGGACACCTGCTAAACTCAAGGTATTTAAACGGATTAAACTTCCCGAGCCTACCAACGAGGGACTGGCACGATTAATGGAATTGCCTCTTGTGAAAAACGGAAAAGACCTGAAGGTGCTCAACATGAGTGAATTAACTCCGTTAGCATATGAAATAGGTTATGAACCGGAAACTGGCCCGGATTATCCCCTTTGGTATCACCAGGGAGTAGCATTTTTTGATAGAGAAGTGGAAACTTTTTGTGAAAAAATTGAACAAGGAACCTACGATTTAATCTTATTCGAAGATATTCCCCGGCTCAATCAATTTTATCCGTATGCAGTACGCGACTGTATCAGGGAAAATTACAAGATGGAATTTAAGTTTTATGCCCCCCGGAGCAATCCATTTTTAGGGTGGGTAGAAGTGTACGTAAAACGTTGACAACCCAAATAATTGAATGAAGCGGTTTGTACAGATAGATTTTTTGAGAGGATTATTCCTCATTATCATGACCATTGATCATTTTAGCAGCCCATTGCGGAAGATTACCTATCAAACATTTGGGTATGTTTCGGCAGCTGAAGGGTTTGTGTTTGTATCGGGGCTGGTGGCAGGCATTGTATATGGAAGACGAATAGATAAATTTGGAATAGCTGAAGTAAGAAAGAAAATATTTTCCCGTGCAGGAGAAATTTATGGATATCATCTTATTATTCTTGTTATTCTTACCCTTTTAATTCATTCGTTTGATTATATCCACCTTTTTTGGAAAGATGACCAATTGTTATATGACAAGCCCTTTTTAGGAATGGCTTTAAGTGCTGTTTTCTTATACCAGCCTGACCATCTCAACATCTTACCCATTTATTGTATTTTCTTGTTGTTAACACCACTTGCGTTTCGGGTGCTGTTACGAGGAAAAATGCTTCTGTTATTATGTATCAGTTTTTGTATTTGGATAGCCGGTTTAATGGGATTGCGGGATGTGCTGAGTAATTATCTTACACATTTTATGCCTGTCAACCTGGGATATTTTAATGTGTATTCCTGGCAATTGTTGTTTTTTACCGGATTGGCACTGGGATATTTGAAAAAAGAAAATAAACTGAACACTTTGATGCAGAACAAGAAGTTGTTTTTGTTTTGCCTTATTTTAGGAGGACTACTTTTCTTTAGCAAACATTTGCAATTAGATAAAGATTCTTTGCTTTTTTTAACGAATAAAACCGACCTTGGGCCGTTGCGTGCCCTTAATTTCGCGGTATTATCTTATATTGTAGCATACCTGCTTTATCACTACAAAAATGCCGGGAAGTTTGCTCCAGTCGTTTTTTTAGGGCAACACTCTTTGCAAGTATTTGCTTTTCACGTGTTGGTTAGCATATTGTTGGTCCCCCTGGTAAATGGGGAAGCAATTCAGGCGTTTGATAATCAGGTAATTATAAAGTTACTGAAAGTTTTCCTGGTGTGCCTCACGGTAATGAGTTTGTACATTTCTGCGTATCTGCATGAGAAAGCGAGCAATAAACAAAAACTTCAGGCCATGTAAAGTGCCCTTAACAGGCTGTTGATTAGCTATATTGCCCGATCAGCCTCCTGATTTTCGGAATTAAGTCCTGAATGCCTTCTTCAAAAGGCAGCACCACCGGAATTTTCAGGCTTTCCTGGTACTGATGTTTGTAAGCCATTGCTTCTTCTTTTGTCAGCCCAACAGTATTCAGCGTAATACCGATGACTTCTGCCCCATAAAACCGGATCAGTTCTATTTCACTTTCAAGGGAGGGTATTTTTACTGAAAAGCCTTCAAAATATTTACGGGCAGGGGCATGTTGCAATACCACGTGTTTTATTTGCCCTGAAACCAGAAACTCTGAACCTCCCGGGCCGCTGGGGTTGCGTAAGGAACTTTGCCCTTCTACCAGCATAATGTCCGGTTTGGCTTCTTCCCAGCAGGTAACCAGGGCGTTCTCTATTTCTCCGGAAATAAAATCGTTGTAAGTGGAATCAAAAATAAACCCGTACTGACTGCCCTGCATCCATCCGGTTTGTCCGGTATAAATCATTTCTGCTTTGTAGCCCTCTTTTTGCAGGGCATCGGTCAGGAATTTGGTGGTAGTGCGCTTGCCCAGGTTGCAGTCGGTGCCCAGTACGGCCAGCCGCATGCAGGGTACATCCATAATTTTGCCCGACCAGAAATGGAGCAGGTGCTTGGGGCGGGGCTTGCGTATGTCTATGAGTTGTACGCCGTTTGCTTCGGCCAGCAGGCGCATGTCTTCCATATCGCTCAGGTACTCGTGTAGTCCGTTTACCATGCTCATTCCATTTTGCATGGCTTCTTTCACAGCGGGCTTCAGTTCGGCAGGTAAAATACCACCTTTGCTGGCAACGCCAATCAGGCAAAAATCTGCTTTTTGCGCAGTTTGTTTGTTGAAATCTGCTACCGAAGCATATATAGGAATATTACGATGGATGCCATCCAAAGCTTCTCCGGCATCCTGCCCGGCTTGTTCTTTAGCTACTATGCCCAAAATTTTATACCGTGCCGTGCCCCGGATGAGCCCGTGGGTTGTTTTTGCCCGGGGAGAAAACAAGGTGCCGTTGGTGAGTACGAGGGCGGTTCCGTCCATGATTTTTTTATTTTTGTTATAATTTACATAGTTACTTAAAAAACCATAAAATTGGGAGTTGCAAAGAAACAAACTGCAAAATATTTGTCAAATGGTTTCTTTTTATTCATAAATTCAGCACTTTAGTTAGTATTTATTTAAAAAAGTGATTCATTATTTATGAACAATCAAATAGTCGTTTTTCTATTAACAGCCTCCTTACTGTGGGGATGCGGAAAAAAAACTGAAAAAATGGATAGTTCACAATCAGCTCCCAATGTGTCTCGAGAAGATAGTATAAAAGGGAATACAACAGATGTAATTCCTGAAAATACACCGGGCAAACTGGAAACGGAGCTGATGGCAAAAGGACTGGTCGATATCCAAAATATTGATTCTACCATTTTTGTGGATTTGAAATATTCTACCACCGATAACTTTGTTGGTGCAGATGTGTACGGTGACCTAAAAAATTGTTACCTGCAACCCGAAGTAGCGAAAATGCTGCAACAAGCCCATGATTATTTGAAAACAGAACACCCTGATTTTCGCTTTCTGGTATACGATGGGGTACGCCCCCTGCACGTACAACAAATTTTGTGGGACACGCTGGATGTGCCGCTGAAAGATAAACCAAAATATGTATCTGACCCTAAAAAAGGCTCTATCCACAACTATGGTGCTGCCGTAGACCTTACCCTGGCCGATGCGGAGGGCAATCCGCTGGACATGGGTACGGGTTACGATCATTTTGGCTATTTAGCATATCCGGTGTATGAAGATGAACTACTAAAATCAGGTGAGCTAAATGAAGAACAGGTACAAAACCGCCGTATCTTGCGCTCTGTAATGGAAAAAGCGGGTTTCAGTCCCATTACCAGTGAGTGGTGGCATTTCAATGCCTTTTCAAGAAAAGAAGCGGCCACCAAATATGAAATTGTAGAATAATGATGCTTAAAAACTTACAGTTTGTATTCCTATCCTTTTTGGGTTTTCTGCTCTTTTGTGCATGCCAGCCTGAGGCTCCTAATCCGTTAAAAGGAAAACGCATCGTGCTTGACCCGGGGCATGGGGGAACCGCGGCTGTTGACACTTACCGGGTAGGTCCTACGGGCGAAAGGGAAGAGTGGATCAACCTGCGGGTGGCTTTGCATCTGAAAGATATGCTGGAAGAGAAGGAAGCCGTGGTGCTCATGACCCGGACTACCGACAGTGCTGTGGATTTGCAAGACCGGGCTAAGCTTGCTGTGGAAAACAATACCGATGTATTCGTTTCTATTCATCACAATGCAACGGCAGATACTACGGTGAATTTTCCCATCATTTATTTTCATGGCAATGCTTCAGAAAACCAGGCGAGTGTAGCTTTAGGAAAACATCTGGCGCAATCGCTATTAACAAATATGTATGACGAAACTACGCCTGCAAGCCTGGTTTCCGATCATACTATTTTTCCGACAGCGGGTACATCGGTACTCCGGCATTCCTATGGCATTCCGGGCGTAATTGCAGAAGCTTCTTTTTTCACCCACCCTTCAGAAGAGCAGCGACTGAAAGATGAAAACTACAATCTGCTGGAAGCAAAAGCGTATGTAGAAGCTTTGGAGAAATTCCTTGCTGAAGAAACACTGCCTATTGAAGACAAGTACGGTACATTAAAAATTGAGCCTTTTCCCGTATTGCAGGAAGCAGAACGGATGAACCCCGTGGCACTTCAATGGCTGGAAGATTATAAAAACGGAAAAGCCTTGCTGGACAACAACCAACCCGATACGGCTTACCAATTACTCACCCGTTCTGCCCGTTCTTTTCCTGATTCCTGGGTGGCTGGTAATGCCCATCGCCTGTGTGCCGAAGCCCTGGGGAAAATGGACAGTACCACCGCGGCTGCTATGGCCCGTAAGCGGGTGGATGCTTTTTATGTGTCTTTTTAAAAGCAGCAGTTGGCAGTCTGAAAACTGCTACTGCCGCTGCCACTGCCTACTGCCTACTAAAATTGGTGATACTTAAACCACTCCTTTATATTTGCCACCACTTTGAAATAATCAAAATCACATCTGTTTCTATGAAATATTTATACATACTTACGCTGTTGGTAATGCTACCATTATTTTCTAATGCACAAATAGTTCGGGTAGAAGGAAATCGCCTGAATGAAGATTCTCTGGGCTGGCATGGTGCGGTAACCCTTGAGCTTTACAATACAAAAAATACCGAACGGGTTTATACATTAGGCGCAGGCTCTGTGGTTCAGTACCGGAAAGGCGACCATCGGGTACTATCATTAAATAGCATCCGGGTTATTCGTAATGCTGACGATGAAGATCCTAACAAGGAGAACAAAGGGTATCAGCATTTTCGGTACAATTACATTCTTACGCCTTTCTGGACAATTGAGGCTTTTACACAGGCGCAGTTCAATGGAGTATTGCGCATAGGTTTTCGCGGATTGGCCGGGGGAGGCGTACGTATGAATGTAATCAAGAAAGAGAAAAGCCAATTAAGTGTGGGGCTGATTGGTATGTATGAATATGAAGAGGAAAAAGATACCACGGCAGTGCACAACGATTTCCGCCTGACAAATTATGTTTCCTTCAATAATGAGTTTAATAAAATTATCTCAGGCTCTTTGGTTTTGTATTACCAGCCCCTGATCGATAACTTTTCGGATTACCGCTTGTCTGCCGGCCTTGGTTTTAATATTAAAATTTCGGAACGCTTTGGATTAAACATCAATGCCGATTTGATTTATGATGCCCAGCCTGTAGTGGATCCTGATATCCCGAAACTTACTTACTCCATCAGTAATGGCATCAGTTACCGGTTTTAACCAAGGATATTTTTTATGAAATATCCTGGCTATTCAATGTCATTCTATTTTGTTAATAATAAGCAAGTAAATGTTTGCGCAAATAAAAACTTGCATATATATTGCAGTCATTATACCCGACTGTATGGAAGAAATTTTCAAAGCATTGGCCGACCCGGTACGCCGGCAAATTATTAATTTGCTGGCCAAAATGCCGCTGAACGTAAACCAGCTACACGGGCGCTTCCCGGAGATGACACGGCAGGGGCTGTCCAACCACCTGAATTTATTGGAAGGTGGTGGTTTGCTCAAAATTTATAAAGCCGGTAAAGAGCGGTATGGTTATCTGAACAAACCGGCTTTTTATGCCTTGCACGATTGGGTACAGCAATATTTGAAATTGGAAAAAAACACCTTGCCCAATGATTATGCCGTGTTTTTGACACCTACTGATTATAAGGAAGGTCAGCCTCTATCGTATCCGCTCATGTTGCAGGCCATGCTCAGTAAAGATGGGACATTTGACGGCACGTTTTACATTGCGGTGAAAACGACCGGCATCTTCTGCAAACCCTCCTGCCATGCCAAGCCCAAGCCGGAAAATGTATTGTTTTATACTTCCCGTGAAGAAGTTGTAAAAAATGGCTATCGCGCCTGTAAAGTATGCAAACCCTGATAATTCCTACCTCTTCTACATTCAGCTTTGTTGCCTGTCTGTGGCATTTAAACCAATGGTGTCATCATGAATGCTTGCACCGGATTGAAGGGAAAACTTTCAAAAAAGCAGTACGCCTGCAAGGCCGTTTGGTGTATTTTGAAATTAGTGCACCAAAGCCCGGCCATCTGATAGTAAATTATTTTTCTAAGGTTCCTACAGAAATTGAACCCAGCCTCAAAGCTTATATCTCAGCTTTATTTGATATTAATACTGATTTAAAGAGTTTTTATCAATTGGCCGAAAAAGATGAATTGATGCAACCCGTGATCCGGAAATTATATGGCTTGCGCATTGTAGGTATTCCCGATCTTTTTGAGGCATTATGCTGGGCCATTACCGGACAGCAGATTAACCTGGCTTTTGCCTACAAATTAAAAAAGAGATTTGTTGAAACCTTTGGCAGCCAGATGGAACGTGAAGGGCATGCATACTTTGTTTTTCCGGAGGCAAGTGTAATCGCACAACTTTCGGTAGCAGACCTCATGCCCCTGCAATATTCTGCCCGTAAAGCTGAATATATTATTGGCATTGCCAAAGCCATTGTCAATGATGAATTATCCAAAGAACATTTGCAAACCCTACCGTTTGAACAGGGCAAAGCAGAACTGATACGTTGGAAAGGCATTGGCAACTGGACAGCCAATTATGTGTTGATGAAGTCCTTACAAATGCGGGACGCTTTCCCGGTAGAAGATGCAGGGTTGCACAATGCCCTAAAAAAACTCATGCAATTACCCCAAAAACCCGATTTGGCTACCATTGAACAATGGGCAAAACCCTGGAAAGGCTGGCGGGCATATCTCACATTTTATCTCTGGCAAACTTTATTGGATTATGAATAACTATCAGGCTTACTACACATCACCCGTAGGTGAACTATTGATTAAAGCTTCAGACGAAGCCATCATTAGTATTTTATTTTCAGATTCGGAGAAAACTTCTGAAAACCATCAAGTTACGGGCGAATTACCAGAAGTAATGCACAAATGTTTTCGGCAACTGGATGAGTATTTTGCAGGAAAACGAAAAGTGTTTGACCTTCCTGTTATTCAGGAGGGCACTTCTTTTCAGCAAACCGTATGGAAAGCCCTGTGTGATATTGATTATGGAAAAACCATATCTTACCTGGAACTGGCCCGGCACATTGGCAATGAGAAAAGCATAAGGGCTGTAGGCACCACGAATGGTAAAAACCAAATCAGCATTGTTGTTCCCTGCCACCGGGTGATTGGGGCCAATGGCAGTCTTACGGGCTATGCAGGAGGCTTATGGCGCAAACGCTGGCTGCTGGAACATGAGCAGAAAATCGCGCATGGGGTGCAGACTTTGTTTTAATGATAGTTGATTTGATGGATAAAAATAAAGTTCGATAAAATTGAATTATTGATTAAATTATTTAATTTAACTATGGTTTTTAACATATACTGAGAATGGATAGTTTACTTGACAGAATTAATATGAACCCCGAGATATGTAATGGAAAGCCTATTATCAGGGGAATGAGAATTACAGTAAAAACTGTGCTTGAATATTTGGCAGCAGGAGAAACCGTGGAAAATATTCTTGAGGCTTATCCTATGCTGGAAAAAGAGGATGTTCTTGCTTCTTTGCAGTATGCTTCTAAACTAATAGATCACGAAATTGTAGCTAAAAGTGCGTGAGGAAGAATATCGGTTTTTAGTTGATGTTAACCTTCCGAAAAGATTCTCTTTTTTCAATTACGATAACTTTTCTTTCGTATCTGATTTTGATTTAAGGATGGCCGATAAACAAATCTGGGAGTTTGCAAAAGCTAATAAGCAAGTCATTTTGACCAAAGATGCTGATTTTTTCCATAGAAGTTTGCTAGAAATTAACCCACCCAAAGTAGTTCACTTTAAATTAGGAAATCAAACTCTTTCAGAACTTCACAGCTATTTTGAATTATATTGGCCTTTGATAACCACTAACCTGAAAAAGGCTAAAATTATCGTTGCCCTGCCTGATAATGTGGAGATAATTATATAAATATGTTTATTGCAACCACATTATTCTTCAAGTTTCTTCAAGTTATTGAAGAATAAGATCTCTATCTATTTGTAGTTTATTGTGCAGCTTTCTGGCATGGCCCAGTGTATTTGCACGCTTACGTATGCGGAGGCTTATGGCGCAAACGCTGGCTGCTGGAACATGAGCAGAAAATTGCGCATGGGGTGCAGACTTTGTTTTAATCAAAAAGAAGTATTTGTCGAATGGCGTTTCCTGCTGCCAAACGTTCAAACCCTTCGTTGATTTCTTCCAGGCGAATACGGTGGGTAATGAGTTGGTCTACGGGTAGTCTGTTAGTCTGGTATAGCTTCAGATAGGCAGGGATATCCCTGAGTGGTACGCAACTGCCCAGGTAACTACCTTTTAAACTTTTCTCCTGCCCTACCAGTACCGCTGGTGACAGCATCAGACGTGCATCGGGATGAGGCAAAGCGCCGGTAACGGTAGTGCCCCCTCTTTTAGTAGCTTGAAAAGCGAAATCCAGTGCGGGAATTGCCCCGGCAAATTCTATGGCAATATCAACACCTCCTCCGGTCAAATCCATTAGCTTAGCCAGCGCATCTGGAGCAGAAGAATCTATCACTTCATGAGCACCTAAAGCCAATGCCGCCTTTCTTTTTTCCGGGTTCAGGTCAGCCCCAATAATTTTGGAGGCTCCGGCTGCTTTTGCGCCTAATATGGCTGACAAACCTACGCCTCCCAGCCCTACTACCAAAACACTGTCGCCCAAACGAATTTGAGAGGTATTGATCACAGCTCCTACTCCCGTCATCACGGCGCAACCAAACAAAGCTGCAATTTCAAAAGGGATATTATTATCTATTTTTACAAGAGAATCAACAGACGCTACGGCATATTCGGCAAAACCAGATACGCCCAGGTGGTGATTGTAAGAGGTTTCTCCTTTTTTGATACGGCGGTGGCCTCCCATAAGTGTTCCTTCCCCATTGGCGTTTGCCCCCGGTGCGCAAAGTGCAGTCCGTCCTGTTTGACAATACAGGCATTTTCCGCAAGAGGGAAGAAAAGCAAAGACCACGTGATCGCCAATATCAAGGCCCTTTACACCGGCTCCTAAGTCAACAACTTCACCGGCCGCCTCATGGCCTAATACCATCGGTAAGGGTCGTGGGCGGTTGCCATCAATTACCGACAGGTCTGAATGACAAAGGCCTGCGGCTTTGATCTTTACAACCACTTCGTTAAAACCCGGGTCATCCAGGTCAACTTCTTCAATCGACAATGGGGTTGATTGGGTATAAGGTCTACTTAACTCCATCTGGTGGAGTACGGCTGCTTTTGTTTTCATGGGCTTGGGTAGTATTAGGTTTAATGTGAAAATTCTTTTTTTTAGGCTCCCAGGGAACTTTATCAACGAATGTATGCTGCTTTCCTCCTTTAAAAAAATCCTTCCCATAGATCAGTGCATTGAGTACTGCACCAATGGCAAATGCCCAGGCAGCCCCTTTGATGACCAAGACGGCAGCAATGATGCCAGCAATGCCCAGGTCTTTTTGAGAGCGGGATTCCAGGATGCCAATGCGTACACTTACAAAACCCTGTATCAATAAGGTAAGGGCCAAGGCTACACCCAGGATAGGTTTTACCAGGCTTACGATAGGCAATAACAGAAGCCCGGTATTGGTGCCCCAACGAAAGGAACCCGAGCCACCAAAAATAGAGTCCATGGCTTTCTTACCTTGCTTATAACGCTCTACAATTACCACATGCATAGCAGCCCATAAGGGGCCGCACATTACTACATCGGGTCCGAAAATGCTCATTCCCAGGTTCCTGCCTCCAAAAATCAGGTGTGCCCGGTTGGGATTATAATCTATTTTTTCATCTTTTCTGATCTCGTCAGCTTCTTCCAGGATGGCCTTGCTTTGGAGCACATCGCCAAACAATACAATATAGGCCGCCAGTACGGTAGGTAAAGCTGACAGAAACATACTAAAAGGAGGAAAGCCCACCCCGAATACGGTATATTGACGGAACATTAGGTTAAAATCAGGCTGGGTAAAGCCCCATTCTATGGTTGGCCAGGAGGTTTCTTTGAATATCGGTGCAATAAATACAGCCAATAAGATGATGGGGAAAATCCCTAGCTTACCAATGAGTGCCCAAATTTTATTTCTATTGCGCAAAGCTGCAAAATGGGTAGAAAAGATCAGGTAAAAGGCTATGCCCACCGCAATGCTGGTGGTGAAGGGAAACTGATCAAACCGCCCACCTTCTTCAAACACTGTTGCTACGGCCGCAATACCAGCCCCTAAAATAACCCCAGATTTAATGGCAGAAGGGATCAGGTACACCACCCTTGTCGCCAGCTTTGTAACCCCCAGCAATATAGTTACCAACCCCAAAGTCATTTGAAAAGCCACCAGGGCATGCACTCTTTCAGCCCCTTCCGGAAAGGTTTGCACATAAATTATCAATAAAGGAATGGCCGGGGTAATCCAGCCGGGTACTACCGGATCGCCGAGCAAATGATGGAGCAGGTATAATAGCCCGTTGAGGATCACAATGGCAATAGCCGCTTCAAAAGGCATACCCAACAATTCCATCATTAGGGGGATAGCGGCCAGGTCTACCGCACACATCAGCAATCCCTGGAGGTAATCTGGCAATTCAAAACGATAATGCACAAAAGGGAAGCGCAGCTTAAATGGTCCTAAACCAAGGTAAGGTGATTCTTGTCTTTCCCTACGGTATTTCCATGGAGTTAGGTTATTGGCCATTGGGTGCAGGAGAATTTGTCATTTTGAATATAAGCTCTCCTCCTTGCATAATATCCTGGTAGGCGATCTGATATCCGGAAAGAACCTTTCCATTCAAAGTTACTGATTTTACATATATATTTTCTGAAGTCAAGTTGATGGCTTTTATTTCTAAGGGTTTGTTTCCCACTTTAACAGAAGCATACGCAAAAGAGGGCGCCCCAATATCAAAGAACCCTGAGGCAGGGTTTACTGCATAAAAACCCAGGGAGCTAAGGATGTACCAGGCACTCATCTGGCCGAAGTCATTATTACCACAGTAGCCATCAGGCGTGGTTTTGTACATGGTATCCAAAATTTCCCTTACCATCGCCTGCGTTTTGTGAGGCTTTCCGGCATAATTATATAAGTAGGGAATGTGCTGACTGGGCTCGTTTCCATGCGCGTATTGACCAATCAGGCCGCTCACATCCTTTGTATTGCCATCCCCAACGATTACTGGTTCCATGCTAAAGAGACTATCTAATCTTGCCGCAAAAAAGTCTTTTCCCCCCATCAATTCCATTAACCCGTCTATATCGTGTTGCACGTGCCAGGTATACTGATAAGCATTGGCTTCGGTATAGTCGCCATTAGAGGTTCCAGCATGGGAAATTTTAATAGGATCGAATGGTTCGATCCACTGGCCATTGGCATTTTTTCCCCGCATCAGTTTTGTTTGAGGGTCAAACAGGTTTTTGTAGTAGTTTGACCGCCGCTGGAAGAATTCAGTATCTTCGGGTTTATCCAGGGCCCGGGCCAGTTGAGCCGCACTCCAGTCATCAAAAGTGGCTTCCAGGGTACGCGATACCGCTTCGGCATTTACTTTGTCTGAGGGGAGGTAACCGTACCGGTCATAAATGGTCCAGTCGTATTTAGGCCAATGATTTTGGGTCAAAGTTGCTTTAATGGCTTCAAAAGCTTTTTCTTCATCGGTGTTAGCCAGCCCCTTTAAATACGCATCCGCAATTACCGGCACCGCATGATTACCAATCATCACCCGGGTGTCATGCCCAAGCATAGGCCAGGCTGGCAAGTATCCTTTCTCATCATAATGGCGCAGGATTGATGCAACAAATGAACCGATCTTATCAGGGATCAGAACAGTGTACAAAGGAAAGGCAGCCCGGTAAATATCCCAAAAAGCGAAAGTAGAGTACATACCACCGGTGGGGGCCTGGTAAATTTTATCATCAGTACCTCGATACTTCCCTTCAACATCTGCCATGTTGTTTGGTTGGATGAACAGGTGGTACATATTGGTGTAAAATAGCTCTTTCTGATCTTCTGTACCTTTTATCTCTACCTTAGAAAGATGTTTATTCCATTGTTTTACGGCATTTTCGCGAATTTCCTCAAAGGAAACGCCTGAGCTTTCCGTTTGCAGGTTTTTCTTGGCACTCGCAATGCTGACCGTTGAAACAGCAACCCGTACTTCTAACTCTTCCTTCGAAGTAACAGGATAGTCCAGTACCAACTGCCGGTTTACCGGGGCATCCACGAAATAACTATTCTGGCAAGGCTTGCTGAGGTGAATAACGAAGAATATCTTTCTGTCTACTCTTTTTACATAACTCCGTTGATATCCACTGATTATCGTATCGTTTTCAATTGTAAAATATGCTTCTTTCACCTTGGGAACTTCGGGGTTGTACCGGTAAAGCACTTCATCTAAATTGACTAAAATATGATAGCTTCCTTCTTTTTGGAAAGTATAGCGTTGAATACCAGTCCGGGCGGTGGAAGTGAGTTCTACGTTGATATTATCTTTATGAAGGTAAGTAGAATAATAGCCGGGAGCAGCTTCTTCATGCTGTTTTGAAAAGGGAACTGTCCTGCTTTCCAAGGCATTTTTATTAGAAAAGGGAAGCATGAGGATGTCTCCCAAAACCGGGTTAGCCCCTCCATTCAGGTGAGTATGCGCAAAACCCCGTATTGTTGAGTCCCGGTATTGATACCCGGTGTGATAGTCCCAGGTGAAGTTGCCGGTGTGTGGGCTGAGTTGAACCAGGCCAAAGGGCACGGTAGCCCCCGGAAAAGTATGCCCAGTGCCAGAAGTTCCAATAAAAGGATTGACATACTGGGTATAATCCGGTTGCTCAATAGGCTGGAAGGCATGTGATTCAATACAGAGAAGAGGTAGCAGTATGATTATCAGAAGGGATGATAAAATTTTCTTTAATTTTTGTTTTAAATTCATGATTACTCTTTGAATTAGGTTTATTTCTAAACAAGGCCTTGTCTGTACATTCCCGTGTGGGAGGATGAAAACAGAAAATTTTTGTGAAATCGTTTTACAATTTCCAATGAAAAAAGTTAATCACAAAGTAACTAAAACATTTCTTTAAGATTACTCATCTTTCAAACACGCTGTCGGGTTCACCCTCGCCGCTTTCACCGTTTGCAAGCCCATCACTGGCTAAGTACTAATAACCTCTGTAATGCGTATATTATTTATGTATATTTCCTGAAAGAAAAATTAAGCCAAATGGATGGTATTATAAAAGTATACGAGCGTGATTTTAGCAGTGAGTTAGATTTTACTACTTCCAGAAGTAGTGGTCCTGGCGGACAAAATGTAAATAAAGTGAATACCAAAGTTACCCTGCGTTTTGATATTGACGCTTCACAACAGCTAAGTGAACAAGAGAAAGATAAACTAAAAGAAAAATTAGCCAATAAAATCAATAATGATGGTGTATTGATTATAGCTTCGGAAGCCACACGCTCTCAGCTTAAAAATAAAGAAAAAGCCATCAGCAAGTTTTATGGTTTGCTCAAAAAAACCTTTCAGGTCAGAAAAAAAAGAAAGCGTACCAAACCCAGTAAATCGGCTATAGAAAAACGGCTGAAAGAAAAACAAATACAGTCTGAGAAGAAGAAGTACAGACAAAAGGGTGATTTTTAATATTATCTTATTGCAGAATAATATCCCCATCTATCTGCAGTTTATTATGGAGTTTTCTGGCAACCTCGAGCGTAATATCGCGCTTTCCCCTGAGGTATTCGCTTATCCTGCTCTTGGGTACTTCAAGAAGGGTTGCAAGGTCATCCTGTTTCAATCCCATTTCGTACATTTTTAGTTTAATGACATCAATAAGGGATGGTAACTCTATGATGTAGTGTTTGTCCTCATAATCTGCCACCATATCTGAAAGGCGATCCATCATGACAAATTCAGGATTATCATAGCTGTGGTTATCACCTACTTTCACCATCAACTCATCAATTTTCTTGAGTGCCTCCCGGTATTGTGCTTCTGTTTCAATTGCTTTCATAACCTAAATATTTTTGACATCAACTTTGTCATACTCGGCATGTGTGCCAATCCAACGGACATATACTTTTTGGGATACATAAATTATGATGGCTACCAGCCTGTAATCGTTTCCCTTAATATTGAACACAACCCGATGGTTTCCCACATAATCAGCACTTAAAAAGTATTGCTTCAATTCATTGAGGTTTTGCCATTTAGCTTTGGATACTTTTTTATACCATTCTTCTAATGCGGTTTTACTTTCCGCATGCCTTGAGTAATAATCGACTAATTTCTTTTTGCTAACTATTCTCATTAATACTACTAAGTTACATTATATGTTAATTATTTGCAAATAATGTAACTAAATTTCAAAATATGCTATTCATCCTTCAAACACTCCGCCGGATTCACCCTTGCTGCTTTCACCGTTTGCAGCCCCACCGTAAACCAGGCGATGAGCAAAGCCAAAAGCCCGGCACCAATAAAAAACCACCATTCCAGATCAATCCGGTAAGCAAACCCTTCCAGCCAGTTTTTGGCGATGAAATAGCTGATGGGCAGGGCTACTACAATAGCCACCAACACCATTTTGGTAAAATCACCCGACAGCAGGCGGACGATGCCGAAGTCGGTAGCACCCAATATTTTGCGGATGCCGATTTCTTTCAGCCTGCGTTCAGCGGTAAAAGCTGCTAATCCAAACAAACCGAGGCAGGAGATTAGGATGGCGAGGGCGGCGAAGTATTTGGAGAGGGTGGAAACGCGTTGTTCGGCGGCGTAGAGGGCCTGGTAATCGGTATCCACAAACTGGTAATCGAAGGAATAGCCGGGGTTGAAAGTTTGGTAGAAATCTTGTAATTGGGTCAATGTCTCTCTTTCATTTCCGGCTTCCAATCGAGCCACTACATTCGTGGCAAAATCGAAATCTGTCTTCAGGAAGGCGGGCTTCACCGCTTCGTGCAGCGACTCAAAATGAAAATCTTTGACGACTCCGATGATTTGTCGCTCTTGTCCCCATAAATTAACAATCGTGCCGACAGGATTTTTAAGCTCCATTAACGTAATAGCGGTTTCGTTAAAAATGATTGCCGAACTGTCAGTGCTAAAAGCCCGGGAGAAGCTTCGACCATCCACCATTTCCAGTCCCAATGTTTCAATCATATCGTAGCCGATGCTAAAGTTTTGAAACTCTACCACCTGGTCCGGATCACTTCCTTCCCAGCCCAAACCTACCGTTGAAGAAGTATTCCCTACGATGTTTTGTTGCATTGTGGAGGCATTCGCTACACCGGGAATCCGTATTATTTCAGCCAGGAAGGTTTCCGGGTTTTCGGCTACTTTTCCCTCGATAGGGAACGAAACCAGGTTAACCTTGTTGTAGCCCAGATTTCTGTTTTGCACAAACTCAATCTGCTGATACACTACACATACTGATACGATCAGGATAACCGAGAGCACAAACTGAAATACGACCAACCCTTTTCTTGCCCAAAATTCGCCCACCGAACTATAGATTTTTCCCTTGAGCACCGTCGCCGGGTTGAAGCCCGAAAGATACAAAGCAGGATAGCTTCCGGCCAAAAGCCCGGTGAGCAGGCTAATGCCCAGGAAAGATAAGATGAGTGGGAACGTAAATGCCAGCGATAACTGCTTACCAGTGATGTAGTTGAACTGAGGTAGCAGCAAGCTTGCCAATACCATAGCAAAAAGTAGCGATAAAAATGACATGAGGGTCGATTCACCCAGATACTGTATAATCAGTGTAGCACGACCGGCACCCACGGCTTTTTTTATTCCTACCTCCTTCAGCCGTCGGGAAGCCCGGGCTGTAGAAAGGTTCATAAAATTAATGCAGGCGATTACCAGGATAAAAAGTGCGATGATGGAAAATAAACGGACATACTCAATCCGGCCTCCCACCTGCGCTCCGTTTTCATAAGTTCCGTATAAGTAGCCCTCAGAATAAGGGCGTGCAAATAAGGTACGGTAATCATCTTCCTCATATTTGCCATTGAGATAATGCTCAATTTTCTCGTTAAACCGGGCTACATTTGTCTTATCTTCCAACAACAAAAATGTATGAGGTCCATTGTTGCCCCAACTTAGCACCGAAGGATTAATTTCTTTAAATGCCTCAAATGATAAAACGAAATCAAACTGAGAAGTTGAATTGGAAGGGACATCGGCAAAAATGCCGGAAATGATGGCGGGTTGGGTAAATTTTATCAAATGCCAGTCCAATGTTTTGCCTACCACATCTTCGGTGGTGCCAAATAGCCGTAGTGCCAAATCTTCGGAGATTACAACAGCGTTTTTGTCGGCCAGCACCTGGCTTTCATCTCCCTGTAACAAAGGGTAGGAGAAAATAGCAAAGAAATCTTTCCCGGCAAATTGCCCTGGTGCTTTTACATTTTTTTTTCCCACTGACAGGGTAAAATTTCCAAACCATTCTGCCGGGGTTACAGCGGTAGCGTATTCTACTTCCGGCATATCTTCTGTCAGCGATTCGGCCAATAAACCGGGCGTATTTTCCTGCGTGTTGATGCCGTCAGATTGGTTCTGGTTTTCCATCACCTGATACAACCGCGCATCCTTCTCATGAAACTTATCCACACTCAATTCATCATACACCCATAGATAAATCATTAAAGCACAGGCCAGTCCGGTTGAAAGCCCAATCAAATTGATAAAAAACGACATTTTATACCGCAAAAAGGTGCGGTAGGTGAGTAATAAATTATGACGAAACATAGCGGTATGGTTTGGGTTGTAATGGGTTTTAAATGATTTGATAAACTCCGGCCTGAAATACCGGATCACACTCCAGATGAATTTCCATTTGGCTTTGCGTTGAGATTCCTCGATTTGCTTTTCAAAAACTTCGGTCAGATCTCCTTCAATTTCTTCCAGGTAGTCTTCCCTGCAGAACCAGCGGAGAAACTTTATCGCATATTTGGGAGGTTGCGTTTTCATCAGCCGAAAGAAATTTTGGGAATCTGCCGGTAGATGCTCGTCCTCAAGGCGTACTGATGATCCAGCACCCTTTTGCCCAAAGCGGTAATCACGTAAAACTTCTTCCTTCGGCCGCCCCTGTCGTTGGTAATGCCACCAAACCTGGATTGCACAAAGCCTTTCTCATCCATCCGCTTGAGGGCTACGTGGATGGCGCTGATGTTCATTTTTTTGTCCAGTTGTTTTTCCAGGCTTTCTAATATAGAAACGCCATAAGCCTCGTCATGCTGGGCGGCTACCGTCAGAAGAACCAATTCTTCAAATTCTCCAAGGGAGGGTGTTTTCATTATCTCATTATTTACTTAACAAGTGTGAATGTAATATATTATTTTTACTTTTGTTAAGTAAATTGATAATTTTTATTCTTCCTTCCTTAATTTTCTCTTTCGGAATGGTTTTCAGTTCCCAGGGCATATGCAACCTGCTCCGCACATTTTTCACCATCTATAGCCGCAGAGATAATCCCACCGGCATAGCCTGCCCCTTCCCCGCATGGGTAGAGGCCTTTGATTTCGGTATGTTCCAGGGTATGGCGGTCGCGGGGTATGCGCACGGGGGAGGAAGTCCTTGATTCTGGGGCATGCACCACAGCTTCATTGGTAAGGTAGCCCCGCATGGCTTTTCCAAATTGCCGGAAGCCTTCCTGAAGACTTTGGTAAATAAACGCTGGCAGCACTTCGCCCAGTTCTACGGAAGTGGTGCCCGGTATATACGAAGTGGGTGGTATGTTTTGCGATGCTTTGCCCTGAATAAAATCTGTCAACCGCTGGGCAGGTACTTTTTGGGTTTGTCCGGCCAAGGCCCATGCTTGTTGTTCAATGTTTTTCTGAAACGCTACACCAGCCAGCGGCCCCGCTTCTTTGTAGGGTGTAAAATCTTTGGTTTGCAATTCAACCACGATGCCCGAATTGGAAGTAGGCTGGTTTCGTTTGGAAGGCGACCAACCGTTGGTTACTACTTCATTTTGTGCTGTGGCGCAGGGCGCAATAATCCCACCCGGACACATGCAAAAAGAATAAACGCCCCGGCCTTTCACCTGCCTTACGATATTATAAGGAGCGGGAGGAAGATAAGCCCCACGGGAAGTGCAATGGTACTGAATTTGGTCAATCAGTGCCTGTGGGTGCTCTACCCGCACGCCCAGCGCAAAAGGTTTTGCTTCAATATGAATGTCTTTCCGGTACAACAATTCAAAAATATCACGGGCAGAATGGCCGGTGGCCAGAATGAGTTTGGAAGCGTCAATTTTTTCACCTGTTTGGGTGATTACTCCGGCCACTGCCTTGTTGGTGAGGACTATATCCGTAACCCTGGTATTAAAAAGCACTTCCCCTCCCTGACGGGCAATGGTTTCCCGAATGGCCTTTACAATATCGGGCAGCTTGTTGGTGCCAATATGGGGGTGCGCATCCACCATGATGTCTTTGTGGGCACCGTGGGCTACCAGCAAGCGCAGAATGCGGTTTACATCTCCCCGTTTTTTAGCACGTGTATAGAGTTTTCCGTCAGAGTACGTGCCTGCGCCCCCTTCACCAAAGCAATAGTTGGAATCTTCATTAACGATATGCTGGCGGGTAATGACAGCCAGGTCCCTTCTGCGGCTTTTTACATCTTTGCCCCTTTCCAGGACGATGGGTTTCAGGCCCGCTTCTATCAGGCGAAGGGCGGCAAACAATCCGGCCGGACCGGCACCCACCACCAACACGGGCTGTGCTTTAGAAACATCGGGGTAAGGCGGTAATAGTATCGGAGATTCCTCAAAATCTTCCCGTACAAAAGCAATGACTTTCAGGTTGATTTTGATATTTCGCTGTCGAGCGTCGATGGATCGTTTGAGGATTTCTACGTGCCGGATATCCTCAGTGGATGTGCCTGTTTTTCGGGCAACCGCTTTTTTGAGGGCTTCTTCATGGGCAGCCACTTCAGGAGTTACTTGCAGTACAACTTCCTTTTGCATAGAATCAATTCGTCAGATGAGGCAAAGGTAGTGTACAAACCTTACAATACTTTTGTTATTAAACAAGTAGTCAGCGAAGCTTCATTTTCACCTCTTTCCGGTCATAATCAATCACAAAGCCATGCCTTTTCAGTGCCCGTGAGCCGATGATGCCATTGATTTTTACAGCGGTGCCTGCTCCCAGAGATTGGATGATATTGGACAAATCATAAGCGATGAAAGTAGCTTTTATCTTTTGTGAGCCCAGGCGCAAATCAACATTGTAAGTGCTTAATACTTCTTTTGTGCTTTTACCTAATCCTGATAATTGATAACCTCTCAACCCTCTGTGTGGAAGGTACGAAAACCCATACCGTTTTGCATCCCCGGTATTTAATAAAGTTACATCTGAGCCGGTATCTAGCAGGAAGTAAGCTTTTTTGCCATTCATTGTTCCTTTCACGATGGGTTGGTCATGCATGACTATTACATCAACCTGTTTATACTCGGATTGGGCAAAAAGCGTTTGGCTGAAGACAATGATAAAAAATAGGGTTTTGAATGGATTCATGGCATTTTCTTTTGAGAGTAAATATTGCTTTCAAAAGAAACCCAATGAAGATGCCAGAAGTGTAACAGATTGATTTTTAGGTATTTATATTAAATGGTCTTACGCCATTTCGTTCACTGACGTGCGGTGTTCGGCTAAAACCGGACATTTAAGGGGAAAAATCAAATGGCTACAATTTTCAGAGGAAAGACCTTTGCTATATTGTCAAAGTCTTTGTCTTTATGCAATAATTCTAAATCAAAATGCAGACAAGTTAAAGCAATCAGACAGTCATACGCCTTTCTGATGGTGTAGCCATGTTTCCGGCATTTCCTGAAAACAGAAGCTGCATCCTGGGCAGCCTGAAGTTGGTTGTCAAACTGGAAAAATTGATAGGTCAGGAAATTTTGCCGTAATCTTGTAAAATCACTGTCTTTCCGCACGCCCTGCAAGACTTCCTGAAAAATAATTGGAGTACAATAAATAGGGTTTTCTCCTTGTAAATAGCGGTCAGGATAATTACAAATTTCGAGATTTCAGTTGTAAAAAAGGTAGTTTATCCAAACGGATGTGTCTACTATCATGATACAACTCGGGTTTGATTCCCTTCATCATCGGTGTACATTTCAACCTTTCCCCTTAGTTGCCTCACATCTTCCCGGGCAGCCTTTTCCAATATCAACTTCAAGCCATGCTCCACCGTTTCTTTTTTCGTTTTTGCCTTCAGGGCTTTCATGGCCCCTTTCATCAGTTTGTCGTCAATTTCTATATTGGTTCTCATGCAATTTTTGTTTACACACAAATATACGTTTAATTTATACACATCGTTGGATTTTTCGGATGCTGTGTTTTCCAGCATCTAGCATCAAATAGTAATTTGTTTCTTCTTACTTTCACTTCGCATATTATGCTCGCACCAGACTCTTTCCCATATTTAATTGACAACCTCATAAAACTACCTTCAATATTCTTTTCTTATTGATAACCATGATACTATTTAACAATAGGTTTAAATTATTGTAAAAATTACATCGGGGTATTTATTAGGGTGCGAATTTGTTAATTTTGCAGGGAGAAAATTTTTTTGATATATGACGTATTTACAGTTAGCAAAATCGCACCCCAACTACATAGGGTATGGCATGCTGCATTACTTTATGTCAAGTCTGGGACAAACCTTCCTTATTTCAGTGTTTGTGCCATTTTTTGTGGGCGCATTGGGTATTACCAACAACGGGTTCAGTATGATTTATGCCTGTGCTACCCTGACGAGTGCCAGCATTCTCCCTATTGTAGGAAAATATATTGATTCCCTCCGGCTTCGTATTACCAGCCTGATTTGTGGCGTAGGGTTAATCCTGGCTTGTTTCATTACAGCGAATGCCTCACATTTGGTCATTTTGTTTTTCGGCTTGTTCACCCTGCGTTTTTTCGGACAGGGCGGTATGGTGCTGATAGGTTCTACGGCCGTGGCCCGGTATTTTGACAATGTGCGGGGCAAGGCACTTTCCATGGCCAGTACCGGATTGCCCATCGCCGAAGCACTGATGCCCGTTTTAATTGTAGCCTCTATTCATGCCTGGGGCCTCTCGGCTACCTGGTTGCTATTAGGACTGCTGGTGGCGGTGTTTTTCATTCCTACTACTATTTTGCTGGTAGATAAATACAATCCATTCCAAACCGTACAACCTGTCAATCATACGGCAGATACACAGGTGCAAAGCCGTTCACGCAGGGATGTTGTGCGGGACTGGAAGTTTTACATGCTGCTTCCGGCATTCGTATTTCTTCCGTTTTTTATTACCGGGGTGTTTATCCATCAAAATCTGGTGGCAGATGTGAAGGGGTGGAGTATAGAGTGGATGGCCACCAGCTTTATCGGTTTCGGCATTGCCCGCATTGTTACCAACTACATTGCAGGCTCGCTCATTGACAGGTTTTCGGCAAAAAAGGTATTTATTTTTTATCTGATTCCCTTGCTGTTTGCCCTGATTGTTATACAAATGGGCAACCATCCTTTGCTGGCCGTATTGTATATGACACTCCTGGGGATTACCGCCAGTCTCAATTCACTCACCGGAACAGCCATTTGGGCTGAAATTTACGGAGTGCAGCACCTGGGCGCCATCAAAAGCATGACCACTACGTTTATGATTGTTGCCTCTGCTATTGGGCCGGTAGTTATTGGGTGGGCTTTTGGATATGATTTATTCCTTTCGCTGAACATCAGTATTGGGGTAGTCGTGTTGATTACTTTGCTGAGCGGATTTGTGTTGAGCAGGTCGGAGTAATCATTGCAAGTCATGCACAACACCATTCACCACAGCATATTGTGGTATGCCGTCTTTCTCCAAAATAAAATCAGGACGGCTGCCGAGGCCAAGGTTGTACGAGGGGTTTTTCTTTTTCCCGATAATGTCCATGGGGAAGCTGTTTCTTATTTTTTCGTGCCCTTTCATTTTTCTAAGGCGTATGGTGGTGTACCCTTCTTTTAACAGCGCCAGTGGATCCAGTTTTACCAGTTTTTTGATATTTCTTAGTTTTTTGGAGTATACTTTTCCGGGCACCATCGTCATGTCATTTGCGTCCAGTTCTTCGTATCCGTGATATACCGAAAGGTCGCCCACATCGGATATGCTGCTGCTGTGGTAGAATTTGCTATGGTTGTCGTATTCTACTTCGTACCGGTTGATGCCCAGGTCTACGGTGTAGCTGTTGTTAAACTTTTGCAATGTAGCATTGCGGATGACCAGGTCGTACAAATACCGCTCGTTTTCGGGGATTTGGTAGTAATCGTCAGTATTGTTGTTTACATAACTTTTGGTAGCAATGGCATGCAATCCGCTGAGGAGTAATACAAAATTGAGTTTGCGGATGTATTGTTTTTCCGGGTCATCAGGGTAGCCTCCTGATTCTACCAGTACGGTGCTGGTTCCCCACTTCTGGATATTATCGCCAAAAGCCCGGGGTTCAAAATCGTCGTTGTATCGGCCTACGTGACCAGGGGCAAATTGCTGTACGGCTTCGTTGAGCGTTACAATCAGTTTTAATGATTTTTCCCGCACTTCGTTCACCGATTTTTCATAATTATAAGCCGGGGCCAGGAAGGAAATTGTAGCAGGTTTTTCACTGACACCAGCCGTGTAGTGTGTGCTTTGGTCGTGCAGGTTGAACCCAAAATCAGCATCCAGGCTGTCGCGGATGTGTTTCAGCAATTGAGCCTCGGGGGATTGCAGGCGGAGGGCATCCCGGTTCAGGTCAATATCAATGGCGTTTCTGCGCTGGTAAACCTGGGCGCCATCGGGGTTGAGCATGGGGATGAAGTAAAGTGTGGTATTGTCTAAAATTTCCTTTCGTAAGTCATCAAACTCATCCTTTTTCTGCAAAAAATTGAAGATATCCATCAAAGCCATGGTAGCCGTGGGTTCATCTCCATGCATTTGCGACCAAAGCAAGACCTTTACCGGGCCGCTTCCTGTTTTTATCATCTGAATGCTGCGCCCCTGTATTGACTTGCCCACGGGCGTTACTTCAAAGCCATTGCCCAGCTTTTCCAACAAGGGCAAAATATCGGCTTGCTTAAACCGCCGCTGGGTAATGGTTTTCTCTTCGTAGCGATCATGTGCGTCGTGCAATTGTTGTACAAGGTTCTGCGCCTGTATGGTAGAATATGACAAAGCAATTAGAATTAGGAGGTAAAAGTTTATTTTCATGGTAAAAAGAAAGTTTGTGACCCACAAGCCTTGAGCAATAAAATAGGGCGGCAAGTCTTTTGCAAGTTAAAAAATGCCAGTTGAAGGTGTATTGTTTGCTTTAATTTTTATGCCAATCCTCAGGGAGATTCCTGATTACCTTTGGTATTTGCTGATGGTTCCTTCCCAAAAAGCCCACAAATGGTTCAAGCTTTTCCGTATAATGTTAGAAAAGGAATAAATAGGGTAAAAACCAATTTCAACTGACATAGGGTTGTCAGTGGGCTGCCTTACTTTTGGTAATTATTCACGTAAACGCATTAAACATGAAAAACTACAAAAATTGCCAAAGTTGTGGCATGCCTTTGAAAAAAGACCCACAGGGCGGCGGTACACTATCGGATGGTACGCGCAGTACAATGTATTGCAGCTATTGCTATGAAAACGGAGCTTTTAAACAACCCGATTGGTCGGCCTTACAAATGCAGGTGTTTGTGAAAGGAAAACTTAAAGAAATGGGTTTCCCGGGCTTACTCGCCTCCTTTTTCTCAAGAAACATTCCTAAACTGGAAAGGTGGAAAAACACATGAATGTGCTGGATAAATTAGCAACTACCCTCGGGCAAAAAGACGAAGCGCCCAACCTGGCACTGGCCCGCGAAATTGCAACTACAGCCGACAAAAAAGCGGTTGCGACACTGGTTGAAAACTTAAGCAATAAAAATAAAAACATCCAAAGCGATTGCATCAAAGTGTTGTATGAAATTGGGGTGGTTGCACCGGGTTTAATTGCCGACTATTCAGACAATTTTCTGGTATTACTAAACCATAAAAACAACCGGCTGCAATGGGGTGCTATGACTGCCCTGCATGCCATAGCGAGTGTAAAACCGGATAAAATTTACAATAATCTTCCGATGATTCTGGATGCTGCCGACAAAGGCTCGGTTATTACTAAAGATAATGCCGTGAATATTTTGATTACACTGGCTGCTAACCCAAAATATGCGGAAGACGCTTTTGCTTTACTGCTTGAGCAATTGCAAATAAGCCCGCCCAACCAACTGCCCATGTATGCAGAAAGGGCTTTGCCTATAATTGATGATAAAAATAAGAATGCTTTTGCAAAGGTCTTAAGCACTCGCCTTCCCGATATAGAAAAAGAAAGTAAAAGAAAACGAGTGGAGAAAGTAATGAAGAAAATTATGCAGGGATAGGTATTGTAAGAGTGATATTAACTGTACTTTGTCAGATTAGAATAAAAATAAAAAAACTGGTCTTCCCCCGTTAAAGTAGACACTGAAAAAAGAGTAAATTAGTAACCAAATCAGTGTCAAATATGAGAACTAGAAGAAAGTATACCAAAGAATTTAAAGAGGAGGCAGTTCGCCTCTCAGAGAGTAATGGTAGTAAGAGCCAAGTAGCTCGTGATCTAGGAATTCACATGAGTATGTTACGCCGCTGGAAACTGGAATTACAAGAAGAGGGAAAGAAAGCGTTTTCGGGTAAAAACCCTCGGGATGAGGAAATGACTCAATTGAAGAGAGAGAACAGACGTCTTCAAGAGGAGGTGGAGATACTAAAAAAGGCGGTTGGTATCTTCAGTATTCACCCACGCTAAGATACCAATTTGTTCAAGAATATGATGGGTGTTTTTCCATTACTGCTATGTGCAGAGTACTACAAATTTCAAGGAGTGGTTATTACGCATGGTTAACACGACCTGAGAGCAATCGTAGCCGAGAAAACAGACAATTAGTGGAACAGATCAGAGATATACATCAGCAAAGTCGTCAAAGCTACGGTAGTCCCAGGGTACATGCTGAATTACAAACTATGGGAGTAGCATGTGGTAAGAACCGCATTGCCCGCTTAATGCGGCTCAATGGTATTGCGGTGGAAAAGAAAAGGAAGTTTACCAAGACGACAGACTCAAATCATCATCTTCCTGTAGCCCCTAATCTACTAGATCAGCAATTTGAAGCAAGCAGACCTGATGCGGTATGGACCACTGATATTACGTATATCTGGACAAAAGAAGGTTGGCTGTACTTGGCTATTGTACTTGATTTGTTTTCTCGACGTATTATCGGCTGGTCTATGGCGTCCACTTTAGAGCGAACGCTGGTCATAACGGCATTGCGGATGGCAATCATGGTACGAAATCCAGTGAAAGGATTGATACATCACAGCGATAGAGGAAGCCAATATGCGAGCTATGACTACCAACGGATTCTTGAACAAAAGGGAATAAGGTGTAGCATGAGCCGTAGAGGAAACTGTTACGATAATGCCCCAACAGAGAGTTACTTTGCCACTTTGAAACGGGAGTTGGTTTACCGTAGAAATTACTCGAGCCATACTGAGGCTAAACAAGATATCTTCGAGTATATTGAGGTATGGTATAACCGAAAGAGGAAACATTCTGCAATTGAATATATGAGTCCGATAGAATATGAGCATCAGTGGAAAAAATCAATATCTACTGCTGCTTAACTGAATGTCTACTAAATTAGGGGAAACCCAATCAGAGGAGGAACAAAAGTAAGCCATTTAGCTAATAAGCAGGTAAAAAAACTATTGCATTTATCCGCAATGTCCGCTGTATCTAAAAAAGGGGAGCTAGCTGATTATTACCATCGTAAAGTAGAGGCTGGTAAAAAAAAGATGTCCGTACTAAATGCTGTGCGCAATAAACTTATCCATAGAGTTTTTGCCTGTGTCCGAGAAAATAGAAAATATGAAAAAAGCTATATCAATGTGCTTGCGTAAACCATAGAAATCGCGGGGTCTCCCACTTGCGATGCAGGAGGCCCCGGAATTCGCTCTGCTCATCCGGGGAGAATTCCGGCGACGGTCGCTATTATTTTTTTAATCTAACAAAGTACAATCTAGCAATGCCCAAACCTTTGCGCTTATTGCTTCATAGCAGGAGGTGCCGGAATTTCCCAGGCACGGGCTACGCGCTCATCCGGCAAGACGTGTCCTTTTTTTAAAAATTGTTGTTTATTGTTTTACAAAAGTGAATGACCTTTTTTTGAAGCCTTTCTGCAAGGTAAGCACATAAATGCCCTGGCTCAGATGGGGGATTTCTAAAATTACTTCATCCTGTCCGGCAGTTGCTTCATAAACAGTTTTTCCGGAAATGTCATGTACCCAAATCTGGCTATCAACCCAGGTGTCTTCTATTTTTACATGGAACTTTCCATCGGTTGGGTTGGGAAAAAGGTTGATGGCCTGCCCGGTATATTCTCCTTCTGTGCTTGTAACAAAATCTACATAATCCCCTCCGTTGGTGTTGTTAACGGTATCCTGCACAAAGATGAGCAGGTCGCGGGTTACGTATCCTATTTGTTCCCATTCCCCGTCTATTTTACGCCATTCCTGCACACGAAAAGCGGCTGCGTATTCCCCTCCGTAGGTGGGGGCATCCCAAATCAATTGCCCGTTTTCAACCGCAAATATGGGTGGAAAAGAACCGTTTTCCTGGCCGGGATTTTCTGCAAAAAGTGTATCGAACCGGTCAGGATGTATATAACGGTCCACGGTTCTGTCTACATCTTGTTTGGGTACGGTTAAGGTATAGGAAAGACTATCTCCATCCGGGTCGGTAGCCCCAATGGAATGCACAAAGCGGGTTTTGACATGGGCGCTAAAAACCAAAGAGTCAGATAAGTGAGGGGTGCTGTTCTCGCCTATTTCCGAGGCTATGGTAAGCAGGGTTTCTACATAAAAAGGGGTATTGACCGAGTTGAGCATATTCACAACTTCAGCACTTCGGTTAAACTCCCGCATACTGATGAGGTACTTGCCTGCACCGGGAAAAGTGTGCGTAATCACCAGCGTATCAATACTATATAAACTGTCTTCACTGGCAATTTTCCTTCGAAAATCGTTTTCACCATCAATATTGATGGGGTCGCCATGCCCAAAGTTAATTTCTACATTGCCAAATTCAACATCAGCGTCCGGATCTGTGTATGCGGTAAATAATATGCGATAAGTAAAAGCCTGGTTGGACACGGGAGTAGCGGTGATTTGCCCGCCAATCATGTGGGTAGCTTTCAGTGTGCCTGAGGTTGCCGTAACTAATATGATGATTGCAAAAATAATTTGGCAGGGTCTCATAGATATTGGGTTTTCGTGGGAGTTTGTCTATCTTTTCATTTTCAACTGAAGTCTTATCCTGCAAACGAATTTTCTTTTTGCTTATTGCCGTATACCTAAGCCTAAAACTATGAATTTTCCTCTCACAAGTTCTACCACTTGCGTCTTGCTTTTTTTTACACTTACCAGCGTCTTTTCCCAGGACAAACCATCTTTTTCCGAAAAAACAGAAGGCATGAAAAAGCATAAAGGTTTTTTCTCTTTTTACTGGGATGATAAAGAAGGAAAAATATGGCTGGAAATTGATAAATTAGATACAGAATTCTTGTATTATCCCAGTTTGTCCGCAGGCATGGGCTCTAACGACATTGGGCTTGACAGGGGCAGGCTTTCCCGCCCACGCCTGGTAGAGTTCCGGCAGAGTGGGCCTAAAATATTGCTGGTAGAAAAAAACGTAGAATACCGGGCGAATACGGAGAATGCTGCCGAAAAAAAAGCCTTGTCTGAAGCCTTTGCTGAATCTGTGTTGTGGGGCTTTACGGTGGCTACCAAAAGAGATGATAAAGTATTGATAGATGCTTCTGATTTTTTCTTTTCAGATATATTTGGGGTAGGAGAGTTTATCAGGGAGGCCGACCAGGGCAGTTTTAGTGTAGATCGCAGCCGCTCTGCTTTTTATTTACCATTGACCAAAAACTTCCCGCAAAATACAGAAGTGGAAGTGACGCTCACCTTTTCCGGTGGCAATGCCGGGAATTATGTACGCTCGGTTACGCCCGACCCCAATGCGATAACGCTGCGGCTGCACCACTCTTTCGTGCAATTGCCTGATGATGATTACCAGCCTCGTAAATTTGACCCCCGCTCGGGCTACATTTCCCTGCAATACATGGATTATGCAACGCCGGTAGACCAGCCCATCACCCAACGTTATATTTTACGCCATCGGCTGAAAAAGAAGAATCCGAAAGCCAGCATGAGTGAGGCTGTGGAACCCATTGTGTATTATCTGGATCCCGGCACACCCGAACCCATTCGTTCGGCTTTGCTGGAGGGGGCACTTTGGTGGAACCAGGCGTTTGAAGCTATTGGCTATGAAGATGCTTTTCAGGTAAAAATGCTGCCCGAAGATGCCGACCCGATGGACATCCGCTACAACCTCATTCAGTGGGTACACCGCTCTACCCGGGGGTGGTCTTATGGCACCAGTATTTACGATCCGCGCACGGGCGAAATCCTGAAAGGGAAAGTCACCCTGGGTTCGCTGCGGGTGCGGCAGGATTTTCTGATTGCTTCCGGACTGGTTGCTAATTATGAAAAGGGGGAACCGGTGTCAGAAGAAATGTTGCAAATGGCATTACAACGGTTGCGCCAGCTTTCGGCCCACGAGGTAGGGCATACGTTGGGCCTGGTGCACAATTTTGCTTCCTCTTACAACGACCGGGCCTCTGTGATGGATTATCCACATCCTTACGCTGAAATTAAGGCAGACGGAACACTAGACCTTTCCAATGCCTATACCAATGAAATCGGTGCCTGGGATAAAGTTACTATTTCCTATGGTTACCAGGACTTTCCAAAAAATACAGATGAAGCAGCAGCCCTGGAAAATATCATCCGTGATTATATTGATGAAGGCTTACTGTTTATCAGCGACCGGGATGCCCGGCCTGTGAGTGGTGCGCATCCGGTGGCGCATTTGTGGGATAATGGCAAAAGTGCCGTGGACGAACTGAACCGGGTGATGCAGGTGCGTAAAATTGCGCTGGAAAATTTTTCTGAGAAAAAACTTCCTTTTGGCCAGCCTATGGCTACGCTGGAAGAGGTGCTGGTGCCTATGTATATGTTTCACCGCTACCAAACTGAGGCCGTGGCAAAATTATTGGGTGGAATGTATTACACTTACGCTGTGCGCGGTGATGGACAGAAAATTTTGGAAGTGGTTTCGGCAGAAGAGCAACGGCAGGCTATGGAAGCTTTAATGACTACCCTTTCACCACAGGCACTTGCACTTCCTGAGCATATACTGGCTTTGCTTCCCCCTTATCCTTTGGGGTACAGTGAAAATTCCCGGGAGGTATTCAAATCCCGTACGGGCATTACGTTTGACCCGGTAGCTGCTGCAGAAGCAGCCATCAACTATACGCTGAACCTCATGCTCAATCCCGAACGCGCTGCCCGCATGATGGACTTTCATGCCCGTAACGAAAACATGCCTGGCTTTTCTGAAGTAGTTGACCAGTTAATTGCAGCCACCATTCTCACACAAGACAAAGAAGGGTTGGCAGGAGAAATACAGTGGCTAGAAGGGCAGCTACTGGTAGACCATCTGATTGCACTGGCTGCCCAACAAGAAAATGCACAACGGGTGCGGGCAATGGCTACGCTGAAAATTCATGAAGTCAAAGGAAAAATAATGGAATTACAACAGTCAGCAGAAAGGGAAGGGAACATTGCCCAAAAAGCCCACCTCAATTTTATGCTGGCAAAGATCAGAAGATTTGAAGAAGGAAGTGAACAGTGGTCAGCCCCAAAACCCTTATCGCCCCCGGACGGTTCACCCATCGGTACTGACCAGGATGAAAGGTTTTATCAAGGGTGTTTTTTTGATTGATAGTATAAAGACAAAAGAGGGATTTTATACTCTCTTTTGTCTAAAGTAATTCTCCAAAACTTTGATAATGCACTTAGCTCAGCTTTTTATACTTAATCCTGTGCGGTGAAGTATCGCCCAGGCGTTGCAATTTATTCTCTTCATATTCGCTGAAGTTTCCTTCAAACCAGTACACTTGCGAGTCGCCTTCAAAAGCCAAAATATGGGTGGCGATGCGGTCAAGGAACCAGCGGTCGTGCGAGATGATAACGGCACATCCGGCGAAGTTGTCCAGGGCATCTTCCAGGGCACGCAGGGTATTCACATCCAGGTCGTTGGTAGGCTCATCCAGCAGCAGCAGGTTGGCACTCTGCTTCAGCGCAATGGCCAGATGCACGCGGTTGCGCTCCCCACCCGAGAGGTTACCTACTTTCTTCTCCTGATCGGTACCGCTGAAATTGAACTTGCTCACATAAGCCCGGGAGTTTACCTGCCGGTTGCCCAGGTTGAGCAGGTCATTGCCATCCGAAATGGCTTCCCACACAGACTTTTCAGGAATCAGGTCATGGTGTTCCTGGTCTACATACGCTATTTCTACCGTTGAGCCAGTAGAAAATGTTCCGGTATCTGGCGTTTCTTTGCCGGTGATTAGCTTAAATAAAGTAGTTTTTCCGGCACCATTGGGACCAATCACACCTACAATGCCTCCGGGAGGCAAAGCAAAATCAAGGTCTTCGAACAAGAGCTTGTCACCAAAAGCCTTTGATACATTTTCGGCTTCTATCACCTTATCGCCCAGGCGCGGTCCCGGAGGAATAAAAAGCTCCAGTTTGGCTTCTTTCTCTTTATTTTCTTCGCCCAGCATTTTTTCATACGCGTTGAGGCGGGCCTTTCCTTTGGCATGCCGTGCTTTGGGGCTCATCCTGATCCAGTCCAGTTCCCGTTGCAGGGTTTTTTGCCGGCGCGATTCTGATTTCTCTTCTTCTTCCAGTCGCTTTTGTTTTTGTTCCAGCCAGGAAGAGTAATTGCCTTTCCAGGGAATGCCTTCGCCCCGGTCGAGTTCTAAAATCCAGCCAGCCACGTTATCCAGGAAGTAGCGGTCGTGCGTTACGGCGATTACCGTGCCCTTGTATTGTTGCAGGTGTTGCTCCAGCCACAGCACCGATTCGGCATCCAGGTGGTTGGTAGGCTCATCCAGCAGTAAAATGTCAGGTTCTTGCAGCAGCAAACGGCAAAGGGCTACCCTTCTTTTTTCTCCACCGGATAAATTCTCAATTTTTGCATCAGCAGGAGGCGTTCTCAGGGCATCCATGGCCCTGTCCAGGCGACTGTCCAGTTCCCATCCGCCCATTTGTTCTATTTGCTCCTGTACGGCTCCCTGTTTTTCTATGAGCTTCTCCATAGCATCCGGATCTTCCAAAATTTCAGGCTCGGCAAATTTCAGGTTGATCTCTTCGTATTCTTTCAATAAGCCAACAACCTCGGCAACCCCTTCTTCCACTACTTCTTTCACCGTTTTTTGCTGGTCTAGCTCTGGTTCCTGCTCCAACATTCCTACAGAATACCCGGATGAAAAAGCTACTTCTCCCAAATAGTCTTTTTCTTTGCCGGCAATAATGCGCAGAAGGGACGATTTTCCGGAGCCGTTTAGCCCGATTACTCCAATTTTAGCTCCGTAAAAAAATGAGAGGTAAATATCTTTGAGTACTTGCTTTTTTGGGGGGTAGATTTTTCCGACCCCCGACATAGAAAAAATGATTTTTTCGTTGCTCATTATTTTTTATTTTATATTATGATGCTTAAAATTATGAATATAGGTGCAATATCATGTAATTGAATAGCCAAGTTTGCACAAAGTTGGGTGTTTGATATACGTGTTGTATTGATTTTTTCCAAATTTTTTGTATTGTCGCGGATATGTTTGGGGCAAAGTTAAGTACCTGTGCAGATAAAGTAATGATAAGACTGGGCAATAAGCATAATAAAATGAAAATTTTTATTCGTTGATTGGCTCACTATCAATCGAATTGTATAATCTGGTTTAAAGTTTAAAATGGGGAAAACACATCCATTTGGTTTTATCGAAAACGGAAAAATATACCGCTCTGCTTTTCTTGGGTTTCCTGAAAGGAATATAGGGGAAGTAAGGGGTAGTGAAGAAGATACGTTTCATTATTTTGAGCAAAGGTTTATACTGGCTACCCAAAAGGTAGAAGTATTGGAAAGTGCCATTGAAGAGGCCGAAAACAAGGGCTCGTATCTCATGAAACTGATTCATTTGAAAGAAAAGCTCGTTGACTTTGATGCACTTGGTGATTTTGAAGAGCTTTTTGCCAGATTAGATAAGCAGGAAGAATATTTACGGGAAATTATTGCAGAAAACCGGGTGAAAAACCTGGAAATAAAAAGGGCTTTGCTGGAAGAAGCCAGGGAGTATGAAAACAGCGTAGACTGGAAAGAAGCTGGCGAAAAGTTAAAGGAAATTAAAGCCAAATGGATCAAAACCGGAAATGTTGAAGATGATTTTCAGGAAGACATAGAGGGGCAGTTTAAGCAAATACTGGATAATTTTTACCAGCGCCGTCAATCATTTTTTGACGATAGAAAAAGAATGCTTGATGGGCGAATTTCCAAATATCAGGCAATTATTTCCCAGGCAAAGGCATTGTCGCGTGAAAATGAAAAGGGGACCGTTGTAAATAAAATGAAAGCCCTGCAAAGTGAATGGAAACAACTGCCACCTGTTCCTCCCAGAAAAAGGTCACAGCTTTGGCAGGAATTTCAGGGCATCACCGGAAGCTTTTTCAGGGAGCTGAAAAAAGAAAGAAGCAGGAGACAGCAAAGTCCCGAAGAGGGCCTGGCGCGTAAGAAAGAATTGGTTGAAAAAGCAAAAGCACTGGCAAGTAGTGACGGGATTAACGCGGTTGATGAAGTAAAAAAGTTAAAACATGCCTGGAGAAATTCAGGAATGATACCCAAAGAACTGGCAAGAGACCTGAGCATCGCCTTCAACAAAGCCTGTGATATGGCAGTTGAGAAAGGATTTCTTCATTATGTGCTCAAAAATAAATACGGGGATTTGGAGCATAAAGACAAGAAAGAAATTGTCGGATTGAAGATTGAAATTTTGAATAACCTGCTTGTCAGGGATGAAAAAGAACTCAATACCTATCTGGAAAACGTAGAAAAGTTTAATACTTCTGGAAGGGTAGATAAACACCTGGATATGAAAATCAAGGTGCAGCACCGGAAAGTAGCAATAAAGAAAGAATTAATAGAGGAATTGAAGAATAGTTTGGAAATTTGAAATTTATTACCGAAAAAAGACTTTCTCCTTGAACTTTTCCCTCAGAATTCGTATTAATCATAGTCAAGTAAAAAAATGATGCGTTTTTCGCTTTTTTATTTCGACTAATTGGTAAAGATTTTGTTGGCAAACAAATAATTTAATTAATACTATATATACAGCGATTTTTGTGAATGTTAAATAAAGTAATGAAATGTATTGGACATTAGAATTGGCTTCGTACTTAGAGGATGCACCCTGGCCTGCAACAAAGGAAGAACTTATTGATTTCTCGATACGTTCGGGAGCGCCCCTGGAGGTGGTTGAAAATTTACAGGAGTTGGAAGACGATGGTCAACCCTATGAAAATATAGAGGAAATTTGGCCGGATTACCCCACTAAAGAAGATTTCTTCTTCAACGAGGATGAATATTGACAGCAATTCTCAATTTTGGATAAGAAGTTTACATCTACCACACCACCAACAAATTATGATGATTTAAAGTTAATAGCAGTTGCCCTATTATTTAGCAGGGCGGCTGCTATATGAATATCTTCAGGCGTGGTGATTTTTATATTTTCGTATGCTCCCTCTATCAAATGAATGGTTTGTCCGGCTTTTTCGGCAACGCTGGCATCATCTGTTTGTTCTTCCTTCACTTGCTTATAGGCTTCCTTGATATTTTTTACTTTGAATGTTTGGGGTGTTTGCACCAGCCGGTATGATTGTCGGTTTACGGTTTTTGTGGTATTATCCGTAATTTTCCTGATAGAATCCTTGGGAGGAACAGCCGCAATGGCGTTGCCATGTTTTGCAGCCTCTGAGAAGGCCCGACTGATTAGATTTTGGCTTACCAAAGGCCTTACTCCGTCATGAATGGCCACCAGTCCTTCGTCGTTACTAATTTCAGATAAACCATTTTGAACTGAAGCAGAACGTGTTTTTCCACCGATTACCTTTAGGTGGGGTACGTTAAATTGATGCTTTTCGCGTAAAGCTTTCCAATATGCCAAATCGTTTTCTGGCAGTACCAGAATGATTTTAATATGGTTGGAGTACTGATAGAAGGCACGAAGGGTATGCATCAATATGGGCAAACCATTTATTTCAAGAAATTGCTTGGGGGTTGCCTGGCGCATGCGGCTGCCCTTTCCTCCCGCTACAATTACTGCGTATTCTTCAATACGGCCCATATAAATGAAGTGCCTTTAAATGATTAACATGGCATCGCCGTAGCTGAAAAACTTATACTTTTCTTTAATGGCAAGCTGATAAGCATCCATCACGAGGTCGTAGCCTCCGAAAGCACAGGCCATCATGAGTAGTGTGGACTCGGGGAGATGAAAATTGCTAACAAGGGCATTGCATATTTTGAACTCGTAAGGAGGAAAAATAAACTTATCTGTCCACCCACTATTCGCTTTTAGCCGCCCATTGGCAGATACCGATGATTCCAGCGCACGCATGGAAGTAGTGCCTACCGCGCAAATGCGCTTCTTTTCATCCAGTGCTGTGTTTACAAAATCAGTTGTATCCTGGTCGATATTGAAGTTTTCAGAATCTGTTTTATGCTTGGTAAGGTCTTCTACATCTACCGAACGGAAAGTGCCTAAACCCACGTGCAAGGTAATGGGCTTTACATGGATACCTTTAATTTCGAGTCTTTTCAGCAGTTGCACTGTGTAGTGAAGCCCGGCGGTAGGTGCAGCCACAGCGCCCACATGTTCGGCAAATACAGTTTGAAAACGCTCTTTGTCAGCGGCTTCTACTTTTCTTTTGATATGCTTGGGCAAAGGGGTTTCGCCCAATTGATCAATAATCTTATAAAAGTCAACTTCATCACTATCATAAAGGAACCTGATAGTCCGCCCACGGGAAGTAGTATTGTCAATGACTTCAGCTACGAGTTCCCCGTCTCCAAAATATAATTTATTGCCAACCCTGATTTTACGTGCAGGGTCTACCAGCACGTCCCACAAATGCATTTCTTTATTAAGTTCCCTTAATAAAAAAACTTCAATTTTTGCACCTGTTTTTTCTTTATTTCCGTACAAACGGGCAGGAAACACTTTTGTGTCGTTGACCACCATCACATCATCTTCTTCGAAATAATCGATGATGTCTTTAAAAACTTTGTGTTCAATTTTGCCAGAATCTTTATGAATCACCATTAAGCGGGATTCATCTCTGTTTTCAGCAGGATGCTGGGCTATCAAGTTGGTAGGTAGTTCAAACTTAAAGGCGGATAACTTCATATAAATAATTAAAGAACACTAAGAATAATGATGAATTAATCAGTTTTTACTGATTAAAAAGTGCAAATTTAAGCATTTGTTATCAATAAAAATGATTATCCTTAAATTAATTACAGAAAGCCTGTTTTTTGCCTGGCATGCGCTCCACGAAAACCTACTTCGTACGGCCCTGTCCCTTTTGGGAGTTACCGTAGGTATTTTTGCCATTATCTCTGTATTCACCATCGTTGATTCTTTGGAGAATAGCATCCGGGAAAGCATGTCTTTCATAGGTGATAAGGTAGTGCGTGTCGAGAAATGGCCCTGGATATTTGAAAATAATTATCCCTGGTGGAAGTACTTTCAGCGTCCTCAGGTAACTACGGATGAATATGAATTTCTTCGGGAAAACGTAACACACGCTACGGCCATTAGTATTTTTGCTGAGAGAGGTGGTGCTTTGCTGCAGCACAGCAATAATAGTAAAAGCGATGTCAATTTGGTAGGCGTTTCATATCAGTACGATGAAGTGTACGAAATGCCGGTTCAGGCAGGCCGTTATTTTTCGTTGCAGGAAATTGAGCTGGCAAGAAATGTGGCCGTAATAGGTGCCGATGTGGCAGAAGCATTGTTTCCCCGTTCATTGGCTATTGGCAAAGATATACGGGTTGCAGGGTTAAAATACAGGATAATTGCCGTGTTGGAAAAGCAGGGCGAAAATCTGGTTGATGCTCCCAGCATAGATGATAATTGTTTCATTCCTTATGGGAGCTTTCAAAAGTTATTCCAGACCAACCAGCGTTATGGAGGAATAGGCTCTACCATTGCGCTGAAAGCTTATGAAAATGATAAGGAGTGTAAGCAGCTTGAAAGTGAACTGGAGGGGCTTATGCGCAGGAAAAGGGCTTTGCGTCCGCTTGCAGAGAGCAATTTTGCCTTGAACAGAACGGAAGCTTTTCAGTCTGTGTTAGATAATATTTTTGGGGTGATTGGTACGGCCGGCTGGGTTATTGGGAGTTTTTCTATATTGGTGGGCGGCTTTGGTATCGCCAATATTATGTTTGTTTCAGTAAAAGAACGTACAGCTATCATCGGTATTCAAAAAGCTGTGGGGGCAAAAAACTACTTTATTTTACTTCAGTTTTTGTTTGAGGCAGTCTTTTTAAGCCTTTTGGGAGGAGGACTAGGGTTGCTGTTGGTATATTTTTTAAGCTTTATTTCTATTGGCAGCCTTGACCTTTTTTTGAGCTTTAAAAACGTTGTTTTAGGTATGGTGGTATCTAGTGGGGTAGGGGTAGTGGCAGGTATATTACCGGCATTTTCAGCTGCGAAAATGAATCCGGTAGAAGCTATACGTTCGTAGTGTATAAAAATACAAAGCGCCCAAGTTATTGAGCGCTTTGTACAACATATTACAAATTTTTTAGAAAATTTTCTTTTTTGTTCTTGGCATAGGCCTTTCAGGTTTGGCGGTACTATTTTTATTGGTGTAATAGCCTTGTCCGTATCCATCCAGATAACCGTATCCATAACCGGGTGAAAGTTTGATGTCGTTAAACAGAACATTCATATTTTTCACCTTAGCATTTTTATAAATATCGTTGATATTGGCGAGTATATTTTTGTTGGTATAATTAAACCTTACCACGAAAATATTAATATCAAAGTATTTCAGTAATACGAAATAGTCCGCTACATAACCAATCGGCGGCGTATCGATAATGATAACGTCATAATGCAATTTGGCTTCGGTAATGAACTTATCCATATTATGATTTTCAAAAACCTTAATAGGGTCTGTTTCTATTTTGCCAGGAGCTACAACATGCAGGTTCTTGATATTGGTAGGCTGTATGATATCCTCAAGAGTAGCTTTCCCTTCTATATAATTTACAAGGCCAATGTCGTGAAGGTTAAAGTATTCACTAACTTTTGGCTTTCGCAAATCACCACCAATCAGCAGGGTTTTCTTTCCAGATTCAGCATAAGCTGCACTCAGGTTAGAAGCACAGTAGGTTTTCCCTTCCCCGGAAATTGAGGAGGTAATGCCTATAACCTGACTGGTAGCTTCTCCATTTTGATGGAAATACTGTAAATTAATTCTGGCAAACTTAAAAGACTCGGCCCCCGCAGAGTTAGGTTGTTGCTTAACCACCAGTTTTGACTCTTTTCCTCCACTGGCAACTGTACCTAACAGGGGAGCTTTGATTCTCTTTTCTAACTCGGCTTTGTCAAGTACATTATTATTGGCTGAGTCTTTCAGTAAGACAAAGGCCATTGGCACCACTAGCCCTAATACACAGGCCATTGCATAAATCAACCCTTTCTTCGGCCATGCGGGCTCACCGCCTCCTCTGGGGTCGTCTATTACCTCTACACTGGCCTGGTTAGTCGCTAATGCTAATTCTGCTTCTGATTTTTTATTGGCCAGGTAAGTATACCTTTGCGAGTAGTAATCGTAATCACGTTGCAAAATAGCAAGCTTCCTTTCATCTTGGGGTAGTGCTTTGATGTTGGAGTTTATGTTGTATATCCTTTGTTGTGCATTACCCAGGTTGCTATTAAGGGCAGCGATAGAGTTGGAGAGGTTCTCAATTAAGATATTTTTCAGGTCATTAATCTCGGCTTCTAACTTAAGTAAGACAGGGTTGCCCTGTTTTGTATTGAACCGCAAGGACTCATACCTGGTGGTTTTATCCAAATACTTGGGAATTAGCTCATTAAATAAAGTATTATCCACACCTGCAGCAGAAGGAACCAGGATGCCCTCAGTATTGTTGTTTTGCAGATTATTGAGGGTACTTCTGTAGTATGACAGCTTATCTTCTAAGGCGGCTTTTTCACTTTCCAGGGTTCCCAACCTGTCAAAAACACTGCTTTTGGCAACATCAATATCAACAATGCTGCTGGATGCTTTAAAGTTTTGAAGGGCCATTTCAGCATTTTTTAACGAATCGCCGATGGCACTTATTTGCCGTTCTACAAACCGGATGGAGTTATACCCTCTTTCGTTCTTTTTACGCAACTCATCCATTTTGTAAGCATGGATAACGGCATTTAAAAAATCAACGCCTTTAGAAGGTACATTATCTTCTGCCTTAAGCTGCAATATTCTCGCATCTTTATCCTGATTTTCAGCAGGTTCAACCGTGAGCCTGCCCTGATAGCGGGGTACCAGCCCCTTCGTGTTATGAACCATGAAGCACAAATCTTCACTGGGGTTTAGGGAGGCGTTCTTGTTCACCTCTATCTGAAAATTGAGAAAATCATGTTCAAAGGTTTCACCAATTTTGACGATTTTATCTATGCTTACTTCAGAAACAGGAATAGAATTGTCAGCTGAGAAATTATGGGCACTTATGTCACTACCCTCAGCACGGACATGCAACCGGTTGTCAGGGAGTATGCTTACATAGATAGGCACATTGGTAATTTGCCGTTTTGTGGTGTCAATGGTAACCTTAAAAGGAAAGTTTCCATATTTTTCGTTGAGCCAGGACTCTTTTAAAAAATCAGGCCAGAATTTCTCAACGGTATAATAGGTAACATTAAAGTCTACTTCCTGCAAGGCTGAGCGCACCAGGTTGTAGGAAGTGAGCTTGGTAATCTCATTGCCTAAACTGATTTTTTCACCGCTTTCTCTTTCATTTTCAGAATTTACCAATTCGTTGGCACTGATTGAACCAATGTTCCGGTCTTCCAGAATAATCGTAGCGGTTGCATTATATTTTCTTTGGCTATATTGATTGTAAACATAAGCCAGAGAAAGCAACAATATTATGCTTATCGCAAAGTAATACCAATGAGCCTGTACCTTTTGTAACAAAGGTTTTAACTCTAAAGTATCTTCGTTGTTTATTGTTTCCATATTGATAATCCTAGTTTGAAAGATCAATTACAAAATTAGCAATAAGTACAAAAGCACTTATTCCGCCAAAGAGTATGCCTAAAGGACGTAAATTTTGGTTTTTTATCTGCTTATCAGAATGTTGTACATATATTACATCATTAGGCAATAAATAGAAATAGGGCGATTGTATAATTGAGGGATCTGTTAAATCTAATAAGATTACTTCTGAACCTTCTTCAGTCTGTCGTATTAGTTTTATATCCTGCCGGCTGGCATATTCAGTCAGGTCTCCCGCTAAGGATAATCCTTCCATTAAATTAGCCTGTCCGTTATAAATATAATAGTATCCCGGATTGCTTACCTGTCCTAACACAGATATTTTAAAGCTAACCAGCTTCACTTCCACACTTGCGTTGGTCAAATACTGGTCAACTTCTGACTGTATTTTGGCTTTTACGTCATCAATGGTGAGATTGTCTACATGTACTTTGCCGATCAGCGGAAGCGTAACAAACCCATCATTGTCTACAGAATAACCACGTATGTACAATAAAGAAGGGCTTGCGTTGAAACCTACCCGTCCTTCATCAGCACTTTTGAACAAATTAGTAGTTTCAGGATCTGGCGTTTTTATATCGATATATAATACATCATTTTGTTGTATTTTGTACAAGGGCCTTTGGTTATCTACCGCTTTAGGAATTTTATTAGAATAAGTTTCATCTTGCAGGTATACCAGCTCTTTGTTTGAATAACATGATGTAGCAAATATTACGATAATAATATAAAGGATATTCTTGCGCATTGTCAATTATTATTGCTGTTTATTATAAAAATGATAATAAAACTTAATATATTATAACTTTCTCTGAAAGCGAAGGTAAAAGTAAGAAGAATATATGTAGTATAAAAATATTTTAAGAGAAAATTGTAAAAAACTTATATATGTTACATGTGAGCCATAATAATTTCTTTTACATATTTATGCGGTTATGCCCCAAAACAACATGCCTATTTTAGCATTTTTGGTAATAAGGCTTCGTGCATTTGGATAGCTTCATTGCAATTGAAAAACAATTCATCATCAATGATGAAATCCTTCGTTATTACTTTACCCAATTTTTGGTAAGTAGTGTGCATTGCAGAAAGCTTTTCCTCAAATTGACCAGCCTGCTCCGGAGAAACGGTTACCACTATCCTGCCCTGTGCTTCTCCAAAGAGGTAAGCATCTTTTCGGAAGTTTTTATCGGTATACACAGCAAACCCTAATTTAGAAGCCATACCCATTTCTGCCAGTGTTACAAATAATCCTCCATCCGCAACATCATGCGCTGCGTTAACCGATTTGTCTTTAATAAATGTACGCAATACCTGCTGAAGCTTTACTTCTTCTTCTAAATTAAATACAGGAGCCGGTGAAGCTTTTATATCACAATAACTGTACAGATATTCTGAGCACCCAATATCATTGGCGGGTTGTCCCAATAAGTAAATAATATCCCCCTCATTTTTGAAGTTAAGGGTCATTTTGTTCTCATAATGAGAAAGAATACCCAGCATGCCAATGACCGGAGTGGGGAAAACGGCACCTCCATCTTCGGATTGGTTATAAAAACTTACGTTTCCACCGGTTACCGGTGTATTGAATGCTTCACAGGCTTTTGACATACCTTTGATAGCGCCTACAAATTGCCAGTATACTTCTGGTTTGTACGGGTTCCCAAAATTTAAACAATTGGTAATGGCTACAGGTTCGCTCCCACTGCACGAAATATTCCGGGCAGCTTCGGCCACAGCAATGGCACAGCCTGTTTCCGGGTCGGCATGTACGTAGCGGGCGTTGCAGTCTACCGTAATGCTGATGGCCTTGTTGGTGCCTTTTACCCGCACTACTCCAGCATCAGAAGGAGTGTTGGTGGTGAGGGTGCCGGTGCCAATCATGGAGTCGTACTGCTCGGCCACCCAGGCTTTCGAAACGATATTGGGGTGGGAGAGCAGGAATTTTGCTACTTCTTTGTAGTCTTTTGGCTCTGCCACCTGATCGATGCTGAATTTTTTAAATTCCTGATAGTAAGCAGGTTCTTTGTATTCCCTGTGGTAAACCGGGGCTCCCCCACCCAACACCAGCGATTCGGCAGGTACATCGGCTACCAGTTCATCTTTTTCGTAAAAATGCAGCCTTTTAGTATCGGTGACTACACCTATTTGGGCACAATTTAAATCCCACTTTTCAAAAATTGCTTCCACTTCTTTTTCATGTCCCTTTTTCACCACCACCAACATACGTTCCTGCGATTCGGATAGCAATATTTCAAAAGGAAACATATTAGCCTGCCGCAGGGGTACTTTATCCAGCCAAATATCCATGCCGTGTTCGCCTTTGGCACTCATTTCGGAAGTAGAGCAAATGATGCCGGCCGCGCCCATGTCCTGCATGCCTACTACTTTACCACTGGCAATTACTTCTAAAGTCGCCTCCAACAATAGTTTTTCCTGAAAAGGGTCGCCCACCTGTACCGATGGCAGGTCGTTTACCGAGTCTTCACTAATGTCTTTGGAAGCAAAAGCTGCACCGTGGATACCGTCTTTTCCGGTAGCTGAGCCTACAATATACACCGGATTGCCCACCCCGGTAGAAGTTGCGGAGGCAGTTTTGTCAGTTTCTACAATGCCTGCCGAAAACGCGTTGACCAACGGGTTTACCTGATAGCAGGGGTCAAAAAACACCTCTCCACCCACGGTAGGTATGCCAAACGCATTGCCATAGTTGCCAATGCCTTTTACCACGCCTTTCATCAGCCATTGGGTTTTGGGCGAATTGATGTCCCCGAAACGAAGTGAGTTCAATTGCGCAATGGGGCGGGCACCCATGGTAAAAATATCCCGGTTGATACCGCCTACCCCCGTGGCAGCGCCCTGGTAGGGTTCTATGGCCGAAGGGTGGTTGTGCGATTCTATTTTGAAACAACAGGCCAGGCCATCGCCAATATCTACCAATCCAGCATTTTCTTCCCCGGCTTTGGCCAGCATGCGGTCCGAATCTTTGGGGAGTTTTTTCAGCCAGGCAATGGAGTTTTTATAAGAACAGTGCTCTGACCACATTACAGAGTAAATGCTCAGTTCTGTAAAATTGGGCGTTCTTCCCAGTATTTCTTTGATATGGTCATATTCTTCGGCGAGTAGCCCCAGTTCTTTGGCGGTTTCTACGGTTGTCAGTTGATTTCCCACGGTCGTTTTAGCGGTTTTGTTTAAACCCGCAAGTTACATTTGTTTAAGGAGAAATGGAATGTTGGAAGATTGGAAAAATGGAATGTTGGGGATATTCCATCATTCCAATCTTCCATCATTCCTTTGAGGTACGCAATGAAGGTTTTCTACGAAAAAAATCGTAATTCGCTTGCGTCTACGAAAGTTATCGTATATACTTGAAGTACGAAATGTGTCGTATAATCAAGAATATTATGAATAATCGCAAAATACAACCCACAGAAGCTGAGCTGGAAGTACTGAATGTGCTTTGGAAGGAGGGGCCGTCTACCGTGAGGAGCGTGCATGATGAAATCAGTAAAAAGAAAGAGGTAGGATATACCACTACGCTTAAAATTATGCAAAATATGGCAATCAAAGGTTTACTGAAACGGGACGAGGAAAGCCGCAGCCATGTGTACAGCCCGGCCGTAAAAAAACAGGAAACGCAAAAACAACTGCTCAACCGTTTTCTGGATACGGCTTTTGGAGGTTCGGCCACGCAGTTGGTAATGCAGGCCCTGGGGCAACACAAAGGCAGTAAAGAAGAACTGGAAGAAATTAAAGCGTTAATCCAAGAAATTGAAGGAGGTACAAAATGAAAATTCTACAGGAAATCCTTTCTCAAGACCTGATAAATGCCATTGGATGGACACTCATCCACTCTATTTGGCAGGGAAGTTTGATTGCCCTGGCATTGGGCGTATTGTTTTGGGTTTTGCACAAAAAATCGGCACAAACCCGGTATGTTTCAGCCTTGGCAGCCATGTTGTTGATGTTCATCGTATCGGTGGGCACTTTCGTCTATTTTTTTGAAAAACAGGGCGTGGAGTATGTTCAGGAAACGGCCATCATTTCAGAAATGTCGGCAGTATCTTTTGAAACAATGGAAGAAGCGGCCCCTCCGCCACAGGTTTCGGAACCCTCATCATCAGCCGAATCAAAAACCAGTTTTTGGGAAGAACTCACCGTTTATTTCCACAGGCATTTGCCCGTAATTGTGGTGGTTTGGCTCATGGGCGTGGTGCTTTTGCTGCTCCGGTTGATTGGCAGTGTGGCTTATGTGCAGCGGTTAAAAAATTACCGTACCCGTCCGGTTGGTGAAAAATGGCAGAAGAAATTGGGTGTTTTGGCAAGCAAACTCCAGGTAAGCAAATCTGTACGCCTGATAGAATCTGCCATTGTGAAAACGCCCATGGTGATTGGCCACCTAAAGCCCGTTATTTTGGTGCCTGTCGGCGTGCTGTCCGGGCTGCCCTCTGAGCAGATGGAAGTGATACTGGCGCATGAACTCGCGCACATTCGCCGATACGATTACCTGGTTAACCTGTTCCAAAAAACGATAGACCTGTTGTTTTTCTACCACCCTGCCGTTTGGTGGATGTCGGCCATGGTACGCACCGAACGTGAACATTGCTGTGATGACCTGGCCGTAGAAATCAGTGGCGATTCCATAACTTTTGCCAAAGCCCTTGCCAATATTCAGGAAATGAGTACTTCGTACCCGCAGGTGGCCCTGGCTTTTATGGGCAGGAAAAAAAGAATTTTGTCCAGGGTAAACCGATTGCTGAAAGGTTCACACATAGAGTTTTCACCTACCGAAGGGTTCATCATGGCAGGCATTCTTTTTTTCAGCATTTTCATGCTCAACCTGAACGCCAACGCCCGGCTGGAACCACACGAGGCTGTTGAGTTTATGGGAGGGGGGATAGAGAATACTATGTTAGAAAATAACAATGTGAAAGCAGAGCAGGAAGATACTTCAATTATTGTGACTTCAACAGAGCCAGATACTGTCATAGTTCCTTCTGATGTAGCGGTAGAAGTATCGAGTGATATTGATGTGATAACAGAAGCTGTAGTTGCTGACACTGTACCCCAAACATTGACCATTGTACACGAAGGACAAACTTTCTCCATTGTTGGAAATAATGCTGCCGGTTCGCAAATCATTCATGTTGATTCCTTGATGAAATTGGCCGAAGTTCCACATGCTATTTCCTTATCAGGCATCCACGCTGCTCCTATGCTGATAGATACTATTGTTGATAATGTGTGGAGTGTGCAGGCTCCAAATCCCCCGGAGCCTGTAATGGCTATTAATATGGGAAGACAGGGAGGGTATGTGCCCATTTCGGAAAGATTTTCAAATGTAACGGGCACCTTTACCATCAATTACGATGAAGAAGACAGAAAGTACAAAACCATAAAGCTGACTTTTAACAAAGGCGAAGTAATCGAATTGGAAGTGAATGATGAAAAAATAAGTAAAATTGCCATTGAGGCCATGATAACCGAAATAGACCGGGAAGGGAGGGAATACAGCCGGAAGCAAAGTATGCAGAGGTTCAATGAATCTGGATATTCACCCTGGCAGTTTGGAGAGGACGGAGCATTTCATTGGAATGGAGAAGATTATGAGCTTAATGAAGAATGGGAAGAAAACTGGGAAAATCAGATAGAAATACACAGAGAGCAAATAGAAAAGGCCAGGGAACAAATGGAAATAGCCCGTGAGCAAATGGAAGCGCAGCGGGAAGCCCAAGAGGAAGTCTTGCGGGAACATAGAGCGCATGTACGTGAGCAGGAAGAACATTTGCAGTTACGGGCCAGGGAAATGGAAAGGGAACATCGTGAAGGCATGATTGAAAACGAAAAAATCGTAGACGAACTTTTTCGCGACAAACTTATTGACAGCAAAGATGACGTGGAGCTGGAGATTTCTGAAGATAAAATGGAAGTGAACGGGGAAGAACAGCCCGAAGCCATACGGGAAAAATACCTTGACCTGATCCGGGATATCAAAGATATTGAACTTAGTGGGGATGCAACATTTAATATCCGGTACAGTGCCGATGAAGATAGATAATCGTTAGCAAAAAAGTCAAATATCAGTTAAAGTAAAGGCAAAAAAGTTCCGTTGATAGTACAGCGGGAGATGGCTTCCTGGCATTTCTGCCCGCACTCGCCGGACATTCCTGTCCGGCGGTACTATGTATGCGACAGGATTAACTTGTTCGTACTAGGCTGTGTCTGATAAATAATGGTTCATCGGTCTGACGGCTATTTTCAGTCGCACAAGAGCCGTCAGACCGATATTTGAAGCCGATTTTAGATTCATCAGACACGGCCTAAAACACCCCCGATTGCAGCATGACCAATGTACAATGGTTCATTACGAAAATGCCCTTTTCTTCTGCTTTTTGGGCCAGCTCGGGGTTTTCAGTGCCGGGGTTAAAGATGATACGCTTCGGAGAAAGCTGTAAAATATATTCGTACCAGGGTCGCTGGTTTTGGGGGTTGATATAAAGCGTTACCGTATCTACATCTTCCACCTTTGGCTGTTGGCGAATGTCAAGAATATCGAAACCAAGTACATCCCCTTTTTTGATACCAACGGGTACAATGGCATGCCCATGCTCCAGTAACATATGGGCAGCTTTATAAGAAAACCGCCAGGGATTAGTGCTGGCACCGATGATTACTGTTTTTTTCTTGTTTTTTTGCATAATGCTGTTGTCATAAATATCAGAAAATATATCCAATACTCAACCCAACATGGTAAGGAAAACTAATCTTGTTGTGCGGAATTTCATTCAGCATTTCTTCATATACAGAGCCTTCGGGCGTCATACTGGTAAAAAAACGGTACCCTAATCCGATACCGCCAAAGATATCGAGGGTGAATCCACTATAACGGGAGATTTTGGATATTTTTCTCCCATTCACATCTGCGTTGCGCATCAGGCGAGTGCCCACCAGGAGTGAATATTCTATGTTTTGCTCTTTACCCAGGGAAACGGTGGTAATTTGTTCAAAGTCATTTTGGCCGGGCAATGGTTCAATATTCACAAAATGATCCAGAAAACGATACCCCAGCCTGTGCCCGAGGTATATAATCCCCACTTTCGTATCAGGATGGTAAAACTTCTGTTTTAAGGCAGCAAAATACCCCCTCTGAAATACCTGATTGGGTGCGATGTCTAAATCTTTGGTAAGTAAGGGATCACGTTGTACCCCGGCTTCAATTTCATATCCCAGCCGCTCTTGCAGGTAATACTCAACACTTGCCGAAATCCGGTGAAAAATTAATTCAGCAGGGTTTACACTGATAATGATGCCCCGGTACTCATTGATTCTTCTTTTGAAATACCGGGAGTTTTTCTTTCTGTAAAGATAATCGGGGTTCATACCGGCCCCTGTGGTCGTTTGGTTTTTATGAACACCGGCAGTATCACTGGCTACAATAAATACCGGCTGGTCGTTTTCATAAACATTGCGGTAGTAGCCGGCGAGGCTTCCATCCTGGTGGTATAATTCCCAAATGCCGGTACGTACGCCATGCTCTATTTTTCCTTTCATCTTTACCGTTCCATCCGGGTAGTAGCCAACATATTTGCCCGATCCATTTACGAATATACATTCTCCTTCCAGGGTACCGTCTTTGTAGAAATACTGCCATTTTCCCTGGTTGACGCCATTGCTTATTTTGCCAACAATTTTGGTATTGCCATTTTCATACAATTCTTTGTACAGCCCTTCACCCCGGGTAAAAACCGCCTGCCCTTTTTGTTCACCGTTTTTATGATACAGTCGCCAAAAACCCTCTTTTACCCCTGCTTTTTCTTCACCTTTGGCACTGATATTTCCATTTTCATGGTAATATGTCCATTCTCCATTGGCTTCATCATTTTGCATGTTGCCCTCAGAAGCCAGATTGCCATTTTCGTGATAAAACTTCCAAGGTCCGGCCCTGATACCATTTTCGTATAAGCCTGCTGCTTTTAAGTTGCCATTTTCATGGTAAAAATACCATAAACCTTCATTTTTTCCGTTTACATTCGTGCCCTCCAGTTTTACTACACCAGAAGTGTAAAACTCCTTATACTGGCTGGTATCGCACTTGAAAAATTCCTGGGCTTTGAGCGTGCCATCTTCGTAGAAGTAATTCCAAATGCCGGTACGCTGGTTTTCCTGAAAACTTCCCTTACTTTTAAGTTCACCATTTTCAAAGAAAAACTTCCAGTTTCCATTTCTTAGGTTATCATAGATTTGCCCTTGCATTTGCAGGTTGCCGTTTTCATAAAAATACTCCCATAATCCGGCATTTACTCCATTTTGCAGGGGGCCACGCATTTTTAAGTTACCATTTTCATAATAGTATTTCCATTCTCCATGCGGTATGTTTTTTTCATAGCTGCCTTTTACTTTCAAGGTGCCATCGGTAAAGTAAGCTTCGTAAGGGCCCGAAAGCGTGGCAGAATCAGTCTGGGAAATGTAAAACACTTCTTTGGGGATAGAGTCATTTTCGTCCTGGTACAAAGTAACCTTTTGCTGTGCCATAGCGCATGATACAGCCAGCATACCGTACAAAAAGAAAAAAGACGCGTAAAGTGTTTTCAAAAAAATTGTTTGCTTACGTTTACCTTGGATAACGTAAAAAATGGGTAAACATGATGAAAAAATGGTGGTAATTCACCGTAAAAAAGTACTTTTTAATGCATACGGTTGGTACGCACGTCAAGGTTGCGGATGATTTCGGCTTCAATGGTAAGCAGTTCTTTCCAGCGTTGGTTGACGGTCTCTTCGGGCATGTATTCTTTGGCTAGTTTGATAAAGTTCACATAATGACCGGCTTCAGACACCATGAGTTCGTAATAAAACGCTTTGAGTTCTTCATCTTGTATATTCTTCCAGAGCAATTTAAACCTTTCGCAACTGCGGGCTTCTATCAGGGCATTGATGAGCAGCCGCTCCATGAGCTGGTGGTCACGTGCCCCCCCTTTTTTTATGTGCTTCATGAGAGCCACCACGTACTCATCGTGCCGCTGTTTGCCCAGCGGATAGCCCCTTTTTTTCAGGTGCTCAAGCACTCTGGTAAAATGATCCCACTCTTCGGCTACTACGGGCGTAAGCACTTCAATCAGCTTTTCTTTTTCGGGGTATTGTACAATGAGCGAAATGCAGGAAGATGCCGCTTTTTGTTCGCAATAGGCATGGTCTACCAGGATTTCTTCTATATTTTCATCGGCCATTTGCACCCAGCGGGGATCGGTGGGCAATTGCAGGCGAAGTACGGTTTTTTCCATAAAGTTAAACCTTAAAAAGGTGGATAAATTTAAATCTCATTCCGTTTGGGCAACCAGCATGGAATGTTGACAAGCGGATTGTGCGACACAGCCCACGGAAATTAAACAAGGAAATCAAAAAGATAATTGCCTACAAATTTAGCTACGAAATACCGGACGGTCAATTGTATGTTTTGCACGGAAAGAACTTTTATTTCGCCTTGCTCGTCCAGGGATTACCTTTGATGCGAAACCGCCAGGGCAGCAGGGCATCTTCGCCTGCATACCCAATGCCTACCCGGGGGCTGGCAATTATAGATTTTTCGGGAATGGTAATGCCCTGGCCTTCTACCCAAATTGTTTCTCTTTCAGTTAATGAAGTGCCATTATGGTTTTTAGTGATGCCCAGTGCCTGGCTCAATGTACCAGGGCCAGCAGTAAGACGGGGTGTTACTTTATCTAACCCTCGGCGACGTTGCATTACTTCTGTGTTTTCTGTTGGCTCAATGGCCCGGATGAGCACCGCATCCGCTTTATCAGTTACGTTGGTAACGATATTGAACAGGTTATGGATTCCGTAGCACAGGTAAACGTAAGCCACACCCCCGGCATGGAACATAATTTCAGTACGTTGGGTACGACGCTGCATGTGGGAATGGCACGCCCGGTCGTTGATGTGGGAATAAGCTTCTGTTTCTACAATCATGCCTCCGGTCCTGACCCCGTCAATTTGAGTAACAAGGTACTTGCCCAGCAACTCTTTACTAACCTGGACTACGTTTTCTCTCTGGTAAAAATGTTTGTCTAAAATATGCATACAGAAAATAACGAAAGCATAAGAACCAATATCGGCAAACGGTGGAATTTTTTATACCTTTACTGCCGTAAATTAAATTTTGATATCAACCTTAACCATTAGAACTTATGAAAAATATCTCTATTTTCATTATGGCATTGTTTTTTGCTGCCACTATGCATGTAAATGCACAAATTGAAACCCCGGCCCCCAGTCCGTTAGGTACGGTGAGCCAGCGTGTAGGCCTTACTGACATTAGCATTACCTACTCACGTCCGGGCGTGAAAGGACGTAAAATTTTTGGTGGACTGGAAGCGTATGGTAAGCTATGGCGTACTGGTGCCAATGCAGCTACCAAACTCACAGTAAGTGATGAAATAACACTGGGAGGCAAGAAAGTGCCAGCAGGTGAATATTCTATTTTTACCATTCCTGGTGAAGACGAATGGACTGTGATTATAAATGAAAACCCACGGGCAGGAACAGCGCAGTATGATGAATCTTTGGATGCCGCGCGTTTTACCATAAAGCGCACACCTACGCCTGAAAAAGTAGAAACGTTGACCTTTAACTTTTCGGAAGTTAAAGACGATAAGGCCAACCTTGACCTGGAGTGGGAAAACACCAGAGTAAGGATTCCTTTGGAAGTAAAATACGATGAAACGGTAATGGCGCAAATTGACCGGATGATGGCCAATCCCGAGGCTTCGCTGGCAAACAATTATTACCAGGCAGCCAATTATTATTTCAATACCAACCGCGACTCCAAGCAGGCTCTGGAATGGGTCAACAAAGCGGTAGAAATTAATGACTCCCGGTATTGGGTATTGCATTTGCAGGCCAAATTATTAGAAAAAAACGGTAAAAATTCCGAAGCCAAAGCTGCAGCCGAAAAATCTATGAAACTGGCACAAGAGGCGGGTAACGATGGTTTTGTTCAGATGAATAAAGAATTGATTGCCAACTTGCAGTAATCGTATTTATTTTTCATCTATTTCATTAAAAATGCCATGAACTTCTGTGCTGTTCGTGGCATTTTTTTTACAAGCTAAAATTTTCATGTTATTTTAGAAGATTTTTCAATGTGCTTAATTAATAGCAAATAGTGAAACTATCCCTCAAACTGGAACGCTGGCTGGCTCTGTGTTTTTTTGGGCTGAACCTGATTTTTATTGTCGTAATTTTCGTTGCGCTTTATGCCCAATTGAAAAACGCTTTGCTGGAGCGCACCCAAAATCAGTTACAATCTATCAGCATTTTAAAAGAAAAGCTGATCGTAGGGTATTTAGAGAATAAAGTCAATGAAGCCCGCCACACCATCGGTTATTTTCAAACACACCAGGAAAGCTATGATGACCTGACAGAACGGTTACGGGTAATTGAAGAAGTAACTTCAGTATATGTTCAGGATTCGGCTGGTACCCAAAAATACCCAGATTTTATAAATGATATCATAACAAAACCCATAAACAAGCAATGGACTGCCGGAGTATTACCTTTCGAATATGAGGGGGCTGCTTTCTTTTTAATTTTAAAAGAAAAAACCTTTTCGGTAGCAATGTTATTCACCATAGATGGCCTCCAAAATATTTTGATGGAACGTTCAGGCATGGGCGCTACCGGGGAATCGTATTTGGTGGGGCCGGGCCATCGTATGCGCACAGTTTCCAGGTTTTTTCCAGATACCATTCCGCATGCTATTGAAGTAAAAACTCTGGGGGCAACACAGGCATTGCAGGGAAATGAAGGGATTGCTAAATATACCGATTACCGTGATGTGATGATTATTGGTTCATACCGGCCCGTACAGTTTGCCGGGACACATTGGGCCTTGCTCACCGAAATAGACTTCAGGGAGGCCATGGAGCCTGTGATTACCATCCGCGACCAGTTTATTGGGTTATCGCTTTTACTCATCATAATTTCATTGGCTTTGTCGGTTATTCTGGCCAAGCAGTTGTCGAGGCCCATTTTAAAACTGCGTGAAAAAATATTACGACTGGCAAACGGAGAGTTGCCAGAAGTTCAGGCAAGTACGGTGACAATGGTGGAGATAGGCCAAATCTCTGATGCCATTAACCGGTTGATTATGGCGTTGAGGCGTACGGCTACCTTTGCCCATCAGATAGGAGAGGGGGATTTTTCTTCCCATTATGACCTGCTCAGTGCAAAGGACGAATTGGGGCTTTCCATTTTGCGTATGCGAAATCAGTTGGTACAGCTAAACGCGCAAAATATACGGCTGGAAAGAAAAGCTAAAAAAGCCCTGGTGAATGCACAGGAAGACGAAAGGGAGCGCATGTCTCGTGATTTGCACGACGGCATCGGGCCTTTGCTCACCACCGCCCGGTTAAAAATTTCAAATTTCGACGTACCTGCCTCCCTGAAAGATGAACTCTTACAGCTGATTGACGATACCATCACGGAGGTGAGAAGAATATCCAGAAATTTGATGCCCGCGGTGCTGGTAGATTTTGGCCCAGGTGAAGCCTTGGCCATGCTGGTGGATGAATTTCAAAAAAACACGGATATTAATATACAATACGTAAACGAGTTGTTGCCAAATACCCGCTTGAGCAAAGAAAAAGGCATCGCTTTGTACCGCATTGCCCAGGAAGCGCTGAACAATGCCATTAAACACGCGGGAGCTAGTACTATTAAAATATCCCTTACAGAATTTGACGACAATGTGCATTTCTACATCAGCGATGATGGCCGCGGTTTTGCCCCTCAACCTAAAAATACAGGGATGGGCCTGAAAAATATCAGGGAAAGGGTACTTATTTTAGGAGGAAATATGCATATTGAACCGGAAAACAGTGGTGTTACCATTGAAATAGAATTACCAATTGAAGATGATTAAAGTTATTATAGCAGACGACCACCAATTATTCAGAAAAGGGGTCAAAGCCCTCATTCAATCTTCTGAAACCCTGAAAGTAGTGGCAGAGGCGGCTGATGCGCCTGAACTGATGGAGTTATTGTATCAGCAACAAGCGGATGTATTGCTACTGGACATTTCGCTCCCTTCAGCTTCAGGGCTTGAGTTACTGGAAAAAATAAAGGTAGCGTTTCCAAACCTCAAATGCATCATGCTTACCATGCATGAAGAAAAACAATATGTAGTGCAAAGCCTGCAAAAAGGGGCCGATGGCTATTTGTTAAAAGAGGCAGACGAAACCGAGCTGAAAGAGGCCATCAATCAGGTTTATGAAGGGAAAAAGTATTTCAAAAACAGGATTTCTGAGTTAATCCTGGAAAGTATCGCTTCTCCGGCCTCAGAAGTGGAATCGCTTACCAAAAGGGAAAAACAGATCATAAGCATGGTAGCCGAAGGAAAAATCACCAAAGAAATTGCAGACTTACTTTGTGTGAGTGTGCGCACGGTAGAAACTTACCGTTCGAGAATTATGAAAAAAATGGAAGTATCCAATACCGCGGAAATGGTACGTCTGGCCTATGAAAAAAAAATAATTTAGATTACGTAAGTATTTCCTGAAGAAAGAATCTTCGGTTTATACGAAATAAAATACCCGATAAAATGGTATTAACTTGCTGATTTACAGTTCGTTTCTTTGTATAGGAAGCTTAATTAAACTTTAATCGGCAAATACAATGAAAAAAATAGGAATAATCTTAGGTCTTAGCTTTTTTTTAGTAGGAACATCAGTAACCTATGCCCAGGTTATAAGCGAAAAGGGTGAAAGTAAAGCTTTACGCAGGGGCGACCTCAAAGGGCCCAATGCCAAAAACATCAAACCGGGTGTTTATAAAGCTACAACTGTTGTGTATACAGAACGTGCTGCTTCAGAAGTAGTAAAAGGGCCCAAAGCAAAAAATCAAAAAGTTTGGGAGAAAAGCGAAAAAGCACAAGCATCTACTGTTTCAAGTAACGAAAAACGCACCCAGCTGAAAGGCCCAAAAGCCAAGAACTATAAATAGCCATAAGCCTTTTCAGGTTTTATGTACATTTCAGAATAACCTTTACAACAAGATAGTGCGGGTGGGCTGTTACTCTTATTCAGTTCGTTAGCCCACCCAAACTTCCATCCTTCTTTAACACCCCTCTTTTTTTACGCACTCAGGGATACCGTTCAGGTCCATTTTTATCTCTATAAATTCGTATATTTACTCGTATCATTTTTGAAGAGAGAAGAATAATTACCCATCCACGGTCTTTTTTTAGATAAACAAGCGATAATTTAACCTTCCGTTTATGAGAAGTTTGGTTTGTACGTTGCTTTTTATAGCAATGTTTGGAGGAGGTGCCCAACTTGCATTCACACAGCCTTCCGATAGTGTAGCTGCATTGATTCAGGAACTCAAATCTGTTGACGAAAACCATTATGCCGAGGTGATTGATGAGATTTTTCGCAGGCAAAAAGGTATTAGCCGGGACTCAGCAAAAGCCAGCCTGGAAGCAACGCTCAGTATAGCTAAAAAATTACCCTACAAAAATGCGGTGCCACATGTGCTCAGGAAACTGGGTGATTTGCATAAAATGCATAAGCTATATTCTGAGGCATATCCCTATTACGAGGAAAGTATCAAATATGCCGAAACGAATAACTTACCTTATGAGCAGGCTAAATCTAAAGAGGCTCTGGGGGCATTATTGTTTGGGCGTTATAAGTTTGAAGAAGGGGTTGTCTATTATTTGGAAGCAGCTGATTTATATATGCAATATGGATATACCACCAAGGCACGGGAGATATATTTATTATTAGGGGATACTTACTATAAAGGAAAAGAATATTTCAATGCCATTAGGTATTATACGCAGGTTTTAGATGCATCATCACCAGGGAATGGTAGGTTGAGAATGAAAATGATGGCTTATAATAACATAGGATTGGCATATAAAAATTTAAATTGGCTTGATAGCTCCATGCTGTATTTTAATAAATCGCTGGAAACGGCCCATGCAATGCCAGATAGTTTTTACATTGGTTTGGTATATGGAAATTTAGCGATGGTATATGCAGAAAAAAATGAGTATGAGAAGGCCAAAGAGTATTTAATACAAGATGTATGGCTGAGTAAAAAAAGTGAAGAGTGGGAGAGCACTGCCAGTGCATTAGTAAGTTTAGCTACCATTTCTCAAAAACAGGGCAAGTATGAGAAGGCTGACTTTTACCTCGATAGTGCTGTGCAAATTGCCCAACAAACTGATGAAATTTATTTGACGATAGATATTTATGACGCTTATACAAAGCAATACGAACAACAACAAAACTATCAAAAAGCCTTTGAATACCTCTCTCTTGCCCAACAGCTGAGAGACTCACTTCGCAATCAGTTACAGATGCAGCAGGCTGCCGAAATTGATGCAGCCTATAATTTCGATAAAAATCTGGCCGAAATTGATTATTTACTCCAATACAACAAGTCACAATCACTGATCATTGGAGTCTTTAGTGCTTCTACCTTGCTGCTGCTTGTTTTTTCTTTTATTTTGTTCAGATTGAACCGGCAAAGAACAAGTGCCAATCACCAGATTACTTTGCTTAATGAAAAGCTGAAAGAAAAAGTAAAGTATAGCGAAGAAATCCTGCGATCGGCTTACGAAAATTCCCGGGAGGCTTTTTTTATCATGCGGCCTGAAAAAGGGCGTAAAAAAGAAATAATTGATTTTCGATGCATTGATGTGAATGAAGCCGCGGCCAGGTTTCTGCAAACCCAAAAAATGAGGATAGTAGGAGGCAAGTTCAGCAATCTTTTCCCTTTTTTAGCTGCCAATGGTGGCATTAGCACCTATCAAAAAGTGATGGACGAGCAGGTTTCTTTCGAACAGGAGTTTTATACCAGCCAATACGCCCAACTTCCTTCCTGGATACAAATAATTGTAAACCCCATTGAAGAAGGCATTGTGATGAACATCCGTGACATCAGCGGTCGTAAGGAAAGGGAACAAAAAATTAAAGAGAGTGAGGCAAGCCTTTCTGCGATGATTGACAATACGACCGACTTGATCCTATCGATAGACACCAATTACAAGTTAATAGAATTTAACGAGCCATTCGCAAAAACCGTAGAAGTGCAGTATGGCTTCAGTCCCCAAAAAGGCGATTCTGTGTTTGATGCCATTCATGGGTATAATGTGGAAGCTTCAAAAGAGAATTTTGACAAAGCGTTGTGCGGAGAACATGTGTCTGACCACTTTGAGATTGTTGCTGAGCATGGAATGGTGCTGTATGCCGAAGCTTCTTTCTCTCCGGTTATGGTAGACAACCAGTCTATCGGGGCTACGGTGATAATCCGGAATATTACGCAACGAAAGCAAGATGAGATTCAACTGAAAAATGCGCTGGCGAAAATACAGGAGAGCCAAAACTTTTTGAATGGTATTATTGAAAACCTTCCGATGGGGTTACAGATTTTTGACACCCAGGGCGAATTATTGCGGATGAATCAGGCCCAAATGAACATTCTTGGCATGACAGAGCATGCAAGCCGGCAAATGAATGTGATGCGGGAGCCATTCTACAAAGCATATGGTATTAGTAAAGTGTTTGCTCAGGCATATAAGGGCGAAGTATCCCTGAATCATGAGGTGTTGATCGATATGGGTAATGATAAAGAAGAGTGGAGTGGATCGACCCAAAAAATGTGGATGAGCGTTTCAGCAATTCCTGTCAGCGATAACAACAATAAGGTTCACACTGTCATTGGGTTATTTTCTGATATTACCGAACGCAAAGAAGCTGAAGTAGCCCTGCAAGAAAGTGAAGAGCGTTTACGAACTGTTATCAACAATATTCCTATCATACTCTGGACAACCGATAAGGATGGTATTTTTACCATGTCAGAAGGACAAGCCCTGGATAAACTGGCACTACAGCCCGGGCAGGTGGTGGGTATTTCTATTTTTGATTTATACGCAGAATATGATGACCAGCTTGAAGTATTAAAAAATGCACTGGAAAAAGGGAAAACCTATGAGAGTATTGACCGGGTAGGAAAAACCATTTTCAATGCCAAAGTATTTCCGTTGCGCAATGAGCGAGACGAAATTGCAGGGCTGATTGGCATGTCAATTGACGTTACGGACCGGTTTGAATATGAAGAAAAGCTAAAACGTAGTGAAGCTAACCTGGCGGCTATTATCAATAATACCAATTACAGTATTTGGTCTGTAGACAGGGATTTTAGGATAATTGCGGTGAACAACATTTTTAAAGAAGCATTTAGACAGGCATATCAGGTGGAATTTTCAATAGGTGAAAATGCTTTGAAACATGTGCCAGAGCAAGAGGCAAAATTATGGGAAACAGCCTATAGGAAAACCTTGGAGGGAGTGCACCATGACTTTGAGTATGCCTATATGGAAATGTTTTACGATGTATCAATGCACCCTATCATTCATGAAGGGCAGATTACCGGGGTGGTGGTTTTTTCTCAGGATGTAACAGAGCGTAAATTAGCTGAAGACCAGATACGGGAAAATCAGCAATTCCTGAATGGGATTATTGAAAACCTCCCCATTGGGTTGCAAATTTTTGATAAAAACGGGTATTTAGTTCGTTTTAACCATGCGTTTCAGCAAGCTATGAACCTGCCCTCTATGGAATATGGAGTAGGCAAAATGAATATTTTAAAAGATGATTTTTCCAGAAAAATTGGTGTAGCCTCCCTTGCTGAACAAGCTATAAAAGGAGAAGTACTAACTAGCCATGAAGTAAAATACAATTTGTCAGATAATTCAAATACCTGGGATACCCATAAAGATGAATTATGGTATAACCTTACCATGTTCCCTATTTATGATAAAAATGAATATGTAAAAGTAGTAGTAGTTCTCTCTGAAGATATTTCAGAACGGAAGCAAACAGAAGAAAAACTCATAGAAAGCGAAGAGCGTCTGTTATTGGCAACTAAGACGGCCGATATTGGCATTTGGGATATTGACCTGAATACCGAAACCGTTTTGTGGGATCAAACCATGATGGACATCTATGGGCTTTCTGATAAGCCGTTTGAGAATAACCTGGAGTTTTGGAACCAATGCCTACACCCTGATGATAAAGAAAGAGTAATACAGGAAACCACTAATTTACAGCATAATGCAGCAAAAAACTACAGCGAATTCAGGATTATTCGCCCAGACGGTAATGTGCGATATATCAAAGGGCTGGCGCAGATAATTCTTGATGATAACAACCGGCCTTCTCGCATTATTGGTGTAAACTCTGATATCACAGATATTAAAAATAAGGAGGAAAAGTTGAAACTCCAGCATCAGGAAATCATAGAAACCAATAAGCTGATGGCCGAGTATAAGCTCATGGCCCTGCGTTCGGTCATGAACCCTCATTTTTTGTTCAACTCTTTAAATTCTATTCAATATTTTATTGCGAAAAATGAAAGGGAGCAGGCACTTAACTATCTTTCTTTATTTTCTAAGCTCATCAGGGAGGTGCTCAATAGCTCGGTAAATGCCACCATTCCTATTGCCAAGGAGTTGAAAATTCTGAAATACTACCTGGAATTAGAATCATTACGGTTCGATCACAAGTTTGAAGTAGTATTTGATATACCTGAAACACTGGATACAGAGAATATTGAAATCCCCTCTCTTTTAATACAACCTTATGTGGAAAATGCCGTTATTCATGGCTTGTATAATAAAGAAAGTAGCGGAAAGTTGTCTATTTCTTTATTAAATAATGATAAGTTACTCAAATGCATTATAGAAGATGATGGCATAGGGCGTGAAGAAGCGTTGCGGATTAAGAAACAGAACCCCATTTTGCATAAGTCGGTAGGGATGATGGTAACCAAAGAACGGTTGGATATCATCAATAAAACCAACAATGTATCGGTGAATGTACATGACCTGTGTGATGAAGCCGGAAAGCCTGAAGGAACCAGGGTAGAAATTTTCATTCAGGTTTAATTTTTTTTACTATCTTTATTGTTAGGGCAAACGGATTATTATTATGCTTAAAGCGGTTATCGTTGATGACGAGCAGAAAAGCCGTGAGAACCTTATGGTTCTGCTGGATGATTTCTGCCAAAATGTAGCTGTGTTAGCCATGGCTTCTACAGTAAATGAAGGTTTGGATGCAGTGAAAAATACCCAACCTGATATTCTATTCCTGGATATTCAAATGCACAAAGAAACGGGGTTCGATCTGCTGCGGCGGATCGATAAAATTGACTTTGAAATTATTTTCACTACCGCGCACTCTGAATATGCCATTGAGGCCATTAAGTTTGCCGCTATCGATTATTTGCTCAAGCCTATTGATATTACCGACCTGAGAAAGGCCGTAAAGCGGGTTGAGAAAAAGCGTACCGATAGCTTTTTGAGCGATAAGCTGGATGTACTCATCCAAAATTTTAAAAGTGAATCGTCAGACCAGTATAAACTGGCACTTCCCACGTCCGATGGCCTGGTATTTATCAATGTAAAGGATATTTTGTATTGCGAAGCTATGAGCAATTACACCAAATTTCATATGATTGATAAAAGTAACTACCTGGTTTCCAAGACCCTGAAAGAATATGAAACCCTGTTTACAAACCATAACTTTTTCAGAATTCATAATTCTTTCCTGATAAACGTGCGGGAAGTACAAAAATATGTAAGGGGAGAGGGAGGATATGTAATCATGAATAACGGGCAAAGCCTGGATGTTTCTAAAAGAAAAAAAGAAGCTTTTCTGAATAAAATTTCCAGTACCAACCTGATTTGATGATAGTTTGTGGTTTTTAGTTTTCACCACTTACAGGCTTCTCCTGTCTTCCGTCTTCCGACTTCGGTCTCCTGTCTCCCACCTCTCAGACACCTAATCACCCACCATTATCACTTACTAAACCAAAACCGCCACTTACTCTTTTCTGGTATCAAATCTGAAAAATACAGCTTATCATTGTATTACCGTTTGCCCAGTTATCTGAACTAAGCGAGGATTACTAAATCGGCCTGGTGGTGTACGGCAGGAAGATGAAAGTGCCTCGCTTTGTTTCAGAATTTTTTAGCATTTGTTAGAACACATACTCAAACTGTTAGCCCGTCAGTAAAGCCATTTTATCCAATAATAAATTACCTGATTCACAGGATTTCCGATCATTTTTTTCAAAATAGCATAAAAACGATGGAAATGACTTCAATATTTCAAGATGCTAAAGACAGTGCCAATTTGAACATTGGCGAGCTCAGTAACTGCCTTGTAATTGACGAGAACTGTCAGATACTCGAGGCAAGCACTGAAATTTGTCGATTGTTGACTTATGAGCCAGTAGAACTTGTGGGGCAAGATGTCAGCTTTTTATTGTCTCAGGAGGGCAAAGCGCAACGGGAGAACTTCCAGAATGAAATTTTACAGCATAATATTACCAGCTATCAGGGAAAGTTGCTGATAGATAAATATGGAAAATACATTACTTCTGATATTTATATTTATAAGCATTGTCTTGAAGACAATGTGCCAGTATACATCGTGTTGATTATGGGGGATTTGAATTACCAGGCAGAGTTAGAAAAGAAATATCTTGAAAAGTCACTTGAGCTGAATACGTTTATTTACCGCACTTCTCATGATTTGCGCGGGCCTTTGTGTACCCTGAGTGGCCTGATGCAAATTTTTAAACTGGAACACGCTGACAAATCTACCTTCAACTTTATCAGGCTTGTAGAAAGCACATTACATAAACTTGACCATACTTTATCTGACCTGATTAATGTGGCAGAAGCCAACTCGGGAATAATCAATAAAGCAACGCTTATTAATTTGCATGCACTGCTTTACCGCACTGTGAGCAAAGTAGGTGAGTCTTACAATATTTATGACAGCCTTTTCAAAATTGATATTGAACAGAAGTCAGACTTTGTCAATTATGAAAACTTGTATTCGTCGGTGCTGTTTAATCTCATTTCCAATGCTATACAAAACCTGATGCCTGACAGAATAGGTGTTATCAAAATCGACCTGAAACAAAATGCCGATGATTCGATAGTAGTACGGATTGAAGACAATGGTAAAGGTATTCCTCTTGAAATACAAGGGCGGGTTTTCGATATGTTTTTTAAAAGAGGAGAACAGGAAAATGCCGGTTTAGGCCTTTACCTGGTGAAGAATTATGTGGAATATATGGGCGGATCCATACACTTGGAAAGCGAACCCGGGCAAGGCACAATGATTCAACTGCACCTTCCGTCCCTGAAAGCTGCCCAGGTAGAACAAAAGGCATCTTAGGGCTGTTCTCCTTTAAGAAATTGCTGATACCAATAGCCTGAATCTTTGATGATGCGCTCCTGAGTCTTGAAGTTTACATACACCAGCCCAAAAGTAGGATAATAACCCTCGGCCCATTCAAAATTATCGGTTAGTGTCCATGCAAAATATCCTTTCAGGTTAACACCTTCTTTTTTTGCACGCAATGCCTGCGCTAAATTATCCTTAATGTACTGGGTCCTGTTTTCGTCATGTATCCGCTTTCCTATTATTTTATCTGTAAAAGCGGCGCCATTTTCGGTAATCATGATCTTTTTTATGCCATAGTTATGAAATTTCTTGAGCATATGGTATAAAGCTTCCGGGTACACTTCCCAACCCATGAGGGTAGTAGGTACATTTCGAGAATTGGCACTTACCAAATTGGCCTGAATGTAAGGGACAAGGGGGGCATATTTAATAATTTCCCGGGTATAATTTTGTATGCCAATGAAGTCAAAATCAAAGGCCAGGGCTGCTTCATCTCCTGGTTTTATATATTTTTCTATTTTTTGCAAAGCCTTTAAGTGTTCAAAAGGATATAGTTTTCCAAGTAAAGGATCTATAAACAAGCGGTTAAAAAGTGTGTCAACCCTTTGGGCAGCAGCTATGTCTTTTTCCGTGTTCCGGTATGGCTCTATGTGGGCACAGGAAAGGGTAGTGCCTACCTCGGCATTTGGGGCAAGGGTTTTAATAACCCGCCCACCTTCAGCCTGGGTAAGTGCCGCATGGTGGATGGCAGGCAGGTAATTTTTGAGCCAGCGTTTGCCGGGTGCATGCACCCCCAGGAAATAACCGGCCCCGGTAAAAATATTGGGTTCGTTCAATACCATCCAGTGTTTTACCCGGTCGCCGAAAAAACCAACGCATTGGGCTGCATATTCTGAAAACCAACCCACAATGTCCCGGTTGGCCCAACCTCCAGCCTGGCTAAGGGCCAGTGGTAAATCCCAATGATATAAAGTAACCCAGGGCGTAATATCCATTTCCAGGCAGGTATCAATTACTTTATTGTAATAATCTACTCCTTTCTGGTTGAGGTGTCCCCTGCCCTGCGGAAATATGCGGGGCCACGAAACAGAAAACCTGAAATTGGGGATATTGAGTTCTTTGATAAGGGCAACATCATCGGGGTACCGGTGATAAAAATCACAAGCCAGATTGGCATGTTGGTTTTTATAAATTTTTCCCTTTCTGTGAGAAAACTGGTCCCAGATAGATAACCCTTTGCCATCTGTATGATAAGCGCCTTCTGTTTGAAAAGCTGAAGAAGCCACCCCCCATTGAAAATCATTTCCGAAATCTGCTTTTTGCACTACAACTGTTTTTTGGGGCAAAGTTAGGTATGTTTTTCAATTAACATATCTAAAATGTCTTCGGTAATATCCGGGTAATGCACCTCCAGGGGGCGGCCATGTTGAATCCAGTTTTCTATTTTAGGGAGCTGTTTCTTTTTCATATTTTTAATAACAGGAATGCCCAATACTTTCAGTGCTTCGGCATTACAATGCTGTTCGTACTGATTTTTCATGGGAATTACCATCAGCTTTTTGTTGAGATAAAGGGCTTCGGCCGGGGTCTCGAAGCCAGCCCCGCACAATATCCCTTTACAAGATGTGAAACTTTTGATAAAAAGCTCGTTGTTGATAGGTTCAATAATTACATTGTTGATCCTGTACTTACTATTAGAATGCTTAGAGAACACGTGCCATTCGATACCATCTATTTTCCTGAGCCTCTTGATAATTTTTTTATCTTCAAACGAAGGAAGATAAACCGTGTAATGTTCTTTGGTACTGACATCGGCCTGCCTGATTTCCTGCCTGATAACGGGCGTAAAAATATGATCGTCAAAGCGCTCAAAATGTAAGCCGTACTTTGAAGATGCAGGGGCATAATTTTTTAATACCATTTTGCCAATCGGATCAATTTTTTTGGGTTGGGGCGAGCACCTGGCAATCACGGCACTTTGGTGGCTCAGCCCGATGCAAGGCTTCTTTTTAAAAACGGATGCCCAGGCACTTACCGGCTCAAAATCGTTAATAACCAGGTCATATTTTTCAATAGGCAGGCTTTTTATATCTTTATAAAGCTGCTTGGTCTTGGTTTTTTTATAAGTCTGTACCAAATCCACGCCTCCTGATTTGCCAAATATAAAACTGAGCCCGTTCAATTGGTAAGTGATAGGGAAGGGCAGGCATACATCGGCTTGCGTGCCACTTACAAGAATATCAAGTTTTCCTTTTTTTTGTAAGATAGGAATAATATCCCTGGCCCGGCTGAGGTGCCCGTTGCCAGTGCCCTGAATAGCATACAAAATTTTCATAGCCTTCTGAGTTGAAACTCAGCTAACAGGTTGTTAAAGATTAATTTATTATCTAAAATGATTTCATCTTCTTCCATCACTAATTCCGTGCTTTGCTTTTCTTCCTGAAAGCGGTATAAACTCCATTTTTTATGTTTGTATTCCAGTGCCGTAAGGTTCTCAATCCAGTCGCCACTGTTAAGGTAAATTACCTTTCCCTCCTCATTGCTTATTTCGCGGATTTCGGCGTGATGGATATGACCGCAAATCACATAATCGTACTGGTTTGAAATGGCGATGTCAGCAGCGGTTTTCTCAAAATCGTTGATGAATTTAACAGCACTTTTTACCGTATTTTTTACCTTTTTGCTCAGGGAAACACGGCCTTTCCCGATTTTTTCAGAAATAAAATTCACAGCTGCATTGAGCAGAATGAGCATATCGTAGCCAACAGCGCCCAGTTTTGCGATCCATTTAGAATATTGCATTGTAACATCAAAAACGTCCCCATGAAAAATCCACGCTTTTTTTCCATCGAGTTCAAGCACGAGTTTGTCTACAATTTCCAATGAGCCCATTTTAAAACCGGTAAACTTTCGCAGCATTTCGTCGTGGTTGCCCGTGACGTAATAAATTTTTGTTCCTTTACTGGCCATGCTGAAAACCTGCTTGATAATACGCATATGCGTTTTGGGCCAGTAGCTCTTGCTAAACTGCCATATGTCAATGATGTCGCCGTTTAGTACCAGGATCTTGGGCTTTATGCCTTTCAGGTATTTATGCAGTTCTTTGGCGCGGCTTCCGTAGGTGCCCAAATGAACGTCTGAAATGACAGCTACCTCAACAGAACGTCTTCGTTTGCTCATAATACTTTAGCGTTGATAAGAGTGAGAGGAAGGGTGTTCCCAAAAAATAATAGTTGGGTTGCAGGTTGTTGTATACTTTGGTATGGTTTGAGAACAAATACTTATTAAGTTTATTTTCAAATAAACGTAAAAAGCCAACCAGAGTAGTTATGTGGTGATTAACAAATTGTTAATAAAATATGATGGATTTTATGTAATTGTTAAAACCAGTTTGTGTTAAATAGCTTACTTTGCCTTTAAGCAGGAGCCAGGGTTTGAAGGCTTTGGGGCAACACTTTTATGTCCAACACTTTTCCTGTTTTGTAATATTCACCGTCGATATGAACTGGCGCATTTTCAGGACATTCAATAACCAGGTGATTTGTTCTGAATGAGTGAATGTATCGCGACGTGTCCAGTTGTCCCAGCATGGCTTTCAGGGAAATTGAGGGGAGGAGCCAGGTCGGAATTTTTTGCATGAGAACAACATCCAGCAAACCGTCATCAGGACGTGCTTTTGGGGCTATTACAGCATTGTTGCCGTATTGGGAGGTATTAGCAATGGCAATCAGGAAATATTGCCCGTTTACCCATTTGCCATTCACCTGATAACGATAAGGCATTGCCTGAAATTTCTGAAACTCTTTTAATACAATACGGATATAATTGGCAAACCCTCTTCGTTGTTGCAGGGCAAAAATTCGGCTGATATGCCCATCAAAGCCGGTGCCAGATACATTAAAAAAATATTTACCATTGATAATACCGGTATCCATTTGGATCGTTTTTGCGCAGTTGAGCTGCATAATTGCCCTGCGTGGCGACAAAGAGATGCCCAAGTGACGGGCAAATCCGTTCCCGGAGCCCTGGGGCACAATGCCCAGTTTGGCAGGCTGGTTTACCAATTGGGAAGCAACTTCATTGATGGTACCGTCGCCACCCACCGCTACTATATAATCAAACCCCTGACGAACAGCCTCATTGGTTAATTCAATTGCATGGCCTTTGTACTTAGTGAATGAAAATTCATATACAAATTGTTGTTTATCAATATATCTCTCGAGCAAGGCAGGAAACCTTTGTTGATTGGCAAAGCCAGATATTGGGTTTATGATAAAATAACACTTTAACTTTTGCATAAAAGAAAGCTGATAATCAGTGGTATATGGAAATTATATATAAAAGTGCTATGAAAACATGCCTCAAATTTTTGTTAATTATCATGTTTTTCCGAACATTTTCGCTTACTTTTATTTAATAAATTAAGCGTAATTTACATCTTATAGTCTTATATGAAAGTTGTTGAACCCAAGTTCGACGTTCATTGTTGCTGGGGGTTTAAACTCACTGACGATATTTCTGCCCAATATGATGTATGCATCATTGTGGATGTGCTTTCTTTTTCTACAAGCTTAGATATTCTTGTCAGTACAAAGGAGTATATTCAAAAGAGTGACAACCACATTGTACAACTTTCTTCCAAAAAGCTAAATATTCCATCTCCGGTAGGCCTTCCCAATCAATTGAATTTATTACAAGTGCCCATTTTGGTGGGATGCCTGCGCAATGCACGGGCTGTAGCCAAAGCTGCCATGCAACTGGGCAATTCAGTATTGGTAATACCGGTAGGTGATAAATTAGCTGAAGAAAATTACAAAACCTGCTCAGAAGATTTCATTGCTGCCGGTGCCATCATATCTTATTTAAAAGGCACGCACTCGGCAGAAAGCAGGGCAGCACAGGATATTTATAACAGCTCCAAAGATGATATTGAAGAAATGGTAAAACTTTCCAGCAGTGCCAGAACCATGATGCTGGAAGGCTTTGGAGAGGAGGTTGACCTGGCGTGCCAATTCAATAGAAGCAAACGTATTCCTTTCCTGGACAGAGGTGTTTTAGTAGACCTTGCCGCTCCAGAATATGACAACTCTCCTACCAGCGTATAGGACTTTACTTTATTATTAAGCCAACGTTGTGAACTCACAATTTTCTTAAAAATAAGATAATAGCAGAGTTTATATTATTTTGTTAAACATTTGCTTTTTTGCATGGCAAAACGTTAGTTTAATTCTATGAAGCAAAACACATCACGAAGAAAGTTTTTAAAAAACGCCTCCATTGTCAGTCTGGGTTTTGCCGGGCTTCAGCATTGGCTGAACAACCCTGCCATCGGTCAGGGGCAGCCTCACGAGAATTTTGGATATGGTGAATTAGTTACAGACCCTGAAGGGATATTAAACCTGCCCAAAGGCTTTTCATATAAGGTCATTTCCCGGGTAGGCGACCCTATGGTGGATGGACTGCTCACCCCTGGCCTCCCAGATGGTATGGCAACCTTTGCGGGTACCAACGGTAAAGTAATCCTGATTCGGAATCATGAAAAAAGCCCGGATGATGAGGAAGGAGCTTTTGGGAAAAAGAATGAATTGCTTGACAAGGTGGATAAAAGCAAGCTATACGACTATGGGTATGGTAAACTACCTGGACTGGGAGGTACCACTACCTTGATTTATAACGAGCAAACCGGCAAAGTGGAAAGCTCGTACCTGAGCCTGGCCGGTACTTCCCGGAATTGTGCCGGCGGCATGACACCCTGGAACTCCTGGATTACTTGTGAAGAAACTACCTACCGGAAAAGTGGAGATGCCGAAAAAGACCATGGGTTTAATTTTGAAGTACCTGCCTCTGAAACCCCTGTTTTGGCCGATCCGGTACCCCTGGAAGGTATGGGGCGTTTTAATCATGAAGCGGTGTGCGTAGACCCACGAAGTGGCATCGTTTACCAAACGGAAGACCGTCCCGACGGACTGATCTATCGCTTTATCCCTTATATCAAAGGCCAGCTGTCAAAAGGGGGGAAGTTGCAGGTATTAGCTATAAAGGGGCAAGGAAAAAGGGATACCCGGAATTGGCCCGACCTGGATACTGAAAAATTTCCTATTGGTGAAAAAATGGAGGCAACCTGGATAGACATTGACAATGTAGTTTCACCTGAAGACGACCTGCGGTACCGTGGGTATGAAAAAGGGGCTGCCCGCTTTGCACGAGGCGAAGGTATGTGGTTTGGTGAAAATGAATTGTATTTTGCCTGTACCAATGGAGGGGAAATTGGGGAAGGACAAGTGTTTCGTTATATCCCAAGTGTTGAGGAAGGACAACCCGGTGAAGCAAATAATCCCGGTTTGCTGGAATTATTTGTGGAGCCCAACGACAAAAAAATATTGCGAAACTGTGACAATCTCACCGTTTCACCCTGGGGCGACCTGGTGCTTTGCGAAGACAGGCCGTACCCTAACTTAGTGGGAGTTACCAGGCAGGGGCAGTTTTATAGATTGGCTGAAAATACGGGTTACGCCACTGAATTTGCCGGAGGCGTTTTCTCACCTTCCGGAAAAACGTATTTCGTCAATATGCAGGGGGAAGGGCTTACCCTGGCAATTACTGGTCCCTGGCGTCATGCATAAATATTTTAGCTGCTTTTTGTTGTGTGCGTTGTGCTTTTCTTTTTGCTTTATTGAAAAAGGATATGCACAGGTGGTGCCCCTGACTCAGGCACATGCTCATAATGATTACCATCACCCCCGGCCACTGTACGATGCCCTGGCGCAAGGGTTTACAAGCATTGAGGCAGATGTTTTATTGATTGACGGTGAATTGTATGTAGGGCACGATATGCCAACGGGCACTCATCAGTTACCCACACTCAAGGCTGCCTATCTTAATCCCCTGGCTGCGATTGCCAAAGCCAACGGTGGAAAAATTTATCTGGATTATGAACCACCGGTCTATTTGATGATCGACATAAAAACAGATGCTGAGGAAACGTATAAGGTATTAAAAGTGCAGCTGGATGAATTTCGGGAAATCCTACGAATTGAAAAAGATGGTAAACTTACTGGAGGAGCCATCAGGGTATTTTTGTCTGGAAACCGTCCTGTACAAACCGTGTTTAATGAAAAAGAGAAGCTCGTAGGCATTGATGGGCGTCCGGCAGACTTGGAAAAGCAATATTCTTCTGGTTTTATGCCCGTAATCAGTGAAAATTATTTCAAAGTATTGCAGTGGGATGGAAGTGGCAAGATCCCTTCAAAAGCGCTGAAAAAGCTGACGAAACTGGCAAATAAAGTGCATCGGCAGCACAAAAAGCTGAGGCTTTGGGCAGCGCCTGACAATCAAAACACCTGGAGGGCCTTATTGGATGCCAGGGTTGACCTCATCAACACCGACAAGCTGGAGGAATTCTGCAATTTTATGGAAAGTTATAAGGGCCAATAGAGGGTGGATTCCAGAGAATTATTTTTTTGAAAAGGCATGAAGGCGTGCAGGGATAGCCAGCACCAAAGCACAAAGCAGGTTGAGCAATAATAAAAGTGCAAACTTCCATTGGGGTATCCCATCCCAAAATGAGAAAGATTCGAGGTTATGCAGTACAGGCAATGCTATTATAATGAGAATTACATGGAAAGAATAGACTTGTAATGAGTGCTTGCCCAATAGCTCAATGGGAGTAAACTTCCCCAAACGTGAAAACTTGTTGAATAAATACCCAACTACGAGGGAGAGTGCCATAAAGTTTAACAAACGCAAAGGCCCCAAATTGATTTTGTTCGTCAGGCGGTGAATGTTCACAAACTCAGGGTCAAACCCGGTGTGCCTGACAACAAAAAGCACAGTACAAATGATCATGGAAATGATAAAAATGCTGCGTTTTTCCAGCAAAAATGATATTTTATGGTGGTATTGCAGATAACCCAGCACCATCCCCCCAAAAAATAGTAATTGCCAGGAAAATATGTTGAAGTTACTCAATTCAAAGGTGTACCCATCGAAAAGCAAACCCGTAATCGCACCACGAATACCTTTCATGCCGAGTGCCCACAAGCCAATACTGATGAACATTACCCACAGCGCACGCCCTTTTAAAATTTGCGTCAATACGAGAGGGGAAATCAATAAAAATATACTGTAAATGGGCAAAATATCCAGCAGTACAGGCTGGTATAACAGGGTGCCTCCCAAAACCAGCCCCAGCCAGGGAGCGTCAGTTAAAAGGTGAAGCCGGGAGTACCAAAATGCCTGGAAGCTATCAATGTTAAGTAGTAAAACAATGGTGAAGAGGAGCAATACTATCTGGTATTGATGAATTTGCCAGGCCCGGGACAGTATGTTTTTATTCGTAGTTGCCAGCCCGTATTTATCAACCCGTCGTGTAAATACAATGCCACCCACCAAACCCGATAAAAAAACAAAGCCCTCCGCTGCGGATACAAACCCAAAGGTTTGATAGGTAACAGGTTTGAGTACACTATCCAGGTGATCAACTGTCATAACGATGAGCATCAGCCCCCTGAGAAAATCCAACTGCCGGTACCTTACAGAAAGAGAGGCAGGGTGGGAGGGCGTATTTAATATTTGTGTGCTCATTTGTGAGGGGCCAGCGGTAAAAGTATAGCGAAAGTAATGATATATTAAGAGAACCTGTCAAATACGATAACATTGTTTTGGCTGAAACAGGAAAAATAAATTATTATATTTGGGCAAATAAAATGCCATTGAAACATTTACAAGGGTTATACGCATCGGTAGTAATCATAGCAGTCTTAGTGCCAAACTTATACGCTGTTGTTCAGGGTAACGAAAATTTTCCTTTTTCATCCTGTCCCATGTTTGCCCATTACATTGGGGAAGAAACACAACTGTACAACTTTAAATTTGTAGGAACCTACAATAATGTGGAAAAAATATTGCCCCCTTCTTTTGGCAACGATGGTGAAGTTATGAGCATGCGTTTTTTCTTTGCAAAAGTGTATGGTTCCAGCTTAAAAAAATCTCCTTTTACCGTAACAGCAGATGATGATAGGATACTATTCGAGAAAAGACTATCGGATTATTTCAGGGCTTACCTGAAGGCTTTCCCTGATCCGGCTTTTTCCTCAGGCTTAAAAAATATTCGTTTGGAAATATGGCACTTAGGTACGGAAGGCGAGGTACATGATAAACACACCGTTGGTTATTATGATGTTTCTGCTGAAAAATTTCATCATACATGGGAAAAGGACTAAAAATCCGTCAGTTGTTGTCATCGTACTTTATGCAGCCGTCCCGCTGGCACAACTTGGGGTTATTGAGAATTTGCCTGGGATATGTAGCCCTTACCCATTACGGTGGTAAAACACTGGCAAGTTTCCATGCCTATGAGGTCGTGCCTTCCCTGCACCGCCCGCCTTTTTTGCTGGATTGGCTTTCTTTACCATACCCGCTTCCTCCTGAATATTTGGAAGTTTTTCAGTACGGGTTCTGGGTATCGGGAGCACTGGCCATTATAGGTTTGCTTACCCGTCCGGCCCTGTTGGTTTTCGCTTTGCATTTGTTGTACATGATGGGCACACAGGCTGCCAGGGGGTGGTTTGACCACGAGGCAGGCTTAACCGTGCAAGTGTTGATTATTTTAGCTCTTGTACCCGGGAGCAACAGTTTTTCCATAGAGAAAGTATTGAAATGGGGTTATCGGTATTTTAAGGGAAATAAAGCCGGTTTGTTTTCTGTTTTGATTGGTCGGCCGGTACCGGCTTGGGGCGTCAGGCTTTTGCTGATAGTAATGGCAACTGTTTACTTTACTTCCGGTTATTCAAAATTCCGTTTCAGTGATGGGAAATGGCTGGATGGCAAAACCCTCACATTTTATTTAGACGGAAGAGCTTCCGTTTATAAAGAAAAGGATGCCCAAAAGTTTTTTGGCCCTGCAAACGTGCCTGATAAAGATAAATGGAAAGATGGTTTTGGCCCCACAGCCCATCATTACATGAACGCCAGGAAAGGAGGCTTTAAGAACAAACTGGGAAAGAAGATGGCAAGCATGGGTTGGCTGATGCTGCTGTTCGCTGCGGGTACGGCCATATTTGAATTATTAGGCCCGGTGATTTTATTGGGCGGGTGGTTTCGAACATTATATTTATTAGGAGCCATCGGCATGCATTATGGCATTGGGGTATTGATGAACATTCATTTTACCGAATTCCAGGTAGTTGATTTTTTCCTGATCAATTGGGTATGGGTGTGGGGTTCCCTATCAAGCCGCTTACCTTTTTTGTCTTCTGTGCAAGGTACACTCCAACGGAAGTTAAAGCCAAAGTACGAACAAATAAAAACTACCGAATAGTGAAACAGGCAGCGGCATCGGCCGTCCGACCCGCCTGTACCACAACCCGACAGAGAACCAGTTTGTCTGCACTTAGCCTTCGCTGATGATACTGCCTTTCTCAGTAAGTTGGGAAATAGAAACCAACCCGGCTACCCGCCTCCATGTACCTATACTTCCGGCATGCATGGCAATGTGGGTGGTGAGCATGTGGGAAATCCATTCTCCGTATGTGGGTAAGAATTTCGCTAAAAACTGGCTGGGCGAGGGTTGTGATATTTCTTCAACAGTTAGTTTTTGAATTCCCTGCCGAAATCTTTTATAGCTCAACTGAAGTGCATCTGTAATGGTAGATTTTTTGGGTAATTTGTCGTTGCTTTCTTCTGGTTGCGTGCCCTGCAAAAAATAAATATCCCATGTACCCGGGCACACTCTTTCTTTTCCTATGTGCATCAGGGCATGATCACATTCTGTAGCGAGATGGCCAATACACCACCCCGGTGAGTTGATATGGTGAGGGGTGGTATGATACCATTGCGCTTCCGGAATATCCCGTATCATACGCAGCACATAGGCAATCATAAATTTGTTCAGCGTAATCTCTCTCTCAAACATGGGTAATAAGTTTATTGTCGAGTGTTTTTTGTTTTTTGTTTGTCTATGCCTGAATAATGTTGACGGAAGACCGGAGACCGAAGAATTCTACTTCGGTCTTCCCCCTCAAAACTCCACGCCCTTTTCACTGAAAGGCAGGCTTTGCCATTTACCATCTGCCAATACTTTCAGGTATTTAAAACCTATTTCTTTGAGCATGGCGGCAGTTTGGCTAAAATGCTTGGTAAGCTCATCCGGGTGGTGTGCGTCAGCATTAATTTGTACCGGAATTCCCATTTCGTGCATGTGTTCTAAAATCCAGCGTGAAGGATACGTTTCAGGCGTTTTTTTCTTATAAATGCCCCGGGTATTTACTTCTACCGTAACTTTACTTTTGGCAATTACTTTGAGGGTACGCATTACTTCCTGCTTGTACCAGGTTTCGTCTTCACTGAATAATTCCCCATTCTCATGCTGAATCTTAATTTTGTCAAGATGCCCCAATACATCGGGGCAGTCTTCTTCCAGCATACGGCGGGTGAGCTCAAAATAGCGGGAAACGGCCAGTTTTATATTACCGTTAAAAATTTGAGAAAGGCCGTAAAGAAAAACCTTGTGTTGTCCGTCAATCTCCCAGGGCGTATCGTCCGAAAAACTATCCACAAAGTGGACAGAACCAATGGTATAATCAAGGCCTAAATTCTTGATAAATCGGTTGTTGGGGCCGATAGTGCCGGGAATATAATCTACTTCAAGTCCGGCATAGATTTGAATTGTTTTGGCATATTCCTGTTTAATTTGCTCAATTTCCCTGATATAATTACTCGCTTTTTCCAGGGGCATGCACCAGGTAGTATGGAAAGGCACCGGGGCATGTGAAGAAAACCCAAATGCGTATAATCCTTGTTGAATGGCGCTTTCTACATGAGTGCGGGGGGCTTCTTTCCCGTCACAATAGTGGCAGTGGCTATGATAGTTGGTCCAGGGCATATTGCAATGATAAGACTTAAGTTGAATTGAGCCATACAATTAACTTTAAAACATTGTGAATTTAAAAGTAATGAACCCCACTTCACAATTCCATGTAATTTTCTTAACAATTCGATAACAACGGGAAATTAGTTTTATTAAACAGAAACCCTGTAATTTAAGGCAGAATGACGTCTATAACTTTTAACCAGCCTAAACTCGTCTCATGAAAAATGCTGCCCGGGTAGATGTAGCCGTTGTAGGTGCAGGAATCGTGGGGTTGTCGATCGCATATGTTGCTGCACAAAAGGGATTAAAAGTAGCGGTTTTTGAGCGAAACGCACATGCTGTTGGGGCTTCCATCCGAAATTTTGGTTTGGTATGGCCTATTGGTCAACCTTCAGGAAAATTGCTTGAGAGGGCGCTGCGTAGCCGGGAAGTTTGGAAAAAATTATCCCGCAAAGCAGGTTTCTGGTTACATAAAAACGGCTCATTGCACCTGGCCTACCATCAGGACGAGCTGGATGTGTTGGTAGAGTTTGGAGAAACCGCCCACCGGGAGGGATACGATTTCAGGTTATTAAACCCGGATGATGTGTTGAGCAAAAGCCCGGCGGTAAAAAGAAAACGGCTGTTATGCGGCTTGTGGAGTAAAACCGAATTGACGGTAGACCCGAGGGAAGTCCTGAAAACCATCCCAAAATATTTGAAAAAAGAACTGAACGTAAAGTTTTATTACAATACCGCGGTTACCGCTATTGATATGCCCCGTTTGTATGCCGGTAACCAGATGCTGGAGGCCGGGCAAATTTTTGTGTGTACCGGAAGCGACCTGACAACGCTTTACCCACAGGTATTTGCCGAAAGCAATTTGGTGAAATGCAAATTACAGATGATGCGTACCAAAAAGCAGCCTTCTAAGTGGAAATTAGGGCCTACTTTATGTGGTGGATTAAGCTTACGGTATAATGCCACTTTTCAGCATTGTTCGGCATTAGAGAAATTAAATCAGCGTATCGATAACGAAAACCCGGAATACAAAGATCATGGTATTCATGTGATGATAACGCAAAATGGCAAGGGGGAAATGGTTATCGGAAATTCACATGACTATGGTTCCACGTTCGACCCTTTTGAAAATGAAAAGATCAACAAAAAAATATTGGAATACCTGAAAGACTTTACCAAAATTCCTACATATAAAGTAGCGGAACGCTGGCACGGCATTTATACAGAATCACCTGGAAACGCCGAATTTGTTGTGCACCCTGAGCCTGGGGTAACAATCGTAACCGGTTTAGGTAGTGCAGGTTTTACTTTGTCGTTCGGGCTGGCTGAAGACCTGTTGGCATCAATGTAAATGAAAAAGCCGGAGCGATTGCTTTTGGGCAACACAACTCCGGCATGAGGCTTTTCCAAAGCAAATTCAACGTCGAGGCCCCCACCAGGATGAAGAATTACTCGGAAACATCTGCTGCCCGAAGGCAGAAGACAGCCTCTTTTCACTTTAACAAAACCTATTAATTTTCAAAATTATGAAAAACTTTTCACAAAAGTTGGGCAGTAATTAAAAACTTCCAAATCATTAAAAGAAACCCCATCAATAATGTTAAGTATTTATTGAATCTCCGGATATTTCTTAACAATAACATAAAATAAGAATGATATAGCTGTTCTCTACTTTTCATAATTTTGGGCTGTTATCCGGCATACATCAAGGTGCATGATATACTTTAGTAACTTCATTATCGAGGCCCCCATCAGGATAAAGAATTACTGGGAAGCAATTGCTCTGTCATGACAGAAAGGTAGCCCCTTTGGCTTTCTTCTTCGCGTAAAAATATCCCTCATCTGTTTTTGAAACTACTCTCGCATCTATGTGTCGAAAAAAAACAAGAAAGTATATATATTCTTAACAAAAGTTTATATATATTTAACATATGGGTAACAAACTTTTCACACAAAGTTAAAATATAATATGCTTGCGCTTAGCGCTGCTTGGCTACTTTTGTTTTTGTGTTTAGTGCAAAATTATTTTCTGTGCTGCAATACGTTTAGATAAATATTTTGTAATGAAGCCACTACCTCAACAACCACACTATTCAGCAACATTTCATGATTTACTGTTGAAGAGAGGCTTTTCAGCTTGCTCAGCACAAGTCTTCATTAAATCAATTTAATTACACTAAAACCCCTAGCCCTATGAAAAATTTATTACCAATTTTTGATGCATGGAGAAAAGTCACGTTGCTCCTTGCAATGTGCATTATGCTATGGAGCACAGCTCTTTTTGCCCAGGAACGTGCCATTTCTGGAACAGTTACTTCTGCCGAGGATGGCGGAGGCGTACCCGGTGTAAATGTGCTGGTTAAAGGTACCACTGAAGGAACCATTACCGATATTGATGGTAATTACCGCCTTACGATTTCATCGGCTGCCGAATCGTTAATTTTTTCATTTGTAGGTTATCAGTCACAGGAGGTAGAGATAGGAAACCGATCTGTTGTGGATGTTGCCTTACAGGTTGATACCGAACAGCTCGACGAAGTAGTAGTTACTGCCCTGGGTATTGAGCGCGATAAGAAAGCCCTGGGCTATGCCGTGCAGGAAGTTAAAGGAGAAGACCTGACCGAAGCCAGGGAAGTAAACCTGGTGAATTCACTTGCCGGAAGAGCAGCAGGTGTGCAGGTAAGTAGCGCAAATTCAGGGCCCGGTTCAACTTCCCGTATTGTAATCCGTGGGGAGTCTTCCCTGACTGGTGACAACCAACCGCTTTTTGTAGTGGACGGAATTCCAATTAATAATACAACCGATACAAGAACAAATACTGCTGGCATTGCCAGTAATATGGACTTAGACTACGGCAATGGGGCGGCAGACATCAACCCCGATGATATTGAGTCTATGACAGTACTGAAAGGGGCGAATGCCACCGCTTTGTATGGGTCACGTGCAGCCAATGGGGTAATTGTTATCACTACCAAGTCTGGTAAGGGAAAAAGAGGGATAGGGGTAAGCCTGAATTCTACTACCACCTTCGAAACCGTGCTGGCATCCCCCGAATTTCAGAGGGTATATGGACAGGGTAAAAATGAGAAGTTTTCTTTTCAGGATGGTTTTGGAAACGGGGAGTTTGACGGAGTGGATGAAAGCTGGGGGCCCCGCATGGATGGGCGTTTAATCAAACAATATGACTCCCCTACCTCCAATGGCTTGCGGGGAGGCGATGTGCATGACCCGGCTAACTATATTTTTGGCCCGCAAGGAGTGAACCTGGAAAGGAGAGGCGAAATTACCCCCACCCCCTGGGTAGATCATGGCGATCCGGTAGATCAGTTTTTTCAAACGGGCAGAACACTGACCAATAACGTGTCTGTTTCCGGAGGGAATGAAAAAGGAGACTTTCGTTTTTCTTATACCAACCTGAATAATAAAGGCACCGTGCCCAATACCGATTTGATGAAAAACACTTTTGCCCTGAGCATGAACCAAAATATTACTGACAAACTGAATGTGAAGGCCAAGGCAAACTACATTAAAACCGACAGTGACCACCGGCATGTGAATAATTATGGTACGGAAAGTATTATGTATTTATTTACCTGGCTGGGTCAGCAACTGGATATGGGCACATTAGAAAACTACTGGCAAAATGGGTTGGAAGGCCGCCAGCAGTATAATTACAATTATAACTATCACGACAACCCATATTTCAATACATATGAAAACACCAATGGGCTGGACAAAAACCGTATTATCGGAAACATGGCTGTTTCTTATGATTTTACGCCCGAACTGAGTCTTATGCTCCGGGCAGGTGTTGATTATTTCAATGAATTGAGGCCAATCAAAAGGGCATTCAGTACACAGCGTTTCCCCCGGGGGCAGTATAGAGAAGACAAAATCAATTTCAGGGAAACCAATATTGACTTCCTGCTGAGGTATAATAAAGAAATCAACCAGGACTGGACAGTTTCCCTTTCTGTGGGGGGCAACCAAATGAAGCAAAAGAACCACTATAACGCCCTGGCGAACAACCAACTGGTAATTCCGGAAGTGTATACGTTCAAAAATACCGATATTCCTTTAGTAACTGCGATTAACCGCCCCAAAAAGCAAATTAACAGCTTGTATGGGTTTGGACAGGTTGGTTACAAAAACATGCTTTTCCTGGATTTTACCGCCAGAAATGACTGGTCAAGCACATTGCCTGAAGATAATAACTCTTACTTCTACCCATCTGTTACAGCCTCTGCAGTACTGACAGATATATTTGAAGTACCGACGAATAGTTTTTTGTCTTTTGCTAAATTGAGGGCCGGTTGGGCTCAGGTAGGAAATGATACAGACCCTTACCGCTTACAAACCTTTTATAACTTCGGCACCCCCTGGGCCGATAACCTGGTAGCCACTGAAAGTACTACCCTGCCCAACCTTGACCTGAAGCCCGAAAAGCAAACATCCATAGAAGTAGGCACAGATTTGCGGTTTTATAACAACCGTTTAGGTATAGATTTTACCTATTATACCAATACCTCTGAAAACCAGATTATTGGTATTAAGCTGCCCAATACTTCCGGATATACCGACCGTACTATCAATGCAGGAAAAATCACCAATAGCGGAATAGAATTGATGTTATCGGCCACTCCTGTGCAGGTAGGGGATTTTGAGTGGAATGCTTATGTGAACTTCACAAAGAACAATAATGAAGTGAAAGACATGGGAGGCAACACCTATACTATTGCCAGCAATCGGGTTACTTTGATAGCGCAGGAGGGGGGTAGTATGGGAGATATGTATGGGACAGGATTGTTACAGGTAGAAGACGAAAACAGTCCGCATTATGGAAGGCTTATCTACAGAGGGGGGCTACCGCAGGAAGACAATAATCTGCGTCTGCTAGGTAATTATAATCCCGATTTTATGCTGGGCATTACCAACGAATTCAATTTCAAAAATCTCTCATTTAGCTTCTTGTTTGACTGGCGGCAGGGTGGAGACTTACTTTCAACTACCCGCCTGATTGCTGCTACTTCCGGAAATGTAGTGGAAACCTTATGGGGGCGTGATGTAGAATTTGGCGGGCCTCACCCTGGCATATCCGATAGCGGCCTTCCCCGTTCCGATGGTGAAGGAAATACTTTCAATGATGGTGTGATTGGGGATGGTGTGAAGGAAGTTTTGGACGATGATGGTAACGTAACCGGATATGTGGAAAATGACGTAATCGTTGCTGCTTCTGGCTATCACAATAAACGCTACAAAAGAGAAAATGAAACAGAAGGAATGTACGATGCTACTTATGTTAAGCTCAGGGAAGTTAAACTGGGATACAGCTTGCCTGTGGGGTGGTTTACCAATACCCCCATCCAATCTATGAAAATTTCTGTGGTAGGCAGAAACCTGTTATTATGGTCTGATTTCAACCATGGAGACCCTGAACTGGTAACTTTCTCGGGTAACCAAATGGTACCTGGTGTTGAAAACATGGCCCTGCCTAGCAACAGAAGTATGGGTTTTAATATTAATATTCAATTCTAAAACTGATAACAATGATGAACACATATAAATTATCATTCCTGATCTCGCTGCTTATGCTTTTCATAGTATCTGCCTGCGATAATTTTGAAGACGATATTGATAACATTGATCCGGATGTTGCCGCCGATGTTGATAATAATCCTGAGTTGCTCCTTACCGGGGTAATTCGGGAGCCTATCAATGAAATGGTGAATGCTGCCTGGAGTGAAGGAAACCTGATGGCTCAATATGCAGCACGCATTGTATTTACCTCATTTGACCAGTTTGAATGGGGGAGCCAGTCAGGCGCATGGAACCGCTTGTACCGTTCTGTCAAGGATGCCCGTCAGTTGCAGGAAATTGCTACAAACCTGGAAAACCCTGTGTACCAGGCTGCCGGCCTGATCATGGAAGCCTGGATGTTCCAAATCCTTACTGATATGTGGGGAGATGTACCCTATTCGCAAGCAATACAGGGAAAAACTGATGAAAATTATGCCCCTGCATATGACGCGCAAGAGGATATTTATACCGGGATTTTGGCCTCATTGGAAGAAGCTAATACTTTATTAAGCGCTAACAATTTGCCGGGTATAAAGGGCGATATTTTATTCAATGGCGAAACCATGAAATGGAGAAAGTTTGCCAATTCTCTGCGCCTCAGGGTAGCGCTGCGTTTGTCTAACAAAAATGCGGCTCTCGCTGAATCTGTGATTAAAGAAATTGTGGGAAACCCTGCTCAATATCCCGTAATAGACAGTAACGATGACAATGTTGCTTTGACTTACCTGAGTTCATTGCCCAACGTGAAGCCGGTAACCGAAGCAGGTGGTTATCGTTCCGGTTCTTTCAATGAATACCGCATGAGTGAAAGTATTGAAACAGTATTGAAAAACTTCAACGATCCCCGCTTGCAAGACTGGTATAGTCCTACCTCTAACTCTGTAGAGAGTGGTTTGCCTGAGTGGGCCGGAATGTTGAATGGTGTGGTTGATGGGGTTGCTTATACCTACAAAGGAGGAGACGCTTTCCTTTCAAAGTATGCTGATAAATTCTATTTCGCTCCCAACGATGTGCAGGGTTTATTGCTAAAATACGATGAAGTGCAATTTATTCTGGCCGAAGCTGCCCAGCGTTCGTGGATAGGCGGTGATGCCCGGGGCTATTATGAAAATGCCATCGAAGCTTCCTTTGCATATTGGGGAGTGGAAATGCCGGCCGGTTATTTAACCCAAGCCGGAGTGGCGTATGATGGCAATCTTGAAACTATTATTACCCAAAAGTGGATTGCTTTGCAAAATACAGACTATCAGGGGTTTATAGAGTTTAAGAGAACAGGATTCCCTTCAGTAATTACACCGGGCCCGGATGCGTTTTATAGCTCATACCCCAGTCGGTTTGAATACCCAACGGAAGAAAGGAACCTGAATGCTGAAAATTACCAGCAAGCCGTACAACGCCAGAATATTGATGTTTCCAGGTTTGTTACGGCACCCGTTTGGTGGGAATAATAAATTTTTACGTATACTACCGGGAAGGCAGCTGTAATTCAGTTGCCTTCTTTTTTTATCCGTTTTGTACGCTTTTTTCCAGCTTTTTATAGGAAAAATATGAATACAAAACCGGAATAAGGGAGATGATTGCGGTTATCGTAATGAAGATGCCAAAAACCAACTCAGCATGGTTACTGATAATGATGCATAAAACTACGATGCCTATGCCTCCTGCTAAAAACAATTTCCCGCCCAGTTTATGGGTTTTCTTCCATACCGTTTCGCTCTCGAGCGTCCAGGGCGTGCGGATACCGATGAAGTAATTGGGCTTTACCGATTGCAGGTAATTGCCTAAAACAGCGTATAACAACCCGATAAATATGAAAAGTATTTGGGGACTCATCAGGCTTTGGTTTTTTACCAGGTAAAGCAGCAAAATAGCCAGCCCCGACATGAATAACACCAGCACAAATTTTAGCTGGTAGTACTTACCGCCCATTTGTGCTATTCGTTTTTTAGGGTCAATGAGCGGAACAACCAGCATGATGATGTAGATAAGCAAGGGTAAAAGAATAGGAATAAGGAGAAGTTCGGCTTTGCTGCCCCACCGGTCTATTTCACCCTGTATGTTCCAGTGTACAGGCACCTTTTCGGGCAAAGTATTCCATAAAAAAGCCAGGTAAATAAACGGTAAAAGAACAATGGCGATGATGAGCAATTCTTTTTTAATGTTCGTCTTCATGATGGTTATTTTTTAGCGTGAGCACCCATTGTAAAATATCTTCAACAATGCTGGTATTGATAGAATAATAGATAAACTGCCCTTTCTTTTCGGCAGAAACCAAATCGGCCCTTTTCAGCATATCCAGGTGATGCGAAATGCTGGGTTTGGAAATATCAAACTGCTCGGCAATTTCCCCTGCCGTCAGGTCTTTTTCCCGCAGCAGCATTAAAATCTCCCGCCGGGTTTTGTCATTAAGGGCTTTGAAAATGTTGTTCACTTTAATTAGGTATTTAGACAAATATCTAAATATTATTTCATAAAATCAAAACAGTAAGACGATAATTGCAATATCGTCTTACTGCGCGGGAGGGAAAAGCACCGGAATGGAATAGGCTTGCTCATTCTCTGGTTTTCCAGAAGGGTTGGCTCGTTGCAACACCAGTTCGCCCCGTTCATCGTCAGGCGCGTCAAACTCCAGGCTTGCTGCAAAAGGCACGAAGTCTTCGGTCATCCAGGGGCTCTGGGCCGTGGCGGGGGTGCGTGCCAGTACGTTATCATCTTTATCTTTTAACAATACCTGAAAATCCCCTTCAAAATACCACATCCCCCGGGCTTTCCCCTTCACCGTCAGGGGCGATTGTATGTCTTCATTGGGCAGTGGCTTTTCTACCTGAATTAAGTCCGAAACAGCTTCATTTTGTGCGCTGCTTTTCTGTTCTTCAGTAAATTTGATGCTTTCCAGGATATGTTGCACTTGGGTTTGTGCCTGCTTGTTCAGGGTACCGTACCTTTCAAACCGGTCGCCCATGAGCGGGTCGCAGTTTTGCATATTTATTTCTTCCCCGCTTTCTTTATCAAAACATTTTGCCTCAAAGTTATCCACCGCAATCTGGGCAAAGAAAAAACCATTATTCCATCCGGCAGGGGGTGCATCCGGTACAAGGAAATATCCCCAAACCGAACCGTTTTCTAATGAAAAAAGGGTGGTTTCCTGGGCATCTAAGGCAACGTTGCCCGGAACATCGGTATTTGCTGCTGCCAGTTTTTGGGTGTCGCCGGAGGGCATTTCTGTACCAAACCCCTTGGGAAAGAAACTTACGTGGGTAACGGCTGCATCGGCATGCACATCCACGGGTAAATCTATTTTATCTTCCGCTGCCGTGCTGTACACATTGATGATAGGAAAATTGCCTCCCACGTTATTTTCAACTACGCGCCAACCCGAAGGATGTTGCAGGCTGAAATTATGTTCATTGTTGGTGTATGTTTGCCACTCGCTTGTATCTGTGGAAGCGGTTTGCTCAGCAGGGGTGGCGTTGCCGGAGGTTGTATCGGCTCCGGCTGATTGTTCATTATCATCAGATTTAGGAGAATTGCAGGATATTAAAACGGTAAATATTATACAAGTTAAGCTTAAAAAAAATCTCATCACAGTGGTAGGTTAAAATAAAAAAATAGCAATATACTTATCGGGAAAAAACAGTAAATACTTCCCTTACTAAGGGTATACGGAAGAGGGGAGGGGATTTGTTAAACTTGATTAAATCGAAATCTCTTCCCGCAATAAAGGCAAACTCATACAATGCGTACCGCCCCGGGCGCGGGAAAGCTCAGAAGAAGGCAGTAAAATCAGCGTATCACCCTGCACTACTTCATCCACATCCTGCCCACTTTCCACGGCGGCAATGAGGTCGCCCGATTTAATGACCTGAAACCCTCTTTTTCTGAATTCTTTTTCAGTTTTGATATTGCGGTCATAGCCAATCACCACCCCTTCCCGGATGGCCAGGAAGTTGCAGGCATCGGTCCATTGCTCCCGTTCGTTGTAAGGGAACACACCCCCGGCACAGAGCATAATATCGCATTTTTCTGACCCAAAATCTTCCTGACTGATTTGTTGCATCAGGTTGTTCAGGTAAGGCAGTTTTTTGACGGTTACTTCATATGTTCCCCCGGCTTTGGGCAACCGGTGAAACTGTGTGATTTCTACCCGGTGTACGGGTTCACTGTGTTTTTCCGAAAGGTTGCCGGCAAAGTCAAAATTTTTGATGCGCCCTTCAATTTCCTGTTGTGAAAAAGGAGAAAATAATATCCAGGTATCTCTTTTGATTTGCGTAAAAACCGTATCAATGTGCATGTACGTGCGCTTTTGCGGGATGCGCACCACCGAAACTTTCTGCACCAGGTCGCGGTCAAACAGCGTTTCGGTCAGCTTGTCAATGGCCGTTACCGAAGTGCGTTCGCTCAGCCCAACGAGTAGGTGGCCGGGGCTTATCATCATCACATCGCCCCCCTCAATGCTTACCGATTTCAAACCTTTTTTCTCTTCACTGGCCGCAAAGAAAAGGTCGCGTTCTTTCAGTTCAATCACCCGTTGGGGCAGGTTGTGTTCATCATTTCCCAACAGCTCAAAATGGGCGATGTACCGGAACAGCAACGATTCCCGCTCCCGGGCCTTTTCAAAAGGTTTGTTCAGCAGCAAATGGTCATGGATAGTGATGCCAATGTCGCGGGTAAAAATAAGGTTGGGAATAGGGGCAAATACATAATTTTCCCTGCCGTCTTCCCCGCTCAGGATACCGGTAATCAGGATATGCGCCAGTTCCTCGGGTTGGGTAGCCAGCAGGGTTTCCTGCACTTCCAGGCCGCACCGCTCAATGGCACAAACGGAGGGCACGAGCAGGGTTTTTACCTTTTCTTTTTGCAAAGCTTTGGTGAGGATTTGCTCAAAATCAATTACATTTTCTGAGTAAACCGTGTGGTTTTTCCAGGCGTTGCGGTAAGCCGGATCATTGCCTTTCCCTTTGATTTTATCCGAGTCCAGAAAGCAGAGCAGTACTTTAAAATACGCATCATATTCTTCCTGCATTTGTTCCAGGTACACAATATCGTCGTACAGCAACTGCTCTTTCATGCGGGGCACAATCTTGCCAATGCCGGCATCGGGCCGGTGAATGAGCAGGCGTTTTAGTTTGCCTATTTCAGTGGTTACATGAATTTTCTTTTTCATGGGTTGAATAGCTTGTTGTTCCTTGTTGTTCTCCTGAAATATATCAAATTTTTGAGCAAGGATGATATTACTGCTTTTATTTCCCTAATACCAGTACTCGGTAATGCCAACAGAGTAAATTTTATACTTAAGAATTTTTGATAATTACTTATTAAAATTTATTGAAAAAAACATGTGTAAGTTTTTTTCTTATGTTTTTTTGTATATTTTTGAGAAATTGAATTTTAAAATAAATAATTGCACTTTATTAATAATTTATCTCTTATTAATTTAAAATATTAAATTAAAATTTATAAAAATTTAAGAGTAACCATGTAAGAATTTTGTGATTCCTCTATGGAAATACACCAATTAACTGTATAATGACGCATACAACCTTTCCTTTCAGCCCGGGGTATGGTAAATACAAGCATGCCCATGGTTGCCCGGCTTTCCCCGGCAACCACACTGCACACAATTTCCATTTTCCTGACAAAAAACCTTCCTTGTCCCTCCTGGGTAAAACAGTCCCTATCCACAGGCACTGAGACATAACCCATCAGCCACACATTTCATAAAAACTACCATCAGGGTCGGGAGCCCTCAGTGGGAAACCTATGCCCAAACCGTATAGCTGCCGGGCAGGCAGTGTAGAAACAATTCAATCAAACAGAAGAGACCAAACATTTAACAAAGACTAACTTATGAGAAATTTTACAAAACTGATGCATATTCTGGGTATGCTATGCCTGTTTGTGGGCAGTGCTTATTCGCAGGCTTCTTTGGTGAAGGATATTCAACTAGGTAATAGTAGTAGTTCACCTTTTCAATTAATAAATTTTAACGGAATATTATATTTTACAGTATATAGTTCTAATAATGTCAGGGAACTATGGAAGAGTGATGGTACGAGTGAAGGAACGGAATTCGTAAAGGTTTTTGATGAAGGAAAGAATACTTATCCAACTTCGATAACCGTCTCTAATGGAGCAATGTTTTTTACTCTTATAGATGATTTACATGGTAGAGAACTATGGAAGAGTGATGGTACGGCAGAAGGCACTGTATTAGTAAAAGATATTTGGCCTGGTATTACAAGCGGAAGTCCATTCAAGCTAACTGATGTTAATGGAACTTTATTTTTTAGAGCTAGAGATGCTATTCATGGTGCAGAACTATGGAAGAGTGATGGTACTGCAGAAGGAACAATGTTAGTTAAGGATGTTTTTCCAGGGGTGAACAGTAGTTACCCTTATGATTTTATAAATTTAAACGGCACCTTATTTTTTGGTGCAAATGATGGTATCAATAACTCTGAAATATGGAAGAGTGATGGCACAAGAGAAGGAACAGTTAGGGTAACAGACATGACGCCACAAGGAGCTTATAATCCTTATTATATTACAAATGTCAATGAAACTTTATTTTTCAGAGGTGATGATGGGATACATGGAAATGAATTATGGAAGAGTGACGGTACTGATGAAGGTACTGTGCTAGTAAAGGATATCTATCCTGGTAGTGTCGGTAGGGGACCAGAAGATTTAATAAATGTTGATGGAACCTTATACTTTTTTACTACTCAACTAAATAACAAGACATTATGGAAGAGTGATGGAACAACTGAGGGTACCTTACCAGCAGATGAAGTAATGAATAAAGTAATAGCTACAACTATTACCAATTTATACAGCGTTGGAAATATATTGTTCTTTGTAGCTTCGTCAGGAAACGAAGGAAAAGAACTCTGGCGTACAGATGGCACAGCCGAAGGTACCTATTTAGCAGCAGATATCAATTCTGGATCCGGAAGTAGCAATCCCTCTAACTTTGCCAACATTGGAAGTACACTTTATTTTCAGGCCAATGATGGTATACATGGTGCAGAACTATGGAAGTATGAACTTGCCAATACATATCTGGTGTCTAATTTTACTGCTAATCATGCTTGCATTAACGGGAAAATTGATTTTACAGATAACTCTTCCAATGTCAATGAAAAAGCCACTTATTACTGGGATTTTGGAGATGGAAATATAAGTACTATTGCTGGCAATGTAACCCATACCTACGCTAAACCGGGCGAATATACAGTTACTCTTAGAATTGTGCAGGAGGAAAACTCAGTTACTTTTAGCAAAAAAATAACAGTAGCTCACATGCCTAAAGTTATGCTATCACCTTTTGATGATGTGAGTGTAACAGATGCACCTTTTGCCCTCACGGGTGGTTCTCCGGCAGGTGGGGAATACAGCGGCCCCGGAGTCAGCAACGGCCAGTTTGACCCTGCCGGTGTTGGGCCTGGGAAGTATGAAATCAGTTACGCGTATGCGGACCCTGTAACAAGTTGTAGCGATACAGCCCGGCAGGAAATTACGGTGCTGCCTGCCAATCAGCAACAGGCTGTAGTAAGCTTTACCTTAGTAAATGCCAAAACAGATACCGACATCATGACGCTGACGGATGGTATGCAGGTTTACATCCATGATTTGCCCAGGGAATCCTTAAACATCCGGGCCAATACCCAGCAAGCCACAGTGGGCAGTGTGTACTTTTCAATGAACGGACCTTTGAAAAAGGACAGGACGGATAGAAACTTTCCTTATGCCGTGTATTGGGACAATGATGGCAACTACGGAGGCAAAGAGTTTGGCGTGGGTACGTATACTATCTCTGCTACTCCTTACAGTAAGTCAGGCCTAAAGGGGGAAGAAGGTACAAGCCTGGCCCTGACTTTTGAAATTGTAGATGAGGTAAGCGATTGCGCAGGCTTCTCGGCTTCCATAACCCAGATTACCGATGTAAGTAGCTGTAGGGCAGCAGATGGATCGGCTACAGTAGCCGTAAGCGGGCATGAGGGCACTGTTGCTTATCAGTGGAGCAACGGAGCCACTACGGCTACGGCCACTGGCCTGGCTATGGGAAGTTATTCGGTGTCCATATCGGATGCACGGGGTTGTTCCGAAACGCTGAATGTGTACATAGGCGGGCCTGCCTCTCCTGAGGTTTCTTTATCTTCCTTTGCTCTGGTAAATGCAACAGACGCGCCTTTTGTACTTAGCGGAGGCGCTCCTGCCGGAGGTATTTACAGTGGTGAGGGCGTGCGCAATGGCATGTTTGACCCCTCAGCCGTGGGAAGTGGCAGTTATGAAGTATCGTATGCTTATACCGATCCGGCTACGCAATGCATGGGCACAGCTACACAAACAATCACGGTAGCACCCGCCAATCAGGGAAATGCTGTGGTGAGCTATACACTGATAAATGCCAGAACAGAACAAGACATCATGCCGCTGACTGAAGGCATGCGGATTTATATCCATGATTTGCCCAATGGCCCCCTAAACATCCGGGCCAATACCCAGCCTGCCACGGTGGGCAGTGTGTATTTGTCATTGAGTGGCCCTTTGAAAAAAACAAGGACAGATAACAAAGCCCCTTATGCCGTGTATTGGGATAAGGACGGAAAATACGGTGGCAATGAGTTTGGTGTGGGGGCCTACACCATCACAGCCACACCTTACAGTGAAAAAAGACTCAATGGTGACAAAGGCACAAGCCTGGCTCTTCATTTTGAAATTGTTGATGAAGTGAACAATTGTGCAGGTTTTACCGCTTCTTTCTCCAATATACAAGACGTAAGCAGTTGCGGGGCACAAGATGGGGCCGCTACGGTGGCTGTTTCCGGAAATACCGGAAACGTTACTTACAGTTGGAGTAACGGAGCTGTTACGGCTACTGCCGGTAATTTATCCGCTGGTGATTATACGGTAACCGTTACCGACGGGGAGGGTTGCGAAAAAACACTTTCAGTTTCCATCAAAAGCCCCGATGCACCAATAGTTACCTTGGCTCCTTTCTCTTCGGTTGTGGGGAATGACCCTGCCTTTGCTTTGGGGGGTGGGGCACCTGCCGGAGGTATCTACAGCGGTGAAGGTGTGCGCAATGGCATGTTTGACCCCTCAGTCGTGGAGGCTGGTAATTATGAAATTCAATATACTTATGTGGATGCTGCCTCCGGTTGCAGCAGTACTGCCAGTCAGTGGATAGAAGTACAGCCTGTGGTGCTGGGGATGACGCATCATATAGAACGCCTGGTACTGGTGAATGCGAATACTGATACTGACATAGTAGAATTGACAGAAAACATGCAGCTAAATTGGAGTAACCTGCCAAATGCCCCTTTGAATATTCGGGCAGAAACCTATCCATCTACCGTAAGTAATGTAGTGCTTTCGTTGAGCGGCCCAATACAAGCTACCCGAAAAGAAGGAGTAGCTCCGTATGCTTTATTTGGTGATAATGGTGGGAATTATGGAGGCAAAAACTTCGAGGTGGGGAGTTACACTGTCAGTGCCATTCCATATATTGTAGACGAAGTTGAAATAGCAGTAGAAGGTATGGAATTAAGCATTAACTTTACGATTGCGGATAACCAGGGCTTCAATGCTCGAGTGGCAAGTGTGGAAAATGGTAAAACTGCTTTTGAGGTTGAAGGTGAAATATTATCACAGTCTTCACAACAACTAACAGTGTACCCCAATCCTTTTACCCGGTCTTTTAAAATTGAAGTAACTGATACAAAAGCTGAAAACATTGAGGTACACCTCACCGATCTTGCCGGAAAAACGCTTTTCACCAGAAAAGTAAAGGCCATGGCAGGGGAAATGGAAATTGATTTAGATGAAAACCTTTCGGTGGGTACTTATCTGCTAAAAGTTCAGTGGGAAGGAAATGTTGAAATGATAAAAGTCATTAAGGTAGATTAATCCATATCGTAAAGAGTAATACCTCTTTTGAGTTTTTATTAAAGGTAGGCCTGGTAGCATCCGGGCCTGCCTTTATTTTTTTCTGTAGTTTTTCGGGAAAAATTCTTTTGTTTATGCACTGTGTTTAGCTGTAACTTTACACTGTCATGGTTTAGAAATTTTGAAAATCTATTTCAGTTTTGTGTCACCACTTTTTAATGATACCTTTACAGGTATAGCTAATTTCTAGCAAGAATCTACAATTTACTCTTCCTGAAAGCCACCTTTACTTTCATTGTTTTTTTATTCATTAACTCACCGAATCATGTGTGAACTTTTAAAAGTAATTGCTTTTTTATTGTTCCTTACCCTGGCCATAGACAAATCTTATTCCCAGGTTTCCTTTGTGAAAGATGTTTATCCAAAGGAAATAGTAGATGTAAATGGAACTGCTTTCTTTATTGTTAATGAAGGGCCACCGCATGGCATTGAGTTATGGAAGAGCGATGGCACCGAAGCAGGTACTGTAATGGTAAAAGACTTAGGGCGCAGCAGGCTCATTGAGGGGCCTGATGAATTAACCAATGTGAATGGTACCCTGTTTTTTTCTTATAATGATGGCACACACGGAAAAGAATTATGGAAAAGCGATGGCACCGAAGCAGGTACCGTGATGGTGAAAGATATTTATACTGTCAGTAAATATCCTGTTTCCGACCCTTTGAGTAGCAACCCATCTGATTTTGTTGTTTATCAGGATAAGTTGTTTTTTTCTGCCAGTGATGGGAATGGTAACCACGGAAAAGAATTATGGAAAAGCGATGGCACCGAAGCAGGTACCGTGATAGTGAAAGATATCAATAAGGGGGAAGCCGGCAGTTCCCCATCATATCTCGTAAATTTTAAAGGCTTTATTTATTTTAGTGCACAGGGAAACTTGTGGAAGAGCGATGGCACCGAAGCCGGTACCAAACTGTTGAGGGATATTAAACCAAATGGAGGAAGTAGGCTTTCCAACCTTTATGTGGCCGACGATATTTTGTTTTTTTATGGCAACGATTTTATCCGCGGAAATGAATTATGGAAGAGCGATGGCACTAAGGCAGGAACACGGTTCGTAAAAGATATAAATCCCGGTAGCAGCAGCAGTGTTCTCGCTCTGCCCCTGGCTAGTATAAATGGAATTCTGTATTTCTCTGCAAATGACGGCATCCATGGGGAAGAGCTGTGGAAGAGTGATGGTACGGAAGCTGGCACCGTAATGGTGAAAGATATATACCCCGGTGAAAGGCTGCCCTCATATGGAAACAGTAGCGGGCCTAATGCACTTACTGTTGTAAATGGTACCTTATTCTTTGTGGCCGAAGATGGTGTGCATGGGGAAGAACTGTGGAAGAGCGATGGCACGGAAGCAGGGACGGCGATTGTCAAAGATATTAGGCCCGGAAACAGCTTATCAGAATATACCAATGAGCTTGTAAACCTCAATGGCACTTTAGTATTTGCCCCTATTGAAAATACTCACGGAAAAGAATTGTGGAAGAGTGACGGCACCGAAGTGGGCACCGTGATGGTAAAAGATATTTATCCTGGCAATAATAGCAGTGGCCCCAGTTCCCTTACCAATATCAATGGAACGCTGTTTTTTTCCGCTAAGCATTTCATCAATACAGGATTATGGCAATATGATCCGAATGCCTCTCCCTGCAACGAGCCGGAACCCACTTTTTCTGCTTCTGCCTCTGTATGTTTTGGTGATAATGTTGCATTTACTGATAACTCTACCAATGTATATCCAGGTGCAACCTATTTGTGGAATTTCGGGGATGGAGATACCAGCTCTGTGGTGGGGAGTGTAAGTCATGTTTATGATAGTATTGCCAATAATGACGGTTTCACCATCTCACTTACCATTAGCCAGGGAGGTTGTTCAAAAACTTTCTTCCAAACTGTAAAAGTGCACCCTGAAGTTTATTTGGATCCTTTCATGGCCGTGTCAGACACTGCTGATGCATTTGTTTTGGACGGGGGCTACCCTGCCGGGGGTGTGTTTAGTGGAGAAGGTGTAAGCAACGGTATGTTTAATCCTTCTGCAGTAGGTTCCGGGGCCTATGAAATTACTTATACCTATACGGATACGGCTAGCTGCTCTAATTCAGCCACCCAAACGATTAAAGTTAAATCATCCACACAACCAGAAGCGGTAGTAAGCTTCACTTTAGTAAATGCCAATACCAATAAAGACATTATGGAACTGACTGATGGCATGGAAATTTATGCGCATGAATTGCCTATTGCCCGCCTGAGCATCCGGTCCAATACCAATTCGTCCATTATAGGAAGCGTGTTTATGGCTTTGAGAGGAAATCGTTATGTAAAACGGACTGAAAATATAGCTCCTTATGCTTTGTATGGGGATGAGAATGGAAATTATCAGGGTGAATATTTCGAGGCGGATAACTATTCCATCAATGCCGTTCCCTATTACAATGCTTATCTGGATGGCGGAAAAGGCCAGGGTTTACGCATTAATTTTTCAATTGTAGAGCAAGAAGAACCTATTAGCCTTGTGCTGGTCAACACGGCCACCCAGGAAGACTTATTCCAATTAAACGATCAAGGTACGGTTGATTTGTCGGAAGTGGGCGTAAACCTTGGCATCAGGGCAGAAGTTGCCACCAATGGAAATGTACTTCAGACAAGGTTTGAATTATCAGGTGAAGGTTATCATCATGTACAGTACGAGGGAGAGATACAGCCCATCAGTGTGTTTGGGGACCGGGGCGTGGTAATAAACCCCTGGCCAATGAAAAAGTTAAAGGAAGGGTGGTATAGTTTGTCAGCCCAATCTTCAGTAAATAAAAAAAATAAGATTGAAGCATTAAACAGGACTATTGCCTTTTCCATTGTGGCTGGGCAAGCCCAAAGTTTGCGTACATCCAATACAAATACCAAAGTGTTTAATGCGCATGAAAAAGAATTTTTATTACAATATGATGATTTGGTTGAAGTATATCCCAATCCCTTCACTAAAGATATTAAAATTCAAATGCCCGGTAGTTCAAGTGAAAGTATTGACCTCCAGTTGGTAGATCTTTATGGAAGAACCATGTTTTTGAAAAACGTAAAAACAACCGCAGGTGAAGCGACATTCAGCTTAGAGGAGGCAAATATTGCCGCAGGCACGTATATCCTCAAAGTTAATTGGCGTGATTATGTGGAAATGATAAAAGTGATTAAGCAAAATTAATCTGCAATGTAAAGTATTAAAATAAAAAAGGGTGAGCCTGATAAGATTGGGGCTTACCTTTACTTTTTGGATATTTGTATGAACCCACAATTTTCAATGTAAGTTTGCACAGTAAAGAATTTTCAGAGAAAACATGAACATTTTAGATAAAATAGTAGCCCTCAAAAAACTGGAAGTAGCGGAAAGAAAAAGTACGGCACCCATTGCCCAACTGGAAAAGGGGGATGGGTTCCGGCGTGATTGTTTTTCGCTTACCCACCATCTCACACAGGCAGGCTCATCGGGCATCATTGCTGAGTTTAAGAGGAAATCTCCCTCCAAGGGCATCATCAATCAAAATGCCGGTGTTATGGAAACCACCACGGGTTATGTAACAGCAGGGGCAGCGGCCCTTTCCGTGCTTACCGATGAAGAATTCTTCGGGGGAAGCAGTGAAAACCTGCGGAGGGCCCGCCAGCAAAATATTTGCCCCATTTTGCGCAAAGATTTTATGATTGATGAGTACCAAATTGTAGAGGCCAAAGCCATGGGCGCTGATGTGATATTGCTCATTGCGGCTATTTTATCTCCCGAAACAACACAAAATCTGGCCAAACTGGCACACGCTTTAGGCATGGAAGTGTTGCTGGAAGTACACAACCGGGAAGAGTTACAACAATCGGCATTGGATGATAAAATTGCGCCCTACATCAACGTGGTAGGCGTAAACAACCGCAACCTCAAGACATTTGAAGTAAGTGTGGAAACCTCCAAACAACTGGCTTCCCTCATTCCGGATGGTTTTGTGAAAATCTCAGAGAGTGGCATCAGCAATCCGGCTACCATTCAGGATTTGAAAACGTATGGCTACCGGGGCTTCCTGATTGGGGAAAACTTCATGAAAACCGAAGAACCCGCAGAGGCTTGCGCGGCATTTATCCGGGATTTAAAAAGCCTGGAAAAAGAATTGCAAAAAAAATAGTAGCTTAGCTCCCATGAAGCAAACACTATTTACTTACCTTTTTTGTAGTTTTTTCATTACCTCACTTTTTGGGCAACAATACTCTGAATTATGGGGGAAACAGGGTGAAAAATGGAAGCCCACCTCCCGCCTGCCCGATTTTTCTTATGCCGGTTACCACAGCGGGGAAAAGCAAATCCCTTCCCTTCCCGTAAAAGCCAATGTGAAAGATTTTGGCGCTGTGGGTGATGGCCTCACCAACGATACCGAAGCTTTTCAGAAAGCGATACAATCAGTTTCCAACGGAGCGGTTTTGGTGCCGGAGGGTACGTATAAAATCACAGACCGGCTGGTGATTGACCGATCTAACGTAGTGCTTCGGGGCGATAACCGTGATAAAACCATTCTTTACTTCCCCTGGTTCTTGAGTGATATTGACCCCAACTGGGGTGCAACCACTTCGGGAAGGCCCACGTCTAATTATGCCTGGTCTGGGGGGTACATCCGTTTGGAAGGTGGTTTTGGCCAGCAAATTCTTACCAAAGTTTCAGATGTAGCCAACAGGGGCGAACAGGAAATTGAAGTAAAAGATGCCAGTAAACTAAAAGAAGGGCAACTCATTGAAATTCACCTGAAAGATACGGAAGAACACTCCTTGCTCAACTTCCTGTACGCCGGCGACCCTGCCGAAACCGATCGCTATACACGCCTTGCAACTGCATCGCAGGTAGTGCGTATTACAAGCATAAATAAGAATACGATTACCCTGGACCGGCCACTCCGGATTCAAACCAATTTGGGTTGGCAGCCAGAAGTTCGCGTTTATGCACCAACCGTTCAGGAATCAGGAATTGAAAATCTGACCTTTCTGTTTCCAAAACCACCGTATGAAGGGCATTTTACCGAGTTGGGGCACAATGCTATTGCCATGAAAGATGTGGCCAACTGCTGGGTGAAAAATATAAGGATTAAAAACGCAGATAGCGGGATTTTTCTTGATGGACGTTTTTGTACGGTTACCGGAGTAATCTTTGAATCGGAACGGGAAAAAGAACCACAGCGACAATCTACCGGGCATCATGGAATTTATATCAGTGATGACGACAACCTGTTTACCAACTTTCTGTTTCGAACCAAATTTATCCATGATATTTCAGTAAGCCATTGTGCAGGCAATGTCATTTCCGATGGGGCAGGGGTTGACCTTTGTTTTGACCACCATAAGCGGGCACCTTATGCCAATTTGTTTACCAACATTCATTTGGGTGAAGGGCAACGCATGTGGCAATCGGGCGGAGGGCGTAACCTGGGGCGGCATTCCGCTGCCTGGGAAACTTTTTGGAACATCCGGGCATTATCGCCCCAAAGCTGGAAAGAAGGCTACGGGCCAGATATGATGAATTTGGTAGGCGTAGTAGGCACGCCTGCCTCTGATACCAGTGAAAAGGGCAAATGGGTAGAATCCATTTCTCCGGAAAAGCTCTTCCCTGAGAATTTACATGAGGCACAAATCGAGTATAGGCTCAACCAAAAACTCCCTGAATAAAAAGAAACTGCTTTTTCAATTTTAAAACTACCACAACATGCAAAGAAGAAAATTTCTAAAAACCTCCCTTTTGAGTACGGCTGCCGCTTTTTCAGGAATACCACTGATAAAAGCTGAGCCAGCCTCTGATATGAAAATCGCCAAAATTCGCTACTACGCTGCACCGGGCTACAACAAACCCTTGTTCAACCAGGCACGGGGCATCGTGGAGGTAGAAACAGACAGCGGGGTCATCGGTATAGGAGAAGGAGGGTCTAAAGATATGGTTGAGCAATGCGCAAAAATGCTGATTGGCGAAGATCCATTCCGGATTGAGCACCTTTGGCAGTATTTGTACCGGGGCATGTTTTATCCTCCGGGTCGTGAGAAATTGCACGCACTGGGCGCTATCGAGATGGCCTTGTGGGATATCAAAGGAAAAGCCCTGGACGTACCCGTTTATGATTTGCTGGGCGGTGCCACCCGCAATTATGTGGAATGTTATGCCACAGGTTTCCGCCCTTCTAATGCCACTACGCCTGAAGGAAGAGCCAAAGATTGTATTGAAGCAGGCTTCCGGGCGTACCGCATCGGGCCTACCGGAGGCAATGGGGACGAACCTTTTGATTTTTATGAAAATGCCACCAAAACCATCGCCTATTGTCAAAAAATTGACGAGGCTGTGGGAGGCAACGGCAATTGGGCTGTTGATTTACATACCCGTTTTGACACACCCGAGGCCATCAAAATTTGTGATGCCCTGGAAGAACTGGAGCCTTATTTTGTGGAAGATATCATCCGTTCAGAAAACCCAGAGGTATATGAAAGAATCAGGCAGATGACAAAAGCGCCCATCGCTGTGGGTGAGCAGTTCGGCGACCGCTGGGACATCAACGAACTCATTGAAAATGAACTGATTGACTATTCCAGGGTTACGCTTCCCAACACAGGGGGCATCGTTGAGTTTAAAAAAATAGCAGCATTGTGTGAAACCCATTATGTAGGCATGATCCCGCATTTTACCGGGCCTTTGTCCACTGCCGCACTTGTGCATGTGTTGGGTTCCAGCAGTCCTGCCCGTTGTATGATGGAGCTGGCTGGAGGCGTCGTTGAAAAACCGGATTATTTCAACGATGATTATATCAACTTTCAGAATGGCAAGCTGTACCTGAACCCCGCCCCCGGATTAGGCGTACAATTTGATCCTGAAAAAGCGGACTTTATCATGGAAATTACAGAAAATACTGAGTTTCCACACCCTTATTTGAAAAGCCCGGATGGTTCTATTCATAATTGGTAAAGAAATCATAAATATTGATGAAGAAAATATTATTGAGCCTGGCTACAGGTTTGTTGGTACTAAGTGGTTGTAATGATGTTGGAAGCGAATATCATGAAACCCAAAATGAAGATTGGAGAAATTACGGAGGCAATCCAGGCGGGAGCCGGTATTCTCCCCTTACCCAAATTAACAAGGAAAATGTAAAGGAACTGCAAGTAGCCTGGTCGTATGATACCGGTGAAAACAACAATCCGGAAGAAAGAGGTTCTCTTTTGGAGTGCCAGCCTATTGTAGTAGATACGGTTATGTATGGCACTACACCAAAGCTAAAGATATTTGCCATACATGCTGCTACCGGAGAAGAGTTCTGGAAGTTTGACCCTTTTGCCGACCCGAACATTCAACCGAGGTATCATGCGACAAGGGGCGTAACTTACTGGAGCGATGGAGAAAACAAAAGAATCTTGTTTACAGCCGGAGAGTTTTTGTATGCCATAGATGCGATCACAGGTAAGCAAATCAGCAGTTTTGGGGAAGATGGAAAGGTAGATTTACACACAGGCCTGGGCGATGAAAAAACGTTAGGGTATGCCGTAGATGATTATGCCATCAGGGCTACTTCCCCAGGTGTAATTTATAAAGACTTGCTGATATTGGGCTCTACGGTTTCTGAAGGAGGAAGTGCCCTTCCTGGCTATATCCGGGCATTCAATGTGCGTACCGGGGAGCTGGCCTGGGTGTTCCATACCATTCCGCTGCCGGGCGAGTTTGGGTACGAAACCTGGTCAGAGGATGCGTACCGAAAAATTGGAGGGGCGAACAGTTGGGCCGGCATGGTGGTAGATGAAGCAAGAGGCATGGTATTTACCGGAACAGGTTCTCCTTCGGTGGATTTTTACGGTGGCCCTCGCAAAGGAAAAAACCTCTTTGCCAACTGTGTGTTGGCCCTGGATGCCGAAACCGGAGAAAGAAAATGGCACTTCCAGACCGTTCATCATGATATGTGGGATCGGGATATACCCTGCCCGCCCAACCTGGTTACAGTAATGCACAATGGAAAAAAAGTAGATGCTGTAGCCCAGGCAACCAAAGACGGATACGTATATGTTTTTAACCGGGATACCGGAGAGCTTTTATTTCCCGTGGAAGAAGTGTCAGTGATCACTTCCCCTGCTTTGCCCGGTGAAGAACCCTGGCCTACACAGCCCGTTCCTGCCAAACCGGCACCTTTTGCCATGCAGGAAATAACAGAAGAAAACCTCACCGACCGTACCCCGGAAGCCCGGGCTTATGTGCTGGACAGGTTTCGGAACAGCCGGCATGGCAGTAAATACATACCACCCAGCCAGGAAGGCTCATTATACTTATTCATAGGCGGAGGGGCCGAATGGGGAGGGGCTGCTGCTGATCCTGATGGAATATTTTATGTAAACTCCAATAACATGCTTTGGTGGTTACAGATGAGAGAGGCGGGAGAAAAAAATGCTGGCGGACGCTCAAGGGGAGAATACCTTTTCAATACAAATTGTACGGTATGTCATGGCATGAGTAATAAAGGGAATAAAAGTGAAGGTGAGCAGGCATTTCCCGACCTCTCCAATGTAGGCGAGCGTATGACAAGGGAGCAGATCAGTTCCACTCTGGAAACGGGCAGGGGGCGCATGCCTTCCTTTCAGCATCTTTCTTCAGAAAACCGGAATGCCATTATCGACTTTTTACTCAATACAAAGGCCAAACCAGAAGCCGTTTCGGATGGTGTCCATTTGACCGATCCTGCTTCCTCCATTACAGAAAATGCAAGCTTCCCCTATATGCCGCCTTATGTAAATAATGGAAACACACAGTTCCGTGACCAGGATGGTTACCCTGCCGTAAAACCACCCTGGGGCACTTTGAATGCCATTGACTTGAATACGGGGGAATATGTATGGAAAGTGCCTTTGGGCGAATATCCCGAACTTGCCGCGCAGGGTATGCCTGCTACGGGCACTGAAAACCATGGCGGGCCGGTAGTAACAGCCGGTGGCTTGCTCTTTATTGCGGCAACGTATGATGAAAAACTAAGGGCCTTTGATTCCAAAACAGGAGACATTGTCTGGGAACACCAACTGCCCGCCGGAGGGTTTGCCACCCCCATTACCTACATGGTCAATGGCAGGCAATACATTGCCATCGCGGCTGGCGGGGTTCGGTATGGATTAAAGCCGGGTGGTTCTTATGTGGCTTTTGCTTTGCCTTAAGGTTTTACTTTGATCACACTTTTCATTTTTTTTATAAAAAAAAGTAAACACACCTTATTCGTAAACTAAAAATATTTACTCTACGATTAGGAAAGTAATAATATTTTATCTACTTTCAGGAAAGAAATAAAATTTAATTAATGGGAAAGAATTATTTAGGAGAATTTGAAGAAGTTGTATTGCTTACTATCGGCGTATTGGGGGAAGAAGCATATGGCGTTTCTATTAAAGACGAGATTGAGCAGCGTACCGGAAGGAAAGCCAGCATTGGTGCCTTGCATTCCGCCCTGAACCGCCTGGAGAAAAAAGGATTTGTAAAATCTACGGAAGGCGGGGCTACGGCTGAGCGGGGTGGCCGACGGAAGCGGTATTTTACCGTTACGGCCTACGGAAAACATGTATTGGCAAAGTCGCGTGATTTGCGCAACGAACTCTGGAGCTTACTGCCCAATTGGTCGGTGAAATACAATACCTGAAACTGGGTATCCAGCAAAACCCGGTCTGCGTAGACTTTTTTATTAGTAAGTCGATGAAATAAGATAAAAGAAATATGGATAAACACCTCCTGCAATTGAAGGGCTTCCAGTCTTGTGCTGAAAATGGATGTTAGGACGCTGTCCGTTAATGGGTGTTATCATAGTTATAAGGCGACGGAGGTCCTGGATTCCATAGCTTAGGCACAGGACGGAACGTCCATGCACCTGAGAATTAAAAGTGAAAAATAGGGATTATGAATAGCAACAATACATCCCAACCCCCTCCCCCTTGGCTCGACCGCCTGCTGGAAAGGTTTTGTGCCAATGAATTTTTGGAAATCGTGCAGGGTGATCTGCACGAGATGTACCACCGCAATGTGCAGGAAAAGGGGAAGTTCAGGGCCAGACTCTGCTATCTGGGAGATGTGCTGGATCTTTTCCGCCCCTTCGCATTAGGATTGAACCTTCCTCATTTTCATATAACCACCACCGGCATGTACCGCAACTACCTCACCACTGCTTTCCGGAATTTCAAAAGACAATTTGGTTTTTCCCTCATCAATATCTTTGGGCTGTCCATCGGCATAGCTGCCTTTATGATCATCCTCACTTATGTGAGCTTTGAGCTGAGTTATGATGATTATCTTCAGCATAAAAAACAGTTGTTCAGATGGGAATTCTCGCTTGATGATCCTGGTGTGAAACTGGACAAAAAAATGGCTAAAATGACGCCGGCCTTCACACACCTGATCCGGGAGAATATGCCAGAGGTAAAACAGGTAGCCCGGCTGCATCATTGTGCCAGAAGTGCTCCATACACCACCATTTCCCACATTGATGCGGAAAACAATAAAACAAGTTTTAATGAAGAATATGCTTTCTTTGCCGATGCAGCTTTCCTGATCCTATTTGATATCAGGATGCTGGCCGGAGATACTTCGGCCTTACATGAACCCAATACCGTTATTCTTTCGGAATCTACTGCAGAAAGATACTTTGGTGCCGTTTCTGATGACATCATCGGACAAACGCTTCAAATTCCTAATAGGTCAGAAATTAAGACGCAATATAAGATTACAGGTATTTTTCAGGATTTACCTTCCAATTCTCATCTTCGAGCGGATATGTTAATGTCTTACCGAACTTTGTCTGAGCAAAGTCCTTATTTCTTTGAAGACCACTGGACATATTTCGCTGTGTATACTTATATACAGTTGCACCCTCATGTCACGGAGGAGCAGTTCAGACAAAAAAAGAGTCAATATATCAAACTGGCCAATGAAAGGGCTGAATCAGCAGACAGCAACCCTTGGGGTGAGAAATTGATATTCGATTTTGACTTTCTACGGGTAGATGACATTTATTTACAATCTGACGTTCCTGATGGAATAAGACCTTCAGGAAATGCACAAACCGTTTACTTTTTGTTCATCATTGGCCTATTGGTGATTATCATTGCCTGGGTCAACTATGTAAATCTGACTACGGCCAGGGCAGTGCAAAGAGCCAGGGAAGTAGGAGTACGAAAAGTAGCAGGGGCCAGCCGAGGACAATTGATCCTACAATTTCTTTCTGAAGCTTTTGTCATGAACCTCCTGGCCGCCCTGGTTTCCTTGCTCATCTTATGGCTGAGTCTGCCTTTTTTCCGGGAACTTACCGGCAAACCTCTGACTTTCCATCTCTGGTGGGAGGGACTGCCCAATATGCTCCTCTTCTTTGGGGTGTTGGGTTTGCTTTTTGTTTTCAGTACGTTGCTTTCCGGCTTTTATCCAGCTTTGGTGCTTTCTTCCTTTAAACCTTTGAAAACGCTCAGAGGCAAGTTGATGCTGTCTCCTTCCCGGGGCATCAGTCTTCGATCGGGTTTAGTAGTTATCCAGTTTACCATGTCAGTAATACTGATTGCAGGTACTTACCTGATGTACCGGCAGATGACCTATATGCAAAATAAGCCGCTGGGTTTTGATACAGAACAGATGCTGGTCATTCAATCGCCTACAGATGATACGCTGAAAGCAGATGCCTTTGATGTTTTCAAGAACGATCTCTTAAGGCAGGCGTTTGTAGAAGATGTTACGGCTTCTTCCACAGTTCCTGGTCGTCGGATAAATGGGGGTTGGGGTATAGACGATGATAAAGATCAGCTAACCGGTACCGGTACGAAAATGATCAGTGTCGACCATGAATTTCTGGATGTATATGATTTTACGATAGTGGCCGGAAGAAACTTTTCCAAAGATTATGGCACGGATAATAATGCCGTCCTACTCAATGAGACCTTGGTTGGACGACTAGGGTTTGAGAATGCCGAAGCCGCCTTGCATGAGAAAATGTGGCTGACCCATCATACGAGAGGGAAAGAAGTGATTGGGGTTGTAAAAAATTACCACCAGTCTTCATTGAAAGAGACTTACCCCTCTATCTGTTTTTTATTGGAAGGTTCAACATTTACTGATAAAAATGGAGAACATCACAATTTTAAAGGTCTAGACCGGGCCTATTTATCCGTAAAAATCGATACGGAAAATCTCAGCCAAAATCTTGCATTCATCCAGGATGCTTATAAATCCTACTTTTCGGGGTTTCCTTTTAAATATTTCTTTTTAGACGAACATTTCAACCAGCAATACAAAGTGGATTTACAGTTTGGGAAAATCTTCGGCATCTTTGCCAGTTTGGCCATTTTCATCGCCTGTCTGGGGATGCTGGGACTGTCTTCCTACATAGCCGTTCAGAAAAGCAAAGAAATCGGTATCCGGAAAGTGCTGGGGGCTACGGTAACACATATAGTGCTGTTGCTTTCCAGCAAATTTATAAGGTTGGTAGGAATCGCCACCCTCATAGCCTTACCTCTGGCTTATTTTGTATTTGACCGCTGGCTGGAAAACTATGCGTTCCGGATCGGTATCGGATGGAAGTTTTTTGTAATCCCAGCCTTGGTGGTATTCTTGATTGCCATCATCACCATCAGTGTGCAAACGGTGAAAGCGGCTTTAGCCAATCCGGTGGATAGTTTAAAGTATGAATAACAAAAGGCTATACTTTGTTTAATTATTCCTGTAATTTAAATGAAATATCATTGCTTACCCATTCCTTTTCACAAAGGAGGGCGTTTTGCAAACCCATCCCCGATTTTTCAAAAACTTTTATGCCCACCTGTGGATATGCTGTACCACTATTTGGTGAACAGTAAGCAATACATTGCCATTGCAGCGGGTGGCGTCCGGTATGGATTAAAGCCGGGTGGTTCTTATGTGGCTTTTGCTTTGCCTTAAGTAGCGAAATACTTTTTTAAGAGCAATTATTTCCTGTATTATGAAAAATAAAATAGCATCAAGTGAAACAAAATAACCAAATACCTTGTATAACATAGTACTAAGTTATACATTTGAAGCAGAAATCAACTAAACCCAATGGATACGTGAAATGAAACCTGGCTAAATTTTTCAAATGAAGAATTATTACTACAGATTCATTCCATCAGGCCATAAAAATAAATTGTAGACTGATGAAAATAGAAAACACACAGGTGCAGATGCGGAAAGGGATTCTGGAATTCTGCATCCTGCATATCATCTCACGCGGAGAGGTATATGCATCGGATATGTTGGAGGAGCTAACTTCTGCCAAAATTATGGTGGTGGAAGGTACTTTATACCCACTGCTCACCCGCCTGCGAAAGGCCGGACTGGTAGACTATCGGTGGGAAGAATCCACCTCGGGGCCTCCGCGTAAATATTATCAGCTTACTGACGAGGGCAGGGCTTTTCTGGAAGGACTGCGGAAAACCTGGCAGGAGCTGGTAGACTCAACCAACAATATTACCCAAGACTCAAAGCAACAAAAGACATGAAAAAGAACATAAGCATCAATATCAGTGGCATTATCTTTCACATTGAAGAAGATGGCTATGAAATATTAAGAAACTATCTGGAATCTATTTCCCGGTACTTTGCCTCTTATGAAGATAATAAAGAGATTATAGAAGACATTGAAGGGCGTATTGCCGAAATTTTCCTCTCAAAACTGAGTAGTAGTAAAGAAGTAATTACCCAAGAAGATGTGGAAGCGGTAGTTGCCAAAATGGGAAATATAGCAGACTTTGAAGCGGCTGAAGATACCACAGAGCAGGAAGAAGCCCGCCAGCACAAAGGGCGTACCTACACCCACGCGGCTACTGATGAACCCAAACGCCTGGTGCGTGATACCAAACGCCGGATTGTGGGTGGGGTAGCTTCCGGTATTGCGTATTACTTCGGTACTGACCCCCTGTGGATCCGGTTGCTGATTCTGGTATTACTGTTTTCCGACATATTTATTTCGGCCGGGGCCATTACGTTCATCACCTACATCATCTTCTGGATTGTGGTGCCCGGACGTGACGATTTGCAATCTGATGAAAAAATCAAGAAGCTCTTCCGTAATCCGGATGACCGGGTAGTGGGGGGGGTAGCTGGAGGGATAGCGGCTTATTTTGGTACAGATACTACGCTGATCCGCCTGCTCTTCGTACTCAGCATCTTTCTCGGTGGTTTTGGAATTATCGCTTACATTGTCCTCTGGATTATCACCCCAGAGGCCAAGTCGCTTACCGACAAAATGCAGATGTCGGGAGAGCCGGTGACCCTCGCCAATATTGAACACAGTGTAAAAAAAAACCTCAACGTAAACGAAAATGAGGAAGAAAACACCTTCACCAAGGTTTTGCTCTTTCCTTTTCGCCTCATTGCTACTATTTTCAACGGCTTGGGCAAAGTGGCCGGCCCGTTTTTAATGTTTTTAGGACAGATTGCCCGTATTATTGCCGGGTTGATCTTGTTATTCATGGGGCTTGGGTTGATGTTTGTAATCCTGGTTGCATCCGGTGTAGCCATCGGGCTTTTTACGGCTGATATGTACAGCGTACATGGTAATATTCCACTGGATACCATCAGAAGTAGTATACCGGAACTGGGTTTAATCGCGGCATTTATTACCATTTTTATCCCAGCTTTAGCCATCGTTTTATCAGGTGTGGCAGTGATCGCCAAACGGAAAGTGGTGAGTGCCCCCCTGGGATGGTCAGCGCTAGGGTTGTGGTTTATCAGCATCGCCATTCTGAGTTTTACCATTCCTCCGGTGGTCATGGATTTCCGGGAAGATGCCCGGTATACCGAAACCCAAACCTATAATTTAGTGGGAACCACTCCGGTGCTTACGTTGAAAGAGAATGGCAATAATTATGATGCCACCGACCTGCGCATCCAGGGCCATGCCGATTCGGTACTGACATTGGAAAAAGCATACCGGGCCAGGGGAAAGGATTTTGAAACAGCCCAGGAAAACGCGCAAATGATTGATTATCAGGTAGAACAAACAGACTCTACATTTGCTTTTCCTTCTACTTTTGCGTTCAAAGAAGGGGCAGAGTTCAGGGCACAGGAACTGGATATGACGTTGTATATTCCTTACGGACAACCTTTTATGATGGACAGGGCATTGCGTGAAATCCTGAGTACAGGCATCTTGTACACCAACAACCTTTCAGTATCTGATATGGAAGGCAATACCTTTATGTTTACCTCTGATGGACTAGAATGCATTACCTGCGAGGGACCTGAAAACCTGGACGATCAGTTCGAGGACTATGATTTACCGGGTAATTTCAGCCGTGATTTTGAGGTAGAAGGGTTTGAAAACCTGGATATCAGCGGGGCTTTTAAGGTAGAAGTTTTCCAGGGCGATACCTTTAAAGTAACTGTTACTGGCAGGGAAGAAGATGTGGAGCGCATAGAAGTGAAAGTGCGGGGCGATTTGCTGGAGGTTGAAAAAGAAGGGTTTTTAAAGAATACGGAAGATTTGGGCATTCTTATTACCATGCCTGCGTTGGAAAGCGTAAAATTTCAGGGTGCTACACAGGCCACCATTAGTAAGTTTGTTAGTGAGAATTTACACGTAGACCTCGCCGGGGCTGCCAATGTTACCCTGGCCGTAGAAGCGCAGGAGTTGGATGTTGATATGTCCAGTGCCGCCAAGTTACAGTTGTTTGGCACAGCAGATTTCGTTGACATCAACATGGGCGGGGCTGCCCAACTGGAAGCCTCCGAATTGGTGGCACGCAGGGCTGAGTTGAAGCTGGGCGGGGCTTCCCGCGCCCGGGTAAATGCTACCGAAACCTTGGATGTTGATGCCGGAACCGCTTCCCGTGTTGAGTATACAGGCGATGCTGCCGTAACCATTGAAAATGGACAGGGACGGAATGTGGAGAAGTTTTAAAAAACCACACCCAAAAATGTAGTGCCCGCCAATTATCTGCACAGTATAGATAATTGGCGGACAAATGAGTAACTCACATAATTAGTTTCACCGAAAATTCGTTTACTTTATATCAATGAAAGTTAAGGAATTACCAAAATACTTTATGAAAGAATATTTAGTAATTATAGAAAAAGGCGCAACAAGTTATGGTGCTTATGTGCCAGATTTGCCGGGGTGTGTGGCAGCAGGAGAAGCCAGGGAAGAAGTAGAGCAGCTTATTAAAGAGGCCATCCAGCTGCATATCGAGACAATGAATGAAGATGGAGAAGTGATACCCGAGCCAACATCTACACCTATCCAAGTATTGGCTGGCTAAATGAAAAGAGTTAGTTACACTTTCTCTATTTCTCCTTTATTAATATACAGCAGATACCCTTCCACCGGTTGGTAGCCCATTTGCTGCAATAGCTTCATATAAGCCCGCACCTGCCGGGCATCTTCTTTCACCAGGGCTTTTGTCTTTTTTCCTAGCTTGAAATCAATCACAACTGCTGTTTTTCCTTTAATCAGTACGCGGCCTGGGTGGTTTTCCTGTCCGGTTTTGGTGAGGATGGATGCTTCGGTTTTGATGGCATCAAATGAACCATCATACCAGGTGGTTACTTCCGGGGTTTGTAGTAATTTTTGAGCACGCTTCAGTAATTCCACTTTTTCTTCCGGGGAAATGCCCCTTTCAAAATATACTTCATCCACAACACGCTCAAGGTTTTCAAAGGTTTCCAGGCGGGTAAGCACATCATACAACAAAGCCGCATAATTAATCCGGATGGTGCCGCTTTCTGTGGCTTTCATAAAATACCCTTTGGCTTTTTGTTTTACGGTTACCTTGTTGCGCCAGGTATTGGAAGCATACCGCGCCAATGAAACAGTTTCAATCCGGTTATTTTCTCTCTTTTCTGCACTGCTTTCCTTTCTGTCTTCGGGGGTAGGAGGTGTCCCCAGGGAGAGTACATTGTCTGTAGCTTTCCAGTGGTTGCACAAGGCAATGAGTGGACGGTTGGGGTTGGTATCTTCCGGCAAATCCCGATTAAAAGTGAGGTATAATGCATTGCCTACAGATGTTAGCTTACAGTCCCCACCTTTTGAAGTTTCGGTTTGGGCAAAAGCATACAGGCATTCTTCGGCCCGGGTAAAGGCCACATAAAGCAAATTGAGGTTATCAATGTGCGTGCGAATCATTTCGTCATAATAATCCTGCCGATAAACTGTATCTTTAAGTTTAGAAGTGTACCGTAAAGGCATAAGGCCCACTGCTGAAAGGGGCTTTTGTTCAGATTGCAGCCACATGATGTTGGTAGAAGTTGGTGCATGGTCCAGCTTCCAATCGCAAAACGGAATAACTACTACTTTGAATTGCAGCCCTTTGGATTTGTGGATGGTGAGGATGCGCATGGCATTCATTTGCTCCGATACCTGCACCGAATATTCATGCCCTTTGTCTTTCCACCATTCCAGAAAAGAATAGGTATCCCCGGCCTCGTTGTCGGTAAATTCCAGTACCGCGTCCTGAAACGCCTGTAAATAGGCAAGCTCCCTGGTTTCGCCCAGTTTGAAAATACGGATAAGGTGCTCCACCAGTTCGTACAGGGGCAGTTTGTTCAGGTAAAGCCGGTTGCTGATAAAATCTTTGGGCAGCATACCATAAAATAGCCGCAACCCCTCTTCCTGTCCTTTACCGGAGGCAGCCGTAAAAATATCATGGAGTTGTGCTGCTGGCAAATCCTGTCCGGTTTTCAAGCGATGGTATTTGTAAAGCACACCGGCCCTTGCCACATTATCCCCCGGGTTGTTCATAAATTTCAGCAGGTCTATCAGAAAAGTAACCGTCAGCGAATTTTCAAGAAAGAGTGATTCTGAAGAAACTACCTCGTAAGAATAACCGGGTTTGGCATTTTCGCTTTTATACAACATGAGGGCATTGGCAATGTCACGGCCGTCTTCTTTGCGGCGAACCAAAAAAGCGATGTCTTGTGGCTGGTAACCCCGGTCTTGTAAGTCTTCTACCATTTGCGGCAGGCGGTTCAGGATTTGTTCCCGGTATTCGGGAATTTCCTCACCCAGTTCGTCTTTTGTCCGGCTTTTTCTTTCTTTGGGACTGAGTTCAATGTGTACATATCCCTGCCATTTGTTGGCAGCATCTTCTTTTTTGGCATCGGGCAAAAACTGATAGGCATCGTTATACGCATCAGAAATGATGGTGGTTTTTGCCATCATTTCATCTTGCAGGTGCGGGTTTTCAATTTCCGTCATTTTGGTTTGCAGTTCTTCTTCAAACAAAGAAGGCAGGGTTGCAAAAAGGCTGTTGTTGAAATTGATGACTTCCTGCAGGCTGCGGTAGTTTTTATCCAGGTTTTTCACCAGGGTTTGGGCAGGCGAAATATCATGCTGTATCTGTTCCAGAAGCAACCGCCAGTCGCCTCCCCGCCATCGGTAAATTGATTGTTTGATGTCACCCACAATCAGGTTTTGGTGTCCTGCATCTAAACTGTTTTCTACCAGCGGGCGGAAGTTGTCCCACTGAAAGCCAGAAGTATCCTGAAATTCATCAATGAGAAAATGATTGAACGTAGTGCCTATTTTTTCATAAATAAAAGGCGTTTCGTCCTGCCCGATGATTTCTTTCAGAAAGAGGGGCGCATCACTAATGAGCATAAAATCATGATCGAGCTTGTACTGTTCCAGCTTTTGGTTCACATCGGCCAAAATGCCAAAAGTGTACACAAACCGCAGCGGTTGCAGGGCTGATAGGTAAGTTTCATAATCGGTATGGCACAAGCTTATGGCCCGGGCCAGGGCATCCTGCAATCCATTTTCAACGGCTGTTTGAATGTCTTCTTTTTTCTCAGACTTTTTGCTGTACCAGGCTTCGGGATTATCTACGCCACCAAGCGCACGTTTGCCGGGTGGGTAAAATTTCCCTTCCGCCAGGTTGTTCAGATAGCCCATTACTCCGGCGGTGTTAAAAGCAAAGTCGCCCATTTCCAGGCCGTGTTCCTGCATAATGGTAATGGCTTCTTCCCCAATTTGCTGTAATTCCTGTTCAAAGCCGGCGACCGTATCTTTGAGTTTTTTCAGCACTTGGGCTATTTTCAGTTTTTCGCCCCCCGCTTCCAGCATTTGAGATTCTTTGGTTTTGTAGTCTTCCTTAAAAAGCTGGGAAGCCAGGTGCTTGATATCCCGACGAAAATCCCATGAGTAGCCTTTTTCTACTTTTTCCAGCGCAAACTCTACCAGCCACTCGGTGAGCGTGTAGTTTTCTTCCTTGCCCACGTCCAGCAGCATTTGGTCTATCACCTCGTCCAGCACTTTGTCGGTATCCATTTCCAGCCGAAAGCCAGCCTGCAAACCCATTTCCCGTGCAAAAGCCCGCACCACTTTCTGGAAAAATGCGTCTATGGTCATGACCGAAAAAAAGGAATATCCGTGCAAAATACGTGATAATACCTGTCCTGCCCTTTCAGTGAGTTGCTCATCAGACAGCCCAGTACTTTCTTTCAGTACTTCCCGTATGCCTTCGCCTTTCCCCACTGAAAGTTGATACAGAAACTCAATAATCCGGCTTTTCATTTCCTGTGTGGCCTTGTTGGTAAAAGTAACCGCCAGGATATTTCGAAAAGAAGTACGCCCTCCCAACACCAGTTTGAGGTATTCCAGTGCCAGCGTAAACGTTTTGCCCGACCCCGCCGAAGAGCGGTACACGGTGAAGGGTTTGTAAAGGTCGTTTTCCAGAAGGATGCTCATGGTTTTATGTTGTTTTGTTTATAGTCTACAGTCGATAGTTTTTTAGTGGCATCGGCCATCCGACCACAGTCCACAGTTTTTTTCTATGGACTGTGGACTAATCGACTATGGACTATTCCGGCAAAGGTTTCAAATCCAAATCTTTCAACTGTTTCCGTACTTTTTGCATAAACTCGTCCCCGGGGTCAGATTTCTCGGTCAGGTAATTGGGGTCTTTTTCTTTCCATAGCGGATGGCCAATGAATTGCTGGTATTCATGGTGGCCAATCACATAATCAATATCATACTTTTCGGCGAGGTAGCGCACCAAATTTACGTTGGCTTTCAACTGGGCTTCGGTGAGTGGGTTTTCGTTGCCATCGCCTACATTCTCCACCCCAATGGCACAGTGGTTCAGGCCGATGACGTGCCGGGCAAACAGGGTGTCGGGCATGAGTTGGTAAATACTGCCGTCCCGGTCTATCAGGTAAGGTACCGAAACATTCAGGGCGCTGGCAGTGCCAATTTTTTCCCGGAAAGCAGGCAGTCGGGGTTCATAAAAAGCTTTAAATGAACCTGCAAAGGTAGGAATGGCCGTCCAGTGCAGTACCACCATCTTGGGTTCAATCGTAGGTGATTCCTGGATGAGGCCGTAATGCTCTTCCATATACTCCAGGGAAAGCCGGCTTCTTTCTTCATCATAAATAATGGGCCGTTCCTGAAAGGTAATGGGTTTTGGGGCGCAGGCATACATCAAACAGCCTGATAAAAAAAATGCTGTACAAAATTGCAAAATCCGATGTGTGTGTTCACGATTCATAAGGTAATATTACAAAATATTAGATAAACCTGTAAGCGTCTATGTCGGGCTTTTTAAGAAAATAGCAGTTATAAATTATAAAAATAATACAATTTTTCAGCGCAGCTTTAGAAAGGCTGGGATAGGCAACGCTATTGGTAAAATAGAACCATATGCACCAGGCATGGCCGCGATAATGATCCAAAAGCATGAGATTATACCATGTAAGTTTTTGGGGGCAATGCATGGAATTTTTGCAACTTGTTCATTTCAGGGCTACTCATTTTGAGAAGCGCACCCAGAGCTTACAAATGTGGGCGATTTCCATAAAAAAAATGGAGGTGCGTGAATACACTGCTCAATGAGTTCTTTCGGTATTCAAAGATAAGTTTCACTTTTACAGCTTATTATCAAGACAGACAATGAAAGGAAAAACATGGTTTTGGCACACATTGTGCCCATGCCGTATACCGTCGAATTGCCCTGGTATGGTAAAAGGATGCACATTCATTTTTAATTCTTACATGCTTTAGAAAGAACGGGGATTCAGTACTGAAAAGAAGCATGGATGGGCTACATTCGATTATAGATTTTTTTGGGGAACCATCTACATTTTTGTGTTATGAAAAAGAAAAGCCTAGTTATTGTTTTTGCCATATTTTTGGGAAATTTCGGTGCGCACCGGTTTTATTTGGGACAGCACAAAAGAGGACTCCGGTATTTGTTGTTCTGCTGGACACTTGTGCCGGCCATTATATCTTTGGTTGACGCCATCATTTTCGCTTTCATGAAAGAGGCAACTTTCTATTGCAAATATAACCTGCCCCATGTTGACAGGCTGGGCATGCGCCGGGAAAAGAAGACGATGGATGAACTGCATATGAAAATGATTGATGAAGAAAACACGGCCGAAGAGCAAAACGCCGTTTCTGAAATAGAAAAGCTGGGCACTAAGGAAAAAGTCAGTGCTTATCTGAGTGAGGCCAAACAGTCGGGAAAATACCTGCCCCGCATGGCTTACGCCCGTGCCCGCGCCATTCTGGAAGACAAACCCTGGGATGTAGAGGCGGGGGCTTTGAAATAATCAATAGCTCAACCTAGTGCAATAGGAAGGGACCCCGGCAGTCGCCACTGGGGAATAAATCCGGGGACTTTGCTTGATTTCTGGTTGTAATCCGAAATTGCAATTTCGGGGTACACTATGTAACATATCCTTCAACCATTAATTATTTTTCTGTAAATAATGTAGAAATATCTCTACATGATTGCCTTAAAGCCTCATCTTTTCCCCGCATATTCAACAGGAAACCCATTTTCTGGTGATGGCATTGGTTTTGAATTTACTCCGTAAAGTAATTCATCTTTATTGCCAAAAGCTATGAAACCACATTCTTATAAAATTACCTCAGCAGTATTCATACTTTACTTTCTGTTCATTTCCTGTGCTACCAATCCTGTTACCGGGAAGAAGGAATTTATGCTTGTTTCCAAGCAGCAGGAAATTGAGATGGGAAAGCAGGCCGATCCTGAAATTGTCAGCTACTTCGGGCTGTATGACGATCAGCAATTGCAGCAGTTTATTGACAGAAAAGGGCAGGAAATGGCTGAAGTTTCGCACCGTCCCGAACTTAATTATGAATTTAAAATCGTGGACTCCCCGGTCGTGAATGCCTTTGCTGTGCCCGGAGGTTATGTCTATTTCACCAGGGGTATTATGGCGCATTTTAACAATGAAGCGGAGTTTGCAGGTGTACTGGGGCACGAAATCGGGCACATTACGGCCCGGCATTCGGCCAAGCAACAAAGCAACAATATGCTGGCCCAGGCAGGGCTTATCGCCGGCATCCTGATTTCGCCTGAGGTAGCCCGGTTTGCTGATGTTGCCCAGCAGGGCATTGGCCTTTTGTTTTTACAATTCAGCAGAAATAACGAAAGTCAGTCTGACCGACTGGGGGCAGAGTATGCTACCCGAATAGGCTACGATGCTGAAGAAATGGCCGGGTTTTTCAGCACCTTGGACCGCTTACAAACCCAGGCTGGTGCCGGGGATGTGCCTACTTTTTTATCAACTCATCCCGATCCCAATGACCGCCTGGAGAAAGTGAAGCAACATGCTGAAAAATGGGAAACTAAACTCAATGCTACTGACCTGGAAGTAAACAGGAATGAGTATTTGAGAATAATTGATGGTATGATTTACGGGGAAGACCCCAAACAAGGATACCTGGCCAATGGCGTATTTTACCATCCGGTATTGAAGTTTCAATTTCCGGTGCCCCAACAGTGGAGTTTCCATAATTCTCCCCAGCAGGTGCAGATGGCCCCTCAAAGCGGGGATGCGTTGATGGTATTAACGCTGGCCCAGGGTAATTCTTTAGAAGACGCTGCCCGTAATGTGTTGAATAGTAACCAGCTTACTTTGAAAAATTCTGAACAAATAAGGGTCAACGGCCTGGATGCTATCGCCCTGGTGGCAGAACAGCAGCAGGAGCAATTGCTACTGCGCACGTTGAGCTATGTCATCGAGTATGATGGAAATTACTATGCCATGATAGGCATCAGCCCGGCTGATAAATTCAATAACTATGCTTCTGTATTCCGGGCAAGTATGGGAAACTTCAATGTGTTGAATGACCCTGAAAAAATCAACGTACAACCCGAGCGCATTGTAATTGAGGAGGTGCCGGAAGATATGCCATTGCGTGCTGCCCTTCGTACGTTCAATATGCCCGAAAAACGTTTTGATGAGCTGGCTATCCTGAACAGTATGGATTTGAATGCCCAACTGACCAAAGGCATGCTGATTAAAACTGTGAGTGTTGATGCTTCTAATCTGTAAATAGTTGACCTTCTCCCCAAGCTCCGCGCTGCAAGCTACAAGTTTTGTGGGCTTGGGCTTGAGGTTAACGGTTCACACTTTTTTCTCCGAATGAAGTTATTTTTAATTCAGGTGCGCATTTGTGTGAATATACCGGGCTATTGTCTCCTATACGACAGTTTATTTTTCATATTTGTTAAAGTTTTCATAAATTCATTACTTAAGATTCTAACATTTTCAACCAAAACCTTAAACAAATGCAAACTTTAACATCAACTGTCGCGAGAATTATCTTTGCGATCCCTTTGGCAATTTTTGGGTTGTTTCATTTTATGAATGGGCCGGCCATGGCGGGAATGGTACCTATTCCTGGGGGAGTAATTTGGGTATATCTTACCGGGGCTGCACTACTGGCTGCCGCAATCAGTATTCTTATCAAGAAGCAAGCCCGGCTTGCCTGTCTGTTACTCGCACTCATGCTGGCAATTTTTGCATTAAGTATACATCTACCTGGAGCGCTGGGGGGTGATCAGGCATCAGTTTCAAGTATGTTAAAAGATTTGGCCTTAGCAGGAGCAGCGTTGGCCTTTGCAGGAAGGTTTGAGAATGATCCTACTTTCTAAAAAAATAGTTGGCAGCGGCAGGAGACAGTGGCAGTAGCAGTGAAAGAAACCTGCCTCCTGCCACTGTTTCCTGCCTACCTCTTCCGGATAAGGATATTACCATTATGACTCTTGAAAATCATCTCAGCTCCTCCGCCGTTGATATCACCGTATATTTGTTTGTCAATTTCTATTCTGTACACCCCATCTTCACGCGATTTATTTACTTGCGTTCCCCGGTTATTCAGGGTGAGTTCAAAATCTGTATAAATTTCCCCATTTAAGGTGCTTATCCTGGCCGAAGCTTTGGCTGTGGGGGGCAGGGTTACATCTACATTACCATTAAGCGTGGTGAATGACATAGGCGCATCCTGCGTCATCTGTTCAAAGCCCACTTTCAAATTGCCGTTTACCGTATTGGCTACCACTGCGCCTGATACATTGTTCATAAAAATATTACCATTCACATTACTGATTTCCATTTCACCAGATACATTGTTGACATTAATATCACCATTGTTTACGGTTCCCAGGTTCAGGGAAAAGTTTTGGGGTACCGATACCCTGAGAATAGTTTTCTTGTTGGGGACTTCCACCTTTACATTCACCTCATTGGCTTCTTCTGTGATCCTGAGCCCGAAATTTTCATTAGGAATCCGGTGCATGCCTTCGGGGGCTTTTTGCTTGTCTTTGTAGTTGTTTCCTGGTGTTTCGTAGTCTACAATCACCTCTTTACCATTATACCCTGTCACTTCAATGGAGCCGGTTACCAGGTGAATCTTGAGCCACCCCGGTTGGCCCGGTTGAGAGAGCGGTACGACAATGCGTTCTTCCTGTGCCCATCCCAAAGTCGGAAGGAGTAAAAAAATAAATACCCAACTATATTGATAAATGTTTTTCATTATATTCTGTTTTTCGTAATTAATATTTCTGGCTGACAATAACTTTCTCTGGGTTACTATTCTGCTTTTTTGATATAAATATTTCCGTTTATGGTTTGGAAATCAAGTGCTATGCCACCATTGCCAATGCGTATTCCGGTAGATTTGTCTATTTTATACACCGTGCCTTTGCCCGATTTACCACTACCTTTTTCAACCTTGGTGGCTGCCCGTTTTACATCTGTAAAGTTGGTATAATACTCCCCATTCATGGTTTTCATGGAAATATCTGCCGATAAATTTTCAGGGAAAATAGTCGTAATATTACCATTGATGGTGCTATAATCAGAAGCTTCAGGCGGACTTGCATGATAAGTAGCCTTGATGTTGCCATTGATGGTAGATGCCTTGGTAATACCTTCAATATTATCCAAAGCCAGGTCGCCATTTATGTTAGATGCTTCGAGCATTTTTCCATGTACACTGGCTACTTCAACACTCCCTTCATTAATTGTGCTTATTTTCAGTGAAGTATTAAAAGGGACTTTTACTGTGAAATTAACTTTGTATTGATAATCTTTGGCATCGTGCTGTATGTTGTATTCTACATCATCTTCGGTCTTTTTTAACTTGATGAAAGGGGCCTCCAGATACACAAAAATACGGTCTCCGGCTTCTTCAAATAATAGTTTAAACTCATTGAGTGCTTGCTCCAGCTTAGCCTGGCTTTTCGCATGGATAGATTTTTCCGCTTCAATTTGTACTTCAGTGCCGTTGTAACCCTCCACTTTTACAAAGCCCTGCACATTTTTGAGGATAAACACATTGCGGTCACTTTGGCCTGAAAACTTCAAAGTTTTCCGTATGGTTTCTGTATGTTTTTCATACGCTTCGTCAACAGTTTCGGAGAGCGGACTTCCCAGTCCGCTTAGGTGTGCAATAACAAAAAAGGATAGTAGTATAGTTTTCATATCAATCCGCAGTAGCGGTGTTTAAATTAATGTTTGAATACTTTCTTTAACTTTTTTCTCTACTTCTTCATTGAGACTGTCTCGTTGCAGAAGTTCTTGCAGTTGCTCCACCGATGTCTTTTCCTGCAAGTTTACCATCGCTTCGGCAAGGGCCATCTGTACCAGGGGCGACTCCTGATGACTGATGGCGCCAACCAGCCCCTCCCGAACAGCAGGTTGGTGTGTATACCGCAAAAGCGCATCCAGGGCAGCGAGGCGTACGTTTACATTTTCGTCCTGATTGAGTGTTTGCAGCAAGGCATCTGTTACTTTTAGTGTGGCGCCATCCATTTCCTGGCTAATGTTCACTGCTTTGAGGCGCTCAATGGCAGAAGGCTGCTCCAGCATGGTGAGCATCATCATTTCACGCATTTCCCGCACTTCCGATGAAAGCGTGCCCAGGCGGTCTTCGTATTTTTCTGTGGGACTGAGCCTGTAGCCAACCCATACACCCACCAGTAAAATCGTGATACCAAAAGCAAGTTGCTTTACAGAAATGCTGTTTTCCCAGCTAAACCCACTGATAATGCGTCTCCATATATTTCCGTCCGCCTGTGCAGTTTTTTGTTGCTCCAGTGCTTCGTAAAAACCAGTTCGCATCTTTTCGGATGGCTCAGGTGCAGGTATGGCTTCCATATCCGTATACATTTTTCCCAGTCTCTCCAGTTCTTCTTCAGATACCAGTCCTTGCTGTATATAAGTCTCCAGTTCTTTTTTTCCCTGTTCGGTAAGTGTGCCGGCCAGGTAATCGGCTACCAGCTCTATATATCTTTCCTGCACTTTCATGGGATTATAGTTTTTCCAGTTTCATGTAAATTTTTCTCAACTCTTGCACTGCCCGGTATACCCGTACCTTCACATTGGCTTCGGTACATTGCAGTATTTCAGCGATTTCTTTGTACTTCAGGCCCTGGTACCGGCTCATCACCAGCACTTCCTGTTTTTCATGGCTCAGCTGGCCGATGGCTTTGCGCAAGAGCACCAGGTTGTCTTCCTGCTGATGTCCTTCGGTATCGTTATGGTCTTGCATATTTTCCAGTTTAGCGAAATCGTCATTGTAGCCCAACTTTTTTTGTTTCTTAAAATGATCGGCCAGCACATTGCGGGCCAGGTGGTACATCCAGGTGGTGAACTTTCCTTCGCCTGTGAATGTATGTTTGTATTTGAGCATGCGCATGAACACATTCTGCACCAAATCTTCGCTGCTCTCAGCTTGTCCGCATGAGCGGTAGAAAAAACCGAACAAAGGGCGGTTGTACCGCTCGAAAAGCAGGGCAAGCTTATCCAAATCACCTGCTTTCACTTTCAGCATGATGGCGTTGTCTGATGTTGAATCCAACGTTGGCGCAGTTTAATTGTGTTGATGCAGCGTGGTAAACTGCAAGGTTTTCAGAAAGTTACAATTGGATTGATATTTTTTTACCAGTGAGGCGACACATTATCTGGAAAAGCCACAGATTTTTTCTGATAAATAATCGTGTCTTTGCGGGTAGCGGCCAGTATGTCGGGGGCACGCATGGTTTTGGTTTTGTAAATATTGATGGTGCTGTCATTAAAGGTTGCCACAAAATACTCTTTGTCAGAGTAGCGGTCGGTATAAATTTCCATGTGAAGCAATGTATCTTCAATGTAGTAATACCCATGATACCCCAGTCGTAAGTTTTCCTGCTGCGCTTCCGTTACAGACGGCTCGTGCGGGTAATTGCCACTCCTGAACAACTGGCCTTTGGGAAAAAACCGGAGGTAATCGTAAATGGTATCCTGAAATACCGGGTCTACAAAAATGCTGTAATAGATGGCATTGATATCAATAGGCAGTGTATCTGAACTACTAAGGTGTTCTGAAAATTTCCCTTTGTACTTGAAATTGATTTTACTTTCCCGCGGGAGGTCCTGGGCTTTTACAGTTTCAGTAGAAATAGATATGAATAAAAATAGCAGGGCAAGAGCTGTTATGGTAGTACTCCACCATTTTAAGTACAGGCTGGAAGCTGAAGGCAGCCCTGCTTGTATCACAAGCCAAATATATATTAAGCTTTTCATAAAACCTGATTTTTTGTAAGGCGGCTTAGAAAGCCGGTCTACTTTCAGTTTACAAATCAATATATCCACCAATAGCACCTAGATGCACCGAGCTGAGCGGAAAGGCCAAAAACCAGGGTGTCAGGTCAAAATCAGCACAATTGCTACGATCTGGGTCGCCATTGTCATGAATAAAATTCTGAATTTGCATTTGGCTGCGGCCGGTCAGGTCTACCCTGCCCACCACCACGGCTTTGTCCCATCGAAACGTGGTTAATTTTATGAAAGTTCGCCCGTTGTTCAACTGATAATCAGCCTGGGTGGGTTGGCGGTGATAAACAGGGTGGCGGAATTTAGATCCTGGAATTCTACTGAACAATGTGTCCAGTTCGTTACAGCAAAAGATACGGCGTGGGGTAGTGCGAACACCTGTAAAAACCTCTGAGCCAAAACTCAATATATTTCCGTCAGGTAATACGATATTGCTTTGTACACCACCCGTCCACCAGCGGTCATCCCCATCGCCTACCAGAATGGGTACAATCCTGACATCATTGTAAGTATGAATGGAAAAATCGTCAATTCGCAAGCCAAAAGAAGCCACCCGCTGGTTTCTGCCATTGGTATTGAATACAAAGTTTTGCCCCAGGGTCAGGTTGTATTTATAATTGTCAAATACCGTACTCAATGAAGAGGAATTAAAAGTATAGAGCGGCATCAAGTCTCCATCTTGAAACCCAAAAGTAACAGAAGGGCTCAGTATAAAATCTCCCTGAAATTCCATTTTTCCGGTAACTGCCTGCTGCGTGCCTAATCCGCCAGAGTACAGGTTAATGGCCAGGTTGGTGCCCCCCATAAAGAAATCTTTTTTCCAGGATACCCCTGCGGCGAGATTGAAGTTAAAATGAGATTGCTTTTTAAACCCGAACGTAAAACCCGCTGCTAATAACACCCCAAAGTTGAACCCTTCAATATTGGTATTATGAATTTTGCTTTCCTCTACATCATTTTGATAGGCCAGGGGCATGAGGGAGGGTTGCCCGCAAACAAAATTGTAAACGAATAATAATGCCACAGACAAGGCTATGTGTAGAAGTGAGGGCATAAAAAAATTGGCATGTTGAACTGAAGTATAATTTAGTGGCAAATCCTGAAAAAGACAACCTTATCTCAATATTGGGCATCAGCTTGTCTTGCAAAAATTAATTGAGTAGCTTTAAGTAATAAGTTTTTCAGTCGTTGAGGTAGACATTCCTGCTTTGCATACATACTAATAAGGTAAACATTATCACAAATGATATTTTGTAACGCGGCTCAGTGATCGGACTGCCGACGCAGCCGCCCTACTGTAACCTAACCCTTACGACTATGGCTAAAAATGAAAAAAAACGGATCATCATTACTTTCAAGCCCAAAGACAAACGCCCTGACAAGCAGGAAGACAAAGTTGATATTGTAAGAAATGCGATCAGCCCGCAAATAAATTTTTTTAATGCCAAAGATATGTCGCGTGGGCAGGCGGTGCCTTCCAGTATGCCCAAAGAAGAAATCGGCTACGACGTAAACCAATACGAAGCACCAATTGTAATGGGTAATTTCACACAGAAGGAAATAGATAAGCTAAAAAAGAATGACAATGTGGCCAAGGTGGAAGATGATGGCCTCTGCTATGCTTTTAGGCGACACGAATTTGAAGCCCATCCCAAAGGCCAGCACACCGCACCTGCCTATTCCACTACGGCACATTTGATGTACGAAGGACAACCTGTGGTACAATCTGAAACCGTGCCCGAAGGCGTGAACCAAATCAAAGCGCCGGATGCCTGGGATGCTACCAAAGCCAAAGGCATCAAAGTAGCTATCTTGGACACGGGCATTGACTATAACCACCCCGATATCAGCCCTAATTATAGGTTTGGCATCAGTTTTATTGATGACGAAAGCAGCCCGATGGACTATAACGGACATGGTACACACTGTGCAGGAACCATTGGTGCAGCCATCAACGGCTCAGGTGTGGTAGGCGTAGCGCCTTCTGCCTATTTGTATGCCGTAAAAGTATTGAGCCGCACAGGCAGCGGTGCCTGGAGTAGTTTGATTGCTGGCATTGACTGGTGCATCAATAAGAAAAACATCCATGTACTCAGCATGAGTTTGGGGGGAAGCAGCGCGCCCTCTGCCCTGGAAGCTATTTGTACCGCTGCCTGGAACCAGGGTGCTATTTTGGTAGGAGCCGCCGGGAATGATTATGGTGGCCCGGTAAGCCATCCTGCCAAATACAAATCAGTTATTGCGGTTTCTGCCATTGACAGCAGCAATGCATTGGCTTCTTTTAGCAACAAAGGGCCGGAAGTAGAATTATGTGCACCGGGGGTACAGGTGTTGTCTTGCCGCGCAGGTGGCGGGCATGTACGCATGAGTGGTACGAGTATGGCTTGCCCACATGTGGCTGGGGCTGCTGCCATTGCCAAAGGCACCCACCGTTATGCCGATAACATCACCATCCGAAGACTCTTGGCACAAACGGCTGATTTTTTGGGTACGCCCGGCCGTGATGATGACTTTGGTTATGGCAGGGTAGATCCGCATCAGGCAGCGTTTGCCCATGCACTGCCTCCGACGATTCCTGGTATTCCATAAGGTAGGAAAAGCCCAAACCCTAAATCCTAAATAATTTCCCAATCTCAAATGCCCAAAAATAAAAAAGTTTTGAACTTTGGTAATTTGAAAATTAGATATTGTTTAGGATTTAGATATTTGGGTTTAGGGTTTCACATCATAGTCTAACTGCTACCTTCTCTGTAATTATATAAACAGGAATGGAAAAAACGCTTAAAAGTGGGTGACTTCTCCATCAAACTCTATTTTCTCTACCCTGTCTAAGTCAGCAATGTCTTCAATTTTGTCAGCGGTGACTGTGCCAGCAGCAGCATTGATAGCATGGTATTGAAATTTGACTAGAAAGCCTTTTTCTTCCAAAAAGCTAAGGTCTTCGGTAACATCCCGCATGGTGATGATAACCGGAATTTCTTCATTTGGGTTTAGGTCAGGATTTTTCAGGTAGCGGGTGAGTGTTTCCCCCAGTTTATCTTTGTTCATGGTTAAAAAATTTACTTTTCATATCGGTAAGAAGATAACAAAAAATACTGAATAAAAGTAAAATCAATACTCCGAATCTTCCTCAGCCCGGTTGTCCAGGGCACTGTAAATCCTGTCGGCTATTTCATTGGCAATCTGATAGGCCATGAACATATTCAAGATTTCTCCAATGGCTTCCTGTGAAAGCTTTTCGGCAAAGTAGGCTTGTTGGTGGTCGTGGGTGATGAGGGCTATCAAACCAATACCTTCCCGATGAAATTTCATTACCTGATAATCACATTCCATGATGTATTTTTTCTCATGCAGCATGCCTTCCAGGAAACAGGGTTGGTAATTCACTTCACCAATGGTATTTTCATTGTGCAGAAAAGTGATATCCATATCCAGCTCTCCATCATCATAGCCTTTGCCCCATATGTCTACTTCGTACTTTGTTTGGTGCAGGTCGTTTTGTAGATGAAATTTCGCGGCTTTGCGGGCAGCACTTTTATCTATTAGGAAGTTTAAAAAGTTGCCCATTTTTTTATCTATCGCTATTTGTTCGTCCAGCGCAATTACGCCCAGGCTGTTTTTTAGGGAATCTTGTAACAAAAAATTGAAGTGGTTTTTCTTTTTGTTTACCAAGTAGCACATATTGGCCTGGGCAGCAAAATTGGTAAGAAAATAATCGGGTGGCCTGGTAAATGTCTGTTTGGGCAGTTTCTTTTTTTTGTGAAAAACTCCCAACAAGGCTTCTATATAAAGCTGCTCAAAATCGTTGGGGAGTATAAGCATATTTCCTGGTATTTCACGTTCTTCAGCAATATCTTCAACAGAAAAACGGACCTTGGTTTTTTCATTGAAAATGACATTTCCTGTTTTATCTTCCACGCGTATGGCCAGATTTAGTTTGTAAGAAGACTTTGATGCGGGTGATAATTTGGAGGCAATCGCAATGAAAATATCGCCCCTGGTTCTGTCAGCTTTCATTAATGATTGGGGGCGCCCAAGTATATGGGCAGCATACGTTTCAAGTGCTATTTTATTTTCTCTCACAACTGCTGCTGCTCCAAAATGTGCTTTTATGAGCGAATCGGTGGTGGACAAAATATGGGCTTCCAGGGCAGGGTTTTCTAAAAATATATCAGGAAACGATTCTTCCAGGGGCTCAAATACTGCATGCGTAAACTCTACAATGACAGCATGCTTATTAAGGTCTTGGCAAAGCGATGGAACACTGGTAAATAATATTACCATAAGGATAATCAGATACAACTTTTGGCTTTTGGTAACCATAGCTGTCTGGAGTAAAATCAGTGTTTATGCAATATCGCACAATTTTTACTGTGAATACAAATTTGGGCTGCTTAAAGATTTAGAAGGAGGGAAAATAAATTCAGCACTCATACACTTCTTCATCCACCCCGGCCCGGTTGCGTGAACGAAGAATCACAGGAAACTCCCATAAATACCGAATGTGCGTAAGGGTTTCCTCTGCTTCTGCCTCATCCAATCGGGTATTGTTTTGAATATGATGCACCAGGTGCAGCTTGCTACTTTTGTGCAAATCAACTTTATCTACCTGAATATCGGGCACGTAACTGGTGCGGTCATATTGTTTGCTCAGGTATTCTCGTATTTTGCGGTAGCCCCGCTCATTGTGAATGGCCGAAATTTCATATTCATCATCATCTTCGTCATCAAAAATGGCGAAGAGTTTCATGTCGCGGATTACCTTGGGCGAAAGATATTGGGCAATGAAACTGTCGTCCCTGAAGTTTTTCATGGCGTACAGTATCTGTTCCAGCCAGTCGGTATTGACCAGGTCGGGGAACCATTCTTTGTCTTCATCGGTAGGGTTTTCGCACATCCGCCTGATGTCCATAAAAATATTGAAGCCCAGCGTATACGGATTCAGGCCTGAGAAGTATCGGCTATTGTAGGGCGGTTGGGTAATCACAGAAGTATGGCTTTTCAGGAACTCAAGCATAAAACCATCATTCAGAAAGCCTTCGTCAAACATTTTATTGATGAGGTGATAATGCGTAAAAGTAGCAAACCCTTCGTTCATCACTTTGGTCATGCCCTGGGGGTAAAAGTATTGGGCTACCTTGCGCACAATCCGTACTATTTCCCGCTTCCAAACCGGCAGGGTAGGGGCATTTTTTTCTATGAAATAAAGGACATTCTCCTCAGGGTCTATCGGAAATTTCTTTTTCTTTTTGTGTTCACCTTTGCCTTTTTTGTCGATAGTGGGCATTGTGCGGTGTAGTTCACTATAATTTTCATACTTGACAGAGGCCAGGCGCTTCAGCCTTTCCCGCTCTTTGGTTGGGGAAAGCTTTGGGGGTTTTTTGTATTTGTCCACCCCATGGTTCATGAGGGCGTGGGCGGCGTCCAGTACTTTTTCTACTTCTTCAGCCCCATATTCCTCTTCGCACCGGAGAATGTAGTCCCTGGCAAATACCATGTAATCAATGATAGAGTCGGCCGAGGTCCAATCCTTAAACATATAATTATTTGCAAAAAAAGCATTGTGGCCCTGGCAGGCATGGGCAATCACCAAGAGCATCATACAAGTGGAGTTGTTTTCCATGTTGTAACTGATGCAGGGATTTGAGTTGATAACCATTTCATACGAAAGCCCCATTTGCCCTTTGCGGTATCCGCTTTGGTTCATCACAAAGTCTTTCCCAAATTTCCAGTGGGGATACGATGTGGGTAACCCTATGAGCGAATACGCATCCAGCATTTGCTCAGAGGTAACAATCTCAATCTGATTGGGGTACGTTTCCAGATTAAGGTAATGCTTGCCATAATAGCTGCTTACTTCATCGGCAGCCAGTAGTGTTTCATAGTCCCAGTTGGGCCTGCAAAAAAGCTCTCTGTATCTTTCTTTCTTTTGTTTGCTGAATTTCATAAGGTTCAATCTGTCAATAACATTTTTCTGGGTGCTGGGTACTGGATGCTAGATACTGGTTTAGCATATCCAGAAACTAGAAACCAGTATCCAGTGACCAGAAACCAGTATCCAGCACCTAGCTCTCCACAGTATCTACTTCCTTCTTAAATAAATCTTTAAAAACCGGCCAAATCTGCGTTACATCATTGATAATCCGCATAGAGAAATTGCCATAACTGTTCAGTTTCTTATAAGCATACCACAGAAAACCTTCCAGCCCACGGCTTTTAATCTCAATATAGGCCATGTACTGTACCATTGGCAAAATGTCCTGTTGCAAAAGGTGGCAGCATTCTTCGGCATCGGAGCTGGACCACACATCGCCATCAGAAGCCTGGCAGCAGTAGATATTCCACTGCGAAGGATCGTACCGTTCTTTGATAATTTTTTTCATCAATTTGAGTGAACTGGATACGATGGTTCCTCCACTTTCCCTGGAGTTGAAAAACTCATCTTCGTCCACTTCTTTGGCTGAGGTATGGTGCCTTATAAACACAAGCTCTACATTGTTGTATTGCTTGGTAAGAAAAATATACAAAAGCGTAAAAAAACGCTTGGCAACATCTTTTTCGTGATACCCCATAGAAGCCGATACGTCCATTACACAGAACATAACGGCTGAAGTAGTAGGCACCGGAGTGGTCTCAAAGTTATTATACCGAAGGTCCAGGTACTCAAAGAAAGGCACGGTCTTTTTCTGCTTTTGTACCCGGGTGATTTCATCTTTGAGCTTTTCTTTCTTTTCCGCACTTCGGGCTTTGGCCAGTTCTTCTTCCAGCTTGTTTATTTTTTTCTGGTATACACCCTGTAATGAAATACGCCGGGCCAGGGATTGCTGGAAACTGTTTACCACGTTCAGTCTCGATGGTAAACCATCTTTGGTAAAACCAGCCCTTTTTTGCTTGTAATGCACAGTGCTTTCCAGGTAACGCTTCACCAAATTGGGAAGGGCCAGGTCGTCAAAGAAATAACGAAGAAACTCTTCTCTCGATAAAATTACGGTAAAATCATCCTGGGTAATTTCCGGGCTGTTGGAGCCTTTCCCTCGTCCGCCGCCCTGGCCTTCGCCTTCAGGTTTGGGCACCCGGTCGCCTTCGCTAAACCTATCGTTGCCCGGCCGTACTATATTTTTTCTGCCCGAAGCCGGATCGTTACGGAAGCTAGGCTCTTTAATGCCCCGGATGGGCACCCGCACCTTTCCGCCATTGCTGCTGTCTTTGATACTTTCTTTGCTGATAATATCAGGCAGCGCTTTTTTTATCTGGTCTTCCACACGCTTCAGGAATTTCTGGCGGTTGCCCGTTGATTTTCCTTTCGTGTTATTTCGCCTATCTATAATATTGCTCATATAATCAAAGTGAATTGCGAATGGTAGACATGGTATTGATTTATAGTTTTTAGTTTGCAGTCTTGGGGTTGCCTGAGTGCAAGTATCCGCACCCTGACGACTGCCAACTATTCATACCTGTTTTAAAACCAATATCTTCTGTGGCTTATGCCATTGTTTTTCTCACTCTCATAAACCAGTCTACCAAAATCCTGATCTGCTTGTAAGTATATCCCCTGTCTTCCATTCTTCTGATGAAGTCTTTATGCTTTTTCTCCTCTTCATCATTGGTCTTTGCATTGAAAGAGATAACAGGCAGCAGGTCTTCGGTATTGGTGAATATTTTCTTTTCAATCACGTTCTTGATTTTCTCGTAAGAGTCCCATTTAGGGTTTTCACCGCCGTGATTGGCCTTGTACCGCAGGGTAAAGTTGGTAACTTCGGCCCTGAAGTCTTTCGGGTTGGCAATGCCTGCCGGTTTCTCAATTTTTTCCAGCTCTTCGTTCAGCACCGCCCTGTCAAGAATCTCACCTGAATCCGGGTCACGGTAATCATTGTTTTGCAACCAGTAGTCAGAGTAAATCACATATTTCTCGAAGATGTTCTGACCATACGTTCCGTAAGAATCAATGTATGCTTTCTGGATTTCATCGGCTATGAATTCGGCATACCTGCTGGCCAAAATAGATTTTATGATATTTACATATTTTTCCTCTGTTTCGGGGTCCAGCATGAGTTTTACTACTTCCTGCTCCAGCACATACAGTAAGTGTACCGGGTTGGCGGCCAGTTCTTCGTTATCATAATTGAAAACTTTTGACAACACCTTAAACGCAAACCGGGTGGATGTACCGCTCATGCCTTCGTTAATACCGGCATCATCCCGGTATTCCTGGATAGATTTGGCATTCGGGTCGGTTTCTTTCAACGTTTCTCCATTGTACACCCTCATTTTTGAAAAAAGACTGGAGTTTTCAGGCTCTTTCAAACGGCTCATAACCGAAAACTGGGCCAGTAGGTCCAAAGTCTGGGGGGCGCAAGGTGCTTCTCGCAACGAGCTTTCCCTGATGAGTTTTTTATAAATATTTACCTCTTCGTTTACCCGCAGGCAATAGGGCACCTGTACTTTATAAATCCTGTCCAGAAATGCCTCGTTCTTTTTGTCATTGGCGAACTTGGCCCATTCCGATTCGTTAGAGTGCGCCAGGATAATACCGTCAAAAGGAATGGCACCAATGGGTTCTGTTCCTTTATAGTTATTTTCCTGTGTGGCCGTAAGCAAAGGATTCAGCACTTTGATGGGTGCTTTGAACATCTCTACAAACTCCATCACACCCTGGTTGGCCAGGCAAAGGCCGCCGGTGTAAGAATAGGCGTCCGGGTCGCTCTGCTGGAAGTCGGCCAGTTTGCGAATATCTACCTTGCCCACCAGTGTGGATATATCCTGGTTATTTTCGTCACCAGGCTCGGTTTTGGAAATGGCAATCTGATCCTGCACGGAGGGGTACAGTTTTACGACTTTAAACTTATTCACATCCCCATCATACTCTTTCAACCTTTTAGAAGCCCAGGGGCTCATGCATGGGGGCACATACCGGGAAGGAATGCCATATTCTTCTTCCAGTTCGTTACTGTAATCGGCAAACAGCCCCAAAGGGTTTTCATACACCGGACTGATATAACCATCAGCTTTTAGTACGTAAATAGGGTTGGCCTGCATCAATGACTTAATTTTTTCGGCCAGGGAGCTTTTGCCACCACCTACCGGACCCATCAGATAAAGTATTTGTTTTTTCTCTTCCAGCCCCTGCGCCGAATACCTGAAATAGGCCACAATCTGCTCAATGGTGTTTTCCATCCCATAAAACTCCCTGAAGGCAGGATAGATTTTGATTACTTTGTTGGAAAATATCCTGCTCAGGGCAGGGTCTGATTTGGTGTCTACCATTTCAGGCTCGCCGATGGCATCCAAAATGCGTTCGGCTGGTTTGGCATAGGCCATGGGATTTTTTTTGCACTCCTCCAGGTATTCTGCTAAAGTCATTTCGCTGGCCGAAGAGCTGTAATTTGTTTTAATTTTTTCTAGTACGCTCATATCTTCAACAATTTAAGCTCAGTTAAGAAATAGAATGCTTGTGTTCTTTTAGGATATGCATTGACTATATCTAATATAATGTAGATTTTACAATATTAGTTCGCCAACCTTATTCCGAATCCGCTACAATTAAATATACGAATATTAAAAGGTAAAGAGCTTTACTTAATAAACGTATTTCTTAAAAACTTAATATAACTACTGGAATATCCCTAAAAATGAATAGCGGTTGCTGTACTCATCTTTGATATAGCTTGCAATAATTTAACCAAAAAACTAACCTTTCCTGTAAAATTTTATTGTGTAACCATATCGATATCTGTGTGAATTGCAAATCCATGTAACATTTTCCGCATAATTTCCATTTCATTTATATAAAGGTTCGATTTATACAAAAAACTATGACCATGAAAAAAACAGCAATCGTAACCGGGGCTGCCGGGAATTTGGGAAATGCAGTGCTCAAACAACTGCTACAGGACGGATACAGGGTAACGGGAACGAAACTACCCAAAGAAAGTTTGGATGATTTTAAAGATGAAAAGCACTTCGAGGAATATACACTGAATGTGCTTGATACTCAGGACGTCAGTGATTTTGTGAAGTATGTATCTGAAACCGCCGGCACAATTGACAGGGCGGCTTTGCTGGTAGGCGGCTTCGGGATGGGCGATATTGAAAACACATCCCTGGAAGATGTACGCAAGATGTTCCAGCTCAATTTTGAATCGGCATTTATTTGTGCCAAAGCTATTTATGAACAAATGATTCAACAGCCCAATGGTGGAAGAATGGTATTGGTTGGTGCCAAGCCTGCACTCGCCCCGGAAGCTGGAAAAGACTTAGTGGCTTATGCTTTGTCCAAGTCGCTCATCTTCCGCCTGGCCGAAATTCTGAACGCTTCGGGTAAAGATAGAGGTGTGCAAACTTCGGTGATTGTGCCCAGTATTATTGACACTCCGCCCAACCGCCAAAGCATGCCCGATGCAAACTTTGACGATTGGGTAAAGCCCGAAGAAATTGCCGAGGTCATCAGCTTTTTATTTTCTGGCAAAGCCGGCAAACTCCGGGAGAGTGTGGTTAAAATTTATGGGAATTCTTAAATATTAAAAAACGTATAATACGTTTCATCATTGATAATCCTTTGCATGTAAAGGGCCACTTCCCGGGCATGGTAATCGCCCCACATGCTGGACTCCCCATTGGCTACTTTGCTGCCTTCCGGCACGTAATCCCAGCCGTTAGGCTCATGATAAATAGAATGTAAAATCAGGCCCTGGTGGTCGGGAGAGGTGCTGAGGTATGGTTCATCAAACAAACTGTTAAGCACGGTTAATCCGGCCTGCCAGTATTTGCTGCCGTCTTCCCCTTTTTCGTTCAGGTATTTGCCCAACCGCAACAAGCCTTGTGTGCCAATGGCAGCGGCAGAACTGTCAACGGGTTCAAAATCATTGTAAGGGTCAGAAGGACGGCTGAGGTAATCGCCTAATTTGTGTATGTTGGGTGCACCCGTATCCCAGTAAGGAATGCCATCGGTAGGCGTATGGTCAATGTAAAAATCGCAGGTAGCTTTGGCTGCCCGCAAAAAGATACCTTCAATGGTTTCACGGCCGCCATGTTGTTCCAATTCTTCGTCAGAGATGGTTTGCAGGAACTCGAGTTGTTCGGGATAACCTGCCATGGCCCAGGCCAGTCCGCGCGTCCAGGTGGTAAACCCGCTGAAGCCCTGCTGTGCATTGGGGCAGCGGTAGTTGCCATCCGTGACATTAAAAACACTTTCGTGGGCAGTGCGTCCCCACACATCGTAGCTGTCGCGCCCTTCCCCGTAATAGATGGCATATTTTGCCGTGGCTTTGGCATGGGTGAGACTGCGTTCCAGCAGGTTTACTTTCCGGTCGTTTTCTTCCATAAGCACATGGCCGAGCTGGTGGCTGAGCAGCAAAATACGGCAGGTACGGATGGTATCTACAAAAAGGGAATGTGGGCCATTGAACGAGTGCATAAAGCCTCCATCTTTGATGGTGGTCCACCGCTTGGCCTGCACCGCGCCCGAAAGCTTGAGGGCCAGTTCGTAAAAGTTTTTCTCCCACTCATTGAAGGGCGTTTTTTCTTCCTTCATCAACCGCAGCAGGTTGCCGTAGGTGCTCACGTTGTTGAAGCCGTGGTCGTGTACGCCAAAGTGGCCCACGTGGGCAGCCATTTGCTCCAGGGTATCTTTGCGGCCGGAAGTGAGAAATGCTTCTTCCCCGGTGGCATCGTATTGTAAAATGGCCGATCCATACTGAAAGCCCTGGGTCCATTCCGTCCAGCCGCGGGTGGTGTACTGGCCTTTTACGGTAAAGACGGGCGAGCCTTTGCCGGCATCATAATTATTTTCAATGTTTTTGATTTTCTCGGCAGAAAGTTGCCACAGTCGCTGAATTTTAGACGAAAGGTCTTTGGGTGATAGTTCTTGGTTGATGTTCATTATGCTTGACGTTCTTAGTTAAAAGGTTTGGGCAAAAATAGGCGATTTGCGGTTGGTTTGCCAATTCGCAGGGGGATGATTGTTGAGAGCGGTTCTTAATGGCAGATATTTTTGACACCAAGTAGATTGGCACCACACTGACGCCCGACTCAGTCCGGTGGCTAATAATAATGCTTAGGACTGTCCGTCGAGAGCAAAAATAGTCTCATCTTGGAAATAGACGGACTGAGTCCTATATCTCCATTGTTGGTCACAGAACTTGAAGCCCTGCGCCTGAGTAGTGCAATGCTGGGAATTTCCAGAAGAAAACAAGATTGCATTATGGAATTTTGTAGAGTACTTCTATCTAAATGACAACAATACCTTATTTGGGAAAAAGAATATTACGATTAATAATGTTGATAGAAAAACCGAGTTGCTAAACTTAATATACCGGGATAATTTAAGAGAAAGCTTGGAGAAAGAATTTTTTGAAACTGAATTAGTAGACTCGGAATATGCAAATAAGGTATCAGTAGTTCTGCAAATGATAGAAAATGAAATAAAGATAAAAAGTGATAACGGTAGGTAACAAAATGAAGGGCACAGCCCTGTTTGAAAAGCAATTTGAAGCTTGTTTCTCCAAGTACCAAAAATGAAAATTGAATGTAAAACGCTCACAAGATCGGGCCGCTCGCTGCATCGGTCGTTAGCCTCCATTAAGAAAATAAATGAAACCAATGATCAAGTTCTTTCGAAGAATAATACAAAGATTAGTTGATGAATGAAGTATAAAAAGATATCTACTCTATGCTATTGGGGAAATATTACTTGTTGTGATCGGAATTTTAACAGCAATACAGATTAACAATTGGAATTCAAGCAAGCAGGAATCAAAAACTTTAAATGCCTACTTTAATAATATTGGATTCAAATGAATCGTATCAAGCCCAAAGTAATCTGATTTTAGAAATCAGATCGAATAATCATAATTTCCAATTGTACCATGTCATACGATTTACTAAAAAAAAACATAGCGAACAATTTAAATCTGTCTGCAGTAGAACTAGAACGCATTTGCAAATCCTTTAAGCCCAAAGATTTAAAGAAAGGAGAATTTATACTGAGGCAAGGTAAAATTTGCAGATTCGAGGGTTTTGTAGTAGAAGGGTGTTTTAGAATATATACTATAGATGAAAAGGGAAACGAATACACCTTATATTTTGCCGTTAAAGATTGGTGGTTAATGGACATAGACAGTTTTATGAATCGAATTCCTTCTGACTTGAACATACAAGCATTGGAAGATAGTAAAGTGCTCCTAATTAGTAGACAGGATAAAATGACTTTATATAATTCCCTTCATGTGGTAGAAAAACTTTTTCGCATCATGTCTCAAAAAGCACTTGTTTCTTGGCAAAGGCGCTTAATACGCAACCATTGTTTTACAGCGAAAGAACGTTATTTCCATTTCTTAGAAACCTACCCAAACATCGTATCTAAACTTACCGATAAACAAATAGCCAGTTATCTTGGTATACGTCACGAATTTTTAAGTAAAATAAAAAAAACTTCAAAATAATTCTTTACTGTTGAACTTGTTCAACTTTTTTTTCATCAGCGGTTGAGATATTTGCCAAATATAACTGAAAACTGCGATGAATAATAAAACAACAACACCAAAAGGAATTATTTACTTCCTTCTATTATTTCTTTTAAATATAAGTGCTGCTTACGCACAAATATCAACAGATATTTCTCATGAAAATGCCTTAAGGGCTGTTCTAACGGCAAAAGAGAAAGCCGAAGCGTTAGGTGTATTGGTAAATATCGCGGTGGTGGATGCCGGGGCGAACTTAAAAGCATTTATCCGAATGGACGATTCCTATTTGGGGAGTATTGACGTTGCGATAAAAAAAGCAAAAACTTCGCGATACTTCGACATCAACACAGGTGATTTAGGAAAGCTTACCCAGCCCGGAGGCATTATCTACAACATTGAACTTTCCAATGACGGACTCGTGACGTTTCCAGGCGGTGTCCCAATAAAGAATGAAAACGGAAAAATTATTGGGGCTATAGGTGTCAGCGGTGGCACTATTGAACAAGATCATGAAATTGCTTCTGCCGGAGCTAAGTCTATAAATGAATAATCAAAAAAGATTTTAACACCTGATTTATGTATAAAATTAAGATTTCCTTTTTACTTAGCTTTTTGCTACTGTCTCAAATCAGTTTCTCACAGACTACAAATGAGCTAATGCCTTATTTGCAGGACTTTAAGAGCATAAGTGCTGAAAATACTGTAACAATAACCAGTTATGAAAAAGGTGGTTCTCACTATGTTTATGTGGGAGGCTTCAAAGGCGTTGACGTTTTTAGCTTAGACAAAGAGGGAAAGCTAACCCTCGTGAGTTCACAAAAGCTTTACAAGGAAGAAGGACCAGCAAGAGGGATGGTTGCTGATAAAATCAATGGTACTGACTTTCTTTTCGTTGCAAACAAATATGGCAATGCTATTGAGACTTTTAAGATTTTAGACGATGGTTCTCTAGATGCTGCTTCGTTGACCCTGGATACCGATGAAACTCACCTGGGCATTGCCATTACTTTGCAGGTTGTTCACATGGACAAAGGATCATACCTTTTTATTGGTGGCTTGGAAGAAACACCAGGCTTAAGCAGTTTCAAAATTGAGGATGACGGAAAACTGACCCATGTGCAGTCCATGAAAGATGATGAAAAAATCTTTACGGATGGCATCATTGGTATGTTTACTCATAAAATCGAAGGCAAAACCTATTTGTACACTGGCGGCTTTCAAGACAATGGTGTAAGCAGCTTTATAGTGAATGACAACGGTACTTTTAAAAATATCAACAACATTGGTGATAACACAACTGATAGGTATTTAACAGGTGCCTACCCCGTAACCGGAGTAAAATTAGGAGAGAATTATTATGTGATAGTTGGCCACAGACATCATAAATATTATGAAAGAAACGGTTTCATTAAGAATCCGGATTTTTATTATCATGGTGATGGTGTAAGTGTTTTTAAAGTTGACAGGAAAGGGGCTCTGGTACCACATTTTGTTTTAAAAGATGACGAAGGTACAAAGCTACAAGGGCAAACAAGAATCGAAATTGTATCTGTAAATGACATTGAAGCTGTTTTAGCAGTAGGCACAAGAGATGATGCGAGCATTCAGCTTTGTAAATTAGATGTAAATGGAATTCTTAGTCCTATCAATTATTTAGAAACAGGATTTTCCATTTATTATGGTTTGAGGTCACATATAATAGGTGACAGTAATTTCCTCATTGCAGGCTCTAACAGGTTCGATCTCAAAAAGGTAGCTATTTATAAGATTTTGCCCAAAATGGATAGAAGCGGCAAAGTCCTTAGGCATATTGTAAACCTGAAATACAAGGAAGAAGCCACCGAGGCTCAAGTAAATGAAGCAGTGCAGGCCTTCTTAGACATTAAAAATGAAATCCCTGAAATTGTGCATATCGAATGGGGAGTGAATGATAGTAAAGAAGGCGCCAGCAAAGGATTTACGCATACCTTTACCCTAACATTTAAAGACGACAACGGAAGAGAAGTTTATTTATTTCATGAAGCACATATAGCCTTGGTTAATAAAATAGGGCCAATGATAGCTGATGTTTTGGTGATGGATTATTGGGCCGAAGAGTAAAATAATTGTTACGCTTTAGCTAGTAGATCATAAACCATTAAAATCATTAAAAGGAAAAACGGTAGTGCTTCTCCTTGTCTTGATTACTTTTTGACTTTCGTCAAATATCACGCTTAGTAACATTTGGCGAAAGCCGAATCATCAACATTTAGAATAGTACTACTGAAAAAACAAATAACATGTTAAAAGGAAAAGTAGCCATCATAACAGGAGGCAGCAAAGGCATTGGATATGGAATAGCAGCAGCCATGTTAAAAGAAGGCATGAAGGTGGCTATCACTAGCCGAAGTCAAAGTGCCGCCAATAAAGCCGCCAAATCACTTGGTGATGCCGATCAAATTATCGGAATTGAAGCAGATGTAAGAAATTATGAAAGTCAGCAAAAAGCGGTAGCAGAAGTGGTGAAAAAATGGGGAAAACTAGATGCCATGATTGCAAATGCAGGAGTTGGGCATTTTGCGGACATCGAAGATATGACTCCCGAACAATGGCAGGAAGTAATAGACGTCAATTTGACGGGGGTGTTTTTTAGTGCCAAATCTGCATTAGCAGCCTTGAAAAAATCGAAAGGATATTTTATAACAATTTCAAGTTTGGCAGGCACCAATTTCTTTGCTCAAGGAACCGCTTATAATGCGAGTAAATTTGGAGTAGTTGGATTTTCTCAAGCAGTCATGTTGGACGTTCGTTCTGCAGAGGTAAAGGTATCGACGATTATGCCCGGATCCGTAGCGACTAACTTTGCGAACCATCCTGTAACGGAAAAAGAGGCGTGGAAAATTCAACCTGAAGACATTGGCCAAATGGTCGTCGATTTATTACGAATGAACCCTCGGACTTTACCTAGTAAAATAGAAGTTCGTCCTGCTGTTCCGCCCTCTGCAAAGAAATAATGCTTTGACTAGGATTTCCTTTGGTTTGCATGTATGAAAGTAGTCTGTGACTACGCTTAAAATTATTATAACTATGAAAGCCTCAAGCTGGTCCTTATCACCTTACGCCAAATCGAATATGATTTTTGATGCCATTCCTAATGATTTTGAAAAGGCTTTAGCAGTTTTTAAACTTAATGTTGATTATCATACGTCATCATCTAATGTTTACGATAGTTTTGCGGAAGCACAATTGGCAAGTGGAGACACCCTATAATCTATTAAAAATTATAAAACATCTTTATAGATTAATAGAAATAACACTAGCGCATTTGATGTGCTTTAAAGCATTGATGTAGATGCCGATAGTTTAGTTTCTAAAGTTTTAGTTCCAAAAGAATTATTACAACAGTATGAAGGAGAACATCAATTAGCGCCAAACTTTGTATTAACTATAATAAAGGAAGGGGATCGCTTATTTATTCATCCTACAGGTCAATCTAAAAGTGAAGTATTTACATCATCTCAAAATCGCTTTTTTTGCAAAATCGTTGATGCACAAATTACATTTAATTAAAAATAAAACTAATAATATCACAATCCTAACTTTGCATCAAAATGGTAATCACGAGGCTCAAAAAATTAAATAGTTTTGGTCGAGCCTTGGCTTTGGGTTTATAGAATTATCAAATAATAAAATAACGAAAGGCTAACAATGTATATAAAATCAGAGCTCGTTCCTCGCTACACTTCATATACAAACCGTTAAATATATAGAACGTGAAATATATTTCGAGAAAAATCTTTTTGGCCATTATTGCATTTGTTGTTCTATCTAACGCTTATGCGCAAGAAAGTCAGGTTAAAACCCTAAAAGTCATGACCTACAACATATGGAATGGCTTTGATTGGGGGAAAGATACAGTGCGGCAAGCAAATTTAAAAGCATGGGTAAAAGCACAAAAACCTGATGTATTGGCTTTGCAGGAACTCTGTGGATATGATGAACAAAAACTTATAGAAGATGCCCGGGAATGGGGCCATCCATATGTTCAACTGCTTAAGACAGGCGGATACCCAACGGCATTAACATCCAATAAGCCAATTGAACTAAAAGAACGTGCCATTGACCAATTTTGGCATGGGATGCTACATTGCAAAAGTTATGGGATAGACTTTTTTATTGTGCATCTATCTCCATCAGATGCCAATATAAGGCTTGAAGAGGCAAGAAAAATTACTGAAAGAATACAGGAACTGGACAATGAATCCTATATTGTTCTTGGTGATTTTAATGCTCTTTCGCCAATGGATGCGCCATGGGTGGAAGAAAACACCCATTTAAAAGCTTCATATGCGAGTAAAAAAAACGAAAAGTACGCCAACTTGCGTTTAGGAGAGTTTGATTATTCCGTAATCTCGGAATTTCTTTCCAATCCAACCGTTGATGTCTGCCTGAATAAAATTGATTTACAAAGAGCATATACATTTCCAACACCTGCTTTAATCGGCAAGTACAACAACACTTCACAAACCATTGTGCAAAATAGGGTACGTATAGATTTCATTCTTGCCAGTCCAAAGCTGGCCAAATTATGTGTAAAAGCGGATGTTTTTAACAGTGGTGCAACGGATATGCTTTCTGATCATTATCCCGTTGTGGCAGAATTTAAGATAGGGCTATAAAAAAGCATATAACACTTTTGTATGAGTAATGGCAGGTGATATAGCAAATATCAAGGTCAGTAGTCCGCTCAAACAGTGTAATGGTTTGACAGGATTGGTTTGCCAAATTGTTTGTCCTTGATTATTGATATATAAGACATACGTTTCATTTTATGGTAAGATGTTTTCAAAGCACGAATAAGCTACAACATCCTTCTTTATTTGCTTCCAAAACGGGTTTTATCCGTCCACAGTGATTATTTACCATCGCAAAATAGAGTGGAAGAAGTGTAACCTGGTTATTTTTCACAAAAAATTGATTTGCTTACACATATTTTATATTTCAGCCCTGAAAAATGAAGATAGGGCGGCCGGTTGATTTTTTTCCAAAGAAAATGAAATTCGCTTCACCGATGGGTTTGAAGAGCCACACTGACGCCGGACTCAGTCCGGTGGCTAATAATAATACTTAGGACTCTGTCCGTCGAGAGCAAAAATAGTCTCATCTTGGAAATAGACGGACTGAGTCCTATATCTCCATTGTTAGTCACAGGACTGGAAGCCCTGCGCTTGAGTGGGGGTGATTTGCCGCTGCCGGGCGTTGGTTCTTGTGAATTTAGGGAAAGCAGTCATGGTTTGGCTAAAAATACTTGCCGAGGCAAGGCAGCTAACAGTAACGCTTAGTTTTGGTGCCTTTTTGTCTTTTCAAAACCTACTTTTTTCGTATATTCAGATCCTAAAAGCTAGTAAGTAATACTCAATACAGTATAACGGTAACCTGTAGGCAGTTTAACTGTATTGAATAGGGTGTTATTTCCAAAGATGGGATATAGACGCTACTTGATTAATAGAAATAGATGTTATGCGTCTATACACTCGTTAGGTGATATATAGGATAAACAGAAAATAACTGACTTAAATGGAACCAATAGAACTTGGAAAGAAATATGACAAAATCGCGAATTGGTGGCACCAACAACATCATTCGGGTGATTATGGATTGGAAGCTCTAAAAAAGGCAATCGCATTTCACTCAGGCATAAAAAGAACACTTGATGTGGGCTGCGGAGCAGGAGGAAGATTCATTAATGAGTTAAATGCAAAAGGCAGTTCCATCCATGGTATTGACGTATCTGAAAGAATGGTTCAAATTGCCCGAGAGAACCATCCGAACGAGATCTTTGAAGTGCAGGACATATGCAGCTGGGGTATAAAAACTAAATATGACTTCATAATTGCTTGGGATAGCATCTTTCATATACCCATTCAAGAACATGAATCAGTAGTTAAAAAACTATGTAAGGCTCTTAACCCTGATGGTATATTATTATACACTTTTGGAAATGCGCTGGGAGAACATACTGACACCTGGATGGAGGATACCTTCTACTATAGCTCCATTGGAATTAATGAAAACATAAAACTCCTTATGGAATCTAATCTCACAATACTACATCTGGAATTGGATCAGTATCCCGAAAAACATGTTGTAATAATTGGAAAATTAAACATCACCTAACACTGCATATAGCTTATGGGGGCTAAATTGGTAGTCGCACGCTTTGCTGCTTTTAACAAACATCATCTTAAGCCGAAAGGAAAGTGTTCTTAAAACCGCCACAACCCATATGCATCGGCCGTTGGCAACAAGCTTGAAAAAAGGCCTTGCTAACATTGAACAATAGGTAAAAAGAAATGGAAACAGAGGAATATCCAAAAGTTTATTTGTACAGAAGAATAGTTCAAGCGAAAATATTCATCGACACGAACTATGCGGACAAAATAGACGTTGACAACATTTCCGATGAGGCCTATTTTTCAAAATTCCATTTCATAAGACTTTTCAAAACAATTTATGGAAAGACACCTCACCAATATCTGAAAGCCATCAGAATTGAAAAAGCTCAACAAATTTTGAAAACAGACAATTCAGTAACCGAAGCCTGTTTTTCGGTAGGTTTTGAAAGCTTGTCTTCTTTTAGTGCTTTGTTCAAAAGAATGACAGGCGAATCACCATCTGATTATTCAAAACGCCATCAGGAAACCAAAAGGAAAATTCTCAAAAAACCTTTGGCATTTGTGCCAAGTTGCTATGCCTACCAACACGGATGGTTAGAGAATAGCAATTTTGAAGAAGTCAGCGAATAATTCATTACCGATATTGCGAACGTATTAACACTAAAAATAAGAGTAATGATCACAAAAATGACAGTTACAAATATTCACGTAATCGACCAAGATAGTGCCTATGATTTCTACGTGAATAAATTAGGTTTCAAACTTGTAGATGATATAGAAATGGGTCCGAATACGAGATGGTTAACAGTTTCGCCACCTGAACAACCCGATTTACAACTTGTATTATTTCCGGTTACCGTGAGCAAAATGTTTCCTAAAGAGATAGCCGAAAATTTAATTGAACTCATCAAAAAAGGCATATTTGGTTGTGGAGTTCTTACTTGCAAAGACATTTTTGCAACCTATGAGGAACTCAAGGCTAAAGGTGTTGAATTTATAAAAGCCCCGACCAAGGAATTTTATGGAACAGAGGCATTGTTCAAAGACGATTCAGGCAATTACTTTTCATTACAACCCCTAAACAATTTTGACGATGAAAACAGTATTTGAAAAGTCAACGAGAGACGAATTGATTAGTCGGGTTAATGCCCTCAACGAAAACAACAAAGCACTTTGGGGAAAAATGAGTGTTTACCAAATGACCAAGCATTTAAATATTTGGAATCAATGGGTATTGGGAATTAATAACGGAATACCTTACAAACAAAATTTTCTTGGTAAACTTATTGGAAAAATGGTCCTCAGGAGCAACACCAAAAACGACAAACCTATGGGTAAGGGTGCACCAGCAGGTTCAAATTTTACTGTCAAAGAAGAAAGTGGAGATTTTGAAAAGCAAAAACAAAAACTGGTTGAATTAACTGAACATTATGGACACTATGACAACCCAGATTTTATTCACGATTTTTTCGGAAAAATGACTGAAGAACAAATCGGGATTTTTGCTTATAAACATTACGACCACCATTTACGGCAGTTTGGAGTTTGATATAAAAACATAAAAAAACTAGTTGGTTATACGTAACGCAGGCAAAAGTTTCAGCCGAGCAATAGTAAGATTGAATGACGTCATTCCCCATTCATATTGTCGCATTTACCCTTCAATATTCTAAAGACGACATAGTAAGTTTGCTCTAACGGAATATTAATATCTATAAAAATATGAACAAACTAATTCTTGAAACACAAATAAGCATTGACGGATATATTGCAGACGAAAATGGTGGTACAGATTGGATAGTTTGGAATTGGGGACCGGATTGGAATTGGGATAAAGACCTGCAAGCTTATCATACAAACCTAAATAAATCGGTTAACAGTATTCTGATAAGCAGCCAAATGGCAAAAGAGGGGTTTAACGCTCATTGGAAACAAGTAACACAAGACCCGACAGATACCAGATTTGAATTTGCCAAGCATATTGTAAATTCAAAAAAAATTGTGGTAAGCAGAACTTTGACTAAAGAAACCGAAATTCCAGGTGGTTGGCAAAATGTATCCCTTTTGAAAGAAAACTTAGAAGATGATATAACAAATTTAAAAAGCCAAAACAACGGAAATATTATCGTTTATGGAGGTGCCACACTTGTATCCTCGCTAATAAACGCAAACCTGATAGACGAATATCATTTTATAATAAACCCCACAGCATTAGGACAAGGCTTGCCTATTTTCAAGAAACTGACAAATCTAAAAATGGTATATTCAAAACCATTTGAGTGCGGTATTATCGTCAATCATTACAGGAGGGAAACAGGAATATAGTGATGCAAGCAAAAAAACATTACGATGCACACCTTGCCGATTTCTACTCTTGGATGGTCGGAGATTTGGAATCGAAATCTACCGAATTCAAGAAGTTATTACGCTCAAACGGTATTGAACCCAAAAGCACCAAAACTGCGATAGACTTGGGAGCGGGAAACGGAATTCAGAGCATTGCCTTAAAGGATTTAGGTTTTGAAGTTACAGCAGTTGATTTTAACGAACAATTACTAACTGAATTAAAAGAAAATCCAAACGGAAAAGGGATAAAAATAGAGTTGGCGGACATAACCAATGTTGCTGAATTTGAATACCTGAAACCTGAATTGATTGCGTGTTGTGGAGACACTATTACTCATCTTGACAGCAAAGTACAAATTCAAAAACTGATTTCGGATTCAATAAAAATTTTGGAAAATAATGGATATCTAATTTTAACATTTCGTGATTATACACACGAATTGAACGAGCAACATAGATTTATACCAGTAAAAAGCACAAACGACCGAATTTTGACCTGTATCTTGGAATATGAACCAGAAAAAGTCAAAGTCTCGGACTTATTACACGAAAAAATAAATGGAAAATGGACTCAAAAAGTCAGTACTTATGAAAAAGTGCGAATTGAGCCATTTCGGATTGTGGAGATACTTGAGAAAAATGGAATGAAAATTAAACAAAATGAATCAATTAACCGAATGCAAACAATAATAGCAATAAAAAACGGCTCACAAGGTGTTACGTAATGCGGGCGAAAGCACTAAAATCAAATTCACACAACGAAAAATAAAGTAATAATGCGAAGAATTGTTCCGAATATTTATTCAAACGACATAGAGAAAAGCAAGCAATTCTATACTGAATTTTTAGGAATGGACCTAGCGATGGATATGGATTGGATATTAACTTTCGTATCAAAAGAAAACACAACTGCACAAATTTCAATTTTTAGCAATGACAAAAACAAACCTTTAGATAACTCGGCAATATTTTTATCAATAGAAGTTACGGATATAGACCACTGGTTTGAACGTGCCAAAAAGCAAAAAATTGAAATCGTATATCCAATAACCAATGAAGATTGGGGAGTAAGACGGTTTTTTGTAAAAGACCCGAATGGAGTGACCATAAACTTGCTAACCCATATGTAAAAGATTACAATATTATGAAACCAAAAAGTATTTGGTCAAACTTAGGAGTAGAAAGTGTCGAAGGAACCAAGGATTTTTATCTGTCATTAGGCTTTCAATTAAACGGTAATCCTACTGAAGATTTAGTGAGCTTCTTATTTGGCGATGATGATTTTGTAATTCACTTTTTTGAGCAAGAAAAAACTCACCCAAAATCAAAACGTTTAGGATGCTATTGATTTAAAACAAATAAAATGAAAATTGTAAAAGTAACTTACACCGTAAAACCCGATTTCGTTCGGAAGAACCAAGAAAACATTAATTTGTTTATGGTTGATTTCAAAAAATTGAATTCAAACGACTTTCAATATGTATCCTATTTGTGTGGAGACGGAAAAACCTTTGTCCATCTATCACATTATAAAAATGAGGAAATTCAAAAGCATTTGCTTCAGATCCCCTCATTTCTATCTTTCCAAAAACATCGGGATGAGAGCGGTTTGGAAGGTTCACCGCAAATTGAAGTAATGCAGCTAGTTGCTTCTTCACAAGATTTACTTAATCATTAAATCAAAATGTTTAGGACGCTATTAAAAATAATTGAGTAAATCGAAAATAAATGGATAACCGGAATTAAGTCATAAAAGAAACAAATGAATACTATAAAACTACGTGGATTATCAACTATAAGTTTTTATGCAGACAACCACGAAGAAGCAAAAAAATGGTACTATGAAATTTTCGGAATGGAACCTTATTTTAATGTTCCCGGCTATTCGGAATTTCGACTTGGTGATTATCAACACGAACTCGGGATAATTGACGGAAAGTACGCACCAAAAAATTCAGCAAAAGAAATTGGAGGAGCAATTGCCTATTGGCACGTTGACGATTTACAGGCAACACTTGACCTGTTGATATCAAAAGGAGCAAAACTGTATGAACCGATTACCGATAGAAGTGGTGGAAAAATGGCTTTTGTAACTGCCTCGGTTATCGACCCCTTTGGCAACATTCTCGGAATTATGACAAATAAACACTATTTGGAAATTTTAGAGAATAAGACAGCAGAATGATGGAAGTGAAAGACGGCAAACCAGCGATATATTGTAAAACAAGAAAAGAGTGGCGAAATTGGCTGAACGAAAACTGTGAATCTGAAAAATCCATTTGGTTAATACTACACAAAAAGAATAGTACAAAAGCGTGTGTAAGTTTAATTGAGGCAACAGAAGAAGCCGTATGTTTTGGTTGGATTGACAGCCTTTGCAAAAAACGTGATGAAGAAAGTTATTATCTGACATTTACACCAAGAAACCCAAAAAGGAGCAATTGGTGTGACAGCAATATTGAACGTGCCGAACGAATGATTGAAGAAGGCCTAATGACAGAGCACGGACTAAAATTTATACAGATAGCCAAAGAAAAAGGCAAGTGGAAAGAAACTTAACAGAAAAGCCAGTTGCCAACATTGTATAAGCGTAATGCGGGCTGAACGGCTAAATTTGAGCATTTTGGCTCTTAAAAAACTTTGTGGTAGACTGACATTGAATCGCTCCGAACCCCCGCACAACGCTTATACTTGACCTTTAACAAACGACAAAACGACAATGGACAAAAACAATGAAAAGAACAACTTAAAAGGACAAGGAGCAACTCCTTTTTCTCAAACTTATTTTCACGGGACAAAAGCTGACTTAAAAATTGGAGACCTCATAGAACCAGGATTCAACTCAAACTACGGTCAGAGAAAAAATGCAAAATACATTTTCTTATCTGCGACATTGGATGCTGCAATATGGGGTGCAGAACTTTCCTTTGGCGAAGAACAAGAAAGAATTTATTTAGTAGAGGCTACAGGGCAGATTGAAGACGACCCTGACTTGACAGACAAAAAGTTTCCAGGTAATCCCTCAAAATCTTATCGTTCTACCGAACCATTTAGAGTTGTTGGAGAAGTTTCCAGATGGAAAGGACATCCTACAGAACAGGTGAAAACAATGAAAGAACATCTTGAAAAGCTTAAAGAACAAGGAATTAATTCATTAAATGACGAATAAATAAATTGAACCGCCAGCAATGGCTAAAAAAACATGGAGTGGGTGTTCTTAAAGATAGGTTTATTCTCCGTAGCTAAGTTTAGCCTCGGTGGATAGGAAAGCGCCCCGAAATGCCACGGAGGTGGGGGGATATATCATAGAAGCCCCCTTGTTTTAAATTCTCTTGTTGTGTAACTTAAGAATGATTTACATTTAATAAATAATCATATTAATTTGATCAATGGGGTAAGTTATGAGAACTTTAGCATTGCTTCTATTACTATCGGCTTATTTGTGTTCTTGTAGTTCAGGACTCGAGAGCGATGACGATGACGGGTTCAATCCGGGAGATTCGTTTTATAAATTTAGTATTGGTGACCCCTACAACAGCCCCACTGATTTCAATCATGATTTTGAAGGTATTGAGACCGAGTGGAACCTGAGCTCTGGAATTGCGGTTCTTGGACCAGAAGATATTGGTGAACCTGTGGCCCGTCTTCAACTCACATTCACTGCTACATCTGATGGAGATTCTGTTGCGATCACGGATGCAGTACTCGCCTACAGTAACCTCCGGACTGGGGATGCTTCTAATCTCGATTCCAGATTGTATAAACTTAGTTCAACTAATAAACTGATTGCTGTTGATGGGGTTAATCAAAATCATTTGTATATCAGTGAAAGCAATATACCTTTGATTAATATGGAACGCATAGACCCCCAGGGTTCCGGTGAAATAATTGATGTAAGGTTTTATTTTAACGCAACAGATTGATATAAATAAAGTCTGCCAAACTCAGCTTATTTCTTCTCGGATCAAAATCTGGCATGATTCCCCACGAAGTTCGTTTAGAAAATTTAGCCGCAGGCGATTCAATATACTTATCCATCAATCTGTTTACTGATTATTCTATTGAGCAGGGTTATCACGTCTCATCAAAGGTGGGCGAGATTATTTACTGAAATAGGCAAGAGGCTAAATTTTAGTAGCAACAGGGCTGCTGCATAACCCTGAGTGGCAGGTGGGGGTATTGGAATTCTTCCATAACCCTCCCGAGGATAATATCATGGAAGCGGGCGAATGAATAAAAAAACTTTCTATTTGGCAATTTTGGTGTTCATTTGTAACAAAACAGTAAATTTACACAAATAGGAGGTTTCCAGCTCACATTCAGTGATTAAAAAAAAAACCAATCAGCTATAATAGAAATAGACACTATGCGTCTATACACTCGTTGGCAAGCATTTAAGAAAACCAAGAATCTGAATTGCAAAATGAGGCAAATAAAAACATTTAGTGACAGCAGATTAGACTCTCAATGTGCTTATTGCGGAAACTTTCCAGACACAAGAGACCACGTTCCCTCAAAAATTTTATTAGAAAAACCGTTTCCCGAAAATATTCCCGTAGTACCAAGCTGTTTAAAATGTAACAATGGATTTTCTTTAGACGAGGAATATTTTGCGTGCTTGATTGAATGTATAATTTCAGGAACGACAGATTTGGAGAAACTATCGAGAGATAGCATTGTAAAAATATTAAAGCGAAAAAAGAAATTGAAAGCTCGATTAGATGATGCTTTCATTAATGAAAATGGAGAAACTTATTTCAAAATTGAATCGGAGAGAATAGAAAATGTAATATTAAAGTTAGCATTTGGCCACGCAAAATTTGAAAATAGTGAAACGCAATTTGAAAAACCAGAGCATATAGCTTTTGTTCCAATCGATAGATTAACCGAAGAAGAACAAAGCTTATTCTTTGCAATAACGGAATTACAAAAAGCACCAGAAATTGGAAGTAGGGCTATGCAAAATATGTACCTTACTCAAGACGGAACTCCAATAGACAATTGGATAATAGTTCAAGATGGAACTTATCAATATTCAGTCACTCCGACAATCGGAAATATAAAAGTACGAATGTTGATTTGGAATTATCTAGCGTGTGAAGTAGTGTGGTAAAAAAAACGACTTGCCAACAATGTATAAGCGTAATGCGGGCGAAAGTGATAAAATTAAAAGAATTGAATATTAACAATTATAAGGTCAAACCGAAAGTGAAGTGCTTCTAATCCCGCACTACGCTTATACTTGACCGTTATCAAAACCGATGGTGCAAACTTAACTGGGCCTGGTCTTTACTCCAGTTGACCGTTGTCTGTTTCATCCAGGCTGCCTGAATACGGAGGTTATCGGTGAGGCCAAACCCCAAGCCCACATAGGTACGGTTGCGGTCAAAAAATTCTACCGTCTGCTCATTGCCAATATCTCTTTGCCCATTGATGAAAATTTCATTGTACAAGGCAAGATATACCACGCCCTTTTTTAGCTCAGTGCCATTGAATGGCACATTGATGAAAATATTATACCGGAAGCGTGTCCTGAAATCCTGATCGGCCACCCAACGTTGTTCAAACCTGAACCGATGCGTTAAATGAAACCGGTTCCCAACTTTCTGGGGAAGGAGGGCTTCCTGGTAAATTCTGTTTTCACTAAAGGTATCATTACTTTCTCCAAATTGTCCGGTCATGATGTAGGCATAACCGAGGGTGAAGAGAATATTGGCATTCTCCGGACGGTAGGTAACGCCGGTCCTGAGCAGAATTTGTTCTAAATCACTACCCGCATTCCAAAACCTGAACTGATAATCCCCTTGCAGGCCAAAGCGACTATCACCAAAACTTTTATTGAAGAAGTACATGTACCAGGCCCCCAGCTTATCTTCATCTACCCCCTGGGCTTTAGAAGTAGAAGTATAAAATACAGAAACAAGCAGTGTTAATAAAATATATTTTTTCATTTATATAGAGTTAAAGCTTAAGCATGCAAATATTAAAAATCTTGACAAAAAACTATAGATTAAGGGGTGCAATTTCATTTTTACCCTTCCCAACTTAGCGAATACCTTAGTTCCGTTCATCGCTAAAGTTACGGAACGAAGTTCTTCCTCAGAATAGTTTTTTTTTCATTTTCAGCGCAGGACTGCCCAAACTGTAGTGCAGCATTAGGCAGTCCATCAAAGCAAGGGTTGAGTAGTAATTTGTCTCTGCCGACGGTCGGTTGTAGAAAATGGAAGAAATTTGTCTTTGCTGTCCGTTGGTTATTGTAAAATAGTAGTAATTTGCCACTGCTGACCGTTGGTTGTTGTAAAATGGTAGTAGCATTTTAGCTACAAGATTTCATAGTTTTAACGAAATCCAAACGAGAAGGAAACGCCAGTAAGTCAATTTGCCATAAAAAGGCAAAAGCTGAAATTAAAGAAGCCAATAACAACTCAATAAAAAATTTGATACCCAACTAAACCAAATTCATGACAACTAAAGAAAACGTTCAAACTATTGACTCTCTGTACAACGCTTTTTCAACTGGCGATATGCCAACTGTTCTGGGATTAATGCACCCTAAAATTGAGTGGAACGAAGCAGAAAGTAATTCGCTTGCAGATGGCAATCCTTATATTGGCCCGGATGCCATTGTAGAAGGCGTGTTTGCACGTCTTGGCGCTAACCATGAGTACTTTGGGGTGCAGTATGTTAAAACCCACGGTATGAGTGATAACAAGGTCTTCGCTACCCTACGATATGATGCTAAAGTAAAAGCAACGGGAAAGGCCTATAATGCACAAGCCGCACACTTATGGACTTTTAATGATGAAGGAAAAATTATTGCCTTTCAGCAATTTGTGGATACCAAGAAGTTGGCAGACGCTGAAAGCTAATTTTAGAATACTTCAAGCGCAGGACAGCTCAGGCCTGTGCTAAAAAAACCTCAAGCGCAGGACGTCCATTCATGGCGGCCCCGTCCTCTGCTAAAATAATGGGATACAGGCCTCTGTCCGTCGAGAGCAAAATCAGTTTCATCAGGAAAATAGACGGTCAGCGTCCTATGTTCCATTGTTAGTCAGTCCTATGCCTGGGTGGTTATCGGTACCGGGCTGACAAAATGATGAAAAACGCAGCCAACCTTACACCAAAAGTAAACCAAAAACTATATAGTTTGCAGCAACACCCAGTATTAGCAAAGTACAATTTTACCGCCATAGGGCTACCATACGGAAACCTTACAGCCAGGAAAAACGCCAATTCTTGGGAAATTACAAAAAATCACCCTAAAAGCAGGTTTTTCACCCTTACCCAAACCACCCACATCTGATAACAAACTACTGGAAAACATACATTCTCCCTGTAGCCATTTATGTAAAAAAAGATGATGATGCCCTACACCTTATGAACCACAAACTCCAGACAAAAAACAAAAAACTCAACCGCCAACTACTACAACTTCCTGTCTCTCTGCCGATTGGTACGTAGCCTCCTGCACCGCCAACGTTTTCAGGTAATCTTCTCCGTTAGTCTCAAAAGGATTGCCAGCAAGCAGGTTTTCTACAAAATGTTGCTGGGTGAAATACACACAATCCCCGCCAAACCCTTTGTTTTCATGGATGTAATCATGCGCTTTTTCAGGTTTACCCAGGGGCTGAACAGTAAGCGTACCGTCGGAATACAAACGAATGGAACCGCCATTGCCTTCTACCAGAAATTCACCGAAAGTATAGCGGGGGTTTTTGAAATTGCTTTCATTAAAACGGTTGGCATCAAACAGTCCCTCAGCTTCGTTTTCAAAGCCAAAAAATACCATTCCGGCATCTTCCCCGGCAATTTCGGGGTTGAGTTTGCGCAGGCGGGCAAAAACCCAATCTATTTCCCCACCTAAAAAGCGGAAAGTATCAATAAAGTGCACCCCGGTTTCATAAATGAGCAGGCGGGGCATGGTGCGGAAGTAGGGCTGCCGTTGCAGGTACGCGTCTTTGGGCCAACCATCGCCCGTGCGCATGCGGAAATTGAGGGTATGGAGCTTATCGCCAATAGCATTTTCATTCAGCAGCTTCTTGATTTCCCGGTGCCATGGCTGGAAGCGAAAGTTTTCGTGTACCATCATCCGCACGTTGGCATTCGATACATTTTTTACCAGAGTAGAAGCTTCATCAAAAGAAGGGGCCAGCGGTTTTTGGCAAATAATATGGATGCCCGCATCAGCCGCTGCTTTACAAATTGCAAGATGGGTAGGAGGCGGGGTGATGATGTCTACAAAATCAGGCTTTTCTTTGGCAAACATTGTCTGATAATCGGTATAGGTTTTTGCAATGCCATACTGCCGGGCAGTTTGTTTTGCTTTTTCTAAATCGTGATCGCAAATAGCGACGAAATTTACCTGAGGCAGTCGTTGCCATGCTTCGTAATGAAACTGGCTAAAATAACCAGCCCCGATGCCTACGCCTTTGAGGGTTTTCATGGTCGGATGGTTTTGATACTACATTTTTATACAAGCCTGTAAGTTAAATTCGAAGCACAAATCTCTAAATCCAAAATAAACTCTAATATTTAAATCCAAATAATAAAATGTTTTTGGTATTTGAATATTTAGATTTTTGTATTGTTTAGAGTTTTGTGTTTAGGGTTTAGAGTTTCTCCATCGGTCAGACTGATGGGTTAATACGTTTCCAGCGGTCGGTCTGGCCGCATTTGGAGCCAGATGATGATGGCCAGTACGTTCAGCCCTGCACCCAGAAAGAAAAATGGGGTAACCGAGCCTGTCCATGCGCTGAGGTAGGGAAAGGCCAGGGCGGTGATGAACGAACCGATGTTGCCTGCCATGTTCATGGTGCCCGAAACCGCACCTGAATTACCCTTGCCAATATCCACACAAAACGACCAGGACGGGGGCAGCGTCATATCCGCACCAAAGATGGCCAAACTCAGGAAAATAATGGCACCGACCACATTGTCCATATACACGCTGGCAATCAATCCGATGGCTGCGAGCGTAAAACCTACGATAGCAGGCAACTGGCGGGAGAGATTCCATTTTTTGTTTTTGTAAATTTTGTCTACCCACCATCCTGCAAACCAGTTGCCAAAGGCGCCAAAAATCAAGGGGGCAGAGGAATAGAATCCGGCTTCCACGGCCTCCAGGTTGTACTCGCTTTTCAGGTGTGGAAACAGCCAGGTGAGGGCAAAGAAAAAGGTAAAGTTACTGCAAAAGTACTGCCCCATGGCCATCCACATATTTTTGGAACGGAACATTACCCCCAGGTCAAGTTTCGTTTTTATTTCATTTTTGGCTTCCTGCCTGCCTTCGGCAATGTGTTTTTTTTCTTCTTCAGCAACGCCCTTATGTTCCAAAGGGTCATCTCGAAAGAGCCAGTACCAAAGCACGGCCCAGGCCACGCCGATGATGCCCAGTATGAAAAAACTGTTGCGCCAGCCCAGGGCGTCAATCATCCAGGCCACGAGGGGCAGGGCAAAGGCAGCGCCCAGGCGGGAACCGGAAAAGTTGATACCGGTAACGATGCCCCTTTCTGCCAAAGGAATCCAGGAATACACCGCCCGGGCGATCCCCGGAAAAGCCCCGGCTTCTCCTGCCCCGAATAACAGCCGTACCACCAGCAGGGATGCAAAGGTGCGCACTGCTCCGGTAAGGGCAGTAAATAATGACCAGAAAGAGACCACCAAAGCCAGCACTTTTCGCGGGCCGAGACGATCATTCAATATGCCAGCCGGGGTTTGAAACAGTGCATAACCCAATGCAAAAGCCGACAGCACCCATCCCATTTGTTTATCGGTAAGCTGAAGCGATGCTGAAATCGGGTCTTTGGCTACGGAAATGCAGATGCGGTCGATGTACAATAGTAATGCCAGCAGAAAGGTGCCGACAATCATTAAAAAACGGGCGGGAATAAGGGTTTTGCGCATAATCTAAATTGAAATCGGTGAAAGTTTGGAAGTTTTGTATGCTGATGGTATACGTTTGTCAATTACTTGTTATCAACATTGGAAGTGGCATACACATTTTTGCATAAACTTCCGAAGTTTTGGGTACGTCCTGTCTGAATATATCCGCCACTTCTTGTGCTTTTCAGAGGTAAGTGAGGGACACATTAAGCAAGTTTTTTTGTGATTTCCGACAAAGCTTCGGGGCCGCCTACGTTGCCAGGGAAAACGATGTAGGGAATGCCGGGAAATTTGCTTTCTTTGCCCGGCTTCCACACAGGCACGCCCGTCAGGATTTGCCCCCATACGATGGCTTTTTTGATGCCCAGTCCTTTCGTAGCAATATCGCTGGAGGTGATGCCTCCTTTGGCAAGGACGTAGGCCGGTTCTTCGGTAATATTTTTCATAATGTTTACCAGCCCGCTCGATACCTGATTGCCAATGATGAGGCTGCTGGTTTTGTCATCCCCGGTAATCAGTTTCCGGCTGGTATAAATCACCGGGGTTTCCCCGTTTCGCAGGTGCTTGTCTACCGTTTGGCTAATTTGCCGGATGGCTTCGTCCCTTTTATCCGATAGCAAATCTTCCACATTGATTTCCAGAAACTTCAGGTGATCTTGTTTTTTCAGATGCTCCAATTGGGAAGATGTTTTGGGCACATAAGAGCCAATGATGATAAGCCCGGCTTTCCCTTTTTTGATAGAAAGTTCATCTGCTGTTAACAGAGTTTTGGGGGATAATCCACCCAAAACCGGCACAATGGATGCTGCTGTGCGAAAAATCAACGCCTTGCCTTTTGCCATTACTTTCAGCAGGGCGAGTCCCGCAATTTCTAAATCGGAACGGGATGCCGCATTGATTACGCATACCGATTTCTCCGGGCAATCCTTCAATTTTTGCGTAATGTCGCCAATATCTTTCGTCCGAATATCATCAATGGAAAGGGAAATAACAGAAGAAGCTTTAACAGCGCCCTGGGTTTTTTCTTCTGTCCAAAGCCTGAGGTCAGAGTTTTTAAAACCGAAAGCCGTATCCTGGGCGAAAGGGGTTTCGGCAGCCGGAATCACCTCATCCCCATCCTGCACATAATGCACATCGTTGATGGTATACCTTCCACCTTCCACAAAAGCGGGAATCAGCACTTTGGTAGCTTGTGATATGCCCAAAATTTCAGTAAGGGCATCCACTTCTTCCGGAAAATGCCCCCGCAACGTGGAATCGCTCCTGCTGATGACAGTAAAGGCCTGTCCGGTTTGTATGGAAGCTTCTACTAGATTATTACCAATTTCATGGGCCAGCTCTTCTGCTTCAGCAGTAGGGAAACTTCGGGAGTTGGTCAAAATATAAAACAGGGGTGTTTTTTGCTGAAATTCTGTGCTGATGGCCTCCACGTCCCAGGTAGTAAGTACGGGCAGGTCATAAACGGTTTGGGTACCGGTAGGGTCATCGTCCAGTACCACGATGGTTTTGCCCAGTTGTTGGATTACTTTTCTTATTTCTTCCAGCGCGTTGTGGGTGGGTTCAGGAGGTAAAGTGTTGAGGAGTTGGTTAAGGTTTTTGATCATTGGGTTTTGTATTAGGTTGTAATTTTCCGGGCTTGTCCCGGAATCTCCTACTTTTACGCAGGAAGGTTCTTTTTATTTTCTGCTCTACAGGTGGAGGCCCCCGAATAAATCGGGGGAGATCAATTTATTGTAATTAATTATCTTCAATAGCAATCGCCCTTGCAGGTGCGCCGTCTCCCCCAGCAATTTTTAGGGGCAGTGCCATAAAAGTAACCTTTTCCCTATTTATTTTCTCCAGATTGGTCAGGCCTTCTACAATGGTAACCCCGCCTTTCAGCAAGATTTGATGAATGCGGGTAACTTCTTCCAGGTTGTTCACATCAGCAATGGAAGGCGGTTCTACGCCCAGCATTTTTACTTTATTTTGCACACACCAATCCGCCAGTTCTTCACTGATTCGGGGGAGTTCATTTCTGTATTTTTCTTCTTTCAAAAAACGACTCCATCCGGTTTTAAGCAACAAACTTTCGTCTGCCTGGAATTGAGTTGCAACATCTCCCAAATCATCTACCGTAATTAATTCCTTTGCCCCAATACCTGACAAATCAACCACCCAGGCCGAGCCGATGCAACTCTTCAGAGGCGTCTGGTCAATGGTGGGGCCATCTACGCCAAAATGCAAAGGGGCATCCATGTGCGTGCCGGAATGGGAATAAAGGTGAAGTGTTTTTGCATTCCACCCGTCTTTTTCCAGCGTCCGGGCGGTGTCAAAAGATACGCCGGGCATGTTGGGGTGATAGGTGAGGGTGAGGTCTATGTATTTGGGCATTTTCTATTGGTTTAGCTAAATTACCTTGTGCGAGTTTAGTGCCCATACCGAGCTTCTTTTCTCTATGTGATTTTTGATACTGGATGCTGGATTCTTGGTGCTAGATACTGGATATTTATTTCAAGAATCCAGTATCCAGCATCTAGTGACCAGCATCCAGCATTACTTATGATCCGATATTTTCAACCACTGCACGGGCAATATCTTCCGTTTTGGCATTTCCTCCCAAATCGGCGGTGATGATGCCTTGTTGGGTGGTGGCTTCAATGGCCTGTACAATATCGTTGGCAGCTTCGGTTTCTCCCAAATGCTCCAGCATTAAAGCACCAGACCAGATGGCACCGATGGGGTTGGCCAGCCCTTTTCCTGCAATATCGGGGGCAGACCCATGAATAGGCTCAAACATGGACGGGAATTCTTTTTCCGGATTGATGTTTCCGCTGGGGCCTAACCCAAGACTGCCCATGATGGCCCCGCCCAGGTCGCTCAGGATGTCGCCAATCATGTTGGTAGTGACAATCACGTCAAACACTTCGGGGCGTAACACAAAGCTAGCAGATGCATTATCTACATACATTTTATGATACTCCACATCAGGATATTGTGCAGCCACTTCTTCAATTACCCGATCCCAGTAAGCCAAAGAATGAATCAAAGTATTGGATTTGGTGACGTTGGTTACTTTCTTCCGTCTTTTTTGGGCCAGTTTGAAAGAGTAATGGGCAATTCTTTCAATGCCTACACGCGTGAATACGCTGGTATCGGTTGCCAACCCTTCCGGGCTTTCGGGGCGGATGATTTTGCCGTTTTGTACAAATTCTCCTTCATTATTTTCGCGGACAACAACAAAGTCAATGTCTTTTTCGGTTTTATTCCGCAACGGACTTTGAATGCCGGGCAACAATTTTACAGGCCTGTAATTTACGTACTGATTGAAATGGGTACGCACTTTAAAAGTATACAACATAGCCGGAAGCGTATCGTCCACTTCGGGCAAGCCCACCGCACCAAAGTAAATGGCATCAAATTGTTTGAGGGTTTCCAGCGCATCATCCGGCATGAATTTACCATGTTTTTGGTAATAGCCTGCGCCCCAGGGAAAGGTTTCAGTTTGCAGTTGAAAGTTATGCTTTTGTGCCACGGTTTCCAGCACCTTCAGTCCGGCCGGTACAATTTCATGGCCGATGCCGTCTCCATATACTACGGCGATTTTATAAGTTTTCATTTAATTTGATTAAGGTTAATTCTGACTTTTTGTTATTGTAGAGCGGCTCTCCGAGCCACCTTACAAAAATTCAGAAGATTATTTATTTTGTTTAATTACTTCTTCAGCACCCGTGTCTTCTGGTTTTTCGTAGGCCAGGGTCATCATCCATTTGTCAAATTCAAATCCATCTTCCCGCATAGAAAAGTGGATGGTGTGCAATCCCGGATCTTTGATTTCCAGAAAGATTTTCTCTGGCTCCCCACAATGGACTTCTTCTGTTCTTTGTTTGCTTTCCCAGGTCCAGGTGTTTTTGCCTTCACACCACTGCATGCGCTGGCCGGATGCTGGCCATTGTCCGTCAATGCCTACATGAATACCGTTGTCTTCGGTGCCTGTGGAATAAGCCCGCACCCATACATAATATTTTCCGGGGGTATTAAAATATACCGGATAGGAAAGTATTGCCATTTTCCCTGCTTCATTGGTAAAGTTTTCATCATGAATCAGTTTGTCATCGTGTGTGGTGCGGGTGTCGGGCAGTATTTCAAGATAGGCGTTTCCGCTGGCCGAGGCCGCATGGTTTTCGTCAGGGTCGGGTGTTGGGGTGGAGGCATTGCCATCAGCAATGATGTGCCATTTTCTTATTTCCGCTTTGGTTTGTTCTGAAAAATGCTCGGCTTCTACGGCTACGGTGCCATTTTTTTCTTCGAAAGTTGTTGTTTTCGTAAGTGCACGCATCGGCGCCCGATCCGGATGAGCAGCAATTGCTGTTAAAATCAGGAAGGTTAATGAGAATGTAAAATGCATATTTTCAATATTAATGATTAGCTGTTAGCATTGTCTAAATCAGGATAGCCAGGATTTATTGGATGAAAGGGGTTTTTCATCCTGACTATCCTTTTATCATCCCGTTCATCCTGATTTTATTTTATTTACGCACCAACACCACCCAATCCTTATCCGCATCAGCGGGAGGCTCACCAAGGTTTACCGTGCTGCCACCTTCCACTGAGGTTACGCTGCCATCCGACAACGCTCCGCCGTTTCGGGGGTCGTACCATTGTACGGTGAAGCTACCTTCGGTATCTTCCAGGTTGAGTTGTGCGTTTTCGGGGGCTACGTCGTAAATGGCATATACTTCCCCGGGTTTGGCAAAGCAATAGTCATCTTCATCTGGTGTGAGCTCATCAGCGGTTTCCATTTCCCAGAAAGGCAGATTTTTTTGGAAAAACTCCAGTGCATAACGGGTTTGTGCCCACATATTTTCCCTGGAGCGCCAGTCTTCAGCATTCAGGTCATTATGGGCGAATTTGTAGCCGAAATACCATTCTGCCCCACCGCCACCGGCCATGAGGTTGCCCCATAGTGCTTCGTGCCGAACAGTATCATGTGTAGGGTCGTCGGCATCAGGTTTTACCCCTGTGTTGGCAGGGCCGATTTCATCCAGACAAACCACCCACTGCTTGCCTGCCTCGTTCGATACTTTAATCCAGTGTTTTGTTTCGCTATGAATATCCCAGGTATTGCCAATCTGGAAAGATGGCCCGTCCAGGTCCTCAAAACCCAACAACGGTTCAAGCACTTCATACCGATGTTTTGAATTGGCATGGGTGTGGATGACCACGAAGTTATTGTATGGGTCGGTTGCCTTGATGTAGGAAGCCATGGCCCGGCGTTGGGCATCATCCTGCGAAACAGGGGTAAATTCAGCAAATCCGTTTTCTTCTCCCAAGTTCCAGGTAACGGCCAGGTGGTGGGCAAAGCGGGCAATGAGTTCACGATAGTACAACTTACGCATAGGCCCCGTATCGCCTCCGTCCAGCAGGGTTTCATTCTCTGTTTCTTGCGTTACAATGTGCAGCATAAGACCCAGGCTATCCATATGTGAAAATACCGTTTCCCACTGATCCAGTTTACTGCAATCAAAGCGGGTAAAATCTTCATGGGAAGCATACGGCCACACGTCTTTGCCATCACCTTCTATATTTAAGGTGAGGAAATATGCAGAATTCATACCTTGTGAAGCCAGGTAATTCATAGCGCCGATCAGGCTTTTGCCTTTACCACTTTGCCAACTTGGGTCACCTTCGTGCCAGTCGTTTAAATGAGGCTGGTATGCATGCAGGTCTTTGTCCTTTGCAGCTTCACCTTCCTGAGCTTCCTCATCGCCAATGACGTAGGTGCCATCAAAATCCTGATAGCCTAATAAATTCTCAGGGCTGTCGGCTCCGCCTTTGAGAAAGTATTCCTCAGAATCGGCAAATTGCAAATATCTTTCTCCAATATATTGTAAACGGCCCTTAGCCCTGAAATCCCTTCCTGATTTGTCAGAAGGAATGACTTGGAATTTTCCGGTGGCTCCGTCAAAAGCCAGGGGAGTGCCCGCATTGGGGTCGTCGCTGATGGCGATGTTTTCTCCTTCACGGAAAGAGGCTTCGTACGTCCATTCCCCTTCGGCATCGGGCGTAAACCGCACCTGCCATATGTTGCCATTTTTGGCACTGCTTTCGGCAGGGTTGCCATCGGCCGCGTAAAAGCCGGGCACGGTGTAAGAAGAGGTGCCGTTGGTGAAGGTTACATTCAGCCGGTAGTTCAAAAAAGGATTGGGCGTGGCATCTTCGCTGGTTTCCGGGCCTTCAAAAGAAAGGGTGATGGTATGCCATTTTTTGTACTCGTGCAGGTGCTCTTCTTCTGGTTGGGAACATGCAAAGAAAAACGACGAACTTATTAAGAAAAATAAAGTGTAGTTCAACAAATAGAAGCGTTTCATAGAAGGATTTATAAAGTTATTTTGTTGGGTAATTTTGTATTATGCAAAAAGTTGCAATCCTGCAAAATAAAAGTTAAAATTCGTATTGAACTTCTAGGTTAACAAATATTTTTCTCTAAAACCAAGAAAAATAAGGCTATTTCGTAAAATATTTTTTGCAAACCATGCCGCAAACCTTTGCGGAAAAATTTCTTATAGCCTGTATGTTTTTTACTATATAAATAAGCTAAAACTTTGCATTTACCCAACAGATGATAATTAATAAAAAATATGGAACAATCTGAACCCCGGTTAAAAGATATTGCCATCCGGCTCAACCTTTCCATTTCCACGGTATCCCGGGCGTTGCGCGACCACCCCGACATCAATAAAAAGACCAAGCAGGCTGTGGTAGCCCTGGCGCAGCAACTGGACTATGAACCAAACAACATTGCCCGCTCTTTACTGAAAAACCGGAGCAATACCATCGGCATTATCGTACCCAAAATCGGATATCATTTATACAGCACGGCCATCAGTGGCATTGAAAAGGTAGCCATAGAAGCCGGGTTTAATATCATGATTTGCCAGTCGGGTGAATCGTTTGCCCGTGAGGTAAACAATGTGCATACCTTGCACGCGAGCCGGGTGGGCGGCTTTATCATTTCGGTTTCCAGTGAAACAGCAGATTATGCCCACTTTCTGAAGATACAGCGAAAGAACACACCATTGGTTTTTTTCAACCGCGATTGCAATATTGCTGCCACCAAAGTAGTGATAGACAACCAAAGTGCTGCCAGTGAAGCCGTGAACCATTTGCTGGAAACAGGCTGCCGGCGTATTGCCTACATTGGCGGGCCCACCACTGTGCAAATTAGTAACAAACGGTTAGAAGGCTACCACAATGCTTTGGAGGCACAGGGCATTGGTATTGATGAAAAACTCATTGTCCACTGTGAATTTAACAAAGAAAGTGCCCTGAACGCTGCCCGTAAGCTTTTGTATTTGGCTCACCCACCCGACGGCATCCTGGCATTTAGCGACCAAATAGCAATCTCAGCCATGTTGGCAGCCAAAGAGCGAGGACTAAAAATACCCCAACAACTGGCTGTCATTGGTTTCAACAATGAGCCAGTTGATGAACTCATAGAACCCACCCTAACCAGCATTGACCAGCCTGCCTTTCAAATGGGGGAACGGGCGGCCCAATTGCTGTTGGAACAGATTCATGCGAAGGAAGCGCTTCCTGTCATTAAAACAGAAGTGTTAAACTCCAGTCTGATTATCAGGGAATCTACAAACAGGAATAAGGTATAGATGGATGAAATCTGTAGTTTTTCAGGGCTTTTTTGGTTTGTTGCCTGATTTTATGGTATCACATTCATTATTTGTAGCTTGCAGGTTATCGCTTCAACATTGCAAGTGTGCATTATTACTATCTTTGCTCAGACGAGAATAAATCCAGCAGCATATTAAGGTTGAACAGAAAAAACCATTCATGTTTAAAAAATTACTTCCTTCCCTGTTAATAATGATTGTGCTCTTGCTTGTGGGTGGTGTTATGCATTGGCTGGGCAGGCCGGTATATTGGCCGGGTTTTGTGGCCATGATGTTCTTTTATGCACTTATCTTTTACATTGGCACTTATGCTGCCAATATGAAAGGGGAAGAAAATGAAAATAGTGTAATGCTGGCGGGGCGTTCCCTTCCGTTAGGCGTAGCTGTTTTTACCATGAGCGCTACCTGGGTAGGAGGGGGGTATATCAATGGCACGGCCGAATACACCAACTCTTCAGGAATTGCCTGGGTGCAGGCGCCCTGGGGATATGCGCTGAGCCTCATTATTGGCGGGTTGTTCTTTGCCCGGAAGATGCGAAGATATGAGTTCAAAACGATGATTGACCCTCTTGAGCAACGTTTCGGTAAAAAAGTGGCTGCCGTGCTTAGCCTGCCTGCTATTTCCGGGGAATTATTTTGGACATCAGCCATTCTTACGGCTTTGGGCACCACCTTCGGAACCGTACTGGGTATGGATTTCGTGCCATCCATCATTGTTTCTGCTGCCATCGCCATTGCTTATACGGCCCTGGGAGGGTTGTGGGCCGTGGCTTTTACCGATGTAATTCAAATGATTTTGCTGCTCATCGGGCTTACGCTGGTCATCCCTTTCGCACTGGATAAAGTAGGAGGATGGGACCTGGCCTGGGCTACGTACAGGGAAAATAAAGGTATTCTTGCCAATCTTTATCCTCCCTTAGACGGATGGAAAAATGAACTTTGGGGTGACTATTACTGGAATTGGTGGGACTCGGCACTTTTACTGATATTTGGGGGAATTCCCTGGCAGGTGTATTTCCAGCGGGTGTTGGCTTCAAAAAATGAAAAAGTAGCCATGCGGCTTTCCATCATGGCAGGTTTTGTATGCCTTTTGGCGGCTATCCCCGCCATCATGATTGGCGTAATTGGCAATGTGGTAGATTGGCAGGCGGTTGGGATTGACCCTCCCGATGAAGCAGCCCTGACCCTGCCTTACGTTGTGCGTTACCTCACCAATCCGGTTGTAGCTACTATTGGCCTGGGGGCTATTGCAGCGGCAGTCATGTCATCTGTAGATTCTTCCATTCTTTCAGCTTCTTCCATGACTTCCTGGAACCTTTACCGAAAGCTTTTTCGGCCAAATATTGACTCCCGTTCACTTTCCAGGGTTATTAAAAAAGTGATCTGGATCATTGGCATCGCTGCTACCCTCATTGCCTTAAGGGTGAAAAGCGTGTATGCGCTGTGGTTTTTGTGCAGCGATTTTGTGTACTCTATTCTTTTTCCCCAATTGGTTTGTGCACTGTTCGATAAGAAAGCCAACCGATATGGCGCCATTGCAGGCATCATAGTTTCCGTAGTGTTACGTTTTGGAGGAGGAGAACCCACATTGGGCCTGGATAATATCATTCCTTACCCACTTACGCAGGAAGATGGTACGGTACTTTTCCCTTTCCGTACCCTGGCAATGACATGCGGTTTACTCAGTATTATCATCGTATCCAGGTTGACACAAAAAAGCTGTCCACCCCAGCCCCTGAAAAAGCTGGAGTGAAAATTACTTTATCCGGACTTTGACATGGCTAAGACAAAGCAGGTGACTCTTTCTTCAAATGCTGCTGTCTGAGTTTGTGCAGTAGTGTGCTATCGCCAATCAGGAAAAGCCCCAGGCCGGTGAGGGCACAAAGGGCCATCAGAATCACCATGGGTAAAGCAGTATGGTTATGCAAGATGCTTACCCCGGCTGATACCAGCCCTCCCATAGCCAAACGGAAACTTCCTAACAGGGCTGAGGCACTTCCTGCCCGCCTGGTAAATGGGTTCAGGGCAAGTGCCGTGGCATTGGGGTTGGTTAAGCCTTGGCCGGTAAGAAATACAAAAAGCAACATAATCAGGCTCATTTTTCCATACCATCCATAAAATGTGCCGACCACCAATAACAGGCCTATGGCTGTTTGGTAATAAAGCGTAAACCGGATGATTTGCTCACTGCTGAATTTTTTTAGTAAAATATGATTGAGTTGGGTAGCACCTATCATGGCAGTAGCCAAAAAGGCGAATATCCAACCGTATTCCTGTTCGCTGACCTGGTATATATTCATGAATACATCAGATGAACCGGCGATGTATGCAAATGGTGCTGCCGTTGCAATGCCCCCGGCAAGCATGAATACCAGAAATTGCGGCTGTTGCAATACTTCCTGATAATTTTTCAGTATCGATTTGGGGCGCAACGATAACGTTCTGTCAGCCAATTGCCCTTCAGGCAAAGTGAGATATACTGCCAGTATAATCAGGGCGGTAATCAGCGCCAGTAAGATAAAAACAGCATGCCATCCGAATGCGGCTGTAACATACCCACCCACAGTAGGGGCGATCATGGGTGAAACCGCAATGACCAATACCAAAAGGGAATAGGCTTGTGCAGTTTTATTGGCAGGAAACAAATCCCTTACCAGGGCTTGTGCTGCTACCATACCGGCACATCCCCCAAGGGCCTGTACGAGCCGCATGGTAATCAGCGCGTCTACTGAAGTAGTGATGGCACAGCCAAAAGAAGCAAGGATGTAAATGATGAGCCCTGTATACAAGGGTATCTTTCGCCCAAAGCGGTCCAGCAGAGGGCCATAGATTAGTTGTCCACCAGCTATGCCAATGAGATAAGCAGTTAGTGAAAGTTGGATTTGATCTATGGTTGTATCAAGGTCTTGGGCAATGGCAGGGAACCCCGGCAGGTACATATCAATAGAAAAGGGGCTGATTGTACAAAGCGCCCCTAAGATTAAGACCGTTTTTATATATTGCTTTCGTTGCATAAATATTCAGGAAAAAATTGACAGGACTATGACGCACTATCAATTTCTACACCGAAATTCCCATAGTCCATAGCGGGTGTAAACGGCCTTAAAGCTTTTGTGTTCAGTGAAAAGTAGGTTTATTTTATAGTTAACAATTATTTAACTTTTATATGATTATTGAGGAAAGGTATGGGCCGGGCAGCTGAATACTGACTTTTTTATAAGCCCGGCACAAGATTATCCGTGAAATTCCATAATGTCCGGCTCAAACCTAAGCCAATCTATACATTTTGGAACCCTATTATCAGTACATTCATTGCACCTTGTAGACTACCAGGGTCAGCTATCTTTTACGCCCCTGGCAATGCGGTCACCAATCTCTTTGTCAATATTGCGCCAGTACTCGAAAGCACGCTCCAGTACGGGTTCAGACACGCCGTCTTTAAGGTGACCGACAACATTAGATACCAGGCGGTTACGCGCCGCATCATCCATTATTTTTCGCACCAGTGTACCGGCCTGTCCCCAGTCGTCATCATCTTTGCGCTTCGTATAAGCAGCACGAACAAACTTACCGCTTGCGTTCCAAACTTCTGCCGGAGGATGGCTTTCCCAATCAGCTTTCGCCCCACCCTTTGAGTTGGGTGCATACACGGGGTCGGATACATTTTCTACCCGCATGGCACCATCCTTACTGTAGCTGTGTACAGGACATTGGGGCTTGTTGACAGGTATTTGTTTGTAGTTGACCCCAATACGGCCTCGGTGGGCATCGGCATAGGCGAAAATGCGGGCGAGCAACATCTTGTCTGGGCTGGGGCCAATGCCAGGCACAAGGTTGTTCGGTTCAAATGACGCTTGCTCAATCTCCGTATGGAAGTCGGTTGGATTGCGGTTCAGGGTCAGACGGCCAACCTCGTGTAATGGGTAATCTTCGTGTGGCCATACTTTGGTCAGGTCAAAGGGATTGAACCGGTATGTTTCAGCTTCCTCAAACGGCATGATCTGCATTTTCAGCGTCCAGGTGGGGTAATCCCCACGCTTGATGGTATCGAACAGATCGCGTCGGTGGTAGTCGGCATCTTCACCTGCCATCTTATCAGCTTCTTCCTGGGTGAGGAAATCAATGCCCTGGTCTGTTTTGAAATGATACTTCACCCAAAACCGCTCATCTTTGGCATTCACCCACATATAGGTGTGGCTCGAATAGCCGTTCATATGCCGCCAGGTTTTTGGAATGCCCCGGTCACCCATCAGCCATGTAACCTGGTGGGCCGATTCGGGGGACAAGGTCCAGAAATCCCACTGCATGTCGTGGTCACGCAGGCCACTGTCTGCACGGCGTTTTTGGGAGCGAATAAAGTGCTGAAACTTCATGGGGTCACGGACAAAGAATACCGGTGTGTTGTTTCCCACCATGTCGTAATTCCCCTCGCTGGTGTAAAACTTCAACGCAAAGCCACGGGGGTCGCGCCAGGTGTCGGGGCTGCCTCGTTCGCCGGCTACCGTAGAAAACCGTATCAGGGTATCAGTTTTTGTGCCTGGCTGGAATACTGCTGCCTTGGTATAGGCCGAAACATCCTGGGTTACCTCGAAGTGTCCGAAGGCCCCCGCACCCTTTGCATGGGGCTGGCGCTCAGTGATCCGCTCCCGGTTGAAATTAGCCATCTGTTCGATAAGGTAGTGGTCCTGCAGCAGAATAGGGCCGTCAGGTCCTACGGTAAGCGAGTGCTCATCGCTGGGTACAGGAATCCCTGCATCTGTTGTTGTGCGTTTCTGATCATCGTTTTTCATGGTAATAGCTCCTTTGTTTTTGGTTAATGATAGTCTTATTTTAAAAATCTGATGCCTAACATTTGTGAAAACCACGGCATTGTGGCTGATATTTCATTAAAAAAGTGTGCTATCTTGTAACTGCTATCGCATTGTTGCAGGTGGCTTTGTACAACAATTAGGAAAAGGGCGTCGCAATAAAATGACCCGGTTGGGTAACTTTGACGCAAAAAATCAAAAAAGTGCAAATACCAACGCCAATCCTATCGATCCGTGTACGCTGATCTTGTTGTTCAGGCATTAGCGTCAGGTCTTATCAAAGATAATAGCCGGAGAGGTGAGCACCAAAGAATATAAGGTGAAAATCCTCTTAGGGCTTGTTGCGAAATAAAGTATACAGAATTGACGGAGTAATTTTGTTATTCTTCAAGGCGTAAAAGCTGTGAATAGCAGCGCTATTTAAGGCTTTTACAACGCAGAAGAAGAGCAAAAGTACAAGTCAAAATGTAAAGGTTATTTCGTTACAAGCCCTTAGTAGTTGTCCAAACCTTGGGTAACTTCAAAGCGGGCACCGCCTGGGTCTGTGAAGAAGAGAATCCACAGATCGATACTTTCAATATAACGGGGGCCAAGTTCAATTTTCACCTCTTTGGTTTGTAGTGTTTCCACAAACTTTTCCATGTCTTCCACCTCAAAACCAATATGGTCGATGGCTGTGTTTACGGTGGGTTTTCTATCAGTTGCTGATTTACTGAACCTCAGCATTGAACCAGGGATATATGCTTTTTTTTCATGTTCACCAGAAGGCTGTGGCGAGGCTCCAAAAAGGTCTGTATACCATGCCACAAGTTCCTGGTACTTTGGCGTGGCATAATGTATATGCTTCAACTCGGCTTTAGTTTTGAGTTTGGGGTCTTCTACTAACTCAAGCATGGTTCCATTGGGCATAGTTATATAGGCATGGGGAATATTATCTGCATCTACAAACGTTTTTCCCACTTCATAGCCCAACGTTTGCCATTCGCTGAGGATGACATCAATGTTACGGACCTTTAAGCCAATGTTATCGATCACAGTTTCCCGGGATGGGGCTGTTGGCTCTCCTTGTCTGAAAAAGATCAGTACTCCGGGTATTTTAATACCTGTGAGTGCTTCTTTCTTTACCAATGCTCCTCCGAAGACTTTCGGCCATAGCCTTGCGTGAAGTTCTATATCCGAAACATTCAGGTGAATATGTCCAAAAGTAACACCCTTTTCGTTGGGGGCAGCAAGTTGCGCCTGACCAGGGATGGTGTATAGAAATGTGATAAGGACGATCAGAAGACACTTTATATTCCGAAACTTTGGTGTTATTAAATTGAGAGTAGTAAATAGGATAGTATTCATAGGCATGTTACAAAAGTATTCAGAAAAGATTTTCCCAGGCATCAACAATATACTAACTTTAGATAATACCCAGAAATTATAAATATTAAACTTCCTATGAAAACCATTGACCCAAAAAATGTTTCGGTTACCGAATTGCACGCCTACCTGCTAGGTGCGGTGGTGCCTCGTCCCATTGCTTTTGCCAGCACGGTAGATAAAACCGGAAATGTCAACCTCAGCCCATTCAGTTATTTTAATGTGTTCAGCTCCAACCCGCCCATATTGGTTTTTTCCCCTTCCAGCCGAGTGCGTGACAATACCAGCAAGCATACGCTGGACAATATGCTGGAACATCCCGAAGTGGTAATTAACATTGTGAATTATGCCATGGTAGAGCAGATGTCGCTGGCCAGCGCTGAGTATGAAAAAGGAATTAATGAGTTTCTGAAATCAGGGCTTACCCCTGTGCCTTCTGAAAAAGTAAAACCACCCAGGGTAGGGGAGTCACCGGCTACTTTTGAGTGCAAGGTAAACCAGATAGTCAAGCTGGGAGAAGAAGGCGGGGCAGGAAACCTGGTGGTTTGTGAAGTTTTACTGGCCCATTTTGATGAAGAAATTCTGGATGAAACAACTACCATCAATCCCTACAAACTGGATGCCGTGGCCCGCATGGGTGCCAGCTACTACTGCCGGGCACAGGAAGAAGCTATTTTTACACTGCCCCGGCCCGGACGGAAAAACAGCCTGGGCGTAGACCAAGTGCCCGCACACATTCGTGAAAGTAAGGTACTGACCGGAAACAACCTGGGGCGTTTGGGTATGGTAGAACAACTACCTGCTGCTGAAACTGTTGCGGCTTTTTGCAAAGAACCGGCTGTCTCTGACCTTATCGAGCGGTATAAAGAAGATGCATCGGCTTTAGAAAAACAATTACACAAACTGGCACAAACTTTCCTTGAACAGGGTGAGGTTGAAAAGGCCTGGTGTGTTTTGTTGCAGAAAATGTAGGGTGGGGGAGCTTGTGAGGAAACAAACCTGGGCAGGAAGCTTTTGCAATTACGGAATATAACCAATAGATTGATTAAAGCCAGAAGTCTCAAAAGCGAAGTATGCGCCCCAAATTTATTCAGAAAATTATTGAGAGAATGGAGCCTGCTGTGTTTATCAGTTCGGCTATTTTGGTGATTGGGTTCGTTGTTTTCGGCGGGTTGTTTACGGATACCGCGTCCCGTGTTTTTGGCAATATCCAAACTTTTATTGTAAATACATTCGGGTGGTTTTATGTGTTGAGTGCTTCACTTATCCTGGTTTTCATCCTGTATTTGTTGTTTAGTAAGTTTGGCGATATTCGGCTGGGTGGCGATGATGCCCGGCCTGAGTTTAGTTATTTTGCCTGGTTTACCATGCTTTTCAGTGCAGGTATGGGCACCGGACTCGTTTTTTGGAGCGTAGCCGAACCCATCAACCACTATGTAAACCCTCCGCTCAGTGAAGTGGAATCGGCAGCAGCGCTGAAAGAGTCCTTGCAATTCACCTTTTTTCATTGGGGACTGCACCCCTGGGCCATCTATGTGTTGTTTGGGCTGGCGTTGGCTTATTATCATTTTCGGCACAATTTGCCCCTGGCGCCTCGGTCGATGCTGTATCCGCTCATTGGAAATCATATTTATGGCATCGCCGGACATGTGGTGGATACCATTGCTACGGTAGGCACCTTATTCGGCGTGGCTACTTCGCTGGGACTGGGTGCCATGCAGATCAATGCAGGGGTTAGTCAGTTGAGTGAAATTCCTATCAATACAAATGTGCAGATTTTGTTGATTGCCGGGATAACAGCCATCGCCACTACATCTGTAGTACTGGGGCTGAAAAAAGGGATAAGCAAGCTTAGCCGATTTAATATTGTGCTAGCTATTGTATTGCTGCTTTTTGTTTTCGTGGCCGGCCCCACTGTTTACATTCTAAAAACTTTTTCTACCAGCCTGGGCAATTACCTGCAACAACTCGTTTTTACCAGCTTCTGGGTAGATGTGCGGGAAGGCAATACCTGGCAAAACGATTGGACCCTGTTTTACTGGGCCTGGTGGATTTCCTGGTCGCCCTTCGTTGGAGTATTTACGGCCCGTATTTCCAAAGGCAGAACGGTGCGGGAATTTGTATGCTGGGTGCTACTTTTACCCACTTTTGCTACTTTTATCTGGCTATCTGTTTTCGGAGGAACAGGATTGCACCTGCAAGCCGTGGAAGGAGTGAACCTTTATGAAACGATCAAAGATGAAGTAGCTATTTCCCTGCATGTAATGCTGAATCACCTACCCTGGACATCCATTACTTCCGTGCTGGCCACGTTGCTGATTACGATATTTTTTATTACTTCTTCCGACTCCGGCTCTTTGGTAGATGATATGGTTACTTCAGGCGGTCATCCAAATCCTCCTACGGCTCAACGTATTTTCTGGGCTGTTTCGGAAGGTACTGTGGCTGCCATTTTGCTTTTATCCGGAGGCTTGCAGGCATTGCGTACGGCTTCCCTCACCTCCGGCTTGCCTATGACAGTCATCTTGCTGATTGCCGGCTATGGATTGATCAAATCTTTCAGTATTGATGAAAAAGAAAAAGGAGTTCCCAAAAAGAAAAACCTTGTAGATAAAGATATTGATATCTGAATAACCGTAATCCATGGAGAAGTGGTAAATTTTTGAAATTCACTTAAATTCCTGTCTGGCAAAGGTAAAGCGAGCGCTAGCATATCTGCGTAAGAAAACAAGAGGCTTTGGTAATTATTTAAAGTTTCCTGCTGCTGTTTCTGTTAAAAGTGGCTTTATCTGTTCCGGAATGCATATTTTGAGCTTTTCTATTGATGTACGGGAGAAATTTAATACATACCAAATTGTGAATATTTAATATTTATTTGTATTATTTTAATATTTATCTTACATTTGTATAGATAAAGTACAATGTGATATGAATACTATTAGAAACACTTTGATGATAATGCTGATTCTCTTCGTGAGAGTTAGTATGGCGGATGAATTTTACTCCGCCGGAGACGGAAACTGGAATAATGCAAATACCTGGTCGGCTACGGATGGGGGGGCAGGAGGTCATGGTATTCCGGCCACGGGCGATACCGTAATTATCCGCAGTGGGGATGTCGTTAGCATCCCGGGCAGTTATACCGTTGGCCCTGTTCCGGCCAGTGTTGGAAATCACCAGAGTCAAGGTGGCAATCACTTTATTCATGATGGTAAACTCACTGTTCGCTCGGGGGGAACGTTACAAAAAACCGCCGGGGGAACCTACCTTATTTTTGATGGGAAAACGGATATTTTCGGGACATTGGATACCAATAACCGATTATACAATTTAGGGGAAATGGAAATTCATCCGGGGGCTACAGCCAGTATAGGCAACGACCTGGTACTTGCCGATGTGAGTTCTACGGTTATTGATGTGGATTTGGATGCGGTGGACGATCTTTATTTTGTAGGAACGGATGCCACATTGTGTGGGTCGGGTAGTATTACCCTGGGTACATCGTCAGGCTCCAAAATTCAGGAATTTGATGGGGCTGATGCCGTTAACCAAATGTGTGCGGGTTTTCCGGTACATAATGATGGAAATGAAGGTGATACCACTTCTGGCGAAAATGCCACATTGCCCATCACCTTAATTGTATTCAAGGTATTAGACGATAAATTATACTGGGATGTAATAGAAGAAAATGTATTGGCTTACGAGGTACACTATGCAAAGAATGGAAACCAGTGGGAAAAATATGGTGAACTGAAAGCCCACGGTACCGGACATTATCAGTATAGTTTTCCTATCAGTAAAGAAGGGTTTTACCGGATTATGTCGGTAGAAGAAGTGCCGGAATTTTCACCCATCGTTTACTTTACCGGAATACCTGCTGCTGTGAAAATATTTCCCAATATGGCTAAAGAAAATGAAGATATATCCATCCTGGGAGAGGAAATTCAAAGACTTGAGTTCGTGAACCGCTCCGGGCAAATTATGAAAACAGTGACTGATAAATTTGATGTTGTGCACCTTAATTTGAAGCCGGATGTGTATTATGTACGGGTTTACCAACCTGTATCTGTCACCACCAGGCGGCTGATAATTATGTAGTCAATTTATTTACTTTCAGTAATTCTTAAAATTAACATCCCGCTTTGAGGTTGCGGGGTGTTTTTTTACTCTGTATCTTCTAAATACTCCTTTTTTAACACCCTGCGCATCAGCTTATTAGATGCCGTGCGGGGAAGGGAAGTACGAGTTTTAATTTCAGCAATTCTAAACAAAGGGTTCAATTCAGTAGAAAGCATTGTTTGCAGTTCTTTTTTTAGGCTTTCTTCAGAAGATATTTCTTGCTTAGGCACAAAATACACCACCAGCTTTTCAGGCCCTTGCTCTTTGGGTGAAATGCCGATGGCTGCCGTTTCAAAGACAGCTTCGTGCTGGTTCAATACCTTTTCTATTTCCACCGCACTTACTTTGATGCCACCCAGGTTCATCACATCATCGGCCCGGCCCTGGCTTTTAAAAAACCGGGTGCCTTCAAATTCCTGGGATAACAGTTGATAGGTGTCCCCGTGTTTTCTCAAAGGGCTTCCTTTTTCATCAGCAGGGGAGTCGGCAAAATATTCTTCATGATGGTCGCGGTTGAGGAGCGTTTGCGAAAGCCCAATAGAAGGTGGCACTAAAAACACCTCTCCGGTTTCCCCGGGTTTACACGTTTTTCCTTCTTCATTCAAAAACTTAAGGTCCAGTCCCAGGGCAGGCGTGGTGAAGGTAGCCGGGGAGGCAGGCTGCACCACTGTGCCGGTAATATATCCCCCGCCAATTTCAGTACCTCCACAGTACTCAATAACCGGGGCTTTGAAACCTGTAAGCCACATCAGGTAGAGATAATCTTCGGCATTGGAAGGCTCTCCGGTAGAACTGAAAACCCGCACTTTCCAATCGTGCGATTCCATAATTTTTGATTTTCTCCAGTTTTTTACCAATGAAGGTACGGTGCCCAAAATACTTACTTCAGCCTCCTGCACAAATTTTCCGAAATTTTCAGAAGCAGCCGAACCTGTGTACAATGCCATGGTAGCCCCATTGATGAGGGCGGCGTAAATCAGCCAGGGCCCCATCATCCAGCCCATGCCCGTGGTCCAGGTAAGCACATCGTTGGGATGAACATCATGGTGAAAGTAGGCATCGGAAGCACATTTGATGGGCGTGAGGTGCGTCCAGGGAATGGTCTTGGGCTCGTTGGTAGTGCCGGAAGAAAACAGGATACTGGTGACTTCGTAAGGGTCGGCAATGTGGGAAGTAAAATCTTCTTCGCCTAAAAAATCATCCCAGATAATATCCCTGTTTCTCAATGTTGTGGTTTCCTGCAATGCAATAACAACGGCCTGCAAAATGTCAGCTTCTTTCACTTTTTCATAAATATTCAGGGCTTTTCCGCCATAATTATACTTGTCTACGGTAAACACCAATTGGGCATCTGCCATGGCAGCCCGCTTTTTTAGTTCAGCGGCCGAAAAACTATCTGCTACCAAAACAGCTGTCATGCCCGCTTTGATAATGCCCAGGTAACAAGCTACGGCTTCGGGGCACAGGGGTAAGTAAAGAACAACTTTGTCTCCCGGTTTAAAACTCCGTTCTGCAAGTCCTGAGGCTACCTGGTTGGTGAGGCTTTTTAATTCACGATAAGAAATTGTACGATAGTTTCCATGTTCATCATTGGCAATAATGGCGGGTTTATCAGCATTGTTTTTCAGACAGGAATCTGCAATATTCATCCGGGCTTTGGCCAGCCATACCGGGTTTTCTGTACCTTTTTCAATATCTAATATAGCGGTATAAGGTTCTTCCACTTGTATGCCCAGTTCGAGAATAGCCGAGGCCCAGAACCAATCCCTGTGTTCTACTGACCACTGGTATAATTCCGGGTACGTCTTCAGATTGTGTTTTTTCATAAAGCCGGTAATGTTGGCATTGCTCACCATTTGGTTGTCGGGCAGCCAGGCAACAGGCACATTATCGTGACGGAAAATAGCCTGATAGATGCTGAGGAGCTGTTCAAAATCAAGCAGATCCATGGACTTTTTTGCAAAACTTTGCCAAAGATGTGCACGTTTTAAGTACTGGGGGTATGAGGTAGATGTTGTCACTTATGTATAATTTTATTCACGTATACTGACTAAATTATGAAAAAGCACTTACTTATCATACTCGGTATTGGGATAACAGGTTTAACCTATCAATGCAGCCCGCCGCTTGAAAATTTTTTTAATGTGGGTTCGTATGCCTTTCAAAAAGACCAATATCTTTAGATAATCAAAAACTTACTTTAAGGTATGGAATCTTAAATGAAGTGGAAATTCAATTTTCAGACATTGGTTCAATAAGCTTATCTAAAAAACCACTGGAAAAAAATGACTTCACGAAGAGTTTATCTCCATTTGGGGAACTCGAGAGTCATAACGTTATAATTAGTCTCAAAAAAGAGAAAACATTGATAGGGCTTTACGGAATTAGAAGGAGATTTACTGTTCTTGGACTACACGTTGACAAGCCAACAGAATTTAAAGAAAAGATAGAAAGCACAATTCTACCAAGGAGCGATATCAACAGATAAAAGAATTGTGTTGTAGATAGAACCAGCGTAGGAAGGAAAAATTTTAGGATGTACGATAACCGGCCTCCGGAAAAGAATGTTATTAGTGAAACCCTTGATTGCTTGGTAGCTTCCCACCGTGGTACAGGAGGCTGAAGCGCCGTGCCCTGTCAGTTGAATTTTTCAAAAAGAAACACCCAACAAACCTTCCTTTTGAAGCAGCCATCGTACATCCGTTCAAATAACTGATTCATGCCTTTAATATATAAAAACAGAATGAATTTGAAAAGCTTCTTTGGAAATTTATTTATCGTGGGGGTGTAAATAAGTAAAAATTACAGCGGCCAAAGCCCCTCCCAGGAAATTAGCAATAAAATATACCCAGATGTTCATCCAGTCGCTGATGCCCATGATGCTTACACCCAGGGCCATTGCCGGATTGAACACACCGATGGAAACATTGCCCATCGCATACATGCCCGCAGCCACGGTAAAGCCAATGGCTATCCCAAAGTAAGCATTTCCGTTTGTCTTTTTTGAAGTAAGTACATTCAGAAAAACAAAAGCCAGGGCAAAAGTGAAAATCATTTCGCCCAGAAGTACGGCTGTGTTGTCGGGTATGAAGGGCATTGCTTCAGGGCCGCCTTTCAAAAAACCTACGATGAAAGCTGCCAGGGAAGCACCCAGAATTTGAGAGATAAAATATCCGCCTATTTCACTGGCCTCGAGCCGTCCGCGGAGCCAAACAGCCAAAGTAATGGCCGGATTAAAATGAGCTCCTGAAATGGCTTGGCCTGCATATACCATAACCATTACTATCATACCCACCGCCAGGGGGGCAAATTGGCCTGCACCTGGTTCAATAAAAACCATACCCATGGTGAGTATCCAAAAGAAAGTGCCAATAAATTCAACGGTGTATTTTTTGATGGAAGTCATTAATTGCAGTTAAGCTGTTGTGTTGGTTTGAATCGAAAGGCCAAAATTATTATTTTTTTCAACAGCACAAAATACACTTTAAGGCAAATCAAATTGTTTTCCGGTAATTCCAAACCGCCAGGGTGTTGATAATCACGGCAAAAACAATCATGACAGTGAAATGCCGGGATATTTCCCAAAAGCCACTTCCTTTGAGCATCACCATGCGGATGACTTCCACAAAATAGGCAACGGGGTTGAACCAGGTGATTTTCTGTGCCCAGGGGGGCATGTTTTCAATGGCGGTGAATAACCCGCTCATCAGGATAAAAATGACCAGGAAAAACCAGGATATGAACATGGCCTGCTGCTGGGTATCGGTGAATGTAGAGACCAACAGGCCGATGCCCAGTACCACCAACAGGTAAACGGCAGCAAAGAAAAAAACCAGTCCCAGGCTGCCCACTACCGGAATGTTGAAAGCCCAAATGCCAATCAGCAGCCCAAAAGCTAATTCAAACATGGCGATAATCCAGAATGGCAGTAACTTTCCGATGATGAAGTGGTGTTTTTTGATAGGTGTTACGTTAAGTTGTTCAATTGTGCCAATTTCCTTCTCTTTCACGATGTTCATGCCTGACAAAAACATGCCGATCATGGTTACAAGCAGCACCATAATGCCTGGCACCATAAACGTTTGGTAGTCCATATCCGGGTTGTACCAGTTGGCATAGGTTACATCTATGTGCATAGATGCGCTTTTTTTGGGCTGGTTGAGCCAGGTGGTGCGGATATTCTGGTTAAAATCCTGTATGATTGTCTGGATATAACTGTTGGCAATTCCGGCCTTTGAACCATTGATGGCATTGATACTCAGGTGTAGCTGAGCATGGTTTGTACTGAGTAAATTTTTTTCAAAATTCGGCGGAATGGTCAGTATCAGGTCGGCTTCTTCCGTCAAAAGGTCTTGATAGGCCACGGCATGGGAAAACGAATAGCCTGCCAACCGAAAGTATGGTGATGCTTCCAGTTTTCCGGTGAGTTGCTGGCTGTACGATGAAAGGTCGTTGTCTACCACATGCAGGTTGATGTTTTCAATTTCATAGCTGGCAGCATTGGCTAAAATGAGCAACTGGATAATGGGCATGGCAAAGATGAGCGGCAACATGGACTTGTTCCGAAAAATCTGCAAAAACTCTTTCTGTACGATAAAAAGGATGGTTCTCATGCGACCTTAGTTTATTGATTAGTTGTTTATAGTTTTTAGTTTGTTGCTTCAACAATAAACATGAAACACAAAACTTATTTGTCACTCCAGCCTGATGCTAAACCGTTTGATGCTCATTAAAATAAAAAAGAGTGTCATACCGACCAGTATCAGTGTTTGTACCCATAAATATTCCAGTCCAACCCCTTTCAGCATGATTCCTTTGATGATTTCTATAAACCAGCGGGCTGGAATGATGTGGCTGATCCATTGTAGTACCACCGGCATGTTTTCTATGGGAAAAATAAAGCCGGACAAAATGATAGTAGGCAGCATCAGTGCCATGAGCGAAATGAGCAGGGCTGTTTGTTGTGAGTTGGAAACCGTAGAAATCAGGATGCCCAATGCCAGGGAAGTAATTACAAAAAGGATGCATTCGCCGGAAAGTAGTAGCAGGCTTCCTACGATGGGCATGCCAAAGATGAACTTCCCCATCAACACAATTACCGTGGCGTTGATAATGGAAAGCAGCAAATACGGGATCACTTTTCCGATTATAATGAGAGCGGGCTGTATGGGCGAAACAAGCAAAACTTCCATCGTGCCCAGTTCTTTTTCACGGGTAACGGCAATGGAGGTCATCATGGCAGAAACGAGCATGAGGATGACTGTCATCACGCCGGGTACAAACATGAACACGCTTTCCAGGGCGGGGTTGAAGTGCATTTTTATTTCTGTTTGTATAGAAATCGGCATTTGTTGGGTTGGCAACAACGACCGCTGGTAACTATTGATAATGGCCGAGGCATAATTAATTAGTAAAGTGGCGGTATTGGGGTCGGTGGCATCGGCTACTAGTTGTATTTGTGCTTTTCCTTCTTTCCATAAATCATGGCTGAAGTTGGGAGCAAAAAGGATGGCCAGTTTTACTTTTCCTTCCCGGAATATTTGATCAATTTCGTCGGTGTTTTGCAGGTTTTCGCTGAGCCTGAAATAGCCTGAAGAAAGTAATTTATCGCTGATTTCCTTCGTTACCTCATCTTTTGACTGGTCCAGAATAGCGATGTTAGCATCTTTGATTTCGTTGGTGATGGCAAACCCAAACAAAATGACCTGCACAACCGGCATACCAAACAAAATAAGCAGGGTCCGCTTATCACGGAAGATGTGGAAGAATTCTTTTTTAACGAAGATGGTGAAGCGTTTCATGTTTTAGTCCATAGTTTTATAGTCCACAGTTTTTTGCCGAAAGTCGAGAGTCGTTTAGTTTTTAGTTGAGGGAGTTGCGGAGGGCTTGGATCATTTTGATGATTTCTTCGCCTTCATCATAAAGCTTGTCAAAACTTTTCTGATTGATTAACCCCCGCTTTTTTCCAATGAAAAGGCAGCCAATTACTTCAACACATGACCTTAAAGCATAGCCAAGAAAACGATTAAACTCGGGGTTGCTCTGTCCGGTGGAGCCTTCGGCAATGTTCAATGCTACCGAGTCAGCAGCCCGTTTTATTTGGCTGGTTAAGTTGTACAACTCTTCCTTGGGAAAAGTTAAAGTAAGCTCATGAATTTCCGCAGTATAATCCAGTGCCTTTTGCCAAACTTTCAGTTTCTCAAATTTAAAAGCCATAACTTCTGCTTTTTTTGTTATTATAGTCCACAGTCGATAGTTCCATAGTCGATAGTTTATAGTTTGTAAGTCTGTGGACTAATTAACTATCGACTAAAAACCTACCTCGCTAACTTCAAAAATACCTCATTCATATCTTCTGCTTCAAATTGCTGCTTCAACGCCTTGGGCGTATCCAGTGCTTCTATCTTTCCGGCTACCATGATGGAAATTCGGTTACAGTACTCGGCTTCGTCCATGTAGTGGGTAGTCACAAATACGGTAACGCCTCGGTCAGCAGCTTCGTAAATCTGGTTCCAAAACTGCCTGCGCGTGATGGGGTCCACACCTCCGGTGGGTTCGTCCAGAAACACAATGGCGGGGCCGTGCATGATGGCGATAGAAAAGGCCAGCTTTTGTTTCCAGCCCAGGGGCAGGGAAGCGACCATGCTGCCTGCGGCCTGTTCCAGTTGCAATGTCTCAATCAGTTCCGCCATTTTTTGTTTGATTTGTTGGTTTGACAGCTTGTAAATGCCTCCGAAAAAACGGATGTTTTCTTTTACTGTCATGTCTTCGTACAATGAGAATTTCTGGCTCATGTAGCCAATTTGTTGTTTGATTTTTTCGGTTTCAGTGTATACATCAAGCCCGGCTACCGAAGCCTCTCCTCCAGAAGGGCGCGACAGCCCAATGAGCATGCGCATGGCGGTAGTTTTTCCCGCGCCATTGGCTCCCAAAAAGCCGAAGATTTCTCCTTTTTTCACCTCGAAAGAAATGGCATCTACCGCTGTGAAATCACCGAATCTTTTGGTGAGGTTTTGGGCTGTTATTGCGTTTTTCATTGTTTGACGTTTATTGTTTTTGGTTTCTTGTTAACTGAAAACATTCAACTTTCTCGTTGCATCAATTCCATAAAACAATCTTCAATATTGGGCTGAATAGAAGTTACTTCCAGGTTTTTATGTTTTCTTTTCGTAAGGTATTCTTCTATTTCATTCGTTTCTAGCTGCTCATCATTACTGCTCAAATGTACGCTGTCGCCAAAAGCAAAAACCGAGTGTGTTTTGGCAAAACTTTCCAGGTCTTTGATAAGGCTGTAATTGTTTTGTGCACTGACTTTCCACAATTGCTGGGTATACTGCCTAACAATCTGTTCGGGCGAGTTTATCGACAATATTTTTCCATGCTGTATCAGGGCAATTCTTTCACACAAGCTGGCTTCGTCCATGTAAGGGGTGGAAACAAGGATGGTGATGCCTTTTTCTTTCAGTTTTTTCAGCATTTCCCAAAATTCTTTTCTCGAGACCGGGTCAACGCCCGTGGTAGGTTCGTCCAAAAAAAGTACGGTGGGGCTGTGAATGAGCGCGCAACAAAGGGCCAGCTTTTGTTTCATGCCTCCCGACAAATTGCCTGCCCGCCGGGTTTTGAAAGGCTCAAGTTGCACGTAAATATCCCGGATTAGTTCATAATTTTCTTCAATGGTAGTACCGAAAATGGTGGCGAAAAACTCCAGATTTTCGTACACTGACAAATCCTGGTAAAGCGAAAACCTGCCAGGCATGTAGCCTACCTGCATTCTGATTTTGCGGAATTCTTTTACCACGTCGCACCCGGCTACCGTTGCTGTTCCTTCATCGGCCAGCAACAGGGTGGTGAGAATGCGGAACAAGGTGGATTTTCCGGCACCATCAGGGCCAATCAGCCCGAACAATTCCCCTTTTTCTACTGCTAAAGAAATATTGTCCAGTGCTTTAATGTCGCCGTATGATTTTGCGATATTTTTTATGCTAATCATTGCTCTTTATTTCGGTTTGTTTTTAATCAACTCGGAGAGCCGATTTACTTTTCTGAGTCGGAGAATAGGTCTACATTGGTAAATTGTACCTCGCCGGGCATGCCAATTTTGATGCTGCCATCATTGGGTACCCGCACTTTAAAAGCATACACCAGGTTGACCCGCTCTTCTTTGGTTTGGATGATTTTGGGGGTGAACTCCGCTTCATCCGAAATCCAGGAAACCGTGCCGGACAAAGCCTGGTTTTCTGTGCGGTTTTCGTCTATCAATACTTTAACTTCTTCGCCTATTTTGAGATGGGGAAGTTGGGCGCCGGTAACATAAGCCCGCAGGTAAAGATGATCCAAATCGGCAATTCTGTACAAGGGTTTTGCTATAGCCGCGAATTCAGAAGGCTCGGCAAACTTGACCAGCACTGTGCCTTTGACCGGGTTTTTGAGGATACTTTTTTCAATTTGGTCTTCAATCTGGGCAATCTGCGCATCGGTAGCTTTGATTTCACTCAGTACCGAAATATTCTGAGTACGAATGCTTTTTATCTGGCTTTTTGTAACACTGATTTGCCCATTGATGTCATCCAGTTGTTTGGGTGTGGCGGCCTGGTCTTTTAGCAGATTTTCGGTGCGTTGCTTGTCGGTTTGCAATACTTTTAGCTGTTCTTTCAGCACGTCAATTTGCGCTAAAACATTGCTGGTTTTTGCTGCAATAGATGCCCGTTTGGCTTTTAGCTGTTCTTTTTGCAGGTGAAGCTGCGTGGTATCAATAAATCCAATGATTTCATCTTTTTGCAAAGTTTGCCCTTCTTCCACTTCAAATTCCAACAACTTTCCGTTCACTTCGGCAGCAACTTCTACTTCGGTAGCTTCAAAGTTTCCGTAGGCATCGGAAGCGGGTTCTCCGTTGTTACAGGCGGTGAGCAGCCCCAGATTTAACAGATAAAACAGGGCGGGTTCGGTGAATATGGTGGCTATTCCGGTGATGAAAGTTAATCGTTTCATATTATTAATTTAAGTAGGACGGCTCGGAGAGCTGTTTAACAAAATTTAATGCGACTTAGAAACCGGACTGCCGGTGCAGTCGCTTTACTGGCCTAACAAATGCTGGTATTCTATCTGGGTTTTAAGTAGCTGTAGTTTATGCAGTTCCAAATTGAGTTTGGCCTGATTTTCAGCATGTAGTTCATCTACAAACTCAGTAGCTGTAATTACACCGTTGTTCAACTGAGAGGAGGCTGTTTCTTTAATTTTTGTTCTTATAGAAATAATCTCCTCGTCTTTCTCTGCCAGTGCTTTAAACTTTTCTATTTCACTTTCTTTTTGCGAAAGTTGCAGGTTTGTATTCAGGGCAAAAGCTTCCTGCTGTGTTTGTATAATATTTTGCTGAATGTCGAGCTTTTGCTTTTCATTGTTGCTGGCATTCCAGTCCCAAACACTCCAGTGCATGCGGAGGCCAGCCATGTAAAAATCGGTGAAGGTGTTGTCTAAAAAATCAAGCCCGGGCCTTCCATAGCCTACCTGGGCAAATGCAGAGAACTGCGGCGTTAATTTTGCTCCGGTTAGTTCTTTGCTGGCTTCTATGCGTTGGTGTTGGTATGTAAATAAAATGCTTTCCGGACGGCTCTCCAGGGAAGTTTCTGAACTAAAGCTTATTTCTGGCTTCACCAAAGTGGTATTTTCATCCAGTGACATCCCTGTAAGCATGGAAAGTATTTCCAAACTGGCAGTTTTTTGGGCGTTGAGTTCAATTTGCTGTTGTTCTACTTTCAGCAATTCGGCCTGCAAAATATCTACATTTACAGGCAGTACTACACCGTTATTGGCTCTGGCTTGAGCCTGTTGCTTTTGTTCGGTCAACTCTTGCACCAGCAATTCGGTAAGTGCCAGGTTTTGTTGTAGCAGGTGTATGTTAAAAAACAGGTTGTTGACACGATCCCGAAGCTGGTAGAGTTCCACTTCCAGTTGTTGCTGTTCCACCTGGTGTCCTGCTACCTCCACAGCTTTTTTGCGGTGGGTCATGCCACCATCATAAATGGTTTGGTTGATATTGAGCGTGGCCTTGTACTGGTCTTTACTCAATACCGGAATTTCCTCCCCGGGAATGGTAATGGGCACTTTTGTTACGTCAGACTGATACGAGGCTTGTGCATCCAATGATAATTGGGGCAGGTAGTTTTTCTGTAAATTATCCAGACTCAGTTCATGTGATTGCTGTAATAAAACCTGCTGGCGGGTGAGGGGATAGTTTTCCCGCGCACTTTGCTGGAGCTCTTCCAATGTGATGGCAGTTTGCCCATTTGCCATCAGGCCGACAGAAAAGAATAAGTATAGCAACAGTAAATTCTTCATAATATCTATCTTTTCATTATTGCGTAATTTATTTATTCAGGCCATCCTTTTATAATTCCGGGTATCTCGTTACCCATTTGGGTAATTTTGGTGAAAAATTTTTATTTCCTGATTGCGGCAATCAAAAATTCCGCTACTTCTTCTTTCCGGTTTTGCATCATTTTTTTGTAATCAGCCTTATCAATTTCCAGAATAGTTTGCATCATGGGACGGCCCAAAAAAGGAAAAATACAGAGTGAAATCATATTGATACAAAACTGTCGTGGATCTATGGGTTTGATATTTCCTGCAGCAATTTCCTGTTCAAACTGTTCGATAAAAACATGCACTACCGGTTTCTTTTTCCGGATTTGCATGTGCTCAATAAACTGGTCGGGATTCCGGTTAATTTCGTTGACAACAAATTTGGGCAAATATTCATTTTTGGAAATCAGTTCAATATACTCATTGGTGAATGTGCGGATTTTGTCAAATAAGCTGGCATCAGCACTGAATATTTCATTGACCTGTGCCGCCATTGTCTGGAAGGCAATGCCAAATATTTTCTCAAAAAGGATATCTTTTGTGCGGAAATAATAATGAAGCAGGCCTTTATTGATGTTGGCTGTATCGGCAATGTCGCGCATGCGGGTGCCGTCATAGCCCTTTTGTTGGAAAACTTCCCGGGCCGCCAGTAATATTTTTTCTTCGGTGTTCAGGTCTTTTTTCATAATTGAAAAATTTACCCATTTGGGTAATTTCTTCAAAAGAAAACATCATTTAAGAGAAAAGCAAGGAAATGAAAAGATTTTTACCCATTTGGGTAAAAGTATTCTGAAATGCTATCAGAAGGGTTATTTGCATTTTAAGTGTACTGACCAAACATAGGGTAAAATAAAAAAGAAAGCCTTGCCGCATTTGTTGCCCCAATGCAGTTGCGGTATTGTACTACGAAATTGTAATTTCGTAGTACAATACCCAACAGAGTTGTCTGTTTTGAGCAATTAAATATCGGGCTGGGTAATTCCTTTCCACTCATCAGTGCGGAAAGGCGAAGCGGGTAACCCTTCTTCGTTGTACAGGTTTACATCCGGATTACTGGCCCAGCCGTAACGTACGGCTACCGGGTTTTTGATTTTTGGACTGGATACGGCCACCTGGTTTTCCCCAATAATTTCGGCAACTGCCCATACAAACTGCTGGTCTTCCCCGGCAATGGCAAAGCCTTTGAGTTTTTCGTCGGGCAGTTTCATCAGTCCGCTGCCTACGTTAGTGAAGGTGAGTAGGATTGAATCCCCTTTTATTTCCATAGATTCATAAATAGGGCCCGAGTACACATTATCTTCCTCGTAAGCTACTTTTTTTGCAGCTAAAGCCAACCTTTTGCCTACATCCTGTTTGTTGCGGGGGTGAATATCATCGGCTTCCCCGATGTCGATAGTAACGGCCATGCCGGTATTGGGCAGGCGAAGGGTCATCAATTGGGCTTCCCGTAATTCGGCCCAGGCATCGTCAGCCGGTTCGGGTTTTCTTTCCATGAAGTTGGCCAGTTGCACAAACAGGAAAGGAAATTCACCAATACCCCAGTTAGACCGCCAGTCTTCGATCATGGCCGGAAAAATAGAACGGTACTGATACGCCCGCCCCGCATTGGATTCGCCCTGGTACCAGATGGCCCCTTTGATGCCATACGGAATGAGCGGATTTATCATGGCATTGTACAGAACAGCGGGTTGGTGGGGAGAATTATTAAGCTGAGGGAGTTGGGGTTCAATGGTTTCATTGTACTGCCAGTCTCCGGCGAGCGATACGGAAAAGCTTCCACTCACAATTTTCATTTCTTCAGCCGGGCCGTACAAACCACCTCCGCCTCCGGTGTCTTGCACACGGATTACAATTTCGTTGCTGCCAGCTTTCACCAGGTTGGCAGGAACTTCATATTCCCGAAGTTCATTATGAGCATTGGTTTCGCCTATTTTTTCACCATTAAACCAGGTAACATCTGCATCGTCAATATTACCCAAATGAAGAGTGAGGGAGTTGCCAGCCATAGCAGATGGTAAGGTTATTTCTTTCCGGAACCACACAAAACCGTCGTAATTACGCAAACCGGCACTTTCCCATAGGGTGGGGATTTCCATGGTTTTCCACTCGGCATAATCAAAATCAGGTGTAAAACCTGCTGCATTGATTTTTTCGTTGGCCTCACGGATAATCTTTTCCCGTTCATTTTGTGCTGCTTGCATGTTGGCTTCAGCTTCTTCGGGAGTAGTGGCTTCTTTTTCCATTTCGGCAATTTGTTCGCCAAAGGGTTCAAAATCACGTATGGTACCCTTGCTGGTCCAGGCTTCAGAAGGGGTGCCGCCCCAACTGGAAGAAATCAGTCCGATGGGCACGTCGTATTCCTGGTGGAGTTCCCGGCCAAAGAAATATGCAACGGCAGAAAAAGTAGGAATAGTTTCAGGGCTGCATTCTTTCCAGGTTACCGGCTTGCGCAGTTGGTTGAGTTCTACAGTGCTCAAATCCCTTTCCACATCAAAAAGGCGGATGTTGGGGTAGTTGGCATTGGCAATTTCTTCTTCGTAATTATCTACGGTGGCTTGCAACTGCCATTCCATATTGGACTGTCCCGAGGCTACCCACACATCCCCAATCATCACGTTGGTGAAGGTAGTATCTCGGGCACCGTTTACGCTAAACTCAAAAGGGCCGCCTGCCTGCATGGGGGGGAGGTTTACCTCCCATTTTCCGTCTTCGCCAACCTTTGCAGAGGCTTCCTTGTCATTGATGCTGATTTGCACTGTGCCTCCGGGTTCGGCTGTGCCCCAAACGGCTACTTCCATATCCCGTTGCAGTACCATGTTATCGCCAAAGAGTGGTGGCAATTGAATGTTTTCGGCATCCGGGCCTTTGCATTGTGAAAAAATAATGATGGATAATAAAATGAAGTAATGTTTTGGGTTGCACATTTTAGTTTGGTGTTTAAGGTTTTTAGTTTGAAGTTTAGAGTTTGAATGTCTATAAACTTTAAACAAATAACAAACAACAACAGGATGTGAAGTCCTAAAATCGAATTTCTAAATCCTAAATAACCCAAATGAACAAAATATTAAATTTAAAATAGAAGTTTTTGAGTTTAGGTTTTGTTTGGGTTTTTGGGATTAATAATTGAGGCTTGTTTAGAGTTTAGGGTTTTGGATTTGACAATAAACACAAAATGCAAAACAAAAAACTATAAACTACTTTTAGTATTTAGAATTTGCCCCAAAGCTTGCCTGGCTTCCGTTACCGGAAACTGACAAACTTTATCCTGGCACACATAGATATATGTTTCTCCGGTTGCCAGTTTATTGGTCAGTAATTCCAGGCTACCTTCGTTTTTTCCGCCCAAAAGTATGGCGGCGGGGAGAAAAGTTTGATGCATTGTCTCCAACTTTTGCCCATAGTCTTTGCCCACAATAGCTACTTCATAAAACGGATACGTGTGTTGCATGAGCAGCTGCAGCCAGTTGGCAAAGAAGCGGGGCGACTGGCTGAGTTGGGGCAGCACACCACTTAGCATCAGGCGAGCCTGTTCCAAATGGCTTTCGTTGTAAAAATAGTGTCCCAGTAAAAAGAGATTATGCGCCATTATGGCATTGGAAGAGGGGAGCACATTATCGAAAAGCTCTACCTTGCGTGCAATCAGGGCCGGGTCCTGGTCGGAAGTATAGAAAAAGTAACCACTTTCTTCGTCAGGGAAATGCGTTGTAACATATTGCATCAGGTCTTTGGCGTGGTACAGCCAGCTTTCGTCAAACGTAACCTGATAAAGGGCGATAAATGCCCGGATGGTGTAGGCGTAATCGTCCAGAAAACCGTTCACAGAAGCAGCATCTTTCCGGCAGTTGCGGTTCAGGCGGTGGTCATCATACATTGAGTTTTCCAGCAGGAACTGCCCGGCATCCAGTGCCGCTTGCAGGAAACGTTCTTCCCCAAAAGCCATATATGCATCGGTGCACCCCTGTATCATCAAAGCATTCCAGGAAGTGAGGAGCTTGTCATCCAGGCCGGGGCGGACGCGTTGCTGGCGGGCTTCCAGCAGGGTGTTTTCGGTCGTCCGTAAACTTTGTCCCAACTCATCTACAGGGATGTTCAGTTCGCTGGCAATTTCAGTGGCGGGGCGGGTACGGTACAAAATGTTTTTCCCTTCTTCCCAATTCCCTTCCGCCTGTATGTTGTAAACCTTTTTGAAAATATCCGCCTTTTCTCCCAGTAGTTTGTCAATTTCTGCTTCAGTCCACACATAATATTTCCCTTCTTCCCCCTCACTGTCGGCATCCAGAGAAGAGTAAAAACCGCCTTCCGGGGAAGTCATTTCCCTTTTGATGAAGGCCAGTGTTTCGTAAACTACGGTTCGGTAGCTTTCATCTTTTGTAACCTGATACGCTTCTGAATACAAGGAGACCAGTTGGGCATTGTCATAAAGCATTTTCTCGAAGTGCGGCACTTTCCACTGCCCGTCGGTGGAGTACCGGGCAAAGCCTCCGCCCAGGTGGTCATATATACCACCGTTAGCCATGTTATTTAATGTGAGTTTTACCTGGTTAAGGGCTTGCTCGCTTTGCGTATAAAAATGGTATTGTAAAAGTGCCTGAAAGCTATTGGGAACCGGAAACTTGGGCGCTCCCTGAAAGCCACCCGTTTCTGTATCAAATTCTGCTGCCCAGTTTTGGTAAACCGAGTCCAGCAAGGTAGGTTGGAAATTGGCTTTCCGGTCTGCAACGCCTGCTAATTCCAGGGGCAGGGTATTTACTCCTTCTGTTACTTTTATGGCAATATTGCGAAGCTGGTCGGGATTGTTATTGTATAGTTCCACAATTTGTTTCAGCACGTCCATCCAGGCATCTTTTGGGAAATAGGTACCACAGAAGAAAGGGCGGCCATCGGGCAGGGTAATGCAGTTGAGCGGCCAGCCTCCCCGCCCGCTCATGAGTTGGGCTGCCTCCATGTAAATCTGGTCAATATCGGGCCGTTCTTCCCTGTCTACCTTGATGCTCACAAAGTGCTCGTTCATGTACTGTGCTATAGAGTCATTTTCAAAAGATTCCTTTTCCATCACATGGCACCAGTGGCAGGCAGCGTACCCAACGCTTACGATGATGGGCTTATTGGTGGTTTTTGCTTTTTCCAGGGCTTCGTCTCCCCAGGGGTACCAATTGACGGGGTTGTGGGCGTGCTGTTGTAAGTAAGGGCTGCTTGCATGGGCCAGTTGGTTGGTAGTTTCTTCCGGTTGTAGTTTACATCCGAAATTCAGGATAAGCAGGGCAGCTATAAGAATGTGGTTTTTTCTGAGCATAGCAAACAAACTTACACAATCCGGGGGAGGTATTCAATGAAAATGCAGCCCTGGTGCAAAGCATTTTTGCACATGATAAATTAACACACTTATTTGTATTGCCCCTGAGTTTTGTCAGCGATCAGCAAATGGTGCTGATGATTGCCAGTAAAAACATTGACGATTATAATGAAACCGATTACAGGTTTGCCAAACTCATAGGCGAAATACTGGCGACCAAGCTGTCTCAATTGATATTGCTGGATAAAATTGGAAAGAAAAACACCGAGCTGGAATCAGCTTACGAAGAAATATCGGAACGGAATGTAGAAATTGAGTTGCAGCAGCAGGCTTTGATGAGCCAGTCGCTGGAGTTGCAGCGGATGTACTCTGAAATAAAAAATCTGAATACGGGCTTGGAGAAAATAGTAGAAGAGCGCACCCAAAAGCTCAAAGAAGCTCATTATGAATTGCATACCCTGTTTTACAGGACTTCCCACGATTTTCGCAGGCCGCTAACCTCCATTCTCGGGCTGGTAAATATTGCTACCCATGGTGTGCAGGATGAACAAACGCTGCAAGTGCTTAATCATATACAAAGCACTGTGCATGACCTGGACAAAATGCTAAAAAAATTACAGGTAATCAGCTTCAGAGAGTCTGAATCACCTATGATAAAAAAGTTGGAATTTACCAGCATCTTAGAAGGGTTGCATGAAAAGATCGAACCATTTTTACAGGAGAGAAAAGTGGATTTTCAATACGAGGTGTCTGTGGGGCACGCGTATGTCGCAGATGCTTATATCATTACGGCCCTGTTAGAAAACCTCATAGAAAATGCTGTATATTTCAGCAAAGGCAGCCAGCCTTATGTAAACGTGCAGGTTTTTGAAAACACAAAATACCTTTGCCTGAAAGTAAGCGATAACGGGCAGGGCATTAAGGAAGAATTGCAGCCCCGTATTTTTGAAATGTATTTTCGGGGAAATGAAGCATCTTCTGGTAATGGGCTGGGGCTGTATGTGGTGAAAAAGCTCGTTGAAAAACAGCGGAGCATCCTCAAATTCAGAAGCACGATTGACAAAGGCAGTGAGTTTGAAATACAATTGCCTTTGGAACGGGCAGAATAATTTGAAAATTTTCGTGAAAAACTTTGACAAATCTTTTGGCACTATGATTATAGTTTAGCTGCTATTAGTTTTGTCAAAGCTCAGTCTTCTGTTCTCATTTGTTTTACAGGTATTGTATCGAATCCGGTGAATTCTTCGTAGGGTACATTGTGGGCATTTCTATTTTTTTGTCCAACAATTATATTTTTTCATTTAACATAAAACTACCTATCCATGCATATCCAAACCGGAGAAACTAAAATCCCTTCACTAGGGTTCGGAACCTATCAAATCACTGGGGAAACTTGTAAAAAAGTGGTAGCTGATGCCATTGGGCTGGGATACCGGCACATAGATACTGCCCAAATGTACGACAACGAAGAAGCCGTAGGGCAGGGCATCAAAACCGCAGGTGCTGACCGGGAAGATTTGTTCCTTACCACTAAAATTTGGTATACCGATTTACAAAAAGATAAACTCACAAAAGCGGCAGAAGAAAGCCTGCACAAGTTGCAAACCGAATATGTAGACCTGTTGCTCATCCACTGGCCTTCCAGGGAAATCCCTCTGGAAGAAACCCTGGAAGCCATGATGCAATTGCAGGAAATTGGAAAAACCAGGCATATAGGGGTGAGCAATTTCACGGTGCCTTTGCTGGAAAAGGTGGTAAAAATAGCACCTGTCGTGTGCAATCAGGTAGAGCACCACCCTTACCTTGACCAGTCGCCCGTGCTGGATTTTGTGCGTGCCCATAACATGTTCCTGACCTCGTATTGTCCAATAGCCAAAGGCAAAGTGATGGAAGATAAAACCCTAAAGGATATTGCTGAAAAGTACAACAAATCCCCGGTGCAGGTTGCCATCCGTTGGCTGGTGCAGTTAGAAAAAGTAGCGGCCATTCCCAAAGCTTCCAGCCCTGAACACCGGAAACAGAACTTTGAGATATTTGATTTTTCACTGAATGAAGAAGAAATGGGCCGTATTTCAGGGTTACAAGGCAATCACCGCATCATCAGCCCGGCCTGGGCACCCGAATGGGATTAATGCATAAAGCTTTGTCAAAATTCTGAACCAATTAATATTAACTCACTATCCTAAAAACCTATGGCCCAACTCATTGGCATACAAATAGACAAACCGGCATCGGGGCGGCGCCTGGTCATTCCCGATGTTCACGGGTGCTATCATTCCTTGCTTGCTTTAATGGAAAAAATACAAGTAGGGCCTGAAGACCAGCTTTTTTTCCTGGGCGACTATGTGAACAAAGGCCCGCACAACCGGAAGGTTTGGAGTATGTTTTTGCATTACAACAGCAGCACGAGCAACTGTATTTGCTCAGGGGCAACCATGAGCAGATGTATATCAACTGCCTGAATGATTACTCAGACATGCTCATCCCATACACGGCGGAGCTTAATGCGCTCGATTTGCTGGAAAACGGGCAAATGCATCCTGAGTATCTGCAATTTTTTAAAAGTCTGCCTTATTTCTTTGAACTGCCCGACTATTGGCTCGTACATGCAGGTTTTGATTTCAATGCTACCGATCCCTTCGCTGATACGGAAAGCATGCTGACTATTCGTGATTTTGATTACAATGCCGAAGCGGCAAAAAACAAACCCATTGTACATGGGCATAACCCACATCCTGCTAAGGCGATTTATGAAGCAATTCATAAAAACGCCCCGGTGATTCCTCTCGATAACGGATGTGTGTATGCAGAGCGCCCTGGTCATGGGCAACTGCTATGTTTTGATTTGGATACACGGGCGGTCATTGTACAAGAAAATATAGAAAGGTCAACCGCATAAAACAGCTGTATCCTGCACGGTATTCGAACTTTTTATTATCTTTTAGGAAAAGAAAAACAATTTTTAACCTTAAGCTTTATGATAACAGAGCGCAGTAGCGGAATTATTTTACATATTACCTCATTACCTTCAAAATACGGCATTGGCGACTTAGGCCCCGAAGCCTATCACTTCGCTAATTTTCTGGCCCATGCCGAAGCCCATTACTGGCAAATATTGCCATTAAACCCTGTGGAAGGAGGCAGCGGGTATTCGCCTTACAGCGGGCTTTCTGCCTTCGCCGGCAATCCCATGCTCATCAGTCCGGAGCAGTTACAGCACGAAGGATATTTACAGGCAGAAGATTTGGAAACCAACACCACATTTACAGAGGAAGAAGTGGATTTTCCTACGGTGATAGCTTTCAAAAAAAGCTTATTTCGAAAGGCTTACGCGTATTTTAAGGAGGGAGGTACAGAAAAGCAACAGCATGCATTTCAGCAATTTTGTAAAGAGCATCTCCATTGGCTCAACCACTTTGCCGATTACATGGCTTTTAAAAACCATTTTGAAGGCAAAGGATGGATGCAATGGCCGGCCAATATCCGCGACCGGGAGCCTGAGGCTACCGACCACTTACGTCACGAACTGCACGATGACATAGAATATGAAAAATTCCTGCAATTTATCTTCTTTCATCAGTGGGAAGCATTAAAAAGATATTGTGCCGAAAGAGATGTGCATTTTTTTGGGGACATTCCATTTTATGTAGGCTACGATAGTGCCGATGTGTGGGCGCATTCCCATCTTTTCAAACTAAAGCCAGACAAACAACCGGAAGCCGTAGCCGGGGTGCCGCCTGATTATTTCAGCCAGACCGGACAACTCTGGGGCATGCCCGTGTTCCGGTGGGATGTGCTGCGGCACGAAAACTATGCCTGGTGGGTGGATAGGATACAACACAATTTACAAATGTTTGGCATCATCCGGCTGGATCATTTCCGGGCTTTTTCCGCGTTTTGGGAAGTACCCGCCGAGCACACCTCGGCCATTCATGGGCAGTGGTTCATGGGGCCGGGGGCTGAGTTTTTTCATGAATTACAAAAGAGCCAGCACCACCTCCCCATCATCGCCGAAGACCTGGGCGAAATAGACCAGCCTGTGTATGACCTCATGGATGAATTTGGCTTTCCGGGCATGAAAGTGCTGCAATTTGCTTTTGACGAAAGCATGTCGCACAACCCTTACATTCCGCACAACCACGTGCCCAACTCGGTGGTATATACCGGTACCCACGACAACAACACGGCCAGGGGATGGTTTGAAAACGGCAGCAGTGCCGATGACCACCGGCGGGTATCGACTTACCTGAACACCAAAGTCCATGCTGATAATATCGCAGGCCTGATGGTACGCGAAGCAATGAGTTCTGTGTCAAAACTCGCCATTGTGCCCATGCAGGATGTGTTAGGTTTGGGTGAAGAAGCCATCATGAACCGCCCTTCCACCGCACACGGTAACTGGAAGTGGCGCCTGTTGCCCGGACAGGCCACCGAAGAAGCAGCGGAGAAATTCAGGGAGTTGGTGAGGTTGTATCACCGTTGATTGGGGATGAAAAATAAATTACAGCAGAGTTTGTTTATTTGACCTATCATACGATTCAAACCGGACTTGGTAATGCGACCGGGCTGGGCGCTTATTTTCTGCTTACAACCTTGGTACTGACGTTTGGCACATTGAGCATATACATTTTTTTGATGTTAAAAAACAGATAAATACTGTTGTAGCGGAAGTAACTTCCGCGGTTCTTTCTAATCCCTGTTTGATATTCGCTACAAAAGCTATTCTCCTCTCTCTAGAAACTCCTTAATATTTTCACACACAATATCCATCAGTAAAGTGCGGGCTTCAATGCTCGTCCAGGCCATGTGTGGTGTCAAAATCAGGTTGTCTTTGTTTTTGACGGCAAGGTACGGATGGCTGGCTGGCAAAGGCTCCTGCTCATACGCATCCACTCCAGCTCCTCTGATGAGTGCTGCGTCTATGGCTTTGGCCAGATCGGCTTCTTTTACAATGCCGCCCCGGCTGGTGTTGATGAGCAAGGCAGTAGGTTTCATCAACTTTAGCTGTTCATGAGCAATGAGGTTTTTGGTCTTTTCATTCAGGGGCGAGTGTACAGAAACAATATCAGAAGTTTTGAGCAGTGCTTCCAGTTTGAGCCGTTGGTATTCGGGATGCCTGTCTTTCCCACTGCTGGAATAGTAGGTAATTTCCATACCAAAGCCTTCCGCGATTTTTGCAACCTGACGGCCAATATTGCCCAGTCCCACGATACCCATTTGCTTGCCGTGCAATTGCCAGAAAGGTCGGTCAGTACTGGTGAAAATATCACTTTGGCTGTAGTTACCTGATTTTACAAAATTGTCGTAATACCGAATTTGGCAAAGCAGCCCTAAAATAAGGGTGAACGTAAGCTGGGCTACCGAGTGGGTAGAGTAATCTTTGGCATTTTTTACCAATATGCCTTGTTCTTCGGCAAAAGCAACATCAATATTATCAGTGCCGGTGGCGGCCACGCAAATCAGCTTCAAACTGGGGCATTGCTCCATTACGTCTTTTCTGATTTTCACTTTGTTGGAAATGGCAATATCGCAGTCTTTTATCCGCCCCAACACTTGTTCGGTAGTGGTTGTTTGATAAATAGTGAGATTACCAAATGCTTCTGCCTTTTTCAGGTTGGGAATATCACCCATTGTTTTGGCATCAAGGAAAACTATTTGCATTATTTATCTTTTTTTGAGTGTAATATTATTCAACTTATCAGGTCATATATCGCAAAAAAAAATTATATTGGTAAACAGACAAAAAATATTGTAGATGAAGCACTTTTTACCAGGCTTGTTGTTGATATTATTTCCCCTTTTGACTGAGGGTCAAAATATTCAAATTGGCGTCAACATCGCCCCCACCATTTCGCACCGCTCATCTCAGGAAGTCAGTGATATTAGCCCCAGGGCCGAAAGCATACGGATTTCAGAACGCCCCATCCATTCGTTTGATTTTGGCATAGATATTAGAAAAAAACTAACAGACCGCCTAAAAATAGGAAGTGGCCTCATTTATTCCCAAAAAGGTTTTGCCAACACCAACCTGCCAGACACATACGATAACCCTGATCTGAGCATGATGTACTCCATTGATTATGTGCAAGATTACCTGGAAATCCCATTTTTTGCAACATACGATTATTTTCAGGATAAAAAAACCAATGCCTATGCAATGTTAGGCATCAACAACAGTATGCTACTCAGGGCCAAAAATAACCTGATTATCAGGTCAGGTGAAGTAAGCGACGAAGAATACCAAACCCTGACGGAGCCTTATCTGAAAAACACCAGAATTCATAATGTAGGTATGTTGGCGGGCACAGGCCTGCTCGTAAATGTAAATGACAAAACGGCCATAGGTTTAGAAGCCCAGGTGAAGTTTATGTTTACGCCCCTGGAAGAAACTTTTTTTGGTAGCCAACGCCACTTGTTTTCCGCCGGACTTAATTTTCGTTTTGTCAAAAAATTCTGATTTCTTAGTTTAAACTCAGGATATTTTCCATATTTTTCCCATATTCAGGAAATTTTTTTACAACCCTAAACTACCGCCTTGCTATGAATGTACGAGCCAAATTTTTGGGAGGTGCCCAAACTGTTACAGGTTCCAAATATTTGCTCGAGATCGATGATTTCACACTGCTTGTAGATTGTGGCCTTTTTCAGGGGCTGAAAAAACTCAGGGAGAGAAATTGGGATACTTTTCCGGTTGATCCTTCTACGATAGATGCGGTAGTGATTACACATGCCCACATCGACCACACCGGCTATCTGCCTAAACTTGTACAACAGGGCTTTCAGGGGCCTGTATACTGCACGGACGCTACTGCCGGATTGATGGAGGTTTTACTGCTTGACTCTGCCAAGTTACAGGAAGAGGAGGCCGAATGGGCACGAAAAAAAGGGTATTCCAAACATGACCCGCCTTTGCCCCTGTATACCACCGAAGATGCCCGGAAAGCCCTGAAAATGCTGCACCCGCACCAGTTTGATGAAGAGGTGCGTTTACATGAAAAAATTACGGTTACCTTTCATAATGCAGGCCACATTTTGGGCGCTGCTATCGTGAAAATGATATTGACGGGTGCGCAACAACGAAAAAATATTGTTTTTTCCGGGGATTTAGGAAGATATAACCATCCTATTTTGAGAGACCCGGCAGTCATTCCCCAGGCCGATATTCTTTTTATTGAATCTACCTATGGCAACCGTGATACAATATCTAAGTTTCCGGAAGATGCGCTACAGCAGGTAGTGAACGAGGCTTTTGAACACAACGGCTGCCTGATTATTCCGGCATTTGCGCTAGGGCGAACCCAAACAGTAATTTATTACCTCCGGCTGCTGATGGAAGAAAAGAAAATTCCGGAAGCACCTATTTATATTGACAGCCCGATGGCTATTAATGTAACGGGTTTGTACAAAGATTTTTTCTCCTATCATAAGTTGCGGGAAGAAGATTTGGAAGGGGAATCTATTTTTGACTACAAGCATTTGCGCTATACCCGCAGCCGGGATGCTTCTATGGAAATTAACAGCATAGAAAAACATGCTATCATTATTTCGGCCAGTGGTATGTGTACGGGCGGGCGCATTATGCACCACTTATACCACCGCCTGCCCCACGAAAACGACACGATTCTTTTTGTAGGCTACCAGGCCAAAGGTACCCGTGGGAGGGATATTCTTGAGGAGTTTGAAAATGTTCGTATGTTTGGCACAGAAGTGCCCGTTCGTTGCCATGTGCGCCAAATTGACGGATTGTCTGCCCATGCCGATAAAGAGGAATTGCTGCAATGGGCAGGGCGATTTACAGAAGCACCCAAACGCACTTTTGTAGTACACGGGGAGCTGGAAGGTGCCACTGCCTTTGCCAACACCTTGTACGAAAAATACCAGTGGCAAAATGTGTTTGTGCCCGATTACCTGGAGTCTTTTGAGCTTTTTCAGAATATTTGACCGGAGTGTGTGGTCTTAGTCTTCACAGACCACAAGAATGGGAGCTTGCATTGTGGTTAGTAGATATCATGCGTAAGATGCCCATCGGTCTGGGCGACCCCGTCTGACCGGTTTGTGCTGGAAAAGAGAACGAATTTCCTAATCCGGCCTAAATCTTTACAATAATGTGCTTCTTGTACATTATCCAGATAGGAACGAAGCAGAGGAGCACATACAAAATTGCCCATATGAAAGAGGCTGCTTCCATGCCTAATCCCAGGTGGGTGAGTCCTTCGTATGTAAATTGCTTGAAATTCTTATCATCTGTTACCATGATAATGCCCATAATATCGGCAATTATGCCATGGATGACGTAGGCAGTGATGGCATTGGAACCGAAGGCTACGAAAAACGGAGTCCACTTTTTGTATTCAAGCACATCTACAAACCAGTATAAAGTGCCCAGCATCAGGAAAGCCATGCCAGAGGAAACCAGGACGTACGAACTCGTCCAGATATTTTTGTTGATCGGAAAATCCAGCCCCCATAGGTAGCCGGCTGCCAGGGAAATCGTGCCCATCACCATCATCCAGATGATTTTTCTTTCCGCTGTCATTTCAGATAAAATAATGTAGCCTGCCAGAATGCCCGTAATACCGGTTACAATGGAGGGAACGGTACTCAAAACACCTTCCGGGTCCCAGGTGCCCTGCCACATAACGCCGGGAATGAGCAGGTTGTCCAGCCAGGCCGCCAGGTTTTTGCCGGGTTCCAGCAAAGGCTCTCCATAACCGGGCACGGGCACCATCGTCATCAGTACCCAATAAATGACCAACAAAGACATGCCCCAGGTTACCTGTGCTTTCCAGGAAGGCGTATTCAAAAAGATGAGGCTGCAAAAGAAATATACCAGCGCAATACGTTGCAGGACGCCAGGAATACGGAGGTTTGCAAAATCAAAAGAGGGAAATAACCAAAGGAACAGCCCCAGTGCAAAGATGATGGCTGATCGTTTCGTTACTTTTTTCATCAAATCCGTTTTGCTGGCACCTGCTACCAGTCTTTTGCTAAACGCCAGTGTGATGGCAATACCTATCATAAACAGGAAGAAAGGGTAAACCAAATCGGTAGGGGTGATGCCATTCCACTCCGCATGCAGCAGGGGCGGATATACATAATCCCAGGAGCCGGGAGTATTCACAATAATCATCCCGACAATCGTGATGCCCCGCATGACATCCAGGGAGATGAGGCGCTTAGATACATGCGACTCCAGTTTGGTAGTGGTAGAAGGCGAAGACAGGGTTGATTCTTTTACAGATGAATCCATAAATAAATATTTCAAAAAAAGGATTTGATTTAAAAAGCTAAAATAAGGTAAAAAAATTATTATTCCTGCCTTAAAATGTTATCTTTTGCAGGGAAGGCATTTTTTTATAACCTTAATTTTTATATCCATTGAATACCACAGACATTGTAAAACGCATGGCCGAAAGACTGGGCAAAAGCCAAACAGAAGTGAGGGTTGACCTGGACACTACATTTCAGGTTTTCAAAAAACATTTCGGAAGAAAAGAAGGGTTTTCCCTGCCGGGCTTCGGTACTTTCCGGGTAAGCCTCAAAGACAGTCGTAAATCGTATGATGTGTCGAGAGGGGAAAAAGTGTTGTTGCCCAAAAAACAAGTATTGGAGTTTTCACCAGGCAGTACATTGAAAGAAGTTGTGAAAGATAAAAAATCATCATGAGCGAAAAAATTACATTACAAAAATTAATAGATGACATTGCCCGCAAAATGGGGCACCCTGAAACATATTCCGAGCAATTTCTGAAAACACTAACCGCGGTCATTGAAGAAGGTTTGCTGGAAGAAGGGCAGGTTTCCCTCAAAGGGCTGGGCACTTTTCGCCTCAAGTGGGTGAAAGAAAGAACAACCAGGAACGTAAATACGGGAGAAACCATTACCATTCCGGGCCACAGCCGTGTAGTTTTTAAACCGGAAAAACCGCTGCGGGAATATGTGAACCGGAAATATGGTAAACGGAAGCCTGTTCTCTTTGAAAACGGACAAGCTAAGATAAAGCCATCTACCAAAAAATATATTGCGGCCTCTGTGGCGGCATTTTCCCTTTCAGCCATCGTTGCCTTTTTTTGGTTCAGGCACAATGCCTAAGCATCAAGTTTGTGCCTATAATTTTTAAGGAAGCAATTGAAAGTAATTTTTTTCTGTACCGGTGAGTCCCATCAGTAAGTGGTACATGGCGAAAAGCTCCAGGGCAAACGGCAAATAGCCCAGGTAACCCAACAGCGGCATCTCAAAAATATGCCAAAAATCAACGAAAGGAACCGTATAAATCCATTTGGGGTTAGCATATATATTCCACATTTCCCAGAAAAAGCCACAAACCAGGCTGGCTGTCCATAGCGCAATTACTGGCCGCCAGTCCCTTTTTTCGGTGTATCCCAAAAGGGAAGGGTTCCCAAGCCATACATTCACAGGATCGATAATAAAGTATAGCGACATCCAGGTGAAAGCTGGAAAATATGCCGGCCAAATGAACATTAATGCCAGCATGGTCCACCCAAGCACGAAAAAGATGAGCGTAGTGTGCTTATCAGTTCCAAACTTTGGGCCTGGTCGCATGCGTTGTATCCAGGCAAATGAACCAATCCATTCGGCAGTGCCAAAAACAGCCGGAATCACCGTAGAGAAGCTAAGTGTGGCAAAAGCAAAGTATTCAAAATCGGTAAAAGCCTCCCGGGCTGTGTAGTGCCAGTATTGGGTGCGTTCATTGATCAGTTCAAAAAGCCACCATGCAGGGGCCGAAAGCAGGAAAAGGGCGATATATTTTTTCCAACTCCGGGTGAACAAGGAAGTGTGTTTCCTGTAAAAAACCATCGCATCTATGGTAAGGGAGTAGCCCAGCCAAAGCGGAAAGAACCCCCAGTGTGTGCGCAAACCCGGCAAAAACCAGTTTAAAGGCCAGAAAATTAGAATGAGGATGATGCCCACCCAGCCGTGGATGGGCCAAGTCCCACGAGTTTTTTTACGAGAAGTTGTGTGGTCCATAACGGAAAAGAGTTATCTAAAAAAAATGGATAAACACAAATGGTTCAACTGTCTACCCACAGTTTGATCGCCAGGGCAATAACCGTAACCATCATAAAAACCTTAATCCACTTATCCCCTTTATTGACCGACCAACGGCTGGCAAACCAGGCTCCGGTAGAATTGCCAACGGCCATTACAATACCATAAAACCAGTCAATCTTATCTTCCCAAATAAATACAGCCAGGGCAGCAGTAGTATACACCAGTACGATGAATACCTTCGCGCTGTTGGTTTTTACCAGCGAAAAGCCGTTTACAGAGGTAAGGGCTGCCATGATGACGAAGCCCACGCCCACCTGGATAAACCCCCCGTAAATGCCAATAAAAAAAAATACAATTAAGCCAATGATGGTATGTTTGGTAGAAGTCCTTTCCTCTTGCTGTCCTGTTTTCACAGGGTTGAAAATCATGGTAAGCACTACCAGCACCATGATAACCGCCAGAATTTTGTTGAACAAATCGTCGTTGATATCAACGGCCAGCTTGGCACCAATGATGGCACCTACCAGGGCAGAAAGCCCCAGCCACAAGCTGTAAGGATAGGCCGATACGCCCTTACTCTTAAAACCCAATACGGCAAACACGTTCTGGGAAAACAGCGCTATGCGGTTAGAGGCATTGGCTACGGTAGGGGGCAGCCCCATGAAAATCAGGATGGGCAATGAAATGAGGGAGCCACCACCGGCCAGCGTATTGATAAAACCGGCAGCAAAACCGGCAGCTACGATGATCAAAGCATCGGTAAATTCCATGCAAAAAATAGCTTAGCCTTTTTGTTTTTCGTCCACGTAACTAACAGCCTGCCCCACTGTTTTAATTTTTTCGGCGTCGCTGTCGGGAATGGTAATGTTAAAAGCCTGCTCCAGTTCCATCACCAATTCAGCATAATCCAGGGAATCAATGCCGAGGTCTTTCATGAAATTGGCCTCCGGTGTAATTTCAGTAGGGGCAATGCCCAGTTTTTCAACCAGTATGTTGGTGATGGTCTGGTTTATCTTATTCATAGTCAGAAAAAAGCTTGGTGAACAAAACTAAAAACTTAATACAAAAGTTGTATGTTCGATTTTTTATTGGTATAAAGCAGCATGCAGCTGAGTTAGCTGCAATTTAACATTATAATTTAAAAACACTACATCATGAAAAATGCAAAAGACGGGGATAAGGTGAAGGTACATTATACCGGAAAACTGAAAGACGGAACCGTTTTCGATTCTTCTGTTGAACGCGAACAACCGTTAGAATTCACACTTGGAAAAGGAGAAGTAATTGCCGGCTTCGAGACAGCCGTAACCGGTATGGAGGTAGGAGATACTAAGTCTACAGACATTCCAGCTTCCAATGCTTACGGTGAACGGCGGGATGATATGGTATTTGAAGTGCCAAATAATAATATTCCTGAGAATATTAGCCCTCAGGTAGGGCAGCAACTGGCTGTTAAACAAAATGATGGTAGCAGCATGCCGGTAACAGTAACTGAAATCAAAGATGAGTCTATTGTTATTGATGCCAACCATCCACTTGCCGGGAAAGACCTGGTATTTGATATTGAACTGGTAGAAATTGGTTAACAATATAACATTTTTTTAGAAAAGCCTTCTTTCAAAAAAGAGGGCTTTTTTCACTTTGCCCGTCAAAATTTTGTCATAGCCCCAGCTACTAAGTTTAAGGGTAAATCTCTTTCCCCCATATTGCCAGGTCCAGGCTTTCCAGGCCTTCGGGCGATGCATGGAACAGTTGCTCAATTTCACGGTTAATTTCTTTCAGGGCAGTCACATCTTCAATACGGACCAATGATTCGTAGTTTTGTGAGAGGCTTTCTTCTGTAAAGTTTACTGACCCAATGTAAGCCGTTTCCTGGTCTATCAGAAAAATGTTGGCATGAACAAACAGGGTACTTTTATGCAATAGCTCACGGTTATGGGGTGATATATAAATTTTAATGGGAAACAGCGTATCGTAGGTAAAATAAAACTCTTCAATATTCTGGATTTCTGCCGAGATGGCACTGATGAAGATGATGGTCAACAAAAAGAGAATGAGCAAAGTGATTTGGGCATATAAATGATGAAAAAAATAGGTGTATGTGCCCATGGCCAAAAAGGCAAACAATGCGATATACATAAATGAGCGCAGGCCTTTCAGGGTTTGCTTTCGCTTTTGTCCGTTTCTATTCGTGTGCCTCACCTGCCTGATGAGCTCATCCCGGTAGTCGTAGTCCTGTGTATCTCCCAGGGTGTTACCAGACAGGGTGGTGATGAGTGTGATCAGTATTCCTTTTTTATTGAGGCTGATCAATTCTTTGATGAGCGATGCGTGAAGGTAGGGCGAAACAATCTTTACTTCCCTTTTTGCCTTGATAATATCCTGCCACAATTGTTTGCCTGCTCCTGTCCCTATATGAAGTGATACACCGTTGAACCGAAACATAATATGAATTGGTACTGTTTTGGATACAGGAAATATTTAGCAATAATGTTTTTTGATAACGTTACAATGTTGGGTTTATTTGTTTCAAGTTTAAAGTTTCATGTTTATCGTGTTAACAAAACACAGAAATCATTTAAACCAGGCTCCATATTGTGATAAAATTTTTCAAATTGTAATTTCGTACGTGAAAAAATATTTGGTAATCATTCTTTTGTTTTTTTTAGGTGCCTGTGGCAGTGAAGAGATAGTACCCCCCAACGACCTCGTTCCCAAAGAAGATATGATTAACTTTTTGCTTGACCTTCACCTGGCCGAAGCAAAAATAAATATGCTGGCATTGCCCCGCGATTCATCAAAGCTATTGTATAAACATTACGAAAGGTATTTGTTTGATAAACATAACATTGAAGACTCAGCTTATTATGATAGCTTTCAGTATTATTTACGTGATATAGAAGTGATGGATGAGATTTACGGGGCCATCGTAGACAGTCTGAATGTAATGAATACCATGAGCAGGACCAAGGAGTTGGAACTGGATAATGAAATAGATAAATGAGAAAGAAAAATACAAGGTGGTGTGTACTTTTTGAGGGAGTTATCCAAAAAATAGCACATAGAATTTTTTTGACGATTAGTTTGGACTTACAATACAAACAGCCTTTGGTAAAACTTTTAAAGTCTATCATGGTATTTTTCTGTTTTTTCCAAAGAAAAGTTAGCTTAGCAGATTATAGCAATGCAAGTTCTCAAAATATCTTTATTATTGGTTAATAACTTACCTGTATCATGGGTATAAAAAATTATGATTTTAATAAGACAGAATCTTACTACATATTTGTAACTTTCCAGCGCAATTTTTAACTACATTGAATTTTTAAAACAAACATGGGATTTTTTGATTTTTTTTCAAATGATATTGCCATTGACCTGGGCACTGCCAATACCCTCATCATCAGCAAGGACAAGATCGTAGTTGACGAACCTTCCATCATCGCCATTGACCGTACTTCTAACAAAGTAATCGCTATAGGGCGGCAGGCCATGCAGATGCATGAAAAAACGCATGAAAATATCAAAACCATCCGCCCACTGAAAGACGGAGTAATTGCTGATTTTCATGCGGCCGAGCACATGATCCGGGGCATGATCAAAATGATTGATGCCGGTAGCCGGTATTTGCCTTCATCACACCGGATGATTATCTGCATTCCTTCGGGCATTACAGAAGTGGAAAAGCGGGCTGTAAGGGATTCGGCTGAGCATGCAGGCGCCAAAGAAGTGTATATGATCCATGAACCGATCGCGGCAGCCATCGGTATCGGTATTGATATTGACCAGCCTGTAGGTTCTATGGTAGTTGATATTGGAGGGGGCACTACCGAAATTGCTGTAATTGCCTTATCCGGTATTGTATGCGATCAGTCTATCCGTGTGGCAGGTGATACCTTTAACCGGGATATTCTTGACTACATGCGCAGGCAGCATAACCTGCTGATCGGGGAGCGGTCGGCAGAAAAAGTAAAACTAGAAGTAGGTTCTGCCCTTACGGAGCTTGATGACGAACCGGATGATTTTGAAATTCGGGGCCGCGACCTGATGACAGGAATTCCCAAAGTGATAAAAGTTTCTTATTCTGAAATAGCTTTTGCCATTGATAAGTCAGTTTCGAAAATTGAGGAAGCTGTGTTGAAGGCGTTGGAAATTTCCCCGCCTGAACTATCCGCGGATATTTATGACAACGGGATCCATCTCACTGGTGGCGGTGCTTTGTTGCGTGGGCTTGATAAGAGATTGGCCTTAAAAACCAAATTGCCCGTACACGTAGCCGATGATCCGTTGAGGGCCGTGGTAAGAGGCACAGGCATTGCCCTGAAAAAACTAGATTCTTTCAAATCAGTATTGATGACGTAGTTTGATAAATGCGTAGGTTACTAGCATTTCTTTTTAAATACCGTGGCTTTATTGTTTTTGTCTTGCTAGAAGGACTATGTGTGGCCTTTATTGCCAACAATGATTCTTATCAGCAGGCAGCCTTGTTAAACTCTGCCAATACGGTAGTGGCCGGTGTGATGGAGGCATCCAATGATGTTTCCAGCTACTTTGGCTTACGGGAGGCCAATGAGAGTTTGGTAATGGAAAATGCCAGGTTGCGGCAGTCTTTGTCTAACATGAGGGTTTCGGCCATGCCTGAACAGGTGTTCTTATCTTCTGCTGAAAGAATAATAGCTGATAGCACTGAGGTAATAACTGATAGTGCGGAGGCAGAGCAGAAATACGAATTTCTTCCGGCAAAGGTCATCAACAATTCCGTAAGGCGTGCTAAAAATAGTATTACGATTGACAAAGGCTCCAGAGATGGCGTAGAGCCGGGCATGGGAGTCATCAGTCCGCGTGGCGTAGTGGGTAGGGTAAAATACGCTTCGGAACGATATGCCGTGGTAACTTCACTTTTGCATACCGAAATGTATATTTCCTCGGTATTACAGCGGACCAACGAACTGAGCACCACCCAGTGGGACGGCAGGGATCCACGGCATGCAAAACTCCTTTACGTACCCCGGCATGTAAATGTAACCGCCGGAGATACCATTATCACTTCAGGGTATAGCGGTATTTTTCCTAAAGATATCCTGGTAGGAATGGTGGGTGAAGTACAAATTGAGGAAAGTTCAACGTTTTATGATATTACAGTGAACCTTACCACAGACTTTACAAGTTTGTCATACGTGTATGTGGTGCAAAATAACTTTTTAGCAGAACAGGATTCTTTAGAGCAACATTACAGGGAGTTGTATAACATTGAATTGAATGAACAGTAGAAATTTTATAGCGCAACTTTTTAATTTTATCATCTATTTATTTATCCAGGGGTTTATCATTCGAAACCTGGTGTTGTTTAATACGGCTTTTTGTTATTTGTATCTTGCTTTTCTGCTGTTTTTGCCTTTTGATGCCCCTAAAGTAGTGCCCATTTTGTTAGGCTTTTTGCTGGGCATTTTTATTGATATGTTTTACGATAGTTTGGGAATTCATGCGGCGGCCTGTGTGTTTATTATGTATATTAGGTCGTATTGGATAAGGGTAATCATGCCCCGAGGAGGTTATGAGTTTTGGATGACTCCCACTCCGCAGGCGATGGGCTTTCAATGGTTCATTACTTATACCCTTCCCTTAATATTTGTACATCATTTGCTGATCTTTTTTATTGAAATTGGTAATTTTAGCTTGTTTTTCTTTACCCTTACCAAAGTCATTGCCAGCACGGTGTTCACCTTTTTGATGATTACTGTAATTCAATATTTGGTGAGGGCTCCGAAACAAAGAGTAATATGAACGACAGTGCCAGAAAATTTGCCATACAAATTACAATTATCCTGATAGGCATAGTCTTTTTAATAAAACTATTTGCTATCCAGGTGCTGGACCCTACCTATCAGTTGGCAGCCGAAAATAATGTGGTAGAGCGGATTGTACAGTATCCCTACCGGGGGCTGATCTACGACCGCAATGGTAAATTGATTGTGTATAATGAACCTGTATATGATTTAGAGGTAATTCCTAAAGAAGTCGTAATAGAGGATACCTTGTCTTTTTGCCAGGCTTTTAATATCACCCCGGAAGCGTTTAAAGAAAAGATGCAGAAGGCTGAAAAATATTCCAGTGTGAAGCCATCTGTATTTATCAAACAGATTTCTAATAAAAATTTTGCGGCTATTCAGGAGTTTCTGATCGATTATCCCGGATTTCGAATTCAGGCCCGCTCTGACCGGGGCTATGCCCGGAATGTGCTCGCCAACGCACTCGGGTATATCGGGGAAATAAACAAAGAACAACTCAGGCGTGACTCTATGCGCATGCACTACCGCCAGGGCGATTATATCGGCATCAGTGGTATAGAGTCGGCTTACGAGCCTCAATTGAGGGGAAAAACAGGTGTGCAGTTTAAGCTGGTAAACGTACGGGGTATTGAAAAAGGGAGTTTTAAAGACGGGGAACTGGACACACTCTCTACGCCCGGAGAAAATTTAATTGTTACCATTGACCTTGATTTGCAGGAATATGGAGAAACACTGATGAAAGGGAAAGTGGGGAGTGTAGTTGCCATTGAGCCCAAATCGGGTGAAATACTAAGCATTATTTCAGCCCCCTCTTATGATCCGGATGCATTATCAGGACGGGATTATGGAAAAAACCACACTTCGCTTGAAACGGATAGCACACGCCCGCTTTTTAACCGGCCCATTCAGGCCATGTATCCGCCTGGCTCTATCTTTAAGGCGGTGCAAACACTGATTGGTATGCAGGAAGGGGTTTTAAGCCCAAAAACCACTTATTATTGCGGTGATGCCCCCGTGGGTGATCACGTAACACCAGGGTATTACAATTTGTTTGAAGCACTGAAGCAATCCAGTAACCAGTATTACTACAAAGCCTTCCGCACAATTATCAATCAAAATGAATCGCCCAATACATTTATAGATTCCCGCATAGGGCTGGAAAAATGGAGTAAGTACGTATCCCGGTTTGGCCTGGGCGCACCTTTGGGTATTGATATTCCTTATGAGAAAGGCGGTTATATACCTACACCGGAGTATTACAACAGAATATATGGAGAAGCGAGATGGAAGTTTTCTACCATTTATTCGCTGAGTATTGGCCAGGGTGAGATGCTGGTTACGCCCTTGCAAATGGCCAACCTCGCCGCATTAATTGCCAACAAAGGATATTATTATACCCCCCACCTTATCAAGGGGCTTGGGATGGAAGACCAAAAGCCGAAGAAATATAATGAAAAAAATGAAGTAGGTATTGATTCGGCACATTTCGGTTTTGTACAAGATGCAATGGCAGCTGCTGTGCATGGTACGGCACGCAGGGCCGTAATGGAAGACATTATTATTTGTGGTAAAACCGGAACAGCCGAAAATCCGCATGGGGAAGACCACTCTGTTTTTATGGCTTTTGCTCCCAAAGACGACCCTAAAATTGCCATTGCTGTATATGTTGAAAATGCCGGATGGGGCGGGAGGGCAGCAGCTTCTACAGCCAGCCTGATGATAGAAAAATATTTAAAAGGGTGTGTTGACCGCACCTGGTTAGAAGAATTTGTACTTAAAGGAGATTTTTTATATTGAGAGAGCAAAATACATTTATTAACCGTGTAGACTGGGGCGTGGTTGCCCTGTATCTTGCCCTGGTAGGTATGGGGTGGCTCAATATCTATGCTGTAACCTATGATGAGCAAACGGCAAAATCTATTTTTGATTTTTCACTGAATTCAGGTAAGCAGCTCATCTGGATTCTTACCTCTTTTGTACTCATTCTCATCATTCTGGCATTTGACTACCGGTTTTATCGTGCCTTTGCTTTTCCTATGTATATCTCCCTGTTATTATTGTTGATCTTTGTGCTGTTTTTTGGAAGCAATATCTCAGGTTCTACTTCATGGTTCAGGATTGGTGGGTTTGGAATCCAGCCTTCAGAGTTTGCCAAATTTGCTACCGCATTGGCCGTAGCCCGGTTTATGAGCGATCATCAGAAAGTCTTTTCCAGTACTCGTACGTTACTTCAACTGGCAGGTATTATTATTTTGCCCATGGCGCTCATCATTCTGCAGGGCGATACAGGAACAGCCCTGGTTTTTAGTGCTTTCGTGTTGGTGCTATACAGAGAAGGGCTTTCTCCGGTGTTTATCGGAATGGGGCTGGCAGCGGTACTCCTGTTTATTCTTACACTTTTTGTTCCCCAGATATATCTCATCATTGGCATTGTGGTTACAGCTATCATCTTGGTTGGTTTGAGCCGTAAACGTGTCCGGAATATCATTTTTATTGTAGTAGGGGCAGTATTCGTAGTAGGTATTGTCATTAGTGTTGACTTCTTCATTACTGATGTATTGAAACCCCACCAGCAAAATCGTATCAAGGCACTGATTAATCCGGAGGGGGATCCGCTCGGTTATGGCTGGAACGTAACCCAATCTAAAATTGCGATTGGCTCAGGTGGCCTGTGGGGCAAAGGGTTTTTGGAAGGAACACAAACCAAGTTCGATTTTGTGCCCGAGCAAAGCACCGACTTCATCTTTTGTACCATTGGAGAAGAGCATGGTTGGATAGGCAGTATTATTCTGGTTGTTCTGTTTATTTTATTGTTGCTCAGGGTTTCTATGATTGCAGAACGGCAAAAATCTATCTTTGCCAGGGTATATGGATATTCTGTAGTTGCTATACTTTTATTTCATTTTGCCGTAAATATTGGAATGACCATCGGCTTATTCCCGGTTATTGGTATTCCGCTGCCTTTTTTCAGTTACGGAGGGTCGTCTCTATGGGCTTTTACTATTTTGTTGTTTATTATGCTTAAACTAGACGCACATCGTATGCAAATCTTAACCCGGTAAACCTTACCAAAAACTGTTAAATGTATTGAATACGACCAAAACCACAGCCCTCCTGCCTGCCAAGTTTGAGCCCTGGCTCGTGTTTATAGTAGTACTTGCTTCTCGTATTCCCTGGATATCCAGGGTATCATTAGGGCATGACCGGGATGCCTGGAGCACAGGGCTGGTGGCTGAAAATATGGCAAATACACTTGCCTACGAAGCTTCGCGCCTGCCTGGATATCCCTTTGTAGAAATTGTATCTTCCTTTTTTGCCGGAAGCCCTATCTGGGTATTCAACCTGCTTACAGCAATAATGAGTGCTGTTGCTGCTACATTTTTTTACTTATTGCTGAGGCAACTTCATGCCAGACATCCTTTACTGCTTACATTTGCTTTTGCTTTCACAGTAACAGTCTTTATAGAAAGCCTGGAGCTAATGGATTATATGTGGGCTTTGGCATTTGTCATAGGCTCATTTTATTATTGTGCCAGGGAAAAATTTGTGTTGTGCGGATTGTTTTTGGGATTAGCGGTAGCCTGCCGGATTACTTCCGGAGCATTGCTTTTGCCTCTGGCCATTATGAGTTATGAAAGCTTCAAAGCTGATAAACGTGTTTTTCTGCATTTTTCGGTAGGTTTTATCATCCCCCTTTTGGTATTCTTTTCTCCGGTTTTTTACACATATGGCCTTTCTTTTTTTGATTATTACGGTGATAATAACCACCTTACTTTGAAACTGGTACTGCAAACCCTGACTGTAAAACTCTGGGGATACCCCGGTGCCATAGGGCTGATGTTAGCTTTTGGCTACGGGTTAGTTTTCAGAAAAAAAACTTACAATAAAAAGATAATACTGGTTTGCCTTGTTGTAATCGTAACATACACCCTGGCTTTTCTGAAGCTGCCTCACGAAACCGCCTACCTTTTGCCCGCAGTCCCTTTTGTGCTCATTTTACTAGACCAATGGGTAGCCAACGGGAAAGTCCTTGTAGTAGTATGCGTACTTATAGGGATCAGTTCATTTATCAACATAACGCCCGAGGGGATTTTTAGTCCTGTGCTTGATGATGAAGCATCTAAAGCTGCCATGGTAAAAACATCTGAAGAAAGTATGAAAAAAATCAAGTCGTTGGCAGGGAACAATGACTTTATTTTAGTGGCAAAGCATTTCAGGCCTATGTATGATTATTTGTATGAAGAAATGACAGAAGAGAATACCTACCGGGCAGTAACATGCGAAGAACTTAATGCTTTCAGGCAAAAAGGCGTGCAGATCATTGTGCTGGAAACCGATTTTATTGATAGTTGTGGTATACCTTTTACTGATTTGTCAGCCAGTCTTTCCGGTAAATAATTATTTCTGTATCAATATTTTTTGGCAACCAGCTCCAGAAATTCAATTACCTCTTCTGAGTCCATTTGCCAGTGGTACTTGCCGGCAAAATCCCTTCTTAAATAGTTAAACGCGTCTACATATGAAGAGTAGTTCTCCAGGTTTTCAATGGCTTTTTCAAACTCATCTTTGCTATCCCCAAAAAGCGTTTTGGTGAACATAAACTTTTGGTTCACATTAATATGCTCTTTGATGTTGTCAATTTTCTTTTTCTGGTGCAAATCGGCTAAGGTATCCGCATTGGTATTGCTAAACTGATCATTCAGGGTGGGGCGCACGTCTTCCTGCTCTTCGTTTTGTGCCGAAGGGTTTGTATATAATTTGTCTACGGGCAAGGCCAAAGTTTCAGAAAAAATATTTACATACTCATCAAAGTCTTCGGGGGCCTCTTCTAAATTCTCGAACACTTCATTGAAAATGCGTATTTTTTCATCTCCCTGCACCTCGGCAAGTTCTTCATCTTCAAAGCGTTTAATGAATGCATCCAGGATGGGGCGGTTAATTTTTATGTAACGCAGGTCTTTTTTCAGTATTTCCAGCGTAAGTGTTTCTTTTCCCGAAGACGTCAATTCCCGCACATAATAATCATAAGGCGAAAAAATCAACAAAATTGTGTCACTTACAGCCTGTTCCAGCAAGGGCTCAAAGTGCTTCCGGGATATGGCAATATGTTGCGAGAGGGTGTTCATAAAAGTTTCCAAAGCTTCTTTCACCTTGGCATTGTCATAATCAAAATAGGGGCTTTCCAGCTTATGGGTTTCCTGCTGCCACACCTCAAGCAGTTTCTTTATAACCAAAAGGTTTACCTGGTTTACCCGGCACAGTTTCAATATTTCCGGGCCGGAAATTTTCTCATTATTATTAAAAAACGCATCAATGATAGACTGGACGTATTGATGGCTATAATCTTGAATGAAGGAATAGTTCAACTTGCTCTCCATAGTATTATTTATTTCTTTTGTGCCGTTTGAGGTCGTATTTTTGAGAGAAAACAGAATTAGATGCTGTATTTTACGTTCTAAATCAGAACTCAAAATAAATCATATTATTTTTTGCTATCAAGAAACAGTGAATAATGTTTATAGAACCTAGCCTGGGCAATACCACTGTGCATCGGCAAGCCGGGTGGATTGAAGTAATTGCCGGTTGTATGTTTTCTGGTAAAACAGAAGAACTTATCAGAAGGTTGAACCGGGCCATCATTGCCAAACAGCACGTAGAAATTTTTAAACCTGTGGTAGACAATCGTTATCAAGCCGACGACATTGTTTCGCACGATAACAAAAGTATTGCCTCTTCGGTAGTGGAAAAAGCCGACGACATTGTTGCGCTGGCGGGTGATTGCCATGTTGTCGGTATTGACGAAGCTCAGTTTTTTGAGGAAGCCATCGTAGCGGTTTGCATCCAATTGGCCAACCAGGGCAAAAGAGTAGTTGTGGCCGGGCTGGATATGGATTTTGAGGGAAAGCCTTTTGGCCCCATGCCCAACCTCCTGGCCGTGGCCGAGTATGTTACCAAATTACACGCTATTTGTGCTGTTTCGGGAACCACTGCTTCCTTTTCATTTCGTTTGTCAGGTACTCAGGACAGGCTGATGCTGGGTGCGAATGAGGCTTACGAAGCGCGTAGCCGGTATTATTTTCACAAGGGAATGCAGGAAAAAAAACTTTCAGATAAGGATAAAGGGAAAAACTAGTGCTGAAATATTTATTGTTAGTTCTATGCCTGCCCCATGTTTTATGGGCTCAGGAAGCGATTCCCATCGGGTCCTGGCGTACGCATTTTTCTTTTCAAAATACACATACGCTTGCCTTAGCAGGACAAAAAGTTTATACGGCTACTACAAATGGATTATTCTACTACGATAAAGATGACAAAAGCGTAAACGTACTTTCAAAAATAGACGGCCTGCATGATGTAGGCATTGTAGCGATGGCTTATCATCAGCAGCAGGAAGCTTTGGTAATTGCTTATCGTTCCGGTGGTATTGATGTGCTAAGTGAAAATAATATTTATGCTAATAACTTATTAAAAGAAAGCAGCAGTACCCAGGCAGAACAAATCTATCAAATTTCTTTCTTGAATGATACGGTATTTATAGCCACTTCCCTGGGCATTCGGGTGTTTTTATTGGATGTGAGCAGCGAAAAACCCCTCAGTATTTTAGAATCTTATACCCGCCTGAGTGAGGATGGTGCTGCCGATTTGCCGGTTTATGGAAGCACATTTGTACGGGATAGTATTTTTATTGGCACCCGGGAAGGTATACTGGCCGCTTCGCTCAGCCCGTTGATAAACCGGCAGGATTTTAGCAACTGGCGGCGGTTTGGCGTAGCCGATGGTTTGCCCCCGCAGCCCGTGCGGCACATTGAAAAAAAGGGTGATGATGTATTTGCCGGAGCAGACAAAGATGCACTTTACCGATACACCAATGGAACGTGGGAACGTACTGCTTTTTCCACTTCGGGTGATTTTACCTCTCTTTCAGCTAATGGAGAAACCTTACTGATCGTGGCAGATCATCAGCTTTTTACGTACAATGGGGGCGAAGCCAAAGCTATTGATACCAATCTGGTACAAAAACCAAGCGACGCCCGTTATGATGCACAGCAGGTACTTTGGGTAGCAGATGAAGGAAATGGCCTGGTGAAAGTAAATAATGCGCAGGAAGAAAATTTTTTCCCTTCCGGCCCACCAACAGATGACACCTGGAAAGTAACATTTGCCGGAGATAAAGTAATTGGGTTGGCTGGGAAGTATTCGGATAGTTTTATCCCAGCAGGCAATAGCACCGGGTTTTACACTTTTGAAAAAGGCATTTGGCAAAACTATACCGAAATCACTGAAAATATTTCCATTGCCGATTTGGTAGATGTGGTTTATCATCCTGCCAGCCAACAATTTTACTTTGCCTCTTTTGGTGATGGCATTGGTGTGTGGGATGGAGAGGAAAACATTACGCTGGTGGATGAAAATACTTCCGGCAGTACACTAATCAACAGTAGTCCTCCCGAACGGTTTACCCGGATTGCAGCCCTGGATACCGACAGTGAGGGTAGGTTATGGATAGCCAATTATGGGGTGAATTTCCCTTTGCACGTATGGAATCCGCAAAATGATAACTGGAAGGCTTATTCTTTTTTACAAAATGAGGGGCGTTTTCCCCTTGATTTATTGGTTTCGGTCAGTGGGGACAAGTGGATACTTTTAAAAAATGGAGAGATCCTGGTATTCAATCATGAAACCGGAGATGAACGGTATTTAAACAGTGGTACCGGAGAGGGAGGGCTTCCCGGTGAAAAGGCAACCGCGATGGTGAGCGACAAAGACGGCCTGATATGGGTAGGCACCGACCAGGGCGTGGCTTTCTTTCCCGATCCTTTTTCTGTATTTTCCGGAGATGTTGATGCCATCCGCCCCATTTTTGACCGCCGCCCGTTATTGCGTGACCAGAAAATTACAGCAATGGCAGTGGACGGGGGTAACCGTAAATGGATAGGAACGCCCAACGGGCTTTGGCTGTTTGATGAAACCGGCGAAACCCAGATAAATAATTTTACCATAGATAACAGCCCCCTTCCTTCCAATTACATTAAAAGCATTGCCATTGACGGGGTTTCTGGCGAAGTATTTATTGCTACTGATAAGGGTATGGTTTCTTACCGTGGAACTGCCACAGAAGGCGGGCAGCGACATGAGTCTGTTAAAATTTTCCCCAATCCGGTGATTACACACATGCACGAAACGGTAGGCATGAGTGGCCTGGCCGATGATGCCATTGTGAAAGTAACCACCGTAACAGGCACGTTGGTGAGGGAAATAAGGGCAGAGGGCGGTACGGTTACCTGGAATGTTACCGATTATAACGGAACGCGGGTGGCTACCGGGGTGTATCTGGTGTTCTCAGCTTCGCCGGGAGGTGCTGAAACCTTTGTGGGCAAAATAGCCGTAGTAAACTGATATGCTGCAAAAAACACAGGGAATCGTCCTGAACTTTATACGGTACAAAGAAACCTCCATTATCACCAAAATTTATACAGAAGCTTTTGGGGTGCAATCTTATATTGTGAATGGCGTGCGGGGCAGCCGGGGGAAACCGGGCAGGAAAACAGCCACGAAGATTGCTTTTTTCCAACCCCTCACTTTGCTGGATTTGGTGGTTTACTACAAAAAAGCCGGGCAGCGGTATGCGGGTGGCCTTAACCGCATTTCAGAAATCAAATGCCTGGAACCGTATGAAAGTATACCGTATGATTTTAAAAAGTCGGGTATAGGTATCTTTATAGCAGAATTGCTGGGAAGGGTTTTAAAAGAAGAAGAAGAAAATACCGACCTTTTTACTTTTTTGCGGCAATCCTTATTACTTTTTGACCACCTCGTCCAGGGATTTGAAAATTTTCACATCCAATTCATCCTAAAACTAAGCCGTTATTTAGGCTTCCCTCCCGGCTCAGCCCGTGAAGTGAATGAGCAGCTTACATTGGCTTATGGCGGCAACAGCTTACAGGACGATGAGGTTGACGCTTTACAAAAATTAATTGAGGCAGATTATGCCGAACACCTGAAAATAAATGTTGACATGCGACGTGCTTTGCTGGAAAACCTCCTGCTGTACTATCAACTGCATGTAGACAACCTGAAAGAACTAAAATCAATCCACGTGTTGAGGGAAGTGATGGAGTAAGTTTTAGCCTGAAGCTTTTAGCCACAAGCTACAAGCTCTGTTTTGCGCATGCTTTGTAATTGAAAGATTCAATAAAGAGTTGACGGGTTGTGCAACAGGCGTCTCGCCTGTGGAACTCAGCCTGTTTACAGGCAGGGTGCTTGTACCACAGTGTTTTATTGTGCAGAAAACTTCAGCACGTTAACGGCATGCACATATAACCAACCCTGAAAAAACAAAAAGGAAAGTTTTATAAAACCAATAAGAAGGGTTTTCCAAAGCATTGAAACGATTTTTCAAATCATTGAGACGAAAAAGAAAATCATAACTACGATTTTTTAAATGATCCCGATGGTTTTTTGGCTTTTCCCTTACGAAATGGGCAAAAAAAAAAGCGTCCCGCCAACATGGCAGGACGCTTTCAGGTTAAAAAATTTTAAAGTTACTTAACTCACGTGTAACAAGGCTTCGATGGAAAACAGTTAAAAAAATACCCTTATGAAGCTTTTACATACTCCACATTCTTTAAGGCTTTTTGTAAGTCTTTGCCGGGGGTAAACAGGAATTTATTGGATTTGATGCTTTTGGCATTTACATCTTCTGCCTTCTCTTCACCTTCGCTGCTCACACTAATGCGCAAAGAACCCAACTCGCCCAGGCGGATAATCTTACCCTGACTGATATGCCGGGGCACCAGCATCACTACCGATTCTAAAACCCCAATGACATCGGGCAGGCTCATGGTAGATATTTCGGCAATTTCTTTGGCCAAATCGCGTATACTGATTTCACCGGAACTCCTAGCCGAAGCATAAAATTTTTTGGGTTGACTGGGTTTACCGGGGTTGCCCCGCTCCACTACTGAATAAGGTACTGCCATGGTACTGATATTAAAAAGTAAAAAGATAATTAAAAAAATACGGCTCAAATATAAAACCCCTCCTTATGAATACCCGTGCAAATACCCATGCCTTATTACAAGGGTTAGGTTTTCATAATTTTGTGTAAATTGCAAGAGTAAGTTTTTATCCTTGGTAGGAAGGAATGGGATGGTTTTGGTTAGTTTTAAAAAACATTTTGTATAGATATATTGCAAATAAACGCACCTGGTGTGTTTATCCGCTTGTTGGCACCAATAAAAGTTAATGAGAAATCACTTTATATTTTCATCGGATAAATTTGATCAATCCTCAGAAGTGGATAATCCACAAACCGATTACGGAGAAGATCTGGCGATTTATTTAATCAGGAAATTGGAAGTCATGGATATAGAAACTGATCCTAATCCTCTTCAGGAAGATTGGGGCTGGATGATTTTCTTTGCCCATCAGGGAATAAATTACGAATTAGGATTAGGTGCTTATGAAGATGAAGGGATAGAGAGTGGCTGGTTGTGCTTTTTGAAAACTTATCGCAAAGGGATTTGGAATCGGCTGTTCGGCAAAAAAAATGAAATTGATTCTGAGCTTTTAAACTTAATTGACAGAATTCTGAGAGAGGATCAAGAAATTAATAATATTAAATGGTATCATGAAAACGAATGGGCGAATGGTGAAATTGAGAAATACACCAACCGACCAAATGATTAAAATACTGGTGCCAACAGCGCTCAGCCCTCACCCTGGCGAAATTGTTATTTGCACGTTAGTTGCTCCATGCAGCCATGACGAAACACGAACAGAAAACGCAAACAAGCCGAGCGACGGCTGCGCAAACGTTGTGCACAATTAGGAAACATGACCTTCAAAGAAAATCTATACAACAGACTTGATGAATTTGCATCTTCTCCCTTTCTTTTTTTAGGGTCAGGATTTTCATTAAAGTATATAAAAACTGAAAACTGGGAGGGTCTTTTAAGAAAGTACTCAACCATGATGAATCATCCTTTTGAACGGTACCGCTCGCTAGCTGATGGCAATTGGCCCAAAGTGGGGTCACTAATCGCAAAAGACTACCATTCATATTGGTTTGAATCTTTCGAACTAGAAGAAGAGAGGAATCAGAACTTACAAGAAATGGTTAGTTTCTCTAGTCCACTCAAGGTATCTGTTTCCTCATATTTAAAAGAGGTTTCTGAAAAGCCTATTGAAGCAGAAGTTCAATCAGACATTGAGTTACTAAAAGCCGCAAAGATAAACGGTATTATAACGACCAACTATGATCTACTTTGCGAACATATTTATCCTGATTTTAAGGTTTACAAATCCCAACAAGAGCTTATTTTTTCCCCGCTACAGGAGATTGGGGAAATTTATAAGATACATGGTTGCTGTACTGAACCAAATTCATTGGTAATAACTGAGGAAGATTATGCCGATTACAATGAAAAGAATGGCTACCTAGCTGCAAAACTACTAACTGTTTTCTTGGAGCATCCTACCATTTTTATGGGCTACTCAATTTCTGACAAGAATGTTAGAAATATTCTTTCTTCCGTTGTGAAGTGCCTCGATCAAAATCAGGTTAATCAATTATCCAACAGACTATTCTTTGTCGAATATATTCATTCACACGAAGGCGAGCCAACAATAGATAAATATGAATTTGAAATTGGTGGGGTAATTCTGCCATTAACAAGAATAAGAACAAGAGAATATACTGAGATACTTAGTGTTTTAACTTCTTTGAACCAGAAGTTTCCAGCTTCCTTACTTCGAAAAATGAAGGAGCATATTTATGAATTAGTTAGCACAAATGACCCTACCGAAAAAATTGCTGTAGTGGACTTTGATCAAGATACTGACCTAGATATGGTTGACGTGGTAATCGGAATTGGTGTCTCTGGAAAAAGTGAAAAATCTTATGAGACCTTTTCAAGATTTGATGTTGCCGAGGATGTATTGCATGACAATAAGAAATTTGATTTAGCCGAACTAATGGCAAAGACTTTGCCTAAACTTGTCAAGGCTACTTCTTGGATTCCTGTTTGTAAATATTTTACCAAAATATCTAACTCAGATGATGTTGATGCTAAAATAGTGTCAGCTTTTAATCGGGATTTAGCTGAATTTGCTATCGCGAATCCTTATTCTTATAAAGCCCAATCAATTCGAGAAACTTATTCTTCTATACATGAGGTAATTGAAGGGAACACACCTGACAAGGCTGTTAAGATTATCCTACTTCTAGAAGCTGAGAAAATTGATCTAGAAATGCTCTTACAGTTTTTAAAAGACAACTTTAATCTGACTAAAGACCAACAAAATTCATCGTATTATATGAAACTTGTTTGTCTTTACGATACACTGAAATATAGAAAGTAAACTGTGCACAACAGACACTAAAAATGAATATGCGAACTGAGCATTTTGATAAAACCATGCGAACAAGAAACTTCAGTGCTTCTAGCAACTGGGGCGCATACTCATTTTAGTTGGACGTTAGGCGCAAATAAGCGTAGAAACCGATTTGCCATTGGTAATTAACAATGCGCCCCGGGCAAGAAGCCTGTACCACAACTTTTTGTCCACCACCGCACAATCACTGTTCACTTTTGAACACTTATAATTTTTAGAATAATTATAAGCCATTGATTTTCAGTAAAATAAATACAGGTATGTTTTTTGAAAAAGCAGAAGCTCAACCACTAGCTCAACTGCACCATGCTGAAAAACCTACTCAAAGTTGCCTTTCGTAATATTGGAAAAGACCGCATTTACAGCCTCCTCAACATCCTGGGCTTAACCCTCGGCATCACTTGTAGCCTTTTTCTTTTTTTGTACATTCTGGATGAACTTAGTTTTGACCAGTTTCATACCAAAAAAGACCGCATTTACCGGGTAGTTACCCACTTTACCGAAAAGGATAATACATTTACCTGGCCTTCCGGGCAGATTCCCCTTGCCACTGAACTGGATGAGAAATATACTGAGATAGATCATGCTGTCCGTTTTATAGGAGCAGGCAGGGAATTGTTTGAGAACCCCGATAGGGACATTCGTTTCTATGAAGAAGACTTTTATTACGTAGATTCTACGGTATTTGAGGTGTTTAGCTTTCCACTTCTTAGGGGCAATCAAGCCACTGTATTGAACCAACCTAATACAGCTGTACTAACCCAATCCACCGCAAAAAAATACTTTGGGGATGAAGACCCCATTGGCAAGACTTTCCAGAACGAGGGTGAAATTTATCAAATCACCGGACTGATGGAAGATGTGCCTGCCAATTCCCATCTTGAGTTTGATGCCCTGCTTTCCCGTGCTTCCCTGCCCGATGAAATGGGCAACTGGGGTGGATGGGGTGTGCCCACTTACCTGCTGCTCAGGGAAAATATAAGCGTAAAAGATGGCGAGGAGGCGTTGGCTACTGTGAATAAAGACCGTGTCGTGCCTATTTTTGAAAATTTTGGTGTTTCTATCAGTTATTGGCTACAACCGCTCACCGATATTCACCTGAAATCTGATTTTGGCGATGATGGTGCATCAGAAGGTGGCGATATCTCTTATGTGTACATTTTTTTTGCTGTTGCTATTTTTATCCTGATAATCGCCAGCATTAATTATATGAACCTGGCTACCGCCCGGGCCACCCGACGTGCCAAGGAAGTGGGTATCCGAAAAACAGTAGGTTCGCTGAAAAGGCAGCTCATTGCACAATTTTTAACAGAATCTACCCTGCTCACACTCATTGCCCTCCTTATCAGTTTCGCTTTGGTGATGCTGTTGCTTCCTTTGTTTAACCAGTTGGCGGGCAAAGAAATTAGCTTTTCGTTTATTTTCCAGCCCCAAATTATTGCAGGGTTTTTAGGGTTGGCCTTGCTGGTGGGTATTGCAGGCGGCAGTTATCCCGCTTTTTATCTTTCCAGCTTCAACCCTGCTTTGGTGCTGAAAGGAAATATCACCCGGGGCACAGGCAATGCCTTATTACGAAAAATTTTGGTAGTAACGCAATTTGCCATTGCCATCGCCATGCTGATTTGCACCTGGGTAGTGTACGACCAGTTGCAGTTCATGCGCGATAAAGACCTGGGCTTCAATAAAGAGCAGGTACTTACGGTTACCATGCCCGACTCTACCATTCGTGCCCATTATCCGGTGCTTTACAACCGGCTTAAAGAGCATCCTGATGTGTTGGAAGTTTCAACTTCTACTTCCAGGCCGGGGGGCGGGTTTTCTAAAAACCTGATGATGGTAGACAGCCCAGAAGGAAAGGTGGAGCGGGGCGTAGACCAATTCTGGGCAGATTATGATTTTATAGAAACCATGGGCATGACGGTTGTAGCAGGACGCAACTTTTCACGGGATTATGCTACGGATACCGCTGCACTGCTGGTGAACGAATCTATGGTAAAGCGGATGCAATGGGACGACCCCATCGGGCAGGAATTCTCGTTTATGGGAGGTGACAATAACCCGACTTTCAAGGTGGTGGGTGTGGTGAAAGATTATCACCAGCAATCATTGTACAACCCCATTGAGCCTTTGGCCATCTTTTTCAGGAAAGATAATTATTTTCTGAATATTAAAATCGCGCCCCAAAATGTTTCCAGTACACTTTCATTTTTAGAAAAAACCTGGGCTGAGATAAACACGGGCAAGCCTTTCTCCTTCGAGTTTCTGGATCAGGATTTTCAGTCGCAATACCAGGCTGATGAAAAACGCGGGCAGATTTTTACGTTATTCTCAGTTTTTACCGTGGTAATTGCCTGTCTGGGCTTGCTTGGGTTAGCTGCTTACACCACCGAACAAAGGGCCAAAGAAATTGGCATCCGCAAAGTGATTGGCGCCAGTGTGTCTGGCATTGTGGGGCTTATTTACAAAGATTTTCTGATTTTGATAGGCATTGCCATGCTCATCGCATTTCCGCTTGCCTACTTTTTCATGGACGACTGGCTGCAAACCTTCGCCTACAAAACCGAAATAAAATGGCTTACTTTCCTGGCTTCGGCATTACTGACGCTGGTTGTTACCTTAGGTGCCATCAGTTTCCATACCCTCCGTGCTGCCATGACCAATCCGGTAAATTCATTGCGTTCTGAGTAAAGGTCTTTTTGGAGGGAACAATATGGATATAAATCATTCCGTCCTGTGCGACACAGGCCGGGGGTAGAGGTATAGAAGCCCTGTTCCGAAAATGATAGCTTGAAGCTTGTAGCTAATAGCTGATAGCTCACAAAACTATTCAGGCAATGCATCAGAATATTCATCCCAATTATTGATGATGGCATTCACTACCTTGCTGCCCACTACCCAGGCCGCTTCCAGAGAAGGGATAAATGCGGAATAGCCTTCGTTTTCCTGTTGCATGCTTTCTGCGGCAGTCATGCTGTCGGGGGGCATGGCAAAGTTGCTGGCCGTACGTAGTATCAATACTCTGTCGTTGTCTGCTTTACCGGCGTTATCTAAAAACTCAAGGGCTTGCAGAGTACCGGTATCTTCCATGGCCGTGGTTATGTAATTGCCTTTATCCTGTGTCCAGTATTTTACCCATTGGTTGGCCCAGGTGTTCATGTTTTTCCCGTGCCAAAAGGTCATGGCCGAGACCTGGTCACCTTTCAGTACTTGTGGTGGTTTCTGAGCATTTGGGTAATTCACATAATCTTTTCTGAGCATTTGGAGGGCTTCTGTATCAGGTAATTTAGTGTCTTTTGTCAGTTGGTAAGCCCATTCTACCAAAGCAGGATTAAGCTGAAAAACAGCATCCCTGTCACTTAGCGTAGCTGGATGTTGGTAAGGAGTGTGTGCGCCTAAGGGGAAATATCCGGTTTCCCATGCTTCAGGGATTTCCCGGGCATCAATTTCGTGGGCCAGGTCGCCATCTACTATCCACTCGGCCCAGGCGGCTGAGCCTACGGTAGCATCTTCCGGGTCCACGCCCGCGATGCCTGCTACTATCCAATAAGCTTTGCTAAGATCGAACCGGGGATCCATGCCCAGCGCCATGATAGAAGCGGCCGATCGAATACTGCCTACGCCGGTTACCATTCCCAAAACCCCTTTCTCCGGATTATACTGCAAATCACGGTAGCCTTGTGGAAACGGGAGTGTTTCTACCAAAGGGAAGCGATCTACCCAAAACTGGAATTCACCCGGCTGGTCATCATCATTACTGCCTCTTTCAAACATGGTAACTACCACTACTTTGATGGGAATGGCAGTATTTTCATTCTCCGGGGGGGTATAAGTGCAAGCAGTAAATAAAGTAGCCAGGAAAAAAATAAATATTCTCATAATTAATATTTTACAAATAATGAATGGGCAAATGTATTAATTGTAAAATATAATTGAGAAAACAGTAAGAATATAAAAAGCTATTTATTCGCTGATTTTATAGATTATTAATTTTTGCGCTTGAAGTGAGAATCATTCTGGAGTTTTTCAACCCTTACATGGAAAAAGCCGATAGAATAAAAAATGCCATACAGTACACAAAAAGCAATAAAAGCCATGATTGCGTTAAAAATCCCAAAGTAAAAAGCAATAAAACCCAGAATGCCAAGCTGAACCAATGCTGAAATCATCACTTCACGAGAGATAACCACTTCTCCGCCTGGAAGGCAAACTTTTAATCCGTTGTTGCCAATCTTTTTTACATCCATACCTAAAATTTCAAAATTCGAAAAAATAACTAACCAGATAAGTACCTTTTGCCTAGTTTGTAAAATAAAGTTAAGCAAAATTCTTGCGAATTATTAATAGATATTACCATATAAATCGCTCATTTACAAAAGTTCTTTGTTATTTTATACTTTTATTTCTCAAAGTGATAATTAAAACGAGAAACTAATTTGAGTAGAAGTTCCTAATCAATTTTCATGATTTTTGATAAAAGTACTTCACTATTTCCGGTGAGTTGTAGGGAATACATCCCAGAGGGTAAGGAGGGCAGGTACTTGTTGATATATTCATTTAACCTTTTGACAGGACCTTTTTTCTCGAACCATATCTTACCATTTACATCAGTTAATTGGAGATGCAAGTTGTGAGAGTGGCTAATGCCTCTGAACTGTATCATACCAGAAGTCGGGTTGGGAAATACGGTAAATTGAGAGGGTATGTTGGTATTGGAGAAAGACATTATCTTGCTGTATGCATAGTTTCCATCAAAATCTATTTGTTTGAGGCGATAATAAATACTCCGGGGATGTGTGAAAAAATCCTGATATGTATATGTTTTTATTTGAGATGAGTGCCCGGTGCCATTTACAAACCCAATGGTTTGAAAACTGTTTCCATCAACGGAACGCTGGACCTCAAAACCTTTGTTGTTGGCTTCTGTGGCTGTTTGCCAGGATAGTAAAATATATCCGTTTTCTTTGTTTGCAGTGAAAGAAAGCCAGGTTACGGGCAAGGTAGCACTTTCACCACCTACAGTAAATTTTGAAAACTCAGTAATTCCCGAAGCAGTTGTTGTGTAAATGCTACTATTTTCGCCCGGTTCCTGTTTTTCAGAAATCGCATTCCATTGGTCCCGGTATTTGATAATGTTTACAAAGTCTTTATCAAACATGTTTCCCTGGTCTGTTGTGTTCCATTGGAGTTTCAGGGTCACATTGGCCCCGGCATCCAGTACTGGCGTGATTTCCCAGGTTTTTTTTACCAGGTTTTCCAAATCTGCTACTTCTGCCCCGGCAGTTCCGTTTTCAAACACTTTGTTAAAAACCCGTACGCTGAATGTTTCGGTATTTCCTGTACTGGCATTGGTGATATAACAAGGGGTGAAGCTTTCAGCGGTTCCTACCGGAAAAATAACTTCCGTTTCATCATTAGGTGTTTCCCGGATTAAAAACCCGCCGGAAGATTTGTCATCTTTGGTAACAACATAGCTTGCGCTACTCCCGCCCTGAATATCTGCCCCACCGGCAAGGGTAAGGTCATAGTCGCTCAAAAGCAGGTTGCCATCTGTAAGTTTGAGGATATTATTTACCGTTACATCGCCGGAAAGAAAAGTATCTCCCACTGTTTCAATGGTAAGGCCTTCATATGTTCCGGCATCAATAGACTGGTTAATATTGCCGTTGATTACCAAGTTCCTACCAATACTAACCTGATCCAACTCAGAAAAAGGGGTGATGTTATAATAATCCAGCGTCAAATCATGATTTAGGGAAAGGGTGGTGGAAGGGGCATCAGCAATAATTACTTCACCCGCAACTTTTTCCAAAGTAAGGCTTTTGAGCTGAATATTGCCCGTAGCAGGACTGCCTGAAAAAGTTTGTGTGCCGCTTCCGTTTACAATGATGTCAAGGTTATTTTGGATAGTGGTATTGAAATTTACAGTTCCGGTAAGGGATAAATTTCCTCCCAGGAAAAGGTCGGTGGCAACATTGGCGGTAAGCGTAACATTTTCCAGTGATAAGTTGCCCAGCACCGTAACATCCCCGGTAAAAGCTTTGGTTGGATTGCTGTTTTTAAGGGTTAAATTGCCGTAAACAGCCTGAGGGATTTCCTGATTGCTTACACCCGAGCTTTTTTGATACACCACCGTGCTGCTTTCTGATAAATTGCCGAAGGTTGGAGAAGATAAGTTTTCAATGGTAAGCGTGGCTCCATCTTTTACGTCGGTTTTTCCAATAAGAGAAAAACTGGCAGGAATGATAAAATTGGTAGCTGTACTTCCATCCCCAATAATTACCTTGCTGTTTTCTCCTGAAACTGTCCAATTGTTACCAATCGTAGCATCACCATCGGTAAGGATATGGAAAAACTGGTTGTCAGTAGTAAAATTAACAGGCTGTCCCCCTGAACCATCGTTCCATTGGGCAGTTTGTTCAAGGTTATTAGCGGAAGTAGCATAGTAATGAGTAATCGTAATAGCCTCACCGGTGAGGCGAATATCATCCCATCCGGCAAAATCATCCCCTCCGTTTTGCTTTGCCTGCAAACGCAGCCTGATCATTTCCTTATCATCCGGTACATTAACAGAAATGGTTGTCCAGCCTTCAGTATTTTTGTTGAGGGCTGTGGCCGTACCCCACGTACTGCCATTATCGTACGCTATGATGTATTCAATTTCGTCCCCGTTGTCCAAGCCAATCGTATAGTACTGAAAAGTGAGTACTACGTTTTTGTATCCGCTGATGTCAACAGGGGCAAAGGCTAAATAATGATAAAAACTGCTGCCTCCGTTGCCTTCATCATCATTGTCTAAATCCTGAATACCCCAAAATTTTTCTTTGTGTGCAGCATTGGATATTTCCCCACTGAACTTTTTGATGCTCCCCCATACATCTTCATCTCCGTTTACTTCCAGCGAGTCACCTGTGGCCTCTGAATTGTAGGAGGCAGGGAAAATATCGTAATTCCAGGTATCCCCGGTGTTTTCAAAACTTACTGCAGCCAATTGATTTTCAGGAGTGCCCTCCACCACCAGGTTATCAAAACGGTGCTTTTCCAGATTGGCATTGTTCTTAACTATAATAATAACGATGAGGCTACTGCCACTCAATCCGGTTTCGGTGTGCGTAAAGTCGGCAAAACTACCGGTTTGTGTCAAAGAAAGCTGCTCAGGGTTGCTATCTATTTTGTAATACACCTCTATGTAATCGCTGGTTTCCAGCGCATCGGTATGTGATAAGTCTAGGGTGAAAAACACATCTTTATAAGCGGAAATATCAATGGATGTGGAAGTCCAGATAGCTTCCCCATCCAGGTCGCGTGCTTCAAACTGCCCGCTTATTACTTTGAAGTAGTCATTCGCATCAGTAAGAACGGTGCTGCTGCAATCGGTGCTCCATTTGCCACTGCCCGGACTGCTTGTGCCATCGTGGGCGCAACCCGTATTTTCATCAGTACTATAATCTTCTGTCCAGATAACATCCGATGCCAATGTCGGGAAATGGAATGGCTGGAACGCAATCCAAATCCATAAAATACAGACCAGATTCTTTTTCATACATTTCTATTCAAAAGTTTCTTCAAATGATTACTCCTGTTTGGTCAGTTGTAAGGGAGGGGTAGTTATCTCAATAAAAACAGGCAGGTGGTCACTGAATCCGTTCTGGTATTTAAAGCCTGCATACGTTCTGAAAGGTTTTTTGCCCAGGTAGGTTTTATCTTCCTGCAATAGAAAATCAGCGGTAAAAATCTTTGCGCGTTTACCAGGTATTTGTAGCGTATATTTTTTTTGTAATAAAGCACCCGAAACGATAAACTGGTCAAACAAATCCCATTGTCCCTGGTATTTTAAGGTGCCGTAAACGCCTTCTTCCCCTGAATTGCCAGCACGCATCATGTTGTAAAGCTGGTTAGACATAATATCATGTAACTTAGGTTTAGCGTTCAGGTATGTAGCTAAGGATGCATCTTCCGGGCCATCGTTAAAGTCGCCCATGATGATGATATTGGCATTGGGGTTTACTGAAAAAATAGAGTCTGTTTTCTGTTTTACGATACTGGCTACAAAATTTCGGTTGGGCGCAGAGGCCTGTTGTCCACCCCTACGGGAAGGCCAGTGGTTGACGAACAGGTGAACCGTATCCATGTCCAGTAAAACACCTTTTACATACAATACATCCCGGGTGGTTTTATAAGGCTGATCCGGAAAATTGATACGGATGGCCTCATAAGCAACAGGAAGAAAATCAGCCTCACGGTAAAGTAATGCCACATCAATGCCCCGCTTGTCAGGCGAGTCTTTGTGAATGATTTGGTAGTGCAGTTGCTGCAAAGGCGTATCTTCCACAAGGCGTTGCAATACGTACCTGTTTTCTATTTCGCACAGGCCAACTACGGCAGGAGGTTGCCATTCTCCCACAGCTACTATGGTTTTGTACAAATGATTGAGTTTTTGGTTGAGCTTGGAGTAGGTCCAGTAACGTGTGCCTTGTGGCAAAAATTCTTCGTCATGGGTAAGGCTGTCATCCCTCACATCAAAGAGGTTTTCAGCATTGTAAAACATCAGCCTGGCACTTGCTTCGGATGGAATATCCTGTGTAGTTTGTGCATGCAGCCAGACAGAGCAGGTAACGCAAATAATAGTTATTTTGAATGTTAGCATTCTTCTTCGCATATCTCTCACATTCAATTAAAAAGTGATATAACACTGGTATGTTTTTATCCAGAACAGTAAATACGGAGATGAAAATGCTAAAAAATATTAAGATTAAATACGTGCATTTATAATAAATACTTATATAGGTAATTTACAATATAAATCAGCATTATTGGTAAGCTTAATCAGGTCTTTTCTCCTGATAAAATAGGGTGTTTTCCTCTATATATTAACCTTTTTCTAATACTTTATCTATCAAAGTTGAGGGGAGTATTTCTGAGTCGCTTGGCTTTCTTAAATTTTTTACCGAAAATTAAACTTTCAAATCAGTCAAAACCTAATCTGCTCTTAAAGTATTTATGTTAAAAAAAGCTGCTGTATTCGTCCGGCGTGTGTCATCCGCTGATGTTGGTGAATTGATATTCTTAAAATTTTCGGTTTTTTTATCTTTTCTGGTGTTTACCTGGGGGTTGTCTTCATGCAGCCCTGATGGGACGGAGACAGGAGCTTTTCAGGAATGGAAACATTATCTGGGTGACCCCGGACGTACCCATTATTCATCTTTAAACCAGATTAACCGGGAAAATGTAAGCCAGTTGGAAGTGGCCTGGACTTACCACTCAGAAAATAATTTGGATACTGACTACATTCAGTGCAGTCCAATAATGGCCAATAAAACCCTTTTTGCCGTTTCTCCCCGCCTCATTGTGTTTGCGGTGGATGCAGCTACCGGGGAAGAAAAATGGACATTCAACCCGTTTGAAGGCACAGACAAAAGCAGTTTCACCCGCGGGCTTTCCTTTTGGGAAGAAGGGGAAGACCAGCGCATTTTGTTTACTGCCGATAAGTACCTGTACGCCCTGGATGTCAACACCGGAAAACCAATTACCACTTTTGGCACGGAAGGAAAAGTTGACCTCACCAAAGGGCTTGGGCGTGATGTGGAAGGTCTGGCATACCGCAACCACTCGCCCGGTACCATCTACAAAAACCTCCTTATTATGGGCGCGTTGAATTCTGAGCGGTTGCCCGCAGCCCCCGGTCACATTCGGGCTTTTGACATAAAAACAGGTGAGCAACAATGGATTTTTCATACCATTCCGCAACCCGGGGAGTTTGGATATGATACCTGGGAAGACTCTACCGCATACAAGCGCATCGGCGGCGCCAACAACTGGTGCGGCATGAGTGTGGATGTGGAGCGGGGGATTGTTTTCGCCCCCACCGGTTCGGCCGCTTTTGATTTTTACGGGGGCAACCGCAAAGGCTCCAACTTGTTTGCCAACACCTTACTGGCGCTGAATGCCGAAACCGGGGAAAGAATCTGGCACTTTCAGGCCGTACGCCACGACTTGTGGGATCGGGATTTTCCATCGCCCCCCACGTTGGTGCATGTCAACCATGAAGGACAAGAAATTCCGGCGGTGGCACAAATCACCAAATCTGGGCATGTATATGTATTTCACCGTGAAACGGGCGAGCCTTTGTTTCCAGTTGAAGAAAAAGAATACCCATCTTCTGACCTGATAGGAGAGAAAACCTGGCCTACCCAGCCTTTGCCCTTGCAACCACCCCCATTTTCCCGCCAAACTTTTACAGAGGCCGATTTTAATCCGCATTCACCAGATAAGGATTCGTTACTGGAAGTTTTTCGAAAAATCAGAAAGGGAGGACAATTTGTGCCCCCAAGTATGGAAGGTACGCTGGTTTTTCCCGGCTTTGACGGGGGAGGCGAATGGGGCGGTGCCGGATATGACCCAAATTCCGGCGTTTTATACGTAAATGCCAACGAAATGCCCTGGATACTGACGATGGTAGAAGTGCCCGAGGTAGAAGGAAAAAGCCTGATTGCCATGGGAAAAGCCGTGTACCAGGCCAATTGCATGGGGTGTCATGGAGCCGACCTCCAAGGTTCTACCTTCCACGGGGATGCCCCGGCTCTGGTAGACCTGGACCAGCGCATGGATGTCAATGGCATTACAGAAATGGTAAAAAACGGAAAAGGTGCCATGCCTTCTTTTGCTTTTTTGGCTGATGACCGCATTGAGGCCGTAGCTGCTTTTCTGTTAAATAAAGAAGGAGAAGTGAAAACCAAAGACCTGAAACAATCGGAGGTGGCTGAGCTACGGTACAACCACACCGGATACAATCGGTTTGTGGACTCAGAGGGGTATCCGGCCATAAAACCGCCCTGGGGTACGTTGAATGCTATTGACCTCCACAAAGGGGAAATTCTCTGGAAAGTGCCCTTGGGTACTTACGAAGAACTGGCTGAAAGAGGCCTTACCAACACCGGAACAGAAAACTATGGTGGCCCGGCAGTAACCGCCGGAGGCTTAATTTTCATCGGTGCCACCAAAGACAATTACATCAGGGCTTTTGACAAAGAAACCGGGGAGGAAGTATGGAAACACAAGCTCCCTGCTGCCGGCATGGCTACGCCTTGTACGTATGAGGTGGATGGAAAGCAATATGTGGTCATTGCTGCGGGTGGAGGAAAAAACACAAAAACCCGGGGAGATGCTTATGTGGCTTTTGCGCTTCCTGAACGTTAACCTAATCAAAAAAATCAGCGTATGTCTGACCTAGACCGAAGAAAGTTTTTGCAGTTAAGTAACCTGGCAATGCTTGGCCTGGTATCGGGTAATTTGGCTGGATGTGATATCACCCGGGTTAAAACTGAGGAAGGTTTCTTCACCATTGCGCAAAAAAAAGGGCGTTGGTGGCTGATGACCCCGGAGCGCAAACCTTTTTTTTCTGTTGGCCTGAATCACGTAGACCCGGCCACACTGCGGTATAATGATAGTGAAGGTATTTGGGAAGAAAAATATCAGAACAGCATGAAAACCTGGTTGCAAACGGTACGCGAAGACCTTACGTCCTGGGGCTTCAATTCATTAGGGTGGAATCAGGAAGTGGTAACCATCAACGAGCAGAATCACCGACACTCCCGCTCTTTTACCTTTGAAGAGTACCAATGGCTGGACATGCCATATTGCCATATGCTTCCTTTCATCGAGTCGCACCAGTGGGAAATAGAAACTCGATTGCCGGATATTTACAGTAAAGGCTTTGAAGAATGGTGCGATTACGTGGCCCGCAGCCACTGTGCCCGCATGAAAGACGATCCTAAGCTTATAGGCTATTTTTATACCGATTGCCCTACATGGGTGCATAAAAACGGACTTACCGCCTGGAAAGCCCCCCTCTTCGATCCTGAAAAACTCGAGACCGAAGCCGGGAAAAGAGAATTATTCGACCTTGCTACCAGGTACTATCAGGTCATTCACGATGCCATACGGCGATACGACAAAAACCATCTGTTGCTGGGGGATCGGTATGAGGCCAATGCACCTTTACCTGAGGAAGTAGTGAATGCGGCCATGCCTTATGTAGATGTGCTTTCTTTCCAGTGTTTCCGGGGTGCCGAAAGGGTAAAGGAAAAACTTGGTCGTTGGGGCAGCTATTCCCAAAAACCCATATTACTGGCAGACAGTGCCACCTATGTAGAACCTTATATCAACAAATGGCCTCCTCCGGAAACCCGTTATCAGGCCCCGGAAGGGTATCGGGCTATCATGCGGGTGCTTATGGAGATGCCTCAGTGTGTGGGCTTTCACCTTTGTGGTGCCTATTTACAAAATAAAGTCCGGAATTATGGGCTGAAAGATTTTCGCGATCAACAAAGTGATACCACCGCACAAATGGCTAAAGTCAACCGGGAAGTGCAACAATGGGTTACGTCTACGTTTGATTCATGAAAGCTATGAAGAAAATTATTTTTTTACTGCTGTTCACTACAATAATTACTTTTGCCCAGGCACAGACCAGTGTTTTTTATGTGGCCCCTGACGGAAATGATGAAAACCCGGGAACAAAAGAAGCCCCTTTTACTACATTACAACGTGCCCAAGAGGCTATACGAAACTTAAAAAAACAGGACGAAATTGAGCAGTCGGCTACAGTTTACCTGCGGGGAGGTTATTATTTTCTGGAAAAACCATTGTTGCTCACACCCGAAGATGCCGGCACAGAAAAAGCACCGGTTACCTACCGTGCCTTTGAAAATGAAACGCCAATCCTCAGCGGAGGAAAGAAAATTACAGGATGGAAAAAGGGGCAGGGAAATATGTGGACGGTCACCTTACCGGAAGTGAAAAACGGGGACTGGAAATTCCGCCAATTGTACGTAAACGGGGAGTTGCGGCATCGGGCGCGTATGCCTGACAAAGGTTTTTTCACCGTAGCCGGGTTTCCCTGCGGAGGAAGTAAAGTGCATTACCATACCGATTGCCAGCAGTTTGAATTTGCGCCGGGCGACATCAACCCTGCCTGGACCAACCTGGAAGATGTGGAGGTCATCGTTTACCATTTCTGGACAGATTCCCATTTGCCTATCGAGTCAATAGATACAACAACCAACGTTGTAACATTTAAGCACAAAGCCGGCAAAGTATTTACTGATGACTTTTCTGACAAAGGGGCGCGGTACATTATAGAAAATGTAAAAGAAGGTTTAGACCAGCCCGGCGAGTGGTATTTGGACACCAAAACGGGTGTTTTGTCTTACATTCCACTGCCCGGTGAAGATATGGAATCCGCGGAGGTAATTGCGCCCGTTACCCCGGAATTCATTCGCATGGAAGGAAAGCCCCTGTCATTACAGTTTGTGGAACACCTGAGCTTTGAAGGAATTTCTTTTATGTACACCAACTGGGATTTGTCACCCGGTAATTCCAACGACCGGCAGGGCTCGGCCTCAGTTCCGGCTGCCATTACCCTCACAGGTGCCCGGCATTGTCGTTTTCATAACTGCACGGTGAAAAATATCGGCACGTTTGCTTTTGAGGTAGACGAAGGTTCAACGCATAATCAATTTACATTCAATGAAATTTCATATTTGGCGGCGGGCGGTTTCCGCATCAATGGGGACACGGAAGAAGGCCATCCTTTGCTGCGTACCGGGTTCAATGTGATTTCAGACAATACACTGCATCATTATGGAGAAACTTTCCCTTCTGCCGTAGGCGTATTGTTGATGCAAACTGAGGGAAACCGGGTAACGCACAACCACATCCACCACGGATGGTATACCGGCATTTCCATAGGGTGGGAGTGGGGATACCAACGGAGTATCAGCCGTGATAATGTGGTGGCTTACAATCATATCCACGATATTGGGCAGGGCCTGCTTTCTGATATGGGCGCTATTTATACCTTAGGTGTTTCGCCCGGAACAGTCATTCGGAACAACCTCATTCATGATGTGAATTCCCATCATTACGGAGGTTGGGGCATTTACAATGACGAAGGGTCTACCCATATTCTGATTGAGAATAACATTGTGTATAACACCAAATTTTCTGCCTACAATATTCACTTTGCCAAAGAAATTACGGTGCGGAATAATATTTTTGCCCTGGCACAGGAGAACCAACTTAGCCGGAGCCGTACCGAACCCCACAAAAGTGTTTTCTTTGAAAATAATATTGTGTACTGGAAAGAAGGGAAGTTGTTGCAAAAAGATTGGGAAGATAAGCCCTATACTTTTCATTTTCACCCGAAAAACGAAAAAGGTACCCGGGAAGTAAGCAGTACTTTTGACATAGACTGGAACCTTTATTTCAATCCAACCTTGCCGAAAGATTCTGTGAACTTCGGCAGTAATTCCTGGAGCGAATGGCAGGCCAGGGGCAAAGACGAGCACTCAATGTATGCCGACCCTCAATTTGTGGATGCTGAAAATTATGACTTCCGGCTTAAAGAGGAATCCCCTGCATTTCAGTTGGGTTTTCGCTCTATAGATATGAGCAGGTTAGGGCCCAGAAAACCGGAAGAAGTACTAAAAACCCAAAAGATTAATCAACCAAAATAATGTAATCTTGAAAAAGCTAGAAATTACCCTTGTTTTCATATTATTTTCATTGATTTGGGCTTGTTCCCCAAAAAATGAGGCGCAGGAAGAAGAAGTTGCCCAACCACCCAATCTGGTGCTAATCATTGCCGATGATATGGCCTGGAACGATGCCGGGGCTTACGGTCATCCGCATATCCAAACACCCAATTTGGATAAACTGGCGCAAGAGGGCATGCGGTTTGATAATGCTTTTCTGACGACCAGTTCCTGCAGCCCCAGCCGCTCCAGTATCATTACCGGGCAATACCCGCACAATACAGATGCTGAGCAGTTGCACTGGCCTCTGCCTGCCGAACAGGTAACTTTTGTGGAAAAACTTAAAGCGGCAGGGTACTATACCGCCGCTGCTGGAAAATGGCATTTGGGCGAGGCTGTAAAAGACCGCTTCGACCTTGTGATTGGGGGGGATCCTGCTGCTTTTCAGCTTTCTGAAGATACCGGCATAATGGAAAGTAAAGATGATGGCAGCGGGTGTGCTACCTGGGTGCCCGTGTTGCAGGAACGCCCCAAAGACAAACCGTTTTTTATGTGGTTTGCCGCATTCGATCCGCACCGCGATTACAAAGAAGGTACCATCCCAAATCCGCACACGGCTGAAGATGTGGTGGTGCCACCCTACCTCCCCGATACGGAGAAAGTGCGGGAAGACTTCGCCATGTATTACGATGAAATCTCCCGCCTCGATAGCTACGTGGGCAAAGTAATGGAAGAGCTGGAAAACCAGGGTGTGGCTGACAATACATTAATTATGTTCATCAGCGATAACGGACGACCATTTCCCCGTGCCAAGACTACTTTGTTTGACAGTGGTATCAAAACCCCCTGGATTGTACGCTGGCCCGCCAAAGTAAAAGCCGGAACCACCTGCGAGGAGTTGGTAAGCTCGGTAGATATTGCGCCTACCATGCTGAATTTGGCAGGATTACAGGCTGCCCCCTCCTTTGAAGGCAAAAACTTTCTTCCTTTATTGGAAAACCCTTCACAGCCAATCCGGGACTACATATTTGCCGAAGCGCACTGGCATGATTATGAGAAGCTTACCCGCGCCGTGCGTTCCAAAGAGTTTTTATACATCCGCAACTTCTTGTCAGAATATGCCAAAACGCCCCCAGCCGATGCCGTGCGCAGTCCTACGTTTGAAGTAATGCGCGAAAAGCGTGATGCCGGGGAACTTACCGAAGCGCAAATGGTAGTATTTGACAAACCCGCACCCGAAGAAGAATTGTATGATGTGCAGGCCGACCCTTACCAGATGCAGAACCTGGCCAATAACCCTGAATACACCGGACAACTGGAACAATACAGAAAAGAACTGACTGCGTTCCAGAGCAGGACTGACGATGTGTTCCCAGAGTTCAGGACACCGGATGAGTTTGACCGGGAGTTGGGCACACCATTGGAAAACCGGGAACGCCCGCGCCCTTCCAAAGAAGAAATGCAATCAAGGGCTAAGCAGTAGCTTGATTTTTTAATTTACTGTATGCATAGCTTGCAGCTAAAAGCTCACTTGCGTAATATCCGACTAACCTATTAAAACCATAAAAAAAACACATGAACCCATATCAAAAAATCAGCTTACTTTTATCATTACTAGCCTTCATAACTTTTTTCGCCTGTCAGCAACAGCCGGAAGTAAGGCAGGAAACCAGTAACAACCAACTGGAAATTGAACGCATTCCCGATGCAAAGCCCCGCAATGTTATTTTCATCCTGAGTGATGACCACCGGTACGATTTTATGAGTTTTATGAACAACTACGTGCCTTGGCTGGAAACGCCCAACCTGGACCGCCTGGCAAGGGAAGGGGCACACCTGGAAAATGCTTTTGTATCTACTTCCCTCTGTTCGCCCAGCCGGGCTTCTATCCTCACGGGGTTGTACACCCACACCCACACGGTGGTAGATAACAACGCCCCTGAACCAGAAGGGCTGGTTTATTTTCCGCGATATTTGCAGGAAGCTGGTTACGAAACGGCTTTCATTGGTAAATGGCATATGGGCGATAAAGGTGACCAGCCCCGCCCGGGCTTCGATCATTGGGTGAGCTTCAGGGGGCAGGGGGACTATTATAACCCCACCCTAAACATTGACGGCCAACGCAAAACCTACAACGATAGCAGTTATATTTCTACATTACTCACCGATTTTGCCATTGATTGGATGGGGCAGCGGGATGATGAAAAACCTTTCTTTTTGTACTTATCCCATAAAGCGGTACATGGTGATTTTTCGCCGGCTAAAACAGACCATTATGATTACCACGGCAAGCCCATTGGTAAGCCTGAATCTTATTACATTACAGACCCAAACCATCCCCAAAACAGAGAGGATGTCAACTATGAAGGTATTCCCGATTGGGTGAAAGAACAGCGGTACAGCTGGCATGGTGTAGATTATGCCTATCATGGTAAGTTTAATATGGATACTATTGTGTGGCGGTATACCGAAGCACTGAAAGGCATGGACCGGGAAATTGGCCGGGTGCTGGACTACCTGGACGAGAAAGGACTTGCTGAAAGTACCATGGTCATTTATATGGGTGATAATGGTTTTTGTTTTGGGGAGCACGGACTGATTGACAAGCGGCACATGTACGAAGCTTCTTTCCGCGTACCCATGCTGGCACGCTGCCCTGAAATTATACAGCCCGGTACCAAAGTGTCTAAAATGGTACAAAATATTGACATTGGCCCTACCGTGATGGAACTGGCCGGATTACAAACACCTAACCACATGCACGGACGTTCGTATGTGCCACTCCTTAGAGGAGAAGAAGTGGCCGACTGGCGCGACAAAGTTTACTACGAATATTACTGGGAATATGATTTCCCCCAAACACCCACCATGCACGGGGTGCGCACTGACCGCTACAAGTACATACGCTACCACGGGCTGTGGGATGTAAATGAATTTTATAACCTGGAAAGCGACCCCCATGAAATGAACAACCTCATTACCAAAAATTCATTACAGGATACCATCCGGTCTATGGTGGTTGATTTATACGATTGGATGGAAGCTACCAACGGTATGCAAATTCCGCTGAAACGAACGGTGAAGTATCCGTACGGAGATTACCGGTATCCTAATGCTTTTTGAGGTTAAGTAATAAAAATATTAGGAGCAGAAAGTGGAATATTAAATTTTGATAACATTTATATATTCAGTGGGTATTGATTAGTATATTTGGTTTTCTCCATTTATCTCATGACGCCCTCATCGGATGTTAAGGGTGATCTTATTTGAAAATCAGAATATCATAACTAATGGCCCCCGATAAGAAAAATAAGCAGTATCAGCCTTTACTGGAAGAAAATGAGCATGATATTGAGAAAAACAGTGATGTAGTTTTTAAAATTAATTTCTCAAGAAATACGGCAAATATAGCAATTGAGCTTACAGGGCCTGAAGACTATATCAAGCGCATGGAACCGGTAGTGAATGGCTACATCAGGTTTTTGGATGAGTATGCTTATGATTATGGATCTGAGGCGCATGAAACCGATCATAAATCAGAAAATGGAAGTGCTGCTTATGATCCGACTTCTATTGCTGAGGCTTTAGAGAAATTGAGTTTTGATCAAATTTCAGAAATGATCATTGCCCACAGGTTTAACTTCAAAGACATAGATATGGTATTGCTGGCCGGCGCATTTATCCAGCAAAATTCTCCGCAACGGACATTTTCTACGAGGGAAATTTCCAAATATCTAAAAATGACAAACCTTCCCGCCATGAAAAATCCTTCCCATTCCATAAAGTTAAACCTGGATGCAGGCCGGGTTGTTCAGTCTGACAAAGACTATTCATTGACTGAGGAAGGTATAGACAGGGTCATTAGAACATTTTCACCTTTGTTTTATAAATAAATCCCAGGAAAAAATAATGGGGCAAGATGTAAGCTTTGTGAAGGTATTTGTCACTTTTCTGCACAAAGTAGCTTCATTATTACTTTAGCTGTTTTATTTTATTTGCCAGTAAACCAGTGCATTGCATTTTCATATGCCTTGAATGCAGTCAAAATAAGTACACGCAAGGTTTTTTGAAATTCTCTTTTTTAATTTTCTATTGATAAGAATATTTTGCAGTCATATTACATTTGTATTTTTTTTGATGACAAATACTTGTTAAATTCACAGGCCATATGAAGTAACAGGCTTACTTTTTTCCGTTTTTATTACTCTCATTGCAGTTCATTGAGTGGGATTATTTTAGTCCTGCTAATACGCAACTGTTAGATTACTTTTTCATAAATTTTCTTGTTTACAACTGTTATAAAAAAAATAATTTTCGTTTGTCTATACAATGAATTTATAAAATGAAAGAAAAAGCTGCACTCCCCCCAAGAAGCCGCTATTTTGTAGAAAAGAGAAAAGAACTTAAATGCTCAGTCATAGAATTTGCTATCCTTTTGGGCATTTCCACAGAAGAGGTCATCTTATTTGAATGTGGTAAAAAACATGTATATGATTGGGTGTACGAAAAACTTATTCGCCTTACCAGTATTTCAGCACCTTCCAAAGCCATCCTCCCCAATAATTACACTGCCCAGGTTGCTTACCCAAACCGGGAATATGACACCAGGAATCCTTTGCTGGCAATTTTTAATGAAGTCCAGAATATTCAAAAAAAACTGAATACAAATCCACAATCTCCTAAAAAGAGGACAAAAAAACGCAGGAAACAAAATAAGAAAGATCCCAACCAGCTTTCATTGATGTTGGCAATTAAGGAAGCCAATGAATTAATTGACAGCCAAACTGATAATGAATGTGCAGAGGATACCGAATTGTTTAACGCTGTAGAAAAAGAAGTTGAAGAAGAAAACAAGGCTTATTTGCTGGGAAAAGTGCATACTGAGTTGAATAAATTTAATAAACATTTCAACCATTATTTAGTGCAATACCAAACCCCGGGTGTACAACATCCTTCTTCTTTGGCAATTTTTTATGAATTAAAACAAATAAGGGACAACTTTATCCGGGAACTTTTTAACCTGCAAAAAGAGATTAAAACAGAAGAGTTGCCATTTATTGATTTGCTTTCTAAGATAGATGTGGTTTCTAATCAATATCATGAAAGGGTACTGCTCAAATTTAAAGAGTTGACTGAACTGCATCGTGAATCAACCGGAGGTACTCCAATCATAAAAGCAAATTAGAATCTATGCATTTACTTTTTATCTTCTTTCTTTCTCTTCGGGTTACGCCCTGTTTCTTTCAGTGCCCTGTCTATGATCCATTCTAATTGTCCGTTTACACTTCTGAATTCATCGGCGGCCCATTTTTCCACCGCTTCCATCGTTTCCGGGTTCACCCGCAATACAAATGCCTTTTTCTTGGCCATACTATACCTTCCTCTTTTATTGATGCAATGTGCCGGAATTTACCACCGGGGTAACATCCTTATCTGCACATAACACCACCATCAAATTACTTACCATGGCGGCTTTTTTCTCCTCGTCCATGTCAATAATCTCTTTTTTAGACAAATCGTCCAATGCCATCTCTACCATGCTTACGGCTCCTTCTACTATTTTATGACGTGCTGCTACGATGGCAGTGGCCTGTTGCCGCCTCAGCATAGCACTGGCAATTTCATTGGAATAGGCCAAATAACCAATTCGGGCTTCTATTACATGAATACCCGCAATTTCCAGGCGGTCACTCAGTTGTTGTTCCAATGCATCATTTACTTCATCTACACCTGAAACCAAAGTAATTTCATGGGTATCTTCAAAGTTATCATAAGGATAAGAGTAAGCCAACTTTCTGACGGCTGCGTCGGATTGTACTTTCACAAAGTTTTCAAAGTTATCTACTTCAAAAGCCGCTTTGTACGTGTTCTCTACCTTCCACACCAAAATAACACTGATCATGATGGGATTGCCCAGTTTGTCGTTCACTTTAACCCGTTCGCTATCAAAGTTTCTGGCCCGCAAAGATATTTTTTGCCGGGTATAAAACGGGTTAGTCCAGAAAAAACCATTTTTCTTCACAGTGCCAACATAATCTCCAAAAAGAACTAAAACTTTAGACCCATTGGGGTATACCATAAAAAAGCCCCTGATAAAGAATGGTATGCTGAGGCTGGTGAATAAAATCACCAAAGGATGTTCGGTAATTACAATTCCTAAAAAGCCTGTTCCTACCACGAGTAGTGCGACAATAGACATAACATAGCCTGAAATTGGGTTAACTTCTTTTTCCTGATTCATGACGAATTGATTTGATATCATAATAATATCATAAATATATCAAAATAACTTAATTATTACAAGAATTTTTTCAATCAAAGGCGAAATCTTACATGTCCCAAATTGGGATAAATTCCCAAATAAAAGAAAAAATAAGCTGGGATATCACAAAGAAACAACTCTTCTGCTTGTAAGGGTTTAATTTATAACTATTTGATATTCAATGGTTTAAATTTAAGTTTTCAGCCTTAAGCACCAGTGTTCATGGTTTGTGGTACAACCTTCGAGTAAATAGAATAAGTTCAAGAAAAGAATAAAATCAAGTAATATGAAGGCGATACATACCATTTTACTCATCTGCTTTTTTCTTTTTGGGTTAAGCCCAGCACAGGCAGATGATAGCAATGCAACTGAAGGTAACCTTGAGATTGAAGTAAAGGCAGCAAACGGGAAGGTGGAAATTATATTGCGTGCAGGCACTCAGTTAAATGCTGCTTCTTTGGTAATAGAGCATTCAACTGACGGGTTAAATTTTACAACGCTGGGTTCACCAGAATCAACTGATACTGAACAAGCATTCGTTGCTTACACTTTTACTCATTCTGAACCTACCAAAGGCATCAATTATTATCGTGTGAAGCTAGACAATGATGATGGATCGTTAAGTTTTACTGAGGTAGCAGCAGCGTATATGGCAGTACAAACCGAATGAAAATAAAGGAATTAGAATGATACTGTTGCTGTAATTATAAAAAAAGCTTCGCGTTGGTGTGCGAAGCTTTTTCTGTATTATAATATTGATGCTTATTGTGCTTTTTCAGAACTTAGCTTGGCACCAAAATATTCCCGATTCATGCGGGCTATATTAGTTTGACTAATTTCCTTGGGGCACTCAATAGAACAGGCGCCAGTATTTGTGCAAGCGCCGAAACCTTCGGCATCCATTTGCGCTACCATTTTTTCCGCTCTTTCTTTTCTTTCTACTTTTCCCTGGGGCAGCATGGCAAGTTGTGAAATTTTAGCACTCACAAACAGCATAGCCGAGGCATTTTTACAGGCGGCAACACAAGCCCCACAGCCAATGCATGTAGCGGCATTAAAAGCCTCATCCGCAATATTTTTCGGAATAGGGATTTCATTGGCATCGGGTACACCACCGGTATTCACAGAGACATATCCCCCGGCCTGAATGATGCGGTCAAAGGCTTTACGATCTGTTACCAAATCTTTGATAACCGGAAAAGCATTAGCACGCCAGGGTTCGATGGTAATCGTGTCCCCATCTTTGAAACTGCGCATGTGCAACTGACAAGCCGTGGCGGCCTGTTGTGGGCCATGCGGCCTTCCATTAATATAAAGGGAACAACTCCCACAAATGCCTTCCCGGCAATCGTGGTCAAACTCCACAGGCTCTTCTCCTTTCTCTAACAAACTTTCATTCAGCTCATCAAGCATTTCGAGGAAAGATTGGTCTGGCGAAATATTATCAACCTGGTAGGTTTTGAGTTTGCCCTTGGATTTAGCATTTTGTTGTCTCCAGATTTTTAGTGTAAGTTTCATGTGTATATTTTTTTGCTAAAGAAACTTTATTTATAGCTTCTTTGTGTAAGTTTTACATTTTCAAAAATCAGGTCTTCTTTATTCAGCTTTTCGTCTTTGCCAGGGCCCTGGTATTCCCAGGCAGCCACGTAAGAGAAATTTTCATCGTCCCTTTTTGCTTCCCCCTCAGGCGTTTGGTATTCTTCCCGGAAGTGCCCGCCACAAGACTCATCCCGGTGCAGGGCATCATCAATCATCAACTCACCTAATTCCAGGAAGTCGGCCACCCTGCCCGCTTTTTCAAGGGTTTGGTTCAGTTCTTCATTCGTTCCCAGCACTTTCACATCTTTCCAGAAGGAGTTCCTGATCTCTTGTACCATGCCTTTTGCTTTTTTCAATCCTTCAGCCGTGCGTGACATACCACAATATTCCCACATTACCTTTCCGAGTTCTTTGTGAAAATGGTCTACGGTATGCTTTCCTTTTGTATTTAAAAGCGTATCTATTTGCGATTTAACGCCTTCTTCTGCTTCTTTAAAAGCAGGATGGTCAGTCGGGACTTTGTCGTAAGGTAATCCTGCCAAATAGTCTCCGATTGTGTAGGGAATAACAAAGTAACCGTCGGCCAGTCCCTGCATGAGTGCAGAAGCTCCGAGGCGGTTTGCTCCGTGGTCAGAGAAGTTGCATTCACCCAGACTGTACAAGCCGGGAATATTGGTCATCAGGTTGTAATCAACCCATAAGCCACCCATGGTGTAGTGTACAGCCGGGTAAATCATCATTGGGGTTTTGTAAGGGTTTTGCCCGGTGATTTTCTCGTACATCGCAAAGAGGTTACCATACTTTGCAGAAATGGTATCTTCCCCATCCCGTTTGATGGCATCCGCAAAATCGAGATAAACAGCTCTTTTTGTAGGGCCCACGCCCCGGCCTTCATCACATACATATTTCGCATTACGAGAGGCTACATCACGGGGTACCAGGTTGCCAAAAGAAGGGTATTTTCTTTCCAGGTAATAATCCCTTTCGTCTTCAGGAATATCCTGGGGCTTACGGTCATCATCTTTTTTCTTGGGAACCCATACCCGCCCGTCGTTCCGCAACGATTCGGACATCAAAGTAAGTTTAGACTGGTGTTCGCCCATTACCGGAATGCAGGTAGGGTGAATCTGGGTATAGCAAGGATTGGAAAAAAATGCCCCTTTCTTGTGAGCCCTCCATGCAGCCGTGGTATTGGAACCCATCGCATTGGTTGAAAGGAAAAACACATTGCCATAACCACCGGTAGCCAGCACTACGGCATGTGCAGAATGTGTGTCAATTTCTCCGGTGATGAGGTTACGGGTAACAATCCCTCTGGCCTGGCCATCTACCATTACCAGATCCAGCATTTCGGTGCGGGGATACATTTTTACCTTGCCATTGGCAACCTGTCGGCTCAATGCGCTGTAAGCTCCCAATAACAATTGCTGTCCGGTTTGTCCCCGGGCATAAAACGTACGGGAAACCTGGGCACCACCAAAAGAGCGGTTGGCCAGCAGCCCGCCATATTCCCGGGCAAAAGGAACACCTTGCGCCACACATTGGTCAATGATATTTACACTTACTTCAGAAAGCCGGTACACATTGCCCTCCCGGGAGCGGTAATCACCCCCTTTGATGGTATCGTAAAACAGGCGGAATATACTATCTCCGTCGTTTTGATAGTTTTTGGCCGCGTTGATACCACCCTGGGCTGCAATACTGTGTGCCCTGCGGGGACTATCTTGGAAACAGAAAGATTTTACGTTATACCCCAACTCAGCCAAAGAAGCTGCGGCTGAGGCTCCGGCCAGTCCGGTACCCACAACGATGATATCATATTTACGCTTATTGGCAGGATTAACAAGTTTGAGGTTGAATTTATGCTGGGTCCACTTATCGGCAAGCGGGCCACCTGGTATTTTAGAATCTAACTTCATATATTTTTAGTTTATAAGCTGTTTATGAACATAACGATGGGTATCATGGCAAACAACAATGGAACAATAATGGCAAATGCAATTCCCACTTTTCTAATGGCGGGTGTGTATTTCTGGTGATTGATGCCCAGTGTTTGGAACGCACTGGCAAAACCATGTGATAAATGAAATGCCAACCCAATCATACAAGCTATATAAATTGCGACGTACCACCACTGAGAAAAAGAAGCTGCTACCACGGTATACAAATCACGAATATCGCCCACTTCAGGATATGAAGCCATGGGCACTGCCCCCCATTTGAGTTCATACCAGAAACTTCTGAGATGTATAATTAAAAAGATAAGGATGATGGTTCCTAAAAAACCCATATTCCGGGAAGACCATGAACTGTTGGCTCCTCCCTTATAGACCGCATATTTTACCGGGCGTGCATTGCGGTTGTATACCGATAAAACAAGTGAATAAATAACGTGAATAAGGATGAAAGAATAAAGAATATAAGATGTAGTTTTGATAACCGGGTTGGTCGTCATAAACTTAGTGTATTCATTAAAGGCTTGCCCACCGTCGTCCTTGAGCAACAAAAAGTTACCGGATAGATGTACGACTAAAAAGGTGACCAGAAAAAGCCCGGTCAAAGACATGATTATCTTTTTTCCTATGGTGCTTGATAAGGTTTGTGTTAACCAACTCATACAGTAAAAAGGGTTTATTTGGCGAAATTTCGGGCTAAATTACAGCACGAAACTTTAGCATACAATGTATGTTAGCATACTTCACTTTTATTTTAAACCATTCTAAACTACGATAGTTCCTTCTGGGGAGAAAACTTAAAATAAAATAAAATCTTGACAAAAATGTTATCTTTGTTTTATAAGAAAAATGTTTTGTTCAAGAAAAATGTTTGAATGAAACAATACTTTATAAAAAATAAATCAAGTGGCGTAATTTGTAGTGTTGCCAACCGTTTACCTATATAAGGTAAGTTCTGCTTTGCAACGAAATACTTACTGCTTCCACAAGTTTGATTTTAGTTGGTACGCTTAAATTAAGAAAGCTTTGAGAACGATATACTTACGCATTACAGTGTTTTTGCTGCTTTTGAGTGGTATAAGTGCAAAACTGCATGCCACCCATATCAGGGCAGGAGAGATTATTGCCCGACTGGTTTCCTGTCAGTCCTTGACCTATGAGTTTACCATCGTCGGCTACGAAGATACGGGTTCGGATGTAGAATTTGGGAATGGGGAAATATTCTTTGGGCATGGCGAACCAGTAAACCTGGATACTGAAAATGATTTTTTCAGAAGGGATATTATATCGGGGGAAGACCTGATTCGTAAGAGTACATTCGTGATTACCCACACCTTTCCGGGACCGGGCGAATACACCATCACTTTCAGGGAGTTCAACAGAAATGCTGAGATACTGAACATGATCAACTCTGTAAATACGCCATTTTACGTGGAAACCACCATCGTAATTGATCCGCTACTGGCCTGTAACAGTTCGCCCGAACTACTGGTTCCCCCTGTAGATAAAGGTTGTACAGGACAAATATTTACCCATAACCCCGGTGCCTATGACCCTGATGGTGATAGCCTGGCTTACCGTTTTACGATTCCCCAACAAGATCGGGATCAGGAAGTAGACGGATATGAATTTCCCGATGTATATGACATTAATTCAGGGGCAGAGGCCACGAAAAAAGACGGGACTACGCCCCCTACGCTCACCCTGGATTCTATCACAGGTGATTTGGTGTGGGATGCACCTGCTAATGAAGGAGAGTATAACATAGCATTTGTGATAGAAGAATGGCGGTATATTGATGGCAGATGGGTGCTTTTGGGGGAGGTAACGCGGGATATGCAGATTTTGGTAGAAGGGTGCGACAACGAACCACCGGTGCTGGCCATCCCGGCAGATACCTGTGTGGAGGCAGGGTCTTTGTTAGCGGCCCAGGTAACTGCCGAAGACCCCGATGAGGATGATATTGTGCTGCAAGCTTTCGGGGGTGTGTTCCAGCAGGCCTCTTCCCCTGCCACATTTATCCCCAATCCGCCCACGGCACAGCCGTCTCCAGCCAGCGGTGAGTTTGAGTGGCAAACGGACTGCTCACATATCCGTACGCGCCCTTACCAGATAGAGTTCAAAGCAGCGGATGACCCTGAATCAGGGCCCTCTTTAGCCGATATCAAAACGTGGAATGTATTTGTGGTAGGCCCGGCACCTACGGGGCTAACGGCCGAGGCCACAGACGAGCGGTCGGTAAACCTTGTGTGGGACGATTACCTGTGCGAGGCGCAGGCCGACCGTATGCAAATATGGAGACGTGTAGAGAGTTTTGCTTTTGAACCGGATAACTGCCAGACGGGGATTCCAGCCGATGGGGAGTACGAACTGGTTGCTGAAGTGGATGCCGGCGTGGTAAGTTTTGAAGATGATTACGATGGCAAAGGGCTGAACCCCGGTGCAACGTATTGTTACCGGTTGGTAGCGGTCTTTCCATTGCCCAATGGGGGGGAGAGTTTTGCTTCAGAAGAGGCTTGTGCCGAAATGCCTGCCAACGGCCCCATCATTACCAAAGTGAGCATCACCAATACAGATATGGAACAGGGGAGTATAGACATATCGTGGATGGGCCCTTTTGAGATAGACAGTATCAATTTCCCCCCACCATATACATATGAAGTATTGCGGGGCAATGGCTTTGGCAGTGAAGACGGGCTGCAATCAGTTTCCTCTCCGTCGGCAGATACTGTTTTTACAGATCAGGGATTGAATACTACCGATTTGGTATACAACTACAGGGTAGTATTGTTTGACGCTACGGGCCAGGCAGTAGACACATCCGGCGTAGCTTCCAGTGTACGGTTAACACCCACCCCTTTGGTAGGGGAAGTAGCACTAAACTGGGAGGCAGCTGTGCCCTGGTCTAACAACACAGAAGAATACCCCTATCATTATGTATACCGCAATCGGGTAGATGCAAATAATCCTGATGCGTTGGTATTGATTGATAGTGTGGATGTGAACATGAATGGTTTCAGCTATACAGACGATGGGAGTGTTACCGGGGAAGGGCCACTTTCAGACCAACTGGTATATTGTTATTATGTAACCACCCAGGGCAGTTATGGGAATGAGGATATTGTGGCTCCGCTGCTGAATAACTCGCAGGTGGTATGTACCCAGCCCAATGATACAATTCCGCCCTGTGTACCGAAGGCAGTGGCCATCATTAGTGATTGTGAGGAAATCCTGGCAGATAAGCCCTGCGATTTTGATGAGTTTGTCAACATCATCAGTTGGCAGCGCGACCCGTCAGATTGTGACGAAGACGTAGGAAGTTATAATATTTATTTTTCATTCACTGGTGAAGAGGGAAGTTATGAGAAGATCGCCAACGTATCAGATACGGTATATGTGGATGGGCCACTGGCATCCTTTGCAGGGTGTTACCGGGTGGCAGCGGTAGACCGTTCGGGCAACGAGAGTGAGTGGAGTGAGATGGTATGCAATGACAACTGCCCCAACTATGAGTTACCCAATGTATTTACTCCCAATGAGGATGGTTCCAATGATGTGTTCAGAGCGTATGACCGCCCTGATGAAAGGTGTCCGCGATTTGTGGAGAACGTGAAGTTCACGGTGTTCAACCGTTGGGGAAAAGAAATATATTCCTATGAGTCGGGGGGTGAAAAGAGTATCTTTATCAACTGGGACGGGCGCACGGAAGATGGGCAGATGGTTTCCCCGGGTGTATATTATTACACGGCAGATGTGAAGTTTGTATACCTGGATCCCAACCGGGGCGCACGCCAGTTTAAAGGATGGGTGCAGGTGTTGTATTAACACAAAGCTAAAAATTCAAGTTTTCTGAAACAGCAACCCAGAAGGTTGCTGTTTCGTTTTTTTAGGTAAATGCAAAGCTTATTGAAAGAGAATCTAGGCCATTCTGAAAAACAAATAATATTATTTGATGGCGTGTGCAACTTTTGCAACGGTGCTGTTAACTTTATCATTGATCGGGATAAACAGGGAAAGTTTGCATTTGCCTCCTTGCAATCAGCCATAGGAAAAGAAATAATCAAAGAATATAATTTATCCGCTCAATATCCTGCCCTTGATAGCATTGTATTGGTAAAAAATAATCGATGTTATGTCAAAAGCAGGGCTGCACTGGAAATAGCAAAAAAACTGGACGGGGGCTGGCCACTGTGCTATGTATTCATCATTATTCCTCGTTTTGCATGCGATTTTTTTTATGACTTGCTCGCCAAATACCGGTATAAATTATTTGGTAAAACCGAGTCTTGCCGTATTCCTGGCCCTCACATCAAGAATCGTTTTATAGAGTATACTGCTCATTGATAGTTCCAATTTTTTGTTATTTTGCAGGCATATTTTTTTACAGTACAACCAATTATTTTTTTCGTGGAACAATCTCAACAGCAATCGAAGCTTGTCCATTGGGCAGCATTTTTCATAGTGATAGGCATTATCATATTAACAATGATACTGGCCAAACAAATATTAGCCCCAATCATCTTTGCAGCTTTCGTTGCTATTTTGCTCTCTCCGGTATGCAGCTGGCTGGAGAAAAACAAAATTCCACGCCCGGTAGCTTCTGTCATCAGCTTATTGATAGCCGTTATTGCAATTTCAGGAGTCATTACTTTTTTTTTAATCCAATCTTCAAATTTTTCCAATGACTTGCCCCGGCTTAACGAGAATATTGAATCATTATTGAACAAAACAAAAGGTTTCCTCGGACAGTACATAAGCGATTCGCATACACTCATGCAACTCGACAATACCAAGGAAATTGCCGGAATGATCATTGAAAATAACCAGAAAATGGTGCCGAACGGACTGGCAGCCCTGGGAGTTGGTTTCATTCAGGCTACTTTGTTTTTAGCTTTTGTAACCATGTTTTTGATTTACCGGGACAAAATATTTAAATTTTTACGCACCATATTCAAATTTAAACACAAAGATGTTGGTGGCATTTTGTTGCGGTTAAAAAAGGTAGTACAGGGTTACATCATTGGTATTTTGCTGGTGGTACTGGTGCTCACAGTGTGCAATAGCATTGCTTTGTATGCGCTTGGCATAAAACACGCTTTATTTTTTGCGGTTTTTGCGGCTTGTCTCAACATTGTCCCCTTTGTTGGCCCGTTGGTAGGTTCTATCCTGCCTGCACTTTTTGCCCTGGTTACCAAAGATTCTTTGTGGTATCCCTTTGGTATTATCATCTATTTTGTGGTTATCCAGTCTTTTGAAAGCTACCTGATTACCCCTAAAATTGTAGGTAGCAAGGTGAGTGTCAATCCCATGTTTACCATATTGGCTATTTTCACAGGAAATTTGATTTGGGGCGTAACCGGGATGATCCTTTTTATTCCGTTTACGGCTTTACTGAAGCAAATTTTTGAAGAAGTGGAATTTCTGCATCCTTACGCTTATTTCATCGGAGATAAAACTTAAGGAGTTGAAGTATAATGTAGGGGCATTTTTTCGCTTGTACGAGAACGCCTATATTTGCGCCCTAAGCAAACAGTTTACATAACCACTGAAAAAATATACCATGAAAGCATACATTTTCCCCGGACAGGGTGCCCAGTTTCCGGGCATGGGACAAGACCTCTATGAAAACCACGCCCAGGCCAAAGAAGCTTTTGAACAAGCCAATGAAATACTAGGATTCAGCATTACCGATGTGATGTTCAAAGGCAGTGAAGAAGAACTCAAAGCTACCAACGTTACCCAGCCTGCTATATTTTTGCACTCGGTGGTTCTTGCTTCTTTGGCTCCTGATTTTCATCCTGATATGGTAGCCGGGCATTCCCTGGGTGAGTTTTCTGCCCTGGTAGCCAATAAAGCGCTGGGATTTGCCGATGCCCTGCAACTGGTAGCGCAGCGTGCCCGGGCCATGCAAAAAGCCTGCGAAATCAACCCGTCTACCATGGCGGCTATATTAGGACTGGAAAACGCCGTAGTTGAAGAAGTTTGCCAGGGAATTACCGAAGAAGTAGTAGTACCTGCCAATTATAACAGTCCAGGCCAACTGGTAATTTCCGGTTCGTTCAAAGGTATTGAAATCGCATGCGAAAAGATGAAGGAAGCCGGGGCTAAGCGCGCTATTCCTTTGCAGGTAGGTGGGGCCTTTCACTCACCCCTGATGGAGCCTGCCCGGCAGGAACTGGAAGCTGCTATAATGGATACAAATTTTAGCAAGCCAATATGTCCTGTATATCAAAATGTAAACGCCCGGCCTTCAACAGATGTAGAAACCATCAAAAAAAACCTGATTGCACAGCTTACCGCTCCTGTCAAATGGTCACAGTCTGTAGAAAAAATGATAGCAGACGGCGCTTCTGAATTTATTGAATGCGGGCCGGGAAGGGTGTTAAGCGGACTGGTGAAAAAGATCAACAGGGATGCGAATGTTTCAAGCATCAACGCGTAATAATAATTGTGGCTGTAGCTTTTAATATTTTACAATGTAGTATCAATATTAGTAGGCAGTGGCACTTGGCAGTAATCTCAAAATGACTGCCTGCTGCTATTGCCTACTGCCATTATTCCACTTCCACACTTTCAGCGGATCAGTACATGCATTAAGCAATTCCTGTTGAGTTTTATGTATTGTGGGATGCATAGCTTCGGCGGCTATTTCGCAGAGGGGTGCTAAGGTGAAACGCCGTTGGGGTATGCCCGGATGAGGGACTTTCAATGTTTTGGTATCAATGATTTTGTCATAATAATACAAAATATCAATGTCAATAACGCGCTCTCCCCACTTCCGGTGGCGAACTCTTCCCATTGCTTCTTCTATACCTTGTAAGCGTTCCAAAAGCATTTCGGGTGGCAGGTTTGTATTGATTTGAATAACCTGGTTTAAAAAGAGGGGCTGGTCGGTTTCACCCCAGGCTTCTGTTTCATAAATGGAGGAAGAATGGATAACTTCGCCGGCCTGTTGGCTGATAAGCTGCCGTGCTTTCTGTAAGTTATCCTGCCTGTTTCCCAGGTTTGTACCCAGCAGTAAAAAAATGCCTTCCATCACTTTCACATCTCAAAAATAGAGAATGCGTGTTGAATGTTGTGCATTATTCCTAATTTTGTACAGTTTACACCGAATTTAAGATATAGATAATATGAGATTTTTATTGAATGTTTTAGCCACCCTCGTGGGGTTGTTTTTATTTTTTGGACTCTTTTTTATGGTCATCTTGTCAATTGGTATTGCTGCTTCAGCCACAGATGATGTACGGCCAATTAGCGAAAATGCTGTGTTGCGCCTCGATTTGAACCGTCCTATTGAAGAAAGGACCATAGACGACCCTTTGGCGCAAATTCCTGGTTTCTCTATGGGTGATTTGCCCGCCGGGCTGATTGAGATAAAGCAGGCGATTAAGGCTGCCAAAGAGGACGAAAAAGTGAAAGGTATTTATTTGAATGCAGGCATGATCGGAGCCGGGTATGCTACCCTTGAAGAAATCCGTAATGCTCTGATTGATTTCAAAGAATCTGGTAAATTTTTGATTGCTTATAGCGAAATATATACCGAAGCAGGTTATTACCTGGCTTCCGTGGCCAATGAAATTTACCTGACACCGGAATATGGATTGTTCGAGTTCAATGGTTTGTCTGCCGGAACTACCTTTTTCAAGGGCACGCTGGACAAACTGGAAATAGAACCACAAATTTTCAGGGTAGGGGAGTTTAAATCTGCCATTGAGCCTTTTACAAGGCAGGAAATGAGTGAAGAAAGCCGTTTACAGACGGCCTCGTATGTGAACTCAATTTATGATACCTATCTGGAAAATGTAGCATCGGCCAGGAACATTCCCCTGAATGAATTGCGTATGATTTCTGATTCTATGAAGGTGCAACTGCCTGAAGATGCCGTCACCTACAAGCTGGTTTCAGAAATGGCGTATTATGATGATGTTTTGGATAACATCCGGGAAAAGATAGATATAGAAGAAGATGAAAAGGTCAATTTTGTGGGGTTGAACAGGTACCGTAAATCTTTGGAAAGCGATAAAGACGGGTATTCTGAAAACCGCGTAGCCGTGATTGTAGCCAGTGGCATCATTGCCGGTGGTGAAGGTGATGACAGCATGATTGGCTCCGAAAAATTTGCCAAAGAAATCAGGAAAGCACGTTTGGATGAGAAAGTAAAAGCGGTAGTACTCCGTATCAACTCTGGAGGGGGAAGTGCCCTGGCCTCAGAAGTAATCCGCAGGGAAGTAGCACTGACGGCAGAAGAAAAACCCATCATTGCTTCCATGTCAGATATGGCAGCTTCTGGCGGATATGCCATGGCCATGAGCTGCGATACCATTGTGGCACACCCCAATACGCTTACCGGTTCTATCGGTGTGTTTTTACTGTCTTTCAATTTACAGCAATTTCTGGATAGCAAACTGGGCATTACCATTGACCGGGTTAATACCGGGGCATATTCTGATATTTTGAGCCAGACCAAGCCTGCTACCGAACAGGAGAAACTGATTATTCAAAGGATTGTGGATGAATCGTATACACAATTTATCACCCAGGCTGCGCAAGACAGGGGTATTCCTTTGGAAGAAATGAAAATGATTGCGGAAGGCAGGGTATGGAGCGGCACCGAGGCCAAAGACAAAAAACTGGTAGATGTGCTGGGCGGCATGGACGATGCGATTGACATTGCCGTAAACGCAGCGGGCATTGCCGAAGACTACCGGGTGCGGTACTACCCCGAACAGAAAACATGGGTAGAAGAATTGTTTACCTCACTGGAAAAAGACCTGGAGGCACGTTCGTTAAAAAGCCAACTGGGAGAATTTTACCCTTATGTAAATCACCTGAAAGCCCTTCAGCAAATGCAGGGCGTACAAGCCCGCCTGCCTTTTGAGATTGTGATTGAGTAGTGTATGAAATAAAAGTATGATGGTTCTGCACCTGTTGCTGCAAATCTAATGCTGCAACAGGTGCAGCGCTATTCAAATCCCCTCCCGCAATAATTTGATGCAGTTCATCAGTGCCCTGCCGTTGTGGTAGCTGGTTTTCCAGTTATGCCCTTTCATACCGGTTTTGGCCAGGGGCCAGGTATCGGTAGTGTGGCTGTACCACTCCCCGTACTGCGGATCAATCATGTGAGTTTTAATCAGGTTCCACTGCTGTAAAAAATACTCCTGGTATTGCTCATTTTCAGGGTATAGCCTGGAAAATAGCAACAAAGAGTTCAATGCTTCGGCCTGTGTCCACCAGTTTTTTTTGTGGTCTATGATGGTCATTTCCTCAATTTCGGGGAAGTAATAGCCCTGGTCATACAAGCCGCCGTTGAGCTTGTCCCAGCCCTGGTTGATGCTGTGGTCTACCATCTTTTTGGCTACCTCAAGAGTGCGTTCCCACTCGTGTTTTTCCAGTATTTCTGAGGCTTCCAGCATGAGGTAGGCCGTTTCAATATCGTGCCCGAAAGACACGTGGTCCAGGTTGTAATGTTCCTGCCGTACGGCTTGGGAAGAATCCCGGTACGAAACAGGGGTGAAGTCGGGATACAGGTACAAAGTCAGGTACCCTTTATCAGTGGTAATGGTATCGCGGATGAGTGCGAGGATTTCCGTGAGGCGGGTATGCACCAGTTCATCAGGCCACACTTTGTACAACTCCGAAAAAGCTTCCAGCAGGTGAATGCTGGTGTTCTGGTCTTTGTACGAATTCACAAAGCCACCGAAACCGGGCCTGTTGCCTGTAAGCACTTCCCCATTGCGGGCTAAGTTAGGGAAGTAACCGCCATATTCAGGGTCATAGCTGTGCTCTTCCAGCCAAAGGAAAGATTTTTTGGCCAGTTCCAGGGCTTCTTCCGACCCGGTGAGTTCGGTGTAAGCAGATAAAGCATACAAACCGAAAGAATTGCCATAAGCGGTTTTCATTTCATTGACTACATTGCCCTGTTGGTCTACCAGCGTATAAAACCCGCCGTGTTCTTTATCCCACATTACATCCCGGAGGAAGGCAAAGCCATGGTCGGCTCCTTTGCGGTAACGATCATCATCGGGGTAAAGGTGGGCCGCTTTTGAGTTGGCCCAGGTATGGCGGGCCTGGGAAACAATCATCTTGCTTTGGTCATCGGCAGGCTCCCAATCGCGCAGGTAGGCAGGGGCAAAGCCACCGTATTGCTCATCAATACAAAGCGGATACCATCGGTGAAAAAGGTCTGTCGTGAGCGACTTTTCCATTTCATCAGCCAATTGGTTCGGGTCAAATTCCCGGGATGCCTGGGGCTGGGGTGTATCACAGGCGAATAATAGGATAGTGAGCAAAAGGGTAATAGATAAATAGGTTTTCATAGTGGTTGGGTTTTGGGCATTGTACTTTGTCAGATTAAAAACGTAAAACAAAATAAAAAACGTTCTCCCCGGATGAGCAAGGCGAATTCCGGGGTCTCCCGCTTCTAAGCAGGGGGTGCCGGGAGTCGCCACCGCCCGGCGGCTCGGTGCGGAATAAATCCGGCAAGACGTCTATATTTTTTGTTTTTACTTTAATCTGACAAAATACAGTTAATCAAAAATAATTACAATTTACATTGCAGGCATTTCCCCCTCCTAACCTTCCCCAGGGGAGGAAAGTGTTGTGTCCTCCCCTGGGGGAGGCTGGAGGGGGGCAGAACGTATTAAAACTTCTGCAAAGTTTGCTTTTACTCATCAATATCAACAGCATATACCTTTCCTGCCATCATATCGGGAAGCAGCAGGCGGCCTTTGTCTTCTTCCAGGTAAAAGTCTGCGGCAGACTCTAATCCATCAATGAGTACCGTGGATGCTTCGGTTTCCCCATCTATTTTCCAAACCGTAGCCAATGCCCAGCTACTTACATAATAATTACCTTTGCTGTCCTGCTCCACGGCATCGGCACCCCTGAACTGGCCTTTTAGGGGAGTGAAAGTGCCATTCCTTTTCACCAAAAAGTTGCCAAGGAAAAACGCGCCCACCATCAAATTGCCGTCATTGTCAATGCCCACCCCATTGGGGTTCAGCATGAGGGAGGAAGTATCCTGTGCAATGGTTACCTGCCCATCCAAACCGACGTGATAAATACGGCCTAAAGCGGGTACCTGCTTCGCCTCCTCGCTATTCAATGGCCATAGCTCGTTGTTTTCATCCCGCATATATTGGGTGGCTCCCATATCCGCTACATAAATGCCTTCGCTTTCGGCATCTACTGCCACATCATTTAAATACAATACCTTTTCGGGAAAGCTGCCTTTATTAACAAAGACAGTCGCGTTACCATTTTCATCCACTTTCCAGATACGGGTTACATCCGAAAAGTACAAATGATTTTCCAAAAAAGCGATGCCTTTGGGCTCGTCAAATCCTTTGGCAAATGACCTGACACCATCTTTAGAGATTTCAACTATCTCACCGTCACCCGCTTCTTTACCGTTCATGACAGTAACATAATAATTGTCATCAAACCCTTTGGTAATACTTTCCGGTTTTACGCCCACGTCTACTGGAAATTGAATTTTAGCTTGTGGTGTACACCCGGCTGATAAAATGATCATGCCCATTGCCAGGCCAAGGATTATTTCTTTTAAATTGTACTGAGCAGTAGTTGAAGGTTTTTTCATGGTTGTTTAGGTTGCTTTGTGTTTTATTTTTTGTGCCTGCAGCTTAAAGTTATTGAGTTACTTTCCACTGAGACTTGAAACTAGGTTGTGTTGGCATCTGGCATTATATCAATTTAAAATTATTTATTGTCTTCACTATGCTGATTTGTTGTTGTGTCGGTGTTGATTTTTTCGTTGGTTTTATCAATGTTCACCTTGATTGTAGATAGGCTGTCTTTTAAAGATTTATTTTCTTGCAAAAGATTATATTCAACTTTAGTCTGTCGTATGTCACCAATTATAAAACCAAGCGAAAAAATGCAAGTAGTAATAAATATTATTGCACTATATACGACTACTTTGTTAGTGTTTTCAATAGTCCGCCAAAATCCTATTTCTTTAATAATGCCATTGTCTTCAATATATTCAATTGCACTTTCTAAAATCTGTAGACAATTATCAATATGTCTTTGGTTTCCTTGCTGTGCGAAACTATACCACGACACAGTAGATTTATACAATTGAGAATCTTTTCCTAAATATTTCAATAGCATATCAGAAAGTTTTGATATCCAGGCGCTATTAAAATTGTTTCGGTCAGATAATTTTGATTTATGTCTTTTTAAAGACTTGATTGCATTGATATCTTTTTTCTTCATTTTTATGACTGCCAACTCATATATAGCTGCAATACTTCCTCATGCAAGATTTGAAACCAACGCCTGAATATACTGAATAAATGAGCGGTTTTTCAACAATTATGGGTGATTTTGTAGGCAGGTGTGGGGAGATGGCTATCGCTTCTTGTAAAGAAGAGGTCATCTGTAAACCTTATCTGGTTTAGCAGGCTAATAACAGGACGATCAGCAGGAAGGTTATAGAAAAAAATTTTTCATTGCGTTTGGGTTTTGGGGAGTGGTTATTTATGGTTTTTCGTTTAAAGTGATGCTTAGTGAATGCATTACAAATGCACAGTTAGGTTTCGCCCGCATTGCAAATGCGGACGAGCAAGAGTATTGGTCCGTAAGGACTTCCCATGTCCAAGTGCCTCACCCTTTCTTATTCTAAATCCATCAATCTTGATCCATGAATTATCCTAAGCACTTCTATCAATTCATCATTCACAATCCGATAAACGATTCTATACTTTCCTTGTAGGAGTTCCCTGGTTCTGTCATTATCAAACTCAGGCACTTTTCTTCCTATCCTTGGATGGTCATATAGCAGCTCTATCTTCTTGAAAATCTTATTGACAAATTCTCTCCCAATTTTTGGAGAACTCTGGCTTACATAACTCTCTATATCTTCTAAATCCAAATAGGCTGTTTCTGTAAGTTTTATTGTGAGGTTTGCCATTTATTCTCCATTTTCTTTTTAGCTTCCTGCAAACTCATTGTTCTGCCCTCGTCAGCATCTTGTATACCCTTTTCCACTTTTTCAATAAACAATAGTTTGTCTACTAATTCTTCAAGATCAAATTCATCCGGTAAATGATCTAATGTTTCTATTACTTTATATTTTTTCATAATCATTTTTCCTTCCAATCTACTGTTTTTTTAACCTTTTTCAAATTGCTGTCAACAAGTAAATATCGGTATGCCTCAGTAAGCAATTAATTTAAACCAATGCCTGAATAAATAAACTGTTTTTCAACAATTAATGGTGATTTTGTGGACCGGGGCGTGGTGCAGGTTGCTGCTTTCCGTGCGTATTGGTGTAGAGGGGTAACTTAAAAGTGTCCGCCACTTCTTGTACGCCATACAAGAAGTGGCGGACACTTACAACTTCAAATCTCATTGAGTGGAAAACCTCCTGAAGCTGTCAGCAGCCTGTCGATCGTTGACGAAACCTTCCTGACTTTGTCGGCGGCCTGTCGATCATGGACGAAACCTTCCTGACCTTGTCAGCGGCCTCTCGATCGTTGACGAGACCTTCCTGACTTAGTCAGCAGCACTTCGATCACTAACGAAACCTTCCTGACCTTGTCAGCAGCTTTTCGATCGTTGTAGAAAGTATCCTGACCTTGTCAGCAGCCTTCCAACTTATGGTATGCGCAGGACAACGACGTCCTTCGCTTTTGGGTTATTAATGAATTTTTCTAACCACCGTTGGCAGCAGGGCCAAATGAATTTCATCCTTTTTTCAATCCAAAGTCTATTCGTTCATGAATAATTCGTTTCAAAATACCCAGTTGTCCGCAGTGCCACATGGTGTGTTTGATGTTCCAGTCCAGGGCTTCGTATTTGGTTTTTGCAATGGGATGAGGAACTTGCGTGGGCTCCAATGGTGCGTCAAGGTCTTGGGGCGATAATGATTGGATGATTTCTACTGATTTTTGCTGCATCAGCATAAGGTGGTTTTGCAGTTGTTCCGGGTTTGTTTTACCCATAGCGATGTGGGGGGCGGCATTCGTAAAAAGTGCGTTGTATTCTTTAATCGGTATTTTTTGCAGTATGTCCATCTGGTGCCCGACAATCACCATCACAGAATGGTAGTAAAAGCTCATGATAAGGTGCCCCACCTGCCAGGTTACATTTGATTCAATAATTTCGGGAGTAGTATCCCATGTTTCATAGGGGATGGTTTGTATGATTTTGTTTACCCAGCCGTAGGCATCTTCGGTTTGTTGGGGTATGATACTTTCCGGGTTCATCTTTCTTTAATATTTAACCTTTTCTTTAAGCGTGCTATTAACACCTTCAATTATTGGGTATTAATTTTCAGAACTACAGTCTAAGCGGGGTTACTCGCAGAGAACTCCAGCATGGAATGCCCCGCGTTTTACCCTAGCACGCGGGGCGCTCCACGCCGGGTCGCTTGAAGCAGACTCCGTTGGGACTGAGCTAATTACCACTTCCAGACACAGAAAAAGTCTTCATCTGATATTATCTTATCGCATAGATAAAAAGCCGTTTGGTTTAATGGGATAGAGTTTGTATGAAATAGTCTGGTATAATTACCCCAAATAGATTTGTCTATCAAAATACCAAATTCCGGGTTATAAAAGAAGAGCATTTCTTCATCATCCCCCTCTGGGATATCAAGTTGATATTTATATATTAAGTAAGTTCTTTTTCTACTGTAGAATCTTTTTATATCGCCAAGCCATATGTAATCAATTGTATCAGTATTCACTGGAAGCACAAATGCTGTAGTATCAGTGCTAGAGTTACCTCTCAAACCAAAATAGTTGATATATGCACAGTGAAAGGTTGAATCTTTAAGAAAATTATGCGTCATAATCCTATTTATTGTATCTACTTCACCAGAGCGGTCAAGATAGAGATAAGAAACCTTTTCTAAATTCTGGCCTTTTGAAGAACAAGATATTAATAGGAAAAAATGAAAATAAATAAGACAAAAAATATGGTTTGAATATAGAAAAAACTTGCTATTCATTTTATCATTAATTTCTACGAAACCAATTTTCAATTTTGATGCCTTCTATTCTCTCAAAGTCTTTGATATTGTCAGTGACTAAAATGAGTTTATTTTCTACGGCTGTCACTCCAATTATTAGGTCAAACTCATCATGCAGCGGTTTCCCAATTTTTCTAAGCCTAACTTTCTCTTTTGCATAACGATTGATACTGCTATATATCGGTAAAATAGTTAGCCCACTCAAAAAACTATCCACAGCTTTATGAGATTTAACCGGATTATCACTATTCTCAGCACCATATCGTAATTCAAAAGCAGTAATTTCAGAAATGAAACAATTTTCTTTACCCTTTTCCTGAATCAGCTTATCCAAATTCAGTTTCCCACGCAAAAAGAAAACACAAATACTCGTGTCAAGTAGATATGGCATTAAAGCTTAATTTCTTTTTTCCTGAACTTACGGTTCAACTTAATATCAGCAACTATTTCTTCTGCAGATTTATCAGAAGCAAATGCCCCGAAAGACTTATAAAAGCTATCTTTTTTTTCATGTTTCTCAGACTTTAAAGATTTAGCAAGACTTTCAATTAGCTCAATTTTACTCTTGTTGCTTAACCCTTCAAAGAGTCTTGAATATGTCTTTACAATATGCTTTTCTGCGTATGTCATAACAGTATATTTAAATTAACAACGACAAAGGTAGATAAATGAATTCCAGTACCATTATTTACTTTTTTCAAGTCCACTATTATTTCATTATCAAGTCGCTTTATCCTCAGCAGCCACTACATCTTCTTTTTTATCCACCTCCTCAGGTTCATCTTCACCGGTGGGTTTGTTACGCCACCAGGTAGCCAGGGAAGAACCGGTGATGTTCATCATGGGGCCGAATACAGCAGGGGCAAGGCCCACGGTAGCTACTTTGCCCATTTCCAGGGCAATGCCCGAGGCGAGTCCGCCGTTTTGCATGCCCACTTCCAGGGCAATGGTACGGCAAGAGCGTTCGTCCATACCCACCAGCTTGCTGCCCCAGTAGCCGAGGAAATAACCCAAGGTGTTGTGGATAAGACAAGCTAAAATGAGCAACATTCCGATTTCCAGCAGGCTGTCCCGTCCGGCTGCCGTAATGATGGCAATAATCACGGCAATACCTACCATAGAAACGAGGGCCAGGGCATTATCCAGCCAATCGGTACTTCCTTTAGATGCACTCTTGAAAATCAAAGCACCGATGATGGGCAAAGCGAAAAACCAGAACATATCGGTAAGGAAAGGCATTGCAACACCTGCAAGGGTTACTTCAGTGGTGGCAAGCAACAAATAGTTTTTCAGGGCGATGATGACAACGAACACGATGAGCTGGATGGTAATGCTTTTTTTGCTTTCTTTTCCATAAGAGAAGGCATTGAAAATCAGCCCGGCGATGATGGGCAAAATCACGATATTGGCAATACTGAGCATCATGGCCCAGAAATCAATGGGTACAAATTGCCCGGCCAGTGTTTTCATCAAAAAAGGTGTCATCAATGGGGCCAGGATGGTAGCCACGGCTGTGAGCGTAACGGATAGCGCAATGTTGGCCTTGGCAATAAACGACATCACGTTGGAAGCCAGTCCGGAGGGGGAAGAACCCACCAGCACAATACCGGCAGCCACTTCGGGAGGAAAACCAAAGGTAGAAGCCAGTGTGATACCAATCACGGGCATGATAGAAAACTGACAAATTACGCCTACCAGTACGCCCCTGGGCATTTTGATAACGCCTACAAAATCGTTCACGCTCATTTGTGATCCCATGCCAAACATAATGATTTGCAACAAGGGCACAATCAGTAACTTGAGTTCAAAACTCCCGATTTGGGTAAAAGGGGCAGGGTAAAACATGGCTGCCGTTACGGCCGCGAATATCCAGATGGTATAAGAAAAGCCTTTGAGTGCCTCAAACCCCCTGAAGCCGATGGCCAAGGATACAAAAAAGGCGATTAACAACGGCCCACTGGCGGCCCCCTGGCCCATAATAATGAGGATCAATGCTACAATAAAACATAAGCCAGCTGCGGCCAGTAAGAGTTTATACCAGTTTGTTCTTTCCAAGGCAGGTTGAATTTTGGGTTAGAGATACTTTTATCAAACTTTGACAAAGCGATCACTAGCATGCTCAAAGTTCGGATTCACAATAATAGAAGGTATTTCAAAGAAATCAATAGAATTTTATTGAATTATCATTTTGGACAGCAAGATAGGCAAAGGTTTGAAGTGATTGAAAGGGTGAAAGTAGTGTACAGAAAAGGTGGAATAATGGATTGTTGGAATTTTGGAAATAAATAATAATTATTCCATTATTCCATTATTCCATTATTCCATTATTCCATTATTCCATTATTCCATTACTCCATTAATATACATTATGAGGGCTTTGTGCCTGTAGATGGATGCAGTTCAGTGTCAGAAGAAGTTTCCTTTTCTTCGTCCACCGGCCAGCCCCAGCTTCCACAGCGGTGCTTAAATCGGGCTTTGAACTTTTCTCTTTCCTCGGGAGTCATCTTTTCCCATTTTTCTTCAAACCGTTTTCTCCAGAAAGGTTTTCGGGAGCCATACCCTCCGGAAGGGCCTTTCCTGCCAAAGCCTGAAAACAGTATTTTAGAAAGTACCAGCAGTCCTAATGCCTGCCAAAAGGTGATTATCGGCCCGCCGAACAATTCAGGAACAAGCCAGTTCCACAACAGCATTACCGCCAGGCTAAAGGCAAAAACAGCTACAATGGCTATCATCACTACTTTTAATATCCAAAACTTTTTCATCTGCTTAAAATTTTATCGTTTCTTATTTTACAATTCGTTATACAAATTCTGCAGGCGTTCCCGCAGGTGCAGTATGGCATACCGCTTGCGCGAGAGCAAAGTATTTACCGGGTCTCCGGTAAGGGTTGCTATTTCTTTAAAGCTTTTATCCTCAAACTCATGCCAGATAAAGACCTGCCTCTGGGCTTCGGGCAACTCCGCCAGGGCTTCTTCGATGGCATTTAAAATTACCGACCGCATCAGTTCATCGTCCTGGTGGTGGGTGAGGTCGGGCAAAATGTCTTCCAGCATCAGTTGTTCTTCATCCCGGTGGCGCTGCCCTAAGTTACGGCGCAGCGGTTCGGGTTTCTTTTTCCGGTAACGGTCAATGATCTTGTTGCGTGCAACGGCAAAAAGCCAGGAAGTAACTCTTTCAATAGACTCAATGGCCCGGTAGGCTTCTACAAACTGAAAGAATACATCTTGCAGAATATCTTCGGCCTCTTCGTCATCGGCTACCCGTTTGCGAATAAAGTTGAGCAAACGGCTTCGTTCCTGAAGCACCGTTTTTTCAATTGCATCATTTTGTTGGCGGGCCATATTTGTGGTAACTGTCGTGTCCATTTGCTATGATGGACGGAAAGGGAGGAAATATATTTTATGAAAGTGAAAATTTTACTTTAGAAGAATTCGCATTGGAATTATGAAATGTTAGAAAATTGGGAAGGATTATAATCCGATTTCCCAATATTCCATCGTTCCACTTTTCCATTTAAAAAGGATATCCAATCCCCAAGTTGAAGGTAAAGTGCTGCAACTCTTCTCCTAAGGTAAATTCCTGTCCTATCCACCGTTGTCCCTCATCACGGGCCGGGTCATACAATTTTAGGCCAAAATCAAAGCGGGCAATGAGGTATGAGAAGTCAAACCTGAGGCCTACTCCGGTACCCAGCGCGATTTCTTTGTAAAAGCGATCCAATGCAAAGTTGCCTCCGGGGCGGGCGGGATCTGGTTCTATCAGCCATATATTGCCTGCATCTACAAACAGGGCCGAGTGTAAATAACCAAAAAGATGTTGCCTAAACTCAATGCTGGTTTCCAGCAATATTTCTCCGGGCTGTTCTACCTGATAGTCAAAATATCCTTCACTGTCAACATTGGGTGGTGCATGCGAACCGGGGCCAAGCCTTCGGGCTGGCCAGGCACGAATGCTGTTACTGCCACCAGCAAAAAAGAATTTTTCGTAGGGCAGGCCCACGGTGCCTCCATAAGGAAAAGCAGCACCCAGGTTGAAGCGGTAGGCAAACATACTGGTTTTGGACATAGGCACGTATTGCCTGAAATCGGTGTTAAGCTTTACAAATTTGAAGTGGGCCAGGTTGAGGGAGTCAAGTATGTCTGTTCCTGCAAAGTTCAATAACAACCCTCCGTTTTCCACATATAACCTTAAAAAGGAAGCCTTTTCTTCACTAAGGCCATAGTTATTGAAATTATAAGTAACCGTAAAAATAGAACTGGTTACAAAAGAAGGCTCAAAAGCGCGGGGCAGAATCAAATTGCCAATTTGTTTCAATGAATCCAGCAAATCCTGAAAAGTCTGTGTTTGTATCTTAGAATCGATAACATTGATATCAAGAGGGGTAAAAGTATAGTTGGCCTTCCTGATCCTTTGCCAGTTATATGACAGGGATGTTTTGAAATTGGCCCGTTCATAATCTACCCGGTTTACAAAATTATAACCGGTTTGTACCGTGGTTTTGGGGTTCATATCCCCCACTTTCAGGTTGCGGCTGAAGGGGAAAATGAAATCGGGGAAGGTGAGGGAAAGGTTACCGCTCAGTTCCCGGCTTTTGAATGCATTGCCTTGCTCGGTGGCTGAGGGAACACCCTCTATCCCGGCACGCCCGCTCAATTCCAGTATTTCCAATCCTCCGAAAGGGTTTCTTACTTTCAATGATAAGTTCACAAACGGGCCGGGAATGATTTGCCCTACCTGGCTCACGTTCAGCCCTGCCTCGGTGGATGTTTGAAACTTTTTGAGCGGACTGGTATATATATTGGCCATCATTTTACCGCCCGTGGTATCATAATTCACATTGATGAATTTGAATATGTCAAGGTTAGAAAGCTGGCGTTGGGTTTCCAGGGTGCTTTGTTTGCTATACAAGGTATTGGGGCGGATAAAAAGCCTTTTATTCAAGATACGGCGGGAGTACTTTTTTTCATAATACCGGTACGTAACCGAATCAAATACAGTAGATTGTCGTTTGCCGCTCATGCCCGGTATGTCGGTATCCGCTGTAAAAATAACGGAGTCTACCTCAAAAACTTTATGCGCATTCCGGCCGTCGGGCGTGCTGATGATGGTTTTGATGCCTACCTGGCGGTTACCCAGGGTGCTGTCTATCCGCATGTTGATATACTGCCGGCTGAAATTGAAATACCCATTATTTTTGAGCAGTTCATCAATCCGGATGCGCTCGGCGGTGAGGACGTCCTGGTCGTAATTGTTCCCCACTTGTATCAGGCTTTCATCGGCCTGTGCTTTTACTAGCCGGAGCAGGGCCGAATCGGTGCTTACATAAGAAAGGGTATCTATGGTGTACGGCTTTCCTTCGTGAATGTGATAGGTAACAGTTAATAGTTTATTGCTAATAGTTGTATCATACACAACATTGCCGTGGAAAAAACCTTTGGTATGTAAAAACTGGCTCAACTGGTCTTGTGAGGCTTTGGCCAGGTCATCATCATAAATGGCCAGGGGCTCGCCCCACCGCATCCAGAGGTTGCCTTCTTCCAGTTTACGGTTAATTTTGGCAATTTTTCTCTCCTTTTTATCCAGTAACTTTGACACCTTTTTTTCCTGCCCTTCGTGCAGCTCAATTTTCCTGTCGTATTTTTGCCTTATTTTTTCAATTTTCCGGTTGATTTTGGCTGTATCAAATCGCTGCAGGCCATATTGGTAAAAACCCACATAAGGGGCAATGTGGATAATGGGCAGGCGGCGGTTGGGTTCCTGCCTGAAAAAAGCACTCAGTTCTTCTTCTTTGAGCTGCTCTTCCCCTTTTATTTTTTGACGGTATAGGAGATACTCATCATCTTTCAGATATTGCGTGCCCAGGCAGCCCGATAACAATATCCCCATCACTATCACAGTCATGGGCAAAGTGCCGGAAAGCCAGGTTAGGCAGTGTTTTCGTAATATGCTGAAAATGAGGAACAACAGTTTCGTTTTATTGAAAAAAAAGTATATTCGTCCAATTCCAATATACCAATGATATCTAAAAAGACGGCAAAGTTAGTTAAATCCCTGCACCACAAAAAGTACCGCAGAAAAAACGGCTTGTTTTTGGTGGAAGGGGCAAAAAGTGTACAAGAAATTTTGCAATCTTCATTTCTCATCGAAACGCTTTTTGTCACCGAAGATTTTCTCAACTTGCATAACTATTTAGTAAGCAAAAAGTTGAAAGAAAACCAGGTGGAAGTGGTAAGCGAACAAACCCTGGAAGAAATAGGAACTTTACAAACAAATAATGCTGCCCTGGCAGTTGTCAATTCTCCTGATAACACGCCCCTGGGGGTAGAAAATGAATTTGTCCTCGCCCTGGACGATGTGCGCGACCCTGGTAACCTGGGCACCATCATCAGGATCGCCGATTGGTATGGCATCCGGAAAATCATTTGCTCACCGGAGACAGCCGAATTGTATAACCCGAAAGTGATTAGTGCCAGTATGGGCTCATTCACCCGCGTAAGGCTTTATTACACTGATTTGGGCTATTTTTTTCAGCAACATAGTGTGCCGGTATACGGAGCTGTTTTAGAAGGCGATAATATCCATAGCGTCTCTTTTCCCAAAGAAGGAATCCTGTTATTAGGAAATGAGTCGAGGGGCGTTGATAAGGTATTGATGCCTTTTTTATCTCAAAAAGTAAGTATACCTCAATACGGAGGAGCAGAGTCGCTAAATGTAGCCATTGCCACAGCAGTGATATGTGACAACATGCGGCGTATTAGCAACTCAACTTCCTGAGAAAGCCGTAAAAAGATAAGGTTTATAACAAAAGAATGAGTAATAAAATAATTATAAGTGCACCCGCCCCTATATAAATACCGCCTCCGATGGCTTGTTGTTTAAGAGCTTTCGCCTCTTTTTTTATGTCTTTAATATCTTCTTTTAGTTGCTGTTTTTCTTCCCGGGTAGCGGCACTCTTTTTGGCTTCTTTTAGTGCATCCCTGCGTTGGAGCAAATCTTCGTATGCGGCTTTAAATTCCTCTTTGGTACGTAGCTTTTCAGTTTTGGCTTCTTTATCTCCTTCATTGGCGTGCAATGGCATAAAGATGAACAAGGCACATGCAAGGAAAATCAATTTTAAGAAGGTTGGTTTGTTGTTCATGGTTATGAGATTTATGGTTTAATGAAAATACTTGTGCTAAGTCAATAAAACCTATTGAAATTTCCCGGACGGAATGGTGGCAATAAGGAGGCCCGGATTAAAGAAATGAAGTGTCCTGACTGGCTTCGTGCATCATTTGTTGTGCCAGTTCATCGCCAAGATAACGATCAATAAGGTAATGTGCAAGGTATAGGGTAGGGGTAATCAAAATAGCTATCACAAATTTGTAGATGTAATTGACGATGCCTACTGAAAGAATTTGCTCCATATTCCAGTTGCCAAAAACATAAAAAGCGATGAAAAGCACCACAAAACTATCTATAAGTTGTGATACCAATGTAGAGCCGGTAGCTCGCAGCCAGATGTGGCGGCTTCCGGTAATCCTTCGGAGGCGTTGGAATACAAATACATCCAGCAACTGCCCAATCAGGAAGGCGGTGAGTGAACCGATGATGATGCCCAACCCTTGCCGGAAAATGGTTTGGAAAGCATAATTAATATTGAAAGGATTTCCCGCACTGTCTTCGGCATTTACTTCCAGCCAGAATTGGGCCGGGGGGAGCTTGGTTACCAGGTAAATAGCCACAAAGGCATAGGCTATAAGGCCGGCGGTGAGGAAACTGATTTGCCGTACGCCTTTTTTGCCAAAATATTCGTTGATGATGTCGGTCGTTATGAATACTACCGGCCAAATCACAACCCCTGCTGTAAGGTTAAAATCCAGCACAGAATCGCCCAGCAGCGGAATTTGGGCAGGAGGTAGCCCGAGGGTGGCTTCGGCAGAAAATATTTTTACGCCAATCATTTCGGCCAGCAGGGCATTGGTGAGGAAAATCCCGCTCAGGACTACAAAAATCCGGGTCTTTTTATTTTTGACGGTGGTATTTTCTTCAATGGCTTGCATGCTTATTCAGGGATGAGGTAGTCTTCCCCTTCTATGGCCAGGGACGTTTGGGGAAAAACAGATTGCGCTTCTTCTAAAAAGGGTGAAAGGTCTTTGTACCGGCTTGAATAATGTCCAATCAGCAGGTGTTTTGCCCGGGATTTTCCTGCCAGCGTGCCTGCCTGTTCGGCAGTGCTATGGTAGCGTGCCGTTGCTTCATCAGCCTTATCTTTCAGGAAAGTAGCTTCGTGGTAGAGCAAATCTACGTTTTGCACCCATTCGGCCAGTTGTACATTATACCGTGTATCAGAGCAGTAGGCATAAGCACGGCTTTTTTTGGGCGGGAGGGTAAGGTCTGCGTTTTTATAGCGCAACTGCCCGTTACTGTCCAGTAAATCTTTTCCTGCCTTGAGGTCGTGCATATCCTGAATACTGAGGTTTTCAGGGCCTATCATTGCTAATTTTACTTTATCAATGCGGTAAGGTTTGGGCTTTTCCTGAAATAAAAACCCAAAGCAAGGGGTTTTGTGATCCAAAGGCAGGGTGCTCACCCTTAGGAGATCATTCTCATATAGAATTATGCCGGTTTCCTCTACGGGTGTAAAATGGAGTTTGTATGAAAAAACAGTTTTTGAGAGTTTCAGGTGTACGGTAATCAGTTCGGCCAGTCCTGGTGGGCCAAACACATGTAAGTCGTGCACTCTTCCGTTCAAACTGAAAGAAGTAAGCAGCCCCATCAAACCAAAGAAGTGGTCGCCATGCAGGTGGCTGATAAAAATATGTGAAATTTTACCGGGTTTGGCCTTGAATTTCACCAACTGCATTTGCGTGCCTTCTCCGCAATCTACCAGAAAATGGTATTTGTCAATCGTAAGCAATTGACTGGTTTGATGGCGCCCATAAGCAGGAGTAGCAGAATTAGATCCGAGTATTTTCAGTCGGAAATCCAAGGCTACTCAGCTCCGTTTTCTTCTTCTGTATCGTCCAGGTCCCTGCCAATTTCATTGAGAAATACCGCGTCAACGGCTTCTTCTACAGTGGGTAGAATGGTTAGTACATTATCCAGTTGCGAAATCTTCACCAGCTTCATCACATGGTCGGTAACCCCTGCCAGTATAAAAATTCCCCCATCTTCGCTGAAGATACGGTTGCCAATGAGCAAAGCACTCAGGCCCGATGAATCGGTATATTTCACATCTGTCATGTCTAAAATGAGATTTTTAACCCCTTCGGCATGGCGGGTTATCAGTTCAGACTTCAGGGCTGGAGACAAGGTTGCATCTAACTTTTCATCATCCAGCTTTATCAGGCAATAATGTTCTTTTTTATCTACTGTATATTTCATTTTTCAAGTATGGTAATGTTAAAATAAACTAAAGTTGTGCCTTTATGTTTTGGTAAATACGGTCTTCAATATTTTCCTCGGCAAAAGGCATGAAAGCTTTTCCCGTTAATTTTTCATAGAGTTCTATGTATCGGTTGGTGACGGTTTGCACCATTTCTTCGTCCATTTCGGGCATTTGCTGCCCTTTTTTTCCCTGAAACCCTTTCGCAATAAGCCACTGCCGCACAAACTCTTTGGACAGCTGCTTTTGTGTTTCGCCCGCTTCCTGTCGTTCTTCGTAGCCGTCGGCATAAAAATATCGGGAAGAATCGGGGGTATGCACCTCGTCAATCAGGTAAATGTTATCTTCGTGTTTGCCAAATTCATACTTGGTATCCACCAGGATTAACCCCTTTTCTTTGGCCATTTGCGTACCGAAATCAAACAACTGCCGGGTATATTTTTCCAATATGGCATAATCTGAAGCACTTACCAAGTTCTGGGCGATAATTTCTTCCCGCGAAATGTCCTCGTCATGTCCTTCTTCAGCTTTGGTAGCCGGGGTAATGATGGGCTCGGGCAGGCGGTCGTTTTCTTTCAGGCCTTCGGGTAAGGGTACACCACAAAGTGTACGTTTTCCATCCCGGTATTCCCTCCAGGCATGGCCTGCGAGGTAACCCCTTATTACCATTTCTACCGGGTATGGTTTGCATTTTTTGCCAATCGTAACATTAGGACCGGGCGATGAAATAACCCAGTTGGGTACAATATCTTTGGTGGCTTGCAGAAACTCAAAGGCAATCTGGTTAAGCACCTGTCCTTTGCAGGGAATGGGCTTGGGCAGGATTACATCAAAGGCTGAAATGCGGTCGGTGGCTACTACGGCTATTTTATTATCAAAATAGTAGACATCACGCACTTTGCCCTGATAAAAACCCGTTTGTCCCGGAAATTGGTATTGAGTTGCTTTAATTGCCTGTTTCATTAACAAACAAAGTTACACCATCTGATGGGTGAATTGCAAGTGCCTGAGAAAACTTATGTGGTGGGTAGAATGTAGATGCTGGAAGTTAGAAGCTAGAAGTTAGATTTTTTTCTAGCTTCTAACTTCTAATCTCTAACCTCTAAGTTTTCACTGCTTAGCTACTTCACCATCTTTGTAGGTAATTTCTTCTGTCAGGTTGCCCACATTATCATAATGCTTCCACACACCAGTTTTCTTTCCGCCACTGTACTCGCCCGAAACTTTTGTGGTGCCATCTTCATAGTATGCTGTATGCGGGCCTTGCTGCACGTTGTAGTAATATTTGGTTTCGGTTTTTGTTTGTCCGGAAGGATAATAGGTGTAGGCGGTACCTGTTTTGCGGGCATTTTTGTATGCTTGCTGGGTTTCCGTTTGTCCGTTTTCGTAATAAGTGGTTTGCATTCCGTGTATTTCTCCGGCCTGGTAGGGGGTTTCCTGCTTTAATTGTCCGTTTTTCCAATAAAACTTCCAGGTGCCGGCAGGCTCCTTTTCTGTAAACTGTTTGGTGAATTTCTCTTGTCCGTTCGGGTAAAAGGCTTTTTCTGTTCTGCCTGTTTCATTGTATGTTACTGAATGTTGCAAGGCTCCATCCTCAAAATAAGTGTTATTTTCACCAACAGGCTTTCCTTCCCGGTAATGGCGGAGGTGTTTTACCTGTCCGTTTTCGTAGTGCTCTTTAAATTCCCCTTCCAAAAAGCCATTTTCATAATATCCTTCTGCCAAAAGTTTACCTGATGCGGTAAAAGAAGTGAAATCGCCCTGTTTTTGCCCATTCTTAAAGTGGGTACTGTCTGATACCTGCCCGTTGGGGTAATAAGCAATCACCTTGCCTTCCAGCACGCCCCGATTGTAGTGCGATACATTTTTCAATGTGCCGTCTTCATAGTAGCGCTCTACTTTACCGTGTTGCTGGCCGTTTTGGTAGTTCACCACTTCACTGATATTTCCGTTGGTATAGTACGTGGTAATGGGGCCATCGGGCTTTCCATTGGCAAATATGGTTTTGCTTCTTATCTTTCCATTCGGATAATACAAAATCAATTCCCCATCCAGGGTATCATCTTTGAAAGAGCCGGCCTGGAGCACAGAGCCATCCTGGTCATACACTATTACTTCACCATTTTTCAGGTTTTCTTTATAAGGAATGGTGCGTTGCAATGCGCCATCGGGGTAATATTCTTCAAAAGTGCCCATGCGCGTGCCGTCTTCAAAAATGCCTTTGGCGGCGATGCTTCCATCAAAATGATATTTGGTATAATCCCCGTCAATGCGGGAGCTGTCGTTGCCCAAAATGAAATACTTTTCTTTAATAAAGTTTTGGGCCGAGTCGTAGTAGGTGGTAACGGTGGTAGTGTTACGGTTTTGTGCCCCTGCGTATTCCGGTAGTAAACAGAAAGATAAAAGTAACAGCAACGTGCAGTACGGACGTATTCGCATATATTTTTTTATTGTTTTTGTATTGGAAGTTAGAAGCTGGAAGCTAGAGGTTAGATAATTCCTCTAGCTTCTAACCTCGAACCTCTAACTTCCAATTTCCAGCTTCTAACCCATAACGCTATTTTATTCTTACAAGTGTGGCACCGTACCCAAATTTTTCGCGCATGGCATCTTTGAAATACTGTATATTTTTCACCTTAGAGAGTTTTTTGTGAATGGCATTGCGCAAGGCACCGCTGCCGATACCGTGGATAAAAGTGATTTCGTCCATACCGGAAGCGATGGCGCGGTCCAGGTTTTCTTCAAAAACTTTGAGTTGTAGCTCCAGCATTTCATGGTTATTCATGGTGTCATAGTTTTTGGTAAGCTGCTCTATGTGCAGGTCAACCTGCCGGGGAGGACGTACATATTTGGGCTTTTCAGCATCGGTTTTGCTTTCAAACATGCTTTCTTTCAGTTGGGCAACGTCAATGGTGCTGCTCTGTACGGGGGCATCTTTGCCATCTACCTGGTACAGATACGCCTGTTTGTTAATGATGGGTGCGGTTTTTTTATTCTTAAAGAATGTTGCGGCTTTAAACTTCAGCTTGCGGATGAGCGGCTCCCGCATTTTGAAATATCCGTCCCGGTGAAAAAGTATTTGCAACACCAGAGAAGGCCAGTTTTCAAAATCCTGCACCGATACTTCTTTGATTTTGATAGAATTTTTGCTGTTCAGCATGCCACAGGCAATACCTCGGAACTCCAAGTCAACTTCTTCGCCTACAGTAAACGGAAGGTGAAAGTCGGTATTGTTGATAAGGTACAGTGCCAGTTGGCGGTCGTTGATTTCGGTAAATGCCAGGAAAATACCCTGGGAGGCAACAGGAATAGATGCAACAGGTTTCGGTTTTTGTATGCTCGGGGCAGCAGGTTTGGGCTGGTAAGCTGTAGTAGAGCTTTCTTTTTTCTGAAAGTACTTTTGTTCATCCTGCGAAATCACCACAACTTCATTGCGCATGACCGGAATCTGGAAGCCATCTTCTATTTCTACTTCCATCATATTCCCTTCCAGAAAGCGGGTGATAATCCCTTCTTCGCTGCCTTTTAAAAACCTTACTTTATCGCCAATGTTCATGATTGTTGTTTATTTTTAATCAAAGTTATTATTTTTTTCGGGCTGGGAAGCCCGAAGTCCGGGTTAGCTACTGATATTAAAAATACATCCAATGCCATTTCCATTTATTTTGTTTGTCGTACGACAGGGCAGGAGCAGGCAGGTGTATCATATTGACTACGTAAAGCGCACCGTTTAAGATTTTATTGGTGAAACGGGTAGGGGGGAGGCGGTAGTGACTCAAATCAAAATCAAGGGAGAGGTAAAACTGCCGGTAAGGTGTTTGTCCTGCTTCCTGGTTTTGGAAATGGCGGGCATACAACATGTTTTCAGCCCCATACCCAACGGCAAGGTTTAACCACTTGGGAAATTTGCTATCAGGCTTTGCAGCGGAAATAAAATCATACAAATCAAACGAAAGCCAGTAGGTTTGTCCGTTATAATCCTTAATAAATTCTTCATGCAGGCCATTGCCCAGCGTACCGGGGCGCAAAGGAGACAGTTGGGTTTGATGAAATGAAAACTTCGGGTGAATGCGCACTTCTTTCCATAACAGTTTTTGCCCCAGAAAGAAAGAAGCTCCCAGTGTGTTAGCAGCCAAATCTGACCAGGAAGCGCCGTAAGCGTCAGAAAACCCGTCAAATATTTCAACCGGAATTAGAAGGGCTGCACCGATGATGCTGCCGTAAATGGCACTTTTTTTATCAGCAACCCCTGCATTGTGTAGGAAGTTATGGCTTACCTGACTGATGTGAAAGGCGGAATAGAAATGCCCGGCCTTGTCCATTTGTTGCCATTCGTGGCTGTCGTCAAAGAACTGAAAGGGTTGGTTTTCCTGATTTTTGTACCAAACTTCACTCAGGCTAAACAAAGTAGCCCCATAAGCCACCCCCGAAATAAGCAGAAAATTGTTTAATTTTCGGGTATCTACTGAGTCTTTTTTGGGTTGGGCAAAGGTGGTGGAAGATAAAAACAGTGATAGAAAGCAGGAATAAAAAGCAACCTTTGCCGGATGTACGCCGAAACTGTAGTTTCGGCATACGTTTATTACGTTTAAAATGAGGAGATCCCGGCACAAGGCCGGGAAGTTCAAAAATAAAAAATACATACCCTCAACCATTAACAAAAACTGTTCAAAGATTAAAAAAAATGGTGATGAATACACAAGATAAGGAATTTATGCAGGCAGCCATTGAACAGGCCATGCAAAATGTGCATAATCATTCAGGCGGGCCGTTTGGTTCGGTGGTGGTAAAAGAAGGGAAAATCATCGGAAAAGGAACAAATACAGTAACCACAACCCACGACCCCACCGCCCATGCCGAAGTGGTAGCCATTCGGGAAGCCTGCCAACATTTGGGTACATTCCAACTCAACGGATGTACGTTGTACACTTCCTGCGAACCATGCCCCATGTGCCTTTCGGCCATCTACTGGGCCCGGATTGACCGCCTGGTGTACGCCTGTACCCGGAAAGATGCGGCTGACGCGGGGTTTGATGACGAGTGGATTTACCAACAAGTGCCCCTCCCTTTGCATGAACAAAGTATCAAAAGTAGCCAAACCCAGCGGGAAGCCGGACTGAAAGTATTTAAAGCCTGGGAAGATGATGAGGAGAAAGTGCCTTATTGATTCTATTTTCTGAAGAAATTAATGGTTATTTAACGTTGGTTTGGAATATTAATTTGTGGTGTTGAAGGCGAGGAACTAATTTCCGCGCCAGAAGGGGGTATATATAGGCCTTCTTATACGCCCCGAAAGCTTCAACCCGGCTATCAGGTTTAGCCCAATCAATGTGAGGTTTATCAGGCCAAATACGAACTCAGCAACCTGGGCAATCAAAAATATGCTGTCAACAGCCTGGTAATGTGATTGGTAATAGAGAAAAAGAGCAAGGAAAATGAGGACTATGCCATTTATCATGATAAACTTCATCCTTCGTTGCTTCTCCATCACTTTTGGGTTTTTAGTGTTTCCAGCTAGTTTGTTGCCGGTGATGGCCAGCATAGGCATGGTAATTACCATCAAGGGAAGCGCATAAAGAATACCTTTTTTTACAGATTTGATATGCTCCACACTGCCACCTAACTCTGCAATAAGTGATGAAATAAAAAAAGTACTGATGGTTATTATGGCAATAGCGGTTGCTATCAGGTGTGTTTTAATAATAATGTTGCGTTTCATCTTTTTGAATTTGGTATGGTGCAAATTTCAAAGATGAAACAGACTTAAAATTGTAAAAACCGGAAGTTTGGCATTTGCTTCCTGATTTCTTTTGGTGGCTTTCCCGTGATGTTTTTAAAAGTTTTTATAAAGTGGGCCTGATCAAAATACCGATTGTCATACGTGATGTTTGTTAAAGAATCATCCGTAAAATTCATTTGACGGACAGAGTTCTTCAATTGTACCAGTTGCATGAAATCTTTTGGTGCACAACCAATGTGTTTATGAAACTGGCTTCTGAGGGTGCGGTCTGTCACGCTCAAATGATCTGCTACTTCAGCGAGTTTAATATTTCCCTCATACTTTTCAATCAGGTCTACAGCCTTGGTTACGGTTTGGAGGTTACGGTTGAGAAGGGTATTCAGGAATACCTGCTCTACCTGTGCAAACATTTCCTCAGGCTGATGGCATTGCAAGATATTTTCCCGAAAAGATTGGGCTGTTGCACCAAATAAGTCTACCGTATTGATCAGCCAGGGAAGCTTTCCAATAGGCACTTCGGTTAAATAAGCCAGGATATAGGGCTTGGCATGGGCCCCGATAATTTTGATCCTGTCTGTGAGTGGAAACACCGTTATTTTATGGGTTGATATTCTGGAAATAGCCATATCTACTGTTTCACATTCCTCCAAATCATGGTTTGTAACCATGAAGGGATGATTGAAAAAGTACCCAAAAGTTATTCTTGGAAAAGGCATTACATATTCCTGAGTTTCTGATAAGGTATCAACCGGAATATCAATATAGAAATAAGAATCTACCAGAGTAGATAAAAAAGTGTCTTGGGGTTTTTGTGTAATGAACTCATTTTTCATTCAGGCGCTTTTTCAGATTTTCCGTTCATAACCAAACAGTTTAATGTTTTTCTGATTCTGTGTTCCTTGCATCTGAAATTAAATGTGCGGTAATATACCATTGCCCGTCTTTCTCGAACAAACGGTAATGGGTGGTATTTCTGGTTCCTAAAGTTTTGTTGTCTGATATTTTTTGTCCTTTTCGCTCCACAGTGGTAATCGCCAATATCGCATCGTCCGAAATTTTTTTCAGTTTGATAGAGGTTTGTTCGGTATTGCCTGCCATCACAAAGTCAAAACCAAATACTTCTGTAAGGTATGCTTCTATGGCTGCCTGCCCCACCATATTGAAGCCAAAAGCATTGGTAAAGTCGGCTTGTGCAGCGTACCACTTGCTGGCCAGGGCAGGGTCTTTAATTTTCCAGGCCTTGTTCCACTCGTTAATTTTTTCTGCAATTTCAGTGCTGTCGGCAGCCATGATATGTTGGGCATACATTGCCTTACTTATCAGTAAAATGAAGAGAATGTATACTATTGTTTTCATGGTATAGGGGTGCTTATGACTAACTGCCCATGATAATAACGAAATTTTTTCAAACTGCAAAAAGGTGGGTTTAAACTGCTGAAAATCATAGAAAAAGCCCGAACCGGAGGTTGTATTTAACGTTCTGCTTTATATGATGAAAGCATATTTGTCTGAAATACATAAAGTAAAAGATGAAATTCTGGATGCGTACATTGCACATTGGAAAGTGCATACTGTACCCAAAAAAACCGTAATGACAGCACCGGGAGAAACAGAACGATTCATCTACTATGTGATTGAGGGCATTCAAAAATCATATTACCTCAATGAAGGCAAGCAGCATATAATCGCTTTCGCCTATGCGCCCTCATTCAGTGGCATACCCGAATCATTTTTCACCCAAACTCCCTCAAAATACTTTCTGGAAACCATTACCGACAGTAAATTCCTGCGGCTTTCTTATGAAAAGCACCAGCAATTAATGAAGGAGTTCAGGGAAATTGAAACGCTGTTTCGCAAAACAACGGAGTTCTTTTTGATGGGCGTGATACAACGGCAACATGAGCTAATGGCCTTTGATATAGAAACACGTTTCAAAACGTTCGTAAAAAGAAGTCCGCATTTACTCCACATGGTTTCACAAAAAGATATCGCCTCCTACCTGCGGATGGATTCAACCAATTTTAGTAAACTGATGAACAGCGTACAAATTTGAAATGTTGGTTTATACCAAGACTCAATAGGATAAGATAGATGAACTTTGTTTCAATCATTCAATGTAAAACAAATATTCATCATTGTAAATCCTAAATATTATGAACGCAGGTAGTAATGCACAAAGCTGGATCGATAGTTCTTTGTATCCTTTTGAAAGCAGGTTCATTCAGCTTGAAGCTGGTAATATGCACTATATAGATGAAGGTATTGGAGAAATTATCTTATTTGTTCATGGTACACCAACATGGTCATTCTTATACCGGGATATTGTCAGGAAGTTGGCTGTTAATTACCGCTGTATTGCCATTGACCATCTGGGTTTTGGCCTTTCAGACAAGCCCGAGACGTTTTCAGGAAAACCCCAGGAGCATGCAAAAAACTTAAGCGAGTTTATTATTAAACTGAACTTACAGGATGTTACCCTGGTCGTTCATGATTTTGGCGGGCCCATAGGCTTGGCTACCGGTATTTCGCATCATGAAAGGGTCAAAAGAATAGTTTTGATGAACACCTGGCTATGGGCAACAAAAGATGACCCGGAAGCTCAGAAAATTGACAAAATCATCAATAACCGGATTGGTAAATTTCTTTACCTGTATATGAATTTTTCTCCCAGAGTTTTGCTTAAAAAAGGCTTCGCCCATAAAAAGCATTTATCAAAAACAGCACACAGGCATTATATCAAACCGTTTCCTGACAAGAATGCCAGAAAGCCATTGTTAAATATAGCCAAAGCACTGGTTGGTGCTTCTGACTGGTATGAAATGCAATGGCAGCAGCTGTACAAACTGGAAGATAAACCCTGGTTAATTATGTGGGGAATGCAAGATGCGTTTATCACTCCTAAGTTTCTTGATAAATGGAAAACGAGGTTACCACATGCGGAAATCAGGGAGTATGCGTGTGGACACTTTGTGCAGGAAGAGAAAACAAATGAATCAGCTTCAGAAATTTATACCTTTATGAAAAAGAAATATCTTTGAATATTCCGTCTCTTACTTCATAAATGGTATTGGGATCATCGTCGTCGGTGCCGTCAAAAGAGAAAGTGCCTGATACCAGCTTTTTATCAAAATCTATATCAGTAATGGTGATGGTAACCACCTCAGTATTATTTGAAAGTGCCTTGATATCCGTTGTATTATCGTCGAATACATATTCAGCGCCGGCAATTTTGGTAGTACTTGTAGCCGTGTAGGTATCGCCAACATTGATGCCGCTTGCATCTGTGGAAACAATAGCCAGGGCAATGGCTTCTGTAACGCCATTCACAGGAAGCTTTGCACCACCAATGGCCAGTGAATGGATCGTTTCATTTTGTATGTTATATTCAGCGGTAACCAATATGCCACTTGTAGAAAATTCCTTCCCATTAATTTTTGCAGAAATTTCGCCACCGTCTGTAGGAATGTCAATACCGTTGTCCTCTTCCTTGCAAGCAAAAAAAAGGAGCGAAAAAAATAATAGAATAGATAAGGTGCGTATCTGCATTTTTGTTTCGGGTTGAAGGGTTAAATATGGGCAAATATATATGAAGTTATTGTGTTACTACAACAAAAATCGGGTGTTGTTTTGTATAGGCTATGGTATTTTAAAACTTATCAGTCAATTAGTGTGGAATAATCATTAGCTTTGCGGCAAGATATTTTTAGTTCAATTAAATTCTCATAAAAGTAAAATTTACGCTTGACAATGGCAGGAACTATCACATTTAGTATGATTAAGCCCGATGCTGTAGAAGCCGGGAACACCGGGGCTATTTTAAAAATGATTGAAGAGGCTGGTTTCAGGATTGTAGCCCTAAAGAAGACAAAGCTTACACCCGAACGTGCCGGGGAATTTTACGCGGTGCATAAAGAAAGGCCTTTTTACCAGGATTTATGTGCGTATATGTCATCCGGCCCTATTTATCCCATGGTTTTGGAAAAAGACAATGCCGTTGCCGACTTCCGCAACCTCATTGGCGCTACCGATCCGGCCAAAGCCGAAGAAGGAACCATCCGGAATTTGTTTGCCACAAACATTGAAGCCAATGCCATCCACGGCTCCGATGCCGATGATACGGCCGCACAGGAAAGCGCCTTTTTCTTTTCAGAAACAGAGCGTTTCTAAATATAACCCATTCAGACAGAAGACTTCCGAAATTTTCAAAATCTCGGAAGTCTTCTATTGTTAATTGCATATTGCTAATTGTGCATTGACATCACCCTTTCCCAAACTTATTTTTCAGCATATTCAGCTTTGTTTGCAGGTCACCTTCAGGTGTTTGTGAAGATTTGCGCTGGCCTGATTGTTTTTTCTTATAATTCCCTTGTTTTTTGGGAGGCTTTCTTTCAGTTTTTTTCTGGGGTGCTTCTGCAAATGGGTCGCTTTTCATAGACAAACTGATGCGCTTGCGGGGAATATCCACATCCATTACGGTTACCTGCACCTGTTGGTGAACTTTCACTACGGTGGCCGGGTCGCTCACAAAGCGGTCTGATAAATGGCTGACGTGTACCAACCCATCCTGATGCACACCAATGTCTACAAAAGCACCGAAGTTCGTAATATTGGTCACAATTCCCGGCAGCTTCATGCCTGTCTGTAAATCTTTCATTTCGTTCACTCCTTCCATAAACTGGAATGCTTCGAACTTCTCGCGGGGGTCACGCCCGGGTTTGGATAGTTCTTCCAGAATATCGGTAAGGGTAGGCAGGCCCACTTCATCGGTTACATATTTTTTCAGGTCAATTTGCTTGCGCAGGTTGGCATCCCGCACCAGGTCTTCTACCGTACAGCCCAGGTCTTTTGCCATTTGCTGCACGGTATCGTACCGTTCGGGGTGTACGGCACTGCTGTCCAGGATATTTTTGGCATCACCAATGCGTAAGAACCCGGCAGCCTGTTCAAAAGCTTTATCGCCCAGGCGGGGCACATTTTTCAGGCTGTTCCTGTCAGAAAAAGCCCCTTTTTCATTCCGGTAATCTACAATACTTTTGGCCAGGGCCGGGCCTAATCCCGATACGTAGGTTAATAATTGTTTGCTCGCTGTATTCAACTCAACGCCTACTTTATTTACACAACTCATCACAGTGTCGTCCAGGCTGTGTTTCAGGGCATTTTGGTCTACATCGTGCTGGTACTGCCCCACGCCTATGGATTTCGGGTCAATCTTTACCAGTTCGGCCAGGGGATCCATCAGGCGGCGACCAATAGAAACGGCGCCCCGCACAGTTACATCTTTGTCGGGAAACTCATCACGGGCAACCTCGGAGGCTGAGTATACCGAAGCCCCGCTTTCACTCACCACTACCACGGTAATAGAAGAGGGCAAACCCAGGCTTTTGACAAAACTTTCAGTTTCCCGGCTGGCGGTTCCGTTGCCAATGGCGATGGCTTCAATGCCATATTTTTCGCACAATGCCATGATGATGGAGCCGGCTTCTGCCTGCCTTTTTTGGGGCTCATTCGGGAAAATGGCATCGTGGTACAACAACTTGCCCTGCTTGTCAAGGCAAACCACTTTACAACCGGTACGGAAGCCCGGGTCAATGCCCAGTACGGCTTTTTGTCCCAATGGGGCGGATAACAACAACTGCCTGAGGTTTTCGGCAAATACCCGAATAGCCTCCTCATCAGCGCTTTTCTTGGAACCCAGGCGGATGTCGGTTTCAATAGAAGGTTTCAGCAGGCGTTTGTACCCGTCTTTCAGGGCTGTTTGTACATGTTCACTCGCTTCGTTACTACCCGTAATCACAATACTTTCCATGAGCTGCAAAGCATCTTCTTCCGGAGGGGTTATGTCCAGGGAGAGGATCATTTCTTTTTCGCCCCTGCGCATGGCCAGCATGCGGTGCGAGGGCACTTTGGCTACGGGTTCTTCCCACTCAAAGTAGTCGCGGTATTTCTGTCCTTCTTCTTCTTTTCCCTTAATAACCCTGGAAACAATGATGCCTGCTTTCTGGAACAACTCCCGCACTTTAGCCCGCACTTCCTGGTCTTCGTTCACCCATTCGGCAATAATATCGCGTGCTCCCTGCAAGGCTTCTTCGGCAGAATTTACTTCCTTTTCAGCATCAATGTATTTTTCAGCTTCTGCTGTTACATCAAAGCTTTCCTGCTCAAAAATACGCTGTGCCAAAGGCTCCAGTCCTTTTTCTTTGGCCACGGTGGCCTTGGTGCGCCGTTTGGGGCGGTAAGGAAGGTACAAATCTTCCAGCACGGCCATGGTTTCGGCAGCTTCAATTTGCTTGCGAAGGGTATCGGTCAATTTGCCCTGCTCTTCTATGGTCGTGAGGATGGTTTCCCTGCGTTTGTCCAGCTCCCGCAGTTGTACAATGCGATCCCTAACACCGGTAATTTGCACTTCATCCAGGCTGCCGGTCATTTCTTTTCGGTAACGGGAAATAAAAGGGACAGTGCCGCCCTCATCTAAAAGTTGTATGGTAGCACTTACCTGTGCTTCGCGGATACCCAACTCCTGGGCGATGGTTGAAAAATGGGACATGGGGAGTGGTTTATTGTTGTTAGTTTTTTGTTTTTAGTTAAAAGACGGAAGACCGGAGACCGAAGACGGGAGAAGATGACTTCGGTCTCCGGTCTTTGTATCTCATCGCAAAAATAGGTAATGGGAGAGCTTTGGCAAGAAGGAAGCGGATGAAAAAATGTTTTTTTAGTTCACCTTCCCAACTATTTGAGGGTTTGTTGTGTCTTGTAATCAAGTGAAATACACAAAATCCATGAATAAACCATGAAGCATATACTACCTGTTTTTATTTTCTGGATGTGCGCTGTACAAGTGGCCGACGCCTGCAGTTGCATAGGAGGGCGGGACTTTATCACTGTGGTAACTGATGCAGATTATCCCCCCGATTTAATCGTGCGAGGTGTTAAAACTTCCGATTATTATTACGGCATGAAGTTCAGAGTGAGCGAGGTTTTGCAAGGGGAAGCATCCCAATCTGAAATTACCGTGTGGGGCGACAACGGGGCTTTGTGCCGTGTGTATACATCAGGTTTTAAGAAGGGGGAAGAACTGATTCTGGCCCTGTACAGAACCGATAAAATGGGCAATAGCATTTCCGCACCTGAACATCCCGATAATTTGGAGAAGGATGGACATTACGTTTTATCGGTTTGTGGCACACATTTTTTACAAGTGGGCCATCATCAGGTAACGGGCAATATCACAACGGATAGAAAACAAATGGATTATGCAGAATTCAAGATGCTGCTGGGAGTAGCCGAACCGGTGCCCGATGAGGGAAAGGCTTTTCTGGTATATCCTAATCCTGCTACCTTCGGACAGCTTAAGATTAGCTATCACTTACCGAATATACACGCCTTGACCATCAGCCTATACAGTGTTCTTGGGAATGAAGTGAAAAAATACCAGGTGGATGTGATCCATGATAAGGGGATACTGGAAATAGATACCCGCGATATAAGCAATGGTATTTATTTCATTGATTTACAGGCCAAAGGATACCGGCATCAGGAGAAGATCATTGTGTTGTAAGCCGGACTTGCCGGACGAGCGCAGCGCCCGGCGCCCGGCGGGTTCCGGCATCTCCTTCTATTACGTATAAAGGGTTTATGGAGCTTTTTTTCGTTACGGGGGAGAGGCCCCGGAACTCGCTGCGCTCGTCCGGGGAGGGTGTTTTTTTATTTTTCCATTTCATTGAGGCGGGCTTTCAGGGCATTTAAGATGGAGGTTACCATTGTTTCTACTTTTTGTTGTGTTTTATTTATTTGGGTTTGGGAAGTGTTTTTTTGAACCAAGGTGCGGCTTTGTTCCACTAATTTTTCCAGGGGTTGCAAACCCAGCATGTCGGCAAGCATTTTTTTCTTGTGATGCAAAGTATCCAGCTTTTTGGCATCCTGCTCATCCATTGCCGTAGCGAATGATTGTTGAAATTCTGTTATGTTTTTTACAGACATTTGTAAAAACTCCCTGATTTTCTCTCTGTCATTCTCCAGGAACTTTTCCAGCTTGCGGGTGTTTAATGCAAAAGCCGTGTTATTTTTTTCGTTCCTTTTTCCCGCATGTGTGTTGGTCCCCTTGTTGTTTTTGGCTTGCTTTTGCCTGGGCGCAGGCTTTTTCTTTGGCCCCTGCTTTGTGGGCGACGCATAACAGATGATTTTCTCCTGAAGCTGATGCGACTCAAAAGGCTTGGTGAGCACATCGGTAAAATAGGAAGCTTCTTTATGCTTGTTAAGCTCCTGAGTCGTATCTGCTGTGAGGGCAATGATAGGAATTTTCGCATAATGCGAACCGGGCAAACTTCTGATTTTTTTGGCTGCCTCGTACCCATCCATTTTGGGCATGCGCACATCCATCAAAATAAGGTCATACTTGTTTTTTTTGGCTTTTTCTATGGCTTCCTGCCCATTGCGGGCTTCATCGGGCTGGAGTTGCCACCAATCATTCAAAAACTGCATGATGATTTTCCGGTTGATGTCCATATCTTCTACCAGCAAAAGTTTGGTTTGCTTTAGCCTGGTCTGCGCTTGTCCTGAAAGGGATGTTTCAGGGGAGGGAGGGGCAGTTGCTTTTCCTTCTTTTACAGGCAGGGTAAAATAGAAATGGGAGCCTTCGCCGGGTTTACTCTCCACTTTAATTTTGCTACCCATGTGTTCCAGCAAGAGTTTGGTGATGGACAAACCCAATCCGGTACCCTCGTAGGAGCGTACGGTAGAGTTATCAGCCTGGGTGAAGGCTTCAAAGATTTTAGCTTGTTTCTCTTCGGGAATGCCCACCCCGGCATCACGTACAGAAAAATCTATCCAATGCTTTTTGCCTTTTTTACGGTTGAGGGTAGCTTCTACCTGTATTTTCCCTTTTTTGGTAAATTTGATGGCATTGCTTATCAGGTTGTTCAGTATTTGCGAAAGTTTAAGCTGGTCGGTATATACCACTTCGGGAATTTTCTCATCTACCTGAAACTCCAAGGTATTGCCTTGTTCTTTGGCCCTGGGCTCGTGGGCTTTTTGTAAACTTTGTAGTAGTAAATCGAGGTTTACCTCATGTTCTTCTTCTTCAAGCTTGCCGGCCTGTATTTTGCTAAAGTCCAGGATGTCGTTGATGAGCATTCTGAGGTTATCGGCAGAAAATTTCAGGGTTTGGAGGTTATCCAGTTGTGAGCGTTTGGGTTTTTGTTCCAAAAGCAGTGACGTAAGCCCTGAAATTGCTGAGAGGGGCGTACGGATCTCGTGGCTCATGTGGGCCAGGAAGTCTTCCTTGGCCTTGGCTGCTTTTTCTGCTTCATTTTTAGCCTTCCTGAGCACTTCTTCCATCTGCCTTTGTTCTGAATTATCTGTCAGAATTTTCAGAAACCCTTGCAACTCACTGCCTTTTCCAAGTAATGGCATCAGTGTGCCATTTCCCCAAAAGCGATTTCCATTCTTGCGTAAGTACCATCCCTCGCTCTCTGCACGTCCTTTTTCTTTTGCTATTTGCATTTTTGTTTTAATAGAGGGAGATTTATTTTCTTTGGCACGAAAAACATCATAGGCTTGTCCCACAATATCTTCTTTCAGGTATCCAAAAATGTGTTCTGCCCCATTATTCCAGCTTGTCACTTTTCCACTCATATCGAGCGTAAAGATGGCATAATCTGTCGCACTTTCCATGATAAGGCGGAGGTGTTCCTCGCTTTGGAGCAGGGCTTCTTCAGCCTGCTTTCGTTCGGTAATATCGGTAAATAACAAGCCTACCCGTATGCTTTCTTCCCCTCCAATCCGTGAAGCTGCTACTTCAAACCAACGCTCCATTTTAGGTGATTCTTCAATAAAACGCTCTGTTTCCCCGGTGATTGCCACTTTTCCGTAGGTCTCAATCCAGTGGTCTTCCAATCCCGGAACAAGCTCCAGGACTGTTTTTCCGACTGCATTTACCAGCCCGGTATGCTTTTCAAATGCAGGGTTTGTTTCAATAAATCGATAGTCAACGGGATTGTTGTCATCATCGTACAGCATCTCTATGACACAAAACCTCTCATCCATAGATTTAAAGAGGGTCTGGTACCTTTCTTTACTCTGTCGCAAGGCTTCTTCGGTTTGCTTTTGTTTTGTAAGGTCGTAAGAAACAGAAAGTGCCGCATACACTTTGCCGGAAGCATCGCGGAGGGGTACCCCATGTGATATAAAGTAGCGTTCCTGGTCCTTGTGTTCCCATTGGAAGGGTTTTCCTTGCAATGCCTGCCTGTACAAAGGCTCATACTTATTGGCAGCCTGCTTGCCCAGGGCTTCTGTAAGCGTCTTTCCCTCAAAATCTGCCGGCTTTGCCCCACCCGCTGTAAGTGCTTCACCTTCGGCTAATAAGTAACGCAGTTCCTTATTTACGACAAAAACAGCCCCTCCGGGCAGGTGTGAGGCAAGGGCACGGTAAAGCGCCTCATTTTCGCGCATGCTCTTTTCTGTCTCTATGCGCTTGCTAATATCTATAAAGGTAATCACTACGCCTTCTATGCGGTCTTCGGTACTGCGGTAGGGAAGCACCCGGGTGAGGTACCAACGTCCTTCTTCGTCCTGTACTTCCCGCTCTATGGGGATGAGTTTGTTCAGCACCTGCTTTACATCGTTCAGTAGCTCGTCGTAACCGAGGCGGTGGGTATAGTCTGAAAGGGGGCGGCCGCGGTCGGCCATGCGTATGTTAAAAATATCGCTCACCTGGGGTGTGAAGCGGAGGATACGAAAATGGCGGTCAAGAAAGAGGGTGGCAATGTCGGTAGCGGTCAGGAGGTTTTGGAGGTCACCCGAAAGCTGGCTGAGTTCTTCTACCTTATGGCGGTTTTCCTGGTTCAGGGTGGTGAGCTCCTCGTTCATGCTTTGCAGTTCTTCTTTGCTGGTTTCCAGTTCTTCCAGGGTAGAGCGCAATTCTTCGTTGGTAGACTGCATTTCTTCGTTAGAGGCTTTCATCTCCTCCTGGCTGGTTTCATACTCTTCTATCACAGCCTGCAACTGCTGCTTGGTGCGGTCTAGTTCAGCCTGCAACTGCTGAACGGTGGTATCATGCCTGAGGGTATCGTCCGTGGCTTCCACAATGGCATCGGGAGGCAGCATCTTTTCCTGTTCATCAAAAATCACCACAGAAAACCCTTTTTGGAGTTTATCTTCAGCAGGAAATACCGAAAGTACCACCCACCTGGATTGTCCCTCTACCTGAAAAGGAATGGGTTTCGTATGAACGGAGGCGCTGTTTTCTTTAGCGGCGTGCAGGGCTGCCCGCAATTCTATGCGAAACTCTTCCCGTACCAGCTTAAAAATATTGGCGGTAAATTCCCCACCGGGATGTGCCAGGTACCTCCCTACATGTTCTGAAAGATGAACCACTTTATAATCGGGGCTTACCAGCAGGCTGGGTGGGGCATACCGCTCTACAAGGCGCTGGTGCAGTGCTCCGTAGGCAATGGGGGTATCTTCCTTTTGTGTGTCTGTTTCTTCCCGGGCCTGCAGCCGTGATTGCGTAAGCGGAAAAACAGGCAGGCGTGGCTCGGGTGCCTGCACATTTCGTTTACGGAAAAGGCAGTGCATCTTGTTCTCGGTATGGAACAGCTCGGCACTTTCCAGGGTCTCGGAAGTGCCCAGCAGCAGAAAACCTTCGGGCTTGAGGGCATAATGAAAAATTTCAATCACATCCCGTTGCACATCCCGTTGGAGGTAAATGAGCAGGTTGCGGCAAAGGATAAGGTCGATGCGGGAAAAAGGAGGGTCGGCCAGGAGGTTGTGGGGGGCAAATACCACCATTTCGCGTACCTCTTTGCGGATGCGATAGCCCCCGTCTTCTTTTACAAAAAACCGCTTTAGGCGTTCGGCACTTACGTCGGTTTCAATATCGCCGGGATAAAAACCATCCCGGGCTTTTTGCAGGGAGTGTTCGTGCAGGTCGCTGGCAAATACCTGCAATTCAGGTGGGGCTTCCTGCTGCCCGGCTTCTTCTAGCAGCAGCATGGCCAGGGAGTAGGCCTCTTCCCCGGTAGCACAGCCTACCGACCACACCCGAATACTCTCATCCGGGGCTTTTTCTTCGAATAAAGAAGGGATTATCTCTTGGGCAAGCTGCTCAAACACTTCCCTGTCGCGGAAAAAACTGGTTACGGTAATCAGAAATTCATCTGAGAGGATTTTTATTTCTTCGGGGCTATCCCTGAGCAAATCCAGGTAGCTTTCCAGTTGTTCTATCTGGGCAATTTGCATGCGGCGTTGTATGCGGCGCATGATGGTAGACCGCTTGTAGCGGCTGAAGTCGCGGCCGGTGAGGGAACGGATTTGTGTAAATATCTTTTGGAGCAGTTGGCGGTGGTTTTCTTCCAAATCTTCCCCTTCCTCTGGCAGCACCAACTGCGGTTCGGTATTGGCAAAGCGGAGGATATATTTGGGAATTTTTTCCAGGGGAAGGGCAATATCTACCATACCTGTGGTGAGGGCGCTTTGGGGCATGCCGTCATATTCAGCCTCGTTGGGGTCTTGCACAATGGTAAGCCCGCCCTGCCCTTTAATTTCCTTAATGCCCAACGTGCCATCAGACCCGGTGCCGGTAAGGATAACGCCTACGGCATGCCCGTCGTGGGTTTTGGCCAGGGTGCGGAAAAAGTGATCAATCGGTGCCCGTTCCCTGCGCCTTTCTTCCAGGTCGGAAAGGCGGAGGTGGGTATCAATGGTATTGAGGTTGCAGCCCGGGGGAATCACATACACATGGTTGGGTTCCAGGGCCATGGTTTGGGTTACCTGTTGTACCGGCATGTTTACATGAGGCTGTAGCAGGTCGGCCAGGTGGCTTTCGTGGTCGGGTGAGAGGTGTACTACGATCACAAAAGCAAGGCCGCTTTCTTCCGGCACGTGCTTGAAAAAAGTTTTGAGGGCATTTAACCCTCCGGCCGATGCGCCAATGCCCACGATGGTAAGGGCATTTGATTTATGTTTGTTATTTGCGGTGTTTTTTTTTTCTGACATAGATAAAAAAGTAAGAGGCAGCTTACTATATTAAACATTAAAATATCGCAAACCAAATGTGTTGATGATATTTCTTTGGATGAAAAGGGAACGTAAAATTGGTAAAGGTAAAGGTAAAGGTAAAGGTAAAGGTAAAGGTAAAGGTAAAGGTATGATATCGGGAATTTCAGCTTATGGAGGACATCTGTTTTAATGGTTATCGTCTTACCGGATGAGCATCGCGAATTCCGGTGGCCGGCATTCCGGTGGCCGGCACTCCGGTGGCCGGCACTCCGGCACCTCCTTCTTATATGCACAGAGGGTTTATTGAACTTCCTGCGTAATGGGAGGAGGCCCCGCAACAAGTGCGGGGAGTGCTTTTTTTATTTACGTTCTTGCCGGACGAGCGCAGCGGGTTCCGGCACCTCCTTTTTATGTGCAGTGGGATTTATGGGTTTATTGGGCTTTCTGAGCAATGAGGAGAGGCCCCGGAATTCGCTGCGCTCATCCGGGGAGGTTGTTTTTTAATACATTATTATTTCTAGTCTTACCGGATGAGCAGCGCGAATTCCGGTATCCCTTTCTTATGTGTAGTAAGTTTTTATGAAGTTTGTGCGTAATGGAGGGAGGCCCCCGAATAAATCGGGGGAGGGTACTTTTTTTTATTTATTGAGGTTTATCCGATCAAATTAGATTTGGGGTCGTTGGTGTTGAGGGTTTGGTTAAGGTGGTGTGCGGCACTGATGAGGCCCAGGTGGGTGAAGGCCTGGGGATAATTGCCGAGTTGCTCGCCCCGTAACCCTATTTGTTCGGCATACAAGCCCAGGTGGTTGGCATAGCCGAGCATTTTCTCAAAATATAACCTGGCTTTTTCTATTTCGCCGGCGCGTGAAAGGCACTCTACATACCAGAAAGAACACATGGAAAAAGTGCCTTCGTTCCCATGAATACCATCGAAGGCATGGTCGGTGTTATAACGGTAAACCAGGGTATCGGATACCAGCTCTTTTTCTATGGCTTTCATGGTGGATGTCCACCGCGGGTCAAAGGGGCTGATGAACCGCACCAAAGGCATGAGCAGAGCCGAAGCGTCCAGTACATCGGCACCCTTGTACTGCACAAAAGCCTGCTTTTCTTCATTCCAGAAATTTTCGTATACATCGGTATATATCGCATTGCGGGCATTGCGCCATTTCTCCCAGGGGTAGGGGAAGGCTCTTTTCTCGGCCAGACGGATGGCCCGGTCCATAGCTACCCAGCACATCACCTGCGAATACAAAAATTTATGTTTTTCAGAACGGTATTCCCATATACTATGGTCTTTCTGTTTCCAGTTGTCGGCTACATAATCAATTTGTGTGGAGAGTTGTTTCCAAAAATCGTAGGTGATGGGCTCGCCATATTTATCGTAAAGGTAAATGCTGTCCATCAGCTCCCCGTAAATGTCAAGCTGTAGCTGTTTGTACGCGGCATTGCCAATGCGCACAGGTGTTGATTCTTTATAACCTTCCAGGTGGTCCAGTTCCTGCTCATCCAGTTGGGTGTGCCCGTCTATGGCATACATGAGCTGTAAATTACCTTCTTCGGTAATATTTTCTTCAAACTGCTTTCTGATCCATCGCATAAACTGCCCCGACTCATGCGTGTAGCCCAGGCGTATAAAAGCATACATGGTGAAGGCTGCATCCCGTATCCAGGTGTAGCGGTAATCCCAGTTGCGGGGGCCGCCTACGGCCTCTGGTAATCCGAAAGTGGGCGCTGCTACCGGAGCACCAAACTTCCGGGAGGTGAGTAGCTTGAGTGTAAGCGCTGAGCGGTGTACCATCTCAGACCAACGGCCATTGTAGGTAGAGCTGGCCATCCACTTTTTCCAATAGTTAACTGTATCATGAAATTTGTTGTCCACAAAACTTGGCAAGTCATATTCAGGAAGTGTTTCTTCATTAGGAGGCAATACTTCCAGCAGATAATGCACTGATTCTTTTTCTTTTAGTTCAAAATCAGCCAGTGCATCCCCCTCTTTTTCGGTAAATTTCATATCGCTGATGAGCCTGACAGCCAGGTCATCTTCATCGGAGCGAAAGATGATTTCGTTATTTTTTTTCTGGACACTGTGGCTGTCCCTGGCATAATTGAAATGTGGGCAGCATTCCATTTTTATTTTTACCTTGCCCCGCACGGCCGTTACTTTCCGGATGAGCATGCAGTCGTGGTCGCGTTCGGTAACCGGCATAAAATCGGTTACTTCTACCAGCCCGTCATACGCCAGAAAGCGGGAGAGTAGTACGTTGGTTTCGGGGAGGTAAAGTTGTTTGAAATCGACATTTTCCAATTGGGGGGTGATATTAAAAAAGCCGCCTTTCTTTTTATCCAGCAAAGCGGCAAAAATGGTAGGGGAATCGAAGCGGGGAGCGCACATAAAGTCAATAGAACCATCGGTAGCCACCAGGGCTACTGTGTGCTGATTACCAATAATTCCGTAGTTTTCAATGGGTTTGTACTCTGTTTGCTCTATCATTAACTGTTTGTTTTTGAAGTCCATGGTTTTTTAGCCGATAGTCCACAGCCAAATTTTAATTGTAGGTTAATAACTGTGGACTATAACTATGGACTATCTAACCATCCACTAATTAAAACCTTCAACCCCACCAATTGTTCTGCAATAAATAAAAATGCCTATCCATTGCCAATAAACCCGGGGTATAAGGTAGCGCCTCCGTCTATGTATAAAGTTTCGCCATGAATGTAGTCAGCTTCATCAGAAGCCAGCCAAACGGCAGCTTTGGCTACATCTTCAGGATCGCCCATTCTTCCGTAGGGAATGAGTTTCAGCAATGCTTGCCTTTTTTCCTCATCTTCCCACACCTCTTTGTTGATTTCCGTTTTAATGGCGCCGGGACTGATACAGTTTACCCTGATTTTGTGGGAGGCAAGCTCCTGTGCCATGGTTTTCATCAGCATTTGCAGCCCTCCTTTGGCCGTGGCGTAATTTATATGGCCTGCCCAGGGAATAATGTCGTGTACGGAACTTATGCATAAGATTTTTCCGGCAGCTTTAGATATTTGTGGGTTTACCCCCTGCTGCACAAACATACGGGCCGCTGCACGGGCGCATAAAAACTGCCCGGTGAGGTTGGTATCTATTACCTTTTGCCAATCGGCAAGGGTCATTTCTAAAAATGGGGCATCTTTCTGGATACCGGCATTGCTGACCAGTATATCTAATTTTCCAAAGGTGCCTGTGATTTGTTTAAACATAGCCTGAACGGCTTCTTCCTGTCCTACATCAGCTTGTATCACCAAGCCTTCGCTGCCCGCTTTTTGTATCTGATTGCGTGTGTCATTGGCACCATCTTCATTGCTGTGGTAATTGATAACTACCTTAGCCCCGGCAGCACCCAAAGCAATGGCAATGGCTTTTCCGATACCTGAAGATGCTCCCGTAACCAGGGCAGTTTGTCCGGAGAGTCTTTTCTTAGGGTTTGTGGTCATGAATGGAGGTTTAATAATTTAATATTATTGCCCGGAGGGCGGATAAAGTAAGGCGGTTCAGCAAGCCGCCCTACATACTTATTAATTTGAGTGCGTAACATATTGGGGGCATTCTTAAAAACAAAAAAGAAAAGGCGTGTTGCCGGATTTATTCCGGCCACCGTGCGGTTCCCCGCCGGGACGCGGCATCTCCCACTTGCGATGCAGGAGGCCCCGGAATTCGCTGGGCTCATCCGGGGAGAACGTTCTTTGTTTTTTTTCTTTGTACCCCCATTTCGTTATACACTCTATTAATTTTCAAGCTCTGGTAAAAAAATAATCCGGTCATAAAACGGATTTACCAGTATACTAAAGATTTATGCGTTATCACTTACACTTTCTTCGTGAAAAGTATAAGCTTTTATTTCCTGATAGCCCTCTTTGGAAAACAAATTAATCATTTGTTCATTAAAAGCCGGAATGTCATCTGGTTTGCGGCTGGTAATCAGTCCTTTATCCACTACTACTTCCCGGTCAACCCAACTTGCCCCGGCATTGATCAGGTCTGTTTTTATAGAAGGGTAAGAAGTGAGAGTGCGGCCCCGAAGCACCGAAGTTTCGGTGAGTAGTTGAGGGGCATGGCAAATAGCAGCCACCGGCTTGCCTGCTTCAAAGAAGCTTCTGACAAAAGCTACTACCTTTTCGTCTTTCCTGAGAAAATCGGGATTCATTACGCCTCCGGGTAGTAATAAAGCATCATAATTTTTAGGGTCGGCTTCGCCAATGGTCACGTTTACTTCATATTCGCCCCCCCAGTCGGTATGGTCCCAGGCTTTGATTTTTCCTGCTTCAGGAGAAATGATGGCAGTGGAGGCACCTGTTTCTTCCAGTGCTTTTTGGGGACGGGTCAGTTCTTCTTCTTCAAATCCATTGGTTACTACAATGGCTACTTTCTTATTTTCTAATAAATTACTCATGGTTTTCTTTTTTTTGGGTTTACATTAAAAAATTTACTCTTTATTAATTTTCTTAGATATCAGGTTTATCAAATAATTGATAATGAGTATTAACAGGGTAAGCCCTACTGATAACACATATTGCTTAAGGGCCACACTGATGCCAATGCCCGAAGAGTACAACAACGTTGCTGCGGTTGTGAGAAAGCGTACCCGCTGATCGTCTGCTGATTTCAGGACTGTTCCGGCACCTATAAAGCTTACCCCAATCACGATAGCCTGCAATACCCTGATAGGGTCTGTATCAATATAGTCATTGTCTACATTTTGCTCGATAAACAAGATGAGGTGGTTAGAAATAGAAACCAACAGGCAGGAAGCCCCGCCTACGATCATGTTGGTTCTGAAACCGGCAGGTTTTTCTGCAATTTCACGTTCAAGCCCCACAAAACCCGCCAGTACAGTTGCGATGAATACATCCAGGAGTATCCAAAGTTGAGATGACAGTTCCATAGATTATTTTATTATGCTTTATATCTAAAAGTTGCGTTAGCCAGTGTATTTTTTTCCGGCATATTTTCTTCGTCTGTCAGAAATACTTTCCCACTGTTTTTTATAGTTTCAGTAGCCGCTTTGTTGAGCAGGCACGCATTTTCTATGCTTTTTTCATCTTGTACCTCAATGGTATGCTTTTCAGGATCGTACAATCCCCACAGGTTTTGGTTCTTTTGTAAGAACAGCGTGTCTACCTGGCCTACCATTGCCGCTGGAATCACCTCTTTTTCCTTATAAGAAGCCAAACCTTTGTGTACATTTTCATGGTATTGTTGGTAGTGTTTTTCTTTGTCTTTCTCGAGGTAATCGCTCAGTAAATCCATAGCCCTGGCATGCAATGTAACCATACCGGTGTGCTCATGGTTACCGCTGATATGTTCCTTGAATAAATGAGGGTACGAATTAGCTTCCTCGTATATGGGCTTCAGGTAATCAACACATGCCAGTACCAGGGGGGCGTCTTCATCATGTAGCATGCGCATCAGGCCTTCATCAATTTCGCGAAAGTATTTCAATACTTCTTCTTTTTTCTCAGTTTCGGCTCCCGAACCGTGGCCGTGGTACATGGCCTCACCTTCTTCTCCCTGGCCGGTACGGAATTGTAAAGACTGTTGTTCATAATCTTCTCCTACCGACAGGGCTTCTTCCAGCGATTGTGGTACCAGCCCTTCCATCACAACATTTACAATACTATGCGGTGTGGCTTCGTAAAATTTCAAATCTCCTATACTGAGGGTCATGATAAAAAAACGTTCGGAACGGTTCAACAGAGGAACCATAGGCTTGAGATACAAGTGGTCGGCTACATAAACATATTCATCAAATGAAACAGGCAGTGTCATGTATTCAAAGTTATCTTCATACAAAAAGACCGCTAACCCGTCAGACTGGTGTCTCCAAAAATCGTCATCTTTCAGTAACCCGTATGCCGGGTTCAGGTAATCTTTGATTTCAGGGTCGCTCAACCCATAGTTTTGTAGCTGGGATTTGGCCTCTTTGAGTTGGTTTTTCAGAGTAATCTGGTCTACATCTTCTATCACTTCATGTCCGCTTCTGTGTGTGGGCATGTATATAGAAACACAATGGGCACCATGCACATTGGCTAATTCCCTGAATTGTTCTTTTTTTAGTAGTGTCATAATATTTATAATTTTTTTTGTATAAAAAAGTCAATAACTGTGGATGATTATCCCCACATATTTGCACTTCGCATTCCTTGCATAAAGCCCCATAACCCATCAAAGCACATGGTTTATAACTGGTATAGGCCTTTGTGAGCCTTTAGCTACATTACAGGGGCTTTTTTCTTACGCTTTTCCTTACTTAAATAAGACAACCACAGTGCCAATTGCTCTGGTGAAAGTTTCCGGAATCCAACCACAACGAAAATATTCATGATGCTGGTTACGTATTTCAACTTCAGGTGTACTAACATATATCAATTGAAACTTTTTAAACTGCGCGCACATGGACAATCATTTTGAAGTAGTAACCAAAGTAGGCCACGACCTTAATAAATACCTGGCACGTATCAAGGCATATAATTATCTGTTACTTAGTAGATTTGAAAAGTCATTGAATGAAGAAGAGAAGTCTTTTTTTGATGGCATTGAGCAGGAGTGTGACAGCATGTACCGCTTTATTCACGACTTGGTAATTGCTGATAAAGTCCGGGCATACGATGAAATCCATCAGAAGGAAAAAGTGTTTTTGAATGCTTTTTTAAAGATGCTTACCCAGCGATACCAGGCAACAGCCCGCATTAAAGAAATAGAATTAAATTTTGAGGAGAGTGCCCGGAATTTATGTGCCCACCTGCATAAGGATACTTTTGAGCGGGCTATCAATAATTTGTTGCATAATGCACTGAAATTTACACCGGCAAAGGGGAAAATAAGTGTTAGGTTAAATACATGTAACTGTCATAAATTTGTTGATATAGTGGTTGAAGATGCTGGCATAGGCATTCCTCCTTCCCTGCAACCTTACGTGTTTGATAAATTTACGAGGGCAGGTCGAAAAGGGGTAGGAGGGGAAGAATCTAACGGTTTGGGCATGTATATTACCAAAAGCATCGTAGAAAACCACGGGGGGTGTATCTGGTTTGATACAATAGAAAATGAAGGTACCGTATTTACCGTCAGAATACCGGGAACGGCCACTGCATAGCAATATCAGTACCTAAAACTTTCGGTTGTTATTACCTCCTATTTATGGGTAGAGCCTTCATCAGCCACATTTTTCGTTCCCATATCTTGTTTAATAAAATCGTAGGAGGAGGTAACGAAAAATGCTCTTTCGTCCATAAGGGCAATGGGTGTATTTAGCATTTCAAGGTTTTGGGCCAATGCTTTCAGAAATTCCTCATCTTCGAAACTTCTGTTAGCAAACTGGTCTTTGTACAGGCCAGATTCCTGGTCGGCAAGGTCCTGAATGTCAACTCCCAGCATTTTTGCCAACTCTGCCAGTTGTGTTTCGGTAATATGCTCGTTTTGCACATCTATTGTAAGCAACTTGTGGTCTTTCAAAGCTTCGGCATAGCCAATGGCCCGTTTGTCTTCCAGGTGGCTGGAGTTGTAGATGATCTTAATTTCGTTTTTTTGTGCATCCATTGTTATTTCATTATCCATGTTGATTGCTTGTTTTATAAGTTCTTTAAAAGTTCGTAGTTCCTCAGGATTTTATTTGAACTCACCTCATCGTTGATCTCCAATATTGGGCTTTCCAGCGGTGGCTGTGCTGTAAAATCATTGTAAATATGTATGAGAATAATGACAACAACAATAGCCCCAATGACCATGAGAATGTTTCTTTTGCGTTTGAGTAGACGGGAACTTTTCATGCTGAAAAATTTGCTGTTGAATGTATTAGTATTGATATACAGTATTCAAAATATATACTAATCAGGTGCTGGATTGTTTTGCGATTGTTTCAATATTCTGATTGTCAGTTGTTTATGATTGAATTATTACTAGAAAGTTCATTTAATAGAAACACTTCTTCTGGACAAATAATGGACAGGTTGGGTAGTATTTTCTACAATGTGTAGAACAGTTTAACGAAATTTTCGGGCAAAGTAAGCGAACAATACTGTGATACCTACCAGGGTAGCGATAGCGAGAGTAAGGAATGTTACTTTTTTCGATGTACGCATCTCTTTGCTTGCATCATCTTCCCCGTGCCTGCTTGTCAGGTTGTCTGGCGGTAAATATTCAGCGTCAGGCTCCTCAAAGTAATTGTCTTGGGAAGAAGAAGTTACACCGCCCCGTGCCGTAGTGGGTGATGATTCATATTGAATGTAGGCTAAAATGGATCTGATTTCGTTTTCCGTCAGAAATTCCATAGCGGGCATTACTGAGCGGTTATACTGGTTATAAATAAAAACAGCATATTCGTCCCCACTTTGAATCACAGCCTGGGAATTCTGGATGAAGTTGACGAGCCAGGGCAAAGGCCGGGTAGCATGCACGCTTGCCAGGGCGGGGCCGATGACCTCATTGCATATAGCATGGCATTGGGCACAATGTGCCCCAAATAATTGCCTCCCCTCAGCAATGCGTTCAGGATCTTTCATAGTTCCCTGATAAGCGGCCGTTGTATCTGATTGTCCGAATACATTTCCATACAAAACTGTCAGAATAATTATGATAATTTTTTTTATCGACATAATAAATGGTTTTTAATTTCTCTCATGAGAAAAAATAATGTACCAAGTAGGACAAGAGTTACATAAAAGGGCTAAAAACAAGGGATACCCGTTATTTACGGCTGTTTATCACCATAGTCATTATTTGATATTTGTGTAGAGTTTTCCACAGCATGTAGAACTGGAATACCAGGTGGGTTGCTTTCACTTCATAAAATCGGCTGCGAATACGTTTTTTAAGGGATGGCACTTCATTGGCAGGTTGATGGGTAGTTCTGAACAAATATATTATTCTTATGTCTACACATAATCTAAAAACATTGGTAGAAACGTTGAATGACTTACGCAAGCAAGGCTACAAGTCAGACTTTTTTGTAGAAGGCACAAAACTAAGGTCTTCTGTGAGTGGTAATTTTTACAAAGCCGAAGATGTTAACATTTCAGCTTCTTATCGCTTTGAGGGGGAAAGCAATCCTGCTGACTCTTCAATTTTGTATGTGATGGAAACCAACACAGGGGAAAAAGGGACACTTGTGAATACTTATGGGGCCAAGTTTGATGAGCAAATTGATGCGTTTGTGAAGCAAATTGAAGAAAGTGTAGGGTAAGGAACGATAAAAAAATAACTTATCGTTTTTGGCTGCATATTTTTCCGTTTGACTGCCCCATAAAATGCTTACATAGCCCTGCTATACTCACATTTTCTGTGTTGTCATACAAAAAAATATTTTGCCGCGCGGCGGACCGCCAAAAATTGACACTTATTCTTTCATCGTTCCTAAACTACTTTGCACAGTACAAAGTTGTTTTATGTTACCGCCGGAGGGGCCGCATTTTGGAGTATCGCGGCAGCATGGGCAGCAATTCTTTTCTGTATTTTTTTAGAACTCCAGTAACGTATGTGTGCAGCCGGGTTCCAGAAGGTGAGTAATCCCCCAACATTCATTTGCAGGTCTTCGGTAACTGCTTGCAAGTAGGTGTCGTTGATGGTTTTGAGTGGATAGCCCATGGGGTCCCGTTTGCTATATATATTTTCCCAACGGGCAAAAGGCCTGAGGTATGCAGGCATTGCCGGTGCCGGAAACCGAATGGCTTCCAGCTTGTCTACATCATAAGAACCCAGATAAATAGGCATGTTATTTCCAAAAGTGTATAAGCCGGATAAGGTCTCCATTCTTTCGAAGGCAGAAGCCCCCAACTTATCTTCACTTTTTGGGTTTTGCCTGTCCCAGATATAGTTGGAGGCAATGACAGTGCCTAGAGAGGAGGCAATGATGAAGAGGGGGGCATTATCTTCCAGATCTTCTTTTAACTGTAATACATATTCATGAATGAGGCCGTGAATGGCTTTGTAAGCAGTATTGTTTTCGTCTGAGTAGCCAGTATACGCCACATTATCACTGATGGTATAAAGTACAAATTTTCGCAATCCTTTAAACCGCAATGAATGTTCCGGGGTATCGAGTCGTGTCCATAAGTTCTCCTGGTAGGTTTGTACGGCAGGGTGCCAGTCAACCGCCAAAGTTTTTACCTGCTTCTCCAGGCCGCATAGTTGGTGAATTCTTTTTTGCAAATTGAGGGTAAATTTATCAAGGAGTTTGTAATGGGTAGCCCCGGAACCGTGGACCAACAAAATACCCAGCTTTTTTTTCATATTAATATTATTTAGCCCAGCTTTTTTTTCCGCTTAAATGATATTTTGAAAATAGTGCCTTTACCCACTTCGCTCTCCACTTCTATAGAGCCACTATGACTTTGTACGATATTCTGTGCAGAAGTCAACCCTAACCCGGTGCCCTCTCTTTTTGCCGTAAAAAAAGGGTCAAAAAGCTTACTTTTTATTTCAGGGGTCATTCCCTCACCATTGTCTTCAATTTTTACAATTACTTTATCCTGCTCTACGTAGGTGCTCACAGCAAGCCTGCCCTTTTTCGGTTCCATGGCCTCGATGGAATTGATGATAATATTCAGAAATGCTGTTTTGAGCAATTCTTCATCCAGCATAATGGCATCTATTTCTTTGCATAAGTCCAGTTTGAGCTCCATCTCTTGCAGGTTAATCCGGTCAGCTACCAGGTCGCACGCTTTTTTGAGTACCACATTCACCGATTGCCGGGTAAGGTTCAACTCTTTGGGTTTGGATGAATTGAGCATATCCGTAATCAACTGCCCAATTCTTTTAGCATTCCTGCTGATGATATCGGAAAATAGCAGGGCATCTTCGTTGGTGACTTCCTCCTGTAATTGTTCCAGTGCAAGGTGTAAATTGGTGAGTGGGTTTCGGATTTCGTGTGCTATGCTACGGGCAATTTTCCCGCTCATCGATAGCTTTTCTACCATTATCAGGTCTTTTTCAGCCTGTTTTCGTTCCGTAATATCGTGTATAATGCCCTGGTATCCATAAATTTCATCTTCTAAATCGTACAGGGCCACCACATTGATGAGGCAGTACAGCTTTTCCCCGTTTTTCTTTCTGAAAGTAGTTTCAAAGTCTTTGGTTTGCCCTTCCAGCATAATCCCTTTGTTGAACTCAGAAAAATCTGATTTACTGGCAAAAAGGTCTTTTACCGTAAGGTTTAAAATTTCGTTTTTAGTGTAACCGAAAAGTTTAATCATAGAAGGGTTGGCTTCTGTAAATAAATGATCGGCAGTGGTGATGAAAATGGCATCAATGGATTTCTCAAAGAGTGTACGGTATTTCAGCTCATTATCGTGAAGTTCTATGAGCGTTTTATAGTGCTGTATGGCATATCGTACGCTTCTTTCCAGGGTTTGGGCATCAATAGCTTCTTTAATCAGGTAATCTGCAGCTCCCTGGTGCATAGCTTCCAAGTCTACATCAGGGTCATTTTCGCCGGAGAGCAGAATCATAGGGGCATTGCAATCAGACCTTATGGCTTCTTTGATGAGTTCCAGGCCGTCTTTTTCATCGAGTTTGTAATCAATGAGATAAACATCATGTTCAAAACGGCATATTTTTTTAAATGCGTCTTCGTAGTTCGACTCCCATTCCAGTGCATAGGCAGTGCCTTTGATTTGGGAAAGCAAATACCGGATTAGGGCATAATCATCTTCATCTACCTGCACTAAAAGGATTTTTGTTACGTCTTCTGTCATTATGTGTAAATTATTTTCATAATTTCATACCAATGTTAAATATAAAAATTAGAAGTTAGAATACGAATAATAACTCATTATGTGTGGTTTTCTTTGAGATAAATATCTACAATACGTAGAAATTTTTAGACATCAAAGAAGATAACCGTTGTAGCATAACTGTTATATCCCTTATTGCAATAGACGAAAACGGCTTCTGGTCGGTCTGGCATGGTGTTTTGTCTTCTTTGTTACATATCATTTTCAACTTTAAAGCCAAGAAGCATATTATTATGAAAAAAGTAGTAGCAATAATCATTGGAATTTGCGTAGCGACATCCAGTTATGCCCAATTTACCATAGGCCCAAAGGTAGGGATCAGTAGTTCAAATATTAAGGTGGAAGAGGTACAAAATGTTAAATCAGGCGACTCTCAGGTAGGGTTTCATATAGGTTTATTTAGCCGGATTACAATATCAAATTTCTATATACAACCCGAAGCTACTTTTACCTCAGCGGGAGGTGAAATCCGGATTTCTGAGGATAATGGGGAAACATTTAACCAGGTAACCGAGCTGAATTATAACAAGTTGGATGTACCCGTGATGGCTGGGTTTAAAGTCGGTAACTTTCTCAGGCTGAATGCAGGTCCTGTTTTCAGTTTAATTCTGAGCCAGGATGCCCGGAATATCAACAGCACGATCGGGGAAGTGAAAAATAATTATAATGACGCGCTTGTGGGATACCAGGCCGGTGCCGGTGTAGATATTGGAAACTTTACGGTAGATGTACGGTATGAAGGGAACCTGAGTAAACTTGGGGAAAGCATTGAAGTAGGCAGCGAAACTTTTAATACGGATATGCGGAACAACCAGGTGTTATTGAGTGTAGGGTATAAGTTTTTGTAGAGAGTAGATTAGAAGCTGGAAGTTAGAAGCTGGATTATAAAACAAATCCAGCTTCTGGCATTTGTTACAGGTTGATATCGTAAGCCTTTAACTTATTATACAGGGTTTTCCTGTCAATTTTTAGTACTTCAGCGGCTTTTGTTTTGTTGTAGCCTGTCTTTTCCAATACACTGATGATCGCATTTCTTTCGGCATTCTCAGAAACGCTTTTAAGGTTGGAAGGATCCAGGGAGGCTGCACCTCCGGTTGGCTCGTCAAAATAAACCGGAGTAACAATCTCGGGAGGTAGTGAGGTCAACGTGAGCGTATCAGATTGGGTTAATAACACGGCCCGCTTGATTACATTGCGTAGTTCGCGCAAGTTGCCATGCCAGTAATACTCTTTAAATTTATCTTTTACTGCTTCATCAAAATCTTGTATTTCTTTGCCCAGTTCTTCATTGGCAAGGGAAAGAAAATGATGAGCGTAGGTCATGATATCTGATTTTCTTTCGCGCAAAGGGAGGAGTTCAATCTTAAATTCATTGAGGCGGTGAAACAAATCTTCCCGAAAGTTACTATTCCGGATACCTTCCTTCAGGCTTTCATTGGTTGCTACGATGATGCGCACATCAATGGATAGATCTTTATTATCGCCCAACCTTTTTATTTTACGCTCCTGCAGCACCCGCAGTAGTTTGATTTGGTTTTCGTACGAAAGGTTACCGATTTCATCCAGGAACAGTGTGCCCCCGTCAGCTATCTGAAAGCTTCCTTTTTTATCGGCCAGGGCCCCTGTAAAAGCACCTTTCACATGGCCAAACAATTCACTTCCTGCCAGTTCTTTGGGAAGAGCGCCACAGTCAATGGCCACAAAAGGTTTATCACTACGTGCGCTTTTCTGGTGGATGGCATTGGCAACAAACTCTTTACCTGTACCTGTTTCGCCCTCAATAATGACTGACATGTCGGTGGGGGCAATCAGGGAAATATGCTTTTGTAAATTTTCAGAAGCATTGCTCTTACCGAAAATAAATTTCCTTTGTGTTGTAACCTTCTTTTTCTCTTTGGGCTTTTTTTGAGCATCACTTATGGTCTGGGCGTTATTAGACAGGGCGTTTTTAATGGTATGCAGTATCTCATCGGGGTACAGGGGTTTGGTTACATAGTCATAGGCCCCATGCTTAACGGTTTGCACTGCTATTTTCACATCTGAATAACCCGTGATGATAATAACAGCCGTTTGTGGGTTCAGGATTTTTATTTTCTGTAATATTTCTAATCCGGTAGCGTCAGGGAGTTTAAAGTCGCACAGTGCTAAGTCGTATTTGTTATTCCGAATCATTTCCAGGGCATCGTTACCGGTGTGGGCAACAGCTGTTTCATAATCCTTTTTTTTCAAAAATTTTTCTAACAAAAGACAAATGTCCTTATCATCATCTATTATTAATATTTTATCCATCATGTATGGCGATTCAAGCGTTTCGCAATTTTGCTGATCAATTAATTTACAAAGTTTAAAGCTTCAACTATTTTTTTCCGGTCAAAGGGTTTTCCGATGAAAAAGTCTACTCCTTCCCTGCTTGCACGCTGGCGCTCACCCATGCCGTCGTAGGCACTGATGATGATGACTTTGATGTCCTGTTCGGCGTTTTTAATTTCAGGCATCATGTCAAAACCTACACCATCTGGCAAGTGCAAATCTAAGAAAACAGCAAGTATATTATCACGGGCTTTCAATTTCTCAATACCATCAGATAAGTTATGGGCACATAGGGTTTTGTATCCCATTTTCTTCAACATACTTGAAAGTAATAAACAGATTTCCGTTTCGTCATCAACTATAAGTATATATTTTTCATCCATGAATAAAAGTACTCTTTATATTCCAACACCTATTCGTTCCTTTCTTATAGTAAAAAACTATGCCTCGTTTAATAGCTGCTATCCAGCTTTAGGGTTACAATAGGGATTTGCACAAATAACCGCCGTTAATTTAGAAACGCAAAATAAGAAAAAATATAAGTGGTTCATACAGGTATGTGGAATAAATTCTACGAATAAGGGCAATGGCTTACGCACTCGTCCATTAAATAAATGCTTCATGTTAATGAGAAAGAAGGGTTTAGCGAATGGCACAGGAATTTCATGAAAGTATGAAACAAAAATAATTATGAAAAAAACCATAGGAATTGTACTCACCATTATTGGCCTGATTGCTTCTGTTATCACAGGCATGAGTGCCGCCGAAGAATCTGACACTTTTAGTTTTTTAGGATTGGATATAGGTGTAAGTTCAGCTGACTGGACTCCACTCATTATCAGTGTAGCCGTGCTTATTATAGGTTTAGTAATTACTTTTTCAGGAAGGAAAAGTTAAGCATCAAAAGACATGCATGTTATCTATGACAAAATATTTAGGTTTTATGTATTGGTTTGTAATTGCTTTAGTATGAGAAAGCGAAAAATAGGAAAGTTCAAGAAGCTTTCACTCAGTGTGCAGTCTGCCTATTTATGGACAGATGGAGAGATCATCAGTACAAATTATATGGGCAATGCCATGTTTCTGTTGTATGCTATGTACGGGCACATGGTTGAAGTTAAATTAAAGCGAAACAGTAAGCAGATTGAGGCAATCACTATATTGGATTTTCATGCTAACCTTGACAGGTATTTGGATAAGATAGAGCTTCCTGAAGAAATTTTGCCTTGAATACGCACGATAAAAATTAATAAGGCAATTTCAGAATTTTCCGGTGAACCAGCCAAATTTGTGCTAAAAACCTTTCAAAGATAAAGGTAATTGTTTTTTTAAGACTCATTTTGCATCCTCCACTTTTTCATTGGCTTCTTGTATTTCATCCTGATCAGGGGCAGGCACTTCTTCAGCAGCTTCCGGAACCGGATCGTGGCAAAGCGAGATAAACATCGGAAAATGGTCAGATCCCGTATAAGGCATGCGCTCTATAGCGTTGAGCCTGAAGTGGTAGGAATGAAAGATATGATCCAGCGGCCACCGGAAGAAAAAATATTTGGCATGAAAGGTATTGAACAACCCCCTGCCTATGCGGGGATCGAGCAGGCCACTGATTTTTTGAAATAGCTTGGTGGTGTGTGACCAGGCCACGTCATTCAGGTCACCGGCTACAATCACAGGCATTGTTTCGTTTTTAGCAGCACGGCCCACCAGTACCAGTTCGGCATCCCTTTCTGTAGACCTGTCATTCTCAGTAGGGCTGGGAGGGCGGGGATGCACTCCATAGAACTTGATTGTTTTCCCAGACCTTAGCCGAATGTAGGTATGCACCGAGGGCACATCGTCTTCAATAAGAAATTTTACTTCACTATTGTGCAAAGGTAATTTTGAATAGAAAAGTAAACCGTACGTGTTCTCAATTGGGTGAAGAATGGTATGTGGATACGTTTTTTCCAAAGCAGCCATGTGTTTTTTCCAGGCATTATTGGTTTCAACAAGCAGCACCAGGTCGGCATCAGCGTTTTGGATCGTTTTTAAAGTTTTTTCATAATCAGTGTTGTACATATAAACATTGGAAACCAAAATAGATAAGCAATTATCCGGATGCGGCTCATTGCTCCTTTCCACCTGAAAAGGGTAAAATATAGTATAAGGCAAGATTTGATATGCCTGATATAAGATGACACCACCCAGTAAAACCATCAGTATGAGGTCTGGTAGTTCTATCCTGAACGGAAACAATAAATACAAAAGCAGACAGATGAGCCCCAGGCCGGTAGTTTGCAAGTGAGGAAAATCAAAAACCCGAATCCACCAATCATCTTTTTTCAGGATTCGTAACAATGGGGCAACAATCAAAAGTACAGTGAAGATGGTAAGGACTGTTTTCATAGTTACGCAAAAAAGCAGATGTATTCGGGGGTGGTTTTTTCATAAATTGAGGAAGAAAGTCTACAACCACAATTGCTGTAAGTCCGCCTCATTCTATACAAAGAGCAAATAAATTGCATGGCATGAATTTTTTATTGTATCAGGAGCAATTTAACCCTAATTATATAACTAATAGCGATAAAAATGGAAAAAATAAGAACACAGAAAGAATATGAAGGAAACCCGGTCGGACTTTCTAAAGATACCGCCACGAACATGGCCAAAGAACTGGACAAGCACCTGGCCTCATTCATTACGCTGTACCAGCAATACCACAAGCATCACTGGTTGGTAGAAGGGCCGCAGTTCCGCGACCTTCATCTGTTTTTTGAAGAAAACTATAACCAGATTCACGAAGATTATGATGCCATTGCCGAACGGCTTACCGTCATGGGGATTGCACCTACGTGCCATCCTGAAAATGTGTACAAACTGTCTTATATTGAACATGAGCCGGAAGGAGTGTTCCGCATCAGGGAATCGCTGGAGCGTGATATGGAAGCTGAAAAACAAATAGCTATTGAACTCAGAAAAAGTATTGAAAAGGCCCAGGATGCCAAAGATTTTGCCACGAAAAAATTACTGGAAGGCATTTTATTTAAAACCGAAGACAGGGCGCACCATGTTGAGCATTTTCTGGGTGAAGATGCCGTGGCAGTCGGCCTGGAATACTCTTAAAATGAGCGTATTTAAATTCAACCAGGATTAAAATTAAGCCCGTGATGGAACTCCATCACGGGCTTTTACTTTTGTTTTTGGTTGAGAATTATTTCAACACAACCTCATATTCCTTTTTCGACTGGGGTTTCCAGTAGTCTAACATCATAGCGAATGTTTCAAAGGCAGGCCTCGAGAAACCATAAGGGGCTTCTAAGTGAATGCCAATGGGAAAGCCCAGATCGCTTACCCCTTCTATTACGCTTTTATACAAGTCCAGCAGATGTTGCTGTTTCTCTTTCAGCTTCATTTCTGTAAGCTTCGCCACAAATTCCTGCTCTTTCTTCACTGCTGCATTGCCATGGTCCTGAATGAGCCAGTCAATCAGTCCTATTTTGCGCTCCATCTTGGGCACAAAGCCAAAAGACAGGAGGATTTCGGGCCGGTGGTCGCAGTGTTTGGCATAAGTTTTAAGAAAGCCTACAATAGCATCAGAATACAATAACTGGGTAAGCCCAAAGGTAGCCCCCCGCTCGCATTTAAACTGAAATCGCCCCGTTTCGCTGTCCCGGGTAGGAATCAAAATCACGCCCCGGTCGGATACCTGATCCTGAAAATCGCGCAGGGCATCGGTAGGGGCAACGCCATCGCCATCGCCATCGGCCATGGTGCGGGGCACGCCCACAAAAATGATCTTGTCCATGCCTGCATTGTGCAAAGCATCAAAGCGTTGTTTTAACTGTGTTTCATTCAAAAAAGCTGTCACTTGCGTACACATGCCCTTCATTTCAGGTAGATAGGGGGAAACAGCTTTCCAGGTATCCAGCGGATCCATTTTGGGCTTCATTTCAATGGGCCGGTCACCATCTTCCTCGATCATCCCCGGAATCATCAGGTGATCGATCATTTTTTCCAGGCCAAATTCCCGGGAGAGGTTTGTAACTTTTTCCGCATCTTCAATGGCCCTTTGTTGGCCTTTTTCCACATTGGGTGGTACAAATTCTAAAACTACGTTACTCATTTTATTTTTTATGTTCATTTTGGGGAAGGTTATATAAAGTTCGTGAAAAAAGCAAATGGAATTTTTGGATGCACGCCCATCCACCCTGCGTTTCATAAAAAAACTGTATCGAAACCGCACAGAATGCTGTATCGGAAACGATACACTTTTTTCAAACCTTTCTGCTTTACCATTTATACTAAATTGATTATCAGGGTTTTGTAAAAAGGCCGTATTTTGGACTTGATATTGCCGAATGGTTGGTATGTAAAACCTTATTATTTTGCATTATGCTCAGAAACTACTTCACCACCGCACTCCGCCACCTGCTGAAAAACAAAAGTACGGCTTTCATCAACATCACCGGGCTGGCCCTGGGCATTACCTGCCTGCTCACCATCCTCACGGTGGTACGTTACGAGTTAAGCTTTGATCGTTTCCACGCTGATATTGATCGAATCTACAGGGTCGTTCGGGTAAGCCAGATTGATGGAGAAACTGAATATAGAACAGGTGTTTCTTATCCGGTACCTGATGCTTTGAAAGAAGGACTTACTTCAATACAGAAAATCACAGCCATGCAATATGGAGGAAATATCCAGGTAGCGATTTATGATGATGACCAGGACAAAGGAATTATCCAACGATACCAGGAGAAGGAAGGATTTGTATTTTTGGAACCCTCCTTTTTCGATATTTTTGATTATAATGATACGGATTTTCGGTGGATTGCAGGCGACCCCAAAACCTCTTTAGAAGAACCTTATACGGTGGTGCTTACCGAAAGTATGGCCAAAAAATATTTCCCCCGGGAAGATGCATTGGGCAAAACTCTCCAGTTAGATAACCGAATTGATGTAAAAGTAACGGGTTTGGTAAGTGATTTTCCTTCAAACTCAGACTTTCCTTTTCAGATGATGGCATCGTATGCCACGCTGAGAGCCATGAGGAATTTTTCTAGCTGGAATGGTGTCACCGATGTAAATCAATGTTATGTAGTATTGAATGAGGGCGCCACCACCGAAGCAGTGGAAGCGCAGATTGACCAGATACATGCCGCTCGGGGAGGGGAAAATCTGGCTACTTTCAGAAAGTATAAATTACAACCACTACAGGAAGTACACTCAGATGCCAGGTTTGGGAATTTCAGAAATCGAACGGTAAGCCAGGAAGTAATTTGGGCGCTCTCCATCATTGGGTTTTTTATCATTTTCACGGCAGGGATCAACTTCGTCAACCTTACTACGGCACAGGCGGTAATCCGTTCTAAGGAAGTGGGTATTCGCAAGATAATGGGCGGTGGCAGGATGCAGCTACTCTTTCAGTTTTTGGGCGAAACTTTTATCATTACATGTGTGGCAGGCATGCTGGCCCTGGGAGCGGCCGAATTAGCGATGATATTTGGAGGGGAATTGTTTCAGTTGGAACTGGAAAACCCATTATTTGCAGACCCTTTTATCTTATTGTCTCTCATCCTTACTATTCTCATTGTTACACTGCTGGCAGGGATTTATCCTGCACTGGTAATGTCGGGCTTTGACCCGGTAGATGCCCTGAAAAATAAAATTAATGGAGGGGGACAGAAAAAGATTCGCTTGCGGTGGGGACTGGTCACTCTGCAATTTGTCATTGCACAGGTCTTTATTATCGGCACTATTGTAGTGATCCGTCAGATGGAATACTTCCGCAATGCTGACCTGGGTTTTGATCAGGAAGCTATCGTTTCGGTGCATTTGCCAGATAATGATACGCAAACTTTACAAACGCTCAAAAACCAATGGGAGAGCAATGCAAGTATCCAGGCCATCAGTTATTCGTACACAGTGCCTTCTGGTACCGACAAATGGGATAGCTGGCAGGATATCCGACGGAAAGGGGCACCCGAAGGAGAGGAAAGTATTATTTTTGAATACCAATCCATAGATGAGCATTTTCTTGCACTTTATCAGATTCCCCTGTTAGCTGGCAGAAACTTTCTTCCATCTGATACCATGGAGAGCATCATCCTCAATAAGACTTTGTCAGCACGTGCGGGTTTTACCCAACCTGAAGAAGCCATAGGCGAAGTCATGATGATTAACAATCGTGCCCATAATGTAGTGGGAGTGTCCGAAGATTTTCATACCAGTTCTTTAAAAGATGAAATAGGTTACCTGGCTTTTACCATGATGCCCGGAAGTTATCATACTGCCAATATCAAATTGAACATAGTACCCGGGGGTATGGGTAGTAAAGGTAAATTACAGGAAGCGATAGGTCAGATTGATGAAGTATGGACGGCTACCTACCCTGAATATGTATTTGAGTATCAGTTTCTGGATGAAAGCATCGCTGCTTTTTACCGGGAAGAAACACGACTATCCCAACTCTTCAAAGTACTGGCAGGCATCACCATCTTTATCGGCTGCCTGGGTTTGTACGGATTGGTCGCCTTTATGGCAGTGCGCCGTACCAAAGAGGTAGGTATTCGCAAAGTATTGGGGGCTTCGGTACCTCATATTCTGGTGTTGTTTTCCAAAGAGTTTGTTTCATTGGTGCTGCTCGCCTTTTGCATTGCCGGGCCGGTAGCTTATTATTTGATGCAGCATTGGTTAGAGAATTTTGCATACAGGGTTGATATTGGCATGGGGGTTTTTCTGCTGGCTATTGTGGCTTCAATGCTCATTGCTGTACTCACGGCTGGGTATCAGTCTGTTAAGGCGGCGGTGGCCAATCCGGTTAAGAGTTTGAGGAGTGAGTAAGTTGTCTGAATCAGGATAGCCAGGATACAAAAATTTTGTTCATTCTGAATATCCTGTAAATCCTGATGATTAGTAATATCTTTAAGTACTAAACAACATTATGATACGCAATTTTCTAAAAACCACCCTCAGAGGGTTACTGAAAAACAAGCCCTACTTTATCATCAACACCTTAGGTTTAGCCCTGGGTGTGTGCGGGGCGCTCATCATTTTTACCAAAATCAGGTATGAAATGAGTTTTGACCGCTTTCATACCAAAGCAGAGCGTATTTATCGCCTCAATACTGATGAGCTTCACCCTAACGGCGATAATTACAATCCGGGTACCTATTATCCGGTAGCCCATCTCCTGCGCAATGACTACCCTGAACTGCTGGAGAGCGTAACCCACACCAAATACGAAGAAGGAGGATTAATTGTCATAGAAGAAAACGGTGACTTTAAACGCTTTAAAGAAGAAAATATAGGTTTTGTAGAATCGCAGTTTATCCAAATGTTTGATTTCTGCACTCCTGATAATTGGCTGTCCGGCAATCCTGAAACAGCTCTGCAAGACAAAAACTCTGTAGTGCTTACTGAAAAGCTGGCGCAGAAGTATTTTCAACCGAAAGGAGATTATAGTACAGTACTTGGGCAGCGCCTATTGTATGAAAACAAAGTGGATTTGGTGGTAACGGGCGTAATAGGAGACTTTCCCCCCAATACCGATTTTCCCTTTGCTATGTTAATTCCCTTTGCCGCCCTGGAGGGATATGATGAGTTTTACGATTTGGAAAAATGGAATTTTCTGTCCTCAAGTGTGCAGTGTTACGTACTGCTGGCCGAAGGACATACTCCGGGGCAGTTTTCTGCTACCCTTCCCGGTTTTGCAGAAAAATACCTGGGGGATAAAGCCAAGCGAAATTCTTTCAAATTACAACCTTTATCTGATATCCATTTCAATCCGGAATATGGCAATTTCAGTGAACGCACCGTACGGTATGAAGTATTGTGGAGCTTAGGAATCATTGCCTTGATGTTGGTGATAACAGCTTGTATTAACTTTGTAACCCTGGCTACAGCCCACTCGGTAAAACGCTCTAAAGAAGTTGGTATCCGCAAAGTGCTGGGAAGCAGTCGCCAACAGTTGATCGCCTTCTTTCTGGGCGAAACCTTCATTATCATAGCTTTTGCCGTGCTTCTTGCCCTCGGGGCTGCTGAAGCTTTTTTGTTTCAGTTTCATGATGTGCTGGACATCGCTCCTGACATCAACCTGGCTACACTGCCCACCACTTATTTGTTCCTGCTCATCATTACCCTGGTGGTTACCCTCTTGGCAGGATTGTACCCTGCCTGGATATTATCGGCTTTCCAGCCTATGCTTGCCTTAAAAAATTCCTTGGGCAACCAGCATACCCGCAATGGCAAAAATATCTCTTTACGAAAAGGGTTGGTAGTGGTACAATTTGCCATTTCTCAAATCCTCATCATCGGCACCCTTGTGGTGAGCCAGCAGATGCAGTACTTTCAAAACAAGTCGTTGGGATTTGATAAAGAAGCGATTGTTACGGTTGACCTACCCGATACATTGAGTGAGCAAAAGCTTGAAGTATTAAAAAGCCGTCTGCTGGAAAACGCTAATATCCGGCAGGCAAGCTTTGGTATCGGTGGCCCGGTAGCAGAAAGTAATATAGATACCCGCTTCAAACTTGCTACTTCTTCTGATGATGAACAGGCGTATACCACCGAAATAAAAACGGTAGATGCAGACTATATTTCCACTTTTAATCTCCAAATGACTGCCGGAAGAGTCTTGACCCAGTCCGATTTGCAACACAAGCGGGCACTGGTGAATGAAGCACTGGTGAAAACGACTGGATTTGCGCAACCCGAAGAAGCTCTTGGGCAACAAATAAAGGTGTTTGGAGATACCTATGAAATCATCGGAGTGGTGCAAGATTTTCACATGCACTCCCTGCACCAAAAGATCAGGCCCTGCGTACTGCTTTACTATCCGTTCTTTATGAGATCGGCAGGCATAAAAATAAATACCGTCGGGGGCATTCAAACGGTGCAGGATGCCATTGCCCACGTTGAAAAAGTATGGAATACCACCTTTCCGGAATATCTTTTTGATTACCAATTTCTGGACGAATACCTCGCCACCCATTACGAGCAGGAAAACAAAACTTTCCGCTACTTTCAGCTTTTTTCAGTCCTTGCTATCCTGATCGGTTGTTTGGGGTTGTACGGACTGGTATCGTTCATGGCCGAGCAAAAAACCAAAGAAGTAGGCATCCGCAAAGTATTAGGGGCTTCGGTATCCCACATTCTGGTTTTATTTTCCAAAGAATTCATTTCCCTGGTGCTGGTTGCCTTTTGTATTGCGGGGCCTGTTGCGTGGTACGTTATGCAGCAATGGTTAGAAAATTTTGAATATAAGATTGGTATGGGCATGGGTGTTTTTCTGGTTGCCATCATGGCTTCCATGTGTATTGCTGTACTCACGGCTGGGTATCAGTCTGTTAAGGCGGCGGTGGCCAATCCGGTTAAGAGTTTGAGGAGTGAGTAAGTTGTCTGAATCAGGATAGCCAGGATACAAAAATTTTGTTCATTCTGAATATCCTGTAAATCCAGGTTCAGACAATTAGGCTTTAAATACCAAGCCTTATGCTCCCTGCCATAAGAATAAACGCTGTTTCCCAGTTACTTTTTTTTAATGACAGGCCACTAAGGTATACCAACCAAAACCGTGTGCCGCCATGAAAAAGTCTTTACTATTCCTATTCTTATCAGTATTTTTTATCAATGGTTATGCCCAGCAATGGGATTGGCTCAAACATGCTCCTACCGCAGGTGCGACAGTTGTACCCGGGGAAGGGCAGGTAGAACAGGATGCGATGGGCAATATGTATGTGTGTAAATACGGATGGGATGCTTTGCAAATTAACAAATATGATGCGGGCGGAAATTTGTTGTGGGATCGGGCTTATCAACTGAATAGTGGTGATGCCAGGGTGCGGAGCGTTACCGTAGATGCCCAGGGAAATGTTTATGCGACAGGCTTCTTTTTTGACTCGCTCAGCCTGGAAGGTTTTACCGTGAAAACCACCGGAGGGGAAGACGAACAGGATGATTATGATATAATTCTCCTGAAATTAAATACTTCCGGTACCCTTCAATGGATGAAACGGGCCGGGGGAGACCATTGGGATGAAGGGGCAGGCCTTACCCATGATGCGCAGGGAAATGTTTATATCACTGGAATGGTGGCGCATACCGCTTATTTTGATAATATCGTTTCCTATGAGTCTATCAATTACGGTGGGCCTGCCGATACTTTCATTGCCAAGTACGACAGCAACGGAAACGCACTTTGGGTAGAGCGGGCCATCAACCCCATTGCCTACTATCCGGAGTACAAGGAAAACTGGGGTGTGAATATCGTAACCGATGCGCAGGGAAATATTTACGCTGTGGGCCTGTTTGCCAATCATGTCCAGTTTGATAATATCATCATAGGTAATGGAGGTTCGGTCAACTTATCGGTAGATTTCTTTATCGTTAAATATAACCCGGCCGGGGATGCGCTTTGGGCAAAAATGATTGATCCGTCCAAAGATGCCCGCAATATCAATTTGAATGTAGATGCACTAGGGAATGTTTATGTTACGGGTTCTTATTATGGTAGTGCCATTACTTTTGATAACATTACCTTATCCCACCTGGCATATGCCGACGAGGAGGGCGACTTATTCGTAGCCAAATATGGCCCCAACGGTAACTTAATGTGGGCGCACCTGGGCATCAGTGCCGACGACAATGATGCTGCTACCAACCGGAAAGATGAGGGCAATAGCATTGGTATAGATGCGCAGGGCAACTGTTATGTGGTGGGTGCCATCGGGTCTCAGGCTGCTTTTGATAATATCCAGGCCAACCCTTCGTCTCAGGATGAGCAAAATGGTTTTATAGCCAAATACAACGCCAGCGGGAAAATTCAGTGGGTAGAGGAAACAGACAGCAAAGAGAGTTATGTATACGATATCCTGACCGATAGCAGCGGTATTTGCCACATAGTGGGAAAAGCTGAGGATGGTACCCTGACTACCGGCAATATCACTACGAATTTCAGGGGAGGTTTTTTCCTTGCCAGGCTGGACGGACAGGCCAAAAAGGTTAAACTGGAAAAAATACACGAAAGGATTGTTTGCTTTCCCTGCTGGCCCTGGGAAATATGGCAGGATTTTGAATACCGCTTCTGGCCCGAATGGGAATCTGAGCGTACTGCTACCTACAGAAAGGCTTTTGCCCCTGGTAACCGGGATGAAGTGTGGTGGGAAAAAGAGCAACTTTCCATTGTTTTACAGGACAACTTGCTCGCAGGTACCTATTATTTTCAACTCCGTGCCATCCTGAAAGATGGCAGCACTACCGGATGGACACAAGCCCTCACCTTTACCAGCGAAAGCAGCAGGATAGCCGTATTTCCCAACCCGGTAAAAAACGAGCTCCATATCCAATATCAGGCCATGGCAGATGAAACGGTGGAGATAAAATTGCTGAACCGGTATGGGAAAATGTTGTTGAACCAGGAACAAAACATGCACAAGGGCAGGAATGAGTTCTTGCTGGACATGTCAAGGGTAAGCATCAAAGATAACCCGCTTACACTACAATTATACAGTCGGTTGCAAGGCAGTCATTGTTGGCAATTGCTGAAAGAATGAGCAAAGTTTTACTGATAAATATTGCTGATTTGTTGAGATGAACATTACCTGGACTTGATGACTTTTTCTTTAAAAAATAATGAATTTCCGGTGAGGTAAAGTACATAAACCCCTGGAGGTGCGTCATGCAATGTTACAATTTTAAGTTCGTTGAGCCCTTCATTGATGGCATAAACTTGTGAAAACACTTCCCGTCCTTTTATGTCATAAAGTCTGATATTGATGTTATCCGGAGAGAGTGCATTTAGGATAACCGTTAATTCTTCAGCAAATGGATTGGGCCATGTCTTTAACCCTATGGCTTGAAAGGGTTGGTTTTGAACGGCAATAATATTGGAGTATTCGTATTTTCCATCGAAGTCTACCTGTTTGATTCTGTAATATATTTTGTGATCCGTCACTGATATGCCATGATCCCTGAATGAATAGTCAACGCGGGCGGAAGAATTGCCTCTTCCTTTTACTTCTCCTAATTCCTGGAAGTCAAAATTATTACCCAGGGAACGTTCAATTTTAAAATGACAATTATTAAGTTCGGTAGCCGTGGCCCATTCGAGCAAAACAGACGCTTCCTTAAAATTTCCAGTAAAAAAAAGCATTTCCACAGGTAGAGGGTTGGACAGGTCTTCGGGTTCCGATGTGCTGCTTCCCGAAGCGGTATAACTTCCTGTAGTTGCACCGCAGTTTGAGAAGCAATTATCCCCTGACCAAAACTGTTCGCCTTGTACTGCAATAAAGTGTGAATCCCCGCCAACCAATGTACCATCCGTTACTTTTCCCCCGTCTTCAATAATTACGCCTGAAGATGGGCCTGTAAAAGTTAAGCTAGCATAGTCAGAACATATTTCGCAGGGTGATTCCATAACCAGTTCCCCTTCCACAATCATGATAGCATCATTCAATGTATCGTCTGTCCCATTTACGGTTACCACGCTTCCGGTAGGAATGAGAATAATGTCGTCATCCCCGGGTACGCCATTGGGAGTCCAGGTGCCTGCATTGTGCCAATTCCCTGTGCTGGCTGTTTTATCCTGAGCATTGCCAATTAGTGGTAAGCCAAGAACCAAAAGGATACCTATGAGCCATTTCTCGATTGATAAATTCATCGTTATGGATTAAAAATGTTTCTCTGTTTAGATCACATCTCATAGACAGGAAAAGGCTGAAGTAAAATATTCTTATTAATTTACTTGTTTAATTTATAAATATTTTTATTCAATCCTTTAAAATAGTACAATGGTGGGTTAATGATGTGTAATTACTTAAGATAATATGCCTTAACTACTTTGGAGTACAACTGACCTGGATAAAATAGGCTATGTCTGATAAATAATCGAGCAATCGGTCCGACGGCTCTTATGCTTCTTGTAAGTAGCCATCAGACCGATATACAGATTGAGATTCATCAGACACGCCTAGTCTATTGATCGAACTGAAACAAATCCTGCTTTTTCCAAATCTTTGTGCTTCGGGTTGCCCGCGTATCGGATTTTGGCGCCAAAACCATTGGCTTCGGCTACCAGTTTTTCAGTGGCATGTACATACAAATTTCCCGTTCCATTCACTTCGGCAAGGGTGGTGTGGGTCACCAGGTTTTCTGCCCATATTTTGCCCATGCCATCAAATAAAATTTCCTGGTGCCGTGCCTTTCCTGATAGCCGCATTTTGGCCACGCCTTCCATCGTCAGGTCAAAACGGCCTACATCCATTTCAATATTCTTCTTTCCGGTGCCTTCACAGTGGAGTGTGAGATGCCCTGCCTTAATGGGCGATGCAGTAGCTATATTTACCAAGCCAATAGCATGAATAGCTTCCAGGGTGCGGTACGTAATGTGGATATTGATTTTCGGGTCCATATCCCAGATATTTTCATCGTCTTTCCGGTAAGTGATGTACAAAGTACTGCCACGTACCTCAGTATGCACTTCAGCAACGGGCAAATCATCGTCGGATTCAATTTCTACAACTTCCTCATTTCCCGGGATTAAAAAGACATTACCCCACCCTTCAAATTCAATTTCATTGAATGGAGGCAGTTCCCGCACTTCAATTTGTTGTGCAACAACAGTGGAGGAGATGAGCAATAAAGATAGTATGAAGTATTTCATGGTTTCCAGTGGTTTTATGTTCTATTTTAATAGATGCAAAAGGTAAGAAAATGGTTGCATTGCGAAGTTTAATAATTGATATATTTGCTCTGGTACAAACAATAATGCACTTAGAAAAATGAGAAAAACAGGAATCTTGGCGATAATTATTTTTGCAACCTTTATAAGCAGTTGCAATTCTGACAAATCAAGTAACAATTCTGAAACACAAAATATTAACCATACTGCATCAGAATCGGATACTTTGACAAAACACCTGAAGCCCTTTAAGCCAGAATTGCCAACGATTGGGTTATTGATGTATAATGGCGTATTGCAAACCGAAGTTACAGCAACGTCTGATGTTTTTGCAAAACCGACCGAAGATGGAAATCAGCTATTTAACGTAATCACCATTACCGAAACCGAACAACCAATAACTACCGAAGAAGGATTAAAAATCGTTCCGGACTATACATTTGAAAATTGTCCGAAGCTGGAAGTGCTTTTCGTGCCAAGTGCCTATGATATGTACGCGCAGGTTCATAACGAAAAAATTGTAAATTTTATAAGGGAGAAAAATAAGGAAACCAAATACACGGTAAGCAATTGTGCCGGGGCGCAGCTTATTGGAGAAGCAGGTATTGCAGACGGGCATAAAATCGTTACCTGGATTGGCGGCGGTGAGCAACTGCAAAAAGATTACCCAAACCTGAAAGTGCAGGATGACGCTGTGGTGACCTATGTGGAAGATGGTAAATTTCTTTCTTCCAACGGGAATTTAGCAAGCTATATTTCCGCCTTAAATTTGGTAGAAAAAATGCGCAGTCCCGAACATAGAAAGTTTGTGGAATTGTATTTATATCTCGTCAGGCTGCAAGATTGGAAAGAATAGAGGCATTTTTAACAATCAGAATCAAAAGAAAGATTCCACAATTAAAAAAGTTGGTGTATGCCCGAAGATAAACCCAGACTGGCCCGATTAACCGCCATCATTACCCAGTTGCAATCCAAGCGCATGGTGACGGCCAGGGATATTGCCGAAAAGCATAACGTAAGCATCCGCACTGTTTATCGGGATATGCGTACGCTGGAGCAATCGGGCATTCCCATCATTACCGAAGAGGGGAGGGGCTACGCCATCATGGAGGGGTACAAACTGCCCCCGGTGATGTTTACCGAAGAAGAAGCCAACGCCTTGGTTACCGCCGGGAAAATCATCCTGAATAATACCGACCATTCGCTGGCCGAACAATACCAAAGTGCTGCCACCAAAGTACGGGCAGTGCTAAAGCATACGCAAAAAGAAAAAGTTGAGCTGCTGGAAAGCAGGCTGCAAATCAGAAGCAAACAACAAAACGTCAAGACCAGTAAATTCCTGATAACACTGCAAACGGCTATTACCGATTATCAGGTGGTGCAAATTGATTATTTGTCATTAGAGAATAAACAAAGCCAAAGAAAAGTTGAGCCATTTGCATTATTTTGCACCAACGAAAATTGGGTTTTAATAGCATATTGCCAGCTAAGAGATGATTTCAGGGCCTTTCGGCTGGACTGTATACAAAGCATGCAACTCACCGGAACTGTTTTTGAGCCTCATAAAATTACCCTTTCCGAATATTTTGAGCAATGTCAAGAAAATAGAAACCACCCCTGACATACTGTTGACACAAGCCCGTGTTTACTTTGCCACAAACCAAAACATTAGAAAAATGAAAAAAGTAAACATTGAACCTTTTCAACTCATCGGTATCTCGGTAAGAACCACCAACCAAAACGGGCAGGCCGCCAAAGAAATCACGGAAATGTGGGGCAGGTTTATGAGCGAAAACCTTTTGGATTCCATCCCCAACAAAATTGACAACACGTTGTACTCCCTATATACCGATTATGAGGGTGACCATACCCAACCCTATACTGCTATTTTAGGTTGCCGGGTAAAGCATTTGCAGGATATTCCTGAAGGTATGGTTGGAAGGGAGTTTGACGGCGGCAACTATGCTAAGATCACAGCCCGTGGCGACCTCACCAATGGGTTGATTGTACATGAGTGGACAAAAATATGGGAGATGGATTTAGAAAGAAAATTTACGGCAGACTTTGAAGCTTTTGGCCAAAAAGCCCAAAACCCAACCGACGCCGAAGTTGATTTTTTTATTGCTGTTAAGTAATATCATCGTAGGGCGGCTCTCTGAGCCGCTTTACAAATAATCAAAAGTATGAAACGGGAACTTGAAAACTACTATCTCCATAAAGAAGAACCCAACAAGAGTTGCCTGCTGGCCCTGAGGGATATTATCATGCAGCAAGACAGCCATATCACAGAAACCATGAAGTGGGGCATGCCCTGCTTCTGTTACAAGAAAAAAATGTTCTGCTACCTGTGGGTTGATAAAAAAACGAATGAGCCTTACCTGCTGATGGTAGAAGGAAAACACCTTGACCACCCCAAACTGGAAACCGGAACCCGTACCCGGATGAAAATTTTCAGGGTAAACCCAACCGATGATTTACCCATCTCCACCATTGAGTTAATTTTAAACCAGGCTTTGGATTTGTACAGAAATGGGGTGATAAAAATCAAATAACTTAGTAATTTCAACCCGGAAAATAGATGTATAGCGTCTATATACTCGTTAGGTTTCATGCTATGGCGCACAAAAGCCAGTCTGCACATTTATGGTTTTCGCTAACCGGTAAGCAAAGTGAAAAAGTGAAAATTATAGAATGAGCTTAGGTTTCCTTCCCCCTTCCCGTAATGATTTTTTTAAGATTTGTAATTTCCACTAATTAATATACGTCTTATTGGGCAAAGATTAATTACTGATTAATGAAAGAGAAGTTTACCGAGTTATTATACAAAAACCAGGGAATAGTTCACAAAATATGTAATTTATATTTTAGAGATAGACTTGAAAAAGAGGATTATCACCAGGAGCTAATTATTCAATTGTGGAAGGCTTTTCCTAGTTTCAATAACACTGCCAAATTTTCGACCTGGATGTATCGTGTTTGCATTAACTCTGCCATTGATCTTAAAAGGAAGGAAAAAAATAAATTGAAACGAGTAGAATTTTCTGAAGTCGATATTCCGAATATTTCTCATGCCGATGATGCTACTCATACCAATAAAGAAAAATTATATGAGGCCATCAACAGGTTATCAGATGTGGACAAGGCCATCATTACCTTATACCTGGATGAATATAGTTACCAAGAAATTGCTGAAATGATAGGTATTTCAAAAAGCAATACAGGAGTTAAAATAAACAGAATCAAGACGGAAATCTTAAAATCATTTGAAAATGGAAACAGTTGAATTAAAAAGAATCTGGAATACGCTTGCCGAAGAAAAATTAATAGACAAGAATTTGGCTAAAGAAAATATCTTAGAAATAATCACACAAAAAGGCAATGGCGTAATCAGTAAACTACAAAGAAAACTTAAGCTTGATATCAATGTTTATGTGGGCGTAGTAATCTTCATTCCATTGGTCATATTATTTCTCATATACCGTGATAGTCAGGGTCTAATTCCTAAAACAAGTTCAGAACTAGGTGGGCCATATCTCATTCCATGCCTTATTGAAGTATTCATGATTTATGCGCTGATGACCATAAAAAGAAATTTGAATTTTATTAAGAAAACGTATAATACGGGTACGTTATTGGAATCACTACTGAATGTAAAATCCCATTTTCAAGCTATAACAAAAAGGGGTTTTTGGGTAGGGACAATTTCAATGGTTGCTATTTTGGGCATTGTAGAAGTTGATACGCTAATGAAAATTGGATGGGGAAAAAACTTGAATTTTTCCTCCAATGGACCTTACATCTTTGAATCATATTTTTCGATATTTCTGATCATTTTGATCATTACGATTCCTTTTATCGTTAGAAAGGAAGCCCAGAAATATGCTAATGTGCTGCACGAGTTGGATCGAACTATTGAAGAACTAAATGAGGAAGAATAATATATTAGAAACATTATGGCCTTATTTAACCGATAGCCTAAAAACTTTTATAGCTATAGTGGATACCTCAACGAATCATAGAGAAAGAATCTCAAAACCTAGCAAAATGTATGGTGAATGCGCTTGAAAACTGCTTTCAATTTTTCCTGCAATTCGATACTTTAGTGCTATTGGAAAGTGTGGGCGCACTTACTATACTTAGGCGTTAGAATCAGTTAATGAGAATCAGTGAGAAAAATATTGCATTAATTTCAATAACAGGAAAATTGAAAAACTACAACCAACCATGTATTTGAAATCCTAGCAACCTTCGGACTCCTCACCCCATCAGGCGACCCTTTCGCTATGTAGTTTCCTGTCTTGCTTTTTTTCCCAAAAATGAGCATTATCCAGTTAAATTCAGTATTTTAAGGTTGAGAAACAGTGGCATAGTGGCTATACCAACGTAGCAGCAAGCATGAGGAAGTCAATTGTATTATGGATAAGAACAGCAAAACTGAATATGTTTTGAAGAAAATACTTAACCCAGCCTCTGTGGTTATTGCTTTCCTTATGCTTTCATGCAGTTCTCATTCAAATAAAAATGCTGATCAGTCAACGCAAAATGCCAATGATATGAAGTACACCCAAAATAGGCAGAGAGTTACTTCAGCAGATGGCACGGCCATAGGCTTCTGGAAAAGTGGGGCAGGGCCGCCCTTGCTTCTCGTTCATGGCACAACGGCAGACCACACCCGCTGGTCTCTTGTCTTACCGCAGCTCGAGCAGCATTTCACCGTCTACGCAATGGACCGCCGTGGCCGGGGAGGAAGCGGGGATTCACCTGAATATGACATCATGCACGAAGCAGCAGATGTAGCTGCGGTACTGAAGGGTATCGGTGAACCGGCATTTGTACTTGGTCACTCTTATGGGGCAGTTTGCGCGCTGGAGGCAGCGCTACTCACCGATAATATTCGCAAACTGATTCTCTATGAACCGCCCATCCCAACGGGCCTTCCCATGTATCCGCCCGGGGTTCCTGATCGGATGCAAGCACTAATAGACAGTGGTGAATTGGAGAAGGCACTGGAATTATTTATGCGCGAAGTGGTAAGAATGCCTGCAGATGATTTTGAAACCTACCGCCACCTGCCCATGTGGAAAATTAGAACCCAGCTTGCCCCCACAATTCCGAGGGAACTTGCCATTGATCGGAAGTACAGCTTTTATCCTGAAAAATTTGCCCACCTCCAAGTGCCCACCCTGCTGTTGCTGGGAGGAGATAGCCCACTATTATTTCGGCAGGCAACAGAAGTTGTTGATTCAGCACTGGCAAACAGTACAGTCATTAACCTGCCCGGCCAGCAACATATCGCCATGGATACTGACCCTGAGCTGTTCGTAAGGGAAGTATTGCAATTTCTGCTTTCCCAGATATAAACTAAAGAATTATTAAAAGTGAAAGATTTACATACCATCTTCAAACCATTTGACACACTCCTCATCCTTACTTTTTGCTGCATGACCTTGCCTGCCATCCTGAAAATTATGACGTGCAGATTGACGAAAATGATGGGTTAGCCTTTTATCAGGATTCGGTTTTCCTGACCAGCTTCAGCCTGGATGAACAATTGAGACCCTATTTGTTTTACAAACCCAATCCTGATGGTTCGGTCTCCGGCTCAATTTTTACCGAGTGGGGAACAGATGAAGGGTTAATTCATCCGGCAGGTGGACATCCGCTTGACAGTAATTTTTTTTACAAAACGGAGATTTGACAACCAGGCACAAAGTCATTGAAAGTAACGTTTGGGGAAGAAATTTTTGAGTTTTAAGTTTCTGTTTTCTTTGACAAAAACAATTAAACATCAAACCAGAAACACCAAACAATATACCCCAAATTCTTAATTCATACCCCGGTTTTTTGTAGGATTGCCTGATTCAACATATATTGTCGCGGTAACCATAAATACTACCTTATGAACACACGCCGCCGGTTTTTGTCCGACATCTCCAAAGCTTCTGCTTTTGCTTTTTTACCATTGCCCACCCAACAACTTTTTGCCAATACCCCACCCAGTGAAGATACCATCATTGATGCGGTGGAAATACTGCGGGTGACAGGGCCAAGAACGTACACTCAGGGCATAGACAGTCAGTACCAGGCACAGCCCATCCATATTTACCCCGGCCAGCGGCCTGCCCCTTATCAGGACAGCCCCAACCCAAAGGAAGTTGAAGGCACTACCACACAGCATTACATTCGGGTAAAAACAAAAGGAGGAATAGAAGGCATATACGGGTATTTAGACCCTGAAACCGTAGCCCCTATTCTGTACCAACTACGCCCGTTCTTGTTGGGCAAAGATGCCCTGGCCGGAGAAACCCTCTGGGACCAGTTGTACCGTCGCAACCGCCACTCCCGGGCTGGTCATTACATGATGGCCCTCTCGGCGGTAGACAATGTGTTGTGGGACATACGGGGCAGGTATTTTGATGCCCCGGTGTATCAGCTTTTGGGCGGCCCTACCCGGGATGCGGTGCGGGTATATGGCAGTTGCCTGGGCTATTCAGTAGAAAAAGGCAAAGCAGGTGCCAAGGCAAAGCAGTTTTATGAGCAGGGTTTTTTGCACCAAAAGTGGTTTTTACCCTATGGTCCCGGCCAGGGCAATGAAGGCTTGAAACACAACATTGAACTCGTACAAGAACTACGGGAAGCCCTGGGGTTTGATGCGCAAATCATGTTCGATGCCTTTATGGGCTGGGACTTACAATATGCCGTGGACTGGGCCAAAGCAGTGGAACAATATCGCCCGTACTGGATAGAAGAAGCCTTTCCGCCCAACCGCCTGGAAAGTTTCAAGGAACTGAGCCAAAGCACCACCATTTCTGTGGCAACGGGAGAGCATTTTTATAACCGGTGGGAAGTGCTCAATTTCCTCAAAGCCGGGGCCATCCAAATTGTACAGGCCGACCCGGAGTGGTGCGGGGGCGTAAGCGAACTGGTAAAGATATGCAACCTAGCTTCTTCATTTGGGGCCAAAGTATTTCCGCACGGGCACAACATTCATGCGGCCCTGCATGTGGTAGCCAGCCAAAGCCCGGAGGTGTGTCCGCTGGTAGAATACCTCATCAACTATGTGGGGGGCAAACTGCACTTTCAAAAAGACCCATTGCTGACTGATAACGGTGTCATTCCTTTACCCACCAAGCCCGGGTTTGGGATAGAACTGGATGAGAGCAAAATTGAAAAACAGGAAGTGCTGGCTGGTTAAAACAGGTTTCTTTGACAATTACATAAAGTATGGAAGCATTAAAAACGTATTTGGATAAGCTACTCCATTTTACAGACAATGAAATGGAAGTTTTCACCGCCCTGTTCTCTCAGGAGGAATTAAAAAAGAACGATTATTTTGCGAAAGATGGTGAGTTTTCAAGGAAGATAGCTTTTATTACGGCTGGGGTAATGCGTGCATTTTTCCGTGACCCTTCGGGCAATGAATACAACAAAACATTTTTCACCCCCTTCAATTTTGTTGCGGCTTATTCATCCATAACTTCCAAACAAAAAAATTTAATCAATATTCAATGTTTAACAGACTGCACAATCCAGGTTGCCGATCATGGAAGAATCACTTCCTTATACAATGAGTATCCGAAATTTGAAAGGCTTGCCAGAATATTTGCAGAATACAAATTTGCAATAAAGGAAAAGAGAGAGGTTGAACTAGTAACCCTTGAAGCCAAAGAACGCTATGAAATTTTCAGGCGGGAATACCCAGATTTAGAACAAATCATTAACCAATACCATATTGCCTCTTATTTGGGGATAACACCCACCCAACTAAGCAGAATCAGAGCGAAAAGCAAATCTTTACATATGTAAATGATTTTATAGTTCATTCGTTTGACCTTTGTGTCAAAATATTACGCGAATGAAATTAGAGTATAACAAAATTCTCATCACAGGGCACACTTTCGGAATTGGCAAAGCTTTGACAGAAAAGTTTTGCGAACTGAATAATCAGATAATAGCTGTTGGAAGAAACACTGAAAGGCTAAATACTATCGCCAGGTCTGACGGACGCATTATTCCTTTTCAATGCGATATTTCTTTAGAACCGAAAATAGGAAGGCTTGTTACCTTTTTAATGGTAATGCTGTTTAGCATTACAGCTTTTGCACAGCATAAAGAGGTACTAATTGTAATGAGCGCGGCAGACACCTTGCCACTGAATAATGGAGAAAAGCAACGACAAACAGGGGTTTTTCTTAATGAGTTTTATTTGGCATATCAATCTGTTTCAGAAGCTGGGTACGCTGTTGACTTTGCTACACCAAATGGAATTGTGGCAACAATAGATGAAGAAAGCATAGACGACAAGTATTGGAAAAATAAATTGGATGTAAAAGAAGAAGCTTTACAATTCATTCATACAGATAGCTCATTTAATAACCCAAAAACACTTGAAGAAGCTATTGAAAATAAACCTGAATATATTGGACTGATAATTCCTGGTGGGCAAGGTTTAATGATTGATCTGGCGTATGATAAAAATATCCCGGTATTGTTAAAACATTTTGCAAAAGGGCATAAACCTACCGGGCTTATTTGTCACGCCCCAAGCCTCATTCTTACTATACCCAAAGAAGAGAATCCATATATTGGTTTTAAGGTCAATTCGGTTTCGCCCCTCGAGGAATTTGTAATCGAGAGATTTATCATGAAAGGGAAACCTAAAAACAGAAAAATAGCCAAAAAATTGAGAAAATTAGGGCTAAAGTATAAGCATGGATTACCCAAAGCGAACTATGCCGTGAAAGACAGGAATTTAATATCCAGTCAGAACCCTTTTTCCGGAAGCGCATTTAATGAACTTTATTTAAAAGCACTCGCTGAATATTTGGATAAAGAAAGAAAACCCAATTGAGTTTTTAGTGATCTCCTTTGCCCAAATAGTCATCTACATCTTTTTGGGTGATGGATAGTTCTTCCGGGTAATTGTCAACCCAGTTCCTGAAATCGTCTTTGATTTCGTCAGTCCAGCTGCCATGAATTTCCCCGGTCAGGTATTTGTTTTCCTGTAGGCGGACACGCTCAAACTCATCCCGCAATCCTGTCATCTCTGCTGAGGTTACCAAATCAACCACCAGGTGTGCGGGAATAAACACGGTGCCGTACTTATTGGCCAGCACCACATCGCCGGGAAATACAGTAACCTCCCCAATACGAATGGGCGCGTTGATGGCCGTAGGCGTCATGGCCTTGATGGCAGAGGGATGATGCCCTTTTACCCAGGCATTAAAACCTTCCGTTTCATATAACTCCTGCATATCCCTTACCGAGCCGTAGAAAATAACCCCTTTTCCTGTTTTTCCATAAATGGCATTGCCCAGGCTGGAGCCGATCAAAGTACCATCTTTTATCTTGCCAAATCCGTCAGCCACATAAATATCACCCGGAGAGAGCACATCTATGGGCCAGGTATTGATGCCTCCTTTCTGGGAACGGCCTTCGGTTTTGCCTTGCGCCCTTACCAGGCTGTCGAGGTCGGGGCGGGTAGGCATAAACTGGGCTGTTACCACCCGGCCGGTCATTACTTCATCAGGCTTGAGGGTGATCCAGTCCCCTTCTACCTGGTTATGATATCCTTTGTTTCTTAAATAACCCCAGGCTTGTTCCAGGGTCACATTTTCCAACCTTTCCAAAATAATGTCAGGTACCTTCGGGCGGCCATCGGGTAGGCGTTCTCCCTGCCATTGGGAGGTTAAAGCGGTAACGTAATCGGGAGAGGTGCCAATTTGCTGGGCTTGCGTTACAAAGCCTCCCAACAATGGGATGAGTAAGAGGAGAATAATTTTCTTGGTCATGGTTTTAGGTTAATGGTGTATTTGCTGTAAGATTGGGGCTTTAAATTAGGAAAACTTTGCACAAATAGAAATAAAAATACGAATGACATAGCTTTTATTTTGAAACGGCTGCCAGTTACCAGTTTTAACTGTGTAACCGGCAACAAAATCCATCAAAAATGCGAGAAACTAACAAAAACGAACATCAGCTCCCAAAATGGGCAGTTTGAGAATGGGTTTTTCATACAGTTCTTTAGGGTACAATTCTCAATTATCAAATAAACCCTTATGCTTGTCAATTCAAAGGGGGCACTTGTCAATTGTGTATGGCATTTGGGAAATTTATGTCATATCTTCCATTTTCAACATACATCAGCATGTGGTGAAAAGTTAACGAATTAATGCGTAAGGCGGATGCTGAAAAGCCTGAAACAGAGTAGGCCAAAGTAAACCTTTATCAATTATGAATACGCATAAATTCATAGCTTTTATCTGGGTAATTATTATTGCCCTGGCTGCTTGTGAGCAAGAAGAGTCATTGCAACGTCCAAATGCCTCTCCCGAAAACCTGACATCGGGTCAGTTAACCAAAAAGAGTAACCCGAGCCGTAACTTTGAGATGATTGATCTTTCCAAAGTTTCTTCAGATCGGGATGGGTATCTTCGGGTGCGCCGAAACAAGAAGACTGGCAGTGTACTGTATGCTTACTTTAAGCAGGGAAAAATTGTACGCTACAAGGTACGCAAACGTGATGGGCGTATCGTGAAATTTATTCCACCCAAACAAGGAAGGAATTGCCCTGACCTCTACGTTTGTATTCATCCTGAAACCGGCAAATACATTTTCTACGACAAATGTGTTACCGATAACCCTTGTGAGCGGCAAATTTGCCCTGACTTATGGTGGTGCATTGATCCGGTTACTGGTAACTACATCCTCTACGATAAGTGTAAAACAGATACATCTCCCTGCAAAAAGGCTTCTCCTCCAATTATTATTGTTAGTCAGAAATACAATATCCATCAGTTCTGTCCCACAAAAGACTATACCTGGATGATTGATCCAAATACCGGGGAATATGTGCTGTACAGTGAGTGTGATTATGGTGCACAGCTTTTCATAGAGAAAGGATGGTAATTTGGATAATGAAAGAAGTCTTTTTGGCATCCCGTTTTGGAGACAGACCCTACCAAGGAGCGGGGCGGAAAGCGCAAGAAGGGGGAGAGGAATTCCCACTTTTTGAAAGTTGATGTTTTATCCCCTTTGGGATGAAAACCATGGAAAGCCCCCACCTTTGGTGGGGGTAATTTACTTGTCTTTCTTCACCTGGGTCTGGGCATGGTACCAATCGTTATAATCCCTCACCAGTCGGTACAAGTCTTTGTTCCGGTATTCCTTTTGTTGAATGGCCTTTGAAATCATTTCCGCATCAGAAAAATAGGGCTTCATACGTTTTCTAAAATTAAGGAGGGGTACCACGGTATAATAAGGTTCGCCAGGACGGATCAAAAATAAATTTTTGGACAAGTAGTCCTCATCCTCAAATTCTCTTTCATATAAAGAAAGATGATCATCTACCACAACTTTAAGAAAAACCTGTTCGGAAGTAGTGAAAGTATACCAGCCCACCGGAGGCCGGGCAAAAGTTCTGAAAGAGACAGAACGATAGTGATCGCCCAATCTGGAATAGGCCAATACGGTAGATGCCGTAAACTTGTATTTTTTACCATTGTCAGCTTTAAACTTCTTTTTTTTCAAGAGTTTGATGCTGTTAAATTTTTCTTTTCGATCTTTCACCATGCCATGAAGGGTGTCTCCGGTAGAAAGGACTAAATACCCCTTAACATAATTTTTTTGAGCGAAAGAAGAGGTCAGGCACCCTACCAAAAAGACCAGTGTTAGAAAAACATACTTCATGTAGGCGAAGATTATTTGACAACTTTACGAATGCAACAAGATAATAATTACAGGGCAGTGATTTACCATTGGGCACCGGTTTGTTTAAGTCTAAAGTTACTCGGGTAAGTAAATTAACCGTAACATTATTCGGCAGAGGTAAGAAATTTCCATTCTTCAGAAATAATGTATACATTTATGAAAAATATAGTTAGTAACAATGAAAGGAACCTATCTGGGTGAATTTGAAGAGCTGGTACTGCTCACCATCGGGGTGCTGTACGATGAAGCATATGGGGTAGCCATTAAAAAGGAAATGGAAGAGCAACTTGACCGTACCGTGAGCATTGGCGCTGTGCATGCATCGGTAAACCGGCTGGAGGAAAAAGGCTTTTTGTCTTCCCGTTTTGGTGACCCTACCAAAGAGCGGGGCGGAAAACGCAAAAAATTTTACCGGGTTACCACCGAAGGCCAGCTAGCCTTGCAGGAAGCCCGGAATATGCGCCAAAAACTGTGGGATATGATACCGAAAACAGCTTTCAGGTTTTCGGTATGATCAGGCTTTGTTTTCTTCCTGCTTCCGTATTCTTTCGTTATCAGCTTTTTGTAGCCAAAGGCCAAAGCCCGTTGCAACCACAAAAAGAACCACAAAAAAAGCAATGCCAATAATGTCTCCGGTCGTCATGATGAATGAGTTTAATGAAAATATTTAAAGACCCGGCAAAGTTACGTTTTACCTTTCTTGTTTTCCAAGTGGCTGTAGGGTTATTTTCTGAAAAAAACTAAACTTATCTTACTCATACCGCAGTGATTCTACCGGATTTTTCCTGGCTACTTTGATGGTTTTGTTACTAATGGAGATAAAGGCAATTAATAGTACTATCACACCGGGGAGTACAAACATCCACCAGGCTAGTGGTATTTTATAAGCAAACCCTTTGAGCCAGTCTGTGATAAAATAGTTAGCCACGGGGATGGCAATCACAATAGAGATGCCCAACAATTGTAAATAATCTTTTGATAGCAAAAATAAAATGTGATTGACTGAAGCCCCCATTACCTTACGGATACCAATTTCTTTGGTACGTTGCCCTGCCGTAAATGTAGCCAGTCCGAATAATCCCAGACAGGCAATAAAAATGATAATTCCGGAAAATATGGCGAAAAGTCTGCCCCGCTTTTCATCGGCTTCGTATTGTTGTTGAAAATGCTGATCGAGGAAGGTGTATTCCAATGTTGTTTCGCCTACAATTTCATTCCATTTGTGCCGGACAAAATCCAAAGTTGGGCTGAGGTTGTTTTTACTGATTTTGACCAGCATATAATTTTCCGGTATTTGATGGCGAATAATCAGGGGCTCTATCACATCATGTAGAGAGGTCATGTGAAAGTCTTTCACCACCCCGATCACCTCGTCTGCCCATTCGTCTGACTGTAATTTTTTCCCAATGGCATTGTCTGTTGTCCATCCCATTTTTTTTACCAGCGTTTCGTTTACTAGTACGCCAGCCTGAGTAGTATCTCCGGGCAGGCGGTCATGGAAGTTGCGGCCTGTCATAAGCTCAATATCCAGGGTGGGCAAAAAATCCTGATCTACCCATGTTTGCTGGAATATATGGTTTTGCATGCCTTCATCGGTTTCCAGCATAAAAGTGTTGATGGGAGGCTTATCGCCAGGGGCGTATCCGGCAGTACCTATGCGTTTGATATCCGGGTTTTGTAACAGGGCATCTTTCAAGGGTAATAAATGATGTTTCGATTCCCGGCCCATGCTAATTTTCACTACCTGGTGCTGGTCAAAACCCAAATCACTTTGCTGTAAATAATTGAGTTGCATATAAACCATCATGGTACACATGATCAGTACCAAAGAGATACTAAATTGAGATACCACCAGAATTTTCCGAAACAATACATTTTCCCGCAATCCTTTGCCCCCTTTGAGTACCACAGAAGGGCGAAAACGGGAGAGAAAAAATGCAGGATACGCACCTGACAGCAGGGTTAAAATGACTAGTAATGCGGAAAGCCAAAGCAAGCTCTCCAAGTTGACGAATGCATCAAAATTGATTGTTTTGCCTGAAAAGTAACCAAAAGCCGGTGTAAACAGGTATATCAGTAGCACACTGAGCAAGATAGCTGAAAGTGTAAACAAAAGGGACTCGCCCAGAAATTGAAAAACCAGTTGAGATCGGCCTGCTCCCAGCGTTTTTCGTACGCCCACCTCTTTGGCTCTTTGTAAGGCGCGCGCAGTGGATAGGTTAATATAATTGATAGCTGCGAGTAAGATGAGGAAAAAAGCTACGAAAGAGAAAGTATAAATATAAGCCATGTTTCCATCATTGGCCTGAATCTCAAAATCCCGCTTAGAATAAAAGTGGATATCTGTGAGCGGTTGTAATACAAAAGTGATTTCGGCATTTCCCCGGACGGCCAGCCTGGGAGACAGGTTTTCTGCTGCTACCGCTTCTAAATTTTTCTGAAAACCTTTGGGTGAGAATCCGGGCTGGGTCAAAATGTAATTATGCCAGTTCCAGTCATCCCAGCTTTGTGTTTTCTCCTTATCCCAGATAGATACGAAAGCAGTGGGGGTAAAGTGTCCGTTTTTTGTTACATCAGCCATGAGGCCAGTAACCCTATATTCTGTACCATCCTCTCTAATTACCGACTTGCCCATCAAATTTTCAGAAGTATCGCCAAAATACTTTTTTGCCAGATTTTGGCTGATGACAATGCTATTAGGCTCAGTCAGCATGGTTTGTGGATTTCCCTGCAATATCTGATAAGAAAAAACATCGAAAGTGGTAGCGCTGGCATAAAATACATTAGGTTGGACCATCACCTGATCTGCTTTCTTCAAATGAAAGTTAGGGATAGGGCGCACCAGTGCATAAGCTTCTACTTCAGGGTAAGAAGTTTGGAGGGTAGGAGACAAGGCAGCCGGGCCTACGGCTACCTTTCTTTCGCTGTCCCCAAACTTTGCGTCCATTGCCACCCTGTAAATACGGTTTGCATACTGATGATGTCGGTCGTAGCTCAACTCATCGGTTATGTAAAGTAAGAGGAAAATGGCTCCGGTAAGTGCCACAGTAAGCCCCAAAATATTGATGAGTGAATACAAGCTGTGTTTCCGGACATTCCGAAGGGTGATTTTTAGGTGGTTTTTTAGCATTTTGTCAGAATCAGGATTTTCGAGATGAAAAAAAATAGCCAGGATAGAAAAATCCTGTTCATCTTTTAAAATCCGGAATATCCTGATTTAGCCAGCTTTTCCAAAAATTTTGCAGTGAACGCACAGTATTTTGCAGTATTCGGTAAAAAATAGCTTTCTGAGAACTAAAATCACTGGCATAAGCAAAAAATAGGAACAGACAGGTTTATTAACGAACTGAAAGCACAAATAAATCTGAAGGGGTTCTGGCTACTTTCATCAAGGAGTCTAGTTCACGGACTTTTTCCGGGAATTCGTCGGCAATATTATTTTCTTCCCCAATATCCTGCGAAAGGTCGTATAACTCAAGGGGGCTGGGGTTGTCGGTCTTGACGTCCAACCTGACCGCTTTCCATTTTCCCTGCCGGATAGCCTGCGAACCTGTACCTTCATGAAACTCCCAATAGAGGAACTTGTGCGTTTCTTGATTTTCTTCTCCCAATAATGTAGGCAGAAACGAAATACCATCCAGGTTTTCGGGAATAGGTTGTCTGCTCAGTTCTGTAAATGTGGGCAGTACGTCCCAGAACGCGCCCATAAAATCGGAGGTGGTGCCCGCCTGAACTTTCCCGGGCCAGCGGACGATAAATGGTTCCCGGATTCCACCTTCGTACAGGTCGCGTTTTCCTCCCCTGAGCGGGCCGTTGCTGTCAAAGAATGCGGTGGTGGGAATATTCCGCATGGGGCCATTGTCAGATGTAAAGAAGACGATGGTGTTTTCATCCAGTCCTAAACTTTTTAATTGTTCCATGATTTCCCCAATTCCTTCATCCATTTTTGTTATCATGGCGGCATAATCTTTTTCTTTTTTTGTCCAGTCTTTGTCTGCATATATTCCCTGGGAAGGCACTTCGAACCGCATGCTGTCGGCCTGCTCACCATTGTCGTGTGGGATGGTGAACGGAAGGTAAAGCATAAAAGAGGTGTCCTGGTTTTTATCAATAAAACTGAGGGCGTCTTCCACAAAAAGGTCATGGGAATACGCTACTTTTTTGGTGGAGTAGCTCCCTAATCCGTCATGCCATGCAGCTGTATCGAGGTAGTGTACTTCATTCTTGAGGAAAACTTTTTCATCATTTCTCCACAAATATTCAGGCCAGTAATTATGGGCGAGAATCTGGTCGGTATACCCAAAGAAGTAATCGAAACCATGATTTTTTGGGTTGCCGGGCGTATCCGGATTGCCCAGGCCCCATTTGCCAATCATGCCAGTGGTGTAGCCGGCATCTTTCAGCACAGTAGCGATGGTGGGTACGCCGGGCGTCAGGGGCTGCTGCCCGTTGCGAATGCCATATTGTTTGTTGCCCCTGATTTCTACATGCCCGGTATGCAGCCCCGTCATCAGCACAGCCCGTGATGGAGCACATACGGAAGTTCCGGCATAAAACTGGGTGAACTTCATGCCTTCCGCCGCCAGTTTATCAATGTTGGGCGTCTGGATTTTGGTTTGTCCGTAGGGGCCAACATCCGCATAACCCAGGTCATCGGCCATGATGAAGATAATGTTGGGGTTTTCCCGGGTTGCTTCCAGGTTTTGGGGTTGCTGACAGCCGTATAAAAGAGCAATGGCACAAAGAATTAACAGTGGTTTTTTCATCGCTTAATCAAAAGAGTTTGTTTTTACAAAATGTTTTTTCCCGAATGTAATTGTAATTTTTGTTGCTGCCACACAAATTCACCACTCATTCCTTCGGGCAGGGTAATGCTGCCTTTTGCATTTTCTTTTTCAGAAAAAGTAAGGTTGAGTTGGATAACACCATGTTTGGTGGGATAATCAGCTTCAATTTTTTCTAACTGGCTGGGCTGGGGGGCAATGCGCACGGTTTCAAAACCCGGACTACCCGGTTGAATACCCGCTACTAAACTAAAGTAGAAATGAACGGGATGGGCCGTCCAGGGGTGCACCTCGGAGCGGGGGTGCTGCTCAATGCGTTTTTCGGGCGTGGCCGTCATGCCCATTTCCACAATGGCCTGCCAGGGCTGCAAAGCTTTGGTGAAATCACCCACGCCTGTTTTTTCCATGGCTTCAAACAGGTAGAAATAATAAAACAGGTTGGCTTTGCTGTCAAAATGCGTGCTTTCATCCAGTATTTTTTCCATCAGTGCCTTTGCTTCTTTTTCTGAATGGGCATCTGTTAATATGGCTAAAATGCTGGCACGTTGGTCATAAAATGTCTTTTCCGGGTCATCGGCATAAATGCCCTTTTCTGTGTCAAAACAGCGTTTTCTTGCAATTTCGGCGTATTTTTTTGCCTGTGTTTGGTAATAACCGGCCTTTTCCCGGTAGCCCAGCCAGGATAAAATTTCGGCAGCGTTGTTCAGGGTATAGGCATAGTTTAGCGTAAGAATCGCCGAATTACCCTCTTTGTTCACCGGTGAGTTACCGCCTTTGGGAACGTACCAATCTACGAACATGTGATAATCAGATTGGCCCACCAGCCCGTTTTCATTGATGAGTGATTCGTAATAGTCGAACACCTCCTGAATTTCACCCAAATATGATGCAAGCAGTGCCTTATCCCCATCCAGCATCATTAAATCGTGCAGCATATCAATCCAGATGAGGGAGTAGGTTGGGTGTACAAACGTGGCTTTGAGGGGGTAACAACTGGTGATGTTGCCATCGGGCAGGCGGGAGTTGTTGAATTGCTCCATGGCTGAACGGAAGTAAGTGAGGTCGCCGGTAAGGGCAGTCCAGGCCATCAAATGCGGACGAAGGTCTCCCACGTATTGCATTTGTTCGTAATAGGCATCACTGAGGAGGTTATCCTGGACACAAATTTTCAGCCCATGCCAGCAAATATCCCAAACTTGTTGGTAAACAGGCATGTTGGTATTGAAAGTGGCCTTCACTGGAATATCGCTGGCTGAAAAAATATTGTAGAAATCTTCAATGACCAACGGCTCTTCTTTGGTTGTGACTTCTAACTGAACGAAGCGAAAGGTACGGAACCAGACGGGCTGGAACGCCCGCTCTTCGCCCCCATCCATCACATACACATCAGAGATTCCTTTGATTACTTTACCTTCAATTTCATTGCGGTTGCCTTTGTGGTTTTGTGCATCATACAAAGCTTCTGAATACTGCACCTTCACTTGGGCACCTTTACCGCCGGAGAGGTAAAGTTTTGGATAACCCAGCGTTACGTATCCCTGGTCAATAAGCAAAGTTCGTTTTGTATTGGGCGGAATTTCCAAGGGTTTGCTTCCAAAATTGAAATCTTCGGATAAACCATCCATATCAGAACGGGCAATGCGGGTAAATGGCTCTTTTTCACTGGTTTGGATAGCGGTGGTGCGGGGTTGCAAAACCCACCCATGGCCTGCCCCGGCAGAAGTTTTGGGCTTTGAAAAAATTATTTCAGGCGTTTGCCAGTTTTGGTCGTTAAAATTCAGGTGTTTCCAGCCCCAGGGAAACTGTGCTGCCACCACGGAGTCGGTAGGGTTGGCGGCATAGAAACCACCTACAATTTCACCACCGCCCCGCCAGTAAACGGGTTTTTCGTGCATCCCCTGATTTAAAAGAACTGTCCACTTGCTGCCGTACCCGGTATTGAGGAATGTTTCCTGAGGTGAATGACCTTGCAGTAAAAAACCTGTTTTGAAGGAGATGATGCCGTAACTTCTTTCCACGCCCCAGTTCATCACTTCAGCGGCTACAACATTTTCGCCTTTTTGCAGGAAAGGGGCCAGGTCAATGGTTTCGTACCGCCAGTGGCGCATATCGGCCAATTGAGGGCCGTAGCAAACCTCCTGCCCGTTCACGTGGAGGCGATAGCGGTTGTCCCCGCTCACATGCACAATAAAAGTTGAGGGCACATTTTCCAGTTCAAAAGTATTTCGGAAGTGGATGAGGTTATAGGCGGTTTTGTCTATATCAGGATGCGTTATCCATTGGGCGTTCCACTCCTCCGGATATTGAGACAGTTCATGATGTGGATATTGGGCGTATAAGTTTAGAGATACTTTGAATAAAAGGCCAAATAGTAATATGAAGGGCTGATAAAAGTTACTCATTCTTGGGGTTAATTGACTATAAAGGGATTGGTTTTAGATGATTAGTTAGAGCAGATGTACGCCGAAATTATAATTTCGGCATACATAAACGCAAGCTTACAAACTACTCGAACCGGAGGTTTGCCCCGGTTTCCTGTGCGAAGCGTTGCATTTCTTTTTGTAGTCGACTTACCACTTCTGGATAGTCTTCAGCAAGGTTAAAATGTTCAAAAGGGTCGTTTTTCAGGTTGAAAAGCTCCGTTATCACTGCTTCATTGCCTGTGTATTGTTCGGGGGAAGTCCATCCATCAGCGGGCAAGGCAATCCTCAGTTTCCATTCATGATCCCGAACAGCCTCCAGGTTTTTTCCTGCGAAGTAGTAAAAATATGGGTGGGGCGAAGGGCCTTGTTGTGTCAGCAACGGCCAGATGTCTTTTCCATCCAGTGTTTTTTGGGGCGGTGTTGCCCCCGTTAGGTTCAATATAGTAGCATGCAAATCCATGGAAGTACAAACTGCTGCGCTTACCTGTTCGGTTGGGATATTGCCCGGCCAGCGTAGGATTGCCGGTACGCGTAACCCTCCCTCGTAAGTAGTAGCCTTGGCGCCATAGAGCGAGCCGGTCGTGCCCCCGTGCCATTTTTCAACAGGCTCAGTATTGTACATTCTTGGGGGCATATTCCGCCAGGGGCCATTGTCGCTGGTAAAAATAACCAATGTGTTTTCGTCCAAACCTTCTTCTTTCAATGCATCCAGTATTTTACCCACATTGGCATCTATTTCTTCAATTACGTCTCCGTATCTTCCTCCTGCCGAAGTACCTGCAAACTCATCTGAAGCATAGACGGGCAAATGGGGCATGGCGTGTGGCAAATAGATAAAAAACGGATTGTCTTTATTTTTTTTAATAAAGTTGATAGCCGCTTCAGAATACCTTTTGGTGAGGGTGGTTTGGTCTACAGGCTGCTCATCAAGTGGTTGGTCATTTTGGTACAATTGCAAAGGGCGTTTTGTATTTACCCAGGGGGGCATCATGTCGTTGCTGTACAGTATGCCCAGGTATTCATCAAAACCCCGGTCGGTGGGCATGTAGCCGGGCACAGCGCCCAAATGCCATTTTCCATAGGCAGCAGTGCGGTATCCGGCTTCTTTCAAGGCTTCTGCCAGGGTTCTTTCATCCAGGGAAAGCCCGCCTTTTGAATCGGGTCCCAGGTTGCCGGGCATGCCCACTTTCAATGGGTAACGGCCTGTCATCAACGCAGCCCTTGAGGGTGTACAAACCGGAGCTGCCACATAAAAGTTGGTGAGCTTGATGCCTTCCCGTGCCATCTTATCCAGGCGGGGCGTTTGGATATTGGGATGGCCGTAACAACCCAGGTCGCCGTACCCCAAATCGTCAGCAAAAATCAGAATAATGTTGGGCTTTTGAATTTGGGCTTGAGATGATTGAAAAATGCTGCATAGAAATAGGAGGCAAAAAGTTATGCTTCTCATGGATTAAAATGAATTTATTTTGAGATCGATATATTTTGGTTAAAAAAACAAATCTATGATTTTATGACAATATTTATAACCTGACCTTTTACAATGAAAAAGCACCTCCTTTTGGGTGCTTTTTCATTGTGCAGGATTTTAGCGTTTATTAGTAGTCAGGATTCTGTTTCAGGTTTTGGTTATTATCCAGCTCGCCTTGTGGTATTGGCTTCAACAAATGTTTTTCACTCCAGTTTTGGTTGGCCAGCGTATTGCCAAAATCTATATCTGTTGAAATATTGATTAATCCGGCACGATGCCAGCGTACCAGGTCGTCGTACCGATGCGCTTCCAGGGCAAGTTCTACTCTTCTTTCATGCATCAGCCAATCTATCATCTGCTCTACACTTGCTGTTGTTGGTCGGGGAGGCAAAGTGCCATCAGGGGCAGGCGTACCATTAATGATTTCATAATTATTACGTGCCCTATCTCGTACCATATTGATAAGCTCGGCAGCCTTTGTTACATTATTATTCCCCAATAATTCTGCCTCAGCCAACATTAGCAATACATCTGCATACCGAATTACCCGCTCGTTATTTGTAGAAATATTTGGCGGAAAGCCTTCGGCCACAAAGGGGCGGATATACTTGGCAGGAGTGGCGCCTGTAATGGACCAGGCCGGATCATAAGGCGTGCCTGCATAATCATCTCCCGCTCTATAAAACGTGTGGAATATCCGAGGGTCGTTTGGCTCAAACTCATTTTGTAGAGAACTGGTGATATGTACCTGCCCATATCCGAAAGAGTTGGCACCTGGAGCACATTCGCCATTATGGCAACCGGTACCGGTAAAGATTTTTCTTCCAGTTCCTGCAGCACCCACGTTCTGATTTTGTGCCAAACCAAAATCAGTTGGCAACCAGGGATTGAAATCTCCCCTCGTCATTTGTATTTCAAATATAGATTCGGCGTTGTTTTCATTTGCTTCATCAAAATTATTCCCAAAGTTATCCACCAATGAAAACTTACCGCTATTCACAATTTCATTGAACTCGGTAATAGCTTCTCCATATTTGGCATTGTTACCTTCCCACTGAGCCCTAAACAGAAGTGCTTTTCCCAGTAATGCACGAGCTGAAAAGCTGGTTGCCCTGCCTAGGTTGGTGCCATCCCATTCATCAGGAAGATTTGCTTTTGCAAACTTGAGGTCTTCTTCAATCAAGTCCCAAATCTCTCCGGGCTGGGAGTTACCGATCCTTGAATCATCTATGTTTTCAATCACATTTGTAACCAAAGGAGGAGTTCCAAAATTTCTGGTCAAGATAAAGTAGAAGTAAGCCCTGATAAACTTGGCCTCTGCTTCAAAGCGTGATTTATTAGCTTCATCGGCAAAGTTTTGTGCTTCTGGAAGCCTGTCCAGTACTACATTGGCACGCATGATGCCCTTATATGCTTCGTTCCAAATGTAGCTGAATTGGCCGTTGTTTGGTAACCAATTGAATTCCTCCTGGTCATTATTACCCTGAGGATTTCTTACGTCATCGTCTGGATACAACATGCCCTGGAACCATCCTCTGCCATTTTGGTCAAAATATAGATTCAGAATAGTAGAATAAGGGGCCAATGAAGCTGCCTCAAAATCTTTTTCTGTCTGGTAAAAGGTTTGGGAGGTCAGTTCGCCAACAGGTCCCAAATCCAGTTTGTCGTCACACTCCGAAAATAGGAATAAGCATCCTACTGTTAATAAATAAGTTTTTATGTATAGTTTCATTTTAGTATTCATTTTTTTGAAAAAACATTTTCATCATTCAATCTTAAAACTGAAACTGGAATCCAACCTGATAAGTCTTGGGTTGGGGAATGTTTCCCTGGTCTGTTCCGGCCCCACCTGCAGGAGGGTTTCCTACAGCGTCTTGCCCTATTTGGTTACCGTTAGACCGATAAGTCATTACTTCCGGGTCTAAGCCACTATAATCAGTAATGGTAAGGAGATTAGATGCTGCTACATAAATTCTTACACTTTCAATAAACCCTACATTATCCAATACAGGTTTGGGTAGGGAATACCCCAATTGTAGGTTTCTCATTCTGAAAAAACCAGCATCTTCTACCCATCTGTCAGAAAAGCGATTGTTGTCATTAGGATCGGTTTGTACAGCACGTGGCATGCTGTTGCTGGTGCCGGGACCAGTCCAGCGGTTGGCCGTAGTAACGGATAAATTGCGGCCACCTCCCTGTAAATTTTCTGCACTGGAACGGAACTCATTGTACAACTGCACCCCACTTACTCCCTGAAATAATACGGATAGATCAAAGCCTTTGTAGTTGGCATTGATGCTTAAGCCGTAAAAGAGGTCAGGAATAGTTTTTCCTAAATAGGTGCGGTCGTTGAAGTCAACCTCGCCATCAGGCTCACCGGAAAATTGCTGCCCTTCAGGGGCATCTTCTGCTGCGGGGCCATTGTTATCCACAAACCTGATATCACCCGGGCGTGGCCCCTGGGGTGAGGAAGCATCAGGAAGAGCAGCGGCTACTTCAGCATCAGTTTGGTAAATGCCATCTGTTTGATATCCATAAAAGTAGCCAATGGGTTGTCCGATAGCTGTACGGTATTGTCCGGTAGAGATAAATTCTTCAATGCCGGGCGCCAGGGCCGTAAGCTCATTATTTACCGTTGTTAAATTAGCAGATACATCAAACCCAAACCCATTCGCGAAGGATTGCTGATAACCCAATTCCAATTCAATTCCGGTATTTAGAACTGTACCTGCATTGGTAGGCGTACTGCCAAATCCTGTAATATTTGGTATAGGAAGGAAAATGAGAAAATCTTCAGTTTCCCTACGATAATAGGTAGCCAGTAAGCTCAGGCGGTCGTTCAAGAATGATACATCTACCCCAATATCGGTGGTAGTTACTGTTTCCCAAGTCACATTCTGATTAACAAAATTGACTGGGGCAGGTGCCTGTATGGTTGCCCCTCCCAAACCGTAATCAGGAGTAACTGATACCCTGAAAATATGAGGAAAAGCCAATGTGTTGGCATTGCCCAATTGTCCCCAACTTCCCCGTATTTTCAGATCAGTGATAAAGGGAAGGTTTTGCATAAATTCTTCTTCCCCAATACGCCATGCTGCCGAAGCAGAAGGGAATGTTCCCCACCGTCTGTCGCCTTCGGGCGAAAAGCGGGCTGTACCGTCCCTCCTGACGGTAAATGTAAGCAAATACTTATTGGCAAAATCATAGCTCAAACGGCCTACATAGCCTACAAAAGCATCTTCGTTGGCACCCCCATTCAAGATTTGATTATTTCCATTTTTAACCACCCGGTAAAAATCCGGATCATCACTGAGAAAATCGTCTGCCCGTCCGCCGAGGCTGTAACCCCTGATTTTCTGATATTCAATACCAGCAAGGGCAGAAATACTATGATCTCCAAAGGTGTTGTCATAATTCAAAGTATTCGTAAAAACCTGAGTTGATCCTTCCCCTCTGTTGTCAGTAAAGTTATTGACCCGTCGGTCCAGGCCTAGTTCTTCTACGGTATAGCCTGGTTGCCAACCATCATTCCTATCAAACCCCACATCAATAGAAGCCGCAGTTTTGAACCGTAGCCCATTGATGATTTCTAGTTCCCCGTAAATTCCTCCCAAAATACGGGTAGTTCTGTCGTAATTGTCCCTATTTTGGTTGATGCCATTTTGGTTACCAATGGTGAGTCCGGCTACATCTGCATTGCCATTGTATCCGTATCGGTTGCCCGGAATTTCATTGCGTGTATCATATATCTCAAAGAAGGGAGGCATGGTCGCTGCATTTCTGAGCAGGAAGCCATCACCGCCACCGTTCACACCTCTGAAAACTTCCTGATAAGAAATAGAGAATGTTTGACCAAATTTAAACCTGCTTCCTACTTTATAATCACTATTTGCCCGAAAGGAAAACCGTTCCAGGTCCCATTTATCAACTACAGCATCCTGGGCAAAGTACCCGGCAGAAACATGGTAATTCAGGTCTTCATTGGCACCAGAAACGGCGAGATTATAATTCTGGATAGGTGCATTCTGGTTGGCTGCATCATCTGTCCAATCAGTATTAATATCCGTGTATCTGCTTCCAGGCTGCAAATCTGGGTGCAACATCAGATAGGCATCATCATCTGGGGATAAATTATTTTGTTGGTTGAAAGCCGTATATGCTTCCTGGGTGAGACCAATGTACTGCTGCGTATTGTTCATTTCCCAGAGGTTTGGCAAACGCTGAACGCCATAATATCCATCAAAATTAATACGGGGTTTGCCTTGTTCTCCTCGTTTGGTAGTGATGAGTACTACACCATTGGCTGCCCGCACACCATATACGGCTGCTGCTGAAGCATCTTTCAATACGGAGATACTTTCAATGTCAGAAGGGTTGATGGTGGTGAGCGGATTGGTAAGGCTACTGGTGTTACTACCCACCGGAATACCGTCAATCACGAACAAAGGTTGTGTGTTCCCCACCGTACCCACACCTCTGATCCGGATAGCCACAGGGGTACCCGGAGTACCGCTTACGTTGGTAACCTGCACGCCCGAAATACGCCCTTGGAGCGCCTGGTCAGGAGCAGCTACGGGTACTTTTGTAATGTCTTGGGCATCTATTGTTCCAATAGATTCAGTAAGCAATTTCCTGCTTTTTTCACCATAGCCAATTACTACAATCTCTGACAATGCCTGAATATCAGGTGTCATTTGTAAATTAATGACTGACTGGCCACCAATTGTGACTTCTTCAGATTGGTACCCCACCGATGAAAACACCAGCGTATTGGCATCGTCTGGTGCTGATAATCGGTAATTTCCATCTATATCTGTTACAGTACCCACGGTAGTGCTTTTCACGAGAATATTCACCCCGGGCAGTCCTTCGCCGTTTTCGTCGGTTACTTTTCCGGTGATGTTCTTTTCCATTGTTACTATTTCCAGCACATCCCCTTTTGCAAGCAGCTTGTTTTTCTGAACACTGATCGTGTTGTTTACCTGTTTGAAACGAAGCCGGGTTTGTTTGGAAACCTCAATCAGCACATCGGCCACAGAGCGGTTGTTGTAGCTGATATCTACCTGGGATTTTTCGTTGATATCTTCTTTGTCATAGGTAAACCTGAAATTGGTTTTGTCCTCAATACTATTGAAAACATCCCCCAGCGTTGCATCGCGCATGTCCATAGAAATGAATACTTCTTTTGCGCTCTCATACCGCTGCGCATTTCCGTTAGATGCCATGAGCAGCTGGAGGAAAAAAGCTTGCAGTACCATGCCGTATAGTGTAAATCTCGAAAGCATGAAGATTAGGCGTAGTAATTTATTTTTCATATTTTTAAAATGTTTTAATGAAACTGTGTTTTTGTTAAAACTAAAAGCACGCATCAGGACAAAAGGCCAACACTCCCCAATGTTTTGCTTTGTCCTGTGCGTTCAGTTAAGGCCAGTGATACTTCTAGTATAGCTGGCTTTTTTTTATGTGCTGTTGTTGAACATGGGCATTTTTTGTTTTAGTGAAACTCAATGGTTACTGTATCTTCTTGAATGGAAAAATCAAACTTTTTCGCATAGCTGATGCTGTGCAGTATATTTTCCAGGTTTTCGTTATCAAATTCCCCTGTATATTTCCAGGTTTGTGCAGGTAAGTTTGTTGTAAAAAAACGCACACCGTACCATCGTTCCAGTTTGCTAATTATCTGCTGAAAAGAAGCATCGCGGAAATAGATAATACCTTCTTTCCAGGCTAAAAATTCTTTGTCATCAAAAACCTCTTTCTTAAAATTACCCTTGTTGTCATAGGTGATGCTTTCACCTGGTGATAACTCATGTGATATTTCTTTGGCGTTTCCGGTAACCTTAACCTTTCCGGATGCCAGGGCTACCGAAACATTATCTCCTCCTGCATAAGCCCTGATGTTGAAAGAAGTACCCAGGGCTGTAGTGGCAACACCATTGGCTATTACTGTGAATGGGCGGTGAACATCTTTGGCAACTTCAAAAAAGGCTTCGCCTTGTAAATGCAGGGTTCTTTCAGTACCGGTAAAATGCTCAGGATAGGTGAGCGTACTCGCGGCATTCAGGGTTACCTTGGTGCCATCTTCCAAGAGGATTGTGGTTTTTTGTCCGGCCGGGTTAGTTTTGGTAACCGAAGCAATGGGTTGCCTTTCCTGTGTATCAACCACAAAAGTATGATGCAAGGTAACCGACGCCAGAACGGCCAGAGTCACAATGGCAGCGATCCTGAGCACAAACCCAAAACTTCTGTTTGTGTATTTTTTTTGCATACTTTCAGGCTTTGAGGAAGTAGTATGCCGGAGAATATGATGATGGATACTTTCCAACTGGGCATTTACATTCCTGTTGGGGTGTTGCCCCATATCCTTCGGAAAGTACCGCCAATAATCTTCAATTGCTGTCAGGGTGTTGGGCTTTTCTTCCTGTGCATTGAACCAACGCATTACTTCGGCTGCTTCTTCTGGAGTGCATTGTTTTTTGAAAAATTTCTCTAAAAGACGGTGATCCATGAGATAGATATAGTTTAGGTTATTACTATTAAAACAATTAAGAAAGGGGTAGCACCTACTTTGTTGGTGAAAAATGCAAAACGACTAAGAAACAGCGAATAACTTTAGGAAATTGATAATGAAATAGGAGTATTTTTGGCTAAAAGCTAAAAGCTAAAAGCTAAAAGCTAAAAGCTAGAGATGGAACAGAAAAGCGAAGAACAGGGCCATTAGGTCAACATCATGCTGGTAAAGGTGGTTTTTCAGCGACTTCAGGGCTTTGTTGATATGATTCTCGACGGTGCTGACAGAAATATTAAGCTGGCTTGCAATTTCTTTATTGGAGTAACCCCGCATACGGCTCAACACAAAAATGGTTTTCCTTTTTGGAGGGAGCTTTTCGATAAAATCTGTGGTTAATGTTTCCAGAGCATTATAATTAACTTCCTGTTCTGTACAATGCAATGTGGTGGGAACATGCTTCATACAGTAATTTTTGTAGGCAAACTCATTTACCCGGTGCCTGGCTTTGTTGTATATCAGGTTTTTGGCAATACGGATGATAAAGGCTTCAAAAGGCAGGTCTTCTTTCAGGGTAGTCCGGTGCTCCCACACCCGGATGAAAACCTCCTGCACTATTTCTTCGGCATCGTCCCTGGAATGCAGCAGTTTGTAAGAAAAATAAAACAATTTTTGTTGGTGCTTGTAAAACAACTGGTTGAAAGCCTGCTTCTTCCCCGCCTTGAGCTGGCAGATGAGTGGACGCTCTTGATTTGGGGATAAATCTTTCATTACACAATCAGAAACCGATTAGATACTTTTTCCAAGTTTAATAATATATAAAAAATTACCAAAAAACACCATTAAAATTATGAATGTAGGCACTTTCTGCTATTTGGCTATCAAAACCACATAATTTGCAGTTTAGCAAAGAGAAGTCCATCCTGTTCTGTCCTGAAAACAACACGGTTGTTAAATGCTGCCTGGAAAATGGGCATTTAGTTGCCACAACTTTTTTAACGGGTGCAAAAAACTTTAAAATGTCTAGGAAGCAATTAAAAAATTTTTTTACTTTGTATTTCAAAGTACTTTATGTATGCAAGAAAAAACTGATTACCTGAAAGATATATCCGAAATTCGCTCGATGATGGAGCGGTCTTCCCGCTTTATTTCCCTGAGCGGCCTATCGGGTGTAATGGCGGGAATTTATGCTTTGATTGGGGCCTATGTAGCGTATCAGGTCATCCAAACCGGGGTAGGAGAGGGGGAGGTGTATGGGAGGTCAGGGCAGGTAATTCGCTTCTTATTACTGGATGCCATGGTTGTACTGATTTTGGCAGTGGGCACTGGTATTTGGCTTACTACGCGCCGGGCAAAGCAGCAGGGCTTGAAAATATGGGACAGTACTGCCCGCAGGCTGGTCATCAATCTTTTAATCCCATTGGTAACCGGAGGGTTTTTCGCTTTGATCATGCTGTTCAAAGGGTTTACATCCATCGTAGCTCCTTCAATGCTCATCTTTTACGGGTTGGCGCTCATCAATGCCAGCAAATACACAATAAGCGATGTGCGGTATTTGGGCTTTACCGAATTAGTTTTGGGCCTGCTTGCCACTTTGGTGATCGGTTATAGTTTGTTGTTTTGGGCAATAGGGTTTGGCGTGCTACACATTATCTATGGCACGGTTATGTACTTTAAATACGAGCGGTGAGTCATTGGTTCAACAATTTCGATAAAGCATTTGAAAACAAGGTGCGCCTGGGCGTGATGTCGGCCCTGATGGTGAACGATACCCTGGATTTCAATGCCCTGAAAGAATTGCTGGATGTAACCGACGGCAACCTGGCTTCGCATTTAAAAGCCCTGGAAAAAGTGGAATATATTTCGGTGAAAAAACAATTTGTTGGCCGTAAGCCCAATACCCGTTACCAGGCCACCCGGGCAGGAAAAAAAGCCTTTGAGGCCCATTTGAATGCTTTGGAGGCTTTGATTAAAGAGAAAAAATAAGAATATTTCCCCGTCGGGGCGCCGACCGGGTGAACGGTAGCTTCCTGTGAATTCCGGGGTCTTCGCCATCTTAGCAGGAGGCCCCGTGCCATGGTGGCCGGAATTCGCGTCCGCTCATTCGGGGAGACGTTCCTTAATCTGACTAAAATAAACTATATAAATCTGTTTTTTAACTTTGAAATTCAAAGTACTATGAAATATAAAATCTTAAAACAAATACAAAACCCGGCATTTTGGCTGGCTATCTCCATACTATTTTCCACCATCATTTTTATTGCACCACCCGAGTTGTTTGTTTTTGACTTGTTGCAATCCTTCGCTTTTCAGGCATTGGGCATGTACACACTGGTGGCATTGGTATTCCTGGGGTTGAGAAAATGGACTGTTGGAATTGCTTCCGCAGGGTCTTCATTGATGCTGTTGGTTTACCTGCAAGCCCATGTATATTCTCCGCCAGAAGTGCAAACTGATACCTATGCGGCCGACTTGAAAGTTGCCCATTTCAATGTTTTTGTAGCCAATCGTCAGTACAAAAAGACGCTGGAAAAGGTGAAAGCAACCGATGCCGATTTGCTCTCTTTTCAGGAAGTACATACGCAATGGGCAGGTTTTCTCGAGAAAAACCTGGCGACTGCCTACCCTTATTATCACATTGTGCCTGGCAGTGGCCGTGGGGAGGGAATCGCTATTTTCTCCCGGTATCCACTGTCCGGGGTAGAAACCATAGTGTGGGAAAACCGCCCTAACATAGCCGGAAACATTGAGGTGGGCGACAGCAGCATTCACTTCCTGGCTTCGCACACCATTTCCCCGGTCACGCTTCAAAGATTCCATCAAAGAAAAAGGCATTTACAACAGATTACCCGGTATCTGGAAAAACAAGAGCAGCCCGTGCTGGCCATTGGCGATTACAACATCGTGCCCTGGAACCGAAACATAGCCAAACTGAAAAAACAGGCGCAAGTGGCTGATAGCCGAAAAGGCCGGCAAGCCACTTTCCCGTCTTTCCTCGGCCGTTGGGGCATCCCGATTGATTACATCTTTCATTCGGATGAACTGAACTGCCTGAACTTCGGTACGATTAGCGGTACCGGGTCCGACCACCTGGGGGTGATGGGGGCTTACCAGATTAAAAAGAAAAACAGTTGAATGTAGGAAGACTCTCTGAGCTGCCCATCATACAAATGATAAGCGACTCAGAGAGTCGCGCTACAATACATCAAAAAAAGCTAAATTTATAAAATCATGTCAGAATCCAACCAATCCTTGTTCGAGCGGCTGAACCAATGGATATCTAATTCGGCCACCATCAAACTGCTTTCCATCGGCATCCTTATTTTGCTTTTGCTCATTCCTGCTTCCATGATTTCTTCTTTGATTCAGGAAAGGGAATTTACAAGGGAAGCGGCCATTGATGAAGTAAGCAATAAATGGAGCCGGGAGCAAATTATCTGCGGCCCTGTGCTTACCGTACCTTACAAAAAATACCGGGAAGACAGTGAAGGCAAGCTGAAAGAAATCACGGAATATGCCCATTTTTTACCAAACAGTCTTGATGTAAGCGGGGAAGTAATGCCCGAAAAAAGATACCGGGGCATTTACGAAGTGGTGGTGTACAATACCCAACTGGCCTACCAGGGACAATTTGCCCGCCCCGATTTTTCGGACTGGGACATTGCTGAAGAAGATATTCTCTGGAAAGACGCGTTCGTTTCGGTGGGTATTTCTGATATGCGGGGCATTAAAGAAAACATAGCATTGCAGTGGAACGAAAACACCCGTTCCTTTGACCCGGGCATGCAAACTTTTCTCATGTTTACAGGCGCAGACCAATCCCCTCGCGATTCATTTGAAAGAACAAATTCAGCTTTTCCCAATAAAATCGCCAACGCCGGGGTAAGTACCAGGGTGCCGCTCACGGGGCAGGAGGAAAACATTGCTTATGATTTTTCGCTGGATCTGAACGGAAGCAAGTACCTGAACTTTGTACCATTGGGAAAGGAAACTACAGTGCAACTTGCCTCTCCCTGGCAAAACCCCAGCTTTGATGGCGCTTTTTTGCCTGATGAGCGATCGGTGGCAGAAGAAGGGTTCAATGCACACTGGAAAGTACTGCACCTCAACCGCAATTACCCTCAGCAATGGCAGGGTGCAGCGTACTCTGTGAATGATTCGGTATTTGGGGTAAACCTGTTGTTGCCCGTAGACGAGTACCAGAAATCCATGCGTTCGGCCAAGTATGCCGTAATGATTATTGCCCTCACTTTTCTACTTTTCTTTTTCGTGGAAGTGCTGAACAAAAAACGGATTCACCCCTTTCAGTACATTTTGGTAGGGTTGGCAATCTGTATTTTTTACACCTTGCTGCTTTCCCTTTCAGAGCATACATCTTTCAATTTTGCCTATGCCATTGCCAGCGTGGTCATCATTGGTATGATTACCGTGTATGCCCAGAGCATCTTCAAAAACCAACTTCTCACCCGCATCCTGGGCTTTATGCTGGTGGTCATCTACGGGTTTATCTTTGTCATTTTACAGCTACAAGACTTCGCTTTACTGATGGGCAGCATCGGTTTACTGATTGTGCTGGGCATTGTGATGTACCTGTCAAGGAAAGTGGATTGGTATAATTTTAAGGCGGATTAGGGTAAAAAATAATGTTGTTCTCCCCGGATGAGCGTAGCGAATTCCGGGGTCTCCTGCATCGCAAGTGGGAGATGCCGGAATAAATCCGGCAAGAATATTTTTTTGTTTTACCCTCAGTTGTAATGTCAGTACAGTTAGGTAGCTGCAATAGCATAAGCCAGCAAAGGGTGCGTTTATCTACTTGATATTGGGGGATAAACACACCTTTGCTATATTGCAAATAAACTTAATGAGCTTTACCCGTACGTTATGGGCTATACGAAAGAAAATCCGTACATTAGAAAAAAGAGACTAAGAACATGAAGAAGCAAGGATTAATTAAAAAAACAGTCGAAACATTAGAAAAACTTCCCGAGGATAGAATCCATGAAGTAGCTGACTTCGCCGATTTTGTGCTCAAAAAATATGAAGAGCAAATCCTTCAAAAAGGGATAGAAACTTTAGTAAGTGAATCTGACAGTTTTGCTTTTTTGCATGATGAAGAAGATTTATATGATGAAAATGATTTAAAAGAGCGGTATTGATGCAGAAAGGCCACATAGTTCTAATTCCTTTTCCGTTCACTGATTTGACAGGTAGCAAAAAACGGCCTGCTTTAGTTCTGTTATCAGGAAGTTTGGACGTTACGGTAAGTTTCATATCGACTCAACTACACTGGCAAGAACCAACGGATTTACTTCTACAGCCTAACGTAACGAATGGACTCAAGAAACCATCGCTGATAAGAATTGGGAAAATAGCTACTATAGATAAAGCCCTTGTGATAGGTAGATTAGGAAGTATAAACGCAAAGCAGATAAAAGAGCTGGATAGGAAACTGATCCAATTGTTTGCTATTGAAACTGATTGAAAAACAGCCCATAATACTATGCAGACACCAGCCGGATTGAAGTGAACTTGAACGTTAATTGCTCTAAGCCAGTAAATTGATACTCGGCAGAAAAACGCCAACAAGCCTGGCCTGTCGGCTGCACTTGTCGTTATCAGTTGATCAACCAGAAATATCCTGATGGAGAGGTAATGATGGACTCAAGTGCCTTCGTGATATATGGTGAGAAATAACTTTCAATGGTGATAAGCTCCGCGCTAGGGGGGGGCTTGCCTTGGCGACCTTGTAACTGACAATCCTCCCCCATGATGTCTCGTGGGCTAAATAGCCGTAACCGGGCCAACAAACCGGAGGAAGAAGCAGAAAACGCTTCAGAAACAGGATCATAAAAATGAGGTGAGGCTTTGACAAACAAAAAAAGCCTCACACTTTTTCTTGAAGCAAAAAGAAAGTAAACCAAAAGCACCACATCAGGAATAGGACAGTATATTTCGAGGGAATTCGGCATCACAACCGGTCTTACCTGTCTTTTATCGCTAAAAAAACCAATACACCCCATATTGAACCACTTTCAAAGCTTGGGAAAGCCACCACATTATTTCTTGCACTGTTTTTATTGCTTCAAAGGCACTTCAAGATTAATCTTTGCCAGCTTTAAAGCTTAGAAAGTACATTACAAGAAATTGTTTTGGCTTTTCGTTGCTTTAAAAGCGCATTACAAGAAATTGTTTTGGTTTTTCGCTGCTTTAAAAGTGCATTACAAAGTATTGTAGAGCTTTTTTACACCTTTAAAAGCACTTCAAGAAAGTTCTTGCCCATTTTTTAAGCGTTAGCAGCACATTACAAAACATCTTGGCAGCTTTTCTACGTTATGCGGCCGTATTCCCATAGATTCCGGGCTTTTTTGCACTATTGGCGAGATAAGACAAGCAAGATAGGAGCCAGCTTTGAAGCAGGGGCGTGGAACAAGAAACCCACAGGCACAGTATATTACGCTGTTATCCGTGTACAAACGTTTCTACCCGTTTACAAACGTTTAACTACCGGCATTTCCCCTGCTTTTTATTATCTTGGGAAGAAGCATGGGAAAGACAGCAGGCCCATTTACCCTGTTTTGAGAGTAAACTGGCAATTTATTTGCAGAAAATGCATAAATTTAGCACAAAATGAAAGGCAGATCGCTTAGACGAAATTTGTTTTTAAAACAAAAATCTTCCTGTGGTAAGCATCTCTTATATAGGAAATAAACGCCATTGCGTTTATACAATTGTTGTGGCCAATTAAAAATTAGATGAAAAACTTTTTATATTTTATTTTAATCATTCTGCTTACATTTTCATGCTCCAAAAAGAATGAGTTATCTGAAAATGACTTTTCTGTTGACTGGTTTATTGAACATAATAATGACTATTTTAAAAGAATTAAAACGGCAGTTGAAGAAAATGGGAATCGTAAAAAAGATTCAATCATTGTCGCTAAGTCCAATAAATTGATTAAAGAAGATCGTGCAATAATGAATTCCTTGAATGAGATAAACAAAGAAGAGCAAATTCAATCTTTATTAGAAGTATTAAAGGACGATCCTCAAATTGAAACCAATTATTTTGACAAATATTTTGGCAAGGATAATATCAATGATTTGAGCTTAATAGAAATTAAGAGGAGAATACTTATGCATGAACTAGAGAGCTTATCTTTCCCTGCTCGAGGAATCGGAGAAGATAATCTAGCATTTGACAAGTTGGATATATATTTTATCTCAGACGAAAATAAAAATCTTAAAAATGAAAAGATTAAGGGACGATTGATTTTGACCGCAATGTCTGAACGTATTGGTGAACATTCAGATTTTTATTTTGGAGGTGAAAAATTAAAAGTAATTGATGGTTATGGTGTGGTTGATTTAAATAGAAATAAATTAACTGATAAAGATTCAATTGAACTTAAGGTTAAGTTTCCTGAATGGGAATTAAAGAAAATGATTCGAATAAAATGAGAACTGGCCACAACACAAGGCAAGCAGCATGGCTGGTTGATTCGAAATAGTAGCATCAATGCAAACAAGTAGCTGAAATGCTAACTCGAACGAAAGATGCGCCAAAGCCGCCACGCCGCCTGCCCAAATCGTTAGCACCGTGTCAACAAAGCAAGCTGAATGGTTAGCTGAATTTGAGCAGAAGCAGTAATGCAACCCTGTAGCTTCTATGGAAAGATGTTGTTTAATAGCTGGAGGTTACAGTGTATTTAAAGAAAAAAAACGGACACATTGGCTATCTTTGAGATATGAAGATCAGGTCTAAACAAATAATTTATCTCATCCGACAAGCAATTGATGAAATTGATCCGAAAGCCAAAGTAATACTTTATGGGTCAAGGGCCAGAGGAGATGAACGGCCTGATTCGGATTGGGATATTTTAATATTGACCAATTACCCGGTTGACCTGGAAACAGAACAAAAATTCAGAGGCAAACTATACGACCTTGAGCTAGAAACCGGAGAGCCATTTTCTGTATTTGTTTATTCTAAGGCTGAGTGGACAACCAAGCAACGAATAACACCATTTTATGACAATGTGAACCAGGAAGGAATAAACATATGACTCCTGAAGAGAGGAAAGAATACGTAAAATACAGGATTGAATTAGTAGAAGAGATGATAAAAGCGATTGAAGATGAGATGGAAAAAGCACTTTAAATACAAGAAAAGGCATTAAATACATATTTCATATTACCTGGTTTAGTATCATAGCGTACCAGTCGGATCGTATTAGTATCGTATATTTCCGTATCATTTTGTAAGTTTAGTCACATGAAAGTATAAATCCACTAGCTAGACTTTGACTGACAACTTGGTAAAAGTAATAGCAACTTGATTGGTCTATTGTTTCTTGAAGTTCAACAGAAAAATCAAGTCATCCGGAAAATCATTTATAGACCTCAACTCACCAATGCAACAACCAACCAACTACCTCATCACCTTTTTATTAATAATCACTTTCGCCTGCTCTCAGCCAGTACAGGAGCAAACTGCTGAGACAGCTATCAAAAAACCGAACATCATCCTCATCATGGCTGATGATGTGGGGTATTCAGACATCAGTCCGTACGGTGGGGAAATCAATACGCCGAACCTGTACCGATTGGCTACGAATGGGCTGCGGTATACCCAGTTTTACAATACGGCCCGCTGCTGTCCCACCCGGGCATCGCTTATTACCGGGCTGCATCCCCACCAGGCAGGTGTGGGGCACATGATGGAAGATCGGGGCACCCCTGCCTATGCCGGTAATTTGAGCAACCAGGCCGTTACCATTGCCGAAGTGCTGGGAGCCAATGGGTACAACACGTACATGTCCGGCAAATGGCATTTAACGCCTGGGCATGATGAGGAAAAACTGTCTGATCAGCACAACTGGCCTGTTCAGCGGGGTTTTCAGCGGTTTTTTGGAACCATTCATGGGGCAGGCAGTTTTTACGACCCCAATTCTTTGAGCAGTGGAAACGAACTCATCATGCCTACTGAAGATTTTTATTATACCGATGCCATCAGCGATACGGCCGTGAAATACATTCAGGAACACCCTGCCGAGCAGCCCTTTTTTATGTATGTGGCGTACACCGCAGCCCACTGGCCCATGCATGCCCTGCCCGAAGACATTGCCAAATATGAAGGCCGTTATGACATGGGCTGGGACAGCCTCCGGCAGGAGCGTTACCAACGGATGATTGAGATGGGATTGATAGATGAAAACTGGCCCATGTCACCCCCCAACCCTGAAGAAAGAACCTGGGAAAGTGCAGACATGAAAGCATGGCATGCCCGCTGTATGGAAGTATATGCTGCCATGCTGGACAACATGGATCAGGGTATCGGCCGCATGCTGACTGCTTTGGAAGCAAAAGGGGAACTGGAAAACACCCTCATCTTTTACCTGCAAGACAACGGCGCCTGTGCCGAAGAATATGGCATGTACCGGGAATTGCCCGAAGATATTGACAGCCAGCCTTTGCAGCCTATGGAACCGGGAGAATTTCAGTACAATATGGAACCGAAGTTTACCCGTGATGGCCGTCCGGTGCGGGTAGGCAAAGGCGTGATGCCCGGCCCCGCCGATACCTACATTGGGTACGACCAGCGATGGGCCAACGCTTCCAATACACCATTCCGCATGTTCAAACACTGGGCACACGAAGGAGGTATTGCCACGCCCCTGATTGTTCACTGGCCAGAAGGAATTAGTGCAAAAGGGGAATACCGCCAGCAGGCCAGCCAATTGCCCGACATCATGGCTACCTGTGTAGAAGCAGCGGGGGCAAAATATCCGCAGCAATATAACGGAAACACCATCAAGCCTATGGAGGGAAAAAGCCTGGTCGCGAGCTTTGCCAACCAACCCCTGGAGCGGAAAGCCCTTTACTGGGAACACGAAGGCAACCGGGCCATCCGGCAAGGAAAATGGAAACTGGTTTCCCGCCCTGATAATAAGCCTAGATTTTGGAATAAAACAGAGGATCTACCCTTAGAAGAATGGGAACTCTACGACCTGGAAGCGGACCGCACCGAAATCAATAACCTGGCAGACCAGCACCCTGAAAAAGTACAGGAAATGGCAGCTTTGTGGCAAGCCTGGGCCAAGAGGGTAGGGGCAGTGCCGATGCCGGAGTAAAGGCAGGATCTTGTCCGCCACTTCTTATAAAACGCACAAGAAGTGGCGGGCACCTATGCGCATATTTGAAGTAATAAAACAAAAAAGATTCTTAATCATGCTAAGCCAGTCATGTACTGCAAGTTTCTTGAGATGACTATCTACATGTTCCGTGAGACGAGTACTGCAAGCATCGTGAGACGACTACTGCAAGGTGTATGCAGTACGTACTCAAGCTTCTTGAGATGAGTACCGCAAGTTTCTTGAGCAGAGGTGATAATATTTTGTACCGTAAAATTAAACAATACCTGCTTTAGCTTACATCCCTTCATATTCCTTCAATAGAAGGGGTGAGGCCAGTGGCAGAGGATTTGCGATTTGTGTTTCTATTCAAATAAAGGATTCACGAAATACAAATGGCAGATGAGAGAGAGTGCGTGTCAACTCAATGAATACCAGGATTTTCTGGCTGCTTTAACTTTGAATAAAGCATTACGAAAAATCAAGACCATAGAATGTGATTTATATGGCTTGTTGAATCCAACTAATCTGTTGGATAAACTCTTTTTTGAAGAGCAAAAGTGGTTAAACTTCGAGGCTTTTTTTCATCATTACATGGGTGTACACGAAGAAAAACTAAAGCGAAAGTTTAAGCACATTCCCTGGCATGATTTGCTGGAAGGACTGAAAGCCCGTTTGTACCGCACCCAGTTTGGTATTCTTACCGAGTATCATGCGTATTATTTGGCGCAACATATTTTTGGTGAACAGCATGTTAGCAGAAATACCCATGCTGACAAAAAAGGCGTAGACTTTCAGCTGCTTTTCTCTGATAAAATTTACAACATCCATATATTCGTGGATACGCCCAGGGCCTGGGTTTATAGAAATTATAAATCTACCCATAAGAGAAGTAATATTGTAGAAGGTGTTCATGTGAACTTGCCTTATGCTTTAAAAACCGGGAAAATTAATTCGCTTGCCTATTTACCCAATGGGTTTGGTATTTTTACAACCCGTTATTTCCAATACTTTAAAGAAGAAATAGAGAAGGGAAATATTAAAAATAACAACATTTCCGGAGTGGCTCCCGAAGGGTTTGTGTACAGCTTTTGATGATTTGCTTAACCTGATTTTTAATGACTAAACCATACACCATTTTCAATAAAAATTGCTACGGATTATCAGAGATTGATGCTGAAAGTATTGATTCGCTGGTAACCGACCCACCCTATGGCATCAGTTACCAGGCACATTACTGGGACAAAGATTTGCCCGATCCGCAAATTTGGGCAGATTGCCGCAGGGTGCTCAAACCAGGTGCTTTCGGTTTGGTATTTTCATCCGTTCGGCTCATGCACCGTTTGATGGTTGCCCTGGAAGATAGTGGTTTTCTCATCAAAGATGTGTTGTTTTGGGCTTATCTGAATGGCATGCCGAAAAGCCGGAATGTAGGGCTGGATATTGACAAAAAATTAGGCATTGAAAGTGAGGTAATCGGGGAATACAATTACGTGCAGGGCTACAAAAAAGGCGGTGCCGATACCTACACCAACCAAAAAAAGAAACACAAATACCAGCCTTCTTCAACGTTGGGTAAAAAATACAATGGTGCAGGGTTGGGTATAAAACCGGCTTACGAACCGATAATTTTAGTGCAAAAACCCATTGAAAAAGGATTAAGCGTAGCCGAAAATATTATTAAATACGGCACCGGGGCACTCAATTTAGAAGAAACCCGCATACCCTATGCAGCAGGGGAAGCAGGAAAAGTAGGGCACAATCCGCATCCCAAAGGCCGGGTAACAGCCAATATGGTACGCACTGAACCCTGGGAGGATGGATACGATAAATTCTTTCTGGTGCCCAAAGTACGCCAGCATGCCGATAACTTTAATCATCACCCTACGCTAAAGCCGGTTGCATTGATGCATCATTTGATAAAGCTAATATCCTTTGACAATCAGCTTGTGCTTGACCCATTCATGGGCAGTGGCAGTACGGGCATGGCTTGTATGGATTTGAACAGGCAGTTTATGGGGTATGAGTTGGAAACAGAATATTTTAAAATTGCCCAAACCCGGTTTGAAATGACCAATGGAAAAAAGTCACCCACCAAAACATGAAAAAAAACATAATCCAAAATTAAGTGTATCCTGAAAAAGAAAATAACGTTTGACTATCCCCTTCTGCTTTTAAAAAACGTCACATTTCACCTGGCAATCACTCTTTTCAACCATGTGGCAGCAAGGGCTGGCCAGGTATCAGCGGCAATGTTTCCGGGGCGCAGGCCGTATCCATGCCCGCCTTCAGCCATGAAATGCAAGTCTACAGGTACTTGTTGGTCTCTCAGGGCTGTTGCCATTACCAACGCGCTGTTGCCATATTTGTCGTCGGCTGTACCAAAAACAAACATGGGGGGCGAGTTTTCATCAACGGTGAGTTCCGGAGTAAGTGCCCTGTTTTCGCCCTGGTCAAGGTAGGCCGGGTATATCAAAAGAGAAAAATCAGGGCGGGCAGAAAGTGTATCGACTGCATCTACAGGTTCATAGGTAGTCTCGGTAAACCGGGTACTTGCCCGTGCGCTCAGGCTCCCGCCTGCCGAAAAGCCCATAATCCCCAGTTTGTCCGGATTAATTCCCCATTCGTTGGCGCGGCTGCGGATAATGCGGAGGGTACGTTGTGCATCCTGCAAAGCGCCTTCCTGCTTCTGTGGCACCCGGTATTGCAATACAAAAGCAGTAATTCCCAAAGAATTGAGCCATTGGGCTACTTCATATCCTTCCAGGTCAACTGCCAATATATGATAACCACCACCGGGGCAAACAACCACCCCGGCACCTGAGTTAGATGGTATAGATGGTTTGTAAACCACAAAAGCAGGGTCAGTTACTTTAGCTATCCGGGTAACGTTGCGGTCATGGTTGGGAGATATTTCCGGAGGCTGCTTGGCTTCTGTTTCCCCCGGTACTTTTCCGGGCCATACTTTTACTGTGCCTGGAGATTGTGCATAAACACTCATCACGATCATTGATATAGCAAGGGTAGTAAAGGTTATTTTCATTTGAGATTATGATTGTATTTTTTACAATGCCTGGGTATGAATTTGTTATTGATGCCAATTTCTTTTACTTTTTATAAAAGCACAACTAAAACCTGATAAATATGGAAGAACATATAGTAAAAATTATCGATACGGCAGCAGTAACGCACGATGTTAAACGTTTTACGGTAGAAAAACCTGAGGGCTTTACCTTCACGCCCGGACAGGCTACTGAAGTTGCTATCAACACACCTGACCTGAAAAGTGAAAAAAGGCCGTTTACATTTACATCATTAACGGAAGATACGCATTTGGAATTTACCATTAAGATATACCCTGAACACAATGGTGTAACCAATGCATTGGGCATGTTAGAAAAAGGAGAAGAATTAATCATTGGAGATGCCTGGGGGGCCATCACCTACAAGGGTACAGGTACTTTCATAGCCGGAGGGGCTGGAGTAACGCCATTTATTGCCATATTGCGTCAATTAGATAAGGAAAACAAGATAGCTGGCAATCGCTTGATTTTTTCTAACAAAACGGCAAAAGACATTATTTTACAGCAAGAGTTTGAAAAGATGTTGGGTAACAATTTTATCATCACCCTTACACAGGAAAAACACAGCAAACACGAACATGGCCGGATAGATAAAACCTTTTTATCAAAAAGAATTGATGATTACGGGCAACAATTTTATGTATGCGGGCCTGAGCAATTTGTGGAAGATATACAAAGCATACTCACAAGATTGGGCGCTGAGCCTGATACTGTAATAATTGAAGAGTGAAGGTGCCGGGTAAGCACAAATATTATTGCAGCATTAAGCCACAAACTTTTCAAAGAGATGCGTAAGTTTATCGCGAGTGATGGGTTTGATCAGGTAGTCTGTTACTTCACTGACTTTTTTTGCACGCTCAATGTCCTTGTCATTGTTGGAAGAGCTTACCATGTAAACGGTAACCTTTTTGCCCATTTTCGGGCCTAGCTGGGCAAACTCATGCAAAAAACCCCACCCGTCCATAATGGGCATATTGATATCGAGGAAAAGGATGTCAGGGATTTGGGCAGGGTCATCAGAAACCTGCTGCAGGTAATGAATGGCTTGCTCCCCGTCTGAGAAGGTTTTGACGTTATTGACCAGTTGGGTTTGTTCAATTTCGTATTTTACTGTAAACTGATAAATATCGTCATCATCTACTATACAAACGGTGTCGATTTTTTTCATGGCAAAAGTCATCTTTATGGAATGAAATAATAAACTCAGTTCCCTTATCTACTTCGCTTTTAGCTTCAATACTGCCACCCAGGGACTCAATCTGGTTTTTGGTAATAAATAACCCAACTCCTCTGGCTTCTTTGTGTCGATGGAAGGTTTTGTTAAGCCCAAAGAGTTTATGTCCGTGTCGCTCCATATCAATCCCCAGGCCATTGTCGCAGCAAGATAAAACAATTCTGTCCTTTTTTACAAAAGTTTCGAAATGAATTTTAGGAGTCCTTTTAGGCGAGCGGTACTTTATGGCATTGGTGACCAGATTCAAAAGGATACTTTCAAGATAAACCTTTGGATAAAGAATAAATTTACATTGACTAAAATTACTGCTGATTTCAGCTCCGGTAGCCATCATTTGAGCAGAAAGGCTGCTTCTGATTTCTTGCAAAATTTCTTCAAAATTTATGATTTCCCTTTTGCTATTGATGTTCTTTTTGATGTTTACAACTTCAGTGAGCGTGTCAACAGTTCCGTTCAATCTTTGGGTAACTTCTTTCAGCTTTTGTACAAAAAACTCTTTCTTTTCCTGATCCTGCTCCTGGTCATAAAGTTCTAATAGCATTTTCAAATTTCCGATAGGAGACCGTAGGTTATGTGAAGCAATATTGGCAAAATCTTCCAGTTGCCGGTTGCGGTGTGATAATTCTGTGGAGGCTTGCTCAAGGGATTTGATATTATCTTTCAGCTTTAATTCAAGCTTTTTTTGTTTCGTAATTTCCTTAGAGATAGCCAATATGCTGGTTAATTTCCCTTTCATATCAAACTCGGGAACAATGGTATTATAATAATACTCCCATTCTTTATTCTTAGGAAGCTTCGACTCATATTTTACTGCTTTTCCTGTGAGCATAGCCTTCATCAATTGATTTTGGTATTGGTCAACGATGTTCTCAGGAAAGCCCAGTTCGTACTGTGTTTTGCCAATATAAAATGAAGGTTGCTTGCCAGAATGTTCCAGGATAGAGTCGCTTATGTAAATGATCTTTAGGTCCAAATCAAAGCGCGTGATGATATCAGGAATATTGCTTACCAATGATCGAAAGTGGCTTTCACTTTGCTTCAATCTGACTTTAGCCAGGTTTTTTTCGGAGATATCGTCAATGATGGCAGTAAAAACTTTTTTGCGGTTCAGTTTGAACAACTGCAGGTGTACTTTTACATCATACGTGGTTTTATCTTTGCGCAAATGAAAGGTTTCAAAAATGAGCTTTTCAGTTTTGCCTGCTAAAAGAGGAGCTACAAATTCCCTGAATCTTTGTTCAGGAAATTCGGGCTTTAAATCAATAGGGGTCAGTTGCTTTAGTTCTTCAGATGAATACCCCAGGTTTTCCCGCGCTCCGCGGTTTACCATGATAAACCTCAGCGTTTTCGCGTCAAAAATATATATTTCATTCAGAGATTTCTCGAGAATCTCTCCAAAACCCGTTAGGTTCTCCATACTTTCCATTTTTTGGTAGCGGTTTTCCAAAGGTAATAACACTGACAATCCAGTTCATCGCAAATGTGCGTATTTACCTGATAAAATATACTACTATTACCTTGCAAGGGCAAAAATGATGCTGTTATGTGCTTTTACATTTTATTAATAGAGAGCAAAATCGTAGAAAAAAAATGATGAATGTGATAAAAACTTACATAAAAGTGAAGATTGAAACAGTAAGTAAACCCGTGGAAAATACGGACAATTTTAGGGTATTAGTAACATTAAAAATTGAATATTTCTATTTACGAAGATACAATGCAACTTCAAGTACACCTACATCTTACATAGGAGAGGTATTTGTGAAATTACAAGATTATTTTTTTCATAATTATCAACTGTACTCCATTTGAAATGAAATTATTGTTAAATCTGAGAAAATTTAATCAATATGATACTTATCCATCCTCCATGAGGTTGTGCAATACAACAAGTGCCGCTTTAGTAATGGGCGTGCCGGGGCCAAATATTCCTGCTACGCCCACTTTTTCCAAAAACGCATAATCTTTCTTGGGAATGACCCCTCCTATGGTTACGGCTATGTCTTCCCTTCCAATATTCTTTAACGCTTTGAAAAGCTCGGGTACCAATGTTTTATGCCCGCCTGCCAATGTTGAAATTCCCACCACGTGTACGTCATTATCTGCTGCCTGCCGGGCCACCTCTTCCGGGGTTTGGAATAATGGGGCAATATCCACATCAAAGCCCAGGTCGGCGAAGCCGGTAGCTACTACTTTCATGCCCCGGTCGTGTCCATCCTGCCCTACTTTGGCTACCAATATGCGGGGGCGCCTGCCTTCAGCTTCGGCAAATTGATCTGAGAGCTTTTTTGCTTTTTCAAAATCTTTGTTATTAGCAACCTCGCCTGCGTACACTCCGGATACTGCTTTTGTCGAGGCCTGGTATCTGTCAAATGCTTTTTCCATGGCGTATGAAATTTCGCCTAATGTAGCTCTTTTTCTGGCAGCCTCCACAGCGTATTCCAGTAAATTTCCCTGCCCGGCATTGGCGCAAGTGGTGAGGCTATCCAGGGCTTTTTGTACTTCTGCTTCATTTCTTTCTTTTTTTAATTGTTGCAGCCGCGCAACCTGTGTTTGCCGAACACTCGCGTTATCCACTTCCAGCAATTCAAATGAAGGTTCCTCATCCGTTTGGTATTTGTTTACCCCTACGATTACTTCCCGGCCTGTGTCGATTTGGGCCTGTCGTTTGGTAGCGGCTTCTTCAATACGCATTTTAGGTACCCCTGCTTCAAGGGCTTTGGTCATACCTCCCAGGGCTTCAATTTCATTGATGTGACCGATGGCTTTATCTACCAGGGCATGTGTTAAACTTTCCATGTAATAAGAGCCACCCCAAGGGTCTATTGTTTTGGTAATATCTGCTTCTTCTTGCAGGTAAAGCTGGGTATTTCGGGCAATGCGTGCCGAAAAATCAGTAGGCAGGGCGATGGCTTCGTCCAGGGAATTGGTGTGTAATGACTGGGTGCCCCCAAAAACCGCTGCCATTGCTTCAATGCAAGTGCGGGCTACATTATTGAAAGGGTCTTGTTCCGTTAGGCTATAACCAGAAGTTTGACAATGTGCACGCAAAGCCATAGATTTTGGGTTTTTGGGCTCAAATTGCCTGACCAGCTTTGCCCATAGCAGCCGCCCGGCCCTGAGTTTGGCAATTTCCATAAAGTGGTGCATGCCAATACCCCAAAAGAAAGAAAACCGGGGTGCAAATTCGTCAATGCTAAGGCCGGCGGCCAGGCCTGCCCGTATGTATTCCAATCCATCGCATAAGGTATAGGCCAGTTCCAGGTCGGCCGGCGCACCTGCTTCGTGCATGTGGTATCCACTGATGCTGATAGAGTTGAACTTGGGCATATGTTGGGCTGTGTAGGCAAATATATCGGATACGATGCGCATGGAAGGGGCAGGAGGGTAAATGTAAGTATTCCGTACCATAAATTCTTTCAGAATGTCGTTTTGGATGGTGCCCGTAAGTTTTTCAGGGCTGACCCCCAGTTCTTCGGCAGCCACAATATAAAATGCCATGATCGGAACCACGGCCCCGTTCATGGTCATAGAAACTGACATTTTATCCAGCGGGATCTGATCAAACAATATTTTCATGTCAAGCACCGAATCAATCGCCACGCCGGCTTTGCCTACATCACCGGCCACACGCGGGTGGTCAGAATCATACCCCCGGTTCGTAGCCAGGTCGAAAGCTACAGACAACCCCCGTTGCCCGGCTTCTAAGTTTCTCCGATAAAAAGCATTGGACTCTTCAGCTGTAGAAAAACCAGCATACTGACGGATGGTCCAGGGGCGGGTAGCATACATGCTGGCATAAGGCCCCCGCAGGTAAGGAGGAATCCCCGCTGTAAAGTGCAGGTGTTGGAGATTTTGAGCATCATCTGATGAGTAAACCGGCTTGATGTCAATCCCTTCTGCGGATGTCCAGGCGTTTTGGGGAACAGACACTTGGTCTGCGCTAAAATTACTTTTTATGTTGATTTTTGAAAAGTCGGGTTTCATATAAAAAATGCTTTATGTTGTTTATTAACTTTTGTTTTCCTGTTGTATGGGAGTTATCAATGGGAAGTCAGATTCTATGGCTGTGGGTTTTGTTTTCTTTTTGGGTTTTCCCAGTTCATGGTACGTTGCCTTGTTTTGGTATTTATTCACCCCAACTATTACTTTTTCACCACTTGTTATTTTTGATATTTTGTTTGTGGCTGAACGGGCTATTTCTTCCTGGATAAAACCCTTTTGTATAGCCTCTGTAAAACCTCCCATAGCTTCTACTTTCAGGAAAAGCTCCCAGGCATTTGTAATGAGCTTATCTGTTAAGTGGGCCAAATAATACGTGCCTGTTACCGGGTCAGCCACTTTATCAAAATGGGCTTCTTCTTTTAATAATAGTGATACATTGCGGGACATTCTGCGGGCAAGCTCCCCTGATTTATCGTAGGCTGTATCAAATGGTAAAAGTGTGCAGGAGTGGCAGCCACCCAAAATAGCAGACATTGCCTCTGATGTATTGCGCACCAGGTTGGTGTATGGTTCGTCCTGGCTTTTGGTAAAGGAAGATGCAACAGCGTGTATATGAACGTCTGTAGGCAAATATTCTTTTTCGCCATACGCCTGTACAACCTTGGCAAACAGAATTTTCAAAGCCCGTAATTTGGAGATTTCAATAAAGTAACTGCTGCCTATAGCCACTGTAAAATGCATATTCTTGACAATTTGCTTAATATCAATGCCCTGGTTTGTGAGTTCATCCAGATAAGCAACGGCAGTATTTAACTGAAAAGCCAGTTCCTGCACAGTATTGGCACCGGCATTATGAAAATGGTCGCTCCTTACCAACAAACAGCGCATGTTAGGTAAGTGGCTGGCTCTCCTGATACAAGGTGTAAGGGCATCCATGTCTTTTTTGTAAGCTTGGCCAGAAATGCACCAATGTGCCAGGGGATCTGTGTAAAATGCGCCTTGTAAGTTTTCAGCTTTTTGCGTAGCCAGGTATGTGATCAAAGCATCAAACACATTAGTGATATTTTTTTCGCTGTAGAATGAGATACTTTTTTCAGGGAAAGGAAAATTTTTGAGAAGTTTTTCCGGAGTGAACTTATTTTTATCGATTTTGTTCAGGTCAAAAATGATCCCATCTGCCCCGTCTGTCAGTGCTGTGTCTGCCCTCTTACAAGCGGCTTCAATTTCACCTGGTTTTATGGTAATGAACTCCCGGTATTCCCACTTTCTCGGTTGCTTTAAACCACCTGTTGCATTGGCTTGAAAATCTGGAAGATATGTGATGGAAGTCAGCTCGTTTTTTGTATAAATTGGCTCCACAATAAAGCCGGATGGGGCAGCCCAATCCAAGGTTTCGGGCTGTGCGTTGGAGAGGCTTTTTCTCACTGCCGAAAGCCATTCATTTTTGGTGGTTGGCTTGAATTTTGAAAAACTTTTCGCCATGAAATCTTTTTTTGACATACCGCTATAAATTTTTTAAGAAAAAAATATGTTGTTTTTAAACATCTGATAATCAGCAATTTAAAAATAATGATTTCGTCTGTTATACATAAATCCTATCTCCTAAGTTGCAATAAAACTAGAAAATATTTGAAAGTGCACTCGTAAAATACAAAGGTGATTTTTTTTCCATATTGTCAAGTAAATTACTATTTTTTTCTTATCTAATTTTTTTTAAAATTTGCCTTTCCCTGCATTTTACTAAGTAACACTTTTTCAACTGGAGGTTCGATGATAATGAAGCCATCAGATGAGCAAACTATCGCTTGTCCAAATATAGACTTGTCCATGCAAAAAGAACATGAGATAGTATGGAACCGTTGCCTGCAAATTATCAGGGATAATGTAGGCGAACAAACATATATTACCTGGTTTTCTCCGATCAAGCCACTCAAGTTTGAGAACAAAATACTGACCATTCAGGTACCAAGCCAGTTTTTTTATGAGTGGTTGGAAGAACATTACGTTTTTTTGCTTCGAAAATCAATTGATGGCGTTATTGGTGCAGACGGAAGGCTCGAGTATTCCATTGTGGTAGACCGCGGAAATGCCCAGCACAAACCCCTTTCTATCAATATTCCAACTTCTAAGTCTGACGCTAAGTATTCCCAATCAAAGCAAGCAAAGGAAGATAAAAGCCGGGAGTATAACGGGCCGTTTACCTTTGGCGGGATGGATCGTGAAAGTATTGAAACCCAGCTGGAATCCCAGCTTAATGCACAATATAGCTTTGAAACGTACGTAGAAGGGGACTGCAACCGGTTAGCCCGCTCGGCCGGTCTGGCGGTGGCAACCAAACCCGGGGTTACTTCTTTTAATCCGCTCATGATTTATGGAGGCGTAGGCCTGGGAAAAACCCACCTTGTGCAGGCCATTGGAAATGAAATCAGAAGCCGGTTGGGCAATAAACTGGTGTTGTATGTTTCTTCAGAAAAATTTACCAACCAGTTTATTGAGGCACTGAAGCACAATAATGTACAGAAATTTGCGAACCTGTACCTGCAGGTAGACGTGTTGATTCTGGATGATGTGCAGTTTTTGGCCGGAAAAGAAAAAACCCAGGAAATTTATTTCCATATTTTTAACCACCTGCACCAGTCGGGCAAGCAAATTATCATGACCAGCGACTGCTCGCCCCGGGAACTGAACGGGCTGACGGAAAGATTGGTATCCCGCTTTAAATGGGGATTGACGGCTGACTTGCAAACCCCCGATTTCGAAACAAGGATAGCGATTATTGGGAAAAAGGCCCAAAATGAAGGAATTCATTTATCTTTTGAAGTGGTAGAGTACATTGCCCATAATGTAGATACAAATATTCGTGAGCTTGAGGGGGTTTTGATTTCTCTGGTTGCGCATTCTTCTCTGAATAAAACGCCCATAGACCTGGAACTTGCCAAGCAAGTACTCAAAAATATTGTGGAAGGCTCGGAGAGCGAGATTGGTATAGATAAAATTTTGAAAACGGTATCTGATTTTTACAATCTTTCTATAGATGACCTTCGTTCTAAATCAAGGAAGCAGGAGATTGTGCATGCCCGCCAGGTTGCTATGTATTTTGCCAAAGAATATACAAAGCATACCTTGAAAGCCATCGGTTATCACTTTGGTGGCCGCGACCATACGACGGTCATTCACGCCTTGCAGTCGGTACATGACGAAATGAATTCTCCCAATGGCGTGTTGGATGAAATTGATACCATCAAAAGCCGTTTGAAAGGCAAACGGTCAGGCAGGTATTAACTAATATACTTGCTTAATTAAGACTTTTCAGGTTCTATCCAATTTCCGTCTTCACGAATGATGTTGATGAGTTCGTCTACCGCATTGGCAGAAGGAACACTGCGCTTTACCACTTCTTTGCCTCGGTACAGAGTGATTTTTCCTTTCCCTGAGCCTACGTAACCATAATCTGCATCGGCCATTTCGCCGGGGCCGTTTACGATACAGCCCATAATCCCAATTTTTACGCCTTTCAGGTGGTCGGTACGGCTGCGGATCATGGCAGTAGTTTCTTGCAAATCGAAGAGGGTGCGGCCACATGAAGGGCAGGAAATATATTCCGTTTTGGAAATGCGGGTACGGGCTGCCTGCAAAATGCCAAATGCCACGCTGTTGTTTTTCTGAATGAGCGTTAACTGCTCTGTTTTGTTTTTTGGGGGAATCAACTCATTGCTGAACATCGCACCATCTCCGAAACCATCAATGAGCAGGCCACCCATATCCGTTGCACCGTACAGCATGAGCTTTTCTTCTCCTATGTCTTCATATTTTCTTAAGATAACCACGGGCACATCCACTTTTTGTATGAGTAACTCGTAGAAGAAGCGGCGTTGTTCGGCCATGGCGTGTGCATTATTTGTATCTAAGAGCAGTACCAGTGAATTGTCTGATTTAATTTGATACAGCAAACTGGGCGTAAGGTCATCCAGCGTAAGCCTGAGGAAGTTTAAAGTAGCATGCCTGGATGGGTTTGTGATAAACGTTTCAACATCTAATAAAGGAAATTTATTGGCTTGGTCAACTGCTTTTTTCCAGGTTGGGTAATCCAAAATTTCTTTGAGTCCGTTGGGTAACATAAACGGAACGGGCGTACTGCCTGTATAAATATAGTCAGCACCGATGTCGTTCATCTTCCACTTGTCAGGCTCAGGCAAATAAAAATGGCCGATACACTTAAAATCTTTGTATTCCCAACCCTGAACCCCTCTTAGGTCGGCAATGACGCGGGGTACGTTATCTGCACCAAAATTTAAAACTGCCTTTGTTATTCTCTTAGAATACACATACGGGTCGGCAGGAATTTCTTCAACCGGGGTGATGGGTTTGTGGCCCGGGCGGTTGGCATAACGGTCTACCAGCATTTGCGCCACCGGGGCTTCTGCTTCAGGCTCCTCAGTAAGCGATACCCGTACGGTGTCACCCAATCCATCTTCGAGCAAAGTACCAATGCCCACGGCTGACTTTATCCTGCCATCTTCCCCGTCCCCGGCTTCGGTTACGCCCAGGTGCAAAGGGTAGGGCTGCAAACCTTCTTCATCCAGCTTTTGTACCAGCAAACGGTATGCCTGCACCATCACCTGCGGGTTGCTGGATTTCATTGAAATGACAATGTCGTAATAGTCCAGATCTTCACAGATGCGGATAAACTCCAGGGCCGATTCTACCATGCCCAGGGGCGTATCTCCGTACCGGCTCATGATGCGGTCGGAAAGGGAGCCGTGGTTGGTGCCAATGCGCATGGCAGTGCCGTATTCTTTGCAAATTTTTACAAGTGGTGAAAACCTTTTCCGAATCCTTTCCAGTTCAGAGAGATAGGTTTCATCGGTATATTCAATAATTTCAAACCGCTTTTTATCAGCATAGTTGCCGGGGTTAATACGCACTTTTTCTACCAGGCGTGCCGCCATTTCCGCCGCATTGGGTGTAAAATGAATGTCGGCCACCAAAGGTGTTTTGTAACCTCTTTTGTGCAATTCGTCCCGGATATTCTTCAGGTTTTCAGCTTCTTTCAAGCTGGGCGCTGTAATGCGGATGTATTCGCAGCCGGCCTCAATCATGCGAATAGATTGCTCCACCGAACCCATCGTATCCATCGTGTCAACAGTTGTCATGGATTGTACGCGGATGGGATTATTGCCGCCTAACGGAATGTCACCAATGAATACTTCACGGGTTTTTCTTCTGGAATAGGCAGTAAGGCTGTTACAATATTTTTTGGTGGTGGCTACTTCTGAACTCAGTACACTCATAAACGAGGTTTTAAAAATATCTTACTCACTAAATTAACATCATTTGACTCAAAAAGTTCTGCAAGCAGTACAACGAAGTTTTAATTTAGTATAAACAACCGACAAATTTACATCAGATGCTCCGCTTATTTATAAAATTCCCTCTTAAATATCACCCAATTGCGGTCGAATGAGCAATTCTTCTACTACTGACCTGTCAGACATTCTGTAAGCCGTAAGCATGGCTTCTGCTACATCTTCCGGAGGCATAAACCTTTCAGGGGGTAAATCTACGCCTTCCCAACTGGCCGTGAGGGTGGCGCCGGGCATTATGGCTGTTACCCTTACACCATGTTCTTTCATTTCTTCGCGCAGTACTTTTGTCATGCCCAATAGTGCAAACTTAGAAATACAGTATGACCCTCCGTTGATGTAAGGCATGATGCTGGCCGTAGAGCAAAGGTTGAAAATATGGCCGGATTGCCTTGCTTTCATTTCCCCAACAAATTGCCGGGTGAGGTGGTAAACACTATAAACATTAATATCCATTGTTTTTTCCAGAATGCCATCTTCTTCTGAATGAGTTTGGCCGGGAATGAATAATCCGGCGTTATTTACCAAAACTTCTACGGTTGCATCTGTTTTATTCACAAATTGGGCAAACTCCAATACTTCTTCTTTTTTGGATAAATCGCTTTTTTGGTAATAAAAATTTATGTCAGGGTACTTTTTATTGATTTCCTGTTGCAAGCTTTCTAAATCTTTTTCATTTCTTGCGCAGGTGGCTATGTCAAATCCTTCCCTGGCAAAGCATGCTATTACAGCTTTGCCAATACCTTTTGTGCCACCTGTTACTACAATTAATTTTTTCATTACAGTTAAATATTAAAGTTTATTCTGATGTTTTCAGTAGGAACGTAGATTGAAATTGATATTGCTTATTGGTCAGTCCGCTCTTCTGCTTCTGAAGATAGCGGTCTGACCGATTTACGAGAATCTCATATAAATTTTCAATGCTCGGGGCTAGTGAGCCGTTTCACAAAAAATCAGAATATTGTTTATTAATTTATGTTTTGCTTTATGCCTTCGCACAAAAATAGTAGGTTTCTCCCAGGGTTTTATGATAAGCAGTATCTTCATTACTATCAAATTCTCGTGTAATATATTAGTTTTGGCTTGGGAAAGTATTAATAACCTTTTTTTATATGCTTAAAAGAATAGGTAAGTATTTGCTATTTATGTATTCCCTCATTCGGAAAAGGGAAACTTTTATGACTTATGTTCGGCGTACGCTGGACGAATGCGTATTGCTTGGTATCAACTCACTGATATTGGTTACCATTATTTCCACTTTTATTGGGGCAGTAACCACCGTGCAAACTGCCAATAACCTGGTAAGCCCGTTTGTGCCGGATTTTATAATCAGCACAGTAGTAAGGGATATGACATTGCTGGAACTGGCACCTACCATTACTTGTATCGTATTGGCTGGTAAAGTAGGCTCAAATATTGCCGGTGGACTGGGTACCATGCGCATTACCGAGCAAATTGATGCCCTGGAAGTAATGGGTATCAATGCTTCTTCTTATTTAGTATTGCCTAAAGTCGTTGCTGCCATGCTGATGTTTCCACTGTTGGTCATTGTCGCTGGTTTTCTTTCTATGTACGGCGGGTATGTTGCGGGTACTGTGACAGGTATTATTACTCCTGAAGATTATATTTACGGCATTCGTCTTGATTTTAAGGTGTTCAATATCAGTTTTGCACTGATAAAATCAGTGGTGTTTGCATTTTTAGTATCTTCAATTTCAGCCTATCAGGGCTTTTTCACCAAAGGAGGAGCATTGGAAGTTGGCATTGCCAGCACCACAGCAGTTACCAACAGTTGTATTGCCATTTTATGCGCTGATTATCTGTTGGCACAATTACTTTTAGGTTCACTTTAAAATAAATCCTAAGCACAAAACCCTGAATTCTAATCGGATCGAAGCGACAAATCCTAAGTCTCAAATTCTTCAATATTAAAAACGCTAACTTGTGTTTTATGAATCTAGGCTTTGAAATTGGCATTTATTTAGGCCGGGTCGCCGGAGCGATTTGGGATTAAGCATTTAGAAATTTTAATCAATGATTGAGATAAAAAATATTTCCAAATCTTTTGATGGCAAAATGGTGCTGGAAAACATCAGCGGCACTTTTGAGCAGGGCAAAACAAACTTAATCATCGGGGCCAGTGGAACCGGTAAATCGGTATTGCTAAAGTGTATCGTGGGGTTGATTCCGCCCGATGAAGGCGCTGTTTACTTCAATGAACGGGACTTTACCCATGCGGGCCGGGATATGAAAACCGAAATCCGCCGTGAGATAGGCATGCTGTTTCAGGGAGTAGCCTTGTTTGATTCCATGAATGTAGAAGCCAATGTGAAATTTCCATTGGATATTCTGACCAATATGCCAGAAGGTGAAAAACTAGACAGGGTAAACACATGCCTGAAGCGCGTAGGACTGGAAAATGTGAACAAAAAAATGCCTGCTGAAATAAGCGGGGGTATGAAAAAGCGAGTGGGGATTGCCCGTGCCATTGTCAATAATTCACGTTACCTCTTTTGCGATGAACCCAACTCAGGCCTCGATCCTCAAACTTCCATTCTCATTGATGATTTGATTAAAGAAATTACCACCGAATTGAACACCACCACCATTGTTGTAACCCATGATATGAACTCAGTAATGGGTATTGGCGATTACGTCATGTTTCTGTACAAGGGCCACAAGGTATGGGAGGGCAGCCATGAAACCATCATGGATAGCGATGTGAAAGAATTACAAGACTTTGTGTTTGCCAATAAGGTGATGAAAAGGATTAAGAGCCAATAGGAGTAGGCAGCGGCAGTAGCAGGTTCAGACTGCCTACCGCCACTGCTGCTGCCTACTGAAAACAGTCCGATTTATTTAAGAAAATATGGTGCGTAAGGTTTCGCCTGAATACGCTTCGGTACTTCGGCATGTCTGTTATATTTTCGTGGTTTAAGAAATAAAAAGACTTAAGATGGATCCACTCATTATTCAGGCTACTGAGGCCACACCCCATGTTCACTTTGACAGTACCAAAGGCGTAATGGAAATCAAAGGGGTTTCTTATGAAGAAGATGCCCATGCATTTTATCAGCCTTTGCTCAAGTGGCTGAATGCTTACAACAAAGAACCGCTGACAGATACCGTGTTGAACGTATATTTCAAATATTTTAATACTGCTACTTCCAAAGCCTTATACGAAGTGTTTTTAAAGCTTCAGCAATTGAAGCAACAAGGAAAGGAAGTAACTATCAACTGGTTTTACGATGCCGATGATGATGACATGCGCGATGATATTGAGTATTTCAGCGAAGTAACAGACATCCCCATTAATATACAGGAGTTAAAAGAAAATTCAGTTTAATATTAAAGGCGCCATCTTTATTTTTTTTTTGCCCTAAACCGCGTATAGTTGTTTAGGGCTTTTTTGGCTTCCCCCTTTCTTAAGAGGTTCAATCAATGTAATGTAGAATAATATCTACATTATTGTAGAATATGATTATGCCATTTTTTTAATAATTAGAGCTTTTATGGTTTGTAGAAAATGGTGAGATAATTGGATACCAGTTAACCACACCAATTAATAAACACTTCCATGGAAAACTTTGATATTAATAATGCTGTAAATATTCTTACTGGTAAGTTGAAAGAGTGGCTTGAAAAACTGATAGCCATGCTACCCAACTTTGTGATTGCCATATTGGTGCTGGTTGCCTTCTTCTTATTAGCTCGATTAGCAAGAAAACTTGTTTCTCAACTGTTAAGTAAGATTTCGGACAAACAAGAGCTTAACAAACTATTTTCAAATTTATCTTATTTAATAGTATTGGGTTTAGGGGTATTTCTGGCATTAGGAATTCTTAACCTTAGTACGATTGTTACTTCTTTACTTGCCGGTGCCGGAATTATAGGTTTGGCACTTGCATTTGCCTTCCAGGATATTTCCGCCAATTTTGTTTCCGGTATTTTTATCGCTTTTCAAAAACCTTTTCAGGTAGGGGATATTATTGAAGCAGAAGGCCACACAGGAAAAGTATCAGAAATTAGCTTGCGCATAACCACCATCACTACTTTTCAGGGCCTGGAAGTGATGATACCCAATAAGGAACTCTTTCAGGGTACGGTGGTCAATTTTACCAATACCAAGGAACGCAGGGTAGATTTGGCCGTTGGCGTGTCTTATGGAGATGACTTACGGAAAGTAAAAGACCTTACACTTAAAACCGTGAAAGAACTATCTTGTATTGACAAAAGCAAAGACGTTACACTTTTTTACAATGAGTTTGGCAGTAGTTCTATCAATTTTGCGGTCAGGTTTTATGCGAAATCTGCCCAGCAAGTCGATTATCTTACTGCACAATCAGAAGCTATTATGAGCGTCAAAGAAGCATTTGATAGTAACGATATTACCATTCCTTTCCCTATCCGTACATTGGATTTCGGTATCAAAGGAGGAGAAAAGCTATCTGAAATGAAAGTGCCTGTGGTGTCTGAAAATCACAATGATTGAACAAGTAGATATAATCTGAATAGATCATTTAATGGGTTATTCCCTATCCAACCTCCCCCAAAGGAGGACATCACATTTCCTCCTTTGGGGCAGGCTGGGAGGGGGAATAATACCAAGCATTTTTGTATACACGTTAAGCCCGGCATAATTTTATTCTTATTTTTGTTTTCATTTACTATCATTGGTAATGACAAAAAAAATCGTGTGGGCTTCATTGTTTTTTGCACTAGTTCTGCCGTTTATTTTCCAGACTACATTTTATCCTTTTTTCAGGTTTGGAATGTTTGCAGAACCAGTACGGTTTGATATGCAGGAAGAACATTTCTTGCTGGTAAGAAAATCACCTGCTGGCCAGGCTGTGCCTTACGAACCTGATAAGATAGGTATTGGCAAAAACAAACTCGACTACCTGCTCAGAAACCATTATTACCGCAAGGAAATGCCACAGTTTCTTGACGAATTAAGCACCCTGCTTCCCGATTCTATGCGTAATGAAACCCTCAAAGTTTTGAGAATCGTTGGTCAGGATACCAGCATTGTGGGTGAAATACCAAAACTATGATGATGAAACGCGTGCTATTGCTCATATCAGCTTGTTGGCTAATTGGTTGTGCCCTATACCTATTCCTGTTGCGCGATTGGGTGGTTTTAGTTTATGAGGATGCTGCTCCCGAATTTTTTACCAACCTTATTAACAATTTGTACCCGCGTTTTGCAGTAGAAAAACACCGCTTCCCGCTTGCGTTCTTTTTAAGTAAAGCAGACCAAATTTTCCTCAGGGGAAGTTTTGTGTTGTTTATCGTTTGGGTTGCTTTTCTTTCAAGAAAACATAAAATATGGACAAGGTTTAGCAAACAGCAAGTCAGTACGCTACATGCCCACCTCCTGCGTTTGTTGTTTTATTTTGGGCTGCTTTATTTTACCTGGGACTGGATTGTGGATTTACAAAGATTATCAGCACTTCAGGCTTTTTACAAACCTGTTTTTTTGTTTAAGCTTTTACACTTTTCCCTTCCTTCTTTTTTGGTGTTTGTGGGCGTGTATGCGTTTTATATACTTTCCATATTTTTTGTTATTGTTCAGGTAAAACCTGTGTTATCTTCCTTTATTGTAGCCCTGCTGTTTGTAGTAATTCAGGGATATTTTTTCTCATTTGAAAAAGTAGATCACGGCTATGCTACGCTAACTTATGCCGCCTTGCTCATGCCCTTTTTTTTGAGAGAAACGCAAAGGCAAAAAAAGAATAAAGTTATGCTCACATGGGGGGTGCCAGCCATTCAAACCGCCATTGCCGGGGCTTATTTTTTTGCAGGCTTAGAAAAGCTGTTTACCTCTGGCTTTTCCTGGATTACTCCCCGTACTTTCCGTACCTATCTGGAATTGCACCAAACGTCCCTTGGTTTGCAAGTGGCAGAAAATGATTGGTTGTGTGTGTTGATGCCATTGTTTGCGTTGCTGTTTCAATTGGGCTTTATACTCGTCTTGTTTTACCCAAAACTCAGGTACATTTTTTTGCCCGGGGGCATTGCTTTTCATGCAGGCACCGTATTGTTGTTTAGCATAGGAGCCTACATCTCACCCTGGGTTTTCGTGTATATCTTTTTCATTAATTGGGAATGGTGTATTGATAAAATATCTACTTTTCTTCCAGGTATTCAACCCAGGTCGCAAACAAATTGATTTTGTCGTTTTCAGTACTGCCGGACTTTCATGTCCGGAGAATGTTGGTTATCGGGGAGGTGTTTTTGGTTTTTACAGGCTGGAAAACAGCAAACTGTATAAGCGTTTATTCTTTAGTAGTAAACGTGCTAAGTTTTTTCAAATTAACACTACTAAAAACCAAGTAGGCAAAGAATGGTAAAAACCCGACACGGTACCGTGCCAGGCTGCCAAAGTTAGGAGAGGCAAGTGCCAGCAAAGTTGCCAGCAAAAGAACATACACAATGGCAGCGAAAACCACTTCTATGTGCGCTTTTCCTGTTGTTTTAAGCTTAAAGCACTGAAACATGCAGAGGAAAGTAAGGAGAAGCAATACCAGGTTCTCTATCGCCAAAAAAGCATGAAAAGGGGTATGCATTTCCCAAAGCATGGGCCTGAACAATCCGGCAAACAGTGCTTTTGGGGCGTTCTGCAAAAGACTTGTCCAGGTAGGTGATAGGGCTTCGTAATGAATTAAATTTTCTGGGCTGGAGGCATTGTAAATAATATCATGGTTGCGTATCAGGGCAGGTGCAAAATTTTCAAACCGTAAATTAGGGTGAACAAAACTGCCCATTGCCAGCAATCCGGAGAAAATTACCAACCACATCAGTATTTTTGAAAAAGGGGAGGTGACGAATTTTTTCCTTCCAGCCAAAGCAACCAATAGGGTAGTGGCTAACACCGGAACCAATACGCCGAAATAATAATATTTCAGTTGCCAAAGCAGCCATAACAATACAGCAATAAAAAAGATATTAAAAAAAGATTTTGTCCACACTCCGAAGCGAGGATTTCCTTGTCCGTGGAAAAAAACATTCCCAGGTCTGTGGTACACAGACCTGCCCAGTTTGGTCCCGGCCTGTGGCACACAGGCCGGGGTAATGGGAGCATCTACTTTGGAGTGGGGACTTCCCTCTCCGTGTCGAGAGAGGTTGTGAATGGAAGCAAGCGTATACCCCACCAAAACACATAGTGCAGGCATGGCGATACTTTCTTTCATTACACCACTGCTCCAGAACACAAAAGAAGGGAAAAACAAAAAAGCAAAGGCAGCAGCTTTGGCAGTATTGGGAAATAGTTTTACTACTTGATTGGCTAAATACCAAATACCCAGAAAGCTGAGCCAAGACAAATATAAAGCCGTAAGCCAGTAGTTATTAAAAGTAAGCAGTGCAAACAAACTTACAATTTTAGAAAAAAGCAGTGCCCTGGGTTGGGCTGAATAAATCAGGCCGGCAGGTAAGTCTTCATTTGTAAAAATAGCATGTAAATAATCAGGTAAACTTTCAGATGCTGTAGAGGCCAGAATGACTGCATCATGAAAATAGTTGAGTGTATCCCCTCCTTTAAAATGCAATAAATACAACACGCCCAGGGCAATGCCTGCACCCAGCTTCGTGATAATTGCCGGGATATAATACCGAACCAAGGGCTGATTACGGCTTTTCTGAAATAAATACCAGATGATAAACCCTAACAATGGAAGATGAACCAAATATACCAGCCCGGATAACATCAGATTTTAGCATTTTTGATAATAGCTACGCCTATGTTGCAAGAAAGGCATTTTTTCTGAGTACAGAAACTGTTGTATAATTCAATAAGCCCCTGGGCATCAAAAGCAGTTTTTGCTTCGACGCCGAGATCCTCCCAGAGCCGGGTGATTTTGTTCCTTTCTGCCGGAATTTGCTGCAATAAAGCTAATGCTTTTTCTAAATAAACATCTTCATCTTTGGCCTTGGCGTACGCAACCAACAAAGGAACGACGGTATTGATGATGATATTTTCAATGCTCGTTTTGCCCAGTTTACTTTTTCCCGATGAGGCTTTATCCTTTACAGAAACACCAAAGCGGAAATGTTTTTGCCAGTATGCAGATTGACTTACTTGCAGGGTTTGAAACAATTCCGGATAAGAAGTAAAGTTTTTGAATAATGAAAAGAGGTTGTGGTGTGTGGCCAATAATTGGGCGAGTTGTGCAAGGCGGATCGTAGGAAAATTAGCCGGACGCAACCGCATAAACTTCCATTGGTGCAAAGTGAGCTTATGGCTGGCCAGGTTATATTTTTTGTCCAGGAAACTGTACTCTTCCTTCAGTGATTGCCAGTAACCATCATCGGTTTCAGGAGGTTCATCCAGGAATCCTGCCTGCCCAAATAGCAAAGCTTCAATTTGCAGGATTTGGTTTCGGTGTTTGGCAATATATTTCAGTGGCAGTGATTTTCCGAGTGCCAAAAATGCTTCACTGTTGATTTTGAAGCCAAAGTTTTTGCACAGCAACTGATAAGCGGTTTCCTCCCAATCATTCTGATTACTGGCAAGCAACTCATGCACAACCGTGGCTTTTTTTTCCAGCCTTTGCATCAATGCCCTTTCTGTCATACTTAGTCTGGTGAGCGTGGGTGCCTGGTGGATAAGGTTTGCACATGGAATGTATGAAGAAGCCTGGTGGTTGCCTAAAAAATCATTGTATCGTTGCAGGATAGCGGAGGAAATTCTGTTTTTGAGTGTAAGGGTTGGTATGGGGGTGCCATCTGCACGGAACACAGGTTTGTCATCATCCCAAACCACATGTAAAATCACCTTGTTATAAGCATCATCCTCCTGGTGTTGGTGCCGTAGCCAGTCGGAAGATTTTATATGAATTTCTACATCTCCGTGCCATTCTATAGCATTGATACGCAGTTTTGCCTCTCGGAAATCTGGCCCGGAATCAGAATTTATCAGGCCCGGACGAAAAATGCTCAGGGATTCGTTTTGTGAAGTTTGTAAATTTTCTTTGTCAAAATACTGAAGCTGCCAGATAAAATGTAAGAAAGATTCTTCCACGACCAATCAATTCGTTACACCATAGTTGGAGGGGTAAAAGCAAACCAGGCAACTATTGTGCACATGACACAATAAAGCTGCCTGGTATGAAAAATGAGCCAACTCGCTATTGACTGCGTTTTGTAAGCTCAACACTTACAGAAAAAAATAATCTTCGTTGATTTATTGACAAAAATTATTCTATTACGCTAACAGTTGAGCCTTGATTAAGGTAAATATATACATTTTTGAGTACAATCACTCATTAAAATGTATTTTTTTATAAAAAAATATTATTGATAGTGCTGATTGTTAGCATCGCATTACTAAAATGAAAGTTTTTTCTCTCATCTTGAACGAATGATGAAGGTGATTTTACCCGTTGAAGTTGGTGCAGGCCGTATATTATCACCTGTTGGGGTAAATGAAAGTTCTTCCACAGCCTGACGGTAAATTTTTTCAACCTGAGGGCTTACTGTTTTTTCCAAAGTTTTAACGCCAATGATATATCCATCTTCGTCAATGGTAATTTGAAAAGTAATTTTTCCATTTTCGTTAGAGGTATCATTGGGTTTGGGCAGAAAATCCCATTGCCATCCGGCCATTTCCAGAGAGGCACCGCTAGCACCTCCTTTGGCGCCATATAATGCCCGCTCGTCAATTTTCCCTTCTTCTTTACCCTTGTCCCCGGTCTTGTTGGTGTCGTCTCCCTGGTTGGCTGAAGGGGCTTCGTTGCCCAACTGCTCAGTTACCTGCTTTTTGGGCGGAGGTGTTTCTTTTTTTACCGGGGTTTCCTTTTTCTCCACCGGCTGGGTTTTCTCTTTTTCTATCACCGGGCTTTCCTGGGGCTGGGTAACTTCAGAAGATGTTTCGGTTTCTGTTACTGTTTCTTCTACAGGTTGCTCGGTAACTTCAGGCTCAGGATCCGGAATTTCTTCGGGTATTTCCTCCACAACCTCTTCTTCGGTTTCTGTAATATTTTCTTCCGCCTGTGTTACCTGTTCAGTAGGTTGGGGTTGCTGGGTTTCACCCGAGCCAACATTATCTAATCCAAAATTGAGTTCAATACCATATTCAGGGAGGGGAGGGTCAGGTTCACGCCAAGCCAGCATAAAGAAAAACAGCAATGCCAGCACCACATGCACACTGATGGATACGATTACTCCTGTTTTGCGATATTTTTCTTCTTTTTCGCTCATAAACCATTACTCCGGTTTGGTGGCGATAGTAACTTTAGCCTCCAGAGAGGTAGCAATACCGGCCACCCTTACTAAATGCTCTACAGGCACCGATTTATCTACATGCAATACCACCACGCCTTCCTTTCCTTTTAGTTCACGGGCCAGGGCGCTTTCAAGTTGCGATACAGGTGTGTTTTTGTCGTTTACATAGTATGTGAGGTTGGGCGTAATGGTAACACTCACTTTTTGCATCACAATGTTGGAAGATTTGCTGGAAGGCAAGCTCACAGGCAGCCCGGATGGTGTTACAAAAGAAGCAGTGAGCATAAAAAAGATGAGCAACAGAAAAATAATATCTGTCATGGACGACAAATTGAAAGTAGACTCAATTTTATGCTTAGGCTTCAGGTCCATAATGGTAAAATTTTAGCGGGGCTCTTGCAGCAAATCGATAAAGTCAATGGAAGTATATTCCATTTGGTGCACAATTTTTTGTACGCGGGATACCAGGTAATTATAGCCCAGGTAGGCAACAATTCCAATGATCAGTCCCGTTGCTGTAGTAATCATGGCTTCGTAAATTCCGGTAGAAAGCAATTTCGGACTTACCGAGCCTTCTTCCTGGGCAATGGCAATAAATGCCTGTATCATCCCCGTAACCGTGCCCAGAAAGCCGATCATGGGAGCTGCTCCGGAAATAGTTGCCAAAAGAGTGAGGTTTTTCTCCAGCCGGTAAATTTCTATTTTACCTACATTTTCAATAGAAGCCTCAATGGTTTTTAATGGACTACCAATGCGGGAAATCCCTTTTTCTATCATGCGGGCTACGGGGGAGTCAGTTTGGGTACACATCATGCGAGCACCGCTAATGTCTCCGGTATGCACCAGATTTCTGATTTTTTCAGCAAACTGGGCCGGAATTTGGGCGGCTTTCTTGATGGTGAGCACCCTTTCTACAAAAATGTAAACTGCCAGAATAGAAAGTATTACTAAGGGGATCATCATATATCCCCCCTTCATAGCAAGGTCTAATATAGAGATTGTTTCGGGGGCACTTTCTAAAGCAGTAGTATCTATGGGGTTTTGTGTGCTTATCTGAAATAAGAGCATATTAGTATTTTAATACCCAGGTTTCCGGTCCGTATGTAGTTCTGTAATTTTCAACTTCCATCATTGCTTCATCAAAGCTGGCATAGTCGGCAACGGCAACCCTGTGTAGCAAAGATGTTTTTCCAAAAGGTTCAATAATTACTGACCCGATGCCCTGTTCTTGCAGCAATTTTTCGCTAAAATCACGGGCAAGGTCTTCATCAACAAAGCTTCCTACAACGATGTAAGAACGGCCGGTGGCTGAAGAAATTGTAGTAACATCAGCATAAGTTGAAGCAGTAGTTTCTGGTTCTTCAACTACTTCCTCTACAATTTCCGGTTCTGGTTCCGGTTCTGGTTCGGGCTCATTAATAATGTCTGATACCAATTGCTCCTGTGGAGGAGGGGTGTTGTCGCGAAAGGCAACAAAGTATACCACGGTACCGATGATCCCCAAAAATAGCAGCAGAAACCCAATGGTCAGCCATATTTTCTTCTTGTTATCCTCGGCATCCTCATCAGAGTAGTATCTATGTTCGTCTTCGTCTGAAGGGTTGGTATTCTCCCGGTCTATGGGATCGTAGGATACTTCGGGAAGTCCAAAATCATCGTCTTCTTCAGAACGGTTAAAAGGGTTATCTTGCTCTGCCATTTTATATTAATAATTTTGATTTCGCTGCTTCAATTCGTTAAAAAGCACAATTTAATAGTATAAAGCACTGATAATCAACTTTTTGATATGCAAATACGAAAAATTTATTACACTGCTACCTTCTAAGTGCTTAATAATCAAACTTTTATAAGCTAAAAAATAAATGTAAGGCTCATTTTTCCTATTTTAATACCCATTTTGCGTGCTCAAAAACTAAGCGTAACACCGCCCAAAAGCATGAACCCTCTCGATGGATAATTCAAATATCGCTCATATTCTTTGGCAAATATATTTTTTAATTGCAGAAATGCTGAAAATTTCTCAGAAAATAAGTATTCAGTAGTAAACCCTAAATCTGTGATAGTATCCAGTTTTTGGGGGGTATTGCTGGCCAAATTGAGGCCTTGGATGCCCCCGAGTATATTTAAGTTGGCTGTGAAAAGAAACTTATCGTACAAATTGTAAGTGCCTTGCAGGTCTGCAGTAAAGCTGGGCCGGTGCCAGGCTTTTTCCACTTCGTCGGTGTTGTACCCAAAATAATCAGCACGGGTAGTGAGCTTCAAATCTTCAGCAATCGTAATTGAAAGTTCTCCAAAAATATTCAGCACAACAGTATTTCCCTGGTCGTAAAGGATCGTGAATTTTGTGGAATCTTGCATACTATTGGCGAAAAAGTACAAATTTTTGTAATTACTTACTGAAAAACCGGCATCAAAACCTACATTGCTGCCCAGCCTGCCTTCCATTCCTCCCTGAAAAGCGAAGTTTTTATTGCTGTGAAACAAGGGGACATCAGGGGCCAGGTACGGGTTTTCCTCAACAAATTTTTGCAAAGAAGTGCGTTCAATATCCCCGTCAATCCCTGCATATATTTTCAGGGAAGGTGTGAAGTGGTATTTTGCCAATACATATGGATAAAAGTGGAGTTGGTTGGCATTATCGAGGGTGTCATTTTCATGTACAACGTTGAACCCGGCTTTCAGGTCAATTTGCATGTTATTACCAATAGCTGTTTTGTATTGCAGGTAAGGTTTCACCCGAAAAAGATTACGATTGAGCGTGGTAATATTTTCAGCGTTAATACCATCCTTTCTGTTGGTAAGGTACAAGTCACTCTCGAGATGGATAATGGCAATTTTACTAAATTCGTATGCAGCATTCAGGTTAAATCCTGCCTGGTTTTCGGTGGCATTGTAGTGATCAGATAAATGCGTAAAAGATGCCCGTAGGCTGTAATCAAGTAAAGCAGGTTCTTTATTTCGTTCAATGCCGCCTTCAACACCAAAAACATTAAAAATTTGTTGGATAGATTCACGGTCAACTTCGAGCCCGGGCGTATATCCGAAGAAGTGATATTTGTTCCGTTGATAATGCAAGCCTGCATTGAAGGTGTGGTTGGCAGCAAAACGTTTGGCACCCAGGTCAATCCGGGTTTCGCCCGAGCCTGAATTGGCACCGTCTACAGGGCCGTTGCGGGATGAAAGGTGTTTGAAATGGATTTCATGTGAAAACTCATCGTTGAGCGTATTGTTAAAATACCCCTCCAGGTAGGGAGTAATGTAATTGCCAAAGCCTGCTTTTACATAATTTCCATACAACCTGTCAAGTGGCGGCTCTTTAATTTTTAGTACCCTGATTTGTGGTTTAAGGGCAGACAAATCCGGGGTGAAATTATCGAATTGATAATCCAACTGAATATCAGAGGCTGGTTGCAAGGGCAGGGGAGGCACCCGTTCAAAATTACGGCTGGCCCTGGGGAGTTCAATTTCCCTGTCCTTTTCTATAACTACCTGGGCATCTTCAATATCACCTTCCTCTTCTTCCCAGGATGGTTGCTGTTGGGAAAATGATAGTAAAGCATAACCCGAAAAGAAAACTGTCAAAAATGGCCGGAGCCACATTTTATTCATACGCTACCTATTTATAGAAATTAACGTTGATTTATAACAAAGTATTACAATGATTCCGGAACATATGAGGTAAAAGCTTCCGCAGGTACTTCATCCAAAACTTTGATTTCAGTAATGTCGCGATCACCCCGGTCGCCACCCAATAATATACTTCCATATTCCTGGTAGTCGTTCCATGGTGTAACAAAGTTGGGGGTATCTTTGGCTGCTTCCCGGTAAAAAGCCCATTGTTTTACCAAATTAGAGTTTTTTTCAACGTACACATCGTATTTGTTTTGGGGCGTATTGCCCACATTTTCAAACTTTAGTTGCAAAACGTCAGCAGGGCTGCCACCCATGATGGTATCTTCTCCTTTGTAGGTCAGCGTAACGCCGGAGTCTTTTAACTTGAAGGGCATTACCAACCAGTAGCTGTCGTTTATCCAGATGCCTTTGCCACGGTTTACATATTTCTTGAGAGAATCGGGTTGGGTAATTTCCTCTCCCTGTTTCATTACCTTCCCTGTATTGTCAAAAATATTGATAAGGTAAGTGATGCTGTCCCGGTGAGAATCAATGCGGACATTACCTGATTGCTTGTCCCATAGTAAGGTACGGTTACCAAAAAAGTTCCAGGTGATGTACCGGGTGGTATCCCAGGCTTTTCTTCCACCCATTGCTTCCATTACTGCATCAGCAATTTCTATGGCTTTTGGGTCTGAGGCTGCTTCATTAAAGCCTTCGGCAGGTGGGTTGCCATAGGGCTTCTCCGTAGCGGCATTTTCTGAGGTTTCAGGCTGGCATGCCAACAGTACTACGCATGCACTGAGCAAAAGGGTGGTTGATAGATTCATAGCGTTTTGAAGTTCAAGGTTGTAAAGCAAAGCTAATAAATATGAGGATAATCTGCCGTGTTGGTTGCATAAACTTGTAAGATATGGGCAGTGAACTGCGGTTTCACAGTTCCAATACAGAGTTTTTATTAATTTTTAGTATGGTTCAATACCCGTGAGAATCGGTGAACAGTACAAAAAATTACATAAATAATAAAAGAAGATATTGACTAACAAAAGCCAGAATATGTAGAAAAAATATAATTAATTATTGTAATAGTAATGTTTTAAACCACCTTTTTCACACAAGCTCTCTTGATGAAATTTGGTGGAAAATACTTTCAATGGTTATAGTTACATCCTGAAAATACAGACAAACAGGAAGAGGTTTTTAATTTTTTACAGAATGTTACGCCTTTAAGCAGAGAGGTGAAACTAAGTTTATGAATCATATCAAAGGTGGTAATTTCAAAAAATCTGATTTGAGGATTTTGAGAGAAGTAAAAACCATTTTTTGTTATGATAAGATACAGTGTTTTTTGGAGTTTAATGACGATTTGCTTTTTGTGTAGCGCAACCTGCCTTGCGAGTGACCCGGAGTGGAATCCAGGAGTAGTGATGTTAGAAAGCAACAAAATATTGGAAGGCGATATAAAATATGACCATAAAAACGGGGTGATACAATGTCGCGAAAACGGAAAGATTAAGGCATTTTCTTCGCATGGAGTCGCTTCATTTTATTACCTGAACGAAACAACAAATATTTTGCACCGGTTTATTGCGGTAGAGCAGGAAACCAAAGAAAATTACCGGAGAAAACAATTTTATGAGATTGTGCTGGAAGGCGATTTAACATTATTGAGAAAAAGAAATAAATCTGCTGACCCTGTGCGGAAAGGCCACAACTCAGGTTCTGCCAGCCTGATGCATCATATTTTGTGCTATGACTACTATGTTTACCGGGATGGAGAAATGACAGAGATTAACAAATTTAAAAAGCGTGTGATGCCACTCATGAAGGATAAAAAGCGGGAGGTGGTTTCTTATGCAGACAAAAAAAGCCTGAAATTGTATTATTTGATGGATCAAATCAGTCTGATCAGTTATTATAACGGGCTGATGTATGCAGATACAGGAGAATCTCACACTTCTCTTTCTTACTACCTGCCCGGAAAGTTTTAAGTGGGCGGTGGTAGTGGCAGTAGGTAGTATTGATACTTCCTGCTTCTACTGCCTATTGCTGCTATTACTACCACTGCCTACTATAAGGAAAGTTAAGCCTAAATAATACATTTTGCCTGCGGCCAAAGCCTTGCATGCTCCATTTGATACAAACAACCCTGTTTCCCAGTAATTCCCTGTTTTCCCCGAGATATGGCCTGTAGTACGAATCTCCAGCATAGTAAAATTTTTTATCATTCCATTTGAGCAGAAAACTCCCCCAAAGGGTTTTATTATTATGTGAAGATTTTTATTCACTCCCATTTTGCATTTGCAGTTTTGTTCACCCTATCTTAGCAATGATAAGAATCAGATAGAAAAAAGTCTATGTCAATTCACGACATTCTAAGGCAGTATTGGGGATATTCAACCTTTCGTCCGTTACAAGAGGATATCATCCGTTCGGTACTTGAAAAACATGATACTTTGGCACTAATGCCTACAGGTGGGGGGAAATCTATTTGTTTTCAGGTACCGGCCCTGGCGCAAGAGGGGATATGTATTGTAGTTTCGCCACTGATTGCCCTTATGAAAGACCAGGTAGAACAATTGAAAAGCAGGGATATTCCGGCAGTAGCCATTTATTCAGGTATGACTAAGCGGGAGATTGACCTGCACCTGGATAATTGTGTATATGGCAATATTAAATTCCTGTATGTATCTCCCGAGCGGCTCAAAACTGAAATCCTCATAGAGCGGGTGAAAAGAATGCAGGTAGGGCTGCTTGCTATTGACGAAGCCCACTGTATATCCCAATGGGGCTATGATTTTCGCCCTGCTTACCTGGAAATTGCCCAATTCAGGGAAATTATTCCTGATATTCCGCTGATTGCCCTCACGGCTACAGCCACCAACCGTGTAAAGCAGGATATTCAGGATAGGTTAAATTTTCAAAAAGGAAAAGTATTTCAAAAAAGTTTTGCCCGCCCCAATTTATCATATTCAGTATTTTATGAAGAGGACAAAGAGAAAAAGCTGCTACAAATTTTACAAAACGTAAAAGGTACAGGTATTGTGTATGTGCGTAGCCGTAAACGCACCCAGTCAATTGCCAGGTATTTGTATGGGCAGGGCATCAGTGCTTCTTTTTATCATGCCGGACTTAGCAACGAAGAACGTTCGCAGCGGCAGGAAGACTGGATTAATGGAAAAATCAGGGTAATTGCTGCTACCAATGCTTTCGGGATGGGCATTGACAAACCGGATGTGCGGGTGGTGGTACACATGGATGTGCCCGATAACCTGGAAGCCTACTACCAGGAAGCGGGTAGGGCTGGCCGCGATGAACAAAAAGCGTATGCCGTACTGCTGTATACCCAAAAAGATGTAGATGATTTACGCCGCAGATTGCAGCAGTCATACCCTTCTGTAGAGATGTTGCGCCGGGTTTACCAATGCCTGGCCAATTACTTCAAAGTAGCTGTAGGGAGCAGCCAGCTTACCAGCTATGATTTTGACATTCAGGATTTCGTAAAAACATTCCAACTGCCACTGATAGATACTTTCTATACCCTCAAACGGCTGGAGGAAGAAGGTTTTATCCAGTTGAATGAAGACTTTTATCATCCTTCCAAGTTGTTTATCAGGATAAATAACGCGGAACTATATAAATTTCAGGTGGCTAATGCAGCCCTGGACGGGCTAATCAAGGCCTTGCTCAGAATGTATGGAGGAGAATTGTTGTCAGGATTCTGCACAATTTCTGAAAGTAAGCTGGCTACTTTTTTGAATACTTCTGTAAATGATGTGATGAAAAAGTTGAAACTGATGCACCAGATGGAAGTTATTGCCTACGATCCTCAGAAAGACAAGCCTCAGCTTACATTTATCACTTCTCGTTTTGATGCAGCCAAACTCCCACTCGATAAAAAAAGGTTGGAGGAAAGATACCAGGTGCAGGCCGAAAAAATTGATAAAATTATTCATTACTCAGTGCATAAACACCGCTGCCGCACACAGCTTTTACAAGAATATTTCGGAGAAATATCCTACGACCAGTGTGGGATATGTGATATTTGCCTGCAAAAGAAAAGTGAGGGTGAAGATGATAATTTTAAAGATATCAGAAGTAAAATTCTGTCGACCCTGGCAACTAATTCACTGACTCCCGATCAGTTGGAAAAAGCTTTAAATGAAAAAAAGTCAAACGTAACTGAAGTGCTTAAGATGATGTTGGATGGAGGGGAAGTACAATATGACAAAACTGGAAGTTTGTCACTCAGAAAGTGATTGCAACAACAAAAGAAAAAAGAAATGGCTCCCGGTAGGAAAGTTGGGAGCCGATTTCTGGTACGCAGTCAACGAAAATAGAAATTTGAGGCAGCTTTAAACGGCGAATACATCGCTAATGTCAATCAATTCCAAATAAGGTTTCAGGCACTTTGTAGTTGTAAACGGGATAATATTAGATACCGTATTATTATTCATGTCAAACCAAATTTCTGCGAAGAATTGCCCTGTATGATACAGGAATACCTTTCTTCCGGCAAAATATCGGCTACACAAGAGCGTGCCGTTTCCTAACACATATTGTGTTCTTTTCTCTAACGTGAGTTTGTGAAAAGCATATAAATCATCCATAGTATTTCTGTTTGCTTGCAAAATAGTACATATGTATGAAAAATCCTAGAAGCTAAACATTTTTTATTTCAATAACTATAAAAATTTATAGAAATCTTATTGCTAGCTATCAAATATTCTTTAAATATTCATAAAAAAAATTTTTTTAATGTTAAATCAATGTTATTTGGTAAAAAATAAAAATTGCTTTTATGGCTAAAAATGATGCAAGTTTTGTGGCAATAGTGCAATTTTTTTTACTTAGATATGCGTCTTTTCTGAAATTTCTGTTTTTTAGAATACAGCAAACTTACGGCTATCCCAATGATGATAGCTGATAAAAAGGAAGGGAATAGTTCGGCAATATAGGAAAAATATTTTCCAGCAACAGGAAGGGTTGGTATAAAAAACTTAAAAAAAGGGATGCTGATAAAACCCGTTATCATGGAAGCAATCGCACCGCTTTCGGTATATTTTTTCCAGAACAAAGCAAGCACTATCACCGGACAAAATGTAGCCGCAATGCCCGACCAGCCAAATATGACAAACCAAAATATGGTGCGCGTGGGCGAAGTAACCGCAACTGTAAGCGCGATGAACAAAGATAATATTGCCAGCAGAAAAGTTATTTTTCTCGACAAATGATACAATTTTGCATCGGGTAGTATAGGATGAAAAACTTTCTGGTAAAAATCCCTGGTAACTGCACTGGATGCTACTATCAGCAGAGAGTCAACAGTTGACATAATTGCAGCCAGAACCGCAGCTATATAAATGCCGCTGAATACTGCAGGCATTACAGATGCCAGTAAAATCAGAACATTTTGACCGCCATTGCCTAAAATTGTTACAGGGTCTGACCCTGGCTCAGTAAAAAAAAACCTTCCCAGGATGCCAATCGCAACAGCCGAAGTGTTCATCAGTAAAGTAAGTGATACAGAAACCCATTTGCCTTTGTCAAGTTCCTTCTCATTTTTCACTGACATAAAACGCACAAAAAGTTGAGGAGAACCCAGGTACCCCAGGCCAATCATCAGAAACCCAACAGCTCGGGAAAGGTTTAAGAGACTAAAACCATCTGCGCTGCCCCAAATGCTTAGTAACCCGGGATCCATTGCATTTAGCTTTTGCGGAATTGCAGAAACATCATCGAGTGTGGCGACTATAAATACTGGGAGAGCTACCAACCCTGCCACGATAATAACCCCCTGAAATACATCTGACCAGGCTACAGCCACAAACCCGCCGAAATAAAGGTATGCCACCACGATAAAGAACCCTGCAATAGCACCAGCAAAGTAGTTCCACCCCAAAAAAGCTTCAAAGGCTGTGCCCGTTGCATCAATTTGAGAGCTTACATAAATTACTACAAACAGTGATAGCGCAGTAGCAGCGATGATACGCAGCGTATGTGATTGGGTATTGAAGTGACTAACCAGGAAATCGGGTACGGTGATCGAATTATACTTGTCAGTTAATCGTTTGAAGGGTTTTGCCATAATGAACCAGGCCCCTGTTTCTCCAGTTAAAGTACCCAACACCACCCACAAGGCATGAATACCAAAAATGGCGCCCATACCGGTTAATCCTAACAAAACCCAGGCTGAAGAGCCGGTCGCCCTGGATGAGAAGGCAGCTACCCAAAACCCCAGCGCCTTGCCTCCCACATAGTAATCTTTGATATTGTGTACTTTTTTAGCAGCCAGGTAGCCAATTAAAAACAATACTAAAAAGTAGGCCAGAAGGGTAAAGTATTTAGCAAGCATGAAGTTGAGGGGACTTAACTTTGGGCTCTCTTATATAAAATATAATCTGATACAGGAGGGGTATGCCCCTGTTGGCGGATGAGCAGGGAAATCTGTGCCCTGTGGTGGGTGCCGTGGTTAATGATATGCAGGAAAATATCCCTGGTTGTATTTTGATAACTTATACCCTTAGTATTCTGATAGTAAATTACCTTCTCAAGAAAGCCCTCATCCATGTTATTGAGTAAACTCCGGGACTGGTGGTAAAGATCCTGATTCAACTGTTCGCACATGTCCAAAGTGTGCGATGCCCACACATCATAAGGAGGGGGAGTTTGCTCAATTCTTGCCAACCAAATAGCGTGCGCATTTAGAATGTGGCTGAATAACTCTACTGGCTTACCCTTTGCAGTTTCTGTTTTTCGCAACGTTTTATAAAATAAATTATTGGTATGATAATTATAAGAAAACAAGTTGTGAAGTACGTCTTTCATGATGCATATAAACTTAAAAGTGTATGATTCTGTATTCTTGGAAAAGAAATGCAGAGAAAGTAAAATATATGTGAAATGCTAGCAGTAAAATTTTTTTATGTAATATTTTTGCCCATATTGACCTTTTTTCTTTAAAATTACGGAAAAGATAAGGAAGCATAACAGCGTTGTGTTATCAAAAAATTAAATTTTTCAGAAGACTTGTTATTGAAAAAATATAATTATATATTTGAATAATAACTTTGCGAGAGTTAAAAGAGGTTTGTTGTGGCAATAAAAGTTATTGGAAAGGCAAATTTTTCTATTAATATTACGATGTAATGATTTCATTAAACGGTATAAAAAAGACCAATTATTCCAAGGTATTAGTTGTGATACTAATCTGTACCGATGCCTTTATCATATTATCATCGTTTGGGCTTGCCGAAGTTATTCTTTCTGAACTAAGCTATACTTCTTTATCTGTTGATGCCTCACTATATGCAATATTTACATTGTGCTGGGTGCTTTGTGCTATCATACTGAATGTTTATTATCTTGAGAATATAAACAAACCCAAAAGAATTCTTTTCAGCACCATCACAAGTTTGGTGATGCACAACATGCTGCTTTGGCCATTTATTTTATATATCTCTCCTTTTGCTTATTCCCCGGCTCTTGTAGGTGTTACATATGGGATTTTTGCCATTACAACAGTATTGGTAAAAACAATATTATTAAAAATTTACAGCCAATACCGGAGTATGGATATGAACCGTAAGAATGTAATTATTATCGGTTATACCAGACAGGGAAGAAGGCTTCGTAAGTTTTTTGAGAATAGCAATGCATTAGGATATCGTTTTTTAGGCTTTTTCGATGATAATTTCGAGCAGTATGGTAAAAATGAAATTAAAGGTAAGCTGAGCGATGTGAAAAGCTTTTGCGTAAGAGAAGAAATTGAGGAGATTTATTATGCATTACCTTACAGTGCAGATTATATCAAAGAACTGCATGAGTTCTCAGATGATAATTTCATTTACTTTAGTGTAATACAAGACGCAAGCGGACTTCAGGAGAAAAAGTTTATTACAGAAGTTTATGATGAGCATATTTCTGTATTGTCTTATGAGAAAGATCCGATAAGGCTTGTTCTTGATTTCAGAAAGCCGATTGCCTTTTATCTCAATAAGATTTATCGTGAGAAAGTAAAAGGTAATTATGAGTATTTTGGTGAGTAATTAAGGCGCATTTTTATGCTTTTAGCCTAGTTATTTAATTAAATTATCAGTTAGCGATCAGGTTTGGTATTTTAGTACTCTTCTTGTGATTTTTTACAAGAAGCTGCATTAATTTATACATACATAGTTTTTTTATAACTTTTCTGTACCATGCCTGTAACCCGAAAAAGAAAAAGAGTTAACCAAGCTCAATCACAAAGTAGCCAACCTGCTAGAACACACCTGGAGTTTTCTACCGTTACTAAATTTCAGGCTTTACACCGGCAGTGGAATAGGTGTGCACATTGCGGTAAGCACCTTTCTCTCCAGGTGGGGCATGCACATCATGTAATAGCTGTGCGATCAAACAATCACAATACCCCCGATGATACATTTTTGCGCTCGATAGATAATTGTGTCATCCTCTGTAATCATTGCTTTGAGCAGGTGGAGCATTCCGGTAATATTGGAAATAATGCCATAACTTCACTCAGTGCATTCAAATATTCGCATGGGCTTGAAAAAAATGAGCATTATCAGTGGGACGACAAAGTCAGTGTTGAACACAATAATTACGGAATAAGGAGAAGCGTAACTATGTTAAGCTCTGGCTGACAAGACAGCAAAAAATTTATTTTATTCTGTGTTAATATATTCTTTATGTAATGCTATTATGGAGCACGTGGAATATTGGTACTCAGATGACAGTTACTATATTGCAGAAACCAGCCTTCGTCGGGCTATTGGGCAGTATGCGAGCAGAAACAGATGGATATATATAGGACTGACGCAGCAAAAACCTGAAGACAGGTTCAGGCAGCATCAACGAATGTGGGACAAAGGACATAAGTGGGACAAAATGGTGGTGATTTACCATGCAAGGTCATTCTCTCTTATGCAGCGGGTTGAAGATCGCCTGATCAAATATGCCAAAGAACAGATAGAAAGGGGTAAATATGTATGTGAAGCTATAAATGATAAGGACTCTCAACCTCCCAAACATGCAATTGCCCCCAATGGATATTGGATTTATATATTAGTACAAAAATAAACCGCCCTCAAGTATGGCTACCTCCTTTGAATACACTGATGAACTTAAGCGTGCTATCCAAATCGCCCAGTCTATTGCCAAAGAATACCAAAATGCACATTTCTCGCCCGCACATCTGCTGCGTGCTGTATTACATTCAGATATTGGCCTCACAGGGTTTTTGGATGAAATTGGGAAAGATGCATCCTACCTGAGAGAATGGGCTGATGTACGCATTGAAGGTTACCCAAAAGCCACCTCGGGTGTGAGTGAGCCCTCTGGCGATGAACGCATTGTGGCCGTAATGGAAGAAGCGGATATTATTCGGCTGAAACTTTCTAAAGATGAGATTGATCCACTTTGTGTGCTGGCCGCTCTCAGTAAGCCCAACCTTGCCTTTACCCGCGAACAGCTCAAAACATTCCCACTCACCCCAGACGAAATTATTGATACCAGCGTAGAAGATGCTGCCATTCAAGAGGCTGTTTCGGCACCTGCTAAGAGTTCCGGAAGTGCTACTTCTGGAAAAGGAAAAACAAAAATCAATGCCATTCATAAATATTGTGTGGATAAAACCTCCCTGGCCCGGGAAGGAAAAATTGACCCCATCATCGGCCGCGATCGGGAAACCCGGATGATGACCGAGATTTTGGGGAGAAGGACCAAACCAAATGTAATTATTGTTGGAGAACCTGGCGTTGGTAAAACAGCCCTGGTAGATGGTTTTGCCTTGAGTATTGTGGAGAAGAAAGTTCCCCTTCGCCTGGAAGCTGCTCTGGTGTTTGAGCTGGACGTGGGTGCCCTGGTAGCAGGAGCTTCTTACAAAGGAGAGGTAGAAGACCGATTGAAAAATATCATCAAAGAAGTAAAAACTTTTGAAAGGGCTATTCTTTTTATTGATGAAATTCACACACTGCTAGACAGCACAGGGCCGGTGGGTTCGGGTGCTGCCAATTTATTAAAACCGGAACTGGCCCGGGGCGAAATCACCGTAATAGGTGCTACCACCAATGACGAATACCGTGAATTTATTGAATCTGAAGAGGCTTTTAACCGCCGCTTTGAATTGCTTCGTGTGGAGGAACCCGATGTGACCACCGCCACCCGTATGGTAAAAACGTTGCTTCCTTTGTACGAAAACCACCACAACATCAAGGTAGCCGAAGACACTACCCTGGAAGCGGTACTCCTTGCCAAGCGGTATATCAAAGACCGGCGCCTGCCCGATGCCGCCATTGACCTGATGGACCGCACCATGGCTGCCATCCGTATGGCTGACGAAACCTCTGAAAAGGAGCTGGAACAGTTGAAAGAAGAGCTGGATGAATTGCATAAAAATGGGCTGGGATCACAACTTTCTGAATTGCAATGGTTTCATACGCTTTTAAAATCCAAAGTGAGCCCCATCTTGTTTAGTCAGTTGGAAGATGATACCGATGAAAATGACCTGGATACCCCGGAATCTTTGCAGGCCTATCTGGAAAACACCCTGAAAAGTTTGGGTACACTTACTGGTAAAAAGAAAGGCCAGGTAGAAAAAACAGACATTGCAGCAGTGGTTTCCCACAAAACAGGCATTCCATTAGGAAAAATACAAACCAAAGAGCGGGAAAAACTACTGAACATTGAAGAGCATCTGAAACAAAGGGTCATTGGACAAGACTCGGCCATCAAGGCTATTTCTGAGGCCATCCTGGAATCCCGCTCGGGGCTTACCAAAGCCGGGCAGCCCATTGGGTCTTTCTTCTTTTTAGGGCCTACCGGCACCGGAAAAACGGAGCTTGCCAAATCACTGGCCGACTTCCTGTTCAACGACGAGTCATTTATGATTCGCTTCGATATGTCCGAATTTAAAGAAGAGCATTCAGCTGCACTGCTATACGGTGCGCCTCCCGGTTATGTAGGTTATAAAGAAGGAGGACTATTGGTGAATAAAATCCGTGAGAAACCTTATTCAGTACTCCTTTTTGATGAAGTAGAAAAAGCGCATCCGTCTGTATTTGATGTGTTTTTACAAATTCTTGACGAAGGAAAGTTACATGACAGGTTAGGTAAAGAAGGTGATTTTTCCAATGCGGTTATCTTGTTTACTTCCAACATCGGTAGTGAGTTCATCATTGAAAAGTTTGATGAAGGGAGTTTGCCCACATCTAACCAGATGATGGAAATCATGAGTGGTTATTTCCGTCCCGAGTTTCTGGCGCGTGTTACTGAAATTGTTCCTTTCGCCCCTATTGTAGAAGAAAACGTAGTGAAGATTTTTGATATTCATTTGAAAAAACTACTGGCTACATTAGAGAAGCAAGGCATCACACTGGAGGTGACCGATGCTGCAAAGAAGCACCTGGCCCTTTCCGGTTTCACACCCAAGTATGGCGCACGCCCACTCACCGGTGTGATTCGCAACCAGTTGCGCCGTCCTATATCCCGGATGATCATTGCAGGAAAAGTAGAAAAAGGTTCGGTGTTGAAAGCGGATGTAAATGAAGAAAATGAAATAATATGGAAATTTGATTAAAAAAATGTATTTTAAGGGTTACATATTCATGTCCCAAGCAACTAATTATTGTAAAACCTAAATCCTAAAAACTATGAACGAAGTTGAAATTGGCGGTCAATTGGTACCCCAACAATCCTTCGAGGCTATTGCCCAAATTTCGTCAAACAAAACGCTACTTGTCCAACAACTCACTGACAAACCTACCAAGCCTGAACCCATCAAAGGGTTAAAGAATGTAGATGAGGTTTTTCAGCATTTCAAGCCCAGTGTAAAAGTAGAGTTTGAGTCGGCAGATGGGGCGCCCGTAAATGAAGAACTGAAGTTTAATAACCTGGCTAATTTCAGAAAAGAAGGTATCATTGCCCAGAGTAATTTTCTGAAAGAAACGCACGCTCAGCAGGACACTTACCAGAAAATTGTAAAGCAATTAAAAACCAACAAAATCCTGAAAACCGCTTTACAAAACCCTGATGCCAAAGCGGCTTATTTGAATGCCCTGCAAGCACTCATTGATGAGATTGAGCAGGCTGGGTAATACATAATGTCAAACAAATTACTGAATAAAAAAACCACAGATATATGGCAAAGGAAAAAGAACAAGCACCCCAGGCGAAAGAAAAAGAAGCAGCCGGTGCACAAAGTGTAGCACAACAACTGGAAGAAAGCTGCGAACAACTCATAGAATATGGAGGATTTGAACTTATAGAGGCTTCTGTAGACGGATCTAAAGTAATGAGTCCGGAAAGTAAGGCCCGGAAAAATATCTTCCTGACCGAATCAACGAAAAAAGCTGATAGGGAGCAACTCAAAAGGCAACTGGAGATTTGGCGCGATTTGCTCAAAGAATCAGACGATATTCCTGCTATGATTGAGCAGGCACAGGAAAAATCAGATAGCGCAGCCCAACTGCTCAATGCCAATTTGAAAAAAGCATTGGATAGCACCAAAAATATGGAACAAGCCTATCGTTCAGTGGCTCTGTTTTACAAAAACACTGAACAGGATAAGGTAAAAAATATTACCATTTTCAATGCAAGTCTGGAGCGGCTAAAAGACCTGGACAACACCCTGGTGAGCGATAAAATTGCTGAAGAATTGAAACAGCACCACGATCGTCTGGATTTGCGTGAAAACTATTCTTTGATGGTGATACCTGGTTATCTGGGTTCTAACAAAGTAGTAGAAAAATGGGCCAAGATTGCGCATCAAAATAAAGTGATGCTGGTTACTGATTTTGAACACCTGGACGACCCCGATGCTGTGATGGAAGACTTTGACGCTGCCAACCTGACGGGTGGGGAAATACACCGTTCCAACGTGATGATGGCATGTAACTGGCTGGTAGGCAGGGAGAAATACAGCGAACTGGGTGAAGATGAAGAACTCTTCGTGCCCCCTTCCACAGCCCTGGCCGGTAAAATATACAATACACTCATTGCACAGCCTACCGCCGGTAAAATCCATGGTGGGTTGAACGAAGTAGACGGTGTGAAATTCGATCTGAAAAAAAGTGAGATCACCGAACTGGAGAAAAGAGGACTGGTTCCTTTGGTAAATGAATGGGGCAAAGTGATGGCCTTCTCAGCCAAAACCCTGTACAATGGCAATGATATTGGTCTCCAAACTTATTCGGTGGTGCGGGTATTTGACTACATCGGCAAAGTGATCATTGACTTCCTGAACCGCCAGGCATTTGTGAACTGGACAACCAAGGTGGAGCGGGACTTAAAACTGGAAATAGGCCGCTACCTGAACAGTATTAAAGGGGCAGATAAGATCATTGAATCGTTTCAGGTGATGAAGCTTACCCAGGATAAGGAAACCAAAAGAATACACCTGGATATTCATATTACTCCTTTCTTTCCGGCTAAAAACTTCTTACTCAAACTGGGAGGTACCAAAGGAGATACGGCCGAAGAATGGGCTTCAGAATATTCTGAAACTTAGTATGCACACAAATAAATTTATCTTATACAATCACAAAAATTAAACTATTATGGCTTTTTCTGCAAGACTTGACATGGATCCACTAAGTGACGTTAGAGTCGTGGATTTTTCTTACAATCTTTCCCGTGATATTGACCCAACCGGCAGGCCGGCTGGAGGAGTGCGCGGAGGCACTATTCAGATTACCATTGAAGCGAGTAGTGACACGGCAATGTTTGAGTGGATTACCGATCCCACTACCAAAAAGAATGGCACCATCAAGGTAATGGATGAAGCCAGTGCTGGGGCATCTTTAAAGGAACTGGAGTTTGAAGATGCTTATATCGTAGAATACGGAGAAAACTTCCACTGGCAAGGGGGGGAAAACATGCTGGAAACCTTCGTGGTCTCGGCCAAGAAAATCAAGATGGGAGGCGGAGAGCACGAAAACGAATGGCCGGGCGCTTAAACTTCCTGCCCTGATGTATTAAAAAAATGCCTCTTTTAACCTGAAAGAGGCATTTTCATTAGACTTATGTTTTAGGGTTTATTGTTTAATGTTTCTTGTTTATGGTTGAGTCCATAACCTCTAACTTGAAACTACAAACAATAAACTAACAACTATCTTTTCATATAAAACCCCACTGTTTTGGCACAGCAAATTGAAGTTAGCATTGTGATTGACGGAAAACACATCTCACCTTTTTCCCGGCTCACTATTTCTCAACGCATTGACTGGCACCATCATTTTGAAATTGTGATCCCCCTGGATGCCTTCGAGGGTACAGGGCAAACTGCGCTTAACCAGGCAAAAGACTTCTTAGGAGCAGATGTGGAAATTTCCATGAAACCCAAAGTCTTTGTCAGGCAAGAAAAAAATATTTTTAAAGGGCTGATCACGGAGGTAAGTATGGCCAGACACCTGCGCGGACAAAGGGAAGTAATTGTGCGCGGGCAAAGCCCTACCATATTGCTGGATGGTGCCATGCACTGCCGTTGTTTTTATGATATGTCGCTTTCTGATATTGTGCAAGAACTTTCAGGAAGTGTTCCGTCCAATGCTTTGGAAATAAAAGTACAGCCTTCTTATTCCAAAAACTTTCCGTATTTTGTACAGTTCAAAGAGAGTAGCTTTCATTGTATGAACCGGGCAGCAGCGATGTACGGAGAATGGTGTTTTTTCAATGGTACTGAGCTAATATTTGGTAAGCTGGATAAAGATAAAAAAATTGACCTTCCGGTGGAAAAAGATCTGTTCGATTTTGGGTTTTCGCTCAAGGCGGTTCCGCTCAACTTCAAAGCAGCGGCCTACAATTACCTCGAAAAAGAGAACTATGAGAGTGACGTTACTGATGCTGCCGTAAATGACCTGGAACAGTACGGAGAGTTTGCATTGGAAGCATCAAAAGAAATTTTCAGACAAGATGCTAAATATGAATCCTCACACACTGTGGGGGATCAGAATGAACTGAAAGATCTGGTAGAGATTAAAAAACATGTACAGGCCAAAGAGTTGGTGGTTGCCTCGGGTATTAGTGATAACCCTTATATCAATGTGGGTACGATCATCAATATTACGGGTGAAGGAAGAAATGAAGAGGATTATGGTGAGTTTATCGTAACCAAAGTTTCACACTCTACAGACGGAACAGGCAATTATCAAAATCATTTTGAGGCCATTCCCGGGGATGCTACTTTCCCTCCTCCGAACCCTAATATTCGTCCGGTTATTCCTGAGACGCAAACAGCCATCGTGACGGATAATATGGACCCTGAAAAATTGGGGCGGATCAAGGTGAGAATGCCCTGGCAGTCAGAGGATGAAACTCCTTTTATTCGTATCCTCAACCAACATGCAGGTGAAGAGCGGGGATTTTACTTTATACCGGAAGTAGATGATGAAGTATTGGTTGGCTTTGAACATGGTAATATGAACAATCCTTATGTGATTGGCAGTCTGTTCAACGGAAAAGATAAACCTGGGCCGTGGTATGACGATAAGAATAATTTAAAAGTGATTAAAACCCGGTCAGGCAACCAAATTCACTTCATCGATGAAGATGGAAAGGAAGAAATAAAAATCATGAACAAGGACGCCGATAGTCCTACCAATGAAATTTCACTTACCTTGGATGGGAGTGGTAAAATCAGTATCAAAACGCAAGGTGATATGGAGTTGTATGCAGCGGGTGATATGGATTTTACTTCAGACGGCTCTATTACCATGAAGGCTGGTAATACCATCGACATGGAGTCGGGCTCAGGTACCACCATGAAGTCAACCGAAACAACCATGGAAGTAGATGGTAATGTTACCATAGAAAGTATGGGTAATATGAATATGGAGAGCATGGGCAATACCACCATAGAAAGTACAGGTAATATGACTCTGGAAAGTACGGGAAATGCAACGCTAAAAGGTATTCAGGCAGTGGTAGAGGGAACAGCTCAGGCAGAATTAAAAGGAGGTGCAAAAGCCTCTGTCAATGGCTCGGCTATGGCAGAAATTAAAGGAGCTTTGGTTAAGATAAATTAAAAGATACTATGCGGCCTTACTATAAAATTCCCTTAAATACCCAAAGTCTTGCCAGCAAAAAAAGGCATCCATTACTGGAAGTATCTGATGCTATCAAGCAGCATGTGCATTTGATCCTTCGAACCCATTATAAAGAATACCGATACGATAACAATTATGGGTGTTTTGTATGGGACAAAGACTATGAAACCATCCGCTCTGTAACCAAATGGAAAAAAGAATTACACCTTTCCATTTTAGAAGCCCTGGAGAGAAATGAAAAAAGGCTCTCTTCCATCAGGGTAGATTTGGACGTGGACGAGCCTAAGGTGATAGACCCGAAAACCAAAAAACCGATCAAGCTGAGAAAAAGGATCACCATCATTATTTCTGGTGTAATTGCCCGTACCAATGAGCAGTTTCAGCATACGGAGTATATTTTCTTTAGTCCGTTGTCATTGAGTTAATTATGTTTGGGTTAGAAGAAATAGCAGATTGGTGGGACTCCCAGCATAAAGATGCGGAAAAAGCATTGGATACTTGGGTTAGAAATAGTAGCAACTCAGATATTGACAGATATGGTAGGGCAATTGTAGCTACAACTGTTTACACCTCAATGGCATTAGGTTCGGGACTGGTAGATATTTTGCGCTTAGGCGAAGGAGTGAAAGAAGGAGGATGGGGCTATGCAGAAGACGGATTAAGAATATTGGGACTGGCCGGGCCGGTATTCAAATTAGGCAGGTTGGGGGCTGCAAAGTGGACATATAGCCCCAGGGGCCCCTGGTGTGCATCAGTAGCTACTGCTAAAGCCCTCAGGCATACAGGAAATAAAATATTTGTGAAAGCTTCAGAGATTATGGGGCGGACAGGTGTTAAACCTCCCAAAAACATGAATGAGTTTATGCCCGTGCTTAAAGGGCTGGGAGCTAAGGTAAAAGAGGTGAAAAATGTTCCCACTATCAATAAGTTGAAAGCCCTTACTAAAGAAAATAAAAAATCGGTAGTTCTATTTGCAGTAAGGTGGAAGAAAAGTAATGGAAAAGGAGCTGCGCATGCATTATATGCCTATAGGGATACTTTTGGAAGGTTTAAAATTGCAGACAGGACGGGAAAAATAGTGCGCAATCTGGATGAGCTAAATATTTATTATGATAATATCGGTTCCGCTGTTATTCAAGGTTCTGCTATGGTAATAAAAAATGCTGTAGTTACAAAAGGCACTTCCCTGGCAAGCATGTTGGCTATTGAAGTTAATATGTTTTTAGCCAAAACTGAAAATGAAAAAGAAGTGATTTTTGCTCCTGTTGCAGAATAGTTTACAAACTGGCTGTGCCATTATTATAAGTTAAGATATTAAAGATAATACTTGAGAAAGCAATCAAGGTCATAAATAAATCTTCCATGCAACCATCAGATTTTAACAGGGAAAAAGTAAGAAGAAGGTTACGAAAAAAAGCAGCCGAACTTTGGGGCTTCCAGGAATCGGAAATGGAGGGGTTTGACCCGGTGATTGATCTCCTTTTAGGGGCCTGTGCTGTAGAGTTTGAGAAAATTTCCAATGAAATATTTTCTTCCGAAACCCGGGTATTGGAAAGGCTGGCCCACCTGCTTATTCCGGAAGTGCTTACCGGCCCCAAACCTGCCCATGCTATTTTGCATGTCCGTGCTGTAGAGCCGGCCTTTCAGGTGCGGCCAGAAGATCAGTTTCTCTTCGAGAAAGAAATGGTGGACCCCAATGATTCTGCTAAAATGACCACCAAACCGGTCTATTTTTCACCAGCTTCTTCATTTACACTTTTTGACGCTGAAGTAGTTTTGCAAGGTGTAAATAATAAAATTGTTCAGCAGACTACACCCATCCTGAAAGATGAATTGATGCAGGCACAAACGGGAAAATCATTACCGCCATCCACCCTTTGGCTGGGGATATCATTGAATAAAAATATCAAGTCCATCGAGGGCATGTCTTTCTTTTTTGACTGGAAGAACGACCCGGATAAAGCCAATTATTATCCGTTACTTCCGTTATCCCGGTGGTTTTTGGGAGAGGAGCAGGTGCAAACCGTATCCGGATATAAGCATCACCCTGAAAATTCTGAAGCGGAGGCATCCAATACAATTTATAGCGAATATGAGTCTGGCCAGAGAATAGAAAAGCATACCATTGCTGTGTATGAAAATTGTTTCATCACCATTGCAGGTGATGCAGAGAGTTTGCAAACAAAAAAATACCCTCCTGAGTTTGAACAAATTTTTATGGAGGATGACCTGAAGAAGTTAAAAGATGATTTGTTATGGATCAGGGTACAATTGCCACACGGACTTCCTGCAGAAGCTGTGGCTGAGGTATCGTGCAACATCAATAGCTTTCCGGTTGTCAACAGAAAACTTGTCAATAGCAATCGTCCGTTTGCTCTTAACAAAAACTTTAACATTGTGCCTTTGCCCACCAATGGTGAAGATTTTCTTTCCGTAAAAAGGGTTTTTGCCGGGGGAAGCCGTGAATACCGGGCAGTACCTTTCAGGAGAATCAACCAGCAGGAGCCTGAAACGTATGCCGTGCGAAAAGGTGGGGTAGGGCGGTTTGACCGGCGTAATGCAACTGAAATGGTCAATTATATATTGGAAATGATGCGCGATGAGAGTGTTGCCTTTACCGCTTTGGGTGGAAGTAATCTTTCCCGTGAAATTATGCAGCTAGGGCAAGACCTGAGCCGGATAGAACAAAATATTATGCGAAAATCGCTGCTGGAAGACCCCATGCCCTTTATGCTGATAAAACCCAAAAAGCCAGAAGATGTATGGATAGAATACTGGACAACCAATGGTGAGTTTGCCAATAAAATAGTTTCGGGCAGCAACCTGAAATCAGTCGCAACTTCTGATTTTCAAAAAGAAAACCTGATGATCCTGGCTTCTTCTTATGGAGGCCGGGGGGCTTTAAATGATGCAGAAAAATTATATGCCTACAAAAACGCCTTGCTCACCCGGGGGCGCATAGTAACTGCAGAAGACATTAAATCAACTTGTTTCGCCGAATTAGGCAATAAAATTTCTGGTGTAACTGTGAAAAAAGGGATGGCGCATGACCCTCTGCCACACAGGGGGCTTCAGCGCACTTTAGATGTGCAACTTAAACCTTCGCCCGGCTTTGATGCATCTGAAGAAGAATGGAAAGGGCTGTGCAAAGATTTAGAGGCTTTTTTGCAACAAAAATCATCAGCCATCAGCTTGCCAGTTCGTGTCGTACTTTCCAACGCATAAATAGAAATGAAAGATAAACCATTAAACGAACTTATTTCATCGCTTGGTGCAGATATTCGCATTGAGGCAATATTGGCTGTTTTGCTGGAAAATGAAACGGTTGACCTTGACCACGTTGTTGTTCAGACCAAAGGTGTATTCAAAAGGCCATACAGTAAAGATATATTGGGCGTAGAATTGAGGGGAAAAAAATCGGGAAAGACGGAGGTTTTGCATATTGATATTTCCCGCGAAGGTTTGTACGACATGTTGCCCGAAGGGCTTTTCCATCAAACCATGACCAAAGCTTTCAAGACTACCGAAGATTCGGTGGCAGAGTTCAAACAGCACAGAGAAGAAGAGAAACAGGCACGAAACTTTTTTCTTCCCCTTGAGCAAGAGTTTTTCCGGCTCAGAAGCCTGTCAGAGATAGAAGAAAGAAAAGCCTTGTTTGCCTTTTCCGGGGCTGCACATCAGGGAGTATTTGCCAGGTTTTGGGGACATCAGCCAGCCTTAAGCCGGCAACAGTCAGCCGTATATTACTTTCTTTTGCCATTATTTTACCATATTGTGGGTAATTTGCCGGTTACAGCCCTGTGCTTCGAGGCAATTTTAGGCCAACCCGTTTCTTTACAATGGATACCGCCTCAAAAGCAAAGCACGGAAGGGTATCAGTATCCGTTGGGAGCATGTAACCTGGGAGTAGACTTTATTTTAGGAAATACATGGTTTGACGAAATTCCGGCCATACAGGTAAACATTGGCCCCCTGAAGAAAAAAGATTTACCTGACTATTTACCGGGTGGAAGCGCGCACACAGTACTTGAACTGCTGTACAACCATTTTCTTCCGGTAGAGGTTGAGCCAGTATTGAAAATATCGGCAAAAAAGGAGAGTGAGCCGATCTTATTTACGGAACCAAAAGAGGCTGCTTTGCTAGGATATACATCAACAATTTGATTTAATATAATAAGTTTTTAACTTCTTGCATGGAAACAGAAATTTTGATAACAATGCTGGCACTTTTTGGGCTAGCGCTTATTACAGGAATTGTTTTTTTTGTAATCATAACCAAGAAAAAACAACCTGTTAAACATACCATCATATATATCCTGGCAGCCCTGCTGGCATTCGCAGCAATAGGTTCCACCGGGTTGCTTGAGATCACCCGCCCTCGGTTTACATACTTTTTGTTACAGTTGGGTTTTCTTGGATTAGGTGTATTGCACACCTGGCTTATGCATAAAGTACTGCCCTGGAGTATAAAACGCTATTTCTTTGCAGAAACTTTGTTTACATTATTGCTTACTTTACTCGGAGGAGCGGGCTTTTTACTGGTATTTTATTTATTGCATACGAGTGGGTATCATGGGCCGTTGGCAAGCGTGGTTTTGACGTTCCCTTTACCGTATCTGATGCATAAAACTTATTGTTTGGCACAAGGAATTCCTGCACCTTTGTATAAAACCTGGCAATTTGTGCCAACGCATACCGTACCCGAGGCTGATTTGCAGAACTCCATACGGGTGCAATTCAGGATAGCAAAAAATATGTATGAAAGTAAGTATTCCAAATTTACCATTCGTGCGCCTTTGGGCATGGTAGTGGGTGACCTGTTCCATTCCTTTTTGCGGGATTATAACCAGGGGCATCCGGAAGGACAAATACAACCTGATAGCGCTGAAACGCCGTTCAGTTGGATGTTTTATATCAAGCCTTCCTGGTGGCATGGCAGAAAAGTGGTTGACCCTGACCTGACAGTGAAATCAAATATGATAGAAGATAATGTCCTGATTAATGCTAAGCGGGTATCTTTACAAGACTTGAAAAAATAAAATAAGATGTTGCCTGAAATCAAATATTTACCGGTAAACTGGGTGGATGGAATGAAAATTTCCAAACAGCATTTTGTCCATCAGGAAAATGCAATGTATGAACAAGTTAGGGATGCCATCAGTGCAAACCTTACGGATTATAACTATGGGGTATTGCCGGCTTCGCCCAATGATAAGCAATCGCTGGATATACGTGTACAACTCGAGCAAAATGATTTGTTGCGGGTGAAAGTACTGGCATGCAGGGCCATTACGCGTGGGGGAGTTCGCATAGAACTAACGGGTAATAGGTTTTCAGGTGAACAGGCATTGAACCAGTCATTGGAAGCAACTTATAAGATTGATAATCCTGACAAGCTCCTGTTGGATGTGATTGTGACGGCCAATCCGTTTTCAAGAGTTCAGGTGGGGCAGCCTGAGCCGGAGGAAACCCCGCTGCGGTATCCTTACACTATGCCTGAATACCGTCTGGAGATTGTGCCATCCGACCAAACTAATATCACAGACATTGGGGCGTATCATCTCACAATCGGACAAGTGCGGGTAATTAGCAATGAAGCCAAGCTTACCGAACAATATTTTCCGGCTGCTACTACTGTGCAGAGTTATCCTCCATTAATGAATGTATATTATGAGTTTGGTAACGCTTTGGGGCAGTTGGGGGCAGATACAATCAGTATTATCAAAAAAATTAAGATAAAAAATGAACGTGGGCAGTTGGCTGAAAATGTGCATTATCTGGCTGATAAAATGGCTGATTTCCTTTCTAACAATATGGATCATTACCGGCTTGCTATTCCACAGCAATCGCCTATTTTTATGGTAGAGTTTTTTGCCCGTTTTGCGCGGGTTGTAAAAACGGCTGTAGCTTGTGTGAGTGATACCGGAAAGGAAGAAATGTTGAAATATTTCATGGAATGGTCAGACCTCCGGCCGGGTATGTTTGAAAACACCACAGATACACTGCTGGAGCAGGAATATAACCATACGGACATCAGCCGCAGTATTAAAAGCTCAGACAAGTTTTTGAATATGATGGGTGCTTTGTTCCGAAAACTGAGTCAGCTGGATTATATTGGCAAAGGCAAAGAGACTCCCAAAGCGCCTGAGCCTAAGCCCAGTATTTTTATCAACGAAGAAGAAGAAACCCGTAAGAAAAAGGGGTTGTGGAATTTTTAGTTATGGATAAATTTTATGATTTTTCGTTAACTTGCTTCTTCTAGTTACCAGATTTTATATAATAGCAGTTAATGAAACCTCTCAACCACCAAGCACGCTCCGCGGCCCGCCGTAAATTTTCTGGTTTTTTGCTTGTATCTATATTGCTTGTATGCTTGTCAGTATATTTATTAATACGGGTGCCTTCCACTTTTAACTCTATTCCCGATACCCCGCCCTGGATGTCGGGTTTTAAAGCGAAGGTAGATTCTGTGATGGACGGCCAGCAAAAAATTAATATCCTGTTTGTAGTAGATGCTACCAACGATATGGGTGTGTATTATCCGGCCATTAGCAAAGCAATCCTTACTTTTTCAGAAGGACAGGCCGATAGTGTTAAAGAGTTCAGGTATGCCGCCCTTTTTTACCGTGATGCTGCCGAGGGTGCATTTCTCTGGGACCATACCCGCCGAAGGAACGCAGCAGAAGATGTAGCGGGTTGGATCAATAGCGTAACCGCCCTGGTGCGCGATGATGATGATGAACCCGAAGCTGTATATTTTGGTTTGCGGGAAGCCCTAAAACTGGATCACTTGAAACAGCATGAAACCAATGTGCTTATTCATATTGGCGATGCCGGGAACCATGCCCAGGCGGATAATACGAAGGTTGATCCTGATGAAATCATCAACTTGCTGGTAACAAAACCTTCTCACTTTTTTGCAGTTCAGGTAAGGCATCCTGATTCCCATGCGACTTATGATGAATTTATTCCTCAACTTAGGGATGAAATTTTGAGCCCGGTAGTGCAACAGCGGTTGTCGCAAATCAGCCAATTTTCTGCTGCTTCTGGTGCGGTAGATTGGAAAACAAAAGCCAGTGAAACGGGTAAGCATTATGTCATGCATCAGGGTAATTCCTGTATCAATGACCTTTTTGAGCTGAATAAAGGAACAACGATGGCACCGGAAGAACTGACGTTAAGGATACAGGAAGTTTTTGATGAAGTGATGGCAACAACCAATAAAAAAGTGAAAGACCTGGAACTGTTAAAAACCTCTGAAAGTATAGATGCTTCCCGCATGGATGCGGCTTCGGTCATTTCAACATTAAAAAACAGCGATGTGCCGGTAGATCAGTTGGATTATTTTACAAAAAAGAAAGAAATATTTTCAGGTCAAAGTCAGGAAAAGTAAAAAGGTGATACATAAAAAATCACTTTTACGTACCACCATATTGACAAACTATTAAATACTCATTCCTTCATACACATAAGAGTCATCAAGCCCTTCAATACGGCCTGAGAATGAGATGCGGTTGCCCCAGTTGTCAGAAAATGTAGCATCAGCATAACCTGAGCTGCCAATATTCATCGTAAGGGTTCCATGCCCGAAAAGGGTTCCGCTCACCTGGGCGGTGATAGAAATCGATTTGTTTTTCGGGGTTTTTATATCATAGTCTATCACTCTTCCATCTAATGTTACTCCGCCGAGGCCATTGTAACCTATGCCTCCGGGAAATGAGGTTTGTAATACCATACGGTCTCCCTCAAACATAATGAAATTATTGGCTGTCGCGTTATAACGGTTTCTGTACCGATCGTACAGGGCATCGGCTTGCAGTACAAAAGACTGGTCTTCTACCAGGGCAATCAGCTTTTTCTTCATTTCAGCTTTTTCCAAAGCTTTTCGCTCTTTTTTACTCAGTTTTTCTTCTTGCGCTGTATTATCTTCTACAGATTGCGCATTGCTTATGTTTATTGATGCCGCTATTAATAAAGCAGTCATCATGAATATGATCTTTTTCATAGCTATTAATTTTTAATTAATCTAAATAATAATAAAAGTACAATAGTAATGCCAAACTCAGACATTAGCCTTTACATAGAAAACGATGGAGGTACATCCCATATTATCTGCCAGGATCGGGCAATATTAATATTTGATGCCATAATGGCAATAAAATATGATGAAAGAGGTATTATTTAAGACATTTTGTCTGTATTCCAACTTAGTTAGCCCATCATGTTATATTGATGAATGCGTTTGTGCATTACATTAAAAAACAATGGCGGCACAATGGCCAGGTAAAACATTCCATAATACCCAAAAGGCAACTGTGGGCTTTCTTCATGCGATTGCAGGGTATGATAAGGCTTATTGGCCCTGATGTGGTGGTCGGGGTGGCGCGAAAGCTCAAACAACGTAAAACGGCTGGTAACGGTATCTGACTGCCAGGCGTGTGCCTTGCCTACCCGTTCACCCGCTGAGCGTACGAGTCCGTAGTGCTCAATGTAATTAATATACTCAAGCAAACAAAAAGCTACGAAGCTTTGTAGCAAATATGCCAGAGCAACGGTGCTACCAGGCAGGGCAAACAGTAGCAAAATAAATGCTGTTTGAAATAGCAAAGCCCGAACTGTAAAGTTATGGGGGCCATAAGGCAGCCTCCCTTTTTTTCGCTGAATGCGGGCATCAGTCTGCAGGGCAGAGAATAACTGTGAAGGAATTGTACGCAACAAAAAGGCATACAAAGTTTCTCCATACCGGGCAGTAGCAGGATCTTCCTTGGTGCCTACTTTTACATGGTGTACCAGGCGGTGTTCGGTATAGAAATGCGCATAATTGGCCAGAAACAAGTTCCATATTCCCAGGTTTTGCATCCATCGTTTCTTTCGGTGGATGAGTTCATGGGCAGAGTCAATACCCATGGAGCCGCTGCACAAGCCGGTAGAAATAGCTGCAAGCCAAACAAATTTACCGGTAACAATTCCTGAACTAACACTAAACAACAGACTTCCCACACATAAAGTATGCAGCAATACCGATATGAGTAAAATCAGATTGGGTACGGTGTCATCTATTGGAATATTCTCTCGCTTATCTTCTGCAAAAAACAGATCGGCCAGGGCCAGTATACCAAAAGTAAAAATGATGTTACCCAGGGTAAAATATCCTCCCAGTAGATTTCCACTAATAGCAACAACTGCCGGGAGTAAACTGAGTAGATATTTGAAGACATATACTCCCTGCAACTTGGTCTCTTGTGGTATTTTTTCAGTTTTGCTTGCCTGCTCCATCTCTTCCACCTGTTGTATTACTTATTCTCACCATGCTCCTGCTTCTCTTTCAGCACCTGTATTTGTTCTTTCAGGGCATCGTGTTGCGCTTTTTTTAATTTCTTTTTTGTCCTGCTCGAGCCAATACTACTGATAATACCTGAAAGCGAACTTCGTGCCCAATGATCAAACATTGCCTTTCGAAGGTCTCTTTCAGCATAAATTTCCCCTTCTCTTGTGATGAAAAGGCTGGGGTTGCTGGTATTGACAATAAAAGTGTTGGCAAAAAATGATACAAAACCTTTGTCGGCAGGAATGGTATCCTTGTTTCGGTCAAGAATGGAAATGCGTAACTTGTCATATAAAAATTCCATGTTGCCGATAGCATAATGTTTATTTGCCCTCACCCGCATGTTCAAAGTGTCAATTTGGCCACGCCTTATTTTTACCAAAGCGGTGGGCTCCAAAATTGGGTTGAATTGCTGCATATTCATGCTGCCAAGGTGGGCAGAATAATCATGGCTTCCATCATCACTGAGCATATCAAATGTGAAGTACGCCTGCAGGGGTGCCTCTTCCATTACCTGGGCGCTGGCTGCCAGGGTAAGGTTAGGGTTATTTTGAATTAATATTGAATCGTTGGTAATGTTGTAGGCCTGGGCTTGGAGGTTACTAAAGAAGATACGGCCCGGAATTTCACCATTTTCAGCCAATAGCTCAACATCCACAAAGCCCTGTTGCAAATCAAGCGTATCTAATTTTATGTAATAAGGAATATCCATGATTAGCTCACGGACTGTAGGTTGTTGTATGGTATCTGGCAACAGGTAATTTTTGTCTTTATATGTACTAATCGTAAAGTCATTGATTCCCAGCTTTTGGGCAATTATTTTCTGCTTATACAGCAAATCGTAAAAATTTACACCTTTCAGAAAAGCCGAGTCACTTTCCAGCCGTACCCACCCTTTCTGATACCCTACCTGTGGTGCCAGGGCCGTTTTTTCATATCTGGGAATAAGCTTGATATTATTGGCAAAAAGGGTAGAATCTTGGGTGATGAAACCAACTTTGCCCAGTTCTAAAATTTGCAGGCTGTCGGGTAACATAATCCGTATATCTTCGGTTTGGAAACGAAGGTTATCGGTAAAAAGAAGATTGCCAGGCTGGCTGTATACTGTGCTGTCCATATACAGGTTTTCCAGAAAAATGGCCGAATTTTCTAATGTATGTTGCAATGGAAGGCTATCGTTATGCACCTTTACATGAATTGTGGCATTTTGCATTTCCAAGGTGTTTAAAGCGATAGAGGCTAATTTCTTTGGGTCAAAAGGATAGGTTTCGGGAAAACGGAAAGACTGAGGGGTATCTGTCTGACGCGTTTCTATGAATATTTGAGGTGAGTCTAATTGTACATCATGCCAGTTGATGCGACGATGCGCATAAGCATCATGCCAGTGTACACCGTTTAATGAGAGGGATGGAATGGATACAACATAGTTCACATTTTGTTGCGCTGCACTTTCCCCCCTTTTCGTATTCGAGATAAATACCTCTTTTGCATTAAAAAGGTTATTATTCCAACTGGCTTTTTCTACATGTACAGTATCAGTTTTCCCGGCCAGGTTGTGGGCATAATTGTTCAGTTCCATCTCAAAATTATCCGCAAAAAGAAAATGTTCATTATCCAACTGTGCTGCTGAATCCAGGGAAAGGTTATTCAGTTGTAAAGATACATCATCCACAATAAAATGATGATCGCCATTTTCTGTCTTTTGGGTAATATCTACACTTGCGTTTTCCAGGGCAAACACCTCGATATTTGTTGATTTCCATACAGGGGCGATGATTTGTGGCAGGTCTTCCAGCCGAAAAGGGGCTTCGTTTTTGGCTGCGGCAAGTACCAGGTTTATTTTCGGTTGTTCAGCATTTAGTTTTTGTACATTCAAATTGCCTTCGGTTAAGCTGCCATACAAATCGTGCCCTTCCAGGTCAATAACCGGAACAGCAATGTCAATCAAATTTTGATTTGTTATCGTATCACCAGCGACTTTCGGGCGGATGGACAGATTTGTAATATAAGCGTTGGAGTCAGGAGAGGAACTGAATAAGTCATCTATGGTAAGCACGTGAATGCTATCAGGAAAGTGGTATTCGTAATTGCTCCCTGATAATCTCAGGTTAGACAAATGCAACACATTTTGTGGAGTTCCTATTTTTTTTGCATCAAATTCAAAGTCTGTAAGTTGGGCGTAAGTGCTATCCAGGGAATGCGAGAGCAGGCTGTCAATGAAAAATTGAAGCTTTCCGTTTGTCACATCGATGTATTGCGCTAACAAAAAAGGCAGCTTTTTTGTGTCAACTTGCTTTGTGTCAATAGTATCTTTATCGTGTTGCTTTAAAAATATTTTTAAATCAGGATTGCCCAGATGTATATTTTCAAACATGTATACCTGCTCGTTAAGCATTTGCCGTAAATTGGTATTTTCTAAAAGCACCGTGTCTGCATATAAATCAATCTGTGCTGTTCTGTCATCAAAACCATTAGCGAACGGCTGCAAACGCACCTTTTCCAGGTGCAATTGCCGTACATTCCTGCCCAGCAAATACCCGACATCGGTAGTAAGGGTATACTGCGCCCCGGGCAGGCGGAAATAGCAATTGGCAAATCGAATATTTAGGTTATCAGCATCCAGTAACTGGTCGGTATACAGGTAGGTTGCACTGTCAATTTGTAAGTTAAGCGTATTTACATCTATGTGATTGAATGTAACCTGGGTGAGCCCGTCACTGCTGGTTTCTGAAAGTTTGAAACCTCCGTCTTCCAGCATAAAATTACTGATTTCTATGGAGCTGAGAATATCGGTAAGAATTACATAGAGTGAATCTGGCTGAACAGCCGCTTTTTTACCTGAACTGTGGGTAAATAATTGGATATCAGGGTTTTGCATATTGAGATGCCCTACCACTACCCGCTGCTGGTCCAATACTTTATTGATGTCTACTTCTGTGAGTACCAGGTTGGGTACAACAATATTGTATAGTCCGGGCTTGCTGGACGAATAACGAAAATCTTCCGGGGTATATTTGGAAGTATACGTTACGCTGTCTAAAAATATCTGCGACTTTTCAGTAGAGAGGTTAAATTCTTTTACCCGCAGGGTGTGAATGCTATCGGGGAGGTGAAAAATATAATTATCCACGCGTATGTCAATATCTTCAAAATAGGTAAAATTATCATCAAATCTATATTGGGCGGTGGTGGTATCTACATTCAGCTTCCTGATGTCCATAGATACATTGTCAATGGCAAACATTTGTTGTCTGTTGCCTACTTCCAGGTTAACTTGAAACAGGGCGCTATCCAGATTGAAGTGGTCTACTAAAATTTTATCAAAGAAGAAGGTAACGATACTTCTCAGGTCATTTTTTTCGCTTTTGATTGAGTCTGCCACCTGGGCAGGGTCTATTTTCTTTTCATCAATATCAAAGTGAGAATTATTAATAAAAATCCCTTCAATGCTCAGTGTGTTTTCATAATAAGCTTTGGCAAAATCTACCCCTTTGATGGTAAGTTCCGGTAGCCGGATATCATAAATATTAAGTCTGTTGTTGCTAATTTGTACATTAGCCGTATCGGGGCGGGGTTGTAAACGAAGGTTAGAAAAGACGATTTCAGACGGTTTGGTTGAAATGACAAAATCCTCGAAGGTAAGCACATGAATGCTATCAGGAAGGTATACCTTCTGGTTTTTTAAATTGAGCATCACTTCTTCCGCAAATAATAACTTGCTGCTATCTTGCACCCAGCCCGAATCCAAAGCAAAGTTTTTTAGTGCAAAAGAAAGATCCGAGATGTTGTATTGCGTATGCTTCTCTTTATCTTGTTTATGAAAATTGAAAGAGCCCTGCTTTATTTCAAAATGCCCGATTTCAAATACTTCCAGGTATTGTGTAATTGTGGTGTACAGGTTTCCTGCCTCAAATGAAAGCGTTGCAGGGGTTTCTTCTGTAGGAAAACTATATACATTGACAGCCGGCTGCTCAATTTCTAACCCTCTGATTTTCAGCTCTCTTTTGAAATATATTTCCCAAAGCCGGTTGGTGAGTATTTCCAGTTGCGGAATTTGGGCCTGATAAAGATTGCGCCTGTCCAGGGCAGCCAGGGAAACCGGGTCTTGTGCAGTGCCGGAATCGAGGTTTAGGCTAAAATTAGTGAGCGTAAGCTTGTCATTAATCAGGTTGAAACTTACCTCATCGTAGGAGATCGTGTACAAACTATCGGTTTCCCGCTGTACAATATCCATCAGGATTTGCCCCAGCAAACGGTCGGTATAGAAATTAAACCCTCTGTAGCCAAATGACCCCACGATGATGAAAACAATCATCATGAGCATGGGCCAGAGCGGAGGCGCTTTCTTTCTTTTCTTTATTTCCGTTCCCGTTTTCATATAAAAAAATGAACCTTTTCAGGATTTTCTATTCTAATATAAAGAAAAACACTGAGGTTCTCATCATAAAAAAGTATAGTTAAAAGTTATGCGATACTGGTTATTATGCTTCTTTGGCTAATAACCAATAACGTATAACGAATAACGAAGTAGGATGATATAATTTACCTACGTTAAAACATGCTACAAAATTCACTTTTCTTCAATTTCACCCATTTCCGCCCTGATTTTCGGCAGGCTGTCCGGGTAGTTTTCCTGCACAAAACCAAGTAGTTTTTCACGAACGTCGCAGCGGAGTGTAAAGGCATCCGAAGCATCTTTGGCACTCATCAGCGCACGCAGCTCCATGGTTTTATTATCTGTATTGGTTACCTGCAATACGTTTACTTTTTTGTCCCAAAGTTCGTGCGATTCCAGAATTTGTGTCAGTTTTTGCCGTATTTCATCTACAGGAATATTGTAATCTACATAAATGAAAACCGTGCCCAAAATATCGGCAGAGGTGCGGGTCCAGTTTTGGAACGGTTTTTCGATAAAATAGTTAATGGGCACCACCAGCCTGCGCAAATCCCAGATGCGCACCACCACATAGGTGAGGGTAATTTCCTCAATTTTGCCCCACTCACCTTCTACAATCACCACATCATCGTAACGGATGGGTTGGGTAAAGGCAATCTGAAAACCCGCCAGCAAATTGGCGATGGTCTTTTGGGCGGCAAAACCGATGATAATACCTGCCACTCCTGCCGAAGTGAGCAAACCTGCCCCGATATTTCTCACGCTTTCAAAATTTAACAAAATAGCCGCCATGGCAATAAGTCCGATGATGACGATGGAAGTTTGCCGGATATATTGCAACTGCGTTCTTATTTTACGGCTCTCCAGGTTGTCTCCTTCCGTCATTTTATACTGCTCTACCACCACGTCTTTCAACACATTAAAGGCCTGAATGAGCAACCAGGCAATGGCGACAATTACACCAATGCGGATGATTAACTTGTAGGCATCGGCAATCCCTTCTTCCAGAATGAGCAGTGGGGCAGTGAAAGAGAGTACCAGCAAGGGAAATAAAAGTTGAGCTGGCTTGTGCAGGTGGTGGGTAACAGAGGTGAAGAAAGTGGAAGGGTGTTTCCGGTTATATAACCGGATGGAGCGGGATATTAAGAACCTGATCACTAACCCCAACACAATACTGCCCGTAATGATGATTAGGTCTGCTAATAATGGATTGAGATTGTCAGTAAAAGTGATAAATTCTTCCATTAGGATAATTTTTTTCTAATTTGTAGTTTGTTGAAAGAGCGTATATACAATGAAAACTATTCAAAGTAAAGCAAGGACAGAAGAAAAATTACTGAATTATGCCCTTTGGCTGGCAATTTTTACAGTTTTATACAATTTGGCAGAAGGGATAATTTCCATATATTTTGGTGTAAAAGACGAAGTGCTCTCCCTGGCCGGGTTTGGAGCCGACAGTTTTATTGAAACCATTTCTGCCCTGGGCATTTGCGTAATGATTTACCGCATGAAAAAATACCCGGAAAGCGAAAAAAGTGGCTTTGAAATATCGGCCCTCAGGGTTACAGGCTGGTGTTTTTATGGGTTGGCGGTAGTTTTGGGCATTTCCGCGGTAATTAAGTTAATTATGCAAAACCCGCCTACATCCACTACGGCCGGTATCATCATCTCCTCTGTTTCTATCCTGAGCATGTGGCTGCTGGTGTGGGCGAAAAAAGCGGTAGGGAAAAAGCTGAACTCTGCCCCCCTCATCGCCGATGCCAATTGTAATCTGGTGTGCGTGTATATGTCAGTAGTATTGCTGGCCGCCACCGGACTGTATGCCCTTTTTCAGATTGGTTTTATTGATATTCTGGGTACTTTGGGCATCATCTATTTTTCTGTTAAGGAAGGGAAAGAATCTTTTGAAAAAGCCAAAGGCATCCATGACTGCGCATGTGGCTGTGACTAAGCCCGCACCGCAGTCCGGAGGGCGGGCTTCTCAGCCCGTCCATTATACGGAATCGGTCAGACCGCTCGCTATCGCTGCGGCGAACCGCTTTCAGAAGCACAAGAGCGGTCTGACGGGGTCGCCCAGACCGATGGACAATATTGCTTTTTACGCAACACACTTCTAGTCCGCCTAACCATAAGCGGACTTGGAAGTCCGCTCTCCGGTTGCTTATCCTTTTGTAATAAGCTATTAATAAGTATTTTAATCTGTCTCTTATCTTTGTGATTTTCCACTTTGGATTTTTTATGGTTAAATTTAAAGTATAACTGTTTTCAACTAACCCAAAAGCATGATGAAGACCCACCCACACCTTAAAGACATTCTGTTTATTGACATAGAAACCATTTCTGCGGAAGCTGATTATGCCGCGCTCTCAGCGCCTATGCAAAAAGCCTGGGACAAAAAAATGCAATACCTTGCTAGCGAAAAGGAGGTAGCTGCTGCTGACTTGTACTTTGATAAAGCGGGTGTATATGCGGAATTTGGCAAGGTAATCGTCATAGCTGCCGGTTTTTTGCGCATAAGCGAACATGACGGAATCAGCATGCGCATCAAAAGCTTTGCGGGGGATGATGAGAAAGATGTATTGCTGGACTTCAAAGAACTGGTAGAGAAATACAACTCCAAATACCTGCATCTGTGCGCCCACAACGGGAAGGAGTTTGACTTCCCTTACCTCTGCCGCCGCATGGTGGTGCATGGCATTTCGCTGCCCAATGCCCTGGACCTGAGTGGCAAAAAAGCCTGGCAGGTGCCCCACCTGGATACCATGGAAATGTGGAAGTACGGCGACCGCAAAAACTACACTTCCCTGGACCTGCTGGCTGCCCTCTTTGACATTGACATGCGGGAGGAAGTAAAAGTAGAAGGCAATGAGGTAAACAAAGTGTATTACGAAGAAAAAGACCTCCAAAAAATCATCAACGACTGCCGGCAGGACGTAGCCGTGCTGGCCCAGGTATACCTCAAGCTCAAAGGCCTGCCGGGTATTAATGAAGGGGATATTAGTTTTGTGTAGATAATCCCGGGGCACGGGCTTCTCAGTGGAAAAAGAAGACCGAAGACCGAAGTATGTACCAGCAACACAGTATGGTAGGCGACATTGCGTAATCAAAGTACGGGCTGTTGTAATTACACCTGAATGGGACGAATTTTAAAACTTGTCTGCCACTACTAACAAGCCATTTTATGAGCGATGTAGGTTGTTAAATATTCCAATCTAGCGAGGAACTTAGTTCCGATGCTTTAAGTAGATAAGATTTATACTCCTTGCAAAGTGCATGTTGAGCTTAATTTGTTGAATTTTTTAAATATTTTTTCTCCTTTTATTGAATCCATTTCAATAAAGTTACTGATTTGATGGAGGTTACTAATTGGTATCATCGCCAACTTCAATGCTCTTGGATAGCTGGCACCACTATATTTCTCAATTGACTTAATTTTACCATCGGCTTCAACAACCAGCCTTTCATAAATTCCATGAGATATTTGAGATTGAATGTAGCAACTATCAAGTTCTAGAACATTTGCTCTTGAAAGTTTATCAGCCAAATAATGAAAATAACTCATGTTTATTTTACCTACAAAAAAACCTTTGTACTCAAATTCTTCTAGCCCATGTAAATATATCATACCATCATTTTGAATTAAAATTTCAAAAGTTCGGCAATTAACAAAATTACATACGTCTTTATGAAAGCAGTAAATATTGTTTATGTCTAATGGATTAATCAAGGTATCATTTGCTTTCTTATATATACTTGTCTCCTTTTGTGTAGAAGTAAGCAATAATATTTCAGGGGAAGGTTTTGAAATTAAAAACTCTACCCAGTTTTTAGAAGCTGGATCGTAATATCTTAACATATCGCCGTTTATATCGTAAGGAGCAAATTGGCCATAGTACTTGCTTCCCTTTCTAATCCCCATAGAAAACTCAATACTATCACATTGAATGTCCATTATATAAGGAGAGGTTTCATATACAAATGCTTCTGAAAAAACTTTACCACTATCGTAGACAATTGGGCTTAATGACTCCCTGTAAATGCAAACCCATGCTCCAGCTATTTCAATAGTTGGTGTTTCACTGTTATTAGTACAGTTGGAGTTAAGTGCTAATACTATTAGAATGCGGTATATTATACTTGTCTTTTTCATTTATAAGGCCTGTGCCGAAAATAAAATTTATTGGACAGATTTCCAGCTTGTACATGCAGGAATACCTATACAACAAACGCATCAAATAAAACAGTTAAATATCAAACCGTATCCCCTGCGCCAAAGGCAATTCCGTACTATAATTAATAGTATTGGTCTGCCTTCGCATATAAGCTTTCCAGGCATCGGAGCCGGATTCGCGGCCGCCCCCGGTTTCTTTCTCCCCCCCGAAAGCCCCGCCTATTTCCGCACCGGAAGTGCCTATGTTTACATTGGCAATACCGCAGTCAGAGCCCCGGTGTGATAAAAAACTTTCGGCTTCCAGCAGGTTGGTAGTGAAGATAGCCGAAGAAAGTCCCTGTTTTACGCCATTGTGCAGTTTAATGCCTTCTTCCACATCACCATTATAGCGAATCAGATAGAGCACAGGGCCAAAAGTTTCCTGCTGTACGGTTTCATAATGGTTTTCAGCCTCTACAAGGGCGGGCATCACATAATGTCCGTTGACGTAATCTTCCCCGGCCAGCATTTCGCCTCCGTACAGCAACTTGCCACCTTCGGCCTGCACCCGGTTGAGCGCGCTGATGAAACCATCTACCGCGTCTTTGTCAATGAGCGGGCCTACCAGCGTTTGCTCATCCAACGGGTTGCCGATAGAAAGGGAAGGGTAAATCTTAAGCAAACGATTTTTTACCTCATCGTACACTGAATCATGAATGATGAGCCGGCGGGTGCTGGTACAGCGTTGTCCGCAGGTACCCACAGCGCCAAATACCGTAGCGCGCAGGGCCATTTCCAGGTCAGCGTTTTCAGTAATGATGATGGCATTGTTACCGCCCAGTTCCAGAATAGATTTCCCCAGACGTGCACCTACGGCTTCCCCCACTTTTTTGCCCATGCGGGTAGAGCCGGTGGCCGAAACCAAAGGCATGCGGGTATCATGCGCCATGAGCGAACCAATGTTGGCATCGCCCAGTATCAGGTTAAAAATACCCTCGGGCAGTTCATTTTCTTTCAATACTTCGGCAATGATATTTTGGCAGGCAATACCCGTGAGGGGCGTTTTTTCTGATGGCTTCCAAATGCAAACGTTGCCACATACGGCTGCAATCATCGTATTCCAGGCCCATACAGCTACTGGAAAATTAAAAGCCGAGATGATACCCACTACGCCCAGCGGATGGTACTGGTCGTACATGCGGTGGGCGGGCCGTTCCGAGTGCATGGTAAAACCATACAACTGTCGCGATTGCCCTACGGCAAAGTCGCAGATGTCTATCATTTCCTGCACTTCGCCCAGGCCTTCCTGGTAAATTTTACCCATTTCAAGGGTTACCAGTTTGCCCAATGGTTCTTTGTATTCCCTCAGCTTTTGGCCTATCTGGCGTACGATTTCCCCACGTTGGGGTGCAGGCACGGTTTGCCAGTAAGCAAAAGCTTCCTGCGCTTTTTCCATCACCTTTTGGTAGGCGGCTTCATCGGCCATGCGCACTTTGGCAATCAGGCTGCTGTCTATGGGGGAGTGAATGGGTTTTGTCGTACTTCCCTCATCTGTACTGCCCCATTCGCTTCCGGTAGCATAAGCCGGGTTCAGGTTTTGTATTTTCAGCGTTTCTAAAAGGTCTTTGTAGTCGGTGGTATGTGTGTTTGTTTGCATGTTTACTCAATTTTGTTACTGGATGCTGGTTTCTGGTCACTAGATACTAGATGCCAGTATCCAGCATCTAGTATCCAGTGACCAGCACCTAAATAAATGAACGGTACAACACGGTTACATGATGCTTATTCGGCAAAATTTCTCAATTCAACTTAAACCCTTGCAGCAATAATGAACACCAGCCCGGCAATAAAGCACAAAAACATAAGCCAGATTAACGTATTGGTACCTTTGGGCGCGGCAGCAAATTCTTTCCAGATAAAAACGCCCCAGGCGGCAGCAATCATGGTCGCGCCTTGCCCCAGCCCATAAGAAATAGCGAACCCGGCCTGTTCGGAAGCAATCATGCTCAATGACATGCCAATGCACCAGATGATACCACCCAAAAGTCCGATCAGGTGCAGGCGGGGCGATCCTTTTTTGAAATAATCAGCATAAGAAACGGCTTCCCCTTTGAAAGGCTTGTACATAAAAATGGTATTCCACAGAAAATTGGAAAGTAGAATGCCTATTGAAAATACAAAAACGGCAGTGTAAGGCGTGAGCATACCCGCTTCGGGGTTAGCGAAGTTGGTAGATACCGAAGCGGCCACAAATCGGAAAAAGAAGCCCATGAGGATACCTGCTACCACTGAGATAATAATACCTTTTGCGGAGGTGCTACCGCTTTGAGAAGGCAGTTTCCGGTATGCCAGGGCATCCAGCACAATGGCTACGGTAACCAGTGCCACGCCCAGGAAAAGCAAAACCGGGTCGCCCAGGGGTGTGGCAATGTAGTTGACTACCACGCCCAGCACCAAAGCCAGTCCAATACCAATGGGGAAGGCCACGGCCATGCCAGCAATATCAATGGCAGCTACCAGCAGCAGGTTGGCGATGTTAAATACAACACCACCCAAAAATGCAGATAAAAGTGCGTCGGTACTGCCCTGCTGTAAGTCCTGAAAGAAACTGCGCCCTTCGTTGCCCATGCTGCCAAAAGTAATACCGAAAACAAAGGAGAGGATGACTACGCCCAATGTGTAGTCCCAGTAAAACAACTGAAAAGGCCAGGACTGGGTGGCCAGCTTTTGGGTATTGGCCCAGGAGCCCCAGCAAAGCATGGTAACAAACAATAAGATAACGGCGGTGGCGTACGATTCTACAATGAGCATGGGTATAGGTTGTTTGTGCCGAATTTACGATGAAATTTATATCGTTTCAAAAAGAATTTAGTGAAAAACCTTAACTTGATGCCCAATTATGAAAAATACACTATACTTGATTTTCATAGGATTGTTGGCAACGTTTGCCTGTAACCGTCCTCAGGAAATGGGCTTTTCTTTGCTGCCGGCCCATCAAACGGGGGTGTATTTCAAAAATACCCTCATACCGAACGATACGCTCAACATCATCAAATTCCGTTACTTTTACAATGGGGGAGGAGTAGCCGTAGGAGATGTAAACAATGATGGTTTTTCTGATGTATACTTTACGGGCAATATGGTGAGCAGCCGCCTCTATCTCAATCAGGGAAAGCTACAATTCTCAGATATTACAGAAGAGGCAGGCGTTGCTACTAACCGGTGGACTACCGGGGTAGCGATGGTTGATATCAATCAGGATGGCTGGCTGGATATTTATGTTTGTGCTTCAGGGAGCGTAAGTGCAGAGGAAAGAAAGAACCTGTTGTTTATCAATCAGGGAAATGATAGCAGGGGCATACCTACCTTTATCGAACAGGCGGCAGCGTATGGCCTGGACGACGATGGCTTTACTACCCATGCAGCTTTTTTTGATTATGATAAAGACGGTGATGTGGATGTGTATCTGTTAACGGCTGCCAATAATGATTTTTATGGAAATGATATTCGTAGGAAAGCCTCGGAAGGGCAGGGAGTAACAACCGATAAATTGTACAGAAATGATTCCCCGCCCTATCTCGCCATGGATACGGGGGACAAAGGGGGAGGGACTGTATTCAAAAATGTTTCCAGGGAAGCAGGTATTTTGTTGGAAGGTTTTGGGCTTGGAGTAACCATTGCAGATATGAATAATGACAATTGGCCGGATATATATGTTTCTAATGATTATTTGTCCAATGACCTGCTGTATATTAATCAGGGAACTGAAAACGGAAAGCATAAGGGCTTTGTGAATGCGATTGATGATTTTCTGGCACACCAAAGCTATTTTGCCATGGGTAATGATGTGGCTGATATCAACAACGATGGCCTTCCTGATATACTTACACTTGACATGCTGCCCGAACACCGGGAAGGACAAATGATGATGTCGAACCCCATGAATTACGACCGCTTCCAAATGGCTGTGGCAAGAGGATATACCCCCCAGTATATGCGCAATACGTTACAGCTAAATCGGGGTGCTGGCCTCGATGGACTGCCAAAATTCTCTGAAATCGGTCAACTTTCGGGTATTTCCCAAACCGACTGGAGCTGGAGCCCGCTCATGGCTGATTTTGATAATGACGGATATAAAGACATTCATATCACCAACGGATATGTGAAAGATATCACCAATTACGATTTTGTAGCTTATTCCATGCGGGAAGCCCGGCAAATTTTCAACCCCCGGGAAAGGGAAGAAAAGATCAATTTTATTTATAAAAACCTGCCAGCCCTTAAACGGGCCAATTATATGTACCGGAATGATAAAGACCTCACTTTCACTAATCAAACAAAATCATGGGGTTTGGATATTCCTTCTTTTTCCAATGGGGCGGCATACGGCGACCTGGATAATGATGGTGACCTCGACCTGGTGGTGAATAACATCAATGATGAGGCTTTTATTTATGAAAACAAATTGACTGACCGTCATCCTGAAAACCATTACCTCAGGATGAAACTAAGTGCCCGGGACTTCCCGGCGGAAGGTGCCAAAATACTACTGAAACATAATGGTAATGTGCAGGTATACGAACATTACGTCTACCGGGGGTATCAGTCTACCGTTGAAAATATAGCCCACTTTGGCCTGGGAACAGATTCATTAGCCGATGAAATTATTATTACCTGGCCTGATGGCAAAAAACAGCAACTAAAAAATGTGAAAGCCAATCAGGTCTTGCATATTTCTTATCATCCTGATTCTTCGTTGGTAGAACAAAATGCTACAATTAATCCGGTTTGGAAAGAAGTTTCAGCCCAAAGAAATATTGAATTTCAGCATCAGGAAAACAATTTTGTTGATTTTAAAGTGCAACCGTTGGTTCCCCATATGCAATCTAAAGCCGGGCCGGGCCTTGCGGTAGGAGATGCCAATGGAGATGGGCGAGAAGACTTTTTTGTGGGGAATGGTTTTGGGTACGATGGTGCTATTTTCTACCAGCAAGAAAAAGGAGCTTTTGTGCAACAATCATTTCCAAGCAGCAATTTTGAAGATACGGGCGCCTTGTTCTTTGATGCCGACCAGGACGGAGATGTGGATTTGTATGTGGTAAGCGGAGGGTGTGCGCAACCCATTGGGCATGAGGCCTATCAGGATAGATTGTATCTCAATGAAGGCAACAATGCGGAAGGATACACCATTTGGCGCCATGCACCGGAAGCATTGCCGGCCATTACAGCATCCGGTTCCTGTGTAATAGCCGCCGATTATGACCGGGACAATGATTTGGACCTGTTCATTGGAGGAAAAACAAAACCTCACAATTATCCCCTGCCGTCGCAATCCTATTTACTTGAAAATGAAGGAGGGACTTTCAAAAATATTACCTCGGAAGCTTTGAAAACTATAGGTATTGTGAATACTGCGCTTTGGACAGACTTCAATAATGACGGATGGGTAGACCTGGCCCTGGCCGGAGAATGGACACCACTTACTTTTTTCACAAATGACAGAGGGAACCTTACCCAAGAACCCATTACTTTCAACACCTTTTCAGCACCAGGCCAGAAAGGAAACGCAAAACAACAAACACCTGCCGGCTGGTGGAACAGCCTCACCGGAGGTGATTTTGACAACGATGGAGATATGGATTATGTAGCGGGCAACCTGGGACAAAATTCTTATTACAAAGCTTCTGCGCAACAGCCTCTCACCATTTATGCCAAAGATTTTGATGAAAACGGTTCGTATGATCCGGTTATGACGGCCTACCTGATGAACGAAAAAGGTGAGTATCGGGAATTTCCGGTACACCCCCGCAATGAATTTATTGATCAGGTCATCAATATTCGCAGGCGGTTTCCCCGCCATGCCAACTACGCTCCGGCAACCATTGAAGAAGTACTTACTACTGCTGAAAGACAGGGTGTGTATCAGGTTCAGAGTAATTATTTACAAAGTGTTTACATAGAGAATAGGGGAAAAGATGCAGATGACCAACTGCTTTTTGCGATAACGCCCCTTCCTTTAGAGGCACAGTTTGCGCCGGTATTCGGTATGTTAGCAGAGGATATCAACGAGGACGGAACCCTTGACCTGCTCCTCACCGGAAACTCCTATTCTTCCAAAGTGCAAACCGGGCATTACGATGCTATGCCCGGGCTTTACCTGAAAGGAAACGGAGAGGGTACATTTGAACCATCTGCTCTACCCGAAAGCGGTTTTTTTGTGCCGGGCGATGGGAAAGCGTTGGCCATCCTGAATACACAGGCAGGTAACGCACTGGTATTGGCCAGTCAAAATTCAGGAAACTTACGGGCCTTTGAACAAATCCAAAATTCATTTACCGAAGCCATCCCACTTACTCCTCTTGATTACAAAGCCATCATTATCCGGAAGGATGGAAGCAGGCAAGTAAGGGAGTTTTATTATGGATCAGGTTACTTATCCCAATCTTCCCGCAGTTTTTTAGTTAATAAAAAAGAAGTAAAATCTGTTGAAATTTATGATTTTTCGGGTGGGAAGAGAATTGTTCATTACTAAATTCACTCGTTTAGTCCTTTGTGTTTTAATAATTTAAGTTTGTTTAGCATATAAAATTTTTGAGTTTAGAATATAAAGTATGCGTTTATTATTCTGCATTTTCCTAATACCCATATTCTTCGCAGGTTGCCAAAAAACTGCTGCTCCCGGCGACTCTGTCTTCATGGTAGATTTGCTGGAAAAAGTAGCCGATAAACATAGCAGTTACAAAAACCCCTACATGCACCATACCCGGGTGGATTTTTATGACAGCCTCATGCGCGACCCAACGGCTTCGGCGGAGAAAAAACTGGGATATCATTACCATAAATCTATGGAATTACTAAATGCAGGCCGTTCTGCCGAAGCAGCGGTTTCCTTCATTGGTCTCCGTGAAGCAATGCTGCATTATAAGGATGAATTTCCAGAACAGATCAATGCCCGGCTGCCACAGATTGAGTCACTGATAGCCATCTGCTACCTCAGGCAAGGGGAGCAGGAAAACTGTATCCTAAACCATTCTTCAGCTTCTTGTATCATTCCCATTGTTCCGGCAGGGTTTCATCAGTTAGAAGAGGGGTCGTCTAAAGCTATTGCAGCCTATACAGAAATTCTTCAGAAAAATGACACTGCCCTGGATGCCCGCTGGCTGCTCAATATCGCTTATATGACATTGGGCGAATATCCGGATGGCGTACCCCCACAGTGGCTGATTCCTCCGGATGGCTTTGCTTCTGAGTACCCTTTGCAAAAATTTGAAGATATTGCCCCGGATTTGGGCCTGGACAGCCGGGCATTGTCCGGAGGCACTATCATTGAAGATTTTAACGGAGATGGATTGCTGGATGTCATGGTTACATCCTGGGGGCTGCGCGACCAAATGCAGTATTTTCAGAACAATGGGGATGGAAGTTTTTCTGAAAGAACGGAAGAAGCCGGACTTATCGGACTGGTTTGCGGGCTGAACATGCTGCATACCGATTACAACAACGACGGCCATGCTGATGTGCTTGTGCTCAGGGGCGCCTGGTTAAACGAACACGGGCGACACCCCAATTCGCTATTGCGCAATAATGGCCCCAATGCAGAAGGAATTCCTACCTTCACTGATGTAACCCGGGAAGTGGGATTGCTGGAGTTAATGCCTGCCCAAACGGCTGTATGGAATGACTTTAACAATGATGGATGGGTAGATTTATTCATCGGAAATGAAACTCCTCTGGGCAAGTTCTATAAGTTTCCAACTACTTTGTACATCAACAATCTGGGAACGTTCACTGAAGTTGCTGAGGAAGCCGGTATTGAAGTGACCGAATATGTAAAAGGAGTAACTTCCGGAGATTATGATAATGACGGTTGGGCAGATATTTATATTTCTACTCTGGAAGGACAGAATTTCTTATTCAAAAATCAGGGAGCTAACCAAAAAGGTATTCCTCAATTTAAGGATGTAACCGAAGCGGCCGGGTTGCTGGAAAATATCAAAACTTTTCCTACCTGGTTTTGGGATTATAATAACGATGGGTGGCTGGATATCTTTGTGGCCGGTTACAACCGGGGTACGGCCGGGCACATCTCCCACCAGGTGGCGGCTGAGTATCTGGACATGCCGTATCAGGGCGACATGCCCAGGCTTTATCAGAATAATAAAGACGGTAGTTTTTCTGATGTTACCCGAAAAGCCAACCTGCACCGGGTAATCCATGCCATGGGCAGTAATTTTGGCGATCTGGACAATGACGGTTTCCTGGATATGGTATTGGGTACGGGCGACCCTGATTTTCGCTCTATTGTGCCCAATCTTGCTTTCCGTAATGCCGGTGGAGCTTATTTTCAGGATGTTACCACGGCCGGAGGTTTTGGCAATTTGCAAAAAGGCCATGCCGTTGCCTTTGCCGACCTGGACCATGATGGCGATCAGGATGTGTTCATTAACATGGGAGGGGCCAATTATGGGGATGTGTACCAAAATGCCTTATTCCAAAACCCGCACAACGATGATGGAGAGGGCAATGGCTGGATAAGCCTGCTTTTAGAAGGCACCCGTTCCAACCGCATGGCTATCGGTGCACGTATTAAAGCTGTGATTACTGAAAACGGGCAACAACGCTCCATTTTCAAGGAAGTAAACAGCGGGGGTAGTTTTGGCGCTAATCCTTTCCGCCAAACCCTTGGATTGGGTGGAAGTATTGCCATAGATACGTTAGAAGTCTACTGGCCGGTAACCGGGAAAACCCAGAAGTTTACGGATATTGCTGCCAATCAATTCCTTAAGATCAGGGAAGGAGAAGATACCCCAGTTGTTTTATCGTTGCCAAAGCTAAATTTTAAAGAAAAGGCTTCTCCAGCACATGCAAAACATGCGCATGAATAGCAAGCCTTGTTTATCTGGGGTCATTATAGTCCTCCTCATCTATTATTGTACCCTGCGAATCCATTCGAACTTCCTGGGTATTTCCGTCCTTATCCCTTAGGTTCAGTAAATATCCTCTATCTCTGTTAGATTCGGTAATTTCCCAATAGCTATCCACTTCATAATGTTCGTAGGCATTGTCCATCAAACCAGTCCTGAAATTATCAGGGGCCTCGTCATTCCAATTTTTTTCTTCCATTGTTTCTACCCACTTTCCATCGGCATCGTAACGGGTTCTGTAGTTTTTATCGCCACGCCTGTAATTGGCATAATAGCTGTTGGCTGACCTTTCCCATTCAATGGTTTGATTATCCATGTCAGGATATTTGGTCATTAAATCCTTCTCAGCATTTTGGGTAATGTTCTCGTCAATCTGGTTTTGTTCAGTGTTCTGGTCTTGTGCCATTCCTGCTGTATATATCCCAGTCAGAAGGATAATACTGAACATGAGCGATAGTGTGGTTTTCATAATTTTCAGGTTTTATTGTGAAAAAATCTGGCTTTACTGTATATACTCTGGCAATTACACCAGGTAAACCCTTAAAGCATTTGTTGAAAAAATAAATGAATATTCACCTAAAAATTCTTGAAAAGTATGCCAAACTTTTTATCCACGTACAGGAAGCTTAAATACATACAAACGGGGCATATTTATGGATAAACAGCATAATCCACTGAGGTGCTTTGGCAACAAACGTGCGCAATAAACACCCTGTACCGGACACAGGACTTCAAACTTAAATTAATAAATCATCTTATAGCCAGTGCCATGAACCGTGAGAATGATTACAGGTTCATTGGGGTTAGCCTCTGTCTTTTGGCGAAGTTTCAGAATGAAATTATCTACGGTGCGGGTAGTGGGTTGTTCATCATATCCCCACACTTTATCCAGCAAATCATCACGGCTCACTGTTTTGTTACGATGATTCCAGAGGTAGTGTAGTATTTCAAACTCTTTGTGCGACATTTTTACCGATTGCCCATTTTGTTGTGCAGTATATCCGGCAAAGTCGATGCTTAACTTTCCCACTTTCACAATTTCATTTGGGTTACCTGAGGCATTGTTTTGCGTACGTCTTAATACTGCTTTTATCCGGGCCAGCAACTCGCGCAGGCTGAAAGGTTTGGTTACGTAGTCGTCGGCACCCAGTTCCAAACCGCGCACTTTGTCAATTTCCTCCCCTTTGGCAGTAAGCAGGATAATGGGGGTGGTAACGCCTTTTTTTCGAGCAGTTTTGCAAATATCAAAGCCAGAGAGGTTGGGCAACATCACGTCCAGTACGATCAGGTCATATTCCTTAGAAAGGATTTTTTGTAATGCATCGTTGCCTTCCTCAGCAGCATCTACAGCATAGCCGTCAAACTCCAGGTTATCCTGCAAACCCATGCGCATGCTGGGTTCATCTTCTACAATAAGAATACGATATTGGGTGTCCATTTTTTAGGATGCGATTAGTTTACTTACATTGTATTTTCCCGGGAAGCTCAGTCTGAATGTACTTCCCGTGCCTTCCGCACTTATCAGGTCTATTTTGCCTTTATGGGCATCTACGATGTGCTTTACCAGTGCCAGGCCCAGGCCAGTCCCTTTCACATTATGTACTTCGCCTTTGGTAACCCGGTGAAATTTCTCAAAAATAGCTTTCTGGTCAGCTGATGAAATGCCTATGCCCTTGTCAGAGATTTCCACAAAAGTTTGGCCGTCGCGCATACCTGTGCGCACGGTGATGTCCTTCTTGTGGTTACTATATTTTACGGCATTGTCGAGCAAGTTGATAATAGCCTCCGTAATGGCCTCTTTATCACCATGAATTTGTAACAAATCTTTTCCGGGCTTGAAGGTGTAGGTGAACCCCAGGTTGTTCAGGTGAAACTCATACGAATGCATCACCTCTTCTACCACTTCGTTGATATCCACCCTTTCAAAGGTAAAAGTTCGCTTTCCGGCTTCTATTTGAGAAAAGTTAAGAATTTTGTTTACAATACCTGCCAGGCGGTTGGCTTCCTGACTGATAATGGTATAATATTCCTGTTTTTTTTCCTCTGAGCGTGCCCTCCCCATCTCAAGTGTTTCGGCAAACATGGAGATTAATGCCAAAGGTGTCCTGATTTCGTGTGAAACATTAGATACAAAATCAGATTTTATTTTAGCCAGTCGGACTTCTTTTTTGATATTTCGATAAGCAAAGAATACCCCAATAATCAGCATGGCATTGAGGCCGAGTATTAGATACAGATAGGTTTTGAACCTTTCTTGCGCCAGGGTTTCAATGGTTTGCCCTTTCAGGTTGATTCCCAGTGAATAGTTGGGCAATATCCATAAATCTCTTTTTCTAAGGTCAATTTCTGTAGTAGCTTGGTCGTCGCCGGTACTGTAAATCTGCTGTTTGGTTTTTTTGTTAACTACATTGATAATGAACCTTTCCTGAGATACTATCTGCATTCTTGGGGCAAGGATATCTTGAATAAAAATGTCCGGATCAACCAAAAAGCCGCAGACCTGGTATTTTTCAACTTCAGGATTGAGCAAGAAAACCATGACAGATAAATTTTCCTGCATTTTTGATTCCAGAGGTTCAAGCTTACGATAACCATTTTCACGATACGTAAACAGGCGGTCAATTTGTTGGTGATGGTTTTTTAAAATCTTTTGAATTTGCTTTTGCAGTAGGGGGGCATCTTCAGAGGGCTTGATGGCTGTGACAGATATATTTTTGTACAAGCTATCAGCAAAGAATATATATTTTATGGCACTGGTACCCTGCAAAAGGTACTTACTACTTTTACCTTTGGCAATCAGTTGATCTACCTCGCCCATCCATTTGCTTACCACATCTTCTGAATATTGGTTAAGTGAGAAAAGAATCGCATCCAACTGATTGTCGTAGGTTTCTTTGATAACGGTTTCTTCAGTACTGGGGGCAGAGATTTTATAGGCGGTATAGAAAACAGCTACACCCAAAAGAAGCACTAATAAAGCAATGCCAAGCCTTTTGAAATCCTTGTTCATATTTACATCCTCAGGGAGGTGGGTTTCTACTAGAATAAACGGGAATTACGGAAAAATATTAAAAAATATAGTGATACACCACAAAATTACCACATTTGGAGGGATGGGGTAATGTTAATTGTTTTTGGTTTATAGTTTATTGTTTAGTGTGTAAAGTTTCTTGTTAAAAGTTTATATTGCCGGGGTTAACAGGAAACCGGTATTAATACGGATCCACGTCAATTACCACTGAGGTTTTCTTAAAAGCTTTCTCTTGTGGTAGCGCATTGCTCTCATTCCTGATGATTTCCTTAACGGCGGGCAGGTTGATTTTATCCCGCTCCAGCTTGATAATTACCTGCATCAGATATTGATTGCGGATGCGCCCGATAACAGGCTCTTCAGGGCCCAGTACTCTTTTTACACCCAAAGTATCTCTTAACTTGTTGGCCAGGTAGTTGGCAGCTTTGTCAGCAGTAGGTTTATCAGCATTTTTTACGGTAAGCCGTACCAGCCGCACGTAAGGGGGATAGCGGTAAGAGGCCCGCTCGTTCATTTCTTCTTCAAACAGCCCCTCGTAATCGCCAGATACTATTTTTTGCAAAATAGGTTGCTTGGTATTGGCTGTTTGGATAATCACCTTGCCCACTTTATCACGTCTGCCTGAGCGCCCGCTCACCTGGGTAATGAGCTGAAAGGTGCGCTCAAAAGATCGAAAATCAGGAAAATGCAGCATGCGGTCGGCATCCAGGATACCTACCAGACTTACTCCGTCAAAATCCAGCCCTTTGCTTACCATTTGTGTGCCTACCAAAATATCAATGTCTCCTGCCGAAAAATTATCGATGATGGTCTGGTAACTGTTCTTTTGGCGGGTGGTGTCCAGGTCCATTCGTTGTACCCGTGCTTCAGGTAGCAGGAGCTGTATTTCTTCTTCCAGGCGTTCGGTGCCATAGCCGGTGGTTTTCAGGCGGGAAGAGCCACAGGCTACACATTCGCGGGGAATATCTTCTTTGTACCCACAATAATGACAACGTAGTTCTTTGGAGTATTGGTGGTAGGTAAGGCTTACATCACAGCGGGTACATTTTGGAATATGGGCGCAGTCTTCACATAGCAAATAGGGCGCATAACCCCGTCGGTTTTGGAAAATAATAACTTGTTCTTTTTTGTCGAGTGCCGTTTTCATGGCTTCCAGCAAGTCGGAAGAAAAATCTTCGTGCATGGCTTTGCGCTTGCGTGCCAGGCGCACATCCACCAGTTCCATATCGGGCAGTTGGGCATTGCCGTACCGTCTTTTCATACTTACCAGCCCATATTTTCCGGTTTTTGTATGGAAGTACGATTCCATAGAAGGAGTAGCCGAACCCAGCAGCACCTTGCTATGATGAAAATGCGCGAGTACCATCGCCAGGTCGCGGGCATGATAGCGGGGGGCCGGGTCAAACTGTTTGTACGAAGTTTCATGCTCTTCGTCCACGATAATCAGGCTCAGGTTGTCAAAGGGGAGGAGCACCGCCGAGCGTACGCCCACCACGAAAGAAAAACGCCCGCTCAATACGCCATTCCAAACCTCTACGCGTTCGTTGTCAGAAAATTTGGAATGGTACACGCCCATCTTTTCCCCGAAAATCTTTTGCAAACGGCTTACGATCTGGGTTGTGAGGGCAATTTCTGGCAGGAGGTACAATACCTGTCCGCCCGAACTCAGCACATTCTGGATGAGGTCTACATACACTTCCGTTTTTCCGCTGCCGGTAATGCCATGCAGCAAAATGATGGATTTATCTTCAAACTGGGCGAGTATTTCCCCTTTGGCGCGTTCCTGATCTTCCGTAAGTTGGATTGTAGCATCATCGGCGGCATCTATGGGCTGAAACCGGGATACTTCTACCTCAAAAGCCTCGAGTACCTCTTTTTTGATGAGGGTGTTGAGGGAAGACTCGGAGATGCCTTTGTCCACCAGTTCTGCTTTTGAAAGGCCATGCTGATTGGCTTCCGGCGATTTGTATACCGGGATTTCCTGTAAATATTTGAGTAGCACATCTACCTGTTTCGGGCTTTTTTCAAGCTGGCTGAACAATAGCTGCAACACCTCTTTATCGTGTACATACTTGTCGGCCAGCCTGATCTTTTTCACCATTTTGGGCTTATATCGCTCTTTTACTTGCTCATAAATCAGCACTACCTCTTTCTGGATGAGTGATTTGATAACGGGGTAGATGGTTTTTTGCCCCAGTACCTCGTTCACTTCTTTGTAGGAGAGCGTTTGCCGTTCAATCAGGGCTTCCAGCAGTACTTGCTCTTTTTCAGAAAACTCATGCTTAGTTTCTGTGGCGTCAAACTTTGGATTAAGTTGTAAATGCGATTCGCTGGTGAGCTTAAGTCCGGTGGGCAGGGCTACGTTCAGGGCTTCGCCCATGGTGCATACGTAATACTCGGCCATCCACTGAAAAAGCTTGAGTTGAATTTCATTGACCACCGGGGCCTCATCCAGCAGTTCCAGTATATATTTGGCCTGGTATTGTGTGGGTGGTTTTTCATGAATAACCCCAATGATACCGGTAACCACCCGCTGCCTGCCAAACTCTACAATTACCCGGCAGCCCACCTGCACATCACTGTTCCATTCAAAAGGCACACGGTAGGTGAAAAGCCTGGGAATGGGCACGGGAAGTAGCACATCCACAAACAGGGTTTTTCTTTCAGTGTCAGTTCCTTTATTTAGTTTAAGTTGCTCCACGTTGATTTTTGCGGTTTTTCGGTGAACCGGATTACGAAAATAAAGTAAATCAATGACAACTGATGTCAAGGTCGTATGCTTCCGGTACGTCCGTAAAATAATGGTTTTTTTTAAAACTGGAAAAAGGCGGTTATGTATCTTTCAAAGATTATTTGGCATAACCATAAATCAGTTATCAAAAGTACCAGTGGGTATTGCTCTTTTCGCTAATTCCTACTCTTTTTTTTCTTCTCGAAAATATTTATCTTATGCCTATGCAAAACCTGTTTGATTCGGCTTACGACAATCGTTTGTTCAGGCAGTTCAAAGTATCTGACCTGCTTTTTACAGAATACAAATGCCTGGAGGAGGAGTCCGTGTTTAAAGTGTGGTCGCACCTCAACTATTTTGTGTATGTAATGAGCGGTAAAAAGAAGTGGAAAAGCCTGCATGCCGAATATATGGTGTACGCCGGTGATGCCATTTTTGTAAAAAAAGGGGCCAACATTATCCATAAGTTTTTTGAAGAAGATTTCTGTGCCCTTATCATTTTTGTGCCTGACCATTTTATTAAAAATGTAATTCACGACAATGCCTCCAATTCCCTAAAAGATACCATTGAAAATACGGATGCTGTCATTACACTCCGGCTAGACGAGGTTTTGCGTACTTATTTCCAGTCTTTGTTTGCCTATTTTCGCCAAGAGCAGGCCCCACCTAAAAACCTTTTAGAAATAAAATTCAGGGAACTTATTCTGAATCTGGCATCTTCCGGTCAAAACCGACCATTGTGCAGCCATTTTAAATCTTTGTGCCATGAAAGCAAATCATCACTCAGGGAAATTATGGAAGAAAATTTTGCTTATAACCTCACGCTGGAAGAGTTTGCACGCCTCAGTGGCAGAAGCCTCACTACATTTAAAAGGGATTTTGCTGCCATTTACAATTCTTCCCCCGGCAAATGGCTCCTGCAAAAACGCCTGGAATACAGCAAATTTTTATTAGAAACCACTGATAAAAACATTTCTGAGTTAACTTTTGAAAGTGGGTTTGAAAATACCTCCCATTTTATCAAAGTATTTCGGCAATCCTTCGGCACAACCCCGTTGCAGTTTAAAAAATTGGTGCTAGAAAAACAGTAAGAATTAGTAAGCAGTAATTATTCCCTGCCGTCTCTTACTGCCGCTGCCTCCTGCTACAGCCAACTGAAAACGGCCTTTTTAGTATATTTTTCCGACTTTTCAGCATACCGGCAAATCAGCCTTTTGCTTAAGTTTGGTATTGTATAAATCAATAAAAAACCACATTATGATTATGGAAACAGTAACTGAAGAAAAAGTAAATGAAATATCTTGGATAGACAAAGTACATAAACTCGGAAAATATTTTGCCGACAGGGCAGCCGAATATGACCAGCAAGATGCCTTTGTAAAAGAAAATTATGATGCTTTAAAAGCCCATAAATTTTTTTCAGCAGCCATACCTAAGGAACTGGGAGGTGAAGGGGTTTCACATGCTGCCATGTGTGATATTTTAAGGACATTAGCCCAATATTGCAGCTCTACCGCTTTGGCGCTTTCTATGCACCAGCACCTGGTGGCAGCCAATGTATGGAAATATAAACATGGAAAAGGTGGTGAAGAAACACTGAAGAAAGTGGCCGGGAAACAATTGGTATTGGTAAGCACCGGAGCCCGCGACTGGCTGGAATCTAACGGTACTATGGAAAAAACAGAGGGCGGCTACCTGGTTACCGCCCAAAAACACTTTGCCAGTCAGTCTTCGGTAGGTGACGTACTGGTGACCTCTGCCCCGTATCATGACCCGGAAAACGGCTGGCAGGTTTTGCACTTTCCGGTACCTTTTGCCAATGAAGGCGTTGGTATTCTGGATAACTGGTATACCATGGGCATGCGTGGCACAGGCTCGCATACCGTAAAGCTTGAGAAAGTATTTGTACCGGAATCGGCCATTGTACTGCGCAGGCCTCAGGGCGCATACCATATGTTCTGGAACGTGGTGCTGACGGTAGCCATGCCCCTCATCATGTCAGTATATGTTGGTATTGCCGAAAAAGCCGCACAGGTGGCTACTGAAAAAAGCAAAGATAAAAAGGAAAAACAGCCGCATTTGGTTTTTCTTATTGGGGAAATGCACAACGCACTCACTTCGGCGCAGGTATTATGTCAAGATATGGTCAGGATTACGAATAATTATGATTTTCAGCCTGAAAATGAAATGGGTAATGCCATCCTCACCCGCAAAACGCTGGTAGCCAATGCCTGTATCCAGACAGTGAATAAAGCCATAGAAGTAGTAGGCGGACAAAGCTTCTTCAGAAAGTTTGCGTTAGAAAGGTTATTCAGGGATGTACAGGCCGGTGTGTTTCATCCATTGCCTGAAAAACAACAGCAGGCATTTACAGGAGAGTTTATCCTAAACGGGGCTTTCCCTGAATAAAAAAGTGGTATTCATAAGGTTGGCATTTGGCAATATATGCCAATCCTTCCCCAATTTGTTGGTAGTTGTCGTGTAGGTACATCTACAATAAAGCAGCAAAAATATCCTTAGGGGCAGTTATTAGCCGTTGGCATAAGATTGGCAAACTTTAGGGCAAAAGTATTTTTTGACCTAAAAAACTAACAATGGATACCTCGTATTTATCAGATCAGTTGAATGGTCTGTTGAAAAGGAATTATGATGTGGCGCATGGATACCGGAAAGCGTCAGAGCTTGTAGATCAGCCGGAGCTGGTAAATTTTATGGAGACCTATGCGTATCAGCGGAATGGGTTTGTCCAGGAAATCCGCACCCTTGTATCAGGACTGGGCGGAGACCCAGAGGAAGATAAAGATATTCCCGGCAACCTGCACTATACCTGGATGAACCTAAGGGCCGCCTACGCAGACAATAACAATGAAGCCATGCTGGAAGAGTGCATCAGGGGCGAAAAAGCAGCCATTCATGAATACCAGAAAGTGCTGGAAGATACGAACCTGCCCTCAAATGTACGAGCAATTTTGAACGACCAAATGTGCAGAATAGCGGAAGCTTTGCGCAGGGTTGAAGAGCTGGAAGCACAATATGATTAGATATTTTCCACAGTATTGAGGAATTAATTCCGCTCTTTTCTAATGGATATTCGGTATAATCAATAATATTTTGTATTAAACTTTCATCATTCCCATTACCTGCCCCTTCGCATATAATTTGTTACTTAACTGGGTAAACAAATATGCTGTGGCTATGGAAAAACATAAAATTACACTGAAGGATTTACCTTTTTTGTTAAAGAAAACTTTCAAAGAATGGAACGATGACGAGCCTTTCCGGCTGAGTGCCGTGGTGGCTTATTATGCTATTTTTTCATTACCTGCTTTGCTCATTATCACGGTAAATGTAGCTGGGTTTTTCCTGGAAAAAGAAGCGGTTCAAGGTGAAATTTCAACCCAAATTAGTAGTATGATTGGGAAAGATGCCGCGAACTCTATTGAAACCATGATACAAAATGCCAGTGACCCGGGGCAAACCCCAATTGCCATCATCATAGGTATCGCCACACTTTTATTTGGGGCTACGGGGGTTTTTTATCAACTCCAAATATCTTTGAACCAAATATGGGAAGTAGAAGTAAACAAAGATGCCGCAGGTATTAAAAAAGTAGCTATTGACCGGGCTACTTCATTAGGTTTGGTAATTGCTTTAGGGTTTTTATTACTTATTTCACTGCTGATTACCACCGTGCTGTCTTCTTTGAGCAACTGGATCAATGCGCAATTACCAGACTTTATGGTGCCAGTATTTTTTGTAGTAGAAATGCTGGTATCCCTGGCTGTCATCACAGTAGTTTTTGCGCTCATGTTTAAAGTATTACCCGATGTAAAAATTTCCTGGCGTGATACCTGGATTGGAGCCCTTATTACTGCCATATTATTTGTGGTTGGTAAGTTTGGCATTGGTTTGTATTTTGGTCAGTCAGACCCCGTATCTGTTTATGGCGTGGCAGGTTCAGTTGTGCTGATTATGTTGTGGGTTTTCTATTCCTGCCTTATTGTATTTTTCGGGGCCGAGTTTACCCAGGTTTTTGCCCGTAATTTTGGCTCGGGCATCAAGCCTACCAGCAAGGCCCATCGTACAGTGCAGAAGCCGGATACTGAAGCAAAGGAAGTTTCTTCTTCCGAAACAGCCTAAGCTTTTGATGCTATTAGTATTATTTGTTACTGACTGCTCGTATTGTGCCTTTTTCCAGGTGTTTTCCGATGCCAATGTACATGGCAGAAAAACCTACAAATACGCACAGCAATACAACACTGTTGAGTACTACTTCTTCAAGCCCAAGTAATTCAATATTTACAAAAGGATAGGGGTAAAACCCTGAAAAATATCCTCTGCCCAGTATATACACCAGGTAAAGTAGGGGATAGGCAAGCCAGGCAGGAACTTGACGCCAGTGTATCCCGGATTTGTCTTCAAATAAATACCAGAAAAGTATAAAGTACAGAGGATTCACCGAGTGCAGTAGCTCATCTATAACCATTTGTAAGCCTTGTGGTTCCCAAATTTTCCGCAGTACAAACTGATACACAATGCCTACCACTGTAATATAAACTGTAATTGCCGTCAGGGTCCCCGGGTGTAGAAAAAAGTTTTTTAGGCGGGAAGCCCTGCCCAAGATCACAGAAAAATAAATAGCTACGAGTGTATTGGTCAAAATGGTGAAAAAACTAAAAAACCGTATGGTGGTTTCGGGTACGGAAGCAGCGCTGTTTTGCAGTATTAAATAATATTGTAAAACCACCGCTACCCAGGCCAGGGTTGCACCAATGATGAGGAAGTGTTTCTTATAAAGGTGATGGGGTGTCATACGATTTTAATTATGCAGTTTTCGTATAGCTTACTTGTATATCTAAGCATTGAATATACTTAAAACAACTTCAATTTGAAGTATATCCGCCTATCAATTTGATTCCTGACAAAAAATTCATTTTTTTTGAACAAAAACCACAACCATGACTACAACCCATTACCTTCTTACCCTGCTTGCATTATGTCTTGTTTTTCCACTGCATGCGCAGCAAGACCCTGATCCTTTGCGGTTTTCAGGGCAAATCAATCAATATGATTCCCTGGACAAAATCAACCCGCCTGAAAAAAACGGAACGGTGTTCGTCGGCAGTTCTTCTATCCGCATGTGGAAAGACGCTGAGCAAAAATTCAAGAAATACGACGTCATCAACCGGGGCTTTGGGGGGTCGCAGGCCAGCGATGCCAATTATTACTTCGACCAGTTGGTGAAAAAATACGAACCCGCCAAAATTGTGTATTATGAAGGAGATAACGACGTGGCTGCCGGCAAATCATCCGAAACTATTTTGGAAGATTTTAAGGAGTTTGTTGGAAAGGTGGAAAGTAATTTTCCGAATGCCCAAATCGGCTTTATTTCTATCAAGCCCAGTCCCAGACGATGGAATTTATCAACTCAGATGCAAGAGGCCAACGCACTGATTGCTTCATATTGCCAACAAAAAGATAACCTTACTTATATTGATGTTTTTTCACCCATGTTGGGAGATAATGGCCGTCCTATGCCCCAACTTTACCTGAAAGACAGCCTGCACATGACACCAGCAGGTTATAAAATCTGGAGCAAACAAGTAAAACCTTTTTTAAAGAATTAATCGCTGTTCTATGAGCATATATTATTGGCTGCCTTTTATCTTTCTTTTCGCATGTTCGCAATCAAAAGAAACTGTTGAAAATGCTGAAATCCAATCTTCACCAAACATCATTTTCATCATGGCCGACGACCTGGGATATGGCGACCTGGGGTGCTACGGGCAGGAAGTGATCCAAACACCGCATATTGACCAACTGGCTGCGGAAGGCATGCGCTTTACCCAATGCTATGCCGGTTCCCCCGTTTGTGCACCTTCCCGTTCTGTATTGATGACGGGGCAGCACACCGGGCATACCACAGTGCGGGGCAATATGTCCAAAACGGGAGGCGTGCCGCCGCAAGGCAGGGTGCCATTGAACACAGAAGATATTACTGTAGCCGAAGTGCTGAAAGAAGCGGGATACGTTACAGGAATGACCGGGAAATGGGGATTGGGAGAGCCACGTACTTCCGGGGTTCCCAATGAACAGGGCTTTGACGAGTGGTTTGGGTACTTGAACCAGCGCAATGCTCACGAGTATTACCCGCCTTACCTCTGGCACAACCAGGATTCCGTAGTTTTGGAGGGTAATCTTGACGGGAAACAAGAGCAGTATTCCCACGATTTGTTCACCGATTTTGCCCTCAATTTTATTGAGAATCATCAGGACACTACTTTTTTCCTGTACCTTCCCTATACCATTCCGCATGATAAATACCAGATACCGGATTTAGGCATGTATGCCGATAAAGACTGGGAAGAAGATGCCAAAGTGCATGCCGCCATGGTGACAAGAATGGATGCTGATATTGGTAAAATCATGACTTTGCTCAAAGAAACAGGTATTGATGAAAATACCATCGTTTTCTTTTGCTCTGACAACGGGGCAGCTAAAAGATGGGAAGGCCGTTTTGATAGTTCGGGGCCATTAAAAGGGCACAAACGCGATATGTATGAAGGGGGCATTCGGACGCCCATGATTGTACGTTCTCCGGGAAAAATAGCTCCTGACACTTCCAGCGATTTGCACTGGTATTTTCCCGATGTGTTACCCACACTGGCCGATATTGCTGGTACTGAAAGTCCCTCACAAGTGGATGGCATCAGTGTACTTCCTACTTTACTGGGCAAACCGCAAGATACATCAGGTCGCTTTTTATATTGGGAGTTTTATGAGCGTGGTTTCCAACAGGCCGTTCGGTGGGGAAAGTGGAAAGCCGTTAAACTATCCCCCGACCAACCCTGGGAATTGTATGACTTATCTGTTGATTTAGGCGAAACCAACAATATTTCAGGCCAATATGCCGGCATCATTAAAAAAATTGAGGAATATGTGCAGAAGAACCGTACTGAGTCTTCACTTTGGTCATCAACTCCCAAACCAAACGCTTCTAATTGACACTTTTTCATAAGGCGGCTTGGAAAGCCTTTCTACTAATAAGATTGTAAATATTTGTGAAACAGCAACATTTCCTGTTTAGTAAATAGTTGTTGTGTAAGTTTTTCTTATCTTACTTAATTTTTTGTAACTTTACGGAACAAAAGGCCGTAAAAACTCGTTTATACAATTGTATAAATCTTGGGGTTATGCCAAGTCTTGTATGAAAAAATTCTCGTGCCGTCCTAATTCATAATATTTTCAAGGTTTCTGAAATTCGCTGTAACAGTGAAGCGGTGTTCTATTGTTTATGTCTATCACTTAAAAACTTATATACACGATGAGCAAAAAAGAAAAAGCAGCGTATACTGCTGTTCAATTGTTAGAAAGTAAGGGTTATAAGAACATCAAGGCAGATTTGCCTGATTTTGAACAACCTACTAAATTCATTGAGAAAGAATCTGAGCAAGCTTATGCGCCTGACCTCACCGGGCAAACGTTATTGGGCAAAGATTATTTTGAGATAGTGGACAGCAAGGATAAAGATGAAAATAATGTAATCAGCCGCTGGAAACTTTTTTCAAATATTGCCCGGATAAAAAATGGTAAGTTTTTTCTGCTCGTAACCCATGGCTATAATGCTTATGTTCAGAAAATTTTAAAGAATTATGACATTGAGGCCAATGTGCTCAAGTTAGCTAATCGCTAGTAAATTTACATTTACTCAAATTTTATTTAAAATGCTTAGCAGTAGCTCTACTGCTAAGCATTTTTTATATCAATACTTCCTCATCCCTTCTTACGCTGGGGCCGTCGATAGGCAGGGTAACGCCTGGAGGCAAATCCAGTTTAGGGAAGTCAACCTCTTCGGCTAATCCTCCGTCATTTCCTGATTTTCCGGAATGCTGGTCCCGGATAACTTTTATATATACAGCAAGCACCGACACAGCTGAAAGGGCACATAAAATAATCACGTCAATAGGCATAACAACTCAGTTTAAAAAAATCGTGCGATCAATGGAAAACATTAAAATTTTGTTCAGTTTATATAATGATAACACACAAAAACTGAACCTGTTTGCCAGTGAGGGTTAAAAATCACCCTGTTTTCTGAATGTTATTTTAGGCTACTTCTTACATCTGAAAGCTGCTAGCTACAAGCCACAAGTTATTAGCTTGCTTATCATACTAAGCTTGTAGCTTGTGACTAATAGCTGGGCGGCATACCGTTTGTGGCTTTAGTAGTCAAAAAGCTAGAAACTCCACTGCATAATTATTACTTTAGCAGCTGATAATATTTTTAAAGAAAAATTGTGTTTACATGGAAGTACAAGGAAAAATTGTTGAGATTTTTGATACTGTTCAAATATCAGATAGCTTCAAGAAAAGAGAATTTGTATTAGAATATGCCGATAACCCCCAGTACCCGGAGCTATTGAAATTTGAGTGTATTCAGGACAAGTGTGCCATGCTCGATAGCTTTTCAGTAGGGCAGGAAGTAATCGTAAGCTTAAACCTGAAAGGAAGAAAGTGGACCGACCCCCAGGGGAACGTAAAATACTTTACTTCTTTACAGGCATGGAAAGTGCAGCAGGCAGGAGCCCAGGCACCTCCGCAGCAGTCTCAGGCTACCACACCATCAGCTTCTCAGCCCAGCCAGGAGATTTTTTCAGCTGATGATGATTCACAGGAAGACCTGCCATTCTAAGTGTAAGTGTTCTTCCGGTTTTTATTTGGATTAATTTTAAATAGGTATTAGTTTTGTGCCTGCATATTCAAAATTCATTGCATGGTTGAAACACTAACACAGACTGAAATATTTTCTACACCCTTTGGCAAAGTAAGCCAGTGTGACAAAAACCATTATTTTATTTTAGAATTTGATGGTAAAAAAACAGAAGTCAATGTGCCTTGCTTTTTTTGCCTCAAACGCATGGTAGATAATGTAGATCTTCATGCCATGGCCAGTAATGTAGAAAATTCATCTGATGTAGAGATTATAACGCCCCACGGTTGCAATCATTGCTATGCACTTACCTTGTCACAGGTTATTCAATTAAAAGAACTTTTGGCAGGTACCCGTGTTATGCTGGAACTGAACAGCATCATCCACGAGCGATTGCACAAACCTTATTTTTAATCCGAGGTTAGAAAGGCGACTTTCTAAAAAATTTCGAGGTGTCCGCCACTTCTTGTGCCGTTTTGCAAGAAGTGGCGGACACTTTTATTATGCTTTTTTCCTTCTCTTTTCAATTCACGAAGACACATATAACGCATCCGGTCCAAAATGTAATTTTACAACCGTTTAATAATTATTGGCTTTCCAGTTAAATTTAGACTGATTACGAATTGTGATTATTCAGGCAAAATTGTATGCTTTTAGCAACAAGTTTGTATATTTTGCAGTAGGTAATAAGATAGTAAAACCCTAAAAAGCATTAAAAACATGAAAGATATTGTAAGATTAAAAACATCACTTTCTGAAGATATTGAACGATTACTGAATGAGCAGATCCAGATGGAAGCCAAATCATCGGCAATCTATCTCTCTATGGCTTCCTGGTGCGACCGCGGTGGTTTTCAAAATGCTGCCGAGTTTTTCTATAACCAGTCAGACGAAGAGCGAGGGCACATGATGAGAATTTTCAGGTACATCAATGAAGCAGGGGGGACAGCCATTTCACCTGAAGTAGCCGGCTTGCCCGTTGACTATGATTCTTTCAGAAGCATCTTTGAGCAATCTTTAGAGCAGGAAATAGACGTTACGCAGTCTATCAACCAAATTGTAGACCAGTGCCATAAGCACAAAGACTACACTACAGCCAATTTCCTGCGCTGGTTTCTTGAAGAACAACTGGAAGAAGAAAACACCGCCCGCCGCTGCCTGGAACTTTTTGACATCATTGGCGAAGATGGGCATGGTCAGTATCTGGTAGACAAAGCCATTGGAAAATTGAATGCTGAAGAAGAACCTGAAGCTTAAATAAAGTTTTAAAAAATAGTAAAAAGCCCGTGCTTTCATAAGTGCGGGCTTTTTTATTGCCTTTTTGTCCAGGCGTGCAAAATCCTTTCCCTTTTCCCTATATTTGCCTTTTCTTCGCAACAAGCATAAGCGGTAATATTTGGGAATGATGCAGCTATTGAAAAACCTTTGTGAGGTACATGCCCCATCCGGAAATGAGGTGGAAATGAAAAACTTTCTGATGGATTATGTGCAAAAACATCAGAAAATATGGAAAGTGCAACCTGAAATTATGCAAGGAGATGGTTTTCAGGATTGTCTGATTCTGAAATTTGGCAAACCCCGTACTGCTGTTTTTGCCCATATGGACAGTATTGGTTTTACCGTACGGTACGAAAACCAACTGATTCCCATTGGTGGTCCCGACGCTCAGGGTGGCTATCGTTTAGTGGGAAAAGACAGTTTAGGCCCCATCGCTTGTGAATTGCAGGTAGATGACAATCATAACCTTTCTTATAAATTTGGCCGTTCCATTGAGCGGGGCACCGACCTTGTGTTTGAATGCAACTTCAGGGAAACGGAAGATTATGTACAATCGTGCTATCTGGATAACCGCCTGGGCGTGTACAATGCCTTGAAATTGGCTGAAACCCTCGAGAATGGCGTAATCGCTTTCAGTTGCTGGGAAGAACATGGGGGCGGTTCTGTGCCTTACCTGTCAAAATATATTTATGAAAACTTTGGGGTTACACAATTTTTGGTGTCAGACATCACTTGGGTAACCGATGGCGTACATCCCGGGGAAGGCGTGGCCATTTCCATGCGCGACCGGGGCATTCCACGCCGTTCATTTGTAGAAAAAATCATCCGTATTGCCCGGGAGGCAGATATTGCTTTTCAGCTGGAAGTAGAAGCGAACGGTTCCAGCGATGCCCGCGAACTGCAAGCAGCACCCTATCCGTTCGACTGGTGTTTTATCGGTGCGCCTGAAGACAACGTACATTCTCCCGATGAAATCGTACACAAATACGACATTGCCTGCATGCTGATGCTGTATCAGGAACTTATGCGAAAGTTGTAAGGGTGTGTTTGTGTTTTTTAAAATCTTTGATTTTCAGAGCGATGGCCTGGGAGGCCCCGCCTGAAAGTTTAGCGGGCGTGCGTTGGGTTTTGTGCGAGGAAGCATGGGATGCCCTGCATGGGATGCCCCGCATTGAACTTTCCGCTTCGGCGGCCCGATTGAATTTTTTGTGCGGTCCGCCGCCGCGGTCAAGACAAAAAGTAACGAGCAAACAGAGGCCTAGTTTAAAATAACAAACAATACAAGCGATTATATTCAAACTTAAACTTTTCTAAGCTTGCCAACTCATCCACTCCATGACCATAAAAGACAAAACATTCAAGCCCTTCATCCGGGAAACTACCATTCAGGAAGCCGTACATAACATTGGCCAAAAAATCAATCAGGATTATGATGGCCTTCACCCAATGATTTTGCCAGTGCTGAACGGGGCATTTATGTTTGCCGCCGACCTGATGAAACAGATAACTATTCCTATAGAATTATCTTTTGTAAAACTGAAATCGTACAAAGGCACCCAAAGTACCGGAAACATTGAAAACCTCATTGGCTTGCAGGAAAATATCGAAGGCAGGCACATCATCATCGTAGAAGATATTGTGGATACCGGACAAACATTGCACCATGCACTGGAAGCACTGGATGAAAGAAACCCGGCTTCAGTAGCCATTGCTACCCTTTTGCATAAACCGGAAATGACGAAGTTTCCGCTCAACCTCAAATATGTAGGCAGGGAAATCCCTAACCACTTTGTAGTAGGCTATGGGCTGGATTACGACGGATATGGGCGCAATCTGAAAGACATCTATCAACTAAAAAATTAGCACCCCTAAATTATTTTTGCGTAATTTGAAAGTTTCTTATTCTGAGTATTAATTAAATTGATGAGCATGTTGAATATAGTACTGTTCGGCCCTCCCGGCGCAGGAAAGGGAACCCAAAGCCAAAAGATAATAGATCATTACGACCTAACCCATATCTCAACCGGTGACCTCTTCCGGAAACACATGGGAGAAGGCACGGAACTGGGTAAAAAAGCCAAAGAATATATTGACGGAGGCCAACTGGTGCCCGACAAACTGGTCATTGATATGGTAGACCACCGGCTGAAAGAAAGTAACAAAGCAGGTGGGATCATCTTCGACGGCTTCCCCCGCACCATTCCTCAGGCCGAAGCACTGGATGTTTTTCTGGAAAGTAAAAGTTCCTCCATCACCTGCATGATTGCCCTGGAAGTACCTGATGAAGAACTGATAACACGCCTCCTGGAAAGAGGCAAAGTATCAGGCCGCTCTGACGACCAAAACGAAGAGAAAATAAATACCCGCCTGGCTGTATACAAAAAAGAAACCCTGCCCGTAGCTGAATTTTACAAGAAGCAAGGCAAATATTCCGCAGTAAACGGCGTTGGCAGTATTGATGATATTTTTGAAAGAATTAAAACTGAAATAGAGAAGTTTAAATAGACCGAAGACGGAAGAAAACTTCGGTCTTCCGTCTTAATACACCCATCCATGAACAAACTATTTCCTTTGCTGTTGGTATTGCTGGCAGCCTGTGGGGGAGTGAGAGAAAAACAAATCCTGGTATTTTACCCAGCCGGTTCCCCTGACATTTCTCAGAAGATTACTGAAATTATAAAGACAGGTACTGACGAAGGCATCAAGATAGATACGCTTTCATCCCTGGAACAACTCAATGATAAGCACTTGCAGCCTTACAGTGCTGTTGCCCTGCTGGAAATACCCGGAACAGCCCTGGACTACAAGCAGCAAACCAGCCTGGAGCGGTACGTACAAGCCGGAGGCGGTTTGATAGGTATTGGCACCGATCTGCATTCTCGCTTTAACTGGCCCTGGTACAATGACTTTCTGGCACAAACCAGCGAAAAAGGGCATGATGAAATGGAAATTAAGCAGGTAAATGCCACTAGCAAACCTGAAGCATCTACTGCCCTCTCAGGCAATTATGAGTTTGACGGTGGAAGGCTCTGCTTTTTATCCTCAGACCAACTACCCGAGTTGGGGCATTGCCTTTCTTTTGCCATTGGCGAGAATAAGGTCAATTACAAAAATGCAAAAACACCATCTGTGCCGGAAAACAGCCGCTTTACCCGCAAGGTGCTGGACAATGCCATGAACGAACCCATGGAGATGGACATTCTCCCCGACGGGCGGGTGATTTATATTGAGCGCAGAGGGCCTGTAAAATTGTATGACCCTGCCACAAACAGCACCAAGTTACTGGCACAGTTTGATGTATGCACTGAAGGAAATTATGAAGATGGCATGCTGGGCATTGCCCTGGACCCGGGTTTTCAACTAAACAATAGGTTATTCATTTATTACTCACCTGCCGGGGTAGATTCAGTGCAACGCCTTTCCCGTTTCTTTTTAGCGGGTGATAGCCTCATCATGGCTTCTGAGAAAAAGATACTGGACGTGCCCGTACAGCGTGAAACCTGCTGCCACTCAGGCGGCTCCGTGCAATTTGGGCCTGATGGCTTATTGTATCTTTCTACCGGAGACAATACCAGCTCTAAAGAATCTAACGGATATACGCCCATAGATGAACGTCCCGGTCGCGGCCCTTTTGATGCCCAAAAGTCATCGGGTAATACGCACGATTTACGGGGCAAGGTGCTCAGAATCAAAGTGACTACCGATGGTACATACAGCATACCGGAGGGCAACCTTTTCCCAAAAGATGGTTCGCAGGGGCGGCCTGAAATTTATACAATGGGCTGCCGTAACCCTTTCCGTATTTCAATCGATCATAAAACAGGCTATTTGTACTGGGGCGATGTGGGGCCAGATTCAGGCACAGATAGTGAACAAGGCCCGCAGAGTTATGACGAGTGGAACCAGGCAAGGCAGGCAGGCAACTTTGGGTGGCCCTATTTTGTAGGCGATAACAAAGCCTATCCCGACTTTGACTTTGTAACCAATACGCCCGGCGAATATTTTGACCCGGAAAACCCTATCAATGATTCCCCCAACAACTATGGCAGCCAGAATTTACCCCCGGCACAATTGCCCATGATATGGTATCCTTATGGGGAATCGGAATTGTGGCCCGAGTTGGGCAAAGGTTCACGCTCAGCCATGGCAGGGCCAGTATATTATGCCGACCGCTACCCGCAATCATCGGTGAAGTTTCCTTCTTATTATGATGGTAAACTGTTCATTTATGAATGGGCCAGAAGCTGGATAAAAGTGGTGAGCTTTGACGAAAACCATCACCCCATAAAGATAGAACCCTTCATGTCCGATATGCCTTTGTCAAAACCCATTGATATGGAGTTTGGGCCTGACGGGGCCATGTACTTGCTGGAATACGGTGCCAACTACTTTGCCAACAATGACGAAGCCCGCCTGGTAAAAATAGAATATGCCGAAAGCAATCGGGCACCTGTGCCGCAAATAGCAGTAGACAAAACAGCCGGAGGCGTACCTGTGGAAGTGAATTTCTCCGCTGCCAGCTCTTACGATTTTGACGAAGGGGATAGCTTGCAATTTGCCTGGATGTTTACAGAAGAAGAAACACAGGCAAGCGGGGCAGAAGCTACTTTTACTTTTACAGAACCTGGAGTTTATACCCCAAAATTAACCGTAACCGACGACAAAGGCAGCAGTGCCACAGCTACGGTAAAGATAAAAGTAGGCAACGAACCACCCCAAATCACCTTTGCCTTTGACGGAAACCAATCTTTCTTCTATGACAACGAAACCCTGCGGTATGAGGTGGTGGTGGAAGACAAAGAAGATGGTAAGCTGAACAACGGCATTGACCCGGAAGCAGTGAAACTACAGTTCAATTACCTACCACAAGGTAAAGACCTGGCCCTGTTGGGGCCCAATGCCTATGTTACGCCCTATGCCAACGGCAAAAACCTGATGGATGAAAGCGATTGTAAATCGTGCCACTCCATGAACAAAGCTTCGGTAGGGCCCAGCTATATGCAAATAGCCGAACGGTACGATGCTGATGACAAAAATGTAGCGTACCTGGGCGATAAAATCATTACCGGGGGCAATGGCAACTGGGGACACAGCCTGATGGCCGCCCACCCACAGCATACAATGGAAGAAACTTCTGAAATGGTGCGGTACATTTTGTCATTGGGCGAAGCACAGGGCGCTGCTTTGGATATAAAAGGCGTATTGCCTCTTAACAAGCATAAGAGTGGGGGAGAGGAAGGTACGTACATTCTGTCGGCTACTTACAAGGACAAAGGAGGAAATAGCATGCCGGCCCTCTCTGCCCGCAAGACCGTGCGGCTGAGGCACCCCAAGGTAGAAGCAGAAGATTATGAAGACTTCAAAGGTGTGCAACGCCAACGCCCACAAGGAGGCAGTTTTGCTTATGTGGGTGGCAGGGTACAGGGAAATGCAACGGCGTACCTGGTATTCAATGACATTGACCTTTCGCAAATAGCTTCCCTCACCTACAACGCAGCCCTGGGCGGAAGTGACATTACCATTGCCTTGCATTTAGATGCCCCCGATGGCCCCAAGGTAAGTGAGGTACAGCTAAGCCCTACAGGCGGAAGAAGAAACTTTAGTGAAGTAACCACAGACGTAGTACCCACAAACGGATTGCATGACCTTTACTTCGTAATAAAAGGAAATGAAGATGAGGGACGAGCCTCCTTCGGCTTGGATTGGATTTATTTCCATACCAACAAACCCTTATAACAGTAGAACGGCCCTCTGAGCCGTTTTTACTCGTCTATCCCCTGGTTTGTGTCCTCACAAACCAGAACCTTACTTTACAAATGCCACTTCCACATTATCACAGCACCGTTGTCATGCCCCATTCATTATCATAACCCTGTTGTATTGTTTTCCTATACAACTTATTATCTTTGCTATGTATCAAGAAACCACAGGCATCAGGTCGGTGAGGACACAGACCTTGGGGGCGACAGCAACAAAAAAATAAAAAACCTAAAATAAAACAGAATGGCAGGACATAGTAAATGGGCAAATATTAAGCGCCGGAAAGGGGCGCAGGATGCCAAGCGAGCAAAGATTTTTACCAAATTCATCAAAGAACTTACCGTAGCTTCTAAAGAAGGCGGACCTGATCCTGATGGCAATCCCCGCCTGAGGCTGGCCATACAAAATGCCAAAGGGGCCAACATGCCCAAGGATACCATTGAGCGGGCCATCAACAAAGGTTCGGGGGCCGATGCAGCAGATTATATAGACCTTACCTACGAAGGATACGCCCCCCATGGCGTGGCTGTATTTTTGGAGTGTACCACTGATAACCTCAACCGCACCGTATCAAACGTACGGGCTATTTTCTCTAAATACGGCGGCAACCTGGGCAAAAACGGGGAAGTAGAATTCCTTTTTGACCGGAAAAGTGTGTTCATCCTGAAAGCACCGGAAGGCATAGACCAGGACGAATTTGTACTGGAACTCATAGACGCCGGGGCCGAGGATGTGGAATTTGAGGAAGGGTATGTACACATCACCGGGGCAATGGAAGACTTTGGCAGCCTGCAAAACAAGCTGGATGCAATGAACCTGGAGACCGAAACTGCCGAACTCCAGCGCATCCCTACTACGATGGTAGAGCTGGACAATGAAGCTGTTGTAAAAGTAATGAAACTCATAGAAGCCCTGGAAGACGACGACGATGTAGCCAAGGTATACCACAACATGGAAATCTCCGAAGAACAAATGGAGTTGATTTAGACAGGAGTCGGAAGACCGAAGAAAATCCGAAATCCTAATTTCTAAAACCAAATCGGATCGCCGAAGCGACAATGCTAAAATCTTAATATCAAAATGTCAAAAAAGTTTAATTTCTTGGACATTTGCATTTTGGTATTATTACTTCAATCCGATTAGGGTTTAGAAATTAATGCCTTGAACCTATTTTTTGTGTTTTGGGTTTATTTTTTTTCTAAGATTATTTCTGATTTTGAACTTTAGATTTAAGGTTTGTTTAGTATTTTGAGCTTCAGATTTCGGAATTAAAAATTTATGGCAAAATACGATGCGGTAATAGTAGGTTCGGGCCCCAATGGACTGGCAGCGGGGATTGTATTACAACAGGCCGGGCTTACTACCCTCATTGTAGAAAGTAAGCCCACCATAGGCGGCGGTATGCGCTCTGCTGAGCTTACCCTTCCCGGCTTTGTGCATGACATTTGTTCGGCCATTCACCCTTTTGGGGTAGGGTCTCCTTTTTTACAGACATTGCCCCTGCATGAGTTTGGCCTCGAGTGGGTGTACCCCGAAGCAGCCGTAGCCCACCCCTTTGATGACGGAAGGGCTATTTTACTCAAAAAATCTATTGAAGAAACCGCCCAACAGTTTGGGGAAGGTGCTCAGGCTTACAAAGAACTGATGCAACCCATTGTAGACAACTGGGATAAAATAGCTCCTGATTTTCTGGGGCCCTTGGGCTTGCCACGGTATCCAATAAAGTTTGCTTCTTTTGGGCTGAAGGCTGTGCAGTCTGCAAAAAGTATTGCCTTTCGTTACTTAAAAGACCCATACAGCCGGGGATTTTTTGCGGGCATTGCCGGGCATTCCATACTTCCTTTGGATAAACTGGTGTCTTCCGGTATTGCTCTGGTGCTGGGTGCGCTGGGGCATAAAGTAGGCTGGCCCTTTCCCAAAGGAGGGGCGCAACAACTGGCCAATGCCATGTCCAAATACTACCAAAGCCTGGGAGGCAGCATACAAACCGGCCTGGAAGTGCAGGCAATGAGCGATATTCCGGAAAACAAGACTGTGCTTTTTGATATTACTCCCCGCCAACTGCTTCAGCTTGATGGCTTGGCATTTCCTTCTTTATACCGTAAACAACTGGAAAACTACAAGTATGGCCCGGGCATTTTCAAAATAGACTGGGCCTTGAGCGAATCCATTCCCTACAAAGCCAAAGACTGCCTGAAAGCCGCTACCATACACCTGGGCGGAACCTTTGAAGAAATTGCCCATGCCGAAAAGCTGCCCTGGCAGGGCAAACATGCCGAAAAGCCGTATGTGTTGCTGGTACACCAAACCCCCTTTGATGCCAGCCGCGCCCCCGAAGGGCAGCATACCGCCTGGGCCTATTGCCACGTGCCCAACAGCTCTGCGGTAGACATGACCGAACGCATAGAACAGCAGATGGAACGCTTTGCCCCGGGGTTTAAAGATACCATACTGGCCCGGCATACCATGAACACAGCCGAAGTAAACCAGTACAATGCCAACTACATTGGCGGGGATATTATAGGCGGGGCAGCCACCCTCAGCCAGTTGTTTACCCGCCCGGCCATTCGTTGGTCGCCCTACACCACGCCCCAAAAGGGGATATACATTTGTTCATCGGCTACCCCGCCCGGTGGTGGCGTACACGGCATGTGTGGCTACCATGCTGCCCGGCGTGTGTTGGAAGATTTGAAACAGAGGTAGAACATTAAAAATATTAATCATAATAGCGTTCTCCCCGGATGAGTGCAGGCCTCAGGGCTGGCTAATTCCGGGGCCTCCCGCTTCATAGTAGGAGATGCCGGCCACCGGAGTGCCGGCCACCGGAATGCCGGCCACCGGAATTCGCTGCGCTCATCTGGCAAAATTGATCTCGTTTTTCTATTTCTAATAGATGAAGTACAGTGTGGCGTTGCAATATGCATATCCGGGCTGGACGGAAGAAGATGTAGTGTTACAATGGCTATGTCTGGCACGGACGCAGGAGGATGTAACGTTACAAGGTGTATGCCTGTGGCAGACGCATAAGAATGTAGTGTTACAATGGCTATGTCCGGCACAGACGAAGTAGCGTGTAGCAGTACACAGCAAATGTTGGGGCTGACCGAAAGAGCATGTTGTATTACAAGTAGTAATTCCTCCTTAATATTCCTTAGTAATTCATTACATAAAAAGTACCTACCTAAGTTTTTCTGTTCTACTACCTGTTTTTCAAAAAAAGAAACCCATATTTTTAAAAGTTGCCCGATAAATCAATGCTTTGTGAAGAAGCAGCAGGGCCAGGTAAAATATTGTATTTAACGAAAAAAAGAAAAAGATGGGAAATCAAAGCATTAATGACCAACTACAACGTTCATGGACAGCCATTGAAGGGGCATTGAATGATACAGAGATTATGAAAGCCCTGAAACCATTAGGGTATGATAACAAAGAAATGAACAAAGGAAAAGCCCTGTGCCAGGATGCCTTTGGTATACAGAATGCTTACAAAGCAAAGTACGGCAAGCAACGCCAGTCCACCGACCACCTGCATGCGGCCAGGAGCGAGGCTTATAACCAGTATATGGAACACCTGCAACTGGCCCGCATGGTAGTGCCCCGTGACCGCGACCGTTACCTGCTGTTACAGTTAAATGGCCCCCGAATCCGCACGTTTACAGGATGGATAAGCCAGGCACGGGCATTTTACCAGAACCTTGACCTGGTAGCCGCAGATTTGGAAAGGCGGGGCGTAACCCGGGAAGAGCTGGAGCAGGCAGGCGCCAGTGTAGAGGCGGTAGCGGCTGCCCGTGTGCAGCAAAATGCCTGCAAAAGCAAAGCCCAGCAATCAAAAGAAGCAAGGGATGCCGCCCTGGAGGCATTGCACGTGTGGATGACAGACTTCCTGCGGGCTGCCCGCTATGCCTTTGCCAAAAACCCACAACAGTTGGAAGCCCTGGGGCTGGTAGTGCGTTGATATGTGCTTTTATTTTATTCTAATCTCACAAAGAACAGTTAAGGAAATTACTCAACCACAGTAGCGTCTATATCTTTATATGTATATAGACGCTATACTGACTGGAATATTCGTGTTTTCGTATGGCAGAAGATCAAAAGAGTATAACTTATCAGAAGGTTTTGCACAGGGGAGAAGCCAGGCTGAGGATAGATTTTAAATACCAGGCCAACCGGATTGCCCGTATCAAAAGCATACCCCACCGTAAGTGGAGCCAATCCCTCAGGTGCTGGCATGTGCCAGATACTCCTGAAACTGTAGAAAAGCTAAAAAAGCTGTTTCCTGAAATACAAATCCTGGAAACCCCGGTGTTGGAAAATACGCCCACGGTAACCCCTGAACACCCCCCAACTGTGGCAAATCAGGGTGAACATAATGAGCGGGTATACCTTACGGTATTGCCCAAAAAGCTGTTGCTCACCATGAAGAAAGAGGAAAATGATGTGGCTTTTGTCAGGTCATTGAAGTATGCACGGTGGAACCAGCATACATTTCGGTGGGAAATTACATCCAATACGGCCAATCTTGTGGCCATAAGGAAGTACTTTGGCGAAAGACTATTTGAAAACGAGCCTATTGCAGCAGAACGCACCACAACAAATGCGTTTGTGCCTCCTAAAAATACACTTTCCATTCAGCCTACCCATGAGGGGCGGTTGCGGTTGATTTTCCGGTACCATAAACCCCTCATAGTATTTATCAAATCGCTACCTTATCCGGTGTACGATGCGGGCAATCGCTGGTGGACGGTACCCGATACTGAAAAAATAAGGATGGAGTTGGAAGCTTTTGCCGAAAAGATTAACTGGAAGGCAGAATACTTACAAGAACTACCTAAAACAACCGGAAAACCCCGCCCCAGGCCGGAAGACGTACCAAATTATCGTCGTGCACCCGGCAGTTATACAGAGCAATTGCGCATAAAGCGATACAGCCAAAGCACCATCCGCACTTATACCGACTTGTTTGAAGAATTTATAAACTACTATTACAACCTTGACCCCAAGGAAATTACTGAGAAAGACATACTGGCCTACCTGCGCTACCTGGTAGACGAGCGGCAGGTATCCGTTTCGTATCAGAACCAGGCCATAAATTCCATAAAGTTTTATTATGAGAAGGTTTTGCAGGGCAGGCGGAAGTTTTATTTTATAGAAAGGCCCCGAAAAGAGCAAAAATTGCCCGTAGTATTGAGCGAAGAAGAAGTGGGGCGGATACTACTTGCCGTAGATAACCTCAAACACAAGTGCTTGCTCATGGTGATCTATTCTGCCGGATTGCGCATAAGCGAAGCCCTGCACCTCAAAAAGAAAGATATTGACGAAGAGCGAATGCAGGTGAATATACGGGGAGGTAAAGGTAAAAAAGACCGGGTAAGCTTGCTTTCCAGGCAGGTAGTTTCTATTTTGAAGGATTATTTTGCATTGTATGAGCCACGGGAGTATGTGTTTGAGGGTATGGATGGAGGGAAATACTCAGTGCGATCGGCCCAGGAGGTATTCCGCAAGGCATGCCAGCGGGCAGGCATTGATAAAAAAGTAACCATGCACACACTCAGGCACTCTTTTGCTACTCATTTGCTGGAGTCGGGCACTGATTTGCGGTATATTCAGGTGTTGCTTGGGCATGAAAGTAGCAAGAGCACGGAGATTTACACGCATGTGAGCACAAAGACTTTAAGAAACATACATAGCCACTTTGGATAATTTGTCTATATTTAAAGATAAATCGTAAAATTGTATTGATATGAATAGAAATAATATAATATATTTACTAAAAAGTTATATATTTCTTTCAACAAAGTATATTCAAATATAATAGAAATAGACGCAATGCGTCTATACATTCGTTAGCGGCAATGGTAGGACGAAACCGCAATACCCAACCGACCGACCTCTGACAGACAAATACACGACCTGCCGACACAGTAAAAAAATTTAAAAAAAGTCCACCACTTTGTTAAACTCTGACAGTTTCAGCAACCTTCTCCTTTTTTCCGATTACCATTTTGCGGTGTTGCAAGCCCCATCCTATCATAGCATCCAAAACCGTATTGAGCGAATTTCCCGATTTCGTCAATTCATACTCTATAGTAACAGGAGTGGTATTATAAACAGTGCGGGTTACTATGCTATTAACTTCCAGGTCTTTCAGCTCTTTGGAAAGCATACGGGGCGTGATTTTAGGAATTTCCCTTTCCAATTCCTTGAAGCGTTTTTTACCATAGAGCAAAGAACCTATAATGGGCAGTTTCCATTTGCCATTTAAAACGTTCATCGTGTCGTTTACGGCTAAAACAAACTCTCCCGAACATTTCTTTACCTTAACTAATTCTGATATTCTGCTCATTTTATTTTTTATTTACTTATGCTATACCAAAGTATAGCGATATATTATGGTATAGTAGTTACTAAAGTATAGCAAAAGTAGTATCTTTGTCCGGTTAAAAAAATGTTTCACTAAAAAAATAAAAAAATTATGAGCAAAGTATTCATCACAGGAGCAACAGGACAATTAGGAAAATCAACTATTAACTTTTTGCTTCAAAAAGGAATTGCAGCAAAACAAATTTCAGCATTGGCAAGAGATGAAGCGAAGGCAGCAGAATTAAAATCTAAAGGTATAGATGTCAAAATAGGCAACTATGATGATTTTGATTCCTTACGCACTGCAATGCAAGGCGTAGAAACTATGCTTCTGATTTCTTCCAGCGAAATGACCAAAAGCAGAGCGGTGCAGCACATCAATGCAATCAAAGCTGCTAAAGAAAATGGTGTGAAGCATATCATCTACACAGGTTTTATGAGAACCCATGAAGACCCAACATCTCCGCTGTGGTTTATAGCCGAAGATCATGTGAAAACAGAAAAATACCTTAAAGAATCCGAAATTACCTATACCATTTTTGCAAACGGTTTTTATATGGATATGTTGATGGATTATGTGGGGGAACAGATATTGGAAACCAAAACCATTTTTGTTCCGGCAGGTGAGGGAAAAATAAATTTTGTATTGCGAAACGAAATTGCAGAAGCGCTTGCTAATGTTTTAACTACAGGCGGACACGAAAATAAAACTTACAACATCGGTATCGAACAACCTGTATCGTTTGGGGAAATTGCGAAGCACATTTCTGAAGTTACCGGAGTTGCGATCAACTATGTTTCTCCCGAACCAGAAGTTTATCAGCAAACCTTAATGCAACATGGGGTTCCGGAGGATTACGCACGTATGTTTACAGCATTTGCAGTTGCTTTTGCAGCCGATACTATGAATATTTCTACCACTGATTTAACACAATTGCTTAGTCGTAAACCAACCACTGTCCAAGAATATCTTTTATCTAAATTCAAAAAGTAAATAAATGGAAAAGAAGAACAATAAAACCCTGAATATTGCCTTGTGGGTGGCACAGGTATTACTGGCAGCCATGTTTTTAATGGCAGGAATCATGAAAGCAACACAACCCATTGAAGAGCTTAGTCAATCAATGACTTGGGTAAATGACTTTTCTGCAGGCATGGTCAGGTTCATTGGTATTTCTGAATTGCTTGGCGGTATCGGGCTTTTACTGCCTGCCTTGTTGCGCATTAAACCAATTTTTACGCCATTGGCAGCTTTGGGTCTTTTTATTATTATGGTATTGGCTTTTATATATCATATATCCAATGCCGAATATCAAGCATTAGGTATTAATTTGATTTTAGGAGCAATCGCAGTTTTCATAGCATGGGGTAGATATAAAAAAGCGCCTATTCAACCCAAAGCATAAATCACTATGGAACGCAAAGAATTTCTTCAATCAATTTTAGCTTTAACCGCAATGGGAACATTAAGCAGTTTTAAAAATTTTACTGACGCACTTCCTTCACAAGGTAAAAAAATGCCTGTGCTGTTTACCTCTCATGGAAACCCAATGGATATTCCAGTTTCAAGAAGTGAACGAGCATTTTGGCAAAAGCTTTATGATTTAGGAATTACCCTGCAAAAGAGTCATGAAGTAAAAGCTGCGTTGGTTGTATCAGCCCATTGGTGCACAAAAGGCACGTTCGTAAACATATCGCCCGAACAAAAACAGATTTACGATTATTATGGTTTTCCCGAAGAATACTACAAGGTATATTACAAAGCCAAAGGCTCGCCTGATATTGCCCGCGAAGTAAAGAAAATCGTTCCTTCCGTTTCGGAAACAACCGATTGGGGATTAGACCACGGTGCATGGCCAATGCTGATGCACTTATTTCCCGATGCCAATATTCCTGTTTTCCAGCTGAGCATTGACTATTACGCCAAACCCGAATACCATTATGAGTTGGGCAAACAATTAAAATCTTTGCGTAACAAAGGGGTGCTAATAATAGGCAGCGGTGCGCTTATCCATAACTTGCAGTTGGCAGGACAAAAAATGCGAAAAAATGATATGACCCTTTACGGTTGGGAAGCGGAATATGATGCTTGGCTCAAACAACAAATTAATGCACGAAACTTTGCCAATCTCATTAATTACCAAAACAGTCATAAGTTGGGTAAGTTAGCCGCCCCCACCCCCGACCACTACGTGCCTTTGCTATACAGCTTAGGGCTTACGGACAGCAGTGATGAAATCAAATATTTCTACGAAGCTGAGCCAACAATTCCTGCATTTAGCGAACGAAGTTTCATAATAGGATAGTGACGGGTCAAGCACATACGCAATAGATAATTTTATGAACTTAAAAATTAGATAGAGAATATACTCATAAGGTTCAACAATAAAAACAAACAGATTATGGCAACGTTCAAACAAAAAGCATTGCGTTTTCTTTATCCGTTTACTCGCATAGCGGCTAAAATTGGCAAAAACGGCACGGTTTTAAACAATGAAAGTAAAACGGCACCAACAGTTCCTTTCTACGAACAAAAGGCAACATTGAACAATGGAAAACCAATTGACTTTTCTGCCTATTCGGGAAAGAAAGTTTTGATTGTAAATACTGCTTCAAATTGTGGTTACACAGGACAATATGCCGAATTACAAAAACTACACGAAAAATTAGGCGACAAATTGGCTATAATTGCTTTTCCTGCCAACGACTTTATGGAACAGGAAAAAAGCAATGATAACGAAATTTCACAATTTTGCAAGGTGAATTATGGTGTATCATTTCCAATAGCAAAAAAAGGAGTGGTAATAAAAAACGAGGAACAACAACCACTTTATAAATGGCTTACGGACAGCAAAGCAAATGGTTGGAATAACCATCAACCAGATTGGAATTTTAGTAAATATGTGATTGACGAGAAAGGAAATCTCACAAACTATTTCGGACCTTCAATTTCGCCATTGGACGATGAATTTTTGGAAGCAGTTGAATAGCAATAGGGAACCACAGCCGCTAACAGCACCTACCCAAAAGTGGCGGTTCAGTGGTTAAATCAAGCTTTGTGCTTATATCAAAGTTTGTGCTTGGTTGACAGTGAAGTGCTTCGAAATCGCCACCTTCGGGTAGCTGCAAAACGTTAGGCACTAGCTAAAAAATGAACCAATTAAAGGCGACATATAAATACTTACTTTCTTTCCTTAAATCTGAATGGGAATTTGAAGACTATCCACTTACAACCTGGAAAAATCTAAATGCCGAACAGGACGATATTAAGTACGGAGCACAATTTACTAATTGGTCAACTTTATTGGCCCATGGAAGATCAATTCCAGAGGCAGTTGAGAATTTAAGGTATAACCTAAAGGAATATGCTAAAAGTAACGAACTACCTCGGCCAGGTACTAAAGTTCCAGTACAATTTGCCGAATCAGACAGGATTGAAATGAATGAAGAAATCGCTGTTGACTTTTTCGACAAAATAATCGGAATTAATTATTACGACTGCTTCATTTCAGATTATAGTAGTCTTGTTGACTTTGACCTGGACAATGAAGAGACAATTGAAAAAATCAAAAAGGAATATGGGATTGAACCAAAAGGTGACTTATTCCTTTCAGACATATTTGAACAAATAAAAAGTAAAGCCAGTGCCTAACAATATTCAGCGGCTATGCTCTGGCTGAAGCCTTCGCCAGCCGCTGCATCAGCCGTTATGCCCTATATGAAATGAAAAAAATATTACTACTCATTTTTCTAGGTTTTATCAGTGGATGTTCAAATCAATCAGAAAAAGTGATTTTGTTCACTGATACAGATAACCATGAAATACAATCAGATTATGATTATTATCTACCAAATGTGATAGCTTATCTTGATAAAAAAGGTATAGGACACGAAAAGAGTACCTCACGAACTATCAATCTTGGTAATCAATCTGAAATTAAAATTGAGGAAAATGAGCAGTTTGCGATGATATTAATAAGTCCCGAAAAAGACAGTGAAATTGAATACAGATTTGGTACAGATGTAGATTTGATACTCAGGATAAAAGAATATTTTGAGCTTGAATGATTAAAATACAGGGCATAACACTCCATATCCGCTATGCTTCGGGCGATGCCCTCGCCAGCGGCTATGGTAGCCGTTGGCAGTAATTAAAAAGTTAGGTCTGAAATGATGTTAAAGAGAGTTTTAGATATAGTCACTTTTCCTTTCCACCTGCTTTATTTGATAATTTCATTTCCTTTCGTAATCATAAAACTATTTTTGACTGACAAAAAGGAAAAATCTTTAAAAAACGGTTCATTTTCTGTTAATCAAATAGAGCTTCTTGAATTTGGTCAACTACTTTTCCCTATCCATAAGAATGAATTTCAAAACTTCTTTAATTCATTTATTAGTGACAAGAAAAGGTTTCTTACTGAAAATGAAGAGCTTTTAAAAAACTATGACAACTTTGAACTAGATAAATTAAAAGCTATTGAAGCAATTTACGTTTTCGGAGATAGCAAAGAACAATTATGGCTGACAGATTGGAGAGGTGAAGAAAACGAAAGAGAGATTGAAAACTTTTTGGAAAATAAACTACAAATTAAGGCGGACTGGACTAATCTGAATAAATTAAAGAGCGGGGTTGACCAAGAAAAGCAAAGAGATGGCAAATTTATAATTGACGTTTTGAAAACAGTAGACAAAGACTTGGAACTAATGAACAAAAGAATAATTTTTCTTGACCTTGGTTGGGACGCTTATGTTTACACCGTCGTTGACCAATCTTCGTTTAAAACCATAAGTGACAAATTTGGAAAACTTATTCACGGGACGGAAAACCTGAACAAATGAAAATTACTGCCAACATCATGCAGCGGTCAGCCCTGTTTGAATAGCACTTTGATGCTTTATGCTCCAAGCACAAAAATTGATAATTGAAAGATAAACGCAAACAAAGCCGGGCCATCCGCTGCATGCGGCCCGTTGTGTTTCATTAAAAAATGAAAAAGTACAAGACCATAGAAGTTTCGGAATATGAGCAAATGTTAGATGAGATTAGTGCTTCTGATTCTTTGGACTTAGAAACTTTTGATTTACTCTTATATGGAGGAGGTGGGCAAGACAAAAACTTCTATAATAGAATCAAGACGAACAAGAACTTTGAATTGCTTTGGACAGGTTGGCCAGGACCTAAATGGTTATCAATCCTTTCATTTATCCCAGGTCAAGCGGGACTTTTAAAAATCTTAGACAAAAAAGAGTTTAAAGAGGTGTATTATGAATTGGCTGCACATAGCGTTTCAGATGTGATTTATGTGCCAAAAGGACTAACCGAAGAAATTGTATCTGAAGCAAAGCAAAAAACTTGGCGGTCAAATTTTGAGAAAATTATAAACAATGAACCCAATTCTTTTTTTCTGACATCCGAAGCAGATGAAACAATAAGCGAAAATGGAAATGAGATGTATTTCTATGACTATTACCTTGGGTCAGATTTGGACAACAGATTAAAAGGGATAATTGAAGGAAAAAATAAACGAAAACACAACAAAAAATAAAAACCATTGAAAACGGTTTTTATTTAGGCGTTGTAGCACATTAAAAAAATAATTCCTGAATTAATTTATCTTACTGACACGACAATTTTAAGCATATCAATAACACTAATAACTAACTAATTTTCACTATGAATAAAGATATCTCGCTTTCAAAAGCTGCCATAATAGCCGGAATTGGATTGTTAATTATGACTTTGACGGTTCCATTCGCTGAATTTAAAATAATCCCAGACTTAGTAAGTCCAAATAGCGCCTCGGAAACTGCAGCTAATATTACAAATAATATACTCATATTCAATCTTGCTATTTTTCTGATCTTTATCACAATTGTTGCCGATATTGTTGTAGCCTGGGCACTTTACGTATTTTTAAAACCCGTAAATAAAAGCATATCATTACTCACGGCTTGGTTTCGATTGCTATACACTGCGGTGTATCTTGTAGCCGTAACTAATCTGATCAAGGTTTTTACTCTGACAAAAGGGAAATCCTATTTTCTTATAAATTCTCCAGAACAAATTTCAGAATTCGTACTTTTTTATATCAAATCATATAAATACGAATGGTTTTTCGGTTTAGTGTTATTTGGATTATATCTTATTCTTCTCGGCTTTTTGGTTCTTAAAGCGAGATATGTCCCTAATATAATGGGATGGTTATTGATCATTGCAGGTATAGGATACGTTATTGGTCATTTAAAAGTGTTTTTGTTTCCTGAACTCAATACGAGCTTTAGTATGTTTACCGCTATGGGCGAGTTAGTATTTATGCTTTGGCTTCTAATAAAAGGTTCAAGGTTAAAAGAATTACAAATAGATTAAACGTGCTACAACAAAACCTAAATTGCATTAAAACGCAGTTTAGCTAAACTGTTGGGCGTCATGCAAAAAATGAAATAATTTGGGACTATTCAGTAAAAAGACAAAAGACTCGGCTTTATTGACTCAGACGGGTAAACTGAGTGAAGAATACGCAAGAGTAATTGAATGGAAACCTGAATGGGACACAGGTGCACCAATACCACAAGTGTTTTCAAACGGACATAAGATTTATTTGATATATCATATCAGTGAGCCAGACCCACATTGGGATGGAACTTATGTAACTATGATCGATAACTCGAGTGAAACTCAGTATCCATTAGCTCTAGTGGAATTTGACGGAGGAGACTTCATATTTGGGATAGCCAATGATGAAGTTTTCGGGGGACTTCCGCTTTGGAACAAAGGACTTGAAGGGTATGAGGCACATATAGTCGAGAATTCAAAGTGGATTGAAGAACTTAAAAGCATTCACAAGACTCACCCATACTACGATGAGGCAAGATGGTCAGACCTAAACATTATATGCTATTATTCCATGATGATATATTGGAGGTTATTGCTAGGGGCTACAAAATAGAGACATACAGGACAAGTTTTGAGGCTTTAGCGATGGAAGTAGTAAAAAGAATGAATAAAAAATGAAAAGCTTTTTGAATTGCACATTTCGTGATACATTTATCTATGGCAAAATCAGTAAATCGACTACTCGACTTTGAAATAGATAGATTAACGGATTCTATTCTCAATCGTATTAGCGGAGACAGTTTTGAAACCCAAGTGGCTTTGCTGAAAAAACAAGAATTGAAAGAGGTTACAAAAGCTAAAGGATGGAATTTCAATTGGAGGTCTGAAATAGCCCAAAACGACAGAGAAGTTTACAAGCTTACGATTATTTCCAATCCTCATATTATACAAGGATTAACCAGTCTGACGATTAAACCTGATCATGTTTACCTGAATCTGTTAGAAAACGCTCCTTTCAATATTGGAAAAGATAAACTTTATGAAGGAGTAGCTGGAAATCTGGTGGCTTTTGCTTGTAAACTTTCATTCCAGCGAGGAGGACAAGGATTCGTTTCTTTCCAGGCAAAAACAAAACTGATTGATCATTACGTTAAAACATTAGGAGCTTATCACTTTGGAGGCCATTTGATGGTGATTGATTCGATTGCAGCTCAAAAATTGATAGATAAATACTTTAAATCATAAGACCATGGGACTGATAAAAGAACCAAAAGGAGTTGACTTTATAATAAAAAGCGAACCGCTTACGAAAGAGGAGGAAGAAAAATTGAGTGAATTCATTGCGAAAAGAAAGCGGGAAATAGCTGAAATGAAACACGAACGCCCAACAAAAGCTAAAAGCAAGCGGGCTAAAAATGCTAAAACGAAGCATAAAAGCAAACAACAAACTTAGTTTGAACTGAAAGAAAAATGCTTTAATCCCCGCCTGCTTTTAGCAGGGTCGTTAGCCTCAAGCAAAAAAAATGAAGAACCCTCTTTCCATAATACTATTTGTCATCTTAAGCGTCTCTTGTCAATCAAATGACTATAGAACAGAGCAGGGTACTGTTAATGAAAAACTGACAATAAGTTATACTGGCGATGCAGATGTTGTGCAGTTTAAAATGTTTGAAGGGCTTTCTCAAGTTTTAAAACAGGATTCTGTCACTGGAGACTTTAAAGGTGTTTTAGAAATACCCAATCTTAACGAAGCAATATTTACCTATGAAATAGTGATTCATAAAACAGACTCATTAGGGCATATGGTTGAATTTGAGCCAAACAAAACTTTAATCAAACTCAATAATAATGATGCAATTGAAAAAGGAGACCAATTCCTTTGGATAGGCAAAAATAGGAAAGACAGTTTTTTAGAAAATGAGGAACTTACAGGCTCACTGATTACCAAAAGCATAACAAGTGAATTCTTAAAAGAAGAAAGGAAAATAACGGTGTATACACCCAAGGAAGTCAGCTCAAAAATTCCTCATATATATTTTACAGATGGCTCAGTTATTAATAGCTATGCGCCTTATATAGACCGCTTGATCTCGACTAATAGCATTAAACCAGTGAAATTAATCGGTATACATTCCAGTTCATCGAATAGATATAAAGAATACGTAAAGGGCAGTAGTAACAATGAGCTATTTAGAAGACATCAACAGTTTTTCTACGAAGAAGTAGTAAATACAATTGAGACTGAAATTGAAAACTGGGAAGGTGAAAGGTATCTATTCGGGTTTTCTAATGGAGCAGCTTTTTGCATGCATGAAGGAATTAACAATCCTACTAAATTTGAGGAAGTTATAGCATTTTCAACAGCCGATTATATTAAAAATCCGCTAAGCTTGTTGTCAGAGGAGGATTTGAAAAAAATAGAAGAATTAGATCCAGAAGCCAAAGAAGAAATTCTTCAATACCTAAAACCTATTGAATTTAAATTTGAACAGTACCCTCGTTTTTATATGGGAGCAGGGAGGTATGAAGAAAGTATATTTAATGATAATTTGGAGTTTTTAGAAGTCATGAAGGAAAACGACATAGAAGTTGATTTTAAGGAATTTGTCGCTGGTCATGACTATAATGTTTGGCGGATAGAATTTCTTGAATACATAGAAACCCGTTTTAAAAAATGAAAAGCCAGAGGCTAACACTGTATAACAAATCATAGCCGCCTATCGGCAGGCTACGCTTGTTATACTAATCGTTACCTGCAACCAGAAAACCCGTCCAAATGGAGCAACACCAAAATCAATCAACCCTTTTTGCCATTTGACAAATTCCGAATAAAATGCAATGACAATCTTTGTGACTATGGACAAATTAATAAACTATCTGTTGGAATTTGGGCAGCTAAATCAACAGCAAATTGACTTGATAAAGAGAAAAGCACAGGTATTGGAGTTGAAAAAGGGCGATTACTTTTCCGAAGCAGGAAAAATACCAAAACAAGTAGCTTTTATTGAAGAAGGTATTTTACGGGTATGTTACTATAACAGCGAAGGGGATGAAATCACCAAATACTTTGTTGATGAAAACAATTTTGCAGTGGACATAAACAGCTTTAATCAAAAAATCCCCTCTTCAGAATATGTACAGGCTGTAACAGATTGTACACTACTTGTATTTTCTACAGAATCACTCAACGATTTGTCAGCCACTATCATTCAGTGGGACGGCATTATCAATAAAATAACAGAAAAAGCATTGGTTGAAAAGGTAAATAAACTAAGTCCAATGTTAGCCGAAGATGCCAAAACAAGGTATCTTAGTTTTTTAGAAAAGTTTCCGAATTTAGCCAACAGAATTCCGCTTTCCTATCTCGCTTCTTATTTAGGAATCACGCAATCATCATTAAGCAGGATTCGAAAAAGCATCTGAATTCATTATTTGCCAAATGGCAAAAGTTTTTGCTTTTGAAGTGCTGAACTTTGCTTCATCATTTTAATAGAAAACAAAAAAAATATGGATTCAATAATTATTACAGGAGCAACCAGTGGAATTGGTTTTGAGTGTGCTTTACAAATGGCTCAAATTGCCAAAAACGAACAAATTATCATTCCTGCCAGAAATATTAAAGCAGGAAAAGGAGTAATAGAAAAAATAAAAACCAAAACAGGTCATAAAAACCTAAAATGCTTGGAATTAGATTTGGCTTCTTTAGAATCTATAAGAAAGTTCTCTGAATCATTTGCCAAAGAAAAAAACAACTCCATTTCTATCTTGATAAATAATGCAGGAGTACAGAATATTGGCGAAACACAATTTACGGCAGATGGATTTGAACAGACATTTGGTGTAAATCATCTTGGTTCGTTTGCCTTGACTATGCAATTATTACCCTTTGTGAAAAATGAAGGACACATAACATTCACATCCAGCGAAACACACGACCCAGCACTCAAAACACCAATAGAACCACCTATTTATACCAGTGTTCAAGAGCTTGCTTTCCCAAAAGAAACTTCCGAAAAACCTAACCTTGTTGGGCAAAGAAGGTATTCTACATCAAAATTGTGTAACATAATGACCACTTATGAATTACAAGAGCGATTGAAAAACACAAACATTAGGGTAAATGCCTATGACCCAGGAATGACACCAGGGACAGGACTTGCCAAAACTTATTCACCTGTTATGCGATTTTTATGGAAAAACGTATTCCCTGCTTTGACCCTATTAAAAAGCAACATACATACACCAGCTCAAGCAGGAAGAAATTTAGCAAACCTTGCTTATTCTGAAAAGTACAAAGACTTGAAGGGAATTTATTTCTCGGATGGAAAAGTGGTTAAAACTTCAGTTGATTCTTACAACAAAGTTTTTCAAAAAAGCCTGTGGAATGGTAGCCTCGAACTGACAAAAACCACATTTACAGAAGAATATAAAGAAACTTCTGAAAAAAATGGCAGCAGGTAACAATGTATAAAAATAATAGCCGAATTAGTAGTAAATTTAAGGGTTGTAGCTCGCTTCAACTTTCTTGTAACTTGACAGGAAATTACCACGCAGTCGGCTACTATTCTTATACTAAACGTTGTGCTCCATCGAGAGAAACAGATCAATTGAAAATTTCGTAACTTTAAGATATGGAAAATCCACTAATAAATAGAATCACCGTTAACCCCGAAATTTGTCACGGGAAACCCACCATTAGGAACAAGCGGTACACTGTAGATTTGATTCTCGACCTTTTGTCCGCCGGATCAACTCATGCTGAAATATTGGAAGATTACCCTAATCTGGAAGAAGAAGATATTTTAGCATGTTTAGCCTACGCAACGAAAGTAACGAAGTATTCGAGCTATACTAAAATTTCAGTATGAAGCTGATTGTGGATGCTCAACTTCCAGCAAAGCTTTGTGAAGTACTGAACCAGCTTGGATTGGAATCCATCCATGTCGATGAACTCCCAAAAGGGGATGAAACCCCCGACATGGAAATTACCAAATTTGCTGATCGTGAAAACCTTATTGTTGTAACCAAAGATTTTGACTTTTACCACTCACATATGACTCTAGGGAAGCCGAAGAAGTTATTCCTAATCACAACTGGAAATCTGAAAAATAGACAGTTATTTAACCTATTCAGAAACAACACTTTAATCATTAAGAATGCTTTGAACAGAAGTAGTTTCGTAGAATTAAGTAACGAAGGTATAACCGAACATAAATAAGACGAGAGCACAACATTGCATATAGCTTATGGCGGGTGAGCGCTAAATACAAGGTTTTCGGCACTTAGCTAAGTTTGTCACGGATGGAAAGGGAAGGGCTTCGAACATCGCCACAGGCCATATGCTAGTCGTTGGGCACAAGCGAAAAAATATGTAAATTAGAAGGAAAGAGAAACGATTATGAATGAAATAAAGCAGCCTTTGTCTAACATGCAACTGGAAATTTTAAAAGCCTTTTCTCACGATTTGACCGAGGAAGAGCTAAAAGAATTTAAGGAAGCAATTGCTAAATATTTTGCTAACAGGGCCATACAATCAGCCAATAAAGTTTGGGATAAAAAAGGATGGACAGATGAAGATGTAGATAAAATGCTTAACACAAAGATGAGAAAATCAAAAAGATAGATTTTGCAAAAAGTAGTTCTTGATACTAACGTATTATTGGTCAGCATTTCTGAAAGGTCAAAACTTCATTGGATATTCAAAAAACTCCTTGATAAAGAATATGTATTATGCGTAACCACAGACATTTTGAATGAATATGCTGAAATCATTGAACAGCATATGGGAAGTGAGGCTAGTGAGAGTACGATGGGCGTGATTGAAAACTTGAGTAATGTTCACTTTATCACAAAATATTATCAGTTTCAACTTCTGAAAGATGAAGATGATGACAAGTTCGTAGACGGTTCGCCGCGCGACTGTGCAATTGCCGCCAATGCTGATTATATCGTCAATCATGACAAAGATTTCGATGTTTTGAAGAACATTGAATTCCCCAAAGTAAGAGTGATAAAAACAGAAGAATTCAGAAAAATACTGAAATGAAAAAGCCAGCGCCCAACAATATGCACCAGTTATGCCTCATTGAAACGTACTTGAAATCTTGTTTCTCCAAGTAACTAAAATGATAAACGAAAGTGAAATGCCAACAACTCGGCCCGGCTGCTGCATGAGTCGTTAGGCGCAATTTATAACGATTGCTGTAAGGATATATAAACAATATGCCGAAACTGAAGATTTGTTGGATTATTACATGGATTGTTTTGCAATTACCCTTAATAGTAAATGCTCAGCATATAGATAATGAATTTGAAAAAAGGAAGATCATTTCTTCAAAGCACTGGTTGGATATAGACTATGTGGGGGATGGACATATTGGTCATAAACTGGACATCCATTTACCAGAAAACAAGAAAAAGAAGTACCCAGTTGTTATATGCATCTACGGTAGCGCTTTTTTTTCAAACCACTCCAAAAGTGCTACTTTTTCTAAAGGAATTGGCCAAGCCTTATTAAATGCCGGATACGCAGTTGTAACTATAAACCATAGAGCTAGTTCGGATGATATATTTCCTGCTCAAATACAAGATGTAAAAGCTGCAATTCGATTTATCAGGGCAAATGCTGTGTCATTTTCATTAGACAAAAGTTTTGTTGGAATTACCGGGTGGTCTTCAGGAGGTCACCTTGCTGCATTTGCAGGTGCCAGCAATAGTGTAAACTACTTTGAATTGGAAGGAGATACCATTGATATTGAAGGTGGTTTAGGTGCTCATATTGAATTATCGAGCCATGTTGATGCTGTAGTAGATTGGTATGGGCCTACCAACTTTTTAATAATGGATGAGTGCGGTAGTTCTATGAAGCATAATGATGAGAAATCACCAGAATCGTTATTAGTAGGAGGAGCAATTCAATCAAATAAAAATACATGCCGTTTGGCCGATCCTGCAACCTATATCAGTTCTAATTCAGCGCCTTTCTTAATAATTCATGGGGATAAAGATCCTTTGGTGCCTTACTGCCAAAGCGAACACCTGTATAGAAGCCTAAAAGAAGATAACATAGATGCTGAACTTATAACCGTTGATGGAGGTAAACATGGACCAGGAGTTTTAATCCCAAAATACTTCCAGCAAATGATTTTCTTTTTTGATGAGCAGAGAAACGAAAAGTAGGCCACCTAAGCCTAACACTGCACAAAATGCATTAAAACGTATTTTGTGCTAAACCGTTAGGCCGCTATGGATTAACTGGACGCGATCCAGCAGTTGATATAAACATTAATTACAACAATAACATTATAGGGATGATTAAAAAAACAATTCTTTCATTAATCTGGCTGGTTTTGGGGCTTAGTCTGGTTAAGGCGCAAACCAATATTTATGGCGAAGCCAGGCTGATGAATGAGAAGGCTGACGGATACAGAGGAATCTGGTATTACATCGACAACGCCGGACAAGCAGGAAAGGTTAAAAACCAGTACCGGTACAAATACAGCGGGGGATTGGGTACCTATGGTGCTACTCAATACCCTTTTTCAGTTTACGTGAAAGAAGTTGACAAAACCTTTTTCTGTTACGGCGGAACCGACGAAAGCGGAAAAACGCTGCTGCATATGGTGTCCTATTTTGATCACAAGACAGGACAGGTGCCTCGCCCAACCATTGTCCTCGATAAAGCCACCGAGGATGCGCATGATAACCCAGTGCTACAGGTGGACAAAGACGGTTATATTTGGGTTTTCTCGACTGCTCACGGAGTTGAACGCCCCGCCTTCATTCATAAGAGTGTAAAACCTTACGACATTTCTGAATTTGAGTTGGTGCCGGCTACAAAAAACGTGGATGGAGAAAAAGTGCCTTTGAATAACTTTTCTTATATGCAAATTTACTATTCTGATAAAGAGGGTTTCACGGCATTGTTTACTCATTATGAAAAAATTAAGGGTCGTGTAATTTCATGGATGACGAGTAAGGACGGAATAAACTGGTCTGAATGGAAAGACTTATCTTTATTGGGAGTGGGACACTACCAGACAAGTGGAAACCAGGGAAAACGAATTGGGACTTCATTTATGTATCATCCCGATAGGGACGTTAGGGGAGGTTTGGACTTCAGAACCAACCTGTATTATCTTCAGTCGGACGATTTTGGGAAAACCTGGACTACTGCTGATGGCTCTGCTATCCAATTACCGCTTACAGAAATTTCCAATAAGGCTATGATCCACGATTATGATTCCGAAGAACGTAATGTATATATTGACGACCTGAATTTCGATAATGAAGGAAGACCAGTCATCTTGTACAAAACGAGTAATGGACCGCTGCCCGGACCAGATGACGGGCCCCGGATGTGGCACACTGCCTGGTGGAATGGTAGTCAATGGGAAATACAATACTTAACACCAACCGGGAATAACTACGATGGCGGTTCCATTTATATAGAGGAGGATGGAAGTTGGAGAGTAATTGCCCCGACGGCAATGGGCCCACAAGACTATAATACCGGAGGAGAAATGGAAATGTGGGAGAGTAAAGACCACGGTAAAACCTGGACAAAACTGAAAATGTTAACATGGAACAGCAAGTATAATCACAGTTATGCCAGGCGTCCGATCAATGTGAATCCCGGCTTTTACGCTTTCTGGGCAGACGGACACGGGCGCGAACCTTCGGAATCAAGGTTATATTTCTGCGATCAGGATGGAAATGTTTACCGACTTCCTCAAAAAATGGATAGCGACCTTGCCAAACCTGAATTATACAAGTTTAGAATGAAATAATTTATAAACTTTGTGGGCAAAAATAATTTACACGCCCTAAAACTTTGTATACGTAATGGCAGGCGATGTGGTAAACATAAAGATTTGTAGCCTGCTCAAACTGCAACGCAGTTTGACAGGAAACTACCACGTAATCTGCCACTACTCATACAATTTACCGCTAGCAGAAGAAGAAATGAAACTTGAAGATATCGAACTTGAGTTGTTTGTCGATTACTTTCAGTTCTACCTTCAAGATGAAGAAGTAGATGGAGATTTATCTGATGCATGGACAGATTCTGCTCTTGAAAAAGGAATCTACAGAGTCAGGATTTACTATGTGAATTTGGATACTTTAAGCGAGGATGGATTAGAGGGAGATGATTCGTACATTATACAATTGTGGAAAGTATCTGAAACGAAGGGTTTAGAAGTTATTAAGAAAAGAAGAGCCAGTGCCTAACACTCCATAGCCGCTATGCTTCGGCCGATGGCCTCGCCAGTGGCAATGGTAGCCGTTGTCATCAATTAAAAGAATAAATCACAAATATTATTTAAAAGTAAAATTAATCAAAATGAACTTAATACCAACAGAATCAGTAGGTAGTATTCCACGTTCCCGTGAACTACAAGATGCCATGGTCAACTTCTCACAAAGTAACTTATCATCTGAAAAAATGAATCAAATTTTTGATGAAGCTGTAAATGAAACGATTAAGCGATTAGAGCAAACAGGATCCCCTGTAATTACAGATGGTGAACAGACTAAATCAAGTTTCGTTACGTATCCATTAGATGGTCTTACCAATTTAGCAAGAGACGGAATTACAATTCCTTTTGAGGATGGACATACCCGTCAACTCCCAAGATTGACCAAGGGGCCGTTTCACTATTCAACCTTTGCTGGCAGTTATCTTCCCAGAGCAAAAAAGTTTGCAACCCGTCCATTGAAACAGGCGGTAATTTCTGCTTCTGCAATGAGCTTGTTGTATCCTCAGGAAGGGCTATCTAATTATTCGAAATCACAGTTTATTAATGATTTGATTGAGCAATCAGCTGCAGATATAAGAAGTTGTTTTGATAATGGAGCCTTACACGTGCAAGTAGATTTTACGGAGGCACGTTTGGCTATTAAACTAGACCCGTCTAAAGGGCTTTTGCGGCAATTTATTGACCTTAATAACCAAGTATTGAGTCATTTTTCTGATGAAGAGCGACAACGAATCGGATTCCACACCTGTCCTGGTGGTGACCATGACAGCACTCATAGTGCAGATGTAGATTATACTGAATTAATCCCCTTGTTTTTCACATTGAACTGTGGCAATTTTTACATGCAAATGGCCAATGAAGAAAACCCTATAAAAGCCTTGAAACAGATTGGTGAATATATTCGTCCTAACCAAAAGGTTTATGTAGGTGTAATTAATGTGATTGACGAGGAAGTTGAAACGCCTGAAACTGTATATGAAAGAATCATGACTGCAGCAGAATATATACCTGTGAGCCAATTAGGTACTACCGATGATTGCGGTTTTTCTCCTTTTGGTGATGATATAGCAACAAGTCGGGATACTGCGTTTGCAAAAATAACATCACGAGTAGAAGGTACAAAAATGGCTTCTGAAAAATTAAACTTGAACTCATAGATATCTAGCTTATTTTAATGGAATAAAAACTGCAGAGAACAACTGAGGATTCGTGTGGCCGGAACGGCCTGGTATGAAGCCTGTGTTGACTGAACTGGTAGAAGCAATGATGATCCAAGAACTCCAGAGTGCTATTTGCTTTGATGATATGACGCAAGGCAACAGCATTAGTGGTGGGGTATCTCCTTAATCTAAATCCGGAATACCCTTATTTTCTTCTTTTGCCAATTCTTCGGCTGTCCACATACCTTGATGTGCCTGTGTAGCATCCCGAACTTTTTTAACTTCTTCAGCCGATACAGAAGTGGCATCATTGTCCCAGGATGAACGGATATAAGTTAGCAGGTTGGCTACTTGATCATCATTGAGAAAGCCTCTCCAGGGTGGCATGGCTCCATTATATTTTTCACCATTCACTTCAATTTCACCGCTGAGCCCGCCCAGTACAACCCGGATCAGCCGCCCTTTATCTCCGCTTACCCACTCAGACTCAATAAGAGGCGGAAATTCTGCCCCCAGGCCCATTCCGTTAAATTGATGACAGGAAGCGCAGCGTGAGGTATACAAATGCTCACCCTCTTTCATGGGTGAGGCAGGAGTATTTGCAACTTGATTATCAATATTTGTTTTGTTATTACCTTCTTTGGGCAGGGCAAAAGCTATGTAAGAATCGCCAGTGCGGGTGCCGGGTTTGCCACCACCGCCAGCCCCAATGACTACGTATTGGCGGCCATCTACAGCATAAACGGCTGGTGTTGCATACCCTCCGGCTGGCAACCTGGCTTCCCACAATACTTTTCCAGATTCCCTGTCAATAGCGCGAAACTTTTCATCCATGGCCGCGCCTATAAAAACAAGTCCCCCGGCTGTAATGGCCGGGCCGCCCATGCTGAACGTGCCGGTAGGTGCCTGTCCTTCCAGTTCAGGATAACCCCCAAACGGAACCTGCCAGACGATCACACCCTCGTTTAAGTCGATCGCATTCAATGTGCCCCAGGGAGGGGTGCTGATGGGAAAGCCTTCGTTGTCTTTCACGGGCTGGTGTCCAGTAACATCATAAGGAAAATCATCGTCCTCTTCTGCTTCAATCACCTGCATTAGTTCCGGTTCATTGCTGGCATTTACATACAGCATGCCAGCCTCCGGGTCTACGGCAGCTCCGCCCCAGTCAGTTCCGCCATTAAATTGGGGGAACACAATATCTCCCTTAAAACTGGGCGGGTCAAAGATAGTGGCATCTCCGTATTTTTCGTACACGTTTTCCCGCACAAAGGCATGGGCCTCAGGCGTACGGTTGGTAATATCAGCTTCCGTAAAGCTTTGGCGTGCATAAGCTTGCGGACGGGTAGGCACAGGCTGCGTTGGCCATGATGCTTCCCCGGGTATTTCAGATTGCTTTACCGGACGCTCTTCAATGGGAAAAAGCGGCTCGCCAGTATCCCGGTTGAACACATAAACAAAACCCGTTTTAGTTACCTGTGCCACCGCATCTATGCGCTGACCGTCATGGGTTACAGTAAGCAGATTGGGTGGGGTGGGGACGTCATAGTCCCACAAGTCGTGGTGTACCAGTTGGTAATGCCAGGCCCGTTCCCCGGTTTCGGCGTTGAGGGCTACTACCGAATTGGCAAAAAGGTTTTGTCCGTGGCGGTTGATGCCGAAGTGGTCGTGAGAGGCGGAGCCTGTACCAAAGAAAACCATGCCGCGTTCTTCATCCAATGAAAACCCACTCCAGGCGTTGGCCCCCCCGAAGGTTTCCCAGGCATCTTTGGGCCAGGTGTCATAGCCGTACTCACCCGGATAGGGGATGGTATGAAAGATCCATTTTCTTTCACCCGTACGCACATCATACGCACGCACATGGCCGGGGGCGACCACACCTTCCCGCTCGCTTACCTGTGCACCTACAATGAGTAAATTTTTGTATACGATGCCCGGTGAGGAGGCGTTGATCCACAAGCCTTCCACCTCACGGTCCAGTCCATGCAGCAGGTCAATTCTTCCCTTTTCCCCAAAGCTTTGAATGGGCTGTCCGGTTTTCGCATCAATGGCGTACATAAAAGGCCCGGTTCCGAAAAACAGGCGGTGTTCTTCTCCCTCCTGCCAGGACGCGATGCCCCGGTTGACGGCAGAATTTTTTCGCATGCGGTCATTATCACCCTCATAAGCAAAAGGGTCAAACACCCACAGTTCTTTTCCGGTGGCGGCATCCAGGGCGAATGCACTCACGGTGGGGGAGGTGGCATACAACACGCCATTGATAATGATAGGGTTGCACTCTATGGAGTAGCCTTCGTCTCCGGTATGGTATTCCCATGCCACTTCCAGTTGGTGTACATTCTCACGGTTGATTTGGTCCAGGGGCGAGTATTTGGTGTTTCCTTTGGAGGCACTGGTGACGGGCCAGTCATGGTCATGTTGTGGGTTTGCAGCCTGTTCGTTTGTTGTAGAGCAGGAAAACAGCAGCAGGATGAAAGAAATAACAAGCACAATTGAGTTATACAAGTGATGAAGTAGACCGTGCATTTATTGTGGTTTAGACAAGTATATGGGAGACAGCACCCGTTTAGTCAATATTTGAGCTGTTGCCAAAAGAATCTGCAAAAACCAAACATAAGGAAGTTCCTGAAAATTTACAAGCAGGCAAAACGATTGACCGGTTGTCGTTGAAATGCGAAATAATCGATAAAAAGTGGATAGGGCTGGGAAAGTTAGAGGCTAGAGGTTAGAAATTGGATAATCTAACTTCTAACCTCTAGCCTCTAACTTCCAGTATCTCTCTTCGGCATCTGGAATAAATTCGTAAATTAGCCATTTAATCTAATGAAACAATCTAACCACCTTGAAAAGATGAAACCTAAAGCTTCTCTTCAATCCCTTCCCCGCCGTAAATTTATACAACGCTCAGCCCTGGCCGCCGGGGTGATGGTTGTTCCTCGTTATGTACTGGGAGGAAAAGGTTACATTGCCCCTTCTGACAAACTGAACATTGCGGCCGTAGGTGCAGGCGGTAAAGGTATGGTGAACCTTACCCATGCCTATAACGAAGGCTCAGACAATATTGCCGTACTTTGTGATGTGGATGATCGGCAGGCGCAGAAAGCCCGTGAATTGTTGCCACAGGCAGCCTATTACAAAGATTACCGCAAAATGCTGGAAAAAGAAGCCGGAAATTTTGATGCGGTCATCGTAAGCACACCCGACCACATGCACGCCCCCATTGCGATGGCTGCCATGCAGTTGGGCAAGCATGTGTATGTTGAAAAGCCCCTGACCCACAATATCAAGGAAGCCCGCCAACTGACAGAAGCTGCCCGCCAATACAAAGTAGTAACCCAAATGGGCAACCAGGGCAGTAGCGGTGATGATACCCGCATTATCGAAACCTGGGTGCAGGAAGGTCGCCTGGGCGATGTGCATACGGTGCATACATGGACCAACCGTCCCATTTGGCCACAGGGCATTCCGACCCCGGCTGATAAACAGCCAATTCCCGAAGGCGTAGACTGGGACTTATGGTTGGGCGTAGCTCCTTTCCGCGATTATCACGAAGCCTACATGCCCTTTCGCTGGCGGGGCTGGTGGGATTTCGGTACAGGGGCTTTGGGCGATATGGGATGCCATATTATGGACGTGCCGTTTCGGGCATTAAAACTGGGCTATCCGGAGTCTGTAGAATGTAGTGTAGTATCTGTTTGGAGAGATTTTTTTGAAGAAGCTTATCTGCCAGATAGTTGTCCGCCTTCTTCTGCTATTCACCTTAAGTTTCCGGCACGGGAAAATATGCCTGCTGTTGACTTTTCATGGTATGACGGAGGCATCATGCCCAAACGCCCCGAGGAACTGGGGCCGGATGAACCCATGGGTGACTGGAACGGGGGAATGATTTTTGAAGGCACCAAAGGCAAACTCATTGCCGGCATGTGGGGAAAAAACCCTAAATGGTTGCCTGCTTCTGGAGAATGGTCTGTGCATCCGTCCATTTCTTCAGTAGAAGGAAGAACAGATGGCCACCAACAGCAATGGGTAAAAGCCTGCAAAGAAGGGTTTGGTGCTTATACCAGTTCTCCTTTCGATATGGCGGGACCGCTTACGGAAACGGTAATTATGGGTAACCTGGCTGTGCGTAGCCACAACTACCGCGAGCCCAATGCCGACGGAAAAGGCTTCTCATATCCTGGCCGAAAACAATTGTTATGGGATGGTAAAAACATGGAAATTACCAACTTTGAAGTAGCCAACCAGTTTGTAACAAGGGATTACCGGAAGGGATGGTAAACAAGGCAGGTTATGGGTTGGACAAGTTGCCAGTCAGGTAAATTATCCAACTCATAATTAATCTAAAACCATGGTCTGTGGCACACAGACCATTTTGAAGCTTAGCCGGTCTGTGTGCCACAGACCGGGGGGACCGTAAATCCCGCTAATAACTGAAGTTATGCAAAAAAGATTTAAAGGGAAACATGTAATAGTAACCGGGGCAGGGAGAGGTATTGGGTTTGAGATTGCCCGCCAATTCGCGCAAGAAGGGGCCGCCTTATCGCTGCTGGATAAAGATGAAAAGCTCTTGAAAAGTGCTGCCGAAAAGCTTTCCAAAACAGCCTCAACTTTGTATCATTATCAGGTGGATGTATCCCTGAGAGAAGAAGTAAATGCCGTAATTGATGAAATAGAAAAGGCATTACCCATTGATATTCTGATCAATAACGCGGGTATTTGCCAGGTAACGCCTTTCCTGAAGATTACACCGGAAGAATGGGATACTACCCTGGATGTGAACCTTTCGGGTGTATTTCATGTATCCCAAAGGGTTTGTCAATACTTTGTCAAGAGAAAAAAAGGTGTGATTGTCAATATGTCAAGCAAAAATGGAATTGATGGGGAGCTGGGACATGCCCATTACAACGCAAGCAAAGCCGGGGTTATCATGCTGACCAAAACCATCGCCATTGAGTTGGCGCATTTGGGCATTCGGGCCAATGCGGTATGCCCGGGTTACGTGCGTTCTGACATCAATACCGGGGTTGATTCAGATGAATTTGTGGAAACTTTTGCCGAGCGGTACATTCCCCTAAACCGTGTAGGCAAAGTAGAAGAAATAGCCCCCATCTTTTTATTCCTTGCCAGCGAAGATGCTTCCTACATCAATGGACAAACTTTTGTACTGGACGGTGGTCAACTGGCAGGGCAAAAACCCTGGAAAGATTTATTGGGGAATAGTGGGGGGGTAAGGCAATAATGGATAATACCACTTTTTAGTAAATAAATTCTCCTGCCTGAGTTGGACTGCAGAAAGATATTGAATTGAACATTCCTGATTTTTTCAATGCCCTAAGATTGTTCTTGTAAAAAGCAACTTAATGGTTGCTTAATTCGTTTAGATTTTTATATTTGCAACTAAATAGTTGCATAATTAACCTAAACTTTACGAAAATGATTGACCAAAAATCACAGGCAAAAGCAGAAACATTCAGTAATATGTTTCAGTTTCAGGGTGGAATCTTTCACAACGCTCTCGATAACCTTTCTGAGCAGGACGCACTGATACGGCCAACACCGCATTCCAATCACATCAACTGGCTGTTGGGGCATGTTTTGCATTGCAGGTTTATGCTGGGCAATATGCTGGGTGTAAAAGTAGAAAACCCTTTTGGAGAAACTTACTTGAAAGCCATAGAAGATAAAACCTATCCTTCCGTGGAGGAAATTGTGGAGGAATTCCCAAAAATCAGTGAAAAGTTGATTGCTAAGATCGCCTCCATGACCAACGATGAACTGGATGCCAGGCCGGCTCCTGACAAACCTTCCATGACGGAAATGGTGTCTTTTTTTGTATACCACGAAGCTTATCATATTGGGCAAATTGGATATGCCAGAAAAGCCATTGGCCTGAAAGCCATGAAATCACACTAAGTTCTTAAAATTAGTACTATGAAAAAGATATTAAAAATTACAGGCATTGTGGTGGCATCGCTATTGGTGATTGCCATCGCTACTGCCATGATTGCAGAAATAACGCCCATTTCCCTGAATATGCACAGCCCGGTGTACGAAAAGTCGGGCTATGCGCTGGAGGGTTTTGATGTAGTGTCTTATTTCCAGGGAAACCCGGAGAAAGGAACAGAAAGTTACAGTTATGAATGGAATGGCTCGGAATGGTTTTTTTCCACTGCGGAAAACAGGAGTGAATTTATTGCCAATCCTGAAAAGTATGTACCACAGTTTGGCGGGTATTGTACCAAAGCAGTCAGCACAGGGTTTACCGCCCCCGGAGACCCGGAAGTTTGGCTGGTAAAAGATGAAAAACTCTACATTTTCTCAGGAGAAGATGTGAAAAAAGAATTTTCGGAAAATCCCCGACAAATCATTGAAGCATGTGCAAAAGAATGGAGGTAATACTCCATTTTTTTTAGCTTTTCTTTTTATTCAGGAAAGTATCCAGGTCTTTGAGTTTGTCATCCCAGAATTTGTCATATACCGCGAGCCAATTCTTGATTTCATGCAATGGGGTGGGGTTGGCTTCGCAAAACCTTTCCCTGCCTTGTCCGCTAATTTTTATCAACCCTGCTTCTTCCAGTAATTTGATGTGTTTGGTAACACCCTGCCGGCTCATTTCAAACTGCTCTGAAATTTGGGTAATGGGCATAGCGGTACTAGCTATCATGAGTACATGAAAAATTTCCCTGCGCGTGGGGTCGGCCACTGCTTTAAAAATCTTATTAATTTTATCCTTATTGGGCATTTACTTTTTCTGTTAAATATTTTCCCAGGTTCGCAAAGCATTCGTTCCATCCACCCTGGTAATTTTCAAACATAACAACAGCCGTTTCCCCTGGATATTGGCTGATGCCTGAATGTTCCAAAGTTAACAACGTACCATCTGAATTTTCTTCCAATTGCCAACGCACAGTGGTTACAGCCTCGGTGCCGGTTACCACCCAGGTATACACCAGCTCATACACAGGGTTTGCTTTTACTACTTCTCCGGTAATCTTGGTTTGCTCGTGAGTAAAAGTGTACTGAAAGCCCACTTCAGCCTTAAATTCGGCCTTAATGAACCAGGAAGAAATTTCTTCGGCTACTGAAATCGCATTCCAGACTTTCCCGATCGGATGTGAAAACTGGTGTTGTTTGATAATTTTATCTTGCATGTTGTTAGTTTTAAGCAACTTATTGGTTGCTAATATAGTGCAGGGAAATTACTTTTCAAATTCTTTTATTTTTAATAGTGAGGTGAATTATTGATTTGCAGCACCTTTGCTGTCAGGTAAAAAGTTTATCAGTTCAAAACCTTGCAATTCTTAGCGCATCCTGCTTACATCCGTGCGGACTTTGTGGTAAAATGAGCCTTTATGAAGTAACCGCAAAGTCCGCAATAGAAAGAATACGCAATGTTCGCTAATTATTTATCCTGAAGGCTGCCTGTGGAAGAGACACAAATCAAAATTCCATAGATGCCCCCACATCCAGCAAGGTCAGTTCTTTTCCTGCACCGGCAAATTTTTTCACGGCTTCCTCGTGGTCAATTTTGATGTAGCCGAAGGTGTCGTAATGTACGCCGAGGATTTTATCGCACTGGATATAGTCAGCGGCCACCATGGCATCGTCAATGCCCATGGTAAAATTATCTCCCACAGGTAAAATAGCCAGATCCAGGTTGGCAAAACGGGGGATCAGCTGCATATCCAGGGTCAGGGCCGTATCTCCGGCAAAGTAGAAGCTTTTATCACCACTTGTTATGATAAAACCGCCCGGGTTGCCCCCATAGGTGCCATCGGGCAAAACGCTGGAGTGGATGGCATTCACATATTTTACTTTTCCAAAATCAAACTCCCAGCTGCCTCCGAGGTTCATCGGATGACTGTTTTCAACACCCTGATTGCCAAACCAGCTGATTATTTCAAAGTTGGATACAACCGTTGCGCCTGTAAGCTTGGCAAGTTGTACGGCATCTGCCACGTGGTCCTCGTGCCCGTGGGTAACCAGGATATAGTCTGCCGAAATATCTTCCAGCCTGATGTCTTTTGCCAGCTCATTTGGCGTAATAAAAGGGTCAAATAACAGGTTTTTACCGTTTACTTCTACCGAAAAGCAGGCGTGTCCATAATATGTGAGTTTCATAAAGGTTGATAGTTATATGTTAAAAAATGGTTTTGCTATACACCATATTAGCAACCAAAAAGACAAAATACAAATCTGCGGATGATTGATTTTTATTAGGGAATATTTCTGACCATAAGCAGGAAACCCCGGAACAAATCGGGGGAGTGGTACTATTTTTTTGAAGGTTGTCCAGTCCTGACAGGGCGGGAGGGAGTTGACTGCTTTTTCTGGGTGATCACCAATAATATTCCAAAAAAGATGAGCATAATGCCCCAGGCATGAAACGAGTAAAAACGTTCGCCTAAAAAGATGACAGCCATAATGCTCCCAAAAACAGGCATGAGGTGCGAAAACAAACCGGCTATGTTGGGGCCAATGATTTTTACGGCTTCATTAAAAGCCAGGTAAGCCAGAATAGAAGGAAAAATTGCCAGGTACAACACAGAAAACACGAATGGTGAGCTGATGTTAACGGGCTGGTAGAAAATGCTTTCTAACAAGTAAAAAGGAAACAGCACCACCACCCCGATGAGGAAAGTGGTCGCCAAAAAACTCAGCGGATGCATTTTAGGCCGAAACCGTAACAAGGACGCGTATCCGGCGTAGCTGCAAACCGCCATACAAATCCACAAATCGCCGGGATTGAACTTTGCCTGGAGTAAAACCGTCCAGCTTCCGCGGGAGACCAGGAATATGGTGCCAGATAGTGAAATAAGTACGCCTAAAATTTGTAACCACCGCAGTTTTTCCCCGAAGAAGACAAAGGAAAAAATAGCCACTACAATAGGAAAAAAAGACTGTAACAGCAGGCTGTTGATGGCCGTGGTATTTTGCAGGCCAATGTAAATCAGGGTGTTAAAGCAGGTAACGCCCAGTACAGAGATAGGCAACAAAATTTTCCAGTGCTGGCGAATAATAGCAGCATCCTTTTTAAGATACTTCCAGGTAAATAAAGTGATGAAAATAGCTGCCAGGCACCATCGCCAAAAAGCCAGGGCCACCGGGGGCACTTCTGTAGATACTGCTTTGCTGATGACAAAATTGCCCGACCAGAAAAGCATGGCCATTACTAAATAAAGATATGGATGTTGGAAACGGGATTTCACCCGGCAAAGATTAAGAAAAAAAGTGCGAACAAAAAGAAGTATTGCATCAGAAGGTCAGCGTTGGGTTATCAATACCAGAAAAACTACTAACTTTGGGCATATCTGACGAAAGGTATGAAGATTAATAAAATTAGTCAATTTTTTGATATAAGGCAGGTATTTGCAAAGTTGCACAGGCTTTTATCCCTTTTTGCCCATCCACTTAGTTCAATAGAAAACATTGGCAATTGGAAAAAGCTGACCCGCCTGCCGTTGGTGGGAGAAGGAATTACCATCAAAGGCAAAGTTTCTGTTAACAACCCTGAACTTATTTATTTGGGTTCTGAAGTAACCCTGGAACGTGGTGCAGTGCTGGAGGGCAGGGGAGGCATCGTGGTGTGTGATGGTGCTACGATTAACGCGAATGCACAAATATTATCCGATTGGGATACGGAAACCCTCACAGCCAAACCAGCTTTTATTGATAATTCAGGAAAGGCTTTGCCAAAAAAACGGAAGCAGAAAAGTACGGCATTGGACAAGGGGGACAACATATTTTTCATCCTCAGCACGGGCAGGGCGGGGAGTACCTCCATTGCTGCCATTTTGAACCAGCACCCGGATATCACCTGTTTGCACGAACCCAACCGCTTACTAATCCGCCTCTCGACAGAATATGCACATGGACTAAAAACCAGGGAAGAAGTAAAGCAGGAATTAGCATGGTATTATACAAAAACCAGTATTTTCCCAGGCGTTGTGTATGGAGAATCGGACCATAAACTTTTTAATCTGGCAGAATTACTGGCAGAAATTTTACCCCGGGCAAGGTTCATCTGGCTGATTCGCAATGCACAAGATTTTGTGGCATCTGTATATGGCAGAAAATGGTTTGATGAAACGTATTTGTCTACTCGTTTTCCAACAGTCAATTTAGTAGAACAGCAACTGATCCGTTATCGGATTGATGGACATCAGTGTGGTGTTTTTTCGGAAGAGGCGTGGCAGAAGATGGATCAATTTGAAAAAGTGTGTTGGTACTGGCATTATTACAATACCACCATTGAGATGCAGCTACAAGCCTTGCCTGCCGAGCGATGGCACTTTGTCCGATTGGAAGAACTGGGAGATGATATTTCTTCACTATTGCAGTTTTTGAATGTTGCGCCCTTTCCTTTGAAAAAGAAACAAAAAAATAAAGCGCATTACGAGCGGTTCAGGCCGGAAGCCTGGCAGCCTGAGCAGCGTAAAGCTTATGAACAATGGTGTGCAGATGATATGAAAAACTGGTACAGTGAAAGTGAGATATACTTAAGGCATAACTAAATACGAACGAAAGAGTCTTTTTTACTCCTTAATTTTTTCATATTTCATGAATCCTTCAATACTTGGATAATGTGGGGAGAAAATGTGAGATAGAGATTCTTTGGAAAAGGTTGGAACACTCTTGTAAAAAACCTGTATTTTTCACCAAAATTATATTGCATTCATTGTTATAAAATTTGTAGTGATAAAACCAATAAAAAAACTTGTCTGGAGTTTGCTAAATACCATAGGTGCAGGAGGGGGGGTGCAACTAACCCTCGAAAGCGGTTTACAAGACGATGGCTGGTTTCGATCCTATTACACGAAAGAGTCAGTCAACCGGGCAGGTGCGCCTATACCCTGGTATACCTATGCTTTTATCAAATTTATTGAGGAGAGAATACAGCCTCATTTTGAAATTTTTGAGTATGGGTGTGGAAATTCTACCTTGTGGTATGCACAAAGAGTAAAAGCCGTAACATCTGTAGAGCATGATGAAGGCTGGTATAAAAAAATAAAACCCAGCATGCCAAACAACGTGGAATTGCTCTTTCATTCTTTGGAGGCAGATGAATACGTACAATCAGTACACCGTAAAGACAAAAAGTATCACATGGTTGTAGTTGATGGCCGAAGACGAAGCGAATGCCTGCTTACTGCTATGGATGCCCTGCTTGAAGAAGGTGTTTTGGTACTGGACAATACGGAAAGGCCACAATACCAGGAAGCCATAGTCATACTTAAAGAAAAAGGCTACAAAAGGCTCGATTTTTGGGGCATTGCCCCAGTTGCCGCTAATAATACATGCACTTCTGTGTTTTATAAAAGTGAGAATTGTTTAGGCATATAAGCCAAATATTATGACTGAAAAGCAGGATTTTTATTATGAAAGTTACGAAAAGCATGCTACACATTTTAAATTGTATGCCAAGGATGGAGAAAGGGTAGCGAAGGCCAAAAACTGGTTGCGTAGCGATACAGTTGGCGCATATCTTGCCCATAAAAGGCACTGTATTGTTGACCCGGTACTGGAGACTTACCAGGGAGCATCCTGGCTCACTGTGGGCGATGGGCGGTATGGTAGCAATGCCCATTACCTGGCTTCAAAAGGAGGAGAGGCGACTGCCACCGATATTTCAGAATATTTGCTGAAAGAAGGGGCTGAAATGGGCTACATCTCAAAGTACAGTCAGGAGAATGCGGAAGCTTTATCGTTTGAAGATGAGTCTTTTGATTTTGTAATGTGCATTGAGGCATTTCATCACTTTCCCCGGCCCATGAAAGCCCTGTATGAAATGTTGCGCGTGGCCAGAAAAGGCGTTGTACTGCTTGAGCCGCCCGACCAGTACATTTATACCAACGCTTTTCAAATGCTTTTCAGGAACTTTTTGCTTTTTCTTAACAAATTGGGTGTTTTTAAAGCACTCATTGGCAAAGAAGTAAAAAAGCATACCTACGAAGATGTAGGTAATTATGTATATAAAGTTTCTGAAAGGGAAATAGAAAAAGTAGCTCTTGGATTAAATTATCCGGCTCTGGCCTTCAAAAAAATGAATCAATATTATACAGAAGGTATTGATGCTGAAATTGCTGATAAGCATTCAAAACTGTTCAAAAAAATCAAAAGATACACCGCTGTTTTGGATATACTTACAAAACTCAAATTGATAGAGCCGTCTTTGTTATCTATAATGATTTTTAAAGAATTCCCTTCCGCTCAATGTATAAAACAATTGAAGCGCGAAGGTTATAAATTTGTACAACTTCCCCGAAACCCTTATTCTGCCAAAAAGTAAAGTACTTTTATGTCATTAGCCCCCATTGCCCTGTTTGCTTATAACCGCCCACATCACGTAGCCCGGACAGTAGAAGCTTTGCTGCAAAACCCGCTGGCAGGCCAAAGTGAGTTATTTATATTTTCAGATGGCCCCAAAACAGATAAAGATGTAGAAAAGGTAAGGGAGGTTAGGGAATACCTATATACCATCAAAGGATTTAAGCGGATAGAAATTACGGAAAGGGAAAAAAATTGGGGTTTGGCGCAATCCATCATTACCGGGGTAAGCACGGTTTTGAACAATTATGATCGTATCATTGTGATGGAAGATGATATTCTGAGCCTGCCGAGCTTTCTCAACTTCATCAACGACGCGCTGGCGTTTTATGAAGAAGATGAAAAAATATTTTCTATTTCAGGGTTTAACTATCCTATTCCTGTGCCCGCCTCCTATCCGCATTCGGTATATATTTCCCCCCGGGCATCTTCCCTGGGGTGGGCTACCTGGCGGGATAGGTGGGCAAAGGCAGATTGGGAAGTGAAAGACTATGAGGGCTTTAAAAGGGATAAGGCCGCCCAAAAAGCATTTAACAGGGGGGGGCCTAACCTCACATCCATGCTGGTGAAACAGCAAAAGGGAATGATTAATTCCTGGGCTATCCGCTGGTGTTATACGCATTATAAACAAAAGGGGTATTGCCTGTTTCCGGTAAATTCAAAAATACAGCACATCGGTGCTGATGGCAGCGGCTCAGAAACCCCTAAAACCAAAAAACTGGATGTTGTATTTGAAGAGGCTCCCTACGAATTTACGCCTGATTTACAGGAAAATGAAGGGATTATGGAAGGCTACCAAAAGTACTTTAAACAAAGCTTTATCCGCAGGATTATCAATTTTTTTATGATTAGGTTCTGATGTATTTTTTTAAATTATTATTAAAAGATTTTTACCATCTGTGGCGTACCCCACAAAGCCGGGAATTTTTAAGGCTTGCCTGGAAGTATGGTGACAAAAACAGGTACGAACCAACCAAAGTGAATTTTTTAGGTTATCAGTTTGATGTACCCGATGCCTTCTCATTTTTGTGGCAATTCTTTGAAATTTTCGTTGAAGCCTCTTATGCTTTTAAAAGTGATAAAACTATGCCCGTCATTTATGATTGCGGAGCCAATGTGGGCACTTCCTGTGTTTTTTTTAAGGAACAATATCCTGAAGCAAAGATTAAGGCTTTTGAAGCTGACCCGGCCATTGGTAAATTACTTACCACAAACCTTCACCGGCATAATTTGACTGATATTGAAATTGTACATAAAGCCGTTTGGGTCCATAACAATGGTATCGAACTCGTGCAGGAAGGGGCTGATGGGGCCTCTGTAGTGTTGGAGGGAAATAAAATTAATGTACCTTCTGTGCGGCTCGCCGAATTGTTGCAAAATGAACCAGCCATCGATCTGCTCAAAATGGATATTGAGGGCGCTGAAACCAAAGTTATTTTAGACTGTAAGGACAGTTTGCAGCATGTACAAAATATTTTTGTCGAGTATCATTCCTTCCCGGGCCAGCCTCAGCAATTGGATGAAATTTTGGGTGTTTTAAAAGAAAGTGGCTTTAGGGTTTTTGTTAAAAATACCCAGCCACGTAAAAGCCCTTTCATTTTTCACAATAGGGAAAACAATACCATGGATTTGCAATTGGATATTTTTGGATACCGGGATTAATCATGAAAGTTGCACTTATCAGTACGTATGATACAAACGGAGGCGCCGGAATAGCCTGTTATCGCTTGTATGAAGCCCTCAAAAATAACAGTTCGGATGAAGTTAACCTTCTTGTAGACAGAAAGTATGGGACTGATGAAAACGTTCATGTAATTTCAGGAAGAAGAATTTCCAAATTTAATGCATTTCTACGCTTTAGTTGGGAACGGTTATGTTTTCTGAAAAAAGCCCGGTCAAAAAAGGTTTTATACCAATATTCGCCAGCCAATGTAGGTAAAGATATTAGCCAGCATCCTGTAGTTCAGCAGGCTGATATTTTGCATTTGCACTGGGTGCATTTTGGTTTTTTATCGCTAGAATCAATAAAAAAGTTGGTTGAACTTAACAAACCAATTGTATGGACATTGCACGATATGTGGGCTTTTACGGGCGGATGCCATTATGCGGGTGCCTGTAGAAACTTTGAAAAACAATGTGGAAATTGTCCATATTTACGACATCCCCACCCATATGATTTATCTTTTAAGGTAAATGCAAAAAAGAAAGAACTGTTCCAAAATGCCAATATCACCTTTGTTACATGCAGCCAGTGGTTAGGAAATGAAGCCAGAAAGAGCAGTTTGTTAGCTAATCAAAAAATTTTATCCATCAATAACCCCATCAATCTGGCATATTTTAAGCCGGGTAAAAAGGAAGAGAGCAGAAAAAGGTTGGGGCTTTCTGCAGATAAATATTATTTGGCTTGTGGGGCAGCCAATGTACAAGATAAACGCAAAGGACTGGTTTATTTAAAAGAAGCCTTGAAACTTTTTGCAAATAGGATAGAAGATACCCAAAATATTGAATTATTAATATTCGGAAAGGCGGAAGAGGAGTTTTTTTCAGCACTGCCATTTGGGTTTCATATTTTCGGCAACCTTAGCAGCAATAGCGATACATTGCTAGAGGTATATCAAGCTTCTGATGTATTTGTATTACCTTCTTTGCAAGACAACTTCCCCAATACCATCCTGGAAGCAATGGCTTGTGGCATACCTTGTCTGGCATTTGATGTGGGGGGCATTCCAGAAATGATTTATCATAAGCAAAACGGTCATTTAGCCCAATACAAAGACAGCCAATCCCTTGCTGAAGGACTTTTATATTTTTATCAACATCCCGCCCCCGAATCATTTTCTGAAAAAGCCCGCCATAGAGCTACCCTGTGCAGTTATCAGGAAATTGCTAAAAGATATTTTGAAGTGTATCAAGATTTGAAGGAAATTGAACTTTGACAAAGCTATCGAGACCAAAGTGTCTGCAAAGTTGTTTATAGCTTTATCAAAGTTAAGAGGCAATAAAAATTAATACTTCGCCAACGACTGATCCACCTCATCGGCCCAGGCAAGAATGCCGCCTTTGAGGTTGTACAAATTGCGGAAGCCATATTTGTCTTCCAGCATTTTAATCGCTTTGGCTGAGCGGGCGCCTGAACGGCAATGTACCACCACCTGCTTGTCAGAAGCGATTTTGTTGATGGCTTCTTCTACTTTTGCTAAAGGAATCAGTTCTCCTTTCAAATTGGCAATTTCATATTCGTAAGGTTCCCGTACATCAATCAGTTGAAAATCCTGGTTTTCATTTACCAGCTTTTCAAGCTCTTTTACAGAAATTTCCTTCACTTTTACCACTTCTGCCTGCCCGTTGATACCGCAAAACTGTTCGTAATCTATCAATTCGGTTTGCGTAGGGTTTTCACCGTTTAGGGGGTTTTCCGGGTCGCGGTAAATTTTCAGCGTTCGGGTCTCGAAAGATAAAGCATCAAATAAAAACAAACGGCCTGTAAGCGGCTCGCCCAGCCCTGTGATTACTTTGATAACTTCGTTGGCCTGCAAGCTGCCCAAAATGCCGGGCAATACGCCAATGACGCCACCTTCGGCACAAGAGGGTACCAGGCCCGGGGGTGGGGGAGAAGGGAACAAATCCCGGTAATTAGGCCCTGTTTTACCTTCTTTATCCGTATAGTTGAATACAGAAGCTTGCCCTTCAAACCGGAAAATAGAAGCGTATACGTTTACTTTATTCAATAAAACGCAAGCATCATTTACTAAATATCGAGTGGGGAAATTGTCGGTGCCATCGGCCACCACATCATAATCTTTGATAATATCCAGCGCATTGGCGGAAGTAAGCGTGGTGTTATACGTTTTTATATTGATGTGTGGGTTTTGCTTCTTCAGCCTATCGGCCGCAACCTCCACTTTGGGTTTGCCAATATCATCTACGGTAAAAAGAATTTGACGCTGCAAGTTACTTTCATCTACCACGTCAAAATCAATAATACCAATGTTGCCTACGCCGGCTGCCGCGAGGTACGAGAGCATGGGTGCGCCCAAACCACCCGTTCCCACCACCAGCACTTTGGCTGCCTTTAGTTTCCGTTGCCCTTCTATATTAAATTCCGGAATAATCAGGTGCCTGCTGTAGCGTTCCAGTTCTGTTTTTGAAAATTGTATATCGTTCATGTTTATTGTTGCTTGTTTTGTGTTTGAAGTTATTCGTTAAAAGTTATAAGTTAATGCCAATAACTTTTAACAAATAACGTATAACTGTTAACTCAATATACGCCTCCAGCAATAGCCGGAATAATGCTTATTGTATCGCCTGGCGAGACCTGGGTGTTTTCCCGGTCCAGTTGTTTTATATCTTCTTCCCCTACATAAATCCGCACGAAGCTCCTCAGTTTTCCATTTTCATCGAACAAATGTTCTTTCAAATCAGGGTGTGTTTCTGTAAGTTGGGTTACAGCTTCCAGTACCGTATTGCCATTTGTTTCTATGGATGATTGGTTTTCAGTAAATTTCCTCAGCGGAGTAGGTATAATTAATTTTGCCATTTTTGTTGTTAAGATAAATTAATGATTAAAACTTAATCTGATTTAAGTATTGTAGAGAGGCTTTCTAAGCCGCATTACACTTGGTTTAAAATTTTTTCTTCTTCAAAATCTTTTTTTTCATCCAGTTGCCAGGAAGTAATATCGGCAAATTTGCCTTTTTGTACTGAAATAATAATGTACGAGAAAAAAGGTATCGCCTGTTTCAAATCATGCTCGGAAGGGCGGGCCGGATGATTGGGGTGCGAATGGTAAACGCCCAATAGGGTTTTTCCACTCTTTTCCGCATGCATTTCTGCCTGCATGTAATCAAGTGGCGAAACTTCAAACCTGCGTCTTTGGTCGCCTTCTTTGCTATTAGCTACCCTTCGCGCTTCTTCAATATTTCTCGTTTCACCTGTTTCTGCTCCATAAAAAAAACCACAACATTCGTTAGGGTATGCTTCTTCCGCATGTTGCAGCATGAGCTTCAAAGCTTCTTCTGAAATATTTAGTTGCATGGGTATTTTAAGTTTCTTGTTTTAGGTTTCAAGTTTGAAGACGGGAGACCGGAGACAGAAGCATGTAACTTCGGTCTTCCGTCTTCGGTCTCCGGTCTAAAAAAGCTCTTCCATCACTTCACTGTACTTGGAGGCGTCATCGGCAAAGGTAGTTACGATTACGCCTTCGTCTATGCTGTTGGCTACTTTTACTGCACCCAGCAGGTTGGCTGCCGCCGAGGGGCTGATGAGCAAGCCTTCGTCCTTGGCTACTTTTTTCACCCATTCAAAAGCTTCCATGGTATCAACGCTCAGGTTGGCATCAGCCACGGTTTCGTCATAAATGGCTGGTACACGGGCGGTTGGCAGGTGTTTCCATCCCTCCAGTCCGTGCAGGGCAGTGTTGGGTTGTAAAGAAATGTATTGAATACCTTCTTTCAATTCCCGCAATTTTCTGCTGGTACCTACAAACGTACCTGTGGTGCCCAGCCCGGCAACAAAATGGGTGATTTTCCCATCAGTCTGCCTGAAAATTTCTTCTGCCGTGGTATGATAATGCGCCTGCCAGTTGTGGTGGTTGGCGTATTGGTCGGCATAAAAATATTTGTCGGGGTTACTTAACGCCAGTTCTTTGGCCCTGTCCTGGGCTTCGTTCATTTCGCCCACTGCCGGGGTATAAATAATATCCACACCGAAAGATTTCAGGATCATTTTTCGCTCTTTGGAGGCGTTTTCAGGAATGCAGATGGTAACCGGAATGCCCGCAGCTGCACCGATGGCTGCATACGCGATGGCCGTGTTCCCGCTGGAAGCATCCAGCAAATGTCGCTCTTCCGAAAGGTAACCTTCCCGCACAGCCTGCCGGATAATATTGTATGCCGGACGGGCCTTCACACTGTTTCCTATCTGTTGCCACTCCAGCTTGGCCAGTATGTGTACGTTGGGTTTTGAAAATGCTTTCCGGATGGGAAACAAGGCGGTATTGCCGACGAATGGTTTGAGTTCATCTATGCGGTGAACGAGTTTGGTATCTAGTCTTTCCTGAATCATTATATGGTTATTAGCAAATCTGTTTTCTTAAATAATTACATAAAAAAAGCCCTTCCTGGGTGCAGGAAGGGCTTAGGTATCATCTTATGATGTATATGTTCCTCAAATGTATGTACGTCGCCCTTCCTGTACGTCTGTACAACAACAACAAGGGCATGCACATATTTGAGTAAACATTAACATATTATCTTACAAATTTACACTACTACTGACCTAATGTACGTGACAAAGTATCAAACGGTTGCTTTTTTTTCGCCATATCGTTTCACTGCCAAATTTGCCACCGTTTCGCCAATGGAAAGTGAAGAAGTAGCAGCCGGTGAAGGGGCGTTACAAACGTTGATGGCACCTTCATCTTCCAAAATTAAGAAATCATCTAATAATCCACCATTTTTATCGCAAGCTTGTGCACGCACACCGGCTCCGCCGCTTTTCAGGTCATCTTCCTGTATTTCGGGAATGAGTTTTTGCAGGGCTTTGGTGAAGGCGGCTTTGGAAAAGGAACGGTACATTTCGCCCATACCTGTTTTCCAGTATTTGAGGGCTACTTTTTGAAAACCGGGCCAGGCCAAAGTTTCCAAAAACTCCCCCATGTCAATATCAGATTTGGTGTACCCTTCCCGGCTGAAGGCTAGCACTGCATTGGGCCCGGCTTCTACGCCTCCCTGAATCATGCGGGTAAAATGTACACCCAGGAATGGAAAATTAGGGTCGGGCACCGGATATATCAGGTTGTTTACCAGGTGCTGCTTTTCTTTTTTTATTTCGTAATACTCTCCACGGAAAGGCACAATTTTCACGTTCAGCGATTTTTGCGTCATCCGGGCCACTTTATCCGAATAAAGCCCGGCACAATTGATGACCAAATGGGAAGTATACGTTTTTTTATCAGTGATTACGGTGGACTGTCCCTTTTCTGAACGAATATCTACAACTTTTTCGTTCAGCACAATTTCACCACCAGCTTCCTGAATCAGTTCGGCATATTTGGCAGCCACCTGCTTGTAATCAACAATGCCGGCCTGGGGCACAAAGATGGCCTCTATGCCGTTTACATGCGGCTCAATTTCTTTCATGGCTGCCTCCCCAATCCTTTTTAAACCTTTCAATCCATTGGCCTCGCCCCGGCTTTGGATTTTTTCCAGTTGGGGCAGTTCATCCCGGCTGGTGGCTACAATGATTTTTCCGCAAAGCTCGTAAGGAATGCCATGTTTATCACAAAAAGAAATGAGCTGGTGATAACCGTTGATGCAGTTTGTGGCTTTTAAGCTCCCGGTTTTATAATAAACACCAGAATGGATCACACCACTGTTGTGCCCGGTTTGATGGGCTGCCAGCACATTTTCTTTCTCAATTAAAGTAAGCTTGAGTTTAGGAAGTTGCTGTTTGATTTTGAGGGCAGTGGCCAGCCCAACAATCCCTCCTCCAATGACAATAATATCCTGTTTCAATGGCTCCTGGTTATTTAAATAAAAAATCCCTTTTGAAGGGCACGCTGGAGATTGTTATACAAACTGAAAAATATCAGTAAAGAAAACAAGCACAGCCGTTGCAAGAATCAGGAGTGTACACAGAATATTCAGGAAATCGGAAGTAATAAGGTTTATCAACTTATTCATGGCGAAGAAATAGTTTAAATTGTGACAAGATTAAACCTTAGTGTTCAGCCTTTTCTTCCTTTTCTTCTTCTTTCACTGAAAGAATATGTCCGAAAATAACTCCTGCGCCTATGCCGATTAATCCGGCAACAATCCAGGTGAAAATTTCCAAACCTTCGGTACCAAAAGCATTAAATAAAAACATATTCTGTAGGGTTTTTGTAAAGTGCTACAAATATAAGCACAATAGGATAAATCGGAAATGCAAGGTAAGAAATTAGAAAATGTGGATATTTGTATCTTATTATTATGCAGACTTGGGTACCGGCACTCCGGGGCAATTAACCTCTTCAAAAAACCAAAAACAATAAAGAACGTAAAAGTTTAATTTAACAGTCCGTACCCGAAATGTTTCGGCGTATAAGCGATGCACTCAGTATAATGAATACATACCTTCGTATTTTATCTTTTTCCCGGCCTTATCGCCGTTTTGTTCCTCAATATATCATATTTACCCTGTTTTCTATTGTTTTTAGTCTGGTGAATTTCACCTTGCTCATACCGCTGCTTGAAGTGCTTTTTAACCAGGTAGATGCAGGCGCACAATCACCTGAGGTTTTACCTCCTTTTACTTTCTCTATTGATTATATCAAAACGGTTTTTAACTACTATTTTGCTGAGGTAATTGCCAAGCACGGACAAGTAGGGGCGCTTATTTTTGTTTGCTCCATCACCATTACTTCCGTGTTTTTATCAAACCTGTTCCGGTATTTTTCTAATATTATTATGGCCAAGCTGCGGGCTGATGTGGTGCGTAATCTGCGCAACCGTATCTTCGACCAGGTAAGCCGCTTGCACATTGGGTATTTTACCAATGAAAGAAAAGGCGATATGTTGTCGCGCATTACCAATGATGTGCAGGAAGTGGAGGTGTCAGTGGTCAGTTCACTGAAGGTGGTATTCAAAGAGCCTGTTACTATTATTGGATTCTTTTTCGTGCTGTTTACCATGTCGTTTAAGCTCACCATTTTTACATTGGTCTTTTTGCCCGTAACGGGTATTATTATTGCCGAGGTTATCAAACGGTTGAGGAAAAGTGCCGAGCAAAGCCAGGAATCTTTGGGCCGGATTGTAAATATCCTTGACGAAACCCTTTCGGGCATGCGGGTTGTAAAAGCCTTTAATGCTGAAAATTTTATCAGAAAGAAGTTTGGACAGGAAGTAGATACATACGCTGACATTAATGTATCCATGGCAAAAAAGAAGGATTTGGCGCCCCCTTTGTCCGAGTTTTTGGGTGCTGTTGTGATGGCAGGCATCCTGTTATACGGGGGGATTTTGGTGTTGACTGACGGCTCATCCCTCTCTGCCAGCGAATTTATGGCTTATATTGTTATATTCTCACAAGTACTCGCCCCTGTTAAATCCATTAACCAGGCATTTAGCAACATCCAAAGAGGACTGGCATCGGGAGAGCGAATATTTGCTACGATTGATACCCAGCCTGAGATTCAGGATAAACCCGATGCAGAGGAGTTACAAGCTTTTGATAAGGAAATATCACTACAACATGTCTACTTTGCGTATGAAGAAGAAAATGTACTGAAAGATATCAATTTGGTCATTCCAAAGGGTAAAACCATTGCATTGGTAGGCCCGTCAGGTGGAGGAAAGTCTACCCTGGCCGACCTGGTTCCGCGTTTCTATGATCCTACAAAAGGTGAAGTTTTGCTGGATGGCAAATCACTGAAAGAGTATACAGTAACTTCGGTGCGTAAACTGATGGGCATCGTAACCCAGGAGTCTATTTTGTTCAATGATACCATTTTTAACAACATTGCTTTTGGTGTGCCCCATGCCAGCATGGAAGATGTGGTGCATGCCGCCAAAATTGCCAATGCCCACCATTTTATCATGGAAACACCAAACCAGTACGAGACGGTCATTGGAGAAAGGGGCAGCAAGTTATCGGGAGGACAGCGACAACGCATAAGCATTGCTCGGGCTGTGCTAAAAAACCCACCCATTCTGATTCTGGATGAAGCTACCTCTGCCCTGGATTCTGAATCGGAAAAACTGGTGCAGGAAGCCCTCACTAATTTGATGAAAAACCGTACTTCTATTGTGATTGCCCACCGCCTCAGTACCATTCAGCATGCCGATGAAATTGTGGTGGTGCAGGATGGTAATATTGTAGAAAGAGGCAACCACGACGAACTGATTGAGCAAGATGGACTTTACCGGAAACTGAGTGGTATGCAAGCAGTTTAGTTGGCGGCAGTAGGCAGTTATTGAATTGACTGCCAACTGCCACTGCCTACATGATCCCGGAATTTTCCCATTGACCTCAAATTTTAGTTTAATACGTGCCCGCCACTTCTTGAAAAATCTCACAAGAAGTGGCGGGCACTTTTCGGAGAAAACCCAAAGGTTTAAACATTTCGATATTTGAATTTTGATATTATTTAGAGTTTTGAGTTTAGGATTTTGGGCTTATCCAAAGAGCCACTTCGCTATTTTCACTTGCCAATTTTTATAAGGTGCATACCGCAGAGAGTTTTCGTAGATAAATTTTGTTTTCATGATGCTTTTCTGGTGCGAAAAAGTATCAAAACTGTACTTGCCATGGTACCTGCCCATGCCACTGTATCCCACACCCCCAAATGGCAAATGTGGCGTGGCAAAATGCACCAGTGTGGTGTTAACAGAACCTCCGCCAAAAGGGATGTTTTTCAGCACAGACATTTCAAACTTTTTATCATTGGTGAAAACGTACAATGAAAGTGGAAATGGCTGGGCGTTCACAAATTCAAAAACTTTATCGAGATTTTGGTAAGTGAGAACAGGTAGTATTGGGCCGAAAATTTCTTCCTGCATGATGGGGTCATCCAAACGAACGTCGTCCATCAAAGTTGGAGCAATATATCGTTTGTGTTCATCGGTAATTCCTCCGGTAATGACATTGCCCTGTTTCAGGTAATTGCTTAATGTATGAAAACGTTTTTGGTTTACAATTTGTGCATAATCCGGGCTTTGAGCAGGGTTTTTTCCATAAAATTCATTAATATAATGAACCATCTTTTGCACCAGTTTATTTTTTACCGCTTCATGTACCAACAGGTAATCGGGGCTGATGCAGGTTTGTCCGGCATTGAAAAATTTACCCCACATAATGCGTTTGGCAGCTACCGAAATATTTACATCTTTATCTACAATCACCGGACTTTTTCCTCCTAACTCAAGCGTAGTGGGCACCAGTTCTTTGGCAGCCATTTCCGCTATTTTTTGTCCCACTGGTACAGAGCCTGTAAAGAATATATGGTCGAATCGAAAGTTTTCTATCATGGCAGGCACCACTTCCGCCCCAATGCCCTGCACTACTTTTATATAATTTTCAGGAAACGTATCAGTAATAATTTTCTCAATGATTTTGGCGGTATGTGGTGTTTCTTCTGAAGGTTTGAGTACGGCACAGTTTCCCGCTGCTATGGCGCCAATAAGCGGTGCAATTAGCAATTGGAAGGGGTAATTCCAGGGGGCAATAATGAGTACTACACCCAATGGTTCAGCAATTATTTTACTGGAAGAAGGAAAATGCACAAAAGGTGTAGGCATTGATTTGGGTTTCATCCAGTATTTCAAGTGTTTTAAGATGAAATCAATTTCTTCGTAAAGTACCCCGATTTCGCTGGTAAATGCCTCAAAGGCAGGCTTGTGCATATCGGCATGCAGGGCTTCCAATATCGCTTTTTCATTTTCCTTTATTGCCGTTTTTAGTTTTTTAAGCTGCTTCACCCTAAACTGATAGGGGCGGGAATTTCCCTGATGAAAAAATGTTTTGAGGTTGGTAAAATCAGGTTTCAGGGCTATGGTTTTCATAATTTAAAAGGTTCATGTTATTTAATTAAATATAATTCTTATGGCTTAAGTTTCATAAAATGAATAGAAAAAGTATTTTCAGGCCAAAATGGAGCAACCTATGAATAAAGAGCACAAAGTGCCTGAATGGTTAACCAAAGCCCAGGATGGAAGCTGGGAAGCTGAAATACTTATTTCTGGCATATTATTGTTCGCCCTGTTCAACATCCCGGATATGGTAGAGACCCTGCGGTTCAAGATTTTCAGGGAATTTGGGATGTCTGATTTTATGCGGGTAGGTTCCTTGTTTATGGTGGCGGCGGTGTATTGGCTTATCATCGGCTTTGTCACCCACATGGTAATGCGCGGCCTTTGGATAGGGCTGGTCGGGTTGAGTTATGTGTTTCCAAAAGGCATCAACCGGGAAAAGATAGATTACCATCAAAAATTCAATGATGATATCCAAAAAATCCCGTTCATTACCGACAGCATCATACGGCTTGAAAGCTTTTGCAGCCTGATTTTTTCAGTTTCTTTTCTGTTTTTTACCAATATTTTGGGGTTATCCATTTTTGTGGCCATTGTAATGGGCGTGCCAGTTGCTATCGGTAATTTAGATTCGGGTGTGCTGTCGGTGATCGCCCTGGTATTCTCCGTTTTTACCGGGTTTGCCGGACTGGTTTATTTCATTGATTACCTGGGCTTTGGGTTCATCAAAAGGATATCCTGGCTTGCTCCCGTGTACTATCCTGTGTACAGGGTACTGAATGTGCTTACCTTATCCTTTTTGTACAGGAATATTTATTATACCCTCATCACCAACGTTAAAAAGAAATACATTTATTCCATTCTGATTATCTACACCTTCATTACTTTTTTGCTTACCATCAACCTTTCCACAGTAAAAATTTTCACCGGTTCAACGCTTGATTTTTTTACGAGTAATTACCAAACATTCCTAAACCCTACTTATTATGACAACCTCAAGGGTGAAAAGCATGCAAACAAAGCTTCTATCCAGTCTGACATCATTTCAGATGGGGTAGTTCGCTTGTTTTTGGTGCATTATGCCACTTTTGAAGAACATATCAGGGACAATTGCCCGGAGTTTACGGAAACTGCCAATACCCATCCATTGGAGGCGTTGCAATGTATGAATGAGTTTTATCAGGTGTACATTGACGGGAATTTACTCACCGGTTTGCAATGGGTATTTCATGAACACTCCGGTTCTAACGAAAAAGGGATCATGACGTGGATAGACGTGGAAGGCCTGGCAGACGGACAGCATGTTTTGGAAGTGAAACTGAAAAATTATTCAGCCACAAAATATCTTATTCCTGAAGGGAGTTATGCCCATATTCCTTTTTTTAAGCGGTGAGCATACCCTAACGTATTCCCGGAAAGAATTGGTTTTTACACAATATGTTAAGAAAATACGTTATTCAACTAAACGAATAGCGAAAAAATGAAAAGTATATTTTTATCGTGCATATTGGTTATATTGCTTTTTGATGCTACTATCGGTAGTAAGAAACCTGGTTTAGTCCTTGAAGAAAAACCAGTAGCACTCATGAATGGTACGGCTCACCTGGGCAATGGCGATACTATTGAAAATGCCATCATCACATTTGCCAATGGGGAAATTACCCTGGTGGCCGATGCGCGCCTGGTACGGGTGGATTTATCAGCCTATGAGGTCATCAATATTTATGGAAAGCATGTGTACCAGCTGACAACTTGTACAAAGGAAAAAAAAGAAAAGTGCTTTACCCTGGTAGAAAACAGACAAAAAAGGCAATTGACAGAAAACCAAATGGCAAACCTGGCCATATTGGAACATGAAATTTCACAGCCCGAAAATAAGTTGGTTTATATGTTTGAAGAAGGCTGTTCCCAGTCTGTAAATGCTTTTGATTTATCTGAAGACCAAATAAAAAAGTCCGGGGTATATCCTGATCGAAAATAAACCGGTTTTCGTATGCAGCTTTAATCTACCCGCATGGGGGGTAAACGGTAAATTATATCTGCATTTTCCTGAAAAAACCTGCTTTTGTCCAGGTGTGAGAAGTCTTTGGTGATTTCTTGCATTACATCAAACCAGCGTTGATAGGTTGAAGCCAACCGCACCACCGGCCAGTCGCCACCGTACATGATACGCTCCGGGCCAAAGCAGTCTATCACATGTTCAATGTAAGGGCGAATATCATCGGGCTGCCAGTTTTCATGATCGGCCTCGGTAACCACGCCCGAAATTTTACATACAACGTTGGGCAACTGTGCCAGAGCTTTGATATTTTCCTTCCAAGGTTCCTGATGGCTGTTTTTAATATCAGGCTTGGCAATATGATCCATGATAAACTGCACATCCGGGCATTTTTCTACCATCTTGATGGCAGCCGGCAGTTGGTGATATTTGATACAGATATCAAAAGAAAACCCATATTCATTCAGTAGCTTTATGCCTTCTAAAAAATCTTTTTGTAAACAATAATTATCATCGGGTTCAGATTGCAATAACCTTCTCACACCTTTTACAAGCGGTTGCTGTGTCAGCCATTCTAAATGAGGGCGTATTTCTTCCCCTTTTTCCATGTTTGCATGGGCTACAATGCCCTGAATACGCGGATCTTCTGCTGACAGTTGGGTAACCCAGGCCACTTCTTTTTGGGCAGTTTGCTCATCGGTGGCTACTCCACATTCTACAAATACAATTTTTTGTATATTGGCCGGGCCTGTATCATGAGCGTAATCATTGGGATGGAAAGATTGATTAATGGCAGGCGCGTTCTTGAGCCACTCGTAATTCATCAACTCTACGTCCCAAAAATGCACGTGTGTGTCGACGACGGGAATGTTGTTTTCCATTTTTTTTGTTTTAGCTTTTTGAAAAATATTTTCCGGCTACATTTGCGATAGGAGGGATAATTGCAAAAATCTGCTTCCTTTCAAAGATAATAACCCTCATGGATTTTTCTACTTCAAATGAAATAGAATGACAGAAAAAATACGATGTTCATGGTGCCTGAAAGACCAGTTGTACATGGATTACCACGATCATGAATGGGGAATTCCCGTGTATGATGACCAGAAATTGTTTGAGATGCTTAACCTGGAAGGGGCTCAGGCCGGACTGAGCTGGTATACGGTTTTGAAAAAACGGGAAGGTTACCGCCAGGCTTTTGATAACTTTGACCCTGAAAAAATTGTGCGGTATGACGAAAAAAAAGTAGCGCAGTTGCTCCAAAATGAAGGCATTATCCGTAATAAATTAAAAGTGAGGGCAACCATCGGTAATGCCCGGGCATTTTTAAAGGTGAAGGAAGAATTTGGTAGTTTTGACAAATACATCTGGCAGTTTACCAATCATCAAACGGTTGTAAATTATCCAAAAACTTTGCAGGATGTGCCCGTAAAAACCAAAGCATCGGATGCCATGAGCAAAGATTTGCTGAAGCGTGGGTTTAAATTTGTAGGGTCTACCATTTGTTATGCCTACATGCAAGCCGTTGGGATGGTAGATGACCATACGGTGGATTGCTGGAAGAAAAAAAATTAAGATATGAACACCTCACCCATCAAGCTCAAAGTATGCGGGATGAAATATGCCGGAAATTTGAAGCAACTGGTAGCCCTGGAACCTGATTATATCGGCTTTATATTTTATTCCAAATCCCCTCGTTTTATGGCCGAAAGTTTGAAGCCTTCTGACCTGGAAATTGTGCCGGAAAATATCAAGAAAACCGGGGTTTTTGTGAATGAAACTACGGATACCATACTTTCAATGGCCCAAAAATATCAGCTTAACGCACTGCAATTACACGGCAAAGAAAGCCCGGAACAATGCCGGGTTTTGAAAGAGGCAGGGTATAAAATTATTAAAGTGTTTGGCATTGGTGGTGAAAATTTTGACTTTGAACAGTTGGAACCCTATAAACCGCATGTCCATTACTTCCTTTTTGATACCAAAACCAAGCAGCACGGGGGCAGCGGAAAAGCCTTTGATTGGGAAATTTTGCAGCATTATGACAATGAAATTCCGTTTTTCCTGAGCGGTGGGGTAAGCCTGGATAATGTAGGGCAAATAAAAAAACTGAAAGAAACCAATCTTTATGCTATTGATGTGAATAGCCGTTTTGAAACAGCACCGGGACAAAAAGATATTGAAATGGTGAAAGAACTGAGAGAATTGCTTCGCCAATAAACTTTGACAAAGCATTTGCAGTACTAGTACTTCCTATAGCTTTCTCAAAGTTCAGGTAAAATTAATAATACACCACTTCGCAATCAGGGTGTTCATTTTTAAACATTTCTATTTGCGTATCAGAAACCCGCGTATTGTAGCAGCGAAGGGTTTGTAACTCATTAAGTTTCTTAACGTGCTTCAAATTGCGAATGAAGGTGTTGTAACAGTCCAGCACTTTCAAATTTGTCAGGTCAGATAAATGTTTCAGGCTGTTAATCTGCGTGCCTGCACAATTCAGCGATTCCAGCCCAATGAGGTCCCGGATTGGCTTCAGGTCATCTACCCTGGTATTTTCAAAATTCAGGTGTTTCAGGTTATTCAGGCTTTGCAGGGGCGTCAGATCCTTAATGGGGTTTCTGGAGCAAGTCAGTGATTCCAGGGCTGTTAAAGTACTTAGCGGACTGAGGTCTGCAATTTGGGTGCCGGTAAACGTTAATTCTTTCAGCCTGATAAATTCTGTTACGGGGGTTAAATCGCGTAACTGTTCGCCGGAAATATTCAGCTTTTCCATAAAGATCAGCTCATGTAACTGTTTGCGGGTAGGAATACCCTCAATGCCCACGGCATTCTTAAAAATTTCCCGCCATCCGGGTTCCAGGCCATTCCACCACAAAATCAGGGTAGAAGATTTGTAAATTACCAGGCTCTCCGGATGGTTTTTGATGAAAAGGTCAATTTTTTCTTCCTCAATGGGTGTGTTGTCGCAGTTTATTATTTCCAGGCTGGTTAAGTCCTGTAAAGGCAACAGGCTGTTCACTTTAGAGCCAGAAACATCGAGGGCCTTCAGGTTTCTTGCATAAGCCAGTGGCTCTAAACTGCTGATACCCGTATTTGAAATATCTAATGCAGTAAGCCTGATAAGGTTTTGTAAAGGTTCAAGGGTTTGAATATCACCGTTGTTGGCCAGGTTTAATGTGTCCAGGTTGGTGATTTTTGCAATCTCTTCCACACTCAGGCTATCACTGACTTGAACATATTTCCCAAAAATATCTTTCCAGGCCGGTGATAAATCAGTCCACCATTGCTGCAACTGCGCCGACTCATAAATGACCAATACATGTGGGTTGGCAGCTTTAAACTGATTGGCATCTTCCTGCGTAATGAGGGTGTTATCACAATAAATGCGCTCCAACGAAACCACGGAGGCGAGCGGTTGCAAACTACTAATGCCCGTATTATTGCAAATAATTAATTTTAGACTGGGCAGGCCTTGTAAGGCTTCCAAACTATTTACAGGTGTATTTTCAAAGTTCAATACCTCCAGGCTCAATAAGCTGTCTAACGGAGCCAGGTTTTTTACATCAGTAACTGAAAAGTCTAAATCTTGCAAATTTTCCAGTTGAGCTAAAGGCGCTAAATCTGTAATCAGTGTGCTGGCGCATTTAAGGTGGGTCAAATTGGAAAGCCCCTGAACGGGAGATAAATCTTCTAAAGGGGTGTTATGGCAAATCAGAACCTCTAATTTTGTGAAATTTCCAACAGGTTCCAGGTTAGCGATGCTGGTGTGGTCAATCACCAGTTCTTTCAGATTAATCATATACTTAAGCGGCTCTAAGCTTGTAATATTAGTTCCTGAGCTTTGTAGTACCTCCAGCTTAGTAAGATTTCGGATGGGGGTTAAGCTGCGGACATTCGTATTTGAAATATTCAGGGTTTTCAAATTATCCAGCTGGCCAATCGGGGAAAGGTCTGAAATATATTTGTTTCCAGAAATATCCAGGGTTTCCAGTTCAGAGATTTCTTTCAACATGCGGTAATCAAAAGTGCTGCTGAAGGTAGAAATAGCATCGCGCAGCATACTTTGCCAAACATACGGCAAATCGCGCCACCAGTTGGTCAGTTCATCCCGTTCTGATATTTTGGTAGTATAAATACTGGCAATTTTCAGGTCTCTCTCAATATCATCCAGGTTGATCTCGAAGTATCGTTTTAAGTCAGAATTAACGATTTTTTCATCTACGGTGATGCCTTGCAGGTGCCGGTTGGTAACTACATTGAAATACAATTGTCCGTTATCCCGGATATTATGATTTACTTCAATCACATCAAACGTGAATTTGACATTCTTAAAGAAAAAATCAATGTCTTTCAGGTAGGCTTGCACATTTTTATTGGTAACTACCGCCCGGTCTGCCACCAGGTCATCTTCTATCTGTACTTCCTCATCTTCAAAAGCCTTCAGGTAACTTTGGTTGATAATCACGTCTTTTTCGCGGGCGGTTGTGGCCGGGTCGCCAATGGTATTAAAGGAATACTCTACAAAAGAAATGATTTGTTTGGCTTGTTCCTCGTATTCCTCAATTTGGGTTGCGGTTAGCCCGGCCTCCTGTGCATGTAACGAAGGAAAAGAGGAAAAAAAACACAATAAGAAAAAAAAGAAAGCAATTTGCTTATTCACTTTCATAATAAATATACCTGGTTAGGAGGTCTTTGTCGTTGGGGGTTACTTTCATTAAGTCAGAAATCAACCAACCGGTATTGTACCCCTTGCGGTTGTGCCTGCTGATTTGAAAGTACCACCCATCAATTTGAAAAAAGTGGAATTTAACTTCAGAAACAGTAACGAAGCTTATGTTTGAATTTTTGATGTCGTAGAGGAAAATAGACAGAAAATCAGGGTGGTATTCCCGGGCAGTATACTCCTGCACTTCATCTTTGTCCCTGAAAGCTTTGCGCAAGTTCATGAAGTCCAACTCATGGCTGAGCGGATGTAAAAACTTTCGCTGACTGGTGGTATCAATCTCGAAAAACTTGGTGTAAGGCTGAAAATGAATACGGGTGAAAATCCATTTTGACCCACCGTTGGGTGCCCTTTCCAACTTCAAAAAGAGAATGGCGTTTTCTTCTTTGCCTTTATACCGGAACTTTGCTTTCACTTCTGCAAACCACTCACCTCCATGAAAGTCCAGGAATTCAGGATTTTCTTTATCATTTACATCTTTGACAAACTCAGACTTCAATTGACCAGACAGCTTTTTATTCTGGCTATCGAACAACATGTTTAAATATTTTTCGCGCAGTGAAGGGTCGCGGTACATCCGGTCACGGGGATAATACCTTTTGCCTTGTTCGTCTTCTTCTCCATTAAATCGCCGAAAAAACTGGTTCATTTGTTTGGTTTCGGCATACAGCATACTTTCATCGCCCAAATATTCATTTACTACCTGGGCCTGTGCCGTACAAGCCAATAAAACTAAAAAAAGAACCGTTACACAATACTTCATATAGTTGTTTCACTTACTCTGATATCTCCTAAAAGAACGTCCCAGAAATCAATCACCCTGCCGCTGATTTGGGTTTCTTTCCGCTCTACAAATATGGTAATGTCTTTTTTTGTGGTGTCTTTATATTTCAATCCGTCAAATGAACTTCCTTCAAACCGCTGATAAATGGTAATGATGCCTACGTAGCGTCCGTCGGGTTGTAGCTCCAGGTCGCTTACATACTGAATGTCATACCACTTGATGGTAACATTGTCGTAATTCAGGGCCATCAGGCGTTGGAAATACTTCCGAACCCCAAAGTACTCAATCTCCGGGCGGCTTAAAGAAGAAACACCTATTTCACTATCCTGGGCAAAAAGCTCAGAGGCTCTGTCAATTACCCTGTTGGCTTCAGAAAAAGGTGTGTTTTTATTCCCTATAATACTGATATATTTTCCGAGATCCCTCACTTTCTCAAGTGCCAGTGAATCTATGGCCTGTTTCCGTTGGGGATCCAGGTTGATATTCTCACTTTGAGCAAATGCGTGAGAAAAGCTAAGCAGGCTGATAAGAATGAATAAGTTGCAATTTCTCAACATCTTTTAATATTTTTTTTCAAGTTCAACTTCTGTTATTTTTCCATTATTGTCCAAAACCAGGTTTCTGACATCCGCATTGTTGCGTTTCTGGTCTTTCAGGTACTCAAGATACTTTTTAATAGTAGTGGGCTGGTCATAGTCAACCATGCCGTTAGATTCATTGATAATAATCAGCACCGGAACATCGTCTGATGCAAATAATTGTAATGTTTCACCAATTAAATAATTGGCGGCACTGGTACTGCGCGTACCCACAATTTCTCTGAAATACCTTGAAAGCTCAGCATATTCGTCTGTTGCGGCGGAAGTATTGTTGTTTTCAGGCTTAGCGGGTGCAAGGGCTTTTCTTTCTTCACGTAGTTCCTGCTCTACCTTGGCAATCAGGTCGAGCACTTCCTGGTCATTAATGCCCAAAGCCTTAATTCTATCCAACTCTCTTTCTTTTTCTTCCAGTGTCATGCGGTTGTCGTCGCTGAGTAAAACCAACAGGTCTGACTTCGCTTTACTAATCATTTCGGCCTCAGCTGCAGCCCGGGCCCGGGCTTCCTTTTTTGCCTTACATCCGGATATGCCAGATGCCAGTAAAGCCACGCAAAAGATCATGACAGCAAAACGGGAAAATGATGTATTATTCAGGCTATTTTGAATTTTCTTCATAGTCAAAGACAAAACGTTTAGAGTTTATAGTGTTGCAAGGGTTTGTATGTGTTTTGCATTTTTACAGAGAATTTTATGCCAAAATGTTAAAACACGTATACAGCCTCCTGGGCTAAACGTCTGCAAATTTATCTTATTTGATGATTTGTCCTAATATTTATGTAATCATTAAATGTTTCTGCCTTCCTTAAAAGATAATCAACAAAAATATATTATTTTATATTTTATAACGAAATTTTTATAAAAAATTACAAATTGATTGGATTTTTTGATTGAAGTTTATGGTTTGTTGTTTGTTTGGTGTGGAACCAACTAGAAACTCCAAACACTAAACTTTAAACCAGAAACTAAAAACCCAATGTTGTGCGTTTGTTAATTATCGATGAAGTACATAATATTGCAGTTGCAAGTCAATTATCTATTCTGTGTAGTGATTGATTTATAAAGAAGCGTGGAGAGACAGGCTCTGGGAAGCGCTAGCAACCTCACCCCGGTATTCGGGTGAAAGGTGCTAATTCCTGATTTCCGAAAAAACCGGAAAGGATATAAACCAATTATACAATATGAACACACACAAGTTTCCCGGTACTTTCTTTTATCTCAAATTGATAGCGTTGAAAACATACCTTTCATCACTTGTTAATGATATGTATTCTTTTTGTATGTGTTATTAACAGTAGCGCTAAATTATGAGTATTTTAACCATAAATCGGATAAATACTGGTTATTTTGTACATTGTTGCCTGTTCTTATTAAACCATATTAAATCATAAAAAACCCAAAAAACTATGTCGCTAAAATTTGAAACATTGCAATTGCATGCCGGGCAGGAGCCCGACCCCACTACCGGATCCAGGGCAGTCCCTATTTATCAAACCACTTCCTTTAATTTCAAAAATTCCGAGCACGGTGCCAATTTGTTTGCCCTCAAAGAATTTGGGAATATTTATACCCGCATCATGAACCCAACCACCGATGTATTTGAACAACGCATGGCGGCGCTTGAAGGAGGTGTGGCAGCGGTAGCAACTGCTTCCGGGCAATCGGCCCAGTTTCTGGCACTTAATAACATATTGCAACCGGGCGAAAACTTTATTTCTACCAGCTTTTTGTATGGAGGTACTTACAACCAGTTCAAAGTATCATTCAAGCGCATTGGCATAGACGTCCGTTTTGTAACAGGAGATGACGCGGCCAGTTATGAAGAGAAAATAGACGATAAAACCAAAGCTATTTATCTGGAAACCATCGGAAACCCCCGTTTTAACATACCAGATTTTGAAGCGATTGCTGCTGTGGCCAAAAAGCATGATTTGCCACTGATTGTAGACAATACCTTCGGTTGTGGCGGTTACCTTTTCAGGCCCATTGAGCATGGCGCTTCTGTGGTGGTGCATTCGGCTACGAAGTGGATTGGTGGCCATGGTAACAGCATTGGGGGCGTAATTGTAGATGCAGGAAACTACAACTGGGGCAATGGCAAGTTCCCGCAGTTTTCAGAACCATCTGAAGGCTACCATGGTATGGTATTTTCTGATGTTTTCGGTATTGATAACGATTTGGGATTGCCCAATATCGCTTTTGCCATCCGCGTTCGGGTAGAAGGACTGCGTGATTTTGGCCCGGCACTAAGCCCGTTCAATTCATTCCTGTTTTTGCAAGGACTGGAAACTTTGTCGTTACGCGTAGACAGAATTGTGGAAAATGCCCTGGCCCTGGCAAAATGGCTGGAGCAGCACGATCAGGTTGAAAGTGTAAACTATCCGGGCCTGCCTTCCAGCAAATACCATGAACTGGCCAAAAAATACCTGAAAAAAGGATTCGGGGGCGTACTTAATTTCAAAATAAAAGGTGATGTGGACACAGCACGAAAGTTTGTAGACAGCCTGGAATTGCTAAGCCACCTGGCCAATGTGGGCGATTCAAAAACGCTCATTATTCACCCGGCAGCTACTACTCACCAGCAATTGGGCGAACAGGAGCAGTTGGATGCTGGTGTGTTCCCCACTGAGTTGCGTATTTCGGTAGGCACCGAACATCTGGACGATATTAAAGCCGACCTGGAGCAGGCTTTTCAAAAAGTAGGTGAAACCACACCAGCATAAGTAAAATACATGCAGGGCAGGAACGATAACTTAACTTCGTCCTGTTCTGCCTTATTGTAAAAAAGTAAGAAGATTGAAAACTAGTATTCCGACATCGGGTAAGTTTTTGTATAAGGAAGTATTTCCGTTAGAGTCGGGGGAATATTTACCTGGTTTTGAGCTGTTTTATACTACGTATGGCCAACTCAATAAAGACCAGGATAATGTGATCTGGGTATGTCATGCCCTCACAGGAAACTCAGATTTTACGAGTTGGTGGTCAGGATTGTTTGGAAAAGGAAAGATTTTTGACCCTCAAAAGCATTTTATTATATGTGCCAATATGCTCGGGTCGTGCTATGGTTCTACTGGGCCTTTGTCTGTAGACCCCCGCACCAAAAAGCCTTTTTACCACAATTTTCCTGAACTTACCAACCGCGATATTGTCAGGAGTTTTGATCTTTTGTGTGCACACCTTCAGATACAAAAAATTCATACCCTGATAGGCGGGTCTCTCGGCGGACAACATGCCCTGGAGTGGAGTATTATGTTTCCAGGCCGGGTTGAAAATTTAATACATGTAGCTTCTAATGCCAAACACTCAGCCTGGGGAGTTGCCTTTAATGAGTCGCAGCGCATGGCCATTCAGCAGGATATTACCTGGGAACTGAGTACCGATAAAGCAGGCATCAACGGTATGAAGGTGGCCCGATCCATCGCCCTTTTATCATACAGGCATTACAATACCTACAAAAAGACACAGATTGAACCAGACGATGAAGGGGTTGGTAATTACAGGGCATCTTCTTACCAAAGGTATCAGGGAGAAAAACTTGCCAAGCGTTTTAATGCTTATAGCTATTGGGTACTTTCAGAGGCAATGGACTCGCACAATATAGGCCGGGGAAGAAAAAGTATAAAAGCTGCCCTGGTAGGCATTGAAGCCAATTGTTTAATCATTGGCGTTACATCTGATATTCTTTTTCCGGTGAGTGAACAGCATTTTATCCATAATAACCTGCCTGGCTCAAGTTTGGCCATCATTGAATCAGATTACGGCCATGATGGTTTTTTGATAGAAACTGATGCGCTGGAAAAGTGTATTGAAGAATTTTATGCAACAAGCCGGTCTTCGGTGCCTGCTTCTTAAACAAAAAAGAACTTATACAGTTGGCAAGACAACTGGCATTGTATCAAAAATATTTATGAGAAAAACAAACATTGGTTTATTTGGGTTTGGCGTAGTGGGCCAGGGGTTATACAATATTCTTACGCATACCGATCATTTTAAAGCAGAAATCAGTAAAATCTGTGTAAAGGATCAGGACAAAAAACGCCCTTTATCCACTGATCGTTTTTCTTTTCAGCATGATGATATTCTTAAAGACGATAATATTGATTTGGTAGTAGAGGTGATCAGTGATGCGGAAGAAGCGTACAAGATTGTAACCAACGCGCTTAAACACGGAAAAAATGTAGTAACCGCCAATAAAAAAATGGTGGCCCAGCACCTGGATGAACTCATACAGTTGCAGGAAGAAACAGGTGCTTCGCTCACTTATGAGGCTTCCTCATGTGGCAGCATTCCCATTATCCGTACCCTGGAAGAATACTTTGACAATGAACCGCTACAAAGCCTGAGTGGTATTTTTAACGGAACCTGCAATTATATCCTCTCGCAGATTTTCGATCATGATTTAGACTACGACAGGGCGTTGAAACAAGCCCAGGAACTGGGTTTTGCCGAAGCTGACCCTACATTGGACGTAAGTGGCGAAGACGCGCTGAATAAATTATGCATCCTTACCTGCCATGCTTTTGGTGTTACCATCCTTCCCCACCATATTTTTACCCAGGGCATCCAAAACTTAAATGTACATGATGTTGAATATGCGCGCGCTAAAGGCGCTGTGATTAAACCCCTGGCAGTGATCAAAAAAATTGACGAAACCCGTATCTTACCTTTTGTAATGCCTGCATTGGTTGATGCGAAAAACCCTTTGCATGCCGTTGAGGATGAGTACAATGCAGTGCTGGTAGAAGGTTTATATTCAGGCCCCCAGTTTTTCAAAGGCAAAGGGGCAGGAGGGTTTCCTACCGGGGCTGCCGTACTTTCAGATATTTCAGCCAATTTTTATGAATACAAGTATAGTTACAAGAAGAGAAAGCTGGCTGAAACCCAACCCTTAAAATATGATCCTGACTTTTCTTTTGAGGTTTTTGTCCGTTATCCTGCTACGGAAAATGTGATTGGAAAATTGCAAATTGAAGCAATTACAGAAAGCGGAAGTGCAGGAGATGAAAAGTATGTTGTGGGTCAGGTAAATTTGATGCATTTGCTGGAGCACAGGAAAAGCCTGGATGATGCAAACGTTTTTATGATGGTGATGCGTTTTTAAGAAAAATGCTTTTTTTTAAAAGATGCACAGTTATAATACTTCCGGAATCTACCAATACGCTTCCCATGTAAGGTATCCCGCTTAATCATCTTTCTTCATGCCAGCCTTACACCTACATTAGCATTTTATTTTTTAGGCGAAGAGGTATGTACAGATTTTTTTTACTATTTCCTTTAATATTCCTTCTATTAACCGGCAACATTTCGGCCCAGGATACATCGCTTCCAACAGGTGTCCAAAAGACTTTAGAAGAATATCAACAACAGGCAGCGCAATACAGTCAGTCGGGTAATAAGAGCCAGGAAAGCTATTATCTCAATAAAATCGCTTCCCTTTTCTGGGACCATCAACTACCCTTACAGGCAGCAGAATATTACAAGCAATCATTACAGCTAAACCATGCGCTGGGCAACCAAAATGCCGTTGCCATCATTTCCAATCATTTGGGGATGATCTATGCCGACCAAAAGCAGCAGGAACCCTCTTTACAATATTTTGAGCAATCGCTCACTGCCCGTAAAGCCTTGGGCGATAAAGTCAATATTGTTTCTGCTGTCATCAACGTAGCGGTTTCCCTGAATGCCAAAGGAGACTATCAGCAAGCGATTACTCAACTGGAAGAAGGTTTGGCGTTGGCCAAAGAGTTGCAAAGCGTAAAACTGATGCGCTCTTGTTACGGGATGATTTCAGACAATTACCGCCAATTAGGCAATAATGATAAGGCCATTGAATATTACAACTATTTTGCATCCCTGGATAAAAAAATACAGGAAGAAATTATTGAACAAAGGGAAGCGGTTTCCCAACAAAAAGTAGCCCGGGCACAAGCCGAGAAACAAGCCAAGGAGACCGAATTGCAAAATACCACCCAGGAATTACAAAAAATAGAAGAGATTTCAGCCGAGCGGCAAATGCAAATTGATTTGCTCAACAAAGAAAAAGAACTGAAAGAACTGGCCCTGAAAGAACAGGAAGCCCAGTTAAAAATTGAAGCCCTGGTACGGAACTCACTCATTGGTGGCATTGGCCTGTCGGTATTGCTGGTCTGTATGCTTTTTGTCAATATTCGTCAGGCCCGCCGGGTAAACCGCCAGCTTTCAGAGCAAAAGGCGCAAATCGCATCCCAACACGACGAACTGGAAAAAGCTTTTGGTGCACTGAACGAGAGCAATGCCAAAGTGACCAGCAGCATCACCTATGCGCAGCGCATTCAGGGTGCTATGCTGCAAAGTGAAGAAGAATTTCACAAAATGTTTCCCGATTCTTTCATTCTCTTCCTGCCCCGTGACATTGTGAGTGGTGATTTTTACTGGTTCTCCGAAACGAGCAATGTGGCTGTATCTGCAGAGAAAAAAAGCGGCGAAGTGGATGTAATGGAAAAGCCGGGCAAAAAGCAAATCATAGCCGCGGTCGATTGTACCGGACATGGGGTGCCAGGTGCGCTCATGTCCATGTTGGGTTACAACCTGCTCAATGAAATTGAAAACCGGGGTTTCCGGGAAGCCGATCATTTTTTGAACGAACTGCATGCCAGCGTACGCCACACCCTGAAGCAGGAAGAAACATCCAATCAGGACGGTATGGACGCAGCCTTATGCGTGATAGACCCGGAACAGAAAGTAATGGAATTTTCGGGGGCAAATAACCCATTGGTGTATTTCCAAAATGGCGAGATGCACCACATCAAAGGCACACGACGCCCCATAGGCGGTTACCAGCCCGAAGCCATGCGCAGGTTTGACAAGCATACCATTTCCCTAAAAGAAGAAACCACGGTATACATTTTTTCCGATGGCTTTCAGGATCAGTTTGGGGGAGAGGATGGACGGAAGTACAGATCGCAAAACCTGATGAAACTTTTGCATGAAATCCATGCCCGCCCGTTTGCCGAGCAGAAAGAGAGATTACACGAAACCTACCTTCAGTGGAAAGGTGAAAACTGGGAGCAGATAGATGATATTCTGATAATGGGTTTTAAGGTGTAAACTCATTTTATTCCCTGGGTGAATGTAATGATTTGTACATAAAAGAAGTTTTTTTTTCAGTTCGTTCTTTTATGAACTTCAAGTTACAAATGCTTACGGATTGTTATATGACGCCCATTATCAGTACTGCTTATTTTTTGTAGGTATTTATTTTTTAGCTGAAATCAAGTATACTATTATGAAAACAAAAAGATTTTTTACCGCCTTCATGCTGGTATTTTTCGGGTTAACGGCCACATTTGCACAACAGGCACTTCAACATGAAAAAAAGGTTTATGTAGACGATAAAAATGAAATCTACTGGAACAAACATTTACCGGTTTACATTAACCTCAGTACTTCTCCAGACAAAGATGCCCAAACTTACCAGATGGAGAGTAAGATTCACCCTCAGTATACCAACCCTTATTACTTTGATACGGAAGGGGTAAATTACATCCGTACACGCTGGGCGGTGGACCCCAAAACCGGTCAGCCTGTGTACCCGCAGGAAGAAGTGTTATGGCAGTTGTATGCCGACGGACTGGCGCCTGTTTCTAAAATAGGTACCGAAGGGAAAATATTTCAGAAGGATGGAAAGACCTTTATCGGAAGAGGGGGTAAAATCTCCATCAGTACAGAAGATGAAGTTTCGGGAATTGAAAAGGTTTACTATTCGGCCAATCAGGCCGCTTATTCGGCTTATTCCCAGCCAATCCAACTGGAAAAAGAACAAAATTATGCTATAAAATTTTATGCCGTAGACAAAGTGGGGAACGCTGAAGAAGTACAGGAAGCGTTGTACGAAGCTGACCTTTCAGCTCCTGAAACTATGGTAAAGCTGGGTGGTGGTTATCATGAAAATGTGTTGTCCGGCAAAGGCTTTATTTCGCTGGAAGCCATTGACAACCTATCAGGTGTACGGCAAATTACCTACCAGCTTGATGACCATAAAACTGAAATTTATAAGGATAATATTTACATAGGCTGGCTGCCCGAAGGTGAGCACACGTTGACCTATCAGGCCACTGATAATGTGGACAATGCCGAGGAAGAGAAAAAATATACTTTTTATATTGATAAGTCGCCTCCTATTCTCACCAAAGAAATTCTGGGTAACAGTTATTTGGTGAATGGAAAAGAATATTCATCCGGAAAATCGCGCCTGCAACTGATGGCCATTGACAACAAAGCCGGGGTAAAAGACATTTACTACTCTATCAACGATGGTGAATATGAGAAGTACGAGCAGCCCGTTACCCTGAACCAGAAAGGTAAACTTGCCATAAAATCTTACGCCGTAGATAAAGTAGGGAATAAAACAGCCCTGGACGGTGGCCAAAAAGGCATGGAAGTCTCTACGTATCACATGGACCTTACCGGCCCGGATTTAAAACATGAGTTTATTGGCAAAACGTATGAAATGCACGATACGGTGTATATCAGCAAAGAAACACAAATCCGCCTGCTGGCTACCGATGCCGAATCGGGTGTAAAAATGATTACCTACAGCCTGGATGGGCAGGAAGACAAAGATTATAAAGAAGCCATTACCATTAGCGGAGAAGGAGTGCATGAACTTACGTTTTACGGTTACGATAACGTGATCAACCGCAACATGAAAGCTTTTGTGTTTTATGTAGACAGCGAAGGCCCCGAAGTATTTGCCCGCTTCAGCTTGCCCAAGAAAGGGGAAAAACAGCTCAAAGATAAAGTGCTGGATGCGTACGAAAGCCAAACTTCTGTGTTCCTCTCAGCCACTGACCAAAAGGTAGGTTACGAAGAAATGTACTACTCTGTAAACGGAGAAAGCGAGCAGGCATACCGGGGCGTCATCAAAAACCTTACGAAAGGCCAGCCCTACACCATCAAAGTAAAAGCCCTCGACAAACTCGGCAACGCCAAAGAAAGCGATATTGAGTTTTATTTGGAGGAGTAGGCTGAATTTTGTAAGTAGTCAACGAAAAATAAATTAGCGGATTGGCTATGCGTAGTGCGACCGATTAATAATCATAGGAGTACGGGCTGGTCGAACCGCACCTGATACTGTACCCCAGTTTCCTAGTGCCCTATCAGGAGATATTATGTGCTTTCATTTTTCCAAGGTCTGCCTGGGTTGCCCCGTGCCCACAGACCTTCCAGCAAATTCGTTTCGTTCTGTGTGTGACCAACCGGGGTTAGGGAGAGCCGATGCAGTATCCCCGGCTTCCTCGCCCGCCTATATTGATCTAAAGCTTTGGGGTGCTATTTACTCGATTCGGCTATTTTTTTCTCAATATGTACCACCATTTTTTTGAATTCTTTCTGAGGACTGAAATCCATTAATTTTAAATCTTCTTCAACATTGGCAACATGGCCGGGTGGCATGTAGAAAACATCGCCTGCCTTCAGCACTTCTACTTTACCATCGTCATATTGGAGGCGAAGTGCTCCTTTGATGATGTAGCCCCAGTGTGGCACCTGACAACTGTTGTTTTTCAGTCCTTCAAGCAGAGGCGAAAAATCGGTACCTGCCGGAGCTTCATTAACAGCCACCGTCATACCGCCCCAGCCTTCAACGTGGTTTATTGCCATGCCGGTTGGAAAATCTTCTATGGCAATATGATTTTCATGTGTGGATACATCTGCTTTTGCACTTTCTTGGCCAAAGCTTTTGCATGTAAAAAGAATAAATACTACAAGTAATGAAAATTGAAAATAGTTTCTCATGATCTTAGGTGTTTAGTGATGAATAAATGATAACCTAAGGTAAGAAAACAGTGATAGGTACATATAGTACCATTGTTGCAGATGATTGTAATATGGTTGTATTTATGGAATTATTGTGATATCTGCGTCATCTTTGGGACTGACGAGCGCCTGAAAAGGAGGATAATCAAACAGGGGTTTCAGAAATATATCGTTTTCAAAATCCCAATGGTGGTGTAGCTGGCCCTGGGTCAGGGCGCTTTTCAATAAGGCTACTGCTTCTTTTTTTCTTCCCAATTGAGCATATACCCTGGCTTTCAGGTAATCGATCCTATATTCATATCCATGTCTGCGCCAAAACATCTGGGATTGGTTCTCCAGGGAGGTGAATATCTGCTCCGCTTCAGCGGCATGGCCCAAGGCTGCTTCTACGTTCGCCAGATAAATTAAATAATCATCGTTGGTATAATAATTTACGTTTAATGGCTTCTCCTCTTTGGCAAAATGCGGATTTTCTTCCAGTCTCTGCTCTAAATAGATTTTGGCTTCCTTCAGATTATCTGACAGATAAAGAGCATCGGCTAAATCGTAGTATCTGACCCCTTTCCCGGGTATTGTTTGCATAAACGAAACCGCTTTTTTAGCAAAGTATAAGGAAGTTTCGCTCTCATCCACAATACCGAACTCATAGGCCGCTGCGGTATAATATTCTGCAAACAGTTTCTTATCATTTTTGGCAAAACGCTCAATGAGCGTTTCAGCTTCCTCCTTTGGTTTTTCGAGCTTGGCGTATACATACAGGAAAAGACCGGGAATGGCAGGAGTGTGAAATTCAATGGGAATAGCCTGTAGATGGGTCAGTGCTTCCTCATACCTGCCTATCATCACCAAAGCCTCGGTGTAGTTCCAAACCTTGAAATAATGCCAAACCAATCCCACATCACTATGGAGCGGATCCTGAAGTTCAGATAGAATCTTAAGAGCAAGATGAGGCATAAACTGAGTCTTCGCCAGATGCGCTGCTTCGATGTTGAAATAGTAATCCTGCGGATAATCTTCCAGACTGCGTAAAGTCACGTTCAACGCTTCTCTATAATTCCGCTCATAAGTGTAGTACAGCTCTAAATATACGTTTCTCTCATATTCAGTGATATTGGAAATCTTTCCCATCAACTGAAGGACAGAATCCCTTTTTTGTCCTCTGTAAAACCAGGTTAAAAACACCTGTGGCATTAAAAAATCAGGTTCCAGTGCCGTTGCTTTTTCAAAATATTGGAGAGCGTCAGGAGATATACCTAACCCTAGTTCTTGTAATCCACTGAAGTAATTTTTGTAGGCTTCATAGTTGGGAGGGGTTAATTTCCCCAGCTTCACCTCTTCCAGATTCGTAACCAGCCCTGCTATTTTCAGACGCAGATTTTCAATTACCTGCATCACGCTATCCTTGGGGCCTTCCATTACCGGCAAATGATAGATAGTTTCCTGAGAATACGCATCTATCAGGCGTGTATCAAAATAAATTTGCCGGCCTTTGAGAAAATAGTTTCCTGTAATGAAATACTGCGCACCCACTACCTCGCCCAGGGTGGGTCTGTTCTGTGGGTCGTTGGGAAGAATTCCAATATGTGGTTGGTATTGCTTGATGGTAAAGTAGGGCACCGTTTTTACATCTTCCAACTCATCAAGCTGGCTGGAAATCCAACTGCTGGTAATATCGCCAACCTGGGTCATGAGGGAATCTCCCGTCTGATTGGCAAAAGGAATGACGGCAATACGGGATTTCTCCACAAGGGTAGCCACTGCCTTTTCTTTTCCTTTAATGGATAGCAAAAAGGAGGTAATAATCACCAGTAGAATAATTGGAATACTTGCTATCCACAAAACCTTTTGTCGAGCATTTTTACGCTTTTTCTGAATAGTTAACGCCAAATGAATCCCATTTGAGCTTAGCACCTTATAAATTTCAGGACATTGATAAAAGGTGAAAATAGGTTTTTCACCAAGTTGTGCAGTATCTTTTTTCTTCTTGAACTCACCAGGGGATATTCCCATCTCATCTTTAAAGCATTTATTGAAATAACTTGGACTGTCAAACCCCACCTTGTAACTTATTTCTGCTATGGAAAATTTGTTTTCATTAAGATAGATGCAGGATTTTAGCAACCGAATGTACCTGATAAACTTACCGGTAGAAAGAGAAGTATATTGCTTTAGTTTGCGGTGGGTTTGTTCCCGGCTGAGTGCAAGTTGGTCGGCCAGTTCATTACCCGAAAAACCCACATCCCCAATATGATTGATTACACCTTCGGCAGCTCTTTTGATAAAACCGGAATTAAGGGATCTTACACTGTCCATGGTGCCTTATGTTGGTATTGAATACTAAGATAAGAATATTATTGCAGGACTAAACAACAAACCTCAAATCCTAAACAAACACCGCGTGGCCGACCGCGAATCATCAAACTTCAATTTTCCAACCGTTTGGAAATATCGTGGCTAAAAATTGAATATTTTCACCTCGATCTGGTTAGGGTTTAAGGGCGGGAAAGTGCCGAACAATTTTATTTACACAGGATAATGTGTCTGCCTCGATAGTCCGACGACACTTATGCGCTATTAACTATTAATTTCATCTTTGGCATCGGGATGGTGTTTTTTAATTCCAAAAATGTCATTGGTTGGCTTCTGGTCATTGGTTCATTAATCATGATTGTATTTGGGGTTATCACCAGCCTGCATTTTTCTATCCGTCGGCTTACCTTATTTGAGCTTATCAGCATTCTTGTGCTAATGATTGGAGGGGTATGTTTATTATTAGGATCTCTACGTACAATGTAAAGATGAAATAAAAAAAGCAGGCTCAAAATAAACCTGCCTTTTCATCAACCTTAACCAGAACTATGGTACTATAAATTTACATTCGGTGGCAAAATCACCTTATCAATGATATGCACTACGCCATTACTGGCTTCTACATCGGGTGTGGTTACTGTTGCATTTTCTATCATCACCGTGTTGCCATCAATATTCACATTGACGTCGCTGCCTTCCACCGTTCCTGCTGAGGCACCGTCTGATAAATCAGTAGACATCACTTTGCTGCCTATTACATGGTATGTGAGAATAGATTTCAAGGTGCTGATATTTTCGGGCTTGAGCAAAGTTTCCAGTGTTCCTTCTGGTAAAGCGGCAAATGCTTCGTTAGTGGGAGCAAATACAGTAAATGGTCCCTCGCTTTTCAATACATCTACCAGTCCGGCAGCCTGTACGGCTTGTACCAATGTTGATAAATTCTCCTGAGAAGCTGCCAGTTCTACAATATCCATGTCTGCATTTACTTCGGTTTTCTTTTCCGGAGCAGGATCATTGTCTTTACTTATCCCTGCAAAACCTACAAAGAGGACTAATACACTCATAAAAAATAATTTCAGTTTCATGTTTTTATTGTTTAGTTAAAAAATTTGAAATACAAGAACAGAATATTTTGTGGAACAGAATTGTTTAACAAAAACCAATTTATTTCTAAAGGAGGGCGGGATTATTGAATGGAAGAGAGGAAATAAATCTATATTTTGTGTGCTAATCTTTATGAATTCATAAATTTACCTGAAAAACTTTTTGCACTATGCCCCACTTCCAAAAAATCAACACCATCACCGGCTGGATTGTTTTTGCCATTGCCACCACCGTTTATGCACTTACCGTAGAACCCACGGCCAGCTTTTGGGACAGTGGTGAGTTTATCGCCACTTCCTATACCCTCGGCATTCCGCATGCACCGGGTGCGCCTTTTTACTTGCTTATTGGCCGCATGTTTTCTTTTTTGGCTTTGGACAATCCCCTGCAAGTTGCTTTCTGGGTAAATATGGTGAGTGTTTTGTGCAGCAGCTTCACGGTCATGTTCCTGTTCTGGGTTATCACCCTACTGGGGCAGAAAATGTTGAAAATAAATAAGGATACAGTCACTTGGCGACAAACCATTCTCTTGTTAGGCAGTGGCATCGTGGGGGCGTTGGCATTTACCTTTTCTGATACTTTCTGGTTTTCAGCCGTGGAAGCCGAAGTGTATGCCATGTCTATTTTGTTTACGGCTGTGGTCATCTGGGCCATGCTGCGGTGGGATTTGCTGGAAGATGACCGGAAAGCCAACCGCTGGCTGATCCTGATTGCTTACCTGTTGGGCTTATCCGTAGGTGTGCATATCCTGAACCTGCTGGCGATTCCCGCGCTGGCTTTGCTGTATTATTTTAAAAAACATCCGAAGGTTACCAATAAAGGCCTTTTAATGGCCCTGGCTGCCGGGGCAGGCGTGTTGGTTGTCGTTTTGTACGGACTGGGTACTACCCTGGAAACAGCCACCCGTTTTGATATTTTCTTCGTCAACTCCCTCGGACTTCCTTTTGGCAGCGGCATTGCTTTCGTAGCTGTTTTGCTCTTAGGCGGACTGGGGTATGCCTTTTATTATTCCATCAAAAACCAGAAAGTTGCCATGAATACGGCTTTGCTTTCCCTGTTTTTTGTGTGGATTGGGTACGCTTCTTATGCGTTGATTGTAATCCGGGCTAATGACAACCCGCCCATCAACCTGAACGACCCGCACAATATTTTGAAGCTGGTGTCATACCTGAACCGGGAGCAATACCCTTCCCGTCCGTTGCTGTACGGCAATTATTTTACTGCCGAGCTTAAAGACCAGCAACAGGGAAAAGCTTTGTATGAAAAAGGGAAGAACAAATACGAAATCAAAGATTACAAAATAGAGCAGGTGTATGACAAAAAAGATATGACCATTTTGCCGCGGATTGGCAGCACCGACCAAAGCTCGGGACATCCGGATGCTTATCGCCGTATTTTGGGGCTGAAGGAAGGTGAAAAGCCCAACTTTGCCGATAACCTGGCGTTTCTTTTCAAGCACCAGATTGGCCACATGTTTACCCGCTACTTTATGTGGAACTTCGCCGGGCGGGAAAGCGACCTGCAAAATGCAAGCTGGCTCACCCCTTTGGCTGCTTTGGAAGACGTACCGCCCGTCATTGCTGAAAACAAAGCCCGGAATAATTACCTGATGCTGCCCCTGTTGTTGGGAATAATTGGCCTGATTTTTCAATACCGACGAAACAAAAAAGGTTTTGCTTTTGTGGCATTGCTCTTTTTTATGACGGGCATTGCGTTGGTTTTGTATGCGAATAATCCGCCCATTGAGCCGCGCGAACGGGATTATGTATTTGTAGGTGCGTTCATGGCTTTTGCCATCTGGCTCGGTATGGGTGTGATGGGCATGGCTGATGCGCTGTCAAAAGCTTTCAAAAAGAACACGCTTTGGGCTCCCGGACTGGCCACGGCTGCCTGTTTGTCCGTTCCCCTGCTGATGGCAACTGAGAATTGGGATGACCATGACCGCTCCAATCGTTACTTTTCGGTAGACGCTGCTCGCAACATCCTGGCTTCCTGCGATGAAAATGCCATTTTGTTTACGGGTGGGGACAATGACACCTACCCGCTTTGGTATGTACAAAACGTAGAAGGTTTCCGTACCGATGTGCGGGTGCTGGTTACATCTTTTTCCAATGTAGACTGGTATATCAACCAAATGTACCGGAAAGAATATGAATCAGAACCGCTGCCACTTTCACTTACCAAAGAAAACTACAAACAGGGCGGGTTGAATGATTACATACCTTATGTGGAAAACCCGAATGTGAAAGGCGCTATCAACGTAAACCAGTACATGAAGCTGGTAAAAAATGAAAGCCCGGCCTTGCAGTTGCCTGTTTCTTTAGGAAAAGTAAACATGCTGCCCTCCAAAGAAATGTACATGAATGTGGACGTGGATGCTGTGATTGACAAAGAAATCATCCCGAAAAGCAAGCAAAAGTGGGCTACTGACAAAATGCAATGGCAACTCAAAGGGCGGTACATGACCAAAGCCGATTTGGTATTGCTGGACCTGATTGACTCGGGTCAATGGGAACGTCCGGTGTATTTCAACAATACTTCGCTGAACAGCATCAACTTTGACCTGCGTTCGCACATCATTCAGGAAGGGGATACTTTCCGTTTGGTGCCAGTGAAAAACCCCAATCCGGGTCAAATGATGGTGGATACAGAAAAGATGTACGAGCGCATGATGCACAAATTTGCCTGGCGGGAACTGGACAACCCAGACAATTATTACCACGGCTATTACAACATGTACGCCCAAAACCAGCGTTCCAATTTCAACACCCTGGCCGAAACGTTCATAGCTGAAGGCAAACCAGAAAAAGCCCGGGAAGTATTGCATAAAAGCCTGGAAGTGATGCCCAACAAATCGCTTCCTTATGACGTAGCCAGTGTACAAACCGTGCAGCTATTGCTCAGCCTGGGCGAAACCGAAAAGGCCGACCACATCGCCCAAACCATGGGCCAGCGTGCCGCCGGATTGCTGGAATACCTGGAAGAAAAAGCAAACCCATTGTACGAACAGCAAAAAATGATCAGCCTCTTTGCCCTCAACCGCTTCGCCAACTTTTACCAACAGGTGGGCCGCACCGAAGATTCAATAAGGTATCAGGGGTTGTTTGAGAAGTATTATAATTGACTGGAGAGATAGGCATGGTTTATTTCTTTCCTTAGTTGTTTGCCATATGGATACAAAACGTAAAAAAATGAAGGCAACGATATAGAATACAGACCCAAATAATATAACTGATTGAAAGCCAGTAATATGCAAACTTTTCAAGTTAATAACACTCAATTTTGAAAGTGTAAAAATACTAAGATTCATCGAAACTAAAACAAGGGGAATGATTGTTCTTATTCAAATGTTTTTTTACTTTAAACTATCTAATAATGTATCGACGTTTTGCAAATTGGTTTGATGATTTACCGTGGTGTCGGAGGAATTATTTTCTATTTGAGCACCTACTTTTAATTGCTTTAGGAGTTCTTCTATACGCTCCAGCTTTAATTGCAGCGTGGTTACTTGTGTTTCTAGCTTATCAACACTTATGATATTTAGGGATAAAGTAATAATAGCAGCTAAACCAATTAATATCTGAAATGCGCCAGTTGCATAGTTGTAAAATAATTGTGAATTTAAAACTTTTCCTTCATTAAGGTACTTCATTGAAGATGCAACCGACATTCCCTCTGCTAAAACCATATATTTTTTTGGCTTAGTACTTTTATTGTCTGCTACCAGCTTTTCATGCCAAAGCATATTTAATTGCATATCAACATCAGATTCACTAAATTTTATACAGTTAGTTATTTCAGTAATTGTGAATTGTGATTCTTCCAACGGCTGCTCGTTCATTGATTGTTCTGTTCTTTTTTTGGTTAAAAAAGAAAGAATCTCATGGCGAATTCTATAAGACTTCGGAGCATACATAATGTCACAACATTATTTTTTCCCCTTCTTATCCGATTTGGATTTTTTCTTTTCCTTCTCTTTTCGCTCTAATTCCTCAACCTCTTTTGGGTCGGTTTGTAAGAATCGGCGCATGGTTTCGGATAGGGGTTGTTGTTTTACCTTGCTCATACTTAGTTATTTATAATAAAACACTGTTTTTCTTACTAATATGTATATATTTTATGGAAATTTTCGAATTATTTGCATATATTTAAACACGTAAAATTGCTTACCTATACACACTTCTTATATTATGGGTGTCTCAATAATAGTTGGTATTTTGGCTGGTATCGTTTCTAGCATAATTGCCTCATACATTTTTCTTTACCACTTTCTTACTAAGAAAGTGCCGATAATAGAAATTTCCGATTACATAAGCAAGAAAGTTCATCCCGATGATTCCGTTGAATATAGATTTAAAATAGTCAATAAAACCAATGCTCCTGTTTATGATGTCACACTGGATGCATACTTTTTAACACCAACAGGATCAGATGGCGGACAAAATTTACTTATAGAAGTAATCAAAGTTAATAATAATACGTATACTCATGTACCGTGCAAGAAAAAAAATGACAATAATGCCTTGCATGCCGTCCAGGTAAGATGCAACGACAAAATTGAGGAAAAATGGAGTAACCCTTCTATGTATCTTAGGTTAGAAGTTATTGGTAAACATGAGATAAGTGGTTTTAGCAAGGTTTTTGTTAAGGATTTCCATAGTAAAAATATAATAAAAAACGGGCAATTTAAGTTTGGCAATAACCTAGAAATTACTTAATTTGTAATTTTAAAATTCAAAAACAATGAAAACTTCAGATGTTATCGTGTAGGATATATTTATATCCAATCAAGGAATTAAATGTTAAATCTTAAACCAAAGCCTCTTAAAAGAGGCTTTGTTCATTTACTCTCCTTTATTCCTCACACACTTTTTCAATTCCTCATACTTCAAACGATAACCTTCACTATTCGTTACGGCTAAGTTCATCCTGTCTTCTTCATTCATCGTGCGGGTATTGTACCGGAATTCATATTCATGCAAATAAGCCTGTAAGTGTTCTTTACTACACCAATGGTAAATGCCATGCAAACCACGCTTAAACTGGCTCCAAAAGCCTTCTATAGTGTTTGTATGTACAATACCCCTAACGTATTCCTCATTACCATGATTGATGATAAAATGCTCAAAGTTCTTGTTTAAACCTTTGTACCCATGCCATTCATCAGACATTACAGTAGAACCGGATTTTACATTCTTACCTATGATAGGCTCTAAAGTACTTTGTTTGGTATCCTTTACATGTTGGGTTCTTAATTCACCCTCACGTTGAATCATACCTAACACCGGGGCTTTGGTTTTATTAGAACGTCCTTGAGTGCCTTTGGTGCGTTTTGATTTGTGTTTATTCTTTTCTTTTCCACCAATGAAGCTCTCGTCTACCTCGATAACCCCATCTAAAGGTTTGTTAAAAGATTTCGTTTGTACAATCAACCTAACACGGTGCAACATGAACCATGCAGTCTTTTGGGTTACTTTTATATCTTTTGCCAGTTGATGAGAACTAACGCCTTTTTTATGCGAGGTAATCAGGTATATAGCCAGCAACCATTTTCCTAGTTTGATGTTAGAGCCTTCAAATACAGTTCCTACCTTAACAGTGAACTTTTTCCGGCATTTAGCACACTTATAGTATTCACCATCTTTGAATACATAAACCTTATCATGGTTGCAGTGTGGGCAAGTAATGTTGCTGCCCCAACGCCATTCAGCAAATAGCTTGCGGCAAGCATGTTCATTATCAGCGATTTTGGCTACATCTAATAAGGAATTAAATTCTGGTTGGGGTTGATTATCTTTGCACATGACCTTGAATAATTAACTAATTTGCACATATCAAATATACAAAAAATATTTGGGTCTGCAAAGTATATCATTACCAAAATGAAAATGATGACCCTTGAAGAACTAAAAGACAGGGACATTGGAAAAATAGGTACTCAGGAGCGGAATAAATACGAATTTGACCTGAAAATGGAAGCGCTTGGTAATATGATAAAATCAGTAAGACAGGAGCGACATTTGACACAAGAACAACTCGGCCAACTAATTGGGGTTCAAAAGTCGCAAATTTCCAAATTGGAGCGAAATACAAAAAACGTAACCATTGAAACAATCTTAAAAGTTTTTAACGCCTTAAAAGCCAATGTGAAGTTCAGTGTTCAACTGGATAATTCTGAGCTGAATGTCACTTAAAAGAAAGCACAACATGATTCTAACCAAGGCCCTTGGGTGTTTTGGACAAAGCCCCCAAAAAACTCCAATAGCGAGGAACTTAGTTCCGGGCTAAAACCCCCAAAAGCCTCCTCTTCAACATCAGGCAACAAAAAAACAAGTAAGCCCTCCCCTACAAAAACCAGAAAACCCCGTCCATGATGCATAATGATTCAATAACCTACAGGAAAAGTGACTGATAAAGCCGTGTGTAAACGTTTAGAAATGCCTACAAACATTTAGTTTTTTTTAAACGTTTACAAACGGTTAATTTACGGTATACAAAATTATTTTCCGTATCTTGAAGATAGAAAAGTATTCATAAAATAAACCCAAAAACCCTCGTTTGAGTGGCAGTTGGCTGTTTTTTGTAGTATTTATATTAATTTTAATCAAAATGCAAGGTAGGTTTTCTTATGATATGCTGAAAATAATAAATTGTTTGCCTTATAAAAAGCCTCTGCTATATAAGAAATAACAGCCATATGGCTGTTATACAAATATTAGCGGGCATTGAGAAACGAAACCGAACAAGACAAAACAAAATAACGAGTTGAATAATGAGAAAATTAAAACTTCAAGTACAAATAACAATTGATGGATTCATATCAGGACAAAATGGAGAAATGGATTGGATGAAGTTTCCTTGGACAGAGGATATTATAAACTATGTTCGGGAAATTACTGAACCTGTTGACACTATTCTGTTGGGTAGAAAACTTGCCGAAGGTTTTATTCCTCATTGGGAAAATGTTGCTAAAGACCCAAACAATCCTGAATATGAAGGTGGATTAAAATATGCGACAACCCCAAAAATTGTTTTTACGAAGACAATTGAAAATTCAATATGGGAAAATACAGACGTTGCGAACGGGGAATTGGTGGAAGAAATTAATAAACTTAAAAGTCAAAATGGAAAAGACATAATAGTTTATGGTGGTGGAACTTTTGTTACCGCACTTATTAATGCAGGACTTATAGACGAATTTCATTTATTTATAAACCCAACAGCCATTGGTAACGGAATGACAATTTTTAAGGATTTACAGAAGAGTTTAAAACTGAAATTAAAAACAGCGAGACAATTTGACTGCGGAATTACTCTCACTTGTTATGAACTTGACAAATAGAAAAGGGAAAATAACGACCCGCTAACAATGTATATAAAAAATAGGCGAAATTGTGGTAATATCAATGCTTTTGGCTCGTATTGGACTTTGAGCTGAACCATATGCTTAGTGCTTCGTAACCGCCTACTTTTCATATATTAACCGTTGGCAAACATTTGCAAAAGGCGGAAGTAACATTAATAAATTATTATGAAGACTAGGAAGATTATTGCAACAATATTCATAATAATGGCAATTGTGCTTGGGGTAATTTTTTATACTAAAATCGACTTTCCAAAGGGGTTGGAAGCCTATTTTAAAAAGGAATTTTATAGCCAATTTGGTCCTCTGGCAATTGCTATTGAGCTATTGATCGCTGGCTTTTATCTGTTTACTAAACATCCTAAATCTAATTTTACTTTAGCGTTATTTGGATTTACTGCATTGTTAGATCCTATATTTAACACTATTGGACTTTTTACTAGTAGTGTACCTGCCTATGCAACGGTTCTTTTTGTCATTTGTGCTTTATTGGCTCTATGGCTTGCTTTTTCAAATACATTTAAATTAGGGCGCATATCTTTAATTGGGGTAATTGTTAGTTTTATCCTTAGTATTACTGTAGAATTATTCTTCAATTACATATGATAAACGTTAGCCATCAACTAAGGCTTCGTGTGGCCGGAACGGCCTAGCATGAAGCCGATGTTGACTGAACCGACGCATTGATATTATTCTATGGGGATTAAGTGTAGTTTGAGAAAGGAGAATTTAGAAAGTTAGGCACTTTCTTTTTTTGTTTAAGGGGTGCTGAGTATGTCCTTAAGCTGATTTTGAGTTTTTAGGCCTTATTCAAAGAGTAGCCTCAGCTTATTTTTCAACCGAGCGGACGCAGTTCACCTGTTACACTCCAGCAGAGTGTTATATACTGTTGGTATTTTGATTGCTGATTTTTTCTAACCAATGTTGCGGAGGTGCCCTTCCCCGAAAGACCAGGATAGTGCTCACATAGCCTGTGCTACAGGCAGGGCACTTACGATGAGCGGCTGACTTCTTTGTTGAAGTATCAGCGGCAAGCCTCTTTACCCCAAGTTGCTGTTGCAGGGCAGGCAAGCGCTCTTTTTTCCAACTGCTGGAAAGGAAACCATAATGGCGGATTCTGACAAAGCCCTTGGGCAGGATATGCTGGCTGAAGCGGCGAATGAACTCCTGGTCAGGGAGGGTCATTTGCAATTTTTTTGCTCCTTTGCGGTAGTCCTTGTACTGGAAGGTGACCCTATCATCATCCATATTTTTGATACGGTGATTGCTAATAGCAATTTTGTGGGTGTATCGTCCCAGATATTCCACAACTGTCTTGGGGCTTTGAAACGGACGCTTGGCATACACTACCCAAGGTTTATGAAACAAACCCTGAAAGAAAGCTTTATCTTGTTTGGGAAAGGTTTTTCGTAAACCAGCTACAAACCTGGCCCTGAATACCTGGCTCATAGCCTTGACAGGGAACAGGAATTTTCCTTTGCTTCTAGAAGGCTTCCAGCGGTCCGCCGCGGTTACCTTTTCAGTTACCCCACCCCCAGGCACAATACAGTGCAAATGAGGATGCAGGGATAAGTTCTGTCCCCAGGTGTGCAGTACTGCAATCATGCCGGGTTTAGCCCCCAGATGTTTAGCATCCCTGGCAAAGCTTTCTATCACCGACCAGGCAGTGTTGAATAACAGATTATACACCTTTTTTGGGGCATACAGACATAGAGGGTTTACCTCACCGGGTAGGGTGAATACCACATGGAAGTAGGGAACTGGCAGCAGTTCCTCTTCCCGGGCCTGTATCCAGGCTTCCCGCTGTTCCCCCTGACACTTGGGACAATGCCTGTTACGGCAACTGTTATAGCTCATGGATAAATTACCACAACTGTCACACTGGTCAATGTGTCCCCCCAACTCAGCAGTTCTGCACTTGCGCACAGCATGCAGGGTTCTCAACTGCCAACTGTTGGTACAATAATCCTTAAGCCGATTCTCATTCCTGCTGAGTATATCGGCTACTTCATAAGTGGGGCGCACTACTTGTCAGGATAAAGCGTATCCAGAGGACTAAAGGGCTTTTGCCTGCCCATTTGACTTACATGCAGATAAATGAGCGTAGTTTCCAGATGGGCGTGCCCAAGCAATTCTTTAATACTGACAATATCGAGGCCGTCTTCTAACAGATGTGTGGCATAAGTATGCCGAAGGGTGTGCGCGGTTACATCTTTCCGTAGATGAGCCGCTTTCCGGGCTTCCCTTACCACCCATTGCACCCCTCTTTGGGAATAGGCTACTATTTCCCCTTCGGCATTGTTACCGTTGAAGAGCCAGTGGTGGGGATGTTCAGTTTCAATGTAAGTGCGTAGTCCTCTGGCCAAATGTTTGCTCAAAGGTACATACCGGTCCTTACGCCCTTTGCCTTCCCGGATATGGATCTGGTCTTCCCCCGTTAAAGTAGACACTGAAAAAAGAGTAAATTAGTAACCAAATCAGTGTCAAATATGAGAACTAGAAGAAAGTATACCAAAGAATTTAAAGAGGAGGCAGTTCGCCTCTCAGAGAGTAATGGTAGTAAGAGCCAAGTAGCTCGTGATCTAGGAATTCACATGAGTATGTTACGCCGCTGGAAACTGGAATTACAAGAAGAGGGAAAGAAAGCGTTTTCGGGTAAAAACCCTCGGGATGAGGAAATGACTCAATTGAAGAGAGAGAACAGACGTCTTCAAGAGGAGGTGGAGATACTAAAAAAGGCGGTTGGTATCTTCAGTATTCACCCACGCTAAGATACCAATTTGTTCAAGAATATGATGGGTGTTTTTCCATTACTGCTATGTGCAGAGTACTACAAATTTCAAGGAGTGGTTATTACGCATGGTTAACACGACCTGAGAGCAATCGTAGCCGAGAAAACAGACAATTAGTGGAACAGATCAGAGATATACATCAGCAAAGTCGTCAAAGCTACGGTAGTCCCAGGGTACATGCTGAATTACAAACTATGGGAGTAGCATGTGGTAAGAACCGCATTGCCCGCTTAATGCGGCTCAATGGTATTGCGGTGGAAAAGAAAAGGAAGTTTACCAAGACGACAGACTCAAATCATCATCTTCCTGTAGCCCCTAATCTACTAGATCAGCAATTTGAAGCAAGCAGACCTGATGCGGTATGGACCACTGATATTACGTATATCTGGACAAAAGAAGGTTGGCTGTACTTGGCTATTGTACTTGATTTGTTTTCTCGACGTATTATCGGCTGGTCTATGGCGTCCACTTTAGAGCGAACGCTGGTCATAACGGCATTGCGGATGGCAATCATGGTACGAAATCCAGTGAAAGGATTGATACATCACAGCGATAGAGGAAGCCAATATGCGAGCTATGACTACCAACGGATTCTTGAACAAAAGGGAATAAGGTGTAGCATGAGCCGTAGAGGAAACTGTTACGATAATGCCCCAACAGAGAGTTACTTTGCCACTTTGAAACGGGAGTTGGTTTACCGTAGAAATTACTCGAGCCATACTGAGGCTAAACAAGATATCTTCGAGTATATTGAGGTATGGTATAACCGAAAGAGGAAACATTCTGCAATTGAATATATGAGTCCGATAGAATATGAGCATCAGTGGAAAAAATCAATATCTACTGCTGCTTAACTGAATGTCTACTAAATTAGGGGAAACCCAATCACTGCTCTATCAAAATCAATATCCTTAAGCAACAGCTTTCTGAGTTCAAAGCATCGCAGTCCACACCCATAGAGCAATCCTAATACCAAACGATGTTTCAATAGTCTGGGTGCAATCAGCAAACGACGCATTTCCTGCTTACTGAGCACTACAGGTAGCTTTTTAGGTCGTTCCAGAGAGGGGAGAACAACTCGTTTGTCCCGCATACCTTCCATGCGGTAAGCATACCTTAATCCATATACAGTATGTTTAAATCGGATCGCCGAAGCGAAAACTCTCTGAAGGTGTCTTGTGCTGCCGCTTGAGGTAGTGAAGGTAATCCAACACCTGTTCTTCATCTAACAGGATAGGATTCATGTTGAAGTGTTGGGCCATCTTGGCAAGACAGCGGGAATAATTGGTGAGAGTACTGTGAGAATAACCTGAGACAGTAATACTTCTTTCCAGTTTCTGATAAAGTGCGTGAAAACCAGCCACTTCCCGGCAGGTTCTTTCTACCAGGGTGTCACCCTTGGCTCTTGTTGATTTTTTTTCATAATTTTAGTCTTTAAAGGTTTAACTTTATTTCATCTAAAGGTAGTCATTGATTCTTATCAAAAGCTACCTTTAGGTTTAGTTCAACAACGTGTATAGCTCATTGCGGTAGAATTTACCACTGGCGAATTCCCAGTAATTTGCTATCTTTCGGTTACGTTGGAAAATCCTATCCGATCTTCCGCAACGAGACCACCATACACAAAACCGTTAGCTACCATTTCGAAATAGTCAATTTATTTAGTAAAAAATGAGACCAACTTAATGCGCAATATTGATAAAAGCACAACTTCAATTTTTCAAATAATGATTGATATTGGCGCCAAGAAGGAGTTTTCTGTAACTGAGAAAAGGTATTTGCGGGTAACAAATATTGCCTCCATTCTAGGGGTTTTGTTTAATGCAATATGGATGTTAATTACAATTTACCTTTCAGAAGCCACAATAATTTACGGAAGCAACGGATTATTGGGATTGATGTTTCTTATGGTGTTAGTTTTTAACAAGAAAGGTTGGCGAGTAGTAGCTTCATTGTGGCTTGCTATTTCATCATATATTTCGGTTCTCTTATTTCTTTATTTGTTGGGATATTCGTCAGGGGTTGCCACCATTTGTTTCTTAATAATCATCTTGCCCTACATGACTTTTCCACGAAAGGCAAGGGTATTTGCCCATAGCTTTAGTTTATTGGCTTGTTTGACTTTGATCGCTACCGTTTTACTTCAATCAAAAATTAATGCTCATTATGAAGGAATGGATTCCTATTTATCACAAGTTGTCAATATCAGTATAACAGGATTAATTTGTCTAACACTTATATGGAGTTTGTCCATGCTAATTGATAGGTCAGAAGATTCATTAATAGCTGAGCAAAAAAGATCAGATGACCTTCTGCATAATATTCTACCAGCAAAGATAGTAAGGGACTTAAAAGAAAGTGGTAAGACAATTCCCAAAAGGCACAAGAATGTAACTATTTTATTTACTGACTTTGAAGGTTTTACTGAGCTAGTAGCATCCATCCCGGCAATCACATTGGTCAATGAGCTCAATGACATTTTTGGTAGATTCGATGAGATTATGGAGGAAACGGAAGTTGAAAAGATTGAAACAATTGGTGATGCATATATGGCTGCATGTGGCCTTGAAGAAAAGATTCCTAATCATGCTGTAAAGTGTATCACAGCAGCACGAAAGATGTTAGCCTTCCTTGAGGAGAGAAATATGAGCCATGAAATAATATGGAGGATGAGGGTCGGGGTACATTCGGGAACTATAGTAGCTGGTATTGTAGGCAAAAAGAAGTTTGCATACGATCTTTTTGGTGACACGATAAATACAGCTAGTAGGATAGAATCCGTTGGTGAAGCTGGCAAAATCAATATCTCTTCATCTACTTATGAACTAGTTAAGAACGACTTTTCATGTCTTTCTCGGGGAAAGATCTTTGCGAAGGGAAAAGGAGAATTGGAAATGTATTTTGTAAAATAAACTGTAGCTAACAACAACACCTATACGCAATGCCCTTCGGGACACTGCGCATAGCCAAACCGTTGTAGCCAATTAAAAGAAAAATCATTGAAAATTCAATGTCAGTTCGTAGAAGCCCTGATAAAGTATCGTAGAAAATGAGCAACCTTCTACCCATATCATCATCCAATAAGTCTATTGTAGTTCTTCCTTTTGTTAATATGAGTGCCGACCCTGAGAACGAATACTTCAGCGATGGCATTACTGAAGAAATCATCAACGCACTAACCATTGTGAAAGGCTTGAAAGTCATTGCACGCACATCCTCTTTTGCATTTAAGAATAAAAATATAGATGTACGAACAATTGGTAATCAATTAGGAGTAAGTACTGTTTTGGAAGGGAGTGTCCGGAAAGTCAATAACAAGGTTCGTATTACAGCACAGTTAATCAGTACTAATGATGGCACTCACTTTTGGTCAAATAACTATGATCGGGAGTTGGAAGACATATTTGCAGTACAAGATGAAATAAGTTTACAGATTGCTGATCGGATTCGAGAAAATTTTGGTCATCTCAATATTCAGGAACATCTAGTTGAATCGCCTACACAAAATATCGAGGCCTACAACCTTTATCTTAAAGGTCGCTACCATCATTTAATGTGGGACGGACAAGGAATCGCAAATGCAATAGAACTCTATGAACAATGTATAGCGATAGACCCCTCATTTGCTTTGCCTTACTTTGGTTTGGCTTATTGTTATGCCATGGCCGGATCCTGGGGAAATAATAAAGGCTTATTACAGATGTCAGAAGAGAATCTCAGCAAAGGTTTTAATCTGGTCAAACAATCCTATGTAGGGTATTTTAGTAAAGCGACATTGTCCTTTTGGGGTCAATGGGGTTTTATCAAGGGGCATAAATTTTTTCAAAAATCAATAGAACTTAATCCATCCTATACAGAAGCAGAAGAAGGTTTATGCGAATTGTATACAGCAGTAGGTTATTTCGAAAAAGCGCACTGGCATACTGATAATATCTTAAGAATAAATCCTTTGTCTCCGAATCATTATTTTACCAAAGCAAATATTCATTATTTAAACGAGGACTACACGAAAGCTTTAGAAAGTATAGAGACCTCTTTGAGCATAAATCCAGATTTCACACATTCTATCGCATTAAAACAACTTTGCCTAATTCTTACGAAAGATTACGAAAAACTAAATGACTTCTTAGTTCAAACCCCTTTGGTCGAGAGACCAGAAGAATGCAGAGTATTGTACAAATTGGTCAATCCAGAAGAGAACATCGATGTTGATATCAGCAGGGTTAGCTTAATGATAAAAGAAGATTCTGGAGGAACGCTTTTTCCCTGGCAACTTTTTTTGTTGGTCTATTTGGACAAACACGAAATGGCATTGGACTTTTTGGAAGAAAACATCAGGATGCGTACCGGTCAAATCATAAACTTTATGAATATTCCGCTGCTTAAACCTTTACACCGGCATAAGCGATTTCAGGATTTAGTACAAGCTGCTTTCCGAGTAGAACTATTGCCACCTAATCCCGAAAAACAAATACAAATTGACCCTCCCAAGGCATTAATGTCAGTTACTGAAATCAACATTGCATTAGACATTTTAGAAAAAGGAATGCAGGAAGAAAAGTGGTTTCAAAACCCATCTTTAACTTTACGCGCACTAGCCGAAAACTTGACTATTAGCAGTAACCAGCTTTCCTGGTTGCTGAATGAACAAATTGGCCAAAACTTCAATGAATACATCAATAGATTTCGTCTGGAGAACTTCAAAGAGAATGCCCTAAATCCTGCTAATAACCACTTTACCCTTTTAGCGCTAGCTTATGAAAGCGGATTTAATTCTAAATCAGTATTCAATACCTACTTTAAAAAAACCGAAGGGATGACACCTAAAGCCTGGTTGAGGTCTAACCAAATTTAAGCCTGTTTAAAAAAGTCCCAAATCTCACAATTAAGTCCTGAATTACATTTCAGGACGATTCACCTTCCTTTCCACTCCATCTTTGCATTATCAATATGATAAAGCAGAGTAAATAGTCATTGGATAATGATTCCTTTTCCATTTACTAAATAAACGAACGATAATGGGAAGTGCTTTGTAGCAATCGGAATTTTAAAACAAAAATTATGAAAAAAACATTATTAATCTTGACTTTGTGCGGACTCACTTTAATAGCCAAATCTCAAAACACAAGTGTGGAAAAATCAACATTCGGATTACAAACTGGAGTTTTAGGAATCTGGGCATATAATGAAGCAAAACTATCAAATACCATAGCACTAAGAACAGAGGTTGGTTTTGATTTTGGTATTTGGGAAACTACTTATTATGATGATTACGATTCTCCATTTCTGATGACACCAGTTATAGTTGTTGAGCCAAGATTCTATTACAACCTCAAAAAACGATCAGAGAATTCAAAAAGAACTGATGGAAATAGTGGGAATTTTATTGCTTTAAAAATGGGCTTTCATCCAGATTGGTTTGTCCTGTTCAATACTGACGATGCTCCTGTAGTAAGTGATTTTTCTATTATACCCACTTGGGGAATTAGAAGAAATATAGGGAAGCATTTTAATTTTGAAGCAGGTATTGGTGCAGGATATAGTTACACATTTGCTGAACGTGCGGGTTATTCAGATGACAAAAGTGAGTTTGAATTAAATATGCACTTGCGAATAGGGTATAGATTTCAGCATAACCAAAAATGATTCTCTGCTTTAGAAACTAATAATAACGGGAGGCACTTTGTAGAAAGCAGCACTAAAAAAATATTAGTATCATGAAGAATCTATTTACAATTCTTTTATTTCTATATACACTTAGTGCTTTTTCTCAAAAAACCTCTCCATAAGACAAAGAAACTGAAGTAAGCCATAAATACAGGATAAATTTACCTTATTTTATAATAACAGATGGTTTCGAGGGGGCTGGAACGATCGAACAAGTATCAATAAGGCTGAGTACAATTATAGTGTAAAGCATGTGACTTTAACTTTGTAAACCAAGTGCCTTAACGAACATTTGAAATAGCCAAATTGAATAAAATTGGAAGTATAGTGATAACAATTCAACTGATTTCTTGTTCCAGCAATGCCGATTCCAATAACATAGTAGTATGAGTGCTTATCTCAAAAGCAATTCACTGGGCTATCAGGTCTGGCAATTCCTGCATACGGACAGCCGTATACCCAAATTTTTCCATTTGTTGTTTCACTCGGGGGGGGGGCCACATTCCTTGCCAGCAGGCGTGCCTGCAACAACCTGGCCTCAATCGTATGTTTAACCATTTAGAAAAAATTATGATAAATAAAAAATAAGACCATAAAACTAATACATAATAAATTTTTAATTATATAAATCTGGCTTTACACTTTCACAGGTAAGATATAATAACGTTAAAAAAATAATGGGATAATAGCCCCTGCAAGCCTTGAAAAAGGCCACTAACAGGAATAATGGCAAATTGAACTCTATAAAGTTACCTGGTCAGTAGCGTAGTTTAGCACCACACAGTACACCAGACCATGGTTTGAGTAATAGATGTAGCTTCAAACAGTACACCAGACCATGGATTCCACCATAGAATGATACCATACAGTACATCAGACCATGGTTTGAACTGTAATACAATGCCAAACTGTATACCAGACCACGGTTTGAACTGTAGCGCATCACGCCAGGAAACATCATACGATGATTTGAACCATGGTTCAGCTTCACGCTATGCATCAAATCACCTTTTGAAACATCATTTGTGGTGGTGGGTGAGGCATGAAACAAGGGTGGAAGCACAGGAAAGGTTTACCTGGCTATTCGTGTGTAAATGTTTATAAGCGTTTACAAACGTTTAACATACGGGTAGGCAGTATTTTTTTATTAACTTGTACGCATGCCTATATGCCCAAGGGTAAAAAAACACCCGTACAAAGCATATTGGCTAATTATTTGCAATAAAACCGTAAATTTACACAAACATGTATAGCAGTTTTTCTGATACCTTGCGGCCTTTGATCACAGAAAACAGCGCAAACAGGAAACTGCTATAACGGAAATAGACGCAATGCGTCTATACACTCGTTAGGGGCAATCTGAATAAAATGAAAAATGTATTGATAATAGTTTTACTACAATTAATTTTCTGTAGCTGTGAATCTAGCCATCGGTCAGTTGATAAATTCACTTATAATTTTCAGATGTATAATTATGATCACGATCAGGTAGATGATCACGGAGAAACAGACTTGAAAAACATTATTAATGAGTTTAGAAATTTTCCTTGGAAAGATCAATTAAATAAAATGGACTCTCCCGACGTCAAATCAAATCCGACTATTGGAATTAAAGATCATTTGAATGATTATGATTTTGGAATTACTGCTCTTTCAATTTCATCTAACAACAAAGTAGATTTTGCCATTTATCATTCATATAAAGTTAATGAAGATTGGGTAGAAATTTTAAGGGAAGGATTCACTGAAGAAGCTGTAGAAAAAGCCTTGACTCTTTTTTTTGAAAGGAATTCTAAAGAACTTCCAAAATTCTTAATAGAGAATTCAAGTGGAGAATTAGGCATTCCACTGTTTTAATAAATGAAGACTGCCCCTAACACAAGGCAAGCAGCATGGCTGGTTGATCTGCGAACAGCAACATTGATGTAAACAAGTAGCTAATATGCCAACACCGACGAAAGCTGCGCCAAAGTCGCCACGCTGCCTGCCCTAGGCGTTAGGGTCTAGCAAAAATGAAAACCGATAAATCCATAAGAAATATTGCCTTAGCTGCAATTAGTCGTTCCGTAATGAATGAGAACAATTGGATTTTCACTAGGATTGTGAAAGAGGCAAATGAAAAAGGTGAAATAGAAAAACACTTACTCTCAGAAGAATTATCCATATTGGAAATCAAAGGTGAAGATGCAGTAACGATAGTAACTACTCAAAGAATAATTGAAATCCAAAATCAGAAAATCGTTAATCTAAATATTGATCAAATTGATGATGTAGTATATGGTAATTTTAAAGGCAGGCCTGCTGAAGAGCCAAGATTATCAAAATTCATGGTCACGGATTTATATGGGGAGAAATACGATTTTCAAATGGAAACAGGATATGCTTCCATAGCTTTGATGAAAGGTTTAGATACCGTGCTAAGAATTAAAAGAAATGCCAGACCCTAACAATATGTATCGGCTATCGCTTCGGCTAAAGCCTTCGCCAGCCGCTACATTGGTCGTTGTGGTGCATTTACTAAAACCTTTATATTAAAAGGATGAATAAAACTCTCGATGAACAGAGAATTGAATTTACCAACCGAAAATTCCTTGCCACGCCATTGGCTGGTTTAATAGTTTGGACAATAATTGGAATAATAGGAATTTTTTTCTCCAAAACTGTTGCAGTATGGGCCATTTTCATTGGAACCGGGAGTATTGTTTACTTAGGGTTATTCCTTTCAAAATTTACAGGTGAAAACTTCTTAGACAAGAATAAACCCAAAAACGAATTTGATACACTATTTCTATTTACTGTTGGGCAAGCAATTTTAGTATATTCAATTGCAATTCCTTTTTTTATGGTTGACTACTCTTCTCTTCCTATGACAGTAGGTATCCTGACAGGGTTGATGTGGTTACCATTTGCATGGATCATTAAACATTGGGTTGGAGTTTTTCACACCATGACCAGAACTGTTTCAGTACTGGCACTTTGGTATCTTTTGCCAGATCATCGATTTATAGCGATACCATTCACTATTGTATTGATATACATACTAACTTTAGCGATTCTGAAAAACAGGAAAATAAAATGAAAACGACACCACAACAATGCATATAACTTATGACGGGTTAGACGATAATTTGTTGTTTTCAGCGCTTATCTAAGGTTGATTCAGATGGACAGGAAAGTGCCTCGAAAGCCACCACAAGGTATATGCAGGCCGTTGGCATTCATTTAAAACGAACAGAGAATACAGTTGAATGGAAGAAAATATAAGTATAAGTTGGCATTTTCCAATAATGATTTTTGTTTCATTTATATTGTTTTTCATTGTTATTAGAATTGTTCTTGGAAAACAAGAATTTACTGAAAAGAAATATATTATAATAGTGCTCTCTCTAATCGTAGTAGTGGGTGGAATGTTATTTGGAAAGTATGGTGCGAATTGGGGGTTTAAATGGTGGATATATTATCCCATACCAATGTTAATGAATGTACTGTTACCTCCTTTTGTATTAAAAATGAAGTTAAAAAAAACAATTTTATACTTATTCTTAAGTTTCTTATCAGCACCATTAATTCATATCTTTTTTTCAACTTTTTTTGGTTGGACTGAATATATGCCTTTCTGGAAAATTTAATAAATCAAATGAAAAAATGGATTTTATATATAATAATTTTTGGATTTGCCACTTATTGGGCTTCTAACCTTATATTATGGTTTCCTTGGAGTCTCCCCTTCCCAATAGGCGCAACTATTTAAAAGTAGAGAATTGTAAAATAACTTTCCACTTCCCTGGACTGTGGCACACAGTACATATAACCGAATTAACAAAGCTCTTTTTGTTAATCAGTGTATTGGATTTTTAGTATCTTTAAATCATGAGAGTAACGAATCAATATATCCAACAAATAAGGAAATTGTGTAGAAAACATAATGTGGAGAAATTATACCTTTTTGGGTCTGCTACAAACGATAATTTTTCACCAGAAAGTGATATTGATTTCTTAGTAAAGTTCAAAAAATTTGATGTGTCTAAATATTTTGAGAACTATATGGCATTCAAAGAAAGTTTAAAAAACTTATACAATAGGGAAATAGACCTGGTAGAAGAACAAACTTTAAAAAATCCTGTTTTGATTAAGTCTATAAACAAAAATAAAGAGCTGATTTATGGATGAGCGGATTTTAAAATGGCTCTACGATATAAAATTTGCAATCTCAGAAATAGAATCTTATTTCGAAGGCACAGAAAAGAACTTTTTTGAGTATAAGCAAAACATTATGCTAAAAAGAGCAGTCGAAAGGGATTTAGAAATAATCGGAGAAGCTGTAAATAGAATCCTAAAAAGCGATAGCTCTTTTAGTGAGTTAATTTCAGATGCCAAAGCCATCGTTGGACTAAGAAACCAGGTGATTCACGCCTATGATAATATATCAGATGAAAACATTTGGGCAATTATTGTAAGCCATCTTCCAAAATTAAAGGTGGAAGTTGAAAGGCTGATACAAGAAGGACAATAAAAATACCCCAACATTCACAAAACATCTTTGCTCCTGTTGGGGTATCATCCTTATTAATTGTAAAAAGCCTTTTAAGGCATATCCGGCAAACTCCAGGGCTCGCGGTATGTGTGCTTGATAAGCTCGGCCGCAAATGGCTTGGCCGCTATCGGGTCGGTCCAGGTTTTATGGAAACGCGGGCGGCCATCTTTCATTTCAAAACTGTCTTTCACCACCATTTTCACACTATCCTCATCGGTAAGGTTGGTGAACTCCATTTTTTCCCCATTCCACAGCAGCTCTTTGTTCAGTCCCTGTAAGCGAACGGCCAGCACGCCCATCACCACCATTTCGTTGAAAGGCCCGGCCGCGTCAAAGTTAGAGGTGGTTTCTACCCGGTTTTCAGGGTTTTCTTTGCAGGCACGAACCCAATCCATCTGGTGGCCTTTAGAACCTTCGGGAATATCCCTTCTAAATTTAGGCGCATTGGGCTCCCGGCCAGAAAGCAAGAAAGGCTCCCGGCCATAGCAACCACAAACCAGCTTGTCTTTTGTACCATGGAAAAGTACGCCACCGCCCGAAACATTAAAGTCTTTTCCGGCAGGCCAGCCTTCTGGCAGCATGGGTTTAATCCCTCCGTCAGACCAGTGTACTTCCACCTCGGGCAGTTTAACTTTCATTTTTTTCCTCGGTTTTCTTTCCGGGAAGGTCAACTTTACCGATTGGGCATTGGGGGCGCAGTCTTGCATCAACAAGGTAGAATTGCCCTGCACTTTGGTAGGGTAGCCCAGTTCCAGTCCTTCAAAAACCGGATGCAAAATGTGACAAGCCATATCGCCCAGGGCGCCGGTGCCAAAGTCCCACCAGCCACGCCAGTTCCAGGGGTGGTATATCTCATTGTAAGGCCGCATTTTGGCAGGCCCAATGAACAAATCCCAGTCCAGGGTATCGGGCACCCAGTGGCCTTGCTCAGGCGTGTTCAGTCCCTGTGGCCAGGTGGGGCGGTTGGTAAACGACTCAACTTTGGTAACTTCGCCTATTTCCCCGTTGGCAATCCATTCTACAATTTTGTTAACCCCATCGCCCGAAGCACCCTGGTTGCCCATTTGGGTGGCTACGCCGTATTTATCAGCCAGGCGGGTCAGTAAACGTGATTCATATACAGAGTGGGTGAGGGGCTTTTCCAGGTATACATGCTTGCCCAAAGTGAGGGCATGCGCCCCAACGATAGCATGGGTGTGGTCAGCCGTGGCCACCATGACCGCGTCAAACTCATCGCTGATTTGGTCAAACATTTTGCGCCAGTCTTTAAATTTCTTGGCCTTGGGAAAATGATCAAAAACTTTGGCACTGTAATTCCAGTCCACATCGCAAAGGGCGACAATATTTTGGGATTCCAATTGCTTGAGGTTGTAAAACCCCTTGCCACCAATGCCCACTCCGGCTATGTTCAGTTTATCACTGGGGGCGGTGTGGCCCAGCCCGGCAATTACATGAGCGGGAACAATGGTAATGCCTGCAGCCGTAGTAGCTGCTCCTTTGAGGAATGATCTTCGGGTGAATTTTTCTGCTTTATTCTTTTTCTGGTTCATGCGTTAAGGGTAAATTTTCTGATTGAGTAAATAATTGAAGGCCTCTAAATTACGAATTCATTTTTTATTGCCAACAATCACAATGGACTTAAACACTCAGCCTCGCTTATTATCCCTTGCCTGAACCGAAGAATATTTCTATTTTGCAACCCTTTTTCAATTTGAAATTCACAGCAGATGCACACTACTTTCAATATAAATGCCCAGGGAAAAGAAGAAAATACGTATGATGCCATCGTAATCGGTTCGGGAATATCCGGCGGGTGGGCCGCCAAAGAACTGACTGAAAACGGGCTGAAAACCCTGGTGCTGGAACGGGGGCGTAACGTAGAGCATATCAAAGACTACACCACTGCCCAAACTCCACCCTGGGGTTTACCGAACAGAGGGAAACTCACTGCCCAATTTATTGAAGAAAACCCAAGCCTGTGCCGGGCTGGCGTGGTAAAGGAAGCCAATCAGCATTTTTTCGTGCCTGACAAAGACCATCCTTTTATTGAAGAAAAACCCTTCACCTGGGTGCGGGGCTATCAGGTAGGCGGGAAATCCCTGCTTTGGGCCCGGTGGACGCAGCGGTGGAGCGACCTGGATTTTGAAGCCAATGCCAAAGAAGGCATCGCAGTAGACTGGCCCATCCGTTACAATGACATAGCCCCCTGGTACTCGCATGTGGAGAAGTTTGTCGGCATCGCTGGCAACAGAGATGGATTATCGCAAGTGCCAGACGGGGAATTTCTGCCTCCCATGGAAATGAGCTGCCTTGAAAAGCATGTGAAAAAGAGCATTGAAAGCAATTTTCCCGGCAGGAACATGATTATTTCCCGCACGGCCAACCTCACCAAAGCCCAAAATGGGAGAGGGGCCTGCCAGTACCGCAGTTTGTGCAACCGGGGATGTCCGTATGGTGCGGCTTTTAGCAGTAACTCCGCCACCCTTCCGGCAGCCATGGATACAGGAAACCTTACGATGCGCCCGTTTTCGGTGGTGCATTCCATCATTTATGATGAGCAAAAGCAAAAAGCTACGGGGGTTCGGGTAATAGATACCAACACCAAAGAAACCACCGAGTATTTTGCCAAAATCATTTTCGTGAATGCCGGAACGCTCAACTCAACCTTGCTGCTTATGAATTCAACTTCTTCCCGTTTTCCGAATGGTTTGGGGAACGACAGCGGTGTGCTGGGCCATTACCTGATGGACCATAACTACCGGGGCAAAATAAGCGGGGAATTTGAGGGTTTTGAAGATAAATATTATTACGGAAGGCGACCCACCGGCGTATATATTCCCCGCTTCAGGAATTTTGGTGATGACCAACAAGCTGAATTTTTGAGAGGATATGCTTTTGCCTGTGGTGCTTCCCGTGAAGGATGGGGCAGGGGCAACAAAGAAGTGGCCTTTGGGGAAGAACTGAAAAACGAACTTACCAAACCCGGTACCTGGCGCATGGGCATGACCGGCATGGGCGAATGCCTGCCCGACTATGACAACAAAGTTACGCTCAATACCGACCAAAAAGACGAGTGGGACATGCCGTTGTTGCAGTTTGACTGCGAATACAAGGAAAATGAAGAAAAAATGCTAAAAGATATTTTGGCCACCGGGGCTGAAATGCTTGAAAAAGCCGGGTTCAAAAATATCAACGCTTATGATAACCACTCCGTACCAGGCCACGGCATCCACGAAATGGGCACTGCCCGCATGGGACGCGACCCAAAAACTTCTATCCTGAATGGCAAAAACCAGGTACACACCGTTCCAAATGTATTTGTGTCGGATGGCGCATGTATGACTTCCTCTGCCTGCCAGAACCCGTCGGTAACCTACATGGCACTTACTGCAAGGGCTGCGAATATCGCGGTGGATGAATTGAAGAAGGGGAATATTTAGGGGGGTATCGGGTCTGACCGCTATCGCTGCGAACCGCTTGCAGAAGCACGAGAGCAGTCTGACCGATAAGAGGGAGAAAAAATTTCGGAAGTCTGGTTTTTAGAAAAGTGTCCGCCACTTCTTGTGCAACTCTTCACAAGAAGTGGCGGACAAGTATAAAGATTTTGGTCAAATTACCAGGTAATCAATTCCATCTCTTTTACCGCCCGTAAAATATCCCGGCGGCTTACCTGGCCCATCAGCTTTCCTTTGTCATCTACGACAGGGAAGCGTCTGTAGGTCTTTTTTAGAAACTTATCGGCCACCTCAGCTATATTGGCATTGATGGATACGGTATCCACAGGACTGGTCATGTAGTCAGCTACCTTTCTGTCATCGTGCATGCGGCTGTTGTAGGCATTATCAAAAATCAGTTTCAGGCAATCACGCTCAGATATAAGCCCAACAAGTTCATTTTTTTCGTTCAATACCGCTCCGCCCGAAATTTTTCTTTCCAGCATAATATTGATAACCTCCTGTATGGTTTGATCCGGGGAAAAAGTGATGAGGTCTTTTGCCATGTACTTGGAGACAGGCTCATACCGGGTGGTGGCTACTGTCTTTCTGTCAACATCGTCTGGAGTACTAAAGTTAGGTGTGAAATTCATGATTGTGAGTGTTAAGTTGTTACCATTTTTGGTTAGCAAAAGTTCAATAAGATAGACAGGATTTAGGATAATTGCAAGTAGAAGTAAAAAAGTGAGGTTAATGTTAAGAATATGATATGCAGTTATGCTATATAAAAAAACACCCGAAGCAAGCACTCCGGGTGTTTCTCTCTAAACAAATCCCAACCGCAAAGTGAATTTATTATTTAGCCAATATTCTGATTTTTTAAATAAAGCGGCTCAGAGAACCACTCTACAAAAAAACTGAATAATTATTTTCCTAATTCAGTACGGGCCACCAGGGTTACATCCAGGTGAAAGTCGTCATAAATTACTTTATCGCCCAGGTTGTCGAAGAAACTAGATGAGCCATAGCGCACATCATATTCTGAACGGTCTACCACAATGTTGGCAGAAGCTGTAATGCCGTTTCCGTCAGCAGTAATGGTAGCTGGAAATGTGATTTTCTTGGTAGTTGATTTGATGGCCAGGTCTCCGGTGATTTCATATTTATCACCTCCCAGGCTCTTTACTTTCTTAATTTCAAGTTTGGCTTTCGGGTATTTTGATACGCCAAAGAAATCGTCAGACTTCAGGTGGTTTACCAGCTTTTGGTTGTATTCCCCTTCCAGGTCGTCATTGGTGATAGAAGTCATGTCAATTTCAAATGAACCGCCGGTAATGTTGCCATTGCTTACTTCCAGGGTGCCATTGTCAATTTTTACTTTGCCTACGTGTTCTCCGGTAACTTTTTCGCCTTTCCATGCTATTTCACTGCTTTGGGTGTCTACCACATAGGTTCCGTTTATTTTTTCAGGAAGAGTAAACGCACTGAGTGTAAATACTGCGAATGCTATAATGAAGCTATAAATGCTAACTTTTTTCATAATTCTTGGTGTTTGTAAATGATAAATCAGTTTGATAAAAATTGTTTTTAGTTAATTAGAAAATTCAATAGATGTATATACAACAATTGTGCGTACTTTGTTTCAAAATTTTCTAATTATTTTCACTTTCCACAATAAAAAAACCATCATTGCCCTGTTGTTGGTACAAAGGCATAAAAATCATTCCGTTCCGTGGGGCTTTTATTTCACCTCGTTTGTCATGGGCCAAAACTTCCCCTTTTTTGATGGGGGTAAAGTTTTCGTAACCAGGCTGCATGCTGAACCGGTCATCTGCATGCACCCAGTGAATATCAGTAACTTTTACCATGGAAGGTAGCTCTCTGGCCTGAATTTGGAGCAAATTGCGGAACTTTTCAAAGCGGGGAGTAGGCTGCAATGGAATGGCCCCGGATGTTTGTAATACTTCCCAAATTCCGGCTGTGTGAATTTCTGTGGCTTCCTGGCTGCCAATGAGTCCACCTTCAAAGGCAAAAGCCAACATGCCTCGTTCACAGGCATAATTAGATAAAGTGCCTTTCAAATAATTTTCAAGGTTGAGTATAACAGGCAATTGTAAGTTGTTTACAATGGGCTCATCGGCATAGTATCCATGCACGATGATAAAACTCCCTTTTTGTGAGGAAGTGGTGTGCAAATCAACCAGGATTTTTTTGGAATAATTACCTTGTAAATAAGTATCAAAAATTTCAAGCAGGGCCAGGGCTTCATGGTCTTCCACTTTGTGAAGTTTTTCCCTATTTTGCTGCAAATAGGGCAGGTGCTCTTCCCGCCAGCAGCGATTGAGGTCATAATCGATAAAGCGGCGCCTGGCAGCAAGGGCCTGGAGGTTACCCCGCAGTCCTACGATTTTTCCTTTGATAGCATAATCACCCGCTTTCAATTCCCGGAAAACATTTTCTATTGCATCTACACCTTCTGTTTCGTTGCCGTGTATGCCTCCTATCAGCATGACTAAAGGCCCTGGGGTACCCTGATCAAACTCACCAATAATACGATCCATTAATTTTCTGACTTTTTACTTCGAATAATATTGATAAGGCTTTTTGTAACATTCAAAAAATTGCCTTCAGAAATGATTCCTACCAGTTTATCATTTTTTACGACTGGTAAGCAGGAAGCATTTTTGTCTTGCATAACATGCATGGCTTCCTGTACAGTTTTTTCGGGCGTAATGGTAATAAGGTTTTTTATCATGAGGTCTCCTACGGTAATGGGTGGTTGGTCTGGCTGCTCAATTTTTTGTAGCAGATGACGGATTAGCATGCGGGAAGATACCAAACCCACCAACCGGCCCTTGTCATCCTCTACAGGAATAAAGCGTACTTTTTGCCAGTCCATAATATTTGCTACCAGTTCGGGTATGTCATCTTTTGAAACGGTGAATACGTCGCGGGTCATAAATTCCTCTATCAGCAAGGTGGCAGGTGACCATTCCAGTACATCATCTTTACAGGCAAGTGGCCACTCATGCACAGGTTTGCCACTTTTTTGGTGTTTTACCATAGCAGCGGTAATGGTAGAAGAGCGTGCTTCCGTCATCACTTCTTTTTTCAGGCTATTATAAGAGTTCAATATCCAGTTGGCACCTGTATGGCGGGTAGCATTACGCTCTTCAATAATGCCCAGGTATTTTTCTATATCTTCCTTCTTTACCTTTCGCTCTCGTAAACCCTCTATTGCCAGCGGCAGCAACTCTTTTTTTATTAATTCAGACACACTAATTTTTTTTCCATTAATCCAGGTCAGTTCGGTATCATGACCAGAAAAGGCTGTAGCAATAAAATTAGACCGGGCATCGTCAAAGTGCATTCTTTGGGTAATGTCATCATACTCTTTATGAAAGCCCACCATCAAACCTAGCCAAAAGGCAGCATTGGCTACTTCATCAACAACGCTTGGCCCTGCAGGCAATACCCGGTTTTCTATTCGCAAATGAGGCTTACCGTTTGGGCTAATGCCGTAGCAAGGACGATTCCACCGATATACGGTAGAGTTATGGGTAGTAAGTGCCCTGAGTTCCGGGGTTTTGCCTTCTTCAATTTGTTGCATTACATCTTCTTCCGGGTCGCTCATCAACATGGTTTTGAAGCGTACAATATCTTCTTTGTATATTTCCAGGATAGATTTTTGCAACCAGTGGTGCCCAAAAGTAACCCTGGGGCTGCGGTCGCGCAGGTGCTCACCAATCACCCGGGTATCAACTGACTGTTGAAATAATGCAATGCGGGTTTCGCTCCAGAGGCGCTTCCCAAATAGAAAAGGGGAGTTAGAAGCAATGGCCAGCACCGGAGCAGCAATAGCCAGGGAGATATTGTATTTATTCACAAAATCGTATGGCGCTACCTGCAAGTGTACCTGAAAGCTGGTATTAGCAGCCTCAAGCATGGCTGAGTCGTGTTTGATATTGAGTTCGTCAATACCCCGAATTCTGAGTTCATAATAACGGCCCCGCATTTTTTTGATGGCGTTCACCAGTGCTTTGTAGCGTTTCAGGGGGGTAAGGTTCTCCAACTCCATATCTGATTTGCGTAAGGTGGGCAAAATTCCGGTGATTACGGTTTCAAACTCCATTTCTTCACAGATGTCCTTCAGTTCCTGAAAAGCATCGTGCAGGCTTTTTTCCAAATCTGAAAAGCAGGTTTTTGTAAACTCCAGGGGCAAAAGATTGCATTCAATATTGAACTTGGCAAGTTCCGTCGTAAAATCATGGTGCTCAATCCTTTCCAATACTTTCTGGGCAATGGGCTTGGGTTTCATGTGTGGGTCAACCAAACAAATTTCCTGTTCTGCGCCAATGTGCAGGGGCGTTTCGTTGAACCAGCTTTCTTCCATCATGCGTTCCAGCGCCTTCAGGTCTTTTAAAAGATTTTTGGTTACCAGGTTTAGGTCTTTTTGGTTCGAAACCAGTTTTACGTTGAGTGTACCCATAATTAAATTATTTGCTTAAAAATAAGATAAAAGAGGGAAACTATGTAATTCCGTTTCCGGTGAAATGCTGGTTTGCAGAATTCAATTTTATAAAATATTAGTATAGCGCTTGATTTTTATTAGTATTACTAATACTTTTGCGTAGTATTACAAATAACCCCTGAAAAGGTTGGTTTTTTTAGTAAATTTTGAAGTTTTGAAAACCATTTCACTTTTGTAGGGTTGTAAGCAAAACCACCTCCTGCCAATCATATTGAATATGATTGAAATGAATATGTTTATTGTAAAGTTAAACCAAAAGCTTTCTTCTCTATCATGAATAAGATTTTTAGCAGCATTAAACAAGACCTTCCTGCGAGTATTGTTGTTTTTTTTGTAGCCGTGCCTTTATGTTTGGGGATAGCCCTGGCGTCAGGGGCACCCTTGTTTGCAGGTATCATTGCAGGCATTATTGGAGGTATCGTGGTGGGTATGGCCAGTGGCTCACCTTTGGGCGTGAGCGGCCCGGCAGCCGGGTTGGCCGTGATTGTTTTAGATGCCATTGGTAGCCTGGGTTCCTGGGAGGTTTTTCTACTTGCCGTGGTGTTTGCAGGTATTATCCAGCTCATCATGGGATATGCCAAGCTGGGTATCATTGCCTATTATTTCCCTTCTTCGGTAATTAAAGGGATGCTTACCGGTATTGGGCTAATAATCATTCTGAAACAAATTCCGCATGCAGTAGGCTACGATGCCGATTATGAGGGGGATTTAGCTTTTATGCAACCCGATGGGGAAACAACTTTCTCAGAGTTAGGTAACATGCTGAACTATCTTTCCCCGGCAGCTATTATTGTAACATTGGTATCTATGGCTATCCTCATACTTTGGGAGTCGGTATTGATGAAAAAAAGTAAAATTTTTAAAATTATTCAGGGGCCATTGGTGGCGGTAATGGTAGGTATTGCCCTAAACTTGGCTTTTAGTGCAGGTATTTTCCCCTTTAGTTTTAGTAAGGAGCAATTGGTAAGCATACCAGAGGCTTCGAGTATTACCGGGTTTATAGGGCAGTTTAAACTACCGGATTTCAGCGCAATTACCAATCCGCAAGTATACCTTGTCGGCCTGGTGATGGCCATAGTAGCCAGTTTGGAAACACTGTTATGTGTAGAAGCTACCGACCGGCTTGACCCTTACAAACGTGTAACCCCTACCAATCGCGAGTTGAAAGCGCAGGGGCTTGGTAATGTGGTTTCCGGCCTCATTGGAGGCTTGCCCATCACGCAGGTGATTGTGCGAAGTTCAGCCAACATTTCTTTCGGAGGAAAAACTAAGCTATCAGCCATCATGCACGGGTTTTTCCTATTGATTTGTGTCATTGCTATTCCTCATATCCTAAACCTGATTCCGCTGGCGACGCTGGCTGCTATATTGTTCGTGGTAGGGTACAAACTCGCTAAACCCTCTCTGTTTAAGCAAATGTACAGTTATGGTTGGGAGCAGTTTACGCCTTTTATTGCCACCGTTTTAGGTATACTATTCACCGATTTGCTCAAGGGAATAGGTATCGGTATGGTGGTAGGTATATTTATAATTTTGCGGCACAATTACAGAAACCCGTTCTATTTCCTTAAAAATGATATACCTAAAGGAGGCGTTTACAATATTACATTGGCCGATCAGGTTTCATTTCTTAACAAAGGCAGCATTCTTCAGGAACTCAACCATGTGCCGGATGGATCGAAGGTAGTAATTGACGCTTCCCGCTCCAAAGTGATAGACTTTGATGTGGTTGAAATCATCCGTGACTTTGAGACCAATGCCCAGGCACGGAATATCAGCGTTGAGGTAAAAGGGTTTACAAAGGCTCAGATGGAAACTCTGGAGTCATGATAAGCCTGCCTGCTCTGGAAATACAGGCTATTAATACTATACCATGATACCCTGGAAACAGCGTTATATTAAGGAAGAGAAAGGAATAGAGAAATAAGGTAAATAATGTATTTTCCACCCGTAATTATTAGTGTTGATGAGAAGTTGTTTCTCAAAGACCCGCATTCTTCTGCCATAGGGGAAAATATCCTTCAATACAGTATTTTGCTTATTGAAGAGATTGGGTTTGAAGCTTTTACATTTAGAAAGCTGGCTGAAAAAATTGGCGCCACCGAACCCACTATTTACCGGTATTTTGAAAATAAACACAAACTATTACTTTATTTATTGTCCTGGTATTGGAGCTGGATGGAGTATAAACTATTGATTGCCACCACCAATATACCTTCGCCGGAAGAAAGGTTAAAAATTGCCATCCAGCTCCTTACACAGCCTATTGAAAAAGACCCTAATTTTGGACACATCGATGAGGAGGCTTTGTACAAAATAGTGATTGCCGAATCTTCAAAAGTCTATCTCAATAAAAATGTGGACATTGCTAATAAAGAAGGGCTTTTCAAAAGTTACAAGCGGCTGTGTAAAAATGTAGCGCAAATCATCTGTGAAGTTAATCCTGCTTATCGGTTTCCTACGGCCCTGGTTTCCACTGTGGTAGAAAGTTCGCACAGTCAGAAGTATTTTGCCGAGCACCTCCCTTCCCTTACAGAAGTTACCCGTAGCCAGCTCAATAACACCACAGAGTTTTTAACAGAAATGGTGTTTCATACCATAAGTAAATAAGTTCAGAATAGATAATCTTTCAAATAGTACAAACAAAAAAGTCTTGTCGTCCAATTGGGCGAATAGTAAGGCGGTTTGCCAAGCCACCCTATGGAAGGACACTTTTTTGGGAATTTTTCTAACAGTACTTAATTGATAGCCTTTTTGTGTGAACTTGCTATCGAATTAGATTTACGATTTATTACTTTCTATTTTTGGGTAATTATTAATTGCTTACAAAAATACTATGAGAACTTTCCTTACTTTTTTGGCAATCATAATGCTTTCGGATTCAGTATTAGCCCAGTTGGCCAATGATACTACCCAAAAGTGGACACCGGAAGAAATCATCAACACCGAATTCCTGCGCAACCTTCATTTTTCACCTAATAAAAACATGGTGGTCTGGACCAAAAACAGGGGAGTAGAAAAAAAAGATAAGTTTATAAGCGATATTTACCTTACCCGTTTGGATATGATAGAAGACGGGAAATACAAAACCATCCAACTCACCAATGCCGATGAGTCAGACCACTCCCCTTTGTTTTCAAAAGATGGGGAGACAGTGTATTTTTTATCATCCCGCGATGAAGGAAAAAAACTCTGGAGCCTGAGCATTTACGGGGGGGAAGCCAGAGAAGTGCATGAATTTGAAAATGGCATTTCAAATATCCAATGGCTGAACGACAGTACCCTGGCTTATGTGTCGGAAGAAGGGAAATCTTTATACGAACAGGAACTGGAAGAAAAGAAAGACAATACGGTAGTGGTGGAAGATTCCGTGCATTGGGATATTGATAGGGTATTTGCCTTTAACTTAAAAAACAAAAAGACAAAAAGGCTTTCGGGTAACCAATATCCGGTGTCTGATTTTACTGTGTCTGATGATGGAAAATGGATGGTTACGGCACTCACCATGAGCCCGCATTATGAGGCAGATGCGCACCCTAAACCAAAATACTTTCTGTATGATTTGCAAAACAATACCAAACAGGAAATACTTGGAGGATTACAAACTCCCAATAGTTTTCAGTTTACACAAGACAATAGTGGCTTTTATTTTTCAGCCGTGCTTTCTTCCGACCCGGAATGGACAGGGGCGGGGATAAGCGAACTTTATTACTTCAGTCTGAAAGACCTATCGCATCAAAAAATTGACCTGGACCGGGCTTGGGGCATGGGCAGCAGCGGGTTTGACGTAGCAGGAAATCATGCCATTGTTTCTTTAGCGAATGGGGCCACAAATGAGGTGGCTTTATTATACCGGAATGAAGATGAAAGCTGGAAGAAAGTACTTTTGGATTGGGGTGAGATGAACAAACACGTACAGGTATCAGGTGTTACCAAAGCAGGTGATAAACTTGTATTTGAGTATTCTACAGCCTCCCATCTACCTCAGTATTTTGTGGCAGACTTTTCAACAGGTAAAAAAGCCATTCGTGCCGGTGAATTAACTCCTTCCAACTTTCAGGAATTGGTAGCATTGAACCAAAACCTTCAGAGAAAACCAATCGCTAAATCCGAAGTTATCCGCTGGAAAGGGTACAACAATGAAGAAGTTACCGGTTTGCTGTACTATCCAAAAAATTACGAACCGGGCAAAAAATATCCGTTAATATTATCCATTCACGGTGGGCCGTCAGGGGTGGATATGGACCAGTGGCGGGAGCGGTGGTCTACCTACCCGCAGATTTTCACACAAAAAGGAGCCTTTGTGCTGAAGCCTAACTATCACGGCTCTTCCAACCACGGGCTGGCTTTTGTAGAATCCATCAAAGGCAATTATTATGATCCGGAATTAGAAGATATTACCAAAGGCATTGAAGCCCTGGCAACCAAAGGTTTTATCGATACCACAAAAATGGGTGTGATGGGTTGGTCCAACGGAGCTATACTCACTACTATGCTTACCGTGCGTTATCCCGATATGTTCAAAGCAGCCGCGCCTGGGGCAGGCGATGTGAACTGGACATCTGATTACGGAACCTGTGAGTTTGGGGTACAGTTTGACCAAAGCTATTTTGGTGGTGCCCCCTGGGATGACAAAAACGGGAAGGTATACAATGAAACATTCATCTTAAAATCCCCCCTCTTTGAACTGGAGAAGGTAAAAACGCCTACCATCATCTTCCATGGGAGCGAAGACCGGGCCGTGCCCCGAGACCAGGGCTGGGAATATTACCGGGCTTTGCAACAGGCCGGAAAAACAGCGGTGCGTTTCCTCTGGTTTCCCAAGCAGCCCCACGGTTTGCAGAAAATCACCCATCAGCTCCGGAAAATGAACGAAGAGATTGACTGGTTTGACCAATACCTGTTCGATACTTATGAGCCTGAAAACGAGGCATTTAAAGAAGATAGCCCGCTTGCCCAGTTATTAAAGAAAGAAAAAACCGCCATGCATGAAGGAAAATATGGCCTTTGGCAGGATAATGCTTTGTTGCCGGAAGTTGTCACTTTAAAAAAAGATTCAATCGCTATTGGCAAATTTGAGGTTACCCACGTGCAGTACCAGACTTTCCTGCCTTCCCACACCTTTGAGGCTGAAAAAGCGAACTTTCCGGTAACAGGAGTTTCCGTGGAAAATGCAAAAACATATGTACAATGGTTAAGCGAAAAAACCGGAGAAACCTATCGCCTGCCCAATGCAAAAGAAGCCAAAGCCTTACACGAAAAAGCGAGGGAAAACAGTGAGAAAGAAAATACCCTGAATTACTGGGCGGGATATGAAATCACGATTGACGAAGTAAGCCTGTTACAAAAGAAAATTGCCGCAGCAAACTCTTCCTTAATCAAAGAAGTGGGTTCTTTTCCTCCCTGCAAAATAGAAGCCGCTGAAATATTTGATGTGGGAGGCAATGCAGCCGAATATACCGACAACGGTGATACCTATGGGTACAGTGCCTACGACTTTGCTGACCCTAACGCCAATCATGTAAACCCCAAAATTGCACACACAGGTTTCAGGGTTATCAAAGAATTCTAACCCGAAACTGAAGCTCCGTTATACAAACTCACGGTTTTCCGTGATATTCAAAACTCACGGTTTTCCGTGATGTTTTTTTCTACCCATATATCGACTTTTACCATGGTAAAACTGATGTAAGTTTTGGGTAGAAAATGTATTCCTTTTCTTTTGTTACCCGAAATACACCGGTTTGTCAGATCAAAGGCATTATTGCCTAAAATGATAATTCTATGGCAATATTTATACATTTCAGGGTTTGGGTAATTACATGCTCATGTTTTCTGTTCGGTATTCTACCGGTAAAAGCAGTTGATTTGGGAGTAGAATCGCATGTAATAAATGACGCAAAAGGTGAGACTGGTTTTGTAATACACAAAACGGCTTCAATTCCCCCAATAAACGCTTATTCCTTAAAAAAAATGCAGGACGAAGGAAGCAGTGCCCAGGACTCACTCATCCTGGTGGCATTCGTATTCAGTGATTTTTTTGATGGGAGATTCTGGACCGTGAAGTGGGACTTAACACAGCCGATGGATACCTGGGCAGGGGTAACCCTTAACGAAGAAAGAAGGGTAATTGGCCTTGAACTGATTAACCGGAATATTAATGCAAAAATACCTGCCAACTTTGGCAATTTATCCGAACTGAAAACCCTTATTATTGAAGATGAAGAAGATGTGGATGGGAGGCTTCCTGAAGAATTGGGCAACCTGGGCAACCTGGAAGTACTTCGTATCAAAAATACAGGCGTTACAGGGACAATCCCTGCCAGTTTTGGACAGTTGGGTAGTTTGCAAAAACTGGACTTATCCAACAATTTTCTTTTTGGCGCTGTGCCCGAAGCAATGGGGAATTTGGCCCAGTTAACACAATTGCGCCTGAACAACAATCAATTTACCGGGAGAGTGCCGGAAAGCCTGGGCAATCTTGCCAGTTTACAGGTTTTAAATATATCAGAAAACAGCTTTACTTTCCTGCCAGATATGACGGCTGCCAGCCCTGAAAGCTTTAATGTACAGCGCAATAAACTGACATTTGAGAGCCTGTTGCACAATATTGACATTTTAGATACTTTCGTTCCCCAGGACAGCATTGGGGTGGCCCACAGCATCAACCTGATTAACGGGGAGTCGTTTGTGCTGGACTTACATATAGATGAAACCATTACTGATAATGTATACATCTGGTTTAAAGATGGCGCAGAAATACTGCAAACCAACCAAAACACTTTCAATTTTGAGAATGTAACAGATGCCGATGAAGGTGTATATACGGTTACCGTAACCAACCCCGGAGTGGCAGGGCTTAGCTTGTTTGGGCATCCCGTTACGTTGAATGTGGTTAATTCCTGTACCGAAAGGGATTCCCTGGCGGTGTTGGATGTATTGCATGGAGTAGGAACACCCCGCTCTTTGTTTGATTTTGACCTGGAAAATGACCCGTTAGAGGAGTGGAAATGGATTACCCTGGATGAGAACCGCTGTGTGGTTTCATTGCAAATAAGTGTAGGCAATGATATTTATCTTACCAAGCGCACCGATGGACAAGGGCATATTTCTCCCGCCATCGGAGATTTAAGCAACTTGAAGCGATTGCGGATTTATGATATAGGCACTGACGAAGAGGAAGGTATTCATGGTACTTTACCACCGGAAATTGGCAAGCTGGCCAATCTGGACACCTTGTTGGTTTGGGGAGAGTTCATCTCCGGTGAAATTCCCGATACATTCAGTAATTTGACCAATCTGCGGCAATTTTGGTTAAGCCTAACAAGGCTCTCCGGTCAAATCCCTGATTTCATCGGTACATTTTCTGACCTCAGGGAGTTGGATTTGGGGGCCAACCTGAGCGGTGAAATTCCACTTTCTTTTCAAAACTTAACTTTGTTGGAAAGGCTGAGTTTGAGCAGGAATGAATTAACAGGCAGTATTCCTGAAATATTTGGGAATATGAATAATTTGAGAAGCCTGGCACTTAGTTCAAACAAGCTTACAGGTACAGTGCCCGGCCAGATATGGAACCTTAGCAATTTGACACTCTTAAATTTGTCTTTTAATCAACTTACAGGTTCTATTCCTGAAGATTTGGGCAATCTGACCGAATTGCTTTTCCTAGAACTAAGGAACAACCAGTTTGATGGCAACATACCTTCTTCACTGGGCAACCTTACTAAACTCCGTAATTTGTTTTTGAGCCACAATCAGTTCACCGGTCCTATTCCCGAGGGAATTGGCAATTTGGTGGATTTGAACTATTTATATGTAGACAATAACCAGCTGAGCGGTCCTGTTCCTGAAACCGTCGGAAACCTTGATGAAAGCCTGTTGTGGGTGCATCTTGAAAATAACCAGCTAAGTGGGGAAATTCCGGATGGAATAGAAAATTGGACGGGGGTATTTGAACTTTATGCGCACAATAACCAATTGAGTGGGGAGTTACCAACCGGCTTTGGGAATATGGAGCGGTTACGTATTCTTTCTTTAAGCTATAATCAGCTCAGTGGTACAATACCCGGGGAGTTGGGTAACCTGGAAGAGTTGTTTTGGATAAGGCTGGAGAACAACCAGTTATCAGGGGCAGTACCCCGGGAATTAGGTAAAATGAACAGGTTGGGCTGGCTGCACCTGCAAAATAACCAGCTTACCGGTATTGAGAATGGTTTTACTACCGAAGACCCGGATGCTACATTTCACGTCTCAAATTTTCGAATAGAAAATAATTTGATTGCTGATTTGCCTGACATGACAGGGATGGAATTTATGAAAAATGATACCACAGCAGTATTTGGCAATCAACTCACCTTTGAAGATATTCTGCCGAATATGGCATTGACCGAGGAAGCATTTCAACCTCGATTTTATTATGCCCCCCAGGACAGCATAGGGGAAGAGCTGGAAGTCCGCCTGAGCCAGGGCGATGATTTCACCATTGACCTGGGTATTGATGAAGCCATTGAAGATAACAATTACCGCTGGTTGAAAGATGGGGCAGAAGTACAAACCAACAATGTGAATAAACTTGTGTTAGAAAACCTCACTGCAGACGATGCCGGGGTGTATTCAGCAGAAGTCACCAATCCGGGCGTTCCCGGCCTGACTTTACTGAGCCGTCCCGTGACAATCATCATCAACATTCCTCCGGAGTTTACCAGCACGCCGGTTACCGAAGCTAAAGTAGGAACCGGATATGTTTATGATATTACTGCCACCGACCCGGACAATGATGCCCTCACAATTGCAGCCACTGCCTTGCCTTTCTGGCTGGAATTTACAGATAACGGTGACGGCTCGGCAACTTTGCAGGGAACACCGGAGGTAGCCGATTGTACAGATAAGCAGGTAACCCTGGTAGTTGAAGACATAAACGGGCAGACGGACACACAAAGTTTTCAGATAGATATTGATGCTGATTTTACAGTAACCGTACAACCTGATAAAACAGCCATTTGCGTGGACGAAACTGTAACTTTTACAGCCATTTTGAGCGAAGGCGTGGAAAACCCAACGTTCGTGTGGATGGTGAATGATGTAACCATAGAAGGGGAAAGCGAGGCAACCTTTACAACCTCTTCCTTGAATGATGGAGATGCCGTCAAGGTAGTGGTGAATGGAGACGTGCTAGAATGCTCTGAAAATGTAGAAGTAGTATCCAATCCGGTAAGCATTAATGTAGGGGAAAACTTTACGATGGAGGTAGAAATACAAGCTGACCCTTCCCAAATTTGCAAAGGAGATGAAAGCACTTTTACAGCAGTACTTACCAATGCAGGGCCTAATCCGCAGTTTATCTGGAAAATAAACGATGTGGTGGTTGAAGGCGTTGATACTGAAATTCTCATTACCGATTTGCTCAATGATGGGGATGTAGTTAGTGTGGAAGTTACGACTGATGCTTCTGCCTGCATTGCCAATACTGTCGCTAAGGCTTCACTAACTGTCGCTGTAACAGAACGATTTATTTTATCAGTATCCCTTAGTGCGGATAAAACAGAAATCATTGCGGGAGAAACTGTAACTTTTACAGCCAGTACCGATTTTTCGGATAGCCCTGTTCAGTATGGGTGGTTCATCAATGACCAAATTGTGAGTGGGGAAACCTTGGCTAATTTCTCAACGGCTAATCTAGAAAACAACGATAAAGTAAAAGTCAAAATCTTAACTGATCCTACTGAATGCTTAGAAAACACCGAGGCTGAATCGGAAGAAATTACCATTGTGGTAAATGAAAACAATGAGGTAAATGTGCAGGATATTTCCAAAACCACTCCTGAAGATACTGATCTTGCTTTCTCTGCAAACGACTTCGAGCAGGCGTTTTCTGCCAACAGTAGCTTAAGTGCCATACAAATAACTGCCTTGCCTGCCAATGGTATGTTGTCGCTGAACGGAACTAATATTACGCTCAATCAGGAAATTGAAGCGGGGCAGCTTTCCGGGTTGGTATACACGCCGAACCCCGATGAAAATGGTACGGATACTTTCAGTTGGGAAGGCAGTGATGGAACCCAATTTTCCACCAGCGATGCCAATGTAAATATCACCATCACGCCGGTGAATGACCCTCCTGTATTTTCGCTCAGTGGAGATATAACGGTTTTAGAAAATTTCAATACGGTTGAGCAGGTCACCGTATTACCAGAACAAGTGCCACCTGATGAAACCAACCAAAATGTTACCTACCAGCTCATTCCTTCTACGGTTTCTTTTGCCAATGTTAATTTTGACCCGCAGCGTGGGAGGGTAGCCATTACATCCATTGCCGGGCAAACCGGCCAGCAGGAATTTGAAATTATTGCCAATGACGGGCAGTTGACGAACAATACACACCTTGCGTCTTTTGTGCTAACCGTACAGCCTGATAATGCTTTTCAGCCTATCGGCATTGCCCTGGATAACCTGTCTGTACCGGAAAACCAGCCGGCCGGCACTTTAATAGGCTCCATCAGTATTGCAAACAATGACCCCAACGACAGGTATGTACTTACCCTGGGCGGAAACGGGGCTGATAATGCCTTTTTTCTGATTGATGGCAATCAGTTGAAAACCAATGCTGAATTTGATTTTGAAGAAAAAAGCGAGTATGAAATCCGGATAAGGGTAGAAGATGAAAAAGGGGACTCCCTTGAAGAAAGTTTCACTATCCTGGTGATAGATGTGGAGCCGGAGGAAGTAGCAGTAATTTCAGGGTTTACACCGGATAACGACCGGGTCAACGATACCTGGGAGATTCCGGGCCTGGGCGGTTATCCTGATTGCACAGTGGAAGTGTACAACAGTTGGGGGCAGCGTGTATTTTTTTCCAATGGATACCAACAGCCCTGGGATGGTACTTTTAAAAATACGGATGTACCGGTAGGCACTTACTACTATATCATTGATTTAAACAACGGAGAACCTCCAATTACCGGGGATATTACCGTAATGCGGTAGAAGCAGGAAGACCGAAGTAAACTACCGTCTTCGGACTTCCGTCCTAAAACACAAAACCATGCTGCCATGAAAAAAATGATACTTCTTTTGATTACCGGCCTTTTGCTGACTACTCAGGGTTTTTCCCAGAACTATCTCCATTTCAGTCAGTTTACCCAAAGTGCCCATGCCATCAATCCTGCCTTTTCCGGAATTGAAGATTTCATTGACCTGAAAACAGGGTTTCGCAAACAGTGGTCGAAGGTAAATGGTTCGCCTTCTACTTTTTTTGTTGGGGTTTCCGCCAGTGATAAGAGTTTTCAGCCCGGCCAAGCCCAGGGTAAATCATTTCGGGTGAGTAACCCGGGGGTTTTTAAGAAACACCAGCAGCAGCGGGTCAGCCCATCCAAACATGGGTTTGGGTTGTATATGCTCAATAGCAGTCAGGGGCCATTTACTGCCAATGTGGCCTATCTCACTTACGCCTATCACCATAGCATGTCCAACGGCCTGATGCTATCGTTAGGGGCTTCCGGAAATGTAGATTTGGCGCATTTTGATGAGTTTGACGCACAGGTCTTCAATCCCGGCACCGATCCCACCTATCAGTTATATGCCGGAGGCAGAAGAACAGGAACTTCAATTGGGTTGAATGGTGGATTGGCTATTTACAACCAAAATTTTTACGCCAGTTATGCCATGCACAATTTATTCAATACTACCCTGGCATCAGATGCACTGGATGAAAGCAGTGCTATATATCATTTTGTCATGGCAGGTTTGAATATGGAATTTAGTTCTGAATTTGCATTCCAACCAGCAGTTTTGCTCAAATATACCGATGCTTATCCACTTTCTTTGGATATGAATGTCCGGCTAAAATACCGGCAGTTGGGCTGGGTGGGTTTTACTTACCGGAATAATAATGATGTGATAGCTATGCTTGGTCTTTTGATAGACCAAAAGGTCAACCTGGGCTATTCCTTTGATTTCAGCGGGTCTGGTTTGGGCAGGAATAATTCAGGAACCCACGAGGTAGTATTGAGCCTGCGGATAGGAGGAGGGGACATCCTGACTTCTTTATTATGGTAAAAAAGTAAATATGATTGCTGTATATTCTGGTATGTATTGCCTCCAATTGCTTGCAAATTGTACATTTTATACCGATATTAGGCATACATCCAAAGCATCGGTCGGATATGGCAGCGTCAGGAACAGACATCCACAAAAATTGATTTGCCATGCCTGTCTATCAAAACCTTATTAATTTTCTTCAAATTGGCCGCCTTTCTTTCGCCATGCAATCAGGCACAAAGAATGGTCTGTATATTAAATCAAGGAGTATTGTACCTCTGGCTCCTTTATCCCCAACAATGGTAAGGCAACGGGCCTTCCAACCTGCTTTGACCTGATTATTCTCAATATTCATTAAAACCATAAAACCATGCCTCATTTCACCACAACCGACATTTTAAAATTCAGAAGTTATATGGTGGGCCATGGAGTAGATGCTTCTACTGCAAAAAAAGTGGCCAATAAGGTACAACGGAAAGCCCAGCGAAACAAACCATTCACATCAGAAGAAGATGCACTCATTGATGGTTTTTTTGCCAAGGCAGCGAATGATATTTCAGGAGGAGGTAATGCTGCCCAGAAAGTAAACCCCTATCCTGTAAAATTTGACCGTGTATCCTTAAAAAGAGGATTTTCAAATGTTAGCCTGAAACTTTCGGATGTCAGCTTCAAATATTTCCGTCCGGCTCCGCCAGGCAAACTAAATACGCGCATTTGGGGAGATCCCCATATTTCCAATAAGGCGCAAATGCTATCTAATAAGTCCGGGCCATTATCCAACAAAGCACAAATGCTATCCAATAAGTCCGGGCCATTATCTAACAAGGCAAAGATGTTATCCAACAAAGCCCAGAAAGTATCAGTTTATTCCCCGGGAACAGTCAGGCAACTGGCATACAAAGTAGCTTCTTCTTGAATATTAAATTTAGTGCATGAAAAGGAACAGCCAGGAATTTGATAAAATTATTCAGGATCAACTCAAAGAATGGGAGCCTAAAATTGGTCGGCCCACCTGCGGGGCAGGATGTTCTAACTGTTGTCATCGCACTTCCGTCATTATTTCTCCGCCTGAAGCATTGCGTGTGTTGGAGTATGTATCAGGCTTATCGGCAGAAAAAGCTACTTTCTTCAGAAAGCGGTGGGAAGCACGCATGACCCGGTTAGAACATTTGGTGCAAGCTGATGCGAAAAATGGGCTGGAAGGTTTGCAATCGTTACTTTCACTGGGCAGTTGTGCTTTCCTGGATGGTCACTTGTGTGGTGTATACCCCTCCCGGCCCGACGCCTGCCGTTCCTTCCATGTTTGGCATGATGCCGATAAGTGTGGGCAACCCAACATAGAAATGTGCCCCCCGGCCGAACTTGCGCAAATAAGGATTAACCAGTTTTATGCGACCCTGCTCGAGGAAGCAGAAGCTGGCCGTATTCCCTTTTGGGGGCATTTGCTTTTGATGGTATCGTTGATGGACCAGCACAAGGATACTTACCTTGCGGGGGAGGACCTTTACGAAACTGTGGCACCTGTGTGGAAAGCAACTAATTTAGTGCATTTTGTCAAACCAGGAGGCACGCCTGAAGAAATTGCTGAGATTTTAAAAAAAGAACGGGAAGATTACGCTGATTTATTTGCCGAAGAACCCTGGCCCATGGGGTTGCCCCGTGTGCGCAACCTTCACGATAAGCAAGGCCTCGAGGCTTTCGTCCTGGATCCTGATTGGTTATAAATACCGATTGATTTTTTGATATTATTTCTGCTATTTTGGCAAATTGGTATCCTGGCTTCCTACATATACAAGTGAAGAAAAAGCAACAGGATGTGAACGTTGCTCTACGATGCCGTACTTTTTTATCTATTTGAGAGAGTAGGCCTGCATAGTTTTCTCAAAATAAAAATCCTGTTTATAACTATCGTAAGATGATATTTAACATAGTAAACAATTTTTTGCTTTCCTGAAATATAGCACTGTTTTTGAAAATCTCTTGCCAATCTGTATGCCCTCATTTTTTTATCAAAGCTTATTGTGACATTTGCTTGTTACAATAAATAGTGAGACTTGAAGAATGGCATGCAGTTTTTTTATTGTGAATCTTAAATTAAGATGTTATTATGAGAAAGAGTTACCGAGTTGCTTCAGGTAAAGTAAAGAGGTTGATGCCTTTTTGTTTCCGGCATGCTATGATAATGCATGCATTTTTATTTTTTATACTCATAGGGTATGTGAAAGCTGCTGACGAGCCTAATCCGGAAAAGTTACTGTTTGCCCCACAGGCTGACTGCAATGTTTTTCAGGAAAATAACGGTTTGGTCGTTATTCAGGCTGAGTCCAGGAAAGGAAGTGGCTGGGCAAAGAAAAGCGATGGTGGCAATACTTATTTAGAGTGGACAGGCGCCCAATCGTTCAATAATACCTCGAAAGGAAGGATGACCTACAAGATCAATTTTAAGAACCCAGGTTATTATCGTTTCGTTTGGAGGAATACTATCAAAAAAGGAAACGATGTAAAAGAGCATAATGATTCATGGTTGAAGTTTCCGAACAACTCCAACATTGTATTTTTTGGCCATGATGGTGCCCCTGGAAGTGTTGGGGCTGACCTGAAAGCGAAAAAGAATGTTGTTTTCCCAAGAGGTACAGGCATGTCTCCTGAGCCAAATGGAGCCAGCAAAGATGGGTGGTTGAAGGTTTACATCAACTCAAACAGATGGAGATGGGTAGCCAATACCAGCGACCACGATTCTCACAAAGTTTATGTATATGTGAAAAAGGCCGGAACCTACGATATGCAAGTTGCCGGACGCTCAACCGGCCATGCCATTGACGGTATCATCATGTATCACCTCGGTAAGCAAGGTGGTAGTTTAGCACAAAACACCCTCGACAAAATATTAAAGTCTGTGAAGGATTGTTCTGACACTCCTATAGACCCGGACCCAAATCCGGATCCCGATCCTGAACCTGATAACAAGGCCCCGGTAATTACGGGTATTCCTGATAAAAGTGTAGTGGAAGGTAATACGTTGAAAGTGGATGTTAAAGCTTCTGATGCCAACAATGACGTAATTGATTTATCCATCGTTGTGAAAAGAGGCAGTAATATTGTGCCAGCCAAGGATTATTCATTTGTAATCAAGAATAATGGAAAGCTTGGTGAATTTACACTTCCTACCCAGAAAGGAGATGCAGGCAAGCTTAATGTTACGGTTACTGCTTCGGATGGAAAAGCTGAAGGTGAAGAAAAATTCGCCATACAAATCAACAAAGCGGATGAGCCAGATCCTGCCCCCGACCCGGATCCCGATCCAACGCCGGGTGATGAAAAAATTACCATATACGCAGTGGATGCTGTCACCAATAAAAATATCAAAGAGTTAACCAATAATTCCTCGTTTGAAATTGGTGTGGTTGGTCTGAAAGCTGTAGTAAGTGGTGTTAAGCCCAATGGTGTTAAGTTTATCCTGAAGGGTGGGCCTGATAACATGACCCATAAGAATAGCGAAGGCGCCCAGGCTCCCTACAGTGCATTTGGTGATATAGGGGTAAAAATAAATCCCTGGCCCAAAATTAAGGTAGGAAACTATACTTTAACTGTAGAAGTGGGTGGTAGTAACTTATCCAAAACCATTAAATTTTCTGTTAAAGGTGACGGAGCCCCTGATCCCGGCCCTGACCCTGATCCCGATCCGGATCCTAAACCAGGTGATGATGATATTACCGTGTATGTGGTGGATGCCGTAACTAATAAAAATATTAAATCACTTGAAAATAATTCCTCTTTCGGAATTGGTGTAGTTGGCCTGAAAGCTGTTGTAAATGGAAAAGTGCCCAATGGAGTGAAGTTTATTCTAAAAGGCGGGCCCGACAACATGAATTATAAAAACAGTGAGGGATCTCAACCACCTTACAGCGTATTTGGTGATAAAGGGGTAGATGTAAATCCCTGGCCCAAGATTAAGGTTGGTAAATATACCTTAACAGTAGAGGTAAGGGGAAATAACATGGCCAAGACCATCAACTTTAACGTAACAGATGGTGTGAACCCTGATCCTGATCCAAACCCTGATCCTATTCCATCTGATAAGGATATTCAGGTTATCAAACTTTTCTTAATCAACCCGTCTACCAACAAGCGGGTTCGGGAACTGCAGGATGGTATTACCATTGCCAACCAAAACTGGAATGTAGAAGCAGTTACCAACCCGGGCCAAGTGGGCAGTGTAGTTTTTGACCTGAATGGAGAGAAGAACTTCAGGACTGAAAATGTAGTACCTTATGCTTTGGTAGGTGACGTAAAAGGCCAATTTGGTGGTACGAGTCTTCAAACTGGCAAAAACACAATCGTAGCAACACCATACAAAAAAGGCAATGGCAATGGCGAAGTCGGTGAGCCCATGAAGGTAACATTCACCGTTGGAAATAACGCAAGAGTTGCCAATGTGGGTGCTGATAAGACAGACTCGAGTATTTCAGCAGATGAACTGTATGCTGATTTCAAAGTTGCTCGTGTGTATCCAAACCCTGTTGCAGAAGAACTTACTTTAGAATACACCGGAGTTCATGAAGAGGGAAGCCTTGCATTCTCTCTGATTAGCCGCCTGGGCGTAGAGCATAAGCTGGGAGAAGATGCTTACTACATAGACGGGTCTACAGTAAAAGTAAACATGACCGGACAAAACTTAAGTGCAGGGGTATATATCCTAAAAGTTGAAAATCAACAAACTGGTAACACAGAATTGTACAGGTTGATTAAGTATTAATTAAAAAAAGCCAGGCGAGTAGCTAGCTTTTTTTTCAACTTATCAAGAGCTGGTTCTTTCACCTCAAAACAGGTGAGAGGATCAGCTTTTTTTATGTGTAATAAAAACAGATTATTTTTTATATTTAGTGTAAATTTATGGATGATTAATCATCTTTCAAGTTTGCAAAACAAAGCCAGTACTATCGGTGATTTAGTCAGATAACCATCCGCTCATTTAATTATAGAACACATATTCTTTTACATATTCCCTCTTTATAAAAAAGCCTTCTGAGGGCAAATAAGCCTCAATATGTTTTGTAATAAAAGAAAAATGATAGATACTATTACAATATGATTATTAGTAAATGAAAATTTTCCTTAAAAAAAATCATATTAAATTTTTTAATTATGATACTCTTCCTTATTTTTGGTGTTGCAAAAGCTTACGTATGTAATGTTTCAATCAAAAAGAACATGAAAATTGTGTGAGGGTGTAGCAGGGGTGTATTTTTGATTAGATCATATAAATTTCCCAATGCAAAGAGATTATGATGAATAACTACAATTTTTCGGTGACAAAGTTTGCATTTTTGCTTTTCCTGTTGGCTTTTTTCAAGCTACACTTACTTCAGGCACAAGACTGTAACTTTAAAGAGTCTGGTGGGGTAATCATGGCTGAAGTTGAATCTACTATCCTTCCTGCAAACTGGGTAGTAACCACACAAGGCGGGCTGACCTATGTGGAATGGGATGGTCAAGAGCAGTTTGGTAATCCGGGAACCGGGACAATCACCTATAAGTTTAATTTTACAAAAACAGGTATTTACCGTTTCCAGTGGCGGAATAAAATCAACAAGGGCAATAAAAATACAGAAAACAATGATACCTGGCTCAAAATGCCAAATAATGAGAATATTGTTTTCTTTGGCCATCAGGGAAATGCCGGTTCTATCGCTTCCGATTTAGCCGCAAAAAATACCAGCGTGGTTTTTCCTGATGGAAGCGGTCTTGGAAATCCTGCTAATGGTTCTAAAAACGGATGGTTCAAAGCATTCGTCAATGCCAGTGGATGGAGCTGGAATACCAATGTGAATGATGAAAACCCTTATGATTTATACGTAAAGGTAAACACGCCTGGCACTTATGAATTACAGGTTTCTGCCCGCTCTATTTTTCATGCACTGGATAAAATAGTACTTTATCACCTGCCCACTTTAGGGGATGATTTGCCCGACGGGCAACTGGACGGCATTGCTGAGTCTGCCAATAATTGCCCGGTTACAAAGCCATCTACGAATAATACAGACGGAGAATGTGAGTTTGAGGAAGTAAATGGAATCGCTGTAATGGAAGCAGAATCAAATGTCATTCCTTCCCAATGGAGTGTGAGCCTGAAAAATCAGGAATCATTTATTGAGTGGATTGATGAGGAGTTTTTTGGTACACCGGGAGAAGGCACCATTACTTATAAGGTAAGTTTTAGTAAGACGGGTTTGTACCGCTTACAATGGCGCAATAAAATCAATCAAGGAACTGATAAATCACAAAACAATGATACCTGGCTCAAAATGCCAAATAACCAGAATGTTGTGTTTTTTGGCTATAAAGGTAACAACGATGCAAGTGCAAGTGACGTAGAAAGCGAACTTAGTAAAAACTCTGATAAAATAGTTTTCCCTAAAGGAACTGATTTGGGAAATGATGCAGCCGGCTCCAAAGATGAATGGCTGAAAATTTATACGAACAATGCTGGGTGGACCTGGGAAACAAACACCAACGATGAAACACCTTTTCATGTATATGTGAAAATTAACAACCCCGGTGTTTATGAATTGAATATTTCAGGGCGGGCAAAATTTCACGCAATAGACAAAATAGTACTTTACCACATCGATACGCATGGCAATGGCCTTTCAGATGAGTCGTTGGTGGTATTGCCTGAGTCGGGTTGTGCGCCTAAATTGCCTTTTACCAATGATAGCAAAGGTGATTCTTTGGCGTTAGGCTTATTATTTGAAAGAACAGCCGGTGCCAACTGGAACACCCCCTGGGATGTGAGCAAACCCATGGATCAGTGGGCTGGTGTAAAACTGGATACCAGCAGAAGGGTTATAGAGTTAAATCTCATTAACCGTGGCCTGAAAGGGGCACTCCCCGCTGAATTGGCTTTCTTAAGCAAATTGCAAAAGCTACAAATTACCGGAAACGGACAACTATCTGGTCGTATTCCCGATTTGGATAAAATGACTGGCCTTACAAACCTTGATTTTTCTAACAATGGAGGGCTTGGAGGAAGTTTGGCACCTATAGGAAACTTAACCAAGTTGAAAGTTATCAGACTTCCTAATAACCAGGTTTCTGGAGGTTTACCGAGCAATATTAACAAGCTCACTGATTTATTAGTCCTTGATGTAAGCAACAACCTGCTGGCAGGAAACCTGCCCACCGGAATTAGCAATTTAACAAAGCTTGTTACATTGAATCTTTCTGGCAATGCCTTTACAGGCAGTTTGCCAACGATGACAGCCCTTAAAGCTTTAAAAACCCTGGACGTATCAGATAACAGTTTATCTGGTGTAATTGCCGGATTAGGAATAGGCGCATTAACAAATTTAGAATTACTTGGTTTAGGGAATAATGAATTTACAGGGCCTATATTTGGTGGAGTCGTAAATCTGGTTAAGCTCAAGAAACTGGATATGGGTAATAATCAGTTTGATGGCAGTGTTCCGGCAGACATTGGGAATCTGGTAGCACTTACCGAACTGGATCTGTCTAATAACCAGTTGTCAGGTGCGTTGCCGGCTACTATTTCCGGCCTGGTTAATTTAACTACAGCTTTGTTCAATGACAATCAATTTGATGGTACAGTTCCCGGTTTATCGGGATTTACCAAGCTCAATACCCTGGCACTACAGAATAATAACCTTTCCGGCTTACCCAATTTGAGTGCTTCTTCGGTTGCTAACCTTTCTGTAGAAAATAATAAACTGACATTTGAAGATATTTTGCCCAATGTGGCAAAGCTTAACAGCTATGCGCCTCAGGATAGTGTGGGCGAAAAGAAAGACGTAACCCTGGTAGCTGGCCAACAGTTGGTTATCGATTTAGGAATAGATAAGGGTGTGAATACAAGCATCTATCAGTGGAGTAAAAACGGGGTATTTTTTGCCAATACCTTAGAAAGTAAATTGGTCATTGATAATGTAGATATTCAACATCTCGGTGAGTATACCTGCAAAATTACCAACCCACAATTACCTGAACTTACTTTGGTTAGTTTGCCGGTAAATGTAAAAGTAAACGAGCCACCTGTATTTACCAGTACACCCGTTACAGCCATCAGTACCGATTCAACCTATACCTATAATATTGTAGTAACTGATCCTAACGCGGATGACTCTGTGGCTATTTCAGCTCCAGTTTTGCCAGACTGGCTTACGTTTACGGATAATGGGGATGGTACGGCTGTACTGACCGGTCAACCTTCCATTGGGGATTGCAGCAAAAAGCAGGTGACTTTGCGGGCAGTTGATAAAGGCGGATTGGATTCTACACAGTCTTTTGCCATTGATATTGCTGCCAATTTCAGGGTAGTCATTACGCCCTCTAAAGAAGCTATTTGTAAAGGGGATAATGTTACTTTTACGGCTAACCTCACCAACCCGGGGCCTAATCCGGTTTACCAGTGGTTTATCAATGATGAAGTGATAGAGGGATTGAATGCCGCTACTTTTACAACTTCTACTTTAAAAACGAATGATGTGCTCAAAGTAAAAGTTACAACAGAAGGAGCGCCTTGTTTGGTCAATACAGTGGCAGAATCAGAGCCGTTGAACATTCAGGTTACTGAAGTTACCACGATGTCAGTAATATTAAATGCTGAGCAAGAGCAGGTTTGTGCCGGTGAGCCGGCTACTTTCAGCACCATTGTGGGCAGCCCGGGCGATAGTGTTACCTTTCAGTGGTATTTGAATGCAGAAGCCATTGCTGAAGCAACAGGAGCTACCTACACATCTTCTGATTTACAGGACGGGGATGCCTTGCAGGTGAAGGTGAATGCGAAAAACCCCGGGTGTTTAACTAATGATGCTGCAGAATCAAAGGTAGAAACGGTGAGTGTGATCCAATCTTTAACCCTGGATGTATCGCTCAAGGCTGATACAACGGTGGCGATAGCCGGAGACCCTGTGAAATTTACTGCATCTACATCCTATACCGCCAGTCCGGTACAGTACCAATGGCTGATCAACGGAAATGTAGTTGAAAACGAAAGCAGTGCTACATTTATAAGCAACAGCCTGCAAAATAACGATAAGGTAAAAGTAAAACTTACGGCTGATTCTGTATCCTGTTTGCAAAATACTGCGGTTGAATCAGAGGAAATTACCATGACCATTGATGCAGGTATAGCATTGCAAACCGTTTCAAAATCAGGACAGGAAGAAACTGAAATGGGATTTACTTCTGCAGATTTTGCAGAAGCCTTTACCAGTGAACTCGGTAGCCTGGCAGCTATTAAAGTAATGACATTGCCTGCACATGGTACGTTACAACTCAGTGGTGCTGCCGTAAATGCAGAGCAGGAAATAGCTGTGGATAAAATTTCAGAGTTAACCTATTTGCCGGAAAATAACTTCTCAGGCGAAGATGGGTTCCAGTGGAATGGAAAAGCAGAAGAAACCCAGTATGGTGTGAGCAATGCCGATGTTATAATTACGGTTGCACCAGTGAATGACCCTCCCGTATTTACTTTAGACAGGGATACCATTCAGGTGAACCAGGCTTTTGAAAATATAGAAGAAATAACGATTGTGCCCGGTGATGTGCCTGCAAATGAGTCAGACCAGGTGGTAACCTATACCCTGGAGCCTGCCATCGTTACCTTTGCCAATGTAGAAATCGATCAAAATGCCGGAAAAGTGTTAATCTCTGCTTTGGGCGGAAGGATTGGTACAGAAGTAGTTACTGTAGTGGCCAACGACGGACAGGGTGAAAATAACACATATTCACAAACATTTTTGTTAGAAATCAAAAGTAGTTTGAATACCGGGCCATTTGATATTTCATTGAGCTCTTTCAACATTCCTGAAAATCAGCAAGAGGGTGCAACCATCGCTACCATTAATGTGGGGGATAATGATGACAACGACGTTCATCAAATTGTTTTGGACAGGAATGATATGTATCCTGACAATGCTTTATTTACCGTTGAAGGGTATGACCTAAAAAGCAATGTTAATCTCAATTTCGAGGAAAAGCAGCGGATGATTATCAACCTGAAAGCAACCGATAAAGTTGGACATTCGCTTTCAAAACAGTTGGTAATCAATATTGTCAATCAAAATGATGCTCCTTCTGATATTGTGCCTGGAAGTACCAATGTAACCGGAAACCTGACCATCGGTGGAGTTGTTACAGAATTTGTAGCCAATGATGAAGACCCTGATGATGTGCATTTGTATTCTCTGGTGGGAGAGGCAAAAGACAACAATCTCTTTGTATTTACCGGAAACAAACTCGTTTTGAACAGAACCCTGGAAGCAGCAACAGGGGAAGAGCTACAAATTAGGGTTCGTGTTGATGATGGCAAAGAGGGTGTTTTTGAAAAAGATATTACCCTGACAGTAATTAGCCCTGAAGATGTATTTGCCAATATAAAAACCGGTATTACGCCCAACGGAGATGGCTGGAATGATACCTGGCAAATTGATAATATTGAGAGCTATCCCAATGCCAGGGTTGAGGTATATGATAGTTGGGGAAGGCGGGTATTTTATTCCGTCGGCTATGATAAAGAATGGGATGGCACTTTTGAGAATAAAGCACTACCAGCTGGTTCTTATTATTACATTATTGACACGCAGGTGGGTAAGCCTACAAAAGGGACAATTACTTTGATGCGGTAAACAGAAAAACCGTAGCGTTCTGCAACCTTTGAAATTTGATAAAACACTTATACAATGAAAAAAACTATACTTTTCCTAATACTACTGATGGGTGTGTGCCAGTTTGGCTTTTCACAAGATTACTTTCAAATGAGCCAGTTTACCCAAAGTGCATTTGCAATTAATCCTGCATTTTCGGGCATAGAAGATTACATTGATGTGAAAATAGGCTACCGCAGGCAATGGTCTAATATTAACGGAACGCCTACTACTTACTATGTAGGCGCTAGCCTGTCTAACAGAAACCTATCTGTATCAGATGAAGATAAGTCTATTCGAACTTCTGACCCTTCTTTGCTGGAAGAGGAGGTGAGTGCTGAAGAGCTGGTGCGCACTAAACATGGTTTTGGTTTATATGCACTAAATAACCAGCAAGGAGCATTTTCCCGAACTGGAGGGTATTTAACCTATGGGTTTCACTATGTATTATCTAATGGGTGGTCAGTAGCCGCCGGGGCCTCAGCAAATATCATCAATGAAAATTTTGACGAATTAAATGCTACTGTTTTCAGTCCGGATCAGGACGGGGTTTATCAGGCCTACAGTTCGGGAATGAGAACAGGCACCTCAATTGGCCTGAATGGTGGCGCTCTATTGTATTCTAACCAATTCTATGCAGGTTATTCGGTACAAAATGCTTTTCATGCCAACTTTGCTTCGGATGCCATTGATGATGACCAGCTTTCTGCCATGTATCATTTTGTAATGGCCGGGGCACATTTTGATATTGACCCTGAGTTTTCATTACACCCCAATGTGTTCTTTAAGTATTCTGATGCATATTCTTATGCAGTGGATTTGAACTGCAAATTACAATACCGTCAGTTTGGATGGGTTGGAGCTTCATACCGGAATCATACCAATAGTTCTGATGTTGTAGCCATGTTGGGTTTCTTTATCAAAAACTGGATCAACCTGGGTTATTCTTATGATTTTAGTACCAGCCGGCTCGGCCGGGATAGTTCAGGTACCCATGAATTGGTGTTGAACCTGATGCTGAATAACCCCAGCGAGGCACTTCCTTTCTTGAGGTAAGTTTAGAGCCAGGCAGAATGAGCGTATGTTGAAATATTTTTTCGTATTCATAGTACTTATTTCATATCAGTTATATGGGCAGGGTTTGCAATATACAACTCCCGAAAAACTCCCGTCCACTGTCAATACGCCTTTTGAAGATACCATGCCTATGCTTTCTGCCGGAGGGGACACTTTGTATTTCACCACGGTTAAGCACTCAAGACAGCAACAAGACTCTTCATCCAAAGGGCATGATATCTGGTATAGTGTAAGAAAAGAGGGGGCGTGGACAACAGCCAAAAATGATTTGCTCAACCTGGATCAGTTCAATGGGGTAGTGGGCATTGGGAGCTTGGGACAAACCCTTTATTTGCTCAGGTATCAGGATGAACCAGGAAGCGGGACTGCAACGGCAGGTATTGCTTATGCTGTGAAAAATAATAACAGTTGGCAAACGCCCCAGCGGCTGAATTTCCGGGATGTATTTACAAACAATACATTTTTTGGCTTTTTTATGCATAGCAGCGAGCAGTTGCTTTTGATTTCCATGCGGGGGTTGAACTCAATGGGCAAAGAAGATTTGTATGTGAGCTTTAAAGATGAAAATAACCGATGGACTTTACCCAAACATTTAGGGCCTGTGGTCAATTCCCGTGGTTTTGAAATTTCTCCTTTTCTCAGTGAAGATGGTAAAACTCTGTATTTTGCCAGTAACGGGCACGAAGGGTTTGGTAATGCGGATATTTTTATGTCTGAAAGGCTGGACGATTCATGGATCAATTGGTCAACACCAAAAAATTTAGGCAAACCCATCAACTCTTCTGCTTTTGATGCCTACTTTGTACAAGGCAAAAAAGATGAAGTTTTTTTTGTGAGCAACCGGGGCACTTCCCTGGCTGATATTTATCACTCAGCGCTTACTTCTCCCGAAGACGATTTATTGGCAGAAAACAGGACAAATAACGGCACGCAAGGTGGTTTAGAAGGTGAAAATGAAACCTACAACGCAGGGAGCAATGAAGGAGGGAAACAAAATGGGGAGGGCAATACTTTGGGTGCTGGTGGCGATACAGCTCAAAATAACCTAAATGGCACTTCTGATGCAGAGAAAAGAACAACTCAAAATGGGGAAAACTCAAATTCAGGTTTGGGTGGCAGAGCTGAAAGCCCCAAAATGCTTACTGCCAGTTCCATTTATTTTGATTTTAACTCAGACGAACTTACCGACCGGGCAAAATATACCCTAACCGAAACAGCCCGGGAATTAAAGGATTATGGGGATATTTTTATTGAGCTGGTGGGATATACCGACAACGTGGGCAGCCAGCGTTACAACCTCAAACTGTCCAGAAAAAGAGCAAAGGCTGTACAGGATTTTCTGGTAGCCAACGGTATCGACAAAGATTTGATTTCTACAGAAGGAAGGGGGATTTTGGATATTTCTGAACATAGTACTGAAGAAGAAATGCGTCGGTTACAGCGCAAAGTAGATATCACCTACAGCATCACCTCTCAATAAAAGACTCACACCTGTCCGCCACTTATCGCCCACCCTGCAAGAAGTGGCGGAAAAGTATTCGGATAGCTTATTGTACCATCCTGACAGTTGCCCAAACTGCAGATAAAACCAGCGAATTTCAAAAGTTTTTGATGAATAAAAGATAAATTTCTTATCTTAACCCACCTAATCAAAAACCATAATACAACCTAACCATGAAATTCAAGGGCCTTACCTTTTATGCGCTTTCTCTCATTCTACTTTTATCTTTCCACACTCAAAATGCCCAAAGCCTTGCCCCTGACAGGGAAACCATGATCCGCCTTACTCCTGAGTGGACAGGTGAACGCTTTCCGGATGGCCGCCCCAAAGTGCCGGATGAAATACTGGAACGTATGAAATTGGTAACCCACGAAGAAGCCTGGTCGGTAATGAAGGGGGCTGATTTTAAATTCCAATTTGAAGAAGGCTGGATGAGTATTCACCCGGACCAGGTATTAGTAGGAAGGGCAGTAACCGCTATGTTCATGCCGGGCCGCCCCGATGTACATCAGGTGATGGATAGCGTGGGTCAAAGTGAAGGACGCGTAAAAGGGCAAAATGCCTGGCCGGTAGATCAGCTCGTACAAGGCGATGTATATGTAGGCGACCAGTTTGGCTTGCATGTTGACGGCCCCACCATTGGAGATAATGTGGGCAATGCCATTTATGCCAACTCAGGCAATGGTATTGTGTATAACGGAACCGTTCGGGATATTGAAGGGCTTAAAGATTTGCCCGGTTTCACGTCTTTTATCCGTGGTTACCATCCTTCGCACCACAATCCTTCAGGAGATGTAAATACCATGTTGGTAGGCATCAACAGGCCTGTACGCATAGGAAAAGTAACGGTAATGCCCGGGGATATCGTGTTGGGTAAAGAAGGCGCTGTATCTTTTATCCCTCCGCATCTTGCAGAAAAAGTAGTTACTACCTCAGAAATCATTCGTTTGCGTGACATGTTTGGCCACCAGCGATTGCGGGAAAAAAAATATACAGCAGGCCAAATTGATACTCGCTGGTCCGATGACATTGAAAAAGATTTTTCACAATGGCTCAATGACCACATAGACGAATTACCTGTGCCCAAAGAACAGATTCAGGAATATTTGAACACCAGGACCTGGTAAAACCAATAAAATTAATAGCAACCTTTAACCCTAACTTTGCACCCATGAACAATTCACGTAGATCCTTTTTAAGAAATTCCTCTTTAGCAACAACGGCATTGATGGCAGGTTTTGGAACAAGCCTGGCTGCTGCCCTGGATAAAACCGCCCTTCATTCCCGCCCCACTGATTTGGAAATTACCGACATAAAGTGCGGATACATTCGGAATGGCCATAGTCTCTTTGTTAAAATTTATACCAACCAGGATATTTGGGGATGTGGGGAAGGGGTAGATGCAACGCCCGGAACATACCATTTGGTAAAAATGTTTGGGGAGCGAATTCGTGGAAAAAACCCGCTTGATGTTCACCGTTTGCATGAAGATATTCGCCGGAGAGGTTTTTTTGAAGGGGCGCAATCAGGTATGTACGTGGCCGTGCTTACTGCCGTTGAATCTGCCTTGTGGGACTTGGCCGGAAAAGCCCTAGATTTGCCCGTTTACCAATTACTGGGCGGTAAATTCCGGGACAATATCAGGGTATACTGTGATACTGCTTTGTACCAATCACAAAACCCTCCTCCTGAAAAGTTTGCACAGGTTGCCAAAGAAGTAACGGATATGGGGTTTACCGCCGTAAAATTTGATATTGACCAGCGGAGTGACCCCAACAAATATGATCAGTACAACTGGACAGCCAGTCCGGGAGAGATACAAAGGATGTACGATCAGGTGGCTGCAGCCCGTGAAGCCATCGGGCCTAAGCTTGACATTTGCGTAGACATGCACGGGCGGTATGATCTGCCTACCGGAAAAAAAGTAGCTAAAGTGATGGAACCACTCAACCTGATGTGGCTGGAAGAACCCATTCCCGCTGAAAATGCCGATGCCTATAAATATATCACCGAATCTACCACAACACCTATCTGTGCGGGTGAGAATCATTATTTGGCGCATGGTTTTCGGCCTTTGTTGGAAATTGGTGCTGTAGATGTGATTATGCCCGATTTACAGAAGGCTGGCGGACTAGGGGAAGCGCAGCGGATAGCTAACCTGGCTAATTTATATTATGTGCCTTTTGCGCCCCACATGGTAGCTTCTTATTTGGGAGCTATGGCCTCAGCGCATGTATGTGCCTCTGTACCCAACTTTATGATTCTCGAGTGGCAAATTTATTTCCATTCCAACCCCATGTTTAAAGAAATCGTGGATTTTGACGGGGAAATGATAGTAGATGGCCACATTCCGCTGTCAGAAAAACCAGGGGTAGGTGTAGATATTAATGAAGAAGGCATGCGCAAATACGCCCCCGAAGGTGTTCCTTTTTTTGAATAGAAGAAGGGGAAGGAAAATGGAATAGTGGAAAATTGGAAGAATGGAATATTGGGATGGTAATCCTTTCCTGTTAAATTCCACCATTCCACCATTCCACCATTCCACCATTCCACCATTCTTCATCCGTCCTGTCGGTTTTTATCAGAGGAAGCTTCTGAAAAACCTGTAAGGACGGCTTCCTTCTCCATGATTTTTTTTAGGTCTTTGCGATAAATTACTTCTTTCTCTAACAACAGATCAGCCAGCGACTGTAACTGCTCCTGGTGTGATTGCAAAAGAGATTCTGCCTTTTCGTATGCCTGCTTAATAAGGTTATGCACTTCCTGGTCAATCAGCTTGCCGGTGTGCTCGCTGTAAGGCTTTTGAAACTGACTGCCCCACTCACCCCCGGTATCATGGTAGCTGATATTACCGAGTTTCTCATTCAGGCCATATATAGATACCATGGTATAAGCCATTTTGGTAACTTTCTCCAGGTCATCTACTGCCCCGGAAGATACTTCTTCAAATACTAACTTTTCGGCTGCACGTCCGGCCAGTGCAGCACACATACGGTCCAAAAGCTGGGTTCGGGTATAAATGTGCCGTTCTTTGGGCAGGTACCAGTTGGCACCCAGGGATTTGCCCCGTGGAATAATGCTTACTTTCACCAAAGTGTCCACATTTTCAAGCAGACTGCTTACCACGGCATGCCCGGCTTCGTGAAAGGCGATGACTTTCTTTTCTTCATCAGAAATCACTTTACTTTTCTTCTCAAGCCCTGCCACCACCCTCTCCATAGCATTCATAAAGTCTTCCTGGGTAACGGCTTCCCGGTGGTTACGGGCAGCGATCAATGCGGCTTCGTTACAAACATTGGCAATGTCAGCCCCTGAAAACCCGGCACTTTGGGAGGCTAAGATTTTCGTATCAATTTTTTCTTCAATTTTTATAGGGTTGCTATGAATTTTAAAGATTGCTTTCCTTTCTTCCAGGTCGGGTAAGCCAATGTGGATACGGCGGTCAAACCTGCCGGGGCGTAGCAGGGCTTTGTCCAGCACATCTTCCCGGTTCGTGGCTGCCATTACGATTACCCCGGAATTAGGCTCAAAACCATCCAGGGCCTGCAATAATTGGTTTAGGGTATTTTCCTGTTCATCGTTACCGTACATCGACTGGCGTTTACCCCGCTTTCGGCCAATGGCATCAATTTCATCAATAAAAATGATACACGGGGCTTTCTTTTTGGCCTCCTGAAACAAGTTGCGTACCCTGGAAGCACCTACGCCGACAAACATCTCGACGAAATCAGAACCTGAAAGTGAGAAAAAAGGTACGTTGGCTTCTCCGGCCACTGCCCTGGCCAGCAGGGTTTTGCCTGTACCGGGAGGGCCCACCAGCATTACGCCCCTGGGGATTTTAGCCCCTAGTTGTGTGTAATGGCTTCTGTCCCGTAAAAAAGACACTACCTCCCGTATTTCAATTTTTGCTTCTTCCAGTCCGGCCACGTCTTTAAAACTTACAGAAGGACGGTTTTCCTGGTCATAAACTTTGGCTTTGGACTTTCCGATAGAAAACAGGGGGTTACTGCCTCCCATTCCCTGCATGCGGGAACGGATAAACATCCAGAACAAAATCAATAAGAATAGTGGAATCAGCCACGGCAAGAGGGAATCAAACCAGTTGGAACGGGTAGTGTAAGTAACATCCACCAGTTCATCTTCAGAGAAGTTGGCCTGGGCTTCATCCATCTTTTGTTCGAAAGTCTCTACCGAGCCGATGGTAAAATAGTAGCCCGGCCCTTTTTTCGCATCGGTAGTGAGCAATGACTCTGTAGAGTCCTTTGCCTGTGCCGAATCTTTCATATAAACCTCCACTTTTTCTTTATTAATTACAGCAAGGTGGTCTACCTTGTGTTCTTCAAGGTATTCCCGTTTAAATTCCAGCCAGGAAATCTGTTTTGTTTGCTGGGGGGTATCAAAAAAGTAGAATAGAAAAATGATCAACATTAAAAAAAACAGCAGCCTAAATAAGTTAGATAAGTTTTTGTTGCCCTGTTTTTTATATTTATTCAATGCGTCTTGTAAACGCTGTTTTTCTTTGTCTTTATCTTTTGCCATAAAATTAGGTTAAAAGTCAAGGTTGTTTGTTCTAAAAAAATGAACACTTCATATATTTATCAACGCAGAACTGTAAGTTGTGTTTTTTGACCTTTTTCGTATGTCCGTTTCAAGAGTCTTATTTTTATCTTTATATTCAACCCAATTCCACTAATGATAAAACTTATGAGAAGAATTATCGCGCTGAAATATTTTCTATGTATTTTCTGTATTTTTCTGCTTCACTCAGCATTCGGACAAGGTGCTCATGAAGAAGTAGACCAACTGTCCAAAGCCATTGAACCCAAGGTGATTGAATGGAGAAGGAATATTCATCAAAACCCGGAGCTTTCTAACCGGGAATTTAAAACCGCTGAAAAAGTAGCTGCCCATTTGCGCTCGTTGGGAATAGAGGTGCAAACAGGCATTGCCCACACAGGGGTTGTGGGTGTTCTGAAAGGTGCAAAACCTGGGCCGGTGGTAGGTTTGCGTGCCGATATGGATGCTTTGCCTGTGAAAGAAAGGGTTGATATTCCTTTTGCCTCTGAGGTAACCACAATTTATAATGATCAGGAAGTGAGTGTGATGCATGCCTGCGGACATGATACCCATGTGGCAATTTTGATGGGGGTGGCCGAAGTATTAAGCAATATGAAAGATGAATTAAATGGAACGGTCAAGTTTATCTTTCAGCCTGCCGAAGAAGGTGCCCCGGAAGGAGAGGAGGGAGGTGCCGGATTAATGGTGAAAGAAGGCGTATTGAAAAACCCTGATGTGGATGTAGTTTTTGGACTGCACATCAATTCCAAAACAGAAGTGGGAAAAATTGGCTATCGTCCGGGTGGCACCATGGCCAGCAGCGATCGCCTGAAGATTACCGTAAAGGGTGCGCAGGTACATGGGGCCTACCCCTGGGATGGCACCGATCCGGTCGCAACTTCTGCGCAAATCATCATGGGGTTGCAAACCATTGTAAGCCGGAGGGTGAACCTGCTAAAAGCCCCGGCGGTAGTAACCGTTGCAATGGTACATGGCGGGGTTCGTAGTAACATAATTCCTGAAGAAGTAAAACTGGAAGGCACCATCCGCAGCCTTGATCCCGAGCAGCAACCGCTCATCCATGATGAAATCCGAAAAGTAGCGACCAACATTGCAGAAAGTGCCGGGGCTACGGCAGAAGTGGAAATCATCATTGGCAATCCGGTAACCTATAACGATCCGGAGCTTACTGAACAGATGGCTCCTACATTAAAAGCAACAGCGGGAGAAGGAAATGCTTTTGTACGATTACCGGTAACCGGGGCAGAAGATTTTTCATTTTACGCCCGGGAAGTGCCCAGCCTTTTCTTTTTCCTGGGGGGAATGCCTGCTGGAACAGATGTAAATAAAGCACCTGCCCACCACACTCCTGATTTTTATGTAGATGACAGCGGGTTAAAACTCGGCGTGAGGGCTTTGAGTAACCTCACTTTAGATTACATGGAAATGCATCAGTAGCAGTGGGCAGTGGCAGCGGTAGTATTAGTTTATAGTCCATAGTCGACAGCCCACAGCCGATTTTCTCTGTGGACTGTCGACTAAAAAACTATGGTCTACCGATTCTATATCCTGGCCTGATAAGTATACAACTGGTAATACCTTCCTTCATGGCCGATTAATTCCTCGTGCGTTCCTTTTTCCTTGATTTCTCCTTGTTCCAATACCAGAATTTGATCGGCTTTACGGATGGTGCTGAGGCGGTGGGCAATTACAATAGTGGTGCGCCCTTTCATCAAATGTTGTAAACTTTCCTGAATATACAATTCACTTTCGGTATCCAGGTTGGAAGTGGCTTCGTCCAATATCAATATCTTTGGGTCAGCCAGCAATGCCCGGGCAATGGCGATGCGCTGGCGTTGTCCGCCTGAAAGTTTTACGCCCCGTTCCCCAATCAGCGTATCTAATCCGTCTTCAAAACGATCGATAAATTCTTTTACGTGTGCAGCAGCTACTGCCTGGTTTAACTTTTCCTCTTTGGCAGAGGGATTGGAAAAAAAAATATTTTCACGAATAGTACCTTCAAACAGAAAATCATCCTGCAAAACCACGCCCAATTTACTGCGATAACAGTCCAGCGTAACTTTGGATAAATCTACATCGTCGATCGTGATGAGGCCATCTGTGGGTTTAAGAAAGGAAGCGGCCAATCCGGCGATGGTGGTTTTTCCCGAGCCTGAGCTGCCAACAAGAGCTGTTACCGAGCCGGGAACTACTTCAAAACTGATGTTGTGTAATACATTTTTTCCGGCCTCATATGCGAAGTGAACTTTATCAAAAACAATTTTTCCCCGGATGTTATCCGGTTCCACAGTCCTTTCCGGTTCTTCCCCTTCCGGCTCTAAACTTAAAACTTCTTCCATACGATCCAGCCCGGCAAAGGCTTCGGTAATTTGCGTGCCGATATTGCTCATTTGAATGATGGGGGCAACCAAAAAGCCCAAATACAAAGTAAAAGCAAAAAAATCACCCACGGTCATTTCTTCAGCAATGATTTGGTTGCCTCCCAGGTACATGATGCCAATACTGGCTACTCCCAATAATAAAGTAGCCGCACTGGCAATCAAACTAGTAGAAAGCAGGGTTTTCTTAACATTTTGGAACAGCCTGTCCACTCCCCGTGCAAATACATTTATTTCCTGTTGCTCGGCATGGAAACCTTTGACAACCCGAATACCACCCAGCGATTCGGTCAGTCTTCCTGTTACTTCCCCATGTATTTTATTTCTTTCCTTAAATATAGGGCGAATGTAGGTAAACGCTTTCATGGCAATAAATCCGAATAAAATAAGCGGAACAATAGCAAACAAAGTGAGTTGTGTACTGATGCGTAATAGTAAAACCAGGGCTACTACTGAAGTGAGCAATCCGCCAAAAAGCTGTACCAGCCCGGTACCTACCAGGTTGCGCACACCTTCCACATCTGACATGATCCGGGTTACGATAGTCCCTGATTTGTTATTATCAAAATACCGGGTGGGCAAATGAATTACCTGTTGCTGGATTTTTAAACGCAAAGCTGCTATTAGGCTTTGTGCTTCTACACTGAGCAACTGGGTGAGGAAAAATGAAGTTGTTGCCTGTACCAAAACAGCGATACCTACCACGATTAAAAGCCATTTTAGCATTTCGAAGTTGGCCTCTGCAATTACCCTGTCAATCAGAAATTTAGAGGAACCCGGTAATACCAAACCACTCAGTCGGTTTATGATAATGAGGAATAACCCAAGCAAAAGTAGCTTTTTCCTAGGCAGGATGATATTGCTGATGACATAACCCCAGGAAGCAACAGATTTTTTTTTAGGTGAGGAATTCTTGTTTTCAGTCATATTTGAAGTGTACTTCTAAAAAATAAGTACGAAAAAATATTAAAAGGGATGAAAAATACCGGATAAAGTATTCATTGATGTGTAAAAGGTTCTCAGATAGCAGAATAACTCGCTTGTGTATCCATAGAGCCATCTGTCTGAAGTAAGCTTGAGGGTTACAATAGCAGACAGGCCTATTTTGTTTTGAACCATGCATTTAAGAAAGCATAGAAGCAGCTTCTTTATCAAGGTAAATCGTACAATCAGGATGTTTTTGTAAAACAGATGCCGGATAAATATTGGTGATTTCACTTTCCAAACAGTTTTTTACCGCCTGAGCTTTTCGCTGGTCTGGTACGGAGCAAATGATACTTTTGGATTGCATGATTTGATGGATGGACATGCTGATAGCTTGAGCGGGTACTTCTTCAAAACTACCAAACCACCCTTCACCCATTTGTTGTTTTCGGCAGGCGTCATCCAGGTTTACTACAATGTATGGCGATTTTGTATTAAAATCTGCCGGAGGGTCGTTGAAAGCCAGGTGCCCGTTTTCGCCTATACCTACCAGTGCCACATCAACTGGATGTTGTAAAATGGTTTTACCAATCCGTTCACATTCAGCTTGTGGATCGGGGGCATCGCCTTCAATAAAATTAACAGATTTCAGGCGAGCAACTTTGTTTACAAACCTTTCCTGTAAATATTTTCGGAAGCTGGCAGGATGAGTGGTTGGCATGCCTACGTATTCATCCAGGTGAAAGATATTGACCCGGGCCCAGTCGATATCTTTTTGTCCTACCATATGCTGTAAAGTTGCAAACTGACTGGCTCCGGTTGCTAAGATGAGGTTAACTTCCTGTTGTTTGCCCAATACATTTCCGATTTTTTCAGCGGCTTCAATCGCTGCATGCTTACCCAGCTTTTCTTTGGTATCAAATATTTTAATCTCCATGATTGGTTTTTTCCTTAAAACTATAAGTGAATTCTCAATTTAAAAAGCATAACGGCTCAAATACTGTTTTCGGTGTTTTGAACAGTTGAAGTTTCCCAAAGTGGGAATGGGGTTTCAGTATGGGAAATGGTTAGATATATAAAGAAATATTTTTGTGCGTAATATGCTGGTTATCAATGCTTTAAATGTTTTGGCACAGATTTGAATATATTGAAAAAATATAAATTAATATTTAAAAAATAATATAAAGGTCATGGATAGAATTAAGCACATTTTGGTAATTGACGACGATTCGATTGACAACTTTGTAAGTAAGACCCTCATAGAAAAGTCAAACCTTGTAGAAGAGGTAAGTACGATTGATGATGCCCGCAAAGCCATCAATTATTTGAAAGACCAAATTCTTGAAGATGCAAATGCTTTGCCCAATATCATTTTCCTTGATATCAATATGCCTTCAATGAGCGGATGGGAATTTTTGAAAGAATACAGCGAGATTGATACCCGGTATACAGAGGATATAACTTTGATTATTTTTTCATCCTATATTCATACAGAAGAAGTACGAAAATTGATGAGTTTTCCGTGTGTTTCCTGCTATCGCCGCAAACCTTTATCACTGCCCATTGTAAAGAAAATTTGTATGGAATATCTGGAAGATGCACTGCCTTCCAGATAATTCCTTCACTTAGTTCACATGTAATTACCCGGAATAAGATAGTGGGTAACGTAATCATCAATCCCTTCTTCCAACGTGTGAAATGGTTTATCGTAACCAATGGATTTTAGCTTCTCCATTTTAGCTTCTGTAAAATACTGGTATTTATCCCTAATATCAGCCGGGGTATCCATAAATTGAATGTTTTCTGGTTTATCTGTCGCTTTAAATACAGCTCTTACCAAATCCAGAAATGTGCGGGCCTTTCCACTACCCAGGTTATAAATGCCGGAATCTTTTCGGTGGCGCATCAGAAAGTAGCATACGTTTACTACATCTTTCACATATATAAAGTCGCGCATTTGCTCTCCGTCTTTATAATCTGGACGGTGAGAGCGAAATAGCTTCATTTCCCCTTTCTTATTGATTTGTTGAAATGCATGCCAAACTACCGAAGCCATACGGCCTTTATGGTATTCGTTAGGCCCATATACGTTGAAAAATTTCAGGCCTGCCCAAAACAAAGGTTGTTCAGCCTGCTGTAAAACCCATTTGTCAAACTCATTTTTTGAAGCCCCATAAGGATTGAGCGGATTAAGCTTTGGAATTATCGATGCGTCGTCATCATATCCCAACTCTCCGGATCCGTAAGTAGCCGCTGAGGAAGCATATACCAAAGGGATTTGGTAATCAATGCATTTTTGCCAAATTTCCTTGGAATAATTTAAGTTAAGGCGGTTGAATATATTTTCATCAAATTCAGTGGTATCGGTGCGGGCACCTAAATGAAAAATAAACTCTACTTCTTCCTGGTGCTGATCCAGCCATGAAAAGAAATCATCTCTTTCTACCTTTTCCAGAATTGATTTTCCCTCTAGGTTTAAGTTTTTATCACCATTTTGAAATTCATCTACAGCGATGATGGCATTAAAGTTTTCTTCATTGAGTTTAGCAATCATACAGCTTCCAATGAAGCCTGCTGCTCCGGTTACTACGATCATGGTTATGTTATTTGTTTAAAGTTTGTGGGATAAAGTTTAAGAATGGGAATTTAATGAAAAACTATCAACAGAAAACAAAAAACTCACTTCTTATTTTTTTCAAAATCTACTGTGAGGCGAAATCCTGCCCTTAGCCACCTGCCGGGCATTTGTACATAACCAGCTTCTGTGTAATTGGTATTGGTGATATTGGTGGCCTCTACAAAAATATTCAGGTTATTTTTTTCATAATATAACCGGGAGTCAACCAAATGATAGTCGTCCAGTGTCACCCTGTCTAAATATCTGAACTGCAGGTTAAGGTATAAATTCTTTACAATTCTGCTTTTGACTCCAAGCAGTAATTGATGTTTCAGGTTTTCAAGGGCATAACGCGACTCAACAGGGGCATCTAATAGCGCGGCGTCAATAAAAGTGTAGTTGGCAGTAAAACTTTGCAATGGGAAACTACTTTTGATTATTTGGGAAAAGTTAAACTCAAGGTTAGTTTCTATTCCCTGGATATCCACATTATAAAAATTTTGTGGCTGCCAGGGTGCCTCAGGATTGTCCCTTACCCAGTCAATGAGGTTGCTTGCATCGCGCCTGAAATAACTTATTTGTCCCCAGAAACCGTTCTTAAACAACTTCACTCCCCCTTCATAAGTAAAAGCGCTTTCTGATTCCAGCTCACTATTGCCGATATTAGAAGGCCCGTTGTAATAGAGGTCAGTAAAGGTCGGAATTCTGAAAGATTGTCCAAGGTTTGCAAATAGTTTAAAGCTTTTGGTTACGTCAAAGCTCATATCCAAGCCGGGGAAATAATTCCATCCGTAATCCGAAAGCCAGTTGACATAAATACCGGGAGTGATATCGAGGCGGTCAAACAGATAGAAGCGATGCTCTGCAAAAAAACCTGCAATAGTGCGCGCATGGTTGCCCAGATTGGTACTGTTTATAACTTCCCTTCTTAATTCAATGCCCACACCCGTTAAACCCAAGGTGTTGTAGTGGGTGATATTGGATTCTGCCCCGTATACTTGGGTCGTGTGTAAATTATTAAAAACATCAGGATCGCTTCTGATATAAACATAATCGTCATGGTTTCTTCTCCAATATACCCTGGGCAGGAAAGTGAAGTTGTTTTTCTTTTTTGTGTAATCAAGGCTTATAAAACTGGTATTTACCTCTTCGTATTCTTCAGAGTCAGGAACATAGAAGCCGCCTGCTCCGAATTTTCTGTTGGAATAACCACCGATCAGGTTAAACTGTCCACCCAAAGCATTTAAATACGATTGATAAAAAAGATTGCCTAGTTTATAATCGGCATTTTCATGATGGCCATTAGAGCGGTCATATGATACAGCGATATTTTGCCCATAAACCTTACCGGGCAATGCCAAAGAAGCGTTTCCTCCAAAAGTGCCGAAATCGCCACCATATCCCCTTAAAAAAACACTTTTCTTTTTAGGAACCTTGGTAATGATATTGATGGCACCATTAAAAGCATTTTGCCCATAAATCCGTGCGCCTTGTCCTTTAAGCACTTCAATGCGTTCTACATTATCCAGGCTGAGCGGAAGGTTGAATGAATGATGTCCTGTTTGTGGATCGCTTACTTTTACGCCGTTGATCAGGATGAGTGTTTGGTCAAAAGTACCGCCACGGATACCTATATCAGACTGTATGCCCATCGGGCCTCTTTGCCGTATGTCTACTCCGGGCACATAGGTTAGCGCTTCGGCAAGGCTTTGTACAGGCATTGCATCCAGCTGAGATTTTGTAATCACATACATGCTCCTGGCCGATTCAGAAAAAGGAGTTTGCATGCGGTTTTCCGTAATGATTACATCGGGTAGCTCAATGGTTGCTGTATCTGTTTCACCAGATTGAGAGAAAGCGGAAAGAATAGAAAAAAATAAGCTGAAAGTACTTAGTAATAAATATTTCCTCATCAAGGATTAGGCGTTAGTCTCTAATTTGATGGGGCAATACTAAGAAAGGATATGAAAATCGGCAAGAAAATAAAATGGTAAGGCAGTATAACAAAAGTATGACGGGAAAATTAAGGGGTAGTCTTATTAATGGGTTGATAAAGTGGTGTTGATTTAAACATATTTTGACATAATAGACGATAACCTTGAGCCCAAAGACTGGTTGAGTTTGAGTGCAATAAGCGGTTTTTTACGCACCAGTTCACTAAGCTTTCCCTCTTCTATACGGATAGCAATACCACTACTTTCTGCAGTCTGATTTTTATCACTGACTGATGTATAAACAGGAACGGTTATTTCTTCTGGATCATTTTCTGATAAGTTACCCAAAATAAATACAATCTCTTCATCTTTTTCCCCAACGAATGGCAAGCTTTCGCCTTGCTGAAAGGGAACTATGTCCAGGTATTGGATCAGTATTTCCAGTTCCTCTTTCTCAAAGAAAAATGACATGGTTTTACTATTGGCCAATGTGTTGGCGTCTTGCGCTAATTTGTATTTGATAATTTCCAAAAACTCATTAAAGTCTATGTAGTTGGATGCATCAATATCATACTGCTCAAAAAATGCATTGAGCTCGAGGTCATTGATAGATGCCCGAAAACTTGCCAGCACATTTTTTAACTCATCTTTGGAAATTTCTCCATTATGGTCTAAGTCATAGAAGTTGAATACTTTCCAGGAGCTTTCTTTTTGTTGATGGTTCAAATGGATGTCTCCGGGTTGAATGGTAGCCTCAAAAGGGTGTAGATGTTTTTCGCTTTGATGAATTGAAGTTGACATACTTACCTGCATTTAATGTGTTTACATGATAATATATTACAAAAGTAATAAAAATTATTTATAAAGTGCAATTTATTATCATTTTTTTCTTTTACCGGAAAAACTTATGTGCAAAATACAATCATTTTCATTATCAATATTCTGAAAAAAGACGTTATACGCTCTGAGCGAGGGTTTTTTGAATGTGGCAGGTTGTATATAACATTTTCTAACAAAAGAACTTGCCTGCTATTTCTAAGTAAGAAATGACAAGTTTTTGCTTTAAGGACAATTCGTAAATCATAAAAAAAGCAACTTCCATTATTTAGGAAGTTGCTTTTTTGTTGCAAAAAATTGTGAAGTAATTCCTTAGAATTTCTTGATATAATCTATAATTCCTTCATTTTCGTGTTTAGGGCGAACCAATAACAAAGGTACTTCAGATACAGAGCTTACAAGTTTTTCGGTAGTATTTCCAATCATAAAGAATGAAGTTGTAGCTGATTTTCCTTTACCACCAACTACAATACAATCTACTTTCTCTGCTATGGCAGCCTTGTATATATCATCTACAGGGGAGTCATTTTCATCCAAAGTGAACAGAGACCTGATCTTAATCCCTTTTGTATCTACTTTTTGTATGAACTTCTCAAATTCTTTCTGCGCATTCTTCCTCATAACTTCGGCAAACTCCAGATACGATTTGCCAGTGTAATGATATCCGGATGGAACACTGAAAACATGATGACAAATGATTTCTGCACTTTGTTTGTGTTGCTCTGCAATGGCGATAGCTTCTTCCAGTGCAATTAGCGAATTGTGGGAGAGGTCAGTAGCTACCAGCAAGCGTTTCATAGATGTGTACTTAATTTCAGGCACAATCAATAAGGAGCACTTAGCTCGACGAGCAAGCCTTTGCACAACAACGTTGCTGCTGCTGGAGGCATGTTTACGCCCGACTAATATTGCGTCAATGTTGTATTTTTCGGCCAGGTTGAGAATCTGTTTGGCAGGTTGCCCTTCTTTCACAACAAACTTAATATTGGCCTTTAGTGATACATCAAAGTGATGCTCTATTTTCTCTCTTAATTTATTTACCCTGTCTTTGATGGCATTATCCAGTAAATCAGGAAACTCAACTAAAACATCGTCGGGTATTTTGGCATCTTTGATGATATTTACGAAATACACCACTTCGGCATTAGAAGCCTGGGTGGCAAAAGAAGCATATTCAATCAGGTCATCATCTGCATCTGAATTGTCCAGTGCAACCAAAATTCTTTTTAACGGATACATTTTGGATGTAAAATTATTTTTAGCAGCAGGATAAGCTGCAATTAATTCATTGTTCATTGCTAAATTATCTAATTTTTCCTACAAAAAAATCAAACTCAACCAAATTTGTACGAATTTCTTACGAATTGGTTGTTTCATTACATCGCTAGCAAATAATCAGCCAACATTTCAATTTTTTCCCGGGAATGTGTGGGAAAGTTAGCAATTCTAATGTGCTCATTTTTATAACTTCCATATCCGGCACCAATCACTAAATGCCGTTCCAACAGTTTTTGTATGATTTCAGAAGATGGCTCCTGGGTTTTAGTTACAATTACTGTTTGTGAACGATGGTCAACCTCATTTACAAAAGCCTTTAACCGGGGGTGTTGTTCAATAAGATTGTACAAAACAGCCGCTTTATACTCAGTTTCTTGCCTGATTCTCCCTATACCTTTTTTCAGCATATCGCCGGCAACTTTCGCTAAAAGATAAATGCCCAAAGTATTAGGTGTTTCTGGTGTTTGGTTTTTATGAGCTTTAGACAGTAAAGAAGGTAAGCTATGATAGCTTCCAATGCTTTGCCCTTTAGATAATATTTTTTCAGCTTTTGCAATACAGCGTTCATTAACCAACCATACGCCCAGACCTGCCGGAAGGCCAAATCCTTTTTGCACTGAGAAAAAGGCCGTATCAACTTTGGAATAATCAATATCTATATAAGGAAGGGAAGAAACAGCATCAACGGCGATGAGTTTATCGGGATGTGCTTCCCTCACAGTATAAATATCTGATAAGGGCTGAGCAGCACCAGTGCTGGTTTCGTTTTGGGTAAAGGCGATGAGTTCTGTGCTGTCAGGAATAGCCGTGGTATCAATGGCAGCACAACTTCCATCTTCCGCTTTTTGTTGAACAGCAGCTTTGTTGAGAAGGAGCGCCGTTTCATAAAAACGCTTGGAGAAAGACCCATTGACATAATGATAACTTTGGTTTTCCACGCAGTTCTCCAGGATGCGTTCCCAAATTTCTGTAGCCGAACCTGTAAAGAAGATATGGTAATTATCGGGTAGTTGCAACAGCTCCCTAAGGTTGGTTACAGCTTCCTCATAAATTCCTTCAAAAGCCTTTGAGCGGTGAGAAATGGAAGGTACATACTCACTCAGCGCATTCTTTATGTGTGTTTCAACAGTAAAATATAGTTCGGCTGGGCCTGGTGTGAAGAACAACTGTTTCATATAATAGTTAAGTGTAAGTGCAAATTTTGTGGCTACCAAGCAGGGTAACGGTTATAATTTTCCGCAAAGGTAGCGAAAGGGGAGGCGGTAATAAAAGAATAGATGGGTAAATTATTTTGTGCAAACTTTACCCGAAAATAAGGAGTGATTAATCGGTAAACTCAGTGTAAATCAAACTGGGTTGGGTATCTTTGTTGTGGTATTTGCCATTACCGTTATAGTTTTTGAAATCACCCTTCAACTCATGAAAATATATTTGGCAAAAAGCGATATTGGGATAAATTTTTACCGGGCGTACACATGATATTTCTAAAGTCCAGTGTCCTTCAGAGCCTACATTACCCAAACCTGCCGTGAGGTGTACCATGATGCCTAAGCGTGCTATAGATGAACGCCCTTCTAATTTAGGCACATAACCCACAGCTTTGGTAGTTTCAACTGTACGCCCTAAATAAAGCTCTCCTGGTTGTAATACAAATCCGCTTTCAGGAATTAAGATTTTCTTCACCTTATTTTCCTTCTTCATATCCAGGATTTCTTCATCATATACAACTAATTCATTGTGCAGTTTAAGGTTATAACTATTGGGGTTTATTTGGTTTTCATCAAAAGGGGCAATAAAAATTTTGTGCCCGATTTGTTGTTGAATTTCAATACCTGATAAAATCATCTATTCCTCCGTTAATTGGTACTGTATTTACTACAAATACTGGTCTAGGGTTTTCAATATGTAAGATGGTAGTAAGGTTGGTGTAGAAATTATTTTACAATAGTTTAGTGTGATAGGCTAAAAATAGTAGCAACTGTAAAAAACTTAAATAACGGACAGGGTAGCTGGAAAACTTAATATGTTGGTATTTGTAGGATAACTTCAAAAAATGTCAAATAAATTGTTAGCTTTAGTACTAAAAATGATAATTTTAAGGGGGAAAGTAGTTAAAAACCTAAGAAAACATTAAAACAATGATTGAGATTGCATGTAAGATATTCTGCATAAATGGATTTAATGCAAATTTGTTGCGTGTTAAATTTCAGCATTAATAAGTAGAGAGTATCTTTAGCGCTTTACATTTCAGCTGAGCTATATAGCCTTTTCTATAAATTCAATGAAAAACCTGTTATTTGCTATCCTTTCCTGTTTTTTCTTTTGTTCTCCCTTATGGGGGCAAAACCTTTCTAAGATTGATTCTCTCATGAACGAGTTGGAAGAGACCAACCTCAACGTTCGCAAGAAAGTAAAGTTATTCAATCAGATTGCCTGGGAATATCGCATGTCATACCCGGACAGTACTTTGTATTACGCTGATAAGGCGATAGCCATCAGCAAACAGTATTATCTGGAGGAAGAAATTGCCCAATCGCTGAATTTTAAGGGAATAGCTTCTGTTTATAAGGGCAATTATCCTGATGCCTTCAAGTTTCATAAAGAAGCCCTGGAGTATGCCACCTCTCAAAAAGACTCCGTACAACTGGCACATACTTTTAATAATCTGGGCAGGATTTATTTTACACAAGGCGATTTGGTGAAGTCATACGATTATTTTTTTACGGCCCTGAATATTTTCAAAAGTATTGGTGATATGAAAGGGATGGGCTATTGCTACCAAAGTCTGCTAAGGCTTTACGAAATGCAGCATGATACTGAAAAAGCACTCGAAATGGCCACCAAAGCGCTGATGATCAGAAAATCATTGAATGATGAAAGAGGGCAGATTTCAAGCTATCAGGAACTGGCAAAGCTGTATGCAAAACAAGGAACTTATGACACAGCTTATATTTATTTTGACCGTGCCCGCACAATCAGTGAAAGCATCGGTGATCAAATGAGTAATGCGGAAATAAACCTGAATCAGGCCGAAGTATATTTTCATCAGAAGTTTTATAAGAATGCATTACTATATTGTTACAGGGCACTAACTGTAGCCAATCAATCTGAAAACAAATCATTATTGTCAGATGTTTATTTGGTACTGGGTAAGATTCATGCCACCATTAACCAGCCAGACCGGGCTATTGGTTATTTGCAAAAAGTGATACAGTATGCAGAACGGGCAGGTAATCTGGAAGCGCAAAGAGATGCATTTTTTTATTTATCCCAGCTTCATAAAGAATCAGGGAATTACCAGAAAGCACTTGCTTTTCATGAACAGTATGTTTTGATGAAAGATTCACTGCACAATGTGGATAAGGCCAGAACAATAGAAAAACTGGAGGCCAGACTCGACATAGAAAAACAGGAAAGCAAATTTGCTCTGCTAAAAGCCACTGAGGAGCGCAATCAAATTGTTATCAGGGAAGAAAAAGCAAAAAATATAGCGCTGATGATTATTGTCATATTGGTACTGGCACTTGCAGGGCTACTATGGATAACCAATAAGCGTATCAATAAGAAAAAGAAAATACTGGCCCTGCAAAAAGCTAAAATTGAAGAGCAAAGTGTTGAAATTTCTCAGCAGAACGAAAAGATTCAAGAACAAAATGATGCTTTACAAAAAAGGAATATTAAGCTGGCCGAACTCAATAAAGAGAAAGACAACCTGATGAGTATTGTAGCACACGACCTGAAATCTCCATTGAACAGCATCAGCAGTTTGGTTGATTTGAGTGAAATGGTAGGAAGCCTGACTGATGAACAGGAAAAATATCTCTCCCTTATCAAAAAAGCTTCTGCTGGGGGAATAGGACTGATTCAGGATTTACTCGACAACAATGCATTTGAAAATGAAGAGAAGGTACACTACAGCAGCATTGAATTAAATATTTTTTTGAAAAATAAAATTGAAAACAGGCAGTTTGATGCCGATGTGAAACACATTACAATTCACCACCTGCATGCTGAAAATAATGCTTATTTAATTACGGATGCCTTGTATCTTTCCAGGGTGCTTGATAACCTGATTTCCAATGCCATTAAATACTCAAATGAGGGCACAAATATTTATATTGGACATCGGTATACGCCCGACCAATTCGTTAATATTTTTGTGAAAGATGAAGGGCTTGGGTTCAGTAGTGAAGATAAGAAGCACTTATTCAAGAAATTCCACCGCTTAAGTGCCAAGCCCACCAGTGGAGAAATGTCTCATGGATTGGGGTTGTCCATCGTAAAAACACTGGTTGACAGATTGGACGGGGAAATAGAACTGATAAGCGAAAAAGGGAAAGGAAGTGAGTTTATTATTAAGCTGCCGGTAAAAGAAAAAGAACCTGCTTAAGGGAAGTAGGCAGCGGCAATTGGCAGTAGCAGCCTGCATTTTTAAACTGCCAACTGCTGCTGCCTACTGCTACTTAAAATTAATGCGAATCCCGAGGTACTTCACTCCCTGAACCACCCCTCAGAAAATCAAGGTCTGCCCCAAGGTGCGATTGCTGCACATGCCGGATGTACAAGCCTGCATAGCCCCGTTCGGCCAGCGGTTTAGGGGGTTGCCATGCTTTTTTGCGTTCGGCTAACTCAGCCTCAGGTACATCCAGGTGTAAGCGGCGGTTGGCTACGTCCAGTTCAATAGCATCTCCATTTTGAACCAATGCCAAGGTGCCTCCAATCGCCGACTCGGGAGAAACATGGAGAATCACAGTACCAAAGGCAGTACCACTCATCCTTCCGTCAGAGATACGGATCATATCGGATACGCCCTTCTCAAGCAGTTTTTTAGGCAAACCTAAATTCCCTACTTCGGGCATACCGGGATACCCCTTTGGTCCTACTTCTTTCAATACAAGAATGCTGTTCTCATCTACATCCAGGTCAGGATCATCTATTCTGGCATGGTAATCCTCAATATTTTCAAATACAACAGCTTTTCCTTTGTGCTGCATCAGTTTAGGGGTGGCTGCAGATGGTTTGATCACTGCCCCGTCTTCACAAAGGTTTCCTTTTAGGATGGCAATGCCCGCCTTTTCTTTGAGCGGTTGTTCAATAGTGGCAATCACTTCCCGGTTGTAGCAAGGGGCATCCTGGTTGTTTTCCCAAATGGTTTTTCCGTTTACCGTAAGCGCCTCTTTATGAATATGGTCTTTCAATTCCCTGATGATTACCGGAAGCCCACCGGCATAATAGAAATCTTCCATCAGAAATTTACCTGAGGGCATCAGGTTCAGCAAGAGGGGAATATTACTGCCCAGCTTGTCAAAATCATCCAGTTCCAGATCAACGCCCATGCGCCCGGCAATCGCCAAAAGGTGAACAATAGCATTGGTAGAGCCACCGATGGCCGCGTTTACTTTGATCGCGTTTTCAAAAGCTTCCCTGGTAAGTATTTTAGACATTTTTAAGTCTTCATGCACCATTTCTACAATCCGGCTGCCAGCCATATGGGCGAGTACTTTTCTTCTTGCGTCCACGGCAGGAATGGCTGCGTTGCCCGGCATGCCCATCCCCAGGGCTTCTACCATCGAGGCCATTGTAGAAGCGGTACCCATGGTCATACAGTGCCCGCGGCTGCGTGACATGCAGCTTTCGGCAATGTAATATTCTTCCTGGGTAATTCTCCCTGCACGTACATCATCTGTAAATTTGAAAACATCAGTGCCTGAACCAATATCTTTGCCTCTGTACTTGCCACTCAGCATGGGGCCACCCGAAACAACCAAAGTGGGTAAATCTACACTGGCTGCTCCCATGAGGGTTGAAGGGGTTGTTTTATCACAGCCGGCAAGCAAAATGACTCCGTCAATGGGGTTGCCCCTGATGGATTCTTCGGCATCCATGCTGGCCAGATTGCGGAAAAGCATAGCTGTGGGTTTGAGCAAGGTTTCACCCAGTGACATGATCGGAAACTCTACCGGAAACCCTCCGGCTTCATATACACCTCTTTTTACGTATTCAGCAATTTCACGAAAATGCGCATTACAAGGCGTGAGTTCCGACCAGGTGTTGCAAATGCCAATTACAGGCCTTCCGTCAAACATATGGTCGGGAATTCCCTGGTTGCGCATCCAGCTTCGGTAAATGAAACCCATTTTGTCGGTTTTCCCAAACCATTCCCGGCTTCTGAGATTTTTCTTTTTGTCGTCAGGCATGTTGTAGTGTAAGTTTTAAAGAATAAGAAATTAGTTAAGAATATAATAAATATTATCCTGATTATCTCCCACTGTAGAGCGGCTGTTCAGCTTTGGTAGTCCGGCAACAACCTGTTTTCCGGGTCACCTTGGGAAAAAATCAGAATTAATAAATAATGCTTTACCTCAAATTCACCCAAAAATCTGCATAAGCTGACAAGGATGAACAGGCTGTACTTTATATTTGTAGTGCCAATATTAGCGTAAAAAACTTAAACTTGCCAGCAATGATTATTGGAGTACCTCAGGAAATTAAAAATAATGAAAACAGGGTAGCGCTTACCCCGGCAGGGACCAAAGAGCTAACCAAGTTAGGACATACTGTGTATGTACAACATAAAGCCGGAGAAGGCAGTGGCTTTCCCGATGCTTTATACACCACCGCCGGAGCCAAAATTCTTACGGATATTGAATCGGTGTACCAGAAAGCAGAGATGATTATTAAGGTGAAGGAGCCGATTGATATTGAACATTCTTTGATCACAGAAGATCAGCTGGTGTTTACTTATTTCCACTTTGCATCCAGTGAAACACTGACCAATGCCATGATTGACCGCAAGGCCGTGTGTTTGGCTTACGAAACAGTAGAACTTGCCGACAGAAGTTTGCCCTTGTTGGTGCCCATGTCTGAAGTGGCTGGTCGCATGGCAGTGCAACAGGGGGCCAAATATTTGGAAAAACCCATGAAAGGACGGGGCATTTTGCTAGGTGGTGTACCTGGCGTTATGCCTGCAAAGGTATTGATACTGGGTGGAGGTATTGTGGGTACACAAGCTGCAAAAATGGCGGCCGGCCTGGGGGCAGATGTAACCATTGTAGATACCAACCTTTCCCGCCTGCGTTATTTGGCCGACATCATGCCTGCCAACGTGCATACCTTAATGTCGAATGAGTACAATATCCGGTTATTGATTAAAAACCATGATTTGATAGTAGGTGCGGTGCTGATTCCAGGTGCCAAAGCCCCCAAGCTCATTACCCGCGATATGTTGAAAGACATGCTGCCTGGCACTGTGTTGGTAGATGTAGCCGTTGACCAGGGAGGGTGTATTGAAACATGTACGCCCACAACCCACGAAAACCCCACGTTTATTATTGATGATGTTGTGCATTATTGTGTAGCCAATATGCCGGGTGCCGTACCTTATACTTCTACGCTGGCCCTCACCAATGCTACTTTGCCTTATGCCATACAACTGGCCAATAAAGGGTGGCAGCAAGCTTGTAAAGAAAGCCAGCCTCTTAAACTGGGGTTGAATATTGTTAAAGGAGATGTAGTGTATAAAGGCGTAGCTGATGCTTTCAATTTGTCTTATAAAGAAGTTGAAAAAGTTTTGTAGTCAGTGGTTATTCTGAGGAATATACAGGCAGTTTGTTCATAAACTGGTAAGAAGCTGTTTCCTCGTCGCTGGCGTAGCAATAGTGTTCCATGCCGTTGGTAACCACTACATAGGTTGCTTCTAATGTCTGGTTATAAAGGGCAGCTTGTGCAAACACATTTTGTGTGATTTTCACATCAGGTGCTTTGCATTCCACCAGCATGAATGGACTACCTGCTCGGCTATATATCACAATATCAGATCTTTTTTGAAGGCGGTTATAGTGCAAACCGCCTTCTATGTTGATGAGTGCTCTGGGATAATGCAGATGGGTAATGAGGTAGTTAACAAAATGCTGACGCACCCACTCTTCAGGGGTAAGCACTACAAATTTTTTTCTGATAGCATCAAAAATTGTGTTTTTATTTGATTTTTTTGCAATTTTGCAATCAAATTTTGGAAGATTGAGGTTTTTCATAAACTAAAAAGTAAACTTGGCCTTTGTATCTTTTCATCAAATCATAGTACAATAAACAAGGATACCGCTAATTTTGCACGCTTACTAATTGATATGGATATTTTCCTGGTATGAGTTTAATTCCCCCGGCATTTCAGCCTTACTTTGTCTTACTCCTTATTTTTCTTCTATTCTTTGTATTGTTCAAAGAACTCATTCGGCCTTCGCTGGGGTTTTTGCTGGTAGTACTGGTTTTTGTGGTTACAGGTATTCTTACACCCAAAGAAGTATTGTCCGGTTTTTCCAACGAATCTATTGTGAGTATCCTCCTATTGATCCAGCTCACTGCGGGGTTACGCAAAAATTTTAATATTGAATACTTTATTGACCGTATGTTTAGGTTGGGCCGCCGCAAAAATAATTCCCACATGGGTTACAAATCGTTTATGGTCAGGATGATGACACAGGTTGCTTTTCTGTCTTCTATCGTGAACAATACCCCCATTGTGGCCATCATGACACCATATGTTTTTAACTGGGGAAAAAATAATGATATTTCACCTTCAAAATTGCTCATTCCGCTTTCGTATGCTACCATCATGGGTGGAATGATTACAATCATCGGTACATCCACTACATTGGTGCTCAATGGTTTTTTAACCGATTATAATATTGCGCCGTTTCATGCTGAAGATTTGTTACTCATTGGCCTGGCTGTAACTTTTACGGGAATCTGCCTGTTGCTGATTTTAGGTGCCAGGCTTCTTCCGGACAGAACTGATATTTTAGAAAATTTTAAGAAAAATCAACGAGAATACCTGATAGAAACCAAGTTGGCTGAAAACTCACCGATGATTGGTTCCACAGTTTTTAATGCTGGCATGAGAAATCTGAGGGGTGTTTATTTGGTAGAAATTGTTCGTGATGACGAAATCATTTCGCCAGTTGAACCTACCGAGGTTTTAGAAGAAAACGATGTGCTTATTTTTGCCGGAAATACAGATGATGTTGTCGAATTGATCAACGCGGAAAGCGGTTTGATTTTACCCCATTCAGCCCGTACCAATGATGGCACCCGAAAAGTAAATGTAGTGGAGGCAGTAGTAAGCAATAACTCAAGCCTGGTGGGCATGACCGCCAAAGATTCAGAGTTTAGAACCCGCTTTGATGCTGCCATTATTGCAATTCATCGAAATGGTGAGCGGTTGAGTGGAAAAATTGGAGACATAAAAATATTTCAGGGCGACTTACTATTACTATTTGCAGGACCTAATTTTGAAGAAAAAGCTGATGTAAACCGGGATATTTTTATTATTTCTAAGCTGAAAGAAATTGTAAAGCCTGAGAAAAAAAGAGTGGTTTCATTTGTCACTATTGCCCTCAGTGCAATTCTGATGCTCATCCTGGGGTATTTTACTTTATTCACTTCTTTGCTGATCATTTTTGCCATTATGGTCGGGTTGCGTATGATCTCAATACAAGATGTAAAAAAGGAAAGTGATTTAAACCTGATAGCTATTCTGGCCTTTTCATTGGCCATAGGACAGGCAATGATAAAGACTGGGGCCGGTAATTTGATTGCAGAGTGGATTCTTAGTGGTACAAGCCAATTTGGAATGATTGCAATTGTTTGCAGTTTGCTATTACTCACTACGCTGCTCACTTCATTTGTTACAAATGTAGGCGCAGTCTCCATTGCATTTCCGTTAGCCTATGCCATGAGTGAGCGTTTACAAATAGATGGAACGCCACTGTATCTGGCTATAGCTTATGCGGCATCCGCAGCTTTTCTTACGCCTATTGGTTATCAGACCAACCTGATGGTATACGGGCCGGGCGGATATACTTTTCGTGATTTTTTCAAAATAGGGATACCAGTTACCATAGTCTACCTTAGTACGGTGTTACTTTGCCTGATATTAATGTTTAAAGACGTATTTATATAATGCTCGATAAAATTGATTCCCTGGATCAGCAAATTTTTCTATTATTAAATAATTTCCACAACGATTTTTTTGATGTGGTGATGTACTGGGTTACCCTCAAATATACCTGGTTTCCGTTTTATGGCTTGTTGGTTATTTTTTTACTTTGGAAATACCGATGGCAGGGTTTGATAATGGTTTTGTCCATTGCCTTGTCCATTGCTTTGAGCGACCAATTCACCTCATCTTTCATGAAACCTTTTTTTGAGCGGTTACGGCCCTGTCATAATCCTGAACTGGCCGGGCTGGTACATGTGGTAGATGGTTGTGGTGGCAGTTTTGGCTTTGCCTCTTCCCATGCTGCCAATGCTTTTGGTTTTGCGAGTATTGTATGGTTTTTATTAAGGAACACTTTTCAATATACCTGGCTGTTGTTCATTTGGGCAGCCATAGTAGCTTATAGTCGCATTTATGTAGGGGTACATTATCCGGGAGATATTATTGTAGGAGGTATGTGTGGCTTTTTGTTCGGTTGGTTCTCATATTGGTTATATACGCTTGTAACGGGTAAGATGAGCAGGTAGGGAAAGCTGAACTTCCTACACAAAGATTGCGGATACATCTGACAGGAAAAAAGTATTCCTACTCGATAATATTCATTTGTTTGCACTATTACTGCTATTTTTTCGGTACATGTCATCGTACAGGCCGATGTTTTCAAATGGGATGGGCTTGAAGCCGGGTAACTGATCAAATATATATGCATCTTCTTTCAGGTTGAAGTCCAGCTTTGCAACATTGGTAAAGCCCGGATCCTGGTCAGCAGGAATATGGAGGTTGTCTTGTACGGTGCCGCGTTCCCAAACAATGTCGGCCAGGTCAATAGAATCAGCTTTATAGATCACGTTTTTTTCCACAATGCTGCCACTGGGTACGCCGGGGTCGCCCTCCAGAATATTGACCAGTTTTGGGTACTTAGTACGCCAGGGTGCTTCCTGGTAGGGAATCTTCCGTAACCTGACGAAGAGGGTACCACTTTCCCGATCCATTGCTCCGGCAAACCATTTGGGCTGGTAGGCGCGGGCATCGTATTCAATAGATTCTACTCCTTCTACAATGAGGTTATTGGCAATCAGGTGGTCTCTGCCTCCCCCGATGTGAAAGGCCCGCCATACTTTGTAAAATACGTTTCCGTAGGCTTCTACACTGCTCATGGCATCGTCCAGATAAATTCCAAATACACCAATGTCGCCATCTACACCTCCGATGTGATGCATAAAATTATACCGGAGCACATTGCCCCGGTAGGTCCAGTCGCGGCCTGTATAGATGGCCCCGGCGTCGTCGGCTTCCGTATTTACATGATGTATTTCGTTGTATTCAATCAGATGGTCGTTGCCCCTAAACTGAATGGCAGCGTGGGGAGCATCGTGGATGAGGTTGTGGGCTGCCCGGTTGCCTACGCCATATACCTGTATGGCTTCTGTATAGGTTTTCTGTATGCGCGAATAATGATGGATGTGGTTGTTCTCTGCATAGTTGCCCGCTGCCGTGAGGGTTCTGCGTTCTCCTCCATTCACCACAATGCCACCTTTTCCGGTATCGTAAATTTCACAGCTGAGCACACCGTTGTTATGTCCTCCGGAAACAGGATCATCAATATCAACGGCATTTTCATTTCCAATTACTACGGCTTTTTGTCCGAGGCGGCGAAGGGTACACCCGGCCACCAGGTTATTTTCTCCTCCCAATATATGTACGCCATGCCCCCGGCTTACTTCAAATGTGAGGTTCTCCAGGCGGATGTTGGCAGCATTGCGCATGATGACCAATGGCTTATCCAGGATAGAAAGTTGTATGCTGGCAGTTTCAAGACCTGAAGGTGGGTAACAATACAGCATACCCTTGTTCCTGTCAAGGTACCACTCTCCGGGAGCATCCAGTTCTTCCAGGAGGTTGAACACATAGTAGCGTTGGTTTTCGCGTACGCTGTACCAGCTCGGCTGCACTGTTTTGATTTGTTTTTTAAGGGTATCTATGGCATCTATTTTTACAATACCATCGGCCCAATCCCAATACCAGTACCCAAACATCCAGGCGTCATCAGCTTGTGTCCATCGGGCAGGCCGGTTGTCATCATACTGAATTACAAAGCCTTTCCAGGGATCGTCCCGCTCTTCCGGTGGTATGTATTCCCTGGACAAGGGGTTGATGTCGTCCTGATAGGCACGGGGCATGGTTCCCGAATCAATCACTTTATTAACCCGTACATAATCATCATTGGGCCAGCGGGCGAGGGTTAAGGCTTCTCCGTTGAAGAAAAGCTCGGGGGGAGTTACCACATCGGGGTATCCCATGCCTGATATTTTGATATTACCAAAGTTTTGTATACCTGCCTTTATCAGGTCTAATTGCCGCACATGCTTATGCGCTGTTTTCGGAAGGCGGTCAAGCACGTCAGGGTCGTCCACTTTTTCAAAAGAAGCAGCAGGCAAAGTATACCCTCCGTTGATGCGTGCTGTTTCATTTTGGTAAGCACGGTACACTACCGGTAATGCCTCTGTACCCGAATCTTGTGCATCTAAAATAAATGAGGCATCCAAAGGGTAGCTTCCTTCCCTCAGGTATACAGTGAAGCCTTCTTCGGGCAGGTTTTTGTGTTGGGCTTTGTAAGCCCTGATGGCATCCCTGGCACGTTCTAATGAGGCAAAAGGCTGGGTTTCAGAACCAGGGTTTTGGTCATTCCCATCCGGGGATACAAAAAAGGTTGAACGTGGTTGTTCACAAGAGATACATAAAAAGATAATGAGCAGGAGCATACTTGTCCGCACAGCAAATAAAGTGAAATGGCCGGTAATAATTTTCATGGATTTACAGGTTGTTCTTTTTTAAATAACACTTGGTCTACCATCATCAGGTAGCGCATTTTTTGGATGTCTGCATCATCTGTAGAAGTAAACACAAAATACAGGTCATGGACGCCAGAGGTTTTGAGAATCGGGCTGATGAGCGTCCATGTTGCATCATTTTTGGCAATAGGCGCCGTCCCGATTTCAGGGCCGTCCGAAGCATCTATGCGGATAGAAACCTTACCGCTTGCCCTGGATTTTAGCTTGAGGCCAATAGTACCTATGTTAGTAAGGTCTATGCTGTTAAAACGAAGCAAGGCCTCATTTTCCCGAATCCAAACCGACGTGCCCGCCCTGATGAGGGCGCCTTCGTAATGATCACAATGGGCGGCATTCAATTCCGGATACCGGAGTACAAGCTTTTCTTCCCGCCGGATGGGGGAAATGCTACTGGCACCTTTATCCTTATAAGTAACCGTTAGTACATAATCGCCATAGGCTCCGGACTGGTGTTGGTTGGTAATCAACCTGCCTGTTGTAGAAAGCTGTTGGGCTCGATTACCACCTGCCTCCAGCGATAAAATGTAGGCAATCATTTGCCGGGTTTCTTCTTCGGTGAGGTAGGGGTGGGCAGGCATGGAAAGGTTGCCAGGCCACTTACCTTTCCCCCCCTCTCTGATTTTTTTGCTCAGCCACGCGTATGTATCATTGCTTTCCTCATACCGGTTGGCCACTGCCGTATAAGAAGGGCCTACTGATTGTACATCCAGATCGTGGCACGACATACAACCGCTGGCATCTACCAGTGCGGCTCCCTCGGCTATGTCGTTGGCCTGATGAAAACCTACGGGAGTTTCAGTATGCAAGGCAGGATTGTAAGTAAATGAAACGTTCACATCGGAAGGAAGTATTTGTCCGCTGGCTAGTGAGCCATCTTCCCGGTCTTCTACATTGATTTTGTATTGGAGGGTATCTGTGCCCCAGTAAAAGGATTGGTTGCCTGTGGTATGGATGGTGATTGCAGGAGGCGCATTACCGGCTTTTATTTCCACCCTGGCTTCAGCGATGGCACCAGCCTGATCGGTTACCCTCAGGATGGGTTCGTATATGCCGGGACGTTCAAAAACATAGGATAGTGTATCTCCCGAAAACTCCTGTTCTTCAATGACCCAGGTGTAATGCAGTTGGTCGTCCCGGTCATAATCAGTTGAGCCTGCCCCTGAGAAATTGACAGAGAGAGGAACGGCTCCTTCTGTTTTATCCGCAGCTATGTTGGCCATTGGGGGACGGTTGCCTGTAGGAAAAGTAATACGTCGTATTTTTGCATCTTTATTGGCTGCATATCCCATAGCACCGTACTCCAATACGTAGAGCGAACCATCCGGGCCAAATGTCATATCTACGGGTTTTGAAAGTGTAGTAAACTCAAGAAAGGGTTCTACAGACAGGAGGTCGTATTGTGCATCGAAAGTAACAGCAAGCATCCAGTTTCTTACCCAGTCATAGATGATGAGCTTGTCGTCGTAGTATGCAGGCAGTCGGTTAGGAGAACCGGGAAAATCATTGTAATGGTAAACCGGCCCAGCCATGATATTCATACCTCCTTTGCCCATATAAGGAAACTCATAAGTGATGTCGTAAGGATACCAGATGAGGGCAGGGCGGGCCGGGGGCAATTCCCGGATGCCTGTATTGTTGGGCGAGTCGTTGTAGGGGGCTTCCGGGTTAAAAAAAGCACCCGTTTCTCCGGTAGCAAAGTTGTAGTCAGGATACGGTTTGTTATTGGCTGTAAAATAAGGCCATCCGTAGAAACCTGCCGTTGCTGCCCGGTTCACTTCATCATAGCCCCTGTGTCCCTGCAACCCATCCATTCCAGCATCGGGACCAATGTCGCCGAAGTATAAAAAATCATTGTGCTGATCTATAGAAAAGCGGTAGGGGTTGCGGCATCCCATTACATAAATTTCAGGATGCCCCTGCGAGCCATCTTTCGGAAAAAGATTGCCGTCTGGTATGCTGTAACCCCCATTGGATTCGGGATGGATGCGTAGGATTTTGCCTCGGTAATCTTTGGAGTTGGCAGCGGTACGCTGGGCATCGTGGCGGGCATGCCCTTCCCTTTCATCGATGGCCGCGTATCCCGAAGGGTCGTGGGTGAAGTCTCCGAAGCCGATGTAAAGGTTACCGTGTTTGTCAAACTCCAGGGCATTTTCAGCATGTCCGCCATGTTTGGCATTAACAGGCACTTTCATGATAATTTTTTCCGAAGCCATAATCAGGCTGTCTTCGGCCAGGAAAAATCGGGAAATGTGCTGGTGGAAAGGATCGTTGGCCGGGGTGTATGAAAAATAGACCCAGTGATTCTGCCGGAATCGCGGGTCCAAAGCCATGCCATTCAGTCCGTTCGACTGGCTGTTATCTACATTGATTAGGGCAATGGTGCGCGTAGCGCGTGTAGCCTGATGATAATACTTAACATTTCCTCCTCTTTCAATAAACAGTACATCTCCTGTAGGAAGCACTTCCAGTTCTATAGGTTCGTTCAGGTTAGTTGCCAAGATTTCCTCTGAAAAGCCCGTAGCCGCAGGCACCCTGTCCAGGCTCACTGTATGATAAGCAGGCCATAAATTTTTGCCAATGGCTTTTTGCATTGCTTTGGATAAGGTGCTTGCCGATTGGAATTGGTGCTCAGAAAGCAGGATTACATGGCCTCGCCCGTACGATGATTGCCTAACAGAGTCTGAAGCAGTAGCGGTAAGCCTGGCTATGGGGCTTTTTTTGTGCGCACCTGCTGAGTTGGCAGCAAGCAAGCGTTCTAACCAGGGCCACTTGTACTGGTACTTTGTGTGTAAAGCAACGCCAATGACACCGCCTCCGGCTAAAATATACCTTTCCAGGTCTCGTTGTTGCCGGTGATTCAGGGTGTCGGCCATGTCGCCCCATAGTACCACTGCGCTGTAGTTTATAAGAGAATCTTCAGCCATAACAGCCGGGTCATGAGCGTGTGTAATGTGCCAGTTTTCTGAAGCGGAAAGGGCTTGCAACCGCGTAAGCAGACTGTTTTCTTCTGCCGGTACGAAACACAATATGCGCATGTGGTCCCTGGATGAAGAACAACCCACAGTGGCGATGAATCCTATGACTAAAAACGCATTAACTACGTTGATAAGTGCCCTCTTTTTTACGAGCATGGTATTATTAAATGATTATTATAAGTCCTGAAAAACCACCTTTTACTTAAAATGCTGTCCAAAGTATCTGGTTAAGAAATACTAAACAATCAAACCCTGCTTTTTGTGAAATTATTCTTAAAAAGAGGGAAGATTTTAAAATATTGTGCCTTTTACTAATAGGGGGCTTTTGAAATAAATAAAGCCGGAAGGCCGAAGCTTTTACTTTTTTTGTCTTCTGACTCAATTACAGCAATCCAATATGCAGCGAAGAAAATTTATTGAAACCATAGCTCTGGCCGGTGCCGGAAGTTGTATAAGCGCTTATGATACCATAGGAAAAACCATTACCTCCGCTGAAGATAAACCGGTTCCTGTTACCGATACCCACATGCACTTATGGGACCTGGATAAGTTGGATTACCCCTGGCTGGAAGGGAAAAACTCACCGATTAGCAAAAATTTTCTGTTACCAGATTATCGGCAGGCCACCGAGGGGTGCAACGTACAAAAAATGGTATTTGTAGAATGCGGTCGGGCAGCCAACCAGTATCTGGAAGAAGTGGACTGGGTAGCTGATCAATCTGTCAAAGACCCAAGGATTCAGGGAATAGTGGCCTATTTCCCGGTGGAGAAGGGGGAGGCAGCAGTGGAGGACATGGAAACACTGGTGTCACGCAGCCTGGTGAAAGGTATTCGTCATGGGTTCAATAAAGAGCTGGCCAACGATACAGATTTTATCAAAGGGGTGCAGTTATTACCCCGGTATAACCTGAGTTTTGATTTGAACATTGCCACGCCTTTGATGCCGGAAGCTATTAGCTTTATCAGGCAATGCCCTAATACCCCTTTTATTTTAGATCACCTTTGCAATCCAAATGTAAAAGGTAAAGAAATGGAAGACTGGAAAAAATATTTACAGCAGTTAGCGTCATTTGAAAATACATACTGTAAAGTATCCGGGATTATTACCAAAGCTGACCGGGACAACTGGAAGCTGGAAGACATACGTCCGTATGTGCTGTATGCTATAGATGCTTTTGGCATTGACCGGGTGGTATTCGGGGGCGACTGGCCAGTGGTATTGCTGGCTGGTAGTTATAAAGACTGGCTTACAGCCCTGCAAAGCATTGTGGCTGATTTTAGCAAAAAAGACCGGAAAAAGCTGTTTTCCCTGAATGCTGAAAAAGTATACCGATTGTAATTACTAAACACCTAACTATAATATGAGAAGACGTAAATTTTTAGGCTCGTTAGCTGCCTCCACAGCTTCAATGGGCACATTGGTGGCCTGCAACGAGACATCTGCCCAAAAAGAGGGTGATGCGAATTTTACAATAGTGTCGCCTTTGCAAAATATTTCCAGGGAAAACATCAAAATCACAGACATCAAGGTCACACCCCTTTCATATGTACATGAAGAAGGCCCGCTTTGGGGCGTTGGCAGTTATATCGTGTGGAAAGCTGATGCCGGGTTGATTGAAGTATTTACCGACCAGGGCATTGTAGGCATTGGAGAGGGGAGTCCGTACAGTGAGCCCGATAAGATCAAGGAATACATAGAAAGGTGGGTGAAGCCTTATGTAATTGGTAAAAATCCTTTTGATGTTGATTTCTTCAGTGGGGGAGGGCCGCATCAGGATTATCTGGCCCGGGCTGCCTGGGCGGGTATCAACAATGCCTGCTGGGACATCATCGGTAAGGCTAAAGGGAAGCCGGTGTATCAGTTGCTTGCAACCGATTATGAACCCAAGCACCGCATGCCCATATATGCCAGTGGAGGGGTAGAACACAAATGGTACGAAGATGGGCCTACGCAATTGATAGAGGAAGCTTTGCGGTATAAAGCGCTTGGATATACTGCTTTTAAGTTTAGAAATGGTACTGATTGGGCATACAGCGGTATGACCCTGGAAAAATACATTCCGGTTTTGCGTCAGCTCAGGGAGGCGGTAGGGCCTGACTTTAAGCTGATGATAGAAAAGCACCCCCATTCATTTGAAGACATCATCAATGTACTATGCCCGGTCCTGGAAGATTTGAAAGTTTACTGGTATGAAGAACCGATGAACCAATGGGAAGAAGGTTCGGTAGACCGGCACTTGCAAATCAGGGAAGCCATGCCTTCTGTGATGGTATCGGGTGGAGAGCGATTTACCAATCGCCTGCAATTGCACGAGTGGATTACGACCGGGGCTTATGATATTATTCAATCGGATTGTAATTTTACCGGCATCAGTGAAGGGTGGCACATTGCCCAGGTGGCGAATATGTATGGACGTCTGCAATGCCCGCATAACTGGCACGGAGGGTTGACAACCATAAGTAATATTCACTTTGTGGCAGGTGTGCCCAATGGCCACATGTGCGAATTAAACCAGACCTACAACCCGCTGAAAGAAGAGATTTTTAAAGAACCGCTGACCGTAAAGAACGGCTATATGGAATTACCCAATAAACCCGGGTTTGGCGTAGAAATCATTGATGATGTAGCCAAAAAATTCCCGTTTGTGCCCGGCAAATACCTCAAACCCAATCCGGTGATTGAAGGAAATGCTTAATTCGAATTTTTATGCCTTAACACTCAATCGGATTTGAAATCAGCTTTATGTAAAGCAAATACTTCATAGAAAAAACACACAACCCTAATAAAACATGAAATTGATAACTACTAAAAGCTACTATGTATTGGTGCTGTTCCTGATGCTAAGCACTTTTAAGACCCACGCCCAAAGCATCACCATGAGCAAAGAACAAATGATGGCACTCACTCCTAAATGGGAAGGCGAACGTTTTCCGGATGGACGCCCGAAAGTACCAGATGCGATTTTGGAGCGCATGAAAAACATTTCTTTGGAACAGGCCTGGTCAGTGCTGCGCAATGAAGGGTATACCCGGCAATACGAAGGCAACTGGCAGAATATCCATCCCGGGAAAGTGTTGGTAGGGCGGGCACTCACAGCCCAGTATATGCCCATTCGTCCCGATGTGCGGGAAGAGCTGGAAAAGAAAGGGGCAGAAGACGGACGTATTGGCGATATGGTATCCTGGCCTATTGACGAACTGCATCAGGGCGATGTGTATGTGGCCGATGCTTTCGGGAAGGTAGTAGATGGCCCCATCATCGGGGATAACCTGGCCACAGCCATTACGGCTAAGTCGGGCAACGGCGTGGTGTTTAATGCCACCGTGCGCGACCTGGAGGGGCTGATGCAAATGCCTGAATTCACTTCCTTTATCAGGGGATCCCATCCTTCTCACCAAAAAGAGATCATGCTTACGGGAATCAATGTGCCTATCCGGATAGGTCCTGTTACAGTAATGCCCGGAGATGTGATCCTCGGTAAGCTGGATGGTGTGGTGTTCATCCCGCCCCACCTGGCCGAGAAGATCGTAAAAACCGGAGAACTGGTGATGTTGCGCGATAAGTTTGGGCACCAGCGGCTGCGGGAAGAGAAATACACCCCAGGACAAATTGACGGGCGTTGGTCGGATGAAATAGAAAAAGATTTTTCAGGATGGCTGGAAGCACATATGGATGAATTGCCTGTGCCTAAGGAAGAAATAGAAAAACTATTGAAGGAAAGGACGTGGTAAATAATTGACAAGGGTAGTTTTTGAATTCACTGTGCAGATTTGATAGAAAGGTTTAGTTGCAAACTACACCAAGAGTAGCGTTTTCATATAATTTGCTTTACGAAGTATAATAATCTATATTTTGTGAATCAATCTTCCTGATTATCCTATGAATACTCTATCCAGATTAATTATCCTGATGCTGTTTCCTGTATATTGTGTAGATGCGAACGACCTGAAAAAGCAGGCCGAAGCTGCGTTACAAAAAGGTGTTTCGTACTTTTATTCTATCAATGCGCATGGAGGATACGGATATTATGTAACACCCGATTTGTCGTTACGCTGGGGCGAATCCCCTTTGGATAATGAAACCATTGAAGTACAACCTCCGGGTACGCCGGTCGTGGGGCAGTCGTTTTTGCGTGCCTATAAAGCGACGGGAGACGAGCAGGCCCTGCTGGCTGCCAAAGAAGCGGCTTATGCATTGATGCGCGGACAGAATAAAAATGGGGGATGGGACCACACGATTAACTTCGCAGACCTGAGCAATGACAAGGTTAGCTTTGATGATAATCAAACCCAATCGGCGGTCAGCTTTCTGATGGCCCTGGACCAGGAGATGGATGACCCCCAACTTTCAGTCGCAGTAAAGCGGGCTTTGGAGATGATGATTACGACCCAACTGGAAAATGGCGGCTGGCCGCACCAGTACCCGGCGCAGGGTAATTACCATGATTATGCTACTTTCAATGATGGGGGCATCAACGACTGCATCCGGGTGATGATGGAGGCGTATCAGTATTACGGTGATGATGAAGGGGTTGAGAAGAGCCTGCGCAAAGCAGCCCGGTTTATGATGATTTCTCAATTGCCTCCGCCCCAGCCAGGCTGGGCGCAGCAATACAATGAGTATCTCCAACCTGCCTGGGCGAGGGCGTTTGAGCCTCCTTCCGTTTGCCCGGCCGTTACCATTAAGAATATCAATACCTTGATTGACCTCTATCTGGTACTCAGGCAGGGCACCCTACTGGAGCCAATTCCCGATGCCTTGCGGTGGCTGCGTTCGATCAGGATGGAAAACGGGAAATGGGCACGTTTTGTAGAGCTTGGCACCAACAAGGCCCTTTATTATGACCGGGGCAGGATTCGGGTAGAAAGTATGGAAGAGCTGCATCCTGAGCGCCGCACCGGGTATGCTTACGAAACGGATCTGGCTTCCCAGCTGGAAGCAGGCAGCGAACGTTATGAGCAAGCCGTAAAACTGGGAGCTGATGGTTTGCGGAAGGAAGAAAACCCAACACTGACTAAAGAAGCAATAACCCAACGCCTGGAGGCTTTGTCCGGCACTGTGCAGGAAATACTGGAGGCACAGGATGCGTCTGGTGCATGGATTACCCGGGATGATCGTTTCAAAAAGAAGATGCCAAGAGGCGTGCGCTGGAATGGGGAGTACGAGGTGATGGACAGGGTCAGTAGTGCGGTTTTCAATCGCAATGTGGCCATTCTTTGTGAGTATATTGCGTTGAGTGAGCAGTTAGATCAGTTGTAAGGTTTGTGAGAAATTAGGATGCTGTCCAGGCTCCGGGTACTCATCGGTCAGACGGAGTCGCCAGACTGATTTTCGAGAGTTTCTTATTGATTTTCACGGGTAAGATAAAGAAGATGAATGTTTATTCAGCAGTGCCAGCAATTACACGGACTGCCTGCTTTCATTGAAGTGGATTTGATAATTACTCAAATATTAAATTTTTATCCTATGAAAAACAAAAACCAAACAAACAATGCTAACTTTTATGAGAAGGAGAATAATGGCCAAAGTGTAGGTGAATACCCACTAGAACGTCGTTCTTTCATGAAACAAACGCTGGCTGCTTCTGCCGGAGTATTTGCTGCTTCCACAGGCGTTAAGGTTTCGTCTAACTGGAGCGCTCCAGCGTTTGACAACGTGGCAAAACCTGCCGCAAAGATTACCGATCTGAAATGTGCCATCATGGGAAATAGTGCAGTTGTTCGGATTAAAACCGATCAGGGTATCAGTGGCTATGGCCAGGGTGAAACATCAAAACCCTACCTGAAACCTTACGTCCTTTTTTATAAGGACTACCTGATTGGTGAAGACCCAACAAACATTTCGCGAATTCTATTGAAAATTAGACGGTTGGGCAGTTTTAAACCCTGGGGCGCAGCCGTGAGTGCCATTGAGATAGCACTCTGGGATCTTGCTGGAAAATTAGCAGGTCTTCCTGTTTATAGACTCTTAGGGGGTAAGATGCGCGATCAGGTTCGTTGTTATAACGGAAGTGTGCCAGTACAAAGAAATGGAGACGAACCCAAAGATTATATTGAGTGGGGACAAAATTTCAGGAAACTTGAGCAGGGATTTACCATTGTAAAGCAGGCAGTGGGGTTCCACGGTCATTATGATAAGAGTGTCCCGAATTTCACATATAATAATACCACGCCCTCTGCCAGTCCAAAAGATGTGGGTCGCCGCGGGCCATTGACTGAGCACGGATTGAATGTAATTGTGGAACGTGTGGCAGCCATGAAGGAGGGATTGGGAGAGGGCATTGGTCTGGCGCTTGATTGCGGCCCAGGCATGTTTCTTTCTGATGCGATAAGGCTTGCCAATGTACTGGAGCCATTTAATCTGATGTGGTGTGAAGATATGCTTACCGGCGATTATACCCCTTATGTGTTGGCTGACGACTACGTTGAATTGACCAGGAGTACTACCACCCCGATTCATACCGGAGAGCAGCTTTACTTGCGGGAAAATTGTAGGGAGTTGATTGAGAAACATGCCGTAAGGATACTGGGGCCAGACCCGGAAGATGTGGGCGGCATTGCTGAACTGAAATGGATTGCTGAATATGCTGATCTGCATAGTATTCAAATAGCACCGCATGGCGTCATAGACGGTTTGATCGGCGTAGCTGCCCAGGTAATGGTAGGGGCTACCATGCCTGAAAACTACATTGCCTTTGAATATTGCCAGGCAAGCCCTGCCTGGTGGTATGATATTATTTCCGGACTTCCAAATCCCATAGTGAAAGGAGGGTTGATTGATGTTTGGGACAGACCCGGCCTTGGCATTGACATCGATACAAAATTAGCAAAACAATATCTGGCGGAAGAAGACAAGAATTTCTTTGATTGAGTATGTAATCTCTGTCCGGATCCCTAAATAAGCGTTTATCGTGGAGGTTAAGTTATTATGAACCTCCACGATTGTACATCTTGAATAAACCTGCAATTTAGTTTCGGTAAAAAGATAGTCGGTAGTTTATTCGTATAAAAATACGGCTCATCTACGTTTAGCCAGAATCACCGCCTAGATTCCGGTAACAGCATACCGGCCACGCATAAAGCAGGGAGGGAGTACGAAGTGATGGATAGAATCAGCAGTGCGATTTTTAATCGGAACGTGGCTGTTCTTTGTGAGTATATTGAGTTGAGTGAGTAGTTAGGGAAGTTGTAGGGTTTGTTGTACACAATTCGGACGGCCGATCTGACCGCTTAGAGCGGTCGGATCGGTAGGCTGGATGGGTAGGGAAAAAAGATGAATATTTATGAACAGGGAAGAGAACACTATCTGTACAGAATTTCACTCCTAACTTTTAAAAATAACTTCCTTTCCATTTGGGCTGATTTTCCTGACTCTGGTTTTATTGTTTACGGAAAACTCCATAACCCACAAACTACCATCGGGAGCCATTAGCCCACCATTTGGCGACCAATCTTTGGGGGATGTAAGGACTGTTTCTATTTTACCGCTGGGAGTGATTTTCTTTACTTTTCTTGCGCCAAATACGGCTACATAAAGGTTTTGCTGTACATCTGACCAAATGCCCATGAGATAGTGATGGTCCTGCACCCGGGCATGGGCAGGTGGTGCTTCTTTTAATTTATTAGTTACCACCACTACCTCACCATTGGGCGTCACTTTTTTCAATTTCAGATAGTCTATGACATACAAATTCTTGTCATATTTAGAAAAATACATCCAGCGGATATCTTTGAATTTATGATTGGTTTGTAAAGAAACCTGGCCCGCAGGCGTTTCTTTTTTTAAGATTTCATAGTCGCCAGACTTTTCCGGCCAATACATGTTGCCTTCCAGGTCTCGCACCAGGGTGTTATTTAACGCAAATCCTTCGGTAGGCGGTATTATTTTTTCTAATTTTCCGGTGCTACGCAACCGCCAAATATAATATCCCCACTTGTCAGTAGCTTCACCTTCATACCATTCGTGCTGCCCATAAAGGTTATCATCTTCATCAAGATATAACTCATGGGTATGCACATCTTTGACGGCAATCGTATGGTTTCCATCCGGGGCGATTTTCCATACATGGGCCAGGTCAGTATAGAATACATTGCCTTTGCTATCCATCACAATCCCGATGCCCGGATGTGCTGATATGAAATTTGAAGCCAATAAAGCAACTAGAATAATAATAGATATAATGATATTTTTCATGATAATTATGTCTATTCCTGAAATAAAGATTTTCTAATAACTTTCCGCCCCTTCAATTTCCCCTCTATGTAACACAGATTCATTTCCATATTCATCCTCTGCAAAAACTCCAGCAATTCGGCTGGTTATTATCTTCAAAATCACCTGTTTTCTTTATGAATTCACTGTCTATAATGAAAGTCATAACAGCATAGGATTGTGGCAGATAATACCGTGAGCGTGAAGGCTCATGACAGCAGTCAATATAAGATTTAGAGGAACTAACGGCAATGAAATGGGGTGCTAAATCATGAAAACAAATTTAATTTGTATTAGTAGGTATAAACAAAACGGTGATGATACGAAAGATTATAATTCCGACAGAACGGCAATACATTTTAGAAATTCCCGAATCATTTATTGGGAAAAATTAGGCGACGCCTCGTTCCGGTGCTAATCAAATATTGGTATAAGCCCAATAGACCTTACCTAATCTTTTATTTCATAGGCACTTTCCCCCCATGCCAGGGAAAAGCGTAAGAAGGTGAATTGACAAACCGTTCCGTCCCAATATCCAGCTTGATAGAAGTAGCCGGAGGTAGTGATACGATAAAATATTTTCCTTCTACGGTTTCAGTTGCAGATTTTATCTGACTTTCATGCTCGTTACCTGATTGCTGGTAAGTAATGGAGGTAAAACTATGTTCCCCAAAAGCACCTGCCTGCACGATGAGCTTACGGGGTTTGGTCACACTCAGGTTGACCAAATGTACGACAGTACGATCTGCTTCCAGTCCTTCCACCAAAGCCGCTACATCCGGGGGCAATCCTGGTCTTTTTTGGTCGGTATCGAAGTAACGCAGGCGGGCGCGGAGCAAGCCTCCGAAATAGATAGACTGGGGTGCGCCCATGGTGGTTTGTACCAAAGCTTTGGTGATCACAGGGTTGTTGGGGTGCAGATCGTCTCCCCAAATGGAATAAATGTTTCTTGTATCATTTTGCATAAAATGCATGCGGCGCATTACTTCTTCATAATCAGCTTTTAATGCCTCTAGTGGCCAATCGGGATTTTTTCCGGCATAATACATCAGCCGGGGATGCTCACTTTTTCCCAGGCTGCGGTCGCCCATGCTCACCTCTTCTGTCCAGTCAAAAGATTCAGAAGGTTCCCAGGTTTTATTATCCAGGTGCCCCAGGGTATTGGTGCCCCACATGCCTTCATCGGATAACGGACGGAATTTGTTTTTCTGCATAAGCACTTCGATTTTCTCCCAATCTTCAGAAGCCATAGAAGCATGCCAGAGATGGGCCAGGTCGCGTACCATCATGGGCCGGTAGCTGTACCACCCTTCTTCCTTGTAGCGGAAAGGAACAAGCATTTGCCCTTCTTTTGTGGTTTTGCCCCGCTGCATGAGGCCATCAATTTGCGAACGCAGCAAATTCAGGTATTTAGGGTCTCCGGAAAGCATATAAGCGTTTTCAGTGGCTGCTGACATGGAGGCAAACATCATCATGAGTCCGTAACGTCCGTACCATCCGTACAAGCCGCCCCACCATTGTCCGTTTCGGTATTCTCCTACTTTGCCCGTTCGGCCGATATTATCAGGCAAAAGACCATCATTATCTTCAATACGCTGCATCCAGGCATCCACGTAGTTCAGTACCCATTGCTTGTACTTTTCATCTCCTGTGTACAGATAGGCATTGGTAACCATGCCAGTAGTGCCCAGGTTGACGGGTACATCGGTACGAGTGATAATTTCATCATACATCTTTTGTATTTCCTGTTTTCTTTCAGGATGTTCATGCCAGTCAGGTTCCAGGTTTTCTACTATAGGATAGAGGGAAGCATGCCCATATCGGAGATTATAAGTTGCATCAGAGGTTTCGAGGGGGCCTTCGCTGCCGGTAAATATAGATTTGACAAGGGTATGTTCCGGATCAAAGTTCTGGGCTTCCGGGTCTTCGTTCAGGTAAAAACCGGCAAAACGTTGCGCCCGGTATCTGTTCTCTGGAATGCCAGGATCGCCCAGTCCAAGATTATAAAACAAAGTCATGCCTTCACTGATATGAAAGAAATCATCGTGCCGGGGAAACTCTTTGTACAAACGGCGTTGGTATCTGATAGAATCTTTATAATAGGCTGTGTTGGTGCGGGTGATGGCGTTGTATGATTGCAGGGCCATGTCGTACAGGTATTCATCACCACCTATGGCATAAAGTTCGGGCCAGTTGTAGAACATTTCATACACATCGTCGTAAGGTCCCTGGCCGTATACAGTGCCACCCCTACGGGTAAACCGATCCATAAAATAAGGAGCCGCCTCTTCCATGGTCCTCATCAGATGCCGTTGCATAATGGCCCATTCGGGGGGAGTTTCGAGAGAAGTGGCTTCTACAGTGGGTAAACCCTCCAGGAATTCCTGATACGCTGCTTCCTGTTGTGCAAATAGAACCTGAAAAGGGGTAAAAGCAGTTAAAATCAAGTAAAATGAGCAAAATAATACCAACTTTAATTTCATTTTGATGAATGTTTTTATTGAGTAGCTAATTGATCTTTGGAAGGTAATGACTGACGATAGGCATCTGTATGCAAGCCAATACTGTCATAAGGAATTTTTTCGAACCCCAGATTAGATAGGACAGATGCATCTTCCGGATAGAGCTTTCCCTGTTCTACGTTAATGTATCCCGGTACTTCACCCAATACGTAGTTGTTTTCAATAGTAACCTTTGTGGTATCTACTTCATCGTTGATATTCAGCCAGGTACCGCCGTAACTGATGTTGGTACGGATGATGTTGCCGTGCGGCATAGCAGGGTTTTCAAGGTCCAGAATAGTGGCCAGGGATGGATATTTGGTACTGTATGGCGGCGCATCATGATGCACAGCTTCCAGCTTTTCGTACATATTCCAGCTACCTCCTTTTTTGATATATTGGCTGGCCCAATCTACACCCCGTCCATCCAGGTGTACCGAAGGTTCGCAGGCTACAAATACATTATTTTCCACGATGTTGTCGTGCCCGCCACCGATGAAGGCCGAACGCCCGGATTGGTAAAATACATTACCATAAATGGTAGTGCCACTGGCCGCATCGTCCAGGTACACTGCCATGACGCCGTGCAAGCCGGGGCCGTGCAGATGGTGGAAATAATTGTAACGTACGATATTTCCTCGTTTGGTCCAGTCGCGCCCGATGTAAAAAGCACCCACATCCCCGGTTTCTTTGGCAATGTCGTGCACTTCATTGTATTCCAGAATATTGTCATTACCCGTAAATAAAACGCCGGTATGGGGGGCATCATGAATATAATTATGCGCCAGGCGATTGCCTACACCCGAAAGGCTGATGGCGGAACGATAGGTTTTATTGATCCGGCTGTAGTGGTGTACATGGTTGTTCACAGCATAGTTATGGGCCGGGGTAAGAGTTTCCCGATCCCCACCTTGTATGATAATCCCTCCATCCCCAACATTGTACACATCGCATCCCGCCACGCCATTGTAAGAACCTCCTTCTACAGTAATGCCTGTAGACCCCATATTTCGTACCGTGCACCCTGCCACTAAATTGTGCGAGCCTTCTGAGATTTTTATGGCTTCTCCCCTCGATCCTTCAAAGGTAAAACCTTCAATACGAACATGGGATGTGTTGTCAAGGTGTATCATCAAGTTTTCCAACACCGATACATAGGCTATGCCATCTTCAATAGGGGAGGGAGGCCAAAAATACAACATACCTGTTTCCCTGTCCAGATACCATTCTCCTGCACTGTCTAATTCCTCGAGTATATTAAGGGCATAGAACCGCTGTGCCTGGGTGTAGCCGTATACCCCGTGGGGTGCTGCCAGTACAAATTCATTTTTTTCAGTATCGATCTGGTTTACTTTTACATAAGAATCAGCCCAGTCGTGGGTCCAGTAGCCATGCAGCCAGATGTCATTATTTTGTTGCCAGTTTTCAGGTCGGTTTTCATCGTATTTAAACCTGCCGTAATGCCTGCCTACGGGCACGCCAAAACGTTTTACCCGATCACTTCCTTCACTGATCAACTCTTCTCCACTTTGGGGTACGGAAGCAATTTTCATCCATTCCCCCTGGTTGGGATACCGGGCGATGGTCATGGGCTCCCCATTGAAAAACAGTTCCAGTCCGGCAGGCTGGTTGTCACGGCTAAAACCGGTAGGTTTGATGCTTCCGTAATCAGTAATCCCTGCTGCTTTCAGGTCAGTTTGCCATATTTTGTTACGAAAATCAGGGTTTATTCTGTTTTTAACGGCTTCATTTGATAGTGGCTCAAAGTCCTGGATGACCTGCCCACCTACGAATCTTACTGTTTCTTCGGGATAAGCCTTGTATACCACCGGGCTGCCTTCCTTACCAGAATCGGTTTCAGTAAGATGAAAGGTTTGTTGTACAGGATAAATTCCTTCGCGCAGATACACGGTAATGCCTCCGTCCGGCACACCATTTTCCTGCTTTAATTGCCGCACGGCTTCCCGGGCTCTTTCCAGGGAAGCAAAGGGCATTTCTATACTTCCGGGCTGGTTGTCGTTACCTTCAGGAGATATATAAAAGACAGCTTCATTTTTATTTTTTGCACAAGCGCCTAAAAGCAGTGCACAAATAAGAAGCAGGATAAAGTTTTGTGATGGGTTTTGTTGCATGGTTAATGGTTTTTTTATTGGAGATATTAGTTTTTTAAGGTGACAGCTTTTCCAAAAGACGCGTATCTGTTTCGCCTCCGAGTTGCTCAACTTGTTGCAGGTCAGACAGGGCTTTTGCCTTTGCCCCAATTTGCATAAAAGCATCTGCCCTTGCCCGATAGGCTTCTACATAAGCAGAATCTAAGGTGATGGCACGATTGAAATATTTAATGGCATCCCGGGGCGATTCCATCAGCTGGTTTTCAATGTACCCGATGTAGAAGTAGGCTTCTTTAAGGCCAGGGTTCAAGGCAAAGGCTTGTTCAAAATCCTGATAAGCTCTTTTGTGGCGGTTCATTTGCAGCAGGGCTTTGCCTCTTTGCACATAATCATAGGCGGTTTCTTTTATCTGAAGTTTTTCGGTATACTGATCTGCTTTTTGCTGTGCTGCTACCTGACCGATGGCAAGTTTTGCCTGCTGAAAAGAAGTATCCAATTGCCATGCTTGCTGAAAGTCTGCTGAAGCCAGGGTATAGTTTTTTGCTTTTACATGGGTTTTGCCCCTTTGATAAAAATATTGGGGAGTTGTGGGATTGATGTCTATCGCCATGGTAAAATGCGCAAGAGAACTGTCACAGGCTAGCTGCTCGCGCATCACGATGCCCTGGTGATAATGGTATTCGTCTTTGGCTACAGTGCCGGGGAGGGCTCCAATAAAACTAAACAATTTATCCGCTACCAGTTGATGTCCGGTGGTTGTCCAGTGGTTGTCGTAAGGGATAAAGTAGTTTTCTATAATTTTTCGAGGAGAAATTTCATTGATGAACAAAGGGTAAAGGTTGATAAACCCAATGTCATTTTCGTTGGCAAATGCACGCCAGTATGTTACATGCCTGTCCTCTTCTTCACCCCGCATCACATTGTTTCTCCAGGGGTGTACGGTAATGGTTAATGCAACTTTGTGTTGCTTACAAAGTGTTACCAGCTTTTGCATATTTTCAGTCATGAGGCCAACGCCCTTTTTGCCCCACCGCTGGTACAGGCTTTCGTCTGAAAACCATTCTGAAACGGTGGTATGAAACTGCGGGTTGTTCAGCAGTACCTCATTATTGAAATGGGAAAAAAAAGTGCGGTAGATATCAATCGTATTGTTGTGGGCAAGTTGCTCTTTGCTGATGGCTTTGTAAAATGCTTGTTGTTGGTGTTGAAGATAAATATTCCGGAGAGCATAGTAGACAAAAGAATGTTTTCTGATCGCTCTTTCTATGTCTGATAAAAAATCCTGAAAGCTGGTCTGATGAGGTTCAAAAGCTTCATAAGCATATTCATTCTGAATATCCGAAATATCCATAAAAACATAGATTTCATCAATATCTAACCCTACTTCTTCCAGCAGGTATTGGGTTTTATAATAGTAAAGCTTAGGGCTGTAACTCACCGCGGCAGCATTCAAAATTTCTATTTGGGTGGTATCAATTTTATCGGTCAACAATCCGGTAAAACTTTCAGAAAAATCAATACCTACCCCCTCGGTATGGGAATCGCCCATGAAGAGAATCCGGTATTTATCCGATTGTAAGGGTATATGCCTGACGGCAGCATCCCTGAAGCCTAAAGCGTTGGTATGAATTTGATAAGGAATACCCCCCCAATGGGTTGTTTGTGAGCGGTTGGGCAGCAAACCGTGATGGTAATAAGGGTGGGGTACACGAAAGTCCTGATCGTTGTCAGGAATGAGGAATGCTCCTGCCAGCAGATCGATACCGCATATTATTATCAATGCCAGCACCAGCATGGTGGTTGTTGGGTGTTTTTCAAAAAAGCTTGTTTTTTTTTCGGGTACCACTGCTAAAATAATGTGTAGATAAACGGAGCCACGGCCGAGCCACTGCTGAGAACAACCAGTGTTCCAATGAGTAAAAGCATCAGAATAACCGGAATCAGAAAATATTTCTTCCGGGCTTTGATGAATAAGAAAAGTTCCTTCAATAAATCCATAGTTTTGTGTTTAAAAAGCTGGCCGTGTATGATAAATCCCATCGGTTTGTGTTCCCATGTAACTGCCCCAGCTGATGTTATTTGCTGGGACATTCAATTCTTTTCGTACAATTTTCATCCCGTTGAAAGGAATATATTTTACTGTGTCGGTAATGTATGTATATACCAAATCCATCCGTCCGTCCTGATCCAGGTCGCCAATCCAGGGAGTGGCTGCCGGGTTAGCACCTTTCAAAATGCCCGTCAATTTAAATTCAGATTGCCCTTTGAAATGAAAAATACGCAACTGGTTCAGTATGCCATACAATGAATAATAATGATTTTGGTTCATTTGGGTGTCATACCAGTTTATGCTCATCAATGCTTCGTCAATACCATCACTGTTCATATCAACTGCGAGCGGACTTCCTATTTGGAGGAACCCCAGGGAGTCCTGGTACTCAACTTGCCCGGTTTTACCATTCACCATGAGTTGTATGGACTTTTCTACTTCCGGAAAAATGCCCCGCCCAAAATTGGTAAAAAAGTCTGGCGTATCATCCGCATTAAAGTTTCCGACGGCCAGAGAGCCGTATACTTCGGCATCTGGAATGTTTACTTCCCAAAGCAGGGTATTGTTTTTACCATCAAAAGCCAGCATACGCCCATCCACGGCATTGACGATAATATCCAACGTACCGTCATGGGTAATGTCGGCCAGTACAGGAGGCGCAATGAAGCCACGCCCTTCACCAGTGGCCAGCAGGGTAGCAGCGGATAAATCGTTGTTACGCAGTTGGTGCAATGTAGCACGATACAGATGCCCACTGTAAATTTCACCCCCGGTCCCAAAGATGACAGTCAGGTTTCCACTGTTATCCAAATCGGCACACAGGGGTGTCATATAGGTTTCTTTTCCATCGGGCATTGTTGCCTGGGCGAGGGGCTTTCCGTCTTGACTGCTCACAATCAAAAGTTTTCCCGCAGGCCGGTTTGGCTCATGCCGGGGGATGGTGGCATCTCCACCATAGGCTACCAGTAAATCTTTTAGCCCATCATCGTCCAGGTCGGGCAGGAGTTGGGGGCCATAGAAATTGAGAAAAACCGAATCGGGGTAGCGGGCAAAATCATTATCTGAGTAAAAGCTCCATAGCTTTGATCCATCTTTTCCACTGAGGGCCATGAGTTGTCCGGCCCTTCCCGAAATAATTACATCCAGTATTGAATCTTCGTTTATAGAATAAAATACTGGGGAACCTACCATTTGATCCCGCCCGGCTGCATGCCATAATACAGTTCCACTTTCTCCGTCAAAGACAATCACGGCAGAGTCGGCACCCTGGAATTCATCATTCCCGGCACCAATCACAATGTCCAGGATACCATCACCATTCAGGTCGGCAGCCCTGGGCGATGAAAAAGAACAAAGCGTAGGCAGGTGGGTTTCCCAGTTATTGTGATGCCGGGCAGTGTGTATGTAGACGAAAGCTACCGCACCCGACAATCCTGCAACAATGATGAATAATATATATTTGAGCATACTCATTTTACAAATTCAGGCAGAAAGCCCTCAAACTCCTGTTCTGTCATGTTGGCTGTTAAGCTTTTTTTATTCAGTTCCACATAATTCTGTACAATATCCATCATTTCAGTTTTACTGAACTCTTGGTATAACTGCCCTGTTTTATAGGCAAAAAGCAGCTTTTTGTACGGTTGGGCTACTTCCAGAAAACGGTCAAACTCAGCCATAAATTCCCGGTAGCCTGCCGATTGTTTTTCGTAGGCCGGTAGCTGGAGGCACCTGTTGTATAAAGTTTCCAGTTTATCAAATTGCAGCAACACCCTGTAAATCAAAAAGAGGTTTTGCATGAGGGGTAAAGTGGCTTCTGCATGTTCGGGCACCGGCATGGCTAATATTGTAATATTTTCGGATATACCCTTCACCCAACCTGCCTTTTCCATGGTAAGAAGTACTTCATCAGCAATGTACTGATTGCTTTTTACTGTTGGGTGTACATGGTCTACCAATACATCCAGTCCTGCAATTTGATATTCAGATTTTTTTGCCAGGGTTTGTTGAATATCAGCGAGGGGGACATTGTATGTATTACTTAATTTTTTCAGGATATTATTAAACGCAGGCAAAGCACGGAATGGATAAGCATCGGTTTCCAGGCTTTTTTCTAAATGTATGCGGGCTTTGTCTATTTGTTTCTCGAAGAGGTTAGCTTTTCCCAAATAGTAATGCATCTCGGCATATTCAGGGTCTATGCTTGCTGCATACTTTAATATGTTGATAGCCTGTCTGTAATTTTCAGCATGATAAGCTTTGATACCTTCCCGGTAGTATTGTTGCCATTGTTTCAGTTGTGCGTTGTCCAGGTGGGGCGTATGTATAGATGCATGGGGTTGCCAGTCTTGTACATTAACGGGTACGCTCAATAACATTACCGCAACACCTTTATTTTTGGCTGTTTTGACCATAGTTTCCAGGTTGTAGCGGTAATGTGCCACTACCTGCTGGTATTGTACGTCGGATATCTTTAATGGGGAGGTGTTTCCCAGGGCCACATCAATGAGGAAAGTGGGCTGGTAATTTTCTATATCTATTACCTGTTTTTTGTGACTGATAAGATTGAATGCCTTATGGAGGGTGCGGATAGTGGCAATGTGTTTCCAGGGGGAAGTTAAAGGCTTGGTTTGATGGTATAAAACCCTTTCTAAAAACTCATTATTACCGCTGTAAATAAGCACCATATCAGGCTGATAGCGGATAATTTCGTCAAAAATTACTTTAACCCGGTAACTGGAATAGGTAGAAGCGGCTACATTAATAACCTCGATGTTTTTTTCCGGATAAAGTAATTTCAACTTTTTCTCTAAAAAGGCGGGATAGCTCTCGTCCATGCGATGAGGCCAGCCCATGGCTGCTGACCCGCCCAGGCAGAAAACACGAAGGGTTCGGGACGCTTTTTTTACGGGAAACCGTAGGTTGGACTGGATGTGCGGGTGGTAAGCTGTGCGCACGTAGTAAGTGATACCGTTGGTGTTACGCGTCTCAAATACTTTGCGTACATTTTCATATGCCACATAAGGTGACTTTTGGGAAAAAAAATAATTTGTTCCTGCCTCTATGGCCCGCACGCCCAACTCTACCACCAATAATCCCAGCATCACCGTAATGAAGATGAAAACTGTTTTTTTGGAAGTTGAGGCCTCTCTACTCATTTCTTATGCTATTTACCCTTGTTATTTTTTCTGTAAGGATCAGAATACAGACCAATACTGTCAAATGGGATCTTTGCAAAGCCTGGAATTTTATCATACACGATAGCATCATCTTTTAATTGGAAATTCATATTTCCGGCATCCACAAATCCAGGATCCTGATCGGTGATAAAATTGCCCTTTAAAGTTACTTCATCGCTTGGGCTGCCATCTCCATTAATGGCTACTTCACTTTCATCACTTACAATCAGATTGTTCACCACTTTATTGCTTTTTACGGGTGTTCCATCCTCTAAGATGGTAGCCAGCTTGGGATAACGGCTACTATAAGGCGGCTGTTTGATATTCACTGCTTCCAGTTTTGCAGTGATGCCATGACCATGAGCCTGATCCAGGAGCCATTTTTCCCAATTTTCACCCCACAAGTGCAGGCCTGCGGCAGGTGGAGAATCTACGATAATGTTATTTTCAAAAACATTGTGCTGTCCACCATGTATTTTAAAAACAGCGTTCGAACCTGCTTTGTAAAAAACATTACCATAAATATGATGAAAACTGGCACCATCATCCAGAAAAATAGACTGCTGCCCATATCCGCCCAGGTCATTACCGATATGATGAAAGAAATTATAACGAATGATATTTCCTGCTTCCGTAGGGTTGCGGCCGTTGTAAATGGCTCCGGCATCAGAAGATTCTTCCACTACATGATGGATCTCATTGAACTCAATGATATGATCGTTCCCTGAATAGCTGATAGCAAAGTGGGGGGCATCGTGGATGAGGTTGTGGGCAGCGAGGTTCCCTACTCCCTGCAGGCTGATGGCGGGGGTATACGTTTTGACAATCCTTTCGTAATGGTGAATGTGATTGTTGATAGCCTGGTTGTTTCCGGGTGTAAGTGTTTTACGATTGCCACCGGCAAGTACAACCCCACCTGTTCCGGTTTCATAAATATTACAACTGATTACCCGGTTATGTGTTCCTGCTCCTTCAGGTCCCAGTTCTCCCTCATCATCCTGTGATTCCGTTCCTGAAATGATGATTCCCTTTTCTCCTGTTCTGAAAACCGTACATCCTGCAATTGTATTATGAGAGCCACCACGAACTACGATTCCATTGGCGCGGGTGTTGCCCATCTTTAATTTTTCCAGGGTAATGTGAGAAGTCTCTTGCAGTGAGAATAATTCTTCATCCAGTATCGAGAGCTGAATGGATGCATTTTCCAGCGCTGCGGGAGGATAAAAATATAAGATACCCCGGTTACGGTCCAGGTACCATTCGCCCGGGCTGTCTATTTCTTCAAGTATATTGAAAAAATAGTATCGCTGCCCACTTCTTACGCCATAACGGCTTGGCTGAACAGTTTCTATTATCTTGTCGGTAGTGTCAATTGAGGCAGCCTGTAAAGTTGCATCTGCCCAGTCGAACCACCAGAATCCAAACATCCAGATGTCTTCCGTGTTGATCCAACGGGAAGGGCGGTTGCCTTCGTAATGGAAGGCAGCACCTCTTAAAGGGTATCTTTCTTTTGGGGGAACATAAGCGGGATCATTCGGAGCGCGGGAGAAATTTCTGGGTATAGAGCCGGTATCTATCACCTGACCTGTATGAACATAATCTTCGTTAGGCCAGCGGGCAAGGGTCATAGTTTCGCCGTTGAAAAATAATTCGGGCGGAAGTGTTACCGCTGGTAATCCCATTCCGTAAGATTCCAGCTTCCCAAATTCATCTATCCCCTGTGCTTTCAGGTCTATCTGTACTATCTTATCTCTTACCGATCCTGGAAGGCGTTGAAGCACAGCCATATCGGAAACTTTTTCGAAAGCAGCCTTATCCAGCTCGAAAGCTCCGGTGAACAGCACTTCTTCATTCTCATAAGCTGTGTATGTAACCGGTGTATTCTTCCTGCCCGAGTCTTCTTTCTTCAACTCAAAAGCAGCCGGCAATTGATAAGTGCCTTCCCGGATATACACCGTTACACCTCCATGCGGGAGACTGTCAGCTTCTTCTTTTAAGGTTCGGATCGCATTGCGTGCAGTTTCCAGAGTGGCAAAAGGTGATTTCAGGGTGCCGGGGTTTGCATCGTTTCCATCGGGGGCAACATAAAAAGCCGAACCCTTTTCGGAATCAGGTGATTGGCATGCGGAAACAGAAAAAAATAATAGCGCTGTAATCGTTTTTAATCCTTTAGATAGCTCCATTTGTAATCTTTTATTTCTTGATGTTTTTTATTAATCCTATTTTCTCAAAAGGAATACACTGAAAATCCGGAATTTTATCATACACTTTGGCGTTGGTGTGCAACTGAAAAACCTGCTCTTCACCATTTTCAAATCCTGGGTTTTCGGTTGTAATCCAGTTGCTTTGCACATCATGATCTACTGCTCTGTCTGCTGGCTGCCCCATAAAGCGTTCGCAATTCACCACAAGGTTGTTCCATATTTTATTGACTCCCGCATCTTTCTCTAACCTGCCGAGCAAGGGATAACGCTGCTGGTATAAGGGACTCTCAATATTTACTTCATCGTACAACCGGATTTTCATATCGCGGGTCACCAGGAATTTCTCCCAATGGTCTTGGCGCCAGGGAGTAAATCCTACAGCCAGTTTACAGTCAATGAAAACATTGTTGGCTACCAGGTTATCTTTTCCACCATGCATAAAAACTCCACCCATATTGGCCCTGGCCGGACTTCCCGATTTGTAGATCACATTTCCGTAAACGATTTGTCCGCTGGTACCATCATCCAGGTAAATACCATTGGAGCCTGTACCTCCTTCCACCGGCCCGGTATTATGGTGGATGTAATTATAGCGAATAACTGTGCCTTGTGAAGATGGGTTGCGGCCGGTATAAATGACACCCCAGTCATCAGCATCGGTGAGGCAATTGACCAACTCGTTGTATTCAATCAGGTGGTCGTTTCCACTGTACTGAATGGCACCCCAGGGGTTGTCATGAATTAGGTTATGCGCCACACGGTTACCACATCCGGATATCTGGATATTAGCCTCATCGTGAAGGTGGTTATTGATGGCAAAATTATTCCCGGGTGTTAAAGTAGTACGGTCTCCCCCCTGTAAGGAAATGCCATCTCCTCTGATTTTATATAATTCACAACCAGTCACTCCATTATTTCTGCTGCTGTAATAGACGGGTTCTTCTTTTTGCGTGTCTTTTTGACTGTCAAAATTAACAGCTGTTATGTTGTTGGTGATTTGTAAGCCATTTAATCCAATATTCCGGATGATGCAGTCCATAATCAGGTTATTAGATCCGCCTTCCATTTTCAAACAATCTCCCCGGGTTACCTCCAGGGTAAGACCCTGAATTATTATATTTGAAGTATTTTTTAGCTGGATAATGGGATCATCTGCCAGTGATACCACTATTTCAGCCTGATTGATATCGGAAGGTGGCCAGAAATACAAAATACCGTTGTGATGGTCAATATAATATTCGCCAGGCTGGTCTATTTCTTCCAGAAGGTTGAAAGCATAAAAAGTACCTGCATCTTTCAATCCATAATGGTGGGGTTGGGTAAGGGTGATTTCTTTCTTTTGGGTGTCAATATTAGCTATTTTTAAGGTTTGGCTTGCCCATCGTTTATTCCAGTACCCAAACAGCCAAACATCCTTTGCCTCAGTCCATCGCTTTGGGCGGTCATTCAGGTAAATAAATGAACCGGGGGTATTGGTAGTGTCGTTGATATAAGGGGCAAACTCAGGGGGAGGGTTATTTGGGTCAATGGGTCTACCACCGGGTGCTATGGTCATGTTTCGGTAACGGGGAATAGAGCCTACTTTAGTTACCTTACCGTATTCTGCATATCTCTTATTGGGCCAGCGGGCTACTTGCATAAGCGCTTCGTTAAAAAACAACTCCATAGGATATGGTTTCACGGGAATGCCCATGCCCCGGCTGTGGATAGTGCCAAAGTTAGTAATACCCAGCGCTTTGAGGTCAGCTTGCAGCACTTGAGATCGCGCTTCCTTTACCATTCTACGGATTATACTTTTGTCTTGCACTGGTTGGAAAGCAGAAGTAGGCAGAGAAGCCCCTCCTCTTAAAATCACCTTCTCTCCGGGGTATGCCCGGTATACAACAGGCGCTCCGGGAAGACCGGCGTCCCGGCTATCTAATATAAAAGAGTGGTCAATGGTATAAATGCCCCCCCGAAGCCAAACGATGGTAGAGTCAAACAGGTGGCCTTGTTTTTCTTTTGTCTGGCGTATGGCATTCCGGGCTTGCTCAAGAGTAGCTAACGGGCTGGCTTGTGAGCCTGAGTTGTGAATATTTCCATTAGGAGCAACGAAGTACTGCTGCGATTGGGCTTTACAAAGAAAATGTGTACTACAGATTAGTAACCAGGTTATGAAAATGGAGAATATGTGTTTTCTCATGTTGAATAAATTTGATAAAAAAAGCATTGTATCCGTTACAGATACAATGCTAACCGGTTATGAGAAATCAATTTACTTTTACTTCTTATTGATATGCAGGGTGCTGTTCCATCAATGGATTTGTATCCAGTTCAGTTTGCGGTACAGGGAGCCGTTCGTGCCGGTTTTCAACAAAGCCATTGGTAGCGCCCAGTACTTCAGGTGCGAGTCCCCACCGGATCAGGTCCCAGGTGCGATGGGCTTCCAGAAACAGTTCTATTCTTCTTTCATGTACAAGCGCATCAAAGAACGCTTCTTTTGAGAGGCCTTGTGGCAAATCATCCAGCCCGGACCGGTTGCGCACGGCATTAATGGCATCATAAGCTTCCGAAGTTGGGCCTCCATTCACCTCATTAGAGGCTTCTGCGTACATGAGTAGCAGGTCGGCGTACCGGAGGATATGGAAGTTGATGTCAGAATCTGCGGCCTGGTTTTCCAGCTCTTTGGGAAACACGTATTTTCTGAGACCATAAGGTGTGGCCCCCCGGCTGGCATCATAAGGTACACCAAAGAAATCTTCTCCATCTTCTACGATGATAAACTCTTCCCGTAAATCACCCTCTTCAAAAGCATTTACAAAATCTTCATTGGGCTGGGAACCTCCGCCAAAACCATAGTTGATGGCATCGGGCTGGGTGCTGGCATTCCATCCGCTCATCCAGCTACCTTCGTTAGAGTTGGCCCAACCACCACCGCCGACTGCATGTTGTACTTCAAAGATAGATTCCGGTGAATTGTCACCACCAGTTAAAAACTGAGGAGCATATTCATCATTGAGATCATACTCATTTGAATTTATTACAGTCTGAAAGTGCTGCACAGCTTCGTTATAATTACCCTGATAGAGTTCTACTTTACCCAACATACCAATGGCAGCACCTTTTGTAGCCCGGCCAATATCAGCAGGAGCCTGCTCAGACCGTTCTGGTAGCATATCTGCTGCTTCCGATAAGTCTTTTCTTACCTGTTCAATCACATCAGATTTGGGTGATTTAGCCATTTCCAAATTATCCAAACTGGTAGGAGTTAGCCTTAAAGGAACGTCTTCAAAAAAGGTAGCTAGGGTAAAATAATAAAATCCTCTGAGAAACTTGGCTTCTCCTAACAGACGAGACTTCATATTTTCATCCATCTCTATAGGAGGAATGCGTGTAATAGCAATATTGGCGCGATTGATACCAATATAAAGGTTTTCCCACATGCTCAGTCTCCTACCGTTGGTAGCCTGAAAATTGGAAGGGAATTCGGTGGGCCGGGGGATGATCCCCAGGTCGTTGTTATAGCGGTTGCCAATCACAGAAATTTCAAACTTCCACAAACGGTCGTATTGCATGATATCATATACGGCATTTACGGCAGCAATGGCATCACTTTCGCTTTGGTAGAAAGTAACATCTGATGCCTCATTTAAAGGAGCTCTCTCAAGAAACTCCTGGTCGCATGCTACATATACCAGTAAAAAACATGGGATGAGCATTGCTGTGATGATTATTTTTTTCATAATTTTATCAATTTTTCATTTAAAAATTATGCAGTTTGTGCTGCTTAAAGATCCAGGTTGATTCCGAACGAAATGGTAGTGGTTTGCGGAGTGGTTACCAGGTTGTACTTGCCAAAGCCCGAACCTTCCCTTCCCAACTCAGGATCATTTATAAAGTTGTATTCAGGGCGGTCCCAAATGGTAAGCAGGTTTTTTGAACTTACATACACACGCAAACGGGACAATCCAATTCTTTCAGTAAGGGAAGAAGGAATGGTATAACCCAATTGCAGGTTCTTTACCCTTAAGAATGAACCATCAAATACCATATAATCAGCCGACCTTCCATCTCGCCCGCCACTGGCATTCTGAAAGCCACCTGTTCCCCAAAGTACCGGGTCGTTGGTGTCTCCTTCCTGGTACCATCTGTCCAGATTATATCGCAGCAGTCCGCCGGGCTGTATGGCAAAGTTGTCATTATTGGCAATCAGCAAATCATTCCCTACGGTGCCTTGTAAGAAAAGGGCAAGGTCAAAATTGGCGAATTGCGCTGAAAAGTTTAACCCGTAAGAAAGTTCAGGGTAGGGTGAACCAATTTCAGTACGGTCTTCATCCGTAATTAATCCGTCACCATTAATATCCTTAAAGCGTACTGCTCCAGGCACTGCCCCCGGGTCATATTCCCTTTCAGGATTCAGGGCATTAACGGCATCAATTTCACTCTGGTTTTGGTACAGTCCATCAGCTACATACCCGAAGAAAGCAAATACTTCAGTGCCAACATCAGCTATTTGGTCACCATTATTGGCACCGGTAATGATGCGTTGGCCTGAACCCAGGGCTGTAACCTCATTTTGCACACCCGAGAGGTTCAGTGTCAAATCCCAGGTAAAGTCTCCTTTGTAATCACGGTAGGTAGTGGCTATTTCCCATCCTTTGTTTTCAACGCTTCCGGCATTAACGAAAGGTGCCGAAGTATATCCGCTGGATAATGGAATGGGTACTTGCAACAACATATCATCCGTATTTTTGATAAAATAGTCAAAAGTAAATAGCAAACTATTCTCAAACATGGCCAAATCCAAGCCTACATCAATCTGAGTAGTTTCTTCCCATTTTATGTCCTGGTTGGCCAGTTGCAAAGGGGCAGCACCGGGTAGTATGTTTTGATCCAAGCCTAAAGTGTATCGTTGCGAAAGGTTTACAGCTGCTGCAAAAGCATAAAGGCCGATCTGGTCATTTCCCAGCTGGCCCCAGCTACCTCTTAACTTTAAATCACTCACAGCGGGTACATTGAAAAACCCTTCTTCAGAAATACGCCAGCCTGCCGAGAAAGAAGGAAAATATCCCCAGCGGTTACCATCCCCAAAGCGGGATGAACCATCTGCCCTGATATTGGCCTGGAAAAGGTATTTATCATCAAAATCGTAGGTCAATCTTCCAATAACTGAATTGAGCGACCAGTCAGTAATGCCACCACTACCAGTCAAAGTTTCGGGGTTACCTCCATTAATGACTACTACCGATTCGTCCAGAAAATCGTTGATATTTGCATTTAGGTTTTCATAACGGTCTTCCTGGGCAGTGTACCCTGCCAGTGCAGATAAGTTATGAGAGCCGAAACTCTTCGTATAGGTCAGGATATTATCTAATTGCCAGTTGGTGGTTGTATTGGTGCTACGGCTTAATACGGTGGAGTTGCCGGCCCCTCCGGCATTCACTAATTGTGGCCGCCAACTTGTCCCATCATTGTATCCAAAGAAGCCGCTATAGGTAGTTCTGAATTTAAGGCCTTCAAAAAATTCAATCTCTGCATATATATTGCCCAGGGCACGCCATTGCTTGGTAAGTTCATCCCACTCATCAACAAACTGATTTGGGCTGAAAGTAGAAAAATTGAAAGGCTCTCCCGGCCGGGTAGGGCCATTCCATGAACCATCCGGAAACCTTTCGGGATCGATGGTAGGTTTCATACGCCATCCGGCCTCAAATACTGAGTTGAATCCTCCAGTTCCGCCAATGGCTTCTTCATTGGCCCGGCTCAGTTGGAGGCTTTGTCCCACCTTGAGCCAGTTAGTCAATTGGTGGTCGGTATTGAGCCGCACTGAAAACCGTTCAAAGCTTTGCCCAATCATCACACCTTTGTTATCCAGGTAGCCAAAAGACACCAAAAACTGAGAGCTTTCATTGCCTCCCGATAAAGAGAGCGTGTGGTCTGTGATGTATCCGGTACGCCATAACTTTTCCCAGTAGTCTACGCCTTCTCCAAATTGGGCAGGGTCGCCTTCATCTTCCCACACAGAGGTTTCGCCCTGGGCATTGGCCCGGTCGATGGCATCTTGTACAAACTCCTGTCCATTCATAAATTCCAGGCGGTCGTTGAAAAATTGCGGGCCTGCATACCCATGATAGCTAAGCTTTGTTTTTCCTTCGTCGCCTCTTTTGGTAGTGATGAGCACCACCCCATTGGCAGCACGGGCACCGTATATAGCCGAAGCAGAGGCATCTTTCAGAATCTCGATGGAAGCAATGTCATTAGGGTTCAGGCTTTCAATCCCATTGGCCCCGTTGAGAATTTGGCCATCTACTACATACAAAGGATCACTATTGCCAACAGTACCAATACCTCTGATTTGGACAGTAGCAGCTGCGCCCGGCCTTCCGGAGTTCTCAGTAACAACCACACCGGGTGCCCGTCCTTGCAGGGCCTGCTGCACATTTACGTTGGGCAATTGCACAATTTCTTCAGAAGACACCGAAGATACAGAGCCGGTAAGGTCGCGGCGCTCCTGGGTGCCATACCCAATTACTACAATTTCGGAAAGTGCTTTGATATCTGGAGAAAGTTCTATATTAATGATGTCTCGCCCAGCTATATTTACTTCTTCAGAAACGTATCCTACTGAGGAAAACACTAAAACCTGAGTTTCATCAGGTACTGAAATGGTATAGTTTCCATCAATGTCGGTCACAGTACCAACAGTGGTACCCTGAGCTAGTACATTAACACCTGGAAGTGCTGTCCCGTCAGAAATATCTTTTACTTGGCCCCTGATTGTTTTATCTTGGGGCTTGTGCATGCTGGCCAGCCATCTTTTTTGTAACTTATCCATCCCATCGAGTGACGACCTATCCTTGATGGGGGGCAGCGATTTTTTCTCAATTTTTTCCAGGTTAATATTTCTGTCCTTCTTCTTAATAATGATATAGTTTTTGCCTTCAAACTGTTTGAAATCCAGTTGGTAGTAATGCAGCAATTTCAGCATTGATTCTTCCAGTTCCTGCATATTGTTCCGGGAAACCCGGAGCACTTTTTCGGCCTCAATACTGCTTACATCTATGTCATCCACAATTTTATTTTCATAGTTGATAAAGATGTTGTATTGATCTTCTAGCTTGTTGAGCAAGTCCTTCAACGATTGTGTGTTCTTCGATGATTGGAAAGTGGCCTTATCGTCATGCTTGACAATACTGGCAGTTAAATTTTGTGAAAAAGTACTTGTTGAACACAAAAAAAGCAGGATCACACTCATATACCTGGCATTTGCCAAATACTTTCTTGGGTGAGATAGTAGGTTTTTTTTCATAATCAGATAAATTTGGGGTTGCGATAATTAATACAGAAGGCCTGCCTGCTACTTATGGGGTAGCCTGGCAGGCTCTTTTTATTTTGCTCTCATGATAATATGTTGTTCTTTGGTTGTGATTTCTAACCAGGGCAGCATGGTTTCTAATAATTCGCATGACTTCCCTAGGTCATTATTAAACAGTGTGGTTGTTACCTTCTCTTTTTTGAGGCTATCCGTTTCAATATGTACTTTGTAACCGAAATAATCCTCAATCTTTTGGGCTATTTCTGTTAAAGGCACATCCTCGAGCTTCATGATATTGGCCCGCCATGAAGAGTACATTTCAGGGTCTACTACTGCTTTTTTGATAAAAACCCCCTGATCGGTGGAGAATTCTACCAGGTCGCCTGGTTTCATCAGTACATTCTCTTTGGTATTTGCCTGCAAAGTTTTCAGTTTCACCGATCCGGTATTGAGTACAACCTGGGTTTTTCCCCTTCGGTTATTTACATTGAAACTGGTGCCCAGTACTTCCACGTTAAGTTGGTCGGTATGCACAATGAACTCCCTCCCGCCAATCTCATCAGCTTTTTGCACCTCAAAAAATGCCTCGCCTTGCAACCAAACTTCCCGGGCCTCTTCTTCTTCCCAATGTTGCTCATATTCAAGTTTTGAGTTTGCGTTGAGGGTAACCACTGAACCATCAGGTAATGATATTGAAGAAGTTTCCCCGAAAGTTGTGCTTACAGCTATCTTATTTTGTATTAGCGGAAAGCTATTGATTAGAAAATATCCGAAAACAAAAAGGATGGCGATGGCAGCAGCATATTTCAGGGAGCGGTAGACTATGGAAGGGCCGGGTTTAGGCTGGGAAAGGGGCGTAGTTATTCTACTGCTTAAGTCTGGCTTTTTTTCAAGGCTTTGTTTGATTCTCTCTTTTAAAGAGCCTTTTTGTGCATCAGATAAGGAAGCAGTATCAAAGTTAAGAGATTTGATGACTTTACGTGCTTCCTGCACAATCTCTTGTCTTTCATACTGTTGCGCTATCCAATGCTGCCAGTAGGCATTTGACTGTTCATCGGGAGATTGCACCCATTGAACAAAATGGTCATCAGATAACAATTCAAGGATTAAGCGTTCTCTTTCGCTCATTGATAAATTAGGTTGCTTTGTAATATTAAGAGAAAAAGAAAAGGTGAATCTTCCCTGTATACTGAAACTATTTTAATAGAATTGTGATTTACACAAGAATAAAGGAGGATTGTGTTGGGCTTTGCAACAAATAAGGGTAATTATTAGATTTCTTTTAAGAAGAGCTGGTGGGTACTACAGGAAAGCTGTTAGCAGGAAGATAAAGCTTATTGAGATAAAGATAACCCCTTCTTTTATCAGGTTTCTGATAGCTTTCAGGGCTTTGTTAGAAAGCTTATACACTGATTCTATATTGATTGTCATGACGGTAGCAATCTCTTCAGAAGAGAAATTTTCATAATACTTTAAAAAAATAATCTCACGTTGCCGTGCCGATAAGCTGTCAATGGCTTTAGCCAGATTGCTGGCCCGGTCAGCAACAGATTGTTCCAGAATAATTTTGTCTTCTACAGAATCAGAAATGCGCAATGAGAATTTTTCTACTTCTTCATTTTCTGCCAGGTACTTTTTCTTTCGTTGTTCACTCCTGATGATTTTACGCCTGAGCGATATGTACAGATAATATTTGGGGTGCTGTACGTTTCCAATATTTTTCCTGTTTTCCCAAAGGCTGATAAACAGATCGTGAATGCAATCTTCTACCAGCCCATAATCTCTGGTGAATTTTACGCCATAGTTGTAAAGGGGGTCAATGTACTTGTCGTAAATTTGATAAAAGGCTGTTTCACTTCCGGCTTTGAATTGCCTCCAGAGTGCATCAGCGTCATCATGGGATATGGGTGCATTGTGAATGCTCATGTTATCAGAAACTTGTTTTCCTAGTTAGTTATTTTTTTCAGGAAAACAAAGTTTTTTCCCTTATCTGCTAATTTATTCCGTATATCCCGGTTAAAAAATAACAATTCGATAAAAAAGTAAGTATTACACTATATAGGGAAAGGCTTTGTGGGCTTGTCACCATTTGTCCAGCACCCAGTGCCCGAAATCTGACACGGTGAGTCCGCCTGCAAAGATGAGAAGTTGGGGCCAGTAGAGTTGGGGCCACACGAGCAAATCGGTGGCATAGTAATGATGAAGAATACAATGCAAGCCTATATAAAAAATGCCCAAATAAATGATGCGCCCCAAAGTACCAATGATGGGTACGTGGCTGCAACCCCGGTGCTTTGAGAGCTTGGCATAAGGGTACCAGATGAGCATCCATAGCCAGCCAGCCCCAATGATCCATTTGTTCAATAAAGATTCAGAAATTGTTTTGCCCGATAAGTCCAGGTCGGGGCTGATAAAAATGCCACTCAGGCAACCTACGCCGGCGATGGCTGTCATGGCCTCATTGCCACCTGTTGCTTCCCAGGCACCATAAGCGGTGAGGGGGGTAAGCAATACCGTTGCTGATACGTGTGTTCTGCCCGATGCCATTGGTAATAGACAATAAAAAAGTAAATCTGCAGTAATAAACCCTGAAATTGCGGCTTAAATGGTTGAAATACAACGGAGTATGTGCAAATTTATTACCTACAAGTTTTTTTGACCGGAAGTGTATATTTACTTTTAAGCAGTAGCAGTAGCAGTAGCAGTAGCAGTAGCAGTAGCATGCACAAACTGCCTACTGCCACTGCCAACTGCCTACTCTTTTTATGGTTAAAAAGAACAACAAATTACCAAACGATAATGGATGAACGTATTCAAAACCTTTTGCTTCAACATCTGGAAGTGGCAATAGGCGCTTCAGTAAAAATAAATAATGTGGAAACCCTGGGAGGCGGGTGTATCAATCATGCTTCCCATCTTTCTACCTCGGAGGGTGATTTTTTTGTGAAATGGAATGCCAATGGCCCAAAAGATTTATTTCTGCGGGAAGCGGAGTGTTTGGAAGAACTGGGCAAAGCAAGTACTACACTGAAAATTCCCCGGGTATTTGTTAAAACTGAAATTCAGGTTGAAGCACCTGGTTTGCTAATTACAGATTTTCTATCTCCCCCTACAGAAAGCAGCAGTAAACAAGATGAAGTTTTGGGGCAGGGATTGGCAGAACTACATAAATACCGCCATGAAAAGTTTGGTTTCTATCATGACAATTACTGTGGTGCCACACCCCAGGATAACCGATGGAACCTTGATTGGGTAGATTTTTTTGGCAACCAGCGTATTGGGTACCTTATCAAACTTATTCAAAAAAACAGAGGGTTGGGTAAAAAGGAATCACAAATTTATGAGAAACTGATTGAACGCTTGCCCGAACTGATAGGCCACCGGCCGACGCCTGCCCTGAACCATGGTGATTTGTGGTCGGGCAACTACATGTATTCTTCGGAAGGGCCTGCTTTGATTGACCCGGCCAGCTACTATGCCGACCGGGAGTTTGACCTGGCCATGATGCGCATGTTTGGCGGGTTTTCAGAAAGGGTATGGAACGCGTATCAGGAAGCCTATCCTTTACCACCCGAGTGGGAGGAACGCAGCGATTTGTACATGTTGTACCATGTGTTGAACCATTATTATTTGTTTGGCGGGCATTACGGGCGGCAGGCAGTTTCCATTGCTGAAAAGTATTTGTGAAGATGAAAATCAAAATGTTTATTATGTCATCTTTTACCCAAAAAAAGCTAAATTAGACGGTTAAAAGATTTACAAAATATTGAATCTTTAGAAACTAGCATTCAAAATTAACCTCAAAAATATTTATGAAAAGTTGTAAAATTTTTCTTCAATTATATTCATTTTTCTTAATCCTAACCCTTCCATCCTGTATGCAAAAAAAATCACAAAACGATGTCACCAAATCTGAAGAGCAACATGCTAAAGGCACTTTTGGACATGACCTTAATTTTCTGAAAAAATATCAGGATAACCTGGTGGTATTAAGCAATGCTGATAGCAGCGCGCAGGTAATAGTCAGTCCCGATTACCAGGGGCGGGTGATGACCAGCACGGCTGCGGGAAAACAGGGAAAAAGTTTCGGGTGGATTAACCACGATTTGATTGCCAGTCAGGAGTTTACCGAACACATGAACGCCTTTGGTGGGGAAGACCGCTTTTGGATGGGGCCTGAAGGGGGGCAGTATTCCATTTTCTTTAAACCTGATACTGAGTTTACGCTTACCAACTGGTATACTCCTGCGCCCATTGATACGGAACCTTTTAATGTTGTCAGTCAATCGGAAAAAGAGGCTACATTTGCTAAAAGTTTTTCTTTGCTCAATTATTCCGGAACTGGGTTTGAAGTGGAAGTAAACCGGACAGTCAGGTTGTTGGACACAAACCAAATTGCTGATTTATTGGGAGTTTCGCCTGATAATGAGGCGCAATTGGTGGCTTTCAGTTCGGTCAACAAGATTACCAACGCTGGCGATGAACCCTGGACAAAAGAAACAGGTTTGCTGTCTGTATGGATTTTGGGTATGTTTCAGCCATCACTGGCTACCACCATCATCGTTCCATTGAAAAAGGAGGGGGTAGATGCTGACTTGCCCTTGCTCAATGACGCTTATTTTGGCAAAGTACCGGAAGACAGGCTGGTAATCAAAGACAGCACCATCTTTTTCAAAGGAGATGGAAAGTACAGAAGCAAAATAGGCGTATTGCCCCAACGCGCCAAACCCATTTTGGGAAGTTATGATGCAGAAAACAAGGTGCTCACGATTGTAAAATATGATTTGCCCGCAGACAACCCAAACTATGTGAACTCAATGTGGGAAATGCAGGAAAATCCATACGGTGGTGATGCTGTCAATGCCTACAACGACGGGCCGCTGGATGATGGCAGCCAGATGGGGCCTTTTTACGAACTGGAAAGCTCTTCTCCGGCAGCCGCATTATCGCCCGGGCAGTCCCTCACGCATACCCACACTACGTTTCATTTTATGGGCAGTGAAGACGCTTTAAATGACATTGCTATTGAGGTTTTGGGAGTGGATTTGGATGTTATCAAATCAGTGTGGAATTGATATGATAGAAGCTCCGGTCCAACCTGTAAATGCGCCGGAAATTAACCAGGCAGGGTTGCAGCTTTTTGTCAAGCGGGAAGACCTGCTGCACCCACACATTTCAGGTAATAAATGGCGAAAGCTCAAATACAATCTGGAAACTGCCAAATCGCAGAGGTATCATACATTGCTCACTTTTGGCGGGGCTTTTTCCAATCACATTCATGCTACAGCAGCCGCCGGAAAGGAGTTTGGCTTGCAAACCATTGGTATCATCAGAGGGGAAGAAACGTTGCCGCTGAACCCTACTTTACAATTTGCTACAGAGCAGGGCATGCACCTGCATTATGTGGGCCGTGAAGATTACCGGTATAAAGAATCTGCTGAATTTATCAATCATTTGCATCAACAGCTTGGTGATTTTTTTCTCTTGCCAGAAGGCGGTACCAATGCTTTAGCTGTAAAAGGCTGTACCGAAATTGCCAGGGGTTTACCCCAATATGATTACATCTGTTGCAGTTGTGGCACAGGCGGCACATTGGCTGGTATCGTAGCCAGCTTAGCAGGGAAAAGTCGGGTTTTAGGCTTTCCGGCGCTGAAAGGGGGTGACTTTTTGAAAGGTGAGGTTGACCAATTAACGTTAAATTATTCGGGGAAGAAATACCAAAACTTTGAGCTCATTACCGACTTTCATTTTGGCGGATATGCAAAGGCTACTTCAGAACTGGTAGATTTCATCAATGATTTTAAACAACGTTTTTGCATTCAGCTAGACCCAGTTTACACCGGAAAAATGATGTATGGCATTTTTGCTTTGACAAAACAGGGTTTCTTTAAAACGGGAAGCACCATTTTGGCAATACACACAGGCGGGTTACAAGGCATTGCCGGTTTTAACCAACGCTATAAAAACAAAAAAATGCATATCTTAGTAGATTAATGTTACAATCAGCATACCAATTAGAAATGTAAACAACCATGAAAAAACTACTTCTTACCATCAGTGTTGCCCTCATAGGCTTCAGTTATTCTTTTGCCCAATGTGATGCCAATTTTTACCGCTTTGAAGAAGGCGCCGAGTTTGAAATGACTTCATACAACGATAAAGACAAAGAGCAGGGGAAATCGGTGAATAAGATTACCGGAATTACAGAACAGGGCAATGCCAGCCAGGCCACAGTGCATACCCAACTCTATGATAAAAAGGATAAACTACTGCACGAAGGTGAATTTGAAGTGATTTGCGAAGACAACAAACTGAGGGTGGATATGGAACGTTTTGTGCCTTCAGAAATGCTTTCGGCTTACCAGGATATGGAAGTGCAGTTTGAAGGGGATTATCTGGAAATGCCTGCTTCCCTGAGCGTGGGCGATGCCCTGCCCGACGGCTCTGTTTCCATGAAGGTGAAAATGGGCGGGGGCGATATGAACCTGACCGATATCAAAATCAATATCATCAACCGAAAAGTGGCAGGAAAAGAAAGTATTACTACCCCGGCCGGTACTTTTGATTGTTATAAAATTACCTACGACATGGAATCTGAAATGAAGATGATGGGCATGGGAAAAAAGAGATTGTTCAGTAATACCGAGTGGATAGCTGAAGACATAGGTGTAGTAAAAACAGCTACCTATGACGAAAAAGGAAAACTACAAACCTATTCTTTATTGACAGCTTATAAATAGAAGGATGCTGGATGCTGGTTTTTTATTTCCAGCACCCAGCACCCAGCACCCAGCACCCAGCACCCAGCACCTAAAACTACCTTCTGTTCAAAGTAAGCATACGCATGGGAAAACCCGCTTTTTCCCCTTCATTAATTTTGATTTCATCATCACTTACCTTTTTCACACCTTCCACCGTATAAAAAGCTTCGGGTTGAAAATACCGGATAGCAGATAAAAGCATATCCAGGTTGGCCCGTTTCACGACGGTAAATAATATGTTGGTATTTCCGTCATTATCTTCGGCCGTTACTGTATTGAAACGGTACCCATTTTCATGCAGCCATTCGATAAGCTCATTGGTGGGCGTGCGTGTAATGATACGGACAATCATCCGGCCCATGGCTATTTTTTCTTCAATGTACATGCCCACATAAGTGCCAGTGGCAAAACCTGCGGCATAAGCCAGGTATGAATAAAAATTGCTTAGGTTTTGCATAATTTGCCCAATGGCAACCAGCCAGATGATAGCTTCAAAAAAACCAACCAAAGTGGCCAGCTTTTTGGACCCGTTCATAATGAACACCACCCGCATGGTAGCAAAAGTAACATCGCCTATCCGGGCCAGAAATATCAATAACGGCAGGAGAAAGTAATTAAAAACTGCCGGGGTAATACTGAGGGTTTCTACAAAAAAATTTTCCAATTTTCACACATTTACATTTATAAAAAACGCATTTCAATTTTAGTGCTAATGTGGTGTGGAAAATGAAATTTTTTATACTTATTGCTGAAAAATTTTTGCAAATACTTCTTCCAACTTTCCGAAGCCATGTATATTAATTTTGTATTTCTTTTTGTCTACGCCTTTCATATTGAATTTTGAGATGAAAATTTCTTCAAATCCCAGCTTTTCTGCTTCCATGATGCGGTTTTCAATGCGGTTGACTGCCCTTACTTCCCCTCCCAGGCCCACTTCGGCAGCAAAGCATGTGCGGTTAGAAATAGAAATGTCCAGATAAGAAGAAACCAGTGCCACACACACCGCCAGGTCAATGGCCGGGTCTTCCACTTTCAGCCCTCCGGCAATGTTCAGAAATACATCTTGTGCGCCCAGGCGGAAGCCCCCTCTTTTTTCCAGCACAGCCAGTAGCATATTCAACCGTTTGGCATCGTAGCCCGTGGTGCTGCGCTGGGGTGTTCCATAGGTAGCCGAACTTACCAGCGATTGTACTTCTATCAGCAGCGGGCGGTTTCCTTCCATGGTGGCACCAATGGTGATGCCACTCAGGTCGCCTTCCCGTTGTGAGATCAGGATTTCGGAAGGATTGGAAACTTCCCGCAGGCCCACATCCTGCATTTCGTAAATACCCAGTTCGGAAGTAGAGCCAAAACGGTTTTTGATGGTGCGCAAAATGCGGTAGGTCATGTGGCGGTCGCCTTCAAACTGCAACACCGTGTCTACCATGTGCTCCAGTACTTTAGGCCCCGCGATGCTGCCTTCTTTGTTGATGTGTCCAATCAGGAAAACCGGCGTATTCGTTTCTTTGGCAAAGCGGATGAGTTCAGCTGTGCATTCCTTCACCTGCGATACACTCCCTGCGGCCGATTCCAGGTAAGCCGATTGCAGCGTCTGGATAGAATCTACAATGACCAGGCTGGGTTCCAGCATCTCAATTTGCTTAAAAATTTGCTGGGTAGAAGTTTCGGCCAATATGTAGCATTCAGCGTTTGTAGAAGCTTTGCTGAGGACCGGGTGGTTTTTCATCCGTTCAGCCCGCATCTTGATTTGCTGCTCACTTTCTTCCCCTGATATGTATAGCACTTTTGTTTTGAGAAGAAGGGCTATTTGCAAAAGAAGGGTAGATTTACCGATACCGGGTTCGCCCCCAATCAACACCAGAGAGCCGGGCATAATACCACTGCCCAGCACCCGGTTGAGTTCTTCATCCAACGTTTGGATGCGAGCTTCTTTTTCGTAAGAAATTTCAGCGAGTGCTTTGGGGCGTGCTGTTTTCCCCGAACCCTCGCTGCTTTGTTTTCGCCAGTCCGGGGCAGATTTATCTTCCGGGCGGATCACCTCTTCTACAAACGTATTCCATTCCCCGCAAGAAGGGCATTTCCCCTGCCATTTGGGAGAGCTTACCCCACAGTTCTGACAAACATATACGGTTTTTACTTTGGCCATTTTAGTGATTAGTTTGATGTTTCCAGTTTATTGTTTGAAACCTAGGTCTGGAGACCGGAGATGGAAGACGAAGAAATTTTTAACTTCGGTCTTCTGTCTCCGGTCTTCGGTCTTGTTTTTTAACTAAAAACTTCAAACTGGAAACTATTAAATACAATACAAAAATTATCGGCACGGCTGCAATGCCCAGGAAGGCAAACAGCAGCACGGTCATTATCATAAATATATAACGCGCTTCGTTCCCTTTCCATGCCATATTTTTGAATTTAAAAGCAAGTAATTCAATATTGGCGATGAGCAGGTAAGAAAGAGTGAGGGTAAGGGCAATCAATACCCAGGGATTGTATAAAAACTGAAACCACTCCACATAAACTGCATGCCCGGCAATCAGGGGCAAACTGCTGATGAGCAAGGCATTGGCAGGCGTAGGCACGCCAATAAAGGCATTGGTCTGGCGGGTGTCTATATTAAACTTCGCCAGCCTGAGGGCTGAAAAGGCTGCAATCAGGAAAGCAACATATGGTAACAATTCGTGGGATGAGCGGGCGTTGATTAGCGCAAACATGATATAAGCAGGCAATACACCAAAACTAACCATATCAGCCAAAGAATCGAGCTGCTTGCCTATGTCAGAATAAGCTTTGAGTGCGCGGGCCGCCAGGCCATCGGCAAAGTCAAGGGCAGCAGCAATCCAAATTAAATAAGCGGCAATGGCTAACTCATTTTTTGCGATGAATACCAATCCAATACAACCACACATCAGGTTGCACAAAGTAAAAAAATTGGGAACGTATGAACGAATTGACAAAGCGGGCTGGGGTTTAGGTTTGCCAGTTCCCCGTTTACCTGCACGATAACTGGTAACAGGCAACTGGAAACTAAAAACAGAAAACAAAAAACTATAAACTAAATTAGTGTCTGTTACAGTACAATATTCTTCTGAAAAATTTTTGTAAATTACAAAATAGAACTGATAATGCAGAATATTCAAAATTACTTGCATTTAATTTAATGAAGGAAGTTGATTATTTGATCGTTGGCCAGGGATTGGCAGGCACTTTGCTCTCTTATCATTTACTGAAAAGGGGCAGCAAAATTAAGATACTTGATGCAGTCCAACTGGGTGCAGCCCATCAGCAAACGGCTTCGTATGCCGCTGCGGGTATTTTTAATCCGGTAACAGGCCGTGCAATGGTAAAAACATGGAGGGCCGATGAACTTTTTCCTTATTTACACGCTTGCTACCAAGAGCTCGAGCAGCTACTGGAAACGCAATTTTTATATAAAAAAAACATTTATCGTCCGTTTTCTTCTGTACGTGAACAAAACGAATGGATACCCAAAGGCGACAATAAGGAGTTTGCTCCTTACGTTGAGTATGTATCTGATCAACCCGTGTTTGAAAAGGATGCATACGATGAAATGGGGGGGCTTATGCTTCGGCAATCTGGTTATGTTGACTTACCGCAATTAGTCGGGGCTTACCGGGAATATTTGGAGAAACAAGGTGTTTTTGAAAAGCATAATTTTTCAGAAAACTTACTTGATATTCACGACGATCATATTCAATATAATGGGTGCTACGCCCGAAAAATTATTTTTTGTGATGGATCGGCCGGGAGGGCGAACCCTTACTTTGGCTGGTTGCCATTTCGTTTGGTAAAAGGTGAAGTGTTATACATAAAGTTGTCAGTCCAAATACCCGTAATCTTAAACAGGGGTGTTTTTGTTTTGCCGTTCTACAACGGGTTGTATAAAGTGGGGGCTACTTATGAGCATAAAGATTTAAGCTCTGATATAACACAGAAAGCAAAAAGCTATTTGTGTGAAAAACTGGAGGCATTGCTCAAACTAAATTATGAGGTTGTTGGACAGGATGCAGGCGTACGGCCTGCTACCAAAGACAGAAGGCCCATGATAGGTTTACATCCTGAATACAAACCTTTGGGAGTATTTAATGGTTTTGGTTCTAAAGGGGTATCTTTAGCGCCATATTTTGCCAGGCAATTTGCAGCTTTCCTGGAAGGGGAAGGGACATTAGACAAAGCAATTAATATTGATAGATTTATTGAGGATTATTGTTCGGCTACAGCACAATGATTATGAATAGAAAAAAACATATTTTATCAGTTATTCTCATCATGGTGATGGGCGTAGCTGCATTTGCTCAATCTGCCCAGAATCAGTTTGGCAAAAACCGGTTACAGTATAAGAGTTTCAACTGGAGGTATTTTAGCTCGGATAATTTTGACATTTACTTTTACGATGGGGGAGAAGCAACAGCCCGGATTGCTGCCGAATTTCTGGAAGAAGAGTTTGAGCGGATTACCGATGCCATCGGATATGCCCCTTATTCCAAAACCAAAATATTTCTTTATAATGCTATTCACGATTTGCAGCAAAGCAATGTAGGCGTAAACGATAACCCTTTTACCATTGGTGGCCAAACGAATTTTGTAAAATCGCAGGTAGAAGTGGCTTATACGGGCAATATGCAAACTTTCAAGGACGAATTGGTACTGGATATCTCCAATATGCTCATCAATGATATGATGTTTGGAGGTAGCCTCACTGATATGTTCCAGAGTGCGTATCTATTGAGTTTGCCCTCATGGTTTATCAAAGGAGCTGCCCATTATATTGCCAAAGGATGGAGTATAGAGATGGATGATTTCATGCGGGATCTTTTTCTTACAGAAAAGAATATCAAACTCTCCAAATTTTCAGATGAAGAATCTGCTTTGGTGGGGCAGTCGGTTTGGAATTTTATTGCCGAACGTTATGGGAAGAGTAGCATCTCCAATATTCTGAACCTGACCCGTATTATTCGTAATGAAGAAAACAGTATAGTGAATACACTGGGCGTACCGTACAAATTATTTATCAAACAGTGGGAAGATTATTATTATGAGATGGCACTTCAGGTGCAAGAGAATTACACTTTTCCTGTGCGGGACCACCGTTTGCGGAAAAAGAACAAAAAAGATTATGTGTACAATAAAGTCAGGATTAGTCCGGATGGAAAGTTTCTGGCCTATTCCGAGAACTATAAGGGTAAATACAAAGTACGTATCAGAAACCTGCAAAACGGAAAAGATAAAACGGTACATATCGGAGGGTATAAGGTAATCAACCAGGAAATAGATTATGATGTGCCTTTGCTGAGTTGGCGCAACAATAATGTATTGGGGATCATTGGCACAAAAAGAGGACAAAACCACCTGTGGATGTATAACCGGAACAATGGAAGAAAGCAACAGAAAAAGCTGGTGAAATTTAACCAGGTTAAAGATTTTTCTTTCAATGACAATGGCCGCCTGGCTATATTGAGCGGCGACTACAGTGGAAAGAATGATTTGTTTTTGTATAACCCCGACAGGAATGTGATCACCAGGTTGAGTAATGATATTTATGATGATATCCACCCTAAGTTTATTCCGGGCACCGATGCCATTGTCTTTAGCAGCAACAGGCCTAATGATTCTATCATCTATACTGTCAATACGAAAGCTTCTGAGATTGAACTCAGTGAAGATATAAATGATAATTTCAATATTTTTATTTATGATTTAGATGCAACCGATACCCTCCTTACCCGGGTTACCAATACCATCAGCCGTGATATTAACCCGGTGCCCAAAGACGAATCAACCATTTATTACCTGAGCGATCAGCGGGGCATCTATAATATTTATAAGTATAACTTGTATGACAGCTTGTTCCATCAGGTATCTGACCAGGGTATCAGTATTAAAGATTACGATGTCCATTTTGAAACCGGTAGCATTGCATATGTTATGCTTTCTAATGGTAAAGACCACGTTTATCATTTGAAGGATTATGATTTGGACAAAAATATATTTACCCCTAAAACTCAGCGTGAGCAGGCATTGCAGGTCAAAGTGATTTCCCAGAGAATTGCCAAAAACAGGCAGAAAAACCAACAAAAGGATAAAGAAGAGAATACACTTGGAGAGCAGGGGCAAATAGTTGATTTTAATGGTAATGTAATGTCCCCTGTTGCTGATAGTACGCAGGTTGGAATCAACCAAAGTGATACGCTAAGCATCGGTCAGAATTTGATACTGGACGCGGATTCTTTATTAGAGGTTAAGGATGAATTAGCTGTGACGGATACCATTCCTGAGCAGCAACCCGCTCTGCCGGATGATCCAGATATTATTGATACCGACAATTATGTCTTTGACACGAGTCCAAATGATATAATCAATACAGATAATTATACATTTAGCAGCGATACCAGCGACATCAACACACGCAACTACAACTTTGCGGATGGAGCCGAACCCAGGGAAACCAGCTCAAACTCATTCTTGTCAAGGTACAGAAGGCTGCAAAAGGAAACAAAAATTTATGGGCCATTGCCTTATGAAACGCGCTTCAGCGCTGATAATATCGTTACTTCTCTGGCCATTGATCCCTTGCGTGGGTTTGGTTTCCTGATCGAAGCGCAAATGAACGATATGCTGGAAAACCATAAGTTCTATGGGGGAATTCTGGCTATGACCGATTTGCGTAGCTCTACTATTTTTACAGAATACCAATTCCTTAAAAACCGGATTGATTACAGGGCCAGGTATCAACGGGATGGAGTTTATCTGGAGTCATCGAGCGATCTGACTACGCATAAATATATCTTGAATCAGTTTGAAGTGGGAGCCTCATTACCCGTGAACGTAACTACCCGGTTCGAACTCAATCCTTTTTATGCCAATACACAGTTTTACGACCTTAACCCAAATTCAATACGCCCAGGTGCACCTCCTGAAAGTGAGAGCTTTTTCAACTATGCCGGACTGAAGGGGGGTATTGTTTTTGATAACACGCTTGTCGGTGGGCTAAACTTATACGAAGGAACGCGGGCAAAGGCCATGTTTACACACTATCAGGGATTAGACGATGCGCAGAAAAGTTTTAGCAACATTTCAGTAGATATTCGGAATTATCAGAAAATCCACCGGGAGTTTATCTTTGCCTCCCGGCTTTATTACGGTACTTTTTTCGGTAACAGCCCTAAAAAATACCTTTTGGGAGGAATGGACAACTGGCTGTTTAATAAAACAGACCGCACCCGTGAAGGCGACCCTTTGGCTATCAATAACAATGTGGATAATAGTGATATCTTGTTTGTTGATTATGTGCCTCTGCGGGGGTTCAACTATAATAAATTTAATGGAAACAGTGTACTTACCTTCACGGCTGAATTACGTTTTCCTGTAATTCGCTACTTCTTCCGGGGGCCGATTGCCTCCAATTTCTTCAGAAATCTTGAATTTATCGGTTTCTATGATGTTGGGTCTTCCTGGACGGGCAATAGTCCTTTCAATGAGAAAAACAGCCTGAATACCGAAATCATAGAAGATGGTGGGCCATTTCGGGTAGAACTCCAAAACTTCAAAAACCCCTGGCTCATGAGTTATGGTGGTGGAGTAAGAACTGTGCTGCTGGGATACTATCTGAAATTTGATATTGCTTACCCAATAGAAGATAATATTGTAGGCAAGCCCCGATTCTTCCTTACTTTAGGGTATGATTTTTGACAATAATGCCAATAATACTTTTTATGCTGCGTTAGCATGTGAAAGTGTTGTGTTTATCTGGCCTGTATGAAGGCCATCATTTTAAATTGGTAAAACAAAAATTAATCCCTATGAGAAAATTAATGGTTATGCTTGTGCTTGCATTTACAACAAGTACTGTTTTTGGACAGATATTTACATTAGGCCCCAAAGTCGGCATTAGTAGTTCCAGTATTAAACTAGATGATGTGCAAGAGGTTGCTTCAGGCGACGCCAGTGTTGGATTTCATGCCGGTTTGTTTTCCCGTATCACGATTGCCGGGTTTTATGTGCAGCCCGAATTAACATTTACTTCTACAGGCGGTGAGGTAAAATATACCGATAATGCTGGAGGAAACCTGGACCAGGTGGCTGAGTTGAATTATAATAAATTAGACTTGCCTATTTTGGCAGGAATGCGGTTTGCAAAACTATTACGTGTGAATGCAGGGCCGGCTTTTAGCCTTATCCTCAGTGAAGATGCCCGAAGTAAAGGGACAGTTGATGAAGTAAAGAGCAATTATCAAAATGCCACGGTTGGTTTTCAGGCTGGTGTTGGACTTGACATCGGAAAGCTCACTTTTGATGTGCGGTATGAAGGAGGGCTGAGTAACCTGAGTGATGAAATTGATATTGGGAATGAAAGTTTTGATACCGATATGCGCAACAACCAATGGCTCTTTAGCCTGGGCTTGAAGTTGTTTTAAAGATTAAGAAAAGTATATTTTGAAAGCGATGCCTTGTAATGAAAAAGGCATCGCTTTTTTTATGCCAAAATATCCTTAACCACTTTCCCATGCACATCAGTAAGCCGGAAATCGCGCCCCTGGAAGTGATAAGTGAGGCGCTCGTGGTCCATGCCCATCAAATGAAGGATCGTAGCCTGCAAGTCATGGATATGTACCCGGTCTTTGGTGCCAAAGTAGCCTAATTCGTCTGTTTCCCCATAGGTTATGCCAGGTTTTATGCCACCGCCAGCCATCCACATGGTAAAAGCTTCGGTGTGGTGGTCGCGCCCTTTGAACGGCATTTCACGTCCGCCCCGGTTTTCCTGCATAGGCGTGCGCCCAAATTCACCGCCCCAAACAATTAATGTGTCATCAAGCAGTCCTCTTTGTTTCAAATCCTGAATTAAGGCACTCATGGGCTGGTCTACTTCTTTGCAGCGATCTTTGAAACCCTCATTGAGCCCATTGGTAGCCGAATCGCCGTGGGTATCCCATCCCCAGTGAAACAACTGGATGAAGCGTACATCACGTTCGGCTAACCTGCGGGCCAGCAGGCAGTTATTGGCAAAAGATCCTTTCCCCGGCTCTGTGCCATACATTTTATGGATGTACTCCGGTTCCTGGCTAATATCCATCACGTCCGGCACTGAAATTTGCATGCGGAAAGCCATTTCGTATTGTGAAATACGCGTCAACGTTTCCGGATCGCCCATTTCTTCATACTGCTTTTTGTTAATTTTATTAATGGCATCCAATGATTTGCGGCGCAGGTCACGGTTCATGCCATCAGGGTTGGATACGTATAATACCGGGTCACCATCGGAACGGCACTGTACGCCCTGATATACTGTAGGTAAAAAACCGGAACCCCATACACTCTTACCCGCAGAAGGCGTTTTTCCACCAGATACCAGCACGATAAAGCCAGGCAGGTTCTGGTTTTCTGAGCCTAACCCGTACGTGACCCAGGAACCCATGCTGGGACGGCCTAAACGGGGGCTGCCCGTTTGCATGAGCAATTGGGCTGGGGCATGGTTAAACTCATCAGTATGCATGGCTTTGAGAATAGCCGTTTCATCTACTACCTGACTAAAATAAGGCAGGTTTTCAGAAACAATAGCACCCGATTCTCCATGTTGTTTGAAAGTAGCCTGGGGACCAAGCATTTTGGGTACACCCTGAATAAACGCAAATCTTTTTCCTTCCAGAAATGATGGAGGACAATCTTTACCATCCAGCTTGTGCAGTTCAGGCTTGTAATCAAAAAGCTCCAGTTGGGAAGGGGAACCTGCCATGTGCAGGTAGATAATGCGTTTGGCTTTCGGCGCAAAATGCGGTAATTTGTAAGACAATGGATCAGTAGAAGCGTTGATTTTTTTAGAAAATGCTGCAAAAGGGTCGCAGCCTATCAATGACCCCAGGGCAATGGCTCCGAGGCCAGAAGTGCATTTTTTTAAAAAATGACGACGGGTTTCAAATTGTAGAATTTCGTTCCGTGCTTCTTGTAGTAAATCCATATTGTTAATGATGTATTATATTGGTAAAGCAAATTTTTTATTTCCCTTTACTTTTCAGTGGAGGCTTCCGCAGGAGACTTCACGTTATCTGCTGGAAACGGAAGTAGCGACTGCGCCGGCAGCCCGGTTAGAAAGTCACTTTTACACTTTGGTAACAAATTCGTCCAGGTTAAGGATAGCATTAGCTACTACGGTCATGGCAGCAAGTGCTTTGTCCTGTTTACCAGCCATTTCAATTATTTCATCCGGGTTTTGCTCATAATAACGTACAGACTCGGCATATAATTCCTCTAGTGAAGCCAATGTTTCTATGTCGGGTTTTTTTAACAAGGCTTTGGTATACCCTTTCTGAATCATGGCAGGCACGGCGGATTCATTCTCCCTCATACTTGTAGCTAAGGCTCTGGAGGCTTCAATAAATACCGGATCGTTCAGGGTAATCAAAGCCTGCAAGGGTGTATTGGTACGAATCCTGCGTGTGACACAAAATTCCCGACTGGGGGCATCAAATGAAATCATGGAAGGGTAAGGGCTGGTACGCCGGATGTAAGTATACAACCCTCTGCGATATTTATCTTCCCCTTCACTGGTTTCCCATTTTTTACCGCTGTAAACCACTTGCCAGATGCCCTCCGGCTGCGGAGGCATTACGCTGGCGCCATACATTTTGTCAGATAGCAATCCGCTTACGGCTAAAGTCTGGTCACGAACCTGCTCAGCGGTTAGCCGCACCCTGGGACCACGGGCAAGCCACCTGTTGGCAGGGTCTTTTTCCAGTAAGTCAGGATTAATTTTGGATGACTGCTGGTAAGTGGCTGACATAACCATGAGCTTGAGCAATTTTTTCATGCTCCAATCATAATCCTGAGAAAACTTTATGGACAGCCAATCTAGCAATTCGGGATGGGAGGGATAGAACCCCTGCGTTCCAAAATCTTCTTCAGTTTCTACGATGCCAATGCCAAACAGGCGCCCCCAGAGGCGGTTGACCATCACCCTGGCTGTGAGCGGGTTCTCTTCACTCATGAGCCAACGGGCCATATCCAGGCGAGTATAAGGTTCCTCCTTTTGGGGTAATGCATTCCAACTTTCAGGTACACCGGCCTGTACCTGTTCTCCATACACCAGCCAGTTGCCACGCTCCAGTACATGCGTTTTTCGGGCATAGTTTTTTGGGTTTTCTACTAAAACCGGGGTGCGTATTGTATTATCTGCATTGAGCAGGCTTAAAAATGCTTTTTGTGCATTAATGTACCCTGGTTGGTCCGCCCCAGGCAGGGGATCGTAGAACAATAGCCATTCAATGTTAGCAACCCTTCCTTCGGCACCGGGATTTTTAAAGATAAAGTAGAGGTCGCGTTTACCTTTTATCTGTTCTACATCTACTGAGGCAATGGTATTACCATTGGTTTTTTGAATGTGTAGTGCTCCAAGCAGGGGGCCTTTTAAACTATCAATCCTGATTTCTACTTTTCCGCAGGCATGTTCAGAGGAATATTTGATGAGCAGGGCAGGCTTCCCTTCCAGGGGAATACCTTTTGCCCGGGCATATCCGCCATCATCCACACTGATGCGTACCCCGGCATTGTCAGAGCCCTTTTCTACCAAATCAAATTTTTCAGGGTGAATTTTTGGTTCGGTAATTTTTATCAGTTGGGTATAATAATTTACTGTTTTTTCATTTTCTTCTTCCTGCTCAATGGCCGCATTATTGCTAACCCAACGCTGAATTGTATTGAGTTGCTGTTGGTCTTCTTCCTCAGTAAAGATTTTCAACGTAGGTGATTCGCTGGGGACATCTGCATCTGCTGTGTTGTTTAAAAAAGCCATGAACTTATAATATTCCTTATTTCGGATAGGGTCGTACGGATGGCTGTGGCATTGAACACAACTCATGGTAGTAGCCTGCCACACATCCCAGGTAGTATTTACCCTGTCGATGACCGCTACAACACGATATTCTTCATTGTCGGTTCCGCCCTCGTCATTGTTCATGGTGTTTCGGTGAAATGCCGTTGCGATAAGTTGGTCTTCTGTAGGGTTGGGCAGCAGGTCTCCGGCCAGTTGTTCTATCGTAAACTGGTCATACGGCATGTCCTGGTTAAAAGCGTTGATAACCCAATCACGGTATTTCCAGATGGAGCGATAGTCATCTTTTTCATAGCCTTTAGAATCGGCATATCGGGCCAGATCGAGCCACATGCTGGCCCAACGTTCACCGTAGTGAGGAGAAGCCAACAGACGGTCTACCACTTTTTCGTAAGCGTTGGCAGAAGAATCTTGCAGAAAAGCCTCCAGTTCGTCCGGGGTAGGAGGAAGGCCAGTGAGGTCTAGGCTGACCCGACGCAACAAAGTACCTTTATCGGCTTGTGGGGAAGGCTGTAATTTTTCTTCCTCTAAGCGGGCAAGGATAAATTTGTCAATATCATTTTTCGTCCAATCTGAACTGGTTTCGGGAGGTGTGGTGGGTTGGGGAGGTATGTAGGCCCAGTGGTCTTCCCATTCCGCACCTTCTTCAATCCATTGGGTAAGCACTTCAATTTCCTGTTTGGATAAAGGGTCACTTTCCGGAGGCATGCGTTCTTCCGGGTCGTGGTGGGTGATGCGGTTAATGAGTTCACTTTCTTCCGGTTTTCCAGGCACAATGGCAGGCAACCCCGATTCGTTGGGCAGCAAAGCATCTTCACGAAACAACAAGCTAAACTCAGCCTGCTTTTTTACGCCCCCGTGGCAGGTGATGCAATTTTTATTGAGAATGGGGCGCACCTGACTATTAAAGTCTACTTTTTGGTGTCGTAAGGATGTTGTTAGAAAGTAAGTGCCAGCAACAGCCAACACCATGGCCGAAAAAATTAGTGTTTTCTTAAACTTCATGTAAGATTACAGTCTTGTTCTTTCGTAAAGATAAGAAAAACCACGTCTTTGTTAAGGTGAAAACAGGTAAAAATCGGTTAGTATTTGTTAACTTTTTTATTACAATGAAAGGCGTTACTATGTGTTACTCACTACCAGGCAACGATACCTGGAACCATTCCTCCCCGGCACGATGGCCATTGCAGAGGTTGTTGTAGTAACTTACAATTTGATAGAGGGCATCCCCATTGCGCATGTTTTGAATCTCACTGCACTGCATGTACGCTAGCACTTCCTCTCCGTAGTTGTTCATGCGGTCAAAGAGTTGGCGCTTGAAGTTCCTGATATACTTGATTTGTCCTTCTTCTTGTAGGTACCAATCATAAATAGTGTAACCGTCTCCATCATCCGTGGTGGCAAAATCGATGCCCCGCTTGAGCAAACCAATTTCCCCAAAAGTAACCACTTCAAAGAGTTTACTTTCCCATCGGTTGAGCAAACCCGGTGATTTGTGCCGGTAAGTTTTATAAATAATCAGTTCGTCATTAGGGGCTACGGTGGATACCTGTGATATCATGGAGGCATGGAAAATCCGGTAATCTTCTTCCTGCTTCACAATTACCGTATTGGTTTTGAAATCAACGGCTACCTTGCCTTCCATAATTTTGTGGTTGGTAAAGGCTACTTCTCCAGAGAGGAATTCCTGGGCATACAAGTTGAAGCTAAAGGCCAGGCTGAGGGTAGTGATGAGAAAGTGTTTCATTATATGGAAAAACCTTACAGATGTATTTTATTTAAATTTATTGATGATATGCATATCAAAAGTAGGAAAAATATATAAATAGTACAAATAATTTTTAGGATAGATATAGATAAGCCTGTGCTTTAGAAAGCTAAAAAGCGGATTCGCATGAAAAGAATAGGGGTAAAAACACAAAATTTGCTGGAAAGTAGGGATTCATTTAAAAGGGGAGAAGATGTTGTAAAAAAGAGGAATAACGACAATTTCTTACACAGAATAATGAAGTAGAATTTGTGAACAACTCCCAAAACAACAAAAGCCTTAGTTACAGCTTGCACTGAACCAAGGCCTTTGCAAATCCAATAATCGCCTATGATTACCTTAGCTAATTAATGGAATTTAGATGAAATAATTTGTCTGTTTATTGACATTCAGGTAAAAATCTAGCTTTATTCTATTTAGTTGTCATTTAGGCTGTTGCCGGTTTCCGGCTGCCCGTTGTTCAAGAACAGGCAACTGGCAGAGTAAATAACACTACCGCAACTTCTCCATATCCCGGATCAAAATCTTCCGGCGGTCGAAGTTGATAAGGTTTTTCTCTTTCAAATCGTTGAGGATAGTGGTAACCGTCTGTCGGGAAGTGCCCGTGAGTGCTGCAATGTCCTGGTGTTTCAGATGGTTTTTTACCATAGTTTCAAAACCCACTTTTTGCCCTCTTTCTTCGGCCAGTTCACGGATAAATTCTATTACCCGGGTGCGGGCATCTTTGAATACCAGCGACTCTATACGCCTTTCCAGTTTACGCATGCGGTCTCCTACCATTTTGAATATACTCAGGCTTAAGTCCTGGTCATCAGCCATTCTGTCTTTCATGTCTTGAATGGTCATTGGGCAAATGATGGTGCCATCATCCATTGCCTGGGCATAGTCGCTGTGCTTTTCTTCACCGGCCAGTGCCAGTTCTCCAAACATTTGCCCGGGGGCAAGTATAACTTTTACAATTTCTTTCCCATCTTCAGAATAAGCGCCAATTTTTACACGCCCCTCTTTGATGATATACATGAAGTCAGAAGGCTCATCAATAAAGTAAATAAAATCCCCTTTATTATAGACTTTATCTTTCAGGTGATGTTCTAACGCTACAATCTTTTGCGGGCAAAACAGGTTGATAAAGTCAACTTCCTCGAAATACCATAAACTTTTGTTGGTGATCATAGCATGGGTTTCTATGTATTGTAAAGAAAATTAAGCTAATAAATTAATAACAAAGTAAGGTGGAAAGCAGAGGTTTGTCCATAAACTTTCCATATCAACTGCATGAATCCTATTGAATAATTACGGGCAAATACAGTAAATGATTCTTTTTTGAATAATTTAATAAAATTTTTAGACATGCTTAAGCTTAACTACTCTCAATTTTATAGAAAGCAATGGGAGGGCTTTACAGAATATGATATCGATGATCTTTAAATTTTTTTTCTAATTTCACGCCCTGATTAAGATTTTAAGAAACTACCGATGCAGAAACGTTTTCTACTTCAATTTACCTTATTATTTACAATAATTTCAACAGGGCTTACCCAAAAAAATAAAGAACTTACCGTTCAGTCGCCCGATGGAAAACTGACTGTAACCATTGCTGTAGGCGATCAAATTACTTATGCCCTCCAATATCAGGATGAAACGCTGATTTTGCCTTCACCCATCAGCTTGACTTTAGGGAGCGGGGATGTGCTGGGGGAAAAGGCCAAAGTGCGTCGTAACCGCATTCATTTGGTGAATACCGAAATTACCCCTTTGTACGGGAAACGGGCAGTCATAAAAGATCATTATAACGAAATGGTGATCGAGTTTAGGAAACGCCCACGGTTTTCACTGGTGTTCAGGGTTTATGATGAAGGGTTCGCTTACAAATTTATCACAGACATTGGGGATGAAATTACGGTAACAGCAGAGGAGTTTTCCCTCCGTTTGCCCGAAGGAACCGCTATTTATGCTTCTCATCCCAGAGAGAATTCATTTGAGAGTAGTTATGAAGATTTTTACTCCTATCATCAAATCTCTGAATTCCCGGAGGATTCTATCGCTGTTTTACCTGCTTTGATAGCTGTTGAAAATGGTATGAAAATCGGCATTACCGAGGCGGATGTGAAAGACTATCCGCACGCCTATTTGTCGAGAAAAGCGGAAGAAAACAACGTTTTAAGGGCTGCTTTTCCAAAATACCCTACATCTACTGCCCCCGGAGGTCATCGTGATTTGAGCTTAAAAGTACAAGAGCGTGCAAATTATTTGGCAGAAAGCAGGGGCGAACGCGAATTTCCCTGGCGGGTGTTCAAAATAGCCACCAATGATGCCGAATTGCTGGATACCGATTTGGTTTACAAACTCAGTGAAGCCCCCAACCCGGAAATGGACTTTTCATGGGTAAAGCCCGGCAAGGTGGCCTGGGACTGGTGGAATGCATGGAACCTGAGCGGGGTGGATTTTGAAACGGGCTGCAACACAGAAACTTTCAAATATTACGTTGATTTTGCCGCTGCCAACGGACTGGAATATATCAACCTGGATGAATGCTGGTCGCACGTATTTGACCTTACCGATATCAGCGAAGATGTAGATGTGAAAGAAGTGATAGACTATGCCAACCAAAAAGGGGTAGATGTATTCCTCTGGTGCGTGGCCCGCACGCTGGACCGCCAACTGGAGGAAGTGATGCCCATTTTTGAAGAATGGGGTGTAAAAGGCCTGAAAATAGATTTTATGGACAGGGATGACCAGCAAATGGTTGATTTTTATTACCGCATTGCCGAAGCAGCGGCTGAAAGAAACATTTTGGTAAACTTTCATGGTGCTTACAAACCTACGGGTATGAGCCGGGCATTTCCCAATGTGATCAACCACGAAGCTGTACGCGGGCTGGAATACAACAAATTTGCAGAACCCAATGGCACTACCCCCGAACACGCCGTTTCCATTCCGTTCATTCGCATGTTGGCCGGGCCGATGGATTATACGCCGGGAGGCATGACCAACATGAATCGGCAGGATTTTAAAGTAATATTTGACCGCCCCGTGAGCCAGGGTACACGTTGCCAGCAACTGGCCATGTATGTGGTGTATGAGGCGCCCTTGCAAATGCTGGCCGATGCCCCCACGAAATACGAAGCAGAGCCGGAAATCATGGAGTTTTTAGCAGATGTACCCGTTTCATGGGATGAAACCGTTGCACTGGACGGAAAAGTAGGCGAATATGCCGTCATAGCCCGTCGCAAAGGGGATGCCTGGTATGTAGGTGGCATGACCGACTGGGAAGCAAGAAACTTAAATGTAGCCCTTTCTTTTCTGGATGCCGGGAGCTACGAGGCAGCTATTTACCGGGATGGTATCAATGCTGCCCGTTTGGGAGAAGAATATGTCCGTGAAAAAAGAGAAGTAAATACCAACAGCAATGTAAGCTTTGACCTGGCCCCCGGGGGCGGGTTTGTGATGAAAATATCCCCTGTGAACTAACTTTTCTTCGTCAATTTTAGTGCAAACAAAAATATTTTGCCGGATGAAAATAACTGTGGTACAGGTGTCTCGCCTGCACAGGCAGGATGCCTAATGCTGTCAACCGCGGCGGACCGCTTAAGCCCGCCGCACCCCTTGAAATCCCTGAAGGAACCGCCGCACATAATGATTGTGCGCTAGGTCGCCCATTTTGGGGCTGGGGGAGCGAGGGAAAAGCCCTTAAGTTGATGACATTGGGCAAGATGCCTGTACCACAATTCGACAGAACTTTTTTGTTCGTACTGGTTCAACCCTCTCACAAGTACCTCTCTTTCAAAATATTTAAATGATGCTGTTCGTGCCCGGCGATAATAAAGCCCAATGCTAAAACTGATACGGGAGAATCACTGGCTGTTCCAATGCGGTTAAGCATCTCTTCATCAAAATTTTTGAACATGGCCAAAGTCGCATTCCTGACGGCTTTATATTCGTTGATGATACTTTCGGGAGATCGCTCATTGGCGTTGGATAAAGGTACATAATCATCCTGCTCAAAGCCGGGCAGGGGAGTTTGGTCGCCCCTGGCAATGCGCAACGCCCGGTAGGCAAATATGCGTTCACTATCAATTACGTGAAGTATTACTTCTTTAATGGTCCACTTGCCGGAAGCATATTGATGATGCCATTGTGAAAGAGATAACTGATTAAGAAATATCGGGGTATTTTCAGCATTATCCATCAATGCTTGTAAAAAATATTCCTCTTGCACCTGATTGATATAGCGAAAATAAAAGTCAGATGCTTCACCGGATGTTGGTCTTCTCATGATTATAATATTTATAACTGTACAGGCTATCAATGAAACTAATACACAGACGGGCTACAGTTAAGCAAGTATCAAATGTAAAGAAGAAAATTAAAATTAGCTCAGGCTATCAGCAATAAGGATGGCATCTGACAGGAGAATAGTTTTAGGAACAAACAAGTTGTAATCATCGTGGTCAAGTGACAAGCCGTATACCAGGTGAATACGGGTAACTTCCACTTCTTTCGGAGCCATGCCCATGAGGTTGGCAAAGTCTTTTATGTAAATTACCAATTCGCCATGCTGGTTGATATGCTTGGGCAAGGCATATATTTGTGATCGGTTCATGGGGTGGATTCCAGAATACAACATGTTCGATGTAAATTGATACTTTTGGCCTTGGCCAAATATAAAGAGCCAACCGGCTGAAATAAATAGGCTTTATCCTTCAAATTAATAGGGGCTAACCCCTAATTTTGAAAGTTGGCTGAATGGTTATTTGTCATAATATACAAAAAAAACATGCAAAAATGAAATATACAGTGTTAGCAACCGACAAGGCTACCAAAGCAAGAATAGGGGAGGTCACCACTGATCATGGAAAGATCCAAACACCCATATTTATGCCTGTAGGTACCGCAGGTACGGTGAAAGCTATACACCAGCGTGAATTAACCCAGGATATTGGAGCAGAGATTATTTTAGGAAACACCTACCATTTGTACCTCAGGCCCGGACTGGAAGTGCTGGAAAAAGCCGGAGGTCTGCATCGGTTCAATGGTTGGGATGGGCCAATCCTTACCGACAGTGGGGGGTATCAGGTATACTCTCTTTCTGAAAAGCGGAAAATAACGGAAGAAGGTGTGACTTTTCAATCGCATATTGATGGCTCCCGGCATACTTTTACGCCTGAAAGCGCTGTAGATATTCAGCGAAGTATTGGGGCTGATATTATAATGGCTTTTGATGAATGCACACCTTTTCCCTGTGAATATGAGTATGCCAAAGATTCTATGGAGCGTACCCATCGCTGGCTGCATCGCTGTTGTAATCATTTTGACCAAACAGATGGAAAATATGGTTTTCAGCAAACCTTTTTTCCGATTGTACAGGGAAGTGTTTACAAAGATTTGCGCACACAGTCAGCCGAAGCTATTGCTGCTACTAACCGGGAAGGGAATGCCATTGGTGGCCTGGCCGTGGGTGAGCCTGCCGAAATGATGTATGAGATGACCGAACTGGTGTGTGACATCCTGCCCAAAGATAAACCCCGCTATCTCATGGGGGTGGGTACGCCGGCCAATATTTTAGAATCTATTGCCCTGGGGGTAGATATGTTCGATTGTGTAATGCCCACGCGAAATGCGCGGAATGGGATGCTTTTTACAACAGAAGGTATTATTAATATACGCAATGAGAAGTGGAAAGAAGATTTTTCGCCCATTGATGCAACTTTAGGCGGATATGTGAGTACAAGCTATTCGAGGGCTTATCTTCGCCATTTAATTCTTTCTAAAGAAATACTGGGTGCTCAAATATGTAGTATTCAAAACCTGACGTTGTACTTATGGTTGGTACGCCAGGCCCGGGAGCACATCCAAAATGGAAGCTTTGCTACCTGGAAAGAAAAAATGGTACGTCAATTGATGATAAGGCTGTGAGATAATACAATGAAAAAATTAGACTGGTATATACTGAAAAAAATTCTGAGCACCTTCTTTTTTGTGGTGTTTATCCTGGTGCTGGTCATTTCGGTGATAGACTTTACCGAAAAGAACGATGATTTCATGGAGCACAAGTTGGGTGCGCTTGAGATTGCTGCCTACTATTTTGACTTCATACCCTATATAGCCAGCCTGATAACCCCCATCACCGTTTTTATTGCCACCATTTTTGTAACAGCCAAGTTATCAGGGCATACTGAGATTATTGCCATGTTGAGCAGTGGTATCAGTTTTGAACGTTTAATGCGCCCGTATTTGGTAGGGTCTGCGTTTATTGCTGCCTTGAGTTTTTATCTGAATGGATGGGTTATTCCTAATGCCAATAAAGACCGGATTGCCTTTGAAATAAAATATGTAAAAAGCCCATTTACTTACAGTGAGGAAGATATTCACATGAAAATTGGCCCCAATGATTATGCCTATATGGAACGGTATAATAATCACTCAGATGTAGGTTACCGGTTTACTCTTGAAAAAATAGAAAATAACGAATTGCGGGAGAAACTCTCGGCACGGCGTATTGAGTGGGACTCAGCCCAGGCAAGCTGGAAGCTGAAAAACTGGCAATTGCATTCCTTTGACGGGTTCAAAGAATCTTTTGAGAAAGGGCAGGAAATGGATACTACGTTGTTGATTACGCCCAAGGATTTTAAAAGTACACATGGTTTGTTCGAGACCATGACCATCCCTGAACTGAACCATTACATAGCTGAATTGCGTGAAAGAGGAGCCAATGACATTCCCCTTTACCTGGTAGAAAAATATATTCGGTTTATGGCTCCTTTTTCTGCCATTATTCTTACCCTAATCGGGTTAATCATGGCTGCCCGCAAGCGTCGGGGTGGTTCCAGTTTTCAGATTGCCATGGGCTTTTTACTGGCTTTCGTGTATATCATCTTTTTTATCTTTGCAAAAAGCATTGCCGAAGTAAATACCATGAATCCCATCTTTGCCGTGTGGATACCCAATATTGTTTTCTCTGGTGTTGGTGTATTATTGTATAAAACAGTGCCCCGTTAGTGACTGCTTTTAGGCATCATTTGAAATTACATGGAGTGATATTTCTTTGGGGTTTCACTGCCATTCTTGGCGTACTCATTGCTGTTTCCTCGCCTGTTATTGTATTTTACCGCACTTTACTTGCTGCCCTGGGCCTTGGTATATTATTGTTTGCACGGGGAAGAACTTTTAATATTGGAACGCCGAATATCATCAAAATGATGGCAACGGGGGGGATCATGGCAGCGCATTGGATATTATTCTTTGGCTCGGCCAAAATCTCCACAGCTTCCGTTTGCCTGGCCGGGATGGCTACCACCTCGCTCTGGACCAGCTTTATTGAGCCTCTTCTCTACAAAAGAAAGGTTTGGTTGTTTGAGGTATTGCTGGGCATTGTAGCCCTGGCAGGTTTGTATGTCATCTTCCGGTTTGAGTTTGACCATGCCCTTGGCCTGGTGATGGCACTGGGCTCTGCTTTGTTAGCTGCTTTGTTTACAGTCATCAACAGCCAGTTTACCAAAAAGCACAATGCCTACACCATTATGTTTTACGAAATGTGCGGGGCATGGCTGGGAGCTGCCATTTTTCTTCCGCTGTTTGCCCTGTTTTGGGCTGGTGATGCCTTGCAAATAACTCCTTCTGCTTCCGATTGGGTTTATTTATTGGTTTTGGCTTTGGTCTGCACCGTATATGCCTACTCAGCCTCAGTGGAGTTGATGCAAAAAATATCCGCCTTTGCCCTCAACCTCACCAATAACCTGGAACCTGTTTACGGCATTATCCTGGCAGTACTGATTTTTGGAGAAAAAGAGAAAATGACCACCGGCTTTTATGGGGGCACGTGTATTATCCTGCTGGCCGTTTTGGCTTATCCTTTGATGAGAAGGGTGTTGAGGAAATGAAATTATTAAATTTCAGGAATTTCAAGTTGACGACAAATTTTCTTACAAAGTAAATCTGATAACTCTCTGTGTCGACCTACGGCTGATTGACGGCTATTGACAGGATTTTGGAAGATAGTATGGTTGGCGCCTTCTCGTAACAGTATGCAGCCATGTTTATTCAAATGTTTGATAAGCTTATTTCTTTTCACTACAAAATAATAAGTTCTTCTCTAATGACATTTTTTCCTTGATATTCCTTCTCTGTACTTTCCTTATTAACTTCTAAAATTAGTTGTAATGCATCAATTAGGTTGACTTTAAGTTCCTCAATAGTTTTCCCTTGAGAAATAGCGGCAGGTACTTCCTCTATTTGCCCAACATACCATCCGTCGTCAGATTTTTCTATGATTGCGGTAAATTTCATAATAATTGAACTTTTTTTTAAAAATAGCAATTTCCCCGAAAATTCAAACAAAATACTTCTGTCCGTTGCAGCCCATCTCCCGTCTTCCGTCTCCGAACTTATTTACCTTACCATCTAATGTGCGGCTCAGAGAGCCACCCTACTTCTGTCTCCGGTCTTCCGTCTCCCGACTTCCTCCTACTTCCCAAACAGCTTAACATTGGCCGTTTGCCCGGAGGAAATGGTAAAAGGCTTTACTTCAGTAAACTTGCTGCCAAATGAATCTTTGGCACGGAAAGCAATTTTATAATCACCCGGCTGCATGGCCAGCATTTGGCGGGTTTTGTCCGGCTCCAGGTCTATCACCCAGCGTTGGCGTCCGTCGGGGTGTACCTGGTAAATGCTGCCGTAGCCCTGGGTAACCATATTGAGGTGCAAAATACCGGGGGCGGCCACTTCAAGAGTAGTCGTTTCGCTTTGTTTTACTGATACTTCGTGGAAATATGTTTTGGGCAGTGTAAGTACTTCCAGGTCATACGTGCCTACCAGGTACTTTTCATCCGTACCCATGTCGTGTACGTTTACTACCCTGTCTTTGTTGGTGGGGCGGATCAATGCCTTTACCCCCTTGGCATAATCGGTATGGTTTTTCTGCCGGAGGGCCAGCGCACCCTGGGGCGACTGTATCTTGATCACATTGTGCTTGCCCCCTTCCAGGTTTACATCCCTTTTCAGCACCGGCGGAATGGTATTCACTACAATATCATACGGAATGACCGGGTCGAGAATCACCGAATCGGGGCGGCCTTGGGCATCGCGGTAATGCACGAAGTCGTAAATGGGGGCCTGGGTCACGTTGTTGATAAAGGTTACATTCACGTTGGTTTCGGTAGGGGCTTTGTTTACATCCAAAAGCTCAATGCTTACCGAAGTTTCGTCTAGCGACTGGTGCAGCACCTTGTTGAGTACATCTTTAAACTCCTGAACATTTTTGGCATCATAAAACTGGCCCACACAGGCAAATTCATCTTCGTAGTCGGCATCCATGCCCAGGCCAATGACGAAAGGCTTCAAAAATATCCTTTTTGCCTGCAATGCCTTGGAAACCGCGCATGGGTCGCCCCCGCAAGACTCAATACCATCGGTAAGGATGATGACCACGTTGCGGTACTCAGGGTCAAGGGTGAAATCATTGGCTGCCTGTTCCAGGGAGTAGGCAATGGGCGTAACCCCCTGGGGCTGCACCTGTCGGAGGCGGTAAATAATGTCGTCGTGGTTATTGGGCCGGAAGGGTACTTCCAGCTTGGTATCTTTACAGTTCTGGTATTTGCGGTGGTACTGGTGGCCATATACCCGCAAAGCAAGTTGGAGGTTGTTATCGGTACGCAAAGAGTCTACCAGCTCGGTCAGTATCCGTTTGGCAATATCCATGCGGATGCTGTTTTCCCAGGGGGCAAACATGCTGCCCGAAGCATCCAGTAAGAAAAGTAACTTTGTCTTTTCGGGCGGGCGCTGAATCTGCACCTGTGCCTGTGCTTCTTTTTGTGAAAAGAACAGGCAGCAGGCGAACAGCATTATGCCAAGAACAATATGTAACTTTTTCGAGCTTATCAATGTTTGTTTAACCCAATATCTGCTGGGTGTGATCTTTGGTTTTTACCTTTCCGATGATGTCGGTGATCACCCCCTTTTCATCAATAATAAAAGTGGTACGGGCCGTGCCCATGTACTTTCTGCCGTACATAGACTTCTCCACCCACACCCCGTACTTTTCATGCACGGTTTTATCTGTATCGGCAACCAGGGTAAACGGAAGCTCATGTTTTTCAATAAATTTCCGGTGCGACTTCTCATCGTCAGAACTTACCCCGATTACCTCGTATCCTTCTTTTTGTAACTGCTGGTAATTATCCCGCAAATTACAGGCCTGGGCTGTACATCCCGAGGTGTTGTCCCGCGGGTAAAAATAAAGTACAACTTTTTTTCCTTTATAATCAGACAGTTTTACAGTGTTGCCTTCCTGGTCGGTAGACGTAAAATCCGGTGCTTTGTCTCCAGTTTTTAATTGCATAAGGTTGGTAGTTTAGGTTTGCTGCAAGAATAGCCAAATTTTACCACAATCGGTATGCAGAATGTATGATTTTGGTACATCAGACGGATATTTCCCACTCCTAACTTCCCTCGGGGGATGACACTACACTTTCCTCCCCTGGGGGAGGCCAGGAGGGGGATAGGATATTTATTAAAGATTAGAGGTTGGTTCAATGTAAATGCTTTTTTTATTAACGCACAGGTAGTGAAAATCTTGTTAGAAAATGGCTTGCCCAAGCTCTAATTACCAATTCTTAAGTCCAAAACAATACTAAAACCTAAAATCCAAAGGTTAAAACAATTGTTTTGAGTTTATAATTTTGTTCTTTTGAATTTGTTTAGGATTTAGATATTAGAATTTAGGATTTATACTGATGGACAAACCCGTAATCATATTCGGTGCAGGGAGCTTGGGAAAAGCTGCCCTTGAAATATTCCAGGCCAACGATGTGGTGGTTTACTGCTTCCTGGACGACGATGAAACCCTGCACGATACCAAAATCAATGACATTGGTGTGATGAGCCATACCGACGACCACGGCTACCTCAAATACATCGGCAAAAAGTGTGAGGCTTTCGTGGCTGAAGAAAACGCCAGAGAAAGAAAGCGCATTGTGGAAATGCTGAATGAAAACCGGAAGGTAATGCCCGTGAATGCCATCCACAATTCGGCAATAATTGCCACCAACGCCGGGCTCAGGCACGGATGCTTTGTAGATGCCGGGGTGGTAGTTGGAAGCTTTGCCAGCCTGGGCAACCACTGTATCATCCGCAGCGGAGTGGTGGTAGACCATGAGGTAACCCTGGAAGATTACGTACAAGTAGGCGCAGGCAGCGTCATCGCCGCCGGAGTCACCGTGAAAGAAGGCGCACTGATTGGCTCCGGGGTAACCATCGTAGGCAAAGTAACCATTGGCAAAGGCGCCAATATAGGCCCGGGTGCGGTAGTCATCACCGATGTGGAAGCCGGTGATACTGTGTTTGGCAACCCCGCCAAGGTAGTGTAGTGTGGCTCTCTTGCCACGAGCATTGAAAATTAATGAGAAGAGTACTTTTCCCCGGCTTTATGCCGGGGTCTCTATTCACGTAGCAGAATGATTATTTGAAGTTATTTTGGGTTTTGTGCCTCTTCCCCAGGTTTGTGCCCCCGTGGCCCGATCCTCACAAACCTGATACCTTCGTCCTTACAATATCTTCAAATTGCACAAACAATACACCTGGTATTCAATTCATGTTTTTAAATAAAAAAACATAAGAAATAGTACGGTGTTTTTTAATAACAACCTCCTGTATTAATACCTTAAACCCAAATTAAATACGCAAATTGGTTTTTCTAAAATAACTCCGGCAATTTACACCGCTTTAATACACCGGTAAGCCTTCCCTAAATTGTAATTTTACACCGCATATCCTTATTACACCCCCCATTCCTCCTTACCTCCGGACGGCTGCTGCCTTTCTGCTTATGGTGCAAACTTTGCACACCGCTCCCCCGCATTATTAATGCAGTAAATGTATGTTTAACAAAAATTAAGAGGAGATGGCTTACGTAAAGAAGAACATCGTAACCGAAGGGCTGAGCGGAAAGCTTGGCAACAACATCGTATTTCGTAACCGGGGTGGCAAAACCGTAGTTGCCGTAAAACCGGACGTTTCTAACAGGGAAACCACTGAGGCGCAGAAATACAATCAGGGCAGGTTTCGCCGGGCAACGCAGTATGCGACAACTGCCCTGAAAGACCCGGCTGCCTACGAACTGTATGCAGCCCGCACCAAACCGGGGCAGTCGGCATTTAATGTGGCGATGGCAGATTTTATGCATGCCCCCGACATTGAGGCCGTAGACCTGGGTACATACCAGGGTGCCAAAGGCAGCCAGCTATTGCTTCAGGTAACCGACGACCACATGGTGTCTGAAGTAATGGTGAGCCTGTACGACGCACAAGGCGGCTTGCTGGAAGAAGGACCGGCCGACTTGCACGAAAACGGCATAGACTGGGTATACACCACCCAAAAAGCCAACAACAGCGTAAGCGGTACCCGCCTGCACATCAGTGCCACCGACGTACCCGGCAACACCACCGAAAGGGAAGAGGTGATTGCCTAAGGCTCATACTATTACCCAAAACTAAAAACCCAGCCTATTATGAGGCTGGGCTTTTTTTTTAGCTACAACTTAGTCCTGAAAAAAAATTAACTAATTTTGTTGAGTTCTTTTACTCTTTCTTTGAGTTCCAGGTTGAGGCTAACTTTCTCATTGAATTGCTTGCTTCTTGAGATAGCTGATTTCAATTTGGATATTTCTTTCATCAAACGATCTATTTCTTGTTGGTTCTTGAGGATAGCGTTCATAGACTCCTTTCCTAAATCTGGTTTGCCTGTTAGCTGAACACATAAGTCTTTAAACACTGCATCCAAACTACCTTTTAAGTTGAAGGAATAGGTGTTGTTGCCCTTAATGAACCAATCAGAAGTAAAAGTCCAATCAATTACGGAAATATCATTATTGGTTGGGTGTGGGTGTTTTGAGGCTGTAGAAATGTATCCTTCCTGTTCATACTCCACCCAAAAGACTATGTGGTATGGAATGGACTTATTAATGACTTCAAGGATTTTAAGGATATCGGATTTCTGTTTGAGTTCTATCTTGAAAACCTGAATTTCCTGAATATCCTTAGCATCTAAATTTATGGTATCCGCAGATAGTTTATGCGACCACGTAATTCGATGAATACAATCTGTAAATAGCTTCTTCTGTTTGGTGTTGGTGTATTCGTCAAATGCATTCTTGGGTACAACCCGACCAACTTTTGTTCTTGCAGGAAGGTTAAAAAAATCCATTAGCGAACGATTAAAAATGAAACTAACTTGAAGTCTTCAATGCCCTTTATCTTTTCCTGTAATGCAGTTGTGCCACCTGATTTGAATAGACTTAGGACTTCTTTTTCTTCTTCTTTTTGAAGGATTGTGCTAATGCTTTGTTTTAACAAGTTTGAGTACTCATCCATTTGGTGATAATCATCTGTTTCTTCTGCTAATGCTGCACACACATCTTCAATTGGCACAGTTTTTCCTTTAGCAAGCATACGCATCGCATCCAAAATCTTCTTAGATTCCACATGGTTTAGAATTAACCCTCCGTTCATTTTCATGTATACCAAATAGTAAGGGTGCAACCTGTTGAGTTTATTGATATTGACGCTTGAGTTCACATTCTTCAGAACGAATATGACTCCACTTTTAAGATTTGGACTGGATTTTACAACTGCATGCAAGCCTTCAGGAATGTTCTTTATCTCTCCGTATTCCTTTATCATGTTAGAAAGGTCAACTCGAAAGTCATTTAATCCAAGGTCGGTGATACTTACGCCTTCTCTCAAGTCTTCAAGGTCGATTACTTCTTGCTGAAGTCTTTGCAACTGTATCTTCCTGTACTCTAAATCCTTTTCTTCCGTATTGAGAATATTGTCATCACCTGTACTTGCCATGTTGCTGATAAGCATCTTATTTTCTACTCGCTGCTTGAGGTTTATATAATTGTCGAGTGTTACATCAGGCCAAAAGTTCACCATCGTTATGCTCTCATTCTTTGAGCCAATTCTATCAATACGGCCAAATCTTTGAATGATTCTAACCGGGTTCCAATGAATATCATAATTGATTAGGTAGTCACAGTCCTGAAGGTTTTGCCCTTCTGAAATACAATCAGTTGCAATTAGTAGGTCTATAGAATCAGATATGCCTGGATATAGCTGTGCTTTGTCCTTTGATACGGGTGAGAAACAAGTAAGAATAGCATTGAGGTCTGCTGGAATTTTCTTCGTTGTGCAAATTCTTCTTGAACCTGTTATCAATGCCGTATTCAGACCATAATTTTCTTTGAGGTAATCGTGGATATTCTCAAATAAATAGTTGGCTGTATCAGCAAACGCCGTAAATACAAGGGCTTTCTTATTCCTTGTGTTGAATGGGTTTTGAACCTTATCGTCCAATAGGCTTATCAGGTGCTGAAGTTTGGTGTCTTTTTCGCCCCGTATATCAACGATATTTCCCCAAAGGAAAAGAAGTATGGATAGGTCTTCACTCAGGTCTTCACGCCACTTGGTGGCATCCATATCGGCAATGTGAACCTTAATCTTTTTACCAATAACCTGTTCTTCATCTGCCCAATTGGATTCAAAATCATAATTCTCATCACTTAGGATTTTATGTATGCCTTCATAATCTCCTGAGTTACCTTTATCAATGGCTTTAATGGCATTTTCAATCTGACTAATGATACCTTCCAACGTAATACGGAAAGAGTCCACAGAGCTTTCTAATCTTTTGAGCAGGTTGATCCCCATCAGGATGCGTAAACTGTTTTCCCTATCTACCTGTGTTAGCTTTCCTCCCGTGCCTGAACGTACGTCATTGTCATACAAATCTGCATAAGCCTGAACCTTACTGGGTAAAATGTAATTTAAAGGGGTGTATATGGATAAATTTAGTAAGGTAAGTTTTTCTGCAATATCTACATAGGTTACGTCTCCTGAATCAGTTAATGGACTTTGAATAGAAACTGGTTTGTTCCGTTCTGGAAACTTGCCAATAGCCGTTGTATCGTAATAGGTAGTAATGTGCTTCCTTGAACGTGCAATGGTTAATGAATCCAATATTTCAAAGAAGTCAAAATCGAGCATATCCAGGAGTTTCTCTGTGGTTCGCTCATTTGTCTCGTATCTGCTCCAAATGTTGAAGGCTTGTTGTGCTTTTCTGAATATCTGATCTATTCCGCTCTGAGTATCTAACTTCTGGTCAATGTTCTCTGCATCACCTTCATACGCTAAAGCCAATTGGTTGCGTAAATCGTTAAATCTATTGTTTACCGGGGTAGCAGAGAGCATCATTACTTTTGTTTCAATGCCTTCCTGAATCACTCTTCGCATCAGCTTTTGGTAACGATTCTCTTTCCCAACTACTGTGTTGTTATTTCTAAAATTGTGAGATTCATCTATGACTATCAGACCGTAATTGCCCCAATTCACATTAGCAAGTTCACGTCCATTGCTTATGCCACGTTCCCTACTTAGGTCTGTATGGAAAAGGACATCATATCTAAAGCGGTCTGAAGCAAGAATATTGTTCTTATCGTTGTGGCGGTAGGTGTTCCAATTGGCTTCTAACTTCTTGGGGCAAAGCACCAAAACGTCTTTGTTGCGCATCTCATAGTACTTGATAACTCCTAAAGCTGAGAAGGTCTTACCCAAGCCAACAGAATCTGCCAATATGCATCCTTTGTATTTCTCTAATTTGTTGATAGCACCAATTACTGCATCCTGCTGGAAGTTGTAGAGCTTCTGCCAAACCAAGGTGTCTTTAAAGCCAATTTGTTCATTGGGTAAATTGTCTAAAGACAGGTCATCTAAGAAGTCATTGAATATGTTGTAAAGCGTAATAAAGTAAATAAACTCTGGACTGTTCTCTTTGTAGGCACTCTCAAAGTAATCTTGTACCTTTTGGGTTACATCTTTTAAATCTTCTTCGTTTTCCCAAACCTGATTGAACCAATCTAAGTAGGCTTTACTATCAGGATATTCAGCTTTTTGAATTAGCGTAGGGAAGCCTTTTTTGTGTGTAATTCCTAAATCGGAAGTGGTGAAACCACTGACGTTAGAATATGCTGAAGCTTCTTCATTGCCCTGGTTCACATGTATCATCCCGTTTAAGGGTTGATTGTTGTGTTTATTTGATTTGAAAGTGACCTTCTCTTTAACCCACCTTGAGCACTCTTTGGCTATGGCTCTTTGGTTGAGTTGATTCATCAGTCTCAATTCAAATTCTCCGCCACAAAGTTCTGATTCCCTTACTATGTGTGGTATGTAGAACTTCCTGCTTTCTTTCTGAAACTTCTCTTCAATAAAAGTAGGTGAGCTAAAAATGAAACGCAGTTCATCAATCTTACCTAATTCCTTTTTGAGTGCTTCAAAAGCATATATTGAGAACGTAGAAGCTGCAATACTGAGCTTACTGCCTTTCTTAATGGTTTCCTTTAAGTCATCACCCAAGCGTGTATTTACATTGTCAATTAGCTTCAGTTTCATAGCAGGTTTAACTCAGTTGTACAATGTCCATTAGTTTCTCGTAGCTACTTACTTTCTCGAATTTCACTTCCGCTCCGCTTATTTCTTTGAAGTGTTCGGTAGCACAATGGATTTTTAGTTTCTCTATTTCTCGTAAGTCCATATCTGAATCAGAACCCTTTGTTTCAGCTACGAAGTAGATATGGCGTACTTTGTCTTTGTCAAATACGATTGCCCAATCAGGACTGTAGTTTGCTACTGGTGTGGATACATAGTGGGTTTCCCCTAATTTAGTAGACATTCAGTTAAGCAGCAGTAGATATTGATTTTTTCCACTGATGCTCATATTCTATCGGACTCATATATTCAATTGCAGAATGTTTCCTCTTTCGGTTATACCATACCTCAATATACTCGAAGATATCTTGTTTAGCCTCAGTATGGCTCGAGTAATTTCTACGGTAAACCAACTCCCGTTTCAAAGTGGCAAAGTAACTCTCTGTTGGGGCATTATCGTAACAGTTTCCTCTACGGCTCATGCTACACCTTATTCCCTTTTGTTCAAGAATCCGTTGGTAGTCATAGCTCGCATATTGGCTTCCTCTATCGCTGTGATGTATCAATCCTTTCACTGGATTTCGTACCATGATTGCCATCCGCAATGCCGTTATGACCAGCGTTCGCTCTAAAGTGGACGCCATAGACCAGCCGATAATACGTCGAGAAAACAAATCAAGTACAATAGCCAAGTACAGCCAACCTTCTTTTGTCCAGATATACGTAATATCAGTGGTCCATACCGCATCAGGTCTGCTTGCTTCAAATTGCTGATCTAGTAGATTAGGGGCTACAGGAAGATGATGATTTGAGTCTGTCGTCTTGGTAAACTTCCTTTTCTTTTCCACCGCAATACCATTGAGCCGCATTAAGCGGGCAATGCGGTTCTTACCACATGCTACTCCCATAGTTTGTAATTCAGCATGTACCCTGGGACTACCGTAGCTTTGACGACTTTGCTGATGTATATCTCTGATCTGTTCCACTAATTGTCTGTTTTCTCGGCTACGATTGCTCTCAGGTCGTGTTAACCATGCGTAATAACCACTCCTTGAAATTTGTAGTACTCTGCACATAGCAGTAATGGAAAAACACCCATCATATTCTTGAACAAATTGGTATCTTAGCGTGGGTGAATACTGAAGATACCAACCGCCTTTTTTAGTATCTCCACCTCCTCTTGAAGACGTCTGTTCTCTCTCTTCAATTGAGTCATTTCCTCATCCCGAGGGTTTTTACCCGAAAACGCTTTCTTTCCCTCTTCTTGTAATTCCAGTTTCCAGCGGCGTAACATACTCATGTGAATTCCTAGATCACGAGCTACTTGGCTCTTACTACCATTACTCTCTGAGAGGCGAACTGCCTCCTCTTTAAATTCTTTGGTATACTTTCTTCTAGTTCTCATATTTGACACTGATTTGGTTACTAATTTACTCTTTTTTCAGTGTCTACTTTAACGGGGGAAGACCAAAGTCAATGGCTTTGCCATCGGCACCTTCCGTAACGCAGTTAGGGAAAAGGGTAGCCAACTTTTCAAAGTTTTCGTTCACCAGGTCTGGTGTTTGCATATCCAATTTTTCTGTATCCATGTATGGTTGTAATTTTCCTTTAATATATAGGTTCGTTAACAAAACAGCCCCACCGCCCAAAATCCCCTTAAAAAAAGTATTGGACAAAATAAATAAAGAAATCAGTATGAAAAACACAATAAGCGAATAAATGCAGCCCGGGGCACGCAGCCCGGCCCCACCCTGCACTTTGTAAATGTTAAACAGGCATTCTGCCTGTTCACAGGTTGGGCCGCACAGACGAGACGTCTGTTTCACAAAATCCTACCCCAGGTTTGTATCCTCACAAACCGGAATCCGCAGGCCCCGGCGATATAATATTTTATCAAAACCCACCCCCAACCTTACATCAAAAACAAACCAAAACCCACCCATACAGCACCAAAAACTATTTCTTAAAAAAGTACAATTATACCCACCCCCTACCTACACCGAAGGAATACCGAACCTAAACCGAAGAAACACCGAAGCTAAGAAAACCGCCATTTCCTGGTAAATTACAAAAAAACTATCCCCGGACGAACGCTCTGGGTTCCGGGGCCTCCTGCTATTCCCGCCCAAAACCCCTGTTTTAGATAACATACTGGCAGAAAACATACACTGGGTAAGCCCAAAGTGCAAAGCACTAAGTCCAAAACAATAATCAATTACCAATGTCCAAATATTAAAACCTTGTCATTTGTATTTTAATATTGAGATTTGTTTAGGGTTTTGGTATTAGGATTTAGGGTTTTACGCCGACAAGGACCCCTGCTAAGAAGCGAGAGACCCCGCGATTTCTATGGTTTACGCAAGCACATTGATATAGCTTTTTTCATATTTTCTATTTTCTCGGACACAGGCAAAAACTCTATGGATAAGTTTATTGCGCACAGCATTTAGTACGGACATCTTTTTTTTACCAGCCTCTACTTTACGATGGTAATAATCAGCTAGCTCCCCTTTTTTAGATACAGCGGACATTGCGGATAAATGCAATAGTTTTTTTACCTGCTTATTAGCTAAATGGCTTACTTTTGTTCCTCCTCTGATACTACTACCAGAAGAATGCTCAAAAGGAGCTACACCTGCATAACAAGCATATTTTCTCGGACACTTAAAAAGTTTAAATTCATTAGTAGTGGTCACTATTTCCCAGAAGGTCACCTCACCCACACCATCCACTGAGGTTACTAAGGTGAACAAGTGGCTTAGAATTTCATCTTCTTTGATCAAGCTTCTGATCTTCTTTTCTACTTCCTGCAATTGCTTTTCAAGTGTTTCAATAGGCTTTTTATTGAGTTTTTCAAGTTCCTTATTTAATTGCTTGTTGTTAAAATCTGCTACTTCCTTTAGGGGGACTTTCAACATATTCTTGGCAATGATAAGTCTTTTACGCAGAGCCACTAAATGCCTCAAGTGCAGCAATACTTCTCGTTCAGGTTCCCAGGCAACAGCTTTATCAGCATAGCGGAAAGCATACTCGCTAATTCTGATAGCATCAATTTTATCATTTTTACCACGAGTCAATCCTATCGACTTTTTAATCCTTAAAGAAGACTCAAGCCACAAAGCATAGCCATTTTGAAGAGCTAAATCTAATAACCATTGACTGTAAAGCCCAGTATGCTCACAGCAAAATAGGCTCTTGTGTAAATCTATTCCTTTGTCTCTACATACTGCTTTAAAATCACCAAGACCAATAACAGAATTGTCAATTGTTACATGAAAAAGAAGTTGTTGCTGATCTCTAACAGCCACATCAAGCTTTTTTTTACTTACATCAATACCAATGAAAAAAAGAAACTTCATAACTTTACCCTATATTAAATAAATAAACAATTGAATTAAGACACATTCAAAACCTTAATACTAGGCCACGAACCTAAATTTCTATTTGATGCTTGTCTTAGTTTAAACCAACCCAGGTACCAAATCGCGGGATAAGTTTTTTCTTAGCGGCGGCCATGGTTCACCTGGGCTGGTGTTTTTTACTGTGCAAATATGGATAACACTGTTCGAGTTACCCATATATACACAGTATAATAGCAATAACACTTTCTTGAAATTTTTATATGCTGCTAATCTAAAGGCGGCGGCCGCCGGAATTCGCTATGCTCATCCGGGGAGAACCCACTCGTCCTGTGCCGACAATGACTTGCAAAGCTGCACAACTTCTCATTACTTTTGAGCACAAAACAAAACCCACAACATGCGCAACATAATATATTCCCTCATTGCCCTGCTTTTCTTTTGCCAGTGCAACACCACCGGATCCGAACAGTTAAACGAAAAAGGGCAAACCTTCCCGCTCAACCATGTAAACCCCCTCATCGGTACGGCCACCAGCACTACCGAAAGTGCCTTGCGCCATAGCCATGCAGGCACGGAACTGCGGGGGCAAACCTTCCCCGCCGTGGGCGTTCCCTTCGGCATGACGCAGTGGACACCCCAAACCAACGCTTCTGAAAAGAAATGCCTGCCCCCTTACCAGTATGAAGACAGCCTCATACAAGGGTTCCGCGGCAGCCACTGGATGAGCGGCTCCTGTACCCAGGACTACGGCAGCCTCACCCTTATGGCCATGCAGGGCAACCTGAAAACACATCCCGAAGAGCGGGCCTCGGCCTTCAGTCATGCACAGGAAACTGCCACGCCTTCTTATTACTCCGTACTGCTGGAAGATGACGGCATACAGGCCGAGGTAACAGCCCTTTCACGGGCGGGCATACTGCAATTTACACCCCAAAAATCAGCACCACTTTACCTGTTGGTAGAACCCAACAGCGACGAAGGAGAAGGCTTTGTGGAAATCCACCCTGAAAAACAGGAGATAGTAGGGTATAACCCTGCCCATCGCATTTACCAGGGGTGGGGCGAGCCGGCCGGGTTCAGCGGGTATTTTGTAGTGCAGTTTGAGCAGCCCTTTGAAAGTTACGGCGTGTGGCAGGGCGAAAACATTACGGAAGGTGCAACGCAAAGCAGGGGAGAGGGCGCACCTAACGGGGCGTATGTGCAGGTGGCATCTGGTGAAAAAATCAGGGTGAAAGTAGGCACTTCCTTCACTGGGCTGGAGCAGGCACGGGAAAATCTGCAAGCCGATATACCGGGTTGGGATTTTGAACAGGTGCAAAAAGCATCGGCCACGGCCTGGCAAGAGGCCCTGCAAAAAGTACAGGTAAAAGGCGGAACAGAAGCGCAAAAAACAAAATTCTACACTGCCCTCTACCACACCATGATATTACCCCGCGTATTCAGCGATGTCGACGGCATGTACCCCGCCTTTGACGGAGGAGGGGAACTGCATCGTGCCCAGGGGTTTGACTACTATGCCGACTTTTCTATGTGGGATACCTACCGGGGCGTGCATCCCCTGCACACCATCCTGCACCCCAAAAGGTCTTCCGATATGGTGAATTCCCTGGTTAATAAAGCAAAACAAGGCGATTGGCTGCCCATTTTTCCCTCCTGGAACAGCTTTACCGCCGCCATGATTGGCGACCACGTAACCGCCATGATCGGCGATGCCTGGATGAAGGGCATTGACGGTTTTGACCAGGAAGCAGCCTATCACGCCATGCGCAAAAACGCTTTCTTCCCCAATCCCGATACCGCAAGTTACCGCTCAGGCAAGGGAAGGCGGGCGCTGGATTCGTACCTGAAATACGGGTACATCCCCATGGAAGACACGGTGCCCGATGCTTTCCACAAAAAAGAGCAGGTTTCCCGCACGCTGGAATACGCTTACGATGACTTTGTGCTTTCGCAAATTGCCAAAAAGCTGGGCCAGGAGGAAGACTATGAAGTCCTGATAAAACGGGCCAAAAACTACCAAAACGTGTTTGATACTACCACGGGCTATGTACGTGGCCGGTATGCCGATGGCAGTTGGGTAGAACCCTTTGACCCGGTGGCTTCCCGGGCATCCTTCATCACCGAAGGCTCTCCCTTTCAGTACACCTGGTACGTACCCCACGATGTGGCCGGACTAATGCAATTGATGGGCGGAAAAGAGCAATTCATCAGCCAGCTAGACCACCTTTTTGATGACGGGTACTACTGGCACGGCAACGAACCGGGGCACCAGACGGTATACCTGTACCCCTACGCCGGGGCAGCCTGGAAAACCCAGGAGCGGGTACGTACCATTATCCGTGAAGAATACAGCGCCGATGCAGGCGGGTTGAGCGGGAATGAAGATGCCGGGCAAATGTCGGCCTGGCTTGCCTTTAGCATGATGGGTTTTTATCCCGTAAGCCCCGGTATGCCCTATTATGTACTGGGCTCTCCGGTTTTTGAAGAAATTGCCATTCAGCTACCTGAAGGTAAAACCTTTACCATCGCTGCTAACAATAATTCCGAAGAAAACCGCTATATCCAATCGGCCACCTTAAACGGCGAATCTTTTGACCAAAGTTATCTGTGGCACGAAACGATAATGCAAGGAGGAGAGTTGGTGTTAGAAATGGGAAATACGCCGAATAAAGAGTGGGCAGTGGGGAATGTGCCACCTTCTATGGGAGGGGAATAAACTAATTAAAGATATCAAAAAGTGTCCGCCACTTCTTGTAAGGTTGCACAAGAAGTGGCGGACAGGTGGGTATTTTAATGGAAATTAGTCTTCAAAAATAACCGTGGCATTACCAATGTCTTCTTTTATTTCATTCTCATCGGTAATATAGGTGTAATCCATGTTGAAACCGCCTTCGGGACGGTCACCCATAATATAGTGCCTTACCATCAGGTTATCCGGTGCATTAACAATAATTTGATCAGAAACGCGTACCCTGTTTTCCTGAAGCGGTTCGTTTTCCTTTTCCAGCTCAGAAACCACAATCAGCTTATTGCCAACTGCGTATACCTTTTCAATTTCCAGTTCGTGCATAAATTCACTAACTTCTGCTTCAACCTTAACGGTTCTTTCTTCAGATTCCCGGTCAGCATTGGGGATATTAAAATCAAGATAGGGTACTTCCACTTCTTTTTCTTCCATTACTACCACCACTTTAGGCACTTTCACCGTTTTGGTGCGCTCGCCTACATTCACATTGGCCCAGTTAACATCATATTCAGGCAGCTCACCGGACTGTGTCTGCACATCTACATCCAGTTCCGGAGCCTCCCCCGATTCAGTTTTTTCTACATTGCAGCTCATCAAAAAAGCTGCTGCTGCAATCATCAGATAATATGTGATTTTCATGGTTGACAGTGTTTAGGTTTGTTAGAATGTTTATTTTATTTACTGCACTTTTATTTGGTAAGCACATAAAAAGCATGGATAATACCCGGTATGATACCGAGAATGGTAAGTAACAGATTTATCCAAAAAGGGGTGGATAACCCATGGCGGAGTGCCACTGCTAGCGGAGGAATAAAAATAGCGAGAATAATTTCAATGATGCTCATGTTTTAAGTTGGTTTTGTAGCTTGTGTAATTGGATTCAATTAGGGAAAAAGCACCTCCCATGCAGGGAGATGCCCAATTTGGTTGTTTAGTAGTTGGCTCTTTCTCTATTGCTGTACGCCTCATACCCATAATAAGTATGAACTTCATCAATAAAGTCAGACTGCGCTGATGTAGGCCAGTTGTCTTTATCAAACCCCGGAGAGTTTTCCAGTTTTCCTTTGTCCACATCAAATACAACTACTTCCTCCTGGTTTGTGTCAAAAGAGAGTGCTTTCCAGGGAATGGCAAAATACTTACTGCCCAGGTTTAAAAATCCGGTGTCTACAGATAGCACGGCATACACTACTTCACCAGTGTTGGTATCCAGCATAATATCTTTTATGTCTCCCACTTTTTCATCAGCAGGTGTACGTACGATAGTGCCTTCTATAGAAGAGGCAGATAAAATCAAATTATTTATTTGGGTATTCATGATTTCAATTATTTAAGGTTAACATTATTTTTCTATGCCTTAAATATTTCAATATGTATTCCATTGCCTGTTTGCGGCTATTTGAGGTTGTTTTCAAGTATTTATGACGGCCAATTGTAGATGGGGCTACACAACTATTGGAAAAAAACTACTCAATTGCAGTTCACCATAATGGAAAATTTATCAGCGCCACACCTTGTTTACCTTCCCTTTTAACCTATCACAAACCTATTTGCCTGTTGGGAAGAGGGGTGGCAGGTTATTTGGGTATTGAGTATTAGACCTAAAATATGCTCATTATGCAAGTATTTGAAGACTTCTCCTGGTTATTTGGTAATACCTACTCCATAAGTTCTACCATTCTTTCTACTATTCTTATTTATCTCGCAGTCATTGTTATTACCAGAATAAATGGTTTGCGCACCTTTGCCAAGATGAGCAGCTTTGACTTTGCCATCACCATTGCCATTGGTAGCCTGATAGCCTCTACCATGCTTTCTGAAAAAGAAAGTGTATTGCAGGGCATCATAGGGCTGGCTTTGCTTATTGGCTTGCAGGCTGTTATCGCATTAATCAGGAAAAGAAGTGATGCTTTTGAAGAAGCTGTTACAAATACCCCTGTTTTGTTGATGAAAGGGGAACATATTATTCGCAGCAACCTGAAAGCAACAAGGGTAACAGAGGCTGACTTGTATGCAAAACTCAGGGAAGCTAATGTAACCCAGAAAAAACAAGTCCTGGCCGTTGTTTTAGAAACCACGGGCGATATATCAGTATTGCATACAGGTGCAGAAAATGATGAGCTGGAAGAGGATATCTTAAGATATGTATCCCAAACCCCCGATGAGCAATGATAGTAAACAGTTTGGAAAATGGTTGGGAAATAATATTCCAGCGCAATCACGCGCTTTTGGCGGGAGCCATTGCACAGGAAATTCAGCACAAATACCGGCCGCCTTACTGGATTGAAATGCTGAGTGCCATCCTGGAGCATGATGACGGACAAACAGACTGGAATGAAAACAGCCATATAACAGATGCAGGCAGGCCCCTGGATTTCACCCTGTTTGAGCTGAATTTGGCGCAGGCAGAACGTGTTGTGAAAGAAGCCAAACACAAATCCCGTTGGATTACCCTGCTCGTTTCTATGCATGTTACCGCTCTGTATGGAAACCTTCAGAATAAATCAGTTGAACTTGAGAGGTTTCTCAAAGATCAGGTACAGTTGCAAAAAGAATTACGGCGCTCATTTTCTGTAAAAAAAGAGACCATGGAAAATTACTACAGCTTCTTACGCTGGTGTGATGAGTGTTCTCTTATACTGTGCCAAAACCGATTAAGAAACATTGAACAAAAGATGGAGATAGGAAGTTTGTACAACGAAAAAACCAACTATATTCAGCATTTGGGTGATCATATCGTGCAAGTCACACCCTGGTGTTTTGAAAGTAACAACTTTAAAGTAAGCGCAGAAGTATACCGACTTGAAAAGTTAAAGTTTGCATCTACAAAAGAATTGAAAAGTAATATTGAAGCTACCCAACCTGATATTAGGTGTTGGGAATTTAGAAAATCAAATATTGAATGACTGATATAAAAACACATACCCTTTCTGAAGGTGTATTATCTATAATAGGAAATACCCCGGTGGTGCGGTTAGCCAACCTGTTTCCCGAGTATAATTTGAACTTATTTGCCAAGTTAGAATTGTTGAACCCGGGCGGTAGTATCAAAGACAGAACTGCCTATAATATCTTGCTTCAGGCAATCATCCAGGGCAAAATAAGTAAGGGAACTACCGTGATTGAATCCAGTTCGGGCAACATGGCCATTGGGCTGGCCCAGGTTTGTTTGAAGTATGGCCTTAACCTCATCATTGTGGTTGACCCATTGATAAACGTTCATACACTCAAAATTTTAGCAGCCTATGGGGTACAAATAGAAAAAGTGACCACTCCCTCACAAAATGGTAGTTATTTAACAGCCAGACTTGAACGCGTCCACCATTTGTTAAATGAAGTGGAGAATGGTTTTTGGCCCAACCAATATGCCAATCAGGCCAACCCAATGGCACATCGCCAAACCATGAAAGAAATGATAACTGCTTTGGGAGGCAACATCGACTATTTGTTTATTGCCACCAGCACTTGCGGTACCATCATGGGGTGTGCTGAATATGCCAGAGAAGCAGGACTGAATACAAAAATAATAGCCGTAGACGCCGAAGGTAGTGCAATTTTTAACCAACCCTTAGCTAAACGGCTCATACCAGGCCACGGTGCAGGCAAGCCTTCCCACTTGCTTAATCCTGACTTGATAGCAGATGTAATTCATGTAAGTGATAAAGATTGTGTGATCGGATGTCATCAGTTGCTTTACCGGGAAGCTATCCTTGCTGGTGGTTCGTCTGGTGCGGTAGTGAGTGCTATTCGGAAGTACTTACCACAGGTTCCTGAAAATGCCAATTGTGCCATGATTATATGTGACAGGGGCGAACGCTACCTGGATACCATTTATTCTAAAGTATGGGTAAAAAAGCATTTTAACGGTATTGAACTGGAAACGGAAGAGTTGCAGTTAACATTTTAGTTATCTAAAAAAACCTAGAAATCATCATTAATCACACTTCTTATATACAGGAAATTAGCCAACAGGAGAGCCAGGAAGTCCGTGCCTGTATTGCTATTATAGGAGGCGGTCCCAAAGGCATGTATGGACTGGAACGCCTAATCGCCCAATTGGCTACCCATCCGGTAACTGCAAAAGTTGAGATTCATGTTTTCAACCGCACTCCTTTTTTTGGCAGTGGAGATGTGTATCGCTCAGACCAGCCCGAATACCTGAAGATGAACATCTGTAATAGGGAAATAGATACCCGGATTAATGAAAAACCTTACTCCATAGTACCTGCGCCTTTGACCTTTACCGAGTGGCTAAAAACGAAAACTGGTAGAAACACACCTGTAAATGAAGATGGCTTTTCATCCCGGACCAGGGTTGGGTCTTACTTAGAAGAAAGCTTTGCAGCTATTGAAAAGAATTTACCTGCACAGGTAAAACTCAAAAAGTTTGTAGGAGAAGTAACAGGATTAATAAAATGTGATAATAGCTATCAAATAAAATGGAGAGGAAAAAAACGAGATGAGGAATACTTGCCCTATCATTATCTCCATATTTTACTGGCCACAGGGCATCCGTCCAGGCAGTTAACTTTAGAAGAAAAGGAGTTGCTGCATCAAACTCAGAAGAAAAAAAATACTGGTTTTGTACCCTTTGTTTATCCAACGTCATCAAGATTAAACAGTATTTCACCGGGAGGCACGGTAGGGCTTAAAGGATTAGGGCTAACGTTTGTAGATGCAGTTTTGGCTCTTACTGAAGGAAGAGGCGGCAGGTTTATGCGATTAACTGCTGACAGATTTGCCTATCATCCTTCGGGAAATGAGCCAATGAAAATATATCCTTTTTCCAGAAGTGGCCTCCCCATGCTCAGCAGAGGGCCTAACCTTCCTGCCAACAAAATTGAATTACAATTTTTTACACAGGAGGCTCTTCATAAGTTAAAGTATCGAAAGTCTGGGGAAATTGATTTTGAGGCTGACCTTTGGCCTCTGCTCAGGCAGGAGATGATAAAGGTCTATTATACAGTGCTTTTTAAAACTAAAGATTTTTCATTACAGCCCGGGCAGCCATTGTCATTTTCTAAATTGATGAAGTATGTCGATTTATTCCATGCACAATTTCCGGAAGAAGAAAGATTTAATATAAATGCTTTTTTCAATCCTTTGGTTGATAAAAATTTCCAACACGGAGGTGAAGTACATGAATTTATGGTAGCCTATATAGCCCAGGCAAATGAAGCCGCTAGAAAGGGGCCCCGATACAGTCCTGTAGCGGCAATTTCACAGGTGTGGAAGGCAGCCACCCCCGTCTTTGATATTGCATTTCGTTTTGGGGGACTTACCTCAAAATCCCATCAAAAGTTTGCCAGCCATTACAATGGTATTCTGCAACGAATCACGTATGGGCCTCCCATAGAAAATATGGAAAAGATACTTGCTTTGGCTGAATGTGGAATATTAGATTTTCATATTAGCTCTTGCCAACAGGTAGAGTTCAACAATCAGACAGGTGGTTTTCAACTTACTTCTGCCATCACAAAAGCTTCTGTTGACGTACAGTATTTAGTAGATGCACGGATTCCCAAAGTTTCTTTTCAATATTCCCAAGAAGGCTTGTATGCCAATTTGCTTAAACGGGGAACTGTTACCCTTTTTGAAAATAAAAGCCCTCTTAATGGCGACTCTTATTTTCCCGGTTGCCTTGCCCTTGACGAAAATGGGCAAGTCATCAGTGAGAAGCAGGAAGTGAACCCAACAATTACTGCTACAGGAACTCCCACAGAAGGCATTACCTATGACAATGATACTTTGTCGCCCTATAGAAATAATTTTGTAAATAAATGGGCAGAACGTGTGAGAAAAATTTTATCCAAAGAAGTGAACAATGAAACAGCATACTGATACAACTTACCCGCCGCTTACACCCATAATCGCCCCCTGGGTTCATAAGTTTCTGGAGAATAAGGAATACATAAGCAGTCTTTTTGAAGTGTATGGTTCGCCCATAAATATCCACCATACCGAACCTTTTATTCAGAATTATAAGAGCTACGCCGCGTTATTGGATGAACACAGTTTGGGCCACCTGATTTTCTTTGCCAGAAAAGCCAATAAATGTAAAGCATTTGTACAGGCCGCCAAAGAGGCAGGTTTTGGGGTGGACACGGCTAGTTACAAAGAGTTATACCAGTGCCTGAAAATGGGCGTAAGCCCTGATAAACTAATAGTTACTGCTGCCATAAAAAACAGTCAACTGTTACGGTTGGCTATTCAGCATAAAGTACTGCTTATTATTGACAACCTGGATGAACTGGAGGCAGTAGCGCTAATAGCTGAGGAACTGGATACCACAGTAAACATTGGTGTAAGAGTAAGCGGGTTTGTCGTAAATGAAAGAAAATTGTACAGCCGCTTTGGGTTTGATATAGAAAATGTAATTGCCATCATCCGTGAAAAAATCTTGCCCCAGGATAGGATGAAATTTAAAGGTTTTCATTTTCACTTGAACGGATATTCTACAGAAGAAAGAGGTGCTGCTATCTTCGCCCTGGTAAAAATTGCCGATGCGTTACGCAGAGATGGTATCAATACTGAATTTATTGATATGGGCGGTGGGTTGCTGATGAATTACCTGGCACATGAAAACCAGTGGCAAACATTTGCTTATGAGTTGAAAAAAGCGGTTGAAGGCAGAAGGTCTCCCATTACTTTTCAGAATAATGGCCTGGGTTTTAAAATAATAGATGGAAAGTTGCAGGGAAAACTGGATACGTACCCCTATTTCAATAATACTGCGAAGGCAACTTTTTTAAAAGCTATTTTAACCTATGAAGCAGATGGTAGCACCGTTGCCAAACTATTACGCGAACGCAACATAGCTTTTCGTATGGAGCCGGGACGGTCATTACTAGACCAATCGGGTATTACTCTGTCGCGGGTTGCCTTCCGAAAGTGGGATAGCAACCAGGAGTTGTTGATAGGATTGGAAATGAACAGAACCCAACTCAGGAGCTCCAGTGCTGATTTTTTGCTCGATCCAATGGTAATTTACAGGAGTGATCCTCCAGTGAAAACCAAGCCGGTAGTTGGTTACTTTGTAGGTGCTTACTGTCTTGAGCAGGATGTGATTTTGCAACGAAAAATAGCGTTGCCCCATACACCAGCCATTGGAGATATGGTTTGCTTCTTTAACACAGCAGGTTATATGATGCACTTCTATGAATCGGAAGCCCATCTTTTTGAATTGTCAAAAAACCTAATTATAAAGAGCTTCAATCCAGAATTTGAAGTGTTTGAGGATTGAAGAAAGGTTCTAACTTGAAAAAGTTAAACCCTTTTCTCATGGTCATACAAGCAATTCTGCCAGTATTCGCAAATCCGAAATAGTTATTAATATAGAAATACGAAACATAGAATTTCCAGAGAGATACATTGCATTTATGTATTCATCCAATAAAATAAGTATACTCGCAACTATAATGAAAATTGCTATTTGTTTTTTTCTGCTTGTTATTGGGAGTATAAATTTTTAGTTGTCATGATAAATAAATTCGTTGGTACTCAGGTTTGGATAAATTTAATCCTGACTATTCTTTTTTTTTCCTGTGTAAGCTATACCCAGGAACCTGCCGCTTTTGACCATTTCATTGCCAACCGTACTACCTCCTTCGACTTACTCATCAAAAACGGAAAAGTAATAGATGGCAAAGGCACGGCTCCCACACAAGCCGATGTATTAGTCAATGGAGATACCATCGTTTTTGTCGGAAAAGTTGATACTACAAAAATTACCGCAGCCCAAACCATTGATGCCACGGGCAAGGTAGTTACTCCGGGCTTCATTGATACCCATGCGCATGGCAACCCATTAGAAACGCCTGCCTTTGAAAACTTTCTGGCGATGGGTGTTACCACCATTTTTCTGGGTAAAGACGGGGGCAGTCCGGCTGTGGTAGACATTGGAAACTGGATGCAGCAGGTAGCAGATACCGTTCCAGGCGTGAATATCGGCATGTTTACGGGGCACGGTACGTTGCGCATGATGACGAAGGTGAATTACCACCAACGCCCAACGGAGGAAATGCTGGAAAAGATGGGAAATTTACTGCAAGATCAGTTAAGTGCTGGCTGTTTCGGCATGACTACCGGGCTGGAATACATCCCTGGTATGTACGCACCTGCTTATGAACTGGAATACCTGGCTGAAATTTTAGGCGAAAACGGTAAACTCATCACCAGCCACGTGCGAAATGAAGATGATGATGCCCTGGAAGCCTCCATCAAAGAATTGCTGGCGCAGGGAAAATATTGCCAGGTACACGTTTCGCACCTGAAATCGGTATTTGGCAAAGGGGCTGCACGGGCAGAAGAAGTCCTGACCATTTTGGAACAGGCACGGCAAGACAGCATTATGGTAACGGCTGATGTATATCCTTACACTGCCAGCTTCACGGGTATTGGCATTGTTTTTCCTGATTGGGCAAAAGCCCCCAATAATTACAAACAGGTAGTACGCACTCGCCGGGATGAGCTGGCAACTTTTTTACGCAATAAGGTAAACCAAAGAAACGGACCAGCTGCTACGTTGTTGGGTACGCCTCCGTATGCCGGAAAAACCCTGGCACAATTAGCCACTGAAAAGAACAAACCCTTTGAAGATGTGCTGATAGATGACATTGGCCCCACGGGCGCATCCGGTGCATATTTTGTGATGGACGATACCTTGCAGCAAACTTTCCTGAAAGCCCCGTTCGTCATGGTTTGTTCAGATGGCAGCCTCACCATGCGCCATCCGCGAGGCTATGGTTCCTTTGCCAAAATTATTGAAACCTACGTACGGGAAAAGCAATTATTTCCCCTGGAAGAGGCCATCCGGAAAATGACATATCTTTCTGCCCAAACCATGCACCTGCCCAGCCGGGGGCATTTGGCAGCGGGAAAAAAAGCTGATATTTTGGTGTTTGACCCGGCCGAAGTAAAAGCAAAAGCTACTTTTGAAAGCCCGCACCAACTCGCCGAAGGTTTTGAGGTTGTGATTGTAAACGGAAAAATAGCCAGGAAAGATGGGGAAACTAATATACAGCGGTACGGCAAAGTGTTGAAAGCCAAATGAAAAGCAACTTTCATCTTGGGCTACAAACTAATCTTTACATTGTTTTGTGTAAAATCAATTATTAAATTGCCAATTGATGAAACTAAACCACAAAGCAATGACATCGGAAAATACACGAAGAAGTTTTTTAAAAGGAGCTGCCATGTTTACTGGCACTTTGGCTGCTGCCCCTCAATTCAGCTTTACCATTCTTAAGAGCAAACCCAAATTGGGCGATGAAGTACTCGGCCACAATGGCTACCGTTACCGCGTGCATAAGGAATGGGGCAACCTTGACCCCAACAATACGCCTGTGAAAAATTGCCATGAAATGGTGATGGACTCTAAAGGCAGGCTTATCATGGTAACGGATGAAACCAAAAATAATATCATCATTTACGATAAATCCGGTAAGCTGCTGGAGACCTGGGGACATGAGTTCCCTGGAGGGCACGGTCTCAGCCTGCACAACGAAGGCGGTGAAGACATGCTCTACATTTGCGACCCCGGACAAGGCAAAGTAGTAAAAACCACCGTAGAAGGTAAAACGCTGCTTACACTGGAAACCCCTCATTCCCTCGGTATTTATAAAGAAGATGACCCTTTCAAGCCTACCGAAACAGCCATTGGCCCGAACGGTGATATTTATGTGGCCGACGGATACGGTTCGCAATACATTATCCAGTACGATGCCCAGGGAAAATACATACGGCATTTTGGAGGAAAAGGCGATAAAGACGATCAATTTCAAACAGCCCACGGTGTTTGTATCGATAACAGGGATAAAAGTAACCCCACGCTGATTTGCACATCAAGGGCACACAATGCTTTCAAAAGGTTCTCCCTGGATGGAAAGTATTTGTCAACTATATTTCTGCCAGGAGCCTACGTATGCCGGGCGGTAATGGATGATGACAACCTCTATGCCGGTGTGTGCTGGTCAAGGTTGCGCTATCTGAACCAAACGCCTGATTCAGGTTTTGTTACAATATTAGACAAAAATGATAAGGTGATTTCCAATCCGGCCGGAACAAAACCGGAATACAAAAACGGAGAACTCCAACTGATGGTACAGGAAACCCCTGTTTTCCACCATTGCCATGACGTATGCATAGATGATGACAAAAACATTTACGTATGTCAGTGGAATGCGAACCAAACCTATCCGATTAAACTGGAAAGAGTGTAAGTGGGTTGGCAATAGGCAGCGGCAGTAAGCAGTATTAATGACTGCCAACTGCCACTGCCTACTGCTTACTTCCGTCTCCGGTCTTCGGTCTTCTGACTAAAAACCCCACAACCATGCAAACTACCCATTATCTTCCCCTGATATTGCTTTTCTTATTTTCTTTACAGATAAACGGGCAAAATATGTCGCCTACTTTTGAACACCAAACAGTAGACGATGATGTAAGCATAGGCTACGGACTGGCCATTGGCGATGTAGATGGGGACGGGCGGCCTGATATTTTGCTGGCTGATAAAAAGCAGTTTGTGTGGTACCGCAATCCCGACTGGCAGCGGTTTGTGATGGTGGAAAACCTCACCGAACGCGATAATGTGTGCATCGCTGCTGAAGATGTAAACGACGATGGCATTGTGGAAGTAGCCGTAGGTGCCCAGTGGAATCCGGGAGAAACCAGTAATGCAGCTGAGTCAGGTTCTGTACATTACCTCATCCGCCCTGAAGACCCTACACAACTTTGGAAACCGGTTCAACTACCCCACGAACCTACCATTCACCGTATGCGTTGGGTCAAAACGGGTGATTCTTATCAACTGGTGGTTTTGCCTTTGCACGGACGAGGCAATAAAGGAGGGGAGGGAGCAGGCGTAAAAGTAATTGCTTATCATTTTTCTAACCAACCGATGGATCCCTGGGATACTACTGTGCTGGACCAAAGCATGCACATGACGCATAACTTTGCAGTAGAAGAAAATGAAGAACAAGCAACATTGTATATAGGAGGCAAAGAGGGTGTTAAAAGGATAGAAAATGACAATGGTAAATGGTTGGTAGCGGAATCGGAATTATTGAATGGAGTAGGCGAAGAAAGTGGGGTAGGGGAGGTGCGCTTTGGCAATTTAGGGGAAGAGGTGACTTTTATCACAGCCATAGAACCCATGCATGGCAATACGTTGGCGGTGTATCATCCCGGCACAGGCCATGAACGACAGGTATTGTACAGCGATTTTAACCAGGGGCACGCCCTGGCAACGGCTGATTTATTGGGGTTGGAAATGGATCAGATTGTGGCCGGATGGCGCAACCCCAATTCAGAAGGAAAAGTGGGAATTGCCCTTTTCGTTCCTGCCGACCGTGAAGGCAGCCATTGGGAAAAGTTTGTGATTGACGACAACACCATGGCCTGTGAAGACCTGAAAGTGGCCGACCTCAATGATGACGGCAAACCCGACATCATCGCCGCCGGAAGGGCTACCAATAATCTGAAGATTTATTGGAATAAAAATAGTGTGCAGTAGAAGGGGCTTTAAATTATCTAACAACAAACGGTTATTATTAAGCATTTACCATAGTTTATTAGGGCAAATAATCCCATCTTCATTAAAAAGCCTTACTCCAAGGGTAAATTCGTGACTACCTTCGCTGTACCGGGCGGGTGTCGCTGCCCCCAGGTCATAGGCATAAGAAAAACTCAGTAAATTATTGATGTACATACCTGTCATCAGGATGAAATCGCTTTCGAAACGATATCCGCTCCCTATCCAAAATTGATCTTTTATTAAGAGGCGCAAAGCAGATTGCCATGAAACAGCATCATTACCTATTGTGCGTACCTGCAAGGATGGGAGAAGGGATAGTGGAGATGTGGTAAAATCTATTTTCATACCTGTTGTCAGCATTATCTGCATATCTGAAAATGGGGAAATGGTGGCATCTCCTGAAGTAGAAAGGGCATTGATGTCCATAAAAGCAATGCCTGCATAAAAATTATTGGTATAACCAAAAATGCCTACGGCCCCATCCAGGGAAAATTCCCGTGAAAAATTATTGATCGTAGGATCGTTAGGATCGTGAAGCAAAACCTTATCCGGATCAATCGTGTTATGAATTATTCCTAAAGAAGCCCCCATCGACAGCGTGAAATAATCAGTTATAGGCAGATGATACGCATAAGAGAGATAGCCCTGAAACCGAGAGAAAGGCCCGATGCGGTCGGAAAGCAACATACCCCCTATGCCATGAATAGATTTTCTTTCCCGGCTCCCGGGATACCGGTTAGTTTTCTCTTCGTCTCTGTTGATGGTATTTGAAAAACCCCGGCGTACAATCCCTAAAGGTGAATTCACCGATAAATAGACCGTTTGCGGACTCCCTTCTATACCCATCCACTGACGGCGATAGCCTATTTGTACATCTGTGTAGTTTTCTATGCCGGTAATGGCAGGATTGATAAGGTAATTATTCAGCATAAAATGGCTGTACTCAGGCCGGTACTGGGCATAAGCGCCCTGATAGAGGCATAGGCAAGAACAACAAAAGAAGAGATAGCAATATTTCATAGCGCTAACGGATAATAGTGATAAAACCTTTTAACGGAAGAGCGTTATTGCTCCTGTCGATGACATAGAAATACGTATCACCGGGCAATGGATTACCGTGTACAGTACCATCCCATGATTGCTGATAATTATTAAATTCCAAGAGTTGGCGACCAGTACGGTCAAAAATGCGTACCCTATTTTCAGGATAATGCTCAATATTGGTAATGATCCAGTTTTCATTGATCCCATCCCCATTGGGGGTGATGGTGTTGGGAATGATAAGGTCATTCTCCACAGGGATGACGATAATGCTGATATCATCTTCAAAAACACAGCCTGTATGGGAAGTTACGGCTACCGTATAAGTAATATCTTCAGGAGGTGTGGCAACTGGGTCAGCAATAGTATTGTCGCTCAACCAGCGCGGTGGGGACCATTGGTAGGTATTCCCACCGGAAGCCTGTAATTGCAAGGTTTCACCTGCCTGAATCGTGGTATCACTGCCTGCCTGGGCTGAGGTGAGGTCAACAAGAACCGTAGCCATTACCCGGTTACTTTCGCACTCTCCATTCACTGCAGATACCCAAAAGGGAGTAGAAGTATTTAATTGAGGGGTAACAAATATACCCTCCTCCGACTGATGCAAAATAATGGTGTCATTAGCACTGGCATACCATTTAAAAACTTCAGCCTGACCTATGGCTTGTAAATTGGCACTGCCCGGTCCGCAGAGGAGGGTATCCGTGATGTTGGGGGTGTCAACGTTTTTCACTGTAACTTCAATAGAATCGGTAAAAGCATTTGTATTACATAAATTATCTACACTTACCCGGTAAATACCGCTTGTGTCCACCTTGAATTCGGAGTTTGTTGACCCGTCTTGCCATAAATATCCGCCTGCATTATCATCAAATACGTCAAGTAATACAGTCTCCCCTGCACAAATTGTACGGTCATCCCCTAAATTAGCTTTAGGATCAGGGAAATAATCAATCGCAATAGAATCGCTTGCCTTACAAGCACCCAGTGAAACCGTTACAGCATAAGTACCTGCTTGAGTAGCCCAAAGTGAGGAAGCCGTTGAACCTTCTTGCCAAAGGTAGGTATCCATACCGGCAGGGGCTTGAAGTAGCAGACTATCTCCCCTACAAAGGGAAGTATCATTGCCTATGGTAAAAGAGGCAGGAGTAATATAAGCAACCACAACGCTATCACGTGCTACACATACTCCATTATTTGCCTCCGCCCAGTAGGTACCAGATTTATCAATCGTATAAGAGGGAGTGGTAGTACTATCAGACCACAGATAGGTACTGCCCGCTTGCCCGATTTCTAATACAAGTATTTCCCCTTCACACAAAGTAGTGTCGTTTCCCAGGTCAATAGAGGGTGGGTCTACAATATTAATTGTTTTACTTACTGTAGCAGGAGGTGTACCCTCCACTGTAGCGGTTAGGGTTACCGTAAAAGGGCCGGAAGAAGTAAAAGTATGGGAAGGATTTAGTGCATCAGAAGTATTTTGGTCCCCCGAAGCAGGATCACCAAAATTCCAGGTAAGGACAGCATCAGCATTATCTATGTGCGAAAAAAAAGTGGTGGTTTCACCATAACAGGTATCGACATAAGTGAAATCAGAAGGAAGAAAGAAACTTTGAATGAAAGTGGGAAGCCCCAGCCTGCTACTTCTTCCACCAAGTAACAAGCCATTCAATACAAAACCAGAAGCCGCTCCAATGTTATTTGGCGAATTAATTACGCCCAAATATGGACTTTCATCCCTGGCTAAATATATTTTTCCATCCGTGGCCAATTGTAGTGCCCCAAAGTTTAAATCAGAAGATAGGGTTTTTCTGGAGGAAGCTATGGTTGCACTATTGCTGGAAGAAAGATCAAATTGGTAGAGGTTGGTCAACCCTTGCGCTTCTGCAATGTATAACAGCTTTCCATTGGGTGAAAACTCAACACCATAGGGCCCTATGGCAAAAAAACTGAATCCAGCGAGCTTGATGGGATTGGAAATGGTACCAGCAGCATTATCGAAATCAAAAACTTCAACAAATTTTGCCTGAAAATAAGCAGCTAATGCTATTTTGCTGCCATCGGGAGAGGCCTTTAAATACCCAATGCTATTGATGGGATTACCGCTATGTACACTGCCTATGTTTGTGACATTGGGTGCTACTGCAATGCCAGTTTCATTCACCAGCCAAACGTAAAACGCATCAGAATTCCATGCATGGGCAATCACCCATATATCCTTTTTATTTTGATGATGAACGGCTGTTATTTTTTCAGTAGAACTGGATAGTAAAGGAATATTTTTAGAAGTAACATCCCCTAATCCACCCTCTAATGTTATATCTACCAAAGAATAGCGCAAACCTTTGGCTCCCGCTTCCAAATCAACCGTAAAAATGTAATACAAATCGGGATTACCAGGATAGGGTACGATCACTCCTGATTGGGTGGCAGAGTTATCCCCCATCAATCCTGTACCATTGGGCATAATCTGGTGGTTTCTATTCCAAACCCGAATGCCATCGGTATAAAAAAGCAGGTTACCATTATTATCAGCAATAGTGGCACAACCTTCCCAAATATTCAATTGCCCGTCTAACAGGGGAACGGGAGTACCAGCATTAAAATCCAGCCCTGCATTATGACCAAAATACCAGATATTGCCTTGTTTTTGGGCTTGCCCATATAATGGTAGTAAGAAAAAGAGTAGTATGATATGATATCGCATAGGCCTAATAGGTTGAATGATGCGATGGGGTCAGGTCTTAATATTTTTCATCAATTTCAATTCAGTTTAGAAGGAAGAGAAGAAACTGCCAAAAGAATTGACAGTTTCCTCATCATGTTAATATTTAATTCTTCTCAATAGAGACATCGTCTATGTACCATCCGTTGTCAACATTAAAAGTAGTGGAAGTAAAATAAAATGCAATTCGTACATTTTTACCTGCATATGCCGTCAAATCAGCAACGTATTGTGTCCAGGTAGTACTAGTGCCATCAAATCGGGGGTCTGAGATGGTTTCCCACTCCCCATCATCTACAGAAATCTGTATGTGGCCACTATCATCAGAGAACCGGAACCAGTGCCAGAACTTGAGTTGGATTTTCTCACCCCCCCCCCAGGCTGGGCAAAGTGATTTCAGGGCTGATCAGTCGGGTATTAGCGTTACCATGAAAATTACCATCCAGCACAGTTCCGGCTATTTGCTCACCAGAATGGGCTTCTTCAGGCCCAACGGATGTAATACCCACTTCCCACAACCCATTGTCGGCACTCCAATCTCCTACACCCATTTCAAAATCTTCAGGATTGTTGAAGGTAACCACCTTTTTCTCAATAGAGACATCGTCTATGTACCATCCGTTGTCAACATTAAAAGTAGTGGAAGTAAAATAAAATGCAATTCGTACATTTTTACCTGCATATGCCGTCAAATCAGCAACGTATTGTGTCCAGGTAGTACTAGTGCCATCAAATCGGGGATCTGAGATGGTTTCCCACTCCCCATCATCTACAGAAATCTGTATGTGGCCACTATCATCAGAGAATCGGAACCAGTGCCAGAACTTGAGTTGGATTTTCTCACCCCCCCCCAGGCTGGGCAAAGTGATTTCAGGACAGATCAGTCGGGTATTGGCATTACCAGGGTAATTACCATCCAGCACAGTCCCGGCCACTATTTCACCAGAGTGAGCTTCTTCAGGACCAACAGTAGGTACACCTATTTGCCACAAACCATTGTCTGCAAACCAATCTATATCATCACCTTCAAAATCTTGATTGTATGGGAAACCTGGGTCTGGTGGCGATATGGTGGTAAAATTCCAAACATCACTGGCTGTAGTAGCGCCATGGGAATCTTTTGCAATAACTTTCCAATAATAAATACCCCCTTTTTTGAGGGTATCTATTTTATGGGATGCACTTTCATGATCCCACAAAAGTGTATCTATCTGTTGGTCTGTTGTATCTGTGTCCAGTAGCACATCATAGGTAAGTTCATCCCCATCCGGGTCAGTAGCTTTCCAGGCCAGTGTGAGGAAGGTTTGTTGTTTTGTAGCACCATCAGGTGGGGAAACAAGTTCGGGTTTGGAAGGCGGGTTATTTTTCTTTTTGGTGGTAAATTTCCATACATCTCCTTCCGCTTTTCCACCACGGTCATCTTTGGCAATAATCTGCCAGTAGTAAGTGGTTTCGTGGTCAAGACCTTCAACTTGAAAGGTAGTGCTATCCTGATCGAATGAAATCGTATCTGTAGGCGGGTTTTCCTTACCAAAAAGCACATCATACGTTAAAGGATCTTCGTCCGGGTCAGTAGCTTTCCATTCCAGCACGAGCGTGGTATCCTGGTTCACCGTGTCAGGTTTTGGGGCAATATTTTTAGGTTTCTCAGGATTATTGTTGGCCTCTTCAGTAGTAAATTTCCATACATCCCCTGGTGTAGCACACGCTGTATCTTTGGCAATGATCTGCCAGAAATAAACGGTTTCGTGGTCAAGTCCATTAACTTGAAAGGTGGTGCTATCCTGTCCGAATGAAATTGTATCTGTGGGCGGGTTTTCCGTACCAAAGAGCACATCATAAGTTAATGAATCCCCATCAGGATGGGTAGCAGACCATTCCAGGATGGGGGTGGTGTTCTGGTTCACTGTATCTGGCTTTGGTGAAACATTTATGGGTTTACCTGGACAGGGTTCACCACCGCCACGACGAAAAGTTAGTGCTATATCTCCATTGGCTGTGGTGTTGGCAGTAACCCTTACCACCGTTGAATCGGTTACATAGCCTGGTTTTGAGGCAAAAATGGTGTAGTTGCCTTCATTGGCGTTGGCAATGGTATATTCCCCGCTGGCATCGGTGTTTATCGTAGAGGTGGGTGGCTGGCTTTTAACGTTGGCGCCTTCAAGTGGCGAACCGGTGTCGGCATCCGTAATTTTTCCCTTGATGGTACCCGTGGTGATTGGGGCTTCATCTTCTTTACAGGTAGAAAAAATAATGAGGGTGGCGAGCAGTGTAATGTTAAGCAAGTGTTTCATCGGGGTAGCATTTAAGGATGAAAAATACGGAAGGACTGAATATGTGTAATTTAGACTTCCGCGATTTCTATGGCGGTCGCCGAAATTCCAAAAGTCTAAGGAACCTTGTGACCTAGCCTAAAACTTAAAGCGCAATCCAACAGAAAATCCCGGATCAACATTGTAAACCATTGGTGCATTAGAATTGTGGTTACCGGTAATAATCTCTACTGAAGCTTGTTGGCTTGCTTTTTTCATTTCATCATAAAATGAGTTGCTTTCAGTATAAAGTGAACTGACCATTAAATTTTCCGGCTGATTAATCCTATAAGAAGTGCTTTTTTTCTTCTTGTTCTTTCGGATAATAAGATAAGCAATTGTACCGGTAATCACAACCCCACCGGCAATAAGATAGGGAGTAATATTGATTGTCCCCGGAAGGTCATCACTTTGGTCAACCCACTGGCAATAGCCCTCTTGTGGGTGTGCAGTCAGGAACAGAAACATAGTGGCAATGATGAAAATATGGTGTTTCGTTTTCATGATTTTATAAGTTTAAAGAGGTTATGAATTAACTGTGTCTCACTACTCTTCTGTGCAAGTACCCAACATAGGTTCCAGGTCACTGCAATCTTCTCCAAGACTGAGTTCAATCCCCTCCTGAACATTTCCAAACCGGTCTTCGCACCTGCATGTTTTTGAGTTGCAACCGAAGGCGCTCACCAACATGATGATGCCTAAAAAAATATAAATGTGCTTCATAATTAAATTTAGAAATAATGCGGTGTATGAACTTATTGCTTTCATGGTTTTAAATTTTAATGGGTGTGAAATAATTGTTGAATAATGGCATTATGACCTTTATAGGGTAATACCGAAAACCCAGAATGGTTATCAGTAAACCAAAAGTGTTTTTTGAGATATGGGCCAAAATGTGGTTCGTTAAGTCGTTCCCACGTAATGACAATACACTCTTCAATTTCTTGACAGCTTAAAAGCTCATCCCAACCGTAAAACTCATGGAAAGTAATGGAGTTTTGGCACTGCCATCTATACTTCTGTTTTGATAAGATGAATTTGAGTTGGGATAACCATATCCACCCCTGTTTTGGAAAGACCCACTTGTAAAAGGATTGTGGTTGCCATAATATTTTCCAAGGGTCTTCCCGCTGGAGTTGGTTAATTGCAATGCCCCGGTATTGATAGCAAAGCCCAGAATTAATTTGGTGTAGCGTACATTTAATCCAAAGGTATACCTTATTCCACCTGTTTTTGTATAGGTATTGTCTTCTTCCAAATCTTCCCCATTATAGACGAAGCCCACACCCGATACCCAGCTTACTACAACTTTAGCATAAGCATCAAAAACCAGCTTATCTGCCGGACTATAAGATATCGATGGGCCTATTTTTGATAAAAGGCCTACATCTACCATCACATCATCATCATAGACAAACCCATGATATTCAAAGGCAAGCCAATCAATATTTACCCCAAGCCGCAACCCATCGGAAAGGGGCAGTTTGTTGAGCATATAAATAGAACCCAATTCCAAGAGCCCGCCTCTTCTTTTGGTGCCATCCATCCATGCATCCTGGCCGGCAGCACCATAACTGGACCAGAAAGGGCGTGCTATGCCAAGCCGGATGTAAAACTGATTGTCCAGGTCACCCTGTGCATACAGGTTGCCGGAAAGAAGTACAGTGAATACAAGTGCAATAAGGGTTTTCATGACTTTGGGTGTTTTAAGTGGATAATATTGGCTTACACTAGGATATACCGGAATGTGAAAATTGTTATCACCTGATGTTGAGAAAAGTTTAGAAATAGTTGTTTGTAATGGTAATTAAGCCTCTCCGGTATTCAATGCTTAAGGTTATGTATTATACAACTCTTATTGTATTTCGCAGAGTTTCTTCAACATCTACATCGTTTGAGATGCCTATTACTATCGTATCTCTGGCTGAAGGTATTTCCGCAATTAACCAAACGACCACCTCAAAAACACCTGTAGGTAAGGGAATGTGGACTGTAAAAGTGACTGCATTTGAGTTATTAGATAGTATAGGAGTTTCTGGGTTGCTGCGATTCGTGCGCCTCGCCTTAAACACATAGTTTTGTAGAAGACCGAATCCAGGTAAAATGCTCTCCATGAAGCGTTCAGGATACTCATTAAGGGCTTTAGCAGCCAATATTTCCATCATCATCTGTTGTTGGTATGCATTAGATTCTCCAATAACATAAAGATGGCACTCTTTCAGGTTTGCAGACACAAAACCATGAGTGTGAGGAGTGTTCATCTCAAGAGAGCCGTTTCGTTTCTTTTCGAAGAGTTTGGGCCATAAGCTCATAGTTACCTCCTTTGTTATACATTATTAATTCTTCCAACCATTTTCCTTAAACAGTGCACTTACTTCATCTTTTGTGAGGGTGCGGTCGTAGATGCGGACATCATCAATAAGGCCATCCATATACTGGTTGCCCTGGTTAATTCTGCTACCCATAGAAAGGATAGAGCTTGATGTATTCAGTATCTTATTTTCTGATTTGATGGCTTCATTGTCCAGATAAATAGTTACGGTTGATCCATTATTAGCAATGACGACATGATGCCAATTGCCATCATTTACCAAAACGCCTGAACGCACATCATAGGCGGTGCCAAAGGCTCCAAACATCAATTCACTTTTGTAAACCTGCACGGCACTCATCCGGTTATTTGAAGGACTGCCCCATGATACGATGGTGTTAACATTCCAACCATTGAAACCACTTGCAGAGGTGGTGTTGAACCAGACAGAAATGCTTCTAGGCTCATTGCCTGTGGGCAGCACAGGGTTTGCAGTGATGTAATCATTATTTCCGTCGAACTCAAATGCCCGGTTAGCAATTCCAAACCGATCAGAAACCAACGTAGCATCATTCACAGTACCATGATAACTATGCCCACTTTCATCATTCGCATTGCCATTGAATGGATAATAGACGATTAACCCCTTCGTCGGAATAGGAATAGGTTCCACCACAATTTCAACTTGGGCACTGTCTACGCCACCCTGGGTATCAATCACCTTACAGGTAATTGTAAAAGTTCCTGCCGAATCGGGTGCCGTCCATGTAATAGAAGCACCTACGCCTGTAAATGAACCGTGCAGTACTTCCCAGGCATAAGAGAGATGATCTCCTTCCACATCATCCGCCATACAGGTGATGGTGGTTGATTCAGTTACTAACATAGTATCAGGATTGGCTGTAAGTGTAGTAATAGAAGGCGGTTGATTGGGAGGAGGGACTTCTTCTTTACATTGCCATAAAATAAGACAAATGCTTAATAAAATTAGTATTAGGATGGTTGATCTCATTATTTTTGGAATTTTGGTATGAAAAACTAATAGATTGTAGTTAGTGCTCTCACGGGGTTTGAAAATATTATTGTAAGCTATTTACTCTCCGGAATGTAGAAATTAGTACAAGTGTAGGCAGGATAATGGCAACACCATTTAATACCCAAAAGCCTGCATTGTAGGGAGGTACATCTATACTTTGATTATGCTCTTTGTTGGCTGTAATATTTACAGTGAACTGAGTATCAAGGTCTTTTGTATACCATATATATTTCGAGTAATAGTGTATGTTGTGGTTGCCAGTTGGAATGTTGTCAATAGTTACAGACTTTACCGACTTTTTTTCAACAACCATTTGATCATTGATAGATATATAAGTTTTTGAGGTAGGCTTTTCAGGTTGTATTACAATTTTGCCAGGGTTAGTGGCTTCTGATTGGTACTTTACATACATGTCTTGAGCACAAGAACTTAATAATGTACAAAACAGAATAAAGATTAACTTTTTCATGGTATAAAAATTTAGTGGAAGAAGAATAGAACTTTTCGTAGGTAGTAAAAAGGACTAATACAAAAGATAATTTATAGTGAAGCGAACTGCCGTAGTATTCACCGTGAAATCTCCGTCTTTCGGTTTGCCAAAAGTAAAATTGGCTTCAGCACTCCAGTGCCTGGCAAATTCATAACCGGCCCCGGCAGAAAGACCTAACCCAAAAGTATTTAGCGATGCGTTGGTATTTTCAGTGTTAAGCACTGACCAGGTAGCGTATCCTATGCCTCCATTGAAGTAAAAGGATGGAGCTTCAGTTTCCAGAAAATAAGAAGCTCCAACGCCACCAAATCCATTTATAGAAAGGTTTTTTTCTTCAGATAAGAAGTCGCTGTTAAACCAGGCAACTTTTGAGGTCCAGTATATTGCGAGCTGATCGGTAGGGGCATACCCAATTTTAAAATCAGACATGAAGGTTACCTTGGTCTTTTTTTCAGAGAGGAAGTCAAAACCTGTAAAGCTGGTTTTATAAGCAACAAGGCCAGGCCCTACACCAATGCCTAGAAAAAAGCCTTTCCGTTCATTTTTCTGGGCATAGGAAAATGAAGAAGTACATAGGCATATCAATACTAAGAAAGCAGTTTTGAGAAGGGAAAGTGAAGTAACCTTACAATGTGTTTTAGCAGTCGTTTTCATGATCGATTACTGGTTTAGGTGAATGGAAATTTTAGGTTCAATTGAAGTTGCCTTCAATCCTAGATTCCAAAAACCCCGAATTCGTTATCAGCTTGTTTTAAAAAATTTTTATATTGGTAGGGAATAATGCGGTAGGAGCTGTCTTTTTTGACAGGCAAAGCCTACAAAAAATAGCAGCAGTACAGCATTTCGGGATGGGCAAAATATTTTTTGCAGTGAGGGTGATAACTTTTTGATTATTGCGGTATATAATGATTAGAGAACGAGAAAAAAAACATACCGAGTATGAGATTGTAGAGGGAATCAGGAATAACAATGAAACCATCGTTGCTAGTCTCATTAATATATTGAAACCCAAGGTTTTCCATTGGATCCGGACAAACTCCGGTACGCAAGAAGATGCAAAAGATATTTTTGAGCAAACATGGGAAGCAGTTTTAATCAACATCAAGACAGGAAAGTATAAGGAAGGAAATTTTGAAGCCTATTTTAAGAAAATAAGCAGGAATATTTGGTTAAAAAAAATCCCGGACCCACAAAAAACCGGAGCATTGAACAATGAAATGAAAGACTTTTCACAAGAAGAACTTAACGCTAAGATTGAAAAGGACAATAATTGTAATATTGTGCATCAAAACTTTATGCAATTAGATAAGAAATGCAGGGATATACTGACCCTGAAATATATAAAAGGTATTAAGATGAAAGATATTGCCAGCCAACTGGATACTTCTGAAAATTTTGTAAAGGTAAAGTTGTTCAGGTGCAAGCAAAGGTTATTGGATTTATTGGAAGATGATCCTGATTTTACAATTAAATAAGATGGAAGGCGGAGACAAACAAAAGGTAGAACTATTAGAAAAAATTGATAACTATCTCAGCGGGGATTTGCCTGAGGAAGAAAGACTTGCTTTTGAAGCGACTATCAAGGCTGATCCGTCATTGGCCGAAGAAGTGGCAATGAACAGGGCAGTTAATGAAGCACTGAAAGATGAAAAACTGGTGAGCCTCCAGGAGGATATCAACGAATCGATGGCGCTCTTCAGGAAAATTAACAGCACTGTTGAAGTTGATTCTGAAGAACCCGAACCTGTTGAACCTTCAAAAAAAACTGTTGGCATTTTTTCGCGGAAATACCTTGCCGTTGCTGCTTCAGTTTTGTTATTCATCATTACTGCTTTTGGCCTTATTCGATATTGGCAATCTGCTTCCCCCGATGCTTTGGTAGCGGCTTATTTGGAAGAACCCTACAAAAGTCCGCCATTTTTCAAAGGTTCGGAAGGTGTTGAAGATTGGAAGGTCAATTATGAACAGGGTAACTACGCTGAGGCTAAAACCGTCCTGGAAAAAATTGTGGCCTCAGATACAGTAAGCCCCGAAGCCGAATTTTACCTGGGTTTGTGTTATCTATACAAGGAAAATCTAGAACCCCAAAAAGCTGCCCGACAATTTGAAAATGTACTGGACATGGACAGCAGGTACAACGAACAGGCACTGTGGTACTTGGGACTGGCGTATTACCAGTCTGAGCAGAAAGGTCTTGCTACCGAAATTTTGAGAAAGGTTACAGACTACAAGCTAAATGAAGCGAAAAAATTATTGGAACGAATGAAATAGCATCAAGCCTCTACGGTAGGTTTGGGGGCTGAAAATTTTCGAAACAGGAACACCACCAATACAATCAGCATAACCAAGTAGATAGATAGCCTGCTCGCCCACCAACTATTTTCTTCAAATATTACAGGGGCAGCATCCCCGGTAACGATAAAGCTCAGCCAAAAATGAGGGTGTGTTTGTAAAGGGTCATCTGTAGATTGTAGGAAATTGAGTTTGGCCTGTTGCAAAGCCTTGTCTTTTGGCAGCCCATTGAGTAAATGTCGGTAAAAATCCCGCATCAGGACTAAGGCATGTTCGGCATCCACTTTCCATAAACTGGTGATTACGCTGGGGCAGCCCGCATACGCAAAAGCCCTGGACATGCTCATAATCCCTTCACCCCGGCTTACGGGGCCATTGCCCGTTTCACAAGCACTTAACACCGCCATTTGGGCATTCAGCCGCATCGTGTAAATTTCTGCTACGGTTAATGAGTCGTCTTGGAGGGAATCCTGCGTTTGTGTAAAGATGAGTTTGGAATACAAAGGGTAGTCATCATCAAGCGTGCCGTGCATAGACAAGTGCAGTACCGAATACTTATCAGCATTTTCTTTGAAATTTCTTTCAGTAGCTTGTTCCCCTGTCCAGGCTCTGCCATTGATGATGTTCGCAATCCCATTTACTTCTTCCACTGCGCCCGGCAAGGAAGCATCCGTAACCGCAAAACCGCCAAACTTATCTTCAGCCGGTCCATCCAAAGGGGTTCTGGCACTGAAATAGGTGGCTGCTGAATAAAGGTAGTGTACCTGATAGCTTTTGATTAAATAAGCCAAATTATTGTACCGAAAATTGGTAGGGTTGGCAGGTAGGGCAGACAGCAATGCTTCAAAATTAACATAACCCAGGCTCCCATCAGGTACCACGATCAACTTTTTTACAGGCCCGGAAACAGACGCCAACGGGGCTTGCAGCAAATGCTTGTAAAGATGGTGTGCAGAATGAATATAAAGGGAATCGGCTTCCGTTGGATGACTGTTTATAAAACCCCAATTTGCCGTGCTTTTTTTGAAATCACTGACCAAACTCTTAAAACCTTCCGGTTTGTCGTAAGCAAACAATTGCAGCTTATTTTTTGATACACAAAAGATATTGATCGTAGCATCCCCGACGAAATATTCCAGTAAAACAGTACCTTCATCTAATATCGATTGCTGTATTTCTGTAACGCCTGGCAAATCGTTATTATATTTTAACTGATAATATTTAGGATAATCTTTTTCTAATTGCCGGTTAAGACTGTCCACTTCGGTATTAAATTGAAATAAATAATCCTGATAAAGACTTATTTTGGCCGAATCTTTCTTTTGCCGGGCCAGGTGTAATTCCCTTTCGTAAAAAGCAACATCCACTTTCAGCTCATTTTCCTTATCAATGAGGGAATCGGGCACATCGGCAAACCGTAGCCCTTTGGCTTTTTTGATCGCCTGCAATAATAAGAAGGCTTTGCTTTTTTGTGAGCTATCGAAAGCCTGGTACCAATATTTTTCATTATCGGTAATACCGTAAAGCTCATTCGCTACCCTGATAGCTCCCTCATAAACAGAAAACGAATTTTTTACCAAGTCTTCTTGCGAACCTTCCGAATGAAAACCAAAGCGGATAATATCAATCAATTTTACAGCATCCTGATATGTAAGCAAAGCATGCTCAAGGGGCTTGGTTTCTGAGGCTTCTTCTTTGTACAATTTTTCCAGGGTTTTCGCTTTGTTCTTTAAAACTTCCAATAAAATCAGTTTGGAGTTGATACTTTCATCAAGGAAAGGATTTACATAGAAATCAGCATTATCAAACCCGGGCACCAGGGTAGCTATTGCTTGTTGGTAATAATTTAAGGATGTGATGGTTTCACCCATGTTGTCATAACACAGTCCCAGATTATTCAATGTAACGGCAAAATCGGGGTGGTTGGAGGACAGTACCTTTTGTTGAATGGAAAGGGCTGCCTTCAAATGCTGTAAATTTTTCTCATGTTGGCCTTTTTTTTCGTAACATTGCCCGATATTCACATGCGTTAATGCTACATAAGGGTGGTCATTGCCTGCATTTTCCTTAAAAATTTTTTGGGCATTGGTAAGGTTAGATAAAGCCTCATCATACTTGCCTTGTTTTAGTAAAAGCTTGGCTAAGTTATTCGTAATAATTCCTGTATAAACATTGTCGCCCCCAAAAATTGAAAGCAATGCGTCCAAAGCCTGCTGGAAATAATTACGGGCAAGGTCAAAATCCTCTTTTATTTCATAAACCTGGCCGATATTATTATAACCTAACGCTGCTTCCACCGGTTTACTGCCGTCTTGTGCCGCAATGTTTACCGCTTTTTGAAAAAAACTGATGGCATTATCATAGTCACCCTGTTTACTGTAAACCGTACCCAGGTTGTTGTAAACATATAATAAGTAAAGGTGGCCGTTTTTATATATTTCAAGGGCTTTTTTAAAGTTGAGAAGTGCTTTTTCATAGTTTCCCCTATAAAGCAGGCTTGCCCCAAAATTGTTATAATATTCGGCCACTTTCGAGTGATTTTTCTCCAAAACCTGACTTCCAATGTCCAGGGCTTTTTGGTAGGCTGTAAATTGTTTTTCAAAATCACCCACTTTGCCATAATAAAACCCTGATACAAAATAGTTTTCGGCAATGACACTGTCCATTTTATTTTCAGCATTTAATAAGCTTATTTTAGAAAACCCCTTTTCCAGATACTCCTTTGCAGGTACTAAATCTAATAGCAAAGTATAACATGCAGCAAGGCCATTGCTACAATTGATATATCCTCTCCAATCTTCAATTTTTTCATAAATCGTTATTGCCTTTTGATAATAATAGATGGAACTGTCCAACACATTAGCATCTCCTAATTGTTTTGCTTTTTTATAATATTGGTCGGCCAGAAATTTATCTTCCTCTTGTTGTGCATATAGATTGTTGGTAAAGTTGAGGAAACAGAAAGCTAGTAAAATTAGGTGTGGTGCTGCCATTTTTTTAGGGTTATTATCGAAAACTAAATAGACATAAAATTAATCTTCTATCAAGGCAGTGTAATTGAGCGAATAGAAGGTAGAAAAAAATTATGAAAAAGAGGTATAAATGTGAAGTTATTTCTATTAATAATGCAGCAAAAATTAAGTGGAGTAGGGAGAAGTAAGCCTCGGCAATTTAGGTAAAGATTTGCCTTTTATTACAGCCACAGAACCCATACATGGTAATATATTGGAAGTTTATTCTCCAGAATCAGGCCCACAGGTATTGTAAGCGATTTTAACCAGTGGCGCGCCCTGGCAACGGCTGATTTATTGGAATAAGAGTAACGTACAGTAACCAGGAAGAAAACTTTGACAAAGCCAGTCTATCGCATGTGATACATCTTTACGAAAGACACCGTCATTGCCCAAGCGATTGTATTGCGATAGCTTTGTCAAAGTTCAGGCTAATTTGGCATACCAAACTCCCACATGATAAAATTATTGCCTATCTGTATCCTCTATGGCCGGGGATAACTCCTGCGGTGCAACAAACTTCATGGATGGCCGCATTGATTCTATTTTTGTCTTCAATTCAGTACTGATTTTATTGGTCAGTTCCAGGCTCCTTAAAGTTGCACTGGAAACACAATCGCCGGTTTCTTTGAGTTGAACACGCAACGCATTGAATTGAATGGTGACTTTAGTGTTGGAGCCAATGTCGTTGCCACCTCCATCCCCATTGAACATAAATTTCTGTACCGGGCCACTTCCGTTGAATACATCTACGGAATGGTCGTTATCAGTGTATGAATGATTGGCCGTTGTTGGGGTAACGATTGACTCGATTTCATACCCCGGATCTGCACTGTAGATTGTAAAGCGCTGGTCCCGTGTACCATAGGTCCAATCCGGTTTAGTTTCCCTGGCCCTCACCACAATCCTGGCTTCTATACGGTTTCCCATATTATAGAGCCTGACATAGCAGTACATGTGGGGGCCATTCCCGTCAAATTCACGGTCTCCCCTGCTTTTTCCCGGCATAGTGGCATGGCGTGGCATTACGGTTATATTGGACGGGCCATGATTATCAAACTTGGTTTCACATATATCAGGGGAGGGCTGAATCACGGCTATTGTTGATATGTTGCGGTCATCCCACCGGAGTATGAGCCTTTGGCTATTGGTATTTAATGGCACACCTGCAGCACCGAGGTTCAGTGTCATGTGATAATGGGTAGGCTGATCTAGTTTGTTTGAAACATCCGTTTCTGTATTGCCTGCTACATGAATAACTTCAATATCAGTCATATCAAAGTCATACCCATAAAATTCAATCTTATTTCGACGGTTAGGGGAAAGCGACATATCCACGGCCAGTGGAACTACATTACAGAGTTGTGGTTCAATGGGGGGTACTTCCGACCCCAGGACCTCCGCTTTTATTCGTTGCAACCCCTGCCGCATTCGTGCCCGGAAAAAATCTACATTACAACGTACCTCTGCCCCTGAAGCAGCAATGCCCCTGTTGAGCAAATTGGTTACTTCATTGGTAATGGTACTTTGCACTTCAGCCGGAAGGTCATTAATTACCCCATTCAAAACATCCTGCCAATCTGCGGAAGCAACCCCTAATTGAGTAATGCCCCTGTCCAGGGCTGCTATCACTTCCTGGGTAACATCTTCTACGCCCGTTTCACATGATTTAACAAGGCCACATCCAGCAAACAATACGAATAATAATGGCATCAATACATAAGACTTTTTCATGATGGTTCATATTTAAAGGTTAGGTTTTACTTTTTCCAAACCTGATGGCTTCATGAAGTAATAAATATTATCGTCTTGTGCATAGAAGTGCGAAAAGGGTTCAGTCTGTTTGGCACTTAGAAAGAAACCACTTAGCTGATTTCCTAATTTAGTAAATTTTTGATGAAATTTGAAACAAAAGGTCACTTAGTAAAGGGAATCAACTTGGCCGTTCTTTGCCGGTATTGCCGGTATTTTTCACCAAAATTCCTGATGAGGTCTTTTTCTTCGTAATAGATGCCCACCAGGATATAAAGGGTCATGCCGCTGGCGAATAACAAATGCCCGCCTGTCATCACAGGGGTAAACCAGAATGCCATTACAAACCCCAGATAAAGCGGATGCCTTACCACTTTGTACAAGGCCGGGGTTTTGAATTCCATAGGCTTTGCTTCTTTTCCCTTCACATAAAAATAAACCTGACGCAGGCCGAACAAATCAAAATGATTGATCAGGTAAGTACTGAGTAACAGAATACCCCAGCCTAAAAAGGAAATCCCCATCAGAACGTATCCGGCCGCAGTGCCTGAAAAATCCCAGAAGGTATGAGGAATGGGTTTCCAGAACCACAATAACAAGATAACAGCCAGGGTGGCAAAAAGCACATAGGTGCTGCGCTCTATGGGCGGGGGTACAATCTTCGTCCATTTTTCTTTAAACCCTTGCCGGGCCATGATGCTGTGTTGCAGTCCAAAAAGTAGCATTAATCCTATATTAATAGGAATGGACAGGGCCAGGGACATTACTTCCCCGGTATTGATGGTTTTGGGTACTACCAGGTTTTCTACAAACCCGATCAGGTATAAGAAAGTGGTAAAGAAAATCAGGTAACAAACAAGGGAGTAAACTGAAAATAAGAACTTTTTCATGGCTATATTGATTTTAAATGGTTCAAAAATGGCAGGCTGAGGTTGTAAAGCAGGCGTATTGCTCCCTTACCTTCCTGCACTGTTTGCTCATACCACAGTCAGTTTTACAACTGAGGTTATTGTAAAAGTAGGGGGTTGATTACAATCAGGATGTGGCTAAGAGGCCAAAGAATAGGGTTAAAAGGTCAGGCTTTCACGAAGTGCCTTTAGTGTGAAAAAGTGAGCGTTTCCCTGAATTTTAGGGGTGAAGTCCCAAACTTTTCCCGGAAGATTTTGATAAAATGGGAAGGGTCTTCATGCCCGCATTCAAAAGTAATTTCATTGATGCTTTGGTGGGTGGTTTCCAGTAAATATTTGCCGTATTCCAGGCGTTTGTCGGTGAGCCACTTGCCGGGAGAAGTACCATAAGTATTGATGAAATCACGCTTGAAAGTTGACAAACTCCTGCCGCTCAGCCGTGCAAAATCTTCCAGCTTCAAATTATAGGTGAAATTTTCTTCCATCACTTCCCCGAGCGGAATTTTAGCATCATCACACAATGTTTTTAGATACGCGGCCAGTGGCTTGTTGTTGGTGCCGGACAAAATATTGAGGATCAACTCTTCAAACTTGAGCTCCAGCAAGTCTTTGGGGGGAGGTTTTGATTGGGGAAAGTAATGTAGTACCGAATGAAAGTAATTGGATAGGATAGCGTCCAGGTCCAGCCGAAGGATAGCATCTTCATATTGATAGGGCGCCACTTCCGGGCATCGTATCTGGCGGCGGTGCATTACCTGCCTGATAAAATCATCGGGCACAAAAATGAGCAAAGCGCAGAATTCTTCATCGAAATACTGGTGTGCAATGTATGCCCCTTTTTTGATAAACAGGGCATCCCCGGTATCCACCAGATATTCTTTGTCCAGGCTTTTCCATCGTTTTTTGCCTTCCACAATATAAACAAAGGCATTTTTGTGCGACCAATATCCGGTTTTTGTTTCCTCAACAATGCAATTGTATTCTACAAAAAGCAGGTCATTGACTTTATACTGCTTGAACATATCAGGGTTATTAGAAATAAAATCATAGATGTTGAACATGATGCTATTAGGTTTATTAGTTTGTTCCGCTCCCCATTTCTTTCCGGGTTTTATGGTATTCATCCATATCGGTAATCAGCCCGTGGGCCTGTCCGATGATGAAAGTGGGGCGTATGGGCAAGGGAGCTTCCCCTATGGCCGGGTTGTCATTCAGGAGAACCGGATTGCCCAGGCTACGCCCCTCCAGCACAGCCGCAGAGGTATCGATAAAGAAAATTTCTTTGGGCATAAGGGTCGCTGCCTGTCCGTTTGGTGTTATGATGGAAAGGCGGATGTCACCCATGCCGAGGAATTTTTTGGATATCCATTCCCGCGCCTTTAGCAGAAAATTTGATTTCCATGTCCAGACGGGCAAGGAGGCATTCACGGCGTTTAGCATTCTTAAGGGCAAAGGGGCGTTCATCGTCATTTTCCATTTCAGGCTGGGTTTTTCCATCTCAACAAGTAATTCGTTGGGGCAGGTCCAGGTAAGGTTTATGTTGGCCAGGGCAGCGTGGCTGAGGACTTTTCCCCACCAGCGTGGGCAAGTGGTATTCAGGGAAAAACCATCGTTGTAGATAGCCCATTCCCCTTGTGGATTGCAATGCCAAACCGATGTATAAGGGGCAAAGTCATTTTCCGGGAAAACACGCAGGGCCAGCAGATCACCAGAAGAAAAAGGCGCTACCATTACCCCGTAGCCCCGGTAATGCTCATGGCCTTCCCAGGAGGAAGGGATTACTTTTTGCGGAATCGCTTGGGCTTTTTTGGCTATATTCATGGTTGAAATCTTTTTACTTCAAATCTTTACACTTTTGTTCGGAAACATCTTGTACCACCAGGCGAGGAGGAAGTACTTTATCTTCCACCAAAGTCTGGGGTAGTTGGCACGGTCAAATTTTGCGAAGTACCCAAATAAGTCCCAATGCGTAACCTGGTGTGGAGTGTGTGCCAGCGGGATTTTACATTTGCCTAAAATATGTGCCACAATACTTTTGGCTTCAATGGCTGCAAAAAAGGGGGTAGACGAAGTGCTTTCTATCAGGCTCATTCCAACGAAAAAAAGATGGGGGTAGTCCATAGAACGAATGAGGGAGCCAAGCCTGGGTGTGAGTTCATTCAATGTATTGATATTACTCAATTCGGGAAGGCCCAGGTACTGCAAATCCATGCGGTAGCCCGTGGCCCAAAGGATTATATCCGTTTCAAACTGCTCTCCGGTTTCGAGCGTAATTTCCCGGCCTTGAATGCCCAGTACTTCGCTTTGGTGACGGGAAATGCTATCGAGGTTTTGGACCATTGCAGACCGCCCCGGAATGAGTTGATGTTTTCGTACATCAAAAGGCGTTGCTGGCTCAACATCCGTCAGTTTAAAGTAATCGTATTTTTTCCTCAGCAACTTTTGCAAAAACCCGTTTACCATTCCGGTTGAACTCTGGCTGGCCTGCATAAGGGCCAGTTCACGGAGGTTTGGCCAGGCCGCCTGCTTGGAACGGGTGGTGGGCAAAAACCAAAGTGGACGGCTGCGGTATACCCAGCGGATGTCTTTTGCACCGTTTTCTATAGCAAGGTCAAGCAAATCCCAACTTGATGCACCACCCCCGATGATGGTCACGCGCTTGCCTTCCAGTTCTTCCGGTTGGCGCAATTCAGAAGAGTGCATTTCAACTACCTCAGAGCCTGACCGTTCTATATCCGGTACCCAGGGCTTGTTTTGAACACCTGTGGCAGCGATGAGATAATTGGCATGAAAAACCGCTTCTTTCGTATGCACCTGCCATTTTTCATTTTTCCATGAAACGGAAGTAACCCCACAATTCAACTTGATACAGGGGGCGAGATTATATTTTTGAACCCACTCCCGGGCATGTTGGTGAATGGCGGGTTGCTTCACCCCATTGAGCGGTACATCATTGATAGCAAAATCTTCTTTACGGTTCTGGATGTCTTGCCAGGCCGGCAGCCACTTCCATAAGCCGCCCACATCGCTTTGTTTTTCCAGTACCAAACAGCTTAGCCCTTGCTCCCGGGCATACTTCAGGAAGATGAGGCCACAGATGCCCGCACCGATGATGATGGCATCGTAAACTGTAGTGTTCATATTATTCTTCCTTTTGTCCATTTTTCGTGTTTTTTATTTCAAACCCTTCTCTGACCCATTCTGGTGAGGAACTTTGTTCCGGGCCTCAAAGTTTAGCTTCGGAACCGCACGGCGGACCGTTAAGTTCCTTGCCAGAAGAGTTGGTACTAGTTGTAAAATAAACTTACATCGGTCTGACCGCTATCTTCAGAAGCACAAGAGCGGTCAGACCGATAGGCAATAATTTTCAATCTTCGCACCTAAAGGTCCTCGCTAAAGGGATTTTTATATGTGATTAGGTTTTGTACCCGCTGCAATGACAAACTCCCCGGGAATATCATAACTTTTCCCGCTGCGATATTGCTCGATGGAAGCCAGGTATTCCTCCCGGGCTTCTTCCTGGGTTTTCTTGTCAAACTTTTGATAGGGTCAATGCCACTGCCCCGCCCGAAAAAGCAGCCACACAAGCCTGGTCACCGTCTTCATAGTGCAGGTCATAGGCGAAACGGTCAGCATGTACTTCCTCAAAGCCTGCCACTTTGAAGTTTTGCAATATCGCATCACCGGTGCCCAGTTGAAAGAAAAGGGGGCAAACGTCTGACTGCACGCGGCGGTCAACAATGGGAAAAATGCCGGCCCATGCGCAATACTGGCGTTCACCCCAAACAAGGGCAAGCGCACGGCCTCCGGGGGTAAGCACCCTGAACATTTCTTTGATGGCCTTTTTTGCAGGATATGGGAAATACATCAGGCCCAGGGAGCAGATTACAACATCAAAGGAGTTATCGGGCAAATCCATCTCCCCGGCATCCATTTGTTGAAAAGTAACATTATCCACTTCCTGCTTATTTAATTGGGAGCGGGCTTTTTCAATCATGCCATCGGAAAGGTCAGTGCCTAAAACGCTTCCTCCCGGTTGTATGATTTCCGCTGCCGGAAAGGTAACCAATCCGGTACCACAGGAAACATCCAATACCTTTTCCCCCGGCTTTAGGTCAGCCGTTGAAAGGAACCTTTCCTGTGCCGGCCACAACTGTTCTTCCCAACCCGTTTCATAATAAGGGGCGGCTTTATCCCACCCATAACGCTGTACTCTTCTTTGCAAATCGGGTTTCATAGCTATTTTTTAATTTTAGTTTTATGACGGCTCGGAGAGCCGCCTTACAAAAATTCAGAATATCATTTTTTAATATTGATTATTCGTTTTATGGGGATAGGGCGCCTGAAATCGTCCAGCACCGGGCTGTGCTTATCTGCCTTCACAATCAGTTCTTTGACCTTTTCTTCCGGGGCAGGGCTTTCAATGCTTATCCGGTAGCGAAGTTCTTTGAACCCGGGCGGAGTATCGGAAACTCCAAATTGACCACTTGCATCAAGGTCAGTTTCAACTTCAACCTCAATGTTATCAACCGGAATGTTCATGTGGGCGACCCAGGTGGCGTATCCAATAGCCAGGCAACTGCCCACAGTGCCCACAGCACCCCGTTCCAGGATTCCGGGGCCGGGGCCAGCATCGTTCCCCCCGGCCTCTGTACCCACATCTCATATCAGTTTCTTGGTTTCGGTTTCAATCTCGCAGGTAGTTCCATTGCGAACCCGCACCGTAGTCCGGGCGGTTTTTTCTCCTATCTTCGGCCGGAGTTCAAGGGCTTTCCTATTTCGTTCAAAGGCTGTTTTTATTGTTTTTGGGTCTGTCATGATCAATTTGTTTTTAATTCAGTGTGAACAAAGAAAAACTGTCGGATTTGGATAAATAATAGTTGTGCTACTGTAGGGCGGTTTTGCTAGACCTCGTTTGTAACGAGGTTTGGGTGGTTTAGCGTTTTAAATCAGAATACCGATGCGTCGCAAACCTACAGTATCCTCGCCGGGACGCCGGTCGTCTGGAGACGAGGACGAAAGAATCTGTAATTGTCAATTCTACTCCTCTACCTCAGCATGGTGAGCGGCATCTCCCTCTTGCGATGCAGGAGACCCCGGAATTCGCTCTGCTCATCCGGGGAGAATGCATTCTTTATTTTGTCTCCACTTTTATTCTTCTACTTCAGCATGGTGAAAAAGCCACCCGTCTATCTGATAATCCAGGCGGTTATCTGTGAGTGAACCGTCTGCCCAGCCCCATCCGCTTTCCAAATTGGTAGGGGTGCAACCCACATTGCCTCCGCTAACTTTCGCTTGCAGGTTTACGGTAAAGCCTTCCCCGGCAGGAGTACGGGAACCTTTGTACGTACCGGTAATGAGTTCACCATCTTTGGCCTTGAAAGTAAACCTTCCCCCGCTGATTTCATTAGAGGAATGATTCACGAAGTGAACCTGCGAAACTTCAATTTCTCCCAGCAGGGCTGAGTTACCACTTCCGCTAAGTTCCACCAAAGAGGAATCCCCCCCGGCAGAAACGCTCTCCCTAATTCCTTCCACGGATGCATTCAATGCGATACCAAAGGAATCCCTTCCAGTATAGGGTAAAAGTTGTTTTCTTTCAGAAGATGGCAGGAAGCCCGTCGCATTCCCGGGTTGCTGGAAATTATCAACATGCTGTACCTCCGGGCATTGTACACCCGAGGCATCCTCATCATCTTCGCAGCTAACCAGTATGGTAGCGCCCATCAGCATGAGGAAACAAAAGAACGGTATGTGGATAAGCAGCTTCCATTGCTTTCTGTTTTTCAAAATTATCTTTTTAATGTTGATTGATATGTTTTTTAATAATTTCATAATCATTAATTTTTAAAGGAATAAGAATGCGGATAAAAGTGTTTTGGTATTCTCCCCGAACCTGTTCCGAAGAAGCGACTGCCGGGGCCTCCCAATTATCGTTAATAGTTAAAGTGAAGGAGACCCCGGAATAAATCCGGGGATACCAAGAGTTTTATATAAAGGGGGCGATTTTGGGATTTCTTTTTCAGATACAATGCTTACATAGTCGCTGTGGGCTTTATATTTTGGTTTACCTGAAAGAAATTTTCAGGGTCGTATTTTGCTTTCACGGCTTGTAAACGCTGGTAATTTTCCCGGTAAGTGGCCAGGATACGGTCTTGTCCTTCTTCCATCATGAAATTGACATAGCCACCGCCTTCGGAAAGGGGATGCAAAGCTTCCCAGTATGCTTTAGCCCATTGGCTAACGTTATCCGCATTGGCAGGGTCTTCATCTACCTCGACAGTCACTAATGTTTCTTGGTTGAGCATAGTTTTACATTTTTTAGGTTAAAAAAATTTCTAAGGCAACAATGTGGTTTCAGGTTGCTTAAAAACAGTAGCAATCCCTGATTTTGCACTACATTCTGAATTACCATTTATACTGGATTTATACTGGCAATTCTTGCTTGCTTACTTGCTCGAATGTACGGCAGGGGCGAAGTGAGAGGGAATTTTTTAGGTATACAACAGGTCTACATGACAAATTTTCAGAGTTTGTCATAGGTTTATTGGTTTTATGTACACCGAATCGGATGGCCGAAGCCACTGCAGTTTCGGGTTACTGCCTGAAAAGCCCTTCGGGGTCATACTTTTGTTGTATTTCTTTCAACCTTTTTTGATGGTCGCCGTGCGGGTTTTGCATTTGTTCGGTTTCTTCAAAATTGAGGTATGACTTTCCGCCTGATAATGGCAGGAATTCTTCAATGGCATTTTTCGTCCAGCGCACATTTTCCTCATCAGAGCCGGACTTTTCCCAGTTGGACTCTGTCGCCAGCAGGTATTTGGCATTGCGGTGGGGATAGGCCGTTGCTGTGTGCCCAACTTTATCAACAGCCCCGCCCATGCCCCAGATGTCTACCGTAGTCAGGGGGGAAGGGCGTGATTTTCCCAATTCAATGTATTTGTCGATGGCCTCATCTGTGAGTTCATCAAAGAAAAGGGATTTCCAGTAGTAATTGAGCCCGTTTTTGGGGTAATCCTCGTCAAAAAACATTTGCACCTCTGTGTAATTCATCACATCGCTGAAATCCACGATGGGTGTTGCCAGTTCACGGAAAGGGTATAAAATTTCCTCGCCTTTTTCCGTTGAACCTGCATACATAGCGGCAAATATGACGGCCTCTTCCCCCTGCCATTTTTGAGGAAAAGGTTCTTCCCCGGGCACTGTTCCGTAGAGAATAAGCGCGCTTACTTCCGGTGGTAAAGAAGATTCCCGGTAAAATCGCAGAATTTTTTTGGCTGCCTCAGCAGGATAAAACACCAGGCAAAACATCACTTTGGGGCCTGCTTCCCGGAGACGGTATTCAAATGAGGAAACAATCCCAATATTACCTCCTCCACCCCGGAGTGCCCAGAACAAATCAGGGTTTGACTGTTCACTGGCTTTGAGCAGTTTACCTTGCGCCGTCATCATTTCTACTGACAACAGATTGTCGCACGAAAGGCCGTATTTTCCCCGCAGCCAGGCCATGCTCCTGGGTTTTCGCATCCAGTTCGCCCCAGGTAACTCCGGGCTGCGCTTTTACGGTATTATTTTCCAAATCCAGGTCAATGCCTTTCATTTCACTCAGGTCAATCATCAGGGCCTGGTCTTGTACGGCACTTCCGGCTACGTGGTGCCCACCGCCTTTTATTGAAAGGAGGAGATTGTGTTCCCTTGCAAATGCGAGGGCAGTCTGTATATCTGAAGTATTGCTGCATTGGGCAATTAGGGCTGGTTTCCGGTCTATCATACCGTTCCACACTATCCGTGCCTCCTCATAACCGTTATCAATTTCAGTGAGCACAGTGCCTTCAAAGGCTGATTTAAACTTGTCTAATGCTATTCCTGGGATTTCTGTTAATTGTTTTTCCTTGCTTTTGGCTTGTATCGTTTTCATGTATTTCTCCTTTTTTAGTTTTCACTGTTTTCTGTTTAGGTGAATGGAAGGTAGTGAAAGTTCGATATAGAGATGATTTTTTTTTTAAAAGAGGCTGATTTTTGGTGTTTCGCCAATGAATTTCATATTGAGCCGGATATTTAATACATTCTATTTATGCAAGTAAAGCTTACTTAGGCCTTGAGGCGTATAGGAAACCGAATTGAAAAACATAGAACAGGGATGACCAAAAAAACTGCACTCGAACGGGGCAAAGACGCATTTCAGCAACGGGCCTGGGAAGATGCCTATCATCAATTGTCTGATGCTGATGGGGAGTCTTCCCTGAAACCTGAAGACCTTGAATTACTTGCTGCCGCTGCTTACCTCATTGGGAAATCACCCGAAAGCAATGACATTTGGTCTCGTGCGCACAATACTTACCTGAAAAGTGGTAATACAGAGCATGCCGTACGTTGCGCGTTTTGTGTGGGTTTGGCGTTTCTTTATAAAGGCGACGATGCCCGGGCAGGTGGATGGTTCGGCCGGGCACGCACACTTATTGATGAAATTCAATCCAATTGTGTAGAAGAAGGTTACCTGTTATTGCCTGTTGCATTGCAGGCGCTCGAAGAGGACGCCCAGGTTTCATTGGCGACATTTGAAAAAGCCGGGCAAATTGGTGATCGGTTCAAAGACCGTGATCTGATGGCGCTTACCCGCTTAGGCCGGGGCCAGGCATTAGTCTGTCTTGGAGAGGCACAGGCAGGGAAAGCATTACTTGATGAAGCCATGGCTGCCGTTGATTCCGGGGAAATATCCCCCATTTATGTAGGGGTAATCTACTGTACAGTAATAGAGACCTGCCTTGAGGTTTATGACCTTAACCGGGCACATCAATGGACCGAAGCACTGAGCGAGTGGTGTGCCGCCCAACCACAATTACTTCCTTTCCGTGGCGAATGCCTGGTTCGGCGCTCAGAGATTATGCAGTTGCACGGCAAGTGGTCCAAAGCCATTGACGAAGCTGGCAAGGCTACTGAATTTTTGACAAAATATGAAGCTAAACCTGCAACCGGAGCCGCATACTATCAATTTGGCGAACTACACAGGCTCAGGGGGGAATTCGGGAAAGCTGAAGAAGCTTATCGCCGGGCCGTGCAATGGGGACAACAAGTAAACCCCGGACTTGCCCTTTTGTGGCTGGCACAAGGGAAGGTGGGCACAGCAAAAACATCTGTTGAAAGTGCGCTAAGAGAAGCCACAAACCTAAAATCCCGCTCCGATGTTCTCCCTGCCTACATAGAAATTATGCTTGTCGCCAATGATCTGGGTTTGGCCAGACAGGCTGCGGGTGAACTGGTGGATATTGCCAATAGCCTTGATGCCCCACTGATCAACGCTTTGGCTGCCAGGGGGGAAGGGGCCGTACTCCTTTCCGAAAAGACAGCCCAAACAGCTTTGGCCAAATTACGGAATGCATGCACCATTTTTGAACAACTTGGGGCATCCTATGAGGTGGCCCGCACCCGGGTACTCATTGGCGAGGCTTATCAGGTATTAGGGGACACAGGCACTGCAAAGATGGAATTTGAGGCAGCCAGAGCTACTTTTTACCAACTCGGGGCTATGCCGGATATCGCCCGAATAGATTCGTTGCTCAACGCGAAGCGACCCGGCAACTCGCACGGATTGTCTGAACGTGAACTGGAAGTCGTTGGCCTTATCGCCCGGGGCAGTACCAACAAGGCCATTGCCGATGAATTATTTATCAGCCCAAGGACTGTTGAAAGGCATGTAAGCAATATCTTTAACAAATTGGATGTATCTTCAAGGGCAGCGGTTGCTGCTTATGCGTATGAGCACCAGCTAATTTAAGCGCTATAACCTTTACCGCTACTACTGCCATGGCTGGTGGCCCCACCAACCGCTCACCTGCAATCAAATAATCCTCGAACGGACAATGATTAATTGCTTTAATGGGTGAAATCCCCCATTGCTGAAATCATTGAATTTGGGTGATTGCCCCGATGTGTAGCCTTTCCCTTGCCTATAGTTTTGTAATTACATCATGCAAATGCAGACCCGATAAATAAACATTGAAACCATGAAAACGATAGAAGCTAACAATTATACTTTTTCTTATGTAGAAGACGGAGAAGGGCCTCCGGTGATTTTCATACACGGAAGCCTGGATAACTACCGGTGTTGGAAAAACCAAATGAAACCCTTTGCCCGGCAATTTCATGTGATTGCCTATAGCAGACGCTATCATTACCCCAACAATTCAGCGGATGATTATTCCAATTATACGGTTTCCCAGCATTCAAAAGACCTCACCGAGTTTATTAATGCCCTTGACGCAGGAGCTGTAAACCTTATTGGCTCCTCCTATGGTGGATATGCGGCCCTTTTAACAGCCATCCATCATCCTGACCTTGTCAAAACCCTTGTTTTAGGCGAACCTCCGGTGATTCCGCTGCTGGTATCAAACGTGGATAATCCTTTACAAGCCCTCTCACTACTGCTTAGGGATTTTTCTGCCGGAAAAAGTTTTCTAAAATTTGGAATGCAGGCCATGGATCCGGCGAAAAAACAGCTCGGCAAAGGAAATATTAAAGAAGGTGTCAGTTTGTTTGCAGATGGTGTTTTTGGCAAAGGTGCTTATGAGCAGCTGCCTGAGGAAGTAAAAGCATACATAATGGACAATGCGCCTGCATTAAAAGCAGAGTTGCTTGGGCCGGGATTTCCTCATGGATTTCCCAAAAAAGAAGCCGCTACGTTGCAGGTTCCTACCCTCTTGGTGTATGGAGGGAAAAGCCCAAGGTTTTTCCATTCCATATCCGATAAGTTATACAAGCTATTGCCCAATGTACAACGGCTTATCATCCCAGATGCTTCTCATGATATGCATGGGGAAAATCCGGAAGCCTACAATGAAAAGGTGCTAGAATTTCTTCAGCATTACAATTTAGCTACAGTACAACCCTAAACATTTTTTGTTAACCTTTTAAATGAGAAATAATTATGAACAATCAAAAATCAGAAACAGTAGAAAATGTACAAGTAAACGAGGAAAAACTGCAAGCTTTCCTTGGTCAGTTTGTAAGTGACTTTGGTGCCATGGTCTCAGGAGTGATGACGGCCATCGGTTACCGCCTCGGCCTCTACAAAGCTATGAAAGGTGCAGGGCCACTTACCCCGGACCAACTGGCCGAAAAAACCAATACGGCCGAACGGTATGTTCGGGAATGGTTAAATAACCAGGCAGCAGGTGGCTATGTGCAATACGATGCTGACAATGATACCTTTGAATTGCTTCCTGAACAAGCCATGGTACTGGCCAATGAGGAAAGTCCTTTTTACCTGGTACCTGGCCTGGCAGAAGGTGTGCCCTCCATGTGGGCAGATGAAGACCTGGCAGTTGAAGCCTTTAAAACCGGTGAAGGCATAGGCTGGCACCAGCACGATCACCGTTTGTTTTATGGCACCGAATATACCTTTAAGCCGGGTTACAAAGCTTTTCTTACGAAAGATTGGATTCCAGCCTTGAAAGGCGTAGAGGAAAAACTGGAAGCCGGAGGTAAAGTTGCAGACGTAGGTTGTGGCCATGGGGCTTCCACCATTGTGATGGCCGAGGCTTATCCTAATTCTGAATTTTTCGGGTTCGATTATCATAGCGAATCCATAGAAACCGCCCGCAAGCGTGCCAAAGAAGCCGGTGTGGAAGACCGGGTCACCTTCGAGGTTTTTTCGGCCAGGGATTTTCCGGGTGAGGATTACGACCTGATTTGCTTCATGGATTGTTTCCATGACCTAGGCGACCCGCTTGGTGCGGCCCAAAAATCGCTGAAAGCATTGAAAAAAGACGGCACCCTCATGCTGGTTGAGCCTTATGCCGGCGATCAACTGGAGGAAAACATCAATCCGGTAGGAAGGATGTATTACGCTTTTTCCACCACCATGTGCTGTGCCAATTCCCTTTCACAGGAAGTAGGGACTGCCTTGGGTGCGCAGGCAGGGGAAGAAACCCTGGGTGATGTTGTGCGGGAGGCAGGTTTTACCCAATTCAGAAGAGCTACCGAAACTCCTTTCAACCTGATATTGGAAGCAAAGCCTTGAGCCTGGGAGCGCAAAGTACACAATATGTAAATTGTGTATTTTGCGAAACCTTTGTGTTCATTGCGGTAAAACGGCTTTTTTGTCAAAACTATCTCAGCAGAGTGCACTGAAAAGACAAGGCGATCTATAAATGTAACGTACAGCAAGGACTTCTAAATGGAGGCACACAAACACAACCCCATTGGCGCTGCTCAGAGAGAACTACCCAGTAACCACTAACGTCAGCGTCTTCCCCTGTGCCATGCGCCCAATACAGGGCGGCATTTCCGCTGGCCTTTTGTGCTGTGAACGGAACCTCTTCCTCCTGGAAGGAAGCCGTCCCAGACACGGTATCGTCTTTGATTTCAAGCTCAACAGAAGCATCAAAGTCGCTGAGGTCTCCAGCCTCAATTGTTCCCACTCCATCAGAATCAACCTCACCAATCAGGAGTGCAAGTTCTTCTCCATCGTAAAGGAACACAGCCACCTGTTCAGCATCATGGTCTCCGGTGGTTATATCATTGAGGTAGGAGATGCCGATTGCCTGGCCTTCGCCTAATGAACCGATGTATGAATTTTCTGCTTTTTCCGCTTGAAGGGTCCCATGCGTTGTTTCGGCTTCCAGTGTTTGGAGGTTCAGCATATTATCTATCGCTGACGGTACTTCATCCTCCTCATTGCAGGATATAATTCCTGTGCATAAGATGCATATTAGGATGGGAATAAATTTTACAAACTTCATTTTTTTAGGAATTTTTGGTTTTTTCTAAGTGCATTCGTGGCTCACGGTTAGTATGTGTACAAGCCGTGAGAAGTAAAGGATTAACTGGTTTGCAAATAAAGCACTAAATCACCAACTCGGTTTCGAGGTTGTAAATTTCAAAAAGCAAGTCAATAATGCTTTTGTCGGCATTAAACTTTAGGTCCTTGTAGTAATATCTACACAATTTCCCATCGTCGCCTTTAAAGGAAACTTCACCTACCGTTTTTCCGGATTGACTGAGGCATATATAAAAAACATTATTGCCCATACCATCAGAGAATATACACTTTATTTTATGTGTAATACCACTATCAAGTAAGGAAATGAGTATACTTCTGATTGTTTCTTTGTTCTTCATTTTAAAGTATTATTTAAATTAATAAAACAGTTTATAGCCTAGAAAATTGAATTAAATTTTACAAGCAGTATGTCTTTAGACTGCATCTTCCTAAGAGTAATACCATCCGTTCATCGGTCAATGCTGTATTTAAAAGTGCAACGTACAGCAAGGATTCCTAAATGGAGGGTGGCAAACACAGCCCCATTGCCGCTGGTCGGATAAGACAACCCAGTAACCCCTGACATCGGAGTCTTCCCCTGTGCCTTCTGCCCAATATATTCCGGCATTTCCGCTGGCCTTTTGTGCCGTGAACGGAACCTCTTCCTCCTCGAAGGAAGCCGTACCAGACACGGTATCGTCTTTGATTTTAAGTTCAACAGAAGCATCAAAGTCGCTTAGGTCACCAGTCTGGAGGGTTCCCACTCCATCAGAATCAACCTCACCGATCAGGAGCGCAAGTTCTTCTCCATTGTAAAGGAACACAGCCACCTGTTCAGCATCCTGGCTTCCGGTGGTTATATCATTGAGGTAGGAGATGCCGATTGCCTGGCCTTCGCCTAATGAGCCGATGTATGAATTTTCTGCTTTTTCCGCTTGAAGGGTCCCATGCGTTGTTTCAGCTTCCAGTGTTTGGAGGTTCAGTGTATTATCTACCTCTGACGGTACTTCATCCTCCTCATCGCAGGATACCATTCCAGTGGTTATGATTAATAATAGGAGGGATATATATTTCAAAAGCTTCATTTTTTATAAATTTTTTAGGTTTTACCAAGAGGTTAACTGTCAATTGGTATTTGAAAGAGCACTTAGCTGTACTTTGTCAGATTTGAATTTATTAGCATAAAAAAATGCACGCCTTGCCGCATTTATTGCCACAATGGAATTGCGGCATCTCCTGCATAGAAGCGGGAGCCCCCGGAATTCGCATACGCTCATCCGGGGAGATTCCTCGTATTTATTAAAGTACAGTTAGTGTTATCACCAAAAACGTGAAATCAACGCTTGGCAGCCTCATTCTTAGCGCCGGGCATGGCATCAATAGGGTCTTCAAATGCGATAAAAAGAACACAGGGTTCATCCGATATGCACGAAGCTGAGTGCGGGCGTTCAGCGGGACCATACGCATAGTCTCCGGTGTTTATCACTTCCGCCTTTTGGTCGTCATAATTCACACGCATCTTCCCTGAGATTAATACCATTCGCTCGGGGGAATGGTGCCAGTGGCGGGGTACCGATGTGTTTCCTTCCAACCTGAAAAAAATATCGGCATTGGGTTCTTCGGGCTTACCGTGCAATACAGCAATGTTACACCCTTCTCCCATAAAGGAAGGGCAAGGGCCCCATTTTAAATTTTTGTTATCGGCATTCTTAACGATTGCCTTTTCCTTTGCCTCACTTCCCTGTCCCTCGGCCGGGTTAACCGCACCGATAAGAAAGAAAGCGAGTATGATTCCACTTACATGTGTTAATTGAAAGATTGAATTTTTCATGGTTTCTATAATTTAAAAAATAAGTAATTGATTAATTGGGGCGCAAATTGATATGCGCCATTCCAATAATTAACTACTTCAAAGGTAGAAGGCAACGAATGCCAGGTTTGACACATTTCGTTCAAAAGTTTGTGATTATGGTTCAAGAAGGGGGTAGTCAATGGGAATTTATGGAAGTGGGTCTTTCAATTCACACATTGGCATTCCTGGCATCTGCGATGGCTTCTTTATCAAAATTGATGATAAATTCGGTGAGGTTTTCCTCGTGGCAAAGTCTGAGCTTTTTGCGCAAACGGTAGCGGGCCATCTTTACGCTGCTGGGAGATATTCTCAAAATTGTGGCTGTTTCTTTGATGGTAAGGTTGAGCTTGATGAGGGCGCACAGGCGGCATTCGGAAGTAGTGAGGCCGGGGTAAGCTTCCAAAAGGTTGGTGAAAAAATTCTTGTGTACCTGTTCAAAATACATACTGAACTCTTCCCAGTCTTTGTCCAGGTTAAAGCTGTAATCTACTAATTTTCCTAGCTCCTTCAGTTCTTTGGTTTCAAGCTTGTTGTCGCGTTTAATGAGGGTATTGATATTTTCTTTGAGTTCTTCCATGGTGCTGTTTTTTTGCACCAGGTTGAGGGTGTGGCTCGTCAGTTCTTTGTGTTTAAAATCAAGTTCCCGTTGCAGTTCGTTTTCTTTCAGGTGCGCGTTTTCCAGTTCGGCTTCCGTCTGGGCCTGGCGTGCCCAGTGTACCTCCCGGTTTTTCCTCATTTTCGTTCGCTGCCAGGTTGTCAGCAGTATTCCGAGTAGCAAAGCAATGCCCAGCCCGCCCAGGGTTAGGAAAGACCATAGCCTTTGCTGGGCTTTTTCCTCTTCCAGCAAGGCAATTTCTTTCTCTTTTTTGGCCGTTTGATATTGCGTTTGGAGCTCAGCAACCTGCTGTGATTTCTTTTCATTGAAAAGGCTGTCTTTCAGGGAGGTATACTTTTGATGAAACTGGAAAGCTTTTTCATAATTATTTTGCCTGGCATAAATTTTAGCGAGCACCTGGTACGCTTCCTTTATATCATTCTTCTTGCCAATGGCCTCGGCCTGTGCCAGGCCGCTATCGGCATATTGCAGGGCTTGGTTTACTTCCAATTTTGTATAAACTTCTGCCAAATCCCTGTAAATGATGGGAAGTTTGTGCTGGTTTTCTGTCTTTTTATAGATAGCCAAAGCCTCTAGCAGGTAATCTTTGGCTTCCTCATATTTTTCCTGGTCCCTCATAAGATTGCCGATGTTGTTCAGGCTGGCAGCTACGCCGTTGGTGTTGTCCAGTTCCTGTTTTAGTTTCAGCGACCGTTCATGGTATGCCAGGGATTTTTCAAACTTTCCCTGATAAGAATAAATAATGCCTATGTTATTGAGAATAGAAGCCAGTCGTTTTTTCTCATCTAATTTTTCAAATAATTCAGCAGCTTGTAGGTAATACTTTAACCCTTCGTCAAAATTGTCGCGAAAACTGTACAGGTTGCCAATATTGTTCAGGCTTACGGCCATGTCGGCACTATCCCGGGTTTGCTCACTTAACTCAAGGGCTTTGAAGTTATATGCCAGGGCTTTTGGGAAATCGCCCAAGGCTTTATTTACCAAAGCGATATTGGTATAAACAGGATGGATTACTTGCTGAATATCCTTCGTTTTGGCAATTTCCAGGGCTTCAGTATACAATTGCAGCGCCTGTTGATACTCCCCTTTGTATTCATAAGCTACGCCCTTTTTAGACAATCCTTCCACAATGCCCTTTTGATATCCCAATTGCTGTGATAGGAGCAGTACCTGTTCGCCATAATAGAGTGCCGAATCGGGGTTGGTTTTCCTGTAGTCCTCGCTCAGTGCCATCAATAGTTTCACTTTTGTGGTATCTGTAGTGGTTTTTAGTGCGGTTTTCAGGCTATCAATAGTCCGTAGGTTTTGTGCACTTACCACCCATGGGGCCATAAATAATAAAGTGACGAGAACCTTAATGATTTGTGTGGGCATAACTTACCATTGCTTTTGAAGCCGGAATACATATAAAATAAAGCATGGAAGGCAAAAAAAAAAAGGGATACCCAATTGAGGTATCCCTTTTTCATCACAAATATTTTACAGTCCTTTACACAGGAAAATTATACCTGTTGCCATACACATCTTCTATATACCGGAAGTACCAAAATAGCTGGTAGTTTAACTCAACACCATAGTCGATGCTGTAATCGTAATTGATGCGTTGTTCAAAAGGGTAATTGGCACTATTGTAAAAGCTCTGTTGCCCGACTTTTTCATTCCAGGCAGACACATATACGCGGTTCTTCTGTTCATAGTAGGTAGGCGAATAAAATGTAATAGGCCTTCCATTTACAGAAAACCATCTGTCAAAATTGTTGTCAATAATGAGCAATTCGTATTCTTCCCCGTCTTCCCCGGGCTGTATTACGTTAGAACCTTTTTTATCTGTTAAATTTAAATTTCCTGTAGCACATGCACTTAACAGGAACAACAAGGGTATTACATATATTAATCTTTTCATGGTAAATGCTCCTTTCCAATATTTAAACGAAATGTTGGTAATCCGGCTCTCTGAGCCGCACTACTCTACTTATACAACGAATAACTGCCCTGATTAGTTAAAATGGGTATAGTTATTTCCATTGGTAGGCTTAAGAATACCCATTAGAAGGTGGATTATTTTGAAGGACGACTCTCTAGCCCCGAGTATTGAAAATTAATAATATGAGTACATTTCCCCGGATGAGCGTATGCGAATTCCGGGGTCTCTCGCTTCTAAGCAGGAGATGCCGCGCCACGGTGGCCGCAATAAATGCGGCAAGACATGTATTTTATTCTTCATACCTAGAGAGCCGTCCTACTATTCTGTAGCAGAAAATCACAATTGTTGTAAAATCTCCTCTACTGCCCGTTTCAATTGGGGGTCGTCGTGTTCCTGTCGGTGTTTGAAGTTCATTTCTACAGGAATATCGGGGGCTACGCCTGTAATTTCCAGGTCAGCCCCGTCCAAAGTGTAACAACCCCAGGAAGGAAGGCGGTAAAAAGAACCATCTACCAATGATTTGCCTGTGGTGAAAATAATCCAACGGTAGGTTTCTGTACCTATCACCGGGCCAAGTTCCAAAGCTTTCCACCCGGTGGCGGTCATTTCTCCATCGCTCAGGGTTTGTTTGTTGATGAGCAGTACCATGGGTTTATCAGCCGGAGAGAAATTAGATTGGGGCGTGAGCTTTCCTTCCCGGTATTTCCATTGTAAATAAGATTTGCGCCGCAAAAAGCGCAGTACCTCGTCGTGTACGTTGCCCCCGGTATTGTACCGCAAATCCAGAATGAGCGCATCCCGGCGGTAGGCTTCTGAGGTCATTTCTTTGTAAAAGTCTTCCAGCGAACTGCCCGACATATTTTTCATGTATACATACGCTACTTTTTTATCCGTCAAGCTGTCTACTGTGCGCTGGTTTTGGGCAATCCACTGGTCATACAGCAGCCCTGAAACAGTACCGCTGCCTGCCGGGTGCAGTAGTACATCAAAAGTGTTTGTTCCTCTCTGAAAGGTAAGTTTCATTTCTTCATCCATAGAAGGTTGCAGGAAATAAAACTCCCGGTTGATACTATCCTGGACGGAAGTACTATTTACTTTAATAAGCACATCACCCGGATTTATATCTTTGCCTTCCTTATCAGCAGGGCCGAAGGGAATGATTTCTTTTACCGTAAAAGGAGCGTTTTTTTCAAAAATAATTCCGGGGTTGAGTGAGCGGGAAGCATAGTGGGTGTCTTCTTCATCCCCGAAAGAGTAAAAGCCAAAATGTGAAGTATTCAACTCGCCCAGCATGTCGTTGATGAGGGTGCGCAAGTCGTTGCGTTCATTTACGAAGGGGAGGAAGGCTGCATATTCTTTGCGGGTTGCCAGCCAGTCTACGCCATGAAAGTCTTTGTCATAAAAGTTTTCTTCCATATTGGCCCAGGTTTCATAAAACATCTGGGTAAACTCGTTGCGCAGGTTTTTGCGGAAAGTGTAATCAATATCAATTGCTTCTACTTTGTTATCCGATACATTCAGGGAGTGGATTTTCCCTCCAAAAAGCAGGTAATAGTTATCATCTGCCATGCGGAGGCTGACGGCAGAGGTAGCAGCACCTTCTATTTTTTTAGTTTCAGGCTCTTCAAAATCTTTGAAAACAGTTTTGTACAGATTGTTTTTCCCACCTTCATGGTTAGAAGCGAAAAGCAGAATAATTTCCTCATCTTTTTTAAATACAACCAGGTTGTTTTGGAAACCAAAAGTAGGGGAGAGTTCTTCCCACCGGTCTATGAGGTGGGTGGTGTCAATTTTTACTTCGGGCAGTTCTTCTTCATCCTCTTCAGCTTCCTCTTTATCTTTCTTTTTATCTTTTTTCTTTTCACTTTCGTCTTCCTCCTTTTCTTCGTCTTCTTCAAAAAGCTTTTCCCATTGCGTGGCCCTGAAAGGTTCATCAAACTGCTGCAAGGGCAAGCGGTACAGGTTCGGGTCTTGCACGCCATACGGATAGCCCGGATGTTTGCGGTCGGCCAAAAAATACAAATATTTACCATCGGGCGACCAGAAAGGGTTCGTTTCCGTGAGGGCGGTTTGGGTGAGGTTGGTGGTTGTGCCACTCGCCAGATGATGCACCAAAATATCCCGCTCAAAAGCCCGGATGGCCGTAAATACCACGTAAGCATCATCTGGAGAGAAATAAGGTGCCGGATTGTACAAAGCCCAGAGTTCATCACGCACAATGGTTTTGCTGGTAAAATCAGCCAGGTCAAGGAGGCGCACTTCTTCTCGTCCGCTGAAGTAAACGGCCTGGGAACGGTCACTGTTAAAAGTGAGATCCCGGTTGTTTTGGGCATCCTGGGTTAGTTGCAGTTCCGGGCCTTCCCCGGTGGCTGGTTGGGTGAACCAGTTCAAATACCCATCCACCGTTTGGCTATACAACACCGTTTTATTGTCTTTCAGCCAGTGTACTTCCATCACCCGCTCTTGAGGGCGGGTGGGCAGGGGCTGAGTGAATTTCCCTTTCACGTCAGAAATAAATATCCTTCCCCTTGAGACAAAAGCCAGCTTTTTATTGTCAGGAGCCACATCATAAGCCGTGATTTTGCCGGAGGTTGAAAAGTCTTGTTCCTTTACCAAAACATCCAGAGCTGGTACTTGTATGTTTACTTTTGTGCTTTGCCCTGAAGCTACATCATAAACAAACAGTTGGTAATCTTTTTCAAATACAATCTTATTTCCACTGGCACTGACCTGCGGGTTTTTGATGGAAGTTTCAAAATTGGTAAGCTGTGTTTTGTTGCCATTTTTGAGGGTATACAGGTTGTATTCCCCATTGGCTTCGTCAGAAACAAAATAGATGTTTCCGTTTTTATCTATGGTAACCCAAAAATCTTTCCCTTCCCAGTCGGTGTATTTTTTCAGGGTGCTGTCTGTGGGATTATACGATTGCACATCAGGGTTATAAGCGCCTTTGTACCTTTTGCGGTTGGCGAAGATGCTGCTTTCCCAGGTTTCTGAAAAGAAAAACTCCCCGCTTACCGGATGTGCTGCCAGCTGATGGTCGGTTTGGAAATAGTTGTCGCCAAACACCCGCTCTGGTGTACCTCCAGCAATGTTTACACGGTAAGAAGAATGGCGGTTATAGCGGGCGGAAGTGAAATAAATAGATTGGCTGTCCCAGCTCCAGGAAGCTACCTGGTCGCTGGCATCATGAAAAGTAAGCTGGCGGATGGCCCCACCATTCCTTTCCATGAGAAATACGTCATCGTTACCAAATTGGTCAGAGGTAAAAGCCAGCCATTTTCCATCGGGAGAAAAGCGGGGCAGCGTTTCCTGACCTTCCAGGGCCGTCAGGCGGACGGCATTGCCCCCACTGACAGGAACTTGCCATAAATCACCTTTCAAAACGAACACAATGTTTTCTTCAGCCGGATCTATGGTAGGAAAAGCGGTAAAATAAACCGGTTGGTACTGGGCTTTTGCTAAAAAAGTAACGCCTATTAAAAGTAGCCAGATGATTCCGTGTTTTTTCATGTATGTGTAGTTTTAGGTATTTGTTGATTTTTAAAGTAGGCAGCAGCAGTAGCAGTAGGCAGTCATTAAATACTGCCACAGCCTACTGCCACAGCCTACTGCCACTGCTTACTGCCGCTGCTTACTGCTACTGCTTACTGCTACTGCTTTTAGCGAAAGTTACGGTTATTTGCGCATTTTTACAGATAACTTTTTATTTTCCGAAACCGAAAAATTGAAGCTTTCATTTCAACCAATACTACCTATGAAAAGTTTACCCAACATCTTTGTTGTATGCATTTGTTCCTTCTTAACTTTTTGCTTCTTTGAGGCCTCTGCACAGCGTAAGCAACAATCAACACCCACAGTTAGTTTTGATACAGCCCTGTACAGTGGTTTGGAATGGCGGTCCATTGGCCCTTTTCGGGGTGGGCGTTCCTGTGCAGTAACTGGTGTACCCGGCAAGCCCAATTTGTTTTATTTTGGGGCTACGGGGGGCGGCGTATGGAAAACTGAAGATGCCGGACGTACCTGGGAAAACATTTCTGATGGTTACTTTGGCGGTTCCATCGGTGCCGTGGCAGTGAGCGAATATGACAACAATGTGATTTACGTGGGTGGCGGTGAAAAAACCGTGCGGGGCAACGTATCTTTTGGGTACGGCATGTGGAAATCGCTTGATGCCGGGAAAACCTGGGAGCAAATCGGTCTGGAAAAATCCCGCCACATCGGCAGGGTGCGGATACACCCCAAAAACCCGGATTTAGTGTATGCTGCTGTGATGGGGAACCTGTTTGCCCCTACGGAAGAAAGAGGGGTGTACCGTTCCAAAGATGGGGGCAAGACCTGGGAAAAAGTATTGTATGTAAACCCGGATGCCGGGGCCGTAGACCTGGTGTTGGACCCTAACAATCCAAGAATCATGTTTGCCAGCCTCTGGAATGTGCGCCGCACACCCTACAGCCTGAGTAGCGGGGGAGAAGGTTCGGGATTGTGGAAAAGTACCGATGGGGGCGATACCTGGAAAAATATATCTGAAAACGAAGGCTTGCCCAAAGGCACGCTGGGCATCATAGGGGTCACTGTTTCTCCGGTAAACTCTGAGCGGGTTTGGGCGATTATTGAAGCCGAAGATGGAGGCGTATTTCGTTCGGATGATGCCGGGAAGACCTGGCAAAAAACCAATGACGACCGCAGCCTGCGCCAACGTGCCTGGTACTATTCCCGCATTTATGCCGATACCCAAAACGAAGACAAGGTGTATGTGATGAACGTTTCCTACGGCGTTTCTCAGGATGGTGGAAAAACCTTTGAACTGAAAAATGCTCCGCATGGCGACCACCACGACCTGTGGATTGCCCCGGAAGATAACCAGCGGTTGGTGATTGCCGATGACGGAGGGGCACAAGTAAGTATGGACGGAGGAGAAAGCTGGACTACCTACCACAACCAGCCCACTGCCCAATTTTACCGGGTTACTACCGATGACCACTTCCCTTACCGCATTTACGGGGCGCAGCAGGACAACTCTACCGTCAGGATTCTGCACCGAACCGACGGGGGCGGTATTGCTGAAGATGATTGGGAAGCCACTGCCGGGGGCGAAAGTGCCCATATCGCCATTGACCCGGAGAATAATGACATTGTGTATGGGGGCAGTTATGGTGGTTATTTGTCCAGGGTAAATCACGAAACCAACCAAAACCGCATTATCAACGTGTGGCCGGATAACCCGATGGGGTACGGGGCCGAGGGAATGAAATATCGTTTCCAGTGGAATTTTCCCCTCTTTTTCTCACCCCATCAGGCTGATAAGTTGTATGCCGCTTCTAATCACTTGCATGTATCTTATGATGAAGGGCAAGCATGGGAGGTCATCAGCCCGGACCTGACGCGGAATGATACCTCCATGTTAGGGCCATCGGGCGGGCCTATTACCAAAGACAACTCGGGGGTAGAATACTACGCTACCATTTTTGCAGCCGTAGAATCTCCGGATGAAGAAGGGGTAATCTGGACTGGTTCGGATGATGGTTTGCTGCACATTACCCGGGATGGTGGTGAAAATTGGGAAAACATCACTCCTGCTGATATGCCCGAATGGATGATGATTAACAGCATTGAAGTTGACCCTTTTGTGCAAGGAGGGGCTTATGTGGCAGGCACGCGGTACAAGCTGGGGGACTTCCAGCCGTATGTGTACAAAACCAAAGATTATGGTAAAACCTGGACGAAAATCACCAATGGCATTGCCCCCGAACATTTTACCCGCGTAGTGCGGGCCGACCCCAAACGGCAGGGGTTGCTTTATTGTGGTACAGAAACCGAAATGTACATTTCATTTGACGATGGGGCAAGCTGGCAAACCTTCCAAAATAACCTGCCCATTGTGCCCATTACCGACCTGGCTATTAAACATGACAACCTGATTGCCGCCACCCAGGGGCGCAGCTTTTGGCTCATTGATGACCTCACACCATTGCATCAGCTAGACCAAGCGGTGGCGCAAAGTGATTTTCATTTGTTCACCCCTATGTCAGCTTACCGCATGCCGGGCGGTGGTGGGGCAGAATCTTTATTAGTAGGAGAAAACCATCCGGGTGGGGTGATGTTGTATTATTATTTGAAAGATGAGCCGGACACTACCCTGAAAGCTTCCCTGAAAATTATGGAAGAGGATGGAACACTTATCAAAGAATTTAGCACCACCCTTGATGAAAAAAACGAAGACCCCACCCAGGCAAAGCTGGAATTGAAGCAAGGGTTCAACCGTTTTGTATGGAACATGCGCTACCCCGATGCCGAAACTTTTGAAGGCATGATTTTGTGGGGTGGGGGTACCGCCGGGCCACTGGCAGTGCCCGGGCAATACAAGGCATCGCTTACCGTGAATGGGGAGGACAAAGGAGTAAACTTTGAAATATTGCCCGACCCCCGTTCGTCTTCTACCCTCGCTGACTACCAGGCACAGTTTGATTTTCTGCTTTCTCTGCGTGACAAGCTGACGGAAACACACCGTGCCATCCGGCAAATCAGGGATATACGCAAGCAGGTAAATGCCGTAGCTGAAAAGGTAAAAGATGAAGAAAGCATGCAGGAAATTTCAGACAAGGCAAAAGCCATTGACAAAAAAATAACGAAAGTAGAAAAAGCCTTGTACCAGACCAATAACAAAAGCCGGCAAGACCCGCTGAATTATCCCATAAAGCTGAACAACAAACTTGCTAATGTAGGTTCACAGGTAGGGAGTGGTAACTTCAAACCCACAAAGCAGGCCATAGATTTTAAAAAGGAAGTAACAGACAAGATTGACGGCCAACTGAACCAATTCAAACAAATACTGCAAACAGACATTCCTGAATTTAACAGGCTGGTGCAGGAAAAGGGCGTAAATGCCGTAAGCATGGAGAAGGAAAAAGCAATACCCTGATAAAATACACGTACTCTGTACCGGTGTAAGTAGGGTGGCACAAAACTGCCAAAACCCAAAAAGGAAGCTTCTTTCTGCTTATTTTACTGCTTTGTTCCGGGTATGCCATGGAAAAGACACCGCATTTTCTGTGTTTTGTAAGAGGAAACAGATAAAACTTACACCAGATGCCCTTCAAGGCAGCCTTGATGCCCATCTGCACCGTGCGGATCCACTTCAAGATAGCCTTGATGCCCATCTGCACCGTGCGGATCCACTTCAAGGTAGCCTTGATGCCCATCCGTACCATTCGTGCCAGCCTCAAGGCGGCCTTGATGCCTATTCCTGTAGCAGAAGGATATATGCGCCTGGCTTGATTATCCGTTTGTAAATGACTATAAACACTTACAAACGATTGGGTTTTTTTAAACGTTTACAAACGCTTAATATACGGATAGGTAGTATTTTTTTATTAACTTGTACGCATAAAAGCCTATATGCTCAAGAGTAAAAAAACACCCGTACATAGCATTTTGGTTAATTATTTGCAATAAAACTGCAAATTTACACAAGCATGTATAGCAGTTTTTCTGATACCTTGCAGCCTTTGATCACAGAAAACAATGCAAACAGGAAACTGCTATAACGGAAATAGACGCTATGCGTCTATACACTCGTTAGGGCGCATTAAATATGAATATTCTAAAAAACATATTTGGACTGGGTGACAATCGCTCATCCTCTAAAAGAGAAGAGTCGCCTAAACAACCGGAGATTCAAGACTTTTCGGATACGGTAATTCCTGAACTTAAAACTCATGTGGATACAGTGAATTATGAATTTTCTTTTCTGAGTGAAGATTTAGGCTTTACCCTTATGACAAATCGGTTCTTCGGTAGAGAACTATGTACTATTTACTCTAAGGAAAATATTGATGTTAATATCTTCTTCGAATTGGGCTCATTGCCCATTATAAAGATCAGAAACAACGATTTACCTTATGATGAATCTAAAAGTCTCTTTAACGCTGATGTTGTAGAGGATTATAATATCAGGATGAAAGAAATAAGATCTATTCGTGGAAAGCGACGTAATCCGAAACAGCAAAGATTTATGGATGAGTGGCTCGATAAAGACAATCTTAATCTTACTGAGTTAGATGAAGATTATGACCAATTTGGGCGACAAGAACATATTGAATATTTACAAGAAGCAGCTAAAACGGTCAGAGAGAATATTGAAAACAGAAAAGGAAAATTAAAAAACGCGCCCTAACAAAATTCAGCCACAAGCCTTAGTTGAAATGCAATTTGTGGGTTTTATGCCCTAATTTCTGATAATGAAACACGAATAGAAAACACAAAAATGCCGGCCCGTGGCTGCATCGGCCGTTGTGCTTCATGCGAAAAACCCAACGCACAAACAGGTACATTTGCTTGCCCCAACACGCAATCTGAGGCTTCGCAATCAAAAGAGCCTGTTTTTTTCCGACCCGCTTGATAGATTATTCACAAGACATTATTATATTAGCCAAATATTGACAAGTCATAATTTAAAAAGTCATGAGTTTTGGTGATCGTATCAAAGAGTTAAGAGAGAGTAAAGAACTCTTACAGAGACAACTCGCAGCAAGTTTGGAGATTGACACACCCATGTTCAGCAAAATTGAACGTGGAGAACGTAGAGCGAAAAGAGAACAGGTTCTAAAGCTCGCTGAATTACTTCAAACTGATGTAAATGAATTACTGACTGTTTGGCTAGCAGATCAGGTTTATGAAATTGTGAAAGACGAAGAAATAGCTGAAGGTGCTTTAAAAGTTGCTGAAAGCACATTGAAATACTCAAAACTCGAAAAACATGTATAAAGAAAACCAAGAAGCTAATAACACCACAGTTGAAGAACCTCTTGGTTTGTTCCCGAAAGATGTTGCGATCAAGCCATTTTTAAAATGGGCAGGCGGTAAGACTCAATTACTGAATGAACTTCATAAATACGTACCTAATAGTTTCAATAAATACATTGAGCCTTTTATTGGTGGTGGAGCAATGTTTTTCAGTCTCAATCCACATGAATCAATCATTGCTGACTCAAACGAAGAATTGGTAATAACATACAGGCAAGTAAAAGATGCTGTTGAAGAAATAATACAACACTTAGAGACATTTGAACATAACGAAGAGTTCTACTACAACTTAAGGAGCCTTGATCCAAATAAATTGGAACATAGCTACAGGGCTGCAAGATTGATTTATCTCAATAAGACTTGTTTCAATGGACTATATCGAGTAAACAAAAAAGGTCAATTCAATGTGCCTTATGGAAAAGGAAATGGAAGTTTTTTAAATGAAGAAGTACTAAGAAACGCTAGTGAATTTCTTTCTGACACGACAATCATCAATAGTGACTACTTAGATGTCTTGAATGAATTTGCTGCCGAAGATGACTTTATTTTCTTAGACCCACCCTATTATCCAATAGGCAAATACTCTGACTTCAAACGATACACTAAGGAATTCTTTTATCATGAAGATCAAGTCAGGCTAAAAGAAGAGTTTGACAGGCTAATTAATATTGGTTGCAAAGTAGTCTTGACGAATTCAGATCATGAAGTAATCCTTGATTTGTATTCGGACTATAAAATTGACATAATTGAAACAAGGAGAATGATCAGCAGTAACTCTAAAACACGTAAAGGAAAAGACATAATAGTAGTTGGTGGATATGATTGATAACCAGATTGAAATAAAAGAATTCGTAGATCAATTCGAAAGCTTTCCAGGTACAAGATATATGGGGAGTAAGAACAAAATCATTTTCAATTTATGGCACTACCTTCAAGAAATCGAATTTGACAGCTTCCTTGATGTTTTTGCGGGTAGCAACGTTGTTTCTTATTTCATGAAGACTAAAGGAAAAAGGGTTATCACTAATGACTTTATGGCGATAAGCTATTTCACTTCCAAGGCGATAATTGAAAACAACTCAACTAGAATTGAACAAGAAGATCTCTTGTTTCTTTTAGAAAACCCGTCAGATGATCGTTTTATCTCTGAGACATACAAAGACTTGTACTTCACTGATGCAGAGAATCAGTTTCTTGATCAAGTACGGGCAAATATCGAACTACTAGAAAATGACAACAAAAAAGCTCTCGCGATCTCCGCTCTTACTCGAGCTTGTATGAAGAAAAGACCCCGTGGGATTTTTACTTTCATTGGTCATAGATATGATGATGGAAGAAAAGACATACGCAAGTCTCTAAAGGACCATTTCATTGACAACATTCAAGATTTTAATAATGCAGTATTCGATAATGAGACAAATTGTGAAGCAAATAATGTACTAAGTCAGCGATTAGAGAAAACAGCGGACTTGGTTTACCTTGACCCACCCTATTATTCACCAAAATCCGATAATGACTATGTCAGGCGATATCACTTTGTCGAAGGATTAGCCAAACGTTGGGAAGGACTAGAAATTCAAGAACATACTATTACCAAGAAGTTTAAAAGTTATCAATCACCTTTTTCAAAACGAGAAACCGCTTTTGAAGCATTTCACTCTCTAATTGAAAAACATAGAAATTCAGTCATAGCCATTTCCTACTCTTCAAATTCAATACCGACAAAAGAAGAGTTGACAGATATTTTGCGAGAATATAAGGACAATGTAGTTGTTCACGAGATTGACCATACTTATTCGTTTGGCAATCAGAATCACAAAACAGGAAACAAATCAAATAGAGTTAAAGAATACCTTTTTATTGGTCGTTAAATTAGCATTATGCCTAACGTTTGGAACATTGGAAATACTACCGTAAGAAACCCAAAAAGAATAGAAAATGCATTGGGAGTATTTGTTGAAGAAGGTTTTTCAGGTAATGCAAAAGGATCAGAAAGAGAAGCTAGGCTTCATGGTAAACTCAAAGAAAGAGAAGTTTTGGAATTTGATGGTGAACCTTCAGATTGGAATGGCAGAAAATGGAGAGCTGCATTTTATCAGCTAGGTTTTATTAGCTATGAAAGATATCGTATTCAAGATGATCGCCTGAGCACCGAAGAACTTTTCAACCGCATTGGGCTACCCGAAATTACTTCAGGGTATCAATTAACTCCCGCAGGAAGAAAATTAATTCAAGCCACCTCTATCCCTGAAATTGAAGAAATTTATACTCGACAATTTGTTTGTCATGAATTACCTAATAGTCTAGAAGGTAGTTTTCCTGAAGGAAAGATGAAGCCATTTATTTTATTGCTTCAAGTACTTAAGTTATTACAAGAAGGTGGGCATGACGGCCTTAACAAATTTGAAACAGGTCTATTTCTTCAAAAATTTCAAGACCATACGGAAGGCTTGCCACAGGAATTAGTAAATCAAATATTACAATTTAGGCGTGAGCTTTCTGATTGTACTAGTGCAACACAGGAAAGAGAAATAAAAACTCGATACAAGACAGAACTTCGTGCTGAAATTGGGATAAACCCAAACTCCGTGGTGAGTGATTATTCTGATATTACATTCAGATATTTTTCATTATCAGGACTTTTTAGCCGAATTGGCCGAAGAATAATTATTAGACCCAACAAACAAGATTTTGTAAATAGGTTATTAGAAAATGAGCCGAATTTCTTGTTTGAAACTAACTCTCAAGATTACCTAGAATCCTTCTACAAAAACACGTACCCTCTACCGACTGATGATAGAGTTTTTGCATTACAAGAGATAGAAATTCTAAAAGCAGGAATTAGAGATCGTACAAATGCTCTACTAGCACAAGCAAATTCCTTAAATGATGGAAGCACCTTAGAAGAAATTCAGGCAATAAGGTTTCAACTAATCGAATACAATAATTGGGAAAGAGAAGAAGACTTCGCGAATGAGCAACAGCAACCAGAATCTATACGTGACATTATAAATTATTTACGTGTACTTAACGGGGAAACAGTCGCAGATGGCCCAGAAATAGATGATAGACCCGCTTATTTGGAATGGGCGGTATGGAGAAGTTTTTTGGCTATTGATGACCTTGTTTCTCCAGCACACCTAACAAGAAGGTTTCCAGTTGATCAAGATTTTCACCCGCGTAATACAGCGCCAGGTGGTGGTTCAGATCTATTGTTTGAGTTTGAAACCTATGTCCTTGTAGTTGAAGTAACACTAACGACTTCTCATAGACAAATGGCAGTAGAGAGCGAACCAGTTAGAAGGCACACAGTTCAATACAAAGAGCAATTCCCCGATAAAGATGTTTACTGCTTATTCATTGCACCCTCAGTAGATAATAATGTAGCCGAGACTTTCAGAATTGGAGTTTGGTATAAGCAAGATGATGAAGAATTTGTAAACATTGTACCGATGAATCTTTCGGATTTTATAAATGCCATGGAAGCTTTGTCTATTTTCAAATACTCAAACGGACATTTTAAAAACCTAATTGAAAGATGTTTAGTCTTCAGAAATGTTAGAGCTCCACAATGGAAAACAAATATCTCAAATGAAGTGAATGTTTGGAGAGAAAGGATCATTGCCAACCCATGATCATACACACACATTGTCAAGCCGGTCAAAGCCAACACACAAACCAAAGCTTGCCAAAGAGTGTGTCTGAGCCAACGCACGGACAAAAAATAAAAAAGCACGAAAGCACAACATTGGCTATACGTAATGCGGGTTTTGGTTCTAAAATGAAAGTAATTACATTAAATAAACTTTTCGGTAAACGGACAGTGAAGAACCTTGAAATCCCGCACTACGCATAGCCGAGACGTTGGCTGCAAACAAAAGAAAACTAATCTAATACAGAAAGTAAAGAGTCTACTGATTTTGAAAAAACGGCGGCATCAAAATCAACTTTAGTTACAACCTTTAACCCATTGTAAAAGGTGAAAAATAAGGTAGCGATTGCCTGAAGGTTTTTATCCTCTGAAATCTGATTTCTTTCAACGCCTAATAATAAATAATTGAAAAACATCTCTTCAAAGTGCTTTTTGTTTTCATGGACTAATGAAAAAAACTCCTTTTCATTTGGAATAAATTCAACAGTGGAATTTACGACAAAACAGCCTTTGTGTTCTTCGTCTAAATTTGATTGTTGAATAGCCATATTAAATAATTTTTTGAATCCAGTTCTTACATCGTCATGATTATCCAGGAATTTTTTTTGTGCATCCCTATTGGTTGCACAGTAATGTAATAATGCTTTTTCACAAAGACTTTTTTTACCGCCAAAAGTATCATACAGGCTTGCTCTATTAATTCCCAAGCAGTTTACTAAATCCTGGATTGAAGTCGCGTAGTAGCCTTTTTTCCAAAACAAGCACATTGCTTTCTCTAACACCTCCTTCTCATTGAATAATTTAACCCTTGGCATAACAAATAAATTGAAATTTTGCAGGTACGGCTTGAAACTGTACCCACAAAACTACAATATTGGAATTATCGTTCCAAATAAATGCAAAAAATATTAACTTACCAATAATGGGTTGACATTGATACCACCATCGATATTGTATTCAGCACCGGTAATAAAAGAAGCTCTATCGGAAGCAAGGAAGGCTACCAATTCAGCAATATCCTCGGGTTGTCCATATCGTTTAAGCGGAATTCGGTTTTGCATTGCTTCGGCCATTCCATTGAGTTGCTCCTCAGACATTCCGGTTTTGCCAAAAATCGGAGTATAAATTGGTCCGGGGTTTACTGCATTTACCCTAATCTTTCGAGGAGCCAGTTCAGTCGCCGCTGTTCGGGTGTATGAATTCAATGCAGCTTTTGATGCGCCATAAACGGCTGTATTTGGCATTCCTGTATAGGCATTTATAGAAGATAAGTTGATAATACTACCGCCATCATTAAGAATGGGTAAAAATTTCTCAATCGTAAATACTGCTCCCTTGAAGTTAATATCCATTTGGTTGTCAAACATATCTTCTGAAATTTGCCCTATCGGTACAGGTGCAAAAACACCCGCATTTACAAATAAGATATCAATGTTACCAAACTCATTTTTTACTTGATTGACAGCCGTATCAATGGCAGATAAGTCTAATACATCTGCAGTGATTCCTCTGACGCCAAGTTCAGCCGCTGCCGTATTAACTTTTTCTGTTGAACGGCCTGTGATGATTACAGTCGCACCCTCTTCTTTCCACTTTTTGGCAGTTGAATAACCAATACCGCTGTTACCTCCTGTGACAACAGCTACTTTTCCATCTAAATGACTCATATAATAAAAATTTTAATGTTTGAAATTATCTGGAACGTTCGTTCCGAATTCAAACATATCATAACAGAACGATAGTTCCAAATAAAAATTTAACTTTGTGAGAAAAGAAAGCCAGCAGCCAACGAAGGAAAAAGTGTCAATAGCCTCCGTTCATCGGCTCTTGCATTAAGCCAAATGGAAAAAGATATCATTGACTTGCATAAAAGATGGATTGAAATTGAAGTGGCCGATGCCGAAGGAGTCGTTCAATTTTGCTCAGACGATTTTGAATGTATGCCAATTTCCGGTGAACATATTAAGGGTAAAAGGGAATTTTCAAAATGGCTAAGAGCGAATAAGGACGGAAGTAAAATCGAGAGTATAGAAATTTCAAATCGACAAGTAAGTTGTTTGAACCACCTGGGGTCCTTAATAGCGGACTTCAAAACGACTGTAAGAACTGAAGAGAATAAATTACAGACTATTTTAGGACAACATTTTTGGCATCTTAAACTTGTGAGAGGGACTTGGAAAGTAGATAAGTTAACCTGGAAAGTAAACGAAATAAGATAGACACAAAGTTTTTTGCGGTAAGGAGTTGCTACCAAATAGTGTCCAGAAATTAGAGAATAATTAATGCGTATATTTGGCGTCAGGCAGGCTCTCACACGCAACTGCGTTTAGCCTTGACCATTGACAGCCATTTAAACAAGAACAACGATATGAAATGTGACATATATACAATTTGGAAAACTTATCAAAACGACTTAAAAACATACGTAAGAAAACGCGTACATGATGAGAATAATGTTAATGATATTATGCAATCAGTTCTTATCAAAATCACAAACTACTGCGAGACAAAAAACAATGTAAAGCACATAAAGTCTTGGCTTTACAAAATCACACAAAATACAATAGTTGACTTTTATAAGAAGTCAAAACGGACAACAATCAATGCTGACTTTGAACACTTTTATCTACAAAGTTACCAAGAATATGATGAAAACATCTTTGTCTGGCTTCATAGCTTTATAGACAGTCTTCCTACTGAATATTCAGAGCCATTAAGACTTTCAGATATAGAAGGTAAACCACAAAAGAAAATTGCTGAACAACTTGATTTGACATTAACGGCAACTAAATCAAGAATTCAAAGAGCCAGAAAAAAGTTAAAAGAGAAATTTAACGAATGTGGAATAGTAGAATTATCTGAAAATCAGAAGATTTCCTATACAATAACTAAATCTTGTTGTATGAAATAAAAAAATGTAAAAAAGCTGCATCTTTTCAATGTCTTCTCTGTCTTAGCAGTAAACTTTAAAAACAAAGACAATGAAAGTACAAACAAAAAATGCTTTAAAAGTAGAATTTATCCAAGTAGAAATGGCAACCAATGCCAGCAATTCCTGTTCAGCCTGTGATACCGTTCAAGGTAAATTAATTTCGGCAATCCAAGATGTTCAAAAACTCTTTGATAATTTAGATTGTGAAATTTTTTTCAAATCAACAACAGTTAAAACAATTGAAGAAGCTAAAGAAAAACAAATAGTTGCTTCACCCACAATAAGAGTTGGTAATTTTGACTTTTTTCCTAACCATCCGACAGATAGCTCTGAAAAAAGAGAATGGACTTGGAAGGGATTGACTACGCCTGAACCCAGCAAAGAGACTTTGATAGAGGTTTTGCTGATAGGATATTTTGAACCAAAAAAAGAGAATGAGAAAAAGGAGTTATCCCCGTACATTCTTAAACACTTAAATGAAAGTGAACTGACAAAATCTAACTGCGGATGTAGTTAAAACGTCTGCCAACGGTAAAGTGTAAATATAAAATATATTTTATGTCTGCACTTTTGCTAGTCTGTACTTTGCTGAATAGCTGTAACAAAATAAAAATATGAGTGAATCAGAAAATAAAAAAGCAGTCCAAAATATGTATGATATTGTCCTCAACAAAAAGGAATTGGACAAATCGAAAATATTTGTGGATAAAGATTATGTTGAGCATTTCAACAATACGAACAAACCGTTATTTAAAGCATTTCCTGATATTGAATTCACAATCAAAGAAATATTCGGAGAAGGCAACAAGGTCATAACCGTATATGATTGGAGGGGGACCCATCAACATCCATATAGAAACATTCCTCCCACAGGAAAAAAAATTACAGTTGATGGCGTAAGCATCTACGAACTCCGAAATGGAAAAATCATTAACAATGTTGCAAAACCAGACAAAGTTTCTTTTTTCCAACAATTGGGATTGATTCCTAATAATTTCATTGAAAAAGGAACAGCGAAAAGTAAAGTATATTTTGTCGATGAGTTTGTTATTCCCAAAAAATCCTATAAGACCTTCAAAGAAAAATTAGATTACAATAGGAACTTCATCAAAAATATCGAAGGGTTCATAAATGATGAAGTCTTGCTGCAAAATAATGAATTAGGTTCAATAGTAAATTTGACAACTATTGCAGTATGGGAAAGTCAAGAAAAATTGGACAATGCAAAAAAATTAGTCCAGGACAAATACGACAAAATCGGATTCGACCCAGAGGAATTCAATAAAGAATATAACATTGAGATGGAAAGGGGCATCTTTTACTCTATAGACTAAAATGCAGCAGCCAATAATGTGTATAAGCAATAGCGGGTGAAGTGCAAAAATGAAAATAGATAAACAAAACAAAGGTCGGTGCAAATTGAAAAATCAGAAACCAAAATCAGCTATTACTTATACAGGGGGGCGTTAGTAGGAAGTGAAACACAAGATCAGATTGTCGCAAATCCCCCCTGAAACTGTCGGCTTTTGCCAGCGATAAAAATTGAGCTAACAATTATTTTTGAGAAAAAAAAGTATGAGAAAATTGATAGCTTATGAATTTCTTTCCATTGATGGCTATATGGCGGGGAGAAAGGGACAAGAAATGGATTTCGTTACCCAAAATTTTGTGAGTGAAATGGAAACTGATATTGCATCAGAATATAAAAACGTTGATACATTTCTATTTGGACGAATAACATATGAAAGTCTCTCTCAATATTGGCCCAATGTAACTACCGAAGATGAACCATTAGCAGATTTGATGAATGGAATGAATAAAATTGTCTTCTCTTCAACTATTGATAATCTAAAATGGAATAACTCAAAACTATCTGCAAAAGATATTATTGAGCAGGTGACAGAGTTAAAAATGAAAGAAGGAAAGAATATTATGATTATAGGAAGTGCAAGCATTGTTCAAAAACTAACTAAAATGAAATTGATCGATGAATATAAAATTTTGCTCTTTCCTGTAATTTTAGGAGGCGGAAAACCTCTGTTTAAGGAACTAAAAGATGAGTTGTACCTAAAGTTGACCCATTCAAAAACATACAATAATGGTGTTATGATATTAACCTATTCAAAATAATAAAACCAGCCACTAATATCGCCTGTAGCAAATGTGGGGTGACTGATTAAAGTTGAAGATATTACAACTGATAAAATCCGGTAAGCAGACAAAAAAGTGGCTTCGATATGCCGCACCAGGCATAGCCAAACCGTTGGCAACAAGCTGAAATAGAATCAAAACATTAGAATATGAAACCAAAAAACATTTGGGCAAACTTAGGAGTGAAAGACATCCGCAAGACACAAGAATTTTATTCGTCTTTAGGATTTAAACTTAATGGCAATCCTACGGAAGATCTGGTGAGCTTTTTATTTGGCGATGATGAGTTTGTCATTCACTTTTTTGAAACAACTAAACTGGAAACAAGCCTGGAAGGAAAAACCGCTGACCTGGCACAAGGAAATGAAGTCATGTTTTCCCTGTCGGTTGAAAACAAAGATGAATTTGACAGTTGGATAGCTGAAATCGGAAAAGCAGGTGGTACCATTTTATTCGATTCTAATAAAGACAGGAAAGCTTATTATGATGACAATGGCTTCTATGTGTGCGTATTTGCAGATCCTGACGGTCACAAATTCAATCTGCTTTATAATGATAACATGTGAGTAAAAAAGAATAGAGAACAAAGTAGAATAACTTAGCAATGACACAGACTACTAAAACTTCAAAAGCAATAAATGCCTCTATTCAAAGTGTTTATAACGCAATTACTAATCCAAAGTCAATGGAAGTTTGGCAAGCACCTGGTAATATGACTGCAAAGGTTCACAATTTCGACTTTAGGATTGGTGGTGGTTACGAAATGTCCCTATACTATCCAGAATCTGAAACAGGAACCCAAGGTAAAACACAAGCCAAAGAGGATCGGTATACAGCACGTTTTATTGATATCGTGCCTCATCAGAAAATTGTACAAACGGTGAACTTCAAATCCTCTAACCCTGATTTTTGGGGTGATATGATTGTGGAGATACTATTAGCACCTAAAGAAAAGGTTGCAGAGGTTATATACACATTTAAGAATATACCTATAGGCATACGACCTGAAGACAATGAAGCAGGGACACGATCTTCTCTACAGAAATTAGCTGATTATGTTGAAAATAACAGAAAATACAAGGAGTAATATATTAGCCGAATTTCATCAAGTAACATGGCGCTTATTGAAGGTATTAGCTTCTTTATCGGAAGACCAATTGAATTTCCACCCGAAAAAAGGGTGGTCGGCAGGACAATTTGGAGACCACTTATTAAAATCGTATGCATTTGTTAAGACATTAAACGGAAAAACAAAGAAGACAGAACGACCGATTGATCTAAAATTGGAACCTATTAAAATCTTGTTCTCTGATACTTCAATTAAAATGGATGCACCAAAGGCCATTTTACCCTCAAAGGAAAGAACACTAAAAATAGTTTTAATTAAAGGCTTAGAAGATAGGATTGAGCAAATAAAAAGAGTCATACAAACAAAAGATTTATCTTTAACCTGTATTGATTTCTCAATTCCAGAGTATGGCGAATTTACAAGATTCGAGTGGATATGGTTCAATATTTACCATACGCAAAGACACATTCACCAATTAGAAAATATGATAGCATCAAACAACATTAAAACGACCTAGCTCAAATGAAAACCTTGGACATCATCCAAAAATATTTTTCTTGTTACGAAACAAGTGATAAAGGAACTTTGGAAAATCTTCTTGATGACAGATTTGAATTCAGTAGCCCTCACGACAAAATGTTAGATAAAACTACATATTTTGAAAGATGTTGGAATTTCAACAAAAGAGTTAAACAGTACCAAATCTTGAGGTTTATTGAACAGAAAAATGAAGCGTTTCTAAGCTACGAAGCAGTCACTTATGACAAGCGTAAAATTGAAAATGCAGAATACTTTAAAATCAAGGATGGAAAAATCATCAATATTAAAGTGTACTACGGAAACCTGTCAGAAAAATAAATAGAACTATAATCCGGAGATATTACAAGAAAAGATAGCGAGTAATGAAAAACGACATAGAAAAAATTAATTGAAATGTCCCCATGTTGAAATGTCAATCGTCATTAGGGTGAACTTTAAAAATTTATCTAAATGAAAGAATTCGCATTAATTTTCAGATTAAAAGACATTGCCGATTTTAAACCTTCGCCCGAGCAAATGCAGGAGCGAATGAATTGGCTCGGGAGTATTGCGGCTCAAAACAAGTTGGTTGACAAAGGGAATACGCTACTTCCTATTGCCGGAAGTGCAAAAACCGTAAAATCAGACGATGTGGTAACGGATGGGCCCTATACAGAAATCAAGGAATTTATCAGTGGCTACATTGTTGTAAAAACGGAAACCATTGATGAAGCGGTAGAGATTGCAAAAGGAAATCCGATTTTTGAAATTGGAGGGAACATTGAAGTTCGTGAAGTTTTAAAACGTGATTAGTATTTGAAAAATCAAAAATCACATAAGGATCTTGTTCCGAAGTTATTCCGACAGGAGTATGCGAAAATGACGGCTGTTTTATGCCGTCATTTTGGTTTAAAGCATATTGAGATTGCCGAAGACATTGCCAGCGATACTTTTCTGAAAGCGTCCGAACATTGGGCAATCAGTGGGGTACCAGAAAACCCGACCGCCTGGCTCTATACAGTTGCCAAAAACAGGACCAAAGATTATTTCAAACACATTTCTGTTTTTGAAACACAAATCAAAAACAATCTTAATGCTGATGGAACTGAGCAGGTAGAAAAAATAGAGTTTCATGAGCAAATGATTTCAGACAGTCAATTGGCTATGATTTTTGCCGTTTGCAATCCTGCAAATTCAAGTGAAAGCCAAATTTGTTTGGCACTTCAAATCCTTTGTGGTTTCAGTGTAGAAGAAATTGCCAATGCTTTTCTCGTCAAATCCGAAACCATAAAAAAACGTTTGCAAAGAGCAAGAACCAACCTTCGTAACGACAGTTTTCAAATCAAATCATTAAGCGAAACAGAAATAAAATCAAGATTGGACACCGTTTTAAAAACATTGTACTTGCTGTTTAATGAAGGCTATTTTTCCAAAACTAACAACAATTTAATCCGAAAAGACCTTTGTTCTGAAGCAACAAGATTGACCTTGCTCTTAACGGAAAATGTGTTGACAGACACACCACAAACGAATGCATTATTGGCATTGATGTGTTTCCAAAGCTCACGATTGGAAGCAAGGACGAATGACAAAGGTGAAGCCGTCCTGTTTGACGCGCAGGACATAAGTTTGTGGGACAAATCGCTCATAGAAAGGGGAAATTATTATTTGGTGAACGCAACGAATGGTAAGGAAACCTCAAAATACCATTTGGAAGCAGGTATTGCCTATTGGCACACCACACCCACGGACGAAAGCAAATGGCAATACATTTTACAATTGTACAACCAACTTATCCTCATAGACTATTCCCCCATAACAGCATTGAACAGAACATTTGTCTTCGCCAAAGTTTACGGACACGATAAGGCAATTGTAGAAGCTGAAAAATTACAGTTGACCGATAGCAATTACTATCACGAATTGTTAGGTTTTTTATATTCAGATAAAGACAATGAAAGAGCTGTTTCACATTACAATGAAGCCATTAACCTGACAAAATCCAAGACTGAAAAACGAACATTGACAAAGGAAATCGAACGACTAAAAGAAAAAATGAACAACAAAATAAAAACAGTATGAAACCAAAAAAAATTTGCTAATGACAGGTCCCGACAAGCATACGCAATTCCCGCTTGAAAATTATGACAAGCTTTGTTTCCTGAAAAACGTTGTGAAAAACCCAAACATTGTGGTGGGGGATTACACCTACTATGACGACTTTGAGGATGTGCAGAATTTTGAAAAAAATGTGAGGTATCATTTCGATTTTACCGGAGACCGTTTAATCATTGGAAAGTTCTGCATGATTGCTTCCGGTGTCAAATTTATCATGAATGGGGCAAATCACCTCACAGACGCCCTCTCAACTTATCCCTTTGCAATATTTGGCAACGGATGGGAAAAGGCCATGGAGGGAAAAGTGTATCCTAACAAAGGAGATGTAGTAATCGGCAATGATGTGTGGATAGGGCATAACGCAACCATTATGGCTGGCGTAAACATAGGAGATGGGGCGATCATCGCAACGAATGCTACGATAGTCAAAGATGTTGCTCCTTATGCGGTAGTGGGTGGCAACCCGGCTAAAGAAATCAAGAAAAGGTTTTCAGATGAAACCATTGAAAAACTTTTAAAACTGCGGTGGTGGGATTGGGATATTGAAAAAATAACAGAGCATGTGCAGCATTTAACCGGCAACAATATTGACAGCTTGTTGGCAGTACTCAATAATGAATAAATGTAATACCTGCCTCCCACTGAGTTATTTTATCCTTCTACTATCTTTTTACTGCGCCAGGTTAAACCTGATCTGTATGCCCGATTCTGTTGTTGTTCTTTTGAAAGAGTTGGAGATTTTGGGGTCGTTTACGTTCCGGGTAAAGTAAAATTGCAACTGGAGCTGCTCGTTCAGTACATAACTGATGGTGGGGCGCAGTTGGAAATTCAGGTTGCCGTTGGTAATCGTACTTTCATCATCAATCTTTCGCTGGATAGTTTCCGTATCTTTGACGGCGATGTTCATGCGGAAAGTTAAGTCATTTTCAAGCACGATAGAGCGCCCCTTGAAGCGGAAAGGTAATTTAAAATCTGACTTGGTAAAGCCTATTTCAAAATTAAAGTCATCGGAGCGCAATTCGGTAATCTGGGTGTTAGACAGTTGCAGGGCCAGGCTGCGTTCAATCCGGTACTCTGCCCGGGCGGTGAACCTGCTTTTGGTACGCAGGTTGAGCCCGATGAGCGGGTTGAACCTTTCGGTAATGGCTACCTGCTGCACAATGTAGGTGGGTACCCACAAATTGCTTTCTTCCGTATCATTCACCTGATCTACCCGTGTGGGGTCGTAGTTTTCTATATTATTGTTCAGCAGCAGTTGATCTGCATTATTATACGCCAGGGCGTTGCTGTAATTGCTTACGTCGTAGGTAGAAGTGTACCCGTGGGTAATGCTCACCGACTGGAATACATCTGAAAGGCCGGGGAACAAACGGGGCAAGCCGGTGTAATCTACCCGCCAGTTGGGTAGGGGGATTTTTGGGAAAGGATTCAGTTTTACATCCCCGGGTGTTTGTCCGGTGTAAGCGGCTATAAAAGCCGGAATGAGCACATCCTGTGAGTTAATGTCATATTCCCCACTTTCATTTGGGTTGCCTGCTGCCAGCCGGTCACGGATAGGGTTCCGGTAAGCTTCAAAGTTGGCAAAGGCCTCGGTGATGTTGTTGGCATCCAGTTTGTCAAAAGCCGTAGGCAGGGTATAATAAGAAATACTGTATGAACCATTTCGGGAGGGATTCAAGGCAGAGTACTCATTCGTGATAGAATCTACCTGGAACAGTTCCTGGTACATGCCTGTTTTAGATTTTTTTACATCCAGCTGTATGCGCAGGTCCCGGGCAGGTTCTACGTTGGCTTTGATGTTGAAATTGGTGGTGGATATCTGGCTAAATGGGGTAGTCAAATCAGAACTTGTAGACAACCACCCTTCACTGGCAGCCGTTTTACGGATACCGGGGTCCTGGCTACCCAGCAGGAAAGCGACTCCAGGTGCTACGAAGTTACTGTCCATACCAAACAAATAGGCCCGGCGCATATAACCCGGCAGGCGTGTGCCTTCATTGATACTGTAAGTGGCACTCACGGTGCGTACCGACATCAACAGGCGCAATACTCCTTTGATAAACCGGTTTTCTTTGGGTGCCTCTTCTGCTTCTTCTTCGCCTTCCTGGTCGGAGTTTCTTGCGCCCCTTCGGCGGGGAGGAGGACTGTTGATTTCTTTCAGCAGGCGTACTTTGTTGTATAAGGTCACAAAGTCAAGCTGCCCATTCAGGCTGCGGTCCCGGGTGTTTTCAATAACATTTCCCAAAGTTTCAGCCTGGCTGGGAACGTCCGGGTCAAGGCTAAAAGCACCGGCCCGCCAGCTGTACCCTGCCAGGTAGCGAACGTCCGCTTTGATCCAGTCGGTAACCGGCAGGCGATCGAAAGGAATGGTATACGTAGCAGTAATTTGCTGGTCAAAGTTTTTCATCCTTCCCAGCTTTTTCAGGTTGTCCCACACGGTTTCCCTTTTATCTTCCGTATCCAAATCCCCTTCCGGCTCATCCACAATGGCATTGGCACGGGCGGTGTAGTCCAGGGCCAGGTTAGAAGTCAGGTTCCATCTTAAATCGTATTGGCGATTGAAGGTAAAAGATTTTTGATAATTGGCTTCTGCCAAAGGGTTCAGGTTGGCGTCCCGGTACAGGGTTTTGAAGAAAGTCCGGTTCAAATCGGCACTGGCACTGAAGCTGGTGGGGAGGGGCGAAAAATTAATGCCACTGATCAGCCCCAGCCAGGGCGACTGTATGCCCGAAAAAGGCGCGATATTGATGGAAGGGAACGTATAATTATAAGCAATTCCTCCCCGGATCGTTCGCTGTAAGTACTGGGCCGTATTAAAATTACTTTGTTCTACGTCGCTATAGGCATAACTGAAAGAAAAGTTAGAAATGTCATAGAACATGGGGGCGGTTTCATTGGTTTTTATCTTCCGCACATTGGTAAAGTTAAGGCTTCTCCGGGTAATTTGGTCGGTAACAATATCCAGGTAATTGTTTCTTTCCTGCGGGTCGACTATGGCATCCAGCGTGGCTTCCAGGGGTATATCCGGGTCGCGGGGGTCAAATTGGGGTACGCTCTCGCCCCGTTCATATGAGGCATACATGGGCACTTGCAGTCCCCATTTGTCGGGGGTGAGCTTGCCCAGCTCAAAATTACCCGATACATCGTATTCTGTAATATCTTCACGGCTGCGTTCTGCAATGCGGGATTGTACGCCCCCAAAACCAAAAGTAAGGCGGCGGGCCGAAGCGGTTACATTACCAAAATCAGCCAGCTTGGCATTCACGCGGGCATTGGCTGCCCAGCCTTTGGTACGGTCAAAATCAGTAACCCGTAATTCATTGGCCCAGATACAAACCGATTGGGGCGCTCCGTCCGGGCTGTCGGGGTTGCGGATACCGATCATCACAGTTTGTACCGTACTAAGTTCCGGGCGGCCCACCACGGTAATGCGGTGTTTGCCCCTTTGCTCGGTATAAGGCAGGTTGATGGGCACATTCGAAATATTTCGGGCCGATTTGACCGAATACAGATCGTTAAGTTCTACGTCAATTTCATTTTCTTCGGGCCAAACTACTTCTGGTGTTGCCACTCCGGGAGGTGACATAACCAGGGGTACTTCAACTTCGTAATAGTTTTCGTTAAAATCAGTACCAAAGCGTAAAAACGCGGTTACGGAGCTGTCTTGTGCCGTTTGGCTTTCAGCATGTAAAAACATTTTTACCCGCCCGTAATTGATCATATCCAGGGTCATGTTTTTGTACACAGCCCGGGCGTCTTTGTCGCGCAGGTCATCTACACACAGCTGGATAGACTGTTCATTTTGCCGCCTGTCAATGGCAGAGGTATTATCCCGGTCGCGCTTGATACCCGGTGGGAGCACATAAGGCGATCCACCATCTACTGATTGGGCGTTTTCTTCAATATTTACCACTGAAATGTTGAAGCCTGCATTGTAGGGTTCAGGCATCTCGAACAAGCCTTTGTTGAACAAATCGCCTTCAAATTTACGCCATTGGCTGCCTACCAGTTGGAATTTTACCATGCGCAATACAACGGGCTGCTGCCATTTGGTGAGGTACATACGGGCAAAACGTATTGACTTGAACCCCTGTATATTCCCCTGTACCCTGTCGGGTTCGCGGATGGGGATGCGGAACAAATACCATTTGGGGGCACCTTGTTCGGGCTCTACCACGTCCACGATATGGTTTTGCCCCACACGCAACCCTTCTTTTCTCAATGGAATGCGGTACTCGTAATATTCTTCCAAATCGCTGAGGGTATTGTCCCGGTTCAGGTCTTCGTTGTCCGGGTTCTGGCTACCAGAGGGGGTATACCGCAAATTGCTTCCGGCATTGATGGGCGAATTGCCTTCCTGGTTATTGAAGTTTTTATAACGCTCTACAATTTGGGCATCCCGGGCATCCAGGTCATCGCCCAGATAATATTCAAAGTTATCGGCCGAGGGGTCATCTATAATTCTTTGGCGGGCTTCGCCTGTAGCGGTGAGGTTATTGATATAATCCTGATGAAAATCAGCTTCATCTTCATTTTTGAGGCCATCCTGCCCTATATCCTGGTTTTCACGTGCATCAGAAGTATTGTCAAAAGCATTGGTGAGGAACTGTCGTTGGGTAACGCGTCCCCAATCCGTAACCCTTACTTTATCTTCGCTGCCATCGGCCGGGAGGCCGTTTTCAAACCCATGCTGGTCGTCTACAATTAAATCTTCCGAAACACTGCCCAGGTTAAAAACCAACTCTCCCCCGGTAGTGTTGTTGGTATTATTTTCACCATCCTGCACTATGCCATTTTGCCCTTCAATGAAAGGGTCGAGCAACCAAAACTCCAGGTATTCTACGTTGGTTTTATCAAAGTCCACATCCGAGGTAATGGCCCGGGTAATGCCTCCCCAGTTGGTTTCAGGATTTTCAAGGCGTCCATCCGGGGCGAGGTCAGGGTTGTAGTTATAAGAACCTCTTTCTTCAGGGAAATAAGCAATATCAAAAACGGGCAGGGCTGTATTTACAACCTGTGGGTCCTGGTTGGTAAAAATCTCCTGTGGGGGTACGCTCCTTTCATAATGGTTTTCTACGGGTTGGGGAATATTGTCAGGGCGTATTCCAGAAAAGCTGGAAGTATAAAACGCCCCGTTATCCACCACATACCAGGCAAGTTTGGCACGTTTATAACCCAGGCCGAGGTCGTTGCCTGCCTGAGCTCTTAAATCATATCGCCCGTCATCTGTCTCAGGCGTGGAGGCTAGCTGCCAGTTTTGCCAGCCGCCCAGGTTGAAGGGCGTCATGGTATTTTCAAAATCGTCAATATAAGAGGCGCCTTCTCCATCTACTACGTTGGAAGTTCCCGGCACCAGCTGGGCATATTCTGCATTGAGGGTAATGGTAGAAGTTTCTTTGGTTTGGATCAGGGGCAGAAAATCCACCATTTTGGTCAGAAAGCGGGAGTCTTTGCGAAAGTTCAGGTCCAGGCCATACTGGGTGTTTTTGGTAGGCTCACTGCCAATGCCCACCCGGGTAACAATGGGCCGTTCGTTCACATGCAATACGGTAGCACCCAGATTGATGTCGTCATTAAACCGGTATTCCAAACGGGTACCCAAAAAGGTCCGGGTTTGAAAATTGAAGAGATCCGCTTTTTCGTAAGTGATCCGTATTTTTTTCCCGGAACTAACTATGCCTTCGTCAATGAGGTTTACTTTTCCCAGGTTGTAATCTACGGTAAAATGCGTGCCTTCAGTGAGGGGGGTATTTCCGGCATACACAATCACTGACCCTTCGGCAATGTTGATACCCGGCAGCATAATTTCATTGGAGGAGCCGGCAGTGTACCTTCCCACCAGGAAAAACTTGTTTTTGGTTGTTTCCAGCTCGGCTTCCGCTTTGGTGGTTTCGTATAGCTCGTCATACACATACTTATTGACCAGGTTTTGTTCACCATCAGTAAAGAGCGTATCCAGGGCTTGCCCAAAAGGTTCCAGCACTGGAAAAATCACGTTACCCAGGTCGGGGTTGATGGTGAGTCCTTCCACAAAGTCAAAGTTTCCATCGGGCTGAGGGTCATTGTTGGGGTTGAGTTGATCCAGGCCCAAAAGGCTAATCAAAGGCACATCTTTTACATCGGCATTGCCTTCATGCAAACTGGGGTTGTCCACACCCGTTTCGTCATCCCGGTAAACCACCCTGAACTCAAAGCCCTGTTGGTTTACCTGGCTGGCATTGAGGGAGTAAATGTTTTTCATCATCAGGTCCCAGGTGGGCACTGTGGTGTTGATTTTATTGGGGCGGAGCATTTTCAGGAAAATCACCTCATTATCGGGGCGGTTTTGGTAGTCTTCGGTAAGCTCTCCTACTTTATAGCTTTGGCCTTCGTAGGTATATTCAAAAGCCACCGCCAGCACTTCATCGTTTTGCAATTTGCGGAAAAGGGAGATATAACCCAGTTCAGAATTAAATGCAAATTCCCTTTCGTCCAGTTTGCGGGCCGAGGTTATTTTGACATAATCCGTTGAATTTTCAAAAGAAAAGTCGTTTTCCAAAATAGAAGATACCTGGTTTACGTCACGGGTACCCTGGGTATTTTGCAGTTCTATGAATAAGGAGTTGGCATTATTCCGGGGTGGCCCGCCCTGCCCGGGGGCTACCTTTGGATTGTCGTTCTGGTAAATTCTCCGCCCTTCGCCCAAATCCATAAAAGACACAAAGTTGCGCTGGGTTTCCGTATCGTTATTGCGGTTCAACACATACACCTCAACCCGGGTCACGTTCAGCCTTGAAAAAACCTGTGGCGATTGTATCCACTCTTCGTAGTTGTCGCGGAAATAGTGCGCCAGGAAGAAGTGGCGGTTTTCGTCATAATCGGAACCCCTGATGGTAAACTCCCTGGACTGGGTGCCCCCTTCAATTTCAACGGCATCGGTTTGCCCCCGCTGGATGGTGGCCACGCCCGTAACAAACAGTTTCCCGAATTGCAGCTCTGTTTTCAATCCGAATAAGCTTTGAGAGCCACTCATCAGGCTGTTTCGCACGGGAAGGCTCACGGTACCCAATTCTATTTTTTTAATAATTTCTTCCTCAAAACCCGTGTATTCTACCTTTACATCATTTTGGAAATCGAAAGAGTTATTGTTATCAAAATTGGCCGTGATGGCCAGTTTTTCCCCTACCTTTCCGGTTACGTTCAGGCTGATTTGCTGGTCGAACTCAAAGTTGACCGTACGCTGCTGGCGTATAGGAATTTGGGGGTTATCAATGCGCTGGGCGCGCACGCCAAAATCCAGCGTAACAAAACCATTGGGACGAATATCTACATACGAACCCCCGAAGAGGCGGTCAAAGAGAGGAGATGTATAAATGGGCGGAATCAGCCCCCGGCCGCTCACCGCGCTTTCGCCATCCAGTGCGGCCGACTGCTCCTGCCAGTAGCTTTTGATCATTTCATCCTGCTGGAGCTGTGAAAACTCATCAAAGCTCATGGTGGTGGTGGGGCGGTAGTTCAGGTCGCCAATTTTTTCATAGATGGTGTAGTTCAGGGCCGTGTCTATTTCTACATCCATTTCCAGTTTTGAAGGGTCGTCCAGCAAAAGGGGAGAAGGCGACGTTTCTTCAGAAAAGGAGAATGGGTCACCAAAACGGTCTTTGGGCTGGAAAACAGGCTGGCTGCTGGGTTCATAAGGACGATTCAACAGCGTATCAGCCTCATTGGCCGGGATGGTATCCTGGGCGGCTTGCTGCAAAGTATCAGCAGGTGTAGCTGGGGTTACCTGCGCGCGCACAGGCGTACCGGCCCATGTAGCTGTGAGGACAGCAACAATGATATAAAGAAAAAATGGCAGCTTACAGATACTATTCAAAAGTGTATGAATTAACGTAATATCTTTATTTGCTTCTGAAATAATTTAGTAAAATCGTTATCAAAAATCATGAAGCATAACGAACAGCAAAAAACAAACATCAATCAGCCGTTTTTCAGCACAAGCTTTATTAAGTTTTCCAGTTGCATTGGGCTATCAGGGTGTTGCTTTTTCCAGTTGCCCAAAACCTTATCGATGCTTTTTTCGGCAGTGGTTTTATTCATACCCAGGGTAACTAATGCTGTCAACGCTTCGTTGCGCAATGTATTGTATGTTCCAAGGTTCGCGCTCGTAAGATTTTGGGCAGTAGTATCACCCGAAGGTGCTTCTTTCAGAATTTTATCTTTTAGTTCCAACACAATGCGTTGGGCGGTTTTAGCACCGATGCCCTTTACATTTTGTATGGTTTTTACTTCACCGTAAGCAATGGCTTGTTTGAGCTCATCTACCCGCATAGAAGAAAGCAGCATAAGCGCAGTGCCTGTGCCCACTCCTGAGATACTGAGCAAGTGCAGGAAAAGTGCCTTTTCTGAAATCTCGGAAAAGCCAAAAAGGGTGTGTGCATCTTCTTTAATGTGAAGATAGGTATGTAACTTGCAGGTATCTTTGTTTTGGATTTGCTGATAAGTGTGTAAAGAGATTTTTATTTCATACCCCAATCCGTGTACGTCAATAATCACGTAAGTAGGATCAAGATGGGTTACTTTACCTTGAATATATGCAAACATAAGATGAAAAAAGCGTACGTTTTCGTGCAAATATATAAGCATTATGCACAAAGGGATATTTTTTTTCGGTGAATATATTTATTATTTGTCTCCCTAAAACGTGATTCATTAAAACATGAAAATTAAAGAGATTGACAAAAAGTATGCCTTACTCTGAATGTGGTTGCACAGAGGTAAGTTTTTATCCATACCCGTTTTTTTATATGTAAGGCCGTGTGTTAAGGAGTTGTTATTTTTTGCTTTTTAGCCCGGTGTTTATATGCTTTTTGGGATAATATATATAATCTTGTTATTATAACTCATATTTTTTAATTTGAAAGGTTTGGCGAAGTATTTCTTCAAAATCGGGAAAGTGATGAAAGCCTGGTATTTGAAAATATCAGTATTGCTGTTACTGGCTGGCATGGGCGGGGTTTATGCCCAGTCTGCCGATAGCCTTTTGCATGCCCTGCAACAAACGGCCAGAGGTGAAGAACAAGTGCGAATTTTGAACCGGCTTTCAAGTGCTTACACTTTCATAAATCAGGATTCTGTACTCTATTACAGCCAAAAGGCCCTGGAAAAGGCCCGGAATGTTGGCTTTGAGGAGGGAATGGCCAATGCGTACATGAACATTGCTTTGTTTTACTGTGATTACCGGCATTACAATTGGGACAGCACACATTTTTACTTTCAGCGAGTATTGGATATTTACAGTGCCAGGCAGGATTCTGCCAAAATGGGGGAAGCGTTTTTTATGCTGAGTGATGTTTATTATCACAATGACAATTATCCGCTCGCCCTCCGGTATGCCCAGGATGCCAAAAGTATTTATGAGCAAATGCCCCATAAGCAAGCCCGGCTAGCTCATACTTTGTCAAGAATATGCGAAGTGTATAACTATATGAGCAGCAATGAACTGGCCATTGACTATTGTGTGCAGGCACTCCGGCTTTATGATGCCATTGCCCTAGACTCTGGCCGGGCCGACCTCATGAATACGATGGGTTCGGTGCATTATGATATGAAAGACTACCCGAAGGCGGAGTCGTATTTATTGGAGGCTGCCGATCTATCCCGGAGTGCTGATAATGCTTATACCTTGTCTTCGGCTTTTATTGGGCTGGGAGAAGTAGCTATTGCTAAAGAAAATTACGATTCTGCCCTCTACTATTTTGAGAAGGCACTGGCCATTGACCAAAAAAACGGGGAAGAAATATCAATAAGTTACTCTTACCATGGCATAGGAAAAACCTATCTGTTGCAGGGAAAATATGAGGAGGCGCTCGATTTGTTAGAGCAAAGCCTGGAACTGGCCGAGAAGTACGGAGATCAGTTGTTACAGGCCAATGTAATGCTGGAAATTGGCAAGGCGTTTTACCAACTGGAGCAATATGAAGCTACCATCACCTTTTTACAGCAAAGTAAAAACCTGGCCGAAAAAATTCAGGCCATGCATGTACTGAGCGATTGTTACCAGGAACTGGCCAAATACTATAACAAAATAGGCGACCTGGAAAACGCACTGGTATATTTCAGGCTCATTATTCTTACCAACGAGAAGATGTACGAAGAAAACGCCGCCAAGCGAATTGCTGAAATTGAAACCAAGTATAACCTGGAAAATAAAGACAGGGAAATTAAGCTTCTGAAACAAGAGCAGGAGCTCCAACGTTTTGAAGCCAAACAGCGGGAACTGATCAATAATGGGTTGATTATTGGCATCATTATCATTACTTGTTTGGGGGGAGTGTTGTTTAATCAGGTACGGTTAACCAAAAGATCGAACCGGGAGTTGGAGAAGAAAAATGATGCGATATCCAAGCAAAAAGAGAAGATAGAAACACAGCGTGACGAGATAGCCACCAAAAGTATGCTCCTGGAAGAAAACAGCCGGAATATTACCGACAGTATTCAGTATGCAAAAAGGATTCAGCTCTCATTATTGCCCGAGCGCAACCATATCAAAGACTTTTTTCCAGATTCTTTTGTGTTTTTCAGGCCCAAAGATATTGTAAGCGGGGATTTTTACTGGCTCAATGCTTATGAGAATAAAGTTGTGATTGCCGCTTTAGATTGTACGGGGCATGGGGTGCCCGGGGCATTCATGACGTTGTTGGCAAATTCGTTGTTGAATCAATTGGTGATCGAGAATAAACTGAATTCACCCAATGTCATGCTTTCTGTGCTGGACTCAAAGATCAAACAGGCTTTGCACCAGCAAAATGGGGTAGAAAGCACCATTGCTGATGGCATGGACATGGCCGTGTGCATGATTGACCTCAATACCCTGGAATTGTGTTACAGTGGTGCTAAAATGCCTGTGTACTTTACTGAAAACGGGTGTGTGCAGCAACTGGACGGCAACCGGTATTCTTTAGGAGGCACTGACCACACCGAGAAATCATTTACCAACAAATTTGTACAGCTCAGCAGGGGCGATATGCTGTACCTGGCCTCCGATGGTTTTCAGGATCAGTTCGGTGGTTCTAAAGACCGGAAGTTTATGCGTAAAAAATTCAGACATGTACTGGCCGGCATCAAAGATTTACCTACCCTACAGCAGTCTAAAAGTGTAGAAGAACTTTACAATGAGTGGAAAGGGGAACACCCGCAAACGGATGATGTGATGGTAGTCGGGATAAGACTTTGATTTTTAGTGGCAGTTGGCAGTAGCAGTCAGCAGTAACTGCCTACTGCCGCTGCCTACTGCTACTGTTCAGGTACTTCAATACTGCTTCCCGGATAAGGCCGGGGTTTTCCCAGGGAATTAAATGCCCCATGTCTTTTTTCACCACCATATCTACAGGTGCGTTTTTTAGCATATTTTTTCCAAACGCAGCATTGGCAAAAGGCACCAGCCCGTCAGTTTTGCCATGAATGATGGTGGTGGGGGCTGTAATTTCTTGCCAATAGGGCAGCATCAGTTTAAGTTGCTTCACATGCGACAATTTTTCGTCATTGGCTACACGCATTGAGCGGGGAACCATCCAGCGGATGCCCCACCAGTTGGCAGGTTTATTAACCCAAAAAAACTTTTCACTTTCAGGGTCAATGGCCGGGGCTGCCATCACAAGTGCGCCTACATATTCAGGATAGTCCATTGCGATGCGGGCAATCACAGTGCCTCCGTAAGAATGCCCCACCAGAATAGGGAGTTTATCAGATTGGTTGGATTTTAAGATAGGAAGCAACATAGCAGCTTGCTTTTCCACTGAAATTTCAGATTTTCCAAAACCAGAATATCCATAACCGGGGCGATCGGTTGAAATTAAACGGGCTTTTGCAGCCAGGGTACTGTCTGACAGAAAACTGATAAAGGCACTCAGCGAGCCGGGGGCACCATGCACAAACAAAACCATTTGGGTTGTGTCGTCTCCCACTTCCACATAATTTATTTCCCGCCCAAGGGCCTTATAACGCTTCAGTTCGGGTTGCAGGGATGTATTTTCAAAGTGCTTATAAATTTCCTTTTCACTCATCCTGAAGGTAAAACAACTGCTTACCAATTGTCCGGTGAATAGGATTAAACAAATGGAAAGTACAGGAAGATAATATCGTTTTTTCTGTGGTTTCAGTACTTTCCAGGACATACAATTAAGCTTTATTTTACCTTAATATCCATCAACTTTTCGGTAAAAGCAATCTCATCTTCGTTAACATTGTGTCCCATGCCTGTATAAATACGTTCAGTAACATCGGCCCCTAATGCTTCAAAAACTTTTGTGCTTTCTTTCACCCTCTTCATCGGAATGTGCGGGTCAACATCACTGCAACCGAGGAAAACAGGGGTTTTTTGCAAGTCACCATCATATTGAAAAGCAGTTCCTTCAGGGCCAATCAGCCCACCGCTGAAGGCGATAATGCCACCGTACCGGGCGGGGTTTCTGGCAGCAAACTCTAAAGCGAGACAAGCCCCTTGTGAGAATCCAAGTACAAAAATCCTTTCCTGTGGCATCCCGGCTTTCACCAGTGCGTCATGCAAGTTTTTTATCACAAAAATGCCTGATGATATGCCCGGCTCATTGTCTTCAATGGGTGCCAGAAAGCTGTATGGGTACCAGGTGTTTCCTGATGCGTTTGGGGCTAAATATGCAAAATCAGGATGGTGAAGTGCTTCTGAAAGTGATAAAATATTTTGAGCCCCCGCACCCCGGCCGTGTACCATAATCATGGCTGCTTTTGCCTCGTCTACGGGTTTTCTAGCGCGATATATGGGTTGTCCTTCGTGTGGTTTCATGGTTGATGTTTGAAGTTAAAAGTTTAATGTTTATAGTTTGGGGTTTTTCTTGGGTTTTGGGGATATGAAAATTTGATATTGTTTAGAATTTAGGGTTTAGGATTTAGGGTTTTAATTTCCGGTAGACCTTTTTCTATAAAACTACGGTTTTTTTCCTCCCAGGGTGGTAACTTCAAAGATTCACCCAATTTTTCTTCGGTTTCATCCAAAGTGAAGCCTGGCGGATTGGTAGCTACTTCAAACAAAACACCACCGGGTTCCCTGAAATAGATGGAATGAAAGTACTGCCGGTCTTTTACCTCTGTTACATGATGTCCGGCTTCTACTAATTTTTCCCGAATGGCAAGCTGGGTTTCATCAGTATCGGTACTGAAAGCCACGTGATGCACCGATCCATTGCCTTGCAGTGCTTTTTGACCTGTCGGGTCCCAAATGATTTCCACATACGTGCCGGGGCCTCCATCACCTGCCTCAAGGAGAAAACGGTTGTTGTTTTCGTCAACAAGGCGGTGTTCCAGGGTTTCTGTGAGTAATCCTAAGGTGCGGTCGTAACTGCCAAGGTGTAACGTTACCCCATAAAACCCTTTTATCGCCATCTCTCCAGGTACCTGCCCATTTTGCCAACCTTCCCGCCCGTCCTGCTCATTTGCAACCAGCTCCATGGAAAGCCCGTCATGGTCAGAAATTTGAATGGCTGTTTTTCCAAATTTCTTCACAGTACCTTTTACCTCCACTTCAAACTTTTTCAACCTTTCCGTCCAGTAAGCAACAGCATTGGCAGGAATAGAAAACATGGTAGTAGATACTTCCCCGGTTCCTTTCCTTCCTTGCCTGATGTTGCCAAAAGGAAAAGTGGTAAACACAGTGCCCGGATTCCCTATCTGGTCTCCATAGTACAAATGATACACATTAGGTGCATCAAAGTTGACCGTTTTCTTTACAAGCCTAAGCCCTAAAATTCCGGTGTAAAAACCTATATTTTTCTGGGCATCTCCTGCCAGGGTAGTAACATGGTGCAGTCCGTTAATTAGCCTTGTCATGGTAGTGTTGTTTGGTGTTTGGTGTTTATAGTTTCAAGTTTGAACGAAAAAACCGGAAACTAAAAACTACAAACTAAAAACTGCAAACTATATACTTGTTTTAATGAATCCTGTTTAAAATTTCACCAATCTTTATAAAAAATATACTTTTGCATGCACTGGTCTAATCACAAAATAAAATAACCCATGGGGCAATACGATTTTCAAAACATAGAAAAGAAATGGCAGGCTTACTGGCGTGAGCATGAAACCTACAAAGCGGAAGTTGAAACCAACAAGCCAAAATATTATGTGTTGGATATGTTTCCTTATCCTTCCGGGGCCGGGCTGCACGTTGGGCACCCGCTGGGGTATATCGCTTCTGACATCGTAGCCCGTTACAAAACCCTGAAGGGCTTCAATGTATTGCACCCCATGGGCTTTGATGCTTTTGGCTTGCCTGCCGAGCAATATGCCCTGCAAACCGGGCAGCACCCGGCCATTACTACTGCCCAAAATGTAGCGCGTTATAAAGAGCAATTGCAGGGGCTGGGCTTTTCCTTTGACTGGGATAAAGAAGTACAAACCTGCGACCCGGACTATTATAAATGGACGCAATGGATATTTATTCAGCTTTTCAAAAGCTGGTACAACAACGATACCGACAAAGCCGAGCCGATAGAAACGCTTATTGAAAAATTTGAGGAGAGCGGCAACAAAAACGTGCATGCTGCCTGCGATGAAAATACGTCTCAGTTTACGGCCGAAGCATGGAAGTATATGAATGAAAATGAGCGGCAACGCACCCTGCTCAATTACAGGCTGGCCTATTTGTCGAACACCACGGTAAACTGGTGCCCGGCCCTGGGAACCGTACTGTCTAATGACGAAGTAAAAGATGGTTTTTCTGAAAGGGGCGGTCATCCTGTAGAGCGAAAAGATATGCTGCAATGGAGCCTGCGCATTACCGCTTATGCTGAACGTATGCTGGAAGGCCTGGACAGGATTGACTGGCCCGAGCCCCTGAAAGAAATGCAGCGCAACTGGATTGGCCGCTCGGTAGGTTCCCGCCTGATTTTTGAAACCGAACATCCCGATGCCTCCATAGATGTGTTTACTACCCGCATTGATACCATCTTTGGGGTTACCTTTATGGTAATTGCCCCGGAGCATGAACTGGTAGAAAAGTTTACCACAGCCGAACAAAGGGAAGCCGTGGAAAAATATGTGGAAGTTGCCAAAAACCGTTCGGAAAGAGACCGGATGAGCGATGTAAAAACCGTAACGGGTGTATTTACCGGCTCTTATGCCATCCATCCGTTTTCAGGCGATAAAATCCCGATCTGGATAGCCGATTATGTGTTGGCAGGATACGGCACCGGTGCCGTTATGGCCGTACCTGCCGGGGACCAGCGTGATTATGACTTTGCCAAGCATTTCAATTTGCCCATTACGCCTATCATTGAAGGTGTTGACATTTCCAAAGAAGCAGACCCTACCAAAGAGGGAAAAATGATTAACTCCGGTTTTCTGGATGGATTGTCTCCGGTAGAAGCCATCAAGCGGGGTAATGAGGAACTGGAAAAGCGGGGCATCGGCAAAGCCAAGATTAATTACAGAATACGAGATGCTATTTTCGGGCGGCAGCGTTACTGGGGCGAACCGATTCCAGCATATTTTGACGGGGATATTCCGTATGTGTTGGATGAATCGGAATTGCCTTTGACTTTACCCGAAGTAGATGCGTACAAACCTACCGAAGATGGTGAACCTCCTCTGGGCCGTGCCAAGAACTGGCACACCAAAGACGGAGAACCCTACGAGCTGACAACCATGCCGGGCTGGGCAGGTTCAAGCTGGTACTTTTTCCGGTACATGGACCCGCACAACGAAAAGGAATTTGTAAGCAAGGACGCCCAGGAATACTGGCAGGATGTTGACCTGTACATCGGCGGTTCAGAACACGCCACCGGGCACTTGTTGTATTCCCGCTTCTGGGTAAAATTCCTGTACGACCGGGGCTGGGTAAGCGTAGACGAGTATGCCAAAAAACTCATCAACCAGGGGATGATTCAGGGGCGGTCTAATTTTGTGTACAGGGTGGCTGGTGAAAACAAATATGTTTCTTACAACCTGAAAGACCAGTACAAAACATCAGCTTTGTATGTTGATGTAAACATTGTGGATAACGATGTGCTGGATATTGACGCCTTCAGAAAGTGGCAGCCCGATGCAGAAAAAGCAGAATTTGTATTGGAAGATGGCAAATACATTTGCGGTAGCGAGGTAGAAAAAATGTCCAAATCCAAATACAACGTGGTGAACCCTGATGATGTAATTGCCGAGTATGGAGCAGACACCTTGCGGATGTATGAAATGTTTTTGGGCCCTTTGGAGCAATCCAAACCCTGGAATACCAATGGCATTGACGGGGTACATAAGTTTTTGCGCAAACTCTGGCGTTTGTTCCATGATGATAATGGAAACTTTAATGTTTCAGACAAAGCACCTGCGCCTGATGAACTGAAAGTGCTACACAAAACCATTAAGAAAGCAGAAGAAGATGTTGCCAGTCATTCTTTCAACACTTCGGTGAGTAGTTTTATGATTTGTGTGAATGAATTAACTTCTTTGAAATGTAATAAGCGGACTGTACTTTCAGATTTAACCATCATGCTTTCACCCTATGCACCGCACATTGCCGAAGAATTATGGCAACTGTTGGGCCATGAAGAAAGCGTAACCAGGGCTTCTTTCCCCAAATACGACGAAAAGTATTTGAAAGAAGACTCCCACGAGTACCCGGTTTCGGTAAACGGAAAAATGCGGGCCAAAATGGAGTTTCCGCTGGATATGTCGGCTGCCGATATAGAAAAGGAAGTGCTGGCCTCAGAACAAATCCAGAAGTGGATTGCCGGAAAAACTCCAAAAAAGGTAATTGTTGTGCCCAAGCGGATTGTGAATGTGGTGATTTGAGGGCGGAAGACCGAAGTCCGAAGACCGGAGTTTTTTTGCTTCCGTCTTCCGTCTCCCTTTCTACCTACGGCTTTAGTCTCAAAATTATACTATTCCTGTAGTTAAGTTTGCATATTTTTTTTATTTAGGGAAAATCTGTTTATAATTATCATTATTGTTCGTTCAATTTTTTTACAGGAGCGGCAATAACCACCTCAATATAACTACTGACCGTGGAAAGCAGCTTTCCCCATACCGGCCCTTTTACCGATGAAAGTGCCTGGCAGGCATTGCATCAGGGCAATAAGTGCGCCTTTGAATACTTATATCATAAGTATGTGGATATTTTGTACGACTATGGCAATAAGCTTTCACCATCCCGGGATTTGGCTGAGGACTGCATACAGGAATTATTCGCTGATATTTGGCAGAAAAGGGTACGCATGACAGCCGTCAAATCTACCAAACACTATCTCTTAATCGCCCTTAAGCGGCGGATCATCAGGGCACTTGCCGCCCGTAAAGAGTATCCTTTCTTACCCGACTACACTTTTGATGTTGTAATAGCTAATCATGCTGGTTTTGCAAATCAACATATTCCTGAAGAAAAAGTTGAGCAGTTGAAAAAGGCATTTGTCAAACTGACCAGTAAGCAGAAAGAAGTCGTTTATCTGCGCTATTACAATCAGTTGGGTTACGAAGAAATAGCCGAAATCATGGATGTTCATGTGAAGGCAGTTTATAAATTATTATACCGCAGCCTGGATGCCTTGCGCAAGCATGTTCCCAAAGAAACTTACCTCTGGAGCTTGTTGTTTTAATTATCATAATTTTCCTTCCAATAAGATGTAGCTGTTAACAAAAAACTCAATAAGTATTGTAATAATTATAAAAATGAAAATTATTGCTCCGGGTATGGGGCAAAATTTGCCATGCTTGTATCTGTATAAGTAAAGACAAGTATACCACATGGCAAATAAACTACCAGAAGATTACCGCCATTATACAGCAAATGATTTTCTGCTGGATGAATTCTTTCAACAGTGGGTGCAAAACCCCGACAAAAAAAGTGAATCATTCTGGGAAACATTTATGCGTCAATACCCTCAACAGGCCGGGGCCCTGCTTGAAGCCAAAGAAACAATGCTGGGCCTTCACTTCAATCAACATATCTTGCCTGCCTTCCGCAAACAGCAGCTTCTACAAGGGGCATATCAATTAGCAAGTCAGGAAAAAAAGCAAAACCCACATAGGCCGCAAGGTTCTGTATTTAAAATTCGGAAATATGGGAGTGTGGCCGCAGCCGCTGTATTCCTCCTGCTCATGACTTCCGCCGTACTCATGTATCATTGGTATACGGCTTTGCCCATATACACCACTGCTTATGGCGAAACTAAAACTTTTACCCTGCCCGATGGCACTGTGGTAAAACTGAATGCTAACTCCAGCCTGGAGGCAGATATTGATATGCAAAGCGGCCAACCCCGTGAAGTTTGGCTAAGCGGGGAAGCGTATTTTGAAGTAAAAAAGCTGAGCGGTTCAAGTGCCAGCCAGGAAGCTGCCAAAAGGTTTATCGTGCATACCAACGAAGCGAAAGTGGAAGTTTTGGGTACCCAGTTTAATGTAAACAGCCGCCAGCAAAAGACACAGGTAGTATTGAACGAAGGTTCGGTAAAAGTATTAAACCCTGTGTTGAATACCAGTGTGATTATGAAGCCCGGAGAAATAGTAGAACTGGGTAAGAACGACAGTGAATTTAAACACAATACTGTAAATGCGGCACCAATCACTGCCTGGAAAGACCAGATGTTCATTTTTGACAATGCGACCCTTCTTGAGGTGGCCGATGAAATCCGGGAGTACTATGGGGTGGATGTACACTTTGCGGATAATGAGCTGGCAAACAAAATATTTAATGTGAGCGGCGTGCCTCGCCAGGACCTGGACATGCTCCTATCGCTGATTAGGGAGTCTTTCAGGTCTGAAAATATTGACGTAGTAAGAAAAAATAATCAGGTTTCATTCAAGTATCGCAAAATGCTGAATACCCAATAAATATAAACTATATGTACTTTTTTTAACCAAACAATCATTGCTATGATACCCAAAAAATCTACCTTAATTTTTAACATGCTGCTTGGGTTATGGCTTTGTATGCCATTTTCCATGCAGTTGCAGGCACAAAGCCTGGCATCCCTCAATAAATTTGACAAGGATGACAAGGTTTTTAGTGCAAGGAGCACGCAAGACAATCAGCAATTGCTGAAGTCATTTTTATCAGATATGGAAAAAGAGTATCTGGTACGGTTTGCTTATAGTGGTGAACTTGTAGAAAACAAAACAGTAAATACAAAGGCAACAAAAAAATACGATGGCCTGGAAGAAACCCTTACCGAAGTGCTACAGCCTTTGAAGCTTACCTACAAAAAAATGGGAAGCAACTATTACGTAATCCAAAAGGTTGAAAATGCCGGTGTGGACAAGGTGGATCGTGTCAAATTAAGGGGCGGGCCTGATAGTTCCGTTCCTTACCTTGAACACCTCAAAACCCAGGCGTATAATTCTTTTTCGCGCCCCATGGATAAAACCATCACAGGAAAAGTAACCGATGGGGAAACTGATGATGCCCTGCCCGGCGTGAACGTAGTGGCAAAAAACACCAACACCGGTACGGTAACTGACATTAATGGAAACTACCGGCTTACTGTTGAAGATAACGTTGAAGCCCTCGTATTCTCCTCTGTAGGCTATGAGAGCCAGGAAGTCAATATTGGCGGGCGTTCCGTAATTAATGTAGACATGGCTGCTGATGTGCAGGCCCTTTCTGAAATTGTAGTGATTGGGTATGGTACCCAGCGCAAAAGTGACCTTACCGGGGCGGTATCGTCCGTAAGCCGGGAAGACCTGGAGCTGCCCATCATCAATACGCCCGATCAGGCACTGCAGGGAAAAGCCGCCGGGGTAAATGTGTTTACCGGTTCGCATGAGCCGGGCGGGGCCATGAGCGTAGAAGTACGGGGAACCGCTTCCATCAATGCAGGTGGCTCCCCACTGTATGTGATTGACGGTGTGCCACTTTCCGATTATGTAGGTACGAGTAACCTGGGCGGAAATGGCCCGAGTTATAACCCAATGGCGAATATTGACCCCAGCTCCATTCAGTCAATGGAAGTGCTGAAAGGGGCTTCTGCTACCGCTATTTATGGGTCACGCGGTTCTAATGGTGTGGTATTGATCACCACGAAGGAAGGGGAAGCCGGAAAAGCAAAAATTGACTACTCCGGATCGGTAAGTTTCTCAGGCCCGGTGAATAAACTCGACTTTCTGAATGCCACCGAGCATGCCATGATTGTGAACGAAAGGGCAGCGTTGCTCGATAACCCCCCCGTATTTACGCAGGAACAGATTGATGCTTTTGGGGAAGGTACCGACTGGCAGGAAGAAATATTCCGTCAGCCCGCAGTGAGCCAGAAACACCAACTTTCCATTTCAGGCGGTAATGATGCCATCCGGTATTACCTGGCTGGTAGTTATGTAGATGAAGACGGACTGATCATTGGATCAAACTTCAAACGTTATGGGGCTACCCTGAACATGAACGCACAGGTATCAGAACGGTTTAAAATAGATCAGCACCTGATGTTGTCATCTACTACCCAGGACCGGGTGTTTACCGGAAGAAAAGGATACGGCACCCAGGGGGATATTATGTCGTATATGATTGATACTTCCCCTACCATTCCGGTATATGACGAAAACGGGGATTACACAGATACCCGAAATGTGGCGCTCGGAGGAGACGAAAACCCAGTGTATGCGGCCAGGGAATATGATGTGGACCGTTGGGATACGCGTATTGTGGGGAATATTGCCGGTACCTATACCCTGTTGGATGGGCTGGATGCCGTTGTGCGAATTGGGGTAGATGTGCTGGACTACCAGATTGGTGAGTATTTTCCCATTGGTTCACGCCCAGCCCAATTCGGTGAGGCCGATTTTGATGAATACCGTCGAAATAATCTGTTGAATGAAAACCTCTTGAAGTACAACAATACCTTCGGTATTCACCGTTTGGATGTTTTGGCGGGTTTTACTTATCAAACCGAGAATTCATTCCATACCTCTGCCAGTGGTAAAGGCTTCCCTTCTGATGCCTATAAATACTGGAATTTGGGTATTGCCGCAAGTCCCGATAATCCAACCACTTCGCGTGATGACTGGACCTTACTTTCATGGATAGGGCGGATCAACTATGTGCTGGCCGATAAATATTTGATAACCCTGACAGGCCGGGCCGATGGCTCGTCTAAGTTTGGGGCTAACAACAAATGGGGCTTCTTCCCTTCTGCCGCCGTAGCCTGGAGGGTGAGCAATGAAGATTTTATGAGTAATGCCGGGCCGGTCAGTAACCTGAAGTTGAGGTTGAGCTACGGACAATCCGGTAACGACCGCATTGGTGTGTACGAATCGCTTTCCCTTATCAACTTTGCATCCAGTGATGGATCAAGCTGGTTGTTTGGTACCAACGATCCTAACGGTAAGGTAGTACGTGCCCGTCCCAATGGCATTGCCAACCCCGACCTGGGCTGGGAAAAAAGCGAAGATATTGATGTAGGGTTTGACCTGGGCATGTATAACGACAGGATTAACCTGACCTTTGACTACTATTACCAGAAAACTACTGACCTCTTGCTGGATGTACCTCTGCCAAATCAGGCAGGTTACCGCTCAGTGTTACAAAATACCGGGTCTATGGAGAACCGGGGCATTGAAATCACACTGAACACGTACAACCTCACCGGTGAGTTTAAGTGGAATACTACCCTGGTAATGTCGCGCAATAAAAATGAAATCCTTTCCCTGGGAGGGGCACCATTTATTTATACCGGTTGGGCCGGCGGAGGCAATGTAAGTAACCACGGACGCCAGGTTGCCCGCCTGGAACCGGGTCATGCTATTGGTAAATTCTATGGGTCTGTCATGCACGAAAACCGGGTATGGGCTTCACAGGCTGAAATTGACGAAGTAGGTACCATGCCCAATGCCAACCCGGGCGATTATCGTTTCAAAGACTTGAACGGGGATGGCAGGTACTCAGCAGATGATGATACTTTTGTGGGTGACCCTAACCCCGATGTGATTTTTGGTTTTACCAACGACTTTAGCTATAAAAACTTCAATCTGCGGGTATTCTTCCAGGGTATGTGGGGCAATACCACCCTCATGGTAACCAAAAACGAAATTGCCGGGGGGACAAACCTATGGAAAGAAGACCGGGAAAAAAGATGGACACCAGAAAACCCCAGGGTAGGTGGTGATGTAACCAACTCAGTTAGAGGTGCTTATCCTGCACTGGTAACCGATGATAATGCTTATGATGGCTCATTTGTACGTTTGAAAAACATACAACTGTCTTATAATATCCCTGTGCAAAACACCATCTTCCGTAATGCACAAATATATGTGGCCGGGCGTAACTTACTTACTTTTACCAAGTACCCCGGCTGGGACCCTGAAGTGAATGCTTCCGGAGGTTCTAACCGTATCAAAGGGGTTGACCGTTTCCCTTATCCTTCTTCAAAATCATTTATTGTAGGAGTAAATATCGGTTTTTAACCCTTGTACCATCTAATCATAGAATGAAATAAAGAAACTAAAAAATATTGCTATGAAACGATTGATAATATATGCAGGTATACTGCTGATGATGCTTCCGGCAGCCTGCGATGACCCCTTGAAAGAAACCCCTTTTTCAGATGTATCGGTGGATGATTTTTACTCATCACCTACAGAATTTGAGCTGGCACTCAACGGCGTATATGCCCGTGTGTGGGAAGCCTATGTGTATAAAGATGCCAACTTTGTAAGGTTTGGCGACCAACCTACCGAACTGTTGATTAACACCGGTGGCAATCCTCTGGAAGGTGGAAACCCAAACGATCAGGATTCGTGGAACTGGGACCGAACTACGCGGAACCTGGCCGACTGGTGGCGTGACTCTTACCCGGCCATTAACGAAGCCAACAAAATTTTGAAAGAGCTGGGCAATGTAGAACTGGACCAGGCTTTTGAGGACAGGATTGAAGGGGAAACCCGCTTTTTGAGGGCTTTGTTTTACTATAACCTCAACAAAAACTTTCACGGTGTTCCGCTTATGACTGAGCCTACGGAAGGTTTAACAGAGGATATATACAAAGCCAGGAGTACGTATGAAGAAACCTGGGCTTTTATTGAAGATGATTTGACGATGGCCGAACAAAAGCTAAGCCCTTTTGACGTGAATAACCATCAAATGGGCAGGGTTACTGCTGCTTCTGCTCAGGGTTTGCTGGCCAGGGTGTATGCCTGGCAACGCAAATGGCAGGAAGCCGCTGATGCAGCCGACCGCGCCATTAGCCACCCGGCCATCTTCCTGATGCCCGACTATTCAAAAATTTGGCATCCTGACCATGAAAATGGAGGCGAACACCTGTTTACCAAATCGCATGGGGTAGGTGGGTCTACCGATAACATTGGTAATAACAATGTATGGTGGCTGAACGTGGCTGGGTTTACGCTGGCTGATGGTACTACCGTAGATTTTGCCCGTAATGAAGATGACAAAGGCCACGCATTTTGGGTAAATAAGGAGTTTTATGATGCCACGCCCAATACCTACCGGAAAATGTACTCCATGCGCGACTGGATGCCCTTTTACATACCAAAGGGTGGTGATGTGGTGATGGATACCTTACAGTTTCCTGAAAATATTGGGCCACAACTGGTGAAATACTATCACCTGGATGGTAATTATTTCCAGCGGACAGGGGTGAACGACAATGTTTTGCGTACCGCTGAAATGTACCTGATAAAAGCAGAGGCATTGAATGAACTCAACGGGCCTACTGCAGAAGCCCTGGAAGCCATCAACATGGTGCGCCGCCGTGCAAGGGCTGTGGGCACGCCCATGGAGCAACCCGAAAGTGTATACCCCGACCTTACCGCTGCCATGAGCCAGGATGAGTTGAGAAATGCAATTATAGAAGAGTTTGCCCGCGAGCATATTGGCGAGGGATTATTCAGGGGTGTGCTCATCCGTCATGATTTGTACACCACCCGCTCCTGGGCCACCGGGGAAGTGCCAGCCTCTAACCAGCAGGAGTATAAAGTTTGGTATGCCATCCCTGATATTGAGATGGAACGCAACGAAAACCTGGTGCAGAACGACGGGTATTTTGAAGGGGAATAGAATAGGGGAATTTCAATCCCGTATAGTTCTTCACGGTGGTTAATAACCTTCCAAACAGGAGCTTGTTTTTAGTAGCAGTAGCAGTTTTTTGATACAGGCTGCTACTGCTGCTATTTCAATAAGGTGTAGTTCACATTTTCAAGGGGTGAGTACCATACGTTTTGTGGTAATAGGCTGTCCATCTACTTGCAGTGAATAAAAATATGTTCCTGCACGCAAACTACCCGCTGATATTTCTACCTTTCCAACACCAGGCTGTAAATTATCAATGTGCTGAACTGCCACACCCTGTTGGTTCATAATTACCATGCTTACCTTACTGGCTTCGCTGGGTACCTGATAATTAATGGTAGTACTTTCATGGAAAGGGTTAGGGTGGTTTTGCTCTAATATGCTGCCTGTTTGTTTCTCAAAAACCTTGGCCGGGATATTTTTTTGCAATTCCAGCGCTTTTTCAATAGCAGCAATACGCTGGTCTAACTGTATATTTTTTTGAGTTACTTCCGATAGGTTTTGTTTCAGGCTATCTCTTTCCAGGGTGATTTCTTTCAGGGCTTCTACCAGCACGGGAATCATGCCCATATAGTTTACTGCCAGCAGCCCTTCATCTTCAGTTACCAGTTCAGGAAATACCTTTTGGATATCCTGGGCTACAAAACCATAATATACGGGCCTTTGTGCCGGCCTACTCCTTGTATTGGTATTATCTGTTATGTTTTGTTCAACCTTTTCATCATCCTTTAGCAAATAGCTTACGCCTTCCACCTTTTGCAATTTGGTCATAGCATTTTCCAGGTGCTGGATGTCATCTTTCAAGCGCTTGTCTGAAGCCACATCATAAGCTTTAGCCCTTACTTTACCGGGAATGAAAAGCTTGTAAGTAGTACCGTTGTAACGGGTGCCAATAGAAATAGAGTTTTTGAGAAAATCCCCATAAATCAGCGGTTTGGAGTCAGACTGATTATCGATGTAAAGCTTATTTGATCCTGTTGCATTGTATCCGGCATATTGACCAATGAATACATTGTACTTACCTGTTTCATTATTATGCCCTGTGAAATAACCAACATACGTATTGCCGAATCCGGTAGTATTGCCATCACCACTATGGTTTCCAATGAAGGTGTTGAAAAATCCGGAAGTATTGTTGTCCCCACTATTTGTTCCAAAAAACGCATTATTATTGCCGGTGGTGTTATAATATCCACTCCAGTAGCCAAAAAAAGCGTTTTGGCTACCCGTAGTATTATTATACCCGCTACTATGCCCTAAAAATGTGTTTTCATCTCCGGTGGTGTTTTTATATCCGCTGGCCCATCCAACGAAAGTATCACGATAGCCTGAAGTACTATTATACCCGCTACTTCTTCCTACAAACACATTATTTCCCCCTACAGTATTTTTATACCCAGAGAAAGTACCTAAAAATGTATTAGAAGATCCTGTACTGACTTGTCCTGCTAAACGCCCTATGTGGGTGTTGTAGCTTCCTCCTGTGCCAACACCTACACCATACGTAGTATTATACTGAGCAAAGGCTTGTGACAAACTTATCCATCCTGATAAGCAAAAAACGGCCAACGAAATGTAAACAGAATTTTTCATGGTAGTGGTGTTTTGTGATTAAAAATCAAAACTGCTATGGTACTTAGTAGGCTGGAGTATTTTTGATGTAACCTTAAATCTGAATTTTGACTTAATAAATTTTTAAATACGCTGTTATCAGCCGTTCCCCATTTTGCTCCTTTTAGAAAAACACCTATATTTAGCATAACCATAAACAGCCCCATGTCGCATGATAACCTCGTAATTTCCTACCTCACCCTCCGCAAGTTATTGGGCGGATTGGGCATTGCACTACCCATTATCATGGTGGTGGGGGCTGCCATCGCCAGCGGAACGGATGCGTTCCAGCCTTCCATCAGCCAATATTACCACACCCCGATGCGGGATATTTTTGTATGTATTCTCACCTCCTTTGGGATATTTTTGTTCACTTACAAAGGATATCCCGAAGACAGGTGGCCAAGTAATTTAGCGGGTGTGGCAGCTTTGTGTGTGGCTTTTTTTCCAACCTCAGTGGGTGACTGTGAAGCGTTTGTTTGTAGGGTGCATTTTGTGAGCGCTGCTGCGTTTTTCCTCTTGCTGGCGTATATATCTTATTTTTTGTTTACCAAAACCCACCCGCATAATAAACAGCTAACCCCACAGAAGAAAACATGTAATCAAATCTATAGAATTTGTGGCGTTATCATGGCAGGATGCATCCTTTTACTGGCTATTTATTTCTTTTTTCTGGAAGACCAACTACCCAAAACCACAGCCTTCTGGCTGGAATCGGTGGCATTATGGGCTTTTGGCATTTCATGGCTGGTAAAAGGCAAAACCTTTATTCCAGATAAGGAATAGATTATTTATGATGAAAATGTAGGTAGCGGCAGTAAGTAGTAGCAGGGAAAAAAACTACTACTGCCTTTAATCCTTGCACCCCGTTTCAGAAAGGAAAGCCAATGGCCTGCCTTAAAGTAATGTTAGAAAAGTACAACTTTTGTCACCATAGCCCTACCTTACAGAAACCTTACAGCCAGCTTACGGAAAGCATACAGCTAAGAAAACCCTGAATTCTTGTTAAAACACAAGAATCCACATATTTAGCAGGGATATTCCTCTGTATAAACAGTTATTTATTTTGAGTAATCTGTTAGAAACCATACCTCTTTCTAGGGAACTCTCTTTAACATCAACAAACGGAAGTCGACAACCCCATTGCCCGGTATTTCTGTGGCTTGTAAAGAAAGCGTTCCCTCTCCTTTTTCAAGATGAATGGTGCCGGCGTTCATAGAAATAAAGTCTTTTGCATAAGACTCCTGCCTTTCTACCCTGTCATACTCCATTCCAATGAGAGGCGGGTCATGGGCTTCGGTGATTTTAAAAGTAAGCGTATCAGAAGGGTAGGAGAGGGTGATAGTACTTCCTGCATTTTCCGGGGCACAGGTGTAATAAATGGTAGCTTCAAAATTGCCACTCTCCAATACTTCCACATCCCAGGCAATTGCCTCATTGGTGCTTGTCCAGTTGGTATAAAAGGAAGCGTTGGGCCAGCGATTAGAGCGTTGGATATTCCCCGTAGCCTGTGCATCGCGTGCAGGAAGTTGTGTGAAAGCATAATCAGGATGGCCTACCGGAAAGGTGCGGGTATCTTCCTCAGGCAACTCCGACAGCGCATTCTGGAAAAAGTCTTCTTTGGCAGCCATTAGTCGTTGCTTCACTTCAGGAAACTGAGAAGATACATCATGGTATTGTCCGGGGTCAGCCACCATTTCAAAAAGCTGGTTTTCATGTCCAAGGCGGTACTGCTGGGAACGTACACTGGAACGATCTTTCCAATGACTGACGAGCAGGCGGTCGGGCCATTGTGCATCATCGTTGAGCAAAATCGGTTTCAGGCTTTTGCCATCCAAAGGTTTGGGAGGGGCAATGTTGAGGTTGGCAAGGTCGGCCAGTGTAGGTAGCAGGTCGGGAATGCTGGCAATTTGCGGAATGGTTTTTCCGGCTGGCAACGTTCCTTTCCATTGCATAACCAAAGGGGAGCGCACGCCCCCTTCATCGGTAGCTCCTTTTCGCCCTTTCATGTTGCCGTTCCACCGCCATGAGTTGGGGCCGTTGTCTGAAAGATAAAGTACGATGGTATTTTCAGCCAGTTGTAGCTCTTCCAGTTTTTGTATGATCCTGCCCACATTCCAGTCAATGTTTTCACAGAGGGCCAGGGCGGCTTTGGTGAAAGTAATATCTTCTTTTTCAGGGTCGCGATGGAGGGAATCCAGGGTTTTGTCTTTCATCTCATTCCACCATTTATCGGGCACCGACATGGGGCTGTGGGGTGTGTTGTACGGCAGGTACACCAAAAAAGGAGATTGCTGGTTTTTCTCTATAAAATCCAGGGCATGGTCGGTAAAATCATCAATAATAAAACCATTTCCCTGTACGATTTTGCCATTGTGCTCCAGCATCGGACTGAAGTAGTTGCCCCAGTGGCCTGAGCAAAAACCATAAAAATCGTCAAAACCCCGGGCATTAGGATGGTAAGGTGGCTGCATGCCATTGTGCCATTTGCCATAAGCAGCGGTGGCGTATCCGGCTTCTTTGAAGTATTCGGCCAGTGTTTTCTCATCCAAGTCAAGTCGTTCCCCACCTTCTGAGGTAGAGTACACGCCTCCGCGCACAGCATACCGGCCGGTGAGCATTTCGGCACGGGTGGGTGAGCAAACCGGGGCTACATAGAAGCGGTCAAAAGCCACCCCGTTTTGGGCAATCCCGTCTATGTTGGGCGTATTTAGGTTTGGGTTTCCGTTCATGCTCAAATCACCCCACCCCTGGTCATCGGTAAGGATGAGGACGATGTTGGGCGGTGCTGATTCAGAAGCGGTGTTTTCAGGCTTTTGATTGCATGACTGAAAGATGATGGTGGCTATTGTAAAGAGGATGAGGAAAGGTTGAGTAGTTTTCAATTTTTTTATAGTGTTTAATTTTAACTTTAAAATATATTCTGGCGAGGAACTTTGTTTCGTGGCCATAACCCGGAACTAAGTTCCTCGTCAGTAGGGAAGCTATTTTCACAGTGTATATTAGCTTTGACAAAGTTATTCATCAAAGAGGTAAAACTAATTATTCGCTACCAGAAGGCAAAGGCTGGGGAGAGCGGGTGGGGCCTTTGATGGAAATAATACCTTTTTCGTCAATCAACATCCTGTCGATATTCAGGATTCTTTTGCCGGAAGGGTTGTCAAAATCGGCATGGGTGTGGTACACACAAAACCATTCTGTTCCATTCGGGGATTTTATCAGTGAATTGTGCCCGGGGCCTGAAACCCGTTTTGGTATATCTTTCTGTAAAATGGGGTTGCCCTCGTATTTTGTCCATAAGCCCAGCGGGCTGTCAGCCACGGCATAGCCTATTCCATAATTAGGGTCAGCATAATGGTTGGCCGAGTAGGTCATATAATATTTTTCGTTATGTTTGAAAACGGTCATGCCTTCGGTAGAGCGGGCTTTCATGCTTTCAATGCCTTCCCAGGGCTGGGTGGGGTAGACGCATAACTTGGGGGCAGCGGTTAAACCCGACAAATCGTTTTTCAGGGTTGCTCCGAAAATATTTCCCCAAAAATACCCATTGTCTTTCCAGGGTTCGCCTACCACCCCCACCATTTCATAATAAAGATAGGGTTTCCCCTTATCCACGAAAATATGCCCGTCAATACAGCCAAACCCGTTGTCGAAGAGGGGGGCATACAAATCAATAAAGGGGCCTTCGGGTTGGTCAGCTTCGGCTATACAAATTCTCAGGCCATCATCGTACATGGTTTTGCCAAAACTGCTGTAAATCAGGTAAAACTTATTTTGATAATGAATGACCTCCGGCGCCCAAAATGATTTTTGTCCCCAGGAGCTGTCACTTTTTTGGAAAACGTATCCGATGGGTTGCCAGTCTACCAGGTTGTCAGATTTCCAGGCTTTAAACCCATCTTTCGCCGAAGTGCCATAGAGGTAATACATATCGTCGTGTTGCAATACAAAAGGGTCAGCAATGAAAATACTGTCGCCAATGGGATTTGTGTAGGTTTTTTTCTGACAGAAAGCGGATGTTGTCAGGAGGATTGTGGTGAGGGTTAGGATTAAGTTTTTGAGCATGTTGGTGGTGGTTTATTTCATAGTTTATTCTTTATCCTAAATCTTTGGCAAAAATGAAGTATATCATCAAAAAGCTCTATGTAACCTCTAAAAATAATTGATAAGTTGTGCAACAGGCGTCTCGCCTGTTAACAGGCCGGACCACGCAGGCCAGGCCACACTGGCTGGGCCTCACAGGCAGGATGCCTGTTGCACAGTCAATACGCTCAATTATTTTGATTTTTTAATGGATTATTTTTCCCAGCTTTTCCTTGGTGCAGTATGGAATTCCTGTAAAGCATTGAGGAGTTCCTTTTCAACTTCGGGATGTTCGCCCAGCACGTTATATAATTCACGCTGGTCAGCTTCCAGGTCAAACAGTTCGGTGGGTTGCAGGCTGTCGGTCAGCAGTTTCCATTTTCCTTTTTGGACAACTGAGGTGGCATAAGGGGTAGGCTTCGGGCCCTGGTTTTGGAAGTGCTTGTACAAATCCATTTGCCATAATAGTACATCCCTTTCCGTTCGCTCGCTTCCTTTTAAATGAGATAATATACTTTTTCCATCAATATCAGATGGATAATTTTCTATTTCGGCAGCTTCGCAAAAGGTGGGCAGGATATCGGCCATGTGTGCAGTTTGGAAGGAAAAAGTATTCTCAGGAATATGCCCGGGCCAAACGGCAAACATGGGCACCCGAATACCCCCTTCATGCAGGTCGGTTTTACCCCCTTTGAACGGCCCGGGGCTTCCCTGGTAGGCTGGGCCATTGTCAGAAGTAAAAATTATCAAAGTATTCTTAAAAATACCCAAGGCTTTAAGTTTACTCACCAGCCTGCCAATGTTGGCGTCCAGATGAGAAACCATGGAACGGAAATAGAGTTGGTCGCCGGTAGCTCCCAGTTTTTCATATTTGGACAGATGGGGTTCAGGAGCTGGTTCGTAGGGCGTGTGGGGTACATCAAACCAAAGGTTCAGGAAAAAAGGCTGGGCTTCTGTATTCCAGTTTTCCACCAGGCCAATGGCTTCATCTACTTTTATTTCTGTCCAGTGTTTGTCAATTTCAGGGATATGTTCATCGTTTCTTATCAAATATTTTCCACCTTCACGGTACAGCTTGCGTTCTGTTATCAATTGTGGGCGGATGGGTGCGCCTTCAATACTGGTGAGGGCATGGCCGAATCCGTGCTGCAAAGGCCCGGGGTTGGCAGGTTCGTTTCGTTGGCGGGCTTCGTAGTCTTGCGGCCGCAGACCGCCCAGGTGCCACTTGCCAATGTGGGCGGTAGCGTATCCTGCCTGTTTCAGCAGTTTGGGCAGGGTAACTATACCTTCCGGCAAGTGCTCTTCATTATCGGTAAAGTGCTGGCGAATATCAAAACGCAAAGGAAATTTTCCTGTAAGCAGGCAGGCTCGGGAAGGCGTGCAAACGGCCGAACCAGCATAAAAACGCGAAAATCGCATGCCCTGCGCTGCCAAGGAATCCAGATGAGGTGTTTCAATGGATGCACTGCCATAACATGAAAGATCGCCATAGCCCAGGTCATCAGCCAGCAACATAATGATGTTGGGGGAAGAGGGTTGCTTTTTTTCAGCAATAGGTTTTTCGGAACAGGATAGTAAAAATACAGCTAGGATTATGGTGTATTGAAATAAGAACTTACTTACCAAGGTCTGTGTCCTCACAGACCTTTGCTGCTGGTTTGTGAGGGTAAATAATTTGTGGTTGTGCATTCTGGAATTGAGGTTTATAGAATTATAATAATTTACGGAGTTGGGGAATCGTTTACCGTAAGAACTTGGCCATTTTTTTGTAATTGTGTTTTGAGCTTTTGGTAACCTATCTCCTGAACGGGTATCTTATCTTCCACAGCAATTGCAGCGGCAGAACCGGCGGCTTGTCCCAGGGTCATAAACATCCAAACCAGGCGCAAGGCACCGTAGCCTACATAGGAAGAAGAAGGACAGGCCGGTACGAGTAAGTTAGCACATTCCTGCTTTTTGGGAACAATGGCCCTGTAACTAATGCCAAAAGGGCGGGTGTTTTTGTCAAACACAAAGCCTTCGTTCCAGGCGTATCCGTCTTTTACTACCCGCCGGGCAGCATGCATATCAAAAGGCCAGAAAGTAACCCCAACGGGATCAGTGGGTTGTTCACCTCCCGGACGGCCATAGTGTTCGGTAACCACATAATCAGCAACCATACGGCGGGCAGAACGTGCATAAAATTTTCGAGGCCAGTGTCCGTTGTCTGTAAATTCATCTTTGGGAAGGCCCCATCCGTTCCATGCCTCCTTGACTTCTGCAGGTACTGCCGGATCGTTTTGCAGAAACCAGATCAAACCAAGCGTGAAGTTTTTGTGGTATTCATAAATTTCTTTTCGTTGTTGATAGCTGGCATCGGGGTAGTTTACATTCATACCATACAAATTCGCCGAAAGGTCATGCCAGCTTCCCATATCGGTTTTTTGGTTGGGTACGTTTGTTTTGTTTGCAGGCCCATCATTCAGGAAAGGGTTTTTCCCTCCGGCTGCAAAATACCGTCTGTAGATTTCATAATCTTCCGTGCGGTAACTTTCCGGCTTTTCAATAGGAATACGGTTTTCAGAAAGGTTCGTAAGGCAAATTCGGAAACAAAAACCCATAATGTAAGGGCTGGGAGCCCCGGCTTCTCCCAGAGGTTCATCCAAAATAGTGGGAATTAAACCACTGCTGCTATCGCCTGGTACCACATAAGGGTCAATATTTACTTCAAATTGGCGGTACGTTTGGTCGGGGTAGATGCCGTTGATCGTTTCATCGTATTTTTCGTTTCCTTCCCGTCCGAAGGTATAGCTTACGCCCGAAAAGGCCATGAGGTCGCCCTCTATGGTAGCATCAATAAAAACATCCGCAGCAAAGCGTTTTCCACTTTCCATGAGCAGTTGTGTGATTTGAGAGCCTTCTTTCACAACCCCGGCAACTCCTTCTACCAATCTTTCATTTTCATAAATGGTAATGGATGGATATTCAGACAGCCAGTCCAGGATAACTTTTTCAGCCACTTTGGGTTCCCATCCAAATTTGCCCAATTCTTTTTCATGCCCATAAGCAGCCCGGATCCGCTTGTAGAATTCCAAAGCCAGTCCACTGACAAAACGTTTGTTATCCACATGTCCATCCCCGATGTCAGAAGATGAAAGGCCCTCGATGATGAAACCACCCACATGTCCTGTTGGTGCAATTAATGCCACAGACTTGTTTTGTTTGGCCGCTTGAATGGCTGCTGTGAAACTGGCTTCACTTCCGCCATAAATACATACCTCGGTTCGGATGATATTAGGTTGATCTTGTGTGGGGGCGCAGGCTACACAAAGCAGGAAAATCAATAAAAAATATTTGAACATGCCGGAAAGTTACGTATTTTTCAATCTCCCAAAAACCTTCAAAGAATAAGAAATAGTACCTGCTTATTCCAGATTAAATTTTTCCAGGTTTACATAAAAAATAGAAAGATAATTGCCAGACTTTTTATTTCTGCCAGAGTAGTATAGGTGATTCCCGTAAACCTTCGGTCCGGTGGCGTACACATTGTCATTTCTATCACTTATACCTGAAGGGTTTACTACAGCTTGTGCAGTAGGTTGAAAACTGTCTTTTTGCTTAGAGGAAGTTTTATAGCAAGACCTCGTTTTGGGATTGTCCATCGTTTGACCCGAGTACCAAAGTTCGTACTCTTTTCGGTTCTCGTGATAAATCACATAAGGGTAATTGTTTTTTGCGCCCTCTCTTTTTAATACCGCGTTTTCATAGTTGTTCAGCAGGGCATAAGCCCTTGGATCAGATACCTTGTCAATGGGTACTTCAGCCAGTAATATCCGGTACGCTTGAGGTGGTGTTAAGGCTGCAAAATAGAGCAACAATTTCCCGGGATCATCAGGGCTAACGATGGCTGAGGCGCCATGATTATTTTCTTTTACTGAAAATTTTTCATCTACAATAGTTGTATAATTTCCCCAGGTAAACGGATCTTCTACACTGGCAGAAATGACGACAATGTGCGGATTGAGGTCATCGTCGGGCCTGGAGGTGCAAAACATGAACAAGCTATCGCCCCGGTCAAAAATGGAAAGGGGGGTAATGCCTTTTCCAGGCTGGTCTAATCCGAACTGGGCACGGGTAATGACAGGGTTCTTTTCATGATGGTAACCAGAATCAGGTTGAATAAGGTGGAAGACTCCAATTTCCATTTCATGCCGGGGATCGCCCCCATCTGCCCCGGCACCACCCCCATAAAACAGCAGGTCTTTCCAGATGACATGAGTAAAAATTGTGGCTGATCGCCAGGAATTGGGCTTCGTGGTAATGAGTTCTTTGGGGAGTTCTTGGGAGAAAGAAAAGGTAACGGAGAAAAGCAGTAAGAAGATAGGGTAGGGCAGTAGTTTGTGCATTTTTTCTGGATTTTAGGGTTTCGGAAAAATTTTCAGGTAATCCATTACTGCTTCATTACCCATGAGTGCATCTTCTGGCATAGGATGCTCATTAGTAAAAACATTGAGTTGCTCATTGGGCAAAATGGTCACGAAACCTTCCTGAAAGCCTTCGTTGTAAGGAAGTTTGTCCAAATCTAATTGTAAATGATGGGCAAGAAATACGTAAGCAGCAGTTCGTTTGGAGTAGCCATAATCATGCTTTTCGGCAGGGAAATGAACATTTTCAACTTTATGTTCTGCATTGTACAAGGCATATACTTTTTGAATATAAGGATACTCAATGCGGGGCGTATTTCTGGTCCAATCGGCCCCGTCAGAAATGAGCATCATGGGACGAGGGGCTGCCAGGGCCGCAATCTCAACATTGTTGGTTTGGTGATGCTCGCTTTTGTGAATGGGCATGCCACTTTCACCCTTGCAACCTCCGAAGAAGTGGGCCGAAACCTGGGCTACGGGAACAGAAACTTTGAGCCTGTCATCAATCGCAGCCAAAATAAAAGTTTGGGTTGCCCCGCCCGATTCCCCCGTCATCCCGATACGGGTAGCGTCTACATCTGGCCGGGAAAGTAGATATTCCAATACCCGCTGACTGTTCCAGGTTTGGAGTAACAAAGAAATGGGCATAGTATGGGAAACCTGGGGAGGATCACTCCTTCCTACCATTTGATAAGCAAAAACAATGGCGCCCATACGTGCCAAAGCAGCACAACGTATTTGGAGGTTTGCTGTAAGTCCCCGGTTGCTCTTGTGGCCGTGGGTACAAAGGATGGCCGGGTTTTTCGTTTTCATTTCTGTTGGGCGGTACAGGTTACCGGTAATATAAAACCCGGGAAAGCTTTCAATGGCAATGTTTTCAACGATATACCCATCCATGGTGCGGGTATTTCTGATGATGGGGTTGAAGTTCCCTTCAATATCCGGCATTTTATCCAATTGCATTCCCTTAATGATGCCTTGGCGGATGATGTTGGCGCGTTTTTCCCAGGAAGCTTTATCCTGCCATTGTGCACCAAACTTTTTCATCATCAGGTTGGCTTCGTCTTCTGTCCAGTGATGGCCTACACATAAAAGATCATTCTGACAATATGCATTTATAGATAAACTACAAATGAGAAGGATCAGGACTGAAAATAATGTATTTGTTGTCAGCTTTCTCATTAACTTTAAATTATTGGCTATTGGAGTTTCATACCAGGTGTTGATTGGGGATAGTTTTTATTAAATGTATGTGAGGCTTCAAATAGTGAATCCATTAACTCAACAATTTCCGGGTGCTGGGCACTCAAATCGTTTGATTCTCCGATATCGTTTTTTAAATTATAAATTTCAATGGGCTGGTCCTTGCCATATCGCACTCCTTTCCAACTGTCTTTGCGCACGGCTTGTTTGGTGAATGGCAAATCGTTCATTTTTTGGTAAAACTCCCAATATAAGTGTGAGTGGTCTTTCTGTTCCTTACCCAATAGTTCAGGTAAAAAAGAGATGCCGTCATGGTCGTTACTTATTTCTATTCTATTCATATCAGCCAGGGTAGCCATTACATCCCAGAATGCACCGATGTGGCCGCTGGTTGTACCAGGAGATATATGGCCAGGCCACCTTGCGATAAAGGGCACCCTGATTCCGCCTTCATAAAGATCACGTTTATAACCACGAAAGGGTGCATTACTCTTGAAAAACTTATGGTCATGTTTACACGGATCAACAGAAGGATGTTTTGAGCCTCCTTCACTGTGTCCTCCGTTGTCGCTGCTGTAAAAAATTACAGTATTTTCACTAAGCCCAAGGCTATCAATCAATCCTGTTATTTTTGCGACCTGATTGTCATGATAAATAATCCTGGCTGCATGTACGCGTTCACATTCAGGCCAGCCCTTGTCCTGGTAGAGTTCTTCATAAGTGTGTAGTGTTTCAGGCGAGTGTGGGATTTTTAAAGAGAAAAAAACGAAGAAAGGTTTCTGATGGTTTTCCCTAATAAATTCCATCCCGCCGTCAAGTACGATATCATCCATTAGGTAACCCCTTTGGCCTTGATCGTTTTCAGAAATTGAAATGCGCTCACCATTTTCCCACATTGCATACGGGTAATTATCGTCATACCGGATGCCCTCCTCTTCCAAACGTTGTGCCCGGTCAGATTTGACATCTGCTGTAAATTTTTCCCGGATTACATAGTCGTATCCCCTATGTATTGGCCAGTTTTGCAGTGTATCTTCGGCTGTCTCGATATGCCATTTTCCGCAATGAGCCGTTTTGTATCTGGCTTTTTTTAATATTTCTCCTAGTGTTTGATCATTTTTGTTTATACCAATCCTTTGGGGTGTATGATCAATACCATTTGGCCATCCCCAGTTGGCCCTGATAGATGCATTTCCCGGATGTTTACCAGTGATCAAACTACAACGTGATGGACCACAAACTGTATTTCCGGCATAAAAATCAGTAAATCGCATGCCATCAGCAGCCAGTTTGTCAATATTTGGGGTGGAAAAGTTCTTCTGTCCGTAACAACTTAATTCATTGTACCCCAGGTCATCTGCCAGAATGAAAACGATGTTGGGGCGTTCCGTGATCTTCGTTTTTTCACAGGATGAAATTAACAGGGAAAGGAATAGGATTGTGAAAGAGTAATTCATGGTTTGAATCTAAAATAATATTCAGTATGTAACAAATGGTGCTTCATAAAGTGTATCAAATAAAAAGCTGGCCATGAACTAAAGGCCAGCTTCATTTGAAAGAGGTTTTACAATCTTAATTTATCATTTTAATAGAGACCATTAATTATACCCTTGGTTTTGTGAAAATTCTGCCCCGGTGTTCAGATCGATCTCAGATTGTGGAATGGGCAAAAGGGTATGAAACTCCTGCACATTAGCTCCTGCATCCGGGTTGTACCTTTTGACCCGCTCTACATATTTCCCAGTTCGGAATAGATCTACCTTGCGGCTGTACTGTTCCCCCCAAAGTTCCCTTGCCTTCTCATCTAAAATAAAATCGATTGTTACATCACCAGGGGCAACCATTGAGGCGCCTGCCCGGGCACGGACAGCGTTGATATTATCCGCTGCCTCCTGATTTTTTCCTTGCATCAACTGGGCTTCTGCAAGGATCAGGTAGGTCTCTGCTAAACGAATGACGTAAGCATCCCGGATGGTGGTTCCATACGTTAGGCCAGCGGCCTGCACACCTTCCCAATCCCATTTTGTAGGGTAAGGTCGTAGGTTCACGTGATCCTGCGGATAAATACCCTTATTTGGATCTCCGTACACGTAGATGGTATCACCTTCATTTGCATTGGTAGTGCTTGTTAGTGCCACAAAAACCTGATGTACATTAGCAGTGTTACGACGGACATCCTGCGACTCGAATAATTCCAGCCAGGACATAGTAGGCTGGTTCAAACCGTTTCGTCTGCCCCCGTATTTGATATGGGGAAAGAGTTCAGCAATCCTTTCATAGCGGGTACCAAGATCCCTGGGAATGCAAAGCACCTGGAAAGTACCCCCGGCATTTGCCCATCCGGCATAGAGTGGATTGGCCTCGGCGTTGCCATTCTGAATAACCATCAGTGCTTCCGGGTTATTATTGTGATTATCCAGTTGGAAAAGGTCCCAGAAAGGGTCACCTTTGGGGTCATCAGCCTTGGTACCAAAACGCTCCGTTACAAGACTATGGTTTGGGTCATCAATTAGGGCCTGCGCCCAGGTTTCGGCATTTACCCAATCTTCCTGAGCCAGATACGCATAAGCCAGCATGTGCATAGCGGTACCCCTGACAATCCGTCCGGGATCATCGGGTATGGATGGCAAGAGGTCGGCTGCTGCCGTTAGGTCTTCAACTACAAAGGCAAGAACTTCAGACTGTGGCGTACGTGTAAAGTCAACTTTTACACCGGTTACACTTTCTTTAATCAGGGGAACATCGCCCCATAACATGGTGAGGAAGAAATGTCCCCATGCCCTAAAGAACCGGGCTTCCCCTTCGGTTCTATTTCTAAGGTTCTCATTGCTCCATTCGTGTGCTTCACTGAAATCTAGTATATTGGTAGCATTATTCACCAATCGGTAGAAATGCGACCATGAATGCTGCAGGTCAGCATCTACAGTCTGTCCATTTAACTCGCTGTTGAGTTGGTGCAACTCGTTGTTTCTCCTGGCAGCCCCCTGAATATTAAAATCCGTAGCTCCATTTACAGCTGCCCAGAAGGCAATGAACCTGGGCGAGTGCTGGAAGAAATTAATAACAAATTCATCATAAAGTCCCCCAGCACCACTGGCAAGTCCATCATCAGTAGAATAGGCCGTTTCAGGACTTAAGAAACTTCTGGGAGCTTCGGTCAGAAAATCATCATCACAGGCATTCAACAGGAGTATCCCTATGACAAAAAGGATTTTTTTATATAGTATATTTTTCATGATTTTTTCCGTTTAAAGGGTGACAGAAAGGCCAAGTTGTACATATTTGGGTATGGATAATTGGTATGCAGCAGCAGATTCCGGGTCTATCCAAGGGAACTTGGTGAATGTAAAATAATCGTGAAGGTTTACAAAAACCCCTAATTTATTCAATCCTATGGCTTTTAAGACGGGTGCTGGAAAGTCATAGGATAGGGTAACGTCCTTGATCCGGGTAAAACTTGCCTCGAAAACATTCATAGAGCCATAGTATAATCCATGGTTAATCCCTGGCCTCACCCATTCATTAGATGGATTGTCCGCTGTCCAAAAATTAAAGGGAATATCATTGACCCGGCCGAACCGATTGTTATTAACATTTTGAATTGCCCTGTCACGATTTTGTACGGTTTGAACAAATACGTTCAGGCTAAGCCCTTTGTATGAAAATGTTGAATTCAGACCACCAATCCATTGGGGTTGCTGATATCCGACAATTTTCCGGTCTTCTCCACTGATTACGTTGTCTCCATTCTGGTCTACGATGATTGCATCTCCAGGAGCACGGTCAGGAGTAGCTGACTCAGCGATTTCAGCTTCCTGGCCCGATTGCCATACCCCACCAAACTCATAATCGTAAATAACATCCAGAGGCTCTCCAATAAACCATTCGTTGGCAATATCATCCTGGGTATCTCCGTATAGCTCCAAAATTTTATTTCGATTGGTTGAGAAAACAACATCCAGTTTCCATGTAAAATCTCCAGAGGTTACAGGAATAGTATTCAGCGCCAGTTCAATTCCAGTATTCTGGACTTTACCTATATTAAATGTAATATCATTCTGCCCGGAAATTTTCGGTATCTGGCGGTTCAACAGAATGTCATCAGTTTTAGAATCATAGAATTCAAGGTTACCTGATAACCTGCCATTTAATGTTGTAAAATCCAGGGCCAGGTTTGTAGACCAGGTAGTCTCCCAGCTAAGGTCTGCATTTGGCAATGAACTGACACGTACCCCGGGAAAAAGGGTCTCTCCAAATACTGGTTGGGCATTGGTCAGTTGGGCAAGTGACTGGAAGGTTCCTACCGCCTGGTTACCAACAGACCCATAGGAAGCCCTTATTTTCAGGTCATCAAGCCAATTGACACTATTCATAAAATTCTCGTCGGATAAGCGCCATGCTACTGCAAATGATGGAAAGAACCCATATTTATTGCCTTCCCCAAATCCCGAATATCCATCTTGTCTGCCTGTAACAGTAAGGTAATACTTATTTTTGAAATCATACATTACCCTGAGCATATACGAGACGAGGTCCCATTCATCCAATGAAGAACTGGGGGCACCAACCACTGAGCCACCGCCCAGGTTATGCCAGAGGTATTCATCGCTGACAAATCCTGATGCAGCCGCAGAATTTTCTTCAAACCTACTCTGTTGTCGGCTATACAATGCGGTTGCAGAAAGGTTATGGTCACCAAAACTTTTTTGATAATTCAGAATATTCTCCCAGGTCAGGTCAAGGAGTTCAGAGTTATAGGTTTCTGCCGATCCACTCAGGGAATTACCAATGGCCGTACCTTTAGGAAAGTATACTCCTGAAAAACTGTTTCTTAACGTAACACCAATTCTAGCTGTATAAGATAAACCAGGTGCAAATCCGGGTTCAACGGTTAAATAAAAGGCATTAAAAAGGTTTCTAAACTTGTTCTCCCTTGTTGTCAGGTTATTTTCGGCGACGGGATTACCCAACAAGGCATCATTGGCCATGGGGTACTCGGTATAGGTGCCGTCATCCTCGAATATCCTTCCATAAGGACTCAAACGATAGTAGGCCGTCGATCCGGAGTTCCCTGGTACCCTGCGCTCAAAATTATTGATGGACAAGCTGGTGTTGTTTCCAATTTTTAGCCATGGGGCCAGAGATTGTAACTCTACGTTGTTCTGTAGGTTAATGCGGTCAAATCCTGTTGATTCCTCCAATCCTTCTTCGGCAAGGTATGCTACCGAAAAGTATTCCTTCACTTTTTCATTTCCGGTACTTACACTGAGTTGATATTCCTGTCGAAGGGCATTTTCGTTAATCATTTCATCCATCCAGTCTACACTCTCACCCCTTTCATAACTCTTAAATTCATTTACTTCCAATATCGTTGAAGGGATGTTTTCCTCGGGAACCCCCTCGAGTAAACCGTCTAGCCTCCAGGCCCATTCTCTGATGTCATAGAATTGTTCGGGTCCCATTACAGGGTATTTAACCGCTTCATTCTGAAAGGACCAATTGGTATTCAGCGTGACCTGTGTTCCACTTGCAGTACCAGATTTGGAAGTAATCAGGATAACCCCGTTTGCAGCTCTTGATCCATATATAGCGGATGCGGATGCATCTTTGAGGATTTCTACGGAAGCTATATCGTTAGGATTTATATCCCGAATATTGCCAGCGAATGGAATTCCATCAAAAACAATGAGAGGTTCATTGCTTGCGGATATAGAATTAATTCCCCGTATTTGTATACTGCCGGAAGTACCAGGGTCACCACTGCTCCTTTGAATATTTAGACCAGGTGCAGCTCCCTGAAGGGCCTGAAAGATATTAGGATTGGCATTTTGCTCTAACTTTTCTTCAGAAATAGAATACACTGAACCTACAATATCGCTTTTTTTCTGTGTACCGTAGCCTACCACTACGACTTCAGAGAGTGCCTGAATGTCAGGTGCCATCTGAATACTAATTACTGATCTGCCACTGATGTTCACTTCCTCCGAAACATATCCAACAGAAGAAAATACCAGTGTTGTAGCATCGTCAGGTACATTGAGTTGATAATTACCATTTACATCGGTGACGGTTCCTAAAGTGGTATTTTTCACAATAATATTTACTCCAGGCAATCCTTCATCATCCTCATCAGTTACTTTTCCAGTAATGGTTTTTTCTTGTGATAATGTTAAGTTACTTCTTAATTTCTCCAACCTGTTTATGAGTTTCAGGGAAGTGCTGTCATTATTTATATCTGGCACAACTTTTTGTTTCATTTTGGAGGGCGGCTTACTTTTTTCTTGAAAAATCAGGTATAAATCCTGTTCAATTTTTTCAAACTGAAGTCCTAACGGAGATAGTAAATGTTCTAATAGCTCATCCAGGTTGGCATTGTGATGGAGCTTTTCAGTCTGGTTCACAGCCTTGTTTGAAATCAGGTGACTGGCATAACTGAAATGAATCTTATACTCAGATTCCAGTTCCTCCAGCACGGAAGCGAGCGACCTGGTATCTCCCGGCTGTCCATTTGCAACAGGGACATTGTAAGCAGCCGTTGTACTACGATTTACAGCAGCTAAATCCTGGGAAAATGCGAGTGGGTGCGTGTAGAAGAATATTACTATTCCCGAAAGTATTATTCTAAAAAAACATGTCAAGTTGCCCATAACTGATATATTTGAGGTTACATAATTATACTTGCTGTCAGTTCGTCTCATCTATACCAACAGGCAGACGGCTGACAGTTTTTTACTTATTTGGTTTTATCCATATTTCTTTTCCATCATTTTCTATTTTCAAGTCGAAAGACTTGGCTAGCATGGTAAAGAGTGCTTCTACTTTATCTGTGGGGATGGTGCCGGTAAATTGATAAGCTCCTATTGTATCATCCGCAAACCGTACAATATATCCATAATTATCCTCCAAGATGAGGGCTATTTCCTCTAAAGATTGGTTTTCAAAGATGAGCATACTGTCTTTCCAGGAAGTATAAGTTTGTGTATCAATCAGCCTCTTTTGATATTTTTGGGTAGTTTGAGAATAGGCCATCAGCTCTCCAGGTTCCATCAATACTTCTTGCTTTTCCTTTTCAGTAATGATATTTACTTTTACCTTGCCTTCATTCAATACTACTTCAGTGGTTTTATGGCGGTTATTTACGTTGAAGCGGGTTCCTAATACTTCTACACTCACTTCGCTGTTGGTTCTGACGAAAAATTTTTGGTCATTCAAAGTATGCACTACAGAAAAAAAAGCTTCACCTTTTAGTGTTACCTCCCTTGTTTTCTGCTCATCCCAGCTGTGTTGATAGCTTAGCATAGAATTGCTGTTGAGTGTTACTTCCGAACCATCTGGTAAAATGATTTTTTCTGTTTCTCCAAACGCGGTTTGATGGATTACATTAGGGGATTGTAAAAACAGCAGGTAAACCAGGCCACTTACCAAAAGCAATCCCATGCATGCTGCTGCAGCGATTTGTACGCTGTATTTTCTAAACATCGGCCTTACTTTAGTACCCCTTTCTTTTTTGCTACGTTCAAGGATTATTTTGAATTGCTGCTCCATTTCATCCTTCCTCACTTGTGGATAATCTTTGAGCTTTTCCCATACCTCATCCATCAAATCTTTATATGCAATGTCTTCTTCTGAAGCGTGCAAGTATTCCAGCATCTGCTCTACTTCTGCTGGGCTACATTCATTATTAATAAATTTTTGAAACAGGGTTTTCTTTGGATCTTCCACAATCAGTAAATTTTATACAATGTATTTATAGTACTGAAAAAGGGGAAGGTGGTATTACAGTGAAAAAAAATTTTCTTTTTTCAGTGAAAAAAACCGGAAAAGACAAGTGCTGAAATGTTAACTATAAGGATAAATATTGAATAAAGAGAGAAGAACCAACTAAGAGGGCAACTGTGAAGTCAGTATGCATTTGCAGGTGCTTTTTGATAGTTTTTAATGCCCGGAAAATTTGCACTTTCACGGTATTTTTGGAAATACCCAGGCTTTTTGCAATTTCTTCATAGCTCATTCCATCGTGCCGACTTAACTGAAAAATGAGCTTTCTTTGTGTAGGAAGCTTATGGATGGACTGCTTAACGATAGCATCGTATTCGGCATAAGTAAGGTTATCTTCTTCCTGACTGTGCCTCCATATTACCGACAACATCATTTCTTCTTTTAAGCGTTGATCCCGTGCTGCCTTTTTCAGAAAGTCATAGGTATGGTTTCTAGTCATTTTATAGAAGTAGGCATTAAAAGATAAATCGGGATTGATCTTATCTCTTTGCTCCCAAAGCTTTACAAAAACATCTTGCAAGAGTTCCTGGGCCAGGTCTTCAGATTTTACAAATTGAAGACAATAATAATAGAGTTTATCATAATAAGCATCATACACCTTTTTAAAAGCATTTTCATCACCTTTCACCATTAGTTTGATGAGTTGTTTATCAATGCCAGTAAAGGATGCTGTCATAGGAGTACAATTGGTGCATGAATACAATTGTACTAAAATTAAGGTTTAAAACGCAGAAAATGTTACTAAAAATAGAAAGTAAGCGCTATATTTTTAATATTATGGGATTCTTTCCAATTTCGCCATTTCCCCATTCATCTGCACCGGAAATTGAAACACATTACCCTCTTTATCACTGATGTACAGCCTTGATTCTGAAGGTTGGCGGCCGTGGCCATCCGCCCAAAAGGCGTAGAAATCCGGGTGTACATTGAGAGGGCGCCGGGCATATGTATGATTGCGCTCGCTATGCGCAGTGAGTTGCTTTACTTTTGCCCATGATTTGCCCTGGTCTTTACTTGTCCACAAAGCCATTTCCCCTCCGGGGTTGTAAGGCTGGGGGCCGGTTTCCGTAGGGGCAATCAATTTCCAGGTACCATCCTCCTCAATAAATAGTGACCCCATGTCGTAGTTGTTATCCGAAGTAGTAATATCACTGATAATCCACTCTTTTCCATCCCAACGGGCTGTGTGCCAGGTTCTTGGGTCATTTTTTGGGCCTGCCTCAAAGCCTTTGGACGTAATGTAGAGAATGACAGGACGATTATCTTTGTCATAGGTAATGTCTTTCATATACACGTTCAGGTCTTTGGTGTAATAGTCGTGTACCAGCGCCGGGTTTTCAATTTCGGTGAGCGGTAGTTCCAGGGGGGTGCCTTCGGCCGTTTGCCAGGTTTTTCCAAAATCCCGGGTTTCTACATAGTACAGGTTGGTACGCCAGTTCAGGCCGTTTTTTTCTTCCGTATCCGGGTGAAAGTTAAAAGCTGAACCAGCCACGCCATCACCCATGGCTGAGATTTGATAATGCCCCTTTTTGATGGCTGCGATGCGTTTCCATTCCGACCAGGTTTCTCCATCAGGACTGGTCATAAAACAGATCGTGCGGGCTGCAGGGTAGTTGTATCGGGTGAAAAAGTTGACAAACCCTTGTTCCGGTAAATACCAGCTTTGCATGTATGAAAAATTAGTCATAGGAACGGCTTTCCCTTCTTCTATTTTGGTAGCTTTTACCACTTCAAACGCTTCAATATCATAAGGCTTTTTGCTTTTGTGAATGTAAGAAGGACGGGATGTACCATGGGAAGTAGAAAAAACATAAATATAGCCTTCATCATCAACAGACATTACGGGGTTGTCATGCGCATCGATGGTTTGTTTATCTAACACAAGTGTAGGTTTGGGTACTTCTCCTGTAGCATGGTCGTAGAATGAAACCATGTGGTAGAGCGTAGAGTTTTCCTCATCCGTGCCCCCATACACAAAAAAAGTTTTGTTGACTTCGGGGCGGTAGATAGCAAAAGGATTGTGTTTGGCACAATAGGTTGCCAATCCGCCACTGTATTTGTACTTATATTCGTTATCCAATGGCTGGTTCATATACCAAATGCCCCGGTAGCCATCTGCCTTTTCATTGAGCAATATGCCTTCATTTTCTACCAAATCAGGGTGTACGGCGGAGGCTGCCGGAGTTGCTTCGTTTTCCTGTGTCTCACTTTTTTGTGAAGAGCATTGAAGCAGGAAAGGAATGGTTATCAGTAAAATAATAGAATGGTTTTTCATATGTTATTTTGTGTTTAATAATATTATAAAAGTTGCAGTTGGCAGTAGCAGATGATAGTCCACAGTCGTTAATTTAGACTGTGGACTAAGGACTAAATAGCTATGGACTGCCAACTGCTGCCTACTTAATTCCCCACCAAACAGGTATTTCATAAATAGTAACATCGTTAATATTTGAAGGGGTATTCGGGTTCCGGCTGATTTCGGAAGTGGGATAAGGCAGACGAAGAGGTGTACCCCTGGGGTCGTTCATCTGCGGAATACCCGTTCGCCGCTGGTCGTTGTAAGCCTCAATAGACTGAAACATCCAAAAAGAAATGTTTTTTTGTTTGATGATGTGTTCCAGCGTTAAACCATTCCCTCCCGGGAAAACAGTTCCCTGGTTTACATACGCATTGATATCATCTTCAGCAACGCCAGACCTTCGTAATGCAGCCATCACTGCTGCTTCGTAAGCGGTATTGGCAGCAGCAGCATTGCCTAACCGCAACTGAGCTTCCGCCTCAATGAACTTCAATTCATCGTAGGTGAGCATGGGCTGGGGAGCTTCGTCATACAAAACGGTTTCGATAGAAGGGGCAGAATAAATCGTATGTGTAAGGTCGGTTTGTGCATCACCGGCGGGCGCTCCTATAAATTCACCATCAATTTTAGTAAACCACCTCTCAGCCCTGGGGTCTGTAAATCCAGGATCGGTAAAGCTATTAACCAGATCGACGAAAGTTTTACTTACCGCATACGTTTGTTCTTGTTTTTGCCATGCTGTCCAGGGGTTATCATTGGTAGTACCGGAAAGAAACCCATCGAAAATAAACCCTTCATCCTCTGAGGTAAATGAGTTACTCAATGCATCCAGGGCAGATTGGGCAGAAGACTCAGGAGCTAAATTGCTGAGGCGGTTGTGCAAGCGGGCTTTTAGCGCATAGGCTGTTTTTTCCCACATTTCCGCATCTCCTCCGAAGATCAGGTCAATTTGGGCGACATCGCCAATGGACTCTCTACCCAAATCTACAATGGCATCGTCCAGCAATTGTTGAAGATAGGTATAAATACTTTCCTGTTCATCAAAAGAGGGCATACGATTTAAGCTACCCTGCAAGGCTTCCGAATGGGGCATCTCCCCAAAATGATCAGTACCAACACTCAGTGTATAGGCATACAATATCTTAGCAATGCCTACGGCGACATACTGGCCTTCTTCGCTGCCTCCTTCCGAGCCTTTTTCGATAATTGTTTTTAAATCTATTAAAGTATTATATGTGCTGTTCCAAACGTTGGTATTCACATCGTCTGGCCGTCTGGGGTTCAGGTGAACATTTGTATTATGCTCTACGAAAAAGCAGGCGAATTCACCAGCCCCATCACCCGCTACACCTGTGACTGTGCTGATGGTAGCCTGTGGTAAAAGTAATGAGATAGGCACATCAGTAGGCGCATTTGGGTTTTCATTGATTTCATCCATTTTTTCTTCACTACAGGAAAGTGAAAAGCAGAGCAAAAAGCCCAATAACGTAATATTTAGATTTATGTATTTCATGATGATTACATTTTATACTTTAAAAATTAATCCTAAATCCACCACCAAAACTTTTCGTTTGCGGGTAAGTAGTATATTCCTCACCCAGGGACTCAGAAAACATTTCTGGGTCAAAATGAGGGACTGCTGCATTTACCCAAAGGTTTCTTCCCACCAGATAAAAGGAAACCGACCTGATAAAAGAATTACTCAGCCATGTTTCTGGGAAGTCATAAGTTAGCCGTACTTCCCGCAGGCGCACATACGTAGCATCGTATACACTGGCCTCATTGATAGGGTCCTGGTTTCTTCTGTAAAAGTTAAAACCCTGCTGTATGACCACATCATTATCCCCTTCTACTACTAAATTGCTTTCCGCATCGTAAAAGCCTTTTTTACCAGGAAAAACATAATCAGCCTCACGGTTTTCCGTTTCACTCAATACACCATACAACTTCCCAAGGCGGTTATAACCAGAAGATAATTTTCCGCCCTGTCTCCAGTCAAGCTGGGCATAAAGGGTAAAGTTTTTATAGGAAAAATTATTGATAAAACCGAATTCAAAGTCAGGGTTTGCACTTCCCAGGATGGTTTGTTCGGTAGCACGCAGGGGCATTCCATAAAACTGGTTGGGGTTTCCGTTGGGCAAGGTAGGGCGGCTATCCACTACTACGTCTCCACTTATTGGGTCCCGGGCGTACCCCCATCCTCTCAAAGAAGGGTATTCTTCCCCTTCCCTGGCTACGGCCTGTACCCTGAAACCGCCCAGGCCAAGCTCTTCAATACCTTCTGCCAATGAAATGACTTCATTATCAAAAGTGGAGAAATTGATGCTAATATCCCATAGCATAGAAGGAGTTTTGACAGGCTTGAGGTTTAGTATAACTTCATGCCCTTTTATGCTCATTTCACCTGCATTTCTCAATTCGCTGGAATAACCGGTAGAGGTGGCGATGGGTACCCGGTATATTTGGTTGTCTGCTTTGGTCGCATAATAGGTATAGTCCAACCCAATCCGATTGTTGACAAAGCGCAAATCCATGCCTATTTCAAAGGTACTGGTATTTTCAGGTTCTAAATCGGCGGCATTTAACTGGTTCCCCAGGGTAAATGCCTGCAATCCCTGATAAGGGAAAGAAAACCCACCCGCAGCAGAACCCGCATTAAATACGGTGGCTGTGGCATGAATAGGCCCGGCTTGCCCTACTGCGGCCAGACTGGCCCTTAATTTACCGAAGGTGAGGAAATTATCAGAGATGGGAAAAAGTTCGGTAAATACAATGCCCGTTCCCAAGGAAGGGTAGAAAAAAGAACGGTTGCCAGAGGGCATATTAGAAACTATATCATTTCTTCCGGTAGCATTTAAGAAAACAGAGTTTTTCCAGGAGAGTGATAGGTTGCCATAGAATCCCACTACCCGTCTTCTGGATAGGTTTTCATTGGTAGTTTGTACAAGTGTATTGGAAATATGGTGAAACCCACCTACTACAATATCTTGTCCCGAACTGGATATTACATTGGAACGAATATCATAAAACTCATTACCTAATAAAAAATCAAGAACAAAGTCTTCGGAAAACTTATGGCTAAGGTTGATGTTTAGGTTTGAATTGATTTGTCGGTGGGTACGCATAGCATTATTGATACTGCCCCCACTGGGCGGGTCAGTCCTTCCGGAACCAGAACCTTTTTCATTTACATCTTTTATGTTGGTTGTATATTCATCAAGACCAATCCGATAATTGACAGATAGCCATTCTAAGGGGCTATAATCAAAAAAGATGTTACCAAAAGTCCGGGCTGTTTTTTCATTTATATAATTGTTATCCAATGCCCAGTAAAGGTTGTCGTGCTGCCCCCTGAAATTGATTTGCTGGTAAGGGTCTCCGGGTTCATGGGTGGGCTTCCCGGCAAGGTTGTAAGAAGGCGGAACTGAGAACGTGCCCCACCAGGGCAGGTCTACCCGGTTTACTTCATTTTTTACAAAATTGATGGAAGAACTAACCCTCAAGTTATCAGCAAGGTCATAGCCCCCTGCTAATTTTACATTAATGCGTTGCATATCAGAATTGTCCAGAATACCCTCCTGGTTGGCAAAGCCTACGTTTAGCGCATAACTTCCTCTGTCGAAATTGCCGGCGATGCCGAGGTTTGAATTTAATGTGCCCCCGGTTTGGAAAAGTTCCTTATCATTGTCATAAACAGCAGCTTCTTCAGGCTCGCCCAACTGGTTTGTGTATGTACCCATGGTATCAATTCGGGGCCCCCAGGAAAAAGAAGAATAAGGATTAAATTGTCCGTTTTCACCCTGCCCGTAAGTAGTTTGGGTTTCTGGAAACATAGAGATTTGGTCAAAATTATAGCTTGTTTCAAAAGTTACCGATGGCTTACCTTGCATGGTATCCTGTCCCTTTTTGGTTTCAATCACTATCACACCATTAGAAGCCCGCAAGCCATAAAGTGCGGCAGCTGTCGGGCCTTTCAATACATTAATAGATTTAATATCATTTGGGTTGATATCAATCGTTCTGTCATCGCTTGAAATGGGCATGCCATCTATTACATACAACGGTTCGTTATTGCCCACAAAAGAACGGCTCCCCCGGATGGTGATGCGTGACCCACTGCCAGGGGCACCTGATGTTTGTTTTACCGTTACCCCGGCTACTTTACCCTGTATGCTGTTCACTACATTGGTATTGCCAACGGCTGCCAATCGCTCACCTTCTACTTCCTGTACAGAATAGCTCAATGCTTTCTTTTCTTTTTCAATTCCAAATGCAGTAACCACTATTTCAGACAGTGCCTGCACATCAGGAACCAACGATACATTGATGATACTGCGGTTGTCAATGGATACTTCTTCTGTGGTATAACCTACGGAAGAAAAAACCAGCGTGGTGGCATCATCGGGGGCATTAAGGCGGTAATCTCCGTTAATATCAGTAACAGTTCCGATGGTGGTGTTTTTGACCAGTATATTCACGCCGGGCAAACCTTCGTCATTCTCGTCAACTACCGTTCCTGTTATTGTTTTTTCCTGAAGTTTGTCAAACACAGGTTGTGAAGAAGGCAGTTGATATACTTGCTGGTGGTCGCCAATATTCAGCCCGGTGCTTCTCGTTTCAATACGCTTACCTTCTAATTTATTTATCTGTTCTTTTTGCTCATTGGCAGGCTGTATCACAAAAGATTTTCCGTAGCGTTTGTGCGCCAAACCTAACGGTTTTAGTATATGGTTTAGCAAGTCATCAAGGTGGGCCACATCCGTATCATTGCTTTTGTTAAGTTGGTCTTTCCTGATGAATTTATCCTTCAATAACCTGCTCTCACCCACAATGCTTACTTTGTATTGCTTTTCCAATTGGGTAAGGGCGTCTTGCAAAGGTTGCATTCCTTTCAGGTCCTGGTTCGGTTTTTCCTTGTCCTTCTCCAACATGCTTACTTGTGGGTTAACCGCAGCAAGTTCCTGCGCGGTAGCCGAATAAACCAGCATGTTTGTAAACAGCCAACAGCCTATGCCCAGCAGTAGGGGGGAAGGCATTTTTTTGAAAACTCGTGTAAAGTGTTCCATAGTGTGTTATATTTGGGTTTAACTAATGTACAGACCTGCCTCATCTTCTTTGCCGGAGTACGGGCAGGTTTTTTATTGCGCATTAAGGCGCTTCTTTTTCGCTTATGAAAAGCGTACTTTCCTTTTGCTGAATATTCACATCCAATGATGCCGACAATACAGTCAGGAACCCGTTCAGGTCATTGGTAGGAATAGAGCCGGTCAGTGCCATTTTGGCGAGTGTATCACTTTCAATTTCTACTTTCAGTCCGTAGTAATCTTTAATAATCCAGGCTATTTCCCGAAGGGGCGTATTGTCTAAAATCAGTTTGTTTTCTGTCCAGGAAGAGTACTTTACCGGGTCTACTACTTTCTTTACAAATTGCTTTTGGTTAGCAGAAAACTCCACATATTCGCCCGGCTCCATTACTAAGGCTTCGCCCTGGCTTACGTTAGAATTTAACTGCACCTTGCCTTCATTCAACACCACAGCGGTTTTTCCTCTTCTCTCGTTCACATTAAACTGTGTTCCCAGCACCTCAACATCTACCTGCTCGGTATGCACCACAAACTTGACGGGTAATTGGGAAGCCTGCTTTTGGTGGACTTTTTGTACCTGGAAAAAAGCTTCCCCATCCAGCCATACTTCCCTCGCAGTTTTTTTACTCCAGCTGGAAGTAAGTTTCAGGGTAGAGTTAGCATTTAGGGTAACTTCTGAATTATCAGGTAGAACGAAAGTGGCTGTTTCACCATACCCAGTCTGATAAACGATATTGTCGGGAGAAGAAATCAAATAAAAAGCAATTCCGGCCAATACGAGTAATCCGGTGAGTGATGCTGCAATTTTTAGCCAGGGAGTGAATATCTTTCTGGATGTGTGCGCTAATGGTTGTGGTTCTGTTGGCAAAGCTTCCTTTTGCAGGTTAAGCTTCTGGGCAAGTTGCTGGTAGGCGGTTTCAGACCGCTGCGTATCCTGAGAAGAAGAATACCAGTTTGCCCGAATGGCATTGAATAACTGCTGGTGGTCTTCACTGGTAGTAAGCCATGCATCCAGTTCTTTTTTTTCTGAAAGTTGAATTTCTCCTGAAAGTTGCTTCAGAATAAGTCCGGTATAGTAGTGTTTTCTTTCCATAGTCTGCTGATAAGACAAACCGGAAAAGAAAAGCCACAGGTGCAGGGTAAAGTTTTTTTAAAAAAAGAATAAAAATATAGCAAAAGCCAGGCTGATGGCATGGGTTGCCAGCTTTTTTCTTAAGTGCTTCAGGGCATTGGAAGCGTGTTTTTCAACCATACTTTCAGAAATATTCATACTTTGGGCAATTTCTTTATGTTTTGCCTGCCTGAAATATTTCATAAGAAAAACTTCCCTGGCCTTTGGCGGAAGTGCATCAATAGCCTCCTGAATATCATGTGATAATGCATCGTTATAGAAAACGTGTTCGGGCGTCCGTTCCTCTGTGAGGATGTTTGCTAATAATTCAGATATGGCATTATGCTGATTGGCTTTTTGGGAAATAAGGTTGTATGCCTGGTTTCTGCACGCATTATACAGATAATACTTTACCGATGTTTTGATGGTTAACTCATTCCGCTTCTCCCAAATTTTGGCAAAAACTTCCTGCACGGCTTCCTCTGCCAGCACCGGATTATGATGTAATAAATTTACGAAGCGAATAAGTGGATCGTAATATCGCAGGAAAAGTGATTTGAATGCCTGTGCATCCCCCTCCTTAATCTTGTGCCAAAGCACAAAATCGTTTTTGCCGGTATGTTCATCTGCATCCATGTTATGTAGTCCGTGTTGATATTACAATTTGAAAATTATTTACAATTAATCAAAATATCTAAAAAATATCGCAAAATATGTGTTTATCATTCCAACTTCCTGAAAAATAATCAATCTTTGACTGACCCATAATTTTGTTGGTGATGAAAAGATTCATGATCGTAAAAGCACCTGATATTCTCACAATTTAAGTAGCTTTGTCAGTAACCTGGCAATCATTTTTTACAAACTACATTTTTATGTCCATTAAAATAAGAAAAGAAGACGCACTCCATTACCACTCTTTTGAGCAGCCCGGAAAAATTGAAGTAATTCCCACAAAATTACTAAGCTCACAACGTGACCTTGCCCTGGCCTATTCCCCCGGGGTGGCTGAGCCATGTAAAGAAATTGCCAATAACAAAGAAGAAGCTTATAAATATACTGCAAAAGGAAACTTGGTAGCGGTAATTTCTAACGGAACAGCCGTATTGGGGCTGGGTAATATTGGCCCTGACGCTTCCAAGCCTGTGATGGAGGGAAAGGGTGTGCTTTTTAAAAAATTTGCCGGGATTGATGTGTTTGATCTGGAAATTGACGCCAAAGACCCGGATGAGTTTGTGCGTATAGTCAGGTCGCTGGAACCTACATTCGGGGGCGTAAACCTGGAAGATATCAAGGCACCTGAATGTTTTGAAATTGAGGAGAAACTTAAAGCAAAAACCAGTATTCCCATCATGCACGACGACCAGCATGGTACGGCCATCATTTCCTCAGCTGCGCTGCTCAATGCCCTGGAATTGGTTGAAAAGTCTATTGAAAACATAAAAATTGTAGTAACCGGGGCCGGGGCAGCGGCCATTGCCTGTGTAAAACTGTATGTAAAGCTGGGGGCCAAAAAAGAAAACATCGTCATGTGCGATATTGAAGGAGTGATCAGGAAAGACCGGGCGGGGCTGGATGACACCAGGGCACAATTTGCTACCAGCCGTGATTTGCATTCCCTGGCCGAAGCGATGGAAGGGGCCGATATGTTTCTGGGCTTGTCGGCGGGCAACATCCTGAAGCCAGAGCACATCCAGTCTATGGGCGATAATCCCATTGTTTTTGCTCTTGCCAATCCCGACCCGGAGATTGATTATGAACTGGCAATGGGTTGCCGTAAAGATATTATCATGGCAACCGGGCGCTCAGACCACCCCAATCAGGTGAACAATGTACTGGGTTTTCCCTACATTTTCAGAGGGGCGCTGGATGTGCGGGCTACTTCCATAAATGAAGATATGAAACTGGCCGCTGTGAATGCCATAGCCCGTTTGGCAAAAGAACCTACACCCGAACTGGTCAACAAAGCATATAGCCGTGAAAAAATAATATTCGGCCCTGATTACCTCATTCCCAAACCACTTGATCCCCGGCTGATTACCACCATTTCCCCAGCCATTGCCAAAGCAGCTATGGAATCTGGAGTAGCCAGAAAACCGATAGAGGATTGGGAGCAATACCAGGTGGAGTTGCAACGCAGAATTGGCATTGACCAAAAACTGATGTCAAGGGTGATTAGCATTGCCAAACAAACGCCTAATAAGAGGGTAGTATTTGCAGAAGCTGAAGATGTGAAAATTTTGAAAGCAGCCCAAACCATTCAGGATGAACAACTAGCTATTCCCATCTTACTGGGAAATAAAAATAAAATCATGTCCCTGATGGAAGATCACAAGCTGGACCTGCAAGCCTGTGAAATCATTGACCCGTACAATGAAAAGGACAAGTGCGAGAAATATGGTGAGATTTTATACCAGAAAAGGAAGCGAAAGGGCATGACCTATATAGAAGCGATTAAACTCATGCGCGCCCGCAATTATTTTGGGGCAGCTATGGTAGAATGTGGCGATGCTGATGCCTTTATTTCCGGACTTACCTCTGATTATCCCAAGACCATTCTACCGGCACTACAGCTGATTGGCGTCCGGCAAGATGTTAAACGGGTAGCGGGCATGTATATTATTATTAATAAAAGGGGCACGTACTTTTTCTCAGATACTACGGTGAACGTAAACCCTACGGTAGAAGAACTGGTAGATATTATTGGCCTCACTGCCGATACGGTAAGTTCTTTTGGAATAAAGCCCCGCATTGCTGTGCTGTCCTATTCCAACTTTGGCTCAAGCAAGGGTGAAGTTCCTGAAAAAGCAGCCAAAGCTGCCAGTATGGCCCGCAAAAAATGGCCTAACCTTGTTATTGATGGGGATATTCAGGCAAATACAGCCTTGAGTGTAGATTTGCAAAAAGAGAATTATCCGTTCAGCAAATTAACAGAAGGGGAAGCCAACACCTTTATTTTCCCTGATTTGGCATCGGGCAATATTTCATACAAACTGCTGATGGAAATTGGAGGGGCCGAAGCTGTGGGCCCTATATTATTGGGCATGGCAAAGCCTGTTCATATCTTACAGTTGGGCAGCACCATTCGCGAAATTATTAACATGGTAGCCATTGCCGTGTTGGACGCGCAACAAGCGGGGGAAGAAAATTTAGTCCTTCAGAACCGTGACTAAACTGTACTAATAACCTATGTAAAGCGGCTCAGTGAGCCGCTCTACTATAATCTTCAAAAAAATCAGCCAGCACAATCAACATGCTTTAAGAAACTCTCTTGCCTCTGTAAGCATAATAGGCCAGCACGGTTTCTATGGCATGAAGAATGGCCTGGTTGATAGGATATAATTTTTCTGTCAGCCTGTGATCAATAGTAGTGAGTTTTGAATAATAGTTCCGCATAACAGGAACAGACAAGCCTTCTTGGATGGCTTCATTGGCGTTTTGATATGCAGCAGCTTGTTCAGTTTTTATAATTTTGCAGGTAGACAGCACAGGCTGTCCGTATTTGTTAACAGAAGCAGAAAACCCAAACAACCTGCATATTAAACCCCGGTAGGCATATTCACCGCACATGCCTTTTTGCTGGTTTACGTGCAAAGGATGGAATAAAGCACAGTGGGTATCATGTTGGCGGTTCTCCATTTGATCAAGCCATTCAAAGGCTTTGTCATTTACATACAAATGATAGGCAAAAGGAAGAAACTCCAATACCGTGGCTTCAATATCAGGTTTCTGGCAACATTGACCACATCCTGAAATACAATGAAGTTTTGTTTCTGCCTGAAACTGGGAAATGGCTTGTTGTAGCTCCTTATAAAGCTTTTCCACAGCCCGCACTTTTGTTACGATAGACATAAATGAGCATAAATAATGAATGTATTCTACTTAAAAAGTAATAAATGGTTACGCCAATATAGAAATTCTAAATAAAGAATCTCTAAACCGCCCGGCAGCCCGGCCAAAATAATGTCAAATTAGGATTTTGTGCTTTTGTCTCACCAATGCATCCTTTCCCGCAATGAAGTAATGTGTGCCACATGATGCTTGCCATGCCAGGCGTACAGTCCCAACATCTGTCGAATGCTTACAGTTTCACCACTTTCAGGATGCCGGAAAGTTTTTTCCAGTTGTTCATCTGAAAGGGACCTGAGGAACTTTAGCCAACGGGCATGCAAAGCTTCCAGCAAAGCCAATGAAACATCAATTCCTGCTGAAGAAGCCTCCGGAGCCTCAGCCCACCGCTCTTCAAAGTAAGCTTTGATTAATGGGGCATCTTCAGTGAAAGCCCATTTGCAACGGATATACGCGTTCATGTGGCTGTCGGGCAGGTGGTGAACAACCTGCCCGACAGTCCACCCCCCGGGGCGATAAGGAGTATCCAGTTGTTCTTCAGATAAATTAGCAACAGCTTCCCTGGTTTTTTGTGGTGTTAGGGCTATATCTTGTAAATAGGCGTTCTTTTTCTCAGTAGTAATTACTTCGTTGGAATTATATTTCCCAATAGGATATTGTAATTTTTCTAAATCTTGCATTTTGAAAAAAAAATAAGTTGATTGCAAATCTGATAAATCAGTCAGTTGAACTTTTTGAACAAATATATGTTTTTCATATTACCAGCGAATTATTTAATCAATTTATAAAACTTATGGATAGAAGAGAAGTACTCAGAAGGGTAGCCTTCATCATGGGTGGGGCGGTATCTGCTCCAACAGTATCCGCCTTTCTTACGGGCTGCCAGCCTACGGAAGAAACTGCCGTGGAATTGTTAACATTCACACCTGAACAATACAAAAGGGTTTCCATCATTGCAGATCAAATCATTCCGGCTACCGATACCCCGGGAGCCAAAGATGTAGGTGTGCCTGAGTTGATTGATACCATGATGCACCATTGTTATAATGAAGAAGATAGAACAGCTTTTTTAGCCGGATTAGACCAAATAGAAGCTGATGCACAGAAAAAGCACGGAAATTCTTTTGAAGACCTGTCAGCTGAAGAACAACTGGCCATGCTGAAAGATTATCAAACAGAAGCACTGGCTAACCGGGAACCCGGTACTCCCCCGCCTTTTATCAGAACAATGCGCGAGCTTACATTGTTGGGGTATTTTACCTCAGAGCCTGGGGCTACCCAAACTTTGGAATATTTGCCCGTTCCCGGCAGGTATGATGGTTGCATGCCCCTGGAAGCAGACCAAAAAACCTGGGCGACTTAACAAGGTGTTATTGTATAAAACCCGGATCATGAAAAGGGCAGTGGTTTAATTTCACCACTGGGATTACCAAACAACAAACTTTAAACAATAAACCTCAAACACCAAGCACCGATCAAAATAACGAAAAACAATGAATCTGAATATAAAAGCGAAACAACAAAATACCTACGATGCCATAGTAGTAGGTTCTGGCATCAGTGGTGGCTGGGCAGCTAAAGAATTGACGGAAAAAGGGCTGAAAACTATTATGCTGGAAAGGGGACGTGATGTAGAACATGTGAAAGACTACCCCACGGCTACCAAAAACCCCTGGGAGCTTCCTTATGCCGACCGCCCAACAGAAGAAGATAAAGAGAAATACCACAAGCAAATGCGAACGGGGTATACCATTCGTCAGTCTACCAAACATTGGTTTGTTAATGACCAGGAAAACCCCTATTCCGAAATCAAACGTTTTGACTGGATGCGTGGCTATCATGTTGGTGGGCGTTCATTGATGTGGGGCCGGCACTCTTACCGCTGGAGCGATATTGACTTTGAGGCCAATGCCAAAGAAGGGATTGCCGTAGACTGGCCGATACGCTATAAAGATATAGAACCCTGGTATGATTATGTAGAACAGTTTGCCGGGATCAATGGCACACCGGAAGGACTTCCCCAGCTTCCTGACGGGAAATTCCTGCCCCCAATGCCCATGAATTGCCTGGAAGAACGTTTCCGTGATAAAGTAGCCGAAAGCTTTGGCGGAAGGGTAGTAACTACTGGCCGTACTGCCAACCTAACCCAACCGCACAACGGGCGCGGACAATGTCAGTACCGGAACCTTTGTATCAGGGGCTGTCCGTATGGGGGATACTTTAGTAGTAATTCCGCCACCATTCCTGCCGCGGCCAAAACCGGTAACCTAACGCTTCGCCCTTTTTCCATCGTGAATTCTGTCATTTATGATGAAGCGACAGGCAAAGCTACCGGGGTGCGGGTAATTGATGCCGAAACCAATGAAATGATTGAGTTTTATGCCAATATTGTTTTCCTGAATGCATCGGCACTGGGTTCTACTTTTATCATGATGAACTCTACTTCCGATCGTTTTCCCAATGGATTGGGCAATGATAGCGGTGAGTTGGGGCATAACCTCATGGACCATCACTTCAGGACCGGGGCAAGTGGCGAATTTGATGGGTTTACTGATAAATATTACTACGGCCGTAAGCCCAATGGTATTTACATTCCCCGTTTCCGGAATATCAAAGAACAGGAACAGGATTATGTAAGGGGATATGGTTACCAGGGCGGTGCCAGCCGGTTAGACTGGAGAAGTGGCGTAGCGGAAATGAGCTTTGGACAGGAGTTGAAAGACAGCCTGACCACCCCCGGTACCTGGCGCATGGGCATGACCGCTTTTGCTGAATGCCTGCCTTATCACGAAAACAAGGTAATGCTAAACAAAGAGGTAACCGATAAGTGGGGACAGTCTACCCTAACTTTCGATTGCGAATTTAAGGAAAATGAAATGGCTATGCGACCAGATATGGCCAATGATGCCGCTGAAATGCTGGAAGCGGCCGGATTTAGGAACGTGAGCACTTATGATAACATCGGTGCACCCGGACTGGGCATTCATGAAATGGGAACCGCCCGGATGGGGCGCGACCCCAAAACCTCGGTGCTGAACAAATGGAATCAGGTGCATGCCGCACCCAACGTGTTTGTAACAGACGGTGCCTGCATGACTTCCGCTTCTTGCGTAAATCCTTCGCTTACCTACATGGCCCTCACAGCCCGTGCCTGTGACCATGCAGTGAATGAGATGAAAAAAGGCAACCTGTAATATATCAGACAGCTTGATAATAGTTGTTTACCAACCTTTTGTTTAAAACCGGAGAAAGATACTCTCCGGTTTTTTTGTGTCCTTTGTTTTTTTACAAAGCCGAACCCTTCTCAGTCTAAGCGGGGGCTGCTGCAAGCAACCCCGCGTGCCCTCCCGATTGTAGGCTTTCTGCGAGAAACCCCGCTAGGAGAAAAAGCTATTAAAGCTTTCATTTTCCATACATTCCTTTCAGCAAACCAGACCTTACATCAAGTTAAAAATATGCGTTAGTTATTAGTAAAAGAATGGCTACATTCATTTAGGTAGTAAATAATACATGCCGTTTCACCCCTCACTTTGCCCCAATAATTAAATCTCTGCCAATTCAATTATATTTAGGTATAGAAGTATATAAAATCTTAATTAAATACCATAAAACTCAATAAATGAAGGGTTTAGGGTAGATAAGATAAAGCAATAACTTCAAAATGGATAATGTACAGTATAAGGGGAATTTCTCAACAGTATCAGAAATCTCAGGAAATCGGTTCCTTGTAACATTTTTATCCTTTTTGCAGGTTGCTGCGGTATACAAACCCATTCACTAACTATTTTTTTATGATACAGTTGAATGCATTTTTTTCTGGAATAATAGGTGGAATGTTCTTTCTGGCATTGTGTGCCCCGGCTTTCGGGCAATGTCCTTCGCCTGTCCATACAAAAATTCAACAATCTGAGGCAAAAAGTTTTCAGGCAAATGAGGGTGAAATCATTTTTCAATTTACGGAAGGTGATATCCCCACAGGCTCCAACTACAGAATCAGGCTTTATGAGCAGGAAAGTAAACGGTTTGTTCACGACGATAACCATCCGGATTTTCTGAATATAATACAAGACCCTGTAGTAGAAAACAGTCGCATTCGATTTACAGGTTTGCCCGAAGGAAAGTATGTATTGCTTTTACACGGAGGTGCTTGCGACCAACAACAGTATGCGGTAACAGAAAATCAATAAACTTCAGCCCAGGTATCCCATGAAACATTTTATACAAAATATATTTAGATGGAAATCAGTGTTGATATTTTTTGTCGCACTGTTATCGACAGTTTCAGTTTATGCCCAGTGTCCAACGCCGGGTAGTGAAGTGGTTACAAAAACCGATGAGTTATGCTATCAGGCCGATGATGGTACCATTACTTTTAAATTTACAGATGGCACTTTCCCTTCTGCTTTTGATTACCGGGTACAGTTGTATGATTTTGATATTGCGGCTTTTGTATATGACGATAATAATCCAGCTTTCTTAAACTCAGTGCCAGCTCCTACCATAGGTGCAGATTCAGTGTTTTTTGAGAGTGTGCCTCCCGGAGATTACGCATTGGTATTAAGTGGCGGTGCTTGTGGCTCACCATCACCTTCATCAACGTACGGTTTAAACCACTCAGGTTTGCCAAATACTGCTGTGAGAATTGATGCGGCTACAGAAATTATAGTTGACCCTGCATTTGTAGCTACTACAGGAGATACCCAATGTACCGGCCCTTTTGATGGTGAAATTGACTTAACAGGAGCTTTAAGCGGAGGAACAGGCACCTATGAATATTCCATAAATGCCGGGGGCAGCTATCAGGCTTCCCCTGTTTTTAGCAATTTGGAAGATGGATTGTATACCATCCGCATCAGGGATACCAATGGATGTGTTAAAGATACAGCCGGTATAGAGGTAGTTGATGATGCCGTGGCGCCTACCGCCACCATCAGTCCGGCTCCGGCAGAAGCTTGTATAGGCGAGGACCTTGTTTTAAATGGAAACCCAGCCGGGGGAACCACAGTGTATACCACCCATGCCTGGACAGGCGATACCGGCCCTCTTTCTGCTACCAACATAGAAAATCCAACTTTTAATTCCGGTGCAACCGGTACCTTTAACCTGACCTACACTGTAACTGATGATAAAGGGTGTACGGGTACTGATAATATTACGGTGAATGTTAATACCGCCCCCGATGCAGGTGATGACAATACAATAGATGTATGTGAAACTGATACTAATGTTAACCTATTCGCCAATTTAGGAGGAAGCCCCGATGGTGGAGGTAACTGGATAGATGCAGGAGACAATCCGGTGGGGACTACATTTGACCCAAGTGTGGCAGGAGTAGGAAATTATACATTTAGATATATTGTAAGTGGTACAGGCTGCCCTGAGGATACGGCAGCAGTAACAGTGAATGTAAACACTGCCCCCGATGCAGGTGATGACAATACGGTAGAAGTATGTGAAACAGAAACGAGTGTTGATTTATTTGGCAGTTTGTTAGGAACACCCGATGGTGGAGGCAACTGGATAGATGCCGGGGACAATGCAGTGGGTGCTACTTTTGATGCCAGTACAGCAGGAGTGGGCACTTATGTTTTCCGTTATCTGGTGAACGGCGCTGGCTGCCCTGAAGATACTGCAGCAGTAACCGTAAATGTAAACACGGCCCCCGATGCAGGCGATGACAATACGATAGAAGTTTGTGAGAGCGAGACAAGTGTAGATTTATTTGGTAGTTTGTTAGGTACACCCGACGGAGGAGGTAATTGGATAGATGCAGGCGATAATGCAGTAGGTGCTACTTTTGATGCCAGTGCAGCTGGCGTAGGTACATTTGTGTTTCGTTATTTAGTTTCAGGAACAGGTTGTCCTGAGGATACGGCAGCAGTAACAGTGAATGTTAATACCGCCCCCGATGCAGGTGATGACAATACGATAGAAGTATGTGAAACAGAAACGAGTGTAGACTTATTTGGTAATTTAGGAGGTACCCCCGATGGAGGTGGCAACTGGATAGATGCCGGAGATAATGCAGTGGGTGCTACTTTTGATGCCAGTACAGCAGGAGTGGGCACTTATGTTTTCCGTTATCTGGTGAACGGCGCTGGCTGCCCTGAAGATACTGCAGCAGTAACCGTAAATGTAAACACGGCCCCCGATGCAGGCGATGACAATACGATAGAAGTTTGTGAGAGCGAGACAAGTGTAGATTTATTTGGTAGTTTGTTAGGTACACCCGACGGAGGAGGTAATTGGATAGATGCAGGCGATAATGCAGTAGGTGCTACTTTTGATGCCAGTGCAGCTGGCGTAGGTACATTTGTGTTTCGTTATTTAGTTTCAGGAACAGGTTGTCCTGAGGATACGGCAGCAGTAACAGTGAATGTTAATACCGCCCCCGATGCAGGTGATGACAATACGATAGAAGTATGTGAAACAGAAACGAGTGTAGACTTATTTGGTAATTTAGGAGGTACCCCCGATGGAGGTGGCAACTGGATAGATGCCGGAGATAATGCGGTTGGTGCTACTTTTGATGCCAGTGCAGCTGGTGTAGGTACATTTGTATTCCGTTATCTGGTGAATGGCACGGGTTGCCCTGAGGATACAGCTGCAGTAACAGTGAATGTAAACACGGCCCCCGATGCAGGTGATGACAATACGATAGAGGTTTGTGAAACAGAAACGAGTGTAGACTTATTTGGTAATTTAGGAGGTACCCCCGATGGTGGAGGTAACTGGATAGATGCAGGCGATAATGCGGTTGGTGCTACCTTTGATGCAAATGCAGCAGGAGCAGGGAGTTATACATTTAGATATATCGTAAGTGGCACGGGTTGCCCTGAGGATACGGCTGCAGTAACAGTGAATGTAAACACGGCTCCAGATGCAGGCGATGACAATACGATAGAAGTATGTGAAACAGAAACGAGTGTTGATTTATTTGGCAGTTTGCTGGGCACCCCCGATGGAGGAGGAAACTGGATAGATGCGGGTGATAATGCAGTAGCAGCAACATTTGATGCAAATACAGCAGGCGTAGGTACATTTGTATTTCGTTACCTTGTTTCAGGAACTGGGTGTCCTGAAGATACCGCAGCAGTAACGGTAAATGTGAATACTGCTCCGGTAGCAGGAGATGATAATGCAATAGATGTATGCGAAAGCGAAACAAGCGTAGATTTATTTGGCAACCTGGGAGGCACGCCCGATATAGGAGGTAACTGGATAGATGCCGGGGACAATGCAGTGGGTGCTACTTTTGATGCCAGTGCAGCTGGTGTAGGTACATTTGTATTCCGTTATCTGGTGAATGGCACAGGCTGTCCTGAGGATACGGCAGCAGTAACAGTGAATGTAAACACGGCCCCCGATGCAGGTGATGACAATACGGTAGAAGTATGTGAGACCGAGACGAGTGTTGATTTATTTGGCAGTTTGTTAGGTACCCCCGATGGAGGAGGTAACTGGATAGATGCCGGGGACAATGCAGTCGGGGCTACTTTTGATGCCAGTGCAGCTGGTGTAGGTACATTTGTGTTTCGCTATTTAGTTTCAGGAACAGGTTGTCCTGAAGACACAGCTGCTGTTACAGTTAATGTAACAGGCCTGGCAGATGCTGGCGAAAACGGTACGTTAAATGCCTGTACTGCAGAAACTGCTTTGGATTTGACAACCGGATTGAGTGTATCTGCCCAAGCTGGAGGTACGTGGACAGATGATGATGCCTCTGGTCAACTTACAGGTAACATATTCAATGCACAAGCTGCCGGAGTAGGTACTTATAATTTCACATATACAGTAACTGGTACAGCTCCCTGTGCAGATTCATCTGCGACCATCACAGTTACGGTGGTAAACGCGCCTAATGCCGGTGCCGATGGTAGCCTGGATGCCTGTACAAATGAAACAGCAGTTGATTTATTCACAGGTATTGGTGGCCCTTTTGATGGCGGCGGTATCTGGGAAGATATTGATGGAACAGGGGCCTTAACAGGAAACTTATTTGATGCGTCTTTAGCTGCAGCCGGAACGTTTGACTTTAGGTATGTGGTGAGTGCTGCAGGATGTACTAATGATACTTCGATAGTTAGTGTAACTGTAAATGAAATACCAGACGCAGGTAACGATAGTACAGTAACGGTATGTGTTACACAAACTACTTATGACCTTACGACTGCCCTAACAGGCACAGCCCAAGCTGGAGGAACCTGGAATGATGACGATGCCACTGGCGCATTGACTGGAAATATTTTGGACGCCAGTAGTGCTGGCGTAGGTACCTGGCAGTTTACTTATACGGTTTCAGGAACAGGTGCATGCCCTGATTCTTCGGCTGTAATTACGGTGAATGTGGTAACAGCACCGGATGCCGGGGATGATAATGCCATTATTGCTTGTGAAACTGATAATTCTGTTGATTTATTTGCCAATCTGGGCGGGATACCCGATGGTGGTGGTGTATGGGAAGACATTGATGGAACAGGGGCCTTAACAGGTAGCCTTTTTGATGCTACTTTGACAGCGGCAGGTACCTTTGACTTCAGATACATTGTTTCAGCAACAGGCTGTGATAATGATACTTCGGTTGTAAGCGTAACTGTAAATGAAATACCTGACGCAGGTAACGATAGCACAGTAACTGTGTGTGTTACACAAACCGCTTTTGACTTAACAACTGCCCTAACAGGCACAGCGCAGCCGGGTGGAACCTGGAATGATGATGACGGAACAGGAGCCCTGAGCGGCAATAATTTCAATGCCAGTAGTGCAGGGGTAGGAGCATGGCATTTTACATACACTATTTCAGGTGGGGGAACATGTGCTGATTCATCAGCGGTGATTACGGTGAATGTGGTAACTGCACCGGATGCGGGTAATAATAATCTCATTACTGTTTGTGAAACCGATAATTCTGTTGATTTATTTGCCAATCTGGGCGGGACACCTGATGGAAGCGGAACCTGGAATGATGATGATGGTACAGGGGCTTTGACACTGGGAATTTTTGACGCTACTGCCATAGCAGTTCCCGGAACTTACAATTTTACCTATACGGTAAGTGCTGCTGGTTGTGGCAATGATATGGCAACAGTAACGGTAGAAGTTATTGCAACTCCGGACGCTGGTGAAAATAATACAGTAGATATTTGCGAAACGGAAGCTGCTTTTGATCTTTCTACTGCCCTGACAGGCTCTGCCCAACCCGGAGGCACCTGGAATGACGATGATACAACAGGTGAACTTACTGGTAACACATTCAATGCACAAAATGCGGGAGCAGGCACCTATGACTTTACATATACGGTAGCTGGTTCAGTTTCATGCCCCGATTCTTCGGCCGTTATTACAGTAAATGTGCTTCCGGCACCTAATGCAGGCGCTGACTCCATCATTACAGTATGTGAAACTGTAACAGCTGTAGATTTAGCCGCTAACCTGGGAGGTTCTCCAGATGCAGGAGGCACCTGGAATGACGATGATAATACACTGGCCTTAACAGGTAGCATTTTTGACCCTTCTGCCATTGGGGCAGGCACCTATAATTTCACCTACACAGTTACCGGAGGTGTAGGATGCGCTGACGCCACTGCCGTCGTAACCGTAAACGTAAGTGCAGGGCCTACAGCTGCCAATGCAGGGGCGGATTCCCTGGCTTGTGATTTGGGCATTAACTTATATGGAAATATTCCCGCTGTGGGTACAGGTCTGTGGACACAGGTAAGCGGTACGGGTACTTTAACTTTTGCTGATGCTGCATCACCCACAAGCCTGATGGAAGCCGATGCTGCCGGGACTTATGAAATTGAGTGGGAAATCACCAACGGAGGATGTGTTTCCAAAGATACTGTTGAGATTACCTTTGGTGGCCCTATTTCAGTAAACTTAGGAGGTGGGCTTTCTGCTTATACGGCCGGAGATAACTGTGATGATCCCCCGGGTGGTGCGATTACCGCTTTCGTTTCGGGTGGTTTTGCTGCTGCATTTTCTGATTATACGTACGAGTGGACCATTGATAATGTAACCCATACCACTAACTCTCCTTTGTCTGATGCTATCAATCCTGGAGGTATCATCACCGTGGTAGTAACAGATACGATGGGCTGTTTCAGTCAGGGAGCCGGAGCCATACCCAGCTCGCAGCCCAATTCGCCTATTATTAACTTCACCACATCTAACATAGATTGTGAAGGTGATTCTACAGGCGCGGTTACTGTTGAAATTACAGCAGGTGCGGCCACAACGATCGGAGGAGGAAATTATGAGCTTTTTGCTGTGAACAGGACAGGGGATACCATCCAGCAGCACGTTCAAATTCCAATTTCAGCGGGCACTGTATCTTATGACCTTATCGGCTTGGGGGCAGACCTTTACTTTGTAAGTGTAAAAGACCTGACCTTAGGGGCTACTGATATTTGTGCTACCAATGGCAAGCAAGTTTTGGTGACCGAACCAGCTGCCATTACCTATTCTAATGTGAATATTACGGATGTAACCTGTAAAGGCGGCTCAACAGGTGAAATTAGCGTTGAAGTAGGTGGCGGTACACAACCTTATGCAAGTTTTGAATGGACAGATGCAGGAGGGAATCCTGTGCCAAGCAGTGAGGTAGGCAATGTAACAGAAATTACAGGGCAACTTGCCGGTATTTATCAATTGAAGATTACCGATAATTCCGGCTGTGAAGATTCCACTACCTTTGAAATTACCGAGCCTGCCACCGGTGACCCTGCACCCGTTACCGCCGGGGTCAGCTATGTAACCTGTGATAGTTTGGTAATTGGCTGGAATGCATCTGCCGGGGCCACTGGCTACCGCCTTGATGTAGCAGAAGATATTAGCTTCACCACTTTCCTGGCTGGTTTTCAGGATAAGGATGTTAGCACCAACCTGAGCGATACCATTCCTGGTTTATCTGCCAGTGATACCATTTATTACCGGATACGGGCCATTACAGCCTGTGGTGCCACCGCCAATTCTGACACGGCCGAAGTGAATACATTGCCCAACGAAGCTGCCCCGGATATCAGCTCAGCACCATTTGGCTTTTCTGAAGTAAAATGTGATAGCGTGATAGTGAGCTGGGGCAATGTGGCCGGGGCCACCGGTTACGAACTGGATCTTTCTTATAATAACTTCGCTTCGGTTTCCAATACTTTTAGTACAGCAAACACTGCAGATACCATAGCGGCCCTAAATCCCAATCAGACCATTTTTGTGCGGGTGCGGGCGATTACAGACTGTGGGCCTACTGCAAATTCTGATACAATATCTACTACAACAGCTGATGTTCCTGCTCCACCAGATGTGAGTGTAGGTGCCACTGAAATAAGTTGTGATGGAATGATCATGAACTGGGGCGTGGTGCCAGGAGCCAAAAAATATATGCTGGATGTATCGCTTGATAATTTTGTAACCACTGAAACAGGGTTTGATAATAAAGACGTTGGTTTAGCTTTAAGCGATACAATCAGTGGTTTAGGATTAGGGGATACTGTATATTATCGGGTGCGGGCACTTACAAACTGTGGGCTTACCACGAATTCAGATACGGTCATTACAAATACCCTCGATCTTCCGGATGCTCCGGTTACCTCGGGCGCTTCTGATATTGGCTGCGATAGTTTGGTCGTAAACTGGAACGCTGTTACCGATGCTACGGATTACCTGCTGGATGTGTCTGAAGATATTAATTTTGCCACTTTTGTCTTCCAGGATAAAAATATTGGCGTAGCTACCAGTGATACGCTCAGGGGCTTATCAGCCCAGGATACTTTGTATTACCGGGTAAGAACGGTTGCTACATGTGGAAACTCTATCTATTCTGATACCGCCATGGTAATTACTTCTGATGTGCCTCTGGCACCGGATGTAACCGTAGGAGCCACTGATATACGCTGTGACAGTATGGTTGTGAATTGGAACCCGGTTGCTGGAACCACAGATTACCTGTTGGATGTTTCTTTGGATAACTTCAATACATTTGTATTTCAGGATAAAAGTATGGGTGCAGCCGTTTCTGATACGATTGGCGGCCTGAGCATGAATGATACTGTTTATTACCGGGTCCGTGCTGTATTGGCTTGTGGTACAACTGATTATTCGGATACTGTATCGGCCAATACACTAGATATACCCATTGCACCAGACGTAACAGCCGGAGCTTCCGGTATTGGTTGTGATACGTTGGTAGCCAACTGGAATAATGTACCAGATGCAACTACTTACCGAATAGACGTTTCTTTAGATAATTTTGCTACTTTCCATGTGCAGGACTCTGTGGTGGCAAGCAATAGTTTTGTGATTCGTGGTTTAGCTTCCGGAGATTCAATTTATTACCGTGTAAGAGCAGAAAATGATTGTGGTGTCAGTGGTAACTCTGATACAACAATTGTTAGAACACTTTTACCTGCGCAGTGTGGTTTTGCTTGTGGTTTTGATGCGGCGGCTGTAGGTGGCAATGTAACCTGTGAAGGGGATACCGATGGGAACATTGTAGTATTTGTGATTTCAGGAGGCTCTGGCAATGGTAATTATCTGTACAAAATTGGTGGCGCTGCTTCATTCTCTGCATTTACCGGGGACTTTGTAACAGAAATCCAAAACCAGGCGCAGGGCAACTATAGTGTGGTAATCATGGATAACGTAACAGGATGTATGGATACTGCAATGGTTTCCGTAGGCGTAGGCACTACCCTGTTTGCTTCCATAGATAAAGAAAATATCACCTGTGAAAACGGAACGGGTTCTGTTGACCTCACAGTTACCGGAGGAAGTGGTAATTATACCTTCAGTTGGACGGGGCCTGCCGGGTATACGGCCAACACCAAAGATATATTTGGACTGACAGAAGGAGGGGATTACACAGTAGATATTGCAGATACCACCAATAATTGTACGGCACAATTTACTGTAAATATCGCCAGTCCAACCGACTTCACTTTTGCAGGCTCATTAGTTACCAATGACAACTGCAATGCCGGAACAGGAAGTGTAGATGTAGTAGTGGATGGAACCGGAACTTATACCATCGGTGGCGACCTTGTAGAAGGTAACAACAATAACCTGACAGAAGGTGCTTATTTGGTAACCATTACCGATGCCGCCGGATGTAGCAGGGATACTACTTTCACCGTGCAGAATAATGTAAGCTTTACTTATTCGGTGGTTGTAGATTCAGTTAGCTGTGGGGCTACTGATGACGGAGCGATTGACATTACCGTTTCCGGACCCAATACATATAGCTTTTCTGGTGACCTTACCACTTCCAGCACCCAAAACCTGATAGCGGGTGATTATAATGTTACGATTCGTGATGATGTAACGGGTTGTGAAAAAGACACAACCATCAGTGTGTTTGCCAAAACAGTTTGCGGTGCAGGCTGTGGCCTTGACTTAGCCAAATTCACGATAGACCCTGTAAACGTAAACTGCCCGGGCGGAGAAGATGGGGCTTTCCTCATCAATTTGCTACCTGGATCAGGCGTAGATGCTTCCCGTTTTCAGTATTCAATAGATACCACGGCCGGTTGGAATAGTGGTGGTTCTTCTTCCGGGTTGGTGTATGCTTTTGACGATCTGGCGATGGGAGAGTATACTATCTTCATCAAAGATTTCCAGGCGGGTGTAGGGTGTAATGAGGTAATGGAAATCACCAAAACCATTGCAGCCCAAAATAATATCAAAATTACCACACAAGCTGAATCATGTGAAGGTAGTGACGGCAGCATTACTTTAGACCTGTCTGCTACTTGTATGGATGATATCTCTTACTCATTCATTTGGGTAGATCCTGTTGGGAATACCATTGGTGTAGACATGATGCAGGCCAACGACCTGAGTGCTGGTAATTATACTATTTACGTGCAAAACTCAGTAACAGGACTTCCCATAGAAACGCTTAACATAACGGTAGCTAACAATTGTAGTGGTGGTGGCTCCGGTAACACTGACTTATGTGTGCTTGGAAATAAGAGTGTAGACATTGCTACCACGCCTTTTGATTGCGAGAATGGAGGCGGTAGTGTTACGCTTACTGTAATCGGCGGGGAAGCAGTGGAATACAACTTCCGCATCGTAAGCACCGATGGGTTGATTGATATGTCAGATACGGAAACAGGTTCGGTTACCTTCAGCGGTTTGCCTTCCGGTGAATACGAATATCAGGTAATCGATAATTCAGGCTCGCCCTCTTGCCAGGCTACATTCTCTATTGGTGAAAACTCAGTAATCATTAGCAGTGTGGGCATTACTATGCCGGGATGTGATGACCCGGTGCAGGAAGCTGATTTATTGGTAACGCTGGATGTGGCAACAACAGCAACCGGGCCATATCAGGTATTTGCCATCAGCAGTGAAAACCCGGCTGATACCGTAGCTAAAGCAACCATTGATGCCGGCTTGAACACAACTACACTGACTGGTTTGCCTTTGGCCACAGATTATGAAATTGAAGTGCATTCGGCTGATACGAAGGCTTGTCCGGGAACACGGAATGTGGGTATTCCTAACGGGGAAATTGTGGAAGCAAGTTTTGACCATACCGTAAGCCATATTCAATGTTTTGGAGAAGGGGGTGTCATTACTGTATCAAACATTGAGGCTTCTGAAGACACGCCCTTTACCCTGCATTTGTACCTTGCCGGGGATACCGAGCCGTGGGAGTCAAAAACATATAATTTCATTCCTTCCACACATTTGTTCAATGATTTGGGCTATGGCGATTATCAGGTGCAACTGGTACAGGAGCAAAATGTATGTGGTGGAATTACAGTTACCGAAAACTCTCCTGCCATTACCATTGTAGGGCCAGATCAATTGCTGAATGCATCAATTCAGCAAGAAGTAGAAGTAACGGTAGATAATCCGTTAGGAGATATAATAGTTACTGATATTACCGGGGGAGGGAAACCCTATAAAGTGCGCATGCTCAGCAATCCTGAGGGCGACTCTACCGAATGGGTAGAAATCGTGAATAGCAATCCGTTTGTTGACCCCTATGAGTATGTGTTTGAGGACATGGCATTGGGCAATTACAAAGTTGAAGTAAGGGATGTGTTTGGATGTTCTATCGTTGAAGATGTAGTTGTGAAATATACCGGAGAACTGTTCATACCCAATATTTTTACCCCGAATAATGACGGGGAAAATGACGCGTTTGAAATCGTAAACCTCGACTTGTTCCTGAACGGTGATGAAGGAGCCAACATGATCATCACCAACCGATGGGGAAATATCATTTACGAGTCTGATAATTACTCAAACGCCCTACCCTGGAACGGAGGAGAAAGCCCTGAAGGAATGTATTTCTACAGGCTGATTTTACCCAACGGGGGCGGCACCTTTACCGGTTGGCTTGAGTTGTGGAGGGGAAGAAGGCCGTAGTTTAAGTAGGCAGCAGCAGTAGGAAGTTAAGAATGACTGCCAATTGCCGCTGCCAACTGCTACTTTACAATGAGCTTACAAATGCCAACGTATCCACCCCGTCTGCATAATCCCACAAACCGGGTCGCTGGGCTTGGCCAAAAGGAATGCTTTGTGGGAACCATGCTTCATCAGTTACAATACATTGGATTTTACTATCATTGGCAGCAATTTTTTTCTTTAAATCTTCCTCTGATGTATAATATTCGAAATAAAGAACGGCAATGGGCGAAACCAGTAGCTCAGTATCTTTCATCAATAAAAAGCCATTATCCAGGTGAGGTTCTTTATTTACCAGATATATTGACTTATTATAATCATAATTATTGTTGTATTTGTGGTGATGAATAACTTCTGAAAAGCCCTGTATGGCTTCAAAAAAAACCGGAAACTTATATTTTTCAGGAATATAAATTTTAGAAACATTTCTACATCCCAGTCCAAAGTATTGAAAAATGTCATTTCCCAGCTTTTCCAAAGCTTCTTCACTTTCATCGCCAGTCAAAATAGCTACTGAAGTCCTGTTTTTTCGGATGATGTGCGGAATTTTGGCAAAGTAATACTCAAAATACCGAGATGAGTTATCGCTACCGGTCGCGATGATGGCATCGGTATTATTCAATCTTTCTTCAAATCGGATAAAGTTTTTGAAGCGGGGGTCCATTTCTAAAAGCAGGCCTGCAATATATTTTATCAGAAAGGAATCCTGGGAACTCAGCTTGGCCCGTACAATATGTCCGCTGATAAGGACAGTAAGGAAATCGTGGAAACCTACCAGGGGAATATTGCCTGCCATTACTATTCCTATTTCTTTGGGATGGGTATTTTCTTCCGGAAGGGAGGATGTCCATTCTTTTAATTGGGCAGGTTCCAGGTATTTTTGAACACCACGCAACGCAAGGTCAACATTTTCAGCTGTAAACCAGTGGTTTTCTGCATGGGCGTTCCTGAAAATTTCCAGGAGCTCTTTTTCATCCATTTTCTCCAAAATCTTTCCTACTGCCGAAAAGGCATTTACTCTATCAGTTAACTTTATCATTCTTTTATTATTTGAGAAATATTTTGTTAGCGAAACTAAAGTTTATTTACTTTGTTTAATAATTCGAAAACATATTTGGAAATAAAAACCAGAACGTTGTTATGGCAATAATGATAACAGACGAGTGCATCAATTGTGGTGCCTGCGAACCGGAATGCCCCAATACTGCTATATACGAAGGTGGTGTTGAGTGGTCTTGGGCAGATGGCACAGAATTGCAGGAGGTAGAGCTTGAAGATGGCACTGTACTGGACGGAAATGATCCTCAGGAACCGGTGTCGGATGAGTTTTATTATATAGTTACTGAAAAATGTACGGAATGTACCGGGTTTCATGAAGAACCCCAGTGTGCAGCCGTTTGCCCTGTAGATTGCTGCGTGCCCGATCCGGATAATGAAGAAACAGAAGACGAACTCCTTGCCAAGAAAGAATGGATGCATGGAGAATAATGATAATTTTGAAAAAATTTTATCATTTGATTTTTGTAGCACGGCTCGCTGAGCCGTTTTACAGTATCAAAAAATGAAGTGAGTTCTTTCGGGCTCACTTTTTTACTTCATCCGTGTCCTTTTGATCAGGTACGAGCGTAGAATTTGGTGAACCCCCTCACTGATGTCAGCTTCAATAAAATCAATTTTTGCCTGACCGCACTTTATTTTTAATTCCTGATAGTATTCACGCATGTGTTTCTGGTATGCCTCTTTCACCTGCGAAGGCTGTAATTTGAGGCGCTCGCCCCTTTCTACATCAATAAACTCGTAAGGCCTCTCATCAAAATCGAAGAGCAATTCTGTCTTGTGGTCAGTAACATGAAATAACAGCACTTCATGTTTGTTGTGCTTGAGGTGTTGTAAAGCGGAAAACATTTGCTCTGCTTCTGCCTGATTCTCAAACATATCACTGAAAATGACAACCAGCGATCTTTTATGTATTTGTTCAGCAACCTGGTGCAGCACAGTAGCCAGTGCCGTTTTTTTCATTTGGGCCTGTTCTTTCAGTAGCCCTTCTAACAGTAGAAACAGCTTGTGCAAATGAGAAGATGTAGACTTCACTTGTGTTTGTTGCTCGACTGACTCAGAAAATACACATAACCCAACGGCATCTCTTTGTTTTTGCAACAAATGGGCCAGGGCAGCAGCTGCTAAAATACTGAAAGTTATTTTACCATTATTTTCCCGGGGGTAGTACATAGAGGATGAGTTGTCTATCACCAGGCGGCATCTGAGATTCGTTTCTTCTTCGTACACTTTGGTATAAAGCCTGTCGGTACGGGCAAATACTTTCCAGTCAATATGTCGGGTGCTTTCACCTGTATTGTACAAGCGGTGCTCGGCAAATTCAACTGAAAAGCCGTGATATGGAGATTTGTGCAACCCGGTGATGAACCCTTCCACCAATTGCCTGGCCAATAGCTCAATATTGCCAAACTCCCTTATTTCTGATAATTTGATTTCCATGCGTAAAGCTAAAAAAAAGTGAAGCGTTATTTTCAAATGTATAATATTTTGTAAAAAATTTAGAATTGAAACATCAGCAAATGCCCAAATAGTTGGTAATTATCCAGAAAAGTGAATTTTTGCTTGTAATAGTTAAATGAATTGCACTATATTTAAAACTTGTAAATATTATAATCAAGATTTATACAACAAACTAAAACCATTGGCATTGTGGAAGAACATCAAGAAAAAGAAAGGAATGAAATTTATTCTCAGCGAGTAAGGGCTGGTAAACGTACTTATTTCTTCGACATTAAGTCAACCCGTTCCAACGATTACTACCTGACCATTACTGAGAGTCGAAGAAGGTACAAAGATGATGGGTATTTTTATGAGAAACACAAAGTCTTCCTTTACAAAGAAGATTTTAACAAGTTTTTGAATGCCTTGCAAGAAACCATCGGACATGTGAAAGAAGAGTTGATGCCTGAGTATGATTTTAATCAGTACGAGAACAATAAGGAAGAGAAAACCAGTATTGATGATGAGTTGAGCTATTAAATTTTTAGAAAGAAAATATTGAAAAGCCCTTGAATTATTTCCTGGGCTTTGTTTTTTATATGAGGTTCATTCTTTAATTGAACTTTGCTGTGCTCAATAAAACATTTCTCTATTTTTTACTGATACTGTGCAGTTTTATATTCTTAGCCTGGGTTTTTTCTACGATTTTCAGCTATGTTATCATTTCGTTGATACTATCAACAATTTTTACTCCTCTTGCCAATAAAATCAACCAGGTTCATCTTTTCGGCGTCAAAATCCCTCGGTTTTTTGCAGTCATTTTCTCATTTGCTGCTATTATTGTTATCATATCATTATTTGTAATACTGTTTATCCCATTAATTACTGAGCAAATTAATGTAATTACACGCCTCGATTACGAAAATATTTACGACAGGATAAGTTCCCCGCTTCAATCAATTGAGCAATACTTTATCAAGTATAAACTGACAGCCCAGGCAGAAGGTTTTATTGTTGAATCACTCAGAAGTAATTTTTTGGAACTGGTACAATCTATAAGTTTTGGTGAAATTCTCAACCAGCTGATTTCTTTTACCGGTAACGTATTCGTGGGGGTGATTGCAGTAGCCTTTATTACTTTCATTTTGTTATACGATCACGGCATTTTTCGAAGGCAAATTATTAAGCTGATTCCAAATCAATATTTTGAAGTTTTTATTGTAGTAATCCACAAAATTGAAAACTTGCTATCCAATTACCTGATTGGCATTTTACTACAAATACTTTCTATCTTTTGTATTGCCTCTTTGGGGCTAACCATTGTAGGCGTTAAATATGCCTTAACAATTGCTATCTTTGCAGCCGTAGCCAATTTAATACCTTATGCCGGGCCTTTGCTTGGAACAATTTTCGGGATAGCCGTTGGCATTTCAACAGGAGACGTTGAGCTGGAAGGTAACGCCATCATTTTTCTGGTTATTAAGATAGTTTCAGTTTTTGCGATTGTGCAGTTGGTTGATAATTTATTGATCCAACCACTTATTTTTTCAAAAAGTGTAAAAGCTCATCCACTGGAGATATTTCTTGTTATCTTTGCAGGTGCAACACTGGCGGGTATCCTGGGTATGATTGCTGCAATACCTGTATATACAGTTATACGGGTGATTTTTGGAGAGCTTTACAATGGATACAAGCAGTATTATGTTTTTCAAGCAAAATAAATATTTTAGATGTCATTACGATGTGGTATTGTAGGCTTGCCCAATGTGGGTAAGTCTACGCTATTTAATGCATTATCAAGTGCCAAAGCCGAAGCAGCTAATTTCCCTTTTTGTACAATTGAACCCAATGTAGGAGTGGTAACTGTGCCTGATGACCGCCTCCGCATATTGACCGAATTGGTAAACCCCCAAAAGGTGACTCCAACGACCATAGAGTTTGTAGATATTGCCGGATTGGTAAAAGGGGCCAGTAAAGGGGAAGGCCTGGGTAATCAGTTTCTTGCACATATTCGCGAGGTAGATGCCATTGTACATGTAATTCGCTGTTTTGCAGATGACAATGTGGTGCATGTGGCAGGTAGCGTTGACCCGGTTTTTGATAAGGAAGTTATAGACCAGGAATTACAATTAAAAGATTTGGAATCTGTTAAAAAACGGGTTGAAAGGTTTGCAAAGACGGCCAAATCCGGAGATGCAAAATCGAGAAAAGCCCTTGAAGTACTGAAAGTTTATGAAAGCGAACTGGAAGCTGGAAAAAATGCCAGAAATATAGATGTATCCAAAGAAGATAAGGAATTATTGGATGACTTGTTTTTACTTACCGACAAACCAGTAATTTATGTGGCCAACGTGGACGAGGCTTCCTTACATACGGGTAATCAGCATGTAGAGGCATTGAAAGAAGCTATTGCCAATGAGCATGCCGAACTTGTTATGGTGAGTGCTTCCATTGAATCCCAAATTGCTGAATTAGATCCTGATGAAAGGCCCATATTTTTAGAGGAGTATGGCATGAAAGAGTCGGGTTTGAATAAACTTATCCAGGCAGCTTATAAGCTGCTCAATTTGATAACATATTTTACTGCCGGAGAAAAGGAAGTTCGGGCATGGACCATAGAAAGAGGATGGAGGGCACCTCAGGCTGCAGGTGTGATTCATACAGATTTTGAAAAAGGTTTTATCAAGGCAGAAGTCATCAAATTGGAAAATTATCAAAAATATGGCAGTGAATTAAAATGCAAAGAAGCAGGTAAGTTAGCTATTGAGGGAAAAGAATATGTAGTATCAGATGGTGATATTATGCACTTTAGGTTTAATGTGTGAGTTTTTATTTTGGAGTTTGAAGTTTAAGGTTTTGAATTTTTAAATAAGAAACTACAAGCTAAGAACTACAAACTCTTTGAATTACGAATTCATGTAAGCTTTTTGCATAATATATTGTAATTACTTAAAAAAATAGTTATACTTTCGGATTATTATTTTTTGATTGTGCAATTACATATTTGAATTGTAGTATTACCTTTGATGTCATCTCAATTTTAGTATTGCACAGTTTAACACAAACAGCCTGACTCGCATACTTTAATTTTTTAATATAATTTTTAAAAAGTGAGGGCACGTATCATTTTTATTTTAAAAAACCGAGGATCTTATGTTCCTTTCCATCACCAGTACATGCTGGCTCAAATTGTTAAAGGCATTTTGGTGAAAGGTGGAGAAAAGCAATTCATTGACTCTGACCTGTACAATTTTTCAGGACTGAAGGGGCAAACGAAGGTAAGCAGGAATGGCTTGCACTTTTATTCTACCAGAGTGACGCTGGTAATTTCCTCTGCTAATAAGGACTTTATCGATTATTTTTTAAAGCACTTATTTTCTCTTCCCCAAATTGAAGTGGGAACCATGGTATTAATACCAGAAGCTGTTGAAAGAGAAGTGCACACCGAAGCCGGAGGGATGATGAAATATGTATGTCTTTCGCCCCTGGTATTGGTAAAACCCTCTTTTTATGATGAGCGGGCAAAAAAATTTATTTCTCCCCAGACAGATGCTTTTTCTGACCTGATGTACGACTCAACCATGATTCGCATGGAGAAGTCGGGAAATTATAAACCTGAAGACCTAACTTCCTTTTATAAATTCCAGCTTGTGCCTGATAACGATTACCTGAACAAAATAAGGGAGCAACAAAAAAAGTTTGCCCGAATCTATCCACTATTCGATCAGGATGTAAAATATGAAGTGAGAGGCTACACTTTCCCGTTCACTTTATATGCGGCCAAAGAGGTACAAGAATTTGTTTTTACCAATGGACTGGGGCTATATACCCACAAAGGATTTGGTATGTTGGATTTGGCACAGGCAGACCCTGGAAAGAATACAGAGAAGTATGAAGTAGAGAAAAGCGATTCGGTAACTGATAATAAATAGTATTTTATCAGTTTCGAAAAGCACCGCTCACAAGTCTTTTATACCCTACCAGCAAATCTGCACGGGCGCCCAGGGGGCGATGATAAATCAATATTTCATACTGATTTTCTGTTTCGTCATGGCTACCTTCAAAATGATAAGAAGGAGTGTTGTTACCATTTGCAACATAATACTGATAATTATAAAAACCTTGTTTTAAAATTAAACTGCACATATATCCCTTCAGCTCAGCATCATATTTCATTTGGTTTTCAGGTGAAAGCACCCGGTTATTAAATTCACCAGTGATGTATACGTCACCATTTACAGGCTGTGCTGACTCCAGGAAAAAGTGTGTTTGAATATAATCAGCTTCCAGGTGACTGCTTCTGGTGCCAGTGTCTGTTGTTCCTACCGCAAAATAACCATTTATATCTTCATATTGGCTGTATGGGCGTCCTAACCGGCTTTCGTCTTTGAGCAAATAAGCCTCAATAGGCGTTTTGTCTCTGTTGATATTGCCAACATTTTGCCCGAGGGCACGTGTAAGCCTTAAATCAAAATACCGGTATTCGTTACCAGCAGCAAAATTGTTTTCAAGGGTAAAATGGCGATATTCCAGTACTTTGTCAACCTCTTTGATTTGTGTAGGGCGTAAACCTTCAATGGCATTGTACCAACACTGGTTTTGGCGTAATACAACCTGCACGTCATTTTGAGGGTTGGGAATGTTGTAATTGCTATAGTTCACCACAAACTCAATTTGGTGATGGGTTTCCCGCTCCTTGATACCACTGGAACGAAGTATTTCGGCACCAATGGCTACTGTGTTTTGGTAAACTAAAAAGCGGTGCGTAAATAATACATCACTTTCGTTACGGTTACGATAAATCAATGCTATATAATTGCCGGGCATTTTTACCCTGGGTAACATAAACTGATATTGTGTATATGGAATTTTAGTATCAACTGAGAATTCATATTCATTAATCCTGAACTCATTGAATTCACTCAAAAAGTCCAATGGGCTTATTTGGGATTGGCGCCAATCGGAATTGCAATGAATAATTTTTATAAAAAGTTCATCATAATTAGACGCATCGCCACGTTCCAGTATATCAAATACAAGCCTGAGCCTGGCCTCTTGTGATAAAGGTATAACAGCCCCTACGAAAGGTTCATCGGGCCGGTAAATTTGCACCGTTTTAATATTCTCATCAAACACTTGGTTCTGATAAACGCCATTTTCAGTAACTGACAATGCGCTGGTGCCGGAAGAAGAACCCGTGGGAGTTACTGGAACACAGCTAATAATGATAAAAATGAATCCTATGAATACGAGTGAAAAGTTTTTAACTATTAGCATTGGATATTTCATTTAATCGGTTGATAATTCTTTTTCCAAATCTTCAATTTTCATTACAAGCTCTTCCCATTTCTGGGTGTTACTTTTAACTTGTGCATCAACCTCACCAAATTTTTTGGTGTAATCTTCCAGTTTGGCAACATCTCCAAATACATCGGGTTTTGCCATTTCAGTTTCTAAATGCTGTTTCTCTTTCTCCAGCTTTTCAATTTTCTCTTCTACTGCTCCTAATTCTTTTTTCAGTTGCTTTAGCTGTTTTTGCACCTCATGGTTTTGTGGGCTTTGGGCAGGTTTGGGAGCAGGCTTTTTATTTTCTTTTTTTTGCTGGGCAGGAGCAGAAGAGGCCGAAGCTGCATTTTTTTGCTGCATCCAGTATGCAAATTCAGCATAAGTACCCGGATATTCTTTAATCTCTTTATCTTCTATGTACCAGATTTTGTTGGCGATTTCTGAAATAAACTGCCGGTCGTGGGAAACTACCACGAAAGTCCCCTGGTATTGCTGCAACGCCTGGGCTAATATGTTTACCGATTGCATATCCAGGTGGTTGGTTGGTTCATCAAGCAGTAAAAAATTAGCCTCTGAAATCAGCGTTTTTGCCAGTGCTACCCTGGATTTTTCGCCCCCGGAAAGCACCTTGATCTTTTTGTATACTTCTTCATCTGAGAACAGGAAACAACCCAACACTGAGCGAAGTTCTTGTTCCGTCTTTTCAGAGCCTTCCTGTTTCAGTTCTTCCAGAATTTCATTGTTTACATTCAGAGCTTCCAGTTGATGCTGGGCAAAAAATGCCATGTTTACATTGTAGCCAGGGTTATGTTCTCCACTCACTTTCTCGGTACCGGCAATAATGCGGAGCAGGGTTGATTTCCCCTTCCCATTGGCTCCAATCAAAGCTATTTTATCCCCTCTTTCAATAATGGCTGAAGTATCTCGAAGGATTTCTATCGTATCATACGCTTTGGATACATTTTTCAGTTCAGAAACCGTCCTGCCCGATGCATTTTTGAAATTGAACTTGAAATTAACCCTCGCATTTTCCTCTATCACATCATCCACTTTGTCCATGCGCTCTAAGGACTTTACCCGGGATTGTACCTGCCGGGCTTTGGTGGCTTTGGAACGAAAACGCTCGATGAACCGCTCTGTCTGTTTGATTTTCTGCTGCTGGTTTTCAAAGGCATTTTTCTGTATTTCGTTGCGCAATTCCTTCTCTTCCAGATAGAAAGAGTAATTGCCGGCATATAAATTCAACTGACAATTGGATACTTCTACAATCGTTTCGGCCGTATTATCTAAAAACTGTCGGTCGTGAGAAACAATAATTACAGCTCCTTCATAGGTTTTCAGGTAATTTTCTATCCATTGGATAGATGGAAGGTCAAGGTGGTTGGTAGGCTCATCCAGTAACAGTAATGAGGGTTTTTCCAGCAGCAACTTGGCCAGCATCACCCGCATGCGCCATCCTCCTGAAAATTCCTGCAAAGGCCGGTGCAAATCTTCTGTGTTAAAACCTATCCCTTCTAAAATCTCTTCGGCTTTAGATTGCAGGGCATACCCGTCCAACACCTCATATTTCTCCTGCAACTTAGAAAGCTGGTCTACCAGTTTGTCTTCGTATGCCGTTTCCATTTTGTGGAGCACTTTCTCCATTTTTTTCTCTATTTCCACCGCTTCCCCAAAAGCCTGCATGGCCACAGACAAAATAGAATCCTGGGTTTGGTAAGACAGCAAATCCTGATTGAGAAAACCAATGGTACAATCGTTGCTTTTGGTAATTTCCCCACCATCAGCCGTATACTCGCCAACCATGAGGCGAAGTAAGGTAGACTTACCTGTTCCGTTCAGGCCAATAAGCCCGATTTTATCTTTTGGTTTTATGTGCAGGTTTGCATCTTCAAAAAGCGCCCTCCCTCCAATAAAATATGATAAGTTATTAATTGCTAACATAATTCATTTCTCATTTGTGCTTTCCCATTTTTGTAGCTCTTTCAAAGGATGATGAGCAACAAGTTGACAGTAATGCTCACTGCCAACTGCCACTGCTTACTTGTCAGTTTCTCTATGAGAACGTTTACCCTCTTTACTTTAACCGAAATTGAAGTTTTAGAATTCGCCTATAGCCCGGTGGCAATCACTTCTTTTCCTCTTTCTGTTACAAGTTGTTCTCTAACGTTGAGTTCGCGGTAACAGTTTAATGGATCCAGGGCGGCGCCTGAACGTAAACGGGCTTCTGCCAACAGGGACCGCACATCTGTACGATATGCCCAGTGCAAAGTTTCTTGGGCCATGGCTACATCGTTTGCCTGCTGGGCTTTTCTCAGTTGCTTGCTATCAACCAGCATTGCTTGGGCATAGGCTATCAGCATTGCTTCTACAGATTGTAGCAAATCTTCCAGCGGGTCTTTCACGTTGTGGCTGGCATCAATCATATAATAGAGCGGATGTGCTTTGCCTATGCCGTTTTTCTTTTCTTTTATTAATTCACTGAAAATAAGGAATAACTGGTACGGTTTGATGCTGCCCACCGTAAGGTCGTCATCCCCGTACTTGGAGTCGTTGAAGTGAAAACCGCCCAGCTTTTCTTCCATGAGCAAGGTAGCCACAATTTGTTCAATATTGGTATTGGGCAGGTGGTGTCCCAGGTCTACCAGGCACTTTGCTTTTTTGCCTAGCTTTGAAGCCAATAAGAAAGATGTTCCCCAATCTTGAATTACTGTGGAGTAAAAGTTAGGTTCATATGGTTTGTATTCCACCAGCATTGTCCAGTTTTTGGGCATGTTCTCATAAATTTCTGCCAGTGAATCCAGTGTGTTTTGAAAAGCAGCTTTGAAGTTGTTTTGTCCCGGGAAACAAGCTCCATCTGCCAGCCAAACGGTTAATGCGTCCGAACCAAGTGCTGCACCAATATTGATTACTTCCTTGTTATGGTCAATAGCCAGTTTTCTTACTTTTTTCTCGGTATGTGAAAGGGAACCAAACTTATAAGAATGCTTTTGGGATTTTTGGTCCTGAAAAGTATTGGAATTGACAGCATCAAACTTCAAGTCAAAACTTTTGGTGAGTTTTTTAATGTTTTTAGGGTCTTCAGGAATATCCCAGGGAATGTGCAGGGAAATGCTTCCGCTGGAGCGGTTGAGGGCATGGAGCAAGCCTACATCTTCTATTTTATCTTCCAGTGAACGGGGCTCCCCACCCTCGGGAAAACGGCCAAAACGGGTACCACCTGTACCCAGCGCCCAGGAAGGTATGCCTACCTGAAAATCAATAAGATTGTTGATAATGGTTTCTACATCGTACCCGGCTTCCTGCAAGCTTTCGCTCAGAAACTGAAAGCTTTTTTCATGTTGGGACTGGAGTTTTTCGTTGTGGTTGCTGATTTGGTTTTTATCGATTTGCATAGGTTAGGTTTTAAGAATCTATTTCTTTATGCCCCAAAATAAGGCATTTTTAACGGAAAAATACGAATGAAATTTGCAGCTTATGCTGACCTGGGCCGAAAAGGTTTGATTACGGCTTCATCACACTCCAGATATGGACCTTCCAAAAGGTCGATGCAGTAGGGGATGGCCGGAAAAACTGCATCCAGGCACTGGCGGATGGCTTTGGGCTTTCCGGGCAGGTTTACGATCAGCGTTTGATTACGGATACCTGCCGTTTGCCGGGAAAGAATGGCCGTGGGCACGTATTGTAAACTGACCTGCCGCATGAGTTCCCCAAAACCCGGCATCATTTTCTGGCAAACGGCTTCCGTAGCTTCAGGCGTTACATCCCGTTTTGCAGGCCCCGTGCCACCAGAAGTGATGATGAGACAACAGCCCTGCTCATCGGCCATTTCTTTCATTTTTGCTTCAAGTTGGTCTTGTTCATCAGGAATAACCGCATATACTTTTTCCCATGGGGAGGTGAGGTACTCATTCAGCGTTTCTGCAATGGCTTTGCCGGGAATATCCTCATAAATGCCCTGACTGGCTCGGTCAGAAACGTTGATAATGCCAATTTTAATATTCATTAGGTATTGTTATTTATGGAGTTGTTCACTTGCTTTCCGTTCTTTAGGCCTGGTCGTGTTATGCAAAGCCAGCCTTCTTGATAAATTGGAGTTGAACTTATCATCAGGGTCGTACTTTCTTTTAATATTTAGCCAGTTTTCATGTTGTGGATACATTTTCCGGAAAGAGTCAGCCGATAAAGTCGCGTCTTTTCCAAGATAAATCCTGCCACCAAAATCTGCTACCATATCGTCCAGCGTTTGGGTAAGTTCTTCCAAACCTTTGCGAACAGGAAAATCAATAGCAAAAGTATACCCCGGCATGGGAAAAGATAAAATACTTTTGGCATTTTCTTCACCAAACTTTTTGAGTACATTCAAAAAAGGCAAATGGTTGCTCGTTACGATTTTTTGCAGAATGGTACGGATATTTTCCCGTCCATTTTCAAAAGGAATCACAAACTGGTACTGGATAAACCCTTTTTTTCCATAGCCTTTATTCCAGAGTCCGATTGCATCCAGCGGGTAAAAGAATTTGTCGTAATGTGCAAATGCGGCAGCCCCTTTTTGGGTGGTTTCGATTACTTTGTTGAGCATAGAAACGGTAAGCCTGTTCAATGAAAACTCAGGCATGTAGAGTGGCAGCGCCAGCTTGGCCGGGCCAGATACAAATAAAGGAGATTTTTTCAATTTTGGAGGTAATTCATCCAATTTAGCTGCATTGCCAAGTGTGAGAACGCCTTTGCCCAAATTTTTTCCTTTTTTAAAGGAATCAACCCAGGCTACGGAATACGCATACGATTGGTCATACTCGTCCAACGCATCAAGAAGTTCATCCAGGTTCTTTACCTTGACGGCTTTTTGCCTGAAATAAGTGGTTTCAATTTTTCTGAGCTGGATGGTGGCTGTTAAAATGATGCCTAACAACCCGAGTCCGCCAAAGTTTGCCCAAAATAAATCTTCGTTTTCTTCCCGGCTGGCAGTTAGTATCCTTCCGTCTGCCAAAAGTATCGTGAATTCTTTCACACAATTGACAAAAGAGCCATCCACATGGTGTGCTTTTCCATGAATGTCGTTGGCAATGGCCCCGCCTACTGAAATATATTTAGTCCCTGGTGTAATCATGGGAAACCAGCCCCGGGGGGCAAAAGTATCGATAATATCGGCAAAGCTTACGCCAGCTTCACAGGTTAGTTCCCCGTTCTCACTATTAAAAGCAATGTAACGATTGAGTTTTTCGCTTAACAAAACCCCATTTTGCTCATTGATAGCCTGGTCACCATAGCTGCGGCCCAGTCCACGGGGAATCAGGTTTTTTTCCTGAGCGAATATTTGAGTAGCGGCATTTGGGTTATGGTATCGATAAATCCTGCTTTTTGCCCACGGAAAGTTACCCCATCCAGCTATTTTCTGTTCGATAAAAGATGTTTTTTGCATATAAAAAATGGTGAACGTACAAAAAGAATACCCCGAAAATAGGGATTAGTTTTATAAAGGAAAAACGGTTTTCAGCAGGAAGGTACATCCATTATTTATTTTAAGACGCTTCCTTTGTAATTACAGGTATTCTAAGATATTTGTAGTTGAATTCAGAAAGCTAGAATAAACTTGTCTGTCTAAAAATGATTTTCTATCCCTTCAATTTTTTAACCAACACTTTCCATTATGCCCAACGCCCTAATTCTTGGTGCTACTTCTGACATCGCTGTAGCCATTGCCCATCGTTTTGCCACGTCCGGGTATTCTTTGTCACTGGCTGCCAGAAAGCCCGAACAGTTACAAACTTTATGCAGCGACTTGTCTATACGTCATGGGCAGGAAATAACGCCCTACGCCTTTGATGCCTGCGCCTTCGATACACATGGAGCTTTTTATGAAAGCCTGAAAGAAAAACCCGATGTGACGGTATGTGTGTTCGGTTTGATGGAAGAGGAAGATAAAGCAATGGTAGATTGGGAAGTAAGTAAAAGTATGATTGATACCAACTTTACCGGAGCAGTTTCCATCCTGAACATTGTCATGAAAGCATACATGACGCAGCAATCGGGGGTGATTGTTGGGATAAGCTCGGTGGCCGGAGAGCGGGGCCGCCAAAGCAAACTCATTTACGGAAGTGCCAAAGCCGCTTTTTCCGCTTATTTGTCGGGATTAAGGAATTTGGGGTTTGACCACAACGTACATGTAGTGAGTGTAAAGCCCGGTTTTGTTGCTACCAAAATGACCGAAGGCATGGATTTGCCCGGCTTGCTGACCGCCCAGCCCAAACAGGTGGGAGAGGCCGTTTATCAGGCAGTGAAAAAGAAAAAAAACACGATTTATGTAAAGTGGATGTGGCGGTACATCATGCTCATTATCAAAATGATTCCCGAACCCATTTTCAAAAAATTAAAACTTTGAGCCAACGCATTGCTTTTTTTGATTTTGATGGCACCATCACCACCAAAGACACCATGTTGGAGGTGATTAAGTTCCAGAAAGGGACGCTTGCTTTTTATCTGGGTTTTTTATTGTTATCCCCTGTCCTTGTTGCATATAAATTAAAATTATTCCCCAACTGGAAAGCCAAGCAAATGGTGCTGCGCTATTTTTTTGGGGGTACGGATGAGGAAGAATTTCAGAAAAAATGTGATGAATTTGCCCTTAATGTAATCCCGGCTTTAGTGCGTCCCAAAGCTTTAGCAACTATTGTCCATTTAAAAGAAAATAATGTGCGCATTGTGATGGTAACCGCTTCGGCAGCCAACTGGGTAAAAGGCTGGTGCGAAAAAATGAAGATTGAATATTTAGCTACATGCCTTGAAGTGGTAAATGGCAAAATTACTGGTAATATTGACGGAAAAAACTGTTATGGCCCTGAGAAAGTTGCCAGGATAAAAAATACTGTTAATCTGAATGACTTTGATGAGGTTTTAGCTTTTGGTGATAGTGCGGGTGACCGTGAGATGTTTCAACTGTCTACGCATCAATTTTACAAGCCATTCGGGGCTTCCTGGGAAATTCCTCAGATGTTAAGTGCGAACAAATAAAAAGAAAGTGCCGGAAAGTGAAACAGGCCGGTCGGCCGATGCCGCTGCCACCAGCATCCTGCCCGGGGCGCGTAGCCTGTTTAGGGCATTGTACAGGCTGGAAGCCTGTACCACAATTCAACAGTGCTTTTTTGTTTGCACTAAGCCAGCCAGGCAACTATGAATAATCTTCTTCTAATATGATTTTTCGTTCCATCAATTCCCGCAAAACAATTTCTGTGAGATCGCTTTTGAAAGCAAACTCGTATCGAATATCCATCACATAAGCTTTTAGCCTCATTTTCAGATAGGCCCGTCGGTCTTTTACCTCGTGTCCGAACAGGACCGCTATTGGTTTGTTCAGGTAAATATATTTTGATACGCAGGCAGCTTCAGTAGCAATTTGACGTACTTTTTCAGTATCAATATCCATGGGCAGGTAAATTTCTGCCACAACCAGACAATTAGGCTCACCGGCATTACTGTTCGATACAGAAGTATTCATCAATTCTCCATTGGGAATGGTTACCAGTGAATCGTCTGGCGTGACGATTCGGGTGGATCGCAGCCCTATTTCAACAACTTCACCGTAATAGGAACCAACTTCTATTTTATCGCCTACCTGAAATGGGGTATCCAAAAGAATAATCACTCCTCCAAAAATGTTTTTCAGAATATCCTGTGAAGCAAACCCAACGGCAATACCTACGGAGGCGGTTACTGCAATTACCTGTTCCAGCGGCGGATCAATAACCCCCCAAATGATGATGAACAAAACCAGTAACCAACCTATAATGCGTACTGCGGGTACCAGCCCTTTCAATGTGATACGGTATTGTGCACTGCGCTCAGCTATTCTTCCTAAAAGTTGTGTGAGCAAGCGAATGATATAGTAACCTGCCACACCCAATACGATACTCCAAAAGATTTTCCCAAATGAGATAGCATTGAAAATAGAAGTGGGCGTTATTTTTTCTTCCTCTTTCTGAGCAGGGGCCTCATTTTTTGCTTTAGACGCAGTATCAGCTTTTAATAGGTTTTGTAAAGAAATCGTATCCGTAGTATCGGGCAAAGGAATGGTTTGCTGAATACTTGTATCAGTAGGCTGTGCATGAAGGTGTGAAAACGCGCATGTCAAAAGGATACTGAGTGCTAACAAAAATATTTTGCAGAATTGTGGTACAGGCATCTTGCCCAATGCTGTCAACCGCGCGGCAGACCGTTTAAGGAAATTTCTCCCCGTGGGCTGTGTCCTCACAGCCCACAGGCACCAAGTCTGTGAGGACACAGACCTTGGGAACGAGCTTAAACGGTCCGCCGTGCGGTTGATGACATTGGTCATTTTGCTTGTACAGGCTGGAAGCCCGTACCACAGTGTTTTACATCCGCCATGATTTATTTGTTTATACTTGGGTGCGAACAAAAAAATATTGTTGGGTGTTGTACGCCGAACCGGGTCACCACCGGGCTGCTGAAACAGGCATTGCGGTTTTGAGGCATGCGGACTAGGAAGTCCGCTTTCCGGGATAGAATTCCTCCTGCTTTTCATTTATGATAATATGGTTTCCACCAGTTGGTTAGCTAATTTTTCTAAATCAATTCCTAATGTGCGATTGGTTTTTATTACTTCGGTTACCATTTTTTGGGGTAACCGATTGGCGCCGTAATAAGCACCTAAAATTGCCCCGGTTACGGCAGCCGTCGTGTCGTTGTCCCTGCCATAATTTACAACAAATTCCATTGCTTTCCGAAACTCAAAATCACTGAACAACAAGGCTGTCAGGTTTACCAAATGGATTTCTGCCGCATGAAAGGGCATGGTTTGGTTTCTTTGCGCTAAAAGTGAGTAAGCTTTCTCTAATTGCGCATGATAGAGTGAATCATGAGGGGAATTAGCAGGAATCATGGGTGAATTTTCTCCAGCAAATACCTCTTCTATGGAAGTTTGTTTTGCTTCCTGTACAATCGCCTGTGCCTGTCTTAGTAAATTATGGGCCATTCTTCCCACCAACCGGCTTTTGAAATAAGCCTGAGGATCAATATCTCTCATTACATTCAGTATAGAATCAGGTGTAGCATCGGCGGGAATGCTGGCGGCGACCATGGAGGCGGTGAGCGCACTTACATCTTTGGCAAATCCCAGATCGAAAATATCCACCTGAAAGCTTTCTTCATAAGCTGCTTTGGGGTTTCCGGGATAATAGGCGCCAATTGCAGGTGAGAAAAGTAAGCCGGCACATACCATTTCCCCACCATAAAACCGGTTGAGTGCATTGGTATACGCGGTGATATCTTCAGAGGCATAAGCTTTGGCTACCAAAGCCCACTCTTGCAACCAGGATATTTTTCGCATGCCCTCTTCAAAGGGTTCCGGTTCAAAACCCTCAGTTGTTTTGAGTGCATCGATGTCATTCTTGTATCTTTCTACTATAAAATTTGCAAAGTCCTGGGCTTGTAAGGATTTACCAGGTGATTGTAATATCAGGTATTCAGCCAGTAAAACCTTCCATCGTGTATCGTCAGTAGTGCCACCTTCAGGAAGGTTGTATTGCCAGGTGCCTTCTGGCGACGGCGCCCTTACCATTGGGGTGAGTGTGCTTACATATCCATATTCTGTCTGGATTACAGGCCTGGGCCACATTTCAGTGGGAGCACCCATCGCATCGCCTATGGCCGAGCCGAGCAACATCCCCAACACTTTATCATACAGAAAATCTGTACTGAAAGAGGGGGGGGTGAATATCTTTCCTTGGGGTGGGGGTGGGGTTTCTGATGTCTTTTCCTCTTTTTTAGTGCTACACCCAAAACAAGTAGCCAGTGTAATAATCAAAAAAATATGGAGGACTTTTTTCATATTAATGCAAAAAATTCTTGGTCTTCAATAAGCTCACCACCGGCCTGTAAAGTAGTGGGTTGATATAATAATTTTCATTTTCCTTGATAATCAATCCATCGTCCAGCAACTGTAATAATTCCAACCGGGCTTTGGGTGAATGTTCATGCTGGCTTTCTGCCTGCTGTTGCCGGGAAATCAAAGCGTACTGTTCTTCTTTCAGGCCATCATGCAGCAAAAGCAAATGCAGTGTAATCGTTTTACTGAGCGAAATCGCTTTAATAAAAGAGAAGTCCAGGTCATTAAGTGAGCCGATGGTAATCGTATCCTCTGTAACTTCTTTAGCTGATCGCATCCAGAAAAGCTGGGCAAGGCTGAAATTACCTGATGTGATGTCATTCAGTTCAGAGAAATATTTGTTTCTGAGATAATCTTGTTGCTCTTCCTCACTCATTTTTTCCAGTTTTTTATCACTCATCTGAGCGGGAGGGGCGAAAGTTATCCCATAGCCACTCACGCGGTGCCTTTTTAAAACTACTTCGCACATTTTTTCGTCATCAATATTCTCCAGCCTGATAATATGTTCAAAATAATCGGAAATATGCAGTGATTTATCCAGATACTGCCAACTGTACAAAGTACCCGAACTGATCCAAAATACTTGCGTACGGGTTTTTGAAATGAGCTCAAACATAAGGTTCAAACAGGCAAAACCACCGATTTTTCTGAGGTACATCCTTTCAATATGTTCGAGAACAATGATATACTGCTCTTCGAGCGTATTGATATATTGGATGATATCTTCTAAACTTTGAAATTCATTTTTTGAGAAAATTTGATTAAAAAACTCAAAAAAATGAGTTTCTTTCCAAATTTGTTCTGGCGCGGTAACTTTTAAGATTCTGTATTGAGCCTGGTCTTGTTTGCTCATACTTTTGATGAAAAAATTGATGAGGGTAGTGATACCAGAACCTTTTTCCCCAACTAACACAGCACAGGAGTAATGCCCCTTTTTCCAACTATCAAAAGCTGTTGTAAGTTTAGTGGTTTCCTGGGTGCGTTCTTCATAAAATATTTGATCCTCCAGTGGTTGTATCTTAAAAAGCCGCTGATAAACAAATGGCAGGCGGTTGATAGCTACCTCCGTTTCGGAGAGGAATGCTGAAATTTCAGAAGTAACTTTTTCAGTGGGTGCTTCTATGCCAATTCTTTTTTGGTAAGCTTTGAGTAGGGTGGCTCCCTGCTGATAAGTTTTGACAGTGAGGGCAAGTGCAGCCGGGAAAAAGTTTTTTATGTTATTCAGAATTTTTTGACGAAATGCCCTGGCTTGTTCTATCGCTTTGGCCTTGGCAATTCTGAATTTTATTTCCAGGGCATAATCATTATTCTTTAATTCATTCAACTTTGAATTGAACAGGATGATTCCCTCTGATAATCGCTGCTCCGCCTCAATTTTGATATTTGAACACGTTTCCGCTATATTATCAATGTTCTTTTCAGCTCTTTTCAATCCTTCGGTAGCAATTTCTACAGGATGTTGTGTTTCCTGCACCTCACCGTAACAGGCCGAAAGGGCAGTATCGAGGTTGAAATAGGCAATTTGTCCGATTTCGTGGATCTGCTGTTGAATTTTGATCTGCTCTTTGTTTATTTTTTTCTGATATTCTTCAATACCATTCACAAACTTTGGCAATGACTCAAAAGCCACAATTTGATAAGGAGACACAAAGTTGATTTCAGAAGACTTGATGGGGCGGTCATATGATTTAACACCCACCAGCCCTCTTTCTGATGAGACTTTTTTTATAGCTTCCTGTATATCGTTGTCCAAATCCGTGAATACCAAAGGTAACCTTTGTTTGTACAGTTCTTCCACAGCCCTGGGTAATAAATTCCTCACAAGCGTTGAATCTACCGTTTCCTTACCCGATTGCAATCTTTTTTTTATGTTCGGCAAATCAGCCTTTTTTATTTCAGCTTGCCTGGGGATTTCATTCAGTATATCTTCAATGCATTGTTTGGCATGTGTAAGGCTGGGAATTATATTTTGATTGATTTTGTCATCGAGTTTATCCTGCATATGCATGAATGCCTGCAATTGTGTGACACTGAGCATATTCAGTTCCTGATCGATACGCCAGTCTTCGTGCAAGCTGAACAAAGTATTACTCCATTCCTGGGTAGTCTTTTCATAAAGTGTTCTGCGCTCTTCCTCTTTTTTCTTTTGTTCCTTGCCAATTTTCCGATATGGAAGTTCCTGTGTACCTGCCTTTTCGTAAGCTTCGTTGAGGTTTTCTAAGGTGTGGGCTACGTCTTGTTTTACTTTTTTCTTAAAGCTTTTTTTGAGGCTTTCGAGGTTGGCAATGGTGTGTGCAAGTTGTTCCTGAATCTCAGTATTATTAAAATTCGCTATGGGGATTTTTTCTTCTTCTGTCTGTAAAATATTAGTTTGCAAAAAAGGGTAACAGGTATCATAAATTTGCTCTTCAATGCTCCAGGCTGCCGAAGAGGCTTGTGCAACTGATAATTGCGTTTCTGTGTAAATAGGGATGAATTTGATGGCAAGATCATCCCTGAAATACAGGGTAACCAGCCTTCTGAATGGAACAGTTTGTGTCCAGTTTTTTTCAGGAAGGGGCTCTTTTTTGAAGAGCTTTCGGAAGATGTTTAAGATTTTGACAGGCAGTTGAGAAAGCTGAAAAATCTTTCTTTTCCAATATTTTAAAAATTTTACACGCCTGCCATCAGTAGGTAGTGCATAAAACCGCTCTTTTTTCTGAATTTCTTTTTTGTTTTTCCTGAGCGAGCCAATGTATGCATTACAAGCCGCTTCGTAGTTCTGATAAATTTCCTCAAAAGAGCGGGCCTTGCTTTCAGTAAATCTGTTTTTTGTTAATTCACACTGAGTGTAAGCAAAGCTTTGATATCGTTGAAGAATTGTGGCGGGGTTTTGCCTTTCACTTTCTTCCTGGGTGATGAAGTGCAATATTGCTTTTTGCAAGCCTTGCGCAAAGGTCAGTTCTGCATCAATTTGTTCTTCTAATACCGGTAGTAAATGTGCATCGGCCAGCTCACTAAATTTATTACTGATATTCTGGTTTTTACTCATTTAAAGTGTGTTCTAGCTTTTTCCATGGCGTCAGAAACAGCATTAAATGCGTTTTCAAAACCTGCTTTGATGTCATCATAGGCATAGGCTCCTGAGTTTTTCAACTTTTCAAGTTCAGCATGCAGGTCTCCTCTTTTGTGCTTTAGTTCATTGATGTACTGCTCCATATCATTTGTGATCCCTTCCCTTGCACTTTTGGTTTTTTCTTCTAATTCTTCAATTTTCAGGCTTAGCTCACTGATCAGCTTTTTGGCTTGTTCTGCATATGTTTTTCTGTTTTGCATGGCATTTGTAAGGTTTAGTTACACATTCATTTGCTTTGGAAAAGATAAATAAAAAAAATATAAATTCATGAAAATTGTAATAAAGCGTCAGGTCTAATATATTTGGGTGTTTGTTGCAAAAAATTTAACAAATTGCATAAATATTTTGTTATTTTATAATGATAAATTAATATTATAATAATATTCTAAAAACTATATTCTTATTTCTTGTATAGTATTTTTGTCTTTTTGTATAAAGAATACACTGGGAATTGTATCACAATGTGAATATCTTTTCTAAAAGTGATAAAAATACATATAAAAGTATGCACATTTCTCAGAAAGAGGATATGGTTTTTTCAATTGCATCAATGTAGCTATCTGACCCTTCAGCCTTAATATCAGATAGTATTTATTTTCTGTTATCCAATCTTAGCTGATTGAATAACCTGAAACGAATCATTTAAAACTATCAACCACAATTATCAACTACGTACTTTATGAAAATTCTTGTATATGGCATAAATTATTTACCTGAATTAACCGGTATTGGTAAATACACAGGTGAAATGTGCGAATGGTTTGCTGCACGTGGCCACGAGGTAGATGTTATCACAGCCATGCCTTATTATCCTAATTGGGAAGTGCAGCCTCCCTATAATGGAAAAATGTGGCACAAAGAAGAACTTAATGGGGTAAACGTTTTTCGTACACCCCTGTATGTACCGAAAAATGTAAGTGGTGTAACACGTATTTTGCACGATTTTTCATTTTTTGCCAGTTCCGGGGTTTTCTGGTCAAAGGCTTTCCTGCAATCTTATGATGCTGTTTTTTGTGTATACCCTCCGTTGCCAGCAGGTGTTTTTCCTACACTTTATAAGTTTTTCAGGAAGAAACCTGTTTTTTTCCATGTTAAGGATTTGCAAGTTGATGCTGCCAAGCAACTAAATATTATCAAAAATAAATGGTTGCTGGGTATGCTGGAAAGGGCTGAAAAGTTCTTCATGGATAATGCAACTTTGGTAACTACCCTGAGCAAGGGTATGCGACAAAAAATCCTGAATAAAGGAGTAAAACCCGATCATGTGAAGTTATTTCCTGATTGGGTAGATACAAAATTGATGAGGCCTTATCCGGAAAAGAGGGCTGAATTGAAAGAAAAGTATGGATTTGAGGCCTGGCAGGAAGTAGTGTTGTATTCGGGTAACCTGGGCGAAAAACAAGGGCTGGAAGCGATTATTGAGGTAGCCACCCGGCTTCAGGAAGTGGGGCGTAATAATACACAATTTATGATTGTAGGGGAAGGTGCTGCCAAAGCAAAGCTGGTGCAGCAGGCCAAAGAGAGAAAATTGAAAAATATCAGGTTTTCAACCCTGGTGCCCCTGGAAGAGCTGCCCGACCTGTTGAACATGGCCGACTTACATTTGGTTCTTCAGAAAAAAGGTGCTACTGATTTGGTAATGCCTTCTAAATTGCTGGGCATTTTGCCTTGTGGTGGTGTGCCAATCGTAGCAGCCGAACAGGGATCTGACCTAAGAAACAGGATTGAGCACCACAATATCGGGATCACTACTGAGCCTGAAGACGCTGAGGCACTCTTGCAAGCCATTCTTCGCTTTTTTGCCGAGCCTGATACCCAGCTGTCTTTAAATGCCAGGCAATATGCACTCGATTATTTATCTCAGGATGCCGTCCTGGAAAAGTTTGAGGAACTTCTGTTCGAGGTAGTTAATGAGGATAAACCTCCGGTGCTAGCCACGGCCGAGTACTCGTAAGAGGTTCTCTCCAAATTGGTTTTCAGAAAACCTTTGGGCAGCATACTCACAGTTTTGCTGACTCATTTGGGAGAGGCTCTCTAAGTTCTCTGACAAGTATTTTAAAGTTTCAAATAAATGAACAGGGCTTTTTCTTTCTACGATAAAGCCCTGTTTTTCATTGATAATATCCGGAATACCGCCTTGTTGGGTGCTAACAATGATATTTCCGGTGGCGAGTGCTTCTATAATTGAAATGGGCTGCCCTTCTATTTTGTAGTAAGTAGGCAGTACAAAAACATTGGCAGTTTGCAGCAAATGCTGCTTTTGTGAACCACTTACGAATCCATGGTACTCAAGAAATTTAGCGTCAATTTTCCTCATCTTTTGTCTTACCCGGTTTTCGGAAGCTGCTTCAAAAGCACCGCCAATATCTGCATGAAAGGGTATGTTTTTTTGTTGCAACCTCAATAGCGCGTCCAAAAAGTCTTCTATTCCCTTTTCAGGAATCAGATTGCTAAGAAATAATAAGTTTAAAGTTTTAAATTGTTTGTCAGCAATATCGATTTTGAAAAGGTCATCTAAAGCAAAATTTTCTACCACATGAATTTGTGCTGAAGGAAGTAAATCACGAAAATTAGTTTTCAGGCTCTCAGAGAGTACGATGCCTCCACGTGCATTGCCCACCAGCCATCGGAAAATTAGTTTTTTTATCCCTGAAAGGGAACGGTAAGTGTGGCCCAAAAAATTACCGTGTAAGTGTAAATAATACGGTTTGCGCGTTATGAGGGCAGCAATGATAAATGGAGCGTATTTTACGACCCCAAAAAATGTTTGCCCGATGGTGATATAGATCACACCTTTGTGGGAAATGATTTTGGGGATATTACGGTAGACTTTCAGGAACTGAAAAATTTTAGAGAGAGAAAACTTACCATGAGACGATTGTATGTTTTTATAACCGGTGGTATTGATACAGGCATGCTGTATTCGTTTTTTTTTCAGATGGTTGACAAATGTTTGGTTGGCAATAGATTCTCCGGTTACCGGATCGGGGAGGGGGCCTATCAATAAAATATTCATCTACAGTTATTTGTTTATATCTTTGTGTTATTATGAGAATAAAAGCTTTTTTTGCTGCTATCACATTCTGTTTTACATCGGTATTATTGCCATTGCTTATTTTGGATATTACCGGTGGTTTCGCATTAACTACGGGTACGTTTACCTCATTGGTCATTATGCTTTATGCAGGTGTTCATTTGAGTTACCTGGTGTTTGATGGGGGCAAGAAAATCCTGGATGTTACCTTTTGGATGTTTTCATATGTATGGTTAGGGGCTGCCTCACTGGCACAGCACGCCATAGCCAAATACCCCTGGTGGGGATATTACGATGAATCGGAAATATTGCCGGCATTTTTTGTTATTCTTTTTGGTTTTATAGCCTATGATGTTGCCTCTTATTTTGCTTCACGAAGATATGCGAATACAACTTTAAACTACAACAGTGGTTTTAGTTTTTCTTATTCAAGAACCATTCTTTTAGGAGTAATAGCTTCCTGCATCTCTATATACCTGATTGCTACCATTGGCCTGGATAGTTTTTTTATGGCCCGCAAAGAAATGCGTGCTGCTTTCGAGAGTAAAATGGAAAGTATTTTACAGCAGAATTTTGCCAAAGGGCCGGTATTTGCCAGCTTACTGATATGCATACAGTTGGTAAAGCACCGGGCGCAAATGCAGAAGGGTAGGGGAATGCTTATTGCATTGATAATATTGCTGATATTACTCAACCTGGTAGTGAGTAACCCTATTTCCAGTGCCAGGTTTTGGACAGGTACGGTTATTCTTTCTACCTGTTTTATCGTGGTTAAATGGAGAAAATCAACTAATTTTCTGCTTATCAACTCTTTCTTATTTGTATTCATTATCCTGTTTCCCTACACCGATGCCTATCGAAGAAGCACGGATACTAACATCAGTATACAGCTGGAAGAAGATGCCATTCTTAAACATTTAACTGGAAATGGGGATTATGATGCTTACCAAATGATATTGAATACCGTGAAAGTGGTTGAAGATGATGGCATTACCTATGGCAGGCAATTGGCGGGAGCGGTGTTGTTTTGGGTCCCCAGAAAATTTTGGGGCAATAAACCCTACGGAAGCGGACAGTTTATTGCCGAAAGCTTACGGTATAATTACACCAACCTTTCCTGTCCGCTATGGGCCGAAGCTTTCATCAATTTTGGGATGCTGGGAGTAATTCTTACTTTTTTCCTTTATGGTATCGTAAAGGTGAAATTACAGGCGGTGTATGACAGCCTCACGCTTAAATCCGGAAAAATTAGCAGTAGTTATCTTACTGTTATCGTACCTTTTTTGGCGGCATACCAGTTTTTTGCATTGCGGGGGTCTTTGATTAATGTGTTTGCCTATTCTTCTGTTTTTCTGTTTTTCTTTGTACTTCACCTCAAGCGTTCAGATGTTCCTGAAAAAGAAGTAGAAAAGAAAAAGGCGATGCACTAAGTTTCAAGCAAAAAAAGATGAAAAGAATAAGGAGTAGCTTTTACATACTCCTCTCTACTGCTACAGCCCGCAATAATTTAGGGCGTCGGTTACGGCATTTACCATATTGCTAATCTGCAAATAATTGTCAAAGTAGGCCATTGATTTAGTTCTGAATGACGTCCGCTCTGCAAGAATTGTCTTTACAGCAGTTGCCATGTCTGGTAAACTGTCATTTTTACAAATAAACCCTGTTTCTCCATTTTTTATAAATTCTACTTCCGGGCTATGGAAAGGCCCTTCTTTTCCGGTAGCCTGCGTAACCACCGGCAAACCGAAGCAAAGTGCATGATTAACAGAAAGTCCCACGTATCCGGGCATCAGCATCACATCGGACAGGTAAAGGTATTTGCCTGACGTTTCCCAATCGGCAATATTTCCCAAAAAGTGGACTTCACTGATATTTTCCGTTTTTACAATTTGCTCCAGGGCCGTTTTTTCCGGGCCATCGCCCATGATAATACCTCCGATATTCAGTCCTTCTTTTTGGAGTAAGCTGAGTATTTCCAAAAAAACATCAATTTGCTTGTCGGGCAACAGCCTGCCAATAAAACAAAGGTAATGTGTAGCCTGCAACCCTAATGCTGCTTTGTAGTCATCCGGTTTTTTTCGGGCCAGGGTATTTCTGATTTGTAAGAGTGAATCAGAATCCAGGGTGTTGCGGGCTACAAACAGTTTTTGAGGATCGGTAACCCGGGAAAGGCTTTCTTTGATACCATCAGAATAGCAAATATAAGCATCGGCCGCTTTCACCATCCACCGGTTGATGGCATCTCTGTAATCTCCACTGGCGATGTCGCGGGTGCGGCTACCTCCATGCCCCCAGGGAATGAAGGGAATGCGATGGCGCTTGCAATAAAGATACAGAAAATATAGGGATAAAATCCGGGGGTTTGCCTCTATCATCACGGCTTTTGGCTTGCCCATTTGTTTGAAGGGCTTGTAATACTGTTGCAAGAATAACTTGCCGCCCAGGAGGTGCATCACCTTCAACTTAAAGGTAGAAAATGAAAGCCCTTCGTTCTTTTCTATAAAGGCAGCCTTTTGGGGTGGTGCATCATAAATAACCAATAATTTATCATGCAGGGCCTGGTTTATTTTTTCATAAACAGGCACCCTGTAATGTGGCATCAGCCTTTGGTAAAGAAAGATTTTTTCAGCACTATTTTTCGTCATAAAAACCGGTTGATTTGGAAAAGGCAGCTTATTTTAGAGTGAATAACCCATTTGTTGCATAACCCCTCCGGCCTCCTGCTTAAACAAACGATAATCATCTTCTTTGAAAGCCTCTTCCCATTTAGGCGTTTTTTGTCCCTTATAATATCCGATGATGGCCGTTGATTCGGGTACTTTTTTTAACAAACGGTTCAGCCGGCCCTGCCAGATATTCTGCGTTCTTTGCGGCAACATGGGCTCTTGGTAAATGGGCTTCATTTGTAAATATTCCCCTAACTCACCAAGGGTTTGGCGGGTGTTTTTTACTATATCTTCATACTTCACCACCTTTACGTGGGGCTGTTTTACCCAACTTTCAACATGGTGTGCCCACCATTGGATATTATTGTAAGCAGAGTCGTCAATACAAGGCTGGCGGATGAACTTACTGAAATTAGCCCGGGCAGCTTCATTAAAACTTTGCTCGTACAGGTGCAGGGAGGTCATCACTCTTCTGCCATCTCTCACCAGGTACAAAAAATCAGCTTCTTCATTCAGCCAATGAATCAATTCATTGATAAAGTTTGTGCCAACAAAATCGGGAAGTTGATGGCTTTTAATGATGGGGCGCCCTGACTTTGCCAGGATTTTCAATGACTCTTTGGGAGATACATACTGTCTGCTGTCGGGGGGTACATCGTTGAGGGTGAGGTACAAGCGGTTCTGACGCTCGCCTAATTTTTTTGACGATTTACAGGCTTCAAATTGCTTTCTGAGTAAATCTATGGTAAGGTGTGTACCCGATCGCCGGTGCGATGCCACTACGATGGGCTTTCCTAACTTTTCAAAAGTAGTCATTCCTTAATATCTTATGGTTTTTTTAATTTTTCCAGTCAGTTAAATTTCTTTCAATTAATTGCTCAAGCTGTGCAATATCATCTTTGTAAAAATTTTGGAGTTTTTGCTGCATTTCCGGACTGGCCTGAGGCTTTGTGTTGGCATAAATACGTGTTGCCAGGAAGTTGGTAATGCCATTCATTGCCTTCAGCCGCACTTTTTGAACAATTGAATCATTTTTAGGGTATCTCCTCATTTTATCTGGAGTGTAGGTATAATTGAAGCGGTTGGCTTTGGATACCAGCCCCAGCCCATGCATGGAGTATATAACTTTTTGGGGCTTTTTATTGAGTGACTTATGCGGGATAAAAGTAGCATCCACTTCCAAAAATGCATATAATTTTTTAATGCTATTCAGGTTATCCTTTTTCAGGTCATCCAATAGCATGATGTGTACCTGTTTTTTATCAAAATGCTCAAAGTACTTTTTCAGGTGTTTGGCATAAAACCCGTATTCTACAATTTCGGAAGTGCGTGGGTAGGTTTGTTGGAAGTTCCCCTGTAAAACTTCTTCCATTCCTTCGTTAAACGGATAAAGGGGGGCGAAACCGGATTTTATATAATGATAATAAGCTGCAATGGCTCTGCGTACCGGATGCCTGAGAATGACAATAAGCTTGGCATCAGGTATATGCTTTTTGATACGGGCCGGGCATTCCTCTTTTGCCAGGTAATCGGGCCTTTTGATACCCACTGTTTTGAAGTTTTGGGCTTTTTCAAAGAGCTTTTCAAAGTCTGCTGGGCTGGTTTCCTGATAATCAGGGTCTTGAAAATAAGGGGTTTCGCCGGGTGTTAAATAAATTTCCGGATGTTCTTCAAGCACATCATGAATGTACGTAGACCCACACTTTTGCCCACCTATTACAATAAAATTAGGAAACATATGAAATTCTTTTTTTTGTTTACTGCCAATTAGTAAGCAGCTTCTTTCTTTTTAGTGGGCTTTATGAAAATCCATAAGGTAACGAGCAGTTCGTAAATCCGCCTCGGAATGCCATACCTTTTATGGAACAGGCAATTTTTTATACCCAAAAGTAATAAGTTGGGCAATGTATCTTGCTTTATGGGATGCTTTTCAGGAGCAATTCTGTGGGAAAGAATTCGCAGCCGGAGCAGGTTCACATTTTTGTACAATAAGTTTCTGTCAATTTTTATGTTTCTTTTGGCTGCCTCTTGCAAGTAGAAGGGGAAAACTGCTTCTGCCCGTAATAATTGGTTCATAATAATGTCATACCTTTCATGGATTTTTGCCTTAGCATAAGCATTATTACCATGAATTCTGTACACGCCTAAAGGTTTGTCAATAGATACATAATTGCCATAGAAGGGAACCCGTTTCAGCAGGTATGATTCTGTGCCTATGCCATCATTTTCGGGTACAGGCATTACCTGTAAAAGTGCATTTCTGCTGTATACATTGCCACTCATGGGCGGAGAGATGGCATTTCCGCATTGGAAAATTTCTTTCCAGGCTTCCCCGGTGGTTAACGTTCTTTTTTTGGAAGGTATAAGCCCCAAATTTTTTCCATCCTGATTAATTTTGTGCAGCCGAAAGTGGGCTTTGGCAGTATTATCCGGATCCCACACCTGGATAACTTTTTCAACAGCGTCGGGATAATAATAATCATCAGAATCGAGGAAAAAGACGATTTCGCCATTGCTTACCTTAAAACCGGCATTACAGGCAGAGGCTTGCCCCCCGTTTTTTTTGAATACGCTGATTATCCGGTTTCCGTATTTTTCAATAACCTCTCTGGAATTATCCGTTGATCCGTCATCTACAACAATCACCTCAATGGGCCTGTAGGTTTGCTGTAATGCACTTTGTATGGCATCATCTACATATGATGCATAATTATAATTATTGATAATAATGCTAACTAAAGGTTTATAGGTAGTGGTCATACTGGTTTCGTTAAAAAGTAAACAATTAGTTGGCTAAAACTGATGCTTTGGCCTTTTTTACGGGCCTGATAAACATCCATAATGTTAACCCGAGCTCGTACATTCTTCTCGGAAAACTATATCGCTTATGAAAAAGGCAGTTTCTGAATGTTAAAAACAATAATTTTGAGTAAGTATCCTCTTGGAATAAATGTTTAGTTGGTTCAATCCTTAATGATAAAATCCGGTACCTGAGCAGGGTAATATTTTTGAACAGGAAATCCCGTGTGATACTGATGCTTCTTTTGTTTGCCTGCATTTGAAAGAATGGAAAAGCTTCATAGGCATGGCTCATTCTTAGCACCATTTCATGATAGTTGTCATAATTGATTCCTAAGCTATAGTTTTTACCATGAATTCTATATACACCCAATGTCTCATCTATTTTTTCAAGCTTACCAAAAAATGGAATTCTTTTCAAAATATATGAGTCGGCAGCATGGGTATGCCTTTCTTCCGGAATAGGAAAAATTTTGTCTAGTGCAGTTTTGGAGAAAGCGTTTCCACTCATGGGAGGAGACACTACATTGCCACAAACAAAAATTTCTTTCCAGGCTTCCCCTTTAGATAGTGCCCTTTTGCTGGATGGCACCGTTCCGATTTTTTTCAAGCTGCTGTTCGCTTTGTCTAGCCTGAAGTGAATTTTTGCAACATCAGGCCTCCACAATTTTACTACTTTTTCGGCCATCTCGGGGTAATAAAAGTCGTCAGCATCTAAAAAAAGGATGATATCTCCTGAACAATGTTTTAAACCCTCATTGCAGGCAGAGGCCTGTCCGCCATTTTCTTTATAAATTATCTTTACTTTATCTTTATACTTTGAGATGATATTGCGTGAATGGTCATGTGACCCATCATCTACCACAATAATTTCTACATAATTATAGGTTTGCACCAAAGCACTATGAATGGCATTTTCAACGTATTCTCCATAATTGTAATTGTTGATGACAATGCTTACAGTGGGTTTGGCTGACATATTTTTTCAGATTTTATTCTGAGAAATAAATTAATGTTGACAAATCGAATTAATTAATATACACATTTTTTGACCAGCGGTAAGCATCCGAGGTTAATAAGTGTATATTGGTTTTAATGACTAACTGGCACATAAAATAATCTGCCATATCCTGAATATTCCGGTATCCAATACTTGCTTTATTTTTACGGATTTCTTCCGTAATTTGATGTTTGTTATACCCGGCTGTGATAAAAAAATCTTCAGGAATATTGGAGATATAATTTAACAAAACTTTTTTTCTGTATGCTGTATTGAATACAGATTTCCATTTATCAAGGGATTTGGGCATAATAGCATTGTAAGAGCTCACGCCTGTAGGATCACCCATTCCGCCCCTTAAATCCTGATTGAGATATTGGGTAAGCATGTCTTCATGATAATCCAGGTCAAGATACTTCAGTATTTTTTGGAGTTGTTCGCCCGGGTTCACTACAAAATCTTCGTACCTTACCATACACGACCTTTCTTTTAATAATTCATAGCCTTCAGCTAACAGCGCTGGCCCCAATACCAGCTGGTTGTGCCGTCGGTAGTTTTTGAAAAACCTGTTGTTGTTGAACGTGGTCATCATAGATGCGAAAATTTGCACCGGATTACGGAACAGGAAGATAAATTTAGCATCAGGGTGTACTTTGGCAATTTCGGGTATGGAATAAAAATAAAAAGGCGTTTTATCCAAAAAATATGTTTCATTATGCTGGCATAACGATGCATACACCCTGGAAGTAAACTCTCCCATAAATTTGAAGTAGTCTTCTTCTTTATTCGGCATATTGGCAATCACATTACGGATACCATTTGATGTAATGATATGAGAGTACTCTGCCGTCACGCCTTCTTTACGGTGTGCATAACATAATGGCAGCATAAGGTATGGCTCAGATACTGAAGCGATTTTTTCATGGGCACTGAGCACTTTCAGCATCAAAGTAGAGCCCGAGCGGGGTAATGAAAACAAAAATATAGGTTTAGCTTGTTGAGACATTCTGGTGTTATTGATTATTTTTCAACCTTTTTAATAGCTTTAAAGAGGGTTGAAATATTGTTAAAATATCCATTTTAAAATAAATATATGCTGCACTGGACATATTCCATAAAGCCATGCTTGCCATGCTTGCTATGGCTGCTCCTTCTATGCCTAAAACAGGAATCAACAGGTAATTTAATAGTACATTGATAACCGTTGCAATCAGGATAAGGTTTTGAAATATATTCTGACGGTTTGTCATCTGCAAAATATAGCCAACTGATCCTGAAAATGTATTGACCAGTTGCCCTAGCAGGAGCAGCCAAAGGGTGTGTTTTCCTACAATAAATTCTTCTCCAAAAAGCCCAAGCACAAAAGAGGGAAAAGTACCCAGTATCAAAATAATGGGAATGGTGGCATAAAAGTTTAGGTTGGTGGCCATGCGAACATATTGCCTGAATTCTTTCATCATGCCGCCGTGGTACAAAGCCGAAAATTTAGGTGCTGCAATGCTGTTAACAGCCAGCAGGGGAATGTTAGAAAGCAAAGCTATTTTTAGCGCCGTATTGTATATTCCCACTTCTTCTTCTGTTGTATAGTAGCCCAGCATAAGGGTGTCAGTCCAATCCAAAATTAACCGGGTAGAACTGGCCAGGAATAGTGGAAACGCCATCATGGTCATCATTCTTAAATTAATGGACGCAGTGTGATGGGCGTGGGTATTGCCTGTATCATTTTTTCTCTCTTTTTTCTGCAAAAGGCTAAGCCAATACCACACAATAATTACGGCTACGACAGCAATACCAATGATTCTGGTAAGGAAAGGAATGCTATTGTCCCGCATATTAAAATAAAGGAATACGAATAGCAGTATAATAGAAATAAACTGTATAGCTACATTTTGCAAAAATGCACTTTCTTTAATTTTCCGGAGTGCCCGTAAACTTTCAAAATGAATGAGCAGAACAGTAAGCGGAACCACAGAAAAAGCCACCAGTTTAATATTGTTGGAAGAGGATGCTTCTCCAAAAAATGTGTCACCAATGAATCCGGCATTAAAGTAAATAATTACAGAAATGATTGTAGAAAACAGAAGGGGGACTTTTAATGAAAGCTTATACGTTTCCCGAATAGCATGCCAGTTTTTTTTTGCCTCAAACTCAGATATGTAGCGTAATGCAGCCGAGTGATATCCCCAATGGCTAAAAACAATGCTTATGTTTAATACTGCATAGCAGAGGGAATATACGCCCACGGCATCTGCCCCATAAAAATTGGAAACTAAGAAAAAGAAAACGTACATCAGGAGCATCCCAAATACCCGGATAATCAGGGATGCTCCACTCTTGCTGATGAGTTCGGAGAAATCCTTGTTTTCTGAATCAATGATATTTTTTATCTTGGAAATCAAGCCCTGTGTTAGGTTGAAGTGTTTTTTCAGCTAAATAAACGGTTGTGAATGTAAAGTTAATTAAGCTTTTTGACGATGGCGTACGCGTCTTCTGGCATTCAGGTATTTACTTTTCCCATTCACATACTTGTATCCGTATGTGCTTGCGTCTTCCCTAACACCATTGAATACGGCTTTCACATTATGAACGCCATTGCTTTTCAGTAAATCAACAGCATTTTCAACAATGCGTGCATCGGTGTAATTATATCTTACAACCAGTAAAGAAGTATCGAGCAATGGCTGAATAATCAGGTAATCGGCTACGTAAGTGAGGGGGGGGGTGTCTACAATAATTACATCATAATGGTCAGAAAGTTTCGGAATGATTTCTAAAGTTTTCGGATGATCGAGCAATACCGATAAGTCCTGGGGAGAAGACGTTCCTGCACTTATCAAGTGTAAATTATCAATAAGTGTAGGCTGTACGATGTCGGTCAGTAATAAATGGTCGCTTAATATATAATCTGTTATGCCTTTTGATTTAGAGCGAAAAACCTTATGCAACCTGGATCGCCTTAAATCATAGTCAATCAGTAAGGTCTTTTTTCCGGTACGGGCAAACTCTACGCTTAAGTTGGCAGCGCAATAAGTTTTTCCTTCTCCTTCCAGTGAAGATGTAACACCCACCACGTTCCGGTTGCTTTCCATCATCTCCCGGCTGAGGCCAAACTTCACAAATTTAAATGATTCAGCTGCTGCCGAACCCGGATAGTCCTGCGTTACCAATTCTGTGGAGGCAGGGCCTTCAACGATGGTGCCGATAACCGGGAAGGAAGTAATTTGGGTAATTCTTTCCTTATGGGTGATGGTATTGTTGAAGTAATCTTGTAAGATGATAATGCCAAAAGGAAATAATAGCCCCAGAATGACAGCTCCTACAAGAATGAGCGTGTTTTTTGGGGAAACAGGCTTATCCCCAGACATCCTGGGAGGTTCAATAATACTTTTATCAGAAACATTTGAGGCCACAGCAATACTGGCTTCAGCCCGCTTTTGCATCAGATAATTATAAATATTGTCGCTCAATGTGAACTTTCTTTGTAAAGAAATCAGGTTACGCTCGTCACCGGGCAATTGGTTGATAGAACGCCTGGTTGATGCAATACGGCTTTTTACTTCCCTCAGTCCAATATTGGTAGAACTGATAAGGTTATCAATGTTCTCAATAATTGTAACTTTAATACTTTCCATCTCACGCTCAATCTTACGGGTGGTAGGCATATCTTTGTTAGATACATAGCCCAAACTGGTAAGTTGGCGGTTGAGTTCTGAAAATTGTAACAAAAGACTGTTTAAAAATGGGTTGTTGATGCCCGCAGCCGATGGCGCCACGATGTTTACTACCGTATCACTCTGGGTGAGGTTCGATGACATATACTGATAGTATTCCAACTGTACTTCCAGTTCAGCTTCTCTGTTTTCTAATTCTTCCAATCGTTTCAGCAGGTTGTTGGATGAGGCTGTTATATCAATAACACTGTTGCTGGACCTGAATGATTCCAACGTACTTTCCGCTCTTCTCAAAGAGTCAGAAATGCTGTTCAACTGCTGGTCAATAAACTTTACCGTATTGATGCCTAACTGGTTTTTCTTATAAAGGTCATTTTGTATATATATATCAGCCAACGCATTCAGAAAGTCGGCTTCTTTTTCAACCACACTACCTTCGGTGGTGAGTTCTACAATATTTGCATTAATAGAGATGGGGTCAACCTTGAGCCTGTTCTGATAACTTTCGGCCAGTTCGCCCATACTATTGATGACAAAATAGTAACCGATATCCGGATTATAATTAAATGTTTCGGGTAAATCCAGTTGAAAGTTTAAATAGCCATGCTGAAAAGGGGCATCAATGGATAATTCCCTTTCAATGTTAATTTCAGGCAGTACGTCTGAAAGCTTTTGTTGTTCTTGTGGTTCATACAGTTTAACCTCATCGCCTTTCACTTTTACTTTATACTTACCACTGTCAGGAAAAGTAATATAAACAGGAACTTGTAAGATTTGGAGCGAGCTGTCAGATAACTTTACCCTGAAGTTGCTGTTATAAATTTCTTCAGTGGTGAATTGCCTCAGGCCGTCCTGGTAGCGGTAATAAGAAACTGTAAAATCAAGCTTTTCTATGGCCTCCCTGACGGTGGGATATGAGGTGAGAATGCCAATTTCGTCTTCCAGCGAGGCATTGCCTTCATTCAATTCAAGCCCACTGATAAATTTTTCCTGATTATTCCCAATATTGCTCAGGCTTTGGTCTTTCAGCAAAATGCTTGACTGGACCCTGTAAACTTTTTCGGTGGTTTTGATGTAGTAAAAAGCCCCTAAAATTGTAATAACAAGTGCAAATACGAAGTAATACCACTTTTTCACAAGTTGGTAAAACAGCATTTTTATATCAAGAAGTTTGTCGTCACGCAAACGGTTCATATCTCCAATTAATTATGTAAGATTAGTATGAAATTGCACAGTTAATAACTGATTATTCTTCAACAAAGCTTTCCAAAAAAACACAGGATTATTGAAACCATGCAATTAAAATTTAAAGTTAATACTTATTATCGAAAACAAAATACTGCTTCAGTTATTAATTTGAAAAAAAACATAACTGTTTGAATTTTAACAGGGTTTAAAATATATTATAATAAATTAATCAAAAAATCATATTTTTTTCGTGTAATATTTCTACAATAATCTGACGTTATTTTTATGTGATTAATTTATTTCCCACATTCTGCCTATTTTTGCGTTTTCTTTCGTTATAGGTGGGGAATTAAATAAACAAAACGATCATTATGCGTTTTCATTCTTTGAAAAATACTAATAAAAAGAAAATAATCAGATACAGTATACGGGCATTTATTGGTCTGCTTTTAGGAATGCCGTTGCTGGCTTTTTTACTTTATTTTATGGTCAGCTGGGGGCTATTTGGTGAAATCCCGGATGATGAAAAACTAAAAGGTATCAGAAACCACGTGGCTTCTGAAGTATATGCGGCAGATGGTGTACTGCTGGGTAAATTTTATATTGAAAACAGAACAAATGTTGATCGGGAAAATATTGCCCCTGTAGTACTGGATGCGCTGGTGGCAACCGAAGATGTGCGCTTTTACCAGCACGATGGCATTGATATCAGAAGTTTGGGGCGGGTGTTCGTCAAGTCTATTTTGATGATGGACCGCAGCTCGGGCGGGGGCAGCACCATCACCCAGCAACTGGCAAAGAACCTGTATCCCCGCCAAAACTATTGGCTGCTTACCATGCCGGTGAATAAGCTAAGGGAAATGATCATTGCAAAACGCCTGGAGCGTGTGTATTCAAAACAGGAAATCATCACCATGTATTTGAATACGGTTCCTTTTGGCGGGAATGTTTACGGGGTGGAAGCTGCCGCCCAGCGGTTTTTTAATAAAAGTTCGGCAAACTTACTGGCAGAAGAAGCCGCTGTGCTGGTGGGCATGCTCAAAGCTACAACTTCTTATAATCCGCGTTTGTATCCCGAGCGTTCCCTAGGCCGTAGGGATGTTGTACTCAGCCAAATGGAAAAATATGGCTTTATCAGTGAAGAAAATGCTGATTCCCTACAGCAAATTCCACTAACGCTTGACTATAATTACCAAACACACAACGAGGGGATGGCTTCCTATTTTCGTGAGAAAATCAGGGTTGAGCTGAATCATTGGCTAAAAGAACACCCGAAGGAAGATGGTTCTTACTACAATTTATATACAGACGGGCTCAAGATTCATACATCCATTGATTCCCGTTTGCAGCAATACGCCGAAGATGCGGTAGCAGCCCAAATGAAAAGCCTGCAGGCAACTTTTCTGAAGCATTGGGATGGAAAGCGCCCCTGGGGCGAAAATGAAGAAATGCTTACCCTGGCCATGCACCAGTCAAAGCGGTACAAAAGTTTGAAAAGTGCAGGAAAGACAGAAGATGAGATACAGGAAATTTTTAAGCAACCTGTACCCATGACGGTGTTTAGCTGGGATGGTGAAGTGGAAAAAACCATGTCGCCCATTGATTCAATCATTTATTACCAGTCATTTTTGAATGCAGGCTTCCTTGCCATTGAGCCAAAAACCGGACTGGTAAGGGCCTGGGTTGGTGGCATTAACCATGAGCATTTCCAGTATGACCATGTGACGGCACGCAGGCAGGTGGGGTCTACATTCAAGCCCATTGTATATGCGGCAGCCCTGGAAAATGGAACAGATCCTTGTGAATACATCAGCAATGAACTGGTAACGTATGAGGAATATAAAGACTGGACACCCAAAAATGCCAACAACAAGTACGAGGGTGCTTATTCTATGCAAGGCGGACTCACCAATTCTGTCAATACGGTTTCTGTAAAGTTAATTTTAGAAAACGGGGTGGACAAAACGGTGGAAATGGCGGAAAAAATGCACATAGCGCATGTACCGAAACAACCTTCCATTGCTTTGGGTACGGCTGATATTTCCCTGTATGAAATGGTGGCTGCCTACGGCGTATTTGCCAACCGGGGCTATTATGTAGAACCTGTTTATCTGTTTGGCATCAAAGACAGTGAGGGCAATGTTATCAAAGACTTTACCAAAGAGCAGGAGATTGAACCCGTAATGGCAAGGGAAACAGCCGATATGATGATACACATGATGCAGTCGGTGGTTGATAGCGGATCGGCCAGAAGAATCCGCTACAAATATGGTTTGCGTAATGATATTGCCGGAAAAACCGGTACCACCCAGTCGCAGGCCGATGGATGGTTTATTGGTATGTTGCCCAATTTGGTGGCTGGCTCCTGGGTAGGAGGAGACAACCGCCTGGTGCGTTTTCGTACAACTTCGCTCGGGCAGGGCGCAAATACCGCTTTGCCCATCTGGGCTAATTTTATGACTTCTATTAATAAGGACTCACGGTTTTCCAAAGCCCGGAATGCCCGGTTTCCCCAACCTGCATCGGCCGTTTTACGCAAGCTGGACTGCCCCATGTTTGAACCTGAAGAAGAACCCGGTTTTTTAGAGCGTATTTTCACCAATACTAAAGAGGAAGAAAACACCCGGCAGGACGAAAGAGTAAAAAAAGTGCCTAAGCAGCGAAAAGAGCAGGAAAAGAAAAAGTTCTTTGACGTCATAAAAGATATTTTCAAGAAAAATTAGCCTTCCTGTGGCAAAACACAAATTGAAGTGTTAATATAGCTGTCATTAAGAGGTAATCATTTTTTTTGAACACCTTTATTTTTCACTAAGACTACAAATGACTACTATGTTTTCTGAAAACGACCTGGCCCAAATAAAAGACCGAGGAATGTCGGTTGAAACCGTAGAGCAACAAATTGAAAATTTCGAGCAGGGTTTCCCTTTCTTAGAAGTGATAAAGGCAGCCACCGTAAAGGATGGCATCATGCAGTTTGATACCCAGACCATAGACGAATATATCCTGAGCTATGTAGAAAAATCCCAACAAAAAAAGGTAGTGAAGTTTGTGCCTGCCTCTGGTGCTGCCAGCCGGATGTTCAAGGCTTTGTTTTCCTTTATGGAAACTTATAAAGGCACAGATGAAGAATATCAAAAGTTGGTGGAAGATGAATCGCAGCGGCCCATATTCGATTTTTTCAAGCGTATCAATGATTTTGCATTTTATGATGACTTGCAAAACGTATATGAGAAAAACTATGGCATGGGCTTAAACGAAGCTATTTTGCAACGAAAATACACAAGCATACTTGAAGCCTTGCTCACCGAAAAAGGGTTGGATTATGGTAGCCTTCCCAAAGGGCTTTTAAAATTTCATGCCTATGCAGATGGCAAAACCCGAACGCCCGTAGAAGAGCATTTGGTAGAAGGGGCTACTTATTGCAAAGACCAGTCTGGCAATGTATTTCTGCACTTCACTGTATCGCCAGAGCATAAAGAAAAATTTGAAGCACTTCTTGCAGATGAGAAAGCTACCTATGAGCAGCGTTATGGTGTTACCTATCATATTTCTTACTCTGAACAAAAGCCCTCTACCGATACGGTTGCGGTTGACATGGAAAATAAACCTTTCCGGGAAGAAGACGGTACCATTCTTTTCCGACCGGCCGGGCATGGAGCACTGATAGATAACCTGAATGACCTGGATGCTGATATTGTATTCATCAAAAATATTGACAATGTAGTGCCCGACCATCTGAAAGAAGAAACATTCAGGTACAAGAAAGCCCTGGGCGGTGTGTTGTTGCATTACCAGGAAAAGGTGTTTGCTTACCAAAAAGAACTGGAAGATGGTGACCGGGTAGATGATGAATATTTAGAGCAAGTACGTGAGTTTCTTGAAAATGCTTTGTGCACCGTATCTTCTGAAGTTTTCTCGGCCATGGACGGTGAGGAAAAAATGACATATTTGATAGAGAAACTGGACCGCCCCATCAGGGTGTGTGGCATGGTAAAAAATGAAGGCGAGCCGGGTGGAGGGCCATTTTGGGCTACAGATGCAGATGCTTCTTCTCTGCAAATTGTGGAGCAGGCGCAAATAGACATGGACAACCCTGAGCAGGCCAAAATTGCAAAAAATGCCACCCACTTTAATCCGGTAGACATCGTATGCTCACTCAAAAATCACAAAGGCGAGAAATTTGACCTCAAACGGTATGTTGATCCTCAGGCTGGTTTTATCTCCAAAAAATCAAAAGACGGAAGAGACCTGAAAGCACAGGAGCTGCCCGGTTTGTGGAATGGGGCGATGTCTGACTGGAATACAATTTTTGTGGAAGTACCCATCATTACCTTTAATCCGGTAAAAACGGTAAACGATCTGCTGCGGCCACAACACCAGAAACCCTAATATTTTGCAACAAATAACCACTGAAACTACCAAAACTACTGATTTTAATCCATATCAGTTATCTGAAGAAAACATCAAAGAGCCGCCAACCAGTTTTGGTGGTATGCTAAAAAAGTTGGGGCCGGGCTTCATTCTATCAGCCGCCATTGTAGGCTCCGGTGAATTGATTGCGACCACGACCCTTGGGGCAGAGGCCGGGTTTGTTACTTTTTGGGTAGTATTGGTGAGCTGTTTTTCCAAAGTAGCTATCCAAATTGAGTTTGGCAAACATGCCATTTATTCGGGCGAGCCCGTCATGGCTGCTTTTAATAAACTGCCCGGCCCAAAATGGGGAAAGGGAAACTGGAGTATATGGACATGGTTGGTGATTCAGGTTTTTAAATTACTTCAGATCGGTGGGATCATTGGTGGGGTAAGTATTACCCTGAATATTGCTTTCCCTCAAATCAGTATTGTAGTGTGGGCTTTTGTTACAGCAATTGTAGCTTCGTTGTTGGTTTTTCAGGGCTATTATCGCTTTATTGAGAAATTTTCTATCATTATGATAGGGATATTTACCCTGCTCACTTTCACTTCGCTTTACTTTCTTCAATATACCCCTTTTGCAATCAACGCGGAAAACATATGGCAAGGGCTAACTTTTGATTTGCCAACGGCTGCCGTAGGAGTTGCCATTGCCGCTTTTGGTATTACCGGGGTAGGGGGCGATGAAATTATGTATTATAACTATTGGTGCATAGAAAAAGGCTATGCTACTTTCACCGGACCCAGGGATGATAGCGAAGCCTGGGAAAAAAGGGCGAAAGGATGGATAAAAGTAATGTATTTAGATGCTGTTGTCTCCATGCTGGTATATACGCTGGTTACGGCGGCTTTTTATCTGTTAGGGGCTGCAGTTTTGCATGCAGAAGGTACTGTACCCGAAGGGTATGCTATGGTAGAAACCTTATCCAGGATTTATACCACAACATTAGGCGAATGGGCCAGGTCTGTATTTCTTATTGGGGCTGTAATTGTACTGTTTTCCACTGTATTTTCTGCACTTGCCAGTTGGACCCGTATCTTTTCCGACGCTTTTGGACAATTGGGATGGATTAATTTTTTTAACCCAAAAGTTAGAAAAAAATCTATTGCCTGGCTTGCGTGGATTTTCCCGCTTATTTGGGCTTTTCTGTTTCTTTTTATTCAATTACCTGTACTTATGGTATTGGTGGGAGGGTTTGTTACTTCTATTTTATTAATGATTGTGGTATACGCTGCTTTTCACTTCAGATACAAAAGACTTCCCGCTTCCCTGAAACCCGGCATCATTTATGACGTTGCATTCTATATCAGTGCAATTGTAATTGTCTTTGTCGGAATTTACGGAATCATCAAATATATATGACTTTAACAACCCCACCTGCTATGAAACTACTCAATTGGTCTGAACTTCCGGATGGGTTTAAGAAACTTCTGCAAAGATCTTACGATGAATACAAGGAAATTCTTTATGACCCCACCCTACACATATTAGCCCGCAGGCGCATTCCTTCCTGGGAAGAGTGGCTAAAAAAACACGATATTGTGTTAGATATAGAAGATAAATAACGTTTAGTTTGTTAGGGCGCAAACATAAACTTAGGTGTAAACGCCGGACAAGGTGTAAACTTTTCCTTTCTGCTTACATGTTTTGGCGAACGTTTGGTCTCAAACTGAAAAATCAATGCTATTTCATGGGAGCCTCCCGAAGATGCCGGGCCGAGTTTTGAAACTGTGAGGTCATAACTGTAAGCGAAACTAAAATCGTTGAGAGAAACTCCAAAAACCACAGCAATAGCATCATGATTGATATGGTCATTTGTTTCTTGTAAAATAGGAATTCCCTTATACCAGGCACCCAAAGTAAGCATCTGATACTGATAGTTTAGTCCCAAATCTAATTGATCAAATTTCCCCTGGTGTTTGTAATTAAACGATGGGTTGATACTGGATGATATTCCCCTTTTCATCGCACCTAAGTTTATAGGAATTTTAAGGCCTGCATGCACTGAAGTCTTAATAGGCAGGCTGCTTTCTTCCCCTAAAAATGAATGCTTGGGCTTGTTCAGATGATGTAAAGAAAACCCGCCCCAAAACTTATCATTGTAAAGGAGTACTCCTGTATTGAAGTCAAAATATTTCTGATTTTCAAAACTATAGGCCGAGGGGTCCAGCGAAGGGGCATCCGGGTCTCCAAAGTGTAATTGATCTCCAAAAACAAGTTTGCTGTAATCAAGGCTTTGCCAGGTGTAGGACACATGGAGGCCTGGAACAATCACCATTTTATTCGTCATGGGAATAGCATAGGAATAAACTGCACCCAGGTTGGAGGAGCGTAAATTTGCTTCCCCGGCTTTGTCGGTGGTGGCCAAAAAGCCAAAATTGCTGTTTGAGTTTTTTACATTTAAATCGTAACCAACGGCGTACGTTACAAAAGCCTTGGGCAAACTCGACCACTGGTTCCGGTGATTAAATGCAACCCTGTGATGGGGCGTAGTACCTGCAAACGCGGGGTTTTGGTACAAAGGAGCCGAGTAATATTGTGTAAACTGCGGATCCTGCCCAAAAGCCGATTGGGATCCCAGTAGTATGCTCAAAATAATAATGCAGTAAAAATTCCTTCTCATACAAAAAATGTTTAATTACCTCAATAAGGTTACGTCCCCAGCAATTGTTTCCCTTCTTCCATCACTAAATTTCAGGTTGAGTTTGTACACATATACATCCTTGGCGCTTAGTTTCCCTTTGAAATAGCCATCCCACCCAAAGCTTTTATCCTTACTTTCAAAAAGTAACTCTCCCCAGCGGTTATAAATCAGCATGTGAAAATCGGTAACCCCTTCAAAAACTGGTAAGAATACATCGTTGTAGCTGTTTCCACTGATTACTTCGCTGGCGCCGGGACCTTCTAAGCTGGGTGTAAAAGCATTGGGAATGTTAATGTTTCCTCCTTTTTCCACATATACCGCATTTTCCTGCCTGAGGGTGTCTGTGCAACCATATTCATTTTCAGCAATCAGGGTAACGTCATACGAACCTGCTTCCTTGTATTCATGTTGGGGTTCAAACTCTGTGGAGGAATTCCCGTCCCCAAAATGCCACTGATAAGTAGTCGCTCCCCGACTCAGGTTAGCCAGGAATATTGGCTGTGGCAAAAACACTTCTTCCGGCCGTATACTAAATCCGGCAGTAGGGTTATCATAAACTTCAATGCTGAATTCTTTTCTTTCTTCCATGCTCACCCCGGCACTATTGCTGGCCCTTAAAGTGACGGTGTAAATCCCTGGTTCATAGTAGGTATATGTCGGGTTCACTTCTGTTGAAACGCCTTGCCCCTGTCCAAAAGTCCAGTAATACGAATCAGGCTCGGCATACCGGCTGAGGTTGGTGAAGTGTACTTTCAGTGGACGGCAACCCGAGGTAGGGGTGATTTCAAAATCAACCACCGGCTCAATGGGCAAGATGGTAATGGTGCTGGTGATGGTATCTGTACATCCATTTTCGTTATAAGCGATGAGCGAAATGTCATAGTCCCCTGAGTTTCTATAAATATGCTGGGGTTCAAGCTGGGTGGATGTAGCTCCATCTCCAAAATCCCACCAGTAACTGCTGGCATTCTGGCTGTAATTGGAAAGGAATACTGGCTCGTCAGGTAAAAACTTGGTGGCTTTTTGGATGTTAAAATCGGCCACCGGCCCATTTTCCAAATCCACCACAACCTGCTTCTCTGTTGTGATAAGCACACCCAAAATATTGCTGGCTTGCAACGTGACGGTGTACACGCCATTTTCACGATAAATGTGTGTAGGGTTTTCTTCCGTAGACGTTTTTCCATCCCCAAAATCCCAGAAATAAGTGTCAGGATTGCCGTATTCTGAAAGGTTGGTAAAACTCACAATCACAGGCAAACAGCCTTCCACCTGAGAATATGTGAAATCAACGACGGGCAATGTAGGCTCAATAATGGCGGTGATTGAATCTGACTCCGAGCAATCGGAACCGGATACAGTCAGTTTTATTGGATAATCGCCATAGCTGTCATAAGTGTGTGAACTAGGGTTAACAGCCGTTGAAGTGGCCCCGTCTCCAAACTCCCACAGGTAGGCCCAACTTCCAGGTGTTGTGTTGTTGGTAATGTTTACCGTGCTATTGGGTATTTTTTGTTTTACCGGATCAATGGTAAAGGAAGCGTTAATATCCTCTTTTTCTGAAATACTGAGATTTTCAATGGCAGGAATACTTTGGCATCCGGCTACGTTGGTTGTAACCAATTGTATATCAATATTCTGCGTGGTTCCAGGCTGCCTTGCAAATGTAAGTTCCATTCTGTCTTCGGTCAGGTCGGGGGTGTTGATGGTAGGCACACTCACGTTCCAGTCGTAAACAATACTTTTTTGCTCGGCTTCTACAAAATAAGTTACAACACTGCAATCTGAATAGGTTTCTGTAATCGTAAAGTCAGCGCTCGGAATGGGGTTTACATTCACCGTGTGGGTAGAAGGCTGAATACACATGGCCGTTTTTGAAGGCTGCAATGTTACCGTAAAACTTTTCACCAGGATTTCATCATTGGTCAGCACATAAGTGAAATTAGGCTCAGTGCCTGCAATGGTCGTATCAACCACAATGTTGTTGTCTTTATCTTCAATCACCCAATGGTACGAATCGGGAGATAAATCCCTTGTGCCTTTGTTGGCCCGGAAGTGATAATCCCGGGGCGAGCAGTTTTTATCTGCCGAGGATAGATTAACGATGACAAAACCGGAACCCGGATTGGGATAAACGGTGATGGTATCCGGCTCACTTATCCTGTCACAACCATTGGCGGTGATGGCTTCCAGTTGCACACCGTACGTGTGCAGTTGGTTGTCGGTACGGTCATAGGTAAAAGGAGGGGCGGTAAAACTGTCCTGGGGCGGGTCTACCTCATAAGAAGTTACATTTCCGGTAAAATGGTCGGTAATGTGCCAAAAGTATTTTGTGATGCCTACCGGCTGGTCTGCCAATAAAGTGTCAATAGCAAAATTCACTTCCAAATCCGGACAGCCTTCCACAGGGCCTGCGGTAAAGCTGGTATACGGTGTAGGTTTTACTTCCACATCTTTCACTATCAAATTGGAGCAGCCTCCTTTGGCGGTGGTAACCTGTAAGGCTACCGGGTAGGTACCTGACGTGCCAAGTTGATAGGTAAAAGGGTCGTCGTTATTGTAAGTTGCATCGGGATTGAAAGTAACCCCGTCATAGTCAAAATCCCAGGCGTATGTGAGGATGCTGTCGCCATCCACCACGGTAGGAATGCCGGAAGTGCTGGTAAATGTTGTGCTTTCATCTTCACAAACTAAATCAGCGGTAAAATCTGCCTCTGGATCACTGAAAACTTTGATGTAAAGGGTATCCCGTGTATCGCAATTGATGCCTACATTGGACGAGATTAGCTCTACCATATAGACACCGGGATCGGTATACGTTTTGGTGAAAGTTGCTGTGGTGGTTGTTCCGTTATGGGTACTTTCAATTGTGCTGGTGCTGTTTTTTTCATAAAAGTGCCAGGTCCATTCCGCCGTAGCATCATAGCCCACAGTAGCATCGTGGATTTTTACATCAAAGCTTTGGGAGTTGGTGGCATCCTGGCAAAACTCAGGGACGATGGGGTTATCGCTTGCATCGGTGGTGGTGAGTTCGGCTTGTGCAGAAGGGTAGATGGTTACAGTTTTATCAATATACCCACCACAATTTCCTACTGATTCTGTATCAATTACCCTTAGTCGGATAAGTTTTTCACCACTTGTATTATACGAAAAAGTAGTGTTTTTTGCATCTTTAGTGTCTAGTCGGGTGCTGGCATCGGTATTTCCATCATAAAACTCCCAGGTATATTCAAAGTCTGCCCCTGTAATGGTTGGGGTTAAATCTTCAAAATAAATTTGGTCTCCTATGCAAAATATTGATTGTACAGAGCCACTAACATCATTTAGCTTTGTTTGGTAATCAGGTTTGGCCCTGTCTACAATCAGGATGGTGGCTTCTTTTGAAATTGGAGCATTATCACCATTGATTGCATCTCCACTGACAGGACTGGTGGGTGTATCTGATAAGTCATTATCATAAGGGTTACACTGGTTCCAGTTTTTTAAAGTTATGTTGAACTGTTGCCCAACTGTAGCGGTATTAGGCACATATACATCAAGGCTTTGAGAGCTGGGTGTTAGTGCAGGCGTAGGATAATATTCAACCTGATTAGCCGGGTCAATGTATGGATAGGTTTGCACACCCCCATTCACTTCCACATCGGCAATGGTAGAACCGGCAGTTCCGTAAACCCACTGAGTCCATCGGTTGGCTTGGTTTAGGTTTTGCAGGACATCTGGGGGCACACAGTTCCATTTACTGTTATCTGTAAAACTAATGGTGGCATCATTTCCTTCACAAACGCGGTAAAGCTCAGGCTCAACCCGCATTTCCCCTCCGTTTTCATCATCTATATCCCATACAATTACTGTTTGTTCCTGAGGATTATCCGTACACCTTTCACCATCAATTTCAATATATACTTTGGCTTCGTAGTTACAAAGTTCCATGGTAGCAGCAGCATCCGGATAAGTATGTGAAGCTGTATATTCATATTGGTTGGTTCCAGCGTTGTAGTTTGGGGTAATTGTTTGCTCAACACCATCCCCCCAGTCGTATACAAATTGAACAGTTTTACCATTTATTCTTTTGCAGAATACAAGCCAGTCGAAAACAACAGGGGCACAAACCCGGTTCTTGAAAACCTGGTTGCCCTGGTCCATCAAAACGAGGTCATCGCAATTGCTTTGTGCGAATATTTGAGGGGAAATGAAAAATATTGATATAAATACAAAAGCCCTTAAGTTCCTGTACACACCCATAGCTGAAATTCATTAAAGCGCTTACACATTATCCAAATCCACAGCATATCGGGATATTACCGGGGATTTTCTTGGAATATTACAAAAATAATACCCTGATATGGCAAAATAAGAGGATGGGTTGTAAGGGATTATAAGAAGTTGAGGAAATGTAAATTTGTTATAAAACGCTTATAATCAATTAATTATAAATAAAATGTCATCATTTGTGTAATAATAGTGTAACATATCAGCATAAATAACAGGCAGATATAAGGTGCAAAAAGTAATATTATTCCTGAAATTGTATTTTCTTAAGAAATGTGGGTGTTTTTCTCTCAAAATGACTGAAATCAGGCAATTTGTTTATCATATTGAAATTTTTCCCCGGAAACCCCTATAGGAATTCTTGTAAAAAATTCAAACCACTACCTTTGCAGATAAGTTGTATGAAAAAAAGCGAAGCAGTGGATAGAGAAAAAAACAAAGTCGACCTGAGTAAAATTGATCTGGAAAAGGAAAAAGACAAAGTGGCCGATTTTCCCGGCCTGATGGAGTACGCCCACCATGTGGGCAGCGGGTTGATCAAACCCGAAGACAAAGGGAAGATCAAAGGCAGGGCGATGGCGGCCATGCGGGAGCAGACCAACATGCAAATGCAGCAAATTTATGAGCAGATGAAAACACTGGCCAGCCAGGCCAAAGATTTACAAAGCAGGGTAGAGGTATCTGAACGGATTTATACGGCACAAATGAGTTTTCAGCCCCTGGTAGGGCAAACTTATTTTCTCTATGAAAAAGAGGATGGTGCGGATGTGCTCTCCATGATAGCCCCGGATGAGTGGGGGAAAAAGAAAAAACCCTTTGCCAAATTCATTGCCCGGGTGTCTCTTTTGGCCGACCATACGTGGAATGTAGATTTAAGTGAATAAAACATCTAAAACCCCTTCTTCCTTATTTTATCCTCCAGATAATCAATCAATTCTTTTGGGCGGATTACCTCTATTTCATCTAACAAACCGAGGATGAAACGGCCAATGCCTTTAAAGCTCTTTACCGGGCCTTCAAAGAAATAGCTCTCTTTATTTTCAGAGGTATAGGGGCGGGAGAGGGGGTATTCTTCATTCAGCAGCAGTGAGGCCCGTTGGCTTAATTTGAGTTGGACTTTTTTGTTTTCTTTGCCACTCATCCCAAACATATCGGTTTCTACTACCTGATGGTTTTTCCGATTTTTGTGCTTCTTTTCCAGGATTTTTACGCCCTCAATCCGTTCTATTTTAAAATGGCGGTTGCCTTTGTTTTTCACGTCATAAGCCACCACGGTTTTATAGTCTTCAATCAGGTCAATGGGTTCTACCAGGCGGTCGGTGATGGTATTGCTGTTGGCCGAGTGGTAATTTTGCAAAATCACCTGTCTTTCATTTTTAATTGACATGCTGAGTTTTTCAATATTCTGGCTCAGGCGGGCATTGTGCAAATTAACGCTGTGGGTTTCCAGCTCTGAGTTTAAGAAAAGCTTTCGGGAAATACTTTCGCGTAAAGGGTTGTTTTCCTGCAATGCATTCAGTGACCTTTTCAATACAGTAGCTTCTTCAACAGTAAAGTTAAAGGCAGCAGTATTTTGCATTTCATTGTTGAATATAAAATACCGGTCATCAAAGTCTTTTTCAACAATAAAACCCAATTCTTCCAGAAGTTCAAAATACCGGTATACAGAGCGGGGGTTAATTTCTAAAGATTCGGCCAGTTGTTTGACCGTTTTACCAGGGCGGGCTGTGAGTAAACCAATCAGTTTAAACACCCGAAACATCTTTTGTTGAGCAGGCATGAGATAGTTTTTTGCGTCAGAACGAATATAGGTTGCTATGCCCAAAAATACAGCCTTCGCTCAAAAAATGTGTGTTATTTTTTCTGTTTTCAACGATAACGTATCAACTTTTATGTGAAATACTAAAATGTATCGTAACTATAATTATGTTAATTATAATTGTATTAAAATAATTATATTTTAAAATATTTAAAGAAAAATGTTCCTTTTCTAAACGCAAATAAGAAACCATATCTGTCCCGGTCATTGCTTCTTTTAAGCGATTTATTTACCAGAACCATGTGTCAAAAGCGAAGGTTTTGTTTAATTCCAGCTTAATGCTTTTTATTGCAAGGTTCATTAGGCATTTTAACATAACTTTAAGAGACATTTTACATAGTAGGGCGGCTTTCCAGGTCGCATATAAAAATCAGGTTCACAATTAGCTAAACCTTAATCATGTTGAAAAAATTTTTTATTGGCTTGTTCGCATTTTTATTAGTGCTGGTTTTGATTTATCTGCTAGGCCCAACACCAGGCACACCAGATTTGAACGGACAACTACCCACGGTAACTACTGACCTCGCAGCCCTTGAGAGGGAAATTAATGTACAGGAAGCCGAAGTGCCGGGCATTAAAGCCAATAACCAGGCGCGAATTGTCTGGTTTGATAGTACAAGGAAAGAAAAAACTCCTTATAGCATTGTGTACTTGCACGGGTTCGGGGCCAGTCAGGCTGAAGGTGACCCGGTGCATATAACCCTTGCCAGAAAGTATGGGTGCAATCTTTATCTTTCACGCTTAAAAGACCAGGGCATAGATACAGACGATGCCTTTGAGGACATAACTGCCGAAAATTACCTTGAGTCAGCTAAACGAGCCGTAGCCATTGGTAAATCATTGGGCGATACGGTCATCATCATGGCTACTTCTACGGGGGGGGCTTTGGGATTGTACCTTGCTTCAGAAAACCCTGAAATTAAAGCTGTGATTGCTTATTCTCCGATTATCGATACGTATGAAGGCACACTATTTTTAGCACGTGGCCCATGGGGAGCGCAACTCACCAGCATGGTGCAGGGGAATCCGGTCATAGAAGAAAGGGAAGGTTTGGAAAAACAGTACTGGTCACGGGTATACCATACCGAAGCGTACGTAGCCCTGAGTGTTTTGGTAGGTGAACTGATGACCCCGGAAACGTTTCAAAATATTCACTGTCCGGTATTTCTTGGGTATTATTATAAAAATGAAGAAGAACAGGACATGGTAGTTTCCGTGCCTAAAATGCTGGAAATGTATGAGCAACTGGGTACGCCGGAACCCCTCAAAAGAAAAGAAGCCTTTCCCGAGGCCGACAATCATGTAATTGCTTCTTATATCCGCTCCAATGACTGGCAAAATGTGATGAACGCCACAGGCCAGTTTATGCAGGAAGTACTGCACATGAAGCCAGCTGATGCACCCGTGACTAATGAGGCTGCGTTCGTAGAATAGAAGTTATTCTGTTTAATTGTAGAACGGCTCTCCGAGTTGCTACGAAAAGTCAAAAGAGAAATACATTTTAAATGAAGCAGTGGACATCAGTAGGTTATGCGCTCAATACCATCCTTTACGGCCCACCGGGTACCGGAAAAACCTATTATACCACCAACCTGGCAGTAGGAATTATTGAAAACCTTTCTGAAGCAGAACTAGAAAAAAAATACCCCGAAGACCAACGGGCATTGTTGAAAAAGCAGTATGATGCCTACAAAGATGAAGGCAATATCGCTTTTGTAACGTTTCACCAGGCGTTTGCTTACGAAGATTTTGTAGAAGGCATCAAGCCTGTACCTCAGGAAAACGGGGCGTTGTTCTACACGGTAGAAGACGGCATATTTAAACAATTGTGTGTAAAAGCTACGTATGCGCTCTACCTGGCACGGCAGCAAAGGTTAGAAAAGCATAAAAAAACGGCGGTGCACGATTTTGATGCTTTGTACCGGGAGTTTGTAGATTTTTTGCAAAGAATGCTGCCCGATGATGAAGCCAAAGAATTTGTTTTTGAAACCGTAACCGAACGGCCCCTGCAACTGGAACAAATAGGCCAGCACCAGTCTCTGATTTTCAGGCACGAGCAGGGTAGGAGGGTATACAGCGTTACCAAAAACAAACTGGAGAAACTGTACAACAAATACGAAGATATTGGCGCGATAAAAAATGTAACGCAGGAAATTACCGAAACCATTGGCAGTATCAACACTGCCGTCTACTGGGCGGTATTCAAAAGGCTGAAAGAATTTGAAACCCGCCGAAAGCAGGCATATCAGCAAATTTTTGAAAAGGACATTCCATTGCCTGACGACCCTTACGAACTTATGAAGAAAACCATCATGGGTTTTGATTTCAGCAAGCTGGAAAAAGAAGACTGGCAGCAGGCTGAAAAATATGTGTTGGTGATAGACGAAATTAACCGGGGCAATATTGCCGGAATTTTCGGTGAACTGATCACTTTGCTGGAAACCGACAAGCGGGCGGGTAAATCTGAATCTTTGAGCGTTATTTTGCCTTACTCAAAACAACCATTTACGACACCTCCCAATTTGTACATCATAGGCACTATGAATACGGCAGACCGAAGCGTAGAAGCCCTGGACACGGCACTCAGGAGGCGTTTTACTTTTATGAAGATGCCACCCCTTCCTTCGTTATTGCAACCCAAACGTTTGTTGCTCAACACGTTAAAGCAGCAAAAATATGCTAAGGTTAATCAGGAAACCGACCAGCTACAGGAACCAAAAGCTTTGTATGGGTTTGTGGGGGTTAAGCCCGAAAAACAAGCATTAATACGTGAAAAACTGTTAAAGAAAGACATAAAAAATATAGGGCAGCAAATCAAAAAAACTGATTTTACCGGAATTGACCTTGAGCGCATGTTGCAGGCCATCAATTTCAGGATTACCCAAATGCTGGATGCTGACCATTGCATTGGCCATGCTTATTTTATGGGCGTAATGCAAGCCGAGCAACCCTTGCAGGCATTGGAGCAAGTTTTTTACCAACAGCTAATTCCCCTGCTTCAGGAATATTTTTACGGTGATGATGAGAAAATAATCATGGTGCTGGGTAAATCATTTTTTGAAGAAATAGCTGCCAGAAACGATATTTTATCAGAAGCTGACGAATGGAATGAAAACGGAGACAACCTGAAAATATTTAGGGTGAAGCATTTGACAGGAAAAGCCTTTAGCAATGCTGTGAAAAAGATTTATGCAAATGAGGAGGGATAATGCAGGTTATTCAAGTATTTGAACATGAAGTTTTGCGAATTGGTGAGCAGCGTGAAGGTGTTGAATTTACTGAGCCTTATTTTTTTGCCATGCTCAGGTTGCATGAACAAAGCAATACCAACTATTTTTCAATACAGCATCAGGGCATCCGGTTTTCTTCTTATGTGGGCGTGATACAAATTCCCGGGCTATCCATTGAAATACTGCCCAAAGCCGATAACAAGCCTGAAAGAAACATGCATTTGTGGCGCAATGTGTTGGTTGAAATGCTGGTGGCATGTAAGTGGATAAATTTTCCAAAAAGAAGAAAAGCCCTGTTGGACACCAAAAAAGGCGCTGTATTAGAAATTTTTATCCTCGCTTTTTTAGAAGAAGTACAAAAAGTGGTACATCAGGGTTTGCTCAAAAAATATAATACAGTAGAAGGAAACATCAACTATTGGAAAGGGCGGGTACAAATTGCCAAAAACTTTCGCAATCACATGGGCCATCAACAGAAAGTGTATACTACGTATCAGCAATATGAGCGCACACATCCATTCAATCAGTTGCTTTATCAAGGGTTATGCATAATTCCCAGGCTTACCTCAAGACATTCCCTAGCCCAAAAAGCCCGCCAACTTATGGTACATTTTCCAGGGTTTAAACAGGAAAAAATATCTCTTTCCACATTTCAAAACATCCGTTTTAACCGCCACAATGCTTATTATCAGCAGGCCATCCAACATGTACATTTCCTTATGGGTAATCAGGTTCCTGACTTCCGGCAAGGTGCCCATCCATCGTTTATGCTGTTGTTTAATATGGACTATTTATTTGAAGCGTATATTTATAATCAGTTAAAGAAAGTAGAAAACCGTTTTGGTATTGAAGTAAAAAAACAGGTAACTGCCAGCTTTTGGGCAAAGCAAAAAATCCGCCCGGACCTTGTGATACATGATAAGAAAAGTGGCAGAAATTATGTGATTGATACGAAGTGGAAAAGGCTGGCATCACACAAGCCACCGATGGAAGATTTGCGACAAATGTTTGTGTATAACCAGATTTTCGGTGCAGAAAAAGGATTGTTGTTGTATCCGGCCATACACCCACTCTCAGCAAAGACAGCAGCTTTTAAAATGCCGGAAAGTAGATTGCCGGGAAACAGTTTCCAGGAAACCTACTGTACCCTTGGATTTGTTGATATACTGGATAATAAGGGAAAGTTGTGCCGGAACATTGGCAAAAAAGTATTGGAAATGTTCACCACAGATGAGTAATTAAACACTATCCAGCAAAAGACTCAGCACAATATTGATGGTAAGGTCTTCAGGCTGCATGATGGGTTTGTCCTGGCACACATAGTCACATTTCACCAGCTTTTCGTAAGCAAATTCAGGTTTTACAATCTGAAATGATTGCTTTCGGTTAATCTCTTGTTCTTTGTGTGGCGAAAGTATAAAATTATTTTTCAGGTCTACGCAAAAACATTGGCCGGTTTCAAAACACAGATAAATCTCCTGGATGTCATACGTGGGGCCCATTAAATATGCATGCGTGATAAGGCTCTTCGGTAAATTCTCAAAAATCTCCATATATATTTCCTTCAACTTGAATCCGCTAAAGAAACATGTAAGCAAAAATATTAAAAGTGATTGATTTGCAATATCTTACAAAGTGCAGAATTCAGGCTGATTTTACAATAAATTTCAGGCTTCCTCTAAAACTTGTTAACTAACGAATGAATGCAAGGCATGTTGTATTTTTGTCAATATATTGCCTTCCACATGCGTATTTCTTTGCGTTTCATATGATTTTTCACGAAAATTGGATTTTTTCTGTAAAACCTCTCTACTAATGATTTTGAATAGATTTTCGATTCTTCTTTCCTTATGCTTCTTTATTGCTATTTTCCCACTTTATGCACAATCAGAAGATGCGGAGTCTCCAAAACCCACCATGGATTTTGAGGAGTATGATCCGGTTTCTACATTGGTGGTTCCCGAGCATATAGTAGAGCAGGCCAAATTTCCTTTCATTGATATTCACAGTCATCAGTCTAACATGCCAGAGCAGGATTTGTCTGAACTGGTTTCAGCGATGGATTCCCTCAACATGGCAGTGATGGTAAACCTGAGTGGTAGGGGCTTCCGAAGAACACCTGCCGGCTTTGACGTGAATACTTCGGAGCATCTGGAGAAGGCTTTAGAGAATGTAAATGCGCATTATCCTAACAGGTTTGTGGTATTTACCAATATTTCTTTCATGGGCATTGGGTCTGAGAACTGGACAAAACAGGCGGTGGCTCAATTGGAAAAGGATGTAAAAAACGGTGCCAAAGGGTTAAAAATTTACAAAAGCCTGGGGCTGGGTGTAAAAGATATTGATGGTAACCGGGTGGCCGTAGATGACGAAAGGCTGGATCCTATCTGGGCTAAATGTGGGGAACTGGGTATTCCGGTATTGATTCATTCTGCCGACCCAAAATCTTTTTGGGATGAACACGACCAATACAACGAACGCTGGCTGGAACTAAAGACCCGTCCAGACCGAAAAAGAGGGGCCCACAATCCGGCTCCCTGGGAACAAATTATTGCCGAGCAACACAATGTATTCAAAAAACATCCTGAAACTACGTTTATCAATGCGCACATGGGCTGGTATGCCAATGACCTGGGTACATTGGGTGAATTGCTGGACGCGTACGATAATATGTATGTAGGCATTGGGGCCATCATTGCTGAGCTGGGACGGCAACCCCGCTTTGCGCATGCGTTTTTCGTAAAATATCAGGACCGTATCCTCTTCGGTAAAGACGCCTGGCATCCTGAAGAATACCCAACGTACTTCAGGGTGTTAGAAACAGATGACGAGTACTTTCCTTATTACAAAAAGTACCACGCTTTTTGGCGTATGTATGGATTAGATTTGCCCGATGAAGTATTGAAAAAAGTGTACTACGAAAATGCTTTAAAAATTATTCCTAACCTTGATGCCTCTTTGTTTCCGGAATAAACAATTTAGACTTTCGAAAGTCTTCGCCCTTAAAGTTGTATTTTGGAGTTAGGAAGCGTAGAAAAGTAAATTTACCCACTCCATGGCCTGTGGCACACAGGCCATGGAAAGAGATGTCTTAGTCACTAAAGGTGAATAATTAAAGATAAATGCTTTTTACTATGTCAGACAAAAAAAATAAAAACGACGAAGAAAAAGGTGCGCTAAGAGAAAGTACCAGTCCGGTATGCTATGCCAATGCTTCCGAATTGCGACCTGAATTTGAGGAAGAAAAAGAAAGAAAGGCTCAAAGCAAAACGAGCAAAAAGCCCAAAGGCATGAGGGCTGAAGCTGCAAATAAAGATAAATAATAATAAGGCATGAACCCCAGCTGCATCCAAAACATGGTGCCCTGCGAAAACAAGATAAGTTCACTCAAAATAAGCCCTGTAATTAGTAAAGCCACGCCCAACTGTGCCCTTTTTTTATGAATATTAAGTGCTTTTTTGTAAAAGTTAAACCCCAGTATAAACATGGTGACAATGCCCAGGAAAATGAGGTGGATAAATGCAATGGTATAATTGCGAATGACAAAGGAAATTTCAGCCACCTCAGGAATGATTAAAAACACCTGGATTCCTATTTTAAGCAGAAAACATGCATAAGCAAAGCCGAAAAGTAACCTGGGCCAAAATCCCATGATATTTTTTAATGCTACTCCTTTCACCAGTTGAACGAAAATAATAGCAGCAAATAGCTGAATAACAACACCAAGTCCATTTATCCAAATAGCCCAGGCGCTTCCTGTAGCCCAGGCGATGGAGATGAAAAAAGTGAGCAGGCAGGACACAAATAACAGCCAGAAAAACTGTTTTGTCCGGAGAGGAGAAAAAGTGATGGCCTGTTGTTCCAACATTTTGAAAAAAAGCGCCAGCCCCCCAAAAATAAACCACCCATTGAACTGAAAATGCAGAAAAAACTGTATGGAAAGATAATATGCGGACCCGCTTTTTCCTTCCGTTGCCATGGTATACCCCAGTAACCATATGCCGAAAAGCGACAATACCATAAGCACCAAAGCGGTTTTGGCGAAATTAGTGCTCAGGCTATTGTCTTTGTTTTTTTGAACGTCGTGGATAAACTTATAGGTAAACCAATAGGAAAGCAAGGTATGCACCACCAGAAAAATGATGGAAAACAAACCATATCCCTGCAAAGGAAAGCTAATGAGCATACCCATGACCGAAGCCTGTGTGAGCCAGAATAGGGTAGGGTAGGTTTTCTTTCTTTGCTCTTCTGCAAGAAATGAAAGGACAAAGCCACTGAACAATATTAGATACACCCACCCCAACATGGCCACATGCGAGTGGGCATGCAGAAAATATTTATACTGCAATCCGGGCACTTCTTGTACAAAGGCAAATCGTAGTAAAGCCCCGATGCTGGTAGACAGTATCAGATTGAGCAAGCTGGTGCGTACCCAGGTTTTGTACATAATATTTACAGGTCTTTGTGTTTAAAAATTTTGATGACCAACCCCAGTGGCAGGATAATCCACAAGATGATTACAAAAATTGATACGAGCAAGCCAGTGGTGGTACCCAGAAAATCCTGAAACACAGCACCTGTATATCCCATGAGCGCGGCCGTTTCCATTTTTATGATGACGACAATCCGTGCCATGTCTACCGGGTTCAGCATGCTGAGAGCGACTACTGCCTTTTCCATTGGATAGTCGGTGAAAGTAAATAAAATAAACAGGATGAAGCCATCAAAAAGCAGGGCGAAATAAAACCACAGGAGCAACGCCAGGCCAATGCCACGGGCTTTGTCGCGGGTTAGTACTGCCGACAGAAAGGCCATAGAAACAAACACCAGGGTTAGCAAAAACCCGGTAAGCAAAAGCCAATAACTGTGCGGGCTGGGATCAAATAGCAGCACTGGTACAGCCATGCCAATAAAATAAGCCAGCGAAAGGGCCGAAGCGATGCTGATGTACTGACTTAGCAGAATGCGGTGGCGGGGGAGGGGCTGAGCCAGCAACAACTCGGTAAACTCATATGAATTGTAATAATGAATGGTAGCAAACATAATGCTGACCAATGGGACCAGCACCAGCATGATGTTGAGCAAGCTGAGGGAAGCTTTGGCAGCCTGTCCCTCCAGGGTGTACAACCCAAAACTGAGGCATAATAAGAACAGCGTGTACGCAATAATTACCCGGTTTCGTGTAATGTCAAACAAGCTATATTTAATGATAGGATACATGGGCATTCTGTTTTTTCATGATGGTAGCAATGGCATTGGCCAGCCTGGGTTCGGAGGTTTCAGCTTTCAATGCTTCTAAGGTTTTGTAAAACTGTAATTCTCCGTCAATGATGTACAATACATCGGTGGCAATATCGTCCAGGTCACTCAGGATATGGGAGGTAATCAGAATGAGTTTGCCTTTTTCTTTTTCTTGTATGATTTTTTGTTTCAGATATTCGCTGGCCAACGGATCCAGTCCGGCAGTTGGTTCATCCAAAATAAGCACCGAAGGGTTGAAAAGAAAAGACAAGGCAGCACTAACTTTTTGTCGCATACCCCCCGATAAGGTGTACATGGGTTTGTTGAATATTTTTCTTAATTCAAACTGCTCAATCAATTCTTCATCAGTATCAGAGACTTTATTTCGGAGCTTTTTCAATAAGGAAAAAACCTGTCCTACCTGCATATTGTCAGGATACCGCCCGGTTTGAGGCATATAGCCTATATGTTCGCGGTACTGCCAATGGTCAGTAATTGGGTTTCCCTGAAAAGTGATTTTTCCCCCATCGGGCTGCACCATACCCAGCATACATTTGATGAGGGTGGTTTTTCCCGAACCGTTTGGGCCTATCAGGGCTACGCTTTGTCCCGGTTCAAAAGTTACCGTACAATTGCTCAAGGCATTTACTTTACCGTACGATTTACTCAAATGCGCTATATGTATCATGTGGTATGGGTCTTAATGTAGGTTTTTCATCTGACAAAGCAGCTGGGGTTAGGGTAGGCATTACTTTTTCAGCATAATCAAAAAGATAGGCCAGCATAGAGTGCAGCAGCATGGTGGCTGCCGGGATTTGTTCCACCATCATAGAAAGTAGGGTTACCGGGCGGTAAGGCACATCGGCATATCCATCATGGTCAATATCATACGCCGGGTGTTTGCTCCAGTAATTGTGCAGAAAAACGTTCGGGTTGCGCTTTGAATTGGTCACCACATCAAAGGTGTTGCTGATAAAATTATTCTCCAGTATCCGGTTATCAATAGAATTCCCTTTGATGTCAATAGCCCATCCATTGTTGATAAAATCATTGTGCTGGATGAGCAAGTCATTGGCCCCTTCAGCATAAATAGCCCTGGTGTTTTCGTCAAAAGTGTTATAAGTCATTTCTCCGTGTGAAATTTCTTTTAACAAAATACCATAAGCCGCGCCTCCCCAGTTTTTGACAAACGCATTCCGGTGCATGACAATGTGTTGTGAAAACATGACCGCTACCCCTGCGCCATTATTCTGGAAAATATTTTCTTTATAAACATCATGGTTTGAGAACATGAAATGCAGGCCATAACGCAGGTTATCAAAACTTTTGTTTCTGTGAATTTCGCTGTTGTTCACAAATTCAAAATAAATACCATCCCGGTGTCCCGTAACCAGGTTGTTCTCTATGGTAATTTCTTTGCATTGCCAAAGGTGAATGGCATTTCCCGGGTCAGATTTTTCTTCCAGCTTTCCCCTGACTTCATTATTGCGAATGAGTGTGTTTTTTACATTTTTCAGGTAAATGCCAAAGAACGTATCAATCAGCCGGTTGTTTTCAATGGTACATCCCCGGTTTTCTACCAGGCGGATGCCCGAGCGTTCTTTCAGGTAACTAACGCCCACATTTTGCAGTTGAAACCCCTGGATGGCGGTACTGTCTGCAAATACAGTAAAAATTTCTTCACCATATTCACTGTCTATTATTGGATAATCTTCACCAATCAAAACAATCGGTGTGTGAATTTCAAGGAGGTTTTCCCTGTAAAGACCGCTTTTTACCAAAACAGTATCCCCTTTTTCGGCTAAAGAAATTCCCTGTTTTACCGATTTGGCCTCACAACTTGTACATACCGTAATTGTATTCGCCTGTAAATAGAATGCAGACAAACAAAAGAACAGAATGAATATGTGGCTGAATCTTGACATTGAGTTGGTGCTAAATTGAATTGTTTAACAGGTGTCTCGCCTGATTTTCTGAATAAGTAAACAGGCAAGATGCCTGTTTCACTATTTTGAGGGTCTGTATTTTCTTTCTTTCTTTTTCCTCTCAGATAATTTATAATTCTGCAAAAAATTTCATCTTACTTTTCTTGACCAAACTTCCTTTGAATTTCAGACCAGCTATACATTTCCCCGGATTTTTCCTGTTGAATTTTATTTGCCACCGAGCTTTGTGAAAAGGCTGAGATGAATGCACCCATCGGGCTGGGCATATTGGGCGAAATGAGATATGTAAGGCTGTCAGACTGGTACAAAATGCCGGGATCATCAAAGGCTACTACCATGGTGTGGGCATAACGTTGCTGGTTTTCTTCTAAATAATCCAGCATACATTCGGTAGCGTCAAATTTGAAAACCTTGCCTTTCGGGGTAACCAGTTCAGCTCCGTATTTTCTGTCAGATATGGTCATTTTACAAAATGCGCACGCATCCCTCCCGTATTGAATCTGTTCAACTGTAGGCTGGCAAGACACCATAATTAGCAACACAAAGGCGACACTTGTTTTAAAAAACATGTCTTAATCTTTTTTGAAATAGAACGCCAGAAACGAAAAAGCCATAGACAAAAACAGAAACAAAGACCCTAACGCCGGATAGGAAATGGCATTGAAATTCAGCAACGCTTTTTCTCCGAATAAGGGCGGCTGGTAAGCCATACCTGGTACTTTAATGGGTGCATTTGGGTCAAGGTTATGGCCGTAGTCATACTCCCAGAGATAAAAGTCATAAATGCCCAATAAAGCCAACACCATTAGTACTATGCACCAGCCTAAATAAAGTTTGCGATTATTCACAAACGCCAGTAATACCCCCAGGACACTCATGCCGATCACAATGTAGGGGAAGTACTTTAGCTCTGGAATGGAATCTTCATGCACTTCCTGCATCCCGATGTAATGGTTCAGGATATTTACATTTTGGAGTACATACTCATCCTGACCCGTCAGTTTGTTAATCCAGATGTCTAAATACAGACCTTCGGGAAATTGGGGAGCTTCCAGGGTAATCCGCCAGAGCGGAAACAAAAACAGCAGGAGCAAAGAACCCGAGGCCAGTAGCATCAGGATTCTGGATAGGTGTTTCAAAGTTGTATGTTTTTGGTTGAAGTTGGTTTTATAGTCCATAGTTTTTTTAGTCCACAGTCTATGATCAATTTAATTAACTGTGGACTAATCGACTATGGACTATTGACTAAATGGGGTTTGTCGTTTCCCCATTCAAACTCCATTTCAGCTCGATATTTGAATTTTTAGGCGACACCCTGGCATAGCCGGACATTTCCTGGTGCAGTGCCGAGCAGAAATCGGTGCAATAGAATGCAAATACACCCACACGTTTGGGTTCCCACAGCAGGGTGCGGGTTTGCCCGGGCATAACGAGTAACTCAGCATTATTAGCACCCTGAATAGCAAAACCGTGGGGCACATCCCAGCTTTGTTCCAGGTTGGTTACGTGGAAGTAAACCTTGTCATCCACTTTGATGCCTTCTATATTATCCGGGGCCAAATGGCTTCGGATGGCCGTCATGTATACGTGTACCTCATTGCCTTTTCGTTCTACTTTGGTTTGTCCTTCTCCTTTGGTGCCGTACGGGTGTTCATTCTCTTCAATTTTGTAAAACTGTTTCACATTCGGAATGATTTTATCCGCTTGTATGGCCTGTGCGTAATGTGGCTCTCCTTTGGTGGGAAAGTCCAGCAGCAACTTCATTTTCTCACCCGATATATCGTACAATTGGGCAGAATGGCAAAGTTCGGGGCCGGTGGGCAGGTAACGGTCTTTGGTAATCTTGTTCATGGCTACCAGGTATTTACCATAAGGGTTCCGGGTTTCACCACCAGGAATAACCAGGTGCCCGGGCGAATAGTAAGTAGGAATCCTGTCCAGTATTTCTTTTGATTCCAGGTCCCATTTTACTACTTCAGAAGAAATGAAGTAAGTTGTGTAGGCACTGCCTTTTCCGTCAAACTCAGTGTGCAAAGGGCCTAATCCAGGCTTTTCTACAATGCCATCCAGCCCGGCTTCGTAACGAATAACCGGAATGCCATATACCTCATCCACAAAGTCATTATTTTGAATAGCTTCCTGAATTTTACTGAACCTGTACACAGGCTGGTCTGCTGAAAGCTTGCCATTCCCTACAATAAACTCCCCGGTAGGGTCTACATCGCAGCCATGAGGCGATTTTGGAATGGGAATGAAATAAACCATGTCAGGACATTCTTTCGGGTCTAATACTTTTACAGAAGTTCTTTCTTCGGAAGTAGCAATGCTGGTTTTTTCATCTACAATATTGTGGTAGTAAGAAGTCTGCTTTTCTGTAAATTTTCCCTGCTCAATGTATTCTTCTGCTTTTTTCCAGTTGATGATAGCCATCAAATCCTTGTCTTTTTGTGAAGCATTTACCTCAAGCAGGCTGTGGGCTTCTTCAGAATTGTACGTAGTTAGAAAACTCCATCCATGCGATACGGCTTTGCCATTACGGGCCAGGTCATAATTGAAGCCAGGCATCAGAATCTGGAAGTCCAGCTCCATTTCACCTGATTCAGGGTCAACAGCCACATAATTGATATAGCCTTTGAAGTTTTCTTTATACGTATCAATAGAAACATCCTGCTGGGGAATGGGCACGCTAAAACGGGTTCCTGCCACCAAATATTCGGAGTTTTCTGTAATGAAAGGCGCGCAGTGCAATCCGGCCATATCGGGTATTTCCAGTATTTCCACCGTTTCAAAAGTGGTGAGATCAACCCGGGCGATGCGGGGCGTATTATTGCCATTGATGAACAGCCAGCGTCCGTCAAACTCCCCATTGGTTTGCGAAAGTTCTACGTGGTGGGTATCGTCCCAGGGCACTTCTCCATAAGAAGTATTGAATAAGGCTTTGGTTTCTTCGCTGTACCCATAGCCATTTTCGGGATATTTTGAGAATACCGGAATTTCCTTGAATAATCTTCCGGAAGGCAATCCATACACCGTTACGTGTCCGCTAAACCCCCCTGACATGAAGGCATATACTTCGTCCAGTTCGCCAGGTTGCACATAAACGGCAGAAGCTACATTGGCTTCCAAAACTGATTGGGTATTGCTTGGGCCTGAATTACAGCTAAACAAAAGCCCGGCACTTACTAAAAAGCTGAGTAGGGTTTTCATAGGGTTTTATGATTGGTTTTGAAATGATTTATAGTTGTATGGGCACAATGCACGCAAGCAATGCAAGACCGGCTTTATGACCGCGATTTTATCCAGCAGCCTGGTCTTTCTGTCCTACCTTTTCCATATCGTTCTGACGCATATATTCCAGAAGAGCACGGGCTTCGTCTATGGAAATATTTTGGTTGGGCATTTGCGTCATACATTCCTCCAAAAGCTTCTGGGCTTCCGGGTCTTTGGCAAGCATCATGTCCACATTGGTAATCATGTTCATAATCCACTCTGGTTTCCGTTTGTTGGTAATGCCCGCCCATCCCGGGCCTACCACGCGCTGGTCGGTAAGTTTATGGCAGGCAGAGCACTTCATTTCATATATGGATTTTCCTTCGGCAATCATAGCTTCGTCCAGCGGGTCGGTGAGGTCTACATTTTTTACTTCCCCTACGCCTTTTCCTTCTTCTATCATGGCATCGCTTTCATCTTTTGGCGGCGCTTGTTCACTTGTTTCAGTTTGTGCAGCTTCCTGGTTAGAGTTTGAAGTACACCCGGCTAAAAAAGTTAGAATAAATAAAAAGTAAAGTAGATTTTTCATATCAAAAATTGTTGAAAGGTTGCGTATACTTGCAAACAAAGATGGGCAACGTCCTATTAAAAACTTATGATTTCAATCATAAAGAGGGATAATTGATAAATGATTTTACTCATCTTTTTAAATGACTTCGGTAATTATAGAAATCACGATTTGATATGATAGATGGACATATTTTGGAGCAGTATGGTGCAAAGAAAGTTAATGTACCCAAGGATGCTTTTTTGTTCAATGAGGGTGAAAAAGCACTATTTTACTGGCAGGTAGCCGAAGGAACGGTCAAGATGATTAACTATACAGCCAATGGAAAAGCTTTTATCCAGGGTATGTATAATGCAGGAGAGAGTTTTGGGGAACCGCCCTTGTTTGCCGACATCACCTACCCCAGCAATGCGGTGGCAGAAACCGATGTCGAGGTATGGAAACTTTCAAAATCCTCATTTATTAAATTGCTGAGTGCAGATTTTGACCTTCACATGGAGATGACAAAAATACTTTCCAAGCGAATACATTATAAAGCAATTATCCTAAAAGAAATTTCTTCCCAGTCACCAAAGCACAGGCTGATTACGTTGATTGATTATTTAAAAAAAGGGGCTGCTTCCGAAAAAGGTTATTATGAAGTGCCCTACACCCGCAAACAACTGGCCGAAATGACCGGATTACGTGTGGAAACAGTAATTAGAAACATCAAAGCATTGGAAAAAGCAGGGTATGTGATGATAAAGAAGAGGAAGGTTTATAGGAAAAGTGGTTTATAGTTTCAGGTTTTATGTTTATTGTTGAACAAACTAAAAACACTAAAAACACTAAACTAAAAACAGACTCAACCTTCCCCCTCCAACAACTTCTTTGCTTTCTGCAAGTTATTCAACTGTTCTTCGGTTACTTTTGGGTATTGCAGGTTGAGCGATTCCAGCTTTTCAGTAATGATGGTACCCACTGTATAGCGCATAAACCATTTGCGGTCGGCCGGAATGATATACCAGGGGGCATGCTCGGTAGAAGTGGCATTGATAGCCTCTTCATAAGCCTGCTGGTACTGCTCCCAGTATTTTCTTTCTTCCACATCAGATTGGGAAAATTTCCAGTTTTTATCCGGCCGGTTAATTCTTTTCAGGAAGCGTTCTTTTTGCTCTTCTTTTGAAACATGCAGGAAAAATTTCAGGATGATGGTTCCGCTTTTTACCAGGTGCCGCTCCATGGCATTGATTGATTTGTACCGATGTTCCCAAAGCGCACCCGTAATGTCATCAACAGATTTGATACCGGGAATACGCTGGTTGAGAATATATTGGGGATGCACTTTTACCACCAAAACCTCTTCGTAATACGAGCGGTTGAAAATGCCAATACGGCCACGTTCAGGCAAAGCTTTGTAGGTGCGCCACAGAAAATCATGGTCTAATTCCTCTGATGAAGGTTGTTTGAAGCTGAAAACCTGGCACCCCTGTGGGTTGATACCCGACATCACGTAACGAATCGTACTATCTTTTCCGGCAGCATCCATAGCCTGGAAAATCAATAATACCGAGTATTTGTCGCTGGCATATAACTTATCCTGCAATTTTTTTAGTTTGTCTTTTTCCTCGTCCAGATGTTCCAGTGCAATTTCCTTGGTCATGGCATGGGCATCATAGGAAGTGTCGTAATCAGCCAGTTTTATTGATTTGCCAGGTGGGGCTATGATATGTTCGTCGTTGATCATGGGTATTTTCAGTTATTAACTAATTGAGAAAAATCTACATAATTTGATAAGTTTCAAAACAATTTATGCTATAATTTATCAATGTTTGGGTTATCTTTTTGTTATTAAAAGCTACTAATCTTAAATTACTTATATAAAGAATACCATAAAGCAGGAAATAATCTGACGATCCTTCCACTATTTTTGGTGATACATGTAGCAATAAGCGTAATTTTTTTACTCAATCAATACGCACAATTACGGATAAAAACACAGATAAAGCATGAAAGCCCTGCCACCTATTTCCCGCCGTGCCTATGCCATTGGAGGCACTATGCTCATTTTACTGGCCTTGTTTGCCTATTATTTTCTCGGGTATTTGCCACGAAAGGAAGAAAAACTGACAGCCCAGCGCGTAAGGGCTTTGCAGCAAATAGCCATTAATTTTCAGGAAAAAAATAATTCTTTCATAAAGAATGGTGAATCAATCATAAAAAGCCGTGTCACTGGCTTTAGTGCACTTTTGTCAACAGAAAGAAAAATACTGGATTCGGGAAAAATACAAGACAGGCAGGCTAAAGCAAATTATGAAGAAATATATCAGCAGCTTAATACAAGCATAAAGGCAGATGCCATCAACAAGAATTTAACATTATTAAGGTATGATGACGCCCAGGGGAGCAATGAATTAAAGATAGGGGTAAGGCTGGACATGGGCAATGGGCTTTCTGATACTGTAAAGTTTGTTACTGACTTATCAGGTTTTTTTGTGCCATTACAAAGAAGTGACAGCTTTGAAGAATACCTCATCTTTAAAGACAAAAAACTGGTGTATTCCACGGCTTTCAATGATGTGGTGCAACTGCCTGAGCGTTTCAGCGCAACCGATGTTGATAAAGATGATGACAATCCTTTCACTATTATTCCCACCGAATCTATTATCAACTATCACCTGCCGTCGGGGTTAGAAATACTGCTGGCTTCCAATAAGTATAAATTGTTTTCAACCCGGTTTGAAACTGGAAATGATACACAATGGAGCATTTTCGCCCTGGAAGATGCCAATGATTTCAGGGACGAGGCTAAAATGTTTCCTTACCTTATCATTGTTTATGTTTCGTTAGGACTGCTTTTTGTCTTTTTTGCCCTTCCGTTGCTCAAACTCTCATTCATGAGTTCACTGGAAAGATTGCACATTCGTGACGTGGTGCTTACCTCCACCTCATTTATTTTTTGTTGCTCATTATTGATAATAGCCCTGCTTATTATTTTTACCTATGTGATGGTAGACAAAAATAAAGTAGACCAAAACTTATTGGTGTTGTCAGATTCGGTAGAGCAGGCACTTCGTAAAGAAATCAAGGAAATTAATGCCTTTTTGGAAAGTATTGAAAACCATGTAAATGAAGAAGATAATTCTATCGCTTTTCAGCTTTATAAGTTAAAAAATAATGAGGATACGGCTACCAGGCTGAGTGCTTTTGCAGATGAACGATTTAGAGATGAGAGTTTGCATCTTTACCCATATTTTACCAATACCTATTGGGTAGATGCTGATGGTTTCCAGCGCTTTCTTTTTTCTACGGCCATTCGGGACCATAACCGTGCAGAAGAAATCAATCTTTTTGACCGTAATTATTTTAAAGCCATTGTACGGGAAGGAACAGGCTGGCGGGATAAGGAATTACTTGGTGAGCCATTTTATATTGAGTCGTTGTTTTCCAGGATTTCAGGGCAAAGGATGGCGGTGGTTGCCAAAAAGTCAAAAGCTAAAAAACTGGTTTTTAATGATGAAGGCAAAACGCCTGTTTTTGAGAAAGAGGCAGCCATGATTGGTGTGGCTACCAAGCTTTATTCCATTATTGACGCGGTTTTGCCCCCCGGGTATGCCTTTAGTTTTATTGATGGTACGGGCAAGGTTTTATTCCACTCTGATAAAACAAAAAACCTGCAGGAAAACTACCTGGAAGAAAGCGGGCAGGCCAGCACTTTGCTTTCGGCCATGCACAGCAAAGGAAGGGTACATGCCGATATTGACTACTATAACCATGACTACCGGGTGTTGATAAAACACATGAAAAATTTTCCCTGGTATCTGATAGTTTCCTACGACAAAGCATTTATTCAATCGCCTTACCTCAATATCAGTAGTTTCACGGTGATTGGGGTACTATTAATTGGAACGATTGGTATTATTTTATCTACCCTGGTGGCTTTGTTTTATCGGCGCACTTCCAAATTACAGAGGCAGTTATTTCCGTTTGCCTGGATTTGGCCCTACCAGCACAAGGGGAATCGTTTTTTTTGGTTAGGGTGCTTCAATGTGCTGCTGGCCATTGTTTTGGTGTGGTATAATGGTTTTAATCAACATTCAATTATCGAAACCTTTGCTTCTTTTGCTTATGGGATTATTATTTCATATCTGGTGGGTTTTGCCGTGTTAGCCAATGAAAAAGAAGGGGATAATCAAAGTTATAAATACAGGGGTGTGTTGTTTACAACAAACATTGTTACCCTGCTGGTTTCTTTATTTGTAGTTTCCCTCACCGGCAATTATCCTGTGTTTTTAGGAATATGGATAACCGTATTGCTGGTTTCCATTTATTTTGCTTTCAGTCATAAAATAAAAACCGGGGAGCATGTAAAAATTAAGAATTTGCAAACCGCCGGGTTGGATAAATCTGCTTTTCTGGCCCTGAAAAAGAAAATTAACCTTCATGTTAATTTTTCTGATGCAGCCGGGCCTTTTGTATGGATGATATTTACTTACCTCATTGTTACGGCTGTTTTGCCCTCGTTTTACCTGTTCAGGCAAATGTATGACAAGGAACGGCAAATTGAAAAAAGGCATGCATTGTATCACATTAGTGAAGATTTGGAAGAAAGGAACTGGGGGCTAAGAAACTTTCATCATCGTGATACAATAAACAGTAAAAACGGACAAATTAACATTTATGACTCGGCAAAAGAGCATGGAAATTATTACACCACATTAGGTTATGCGGAGTGTGCATGCAATGATATCGCTGACTTCAGTTCAAATACTTTAGCGCTGGATACCCTTATGTATCAAATTCGCCCTTATTTTAATGAAATTTTTAAGGAAAATAGCGGGTTTGTGCATTCGGCAGCCTCAGATACTTCCTGGGAACTTAAACATTGTCCCACACACGATTTGGTAATGAAGTACCATCGGTTTAAGTACCCCAATGAAGAAGAGCCTATCTTGTTGTCGGCTGCTATGCCAACGTTGTTTGCCGATATTGCGCCGGTAAAAAGCCTATATTTATTAGATGAGCAGGGTAATTTTCAATCAAAAGCTGTTTCCAACTTATTTATCACATTACTCATCCTGATTATCATGGGGATTTTCATTGTAAGTTTGTGGCACTACCTGGGGTTTACTGTTCGCCGGATATTTGGTATGAACCTGTATGAAAATATGGATATAATCAGCGTAGATGACAGGTATTTGAAAGAGCTAAAGATTGATAAGCAAACCATAACCGTTGGTGAAAACCAGGGGCAGACAGAAGATTACCTCAATATTTTCATTGTTTCTTCCCCCTTTTCCAGCACCAAAGATATTATCAAAACTTCAAATTTTGAACCGATTAGCTTATCCGAAATAATGGATGAAGACCATTACAAAAAGCAAATTTTGAGTAAAGTAGCAAAGCTCAGTAACAAAATCGTGGTGATAGAAGACTTTGGGTATGGCATTGATAATATTACCGCTGGCTGGCGCACCCTGGAGGTAATTGAAAAGTTAAAAACAAACCATAACAAAATTGTTATTATTTCTAAACTTGCCCCTGTTCAGGTTATTGAGAAATATGAAAGCTTGCAGGAAAAAGAAGCATACAAAGACAAAAACCTGCATGTATTTGTATCCAGATGGAAAGATGTGCTGGCTGAGTTTATTGAAATGTATTTTTCTTATGTTGTAAGCAGCGGAAAGCCAAGGAAAAGACTGCCAGTGTCTGCCGGGGTCAAAGAAATGCTTGAGCATGAGTTTAGCGTACACAAGCCCTATTTTAACCAGCTTTGGGGCTCACTGTCAAAGTCTATCAATTATGAAAAGATAAATAAACTTCCGGCTCATCAGCAAGAGACCTTTAAAGAAGAGCTACTGTTAAAAATACGTACCCTTGCCCAGCCCTTTTACTATGCGCTGTGGAATGCCTGCTCTCACGACGAGAAATTCTTTTTATATGACCTGGCCAACGATGGTTTTGCCAACACGAAAAATACCTCTGTTATTATAAAATTACTGGAAAAAGGATTGATTTTTTATGATGAATCCCTGCATGTGATGAATGAAAGTTTCAGGAATTTTATATTAAATATTGACAAAGCCGAAGCCCTTGAGATGGAGAAAGAGTTGAACCAGTCGGGTACCTGGAGAATTTACAAGACAGTCATCATTCTGGCGATAATCAGCCTGATCTTGTTCTTTATCTTTGCCAATCAAAGTATTGTAAAACAATTTTCTGCATTACTGGCAGGGCTGGCAGCAACCATTCCTTACATTTTGCGCCTGGGTGGGTTTTTTAATCCCGGAAGCGATTCGGTGAAAGCTTAATTTATACACTAATTCCTGCATTTCTGGCACCCTGACGGATCCAGGTATCAGCAGCTATGGATTCATCGGTACACATCTGCCCTAAGTTTTCTCCTAAATAGGACATGATGTGGGCAGAAGTGGTGTCTATACTGCATGCAAAATCGCTCGTTACCCCGCCTGGGTGTAATTCGGGGCTTCCGCCTAAGCCTCCATGAGACGTTCGGAAATGCCTTCTGTGGTAATTGGGTGAACTTGAAGAAATACCAGCATTGCCCCAACTGCTTCTGGAGTCCATGATTTCGTGCCGGATAGCATGGTAAATGATATCGGCATTGTGAATTCTGTCTCCATCCAAGGTAGGATGCATATCCACAGCATCGTACAGCCCCATGAAATATACAGGCAGTGGAAGCCTTGGGGCAGCGCAAATCGCAATCATCCCCCCACGGCTATGGCCTACCAAACAAATCCTGAGGCGATTGCTGATATAATCTCTTATCAATCGTTTTTCCCTGCTGGTTCTGCGTACGAATCTTCGGTTCAAATTCATGTAAAATGAAGGGCCTGATAAATTTTCTGATGGCCTGGAAGTCATGGTACGCGCATTGTTTGAAGCAGGGGTACTTAAACCTAAAACAGAGGTTATTTTCGTATTAACCCATGCCACCACACTTTCTAAGATCGCATCTGAACCGGCTCCGAAAACGGTTCCCCCGCTTCTTATCCCAGGGCCATCCCAATAAGCTTTACTTCCTCCTTTCGTATCAAAATCGCTGTAAAACCTGTGTGTATGACTGTTACTTCCGGTTGCATTTCTCCATTCGGCAGAGTCGGTTCCGTCTATGGCAACTAATATATATTTTCCCTGAAAACTCATATTAGGAGAAGTTTGATGATGTTTTCACCCACGATATTTACTGGAGGGCAGCATGGATATTCATTAAAAATAATGAATTTTTCATTTTTATAGCAATTCCAGGGCAACATCCGCCAGCATTTCGTGCCCACCTTCAAAAAGGATAAGGTGAATACTGCGGAAATGTTTTTGATAAATGACAGGCCTGTCTCCCAACATTTCTTTAGCTTTTTTCCCGGCGTTATTGCGTTTAGTTACCAGTTGCAATGAGATTTCAGTTGGGATGATGGCCTCTGCATTTGAAGGTTCAATGTCTTCAACCAGTTTGTTGTAAAAATTAATAGACTGTGTGATAGGAACAGAACCTGTATAGCCATCATGAATGCCCGCGTAAATAGTAAGTTTGCTGTTTTTTCTTTTTTCTACCGGAGTTTCCATAAAATAAGAGGAGCGACTTTTGGCTTCTTCAATATTCAGGACACTATCAGATTGGGTGGCCTGCCAAATGTGGTCAGCATATTTATTTTTTCTGCCCAAAGATTCATAGTACCAGTCCACCAGGTTGGTAATGGGCACCCAGGCCGAAAAACTTTTGACCGGATGTTGGGTTTGCATGTACATTAACGTGGTGGCATACCCACCTCCGCTGGCACCAATGATATGAATTTCGGCTGTATCAACATTCCCTTCTTGTATCGCGAAAGTGATGGCATCTTCAATATCCTGAATCACCCATTTACTGCCACAAGCCTGATATGTATCGTTAGGTCCCCGAAAATCGGGGTGGATGTAATTCCAGTTTTTTTCCACTATCTGTTGTGCCAAAGGGTCTTGCTGGGAGTAATCCCCACTCCAGGTATGCAAACTTACGATGAGCGGCTGGGGCGAGATGGCTGTGCTTTTATAGAAATAAGCTTTTTGTAGGGAGTCATCCAGGGATGAAGGTATTTCAATTTCCTGAAATTCAGCACCCCATATTTTATTTTGGGTATCGTCCCACTGTGGGTTTTGCTGTGCTGAAGTGGTGACAGGAATTAAAACACCTAAAATCGTAATAGTGAGCAGTAATTGGGTAAAAAGGCGAAATGTCATTAAAGTTCTTTTAAATCAGGTACGGTTAATTTATCTATTTCCCATCCGGCTAAAGATGCCCCGGCCTGGTAGGCTGATTCCATAAAGTCCAAAAGTGCTTCCCGTGGGTTTTGCATCTGCTTTAAATCGTTATAGCGCAAAATAGCCATCGGGCTTCCATTGCTGTCAATCCAGAAGGCCTTTTCGGGCTGCAAAGTTTTTTTATCCATGCCTTTGGGGGAAGGATAGGTGTAGGAATAAAAAGCCGGTTCCTGCATATTTTGGTCACCTGCCCAGAAGCCAAAACTTATGCATTCGTGCGTATACGCATCTTTGTCTGAAATTCTCGCACCCTTATCCATAGGCGGGGCTTCTTTTCCCGAAAACCGGGTAACGGCCAAATCCAGGGAATGCCAATATAAATGAACCGGACAGGTTTTGCCATAAAATCGCCCACTAAATTCTTTAAAAACCCCATCTACCCAAAGCATGGTTCGCCAGAATTGTTTTACAAAGGTTTTGTCGTAATGTTGATATTCCGTGATTTCTTTAAAACGCTTGTCAATGGGAAGGTCGTAAGGCTTATCCAGTATGGAGACGGAAATGTCCAGTTCCTTTAAAATAGCCATCAATTTGTTGTAAAATTCACCCACTTGCAAGCCCGCTTCTAAGTTGAATGCCTTACGCTCACCTTTGCTGCTCACCACCTCGAGTTGGTGATGGTGAACATTTAAGGTGATGGTGAAGGTCTCCACTCCCGAATGATAGGGGACAGGCCCTGTTGTAAAGCCTTGTGTATCAATATACTCTGTTATATACCACCAGTGATTTTTCCTGGGGGTCATCTTTAATCGGATTTTGCCAATAATTTGCAGAAACAAGTGCAGGGTCAGTTTGTTGTCTTCATGGCCTTTATAAGACAGCGCGGGTAATTCTTGTGATTTTGTCATGGTTTTGTTTTTTTGAGTGAATAATAAGAATGAAGTCGGAAGACCGGAGACGGAAGACCGAAGATTTTTTCTGACTTCGGTCTCCGGTCTTCCGTCCGCCCGGCGGCCCGGTTCGGTCTATTCCAAGTATCCGAATTTTCCCATATTGAAATCGTCAATGGCCTGCACGAGTTCTTCACGGGTGTTCATTACAAACGGGCCCTGGGCAGCGATGGGCTCATTAATCGGTTCTCCGCTTAAAACAAGTACCACGGCATTTTCAACAGCCTCGATGGAAAAGTCTTCCCCTTCATTTTCAAGCAATACAAAGTTATCAGTGGGCACAACTTCTCCATCATTTACCCTGATGCTTCCTTCAATCACCAAAAGTGCGGTGTTGTAAGCAGCGGGAAATGAAAAATCAGCTTTACCACCTTTGTTTAACCTCGCGTTTTGAAGGTGAAGCGGTGTGAAAGTATCAGCCGAGCCTTTCATATCTTTATATTGTCCGGCAATCACTTCTATAACTCCACCATTTTCGGGCAAATGGAATTTATGGATTTGCTCATTGGTAATCCCCTGGTATTTCGGCTTTGACATTTTGTCTTTTGCCGGAAGGTTTACCCAAAGTTGCACCATTTGAAAATCACCGCCCGATTTGCTGAAATTTTCTTCATGATATTCCTTATGCAATATGCCCGAAGCGGCGGTCATCCATTGCACATCTCCTTCACTGATTACCCCACCTCCGCCACTGCTGTCGTGGTGGGCTACCTTTCCCTGGAACGCGATGGTTACCGTTTCAAATCCTCTGTGCGGGTGTACGCCAACACCTTTGGGTTTGTCTGAAGGGGGAAAGTAAAACTTTGAGTTGTAATCCATCATGATAAATGGATCCATCCTTTGCATATCCAAACGATAGGCAGAAGGAATAAAATTATGCACCCTGAATCCATCACCAACATAATGCGGTTCTCTGGGTGGAATTACTATTTCTATTTTTTTAGTTTTCATCGTCCTTTTATTTTAGTTATGATACAAATGTACCAATCCTAAAATCCCCACGCATTGATGTATGGTAAGAAACGAAGTTAAGAATTTTTGAAATTCTTTTGGGCCAAATTTCTTCGCACCCTGCTCAGGCTTTCCGGGGTGATGCCAAGATAAGAAGCAATCATCCATTGGGGCACTCTCAGTGTGAGGTCAGGGTAGAGTTTAATGAAGTCCAGGTACCGTTGTTCAGCACTGGCGCCAATGAGCAGGTTAATACGGTTTTGGAGGTGACGGATGTGGTTATGTAAGGCTATTTCATTGAATTTTCTGAAGGGAGGGCTTATTTCAGTGGCAACATTGATAAATTGTTCATCAAGCATTACCACGGTGGTTGCTTCAATGGCATCAATAAAATATGTAGAGGGTTCATTGAAATACACACTTCCCCGGTCACTGATTATCCAATTTTCAGGGGCAAACTGTACAATATGTTCTTTGCCTTCCGTGTCAATGGAATAGAACCGCAACAGCCCCTGTTCTATAAAAAAAGAGTGCCGACAGGTTTCACCTTTTTTCAGTAAAAAATCGCCTTTTTCTACATCCCTGACATTAACATTTTCGGCCAGCAGGTTGAGTTGCCCGTTTGTAACGCCTGCTTTTGATTGTAGGTAAGTTTTGAAACCGGCTAACATATTACCATAATATAGGAGAGATAGGCTTCTGAAAAAAACACAAAAGGATAAACTACATCAACTGTTAAAAATCTTGCCCATTCGTTCCGAAATGTCTTTCAGGCGGTTGCGGTCGCCTCCGGGTACTTCGGCAGAGCCCCAGCCTTCGTATCCTATTTCATCCACGGCTTTCATCACCGCTGGCCAGTCGCAGTCCCCTTCCAGCAGTTTCACATCAAAGCCTTTCCAAATGCCCTCATCCTGCTGTTTTTTCCGGCTGTACTCTTTGATGTCAAGCCTGAGGATCCTGTCACCCAAAATCCTGACCCATTGTTCGGGCCAGCCGTAACGGACAATATTGCCTATGTCCATGTACCAACCAATCATAGGGCTTTCAAACTCATCAATATATTGGGCTGCTTCCAGCGGGCTGATCAGAAAGTTATTCCATACATTTTCTATGGCAATCTTTATATCCAGTTCCTTCGCCAGGGGAAGTACTTTTCTTATTTCTTCCTGAGAATTTTTGTAAACGGTGTCATAAGCAACTTCTTTGCTCACTACGCCCGGAACAAGCAATACCGTAGTACCGCCATATTTTTTGCAGTCGTGCAAAGCGGTAATCAATCCCTCCCTGCTTTGATCACGAATGGCAGGGTCAGGGTCAGAGAGCGGCAGTTTCCAGTGAACAGAGTTGATGACACCCGGAATTTCCAGGCCGGTTTTTTCTTTGGCTTCCAGTATTTCATCTTTGTCCAGGTCATTGGGCCCGTCCATTTCTACGCCATCAAATCCTACGTCTTTTAATAATTGAAACTTTTCTAAAATGCTGAGTTCTTCTTTGACCATCCCAAACTTTAAGCATTTTTTAATGTTCCGTTGGGCTTTTCCCAGGGCAGCCGGTTGACAGAAGGGTAGGGTTGTGCCTACTACACCTAGCGCGGCACTTGCTTGAATACTTTTTTTGAGAAAATTCCTCCTGGATGTAGGTAGTATGGACATAGTAGTGGTTCAAATAGTTAAGCAAATAAAGGTAGTGGATAATGAAAAAATTGGAAAAAAATACGGGCTTACCCTGCCAAATAACAAGAGCAACCCCGTAAACTGTTTATTAATCTAATCAATAAATCATTAACTAAACTTTGTTACTCCCGGCAAAGGAACAGCAGCAACAGGATATTCTACATCCCAGGAGTATTTGTCAGGTCCAAGGGTTTCTTGTGAGTTCATGGCCATATCCCAGGTAATTTCCTGTCCGGTATAAGCGGCCATTCTTCCCATAATTGCCAACATGGTGCTGCGTGCCATCCATTCCCCGTCGTTCATTGGCTCACCTTTTCGGATAGATGCAAAAAGCTCATTATGTTCGGCCTGATACATATCATTAGATTCGCCTTTGTATTTCCAGTTTTCGTTCCCGGTTATCTGATGAATGCCGCGGGTACAGTCTACCAGTGCCTTGCCTTCAGTTCCAAAAACCTCTACGGCATAGCTTCTGGCACAATTCAGCTGCTGACGGCTAAAGTGAAAACCTTTTGCACCATTGTCATATTCATAAACTACCGCGAAATGATCAAAAATATGCCCAAAAACAGGGTCGGTACGTACTTGTCTGCCTCCGGTGGCCACGGCACTTTTTGGGGCAATATCGCCCATGGCCCATGACATCATATCTAGGCTGTGTACTGCCTGTTCGGCAATGTGGTCTCCTGATAGCCAGTTGTAATACAGCCAGTTGCGCATTTGAAATTCCATTTCGCTCCACTCCGGCTGCCTGGGTTTTGACCACAGCGTACCTGTATTATATGTATTATAAATCGTCTGTATTTCTCCCACACTGCCATCCAGTACCTTTTGGAAAGAAGCCCTTTTAGGGTCATGATAGCGCCAGCAAAAGCCTGATACCAGTGATTGGCTATTATCTTTTGCCTTTTGTGCAGCATCTAAAACTTTTCGAACGCCGGGAGCGTCCACTGCCATTGGCTTTTCGCAAAATACATGCTTGCCGGCATCAATGGCCGCAGTTAGGTGATCGGGGCGGAAGCCCGGAGGTGTCGCTAATAATACAACGTCAACGCCTGAGTCAATTACCTTTTGGTAAGCATCAAAACCAATGAATAAGTGGTCTTTATCTACTTTTACTTTTTCAGGATGAATCTTTGTCAGCACCTCATGGCAGCTTGTGATGCGGTCTTCAAACACGTCACCCAAAGCGGTGAGTACTACATTGTCATCCGCATTGAGGGCTTGTTTGGCGGCTCCTGTTCCCCGGCCACCACAGCCAATCAGGCCTACTTTGAGCGTATCGCTATTGGCAGCAAAAGCCTGTGGGTTGGACAAAATATTAAATGCCAGGCCACCACCGAACAATGCAGACCCTGAAGACTTCAGGAACTTTCTGCGGGAATTTGATGAGTTATTCATAGGATTAGTTTTTTTCTGTAAAAATAATGGAAACGTTCACAAATGCCAAAATATCTTACGAATGTGTATTTCGCAACCTTTCGATGGTTTTTTGTTTTCTTTCTTTTTACAAATAGCCCCCTAGCTCTCAGCCACAAGCTACAAGCTGAATTAACTTGAGTCTTGTAGCTATCAGCTAAAGTATTTTGTGCTTATTTAATACATTTTTCTAATCAGGATTCCACAGAAAGGGATATTTTCTATTGATTTTATTGTGATAAAAAATTAATTTATTATAATATTTCCATAAATGTAATATTTATGTTATATTTGAAATTATTTAATTAAAACATACGGATATGGTTACTTATTTAGATCTTGAAAGGCCCGGAAGGTTTGATACCAGGGATGACATATTCTCAATTATAGAAGCTTCTGAAAAGAGTATTGAAAAAGCCAGAATGAAAAAGCAGGCTACCGTAAGGCTTTTTAACGTGAATGGTTCCACTACCGTAGTCATGGTGGATAGGGCGGAGTCTATTTTATATAAAGCAAAAGAAAAGTTCGGAAAAGAGGCCTGATCTACATTATACAACCTGATTTAACTTATTTTCCTATGCAAAGAAAAAACCCTGTCAATAGCTGGCAGGGCTTTTTTGTACACCTAAATGAACTTTTAGCTTTGATAAGAAGACGATGTAAAGTACGTGAATCTTTTTCTCTTACGCAGTTTTCGAGTGTTAAGTAATGGTTAAATTAACCTGATAAATAGTAGCAAAAAAATAATGATGTTATGCATTCGGATAATTTTTTTTATTTTGGCATGTATATAGCCAACCTACTTTGAAATGTCCGACTCAGATAAAGCCCTGGAGCATTACATAAAAAAACTCATGGAGCTCCAATATCAGGATCAGCCCGATAAACTATGGAGTGATGAAGATTTGAAGAATATAGCCCTGGAAGCCGGGCTTACTGAAAGGGCCTGGGAAGCATCGCAGCAGAAAGGCAAAGATCATTTAGTGCGGGGCAAAGCTTTTTTATCTTCAAACAATTGGTCAGATGCTGCCACAGAATTAGAGCAGGCAGCTATGTTGCTGCCCAATTCGCCTGAAGCCAACCGCCTGGCTGGCAAAGCTTTTTTACGCAGGGGAAGTGCACAGGAAAAACCCGAAGATTTTGACCGGGCAGCCTATTTTCTGAACCGAAGTATTGCCATTTCCCCCAACGATCAGGAAGCACTTACTTTAAAAAGTGAACTCAACAGAAATAAGCAAACCTCCCGAACTGCATCAGTAACAAAAGCCCGTACCGGAAAGTGGCTCAAATGGGGGGTTATTGGTGGTATTGTAGTTTTGGTAATGATTTGGTTTTTCTCTGCCTACAACTCCATGGTAGGGGCTGAAGAAAAAACCGTGCAAGCCTGGGCGCAGGTAGAAAATGTGTACCAGCGCCGTGCTGATTTAATACCAAATTTGGTCAAAACCGTACAGGCTTCTGCCGACTTTGAGCGGGAAACCCTGAATGAAGTAGTGCAAGCCAGGGCAGCGGCCACTTCAGTCAATATCAACCCTGAGGAATTGGATGCCGGTACATTGCAGGAATTTAACCAAAAGCAAAATGCTTTATCCGCATCTTTAGGGCGGTTGCTGGCCGTAGCCGAAAATTATCCTACGTTGCGCTCTACTGAAAATTTCAGGGATTTACAAGCCCAGCTGGAAGGCACCGAAAACCGCATTGCTGTGGAACGCAAAAGGTTCAATGATGCTGTGCTGGCCTACAATGCCAAAGCCCGGAAATTCCCCTACAATTTGCTCGGCTTTGATACAAAAGCCTATTTTTCGACCGACCCTGCCAACCAGCAAGCACCTGATGTAAATTTCAATTAACCATGTCAAAAAAACTGTTTTCCAAAGAAGAACTCAAGCGTATTGAAGAAGCTGTGAAGGAAGCAGAAGCGTCTTCAGATGGGGAAATCGTTCCTGTTTTTGCCCGCCAGTCTTCTTTTTATGAAATGGCACTGTGGAGGGGCGGGTTTGGTTTGGCTGTTATCGTAAGCCTGATATTACTCATCATCAATGAAATGACCGACCTGCTGCTTTTTGTGCCTCCTTATTTGTGGGTAATTATGGTGTTTTTTTCAGGTATTACCGGGGCTGCACTTGTCATGCAAATTGCTTCCTTAAAACGCCTGGTTGTGGGCAAAAATATCCTTCGGGCCCGGGTAGAAGACCAGGCGCAAAATATGTTTTATCAGCACAATGTTTCCTTCACCGAGCAGCGGACTGGCATATTGCTGTATATCAGCTTTTTTGAGAAAATGGCGGTTGTCCTTCCAGATATTGGTATTGCCGAAGTAGTGGACGAAGACGCGTGGAGTAAATTAATCCACAATCTTACTACACAGCTAAAACAAGGCAATGCCATTGAAGGCATCACCGGGGCCATTAAGGAGTGCGGATTACTGGTTGAGAACAGCCATATCCAGGAAGCTAAAGATGATGGCAATGAATTGTCGGATGAGGTGCGGTTTAATGGGTGATGCCTTAAAAAAAGTATTGTATTTGTATCTTTAAAACCATTCAACACTATTCTGTTTTCTTATCATGCGAAACCATTTTTTTATAGTTTTCCTGTTGCTTCCCCTTACTGCCTGGGCAATAGATGTTCCTTATTTATCGGGCCGGGTAAACGATTACGCCAATATTTTACCCGAGCAAATGGCGCAGGATTTAGAGACACGCCTGAAAGACCATGAAACCCGCACGACCAATCAAATTGCCGTGCTAACCATAGCTTCACTGGAAGGAGATAACCTGGAAGATTATGCTGTACGGGTGTTTGAAACCTGGCAACTGGGGCAGGGCGGGAAAGACAATGGTGTTTTACTTTTGGTAGTAACCAATGACCGTAAGCTCAGGATTGAAGTTGGCTATGGCCTGGAACCTTACCTGACTGATGCCCGGGCCAGCCGGATTATTCGCGACCAGATTGTGCCCTATTTCAGGAGTGGTGATTATGAGGCAGGTGTGGAAGCAGGCGTCAATGCCATATTGGCCAGTATAGAAGGTATTGACGAATTGAGCACAGCAGATGAAAGTACTGAGGATAGTGGAGGAGTATTTGGCTTCATGGCCATTGTATTGGGTATTGTGTCTGCAATCATTGGATTTTTCATCATCAGGAAGCGCAAAAGAAATGCCCCGAGGAAGAGTAAGAAAACCGGACTGTCCATGCGTAAACTGAACGAAGAAAAAGATGATGAACACCTGTCATCGGGCCAGCAGATTGAAGAGCAGATTGGCTCGGTAGATTATGACGTATGGATAAGCGATGAGCCTGACGATGTGATGGTGCTGGTATATAATAATCGTTTTTCCAAGTTTTCAAAATGCCCGAAATGCGGTTTTAAAACTTATTATCATGCTTTTAGCAATGTTATTCAGTCTGCTACCTATAGCCACGATGGAAAAGGAAAAAGAAAATACGCCTGTAAGCACTGCGATCATGTTGAATACAAAGAATATCGAATTCCACGTTTGCAGCGTTCACGCACGGTGGTCATTCCAACTGGGAGTGGGGGAGGGTTTTCCGGCGGTGGATTCTCTGGTGGCGGTGGGTTTTCCGGAGGTTTCTCTGGCGGAGGCGGGTTCTCCGGTGGCGGAGGGGCATCGGGAAGCTGGTGAACTTTAAAAAACTAAATTCTAATTTCTAAATCCTAAATAAATTCCAATAAAAGAATACAAATTTCAAAACCTCTTGGTTTCATCTGTTTTGATATTTGGGCATTGGAATTTAGGTTTTGTTTTGGTTTTAGGATTTGGTAATTGGGATTTTTAGAAATATGTTGTTTTTTCGCAGCCTAACTAATTAATTATCATGGCGCAACCAATTCAAGACCTCTCTCAACTTTGCATTCACACCATTACTACCAAACCCTGGGATTTTGCCACAGCCGTAAAAAAATACAGTGCAGCCGGGGTAAAAGGCATCACTATTTGGCGGGATGCAGTAGAAAAAATGGATTTAAAAACCGTAAAGCCCATGCTGGATGACCACGGGCTTTCACTGGTTTCTTACTGCCGGGGAGGATTTTTTCCCAGCACCGATGCTAAAAAACGGCAGGAAGCCATTGAAGACAACAAAAAAATGATAGAAGAAGCAGCTATCATTGGTGCGCCCATGATTGTGCTGGTCGTAGGAGCTGATCCCGGGCAGTCGCTCGAAACTTCCCGAAAGCAAATCAGGGAAGGCATTGAGGCTGTGTTGCCCACAGCAGAGGCACATAACGTAAAACTTGCCATTGAGCCATTGCATCCCATGTATGCTGATACCCGCTCGGCCGTGAACACCCTGGGCCAGGTCAATGATATGGCCGAAATTATTGATTCAAATTTAGTGGGCGTAGCGGTAGATGTATACCATCTGTGGTGGGATCCTTTATTACACTCTGAAATCATGCGCTGCGGACGCAATGAAAACCTTTTCGCTTTCCACATTTGTGACTGGAATGTGCCTACCACTGATATGCTATTAGATCGGGGGTTAATGGGAGAGGGATGCATACCGGTGCAGGAAATTAGAGGCTGGGCTGAAGAAGCCGGGTTTAATGGCTTTAATGAAGTGGAAATCTTTTCTAATAAGTTCTGGGAAGGCGACCAGGATGAGTTTCTTGAAAAGATAATTCATGCTTATCAGCATCATTCTTAAATACACTTGTCCGCCACTTTTTGTGCTTCGTGTAAAAAGTGGCGGACAAATTAAGAAGAGGTGGCGGACAATGAAAATTACTCTGCTTTCCCGGTTGATTTTCTGAAATTTATAGATAGAATGTTTACATTTAGATAAAAAGATATATTAAGTGTAAAAAAAGGCTATCAACATGAAAATCAAATTTTGTTTACTTACTGCATTCACAACTTTATTCTCAATAACACTTCTTGCCCAGGAAAGTAAGTTTTCTGAGTTTGTCAATACCAAAAAAGACTACGACTTGTTTCTGATTGGGGGAAATGAAGAAGGTGTATTGGCAGGTATTGGTGAAAATTACTATTACAACGGTTTGGATAACAAACAAACCCTTGCGTATTATAATGCTGATTTGGAACAACAGGAGTCACGGTTGATAAAACCGGAAGATAAGTCTGTTGAATATTTTTATGGATTTTACTTTCAGGACCAGTACCACTTTTTGGCCTACGATAAAAAGGAAACAAAAAACGGGGAATACAATCTTTACTTAAAAAGTTATCGGAAAGATTTAACCGAAAATGAAGAAAAAAAGAAAATAGATGACTTATTCCCTTATGTTTTTCAGTTTGACGTAGGGGCCGTTTTTAAAAGCTATTTTTCCACCCAATTGGGTAAAATTCGCAGGAATTATTTTTATAACCACCGGCAAAGCCCCAACAGCGAGAAACTCCTTCTTTTCTTCAACCTCAATTCCATGTCGGGCACGCAGTACAACTTTCATACGTTGGTATTGGATAAAAACCTGGAAAAAACCTGGTCTGAAAGCATAAAATTACCCGATGTGGTCAATTACGCTTTGGTAGAAGACTATGTGATTACCGATGAAGGAAAAGTGTACATTCTGATTGCCAACTTTGAAGAAAACAGCTTCAAAAAAGAAGCCGGTAGTTTTGAATATTTATTGTACGAATATGACCCGGAAACAGGGGAAACCCAGTCGGTTAATATCAACAGCAATGACCGCTTTATCACCAATCTGGGCTTACAGTTGAATGCAAGCCAGCAACCCCTGCTCGCCGGGCTTTTTGCCGATCCTGTTTCGCATGAGGTACATGGGGCTGTACACATCAATCCGCTAGAAGACGCATACACGGAATACCCTTTTGATAAAAGCACAATAAAAAATATCAATACCAGGGATAACCAGGAAAGTGCCGAGGAATACACGGTGCGCAGGGTTATTATGGAAGAAGATGGCAGCACGGTGTTTTTTGCCGAATCGTACCGGAGGGGACCTACCGTGAAACCTAAATTCAGCCTAAGCGGATTTAGCCCGGTAAAGGCTGACGTGGAAATTGGGGATATTTATAAAAAAATACTGGCCGTAAAAATTTCGCCGGATACAGATAACCAATGGGTACGCATTATAGATAAATCCCAGGTATCTACCGAAGAAAGGGATATTTACACTTCTTTTGTTTCTACCTATGACGATGAAAATTATTACCTGATTTTTAATAACAATATCAAAAATACCACTGATGTTTCCCTGGTAACCATTCAAAAATCAGGCGATATTGAGCTGGAAACCCACTACAAGCGGAGTGATTACCGCATCAGGATTGTTCCCGGGCTGGCCCTGGAAATGGACCCGGGGCACTTGATTATTCCTGTAGAGAAATCGGGGGGCAATCGAGCTTTGGTAGAAGTGAAGTTCTGATTACAAACAACTATCTCAACTCAAAAGTGATGTTGCGAGCAATATTCTGCTGGATAAACTTTAACAAAGCAAAGATAAAGGTGCTTACTCCGAGTAATTCCAATGTTTCTTCAAAAGTAGTGATGAGGCCGTAAGTTAGGTTTTTCAGGCCATAATGATAGGCATAATGCCCGCCTATTATTTCGGTAACCAGGGCACCACCCAGATAAAGGCTGGCTGCAACAATAAAATTTAATTTGGTTTGCCGTGGAAGATTTAGGAAAAATTTGAAGAATAAGATACCCAGCAGCATTATTACAAACATAGCAGGAATCACCCAAGCAAAATAAAACCAGCTAAAAGTGCCCCAGGTATTTTTGATGGGGTCGCTCAATCTTTCGTGAATCTCTACCGATTCGTCTAAAGCAATGTAAGCGAAAATAGCTGATAAGAGCCACCAGTATATCTGATGCTTTTCTTTCTTTTTATATTTGCAGCATGCTATGAACAATAAAATAAGAGAGGCTGTTAAGAGTAGCAATGCTGCAAAATAAGTTACAATATTGTCTTCCTGATCCAGGTTAAAGTGAAAACTAATACCCATCATTCTTCCGTACCCAAAAACATACTTACCCACATACCCCAGCGTACTCAAAGAGAATACGATAAATACGATGAGGATAAGTATATCTAATATTTTATGTATGTTGCATTTCAGGGATATTTTTTGAAATTGAACAGGTTGAGCAGTTGTAGGGTTGCCAGGATACGATTGATTCAATTTGTTAAGAATTTATTAATTTAACAGTTTCTTAATAAATATTTAACAAGGAGTATTGATAACTGTTTGGAAAAAATTATACTTAGACAGTCTTTGTATACTACGTAAAATAATGATTTTCAATGAATTACAAAATAAAATCTTCGTTTTTTCAAATTACCCACTGCCATCCCATAATCTATGCCAAGAAAAAACTGAGTTTTCTCAGTACCATTATGTTTGTTTTTACATTCATGGGAGTAGGGGCTGTACCCATGATGGACAATTCCCTAAACGCATCATTTTCTAAGGCTTCCGAATGGGTAGAAATAACTTCCGTAGAGGAACTGTGGCAAAACCACCCAGACCGTTTGCGTGTAATGTTCTCTGCGTTAGACCTAAGCCACCCCGGTTTGGAAAAAGTCCAACATCATTTACAATCAAATGATACTGTCCGTGCTGCCGAGGCACTGCTGGGTTATTATCGCCAGAGTGACGTGGCCGATTGGCTGTTGGAGCAATCTGCTGAAAATGATACGGAACAAATGTATGTGGCTGCCAGGCAACTTTTAAACGACACCGTTACCTTTCATGGTGTAACTGCCCGGGTTCCTCATGATACTGATGGGGGATGGCAGTGGGATTTTCAAGGGCCTGGACAAGATGCTGAGTTTGGGTACTCTATGAATGGCCATAAATATATGGTTTCCTTACTGCATGCCTGGCAAACCTCTGAGAATGAAGATTTTGTAAAGAAATTTGACCAACTTATCCGCGACTGGATAATTCATAACCCTTTGCCACCTGAAAGTGATTCTATTTATTTGGTGCTTTCCTCACCATTAGACTGGCGGGATATTGGGGAAGTAATTTGGCGTGACCTGGAAGCCGGACAGCGCATGGGCGTTACCTGGCCCCTGGCATTTTATGGGTTTCAGCAGTCTGATGCCTTTACACCGGCTGCACGCCTGTTGATGCTCTCAAGCATTGCCGAGCAGGCAGAATATCTCAAAAAATACCATAAAAAAGGCCATAACTGGACCACCATGGAAATGAATGGCCTGGCGCTGGCCGGTCTGACCTTTCCTGAGTTTGCACATGCAGCGGATTGGACAACCTACGCCATGAATGTGATGGAAAAAGAAATCAACCGGCAGGTATATCCTGATGGTGTGCAAACTGAAATTTCTTCAAAAACCCAGTGGGTAGCCCTTTGGCGGTTTGAGTCCATTGCCAACAACTTCCGGGATGCGGGCCGTTCTGTAAAACCTGAATACCTTCAGCGTATTGAAGAAATGTATAATTTTTTGGCTTATGCCATGCGCCCCGATGCCCACCAGCCCCTCAACAATGATTCTGATAGGGAAGACCTTCGTCCGAGGGTCCTCAACGCAGCCCAAACTTACAATCGCCCAGACTGGGAGGGCATTGCTACCAATGGAAAATCAGGAGCATTACCGGAAGGCTTACCTTCGGTGGTTTTTCCCTGGGCAGGTATTCATGTAATGCGCAGCGGATGGGGTAATGAAGCCCACTGGGCATTTTTTGATGCTGGCCCATTTGGTACAGGCCACCAGCATGCAGATATGCTTCATTTATCAGTGGCTGCCTTTGGCAAGGATTTGCTGGTAGACGGAGGACGGTATACCCATAAAAACTACTTTAGTTTTGACCCTACTGTGTGGAGAGGATATTTTCGCAGTTCTTTTTCTCATAATGTCATTCTTATTGATGGTAAAGGGCAAAATGGAGGCCCACTTACTGTTGATAAACCTCAGAAAGATGGTGTTGATTATATGAACACAGCTGATTTTGATTTCGCCCGGGGCACTTTTACCAGCGGTTTTAATGAGGTAGCAGGAAAAGCTAATCATACAAGGGCCGTTTTGTACGTCCGGGATAAATTCTGGATAGTAGTAGACCAAATAGATACAGACCGCCCCAGGAAATTAGAAGCACTTTGGCATTATGCCCCTTCATGTGAAGCTGTAATAGAGGATGAATCAGTAGTGTCAGTGAATGCTGGAGAAGGTAATTTACGGATTGTTCCGGTAGGAGGCATTGACTGGGATGTTGAGATGGTAAAAGGACAAGAAACACCCAACAAACAAGGCTGGAATAGTGCTGAATATGGCATAAAAGTACCCAATACCACGGCTGTATTTAACCAGCAAATAGAAAGTTCGGCAACTTTTGCCTGGGTACTTCTTCCAGCAAAAGGGAAAGTACCGAATGTGAAAGCGGATTTAATTGCCCAAGATGATGATAAAATGCAAATTGAGGTAGTCATTGAAAATGATAAACCAATTACGGTCACGGTGCCTTTCAAAGCCGGAGAGCCTGAGGTGTCATATCAATGATATTATTTCGCCAAATCATGCGCCAATGTCCCAATCACCTGTAATGCACTTTCAATTTGCTTACTCCAGGGAAAACCATAGCATATTTTAATGAAATTTGTATAGCGTTGATCTGATGAGAAAAGTTGGCCGGGAGCAATACTGACATTTTGTTGAATAGCCAGGTTGTGTAACTCAAGTGCGTTGATATTTTTTGGCAATTCTACCCATAAAATCAAACCTCCACGAGGACGGGTAAGCCGGGTGCCTTTGGGGAAATATTCTGCTATTGTCTGCATATACCGTAAGCACTGCGTATGGATGTTTGAGCGAAGTTTACGTAGATGTAAGTCAAACCTTTTATTAGCCAGAAAATGGGCGGTAGCTGCCTGTGTAATGGAAGGGCTTGACACATTGAGCATGAGCTTTTGTTTTACCACCTGGTCTTTCAATTGGGGTGGAGGAATACACCAACCTACCCGGTAGCCGGGAGCAAGTAATTTTGAAACAGAAGCACAATAGAATACCACTCCCTTTTTATCAAAACTTTTGCAGGTAGAGGGCCTTTCTTTACCAAAATAATGCTCTCCGTAAATATCATCTTCAATCAGGGGTATTCTATGTTTTTCCAGGATACGTACTAATTTTTTCTTATTTTCGTCGGGCATGCAACTGCCCATCGGATTATTAAAATTGGGAATAAAAACGCAGGCTTTGATATTAAATTCAGGAATTGCCCCATCCAGGTAGTTTAAATCTACGCCGGTAATCGGATCGCAGGGAATTTCCAGTACTTTCAATCCTAAACTTTCTGCCAGTTGAAAAATACCAAAATAAGTTGGACTTTCAATCGCAATCACGTCTCCGGGTTGGGTGACGGTCATCAGGCTCAATGCAAGGGCTTCCATGCAACCATTGGTTACAACAATATCATTTTCTGAGAAAGTGCCTCCCCAGTTGAATGCTAATCTCGCCAATTGCTTTCTCAGCGCTAAGTTGCCTTGTATTTCCTCATATTTGACGCCATGTCCTTCTGTATTGCGCATGGCCCATACCAATGATTTGTTCAGCTTGGCAACGGGCAATATATCCAGGGAAGGGGCAGATAACGAAAAGTAAACAGTTTCGGTAGAGTTGAGGTGTTGGTAAACAGTTCTGATAATCTCATCCTGGCTTACCTGGTTTGCGATGGGAGAAGGATGTGTTTTTTGGGGTATGTCGGGAAATTTTTGAGGGGAATACCGTACATAATACCCTGACTTTGGACGGGCTTCAATCAACCCTTTCCCCTCTAAATGATAAAAAGCCTGATACGCAGTACTCAGGCTGATGCCCTGTTCCCGGCTTAATTGTCTCACTGAAGGCAGCTTTTCTCCTATCTTGATCACATCATTCTCAATCAACTTCTCCATGCGTTCAGCTACCTGCAGGTATAAAAAGTTGTGGGTTTTCACAATAGTATAAGTTGATCTGATATGGTTAAATTTAACAAAACTGAATCTGTTTTAATACAAATGTAGATAATAATTTTGCCACATGTAGTACAGATCAATTTTTAGCTTATGGAAAATGGAACAGAAGTTTTAAAAACGTTAACAAATGAGCCGGTACCGGTTTTTGGTGAAACCGTAACAGATCATATGTTTGTGGCAAATTATGCAAATGGAAAATGGGAGAAGGGTAAATTATTACCTTTTGGAGACCTTTTATTAAGCCCAATGACATTGGCATTGCATTACGGACAATCAGTATTTGAAGGACTGAAGGCATATCGTACAGTGCAGGGAGACATAGCGATTTTTCGTCCGGAGAAACATTGGGAAAGGTTGAATATTACCATGGAGCGGTTTTGCATGCCCAAACTTCCAAAACCAATTTTTATGGAAGGCTTGCAAAAACTTTTGGAACAAGATCAAGCCTGGCTACCCGAGCATGAAGGTTCCTCACTCTATATTCGTCCCTTTGTATTTGCCACAGATGCCCGCTTTGGTTATCGGGTATCTGAAACATATCAGTTCATTATTTTTTGCGGGCCTGTAGGGTCTTACTATGCAAAATCGTTGAAAGTCCGGGTTGAGCCTCGTTATGTTCGGGCTGCTGAAGGGGGAACAGGATATGCCAAATGCTCGGGAAATTATGGTGGAGCTATTTATCCTACCGAACTGGCCAAGAAAGAAGGATTTGATCAGGTATTATGGACAGATGCACAGGCACATCAATACATTGAAGAGTCTGGAACCATGAATGTAATGTTTGTGATAAATAATACTTTGGTAACCCCACCACTCACCACAACCATTTTGGATGGGGTTACTCGAGATAGTACACTTCAATTGGCCAGGTATTGGAAAATACCAGTTGAAGAAAGAAAAATTTCGACAACAGAACTGGAAGAATGCCTGATTAACGGGGCATTAACAGAGGCCTTTGGTGTCGGAACAGCAGCTACTGTGGCACCAATATCTGTGATTGGAATCAGGGATAAATTGTATGAAGTGGAAGAGCCAACTTATCAAAGTATTTCTTCCTGGGTTTTGAAAACTCTTTCTGATATAAGATATGGCCGACAAAATGATATTTTTGGATGGAATTATTTACCCAAATAACTTCATAAATCATAAAAAAACCTCGAGAGCAATTGTAGCTCCTCGAGGTTTTTTTTAACTGTATAACTTATTCTACACAATGTGAAAAACTATTCTTGTTAGAATGTCAAAACAAAGTGGAATGTGCAGTTAGCGGGCTAAAGATACTCTTGTAGTCATTGGGCTGCCTACTAAAGGTTTGCCAATAGTATATTGAGCAGCATCTGCAAAATAATCATGCAATTTACTAAGCTTGTTGTTATCTACATTTAAGATAAACGCATGTTGATGGCTTGCATGGCAACTCAGCCTTTTCCATGAAAGTAAAATGTGTTGCCTGTTTCTTATTTTGAACTGGTTATCCAGCGCAAGCACCGCATAAGGGGCCTTGCCTGACTTGGTATCCACCACAACTCCCGAAATTTCTCCGATAATTTTGTCGTTTGTAGTTTTCACAATCGTCCCTACCACCGGAGAGGCAGTAACTGTTATATAATGATGATTATCTATCATGATTCTTCTTTTTTTTGGTTTTTGTTATTTTTCTAAAATAAGTTTCAAATTTTATTCCATTTTATAACTTTTGCAAATATTGGTCAATGTAAATCACTAACATGTAATCTTATTCGTAAATTTTATTTTTTTTGAGTATAATCTTCATTGATGAAAATTGGCATTTCACCAAGATTTTAACTAATATCCCGCCTGTTTTTTTTCAATACTATTTCACAACTACTAAAACTCTTATTTCAGCAGATGAAACAGCACAAAGTGGGCATTATCATGAATGGTGTTACGGGCCGCATGGGTACCAACCAGCACCTGATGCGATCAATAGCCGCGATCATCCAACAAGGCGGTGTAGCCATCAGCTCCGAAGAAGTAATCATGCCGGACCCCATATTGGTAGGCCGTAACGCCAGCAAACTGGAAAAGCTTTGCAAAATGTCTGGTGTAGAGAAAATGACGACCAATGTAGATGAAGCACTGGCCGACCCGCACAATATCATTTATTTTGATTCACAAACTACCGGAAGAAGGGCAGAAGGTGTGCATAAAGCAGTAGCCGCTGGCAAACACGTTTATTGCGAAAAACCTACCGCAGTAGATACGGGAACAGCCCTTGAGCTATACAAATTATGCAAAGATGCCGGTATTAAAAATGGTGTGGTTCAGGACAAACTCTGGCTGCCCGGCATTGTTAAATTAAAACGCCTTATTGAAAATGGTTTCTTTGGTGAAATTCTTTCCGTTAGGGGGGAATTTGGCTACTGGGTGTTTGAAGGAGATACCATTCCTGCCCAGCGCCCTTCCTGGAACTATAAGAAAGAAGAGGATGGAGGTATAATCGTAGATATGCTCTGCCACTGGCGCTATGTGCTGGATCATGTTTTTGGCAAAGTAAAAGCAGTTTCGTGCCTGGGCGCTACCCACATTCCTGAGCGGGTAGATGAGCAAGGCAATAAATATAAATGTACTGCTGATGATTCGGCGTATGCTACCTTTGAACTGGAAGGCGGCGTCATTGCCCATTTTAACTCATCCTGGACTGTTCGTGTACGCCGTGATGACCTGCTTACGCTTCAGGTAGACGGAACCAAAGGCTCGGCTGTAGCCGGATTACGCGATTGCCGCATCCAGCATTATGGCAATACCCCCAAGCCGGTTTGGAACCCCGATATTCCCCAGCCCATTCCATTCTTTGAAGGTTGGTCAGAAGTTCCCGAACAGGAAATCCATGACAATGCTTTTAAAGTGCAGTGGGAGATGTTCCTAAGGCACGTGGTTTTGGATGAGCCATTTCCTTATACGCTGCTGGAAGGCGCCAAAGGCGTGCAACTGGCTGAAAAAGGAATCGAGAGCTGGGAAAAACGCGCCTGGGTGGATATTCCTGAATTAAAAGCTTAGTAAAATAGACTTCGGAAGTTTTAAGAAACTTCCGAAGCCTTTCCGTTTCAAAATATAAACATGAAAAAAGTAGCATTTGTAACCGGCGGAAGCCGGGGCATTGGATATGGCATAGCACAGGCTTTGGCCAAAGACGGTTTTGACCTGGCCATCAACGGCATGCGGAACGAAGAGGCTGTTACAGAAGTAATAGCCTCTTTGAAAGAATTTGGTGGCAATGTAATCTATTGCCAGGGCGACATTGGCAGTACCGAAGGCCGTGCCGGTATGATAGATAAAATCAAAAAAGAATATGGTAGGCTGCATGTGCTGGTAAATAATGCCGGCGTGGCCCCAAAAGAACGAAAAGATTTACTGGATGCCACAGAAGAAAGTTTTGAGTATATAGTAAAAACCAATTTGCAGGGACCTTATTTCCTTACCCAGGCTGCAGCCAACTGGATGGTAACGCAGAAAAAGGCAGACGCTTCATTCAGTGGTTGTATTGTAAATGTATCGTCTATTTCAGCTACAGTGGCTTCTGTTAACCGTGGAGAATATTGCGTCAGTAAAGCAGGTATAAGCATGGCTACGTTGCTGTTTGCTACCCGTTTGGGCGAGTTTGATATACCTGTTTATGAAGTCCGACCAGGCATTATTGCCACCGATATGACATCGGGCGTGCAGGAAAAATATGATAAACTCATCGAGGAGGGACTTACCGTACAAAAGCGGTGGGGAACCCCCGAAGATATTGGCAAAGCCGTTGCCGCATTATCCCGTGGAGATTTTCCCTATGCCACAGGCAGTGTAGTGATGGTAGATGGCGGTCTTACTATACCTCGTTTATAACTCAATCATTATGTCAAAGAAAAATATCCTTTACTGGAGAATTTGTTGTGTTGTAGCAATTTTATTATCTGTACTCAGTTTTACCTCCCTGGTAATTCCCAAAGGTATTTACAAGCCTATGTTGTTCGGTATACCTTATACCCTTTGGACCGGGTTTTTGGTAACCGTAGGTCTGGTACTTCTTACATATATTGCAACTACAGTTCATCCCGGAGCAAATCAAAAAAATAAATGACTTTCTGGCTATTAATCCTCGGAATACTTTACCTGGCCATGCTGGCCTTTTTATCACTCAGTTCACGCAAAAAAAACAAAAGCGTTGACGATTTCATGTTAGGAGGCTCCAACATCGGTATGTTGTTGGGCTTTATGACTTTCTCAGCTACCCTGTTCAGTACTTTTACACTCATGGGCATGCCCGATTTTTTTAGAAATCATGGCATTGGCGCATGGATGTTTTTGGCCGTATCAGACGGTGCCATGGTGTTTTTGATCTTATGGTTTGGTTTTCATGTTAGAAATAAAGTAGCAGAAAAGGGGTTCAGGGGTGTTTCCGGGTTACTCATTTCCTGTTATAAGAATAAATGGGCAGGCTATGTTTATTTCATTGGTGTGTTTCTGTTTTTAATTCCTTATGTAGCGATTCAAATCAGGGGAATTTCTATTTTCCTGGAAGCCTCTTTTCCAGAGTTTTTGCCCTCCTGGGGCTGGGCAACAACCATCGTAGGGGTGATGTTGTTGTACAGTGAAACCGGAGGCCTCAAAGCAATTATGTTTGCCGATGTAATGCAGGGCGTCATGCTGATGATAGTCGTTTGGATCATTGCTTTCACCTGTGTAAGTTATTTTGGAGGAATACAGCCCATGTTTGAAGAAGTAGAGGCAGTCAATCCGGCTTTGCTGTCGGCACCTGGTCCGCAGGGATTGTTTTCTGTACAGTTTTTGGTGGCCTCCATGTTGGTTATTTTGCTTTTGCCTGTTACACAGCCCCAGTTTACCACCCGCCTGATTATTATGCGCGACATTCGTACCACGCACAGGATGGCCGTGGCCGTGGGGGTATTTGCCATTTTGGTGATCTTGCCTACCATTCCAATTGGTATGTATGGGGCAGTTCGCTTTGCCGATTTCACTACGGCTGAATTCCTGTCCCGGGTATTATTATTCGATCAGTTAGATTTTGTAGCTGCCGCAGCTATCATTGGCCTTATTGCTGCCGCGCTTTCTACCAGCGATTCTCAAATATTTGCCTTAGGTTCTGAGCTCAGGTCTTTATTGCATGGAGACGAAAAGAAAGTATTGGTAAAAGCCAAATTTGGCATTGTGTTTTTTGCCGTGGCAGCACTTCTTTTCTCAATCATCAGTAGCGACCAACTGGTGCTTTTGGCCAGGGTGAGTTTTGCCGGAACTTCTTTGCTGGGACCTATGGTTTTGGCAGGTGTACTGGGAAATACAGCTCCCGGAAAAGTTGTAATTGTAGCCACGGCCATAGCCCTTGTCGTTTTCATTGGTTCATTGCTTGAAGTGATACCCAACAACGTGGGCGGTATTCGTATGGATTTACTATTGCTTTGCCTGCTCACACTGATCACCTTATTATCGGTTTATCTGAAAAGGTCAAAGGCTGAAAAAACTAAAGTTAAGACTCCGTAGTTAAGTACTGAACTAAGATTTAGGGATCGGGCCATGCTTTCTTGGATTTTTTCAGATATTTGCTAACTTTTCTGGAAATTTAATTGTATATACCATATACAAAGATGAAATCATGAAAAAGCCAAACCTAAACATAGAGCCTCCTACATTTGTATTTATGACTGAGCCTGAATTCATCAAGCATTTTGGTGAAAATTTTGAAGAGTCAGTCATTGAACATGTAAAAAATGATAAGCCATCAATTAGGATACATAATATCAATGGGTGTATATCTTCAATTCCTATAGAACGGGCTAAGTACTTGTTGGAGAAATATTATAAAATGACTGGCAAATCGGCTGCAAAGGCCAAAAAAAGCCAACCAAGAAAGCAAGAAGAAGACAGCAAAGCTTCAGCTAATGAGACAGTGAAAGTGGAACGCCGTAATTCCTCCCAATCTCATGAGTATGCCTGACACAGGTAAACTTGGCGTACCATTGTATTTTCCTGATAGGTGCTCTTTGATCTTTGATTTTACGATGATGTAATTTCTCTCCGAATCATGCTTACACCTCCAAAATATGATAGTGAAATTGCTTATACTTGCAGCGCAAGAACACCCTTATAATGTATACTTTAGCTGAAGAGAATTATCTCAAAGAAATTTATCATCTTTCAGGTTCGGGGAAGACTGAAGTACCTACCAACGCCATTGCCGAAAAACTAAAAACCACTCCTGCCTCAGTTACAGACATGATCAAAAAACTGTCGCAGAAGGGTTTGGTCATGTACAAAAAATACCGTGGTGTAAATATATCAGAAGAAGGTAAAATGCATGCCCTCAAAATTATCAGGAAACACCGGCTATGGGAGACTTTTTTGGTTGAAAAACTGAATTTTTCATGGGATGAAGTGCATGAGGTAGCCGAACAGTTAGAGCATATTCAATCGCAGCTGCTGGTAGAACGCCTGGATAAATTTCTGGGTAATCCTGAATTTGACCCGCACGGGGAACCCATTCCTTCGGCCACAGGTGAATTAAAAGTTAAGGAAAGAATACTGCTTGCTGAAATGCAAACCGGGCAACAAGGCAGCGTTACAGCAGTGGTAGACAGTGATACCAGTTTCTTACAGTATCTTGACAAAATCGGCATAGCCATTGGCGTAACTGTGAAGATTTTAGAAGAAATTGCTTACGACCAGTCTATGCTTTTGAAAATTGATGGTACCAAAGAAGTATATGTATCCCAACAAGCCTCACAAAATATTTATTGCTCGGTGATTATCTAATTTGTAATGAATCATAGCCTGTACGCTGGAAATGGATGTATTTGACCAAATTACATCCATTTTGTGGTTATTGGGACTATTACTATCCTTCTGTTTCCAGATTATTGAATAAGGTATGTAAAACATTATTTTTGATTAATCTAAAAATATTTTTAGATTTGACTTTATATTTACCAGATTTATGAAACAAATTATTTGCCTATGCTTACTGTTGCTGAGCTTTACAGCTTGTAACAATAACGCTTCTGAAGAAAATGGACAATCTTTATATATTGTAACTACTACCAGCATGATTCGGGATGCCGTTGAAAATGTAGTGGGTGACCTGGCAAAAGTAGAAGGATTGATGGGCCCGGGAGTTGACCCGCATTTGTACAAAGCAACCACCGGCGATCTGGAAAGCTTGCGCAATGCTGATATTATTTTTTATAATGGCTTGTATTTAGAAGGAAAAATGTCAGATATTTTGGAAAAAGTAGCGCGTACCAAGCCGGTGTATGCTGTGGGGAAAAGCATACCTGAAAGCCAGTTATTAAAAGGGGATATTTATGCTGTTGACCCACACATTTGGTTTGATGTATCGTTATGGAAAAATGTGGTAACGAATATCAGAGAAAAGATGGCAGAAGAAGACCCTGAAAATGCCGACACCTACAAGACAAATGCAGCCAATTATGTGCAAAAACTGGAAGCTTTGCATGAAGATGTAAAAACACAAATTGCCACCATCCCGGCCGAACGCCGGGTGTTGATTACGGCACATGATGCATTTGCATATTTTGGGCGAGCTTATGATATTGAGGTAAAAGGATTGCAAGGCATTTCTACCGTTTCTGAGTTTGGGTTAAAAGATGTTTCAGAACTGGTGGCATTCATCACTGACAATAAGATAAAAGCAGTATTTGTTGAGTCATCTGTACCAGCAAAATCACTGGAAGCAGTTGTCTCGGGAAGCCAGGACCGGGGCCATACCGTAAGTATTGGAGGTACTTTGTATTCAGATGCCATGGGGGCAGCGGGGACAGCAGCAGGTACATATGTCGGTATGGTGCAGTCTAATGTAAATACGATCGTAAACGCTTTGAAATGAAAGAGGAAAAAACTGTTTTGGAGTTGCATAACCTCACGGTTTCTTACAACAACAAGCCGGCCATCTGGAATATTGACTTTTCTATTCCGGAAGGTCAGTTGGTAGGCGTAATTGGCCCGAACGGTTCGGGAAAAACAACCATGCTAAAAGCCATCATGGGATTGATTGAACCGGCCAGTGGATATGTGAAACTTTTCAGTAAGTCGTTGGATGAAGTCCGGCAGCGTATTTCTTACGTGCCCCAAAGAGGAACTGTAGACTGGGACTTTCCGGCTACTGTTTTCGATGTGGTGCTGATGGGGCGGTATAAACCAAAAAACCTTTTTAGGAGGACCAAACGGCAAGATAAAGAAATTGCACTGGAATGTTTGCGAAAAGTGCAGCTCGAAAAATTCAAAAACAGGCAGATTTCACAGCTTTCCGGAGGGCAGCAACAAAGGGTGTTTATTGCCAGGGCTTTAGCCCAGGAGGCTGACCTGTACATCATGGACGAACCCTTTGCCGGGGTGGATGCGGCTACTGAAAACGCCATAATTACTTTGCTTAAAGAGATGAAACAGCAGGGGAAAACAGTCATCGTTGTGCATCACGACCTGCAAACAGCCACCAATTACTTTGACTGGCTGGTACTGATGAACACCCGTCTCATTGCAGCAGGTACTTTAAAAGATGTATTCACGCAGGAAAAGTTAGACCAAACGTACGGCGGAAAATTGAACATCATGGCGCAGGTAGGGGACATTATGCAGCAGAAATCGTATCCGGTGCGGGAGAAAGAATGAGTTATTTGTTATACGTTATTCGTGGTGCTAACGAATAACGTATAACATTTAACGAATAACGAACTACAATTAAGCAATTAATGAGTGACTTTATTAGCTTTTTTTCACTACAAGACCCCAACGTACGCTGGGTGGTGCTGGGCATATTCCTGATGTGTGCCAGCTCTGCGGTAGTAGGATGTTTTACCTTGTTAAGAAAAAGGGCACTGGTAGGCGATGCTATTGCCCATGCCATCTTGCCGGGTATATGCCTGGCTTTTCTAATAACACAAACAAAAAACCCGCTTTTCCTGCTCATAGGAGCATTTATCAGTGGGTGGATGGGCGCTTTTTGTGTAGATATTATCACAGCTAAAACCAAGATTAAAACTGACGCGGCACTGGGTTTGGTGCTTTCTGTGTTTTATGGAATTGGCATTTTGTTGCTCACCACCATACAAAATTCCGGAAATGCAGCCCAGGCCGGACTGGATAAGTTTCTGTTCGGAAAAGCTGCTGCCCTCACGCAAACGGACGTGCAGGTATACGCCTGGTTTTCTGTGGCACTTATTATAATTGTTGCAGTGTTTTATCAGTCCTTCAAGTTACTTTCTTTTGACTCTGCCTACGCTGCCTCCAAAGGATTTTCAGTACCCCGGCTGGAAACAATATTATCTGTACTTACAGTGATTGCCATCGCTATTGGTATTCAGGCAGTAGGGGTAGTGCTGATGGCAGCCCTGCTTATTACCCCGGCAGCGGCAGCCCGGTATTGGACCGAACATTTGGGCGTCATGCTGGTGTTAGCCGCTATTTTTGCGGCAATCTCGGGAGTGGCCGGGGCTTATGTATCATATACAACCCCACAAATGCCTACCGGCCCCTGGATTGTGATGGTTTTGTCTTTAGTTGCCGTGGTATCGGTACTTATCGGAAGGAAAAAAGGTGTGCTGGCGGCTTATTTACTTTCCCTGCGTAACCGGGAAAAAATTCTGCGTGAAAATATTTTGAAATGTTTGTATCATTTGGGGGAAGTAGACAGGGAGTTTAACGCCGGCCGCACCCATGAAGATATCCTGGATAAAAGGCCCATGCCAGGTGCTGACTTGAAAAGAGGATTGAAATACCTGCGGATTCAGGGGTTGGTCACAAAAAAGAACCGACAGGTTGCCCTGACAGAAAAAGGCGTAGAAGCTGGCAGAAGAATTACCAAAATCCACCGCCTTTGGGAACTTTATCTCACAAAATATATGGAACTCCCTGCTGACCATGTGCATGACGATGCCGAAGCGATTGAACATATTATTACGCCGGAATTGGAAAAGGAACTGGAACATCAACTGGAATATCCGGTAATAGACCCGCATGATGAGCCGATTCCTTATAAATTAGATGAGAAGAATTAGGGGTTGGGTTTTGGGGTTTGGATTTTAGTGTTTTAGGATTGTTTAGGAATTTGAGCTTAGTATTTAGTGTTTTAACAATATATGGATGCTTTTTGGATAATATTGACCGGATCTTTGGTAGCCACTTGCTGTGCGTTGCTTGGCTGTTTTTTGCTATTGCGTAAAATGACACTGGTGGGTGATGCCATTTCGCATGCGGTGTTACCGGGCATTGTGTTTGCCTATTTGATAGCCCAGAGCCGAAGTTCCCTGCCCATGCTGATAGGGGCGGCTGCCTTCGGGGTGCTTACTACTGTTTTAATAGAAATATTGCATAAGAACGGAAAACTGCAAATAGATGCTTCCATTGGCATATCTTTTACATCACTATTTGCACTGGGTGTTATTTTGCTCACCGTGTATGCCGGACAGGTAGATTTAGACCAGGATTGCGTTTTGTATGGAGAAATTGCCTATGTGCCCCTGGATGTATGGCTGCTCGACAACGGCACCAACCTTGGGCCCCGGACTGTTTGGATATTGGGGTTTAATTTACTGGTAGTTTTAGGATTTGTCTTTTTAGGATACAAAGGCTTACTCATCACCAGTTTTGATACCATGCTGGCTACAGCAATGGGTATTTCCACTGCATTCTGGCATTATGCCCTGATGGGAGCGGTTTCGCTCACCACCGTCCTTTCTTTTGAATCTGTAGGTGCAATCATTGTGGTGGCATTCCTGGTAGGCCCACCGGCAGTAGCCTATTTGCTCACCGAACGGCTGCCTACCATGTTACTTTATGCTGTGTTGGCAGGAGTTATTGCTGCATTGGGAGGGTATTTTCTGGCTGTAGCCATTGATGGCTCCATAGCGGGGGCAATGGCTGCCGTGATTGGTGCAGAGTTTCTTGTTGCTTTTATAGTGACACAGCTAAAGAAAAAAAGATCAGTATTAGATACAGCCTCTCTTGAAACGTCATCAGGGAAATACCAGGTTAAGTAAATTAATGATGGGAAACTGTACGGATAGTTAAAGAAGAAACATGCGTATCAAATAATTTAAGAAATCAGTACCTGAAATCAAACTCCCTTTTCGGTTTTAAAATTCTTTGAGAACATTGGTTAATGGCCTGGGCTGCTTCCTGTGAGTTAACCCGGATTTCCGTTGTGCTGATTCTTCTGGAAAAGCCTGGATAACCGTCCCGCTCCGTAATGTTATTGGTTTGTACCATTTCATCCCAAAGGTTGGCAGGTATACTGATCTCTACTACTCCTGCCTGGTCTTCGCCTCCCATTACCGGATCCCTGCCATATTGATTGTAAACAGCGTCATGTGCAGCAGCAGGATCTCTCGATAGTATACCTCCGGAAGATACATCTTTGGAACGAACCACACTGTTGGCATGGTGGGCAGCCCTTCTTGCGAAACCCCGGTATACTTTTACAGTATTGCCGCCTGATTGTGGGGGAGAAGATTTTCGCCAACTGGCCGGAATGTTTTGAGGGTCAATGTTAGGTAAATTTGACATGAAGATATGAGTTTAGCAGACAAGAAAATTGATACAAATGTTTTGTAAACGATCAAGTATCAATAATTAGTATCTATCCAAAGCAAAGCAGTAACCTGTATCATTGGTTTTTTTCGAAAGATCGAGATATAAAAAATGACAACAGTATTTAGGTTGCTGGAAACTAGGTTTTTAGCCTGCTTACTTCCACTTTTACAAGCGTTGAGTGAAGAAGATATTGATGCCCTGCTTTCTTATCTGATGAATTGAATTTGCCTTAGTGGCCATAACAAAATCCCCGGAAATCAGTAAATTATTACAGTTGGTTATAAATTAGATAGAAGCTAGAATGACACCAGCTTCTAACTTTCAGCTTCCAACTTATTAAACAATAAAAAAATAAAAACCATGAACAACAGTATCATAAAACCTATCTTAAGTCTTTTGCTGATGGCTGTGTTTGCTTCTTGTGTGAACGGACAAAAGAATGCAGATAAGGCCACTTCAGCGCCATCAGACATTGAAAAAATAATCAAGACAGAACAGGAGTGGAAAGCCCAACTGACAGAGGAGGAGTATTATGTACTGCGGGAAGAGGGTACTGAACGGGCATTTACCTCTCCGCTCAACGATAATAAGAAAGAGGGTATTTACTACTGCAAAGCCTGCGATTTACCGTTGTTTTCTTCGGAAACCAAGTTTAAATCAGGTACAGGGTGGCCGAGCTTTTACGAACCTCTTGCTCCTAAATATGTAAATGAAGTGGAAGACAACTCCTTTGGCATGACCCGCATTGAAATCGAGTGCAGTCGCTGTGGAAGTCATCTGGGCCACGTTTTCAATGATGGCCCCAAGCCTACCGGGCTTCGGTACTGTATGAATGGGGTGTCTTTGTCTTTTAAGGCGAAAGATTGAAAGTAGGTAGGAGCAGCGGCAGTAGGCAGTAGCAGTATGCAGGTATGAACTGCTGACTGCCACTGCTAAACTGTAATTTATCCTGCATCCTTATCTTGTTTTATCAGTCTTTTTGCTACACTGGCACCATCATATTCCAGTTTTAGTAAGTAAAGCCCCACATCAAGTTTACTTAAATCCACTAAAATAGTATGTGGCGTGGTAGAATCCAGAATCAGTTCATCCGATTTCATTATGCCCCCACTCATATTGAAAACCTGATAAAATAAATCTCCCTTTACTCTGCTATCTATAACAATTTCAATGGAATCATAGAATGGATTAGGACTTACTTCAACGGTTTGTAATATTTCTTCCGCTGTTGGCACAGTATCATCACAGGAATAAAGAGCGGGAATTATTATCAAGCAAAGAAATATCAATCTATTCCTGAAAGTAGCCATGTTAAATGCCATTTATCTTCCCAAACTAACTACACTGCTATTTCAGTAGCGGCAGGTTTTCGGTTTATTTTAAAAACTCTTTGTTTCAGTTGGGTGAAGGGCACCATGAAGTGGGGTACGCGCACCAAAAACTTAAAGAAATTCTGGTGTAACGTCAGCCAAAACATCGGGCCTGCTTGTACATAAGAAGTCAGGCGGGCAAAGGCTGTGAGAAACCCCCAAAATACCGCGTAAGTTGCTGCATATCGGGCAAAACGGGGAATGAAAAGTAACACCGATACCACAAGGTCCAGCGAGCCGGCAATAAACAGCAATACAACAGCCGTATTGGACGAAACTCCCAGCGTTTCATTGAACATGGCAATAAAATGTGGGGGCACCGGATAAACACCCAGTGCAAACAAACCGTGTCCGGTGAAAGTAAGGGCTACGGCTACTTTGCAGGCAATATCCAGGCGTTTGGTTTGTGGCAGATATACAGCCATTATAAGCAAAAGAGGAGTAACTGTTTGTAAAGTGTGTTCAATCAACTGGGCAAACACAAAATTGGTGCGTTCATAGGAACTCCAGGTTTGTAGAAAAAGGTTTATCGTAGTTAACAACAGCACGGGAATAATCCATTTGCGTTTCGGGGAAGCCAACAGACTGAGCACAGCAGCGATCAGGAATAATGTACCTGAAAAAGGAAGAATACCCGGGACAAATTCGGCAGAAAACATGCTGTAATAAGGCTCAAAAAAGAAATGCTCGTAGGCTTTACCTGCCAGTAAGCAGAAGCAGGTGAATTTTAAGATTTGTGAAGTTGTTAATGAATGCTGTTGAGACATTGGTAGTTTTATAGGGTTTAGGTTGTTATAGTGATTTGTTTTGTAATAGAATTCTTGGTATCCGGTTATATTGCAACCAGGTTTCAAGTTTCTTGTTTATGGTTTTTAGTTTATAGTTTATAGTTTCCAATCTTTAATTTCCAGCACCCAGCACCCAGCACCCAGCACCCAGCACCCAGCACCCAGCACCCAGCACCCAGCACCCAGCACCCAGCACCCAGCACCCAGCACCTAGTTCACACTCTCAGTACTATCCTCCGTAGCTGCAGTAAATGCTTTGATAGCTTCTTCTTCCAGGCCCGTATCAACATTTAGCGTTGGTATGGCAGTTTTCAAGGTTTCTATGCCCGATTCACTGACTTTCGTTTGCCACAGATAAAGCTTTTTGAGTTTTTTCAGGGAAGCAAGGTGTTGCAATCCTTCATCGGTGATTTCATTGCCATACAAATTCAGATATTCCAGGTTTTCCAGACCTTGTAAATGGGCAAGCCCTGCATCCGTTACGGCTGTATTCTCCAAATGCAGGCGGGTAAGGTTATTGAAGCCCGACAGTGCTTCCAATGTTTGATCAGAGGCTTCGGTATTGCCCAAATCAAGCCAGGTAACCTGCTTTGAAAGTTTGTTCAGGTTGGTGAAAAGCTGATTAGCCACTGAGTCATCCACATTCCGGATGGTAACCTGCAACCAATTGCTTTCCTGGGCCAGTGGCATTACCATAGCGCCCAGTTTTTTCACATTTTCTATATCAGCTTCCTTGGCAGCTTCTATTTCTACTGTTGCATACAGACTTTGCTCTTTGGGTTCGCCATAAAGCTCTTTGAGTGCTTCTTCTATTTCGGGTGATTTCTCCAGTGCAGCTACTTTTCCATCGGTAGTAGCTCCCTGATCAATCCACCAGCCAATGAGTTCTATTTGTTCTTCTTCCAGTTGTTTCTTGCCATCAGGTGGCATGTGGTCATCGTGGTCTTCAGGCAGGGTAATGTATTCATAAAGGCGGCTTTCCAGCGCATTGCCTGGTTCCAAAGCCGGGCCATTTTCGCCTCCAGTGAGCAAATCTTCAAAAGTTTTCATTTTCAGCTCACCTTTGAGCTTGTCATCGTTATGGCAGGAGGTACAGCGAGCTTCAAATATGGGGTGAATCAAGTCTTTATAAACAACCGCTTCTTCAATATTGCCTTTATATTCAAGTACAGGCTGTGTTTTGGGAGGTAATCCTGCCAAAGACCGCATCGGTTGTGGCATGTATTGGGTGAGGTAATCAGAGCCGTGCGTGAGTGAGCCACCATAATGCCCGGCGCCCATGAGCACCAGTACAGAAATGGTGAATGAGGAGAAATAAGCTTTGTCCAGCGCGGGGGTAAAGTTTTTTTCTTTTTGCCTGTACAGCACATACGCGATGACAGCTACTACTGATGATGCAATGCCCAGCCATTTGTGCAAACTGAGCAGGTTTTCATTATATCCGCCTCCCTGGGATAAAAACAAGCCTAAAACGGCGGCAAAAACAGCCGTAATGGCCCCGGCAAGTAAAATAATACCAATGGCAGGTTTTACCCCCTGGTATTTTTCTTTATAACGGGACAGGCATTCCAGGACAAATGCGATTACTAAGAACCCGATGGGCAAGTGCAAAACCAAAGGGTGAAAACGGCCAAAAAAGAGAATGAGTTCTGATGATTCTTCCACGATATATTTTATTTTAAAAAACTAAATTAAAGCAATTATTAAAAAAATGCTAATCCGATCTAAAGAGTTCCTGTAAATATTATGATATGCACAGTTTTATTCATTTGTCAAATTCAAAATCAGGCATGCTGCTATGCCAGCGGTTTCGGTACGGAGGCGACTTTTGCCCAGGCTTACTGCCTGAAAACCCTGCTGTTGGGCTAAAGTGATTTCTTCTGAAGAAAAATCACCTTCCGGGCCTATTAATATACAATAACTTTTATCTGGATGGATTAAGCTTTTCAGATGTGGGGTTGTGTTTACATTATCTACATAAGCAATAAATTTTTCATCCGCTTCCACATTTTCTATAAACTCTTGGAAAGAAACTTCCGCGTGCAAATCAGGAAGTATAGCTTTTAAAGATTGTTTCATGGCAGCGATGGCCTTGCGTTGTAAGCGTTCTGATTTTATACCTTTTCTTTCAGAATTTTGGCAGCGTACAAAACTGATTTCATCCACGCCTAACTCCACCGCTTTTTCAACGAACCATTCCATTCTGTCAAGATTTTTTGTAGGGGCAATGGCAATGTGGATGTGGTATTTTTTTTCGCTTTCAACAGTTTTCTTAATAATTTCAAAACTACACTGGCGTTGGTCTGCTTTGTCAATACGTGCTGTGTAAAAAGCCCCTTTTCCATCGGTGAGGTGAATCGTATCTCCGACCTGTTTGCGCAGCACTTTTACACAGTGGCGCGATTCTTCTGTATCCAGGTAATTTTTTCCCTCGCTGATAGCAGATTGGTAAAAAAGTTGCATTCTTTGCTGCTTCTATTTTATGGTAACTGATGTATGAAACCCAGCAAGCTTTCGCATGTAGGTATTTTATGTTTGAATATTTTTATCGTTGCCTACTGGTATGCAGGTTTCGATGGTTTCTATTTTTATGATGACCTGACGTATGCAAAAAACGCCTTGCAAATTGTAAATGGCACCTTTTCATTTGCCGATCACCTTTTTTCTCAACGGCTCACCATCATTGGCGCCACGGCAGTTTCGTATTTCTTCTTTGGCATCAGTGATTATGCTACCATATTGCCCCCCTTGATTTGTACCTTAATTACCTGTAATGCTATTTATTTTTTTCTTCTTAAGAAAAGTTTTTTTGTAGCAATTATGGCTGCTTCAGTATACACATTAGATTTTTACACGATATTTTTTTCAAATAAACTATACCCGGATGTACTACTGTGTTGTTTTGTTTTTCTGGGGTTGGTAATACTTTATTCAGCCAGGACTTCACATGAAAAAATAGCTTTAAAAGCATTAGGAGTAGTTTTTTTTCTGTTTTTAGCTTTTTTGGCAAAGCTTACCATATTATTTGTTTTTCCTTTTTTGTTGGGGTTATTCATAAACGATTTAATCAAAAGGCAAAATGTTGGATTCTGGTACCGGGTAATCATTTTAAGTATGGGAGTAGGCAGCATCTATTTGTGGTGGGAGTATCAAACGTTTGGAAATTGTTTCTATAGGTTCAATGCCATTGTGAGTGAAGGACATTATGTTTCCAATGGTAGTTATTTTGATAAAAACTGGTTCGTTTTGATCAAACGGATTACTTTCCAGCCTGTCATAATGTTGCTGAATTCCAGCATGATTATCCCTTTAGGGTTGGCTTTTCCGGTTTTAATTGGCTATCGTGCAGGAAAACTCTGGAACCATAACTCATTTGAAAAGTTTTGGGCGTATGCTGCTTTATCCATGCTAATTTACTTTTGGTGGGGAAGTACTTCCTGGCAGTATTATAATCCTATTGCACTTTTCCAGCGGCATTTGTTGTTGGCTGTTCCCCCGCTAGCCATATTGTCGGGTTTAAGTTTACAGAGAATCAATGAATTTTCATGGGTATATACATTGATATTTGCTGTAATTACACTGTTAGGGATATGGCAGGGGGTGGGCCCGGTTTTGATAGTTTATTCATCTTTATTTGGGGGTTTTGCAGTATACCGGGGTTTACAATTTATGGATCAAGCTGCTATCAATAAAATACCCACAAAGAAGAATATGTTGGCTGCTTTACTCATATTAATACTTGCTGTGCATCCGGTGTATAGCATGCTTAAACCTTCAGAATCAGGATATGCTAACCTGACAGAAATGGTAAATGCAATTGAGAAAGAGGAAAATAACATACTGCTAATTACAGACAGGCAGATTGCCAGTAATTGTGAATACGTTTTCAGGGATTGGAAAGAACAACCAGATTGTATGACTTATGCATCAATACAAAATATTGACTCTCTGGCTGAATTTGAAAAAGCTTACATATTAAAATACGACTTTCACCTTCCTTTATACAGGAAAAGTTATCTCAACCTAATCCAAAAATTAGAAGAGAATGGACTGAAAATGCAGTCTTTGCATGAAAAAGGAAATACACATCTTTTTGAAATTTGTCCAGACGCTAAGCAGATGGCTGAGGATTGACTTGGGGCTGTTTATTTAGCAACGCTTGATTGATTTCCTTAATCAACCCCGGCCCTTCGTAAATAAAACCGGTGTACAACTGTACCAAAGAGGCTCCGGCTTCCAGCTTTTCCAGAGCATCTTTTGCCGAAGCAATACCACCCACCCCGATGATGGGAATTTTGCCTTGTGTTTTTTGGTGCAGATACCGGATTACTTCTGTTGAACGTTTTTTTACCGCTTTACCGCTCAGCCCTCCGGCGCCACATTTTTCTATTTTCTTTTTATCCGTACGCAGTCCTTCCCGGCTGATGGTGGTGTTGGTGGCGATGATGCCATCCATTTTCAAATCGGTGCATATTTCAACAATATCATCCAATTGGTGGTCAGATAAGTCCGGGGCAATTTTTAAAAGCAAAGGTTTGGGTTTGGCCTTCGCTGCATTTTTTGTTTTTATGGCCTGAAGTAATTTTTTCAACGGTTCTTTTTCCTGCAACTCACGCAAGCCGGGTGTATTGGGCGAGCTGACATTCACTACAAAATAATCGACCACATCGTAAAGGGCATCGTAGCAAATTTCATAATCGTTGATGGCCTGTTCGTTGGGCGTAATTTTGTTTTTACCAATGTTACCTCCAATCAGTACATTTGATTTTCTGGCTATTAATCGCTTTACCGCAGCTTCAACGCCTTCATTGTTAAATCCCATGCGGTTAATCAGGCTTTCATCATCAGGCAGGCGAAAAAGGCGGGGTTGGGGATTGCCAGGCTGGGGAAGGGGTGTGAGGGTGCCAATTTCTATAAAGCCAAACCCCAATGCGGCGAGTTCGTCTACCATCAATGCGTTTTTATCAAAGCCCGCGGCTAATCCTACCGGGTTTTTAAACTTCAGCCCAAATACTTCCCGGGAAAGCGCGGGGGTTTCGTCCGATTGCGATGGATGTAAAAAGTTGCGCAAACCCGGCGTTTTGTGTAAAAGCTTAAGCATTCGGCAGGTAAAATGATGGGCTGCCTCGGGCGAAAGGCTGAATAATATTGGGCGGATTAATGTTTTGTACACAGACGGTAGTTTTTGATTGACGAACGAAAATATCAATTCGTATCGGGATTTTCAGAAGGTTTATCCGATTTTTTTGCCCGGGGGTGGTGTTCTAAAATTACCTGTCGCAAATAATCTTTATCCAGGTGGGTATAAATTTCGGTGGTGGTGATGGATACATGGCCGAGCATATCCTGCACTGCCCTGAGGTTGGCGCCTCCTTCAATCAGGTGCGTGGCAAAAGAATGCCGGAACGTATGCGGACTGATATTTTTCTGCAATCCGATGGCCTCTGCCAAATCTTTTACAATGTTAAAAATCATGACCCGGCTAATTTTTGTGCCCAGGCGGTTAAGGAAAACAAAATTTTCGTTGCCAGCCTTGATATCAAGGTGTACACGCACTGTATCTACATAAATTTTAATATATCGCAGGGCATCTTTTCCTATCGGGACGAGGCGTTCCTTATCGCCTTTGCCAATGATGCGCAAAAACCCAACATCAGCATACACATTGCTCAGTTTCAGGTTGATAAGTTCAGATACCCGCAAGCCTGAGCTGTACAAAGTTTCAATAATAGCCCGGTTGCGTGTTCCTTCTGGTGTAGAAAGGTCGACGGCCTGGAGCAGCCTTTCTATTTCAGGGTAAGAGAGGGTGTCGGGTAATTTTCGGGACAGTTTTGGGCCTTCCAGCAAGATGGCCGGATCTTCGTCAATGGTATCCTGATAAAGTAGAAAGCGATAAAAAGCTTTGATGCCGGCCAAAATACGCGCTTGTGAATGGGTGCTCATGCCCAGCTCAAAAATATATTCCAGGAAATCCTGCAAATGGGTTTGCTGTACTTCCAGGGGCGAAATTTCCCATGCTGAAATTTCTGCAAACTGCCGTAGCTTCTCTATATCGCTGATGTAAGCCAGAATGGAATTTTCTGAAAGCGAACGCTCCAGCCTCAGGTAATCCCTGAATTCCTCCATGTAAATGTTCCATTCTTTCATGGATAACAGTTTGTTGTTTAGTGTTTATAGTTAAGGAGTCAGTAGACGGAACAACGAAATTTTAAACTTCCGTCTTCCGTCTCCGGTCTTCCGTCTGGAATTTACAGTTTATGGATGAAAACAGAAATCTTCTCCCTAAAATTAAGATATTTGTGGCATGAAAATGATCATTATCAACGGCCCCAACCTGAACCTACTGGGCAAGCGTGAACCCGGCATTTATGGCTCCCAAACTTTTGAAGATTTTTTCAAGGAATTGCGTGCTGAATTTCCTGATGTGGAGTTGGAATATTTTCAGTCGAACCACGAAGGGGAATTGGTTAGCAAAATACAGGAAGTTGGTTTTTCTTATGATGGGATTGTTTTAAATGCAGGGGCTTATACCCATACATCCGTAGCCATTGCCGATGCCATCGCAGCAGTGAAAACACCGGTTATTGAAGTGCATATTTCTAATATCCATGCCCGGGAAGCTTTTCGACATCATAGCTTTCTTACCAAAAACTGTGTGGGTATGATTGCCGGGCTTGGTCTCAAAGGCTATGGCCTCGCCTTGCGTTATTTTTTAGACTCAAATAACTAGCGATGATTTCTTTCTATCCGGGGCCATCCAGGGTATACCGCCAAATACCTGATTACGTAAAAGACGCGTATCAGGAAGGTATTTTAAGCATAAACCACCGCTCTCCTGAGTTTATGGCAATGGCTGAAAACACCATTGCTTTGCTACGGAAAAAACTAGAGATCCCGGAAGATTACCAGGTGTTTTTTACTTCTTCGGCTACGGAGTGTTGGGAAATCATCAGCCAGTCATTGGTGCAAAAAAAATCGTTTCATATTTATAGTGGGGCTTTTGGGGAAAAGTGGTGGCAGTATGCCCAAAAATTACAAACTGAAGCGAATGGATACGAATTTTCTGTAAATGAAGCAATAAATACTGAATCTTTAAAAGTAGATAGCGATGCAGAAGTAATTTGCATTACCCAAAACGAAACTTCCAATGGAACAGCAGTGAGCAACCCAGCCATTGGAAAAATAAGAAATAAATTTCCCAACCCGCTCATTGCCGTGGATGCGACTTCTTCCATGGCAGGGGTTTATCTTGACTTTGCTTTGGCAGATGTTTGGTTTGCTTCGGTACAAAAATGCTTTGGTTTGCCCGCAGGAATGGGAGTGATGGTTTGCTCACCAAAGGCCATTGAAAAGGCCAAAACCCTGGGAGAAAATAACCATTACAACAGTTTGGTCTTTATGATTGAGAACATGCAGCGATACCAAACTACACATACACCCAACGTTCTGGGAATATACCTGCTGATGCGCAGTATGGAAGAAAGTGGTGCCATTCATCAGACAGAGAAAATATTGAATAATAGGTATAAGAAATACAAAGTTATTTTTTCAGGAAGCGAAAAAGTGAAGTGGTTGGTAAAGAACCCTTCAGTCCGCTCGGTTACCGTTATTACCTTGAAGGGAAATTCACAGCATTTAAAAAAAATAAAAGAAGATGCTAAATCAGCCGGTATTTTGGTGGGTAATGGATACGGAGCGTGGAAAGAAAACACCTTTCGCATTGCCAATTTTCCTGCCATTGAAGCAGAAGAAATAGAGATTCTTAAACAATTTATAGTGCCTTATCTTTGAATATGTTTAACTTTAAAGAAATTATTTCTGTAACGTTGATCCTGTTTTCTGTGATCGACATCCTGGGTAGTATCCCCATTGTGGTTACGCTTAGAAAAAAAGCAGGTACCATACAATCGGGTAAAGCCACACTGGTTTCCGGGTTGATTATGGTTGGGTTTTTATTTGTTGGGGAGCAGATTCTCCGCCTGTTTGGTGTGGATGTTGCTTCATTTTCGCTGGCAGGTGCACTCGTCATGTTTTTGATTGGTATGGAAATGGTGCTGGGGGTAGAAATTTTTAAGACTGAGCCCGGTGCAGGTAAAAGTACATCCATTGTGCCACTGGCTTTTCCATTGATTGCCGGGGCAGGCACCATGACTACGTTAATTTCGCTGAGGGCAGCGTATCAGCTACCAAATATTTTACTTGGAATTGCAATTAATCTAATTTTAGTGTATATAGTTTTGAAATCTTCCGGTTGGTTAGAAAGGAAACTGGGGCCTACGGGTTTTAATATTTTGCGTAAGGTGTTCGGTATTATTTTGCTTTCTATCGCTATTAAACTTTCTAAAACACAGTTAGCCCAATGGTAATTATGTATACGGATGGTGCCTCGAGGGGAAATCCGGGTAGGGGAGGGTATGGAACGGTACTTATTTATAACCAGCATCGAAAAGAGATGTGTGCCGGATACCGGCTTACAACCAACAACCGCATGGAACTGATGGCTGTGATTGTTGGGCTGGAAGCTTTGAAAAAAGAAGGCACCGAGGTCACCATTTATACCGACTCGCAATATGTAGTGCATGCCGTGCAAAAAGGGTGGATATGGACCTGGATTAAAAAGAATTTCAAAGACCGAAAAAACGAAGACCTGTGGAGGCGGTTTATTGATGTATACAACAAGCATCACGTTACCCTCCAATGGATAAAAGGCCACTCGGGCATACCAGAAAACGAACGTTGCGACGAATTGGCCGTTACCTGCGCCGATGGCAACAACCTGCTTGTGGATGAAGGGTACGAACGAGAGTATAAGGTTGAAAATGATTGATTATTCATTCCGCAACGCATCCACCGGATTAGCCAGCGCAGCTTTCATAGACTGATAACTTACCGTTAGCCAGGCGATGAGCAAAGCAGTTCCTACAGCCCCTATGAAAATCCAGACACTCAAGACCATACGGTAAGCAAAACTTTCCAGCCAGGTTTACATGTTGATAGTAGCAACCTGGATCACTACGAGTAGGGAAAAAAAAATAATTTTACTTTAGCTATTTCTTCTATTGACAGGGAAAATTATATGTAATATGTATTGTTCATGACAGTTTTCCCTCCTCTCACCAAACAATTTCCGTTCAAATACATATACTATAATAAGAACGAAATTTTTTGCAACATTAACCTAAACTGATTTTGGAAACGCAACCTACCGCTGTGCAGGCACATTTGTCGGCGCCTACCATCAAAGGACATTATGGGGAAATCAGGCAGCAAACCGAAAGGCTTTGCCAACCCCTGAAAACTGAAGATTATGTGGTGCAACCCATCGTGGATGTAAGCCCACCCAAATGGCATTTGGGGCATACTACCTGGTTTTTTGAGTATTTTGTGCTGAAAAAGTTCAAAAAAGATTATCAGGAATTTAACGCTGATTTCCCTTTTGTTTTCAACAGTTATTATGAAAGTATGGGCGAGCGGGTTTTGCGTTCCAACCGGGGCAACCTTTCCCGTCCTTCCACAGAAGAAGTGTACCAATACCGCCACTTCATAGACGAACAAATGCTGGAGTTACTGGAAAGCGTCCAGCATGAGGAAGAACAGCAGGAACTTTTACAGTTAATTGAGCTGGGCATCCATCACGAACAACAGCACCAGGAATTGTTGGTGACGGATATTAAGTACATTCTGGGCAACAATCCACTGTTTCCCATCTACTTGCCTGAGAGCCAGCGACTGGAACTGAAAACGGATCATACCAACGGACATACACATCAGCAGGAATATGTTGAAATTGAAGGTGGATTATATCAAATAGGCCATCGGAGCAAAGGGTTTCATTACGATAATGAAAAAGGCCATCATCAGGTATTTCTGCATGATTACCGCCTGCTCAACCGTTTGGTAACTAATGAAGAATACCTGGCATTTATGGAAGCCGGAGGATACGAAGATGTTGATTTGTGGCTGTCCGATGGATGGGAGTATATTCAGCAAAACCAAATAGCAGCCCCAGCTTACTGGCATAGAATTGACAATAAGTGGCATTACTTTACCCTACATGGTCTGCAACCTCTGGAAGCCAAAGCACCTGTTACCCATATTAGCTATTATGAAGCGGAAGCCTACGCCCGTTGGTCTGGGAAGCGCTTACCCACTGAATTTGAATGGGAAGCGGCTTGCCAAATTTCAGGTTATTCCACTGAAAATATTGACGTTTTGACGAAAGCGAATATGGTTGAATCCGGAAACTTAGGCCCGGTGCCAGCCGCTACCAAAGGTACGGATACCATTGCTGTACAAATGATAGGCGATGTATGGGAATGGACAGAATCGGCCTATTTGCCCTACCCTTTTTATCAGCGGGCCAAAGGTGCTTTGGGGGAATATAACGGCAAATTTATGGTGAACCAGATGGTACTGCGCGGTGGCTCCTGTGCCACGCCCCGTTCACACATCCGTCCCACGTATCGCAACTTTTTCCAGGCCGATAAACGCTGGCAGTATACAGGCATCCGGTTGGCGGAGAATATTATTTAGTTTGTAGTTTTATGTTTGAAATTTAAAGTTTGACCGAAGTCCGAAGACCGAAGTAAACTCCGGTCACCGGTCTTCCGACCCAATTACCAATGCAAAACCAAACCCTACTCAACGAATTTGCGACGGATGTGCTGGAAGGATTGACAGCAAAGCGAAAACATTTGTCTTCCAAATTTTTTTATAACGCAGAGGGCGATGCCATTTTTCAGGAAATTATGGCCATGCCCGAATATTACCTGACCCGCTCAGAGTATGAAATTTTTTCTAACAGCAAAGCTGAAATGCTAGATTATTTCAGTAAGGGAAAAGAAAAATTTCATCTCATAGAATTTGGGGCGGGCGATGGTTTTAAAACCAAAGTTTTGCTCAGGCATTTTTGGGAACAAAAAGCCAACTTTTGCTACTTGCCCATCGATATTTCTTCTAATATTATTGATAAGTTAACCACTGACCTGGAGAACAGGTTTCCCGGAATGGAAGTGAAAGGCATTGCCGATGATTATTTCAATACGCTAAAGCATCTGGACGAATACGTACCAAATCAACCGAATATCAGAAAAGTGGTTTTTTTTCTGGGGGCCAATATCGGGAATTATGACCGGGAAGCTTCTGTTGACTTTTTAATGCGGGTTCGGAAATACCTGTCTCCTGGCGACCAACTGCTTATTGGCATGGACTTACGGAAAGAACCTTCTGCTATTCATCAGGCATATTGTGATAAAGGGGGCATTACCCAGGCTTTCAATTTAAACTTGTTGAAAAGAATAAATACCGAGTTGGGCGGCAACTTTGATATTTCCAAATTTCAGTTTTACCCCATTTACGATCCACAGGAAGGTTCTATCAAAAGTTATTTATTAAGTAAAGAAAAGCAGGAAGTCTATATTGAAGCTTTGGAAAAAACATTTACGTTTGAGGCGTGGGAAGCTATTTTTACCGAACGCTCACACAAGTTTTTGCTATCGGAAATTGAAGAGCTGGCTAAAGAAACCGGCTTCCGTGTAATCATTAATTTTTTTGATTGTAAGCATTATTTTACAGATTCCCTCTGGACGCTGGCATCGGAGTAGAAAGTATTTAATTTTGTAAATACTGGCAACTCTCGGAGAGTTGGGGGAAAGAGTTTATAGCCTAATATTTAGGCTTCGAACTCTTCGAGAGTTTTACAATAAACCAACAAAAAAATGCTCATAAGACCCAGAAGAAATCGTAAATCTGCCGTAGTACGCAATATGGCCGAAGAAACCACCCTTTCGGTCAATAACCTGATTTTTCCGCTTTTTTTGCTGGAAGGTTCCCAAAAGAAAGTGGAAGTAGCTTCCATGCCCGGTATTTTTCGCTATTCCCCTGACCTGCTCATAGACGAAATCGCAGCCTGTGTGAAGCTGGGTATCAAATCTTTTGCATTGTTCCCGGTTATTCCCGAATCACTGAAAGACAAGTATGCCACCGAAAGCCATAACCCGGAAGGTTTATATCCTACCACCATTGCCAAAGTAAAGCAAGCTTTTCCCGATGTGTGCCTCATGACCGATGTGGCCATGGACCCGTACAGCTCGGATGGGCATGATGGCATTGTAGAAAACGGTGAAATCCTGAACGATGAAACCCTGGAAGTGTTGGGAAAAATGGCATTGGCGCAAGCCCGGGCCGGGGCAGACATCATCGGGCCTTCCGATATGATGGACGGCAGGGTACAACACATCCGGGAGGTGCTGGATGAAGAAGGTTTCTCTCACGTTTCCATCATGTCGTATACCGCCAAATATGCCAGCGCGTTTTACGGGCCGTTCCGCGATGCCCTGGACTCAGCCCCAAAATCTGGCGATAAAAAAACTTACCAAATGAACCCTGCCAACCGCCGTGAAGCTTTGATTGAAGCCGACCTGGATGTGGCAGAAGGAGCCGATTTCCTGATGGTAAAGCCTGCACTGGCTTATCTGGATGTAATCCGACTGCTGAAAGACAATTACGCATTGCCCATTGCAGCCTACAATGTGAGTGGCGAATATGCCATGATAAAAGCGGCGGCTGCCAATGGGTGGCTGGACGGCAAACAAGCCATGCACGAATGTCTGCTAAGTATCAAAAGGGCAGGGGCTGATGTTATTCTTACCTACTTTGCGAAGGAATTTGCTGAAAATTTCACCCGGTAAGCAGCACTGTTACATCTTTTGTTTCCTTTGGTTGTCTTGTTGCTTTTTTCGTAAGCTGCTGATTGTTAGGCAGTGTGAGAATTTCAACGGGCAGTCTTCCTTGCATTTCAACTTAAACAATACACGCGTATTCATTCATCTCCTGAAAACATTAGAATAGATTAGAATAGTTATAATTTTACTTCAAAAAATTATAATGATTCGATTTGCCCTTTGTTTTACTGCCTTTTATTTAAGTATAGCCCTCCATTGTTTTGCCATTGAAAGCCCCTCTACAGGGAATGAAACCGATAGCATGTCGACAGATGCTTCGGTTTCCCTCATTTCCTCTTTGGAAGCCTCCTTTCAATATGAGCAGGGAGCAATTGATTTGTACGATGGCTTGGCCCGCCTTGAGGTGCCTGCCGGGTATAAATTTCTCAATTCAGAGCAAAGCCAGTATGTGTTGACTGAACTTTGGGGCAATCCACCTGACGAACTCACCCTGGGCATGCTTTTTCCGGAAAACATCTCGCCCATAAGCGAAGATTTCACCTACGCTATTGAAATATCTTATGTGGAAGAAGGCTACATAGATGATGAAGATGCGGCCAGCCTGGATGATGAAGAAATACTAGCCCAGATGCAGGAAGAAATAGAAGCTACCAACGAGCAGAGAATATCGCTGGGCTACACTGCCGTGCACTTGCAAGGTTGGGCAACGTCTCCGTACTACGATGCGGAAAATAAAAAATTACACTGGGCCAAAGAACTGCATTTTGAGGGTGATTCTGTAAATACCCTTAACTATAACATCCGCATTTTGGGCCGAAACGGATACCTGATGCTGAACATCATTGGCAACATGACTGTACTGCCTCAAATAGAAAAGGATATTGATACCATACTGGCTTCAGTAGATTTTCAGGATGGCTATCGGTATGCGGATTTCAACCCGAAATTAGATAGAATGGCTGCGTATGGCATCGGCAGTCTGATTGCTGGAAAAATGCTGGCTAAAGCCGGGTTTTTTGCCGGAATATTCAAGTTCTGGAAACTCATCCTGGCAGGTTTTGCCGGATTATTTTTCTTTTTGAAAAAAACGATTTTAGGTCGTTCAGTTACAGAAAACGAATAAATTTAAAGATTTTCCCTCGCTTCGGCGATCCCTTCATATTTTCCAAGCCCGGTCATCATTGACCGGGCTTATTTTTTTTATTCCCAAGAAATGATACATTAGCAATAGTAAAACTACCTGACCTAATTTTTTGCCCCGCATGAAGCTAATCAAGTTTGCCGTCTCTTTTCTTGTTACCCTGATTTTTACCATTGTCCTAAGCCTTCAGTTTGGACAAGTTCCCCCATTGGGAAAGTTTCTGGACCCTTTCCATGGCTTTTTACAAAATGCGGAAGGCAAAGAACTGAGCAGGTACAATCCCATTTTAAACCTGAATGGAATACAGCAAAATGTGAGCATTCAATACGATTCATTATTGATTCCGCATGTATTTGCTGCCAATGACCATGACCTGTATTTTGCCCAGGGTTACATCACAGCCATGCACCGCCTCTGGCAAATGGAATTTCTAACTCATGTTGCTGCCGGCCGGGTTTCTGAAATTGTGGGCGAACAGGCCATTACTTTTGATAAATCCCAAAGGCGCAAGGGCATGGTTTACGGGGCTGAAAATATGCTCAAACTTATCAGAAAAAATGATAAAGCAAATGAAATAGTAACTGCTTATGCTGAAGGTGTAAATGCTTTCATTAGTAGTTTGAATTATGGGCGCTTGCCCATTGAATATAAATTGCTGAATTACCGTCCTGAACCGTGGAACCCGCTGAAAACCACCTTGCTCTTTATGAATATGAAGGATGATTTGAGTGGAGGCGATGGCGATATTGAAAATACCAACCTGATACAACTTTTGGGCAGGGAACGGTTTGATTTTCTGTATCCAAACCATGTGCCTGGCACAGACCCGGTTATTCCTTCAGAAAAAAACTGGGACTTCAAACCTTTATCCCTTGACACACCAGCGGTAGCATTGCAAGAGGGCATTATGATAAAAGAAGTGATGGAGCGGCCAGACCCAGACAATGGCAGCAACAACTGGGCGGTGTCCGGTGCGCGCACCCAATCCGGAAAACCTATTTTGGCCAATGACCCGCATTTGGGGCTAAACCTGCCTTCCATTTGGTTTGTAATGCAACTGCATGCCCCCGGAGTAAACGTAATGGGAGGTACGCTGCCCGGCATGCCCGGTGTAGTAATTGGTTTTAATGATTCCATTGCATGGGGGCTTACCAATGCTACCCGTGATGTGCGCGATTGGTACAAAATAGATTTCGTGGATGAAGAAAGGACAGAATATTTTTATGATAACAAACGCCTGAAAACTCATATTGATATAGAGGAAATAAAGGTTAGAAGTGGTGCCACCGTTTACGATACCATCATTTATACCCATTATGGCCCGGTAGTTTACGACCGCAACTTTTCAGGAAATAAGGAAGTTCAGCAAAATTTTGCCTTGCAATGGCTGGCGCATCAACCCTCCCAGGAAATATTTGCCCTTTATAAAATCAACCGGGCTCAAAACTATCAGCAATATTTGGGTGCTTTGGACTATTTTACTTCCCCGGCACAAAATGTAGCGTTTGCTGCTGCCAGTGGTGATATAGCACTTTGGATTCAGGGCAAGTTTCCCGCAAAGTGGAAAGAGCAGGGCAAATTTTTGATGGATGGCAGCCGTTCTGAATTTGATTGGCAGGCGTATATACCACAATCTGAAAATGCCCATATTTTAAACCCGGAGCGTGGGTTTGTAAGTTCTGCCAATCAGTATCCGGTAGATTCTATCTATCCATATTATGTGTATAATGATAGCTATGAGCATTACCGCAACCGGCGAATCAATGCGCAATTAAGTGAGATGGGAGACAGGATTACACCACAGGACATGATGCGCCTGCAAAATGATATGTACAACCTGCACGCTGCCGAAAGTCTGCCCCTGATGCTGGACAGCCTGGATTTAGGACAACTGGATGCCCAACAAAAAGATATGTATGATGTTTTACGCAACTGGAATTATCAATACCATATTGACCAAACTGCACCTACTGTTTTTGAAGCCTGGTGGGAAAACCTTTATGAAATGATATGGGATGAATTTGAAGAAAAAGAAAAGGCCCTTAACCTGCCAAGCACCGCCAATACCTGGCATATCATGAAAACTTATCCTGAAGATACTTGTTTTGATATGGTGAATACCACGGCTCGTGAAACTTTAAGTGAAGTTCTTCAGCTTTCTTTCAATAAAACAGAGCAGGAGCTGGCACAATGGGAAAATGAAAACAACAAGCCCTATACATGGGGAGCTTACAAAAGTACCAACATACGACATTTGCTACCGCCATTGGCCCCATTTAGCCGGTATGATATTTTGGTAGGAGGGGGCAGGCATATCGTAAGTGCTAATAAAAAAAGCCACGGGCAATCATGGAAAATGGTGGTGGCCCTGGGCAACCCCATGCGGGCCTGGGGCATTTATCCGGGCGGGCAATCGGGTAACCCAGGCAGTTATTATTACGACAATATGATTGATGATTGGGCCGGTGGAGAGCACTACCCTTTGTTGTATATGTACAATGCCAACGATCGAAAAAATGCCATCATGGTTTCACAAACATTGCAACCCTGAATTTTCAGTAAGCAGTTGGAGTAAACATAAACTGCTTACCGCCCGGCGGCCCGGTGCTGCTGCCACTGCCTACTTTGTATAATTCAGAGAAAATCTTAAAAGTAATTAAAATGAAGTTTATTTTAAAATTAGTACTCATCGCTGCCCTCAGTTATATTCTCGAACTCTTTATGCCCTGGTGGTCTGTTGTGCTCAGCGGCTTTTTGGTGGGTGCCCTCATCCCTACCGGAGGGTTTAATTCTTTTTTGAGCGGATTTTTAGGTGTAGGGCTGCTTTGGCTTATTTTCGCCTTTGCCCTCCACAATAGCTCTGATGGGTTACTTACCGAAAAAATCGCCCAAATATTTCAGTTAGGTCAGCCAGCGTTTATGATTGTGATAAGCGCACTGGTTGGTGGGCTGGCAGGTGGGTTAGGCGCACTTACGGGCAGCCAGCTTTACCGCATTTTTGCCAAAGAGAAAAAGAAAAGTATGTATACCTGATCAGCTTCAATCTGTATAAAAAAGTATTGGGTTGAGGCACATATTTTCCAATCCGTAGACCCCAAGCTGCAGTTTCGGAGTACAATACAAAGAGTTTATGATACCTAATGAATCGGATAGGATTGTGATTGAAGAAATTACTTTAGAAGACGCTGAAGTCATTCATCATTTACACTCATTTCAAGAAATTGACGAATTTAATACACTTGGGATTCCTAAAGATTTGGATGAGACAATACAATATCTCATGCCATTAATCCAAGCTCAACAGTCTAACCCTAGAAAGTCTTTTTTCTGGAAAATAATGCTCAAAGTTAGCAGTGATTTCATTGGGATTGCAGGCTTGACATTGTCGGCAGAGAAATTTAAAAGTGGGGAAATTTATTATAAAATTATGCCGGGCTACTGGGGTAAAGGATATGCCACAGAAGTAGCCAAACTCTTGGTGAACCTGGGGTTCAAGAACTTTCATTTGCACAGGATAGAGGCAGGGGTAGCAACGGAAAACCTGAGGTCTATCAGGGTACTTGAAAAAATTGGAATGACAAGAGAAGGATTGCATAGGAAGATTTTACCGATAAGGGGCAGGTGGGTAGATAATTATCACTATGCAATTGTTGAGGGTGATGCCCAAGAATATAAAATGAATTTACGAACCGATAGTTAGAATAAGAACAGCCAGTGGCAGTTGGTAGTTATTGTAATACACTGCTAACTGCTACTGCCCCTGCCTACTGAAAAATGCCTATGTCATTAATTGCAAAATATTATAAATACAAGTTAAACTTCACCTTCAAAGCAGGTACTTCAAGGGGCGTACTTACCGATAAAGAAACTTACTTTATTTCCCTTTACAAAACTGAAAACCCAGAGATTATTGGATGGGGCGAAGCCGGGCCTTTGTCTGGCCTAAGCCTTGATGACCGGCCTGATTTTGAAGAACATTTACAGAATTTATGTAATACTTTCAACAATAATGAGCTACTTACTAATTTTGAGGGAGTTAAAGATTTATTATTGAACCAAAGCTTCCCTTCATTACAATTTGGTTTCGAAACCGCTTTTTTAGATTTACAGGCAGGCGGAAACCGCCAAATTGTGCCGAATGAATGGTCGCAATCTTCGTTTCAGCCAATTCCAATCAATGGGTTGGTTTGGATGGGCGAGCCTTCCTTTATGCTGGAACAAATCAAGCAGAAACTGGCGCAGGGGTTTACCTGCATAAAAATGAAAATCGGTGCTATTGATTTTGCACAGGAACTGAAACTTTTGACATTCATCAGAAGCAGGTTTTCAAAAGATGAAATCACATTGCGGGTAGATGCCAACGGGGCATTTGCACCGGAAGAAGCCATGCAAAAACTTGAAGCGTTATCCAAGTTTGATATTCATTCCATAGAGCAGCCCATCCGGCCTGGTCAGCCCGAAGTGATGGAAAAGCTTTGCCGGGAAACCCCGGTGCACATCGCCCTGGACGAAGAACTCATTGGCATCCACAACCACGGACAGAAGTTGGAATTACTCCAAGCCATTCGCCCGCAGTTTATTATTTTAAAGCCTACCTTGTTGGGGGGCTTGTCTGCTACCGATGAATGGATACAAATAGCAGAAGATTTAAACATTGGCTGGTGGGTTACCTCTGCACTTGAGTCAAATATAGGCCTGAATGCGATTGCGCAATTCACTGCTGCTAAAAAGGTAACCATGCCGCAGGGGCTGGGCACGGGGCAGTTGTACCATAATAATATTCCGTCACCACTTTTTGTGAAAGGCGGTTTACTGCATTATCAACCTGCAAAGCAATGGGATTTGTCTCAACTAAAAAGTTAAAACAATTAACTTCTTAAAAATTATTTCTTTACTTTGAGGATATGGGTCTTCTGATAATTTTCTTTTTTGCTTCCATTTGTTTTTCCTTTCTGTGTTCAATTTGGGAAGCGGTTATTTTGAGTGTTACACCATCCTACGTAAACCGGCAGGTGCAGGAAGGTACTGCTACCGGAAAACTGCTACAAGCCTACAAAAAAGATATTGACAGGCCCTTATCAGCCGTGCTTACCCTGAACACGATTGCCCATACGGTGGGCGCCATTGGGGTAGGGGCACAGGCTGGCGAACTTTTTGGCACATCTTTCATTAACCTTGGTGTAACGACTATTAGTTATGAATCACTGATTGCTGGAGCCATGACCCTGGCCATTTTGATTTTATCTGAAATCATCCCCAAAACCATCGGTGCCAATATGTGGAAACAACTGGCACCTTTTACCGTACGCTCATTGCGGTTTTTATTGATCGTGCTGGCGCCCTTTGTGTGGCTTAGCCAGTTGATTACCAAAACTCTGAAAAAAGAAAAAGACAGGTCGGTTTTTAGCCGAGCAGACTTTGCTGCGCTCACTTCTGCCGGATTGGAAAGTGGTGCGTTGGATAAAAGCGAATCCAAAATTATCCAGAATTTGCTGAAGCTTGAAAAGCTCACCGCCCACGACATCATGACGCCCCGCACCGTGATCATCATGGCAGATGAAAACCTAACATTGCATGAATTTTACAAGAAAAATAAACCGATTCGCAACTCCCGTATTCCTGTTTATTTTGAACGCTCTGATCATATCACAGGTATGGTGCTGAAAGATGAAATTCTTGAACAACTGGCCGAAGACAACCATGAAAAAAAGCTCAAAGACATCCGCCGAGATATTCTCTTTGTGAATAATTCGGATGTGCTGCCCACTTTGTTGGATAGTTTTGTAGGCAGGCGCGAACACATTGCCATTGTGAATGACGATTACGGAAGTGTGGTAGGGTTGGTAACCATGGAAGATTTGTTTGAGACTTTACTCGGGTTGGAAATTATTGACGAATCAGACAGCGTAGAAGACCTCCAGCGCCTGGCGCGTAAGCAATGGGAAGAACGGGCAAAAAGGCGGCAGGTAACCAATGAGTAACAGTTGAAAATATCAACAATTCTGCACCATCTTTTGGTAACAAAGGAATTTTTCCTGAACTTTAAAATTATTAATCAATAGGAAATAGCCATGAAATTTTTTGCATATATAAGCTTTACCTGCATTGTCCTGCTCCTTTCTGGTTGTGGGGGAAATGATTTCAAGAAAAACCCGGTAGACGAGCTGATGAAAGAGATGACCGACGCCTATACGTATTCTATCATTTTGTATGACATGGATGTAGAAGGTACTTTTTTTAAAGACTACAAGCACCAATACCGCATTGTGAAGCAAGCCAAAGAAGATGGTAAACCACAGGAAGAAATCACGAAATGGTATGATGTAGGTGAAGGGTTTTTTGCCCAAAACGAAAACAATATGGGCATGGAAATCGCTGCCAAAAATGCCGAAGGAAAAGTTTCCAAAACCGCAGCCCCTCCCGGCTACAACAATTACGTAGGCAATCCTAAATATGGCCACTGGCAGGGAAGTGGCACCAATAGCTTTTGGGCATTTTACGGACAATACGCGTTCATGAGCAGTATGTTCAACCTGGCAACTTTTCCGGCACGCCGTTCTTATTACGATGATTACACTTCCTACAGAGGCAGTGGCAGGCCTTACTATGGCCCAAGGACCTCAACCGGACGAACGACCTACGGTACCAACAGCTCTTATACCTCTAGGGCAAAACCAAACTCTACCTGGAGCCGCTCATCTTCCAGCCGGGGGTTCCGAAGTAGTTCGTCCTCTTCAACGTCCCGCTCGGGTTCCCGTTACAGCAACACCAGTTCCCGCTCCCGTGGCGGAGGCTTCGGGAAGTAGACGGTAGACCTGAGGCCGAAGACGGAAGCCAAGACTTCGGTCTCCGGTCTTCCGTCTTCCGACCAAAACAATAAACTACAAACATCAAACAACCAACACTACACATCCTTGACCACCTTTCTGTTTTTTCTGCCCTTTTTGCTGGTATTTACTGTTTTTGCGGTGTATGCTGAACGGAAAATTGCCGGGTTTATCCAGGACCGCCTCGGCCCAATGGAAGTAGGTTACAAAGGCCTGGCACAAACCGTGGCTGATTTACTCAAACTATTGCAAAAAGAAGATGTTATTCCGGCTGCTGCCGATAAAATACTTTTTAAAGTAGCCCCAATCATTTTATTTACGGCTGTGTTTGCCGGATTTGCCGTATTGCCCTTGACATCATCCTTCACAGGCTCCACGGCTGCTGTGGGCGTATTCTTCCTGTTGGCCATTGTGTCGCTGGATGTATTGGGGATACTGATGGCGGGGTGGGGCTCCAATAGTAAATTCGCTTTATTTGGCGCCATGCGTTCGGTGGCACAAATCGTTTCCTATGAAATTCCGCTGGGGCTTTCCGTACTTTGTGTCATCATGCTTTCACAAACAATGGACTTGCAGGAGATTTCTTTCCAACAGGGTATTTGGTGGACAACTTTTAATGAAACATCCGTACAGGAAGTAAATTATTTATTCGGTTTGAGTGCCTTGGGCATAGACGTAACCCATATCGGCGGATTTTTCACCTGGAACCTGCTGCGCATGCCCTTGTTTCCATTAGTCTTTCTCATATTTTTTATTGCTTCTTTGGCCGAAAGCAACCGGGGGCCTTTTGACCTGCCCGAGGCCGAATCTGAATTGATTGGGGGCTATCATACCGAATATGCCGGGTTTCGGTGGTCAATGTTTATGTTGTCAGAATATGCCATGATGTTGTTGGTGAGCTTCCTGGGAGCCATTTTATTTTTGGGAAGCTGGAATACGCCATTTCCCAACATAGGTGTTTTGGAGCTGGCAAACTGGACATCCGGTACGCCCGGAACCCTGGCCGGAAATCTTTGGGGCGGGTTTTGGTTGATTAGCAAAGCTTTGTTTCTCATATTTGTGCAGATGTGGGTGCGGTGGACGTACCCCCGCCTCCGTGTAGACCAACTGATGACGCTGTGCTGGAAGTACCTAACACCGGCTGCTATCATTTTGGTGCTGCTCACAGGCGTTTGGCGATTGTGGATGGTTTGATGGACGGGGGGGTAGGATGAATGGAATATTGGAATGATGGAATAATGGGGGCACTCTTCCACAATTCCATCATTCCTCTTTAAAGATGTAAAAGCATCCTTTGCCAATTAAAGATGATGAATAAGAGTAAAGGTTAAACTCCAACAAAATGGAAGGATTACAAATCAGAAAAATAACACCTACTGATATTGATGATGTTTATCAGGTAATTTGTGAGCTTGAAAAAACCGAATATCCCAGGAAAAAGTTTGAAAAAGCCTTTTTTCCTAATTTGATGAATGAGAATATTTTCTATCTGGTGGCTGAAAAAGAAGGGGCATTTGCCGGGTTCATCAGCCTGCACATTCAAAATTTAATTCATCATTGTGGCCGGGTAGGGGAGGTACAAGAGCTGATTGTGGTCAAATCGTACAGGGGAGAAGGCATAGGTGCTTCCTTATTGCGTGAAATTGAAAAGGTAGCTGAAGAAAACGAATGTGAGCTTATTGAAGTGGCATCCAATTCGGCCCGCTCCCGCACGGCTGAGTTTTATATCAATGGAGGATATGCCAAAAGCCATGTGAAGTTCACTAAAACCCTGAATGGCCCTCAGGAGTAACTTTATTATCATGTACATTTTCAAGCCCTAAGTTAACCAATAACTATCCACGTCCTTTAAGCAGTAGCCATACTGTGACAAACCAACCAGAATGCGAATAAACCCCTATCTGATAGTCATTTTTACCACAATGATCATGGGGTCTTCCGGGGTATTTATCAAATATTTGCAGCTGCCTACCCTTGTCCTTACTTCCATCCGTATGGCGGTGCCGGCTTTTTTGCTCTATACATTTTTTGCAGCCCGGGGGCAATTTCTGATAAAAAAAAGCAGCAAAACTATCATCCTGGCTTCTACGCTTAATGCCATTCGGCTGTTTTTCTTCGTATTGAGTTTCGCTTACACTTCTATCGGAAACGCGATAATTATCCTGTATACATGGCCGGTGTTTGCCACCATATTTGAGCAGCTCATCTTGAAAGAGAAAATCAAAAAAGCCAATGCTTTGTTGATGGCACTGCCTTTTACCGGGGTGATTATCTTATTTTCTCAACAGGATTTTTCCCTGCAAAACAGGGATATTTTGGGCATGTCATCCATGCTTGTGGCGGCATGTCTGTATGCCTTTTCCATCATACTGTTTAAAAAAGAATCAAATAAATACTCTGAATTCCAAACGGTCTTTTATCAAAATATGGTTGGTGGCATTATCTTTTTGCCCGTATTTTTTTTTACAGACTACCAGCTTTCCTTGCATCAAATAAGTGTTGCCTTCATTTTTGCAAGTTTGCTGGGTATAGTCGCGTTTGGCTTATTTTTTACCGCCCTTAAACAGCTAAAAGCTTCTACCGTTTCTTTCCTCACTTACCTGGAAGTGGTGTTTGCCATGTTGTACGGCTTCATTTTCTTTGACGAAACCATAACCTGGAACATGCTGCTGGGGGGTGGGCTTATCATTATCTCCGCTGTTTTGTTAAGGAAAGATTAACAGGTTCTTTGTCAAAGTTTTAATGGAAAGCATGCGAAGCATGTTTTTTCAAATGTTTTTGGACTTCCATAACATAAGAACTATATACCCACGTTAAAAAAAAGGAAAGGTATTTTATTTTCGGTATAGTATTTGGCAATTACCGATATACGTTTCTCAGCCTGTTTTTCCATCCATACTGAAGGACAATTTCAATTAAGCTATGGATAACCAATTTTTTCCGCAGTTTTTCAATTTTTCCAAAAAAACTATTTTGATAATGTGTGTGCTCATTATGATGGCAGGCGTGTGTGCTTTTGGGCAAAAGGTGGGGCTGGTGATGAGCGGGGGAAGTGCTTTGGGACTGGCCCACATTGGAGTGATGAAAGCAATGGAAGAAAAGGGGATTCCGATAGATTACGTGGTGGGAACCTCCATGGGCGGTATTTTGGGTGCATTCTATGCCGCCGGATATTCGCCTGAAGAAATTGAAAAGCTGGTTTTGTCACCCGAATTTCAGGACTGGCTGAGCGGTAACCCCGAAGACCAATACCGTTACCTCCTTTTCGAGAAAGAAAAAGATGCCGCCATTACCTACCTCAACCTGGGGCTGGATGCCAAAGGAAAAATTACCATCAAGTCTTCTTTTGTGAATGACAACGCACTGAATTTTGCTTTTGCCGAATTGTTGTCGCAAGCCTCGGCAAAAGCCAACAATAATTTTGATAGCCTGATGGTGCCTTTCCGCTGTGTAACTACCGATGTTTTTACCCAGACTTCGGTGGTACTAAAAGAAGGAAATTTGAGCGATGCAGTGAAGGCTACCATGACCATTCCCTTGTTTTTTAATCCGGTGAAGGTAGAAGGTAAGTATTTGTTTGACGGAGGCATTTACGATAACTTTCCCGTAAAGCCCGCCCGTGAAATCTTTGACCCTGATGTGTTGGTAGGCGTGAATGTTTCTTCTGTTACTTTGCAGGAGTACCCGTATGAAGAAGACGAAAAGTACCTGCCGCAAATGCTGGACTACCTGCTCATTGCCAAAAGCGACTCTCTGGAAGTGATTAACAATGGCATTTACCTACAGCCTAATGTTCGTTCTTACTCAGGGTTTGACTTTAAAAAAGCCAAAGACCTGATACAGGCAGGGTATGATTGCGCCATGGCAAAAATGGATTTGTTTGAAGAAAAAGTATCCAGAAGGGTCAGTAAAGCAGAAATTGACGCAAAAAGGGAAGCATTTCGGACAGGGTTGCCAGCCTGGAAATTTTCACCCACTACCATTGAAAGCGTGGTAGACACACCCAGTTTATATAGTGAACGCATGCTCAGGACACAGTCGAGTCCGCAAACACTAGAGCAGGTAAAGCGAACGTATTTCAGGCTTGCTGAAACCGGGAACTTCGCTTCTTTGCACCCTACTTTTATGTATGATACCACAAGCGAGGAATATCATTTACGGATACAAACCAAGCCCAACCGCAGCCTGGAAATGGGCATTGGCGGCAGCATAGCTTCCCGAAATATCTCTCAGATTTTTATGGCCATGAACTACAAACGCATGGCCAGGTATGCTTATACCCTTTCGGGCAGTGTATATGCCGGGCCATTTTATAATTCAATTAAGGGCAGCATGCGGGTAGATTTCCCCACCCAAATCCCATTTTATCTCAATCATGAGCTGGTATACAACATTTGGGATTATTTGGAAGTGAATGAGTTTTTCTTCGATGTTGATGAAGGAAATACCGCTTTGGTGCAAAATGATTTCAAAATAGGGCTGGAGGCCGGGATTGCCACCGGCAGGCAAAGTGCCTTGAAACTTTCCGCTTTTTATTTCATCAATAATGACCGTTACAGCCCGCTTTCTATTTTTCAATCGGTAGATACCCTGAGCCATACCCGCTTCAGGGGAGGTACTTTTGGTTTGCAATACAGAAAAGATAACCTGAACAGGAAAAAATATGCTTCAAAGGGTACGTCTTTAGAACTTTCAGCAAGGTATGTAATAGGCAAGGAACAATACACGCCGGGCTCGCAGGCAAGGGTAATTGGTTTGGATGAGCCGTCTACTGCTTACCATCAATGGTATATCCTGAAATTTGATGCGGAAAAGTATTTCAAGCTGGGCTGGTATAGCCTGGGCATGCAAGTGGAAGCCGTCACTTCCAATCAGCCATTTTTTAACAATTATGTGTCTACGCAAATTGCGTCACCCGCTTTTTACCCTTTACAAGACAGTCGTTCCCTTTTTCTGAACGATTTCCGGAGTTTTGATTATTTAGCTTTGGGCATGAAGCACGTATTTAGCTTTACCGAAAAGCTGGATTTCAGGGCGGAAGTTTACGCTTTCAATAATTTTTCGCCCCTCATTGCCAATAATCAGGACCAGCGTATCCAGGAAATTGGCACCGAAGTAACTACCACATTTGCCGGAACGGGTGGGCTTGTATACCATTCATTTCTGGGCCCGGTGAGTTTGAGTGCCAACTATTATCAAACCGAAACCGGACTGGGTGATATTGGCGTACTGTTCAATATCGGTTTTCTGATTTACAATAAGCGCCCCCTGGAATAAAGCTTGCCCCATTCAGCCCCAAAGTATATCTTCACGCCTGATTGAATAATTCTTCTATGAAAAATGTATTGATTGTTTTTTTGGGCGGAGGGGTTGGTAGTATATGCCGTTATTTGCTTTCCATGTTAATGCTCAGGCAAAACATTTTGGTAAACCTTTATTTTGCTACTTTTTTGGCAAATATGCTGGGGTGCCTGCTAATAGGATTGTTTGTGGGTTGGGCAAATAAAATGACCGGCATACACCAAGGTTGGATATTATTGCTTACCACGGGCTTTTGTGGTGGCTTTACCACTTTTTCTACCTTTTCCCTTGAAAATAGTGCATTGCTAAAAGAAGGGAATTTCACTCTCTTTTTCACCTATACTTTTCTTAGTATTTCCCTGGGATTGTTGGCCGTATTTTTAGGGTTTGAAATCATAAAAAGCCTATTTTGACCTAATCTTCAATTTCTGTGCGAAGTACTTCCTGCATACCAGGGTACTGAGCCTTCGGACTGCTTTCCGCGGTAATAAACACTTCATCCGGTTTGTAAGAACTTACCGTTTCCAAAGAACCTTTCCGGGTGTCTGATACCAGGCTACTTGAAGTATTTAGCTGTCCGATGTTTTCAACTCCGCTGGCAGTTTCTATCCAGACTACATAAACATCCTTGGGAGGATTGAGCCTTTCGGCTGGAGCCAGGTGTTTTACTTTCACTTTAATTTCATAATTATCGTTTTTGCCCTGTTTTACCTTTACATATCCGTCGGTGGCCGGAACTACATTAGATACGGGAAAAGTAGCTTTTGTTGCGCAGCTTCCCAGTAAAAACATGGCCATGAACACAAATAATACTCGTTGTCTTATTGATTTGTAAAACTTTATTGTTTCCATCTTATCTTTATTTATCATTAATATACTAAGTGAATTTCAGTCATTATTGTTTTTTTTTGGCCGATAAATATGCGTACTGTGTCCGTAAAGCGCGTCGGCTGCTTCCATAATGGTTTCAGATAGAGTAGGGTGGGGGTGAATCGTAAGTGATACGTCTGTTGCGAGGGCCGACATCTCTACGGCAAGGGCAGCTTCGGGAATGAGGTCACCGGCGTTTTTTCCGGCAATGCCTACGCCCAGGATACGTTTGGTCTTAGCATCTGTTATCAGTTTGGTCAGTCCATCGTTCCTGCCCAGGGTAGCTGCCCTGCCCGAGGCTGACCAGGGGAATTTGGCGGTTTCTATCGCAATATCCTTTTCTTTGGCCTCTTCTTCCGTCAGTCCGCACCAGGCAATTTCAGGGTCGGTGAATACTATGGCAGGAATGGCCTTGGGATCGTATCCTGTTTTTTTTCCGGTAATGGCTTCGGCTGCTATTTTGCCTTCATGGCTGGCTTTGTGGGCAAGCATAGGCTCGCCCGTAATGTCGCCAATGGCATAAATGTGTTCATCGTTCGTTTGGCGCTGGGCGTTTACTTCTACAAAACCTTTTTCATTGATTTTGACATTCGTATTGTCTAAACCTAAGTTTTCCGTGGTGGGTTTCCGCCCAATAGCAATCAGTACTTTTTCAAAAGAGGCTGCTTCCTGTCCATTGTCTTTGGCATTAAAAGTTACTTTTACCCCTTTTTTGGTATTTTTGATTTGCTCCACTTTGGTTTCAAATTTCACCTCCTGAAAAAGGTCTTTGTTTACTTTTTCAAAAACCTTTACCAGTTCACGGTCAACGCCCGGAAGGTAATCAGGGGTCATTTCTACCAACGATACCTTGCTGCCCAGTCCGGCATATACGCTCCCGATTTCCAGTCCGATGTACCCGGCACCCACCACGAGCATGGTTTTGGGGATTTCGGGCAGGTCCAGGGCTTCTGCTGAACTCAGAATGTTACCTTCAAAATTTGTATCGGGCAGAGGAATGGGAACCGAGCCGGTAGCCAAAATGGCATGCTCAAAATTGATTTCTTCTTTCTTTCCGGCTTGCTTTTCAACTTCCACACTTTGGCTGTCTAAAAACCTGGCCTTTCCCTGAATGAAATTAATTTTTCGCTTTTTGGTAAGTTGTCCCAATCCGCCTGTCAGTTTTTCAACCACTTTGTTTTTCCAGGCACGCATTTGCTCAAGGTCAATTTCGGGTTCTGAAAAATGCAGTCCCCAGGCTTTGGCTTCCGCGGCTTCATTTTTCAGCTTTACCAGATGTAGCAAGGCTTTGGAAGGAATGCACCCCCTGTACAAGCAAACGCCACCAGGATTGGCCTCCGGGTCAATTAAAGCTACGTCGAGACCAAGGTCGGCAGCCATGAAGGCTGCGGCATAACCACCCGGCCCACCTCCTATTACAATTACTTTATGTTTTTTATTTTCAGCCATATTATTTTCAATTTCTAAATCCTAATTTCTAAGCACTAAACAAATTCAAAACTTTAAACCCCAAACACAAAACACTGTCATAGTGGGGGCTTCGGTACGAGACCCCACGCCCAAAGGAAAGCCTGCCTCCGATGACGTGAGATGCTCCATATTTTCAAGCGGGGTCGCTTGCAGCAGACCCTGCATGGAATGTCCCGCTGGGGCTGAAACTCAAAAATCCTAAACTCGAATTTCTAAGCACTAAACAAATTCAAAACAAAAATTTCAAATGTTTTAAGCTTAGTGTTTTGTTATTTAGGTTTGTTTGAGATTTAGGATTTAGTGCTTAGAAATTAATATTTTATATCTTCCCTTCCATCAACATCACCGCCGGGTCTTCAATTACCCGGCACATCCAGCGGAGAAAACGGGCAGCTTCGGCGCCGTCAATCAGGCGGTGGTCATACGACAAGGAGAGTGGCAGCATGGTTTTTGGCTGGAACTCATCATTGATAAAGACAGCTTCAGTCGCCGCCCTGGACACGCCCAAAATAGCCGCCTGGTGCTGGTAAATAATGGGCGTGAACTGTGTGCCTCCAATGCCTCCGAGGTTAGAAATGGTAAAGGTGCCACCCTGCATTTCTTCCGGTTTGAGCTTGCCATCCCGGGCTTTTTCGGCCATTTCGCCGAGTTCTATGGAAAGTTCTGTCAGGTTTTTCCGGTTTACATCCCGGATGACCGGAACCAGCAGCCCTTTTTCGGTATCGGCAGCCACGCCCAGGTGATAGTAGTTTTTGTAAATAATTTCCTCCTTTTGCATGTCAATGCTGGCATTGAATTTTGGGAAAGTTTTGAGCGCAGCAACCGAGATTTTCAGTAAAATGGCAGTAATAGTGAGTTTGCCACCTGCTTCTGAAACCTGTTCTTTGTACTGCTCCATAAAAGCCTCTAAAGCAGACATTTCCGCTTTATCAAATTGGGTAACGTGCGGAATGGTTTGCCATGATTGTGTAACACCTTTGGCCGTGATTTTACGAATATTACTAGCTTTTTCACGCTGAACATCCCCCCATTTGGAAAAGTCAGGGAGGGCAGGCGCTTGCGGGCCTCCACCTTTGCTAATAGCATCTTTGGCGTAAGCTTTCACATCGTCGGTGGTAATGCGGTTGCCCGGCCCGGTTCCTTCTACTGCATGAATATCAATGCCCAGTTCCCGGGACAGCCTGCGCACGGATGGGGCAGCCGGAACATCGGCACGGCTTTTCTCATCCTGTGGAATTGCCTCATCCTCTTCTTTTTCATCGGTTTCTGCTTCTTTATCTTCTGCTTTAGGTTGCTTTTCTTCCTTCTCAGAAGATTCATCTTTTGCCGTAGTTTCTTCCTTTTTGGTTTTCTTTTTTTCTTCTTCCTGTCCACTTTCTTCTTCGTCCTCCTCCACGTCTTCATCCTCTTCTTTTTTGGAAGAATCTTTCGGTTTTTCTTCTTCCTGGCCTTCGTCCTCTGCTTTCGCTTCCCCATTTTCCTCAAGAATGAGAATCAAATCGTTTACGTGGATTTCATCCCCTTCCGACACTTTAACTTCTTGCACGGTACCTGCTTCGGGCGAAGGTACCTCTACTGAGGCCTTGTCGCTTTCTACGGTAATGATAGACTGCTCTTCTTCAATGGTATCGCCTTTCTTTACCAAAATTTCTACGATGGTACCGGAATCGGCATCTTCCGATATTTCAGGCATTTTTATTTCTTTGCTCATAGTATTTGAATAAAGTTTTTTCTGGATTCTGTTTTGCCACAGCTCGGCTCGGAGAGCCGATTTACAAAGTGGCTGGGTTTACTTTGTCTGGGTCAATTTTTAAGGTTTTTTGGGCTTTGTCTAATTGCTTTTTGGTAATCATTCCTTCAGTTTTGAGGGAGTGCATGGCTGCCCAGGCAATGTGTTTGGCATTGTTTTCAAAAAATTCCCGCAGGTTTTCCCGGTTATCGCTGCGCCCAAACCCATCAGTACCCAGCACCTGCATAGGCCCCGGAAACCATTTGCCCACCGAAAGGGGTAAGGCTTTGAGGTAATCGGTAGCGGCTATAAAAACCTGGTCTTCTTCTTTAAAACTCTCCTGAATAAAGTTTTGCTTTTCTTTTTTTTCAGGGTGCATGCGGTTCCACCGTTCCGTTTCAATGGCATCGCGGTATAGTTCTTTGTAGCTGGTTACGCTCCAAATATCCGCAGCAATATCAAACTCATCTTTCAGTATTTCCGCGGCTTCAATCACTTCTAACAGAATGGCTCCACTGCCCATCAGGTTTACCCGAAAATCCTGTTTGCTGCGGGTACCTTTGAACTTGTACATGCCCCGGAGAATATCTTTTTCTACCTTCTTTGATTTTGGCATTGAAGGCATTTGGTAGGTATCGTTGGTAACAGTGATGTAATAGAAAATATCCTCTTGTTCTATGTACATCCTTCGTATTCCTTCCCGCACAATCACGGCTACTTCATAAGCAAAGGTGGGGTCGTAAGCCATGAGGTTGGGGTAAGGGTAGGCCAGAATATGGCTTTGTCCGTCCTGATGCTGTAAGCCTTCACCGGGCAGGGTAGTCCGGCCGGAGGTAGCACCAATCAGAAATCCCCTGGCACGGGCATCGGCAGCGGCCCACATAAAGTCCCCGGTGCGCTGGAAACCAAACATGGAATAAAAGTAATAAAAAGGAATAGTGTTTAGATTATGGTTGGCGTAAGCCGTACCCGCGGCGATGAATGAAGAAATTGACCCGGCTTCGGTAATGCCTTCTTCCAAAATCGCCCCGTCTTTTTCTTCCCGGTAATACATAATGCTACCTTCGTCTACCGGCTCATACCGCTGGCCAACCGGGGAATAAATACCTACCTGCCTGAAAAGCGCATCCATCCCAAAAGTGCGTGATTCGTCGGGCACGATGGGTACAATCAACTCCCCGATATTTTTGTCTTTCATCAGTTTAGACATCAGTTGCACCATCACCATGGTAGTGGCTACTTCCCTTTTGCCGGAGCCTTCCATGTAATTCTGAAAAGCTTTGTTGGCAGGGGCTTTTACGGGATTATCTTTTACTTCCCGCTTGGGTAAAAATCCGCCCAGTTTTTTTCTTCTATCCAGTAAATACTGAACTTCTTCGCTATCTTCCCCGGGATGATAAAAGGAAACATTTTCCAGTTGCTCATCTGAAAGGGGTAGGTCAAAGCGTTCTCGGAAAGCTTCCAGTTCGTTTTTCTCCAGTTTCTTGGTTTTGTGGGTAACATTGCTGGCTTCCCCCGCTTCGCCCAGGCCGTATCCTTTCACGGTTTGGGCCAAAATTACGGTGGGGCCTTCTGTATTATTCACAGCTTCCTGGTAAGCCTGATATACTTTTACCGGGTCGTGCCCGCCCCGTTCCAATTTGCTCAGTTCTTCATCGGAATAATCTTCTACAAGGCTCTGTAAAGTATCATTGTCGCCAAAGAAATCTTCCCGGAAATACTTTCCACCTTCTACTACATATTTTTGGTATTGCCCGTCAACTACTTCATCCATCCGCTGGACGAGCTGTCCGTTTTTGTCTTTTTCCAGAAGCGGATCCCAGTTGCTGCCCCAAATCACTTTGATTACTTTCCAACCAGCTCCTTTGAAAAGGCGTTTCAATTCCTGAATTACCTTGTAGTTTCCCCGCACGGGGCCGTCCAGCCGCTGGAGGTTGCAGTTGATAACAAAGATGAGGTTGTTCAGTTTTTCACGGGAGGCAATGGGAAGGGCACCAATGGCTTCGGGTTCGTCCATTTCCCCATCTCCGAAAAAGCCCCAGATATTTTGATCACTTTTTTCTTTCAGTTTTCTGTTTTCCAGGTATTTGTTAAAACGTGCCTGGTAAATGGCCTGTACCACGCCCAGCCCCATAGAAACGGTAGGGAAATTCCAGTAATCGGGCATCAGGCGGGGGTGGGGATAGGAAGGAAGCCCGCCTTCCAGTTCCCTTCTGAAATTCTCAAGTTGTTGTTCAGAAAACCTGCCTTCTAAAAAGGAACGGGCGTACACTCCCGGTGAGGCATGGCCCTGAAAGTACACCATATCCCCCGGAAATTCTTTCTCTTTGCCCCTGAAAAAATGCTGAAATCCTACCTCAAATAATGAAGAGGCCGAGGCATATGTGGAAATGTGCCCACCAATTCCGCTAGACTTTTTATTGGCCCGTACCACCATCGCCAGGGCATTCCAGCGGATGATACTCTCAATTTTTCGTTCCAGTTCCAGGTCACCCGGGTACTCAGGTGCATCATCGGGTGAAATGGTATTGATGTATGGGGTATTCAGGCTCGTCTGGGTGTCAATCCCATAACGGTTGGCCCTTTGGTGAAGCTTGTCGAGAATCTCCTGCACCCTGCCGGCATCTTCGTTTTGAATAATAAATTCCAGGGAATCCAGCCACTCCTGGTTTTCAAATTCATATACTTTAGAAAGCTCTTCTTGCGCCATATTTTTTCTGTCTTTTTAGCTAAAAAATGAAAAATACATGCCAGCCAGTACAAAGCTTATGGAAAGTGTGGCATTAAATTTTTGGTTTTAATAAGGAAAAAGAAATTAGTTCAACAACATAACCTAACAGAAAATATTATGATACAGGAAGAAGTAAAGTCAGATTATGCACTGAAATTGAAGCGGTATTTGGCTAACCCAAGTGCGATGAAGCCCTTGTATGAGCAGTTTAAAAAGGAAGAGCCTGATTTTTCTTTCAGTGATTATACCAGTGCCCTGGAAGACTTACTGGAGAAACTGAATACCGGAAAGTTTGAAAACCACGGTGATTTTTGTAAAGAAATTAAGCACTTGCAATTACCGCATAATCAGTTTGACTGCGAATCATAGAGCAATTTGCTAATAGAAAATGGTGTAGGATTTCCACATTGTACGCTTTGGGTGTAGAGGATGTTCTACGGCCGAAAGCGGCAGTTGGCAGTAGCAGTAGGCAGTAATCCAAGACTGCGGACAGCTGCTGCCGACTGCCACTTAAAGATATATTTTTTAACCTTAAACGAGTTACGCTATGAGATTTAATCATTTTTTCATCATAATCGTATTATTAATGTTTTGTACTGCCTGTGAAGACGATGAAGGCACGCAGCCCGATAAATTTGCAACTACCTGGACTTACCTCGGGCTTGGAGAGCATAACATTCAGGAGGTGAAAATAATTGATAATACCGTGTTTGCTGCAACGCGCGACGGTATGTTCAAGAAAAGCACAAGCAACACTGATACGCTTTGGCAAACAGCTGGCCTGGAAGGCATGGAAATTACTGACTTTGTGGCTTACAGTTCCGATGAAATGCTGGCCAGCTTCAAAGTTTCGGGTAGTCAACCGGAAACTTTGTACGAAACCACAGACGGCGGCATGACCTGGGCACCCCTGGAAAGTAATTTTGGAGGTGAACAGAATACCCAAACCTGCCGGGCATTAGAAAAAGCCCCGGCGGATAACGATGTTTTGTTTGGAAGAGGTGATGCCAATGTTGCCAAATCTACCGATGGTGGCCTGACCTGGGAAAGTACCTATCAGGAATGGAACAACATAGGTTATCAGGCAGATTTGATTGTAGTAGATGAAAACAATCCTGATATTGTGTGGGCCGGAGGGGAAACCAGTATCTTCTCGCCATATATCATCAAATCTACAGACCGGGGTGAAAGCTGGTTACCTCAGCAAGTTCCCAACCAGGGAGACAATGCCGTGTACTCTATGGCGATTCATCCTGATAATTCAGAACGTATTTTGGTAGGTATGGAAGGACAAATTATTCATACTACCGATGGTGGCGAAAACTGGGAAGTTAATTTTACTCCTGCCGAAAGCAGCTATGTGCATGATATTCAGAACAGCCTGATGCAAACCGGAAAAGTATTCGCTACAGGAACCGACGGGGGAACTTCCCTGGGTGACATTATCATTTTCGTTTCTGATGATTTTGGTGGCAATTGGGAAACCATCAAACATGAAGGCAAAACCAATGAACAGTACGGAGCTGTGGACATGGCACTATTGGCCAACGAGAATGAAGAATTTGTGTATGTAGGCACAAATCGCGGAGTGTTTGTTTATACTCCTGAACCTATGTAATGGGTTCTTAGAAAATTTAAGCGAAAAACTTTGTCAAAGCCTTAACCCCGGTCTGTGGCACACAGAATGGTACGAATTTGCTGAAAGGTCTGTGAGCCACCATAGCCGTCAGGCTAACAAGTTTGTCAGGTCAATGAGCTGTATTTTTATTAGTTTTTTGAATAAAGTTGACAAAATTATTGTAATTCATGGCATGCCTTGCGTAACCCATTGCGGACGTTGCGGTAAAAAAAAAGGCCATATGCAGTATAACCGCAAGGTTCGCAAAGGCCGCTAAGTTTTAACCAGACGGCCATGGTGAGCCATAGACCTTGGAATAGATATTACCGGATATCCAGGATATAAATCACTCATTATCATTCTGTTTTAATGACTTTTCGGGTATTAATATGTGCTCCACGATGAAAGAGTTGCACAAAGTAAATGCCCCGGGGCAGGGTAGCTGTGTTTATCTCAGCATTTTTGCGGAACGAACCTTCCAGCAAAGTCCTACCTAGTTTATCCTGAATCCGGTAGGTGATAGAGCCATAAAAGGAAGCTTGTATATTTAATGTTCCGTCCGTCGGGTTGGGGTAAATATTCACTATCCTGTCGGCTTCAGGGTCTTCCGTAGCTGTGGGAACCTCTTCCCAAACAGAAGTTTCGTATACCTGGGCGGTATCTTCATTGGTAACATGGATATTATCAAACCAAAGTTTTATATTATCCATGTCCTGATGCTCGGCTACAATGGCAAATTGGTCGATGGCCGCCCAGTCAAATTTATCTTCCGGTGGAAACCATTCTCCTTCCCACGCACCTTGTTCGGCAAAATCCTGGAAGGGGATGTGCAAATGATGCCAGCGTCCGTCAAAAGGAAAGTCATTTTCGTCTAAGGTAATGCGCATGCGCCAGGGGTGGTCGTCGGGTTCGTCTGTGTCTACAAAACGCATGTCAAATGAAGCTGGGGTATTTCCCCGCACCATAAAGTCCAGGGCGTACCCTTCGTTTACCAGTTTAGTCAGGTCTTTGTTGGGTTTAAAATCAAAAGCCACCGTGCTGTATTGTTCAGCACCCGTCCAGTACATACAGTACTTTTCGTTATTGGGTTTGTCTTCTGCATAAAAATCTACAATACCATCGCTATTGCCCGATTGAAATACCTGATCGCCTATGAAATCAGTATAAATCATAAACCCGGTGCTGTCTGGTTGCTGGGAAAACTCTGTTTGTTCCGGCACATTAAAATCCAATGCCTCAAGCAGGGGAACATTTAAATCATGCTGAAACAAATCATTGCCACCTTCTTTAAACAGGCCAAAGCCGCCATGATAATCCCAGGTGGTCCAGGGAATGTTTTTTTCTTCCAGGTATTCTCTTACAACTTCATACCAAAAAACCCGGTCTTCCTGCTGGCTGTTGGGAATATAAACCCCGAACTCACCGCAAAAAACGGGAACATTTCTGGAATTTTTAAATGCTACGGCAATGTCAAGCAAGGATTTTACGCTGGCTACATTCCCATAATCTTTATAATCATTAAACGCACTTTCAATCCAGGTGCCTTTTAATGCATCTGGAAATTGGGGCATTTCGGAAGCATTGTAGGGGAATGGCACATCGGCCAATGGACCCATTGATGGGTTAGACCAACTTGCCCCCTGGTGGGTAAAAATAAAAGGGTCGTAAAAGTGGAAGGTGTAAATCAGTTTTTCATCCTCATATACAGGCATCGCATCCAGGTTATGGAAGCTGTTCCACCCGGCCGGGCCTATCACTATGTAATGCTTTGTATCTATAGCCCGGATGGTTTTTACTACTTTTTGCTGGATAGCATTCCATTGTTCATCTGAAATGCCATGCGGTTCGTTCAAGACTTCGTAGTAAATATATTCTGAACGATCTTTATAATGTTCGGCCATTTGTGCCCACACTTTTTCCAGAATGCTGCCAATGTCTGGGTCGGTATCTTCGGCAGGGTCAATGGTATGGTTGTCTAAAATCAGGTGTATTTCCAGTTCTTCAGCCCAGCTTACGGCTTCGTCTAAAAACTGTAAAAACAAAGGGTCAAGCGTATAATTGGGGGCGCCATTGGTCATGAAGTGCAAATTGATAGGCAGGCGTATGGCATCACATCCCAGGCTTTTGATGTTTTCAAAATCCTGCCGGGTATATTTTGTGAATTGTATTTGTTTGGCATTGGATACCTGAAACCAGGTGGTGAGGTTTACACCTCGTTGGAAAGGAACTTCCTGAGCAAAAGATGCTGTATTTACTACAAATACAGTCCCAATAATAATGATAAGGGCGTATTGAATTAAAAATTTACCCGAGGGCTGTGTCGCCGGGAAGCCGGTCCTCACAGACCTTTGCTGGAGTCTTGTGAGGACACAAGCTACGGGTATATTTATTCTTCTATACTCCCCAAAACATTGAAATATAATTCTAAAAGAAGTAAAGCCGCACATATTTTGCGAAGTGGTTTTGACTGAAATTTTTTTGTCGGAAAGTGGACTTCCCAGTCCGCTTAATTCGAAACTAAATATAATTATTCACGGACAAGGATGTCCGTGCTCCGGTCAGTATAATAAAATAAAACGAAAGATAACAAGAATATGAAGGCTTGTCAATCTACGGGTTGTTGCGCAGTTACCCACACCCCGTTCAGCATCACCTTTTCAATATTATACATGGCTTTGATGTCTTCCAGCGGATTGCCTTGTACCAATATCAGGTCGGCTTGCTTGCCTGCTTCAATGCTGCCGAGGCGGTCTTCTATACGAAGAAAGCGGGCGTTTTCCATGGTTCCGGCAACGATGGTTTCGGCGGGGGACAACCCACTGGCTACGAGCAGTTCCATTTCACGGTGAAATGCCCAACCGAAATCGGCATAACGTACCTGGGAATGAGAACCAACCACTATTTTACCGCCTGCATCATTTATTTGCTTTACAAAAGCTATCATTTTTTTGAAGCCATTTGCTTTTACCGTATCCGTATATTTATCATCCAATTGGTATTCAAAAGCGCCCAGGGTAGGACTTACAAATACTCCTTCTCGCACAATCAATGCAACCAAAGAGTCGGCTTGTGGCGTGTTGAGGTCAATGGCGTTCCAGGATTCATATCTTCCATCGCGACGGGCATTGTTATCCGCCAAAACAGCCTGTCGATAAAGCTCGGCCTGTCGGCGGGGAAGCAGGTCAATACCGAAAGAGGTGATGTGTTCTATACCATCTATCCCGGCATGGATGGCATCAGTGGCCCGGGTAATTTCCAGGTGTGCGGTGGTGGGTATGCCCAGTTCGTCGGCTATCTCGCATATGGCCTGCATAATTTCGGGGGTAATCCTGAAATATACCTTGATGGCCGATGCTCCCTGGTTATAATAGAAAGTTACCTGTTCCCTGGCTTCCCGCACGTCCCGTATCATGGCTGAGTTTTTTGGGTAGGCCGGGGGAAACATATCCAGGTGGGGGCCGGTCAGAAACAAACGGGGAATGGGCTGGGTAGACTGCCGCACTTCCGCGTAAGATTCTATCCAGGCGCCGGGGTCACGCACAGAGGTTACCCCATTTTGCAGAAAGGCTGCCGGTAGTGTATTGCGGCCCAGGTGAAAATGAGCGTCAATCAGGCCGGGCATCAGGGTCAATCCTTCAGCTTCTACTACTTCTGCATCTTCAGGAATATCAATATCATTTGCGTTTCCAACCTGTTCTATTGTATTGTTCTTTACAATGACAGCAGCATTTTGTACGGGTTCTCCTCCATGTCCGTCAATAAGCGTGGCACCTACGATGGCGATGGTTTTGTTGCCGACGGGGATTTTTTCTTCATCAATGGCGGTTATTTTTCTTTTTTCAGCCTGCTGGGTACTGTTTTCTTTTTCGGGCGGTTGCGGAGTTGTACAGGAAGTAAAGAGTAAAATAAATAAAGAAAACCCGAAGATGAATAAATATGTTACAGGCATCTTCCATATAAATGTTCTACTGGTTAGTGTACAGTAAGGCGGCTCACTGAGCGGCTCTCCAATGATTTTCTTGTTAAACATCATAATTACTTTTTCAATAAATCCATTTTGATAGCAGCATCATAATCGGTATAGTGAATGTATTTGCTAAAGTTCATCCACAATACCTGCAAAGGATGGCCTTCCTGTGCGTTTCTTATGGCAAAAGGACGGATATTGTCCTGTTCAGAGTTTTGGGTGATGGGGTATGATGACCAATTGTTCCCCCCATCTTTAGTTTCCCATCGTTCTATTTCGTAAGTGCCGTTTACTTCCCTTGACAAATACACAACTTCGGGATTTTCATGGTCTAGTACAATACCACCCGAATAGTTCATTTCGGTTTCTTTCTTGCCTTCGGGCGTTTCTGGGAACCAACTGCCTGCATCGGTAATTTTGTGGTTTTCCCAGGCGCGCCCGTTCCAGCGGGCATAGTAATACAAATGGGTAGTATCGGTAGGGAAACGGGCATACACCAGCACCGGGTTTTCGTCTTTATCAAAGGCAACATCCCATATCCAGGCTTTTTCGTTGGTTTGGGTAGCGTCATACACAACATCAGCTGCTTCCAGTTGTACCGGAGCGTTGTTTATATCCTGTATTTTTTCACCTTTGGCTGTGTAAAAAGCATCATTGTAGTAATACATAAAATGGATACTGTTGGTCGGCTCTTTGTTCGGATGCCCGTCGGTGAAGGCAAAAAATATTTTGTCTTTGTGGTTGGAAGTTACTTTTAAATAGGGCCTGCGGTTCTTATAAATTCTATCGGGCAATACAAGAATTTTTCCGGTAGACCAGGTTTTTCCCCCGTCTTCCGATACAGAAAAGTTGGGTTTAAAGTCCATGCCCCGCCAAAACAAATAGAGTTTGTTGTTTTCGGCCGATAGCTGGCAGATGTTGGTATAGGTATACGTGTTCAAAAGCCCTTCATATTTTACTGTATCGTTGATATTCAGTGCCTGCCGGGGTTCCCAGGCATCGATGCTTTCGGATTGTTGGGCACGCATGAGGTAAATGGGAGAGGAGCGGGAATGCCGGGTGTAATAGACCATGAGTTTTCCTTGATTGTCAAAAAACAAACTGGGGTTGTTGTGGTCGTCTACCTCAAGTTTATTATGGATAATGTGTTGTTTTATTTCCTGATTATCATGGTCGTAATACCCTACGGTAACGTTGCCCTTGCTGTCTATCCAACCGGCGTAGGTACGATTGTGCTGGTTTTGGTAATGAATGGCACGGGGATCGGAAAACCAGCACCAGGCCCCGTCCTCGGTGAAGGTACGATAGGCGGTTGCATCAGATGAAGAATGGCTTTTTGATGACTGGGCAATGAGACACGTCCAGGAACAGCATAAGGATAAGACCAGAAAGAAAGTGGTTTTTTTCATGCAATAAAACTAATGGATTTTCAGCTAATTCCATTCTTTCACTCGGCTCTTTTCTATTTTTTGCCATATTTTAAATGAAGTTTATCATTATGTTTTTTGCATTTTAAGTGTTTTATAAACCTCATCAAAAATGCTAGGCCTGTCGGCTAGCACAATTAGTGAGTCTTGTGCCTCAATTTTTGTGGAACCGTTTGGGGTGATGTAGCTATCATCTCTTTTAATCATTGCTATTATCGCATTTTTTGGAAAGCCTAGTTCCACAATTTTCTTATCTACTGCAAAATAGTCTGAAGTGATTAAAATTTCTTTCATTTCAGCTTTGGGGTTTTCTGCCAATAGCATATCAGTTGCGGTTAATTCCTTTGCTTTTTCGGGTAATGCAACATTTAGCCATTTTGCAACAATGGAAAGCGTAGTTCCCTGGATTAATACGGATGTAACTGAAATAAAAAACACAATATTAAAAATCATACTTGCTTTGTCAATTCCCGCCAAAAGTGCATAAGTGGCAAACACAATGGGAACAGCACCCCGCAAACCAACCCACGAAATGTAAAATCTTCTTCTCATTTTCATTTTGAAAAATATCAGGCTGAGAAATACACTTACCGGCCGGGCAACAACTATCAGGAACAAAGAAATGAGAAGGCCAATGCCCATATATGGAATGATTTGGGTAGGAAAAACAAGCAAGCCTAAAGTGAGGAAGAGAACAATTTGCATTAACCAGGCCAAACCATCAAACATCTTTAAAATGGTTTTTTTGTGTATCAGGTCTTGGTTGCCCAGGTAAACCGCACAAATGTAAATGGCAAGAAATCCGTTTCCACCTACAAAACCGGTGGCAGAAAAAGTAATGAACATCAGGGCGATAACTAAAACGGGGTAAAGCCCTTCAAAGTCAAGTTTAATTTTGTTAATGATGTACTTACTGAGTATGCCAAAAGCAAAACCTGCAATACCTCCCAGAAGCATTTGTTGTAAAAACAAAGGTAATATGGATATAAAACTATGGTCTTGGTTGATTACCAAAGTTAAAAACGCAATTGTCAGCACATACGCCATTGGGTCGTTACTTCCGCTTTCCAACTCTAAAGTGGGCCTGAGGTTGGTTCTTAGGGCAAGGCTTTTTGAGCGTAGAATTGAAAATACAGCTGCTGCATCTGTTGAAGATACAATGGAACCTAATAGCAAACTCTCATAGATTGTAAAGTCGGTAATAAGCCATACAAAGGTGCCAAGAGAAACGGCTGTTAATAAAACACCGATGGTCGATAGTGCTATGCCTTCCCGAAGAATGGGTTTAACGGCTTTCCAATTGGTATCAAGCCCGCCTGAAAACAAGATAAAGTTAAGCGATACAATGCCGATGAATTGGGCAAGTTTTGGATCATCAAACCGGATACCTCCGATACCATCAGAACCAGCCAACATTCCAATTGCCAAAAAGAGCAGTAAAGTCGGAACGCCAAATTTATAGGAAGTCTTGCCTGCAATAATACTTATAAGAAGTAATATAGAACCAACTAATAGAATGTTTTCAATTGTTAAATTCATGCTTTTTTTCCTCTGTTATCCTGCTTCCCAAAGGTACTGCTTCTCGTCAGGGAAATTGCTAAAACGGTGGTGTTGTTTTCTGCTTTAATCATCCTCATTTTGTCAGCTTGCACTATTTTGTTTCGGAGCTGTTCAGCAATGTAAGTAACAAATGAATAAACCCACCAGGTACATTTATATGCGATATAGGAATAATGCTGAATAGTTTCTACAGCAGCCCAATACTAATTTATGGCTTTCTATCAAAGCGGCGTGGGGTCTCGTACCGAAGCTACTGCTTAGATACACATCCCCATCCAAGCGGGGTTTCTCGAGAGAGAACCCCGCGTTACTATCTTCTGTCGGGTTTTTTTATGGGGTCTCGTAACGATAACTCACTAAAACGGAGGAATACTATTTTTCATGAAAGATAATATCACTGTTAACCAGTTCAGCTTGTAATATTTTAGTATGTGGAAGTTCTTTGCTAACAATATTTATTACTTCCTTTTTATTAACGTCAGACATATTGGCCCCAAGAATCACTTCAGGTATAGCTGTTGGTTCAATATAAATTTTTCTTTCGTTATCAGGGAGTTCATAATTTTTCATTTTAAATACTCTATATTCTTCCTCGAAATCCCATTTAGTTAACTTATGATAAGCCTGAGTAATAAATGAAGGGGGTTTGCTTTTGTCATCGCCTAAGGGTGATATTGAAGGAAAATCTTTATTGTAAATTACTGGGCCACAAGAGCCAAACTTTTCTAAGTTTTCCCTAACATATTGAGAACTTATTCCAATACAGAAACCTTCGTGATTTGCAGCATACTCTTTCCAAAGCTCTATTATTTTAGGGTTAGCAGTTAGGGACAAAACTCCAGTCATTTTATCAAATTTATCGAAATACTCTGATTCAATTTGTTTAAGTCGCTTAATATCTTTCATTAAGCCTTTTTTTGTCCAATTTTTTGCAAATTTTCTATGTTCTCCTCTTTTGAATGTTGGATTTATCTCTTTTGATTTTTCAAAATAGTTTTTCTGTATTTTTTTTGTAGTTAATGACTCAAAATCCAAAGGGATATTACAGTCATATTTGTCAATGAACGATTTTGGATTTGCTAGATAAAATTCTCTGTGTGTAATTGTTCTCTTTTCATATATGTTGGTCCAGTCACGGTATTTATAGAGAATATTTGGTGTTTTTTTAGTCATGTTGTACTATGATATTTATAGATATCAATTAGTTAAACCCGTATTTTTAAATCATATACACCTACTCGATTGGCAACAGGGTTACTCATTCAAATGATAAAAATTCTTCCGTCCTAGCGGGGTTACTCGCAGAGAACCCGGCCTTACTACATCCTATCGTGGGGCACGAGGGGTGCTCCCCGAGTGGAACTCCACGCTGGGTCGTTTGAAAGACCCCACTAAGACTTGATTAAATAAGTTTCCTTAACGCTTCCTTAGCGTGACTCAGTTCCGAACCATCCGTTTTATAAATACAGTAGGTTTGCACTTCGTTGATTGTATCTTCCGATAAATTGTGTTTGTCCTTTAAAGATAATTTATTGATTTGCGTTCTTGGGATGTGAAATTTGATTGTTTCAATGTTCGCCAGTTGCAGCCCTTGTTTGAAATCTATCTTGATCTTAACGAAAAAATCAATGGTATCTAATTTGAATTTCAAAACTCCTTCCGAAAGAGGTTCTGCCTGGAAAGTATCAATCAGTTTATTGGTTAATGCAGCCTTTCTTTTCGGAAGGTATTTTGTGTCAAGATAATAAAATAAGCATTCAATGAAACCGATAAAAAGGAGAACCGGGAATACTTGTGATATACCAAAATAAAAGATGGCACATGCAATCATGATGAGGGCCAGTAAGTGCCCAACAAAAAACCTTTTAAGATAACCTTCCATATTATTTCAAGTTATTGCCAACAAACGGATAAACCTACCAGGGGTGTTTATTTGCAATAGATCATTTATCCTAAATAGTTTCTATAACAAACCAAAACCATCCCATTCCTTCCTACCAAAGATAAAATCTAATACCTGCAATTTACACAAAATTATGAAAACATAACCCTTGTAATAAGGCATGGGTATTTTATATGGTTTTGATAAATTAGGAGAGTATTTTTGTTGAGTATTTTTAATCAATGTATAATTTTTTAATATCAGTATTATGCCAGTATCTTTTTCAGTTGTAGAGCGGGGAAATCCGGGCAAACCCAGTCAACCCAAAAAGTTTTATGCTTCGGCCAGGAGTAGCGGGGAAATCAGTATGCGTGATTTGGCCAAAGAAATTGCCGAAATATCTACCATGAGCCTGCCCGATGTTATCGGCGTTTTAGAATCGGTAGTTATGTTGGTGCCCCGGCATATCAGTCAGGGCAAGATCATCCGCCTGGGGGAGTTGGGTTCTTTGCGCATCAGCGTGAGCAGCGAAGGGGTGGAAAAGCCGGAAGAGGTAAGTGCCAAAAGCATCAAATCCAATAAGTTTCTTTTCGCCCCTGGCAAAGAATTGCAAAAAGCCTTGAAGAATGTGGAGTATGTAAAAGCTTCGTAAAGGTATTTTTTTAACTGGTTCCCATCAAAGCCGCGTTATCCGTGAGTTGAGTAGCTTTGAGTTTTTTCATCTGAAAGCGTCCCGTCATTTGGCGGGACGTTTTTTTTGTCCATTTCGTAATGAAGCACCCCAAAAACCATCTAAATCATTAAAAAAACCATCTTGATGATTTTATTTTTCACCCTGATGGTCTGAAAAAGTACTCTCAATGACTTTAAAAATCCTTCCTGATATTTTGTGCATCCCTTCTCATTTCGCTTTGCCAAATAGTGGATATATACGCACCGTTAGCAGTTTTGGCTTCAGCGGGTGTGTCTGATGCATCTAAAATCAATCTGTATATCGGTCTGACCGCTATCGGCAGAAGCACAAGAGCAGTCTGACCGATTTGCGAAAATTTCAGTCCCAGCGGGGTTACTCGAGAGAGAATCCGACGTGGAGTTCCACTCGGGGAGCGCCCCGCGTATTCATCTCCGGGGGTTATTCACGCGGGGTCGTTTGCAACAGACCCCGCTAAAACGTAGGGGAGTGCCCCGCGTCATTGCATCGTCTCTGGGTTCTTTCATGCGGGGCATTCCACGCTTGGAAAGTAAATGATATTTGGCATTTTTGATAATAATGAAATTTTATTTCAAGTTGTTTATATTGTTTCTCTGTTCTTTTTGGCATGGGATGCCCCGCATTGCCCCAAAAAGAACGGCAGCGGCCGACCGTCAAAAAACTCTAGCGGTTCCCCGCCGGGAATATTCAATGCGGGGCATCCCATGCTTCCCCGCACAGGGCATACGCACGCCCGCTGAATATCCCGGCCAGCACACAATTTAAAAATGGATTCAAGGTATTGAAAATCAGAATAATACAAATATTGTAAAATATTGCGGTATAAAATTTAAACATACTCTTAACCATCTTGATTAATTGTTAATACCAAATCCACCTAGAATATCCAATTCCTGCCCCTTTTCCGGTTGTCCGTCAAGCAAAGGCATGGCTTGGGTAATTAATGCCCTTATGTTTTCATTCTTTAATGATTGGTCGTGGTCTTCTTTGCTGTCCCACACTTCTGTAACCCAAACAGCATCATGCTCATTTTTGTCTTTACCAATGAGATAGAGGTGACAACCTTTTGCAGATGAAATAAGCTTTGAGGCTTCCAGCAATATAGTAGCAAGTTTATCACCATTGCCTGGGGTAGCATTTAATTTTCCGTGAAGTCCGTATTTGGGCATTTTATGGTTATTTTTTTTACAAGATGAAATTTATAACAAATCAGCGATCATGCCAGCCAATTGTTCCAGGTATTGCTGGTCTGTAGCATCAAAAGCAGCCAATCGGTCACTGTCCACATCCAGCACCATCACCACTTTATCGTTTTTTATCACAGGTACTACAATTTCAGATTTGGAAGCCGAACTGCATGCGATATGGCCGGGAAACTGTTCAACATCTTCTACCACCAATGTTGTTTTTTGCTGCCAGGCAGCTCCGCAAACACCTTTGCCATATCCAATACGAGTACATGCCACAGGGCCTTGAAATGGCCCAAGGATAAGCTCATTATTTTCTACCAAATAAAACCCTACCCAAAAAAAGTCCATGCTGTACTTGAGGGCGGCTGCTATGTTGGCAAGGTTGGCAGTTACGTTTACATCCTTGTCAATGAGGGCATTGATTTGGGGTATGAGTTGTTGGTACTTTTGGGGTTTGCCTAAAGAGGCATCTATGAGAATTTGTTCTGCCATAAATAATATTTTGGACAGTTTATCATATTTGAAAATTGCCAGTTATATAGTAGGAAGATACGGCTAAAACTAAGTAGGGTTAATGCCATAACCAAGATTTGTGTCTCACCATAGCTGTCAGGCTAAGGATTGAATAATACTAAAAAGCAAGAATATGTAAAAAATTTTATTTGGCATTTTTGATAATAATGAAATTTTATTTCAAGTTGTTTGTATTGTTTCCCTGTTCTTTTTGGCATGGGATGCCCCGCATTGCCCCAAAAAGAACCAAAAAACTCTAGCGGTTCCCCGCCGGGAATATTCAATGCTTCCCCGCACAGAGCTTACGCACGCACGCTGAATATCCCGGCCAGCGCACAAATAGAAAAAATTGGATATTTAATCTTAAAAAAGCACAAGACAATCAATGCAATTTTTTTAACCTGACGGCTATGGTGTTTCAAAGATCTTTGCTGGTGTCTTGTGAGAACCGACAGTCGCCATCTCTGGCGACCCGGTGCGGGCCACGGTGGCACAACGGGTATATTTGTTCTTCTCTGTCCCCTTACTACTGATTTGCCTGATGATGGCTGGTAAACTGTGCAGCCGGAATATTTTTAGAAATCACAACCGTATCCTGGCTATAACTTCTCCATTTGGGGTCGTCAGGCGACAGGTTATTCATAGGAGGGAGGAACTCAACCCAGTTCATCACGCCATCATGCTGGTACGTTTTGGATACCAAATATCCATTACTGTCAATACCGCGCAACAAAATGTCGGGTTTGCCATCATAGTTTACATCATACAGGGAAATGGAGGGTGTACGCAGGAAAATATAGTCGGTAATCACAATCTTTAAATGAGAAAGTTCATCAACATAAGTGAGGGTATACAGGTTATCCGTCCCTTTTTTCTGTGAGATCATCACATTGGGCGTATAAGATGCCGGAGGAGGAGCGGTATTATTGGCAGATAACCTTTCAAAAATTGAGATGGAGACATCTGAAAATACCTGGGCCCGGGCTGGAAATGATACAACCAAAAGCATGCAACACCCCATTGCCATAGTCAACAATACCGAGGTGGCGGGTTTCATGTTTAATATGTAAATATTTTTCACACTGTGTCAATTGAAATGAAGTTAGAAATAACAACAGAGGAAATATAGGCTTTACTGATCTTTACAGGTAGCCAAGATGGCGTATTATCAGATAACCAGATCTTTTTCTGGCTTATACTATAGTTTACGCTATTTCCTGGCCGAATGTTCGTTGGTTATCCGGTTTTTGTAAATAGAAAAGCAAATTGCTGCTGTATACTAAACTTCAAATTTTTTGAAAAGATACAGTATTCCGGTGAATTTTTTATCATACTTATTGGCCAGTAGCAGTAGGCAGCGGCAGGAGGCAGTCTGTGCTTAGTTTTATGTTTATAGTCTACAGTCCTAAAAAACATAGACTATAAACTAAAAAGTACTGCTACTGCCTCCTGCCACTAAACCAACTGCCAGGCGAACACAACCTGCCCCTGCTGATTCCAGTATAATTTAAGTGTCAACTTGACACATTATATAGTTTGTATACTTTTTGATAGTCGTAAGTTTAGTTAGCATTGAACGGCAAATACCTGATAAAAATGAAAAATATTGTAATTGCTTGCATAGTAGGATGTGTTTCGGGCTTTGGAGGAGCCTTTATTTATCAAGAAGTTTTTATCACTCCCGAAGTGGTACAGACCTATCTTGAAGAAGAAATGCCTGCACAGCATCGGTGGGCAAAGTATGAAGAAAGTGAAAATGAAGGGGAAGATAATTTGGCGAATAGCCCCCTTACCCAACCGGGTGTCCCCAATATTTCTGAAGCTTTGGAAGATGATTTTTCGTATGCTTCAGCCAGGAGCACCAACAGCGTGGTATATATCAAAACCCGTTCAAATGTAGATTACCGCCGCCGAAGCTGGATGGAATTGTTTTTTGACGATGTATCGCCCCAGGTAACCGTAAGCAGTGGGTCAGGCGTAATATATTCTAAAGATGGTTTTATTGTTACCAACCATCACGTAATTGATGATGCCGACCGGATAGAGGTGATCCACAACAAACGCTCTTATGACGCGGCAGTGGTGGGCACCGACCCCTCTACTGACCTGGCCGTGTTAAAAGTTGAAACCAATAGTTTGCCCAACATTACCCTGGGCAGTTCCCGCGATTTGCAGGTAGGGGAGTGGGTGCTGGCCGTGGGCAATCCTTTCAACCTTACCTCAACGGTAACGGCAGGCATTGTAAGTGCCAAAGGCAGGGAAATCAATATCCTTAAATCTAACTTTCCGATAGAATCTTTCATCCAAACCGATGCTGCCATTAATCCGGGCAACAGTGGCGGGGCTTTGGTAGACAGGGAAGGTAAACTGGTAGGTATCAATACGGCTATTTTGTCCCGTACCGGCTCTTATGCGGGCTATGGCTTTGCCGTTCCGGTAGATATTGTGCGTAAAGTAGTAGATGACATGATTCAATACGGGGAAGTACAAAAAGCGTTTTTCGGTGGTGACGTTGCCGATCTAACCCCCGATATTGCCGACCAGTTAAACACGGATGACCTGGAAGGCGTAGTAATCAGTTCCCTACAAAGAAACAGCGCTGCCGAAAAAGCCGGGCTGCAACGTGGCGATATTATTTTGGAAGTAGACGGGCAAACCATCAATACCAGAAGTGATTTTGAAGAATACCTCAGTTACCTGTATCCGGGCGATGAAATTAAGGTAGTGTATAAAAGAAAAAATAAAGTTTATACTACAGAAGTAGAGCTTACCAACCGGGAAGGCACCACAGGTATTATCAAACGGGAAGTGTACCATGCCGATGATTTAGGGGCCGACCTGGAACTCGTACCCAAAGTAGAAAGAGACTTGTTGCACATCAACCAGGGTATTAAGGTTACCAACATACAGCGGGGGTTTATCAAAGAACTCGGTATTCAGGAAGGATTTATCATTACGGGCATCAATGGCAGGCCCGTAAATGACCCGGAAGAGTTGGCGAGAATTTTGCAAACTATCAGGGGCAGGGTACGGATTGAGGGGGTAAACAGTAAAGGAGTAAAAGGCTATTATTCCTATTATTTTTAGAAAAACACATAAATGTTAGAAAGGTTTAGCAGGGGCATTGTGATGCCTTCACGAGTCATATTTTTTATGTGGCTCATTTTTTTCCTGGAACTCACATTTCATATTGATTTATCCCGCTTTGGTGTTCTGCCACGCACAGGTATAGGTTTGATAGGTATATTGGTTTCTCCTTTGTTGCATGGCAGTGTAGGGCATTTGGTGGGCAATACCATGCCTTTGTTATTTTTGGGCACTACTTTGTATATGTTTTATGACCGCATTGCCAATAAGGTATTTTTTCAATGTTATTTTTTGACGGGCATTCTGGTTTGGCTGTTTGGGCGCACGTCCATTCATATTGGTGCCAGCGGTTTAATTTATGGCCTGGCTTCTTTTCTGATTTTCATCGGCTTTTTTCGTCATGAATTTCGTGCTATCGTAATTTCAATCGTTGTGATCTTTCTTTACAGTGGTTTGTTTTATGGCTTGCTACCCATACAAACAGGCGTCTCCTGGGAGTCGCACCTCTGCGGGGGGATTATCGGGTTTTTAGCAGCAGTAAATGCCGGGAAATTGCGTAAGGTTAATTCTTAGTGGGCAGTAAAAGCGGCAGTAGGCAGTCTTGGCTTGACTGCTTACTGCCGCTGCCTACTGCTACTTTTTTACTCCAACGGCAAGTGCATGCCTCTTTTTTCAGGTGGACGGGGCGTGAGGCTGTGTTTGTTGATAATACGGGCGCAGGTATTCCACCGCAGGATGGCGTCATCATTGTCGGGTGCACTGAGCTGATCGGCTTCTTCAAATGCTTCCATGGCATCTTCCAGCCATTCGTAGGCATCGTGTTTACTGCCCGGAAGCGCGCGGTCCAGGGCTGCCTTGGCTTGTCGTTCTCTTACGATCCCTCTGTAGTAGGCCCGCTTAAAGTCATCTTTTATCCGGGATACCAATGCATAGGCTTCCCTTCCGGAAACCCCTTTATTAAATTGGTCGGTCAGGGTTAAAATAAACATAATCAGTGCTTCCTGGTGTTCAGGGTCTATTTCCAGAATATCACGGCAAATGCTTTCTGCTTCGGCGGGTTCGTTCAACAAGCGGTATCTTTCCACCTTCTTCAAAGCCTTGGGGATACCTTCTTTGCTAATGGGTTTGAGTTCGATCATGGCTTTAAAATTTTAGTTGATGATAACTCCCCCAAGGTCGCGCGTATTTTTTCTATATCACGATTATACTTCTGCAAACCTGGGGGTTAGGTATTATTTGGTTTTTTTTCTAAAAGTTCCACAATGTAAATCCGGTGAATAGGGTAATCAAAATAGCTGAACCGTAACAAATAATGGCAATCGGCCTGTCCCAATGCTGAAGTTGTAATCCTTCTTCCAGGGTAAACCTAAAACGGTGCGCCCAGTGAAACAATGATAAGGCGATGATGGAGAAAAGCAATAATTTGCTAATTACCGGAGTTATCAATTCTGCCAATTGTTCATAAGCAGGTGCCTCTATCCAGCCTAAAGGAATGGCAAGCCCGAAAATGAGTAATAATATGGGCAGGAATATGGCGGAAATAGCACCGCCTGCCCCAAACAACGACCACCAGAAAGGTTCAACGTGTAGTTTCATGTTCATATTCTTTTAAATAAGTAACCATGCAATAACAATAGAAATCAGTATCCACCCGGCATAATTTGCCAAAACGATCAGTGCCCCGGGAATTCGGGTTGTGCCTAACTTTATGACCATTGCTTTGGGAGCCAGGTTGAACCAGGTAATGCTGTGAAAAACCAGTCCGGCAAAGGCGACGATGTTTAAAATAATCATGAGGGGTGATTGCAGGGCTTCCAAAAAACCAGCATAAGCCTCTGGCCCTTGTGAAACAGCACGTATCAGCAACAGCAGTTCTATGGCGAAAAAAGCAACCGTAAGGCTTGTCAGTTCCCGGATAATAAAATGAATATGACTGCTCCGTTTTGCCCACCAAAAAACGGACATTTTCTTTTTATAAGGCTTGTTTAATGTGATTTGCTCCATAGTGCTTTTCTTTTACGATGTGTTGAAAGATATGGGTGAAGGTAAAATACCTATTATCTCCCAGGGTTTATTCTGGCATCACTCTATTTAAGCGAGAGGCCCCGGAATAAATCCGGGGAGTTGTTCTATTTTTTATTATTGCTTCATGTTGTCGAGCATCTGATGTTATCATTTTCCCCAGGGAAGTAGCATGTTTTTCCACCAGTGCGATGCGCCCTCTACTTTGTAGCGTTGGATAGCTCCGGCCGGGTCCACATTTTTGGGGCATACGGTTGAGCAATCGCCCACAAAGGTGCATTGCCACATGCCGTGGTCATCGTTCAGGGCTTCCATTCGTTCTTTATTACCCTGGTCCCGGCTGTCCATATTATACCGTTGTGCCAAAGCAATGGCAGCAGGCCCTGCAAAGTTGGGTTCCAGTCCGTACACCGGGCAAGCCGAGTAACAGAGCATGCAGTTGATGCACATGCTGTATTGTTTGTAATCGGCCAGTTGGTCGGGCGTTTGCAAATACTCTTCCTCCAAAGAACCTTCCTCCTCCCTAACAATCCAGGGTTTTACCTTTTGAAGTTTGGTGAGGAAGTCGCTCATATCGATAATGAGATCACGGACAACCGGAAAGTTTTCCAAAGGTTCTACTTTTATGGGGCCGGGGGCCAGTTTTTCCAGAAAGGTAGCACAGGTAAGTACTGGTTTGCCATTGACCATCATGCCACAACTGCCACACACGCCCATCCGGCAAGACCACCGATAGGATAAAGTGCCGTCAATGTGGTCTTTGATATAGTTCAGAGCGTCCAAAATCACCCAATCCTTATTTAAGGGCACTTCATAACTTTGAAACTTAGGGTTTGCGTCTTTCTCAGGCCTGTACCTGAAAACTTCTAAGGTGATTTGTTTTTCCATAATCGTATGGTTTTATCTGCCATAAACACGTTCGCCGGGTGGCCATTTGGTAATAGTAACCGGCTTAAATTTTACTGATGGAATGCCATTGTCTTTCCAATATGCCAAACTATGATTGAGGTAGTTGTTATCATCCCGCTCAGGGAAATCGGTACGTTGGTGCGAACCTCTTGATTCTTTCCGTTGCAAACCTGATTGTATGACCGTTTCGGCTACATCCAACAAACTGGACAACTCCAGGGCTGCGATTAGTTCTGTATTGAAAGTGCTGCTATGGTCGGCGATTTGCACTTTTTGGAAGCGTTCTTTCAAAGCCTGCACTTCGTTTTGGGATTGTAGTAAAGAGTCTTCTGTGCGATATATGCCAGCACCTTCTTCCATAGTTTTATGCAGCGCATCTCTGATATCGGCGATTTTTTCAGTACCGCTATCGTTCTTTAAAAACTGCTTATTTAGCCGACTTACTTCGTCTTTATACAAAGCATCCAGGTTTTTGCCAGCCCCATTTTGTGAACTGGCAAACTGAGCGGCAGACTGGCCGGCCCTGTTACCAAATACCAGCAATTCTGTGAGGGAGTTTGACCCCAAACGGTTAGCACCATTGATGCTCACGCAGGCACATTCCCCGGCAGCAAAAAGGCCAGGCAGTGGGGTAGCGCCATGAATATCCGTATCAATTCCCCCCATCATATAATGGACGACCGGACGTACCGGGATCATTTCTTTTATGGGGTCCAGGTTTTCGTATTTCATACAAAGTTCACGTACAAAAGGCAACTTGGTATTGATGATTTTATCGCCCAGGTGGCGGATATCCAGGTGCACATAATGCCCATATTCACCCTGTAACGTTCGCCCTTTTTCCTGTTCTTTCATAAAAGCCTGGGAAAGCCGGTCGCGGGGGCCTAACTCCATAGAGCGCAATACAGGCTTGGGTTCCGGTTTGCCCAGATCATAATCCTGAAGGTAACGGTAGCCGTCTTTGTTCAGCATGTGCCCGCCTTCAGCGCGTGCTGCTTCTGTAATCAGAATGCCGGTAAAGGGCAGGCCGGTGGGATGATACTGTACAAACTCCATGTCTTTTAAAGGCACACCTGCCCGGTAAGCCAGCGCCATCCCATCACCTGTTTTTATGCTGGCATTGGTGGTGAAAGGGAAAACCTTTCCGGCACCCCCAGAGCAAATAATCACTGATTTGGCATGAATGGCTTCAATTTTCCCAGTAGACATTTCTATGGCTACGGCTCCCTGGCAACGCCCTTCATCAACTAGCAGGCTTGTTACAAACCATTCGTCAAACCGCAGGAGTTTTTCATGCTTGAGGGAAGTTTGGAAAAGGGTGTGCAGCATGTGAAAACCCGTTTTATCGGCAGCAAACCAGGTACGTTTGTTTTTCATGCCACCGAAAGGGCGGACGGCTACTTTGCCATTTTCTTCCCGGCTCCAGGGGCAGCCCCAGTGTTCCAGGCGGATCATTTCTTTAGGGGCTTCGTTCACAAACAGTTCTACAGCATCCTGGTCACACATCCAGTCGCCCCCTGAGATAGTATCGTAGGCATGGTGTTCTAAGGAGTCGTTGTCTTTGATAACGGCTGCTGCGCCCCCTTCTGCCGATACGGTGTGGCTGCGCATGGGGTAAACTTTACTGACGACACCTATTTTTAGTTCGGGATTTGTTTCGGCTACAGCGATGGCGGCGCGCAGTCCTGCGCCCCCTGCACCGATGATGAGAATATCACATGCGTGCGGAGTAGAACTCATAGAAAATAAGTCAGGTTGTTGTAGGGTTTAGATTTCCCTTTCGCCTCTCTCAACAATTACAATATATAAAAAAATATTGATTGTTGTTGAAAATAATTAAAAATAAAAGCGTTTTATTGGGGTTGCTTTGTGATAACAATAAACAAGTTCCGCAAAGCTTACTAATATTAGCTCCCGGGCTTAGTAAAGTATATAATGGTTTTGTCAAATGTAGGGCGGTTCGTTGAACCGCCTTACTGGAAAACCCACCTTACAGGCTGGAAGCCCGTACTACAACCCGGTATTATGTTTTTGGACTAAAGGCTTGCTCACCCGGGTTGTAACGCTACCTTCTTTCCTACTACCGAAAGGTTTTCGTTGACGAATTGTTCATCCCAAAGGTTAGAAATTACGCCGGAAATGTGAGGGTTTTGCAGTGCCCAAATGTATGCTTTCATGGGGGCTTTCATATCGCCGGGTACAATGCGTTCTACTTTTTCTACACGCCAGGCCGGAGTGGGTTGCAGGGGTTTATGGTGTGTAGCCACGGCCATAGCCACTTTCATCCCGATGATGCCCATGCCTGCTTCATGCGCCGCACGAATGGCATCTTCCATGTAGCCTCCGTTGATGATGTTGTATGCACACATTACTACGTCATATTTTCCGGTAGCAGTAGCGGCCCTGAGCACACCGGCCGGGTCGTTGTGGGTAGATACGCCCATGAAACGTACTTTGCCATCTTTTTTGAGTTTATCAAAGGTTTCCCGGATTTCCGGAATTTGTACTTCTTCCGGAGAGTTGGCGCCGTGTGGGCACATCAGAATATCAAAGTAATCTATCTTTGCCCTTTTGAGACTTCCTTCCAGTGAGGAAGTTATTTTTTCCTGGAAAGCTTTGTTGCCATCTACCTTGTGGCCATAGTCTTGCATCATGGCGTTGGAAAGATAGGCCCCGTCCATGGAGCGGTCTTGTCCGGGCCAGTAGGTGAGGTAATAGCCCGGCTTGTCGATGGCCCTTGCTTCTCGCATTTCTTTGGCCCTTTTCATGATGGCTTCCTGTTTTTCAGAGGGTAATCCGTCAAAAATTTCTTTGTAAAGCTGGTCACGTACAGAAGAGAACCCGCTCACTTTGGTAGTCATGAATACTTTTTCACGTTTGGAAGAGCTGTCAATTACTTTGCTGTATGCTTCTTCACACTCGCCACCGCCATAAGCCGGAGCCATGTCCAGGTAATTCAGGCCTTTTTCCATGGCAATCTCTACGGGACGGGTATTGCCAAGCCGCACCGGGTCGCCACCGCACACGACTTCAGAAATCATCAACCCGGTGTTTCCCAGCTGGCGGTAGGCCATGCCGGGTTGTTTGTTGCGCCATTCGGGGGTAACATTAGCACGTATATTCTTTTTTTGTTGCTCTTCGGCATGCAGGGGGGATAATGCCAGGCCGGTAAGTCCGGCTGTTGTGGCGGAGGCTACGGACAAAAAATTTCTTCGGGAAAGGGGTTTTCCGTTGTTTTCAGGTTTTTTCATGGGGCAAAAGTTAGGTTTTGCTAAATATAAAAAATCTTTGGGAAAGATGCAGGGGGAGACTTCGGAAGTTTCGCAAACTTCGGAAGTCTTTTATTACTTTACTTGTAATTGGATATATCTTAATTCAATCCCCTGCATTTGTAAATTAGTAAATACACGCTCGTCGGCACCCAGGTCGCTGATGAGGTATAAAATTAGTGAGGTGCTTTTCAATAAGGATTATTATTAGGGTGTTGACGCGTATCAAATAAATAGACAACGATGAGCTTATTGCCTTCAATACGATAGTAAAGATTGCGATGCTTATCAACTTTATACATTCATATCGTTTTCTTTTTCTTAGATTTTCTGCCTATCTCCGGATAGCGGCTTAACCAGTCTAAATTTTCGGTCAACCGTTCAAAGAACTTTTTTGCAGATTCTTCTGAAACTTCTTCTAACTGATATTCTATAATTTCATCTAACTTGACAATAGCTCGTTTGTTCCATACTATTTTTTTTGCCATTGCTTGTATTTATTAAGGACAGCTTCATGATCAACCAGGTTCGCATCATCTTTACTTTCTCGAATGGCTTTCTCTAACTCCTTTTGTTGATTTTGGGAAAGGGAATCCCAAAAATCTGAATTATCCAGGTTTTGCTCAAATACCTCTTCTACTATTTTCTGTAATTGAATCAACAACTTTTTGTCATTGATTTTTGAAATCATATCATATAGCCCGCCTTTTAATTCTAATGTGCTCATCTTTATTAATTGGTGTTGAAATGATTTTTTGAGATTATATTGATATACCTACAGCAATTTACGACAAAACGACGAACTGTAAAAAGAAGTATCAGCTTTACTACCGTATAGTAAAAACCTACTTTTCCCACACAATCGCATTCAAAATCATCTGGGCGATGTTGGGGTTTTCGTAGTCGGCAGGGGTTTCGCCGGGGAGGATGTAGACAATATCACCTTTTTCGTACGGTTTTGTCCAAACGGCCCGGTCTTGCATAAACAACTCTCCGTTACGGGGGTCGTAGTATTTGAAGCCACAGAGTACGGTTTTTTCCCGTCCGTCGGTAAACTTGTGATTCATATACACTTCAGTTTTCTGGAGCGAAATGCTGGGGAACTGTCCTGGTACAGCCGGGCCATCGGAAGAAGTATAACCGATGGGCGCACCCCAGTTGATATTATGGTTGGTAATGTAATGATGCGGATTTAGGTTGACCAGCCTGAGCGTAATACCGTTTTCTCCATCATGGTACCAGCCGTAACCTTCGCCAGGCTTCACCGGATATTTTGAAAACTCACCATGGTCAAGTCGAATGCCCAGAAAGTCAAAATAAAACGCATTGCTGGCTTTGCCACTGCTGATGGAGTGGTGGAGGCAAACGTACCGGCCTCCGTTTTCGGTGTATTCAATAATTGCTTTTTCGGCAGGCACTTCCAGTTTTCCATGAATAAAGCCGATAACCGCCTGGTATCCCGACCAGTCGGCAGGTAAGTTAGCCTGATCTACAATGTCTACATCCAGCTTTCCTGTATTTCGCAGAAACTCAGACAATACTTCTATCTGTGGCATTTCGTCCTGTACAATTAATACTTTTTGGTTGCTTTGGGCGAATGTATATGCATTTGCAAATAAGGTGATGATGATTGCAAAGAGGTAAGTTGGTTTTTTCATGGTTTTATTTGTTTTGAGGGCTTTGGTTTTAAATGTTCATGAAGTAGGCAGTAGCAGCAGCAGTAGGCAGCCTAATTGCATGACTGCCACCTGCCGCTGCCGACTGCCATTGCCTACTTCTTATCCGAACTCCCATTAAACAACCCCAGTTCAGAAAGCTTTTGCCCGCCTTTGATGCCAAAATCCAATGTGCGGATGGGGAACGGAATGGTAATGTCATTTTGGTCATAGGCTTTTTTGATGGACATAAATACATCATTTTTTATGAAAAGCAACCCTTTATCACCCGGAAAATATATCCAGAAACGCAGGTTAAAAATGATGGAACTGTCCCCAAAAGCATCGTAATCAAAAATTATTTCTTTGTCTGTTCTTACGCCTTCCGTGGCTTGAACGGCTTCCAGGGTTATTTCCCGTACTTTCTCCAGGTCTTCACCATACGAAACCCCCACTTTCAGGTCAATCCGCCTTTCGCCTGTAATGGTGTAGTTGGTAATCTTCTTTTGCAACAAGTCTTTATTGGGAATGTACACTTCCTGTCCCTGAAATGTGCGGACAATGGTTACGCGAAAATCATTTCTTTCTACGTTGCCCATGGTGCCTTCTACTTCAATGACATCCCCAATGTTAAAAGGCTTCTTGAAGGCCAGGATGACACCGGATACGAAATTGGCAGCAATGTCTTGAAAGGCAAAACCCAGTGCGATACCGATGACACCCACACCGGCCAGCAGGGAAGTGACCGCTTTATCCAGATTGAGCACTTCCAGAATAATAAAAAAACCAATGCCCAGCACGATGTAATAGACCAGTTGGGTAAATAGATTTTGGATGGATAAGTCGTCGGTAGCCCTTTTAATAATCCGGGCAAACAGTCGCTTGATGATGCGGGCAAGGGTAAGAAATACAATAAACAGAATAATGGCCAGCACCATATTGGGCAGCATACTGACGAAAGTCTCGAACCAACTTTCCAGTTTTTCAAATACTTTTTCTACGGCTTTGCTGAGGTTGAAATTCATGGTTTTATAAAAGTTAAGCTGTTGGTTGAATTACAAAACTAAGGTGCTTTCTGCTATGATAAAAGGGAAGCCTCTATGAGGTTATCTTGGTAAAGATATCATTAGCATCGTGAATAAACCGTGAAATATTAAATTCATGCTGCGTTGAGATTACACAAATTTTTTTCTGATTTGTAAGAAATACTCCTGCTTCCGCTACTATTTAAATAAAGTATTCTAAACAAGGGCCCATGAAAGAAAGCGAACAGCAACAAATTTTTACAACATGGTTGAAAAAACATAAAGGGTTGCTATTCAAAGTAGTGCGCGTATATGCTTTTACTCACAACGACCAGGATGATTTGTTTCAGGAAGTTACCCTGCAACTTTGGAATTCTATTCCCAGTTTTCGTGGAGATGCTGCTGTAACCACCTGGATATACCGGGTAGCCTTGTATGCAGCCATTGCCTGGACAAGAAAAGAAAAGAAGCATAATGTTGGCAGGCAACTCTTTGATCAGCAAGAACAATTCCTGATGGATACCCCTAAAACGCAGGATAGCCGGTTAGACTGGCTGTATGCCCAAATAGGGCACCTAAACGAAATTGACCGCTCATTGACTTTGCTTTTACTGGAAGGGTTTAGTTATAAGGAAATGGCAAAAATACTTGGAATATCCGAAAGCAATGTGGGTGTGAAGATCAACCGAATAAAAAAACATTTAATCAGAAAATCAAAGGAATATGAACACAATGGAATTTGAAGAAATGAAAAAGATATGGGATACACAGCAAAACGAACCTTTGTATGCCATCAATGAAACTACACTGCATAAACGGGTACAACAAAAAAGCAATTCAATAAAGCGCATGGTAAATTGCTTTGAGTGGGGCATTATCGGCATCACCACCCTGGTAGGGGTGGTAAGCATTATCGACGCCATTGTTGATAAGGAAAGTTTTTTTTCCTATTTAGCGGGAGGTATTCCCTTTTTGATTGCCATATATATATACTTAGGACGAAAGTATCGAAAAACACAAGAAGAAAAGTTTGCCCAATCGCTATTGGGAGACCTGGGGCAGGCTATTGCTAATACAGAATATCACATTGCCAGGTTAAGAAATTTTATATGGTGGTATTTTTTGCCTTTTACATTAATCTATGCGATTTCTGTGTATGATACTTTTTCTGGCCGCCCCCTTTGGGTTTGGTTTCTTATGCCTGCTGCTTTTGTAATTGCCTACTTTTTGTTTCAACGTGATATCCGAAAGAACGTGTTGAAAAAGCGTGATTTAGAAGCTTTGCGTGATAAGCTGGCGGAAGAAAAGTAGAGGTGAAAGGTTTTTTCTACCCAACGGGTAAAGTCACTTTTTTCCTCTAAATTGCAAACAAACCATCAACCGCTATGAAAAAATTAACACTTTTCTGCTCTACGGCTTTGCTGAGGTTGAAATTCATAGTGTTTTAGGAATATTGTCAGGGTTTAATATTGCAATGGTTACAAAACTATAGCGCAAGAAGTAATGAAAAAAGGAATTATTCTTGTAAAAGGTGCATGGTTGCCTCTGCTATTTCCAGTTCTTCGTTGGTAGGGATAACCAGTACTTTTACAGCACTATTTTCCAATTGTAATTCCTGAATGTGCTTGGTCTGTTGGCTGTTTTTCTCTTTATCAAGGGTTATCCCCAAGATTGCCAAACCCTTGCATACGCTTTCCCGGATGTAGGCGCTGTTTTCTCCCACCCCGGCTGTAAAGATTAGGGCATCTAACTTACCCAGGGCGGCAGTATAGGCACCCATATATTTTTTAATGCGGTAGATATACATTTCCAATGCAAGGGTGGCAACCTGGTCTCCTTTTTCTTTACGGGCAATAATATTTCTGAGGTCATTGTCTCCAGTAATGCCTTTTAAGCCACTTTCTTTGTTAAGAAAATTGTCAATTTCATCTAAACTCATATTGAGTTGCTTGCCCAGAAAATAATAAACAGAAGGATCAATGTCGCCGCTGCGTGTGCCCATAATAAGGCCCGGCAGAGGACTTAAACCCATAGAAGTATCCAGGCATTTGCCCTGTTGGATAGCAGCCATACTACATCCATTGCCCAGGTGAATAGTGATGAGACTAAGTGCTTCTATTGGTTTTTTTAGATAAGCCGCAGCTTGCTTGGCTACATAATGATGAGAAGTGCCATGCATTCCATACACACGGATACCGTATTGTTTGTATAACTTTTCAGGAATGGCGTAACGGTAACTGCTGGCGGGCATGGTTTGGTGAAAAGCAGTATCAAAGACAGCTACCTGTGGTACATTTTTGAAAGCCTTGGTGGCCACTTCAATACCCAGCAAGTTGGGCGGGTTATGCAGTGGTGCTAAAAAAGCAAGCGTGTCAATTTGCTTCCTGACTTCTTCATTGATAAGTATCGGGGCATTAAACTTTTCCCCTCCATGTACTACCCGGTGCCCAACACCTGCAAGTTCATCCAGGCTATCTATCACACGTGATTCCCCTTCTGTCAGCAGCGCCATTATTTTATCAAAACCTTCCCGGTGGTTGGAAATCGGCAGGTTTTCACTGAATTCTTTATGGTTAGAAATTTCTTTATGTTTTACGTGGCTATTCGCTTCTCCAATCTTTTCTACCATACCTGCACTTATAACCGTTTTGGAGGGCATCTCGAACAGTTTGTATTTTATTGATGAACTTCCTGAGTTGATGACCAATATCTTCATCGGTAGTTTTTTTTATTGTCCGTTTTGTGCCTGTATGGAAGTGATAATTACTGTATTGATGATATCGGGTACGGTGCAGCCTCGGCTCAGGTCATTGACTGGCTTGATAAGCCCTTGTATCACTGGCCCGATGGCAATTGCCCCGGTTTCCCTTTGTACTGCTTTGTAGGTGTTGTTTCCCGTATTCAGGTCAGGAAAAATAAGCACGTTGGCTTGTCCGGCTACTTCCGAGCCCGGAATTTTTTTGATACCTACCTCTTTATCTACAGCAGCGTCGTATTGTATTGGGCCTTCTACTTTTAGTTCGGGCTGTCTTTTTCGCACTATGTTGGTGGCTTCCCTCACTTTGTCTACATCTGCCCCCTTTCCTGATTCTCCAGAAGAATAGGAAAGCAAAGCCATTTTAGGCTCGATATCAAAAGCTTGGGCTGTTTCTGCCGATGCTATGGCAATTTCTGCCAGTTGGGTAGCATCCGGGTCGGGATTGATGGCACAGTCACCATACACCAACACCCGGTCTGGGAGGCACATAAAAAACACAGAAGAGACAATAGAGAAGCCAGGTTTTGTTTTGATAATTTGCAAAGCAGGGCGAATGGTATGTTGTGTAGTGTGTGCTGCTCCTGATACCATGCCGTCAGCATCTCCTTCCAGTACCATCATTGTTCCGAAATAAGAAACATCCAGCAGGGCATCTTTTGCCATATCACGATTTACTCCTTTGTGCTTTCTTAGTTCCATAAATTTTGCTACATAGTCATTGTACCGGGGCGAGTTGGCCGGGTCAACAATAGCTATTTTGGTACTATCGATATGTAATCCCAGTTTTTGAATCAGGGCAGTGATTTCCTCTTTTTTTCCCAAAAGGGTTAGGTCAACAATACTTTCTGAAAGAAGGGACTCTGCTGCCCTGAGTATGCGCACATCATTACCCTCGGGCAGCACAATGTGTTTTTTGTGTACCCTTGCTTTTTGCATCAGCATATATTGAAACATTCTTGGGGTAACGCCCCTGGCTTTTACATTGGCAATGCGCACTTCCAGGTTTTTTCCATCCACATATTTGTCAAACAAGCTGAGGCTCAGGTTTATTTTAGGGGCATTACCGGTTGTGATGTATGAGTTTACCTTATTGAGCTGCATGGCAGTATCATATGTATTGGTGCTTACAGAAAGGATAGGGATGGTGTGTGGAAGTCCATCCAAAAGGCGCATTACTGACACATCTGGCTTGAGGAAAGTAGTGAGGAGTATGGCAGAAATAGGTGGATAGTTTTGTGACTTATGGGCTTCTAAAGCACTCAAAATTATTTCGCCCCGGTCGCCAGGAGTAATCACCATACAATTTTCGGTAATGTGTGGAAGATAATTTTGCAATTGCATAGCAGCAATAGAATATCGATATACCTGCCTATTCAACTGGTCTTCTCCATACAATACTTCTGCCCCTAAGTGCTTCACGATTTCTTGCACAGTGGGGCTTTTAAGGATAATATTTTCTGGTACCACACCGAGTACCTGCTCAGTAACAGGAAGACGGGTGCGCATGGACATAAGCAGCTCATGCGCCAAATCAGGCTGTGCCCTGTTGATGATGGTACTCACCACCTGGCAGTCTTGTTCTGAAAATGATTCTATGGTAAGTTGTACAGGGCTTAGTATTTCATCAATATTACGATGCTGGTCACCCCTGCCCACCACCAGTACCGGACAACCCAGGTTTTTGACAATTTCCACATTAATATTGAATTCAAATGCACTGCCTTCGTCCAGGTAGTCTGTTCCCTCGCACAATATGAAATCTGCCTCCCGTTCCAGAGCTTTGTATTTTTGAAATATACTATCCTGAAGTTGGCCCATACGCCCTTGCAATACCAATTCTTTTGCTTCTTTACGGTGGAAAGCATAAGTGCTCTCATAAGGTTGGGGTAGCTTAAAGTGAGAAAGGATTAGCTCAATATTTTTGTCTTTTGGTTGATGGGGGCCTCCGGAAATAATAGGACGAAAGATGGCCACTCTTTCCGTTTTTCGCAAAACTGTTTCCATGATGCCCAAGCTGACAAGTGATTTTCCGCAGTGGGCTTCGGCAGTTGTAATGTAAAGTGAGCTGCTCATTATTTTTAAAAATTGATAATTCTGCAAAAAATAGAAATAAAGCGAAGTAACGCAATTATTGTTTTTGCATTCTAAATTCGGATGTTAGTACAAACTTTGTGATTTATCAATGCAATAATCCATTTATGAAAAAAATAATTCTTTTTCCTGTATTTTCAATAAATGCTTCTACAAGGTAACATGTCCAGGGTACAATCCCCAAAGAAAAACATAAAGAAGAAACTATGTTTTAATTGATAAATATGCCCAGGAGAACAAAGATAAGGCATTGCTCAAAAGCATTTTAACACATGATATTGACCAACTGATTTCAAATGGAGAGTGGCTCAGGAGTATGGAAGGTGCGAAGCAGGCATGATACGTTTCCAGCTCCAACCTCGATGATAGTACTCTGACCGTAGATGACCTTCGTTTTATTACTAAAAAGACAGTCATTGAAATGTCTGTTATGAAATAATAAACACAGATGGATCGGTAAGAAAAATGTGGAGTACGTTAAATCCAGGATAAATATAATGACAGGACGTTTGAGTCTCCTGACTTATGGAGTTACCCCTCCTTTTCGGCATTTTCATTATAACTAATCATCCAATTTTGATGTTGCAAATTTATACCTATGATGTTAACTACAATTTTGCAAAGGGATGTGTCCCGAGGGGTAACTTCATTTTTTTTAACAAACTTTGAAATGCCAGTTCACTCCTCAACACTTCAAAAATAGGATCTATGCCAATGTAGGGCATATTGGAATCGTGGGCATGATAGGCTTTTTCCAGCCAGGAAACTGCTTCTTTTTTGATGCCTGCCCGGGTATAAATGGTAGCAATTCTATATGGGGTTACGTATTTGGTGCCAGAACGGTCAATGAGCATTTGTGCCAGGCTTTCCAAAGCTTCCTGATAGCCGCTCTGTTGCCCGCCCCGCATCAATACCTCTACGGCTTCGTAGTCTTCTTTGGAAGCATAGGAGGTTATCCATGTTTCCAGGGCTTCGGGGTACTTCTTTTTCATGTGGTAGGCTGTTCGGAGGGTAGCCAGGGCTACGGGGTCAGTAGGGGCTTTTTTTAACGTATTGCTGAGGATGTCAATAGCCTTGTCATACTGCCGGGTATACATCAGGTCCATGCCATACAATGCTTGAAAAAGTGGATTGAAAGGGTCCAGGTCCAGGGCAACCGCAATTTGTTCCATGGCTTCTTCGGGCTGATGCAAAATGTTGAGCACATGCGACAAATAGGCCCGTGCCGCCGAATAATTGGGGTTCAGGCTAATGGCTCTTCGGAAAGATTTCTCTGCTTCTCCATATTTCCATTCTACCCAACAGTTGATTCCCCCCAGCATAAAATGAACTTCCGGTGGTGTATTATCCAGTTCAAGGGCTTTGGCTTTGAATGCCGCTACTTTCATTCTCGATCCCCCTTCAAAGTAGGGGGTAAATCCTTGTTGTAAGCGGCCTACCCACACCAAAGAAATGCCCGCATAGGCCAAGGGATAACCGGGGTCTAACTCCCGGGCCAATTCAAAATACTGCATAGCCGTGTTGAGAGCGTCTTCTGTGAGTTTATCCCAATAAAACATACCTTTCAGGTAGGCTTTATAGGCTTCGGGGTTGACAACAGGCGTATGATTAAGCAATGTTTTTTCACCGGGTGTGAGGGTTACATGAATTTCTTTTGCAATGTTTTGCACCACGTCGCTTTGCAATACGAGAATATTGCGGAAATCCTGTTGGTATTCTTTGGCCCAGAGATGCCGCTCTTCCGGAAAAGCCTGAATTAACTTTAACTGAATGCGTACATGGTTGCCTGCACCCGATACTGCGCCTTCTACAAGGTTATCTACCTCCAGTTCCCGGGCAATCTCTTGCAAAGAGAGTGTATTGTGCTGACCATATCGAAGGGTAGAAGTCCTGGAAATCACCCGCAAGGCAGAAATTTGTCCCAAAGCCCCAATAAGGGCATCGTGCAAACCTTGTACAAAATACTCCTGCTCAGGGTCGCCCGTAAAGTTTTGTAGGGGCAAAACTGCTATGGAAGAATTTGTGGCGAATGCTTGTGTATTGATTTTTATGGAACGGCTCGTTGGAGAGGCTTTGTCTTGTATTTGTGTGTCATTTTCTGTTTTGTTTTTAACCTCCCCCGGTGGATACCCATAATATTTATGGAAGCATTTGTGAAAATAAGAAGGGCTGTTGAAACCCACCCGGTAAGCAATTTCGGAAGTGGTGGCCACATTGTTATGCAGCAGCTTCAGGGCTTCTTCCAGCCTTACTTCCCGGATAAACTGGCTCACCGACTTTCCTTTGAGTAACTTTAGCTTGCGGTGCAGGTGAGAGCGGCTGATGCCAATCTGTTCTGATAAATCTTCTACCCCAAATTGTTCGTTGTCCAGGTTATCCAGCACTGCCTCGGTGAGTTGTTGAAGCAATGCGTCATCCTGGTTGAGGTTGTTGACATGTTTCATTGCATAGGTTGGTAGGTTAGGGTTTTATCTGTAAGATAGTATTATTTACTCAATTGTTCAAAAGCTAAATGTTGGAAGGTAAATCTAATAAATTAGCTACAAGTATAAGGTGCAAGTGCAAGCTACAAGCTAATTCCTTAAATTGGTTGTACTCGAAAATGGTGTCTATTGATGGGTGCGTAGCCCGTTTAGGTCGGGCAATTCAGGGTGTTTATAGAAAGTATTGGTTGAAAAATACAATTACCATTTGTTTCTGGTTCATTAGTCCTTCTCCACTAAGGCAAACGCAATATTGCAAAAGGGATCAGTAGAAAAACTGAATTTTTTGATTTGGGTGGGAGGTAATTGGCTGCATAGATCAATAACTTCCGCATCTGAACGATAGTTGAGGAACCAATGCATAAAAGCTTCCATATAGGTTCTGTATAGGGTATTGGGTACTTCTTTCCTGAAATTGGAAATCAATAACTGCCCACTTGGTTTCAATGCTGCAAAAGCCCATTGTATGAGTTGTGTAGCGTCCATCCTGCTGAGGGCTTCAAAAGGTTGTGTGGCATAGATGAAATCAAATTTTCCGAAGGTATCGTTCTGGTTTATCAGTTCTTTTATGCTACTCTGCACAGGTATAATGCCCAGATGGTCATATTCATTTTTCATCCTGAAAATATTTTCCAGATCATGATCGCAGGCTAACCACGCTTTTATTTTTTGGGTTTGGATTGCCTCAGAAAATTCGACTTCCCGCACATGTCCCGAGCCAATGGATAAAATCGATATGGGGGCATTGGTTTCGGAGGCCGTCTCATCTATCTTTTGTGCGATAAATAGAGTGCGGTATCGGATGGCTTCCGCCGGATCACTGTTCGTGATAAAACTGTAAATTCTTTCACCAATCGGATTTGTTTTTTTATCGGGTGGAATATTGTATTCATAAAGATAATCTAGTAACCCAGCATCCTCGGTATATCCACTTGGTTTTTCGTATGCACGACGGGTGAAAGGGTCATTGAGTAGCAATTTGTGCAAGGGATGATTGATGGTTTGGGTTTTACAGAAGTTTTCCCATTCCAGTGGTGGGAGGGAACGGCGGAGGTTATCTAAACCGTACAGGGTAACCATGAGTTCTTGTTCCAGGGCTTGGAGGTTTGTCATTACATCATCATGGGGGGAAGTATCGGTTTTCATAAGTAGTGGTATACCTGACTAAGCTTTGATAAATGTCCGACACTTTTCTGTAAAGAAGCACAGTAGTGTCGGACACATGGGAGATGGAGTATTGAGGGTGTTTTATAACAGAGCCTTATGGAATAGAATAGGTACTGTGGCTTATCAGCCACTGCCGCAACTCTTCCCATACCCTGTTGGCTGCATCATTGGCCATAAAAAGATCAGCATGCCCATACTCGAGGGCGCGTAGAGCGGGTACCTCTGCGCTGGCAATATGTGTAGTTACATCAGTACTGGCGGTCAGGTTATCACTGGTGTAAGTGCCATAAGAACCTAAACCACCTGCGGCGCCTATGAATAAAATGGGTACTGAAATCTGATCCAGATAGTCATCAATGCTTACGTCTTCATCAGTGCAGGCACAGGCCCTGTATTCATAGAGGGTACGTTGTGGCTGAAATGGAGCAAGGGAAGAGAGTAACTGAAACCAACGATCAGAACCTGTGTAGAGTAAATTATTAAAGTCACCCCCAATGAAGTGCCAATAAGGAGCAACCCCAGTATCAGATCCGGCATTATTGACCCCAATAAACCGCGCTGCCTGGGCATTGGTAAACCCTGGAATTAATGGAGAGTCTCCGCCTGCATCTGAAATTGCCAGGTTGCCAAAGTTTGTTAAAAATGCTCCGGTACCATTCTGGTAGGTTCCTCCATCAATTTCCGCTTTGGCTGTATTTGCTTCTGCGCAGGCAGAAAGACGGAAATTTTCATCAGTTGGATTGTATTTGATGACACCGTCTACAGGTATTATCCCTTTAATATCCCGGAAAATTGGATGTTGTTGGGTTTCCCGGCCAGCCGCTCCATACGCCACCCCAACACCGTAACTAAACCCAAGCAGGTTCAATTTACCGAAGCCTTGTCCGGTAAGTCCGCGTATGAGACGGGCGATGGACATAGCGGCTAATGTGTGGTCAACATCCCGTTCTACGCCCCAATCTTTCATGAATTCAAAATCAGTTGTTTCTGGAGGAACCAGTGTCCAGGCCAGGTCAATTCCCCATACGTCTATGCCGTTGGCTGCCAGATAGGCAGGGGAAGATGTTTGTGCATTTTTATCATCGCTACCGGCCGTTAAGAAAATATCATCAAAATCCTGCCAGCCACCATGCACCATGAATACTTCCCCTTTGGTGTGAACAGGGCGATAGGGACGGTACTCCCGCACCACACGATGGATACGCACTACATCAAATTCCCTTTTTCCTAACCGTACCTCAAACTCATAATGGGCGATCTTGTTGTCGAGCTGCTCCCGCTTCATTTTAAAGTAGCCTTTGCGCCTGGCGGAATTATGGGCTACCTGACTGGAAATATTGATCCGATTATCTTTGAATTTTTGTAATTGGATATTGCGAACTCTTACGCCAGTGACTTGCTTGTTTACAAGTATTCCTTTGTCTGCTCCTCCGGGATTTTCAAGGATTACCTTTTCCCCACGAGCTCCCTCCATACCAATCAGTTGGATGTTGTCTTTATCAATAGTGAGCGCTTCTTTATAAATCCCAGGCTCAATGTAAATGGCTTCCCCAGGAATAACTGCATTAATGGCCTCTTGGATAGAACTGTTTTGTTGCACAATCACACTTTTTTCTAAAGGCAGATCTTCCAGTAAATCCTGCCAGGCTTCTACCCCTTGATAGGAAGCCGGATCAGTCCCTGTTAGTTCATCCTGGATATTGTCTTTACAGCTTAATGGTAATAACAGAAACAAACTCAAAAAGATTTTGCTTAAGGAACGAAGGGATAATTCATTTAAATTTTTCATGGTAGAGAATTTTTAAGTGATAAATATTTGATGGTATGTGAATACAGAGGGGGCATGGGCTTACCATGAAAATGGCAGAGCCTTGTTATCATTCGCCTTTACTATTCACATTGATTTGGGTAGTAGAGAGGAGAATCTCCAGTTTTTTCTCCAGGGCTGCCAACCGGGTTTCCAACTTTTCATTTTTCTCTATCAATGCCTTGATGGTTGCGAGGGCTACGCCTATGCCATCTACAGTAGATATGGAAATGTCATTGGAACCTAAACCATAAATTCTATAAAAATCTTGTGCCATGGGACCAATATGAGAAATACCTTTCCCGTCTTTTTTATAGTTCCAGGTAGTGACTTCCAACGCTTTGATTTTCTCAATCATGCTTTCTCCATCCAGGAGTTCAAAGTTTTCTTTAAGGTTGCGGTCGCTACTATTGCCCCAAGCACCGGTGGCTGATAACCAGGCTCCGGTAGAGGTATTTATGAAAGCTTTCACGCCATTTATAGTTTGTAGTGGATCTACTTTTTTATCAGAAAAATAAAATCCGCCATCGGCTCGCATAACTATTTGCTCTTGGTCAGCTGATGAGATAATATCATCGACACTTTGGTTGGAATTAGCAGAGATTACGACTGAACCTTCATGATCTGCCTTTGCGAGGCTACCTATGGCCACTGAGCTCCTTTTTGAAGCTTCTGAGAAAACGCCAATAGCAGTGGAAGATTCTCCGCTGGCTTCGGCCTGCACTCCCATGGCAATGGAAAAATTTCCAATAGCTTTGGTATTGTTGCCTATGGCGGTGGAGCGTAACCCGCTGGCTTCTGTGAAAAAACCCATGGCTGTGGAAGCATTGCCAATAGCCTGGGTGTTATTGCCCATGGCAGTAGAAACATCCCCACTGGCTTTCGTTTTGAAGCCCATGGACGTAGCAATGATATTACTGGCTTCTGTTTGGCTACCCATCGCAATTGATGCACTTTCGGTAGCTTTTGTCTGGAACCCCATGGCTGTGGCATTCTCTCCGCTGGCTTGTGTTCCTTCACCCATGGCTGTAGCATTTACGCCACTGGCTTCTGTCTCTAATCCCATGGCAATGGAAAAATTTCCGCTGGCTTTTGTATTGTTGCCCATGGAGGTAGAGCGTAACCCGCTGGCTTCAGTCAAAAAACCCATCGCGGTAGATGAATTACCGATAGCTTTTGTATTGTTACCCATCGCAGTAGACACATCCCCACTGGCATTGGCTTTGAAGCCCATAGCAGTTGAGGCAGGGCCACTAGCCACCGTTTGGCCTCCCGTAGCAATAGAAGTATTCCCACTGGCTATTGTACTGCCACCCAAAGCGGTAGAAGAAACACCAATGGAATCCATATCCCACTGTTCTCCATCTACTTTTCCAGCTCGGAAGGCGGCTTTTTCAGGAATCCACATCAGGCGGGTGCCCGGGCCGGATATTTCAACACTTCCGGTTTCCCCGGCAAACAGCACACCTCCGTCCAGCACTTCCATCTTGCCTCGGGCGGCTTGGGTGCCTATGCCTACTTTTTTGTCAGTAATGAAAGCGACTTCCTCATTTTCACTGAATACCTGTTCTGCTCCTTCCGGGATATTAGGCTTGTTGGTCAGGTCATTGTAATCCCCGCTAAAATCATCCGTCGTATTTGTGTCCAGGTTTTCAGGGATATTGGTTAAGTCGTTGAAATTCCCGCTGAAAACATTGGAAAGGTCAGGAAATTCAGGCACCTCGGTAAGGTCATTGAAGCTACCGCTGAAGCTGTTGCCCGCCTTTTCGGCATAGAGTGCATAAGGTACGCTTAGCAACTGGGAAGTGCCAAACAACGTGCCGTCTATAGATATCTGAACAAAAAAAGGCGGGTTTTCCCAGTTAACGGAAGACAGCTCATCTGAAGAATTACCTTCTCCAATCTGCAAATTGATCAACCCGTAAGCATTGGTTTGGGTATTGTGGATTTCGGTATAGACGGGGGAACCGTCGGCACTTCCGAATAAAATGGATATGGTTACTTCTATGGCCTCGTTGGCAATTATTTCTCCGGCATTGTCGCGGAGTACCGCCTGATAATTGAAGCTTTTGGGAGCCTGTGCCCAAATGGAAATCGTGATTAATATTCCTACTAAGGTAAATACTAGATTTTTCATGGCTCAATTGTTTTATTGTTTGATGATTTGATAAGTAATCATGGATTTTTCGCCTCGTTGCAGGGTAAGGACGTATATGCCTGGCACGTAAGTAGAGAGTTCTATTTCCGCTTCATTACCGCTGATATTTCCATGTTTGAGTTGCCTTCCGTTGAAATCATGCAGATGAAAAATACTTCCATACAAATTCACATTTTCCAGGTGGATGATGATTTTATCCGCCGTAGGATTGGGAAATACTTTTACAGAAGAGAAAACCGGGTCGTATACAGCAGTGACGGTTGCCGTTACTTTATTTTGATGAAACCCCTGAGTCAACTGTTGCCCCCCGGCTTGCAGGGTAGTGATAACAGGCTCTCCAATGGTGAAGACAATTGAGCCATTGGCATTTTGATAGGCAGCCCCGGCAGTGGCCGTTACCTCTTGTGCGTATGTAGATAACGGCCATGCCATCATTAGAAAAATTGTGATGAGTGTTTTCATGATTGATAGTGGTGATTTGTTAATTGGAGAGGGTAACGGTACCGCTCCACACATGGTCGGTTTGCTGGGTGGCATTTTTTACATAGCTATCGGTAGTTAAGGTACCGCTTGCCCCTTCAAACTGTCCGTTGCCCCCGGTGATAATGAAAGTATCCTGAAACTCCAGGTCGTAATCGGGATGGTCGGAAGGCTTCACTTGTCCTTCCCCTTCAAAAAACAGGGCATCCCCGTTGGTGGCCATAAAACTACCTTCCCCGTTGTTGTAGGCCAGGGTATTGGGGTCTACACAGAAAGTAATAGTAGTAGTAAAATCACCCAAACGGGTGGCAGAACCACTGTCTACTTGTGTGTTCAAGAAGCCTTTTGGTTCAGTGCAGGCCACTTTATCTTCTGCAAATCCGGTTAGTTTGGTAAAGAAGGTTGCTTCAAATTGAAAGGTATCAGGGCCTTCATCCTCCTCACACCCGAAGGCCAGGCTTAACAAGAGTACACTTACAAAAAAATTAATTATTTGCGTTTTCATGGTGGTTAAAGTTTAAAAGGTTAGGAAAAACACAATGGATAATTGCACATTACCCATTGCAAATTGATTAAGAGCTTTCTACAAAGTTGGGGTAAAAAAGAGGGGAGGACTTAGCACGTATGTTGCAGAAAAGTGTAAGTTTTTATGCACATATGTTGCATTGTGTACTTATGTTGCATTTTTAAAAAGAACCCGTGTAATTCTTGGTGTTTCAGGTCAGATTAAGGAAATCCGGATAAGAATGTAAATTAGGAAGTTGGGCCAGAAAATAATTACTGGAATTTGGCAGGGCAGATGTAAAGTGCTATTTGCAAACAAAAAAAGCGTCGCCCGACCCAGCCTGCGCGGCGCAACGGAAACCCTCGATGTTTTTAGCCGTTTTTTGCTGAATAAGCTGTATTATTGCCTAAACATCGAGGGTTTTAAGATGACCATCCGACAGAACTAAATTGTCTGCACTTAGCAGTAGAAGTGAATGAGAAGGATAAGGATAAGTTTGAAGTACTCATTTTTAATGCGGTACCCCAAACCCTAATAGATAATTTTCAAATTGATACTTTCTCAATTATTGGCTATTGGCAATTCAATCGTTTTCGTTCTTCATCATAACCCAGTGCGCATGTACTATCTTCCACTTGCCTTCCATAGAGGCATACACAACAGAAGTCCGCCATTTCGTTTGGGGCTGCCCATCAAGGGTAAATGGATGATATTGGTAGCTTAGAATTGTAGTATCACCAAATTGCTGCACCTTTGTGCCTGCCATTTCATATTTGTGGGGCGGAATCATTTCATTCAATTTTTTTCCGTATTGCCTGATATTTTGTATGCCGTAGATTCCTTCATGAGCGCCTATATCGTCAAAATAGACCATATTCTCTGCTCCGTGGGTGAAATATCCTGCAGGGTTTCCGTTGCTCCATTGGCCCAGGGCCTCTTTTTCTAAGGCTACGATTGTGTCTTGTAATGTCATGGTTTTATGGGTTTAGTGAATGAAATTGCGATTGTCATGGCTTTGGAGCATCACTTCCTTTTTCAAAAACATTTTAGGTACTTTACTCTCAATTTCCTAAGCATAGTTTTGAAATCATGGATTTCTTAACAACTCAAAGTCAATATCAGCGTCTTCGTTGTTCCCGTCTCCATCAAAATCATACGCTTCGTAAACAATGCCTCCCCTTATGTTCAGGTTAGGTTCGTTGTGGGTAATTCCAAAGAATTCAAATTCGTCGGGGTCTTCATCAAAGCTGATGACCAGGAGGTCTTCGTCAAATCCCAGCCTGCCGGTACTGGTTTCGGGTGTTTCGCCCGGAAGGGCAACGGTTACAGAAAACTTTCCATCCGTTTGTATTTGCATATCGAGAGAGCCGCCTATGGCTACCACATCTACTTCCATAACAGGACCCTCACCACTTTTTCCAAAGAATGCTTTGGTGGCTGTCCAGCTACCAGCTATTTCAGCCACTGAAACATCCGTACCCTCCAAAGAAAAGCCATTTTCTTCTTCATCGTCACAACCCGTAAGAAAAATAATAAACAGGAAATAGGCCGGTACAAATAAGAGATGCGACTTCATGGCGGAGTTTTTTGAGGTGAATTTCTCCTATTCAATTTAAGAAAAAGATGGTTTTTTGGCAACAATTATTTTTCTCCTCAATTATCCATCGGTTTTGTAAATATCTGGGACATCCTTCATTGACATAGAACCGGCCTTTTTTACTAAGGTGCCAGCCAGGTAGCTTTCCATTGTTCATTTTCCCATTCAAATTTTGCACGGATGTGCCCTTTTTTCCGTAATGCCAAAAACTCAAGCGACAATACTTCGCTCTCCAATACACAAAAATTCTGATACCCTTTTTCAGTGATTTTTTGTGATGGATGGTCTTCAATACGAAAATCATTCGATAAATTGGCAGTGTAGGTGGAAGAGGGCATACCCGGTGGCATTGTCCCAAGGTAATTGCCCCGGGACTGAGGTGGAATTTTATCCCAATTTTGCAGGGTTAGGGTATCCTTGTGATGGATAACCGTAGTGGAATGCGCACGAATTTGTTCCCGATGGTTCGCATCATAAAATAGCCACTGAGCGTATGGGTTGTTTTGCAGTTCCTTTACCTTACCAGACCTGATGTCGGTATAGCAAAAGAGCTTCCGTTGCGTACGGTCAGTATTTCGTAAAATTACAGTGCGCAGTTGGGGTTTTTTACCAGCTACCGTTGCGAATACTGGTGCATGAAAGGCATGTTGGTTGTCAGCTGCACCCCGTTGTAATGTATCCCATACATGCGTCAAAATCTCGTCCAGAGTTGCTAGTTTGTTCATCAATGTATAATTTATATCTGTGGCATTTTATAAAAATAATCACTTTAAATAAAAATGAGTCATGGGCCTGAAACGATTATTAATTATCATAGTAACTGTTTTTATTGCAGCCTGTTCAGAAGATGACGAAAAAGTGGAAGAGGGGCTGAGCGCATACGATTTGGATGTAATTGCGTATTTTAAAGAGATCGCCCTGGGTTTTGAGTTTGGCGGGGCCTCTGAAATTACCCGGAAATGGGGCGGCAACATGCAGGTTTTTGTAGGCGGCAACCCAGGCAGTGAATTACTTACGGAATTGGACGATATTACAACTGAAATCAACAGTTTGGCTACTGATGGCTTTGCTGTTGAAAGAGTGAGTGACTCGGCACAATCTAATTTTTATGTGTTTTTTGGTGAAGGAGAAGATTATGCGGCAATTTACCCTTCCCAGGCTGACCTGGTAGAGAATAATTTTGGTTTATTTCATGTAAACTGGAATGCTTCCAATGAAATTAACACAGGATATATGTATGTAGATACAGAAAGGGCGAATATAGCCGAACAAAAACACTTGCTGCGGGAAGAACTTACCCAGTCTTTGGGTTTGGCTAAAGATTCACCTATGTACCAGGAGAGCATTTTTCAATTGGCATGGACCACCACACAGGAATACGCACAGATTGATGAGGATATAATCCGGTTGTTATATCACCCGGACGTATCAACCGGATTGAATGCTACGCAGGTTGAAGAAGCGTTGAAGAAAATTTTACGGGAAGAAAAATAATGTCAGGGTATCAGGATGGGAAAAGGGCAACCTGTTAGGCTGCCCTTAGTATCAGCATTTTAAGCGGCCTTATTATTGGCAGTTACTCTTCTTTTGCAGCATTTTCATTATAACTAATCATCCAATTGATATTGTACTGGTCTGTACACATTCCGAAATAATCGCCCCAAAAGGTTTGAGCCATGGGCATGGTTGTTCTCCCACCTTCAGAAAGTCCGTTGAAAAAGCGGTCGGCATCTTCCTTACTTTCAGCAGTAATTGAAAGCGAAATGTTATTACCAATTACGGTCTTTGGTGCCCACTCGCCCCCGGTATCGCTTCCCATCAATATGGTTTCTTCGCTAATTGGTAAAGAAATGTGCATGATTTTGTTTTTGTCATCTTCACTCAGTTCAACACCTTCCTGCGGGGGCATTTCAGAAAACCTTCCTACATACGAAAAATCGCCCCCAAAAACAGATTTGTAGTAGTTAAAGGCTTCTTCACAATTGCCCAAAAATGTTAAATATGGATTTAGCTTGGTCATGTTGGTGTTAAGGTTAATAGTTAGCAATGTTTAAGAAAGTATTTACATTCCGGGAAGGGGCATGGTTTCGTGTACTTCAGTTACAAGTTCTGACCTTTTTGAAACATGCCTGAGCCTACATAATTGTCATCACCCCGCCAGTCGGGCTTCCAAAAAATCTGGGTTTGGTGGTTGCCTTCTTTGTCATAATCGCTCACGGCCACGTTCAGGCGGATATTTTGCCAGTCCGTACCCTGCATTTTATTCAGGTAACTTACCGGAATGGCAACTTCAGTGACATATCCGTCGGGGGTTTTCTTACAAACGGCCCTGATACCTTCAGGAAGCTGGTCTTTCCGGTATAAACCAGCATTTTCTTCGTCACTTACGGGGCTTTGTCCTATGTACAGGGTTTCCCTGAATAATCTGTCGCCCGTTTGCAAAGCACTTATTTTTTCGGGGCGTGCATCTAAAATGATGTTGATGCCATCCTGTTGGTAGGGAACCGTCCCCTCATGTACAATAATTTCGTCATCGGTAACCTGGGCGGCAATGTAGAGGAAATCATTATCGTACGCTACATCAAAAGCAAGGGAAGCGTCCGCAGAACCTTTGTGCGAAAAAGGATCGGCATCTATATTTTTTTCGTCTACTTCAAAAGGTAATTGCGCCCATTCGTCCAGGTTACCATCAATATTGATAGCGCCTTTGGCCGGGGCAATCTGTTCTGCTTTTTCAGGCAAAATGTTGTATTGCACAGGCAATGAAATTTCGGGCTGGCCTTCCGATAAATAAGTTATTTTTCCCTCTAGCTTCAGCGGACTGAGGTCATCCAGCGGTGTGTCGTCAAGTGCTTTGATATTTAAATCAATTATTTCTACAGAATTGGGGTTTACAGTGATTTGTTTATCTACAAAGTTGGGTAATAGGTTTAGGTTGGCTTTGAATGACAAATCTACCTGCATGGGCACGTTGGTGTCATTGGTTAGTTTTAGCTCGGTTTTTTGTTGACTGAAATTTTCTTCTTCTACCTGCAAAGGAGCGATGGTTACTGCGTTGTTTTGTAACAATGGGCGCATGTATTCAGAAATTTCTTCGGTTACCACGTCTTCACTCCAAATGCCGTCCAGCATAAGATTGGCCATGATAGGGCCGTCGTCGGTCATGGTAACCCAAACCACGTGGTCAAATTCACCAAACTGGGGGCCGCGCAACCGGCTACCTCCTCCGGTAGTGCCCAGGATGAAATATTTTCCGTTGTTTCGTTCGTACTTCACGTAGCGGTGATTATGGCCTACAAATACCGTATGTTTTCGATTGTTAAGCAATGTTTCCACATCTTTCCACCGTTTGGTGTCCTGCTGGTTCCATAAAGGCTGGTGCATAAATACCAGTGTCCATTTGGCATCTGCATTTTCTGCCAGGGTTTTCTCTATGTAGGTATATTGCTCATCGTCAATCGTGCCCTTGCCCGCGCCCCGCACATTGTCTTCGCTGTTGAGGCAAAGAAACAGCACATCTTTATAAGTAAAGTGGTAATACGATTTTCCAAACAATGATTCCCATTTTTCGGCCAGCACTTCGTTGGTATAATCGTGGTTGCCGGGCACATAAAAGAAAGGGACTGTGAGGTCATCAATAAATCCGTTGAACTCGTCCCATTGGCGGTTAATTTCCGTCATATCGGTGGTGTAGCCGTCAATGAGGTCACCCACACTCATAACAAACTCGGGTTGGAGCAGGTTGAGTTTTTGAATGCCTTTCGGGAAAATCCCCGGCCGCAAGCCTCCGGTGCGGTCAGTTACTATGGCAAACTGAAAAGTTTCAGGACTGTTATTCACCTCCAGGCTTGACCAGGGAGCAGGGCCAGATATGGGCTCTACCATGATGCGGGCAGGGTCATTTTGTGCAAACAAGGCACTTTGAGAAAGCAAAAAGGTTAGAAAAAAACAGGTAGTAGTCAGTGTTTTCATGATGTTTGTGGTTTGAACGGCAAGATAATGACATTCCTCAAAGGAATTATTTCCTGTAAGTTAAGTTTTTGTTATGTATGAATCAACTGCAGTAAATAAGGACATTCTTGTCTGTAGCGGGAAGGATAAAAGAGGAATAGAGAAGTTTCAGGCGAAGTGTGGCTTTTCACAATAGACAGCAAAAAACGAGTTATTTTTCTTCGGAAGTTGGTAAAGTATTCTAAAAAAAACACGAAAAAAATCAGACATTGGTGGTATCGGCCGGGTGCAAATACGAGGCAGCTTTTTGCAGCACTTCTTCCTTTATTTTCTTTTCCAGCTCACGGTTTGGATGCCGTAATAAAAGTTCAAACCGAAGCGTGGCTTTGTCAGCCAGCACCTTTTTTACTTTTAGCTGATGACTCTCTTTCGCAATAGAAGAAGCGTAGGGCTGTAAAATGGAAATGAGGTATGCCTTCAGTTCGTCAAAACGCTGCAACACTTCAGGCTTGGTTTCCCATTCAATTTCTACAAGCCCGGTGTCCCGCTTGCTGTAGTTAATTACATCAGCAGCATATACTGTATTGTTTGGGATAGAAATCAGCCGGTCGTTATCGGTAATAAGGTAAACACTACCCAGTGTAATGTTTACCACTTTTCCTTCATGGGTTCCGATTTTTACATAATCGTTGAGGGCCAACCGCTCAGAAAGCATGAGTAAAATTCCGTTAATGATGTTGGAAACGTAGTCTTTGATAATTAGTACGGTAGCTACAGCCACCAAACTGAAAGCGGTTAAAAAATCTGTCAGCTCTAAATTAGATGCCAGAAAAATAGCGGCAATCAGGGCACCTGCCGAAGTCAGGGTAGCCAGCCTGCTGATGGCCAAAATCAGGTTATCCTGTCCGTTTTTTAGGTTTTTGCTTCGGATATAAAAATAAACAAAAGCAATCCTGCTCAGGGAAATCGCCAAATGGGCGGTTATATAAAAGAGTATGGCATCAACAATTCGTACAGAGAGATAGAGTGTGTCCTGTATGGCATTGGTATAATTTAGCCGTACGTATACCAGCACAGCAAAAAGTACCAGTTTTAAAATAAAAAATATGCGCTTCTTTACTTCTTTTCTGTGGAGGTTTTCGGGTAATGGTTGTCCGTTTTCTGTCATATTCATGTACAATAATTTACATCTGACAAAGATCAAAATAAACAACTTAAAAAAGTAATTTCCCTGTATAAGGATAGAATATTTTTCAGCGCTTATGTATTTGTGTGAATTTCTTACACATGGGCATAACCTTTGCGAATTATCATACACATAGGCGGGTATTCGCTTATTTTTGTAAAGTTCAACCAAAAAAACGTATAATATAATATTTACCGCGTTGGACGAACATTTAATTTTTGAGTTATGAAAAAACTATTCATTATTATAGGAATCATCTTTGTAATATTTTTGGGGGCCGCTTTTGCACTGCCACTTATTTTCAAAGATGATATTTTAGCCGCTGTAGATAAGGCTATTGACAATTCCGTGAATGCGGAAGTTTACTACGATCCGGGGAAATTTGACCTCACTTTATTTAAAAACTTTCCCAACGTAACCGTATCTATGGGTGACTTTGGTGTAGTGGGCGTTGAAGAGTTTGCCGGTGACACCCTGGCCGATATTCAGTCATTCGATCTGATTGTAAACCTGAAATCTGTCATTTTTGATGAGCAGCCCCGCATTTCAGGCATTCACCTGGATCAGCCCCGCATTTATGTGAAAGTGTTGGAAAATGGAAAAGCCAATTACGACATTGCCAAGCCTTCTGAGGAAGAAACGGTTGCCGAAGATACGACTACTTCAAACGTTTCTATTGGTATAGATGAATGGAAGATTACTGATGGCCGCATCGTGTATGACGACCGCACCCTGCCTTTTTACATGGAGCTGGATGAGATGAACCACACCGGCAGTGGCGATTTTACCCTGGATGTGTTTGATATGAAAACAGAAACCAATATTGAACGTGCCATCCTGAGTTATGATGGGGTAGCGTATGTTTCCGGCCAAAGCTTTGACGCTGATATTGATATGAACATGGATTTGGAGAACTTCAAATTCACTTTCAGTGAAAATACCGTGAAACTGAACGATTTTGCATTGGGCTTTGATGGCTTCCTGGCCATGCCTTCAGAAGATATTGATATGGACATCACCTTTGCAGCCAAAGACAATAGCTTCAAAAGCTTGCTTTCTTTGGTGCCAGCCACTTACCAGGAAGGATACGAAGGCATTGAAACGGAAGGAGATTTCGACTTTCATGGGTTTGTAAAGGGAACGTACAACGATGAAACCATGCCCGCCTTCAATGTGGTGTTGAACACAGAAAATGCCATGTTCCATTATCCCGACCTGCCCACAGCGGTAAAAAATATCAGCATTGATTTACTGGTGGATAACAAAGATGGCAACATTGACAATACGGTGGTAAACCTGAAGAAAATGCATGCGGACTTTGGCAACAACCCCATTGATGCCCGGTTGTTGCTGGAAGGGCTGGATGAATATAAAATAGATACAGAAGTAACGGCCAGGCTTAACCTGGGCGAGCTCAGCACTATGTTCCCTATGGAAGGCACAGAAATGAAAGGTATTTTTAACCTTGCTTTGAAAGCCAATGGTGTGTATGACAGTGTTGCCAACCGCATTCCTACGATTGACATGGACATGCGCCTGCAAGACGGGTTCGTAAAGTCGGCAGAGTATCCTTTGCCTTTGGACCAAATCAGGTTTGCTTCTTCGGTAAAAAATACTTCCGGAAACATGGCCGAAACGGTGATTGAAGTAAACGATTTCCACATGCTTTTGGATGAGGAAGAACTTACCGCCGACCTGGTATTGCAAAACCTGGACGATTACACCTGGGACTTGAACATGAAAGGTGGTATAGACCTCGAGAAACTCACCCAGGTGTACCCAATGGAAGACATGACGCTGGCCGGAGTAATCAGAGCGAATATTGAAACCAAAGGAAAAATGTCGGATGTTGAGGCAGAACGGTATGCGCAACTGCCCACCAGCGGAACCGTGAGCGTGCAGAATTTTAGCTACACTGCTCCCGATTTTCCCCAAGGTTTCAAGATCTCTGATGCCAATGCCACTTTCAATCCTGATAAAATTGAACTGAACAACTTTGATGGTGCAGCAGGCAGCAGCGACTTGCACATGGACGGTTTCATTGCCAATTATATTTCTTATTTGTTTAAAGAAAACGAAACCATCCGTGGTGAATTGAACTTTAAATCGGGCCGCTTTGATGCCAATGAGTGGATGACAGAAGAAGAAAGTGCCCCGGTGGCCGAAGCTGATACCGCCAGTGAAGTTCCCATGGAAGTAGTGGAAGTACCGAAAGACATTGACTTTGTGTTGCGTTCCAGCATTTCAGAAGTGTTGTACGATAACCTTACGTTGCAAAATCTTCGGGGTAACATTATTGTTCGCGATGGCGTGGTTAGGATGGACGGAGTTAATTTCAATTCGTTGGGTGGCTCATTTGCTATGGATGGTGCTTACGATACCCGCGATATGAGTGCCCCGGCCTTTAACTTTGACTTTGGCATTGACGGACTGGAATTCAAACAAGCATACACTGCATTTAATACGGTACAAAAACTAGCTCCCATCGCTGAAAAAATGGAAGGTGAGTTTTCTACCGATATGAACCTGAAAGGGCTTTTGGCATCCGACATGTCACCTGTGCTGAATACGCTAACAGGAAATGGAATATTGGAAATTGCAGATGCCGCCCTTACCGAATCAAAACTCATTGCGGGCATTACATCCGTCACCAAACTGAGCGATACCGACCAGATGACTCTGAAAGATACAGAGGTGCAGTTTGAAATAGAAGACGGGCGTGTATTTGTAGAGCCTTTTGATGTGAATTTTGGCAATATTAAAACGGTAATCGCTGGTAGTAACGGCATTGATGGCAGTCTTGATTATTTGCTGAAAATGAACGTGCCTGCCGGAGCCGTAGGATCAGCCGTAAACCAGGCCATTGCCAAACTTACCGGAGCCAATGGCAATGTTTCTTCAAATTTATTGATAAACCTGAAAGTAGGGGGGAACTATGACGATCCCAAAGTAACCTTGGCCGGGGCCGAAGCAGGCGAAAGCACTACCGGGCAGGCAAAGCAAGCCGTTGCTGCGAAAATTGAAGCAGAAAAAGAAGAATTGAAAAAAGAGCTGGACAAGCAAAAAGAAGAAGCCGAAGCCAAAGCTAAGGCTGAAGCTGAGCGGCTTAAGAAAGAAGCCGAAGAAAAGGCGAGGAAAGAAGCCGAACGCCTGAAGAAAGAAGCTGAGGAAAAAGCCAGAAAACAAGCAGAAAAACTCAGTGATGAAGCTAAAAAAGAACTGGAAAAAGCCGTTCCTGACAGCACCAAAGAAGAAGTGAAGGATAAGTTAAAAAAGCTCTTCAAGTAATTTAGCAGCAGTAGGCAGCGGCAGTAGGCAGTTATTTTTTTCCTGCCAACTGCCACTGCAACTCACCCCCATAAATTCCCCACTTACCGATTATTGGTTGAAAATACGTGCTGGCATGCATACTTTTGGATTATCACTAAAAGATGAAAAATCATGTCAACACAAAATATTGATAAACGGATTATTATCGGAATTATTTTCGTTCTGGTAGGACTTGTTTTTTTGCTCCGCAACCTGGGCGTTTTCTACTTTTATTTGCCCCATTATTTATTTGATTGGGAAGTAATACTTATCATCATCGGTGTATTACTTCTTGTGAGTCGTCCCAACAAAACGCCTGGTATCGTTTTGGTTTCCGTAGGCGCAATCTTTCTAACCAGGGATATTCTCAATGTTTCTTTCTGGCAACTTTGGCCTGTGGTTTTGATAGTCGTGGGTATTTCCATACTCTTCCAAAAAAAAATTATGAGCAGGACTGATGATGAAGCGTTGGACTTTGATAATCTGGATATTGATTATATAGACGAAATTTCTGTTTTTGGCGGAAATGAGAAAGTTGTAAATTCATACAATTTTAAAGGCGGAAAAGTAACATCAATATTTGGTGGCTCTGATATTGACCTTACCAATGCCCAACTGGCCGAAGGAAAAAGTGTAATAGACGTACTTACCATTTTTGGTGGCTCCACCTTTGTGGTACCTGACGACTGGAGTGTAAAAGTGGATGTTACCTCCGTTTTCGGAGGATTTTCCGACAGCCGCAGACAACGCCTGAAAGTTGTACCCGACCCTGATAAGCAACTGATAATACGAGGCTTCACCATGTTCGGGGGAGGGGAGATAAAGAACTAGTAGGCAGCGGCGGTAGCAGTTGGCAGTAAAAATTGACTGCTACTGCCAACTGCCACTGCCTACTCAGAAATAAGTGCATGAAATAAACTTGTACAATAAAAGCTATTGCCTCATTTAATCCACGTTAACCGAAATGCTACATCCGGTATTAAAAAGTACTTTTAATCTTGCCGTTTACTGGTCGGTGTGGCTTATTATGGCTGCAGGGCATTTGTTTATTATCCGTAATTTTTACAGCATTTCCTTCAGTGCGGCATTGGCCGATAGCCTGGTATTTGTTCTCTTGTTTGGTGGGTTAGGACTGGGTTTTTGGTATGTAGTCCGCTTTAGCCAGTATGAAAATTTGAATGTTTTGCGGGTTTTCATCAACCATATCATTGGCGGTTTTGTGGCCGTGGTACTTTGGTTGTTTGCCGGTTATTTTCTGGTAAAAAGCATGGTTTTTACAGATGTGGGCTATCAACTGTTTTTTCGGGATGTGCTGCCCTGGCGTTTGTTGATGGGGGTTTTTTACTATACCATTTTGGTGCTTATTTATTACCTGGCTATTTACTACCAAAACCTGCAAGACAAAACAGTGCAGGAAGCCAGTTTACAAGCCTCCGTAAAAGAGGCCGAATTGAATGTGTTAAAATCGCAGCTCAATCCGCATTTCATTTTTAACAGTCTGAATTCTATCAGTTCGCTTACCATGACATCGCCGGAAAAAGCGCAGGATATGGTGATAAAATTATCCGATTTTTTGCGGTATTCACTCCAAAAAAAGCAGGATAAAAATACCACCCTGAAAGAAGAGCTGCAAAGTTTGAAATTGTACCTGGATATTGAGAAAATCCGTTTTGGCGATCGCCTTTCCCTGAATGAGCAAATAGCTGACGATTGTTTAAAACGGAAACTACCCCACATGCTGCTGCAACCTATTTATGAAAATGCCATCAAACACGGAGTCTACGAAAGCACCGAGCCCGTCTCCATTCATGTAGTTGGAGAATGTACTCCTGACTTGCTCACCTTAAAAATCAGCAATACGTACGACCCGGAAGCCATAGCCCGAAAAGGAGAAGGCGTTGGACTTTCCAATGTGAAAAACCGCTTACGTTGGGTGTATGGAAAGGGAGAGTTGCTCAAAATAAACCGTACGCAAAATACTTTTACCGTAATATTATCCATTCCACAAAACAATGCCCATGAAAGTTCTGATAATAGATGATGAATCCCTGGCACGCGACCTGCTTACATCTTATCTGAAAACTGAAGATGATATCGAAATATTAGGGGAATGTGGCAACGGGTTTGAAGGCATAAAGGCTATTCAGGAGCAAAAGCCCGATTTGGTTTTTCTGGATATTCAAATGCCCAAATTGAGTGGGTTTGAAATGTTGGAACTTATAGAAGAACCCCCGTTCATCATATTCGCTACGGCGCACGATGAGTTTGCTATCAAAGCATTTGAAGCCAATGCCATTGATTACCTGCTCAAACCCTTTTCTAAGGACAGATGCAGGCAGGCCCTGGAAAAATTTCGGGAACGGTATCAGGAAGGGCAAACGGGCCGTGAAACTGTGCAGAAACTGGTGGATTATTCGGACGCACACCAGGAAGTGCTGGAAAGAATTGTAGTTAGGGTTGGGGCAAAAATCAAAATTATTTTGCCTGAAAATATCTTGTATCTTGAAGCGCAAGACGATTACGTGATGATTTACACCAAAGAAGGCAAGTTCCTGAAACAAAAGACCATGTCCTATTTTGAGCGACATCTCGAGGCCAAAGATTTTGTGCGAATTCACCGTTCTTATATTGTGCGCATTGAGCAAATTGCCCAAATAGAACTATTCGGGAAAGATACACACATTGCTGTTTTAAAGGATGGTAGCAAACTATCCGTGAGCCGTTCGGGCTATTCCCGATTGAAAAAAGTATTGGATTTTTGAATTTTTGAAAAAGATTGAAGAAAGTAGAGCGGCTCACCGAGCCGCCATACAGTTTATAATTGATTATTATTTAAGCCCAAAAGAAATATACAGTTGCAAGGCAGAGTTTTTGGCGTCCCCTATGAATGTGCTGGCTATGTCAGAGTCGGCTATTTCTGTGAGTCCGTAGTTGTAGCGCAATCCGGCTTTGAGGGTTTCGGTGCCAAATGCCGCTCCGGCAGAAAGCCCAAAATCGGTTTCCGAAAAGTGGTCTTTGTCCAGTTCTTCTACGTCATCACCCAAATCACCTTCGGTAGAAAATTTGGAATTGAGTAAAAAACCCACATATGGGCCCGCATGAATTTCAAATACATCTCCAATTTTGAATACTGCCAGGACAGGTATATCAAGGTAGTTCAGGTTCAATTCAGATTCCCCTTCAAATACGGTAATGTCATATTCTGCCTTGGCGCCTTTGGTAGAATATAATATCTCTGGCTGAATGGCAAACGCATCGGCCAGTTCCAATTGCCCAAACAACCCGGCATGAAAACCCACCCGGGCATTTTCGTCATCTACATCATTAATATACAGGTTGGATAAATTCAATCCTCCTTTTATGCCGCCGTGAAATTCCTGTGCTTTGGCTAAAAATGGTAAGCAACAAACAGCAGTAAGTATTAATATCTTCTTCATCTTATTTTCATATTTAAGTAACACAAGGTTTATTGGTTACATAAATAAGAGAATACAATACCAATGCTGAATAGGGCGAATATTTGATGATTGGGCAGTTTAGAATGCGAAAAAAGTTCTACATTGTGTAGACGAATTGCATTGAATAGAAAGGATGAAGTCAAAAGACCGGAGATGTCAAGCTTCGGTCTTCCGTCTTCAAGCTTTTACTTAGCACAACCGCACATAACTCCCCAGCCACTTTATTTCCCGCTTGTACTTCACCATAATCCGCTTTACGTTATCGTCCGTAAAGTGTCCTTCAAAGTCTATGAGAAACCAGTATTTAAAAGCCTTACCTTTTTTGGCCGGGCGACTTTCTATTTTGGTGAGGTTGATGTTTTCATTATTAAAATCCTGCAAGAAATGGAACAGGCTCCCCGGTTCATCGGTGTGTGGGATGCGGGCCAGGATGGAAGATTTGTCATTCCCACTGGGCTGGTTCTTAATGCCCTTGCTCATAATCAGGAAACGGGTTTGGTTGTCGCCGGAATTCTCTATGTTATCAAATAAAATGGGCAGGCCCTGATCCTGGGCTGCAACGCGCGAACAAATGGCCGCGTTTTCCGGAGATTCCATCGCCAGTTTGGCAGCTTTGGAGGTAGAATCTACCGGAACCAGTTCCACATCCGGATTGCATACCACTTCCTCAATGAACTGGCTGCACTGCCTGAACGCAATATCTTTGGAATAAATGCGCTTGATTTGCTGCAAATGGTTGTTGGTGCTGGCAAAAGCAAAGTGAATGGACATGGGGATTTCCGCCACAATTTGCAAGTCAAAATTGGCCAGGCAATCCACTGTTTCAGGCACAGAACCTTCCTGGTTGTTTTCAATAGGCACTACCCCAAAGCGGGCCATGCCGTGGTCTACCGTTTCAAAAATAGCTTTGATAGAATTGATGGGCATGTATTCGCTCATGGCTCCGAAACGGCTTTCGGCAGCCTGGTGCGAAAAGCTACCATTGGGCCCCAGGTACGCCACCCGCTCGGGCAGTTCCAGGTTTCGGCTTACGGCAAAGATTTCCAAAAAGATGGCTTCTATGGCCTTATCGTTCAGCAGCCCTTTGCTTTTCTTGTTCAGGCGGTCCAGAATGGCTTTTTCCCGTTCAGGCCGGTAAATGATGGTTTTCGTAGTCCGCTTCAATTCCCCTACTTGTTTCACCACTTCCATGCGCTGGTTCAGCAGTTCAATAAGCTGGTCGTCTATCTGGTCAATTTGCTTGCGGAGGTCGTCTAAATTTATTGCTGGCATATATTTTCATCAAAATAAAGTCACTAAGTTAGTACAACTTAATATGAAAAAGAAAAAAGTACCTGAGCTTGTTATCCGCAAACTGTTTTATCTAAATGTTAAGTATTGGTTACTTAATAATTAAGGTTGAATTTTAACTTTTTTATATGAAAGGATTTTCTTTTTTAGCAATAAATCAATGATTACTTGCAAAAATTGATTATATGAAACAGAAAAAGTTACACGAAAAGCAAAGAGTAAATGTATCCCTTATTGTTATCATACTATTTATAGCGATTGCTTGTGGAGCACTTATTAATGCGATACAAAAAGATGTGGTATGGAAAATTGTTTGCTCCTCATTAGGTTGTGTGGGTTTCATTTTTTTAGCCATCCTTCATATCAGGGAGTTAAAAAACTTTAATAAGTAAATTATTCCGTATTTGTACAGTTATTTACCGTTCACTGCAAAATACTGTACGTTCACTGCAAAAAGTTAGGAAAATGCTGTCTGAATCAGGATTTTCACAATGAATAAGATATACAGGGTTTTTTTATCCTGGCTATCCTACAACATCTTGCTAATCCTGATTCTGACAATTATGCTACGAAACTACCTCACCATCGCCTTCCGCAACTTTTGGAAATACAAAGGGTTTACCTCCATCAATGTCATCGGCCTTACCCTGGGCATTGCCTGTAGTATCCTCATTCTATTGTGGGTGCAGGATGAGCTTTCTATCAACCGCTTTCATCAGGAGGGAGAGCAAATTCATAAGGTGATGTTTAACATGAATTATCCGGATGGAACCGTGAGTACATGGATGTGGGCTCCCTATCCTCTGGTTGAAGTGCTGGAGAATGAATATCCTGAAGTAGATCATGCTGCCATGGTTTCCTGGAATAATGATTTGTTGTTTACCCTGGATGATACCCATATCATGGAATCAGGTTATTATGCCAGTCCCGGTTTCTTCAAAATCTTTTCTTTTCCCTTACTGCAAGGGGATAAAGATAAAGTGCTGGAAGATATACAGGCCGTGGCTATTTCTGAAAGCCTGGCAACCAAACTATTTGGGGAAAATTGGGCACAACAAACCATCGTAGGAAAATCCGTTCGCCTGAATATTGAAAAGGATGATAATTTCATCATTACGGGCGTGTTTGCCGATCCTCCTAAAAACTCAACCCTTCAGTTTGATTTTGTATTGCCCATGAAGATGAAACTGAAAATTCATCCCTGGGACGAAAACTGGGGCAACTATAACAACCGCCTGTTTGTGAAGTTGTATCAGAACACCAACTTACAGGCTTTTAATGAGAAATTTTCGGATGTAATAGCCCGGTACCGTGAAGATTATGAGGAAAAAGACAATGAGAAAGAAGTAGCATTCCTTTATCCTTTTGAAGAGTTTCACTTGAAAAGTAAGTTTGAAAATGGGGTGAATACAGGCGGACGCATAGAATATGTGCGGATTTTTTCAGTAGTAGCGATATTGGTTTTGATACTCGCTTGTATCAATTTTATGAATTTGGCCACTGCCCGCTCGGCCCGTCGAGCCAAAGAAGTGGGCATTCGTAAAGCTGTGGGTGCCAGCAAAGCTTCCCTGGTGATGCAGTTTATTGGGGAAGCTTTTCTCATCACTGCTTTTGCCTTAATCATTGCCCTGGTACTTACTGAATTATTGTTGCCCGTCTTTAATAACCTTACCCAAAAAGAACTTTCTATAGATTTTACGGAGCCTGCTTATTGGGGCGTTGCTTTTGGTTTGGTTATAGTAACAAGCCTGGTGGCGGGTAGTTATCCGGCCTTCTTTATTTCTTCATTCAATACGGTAAAAGTCCTGAAAGGCAACCGAACTACTCATTTTAATGCTGCTGTGTTTCGCAAAGGTTTGGTCGTGTTTCAGTTTACGTTGTCCATCATCATGATTACGGGCGCGCTGATTGTCCATACCCAGCTTCGTTATATTATGGAGAGAAACATTGGGCTGGACCGGGAAAATGTTTTTGTGTATTACCTTAAGGAAGATGCCCCACAGCATTATGAAACGATCAAAAATGAATTGGTGGGAAATCCGAATATTTCAGGAGTAACTGCGGCAAATAATAATCCGATAGCCATCAGCAGCACTACATCCAGCGTGGAGTGGGAGGGAAAGCAGGAAGGACAAAGTATTGAGTTTAACCACATTTGGGTAGATTTTGATTTCGTGGAAACGATGGGTATGGAACTGGCCGACGGAAGGGATTTCTCTAAAGCCATGGGCAATGATTCGGCCAATGTATTGTTCAACGAAGCAGCCATCAAAGCCATGGGCCTGGAAGACCCCATCGGGAAAAAATTTAAGCTGTGGGATGACTACAAAGACGGTGAAATCATCGGCGTTATCAAAGATTTTCACTCCGGGGATGTGTTCAGCAGTGTTGCTCCATTAATGGTGATTTTAAGTGATGAGCATCACGCCCTGTATGTGAGAAGTGCTCTGGGAAAGGTGCAGGAATCGCTTGCCGCAGTAGAAAAAATTCACCAAACCTACAGCCCTTCCTACCCTTTTGAGTATTCTTTTTTGGACGAGCAGTTTGAGAGCATGTACCGAAGCGAAGTGATGATGGGGGATTTGTCAAACTACTTCACCTTTCTGGCAATTTTTATATCCTGTCTGGGCTTGCTGGGGCTGGCCTCTTTCACCGCCGAGCAAAGGGTGAAAGAAATAGGCATTCGCAAGGTATTAGGGGCTTCGGTAATACATATTGTTGCCCTGCTTTCCAAAGGGTATGTGCAGCTCATCATCATTTCATTTGTAATCGCCATTCCGGTAGCCAATTACTTCATTACCGAATGGCTGGGCAGTTTTGCCTACAAAACGGAAATAAGCTGGTGGCTGTATGCGGTGCCGGGCGTGGTTATTCTGCTCATCGCCATCCTAACCATCAGCCGGCAAACTTTTAAAGCGGCTGTGAAGAACCCGGTGGAAAGTTTGAAGTATGAGTAAATGCTGAGCCAGAGCGGCAAGTATGTAATGCATTAAAAAAGGCTGTCAATTTTACTTGACAGCCTCTTTTTAAATTCAAAGAGTGCCTACTATGAAGGTGGTAAAACAAGGTTAGACGGTACCAATACAAAATCTATTGCATGGATTACACCATTGGTTGCGTGTATGTCTAACAGGCTTGGAATAAGATCCACTGAATTACCACTGGAGCTTTCCAGGGTTAAGCTGTTGGCATCAAACTTCAGATTGTCTTCGTTCAGTGTAGGTATCATCATACCATCAGATAAACAGAATGAAAATGTACTGCCCGGGCTCACATGGTGCAACAATACTTTCGTCAACTCATCCGGGTTATCAAGGAGGTAAGCGGTAATGCCAGGAAGAGCTGCTTCCAGGTCTTCAAATGCCTTATTGGTTGGCGCAAATACTGTCAGGTTGGCTTCAGGATCGGCCACTGCACCCACCAAACCGGTTTCCTGTAGAAGGAAAACGAGGGTTGAGAAGTCATCGTTTCCACTGGCGATGGTGGCAATGGTTTCTTCCGGCGGCATCAGCACTTTGTCAATCCCATGGAATAGGCTGTTAATGAGCCTTTTATCAGTGAAAATAACTTTGGCGAAATCATTGGTTTTATCTTTTATGAAAACTTTGCGACGCTTAAATTTCAAGCCTATGTTACTGCCATTAAACATTTCCAGGGAACAATCAGGTAACTCTTTAGAGAAGACAAATCCTTCGGCCACATGGTAGAGCAAAATATTAGTCAGTACATCTTTAGGTAATTTTCTGACATTCCAAAAGTTCAAGCCTATTTCTGCAAAGGCTTTATCATCGGGTGCGAAAATGGTAAGTTTATTTTTGGCTACGGTGGGGAGCAGGCCTGTATATTTAAGTGCTGCCAACAGTGTAAAATATGTTGACTTTCTTAAATACCGTTTTGGCCCTCTTCTTCTTTCATTTGATTCTGGGTTGGCATCATCAATGTACTCAAATTCTGCTTCAAACTCAGTCAGTGCCTGTTCAAGGTCTGGTGTTGGGTCTGAAATTTTGGGAGCTACTTCTTCCGGTTCCTGACAGGAAGTAAATGCAACAGCCACCACCATCGCAATGGCTACCATCCGGGTTATCCCGGGAAAATGTTGAAAGGTTTTCATGATTTGTAATTAGCTTGAGGTTTAAAATAATTGATTTTAATACAGGGTAAACCACCCTTCAAGCATATTGTTTTCATTTTTCCCGGAAATGTGATATTTTTTTTATTTAGCACAGAATCTGGAGGAAAGTAAAGATTCTGGAATTATGGGGATAGAATGGGATAGAGCGGAACTGTCCAGGCACATTTTGGATATGTAGAAATAAGTCGTGGCCTCTCTGCAAAGAATATTACAATTCAACAACCACACTCTTGCCTGCATACACACCTTGTGGTAAGTCTACGATGATTAAGGTGTTATTTTGGTTTTGGTTGGGATAGGCTACGAAATTACTTCCATTACCATCATAAATACCGGAGACGGTAAGGAGTACCTTATTCAATTTTCTCGAGGGGTCTGAAACCGTCAATGCTGTTATGCGGTTTTCCTGCATTTTGAGCATGGCCATTCCCTGGCTTTCCATGCTTACTTTTACATCGGCTGATATTTCAACTTCCCCGGCTCTGTAAAAAGCAATCTGGCATATCTCCAGTTTGTTGTTTTTTACCGCTTGCACTTCACTGGTGTTTGAAATGATTTCAATGTTTCGACTATTGCTGCTGCTTTCTTTCAATTCCTCTACCGTGACATCAGGCACTACAATGTAGGAGTATGCAGCATTTTGCGGCTCGTTTCCATGATCTATCCACAGCATAAATACTTCTTTACTAACAATCTCTTCTGAAATATTTTTTTGATCGGTAATGTCTGACCAACGTCCCTTTTCTATCTGATTGGACAAATGAATCGGTGTGTTCTCAGGAAAAATATACCCAATTTTGTCCTGATGCACCCATTGCACATTTTCCAAAGCCCGGCTTCCAGAAGGCACTTTTTGTATTTGGTCATTTTGCTCAATGGTAACCTTACTTCTCAAAAGTACCTGATTGATGGTGGTGGCGACAGGCAAATCCGGGTCAGAATTGATCGCTGTACCCAGACAAACATATTCCTCATCAAAAAAGAACCATGATTTTTTGGCCTCGAGCATATCATGCGGACTTTTGAAGTCAAAAGCTACCGCTCCATACAAACCATCGGTGACGGCTCCTACAAAATCCCTCAAACCATCTTTTTGTATTTCGTCTGGCCCATAGAGTTCTGGTTTTTGCATAATGGTGGTGCCGGATATTTTTTGCCAGTCGTATACTGGCCAGATGTCATGGTATTCATCCCCTTTCAGCATTAAATAGTTGGTGCCATCGGCCCGGTGGTGGGTGGTTTTCCCGGGACCATTGTAAGGCTTTTCCATGTTTCTGTTTCGGGTAGAATACATTCTCACCGTGGTATAAAAGTTGGGTCTTTGCACCACAAAATGCTCTGTTTGCCAAAAGAATTTACTGAACGCCAAGGAAGGTTCCGCTTCCCCTTTCCTTAATTTTATAATCTCTTCCAATTCCTCTTTTCGGTAATCGGTACTCAGCAGCAACCGCTCTATTTCCACGGTACTGGCAGGCTTGAATGAATATTGATTTGAAATGCTTCTGTTTTTTACACTGACGTCTGTATAAATCCCATATACCATTTGTTTATAAATGCCATCCAGATAATAGTCTACCAGGTGATTGATTTTCTCCTGGGAAAAGGCATATTTTGTGCCGGCTACATAGTAAGACCACTCTCCAAAGTTATTCGCATATTTGCCGTAGCCATAAGAAGTGGTGTTGTTTACCCGGTCAACCCGATGATGAAAGCTATAATCATGTTGCATCCCTCTGCTGCCTGTAGAAAATTTTACTTCTCCTTCAATTAACCTGATGATGTCGTCAAACCCTTCTTTATCACCGATAAATAGTAAGTTTTTTGCCAGGATGCTGGCAATAACAATCCGGTCGCCACTGGGCCTGGCGCCAGAGGCATTCATGTTGGCCCTGCCGATAATGGGTTGTGCTCTGTCTACGAGATCTTTGGGCATTTCATCACCAATGAGCAACATGAGGTTCACCAGGTTGGTAGGGGTAGAGATTTGGTTGTTGTGCCAGTTATCTCCAAAAAAGTCATGGTCTACCCAGTATTTTAATCCCCGGACAATCGCATCTTTCACCTTTTTGCTTTTATAATAATCGGAGGCTTTGGTTTTGTAAGCTTCCGCCAGGGTAACCAAATTGTATGTATGATAGCGTTGCGGAAATCCGGCTGTTCTGCTCAGGTCGTCATAGTTGATGTCATTAAAACTTCCATCATCATTCATTTTATTAATGATTGCCTCCACCTGCACATCATCAACTTCTGTTTTTAGCAGTTCATCAACTACTCTTTTTTTAATTATGTCAAAATCGTCTGCTTTTGTATGGATGGAGCATACTAATAAACAAAAAGACAAACTCAATAATCGTATTATCATCATAGTTAATGCTTAATTTTCCTGGTAATCAGCTTCTGTCAGGCTTTGAAGAACGGATTGCTGCCAGTCGTGCAATTGTTCCTCAAGTTGTGCTGCAACCTCGGGTTTTTCATCAATCAGGTTATTTTTCTCTGCCGGGTCGTTTTGGAGGTCAAACAATTCTTTACCCGGATTGCCTTGCGCATCTATCACCAGTTTGTAACGGTTGTCCAAAACGGTTTTTGGCCCGGCATAGTCGGCCTCTGTGATGTTGGGGTGGTGAAAATTACGGAAAGTGCGGGTGTATTTCCCATCCATGATCTTCACAAGGGGGGTAGTGCCTACCTGCAATTCAGGGTTAATGTAAGGCTCTGGGTCGCCTTCCACTTCATGAGATGTTTCATAATCCCAGAAAAAGATGGGCTGTGGCCTTTCGTCCATGTTTCCATTGATAAGTGGCATCAAACTGATACCATCCAACGGGCGATTGGGTAGGGGCTGCTCGGTCAGGTCGCAAAGAGTGGGCAATATATCGCTGGTAACGGCATTTACTTTTGTGGAACCTCCATTCGGGATGCCCTTTGGCCACTCAATGATGCCCGGCACCCGTACACCCCCTTCATACACCGTTCCTTTCAGTCCACGGAAAGGCGTATTGAATATACCGCTGGAGGGGACGCCATTGTCCCCACAATACCAAATCAGGGTGTTTTCGTGCATGCCATTATCGGCTAAGTATTGGCGTAACTTGCCAATGGCCCGGTCCATGGCCGTAATCTCAGCGTAACGCTCTACGAGCACTGAGTCCAGTGGCCGCTCCACCGGACGCCCGGTTTCCATGGAAGTAAGGGTAACAAAATGCTCGCTCAGGCTATCCGGCAAGTTTTGGTACAGAGCCAGGTCTTCTTCCAGCCCGCTGTAAGGCTCGTGGGGTGAGCCAAACCATACCACTGAAAAGAATGGCTGATTCTTTTGTTGGGCATCTTCAATAAAGCGAATGGTTTCGTCAATGAGTACCTCAGAGCTTTCTCCAGTAAACTGTTGGGGAGGCGCTCCATCACGGGAGAGGGTAGGGTCAATCTCAAAAAAATTATCATGCGATAGCCAGGTGTCAAAACCCATGGCGCCCGGGTTGGTGGGGGAAGCTGCCTGCACAGGCCCCAGGTGCCATTTGCCGAAGTGCCCACTGTAGTATCCGGCATCCCTCAGAATTTGGGCGATAGAAATTTCCTCTGGCCGGATGGACCAATTGGGTGTGAATGTTCCGTAACGGTTGGGGTGGCGGCCGGTGATGACGCTGCCCCGGGTGGGTGAGCACACCGGGGAGGCAGAATAGAAGCGGTCTAACCGAAGCCCTTTCGCGGCCATTTCATCGAGTACGGGCGTTTGCAGGTATTGGTGCCCATTATAGCCGGTTTCTTCCCACCCGTGGTCATCGCCCATGAGCAGGATGATGTTGGTAGGTTGTTCGGTTTGTTCAGGTTCGGGGGTAGCACATCCCCATAAAGAGGCAAAGGCAAGTGCCATGATGGAAACAAGGGTTCCTTTCATTATTGAATTAGGTTAGTTTTAGGTTGAAGAAAAGTAGGTGTTATCTTGAATTGCCTCCAATATAGTAAAAATGTTGTGCGTGAGCTTGAAAAGGATGTACATTTATAAATAAGTCTCTGGATTTACAGAACACCCCTCTTTACTGGATGGGACATGCGAATTGGAAGAATTTTCCTTGTTTTTTATTAATAATCAAATTATTTATCAATAAAGTAATATATGCGATGGTTATGTCGCTGTAAACAAACAGTAAAATATTATAATAGCATCTTCGCAAAAGATACTATTTTATGATTGCTTTAAAAAGATTTCGCTTCCTATTTACATATAGTACCCGACTATTACTTTGTTTTATCTTATTTTTCGTCCAGTGTACTGAAGATGAGCCTTCACCGGATGCCAACAGTGGGAATGGCAATGTTGATCCCAATGATGATTCCGGTAAACCTGCTGCCCTCACCGAGCGCGAACAGGCCATCAAAGATTTTGAAGATAATTACCTGGCCTCCCATGCTTCATTCAAAGATTGGTCAGGGGATAAGGACGAGTGCGCGGCAGGTACGCTGCCTGAAGAAGTGTATGCCGGAGCTATGCAGCAAATCAACTATTACCGCCGTCAGGTAGGGTTGAACGATGATATTTCTTTTGATGAAGCAAAAAACAAAAAATGCCAGCAGGCAGCACTCATGATGCTGGCCAATGGTGATTTGGACCACAGTCCTCCTAAAGACTGGAAATGCTACACAGACGATGGTGCAGAGGCGGCCGGTAAATCAAACCTGGGGCGCGGACAAGGCAGCACCAATGTAATTACGACATACATCCGTGATTCAGGTAACGAAAGCCTGGGGCACCGGCGTTGGATTTTGTACTCCAAAGCCCATGAGTTTGGGTTTGGTTCTACGGCCAGCACCAATGCCCTGTGGGTGATAGGGGACGGAAAAAACAGTGCTGAAAATGACAAACTGGAATTCATACCCTGGCCCCCCGCGGGTTATGTAATTGATGATCTGGTATTTGCTACCTGGTCATTCTCCATTCCCAAGGCCAATTTTTCAGAGAGCCAGGTAAGCATGAAAGGCCCTGATGCACAGGTGGAGCTGACCTATTATAAAGCCCAAAAAGGATATGGGGATAATACCCTGGCCTGGGTGCCGCAAATTTCCAAACCTGCCAAAGGGGAAGATATCAAGTATGAGGTAACGATCTCAAAAGTTAAAGTAGATAATGAGTACCAGGATTACAAATACGAAGTAATCGTGATTGGGTATTGATTTAGCGAAATATTTATTACGGGTAGAGCGAGGAAGTAACACACTCTGCTGTAAGAGCTAGTTGGAGAAAGTCTTATTCCATTGAAAAAATTACTGGAACTATTAATTTTATTCCTATTCCATTTGTTCCCGGTTCCCAATAAGGCATAGTTTCAAAAACCCTTTTCGCTTCTAAATCAACATCTTCTCTTATTCCATCTAGGTAGGAACTTAATACTGGCTATTTCTGTCCTTAAAATTATTGTTATGTATGTATTTTGCTTTAGGCGGGGAGCGAGGAAGTAACCCCTTGATAGTGAGAGGGGAATCTGCTACGGAAAATACTTTTCCTGAAGACTGGCAATTTTCTCCATTTCTGTTGTTAATTTCCGTTTTGTAATTTTGTCTGGTGAAGCATCTATTAATTCCTTGTAAATGTTTAATCCATGTTCATAAATGCTGGGATGTAATTTAGGATTTTCTTTGATCAACCACTGGAAATGCTTTTGGGCATCTTCATAATCAGCAATTTTAAAAGCATCGGTCATTAAAGCTATTTTTTGCTCTTCTTCAGATTTGTTAACACTCCAATTCCATGTGTTTCTTTCTAAATTCACGTCATTTGAATTACTCTGGCAGGCATAAAATACAGATAGCAGGGCGATACCAGTTACTTTTAGGATATTTTTCATAGCCAACATATTTAAAATTCATTAATACTACACAAAATAATCGTATTTTATGTTTTACGCAAGTAAAAAAACATATAATAATCTTGCTTCTTTATTGATACATCTGCTTTACGACAAAGTATCTCTTTTAGTCATTAAAGAAGAGTTGCTTTCATACATTTGAGCACTCTTTTGTAACACAATTATCTGTCTGGGTTTGCATATAGCCAGGAAAAGGGTTTATTTCCTGTATGTAAGGGAAGGAGCTTGGAATGGGGGTATTGTAAGGCCAAACCTGTTTTGTGGTTGTCAGAGGTTCAACATTGCACAAAAAAGGTGGGGTATTGAGTGAAAATATTAATTTTTAATATAAAGGTTTATCAGTATGCAAACCCGTAAAAAATTTCTTCAAACCACCACCATTGCCCTTGCAGGCATTCCCTTTGCCACTTTGATGCATTGCAAAAAAAAAGGCAATGGGCAAAATATTGACTGCACCACCGGTGAAGATATTCTAGGGCCTTTTTACCGGGCCAATGCCCCTTTCCGTACCGCGCTTAACATTTTGAATGAAGCAGGAACGCCCATCCTCATCCGTGGGCAAGTACTGGGTGGAGATGATTGTTCTCTACCCTTAGCAGAGGCCATTGTAGATGTATGGCATGCCGATGATGAGGGAGCGTATGATAATTCAACTTCTGATTTCAAATTCAGGGGACGTATTGAAACAGATGAAGAGGGAAGATATGAGTTTATGAGTATTTTACCAGCACCCTATGACAATGGCGGACAATTTCGCCCACGGCACATTCATTACCGGGTGCAGGCCGAAGGGCATGACGAACTTATAACTCAACTTTATTTTCAGGGAGATGAGTATATTGAAAATGACCCCTGGGCCAGCAGGGCTGAAGAAAGCAGAATTGTTGCTTTAACGGATGATAAAATGATGGAAGGCGAATTTGATATTTTCCTTAAGAAATCAATGTGAAAAAAATGGTGGTAATCAAGAATTGCTTTAAAATCATTCTGTTTAGATACGAGTGAAAGTATTCGGCACTTCTTGTGTACCTTACAGGAAATGACAGATACTTTTCGTTATTCTTTCATCAAACTCCACTTCACGCCCAAATAAAACTCCCGCCCGTGAATGGGGGCAAAAGCATAAGAGGTATCAAAATAGTCCCCAAATCCGGTAGATGTGTTAGGATCGTTGTAGCCCGTAAGCGGAGAAATGGGCTGTATATAATCAAAGATATTTTGCACCCCGGCATACACTGAAAAACTACCCGAGAAATCTTTGGACACCTGCAAATTATGAAAAGAAAATAGCTCTGAGCGGGTAGGGCGGGGATAGGGCAGAGGATCTCCGTTTTCGTCAAGGTCATACACTTCCGGCAATGCCATGGGGCCGGTGAGCCTGGCTGTGTAGGCAAAAGTAATTTTTGGCTTTTTCCACAGGTAATTGACAGTAAAGATACCACTCCATTTTTGGGCAAATTCTATATCTGTAGTTTCCAGCTCTCCTTCAGCGTTGGGTTCTGTTTGTGTTACATCCTGTAAATTAAATCCAAAATTGATACCCATCGGGAATGTAAACTCTTGCGATACTGTAACACCCAGCCCTTTGGTAATGGCATGCCCATTGGTATTGGCATAGATAATTTTGTTCGGGTCGCTGTAATCAGGGATTATTTTATTGGTAAAGTAGGTGTAATAGCCATCAATATCAATCATACCCTGTGTGTCGCCTAAGGTGAAAACATGGTTAATATTCAAGGCGGCGTTGTACGACCGTTCTGGTTTCAGGGCTTCGGTAATCTCTACCTTGCGTTGTCCCGAAACAAAGGCATGGTCTTCGGTAAACAGGTTTACAATGCGGAAGCCTGTGCCAAAGTTACCACGGAGGGTGGTCCAGTCGCCCACTTTGTATTTCATGTTCAGGCGGGGCGAAAAAATGGCTCCGTGGGCTTCGTAGTGGTCGAGCCGTGCCCCTGTTAGCAACGTAAATTTATCAGAAATTTCCCACTCGTCCTGGACAAATATGCCCGGAATGAATTGGTTATCCGGCACATTTATGACGGCCCCTGCTACCGAATCGGCAGTGGCGATGGTATTATCGTCATAGCCCTGGTACCTTGAGGTGAAGCCAACCAACAGGGAATGGTCGGTAAGCTGTTTGTCCCAGATAAAATTGGCAAACCCAATGCTTTGTTCAGCTTCGTAATAATCGGCTCCGTAATAGCTGTTTTGCAGATGATGGCTGAGGGAATAATCAATCCGGAAGTTTTCATTCGTGGGCAGTTCATACGTACCAAAAATCTCTGTACGGTTGGTATATATACTCTCTCCATAAATGCTGTCGTTGCCACGGAGTTCACGATAATTCCGGTTTTTCAAAAATTCTTCTACCCCGTTCCGCCGGTCTTCATAATAATATTTGGCAGCAACAGTAAATTTTTTCCCGCTTTTCCGGTGAATATCCCATTTGGTAAAAAGGGAATAACGGTCCAGGTTCACCATATCCCCAAAGCCATCTTCATTCCGGTCATCAAAATCGTTGATGTAGGCATAGTTCAGCCCGATAAAACCGCTGGATTTCCCAACTTTTGGGGCTACTGCCAAATTCCCGAATGATTCCAAATGAGAAGTACCCATGACATCTATCGAAAACAACGGTTGTTTGTCAGGATCTTTGGTAATAATATTGATCACACCAGCCACTGCTTCCGATCCGTAAAGCGTAGAACTGGGGCCTTTGATAACCTCAAACCGGTCAATAATCATATTGGGGATACCATTCAGTCCATATACAGACGCCAGGTTGCCGTACATGGGCGTACCGTCCATGAGCACGGCGGTATAAGGCCCCGGCAGGCCGTTGATGCTGATGCTGTTGGTAAAGCAAACCCCACAGGCTACTACTTCCTGAATGCCATTTACGAGTTTTAGTCCCTCCACCACCGATGAGGCCGCAGCCGGAATAAATGTATTGATATGCTCAGAGGTAACCACTTCCACTTTTATGGGTGAAGCCGTTACATAAGTCGGCTTCATGGTGCCTGTGATAACAATTTCATCCAACCCCAGATTATTTTCTTCCAGAGAAACATCTACCAATAAAGTTTCATTGGCCTCCAGTTGTATTTCTTTTTTCAGGTTGTGAAACCCAATAGACCGGAACTCCAGTGTCAGGTTACCGGGTGGAATATCTGTGAGCTCATATTTTCCCTGATTATCAGAAGCCGTTCCTGTAGCGGTGCCCACGATTTGTACGGTAGCCCCGGGAATGGGGCCGTTGTCAGTAGAGATGCTTCCCCGGATAGTGGCAGTTTGTTGTGCTTTGACAGTGAACGAGAGTATGGTCAGGAAAGAAGCAAGTACAAATTTTATCATATCTTAAATATTGTTTCTACAAACTTAATATTAATATTAGATATATAAAATAAAAATTTTAGATTAATCTAAAAATCAATCTGATTTGTACATAAGTTGATAGATTATTTCGGCCAGAAAAGGGATGCCCTAAAGTACGATTAAGGTCAACTCCGGGGAATAACCATAAATGAAACAATCCTGGCCCATTCAATGCAATGCATGATGGTGCAGGATGTGGGGTTGGTTTTATTTCACCTGCTGGATATAGGCCAGCAAGTCGGCCATTTCCTGCTGGCTAATCTGATTTTCCAGCCCCATCGGCATGGCCGAAACATCCAGGGCTTGTAATGAAGCAATGTCTTTGCGGGCAATGGTCGTTTCCTGTCCTGCCGGATTGCGCAAGGTAAGGGCGGTAGAAGTTTCACTCCCAATCACTCCCTGCAGCAATTCCCCGTTGTTCAGCGTTACCGTCCATAAATCGTAACCATCTGCAATGGAGAGGTTGGGAGCCAGTATATCTGCCATGATGGAGGCCGGGCGTCGGTTTTTAATCGTAGCCAGGTCCGGGCCGAAAGGCGTGCCGGCAGCCCCTTCCATCTGGTGGCAAATCGCACAGTTTTTTTCAAAAACCAACTGTCCTTTTTGCTGGTTGGCTTCCAGGTTCAGGGCAGCCTGGTACTGAAGGATAACCTCCTGTGATTGATCATCTTTTTTGCCAAACATGGCCCGGGCCCTTGTGCTGAGCGTATCGTTTTTCACGGTCATCAACCCTACACTTCGCCCCCAGCCGATGCTTGTCTGCTGTACGCTGCCTTCTTCAATGGCATCCAGGAGCAAAGTGATCCTCTCGGGCTTGCCCATAAATGTGTTGATGGCAGCATTGCGCAGTTCGGGTGTCAGCACAGGCCATTTTTCCAGTACATACCGGCTCACCGTTGTGCCAGGTTTGGCACTCAGTGCATACAGTGCTGCTTTCTGTACGGGCATGGGTTCGGCAGGAACGATCATTTCTTTAAAGAAAGAGTCGTAAGTTTCAAGATTGCCCAAGGCGAGAAAGGCAATAGCTTCAGCCCTCCGCTCTGCGGTTAAATTTCGATTGCCTGCCACTTGTTGGGCCTGTTGCATAGCAGCTTCAGTATCGCTACCTTCTGAAAGCCCAGCCGCCTTCAGCACGTCCAGGGTTGCCTGTCGCACCGAAATTGAATGGTGGTTAAAATAGGCATGAATAAGTTGGTTTTGCTGTTCCGGGCCAACCGCAGAAGATGCATTGCTTGTGATTCCTTTTGCCAACCCTTCCAGTACCGGGGCCTGCCATGCGCTATTTGCTGCTCCAGTGGCTGTAGCTTTCTTGATCAACCGCTGAATTGTGTAGGATTCTATACCTGCAGCCACCATCGCGCTAAGTCGTTCAGCAAGTGATGCATAAGCGGCATTATCTTCCTGATAGCGGGCCAAAACAGCCTCGAGCAAAACATCTCCCCGGGAAGAAGTTGCTGAAAGGGCTGCAATCTGCATCCATTCGTCCTGTAAATTTTCAAACAGAAGGTTTTGCCTTGCCTCAGCCGCGGGTGGCGTGTCAATAAAACCCAGGGTACAAAGCAACTGAAACCTAACTTTAGGGTCATTATCTTCCTGCAAAGCCAGCAAGGCTTCGGTAAGCTCAGGAACCTCATTGAGATGAAGCTCAGCCAGCCTGATTGCATTTTCACGTATGCCCGGTACCGTGTCTTGCAACGCTTGCATAATCAACTTCGGAGAAAGTTTTCCCAATCCTTCCAGCGTCCATAAAGCGTGCAGCCTGCCGAAAGGAGCCTTGGTATTTTGTGCCATTTTCTTTAACAAAGGAACAGCTTTTTCCTCATTTTGGGCTATCAGCAGGCGCTGGGCATGCCGCCGCCACCAAATGTTGTCATGGGCAAGGGCTTTTATCAGTTCTTCTGTTGTAAAACCGCCGGGCAATGGTTTTTTATTCCAGTTTGCAGGTTTTGTTCCTTTGGGTGTGATGCGGTAAATCCGGCCCTGGTCTGTACCATTGTAAAGCGCCCCCGATTGCACCACTTCTTCTGCCATCCACTCAGGGTGTTCAATAATTTGCCGGTAATAGTCTAACACATACAGCGCACCATCCGGCCCAATGTACATATTGACCGGTCGGAACCAGGCATCGGTAGAAGCCAGAAACTCTTTTTCGGGATAAAGACGGCTGGCAGTAAAGGTGGTTCCCTTATCGCCCAACCGGTCGGCATGCACCAGGTTGCTCACCGGTTCGGCCACAAAGGTAACGTTTTCAAAGCCTGTCGGAAAAGCACCGCCCTGGTACATTGTGAGGCCACAGGCCGAGGTGATAATCCCTACATTGGTAAGGAGCTGGTGCTCGGGGTTTTTGGTGATGGGAAATACTTTCGGGGCATTGCCGTGGTCAGAGAGGGACTGGGTAGCATTGGAAACCAGCAGGTCAGGGTTGCGCTCAAGATAGCGTGTGGCAATGACCTCCTGATAAACATGGTTGGAGTTGGTTAAGAGTAAATGATGGCCCCAATCGTCAAAGGTTTGTCCAAACTGAGACTTGCTGGACAGCATTTCCAGTTGATGTGTACCGGGACGGAAGCGTACATTGCGGCCACCGGAATTTTCAGGCAAGTGGGGGCTGTCTGGCACTCCGGGATAGAAAATTTCACTTCCTTTATCTCCAAACGCTTCCTCATAAAACTGTGTGGTTACCGATGGTTCATGGGCAAGGTAAATCCAGTTATCTATACCCAGCAAAGGGGTATTTAAATTATGCTGGGGATTGGACACGGCAAACCCGGTAAGTATGGTATTTTTAATGTCGGCTTTACCATCCCCATCCGTATCTTCAAGGTACAAAACATCCGGAGGATCTGTAACCAGTACGCCCTTTTTCCAGCGCATGATGCCAGTGGGCAGCATCAGGTTATCGGCAAAAACAGTACTTTCATCCATCCGCCCGTCACCGTTGGTATCGGTAAGCAGTTTTACTTTTCCGGTGCCACTTTTATCCAGGGGGTAGCCGTGCATTTCTACCACATACATACGTCCGTCTTCATCTATCTCCATCGCCACCGGATCGGCCACCAGGGGTTCGCTGGCAACCAGCTCTATCTGAAACCCGGAATCAATTTCAAAGGTGGAGAGTGCCTTTTGGGCTGATGCAGCCATCTTGGAATCGGGGTGCTGGCAACCGGTTGTGATTGCCATGAGTAAGTAAATTATGATATACAATAAAGCTGGTTGTGGAAGGTTGAAAAGGTTTTTTCTCATAAGTAAATAGCATATTGATATTAATTGCTACCAATTTAATTGATTTGTTTAAATAATCTTCTGATGAAAGGACAGTGGGCATGCAAAAAAAAGTAAAAACTAAGAAAATAGTTGTTAAACTAAAAATTTAGTTTTATGTTTGAGATATATTCGTACGAAAAGCCTATTTAATATGAAAGAACTGACCAAGGCAGAAGAACAAGTGATGCAAATTCTCTGGCAAATTAAAAAAGGGTTTGTAAAAGACATCCTGGAAAAAATGACTGACCCGAAACCGGCCTACAACACCGTATCTACCATAGTGCGGATTCTGGAGAAGAAAGGATTTGTGGGATACACCGCATACGGCAAAACCCATGAATATTATCCACTGGTAGCAAAAAGTGAATACAGCCATTATTACCTGAAAACCTTTATGAAGAACTATTTCGGCGGCTCTTTCAAAAATCTGGTTTCCTTTTTCGCCAAAGAAAATGACATGGACATCCGGGAGTTTGAGCAAATGATGAAGTATGTGGAGGAGGATTTGAAAGAAGGAGACGATAGTCCGGAGACCGAAGATAAGGGTTAAAGACGGAAGCTTGTTCGTTGAAGTTTTACCTAAATATAAAACTAAAAATGCTGGGCAAAAAACAAATCATTTTCTTTGGGTTTCTGCTGTTGTTGCTAGTTGTCAGCTACTTGGCTGTAGTAAATCCTTTTGGGCAATCAGAAACTGATTCCGCGATAAGTTCGGAAAGTACAAGAAGCTCTGGTTTTCCAGAATATGACCTGATTCCGGAGACGCTAAAACAAAAAATGGTTTCGTTGAAAGCCGCTCACCACAATATCCATTATTCTTTCTGGTATTACTTTGATACCGATGATGTGAACCAGCACTATTATATTACTGATGCTGGCATGAAAATAATGGCAGAAATGCCGGTTACAAATCCACAGGCGTTGGACCTGGTAGGTGCTAAAAGACAAGAAAACCCCGGCAGTGATGTGGTAGTAGCTCAGCATCCCGATATGATGCATACGCCTTCCGATACGAAAGAAGAAAGGGAAAAAAGGTTAAAGAAATTCAGGGCACATCAGGCTGATCCAAGAAAATACCCCGAACTGGTTTGGATCAGGTTCATTTTCACGGAAGATTCTGTGGATTACTCAAAATTAAAGATAGCTATCATCAACGACAGCTTCTCTCGAAGTGCGAGGGCTATGTATGATAAAGAGCCTTCCAACCTGGAAGATGTGGACCAACTGCCTGTGCCAGTACGCGGCTATGATTATTTTGAAAAAATCATGGTGAAAGAACTTATGAAAAATGATGTTTTCACCTTTTATGACCTGAAAGGGGAAGTAACAGTAGCATTCACTGTGGGCAATGCCGCTGCCTCTCCCAACATTGTGAAAGGGTTCAGCAGCGGGTCAGACAGTTATGAAGCCTATAAGGCAGATGGAGCATTTATAAAAGTGCTTAATAAACTGAAAGTACAGTGGCAACCGGCCAGGAAAGGCAGCACTCCCGTTCGGGTAACAATGCCACTTACTTTCAAAATAGACGGACAAAACATTCAGCTGCTCAATAAACCGGATACGGCCGGTACAATGGCTGGTTTGTGAAGTGCAACAGGCTATGTGCCCCGGGCATCTTGCCTGTCCACTAAGAATTTTAATGAGAGGTTTATTCCCCCACCTCACCTCCCCCAAGGGAGGAAAGTAGCGTGTCCTCACCGGGTGGAGGCCAGGAGGGGGAAATGCCCGACAATAATGTGAAACAGGCTTCCAGTCTGTTAAGCAATTGCTCAAGCGGATCGGGCGCCGAATCGTTTGCAATCCGCAGTCAATAAAAAAAGGGATTTGTAACCCCGACTAATTTTAAAACAATTAAAACTATGGAAATATCCACCCACATCCTGCTAAACTATCTGTTAGAAGCAAGCCTTTGCCTGGCTGTGTTCTACCTGTTTTATGTGCTTGTGTTGCGCAGGCAGCCCAGCTTTACATACAACCGGGCTTACCTCCTGCTTTCGTCCGGTTTGGCGCTGATGCTGCCTTTGCTGGAAATCTCTTTTTTGGGAGGCACGCCCCTTCAACTCACTAGTATTTCGCCTGATTTTGCTGCTTTCATGTTGCCCGAAATCATTATTGGCGGTGTGGGTGAAAATGTGCAAACTACGCAAACTATTTCCTGGCAATACATAGTTGTTTGGGCGTATGGGGTAGGGGTGGCCCTTATGCTTTTGCGGTTTCTCTGGCAAATTTTCTGCATAAAGCGGGTTATCCGAAAAGGTCACCTCAAAATGAATCAAAACGGGTATTGCCGCAATGGATATTGGGTGGTGCATACCAACGGCCGGTTACCCATTTCGTCCTACTTCAACTACCTGTTGTGGGATAACCAAACCAAAATGGAGGAAGCCGACAAAAAGCGCATCATCGCACACGAAGAAGTACATATCAGGGAGGGGCACAGTTATGATGTGTGTTATATGTCGCTGATTAAAAGTCTGCTTTGGTTCAACCCACTGGCGCATCTTTACTTTAAAGAACTCACCGATGTACACGAATACGCCGCCGATGCTAAGGTGATTGAAGAAACAGACCCACAAGACTACGCGAAAATATTGGTTAACCAGTTATTTCAAGGGGTTGGGTTTTCTGTACTCAACCATTTTTACAAATCTCAAACCTTAAAACGATTAAAAATGATGGAACTCACAAAAAATAAAATCAACAAGTACAGGGTGCTGTGGGCATTGCCCGTTTTTGCCCTTATGTTTTTCGTGTTCTCCTGTCAGGAAGAAGAAGATGGCATAGCACAGGCAGAAGCTACCCTTGAAAATTATGAAAATATTCAGGAAGAAATCCGTGTGCTGAACCATGAACTCCAGGCGATTACCGGTAAATACCCCGATTACAAATTGCACTTTAGGGTACTTCCGGGAGAGCCAAGGCCTACATTTAACAGTGCCGAAGATTTTTCCAAGATCATAGAAGGCGTTGACAATGCTGGTGACAAAAAGGCCATTGGGCAGCTTCATTATCAAATTAATGTATTGCGGGAAAAACTGCCCAGGCAAGCCATGGCTGGTGCTGATGAAGTGTTCACCGTGGTAGAAGACCAGCCCACACCACCTGATGGTATGAAATCATTTTATGAGTATGTTAGCACAAACCTAAAGTACCCGATAGAAGCCCGACAGAAAGGCATTGAAGGGAAAGTATTCGTTCAGTTTGTAGTAGACAAAGACGGTAGCCTCATAAATGTAGAAACTGTAAAAGGCATTGGTGCGGGTTGCGATGAAGAAGCAGTACGTGTACTGCAAAATGCCACCGCCTGGAACCCCGGTATGCAACGTGGGCGAGCCGTAAGAGTTAGAATGGTATTACCCATTACGTTTAGTTTGTCGGGAGGCGATGAGATAAGCCCGGCCTCAGCAAAGCCTGAAGAAATCAAAGCTTCAAATCAAGAGATGTTGATGAAATTTACCAAAAGTGGCGACAGGATTTCAGGAAAAGTTACGGACAAAGAAGGCAATCCCCTTCCCGGAGTAAATATCCTGTTAAAAGGAACAACCACAGGCACTGTTTCTGATTTGGACGGTAATTTTGCCCTAACCAATTCTGAAGGAGCCTCCGAAGTTGTCTTTAGCTTTGTAGGCTTTACTACCAAACAAATCAGCATAAATTAACCTCAGAGCTACCCTTGTCTGGCACTTTCTTTTGACAAGCACCGGACATGTTAGGTTTGATGTATTCCGAAATTGCAATGGCTGCTTCGGCAGTCCGATTCGGAGTACATTTTCCCACAAGCCTCAGGTATTAAATTTTTGTTCACTTGCTGAACCACTGGTTGCCCAAAGTAATCAGGCTGGGAAAACTATTGCCAAAAAATATCAGCAAACCTTATTTTAAACCTTAAAATCTATCAAAAAATGAAAACTGTAAAAATCAAGTACACATTCAACCTGCGGACGATGGCACTCACCGTTATTTTTGCACTCTGCTTTGCAGTCGCCTGCCAGGAAGAAGAAAATGGCCTGGGTGAAACTTCAAAAACCTATGAGGAACTGGCTGCCGAAGTAAAAAGTTTAGCAACTGAAATAAAAAGCATCACAGACAATTATCCAGACTTCCGAATAGATATGCGGACGATATATCCGCAAAAGAAAAACGGAGTGGAAGTCAATACATTTGAAGAAGTAATTACGGGGGTAGATAATAGTGCCGACAAGCGGAAGATTGCTACCAAACATTACCAAATGCATCAGTTACGTGAGCAGATGTATGGCTTGCCTGATGCTACCGGTACCTACACGGCAGTGGAAGACCAGCCCTCCCCAGAAAACGGTATTCAGGAATTTTATACCTATATCAGTAAAAACCTCAAATACCCAAAAGAAGCCCGTCAAAAAGGTATTGAAGGTAAAGTATTCTTGGAGTTTGTGGTAGACGCCGATGGCAGTATTACAGAAGTGAAAACGCTGAAAGGAATAGGGGCAGGCTGCGATGAAGAAGCCGAACGTGTATTGAAAAACGCTGCTGCCTGGAACCCCGGAAGGCACAACGGGGAACCTGTAAAGGTGAGAATGGTTTTGCCGGTTACGTATCGTCTTTAGTTTAGCAGACATTGATTAAGTAGGCAATCGGCAGTGGCAGTAGGCAGTCTTTTTTTACTGCCAACTGCCGCTGCCTACTGCTACTGTCTACTGACCTTCCAATATTTCAGTAACCTTTTCCTGCACCTCCGGACTTTGCTGGTAAGCCATGGAAATTTGCTGGAAAGTATCCATTGAAATGCCAACTTCTTCAATTGATTCGGCAATTTCAGTTTGCATCAATCTTTGTTGTTCCATCACTTTTTGTGCGGCTGCATTGAACGAAGCCATTTCTTCTTCAGAAACGTCCCCGTCTTTCTTTTGTCCTTGTTGTACCGCCATGATTTCGTTGAAACGCTGCACATCCAAATCTTCGCCCTGAATGGCGGCCATCATTTCCTGCTGCCGGGCCTGTTGCACTTCCTGTGCTTTTTGGGAGGCTGATACAAATTGCTCGAGTTGCTCATCGGTGAAATCTGTCCTTATTTCCTGGGTAGGGGCCGGGGTCTGCAATCCCTGGGCATTGACAACGGAAGCAGAAACAAAAAGTAGTGAAAAGGCACATGCAAATGCCCAAACATGGTGTGAAAATTTCATGGTAATTTTTTTGGTTTAAAATAGAAATCTGAAAACAGCACTTTACTGCTCATCGGTTTTTGCAACGGCAAGGTAATACAGTGGTTGTGCCTGGAAAAGGATAATTGCCCAATTTGTTCATATTCTGAAATAGGTTCTTCTAAAAGTGCAGTTGTAGAAAAATCACATCAACCCAAAAGCCGCTCTTCAGATACTTTACATAGATGGCTGTTTAGTTTTTCACTGCTACCATGTTTACAATTCACTTTCTCAGTGTATTAAGGTTAAAGCACCTTTTTCCAGAATAGAGGCACCTGTTAAACTGACTTTTTATTTTCTAAACTTCCTGTCCCATGAAACTCAAAACTATATTAGCCTTCCTTATACCCTGCCTGATGTTGTTTGCCTGCCAGGAAGATGAAAACCCTACTACAGGTCAAACACTTGGCAGTGGTGATGATAAAAACCCGGTTGCCAGGGAAATTGACGAGACAGCCGTAGCCGGTATCGCTGACGAGATTATACAGCGTTGGAAACTTGATGACATCAGCGAAGAAAATTACTTGCAAAATATAGAGGACTGGGACTCTGTATGGCACGTTTACTACCCTTACCGCTATTCTGAAGAAGGGAAAATCACACCAAAACCGATTCCGCACTTGCTGATTCCGAAAAAGGAAAATGAAACCATTCGTGTATTTGTAACCCATTGATGAAATGAGACACTTACTATTAATCACAATATTAGGATTGCTGCTTCCTGCTTTATTACCAGCCCAGGGTTTAAAATTCGTGAGTGAGGAATGCTCTGAAGAATGTCCTTCTTACGAAGTACTCGATGTATATGAAATATTTAAAGACGAATTATTTCAGGCGTTCGTAGATTCCGAGTCGGGAACTATAACCGCCCACGAAGAAGGAGGATGGATTATCCAAACCCGGGAAAAACAAGAGGATGGTTGTTACAGATATTGTACCCAGCTTTACAGGGTACCTCCCGGTCAAGAGTGCTTTTATGCTACCGACCCTGACGATCCTGCCTGGTGCTCAATCTATCTGAATCCTAAACCAAAAGAGGATGAGAATACCCGGGTGGTTGCTAATTTTCATACCCACCCCATTATTCTTTATGATATTAAAGATATCTTAAATGTAGACGACTCTACTGATCTGGTAGATGAGAATCTGGAATTTAATGGCTATGATTTCCCTAATATAGAGTATGATCATCCTGACTTTGAGTATCTTGCGAAGCCAAGTGAGAGCGATAAAATCGGTTCAGTTGACGATGAGGTACCAGGTATCATTCTGGCTTCGTACGGGAGCAATGAATCAATTCCAGATGGGGGAGTTTATGGCTTTGAGGAATATGAGAAAGATGAGAATGGCAAAATTATAGGAGTGCAAGGTGACCTGGTACTGGAACCACTGAACTTAAGCTGGGAATGTGAAGCCTGTATTGAAATTAGTCCGGTAGAAGAATGCCTGGAAACAGATTAAGCCATTACATTACAGGCAGTTGTCGAAGGTCCGGAAGATAAAAATGTCACCTGGGAAGCCCAACAGGGCAGTATTGACGACAATGGAAATTATCAGGCCTCCTCTACTTTTACTGGGATTGACATAGTAACTGCCACCAGTGTAGCCGATCAAAATGCCAAAGATTCCATTTTGCTTCAAATTGGCTGTGACTGTGAATGGGAAGCCACCCTTTCCGGTGATATCAATGGAAAGTATGAGGGGGAAATCGCGGCTTATGAGGACAAAGATGGCCAACTTCGAATGTTTTTTTTCACCGGCCTTACTGAAAATGATTATCCAAGAGTGGGGCTTACAGGGCTTTCCATGCCTACTGGGCCGGGCACATTTAAGCCTTATGCCTTCTCCATTACATTGGGGCCAGATGATCCTGTTTTGAGTGGAGGTTCCGAAGTGTTGCTTTTTGGTGTACAACTTATTGTTGAAAATATAGTCGAGGGAGTAATAGCGGGAAGGGTAGAGGGAAGAATCGGGGGAATAACAGCCGATGAAGATGATATTGTTGAAGCTGATATAAATATGACCTTTCGCGCACGGCTTAAAGGTGAGGGAACATCAAATCCATGTTCATTCTAATTAATCTAAGTTGCTACTTATACCTGAATATATTTGATCAGGCTGTAAGCCATGATCGTTAAAAAGACTTTATACTGAAAACCTGCTATTGTCACGGCATGCAGGTTTTTGGCAAACCGGGCCGTAATTTCACTAAACACGGTTTCTATCTTTTTCCGATTGTACTTTTTGGCAATAGCATCTATAAAACTATCCCCCCGCCGAGAGTTCTTCTTGCGCTGTGTAGCAAACTCAATATGTTCTTCTTGTTGATAAAAATCTTCCCATTGGTAATCGGTAAATCCACTGTCTTGCCAGACAATACTACCTTTGGGTAGATCAAAGTCTAAGCGGGCTAAAGCTGAATGATCGCTGTAAGAGCCGGGTATAAAAGCTAGTTCTACGGGTAATCCCTCTTCACTGAGTACTAAAGCCACTTTATAGCCATAGAAATATTCTCGCTTAGAGGTATTTTTACCCCGATAATCCTCTCCTTGCAGCATCCGGCAACGAGCGATACGAATGTTGTGACAGACCCGTACTGGAAAGGTATCTAATAGATAACGTTGCCTAAAGTTGGTGACCTTAAAAGCCCACCCTAACAAACGGAAACAATATTCGGCTAACACGGCAATGCTATGTAATCGCCGATTAAAACGGGAAGAGCTTAACATCTTGGAGCAGTGATGGGAACGCATATAATGCAAGGCAGTGGTCCAGTTCCCCCCAAAATACCAAGCGGCTATTAAAGCAGTAGTTAGTATAAGCGCATCGTTTACACGGCGTTGTTGATCTTCTTGATGGCCAATAGCTTGAAGAATATCGTCCAAAATCACGTATATTGCAATGGTGTTGTCGTTGAGCATAAAAATATATGTTTTGATGTGTGGTAACCTCAAAACTACTATATTCTGCAATACGATAACACTTTTTCTCATAGGTAGCAACTTGAGTTAATTAATCTAAAAGCCGTCCTTCTGTTACCTTGAAAAGCTTTTCTATCTTCTTTTTTGAAATTCCATCACACATGATAATGAGGTAATCGCCCTTTTCAATGGTTACGCCTTTGCCGGGGTTTTTGAGTAAATCCCGGCCATTGTCAGTCTTTTTATTAAGCCCCATCAATACGCAGTCGTGCTTCATTTTCATATCAACAAAGGCATCCAGGTAGTCTTTGCCGGCAAAAGGGTTTTCTTCAGTTACAAAGTATTCCAGCATATCATAGTCTTTGCCTTCCAGGGCGGTGGTCATGAGTGATTCGGCCATTTCTGCCACATCAGGCTCAAAGGTGTAGCTGGCCACCAGGCGGGAAGCCATTTCATTTTTTGAGACTACATACCGCACCCCGGCAGCGGCAAAGGTTTCCCGTAAACTCGGGTTGTTCAGGGAAACCACATAATTCAGGTTGGGGTATTTTTCCCGCAGGTTGAGCACATAAATCAAAATTTGGGTATCATCCGGAAAGTTGATGAATATAGAAGCAGCCTCCGTGATATTGGCATTTTCAAAGGCTTGCAGGTTGCTGTAATCTGTAAACAAAGCATACACATTTTTGTCAGAGTACGCTTCCTTTATCAGGTCAATCGTATTTTTATCATTGGTGATAATGCCCACCTGTTTTCCGGTATTAATAACTTCATTGGCCACCTGTTGGGCAAATTTGTCCCAACCGATGATTAAAATGTGATTTTCAAAGTTTGTACCCATATAACCTAATTTTCTTCTTTCAAAATATGATGAAATCTGTGCCGTAATCTGGCTGATAAAGTAACCAATAACACCAATACTGCCCAAAATAAATGCCAGCCCTATGAATCTGCCAGGCCAGGAAACCGGATAAAAATCACCGTAGCCAACCGTTGTGAGCGTAACGATGGTAAACCAAAACGTATCGCCTATGGAATTGATATTGCTGCCTTCTTTGTCGTGCTCAATAAAATACAGCAGATAGGCCAGGGAAACATACGCCAGCATGCCAATGAAAAAATATAAAATATTGCGTAAGGTCTTATTTCTCATAGGGGTTTATACTAGCCAGTATGTCTTCATTGCTGTCAGGTTAAAAAAGTTAACTTGGTTCATTTGAGATATTTTCAAAAGAAAAATCTTTGATTTTTGAAATTGTGTGGTGGCCTGGAAATTCAGCGGGGGGGGCGTAAGCTTTGTGCGGGGAAGCATGGGATGCCCCGCATTGAATTTCCTAGACCTTTTTGACGGTCGGCCGCTGCCGTTCTTTTTGGGGCAATGCGGGGCATCCCATGCCAAAAAGAACAGGGAAGCAAAACTTACAAACTGCAAATAAAATTTCATGCTAAACAAATAACTTCGAATTTATATTTTGTCTCGGATTCTTGAATCTGACAACCTTTTAAGGATTACCCTGATCGCTATTGTGTGCCCCAACCCAGTGATTTGGAGTCAATTATTGACCGATAGGTGTTGCCTCAAAATAATCTAAAGTCTGCGATTGCATGCTCCACTGAAAGCGGATTTGAATCGGATTACAACAGACCTCACAGTCTTCAATATATGCCTGTTTTTCTACCGAAGGATCGAGTAACATAGATATTTCAGCAGCACAGTAGGGACAAATAAAATGATGTTCAATGGAATTGGCAAACAAAACTAAAAATGTTTCTAAAACCCAGGGCTGTGGCACACAGACCTGAAATATTACTAACCTAAAAATGTTTACGGTTCAAAATTTCACTTAAAATAACCGCCTTCCGGGCACTTTTGGGGTTTTGTAACATGCTTTTTACCTCCCGGGCAAACTTAGACATTTTGCGGGATGTTACTTCAGATTGCCTGGGCTTGATAAAATCATCCAGGTTTTCCAGGTCAATCCGGTCATCCAGCTTTTCTGTTTCTTCGGCGGCAGTTACAGCCCTTTGGTAAGATTCCGAATAAGTGGTATCATCACTCAGTTCTTTCTGTCGTTCCTCATATTGTTTGTAAGGTTCGTAGGGTTCATAAGTTTCTTCAGGCTCCTTTCTTTGCTGGGTTTGGGATTCACTGCCCATCAATTCCCGCAATATGTCTTCAAAAGAAGCAGGCTCCTGCGTGGTAGTATCTGCCTGTGGGGATGACACTTCCCTGCGTTGCCGGGGCTGGTCCGGGGTATTTGGGTTGTCAGAAGGTTGCTGCTTCGATTTTTTTTTCTTCTTAAAAGCCTGCAACAGGCCAGAGCCTACAATGATGAGTAAATAGATGAGAAGTTCTATATAATTATCCATAACCACTTATTATACTTGCATGTTGAAGTCGGAAGACCGAAGACCGGAGACCGAAGTGTTTTTTACTTCCGTCTTCGGTCCGCCCGGCGGCCCGGTCCCGTCTTCGGTCTTTTTATTCTGTTACGAAAATAGTTGATTAAACTGAAATTCCTAATATTTCATTTTTCAGTAGTACGTAAAATATGCAACTAACCAAGTTAGAACTTAAAGGTTTCAAAAGTTTTGCCGATAAGGTAGTCATTAATTTTGATAAAGGAGTAACCGGGATTGTTGGCCCCAATGGTTGTGGGAAGTCCAACGTAGTAGATTCCATCCGCTGGGTTTTGGGTGAGCAAAAAATCAAGAATCTGCGGTCTGATAAGATGGAAAATGTCATCTTTAACGGAACCAAAGCCCGGAAAGCCACGCAGTTAGCCGAAGTGTCCTTAAGTTTTGACAACACCCGAAACGTATTACCCACCGAATATTCGCAGGTAACCATTACCCGCCGTTATTACCGCACCGGCGACAGCGAATACCTGCTGAACGGCATAACCTGTCGCCTGAAAGATATTCAAAACTTGTTTATGGATACCGGGATTGCCTCTAATAGTTATGCAATCATAGAGTTGGGCATGGTAGATGACCTGCTGAACGATAAGGATAATTCCCGAAGGCAGTTGTTTGAAGAAGCTGCGGGCATCAGTAAGTTCAGAAAACGCCGGAAAGAAACCATGCGCAAGCTCGAGAGCACCGATGACGACCTGGAGCGGGTAGAAGATTTGCTTTTTGAGATTGAGAAAAATCTTAAATCTTTGGAAAAACAGGCCAAACAGGCCCAAAAGTATTACGCTGCCAAAGAAGAGTACAAAGAGGGAAGTGTCGCACTGGCTGTGAATACGGTGCATGCACAAAGGGAAGCTTTTGAAAAAATCAACAAACAATTAGCGGAAGAAAATGACAAGAAAGTTCAGCTAAGCAGGCAGTTGAATGAACAGGAGGCCAAAGTAGAAGCCCTGAAAGCTGATATGATGGAGCGGGAAAAGTTGCTGGCATCCCGTCAGAAATCCCTCAATGCTTTTGTAGAAAAAATCAGGGAACAAGAAAACCAACAGCAAATTAACAGTGAGCGGTTAAATTTTATGAAAAACCGCTCGGAGCAGCTCAAAGTGCAGTTACAGCAAGACCAGGAAAGTGTTGGGCAAATGGCGGAGAGCCTTGAAAACCTGAATAAAGAAAAGGATAAACTGGAAGAAACCTTAGGCACAGCATCCGAAAAAGTAGGCCGGCTGAAAGAAGAGTACGAGGCCCATAAGGCCAAAACAACTTACTTGAAAGAAGAAGCCGCTCATGCCGAAACCACACTCAAAGAAAAGCGGGAGTATGTTTACCAGCTGAAAAAATCCCTGGAAATAAAACAGGTGCAGATCAATAATACCAAGCAGGAACTGGAACAAACAACTGCCGATGCGTCTGAGCACCATTCCAATCTTACTGATTTTGACCTGCGTTCGGGAGAGCTTTCTTCCCAGTTGAGTGCATTAAAGCAACAGTATGAGGATGTAGTGGCCGAAGAACAAGCCTTGATTTCTCAAATAGAAGAACAAGCTGAAGAAATTGAAGCACTGAAAGAAAACCTGGTGCAAACCAATCGGAAACAAGATGCTCTGCAAAATGAGTACAATCTTACCAAGTCTTTGGTAGATAACCTGGAAGGTTTCCCTGAGGCCATTCGCTTTTTGAAACGCAATACAGATTGGGGAGAAAATGTGCCCTTGCTCTCCGATATTTTTGGCTGTAGCGAACAGCACAAGGTCGCCATAGAGCACTATCTGGGCACTTTTATGAACTACTACGTTGTAGAGTCGCGTGATAAAGCTTTAGAGGGAGTCAATTTGTTGAGTGATGCCACCAAAGGAAAAGCCAACTTTTTCGTGCTCGAAAAGCTGGAAAGTTTCACCCCAAAAGCTCCAAAACCCCTGGAAGGCGCTACTCCTGCCATTGATATTGTAGATTATGAGCCGGAATATGAAAAGCTGATGCATTATATTCTGGATGGGGTTTACATTTTACACAATGGAACCCTGAAAAAAATTCCGGAAGAAAATGAAGTAACCCTCATTACACAGGATGGCAGGGTACTTCAGCGCCCGTGCAGTATCTCAGGTGGCTCTGTCGGTTTGTTTGAAGGCAAGCGGGTAGGCCGGGTAAAAAACATGGAAAAAATTGCTGAAGATTTAGAGCAATTACAAGCATCGGTTACCCATTTGGAAGAAACCATTGCCGAAAAACAAAGGCAGCTGGTGGCGATGAAAGAAAAATCGCAAAAAAACCTGATTAAAGACCTGGAAGAGGAAATGAATGTACTGAAGCAGGAGCGTATTTCTGTAACTACCAAGCATGAGCAGCTGGCATCTATGGCCAAAAACAATGCCCAGAAAAAAGAAAACGCAGAGGCACAAATCAGCCAGCTTACCGAAGAGTTTGACGACATCATGCCTAAACTGGACCAGGCTGAAGCGGAGCTTTTAAAATATGAAGATAATCTCAGGCAGTTGAGTGAACGCTTATCAGAAGAAAATGAAGAGTTGAGCGAAAAGTCAACCACTTATAATGAAGAAAATATTGCTTTTTTCCAACAGGAAAGCAGGTTGAAGAGCATCACGCAGGAAATAGAATACAAGGAGGATGCCTATCATACCAAACAGCAAGCCATAGAAAAAAACGAACAGGAGCTTGACGAAAATGCATCTGCCCTGGAGCAACTTGTTGAAAGCAAAGATTTCAACGAAGAGAGCCTGTTGGATATGTACGCTGAAAAAGAACAAATAGAAGCCGGGGTAAATGAAGCAGAGAAGGCTTACTATGCCATACGGGGCGACATTGACAAAACCGAGAAGCAAGGCAGGGAATTTCAGCAACAGCGCAGTAATTGTGATGCGTTGATTATGGAAGCACAAAACAAACTGAACGAAACCAAACTCTCACTCAATTCCGTGAAGGAACGTTTACAGGTAGAGTTTGAAGTAGATTTGGATGCAATCCTGAAAGAAGAGACATATGAAGAAGTTGAAGATATTGGCGCGTTGCGCGAAAAAGTAAACAAACTAAAAGATCGTTTGCAGCGCATGGGCCCTATCAACCCCATGGCCATGGAGGCTTTTGAAGAAATCAAGGAAAGGCATGATTTTATCATCAAGGAGCGGGAAGACCTTTTCGAGGCAAAAGCATCTTTGATCGAAACTATTGATGAGTTGGATACCGTTGCACGGGAAACGTTCATGGACGCATTTTATAAAATCAAGGAAAACTTCATGTTGGTATTCCGCTCATTGTTTAATGAAGAAGACGATTGCGACCTTACCCTTACCAACCCTGACGATCCTTTGTCTTCCAGTATTGAAATCATAGCCCGGCCCAAGGGAAAGAAGCCGCTTACCATCAACCAGCTTTCAGGTGGGGAAAAAACATTGACGGCTACTTCACTGCTATTTTCCATTTACCTGCTCAAGCCGGCCCCTTTCTGTATTTTTGATGAGGTAGATGCCCCTTTGGACGATGCCAACATTGATAAATTCAATACCATCATCAAGAAGTTTTCTAAGGAGTCACAGTTTATCATTGTTACGCACAACAAGCGCACCATGGCCAGTACAGATATTATGTACGGCATCACCATGGCCGAGCAGGGTGTTTCCAAAGTGGTTCCTGTAGATTTGCGGGAGTTGGTGGATGATTGATGTAGAATATGAAATTTGTTGAAGACTTCGGAAGTTTTCGGAATCAATGCTGGAAAGAAACTATATTATCCAAAACTCCTGAAGTCTATTGGGTTACTAAGTTGGCACTAAGGTTGAGCAAGTTAAGCATATACAACGTTACGATTACAGATAGTGAATAACCAACCCATCGGCATATTTGATTCGGGCGTAGGCGGCCTTTCTGTTTGGCAGGAACTGGTGAAGGTGCTGCCATTAGAACCTATTGTTTACCTGGCAGATACGGCGCATTGTCCGTACGGACCCCGCCCTGAAACAGAAATCATTGCATTGTGTGAAAAAAATGTTGAATTTTTATTATCCCACCAATGCAAACTCATTGTGGTGGCTTGCAATACGGCTACGGCGGCAGCTATTGACACTTTGAGAAGCAAGTATGATATTCCTTTTGTGGGCATGGAACCAGCCATCAAACCGGCGGCTTTACATTCAAAAACCGGAAAAGTGGGTGTGCTGGCTACCCAGGGTACGGTACAAGGGAAGTTATTCCAGAGCACTTCAAATAAATTTGCCAGCCATGTAGAAGTAATGGTGAAAATTGGCCATGGGCTGGTGGAAGTAGTAGAGGCAGGAAAAGCTGACACAGCAGAAGCAGAAACCCTGTTGAGGAAGTACATAGAGCCCATGCTGGAAAAAGGGGTGGACCATCTGGTGTTGGGATGTACACATTATCCGTTTTTGCGTTCGGTTATTGGAAGAATTACAGGGGATAAAGTAACCATCGTAGACCCAGCCGGGGCGGTTGCTTTACAAACGCAACGGGTATTATCAGATAAACAACTATTGTCATCTGATGGACAGCCCCCATCTTATCATTTTCATGATACTGGAAATACCATTTCGTTGAAGCATATTATTAGGCAAATTAATCCGGAAATAGCAGTGAAATTATAAAAAAATGCTTTTACTACTTTTTTAGAAATTCCCTAATGGGGTTTACCAACTGGTCAATATCCCCGGCACCTACTGTCAATAGTATTTCTATATCCATTTGTGCCAGTTTGTTCAGGAGGTTTTCCTTCGTACAAATAGCCGCGTTGGTGTTTACTTTCTGAAGAATACTTTCAGATGAAATTCCCTCGATAGGCAACTCCCTGGCCGGGTAAATGGGCAGTAAAATCAACTCATCGGCCAGGGAGAGGCTTTCAGCAAAACCATCGGCAAAATCCCGGGTACGTGAATACAAATGGGGCTGGAAAATGGCCGTGATTTTTTTATCAGGATAGATGGCTCTTACCGATTGTAACAAAGCCTGAATCTCCGTAGGATGATGGGCGTAATCGTCAATAAAAATAAGGGGTTCGGTCAAAATATACTCAAAACGCCGTTTTACGCCCTCAAATGTTGCCAGGGCTTTTTTGATTTTATCAGGTGCCAGGCCGGTATGCAAAGCGGCAGCAATCGCAGCAATCGCATTTTCCACATTATGGAATCCGGGGGTATACAAACGGCAGTTTTCTATTTTCCCCTCTGGATATTCTACATCAAAAATGAAACACGGACGGCTGTCTTCAATTTTGAAATGTAGTTGGGAAGCGTGAAAATCCCCTTTTTCCAGCCCGTAAGATAACAGGTGCAGGTCTTCACGGGATAAATTTTGTAAGCGGTCAAATACTTCCTTTTGTAAAATGGCTGTGCCATCGGGCACACATTGTTCCACGAAACTGGCAAAAGCCGCTTTTACTTCATCATCCTGTCCGTAAATATCCAGGTGGTCGGCATCTATGGAAGTCAGGATGCAAACATTGGGATGGAGGTTCAGAAAAGAGCGGTCAAATTCATCCGCCTCTGTTACAACAAGCTGCTCGTTTCCTTTTCCCGCGATCAGGTTACTTTCATAGTTTTTTACAATTCCTCCGATAAAGGCCGTGCAATTTTTTTGGGAATCTTTCAAAAGATGCGCTAAAATGGCCGTCGTACTTGTTTTGCCATGCGTTCCCCCAATGGCGATGGTGAAATAGTCTTTGGTGATACTGCCCAGTACCTGAGCTCTTTTATAAATGGTAAAGCCTTCTTTTTGTAAATAAAGATATTCCCGGTGGTTTTTGGGAATAGCCGGGGTAAACACCACGAGTGTAGCGTCTTTTTCTTCTAAGACTTTATCCGGAATTTGCGACGGACCGTCAGAGAAATGTACTGAAATACCTTCTTTTTGCAGGGCAGCCGTAAGTGGGGTAGGAGTGAGGTCATAACCGCCTACCCAGCAGCCCTGTAAATGAAACCAGCGGGCCAGCGCGCTCATGCCAATGCCGCCGATTCCCAAAAAGTATACATTCCGAATAGCCGAAAGGTTAATTTGAGTTTGCAATGCCTGTTAGTTTTGATGTTGAAGCATAAGCCGCTGTACCACAGCTTTAAATTGATCTCCCCGGTCTTCGTAATTCTTAAAAAGATCAAAGCTGGAACAAGCCGGGGACAATAACACTACATCTCCCGGGGTAGCAAGCCCTAAAGCTTTTTCAACCGCTTTCTCCATGGTAACAGCCTCTGTCATTTGCGGCACGGTAGCCCTGAAGTTGTTGATCAATCGTGTGCTGTCTGTTCCCAGGCATATCAAAGCCTTCACTTTCGCGCTTACCAAAGACATTAGCTGATCATAATTGTTGCCTTTGTCAATACCTCCGGCAATCCAAATCACATTGGGTTTGTCAGCGTTACAGGAAATACCTTCCAAAGCATAAAAGACGGCATCTACATTGGTAGCCTTGGAGTCGTTGATGAAACGCACTCCCTTTATCTCTCCGGCAGGTTCCATCCGGTGCGAAACGTTGGAAAAACTTTCCAGTCCGGCCACGATGATGTCGTCGGATACTCCGAGGGTTTTTGCTGCCAACATGGCTGACAACGCATTTACCTGATTATGTTTACCGGGCAAAGGAGATTTTTCCAAAGGAATTTTGGTTTCGGCTTCCTGGCCAGGCACAATTAAAACAAAGGATTCTTCTGACAAACGGCCTGCTGCCTGGCTTTCTGCGTTTTGTTGCAAGGATACGGGAAGCTGTTTTGCCTGAATATTCCGGTGAAAGCCGGGTTTTCCGTGCAGATGGTTCCGGATATTTTTATCATCGGCAAAATAGATAAAGTACCCGTTTTCATCCATGTTTTGCACAATCCTGAACTTAGACTGTATGTAGTTTTTAAGGTTGTAGTTGTACCGGTCCAGGTGGTCGGGGGTAATGTTGAGCAGCACCGCTATTTTAGCTTTGGTGGCAAACATGGTGTCTAGCTGAAAACTGCTGATTTCCAGCACATAATAATCGAAGCTATTTTCTAATACCTGCCGGGCAAAGCTAATACCTACGTTCCCTGCTAAGCCCACATTGAAGCCTGCTGTTTTTAGCAAATGATAAGTTAGCAAGCTCGTGGTAGTTTTCCCGTTTGTGCCTGAAATCAGGATGAGTTCGGCATGGGTATGCCGGGCAGCAAATTCAATATCAGAAATAATCGAGGTGTTTTGGGCATGCAGCCGTTGCACTATCGCCGCCGTATCGGGAATGCCCGGACTTTTGATTACTTCATTGGCAGCCAGGATTTTTTTATCAGTATGCTGCCCGCTTTCAAAAGGTATCCCGGCCTTTTGCAATGTATTCTGTGCTTCCACTTGTATAGCTCCGGCATCAGATACAAAAACATCATAACCTCTTGATTGTGCCAAAAGGGCAGCGCCAACGCCACTTTCCCCTGCTCCCAGAATTACGATACTATTCTCCACTTTTCATTCATGTTTTAATCCGGTGTAATGATAACGCTTCCTTGGGATTCAGTCAAGGGTTTGTGTGGGGGAGGGTAAATTTTTAGGGCAAGGGGCATAGGGACAAAGTTTCCTTGCCCTATGCCCTTTGCTCTCTGCTATTTATCTTTTTCTTCCATAGCCTGTTTTTCCCGTGTGGGAATGGTGTTAATTTCATCATCTACCTGTTCCCAGTAATCTTCGGCAAAATCATCATAAGGCTGTATTTTTTTACCCCCAAGTACCAGGGCCAGGGTCATGGCAAAGCTGGTGATGAGCACAACGTACAGCAAAATACCGGAATCAAAACTTTCTACCTGCATTTCGGCAGGAATACTAAAAAACAAAAGAATAGTAATGAGTCCGCGGGGTGCAATAAAAAGTTGGGGTAAAATGTCTTTTCTTACAATTAATTTGAGCAAAACAAAACGGATAAAGAGAAATATTACCACCAAAATCAAACTGATAACGGCAACAGTGTAATCCAAGAGGGAGCCAACAGTGATCGTAACCCCAAAAATGACAAAGAAAAATGTACGCATCACAAAAGCCGATTCCATAGTAACCAAACGGAAATTATGAAGAACGCCGTACAGGGCCCGGGTATCAATCCATTTTTTCATAAAACCCCGAAAGAAAAGCCGGTGGTTATTCAGCACAAGTCCAAAAACCAGGATAATCAGTAGTGAAGAAAGGTGGAATAATTTACCGATAGAATATAGCAATAGAAGTACCGCAATGAGCAGGAAGAGCTTAACTTTGGTTTCCAGTTTCTGGAAAATCAGAACCAGTGCAAAGCTTACAACTACAGATAATACAATGGTAATAAGGATATTGCCGGTAACGTCAAAAAATATGGCGGATTTTTGGGTAGCATCAGCATTTCCTAATAAAAAATAAAAAAACATAATGCCGAGGATATCAGAAAATGTGCCTTCGTACACCATGAATTCCTGCTTATCATGCTCTAAACCACCCACACTGGGGATGATAATGGCACTGCTTAAAATAGACAAAGGAACTGCATACACCAATGCCGTGAAAAAATCTTCAATTTCCAGAAAAACCTGAAATAAGTAAGCACATGTCAAGGCTGAGAGCACAAGCCCTAACAAAGCTACTAAGAATGATTTCCAGATGATGGGCCATCGCTCCCGTCTGAGTTCCAGGTCAAGGGCTGCTTCCAGTACAATCATAATCAAGCCCACTATGCCCAGGATTTCAAGAATACTAAAGAGGGTTTCCCCGGTTTGAATATCAAACCATGTAGCCAACTGATTGATAAAAATACCCAACAAAATCAGCAATAATACGCTGGGAATGTTGGTTTTAGCTGAAATCAGGTTGAAAATATAAGACAGTATCAGGATGAGCGAAATCGAGATAACTGTATAATATGGGTCTATCAGGTGCATATATTTTTTGAAATCCTAATTTTTAATTCCTAACCCCTAAACAATGTCAAAACCTCAAAATTTTGAATTTAATAAACTGAATATTCTTTTTTGTTTCGGGTTTAGGGCTTAGGATTTAGATAACAATGATGCTTTATCCTCACGTATTTTCAGCAGAATATCTTTCATTACCGGCTGGGCGTGCAGTTTTCCATTTTCAATAAATACTTTGGCTGTTTCTTCCCCGCCAATTACCGAGCCTGCCAGGTAAATACCCGGCACATTACTTTCATAGGTTTCAGGGTTAATCTTAGGAATTAACATTTCACCCTCCAGTTGTATACCCGATTTGGTCATAAATTCGGCATCTGGCCGATAACCAATCATCAGAAATACAAAATCGGTAGGAATTATGGTTTCCTCATTAGTATCAATATTGACGATATGCACAGCCTCTTCGGTGATTTTGGTAACCTTGGAACGGAAATATGCCTTTACTTCCCCTTTTTTAATGCGGTTTTGCAAATCGGGCACAATCCAGTATTTGGCACGTTTGTCCAATTCATCAAATATATGTACAATGGTTACCTCAGCCCCATTTCTATATAAATCCAGCGCTGTCTCGATGGCCGAATTTGCCCCGCCTACTACCGTCGCTTTCGTTTTGGTGTATTTGTAAGGCTCTTTGTAATAATTGGTAACGTGGGGTAAGTTTTCACCCGGCACATTGAGTTGACGGGGTATGTCGTAGTAGCCAATAGCCAATACTACTTTTCTGGCTTTGTAGGTGCCTTTGCTGGTTGTCAGTTCAAAAAGCCCGTCTTTGCCCCCGATGTTTTGCACTTGTGTGAAAATATGAATATTCAGGTCAAAATGCTCTACCACTTTCCGGTAGTATTTCAGGGCTTCTACCCGACTGGGACGCACATTGAGGGAAGTAAACGGTACTTCACCAATAGAGATCATTTCGGCAGATGAAAAGAAAATCATATTGACCGGGTACCGACGGATAGACTCTGTAATATTGCCTTTGTCCAGAATAGCATAAGACAAATTTTGCTTTTTTGCTTCAATGCCGCAGGCAAGCCCGCAGGGCCCGGCGCCAATGATGAGTACATCGTATATTTGACTGTTGGAATTATTGTTGGTTGATTGCTTCACTTTTTCTTCTTATTCTTTAAGATATTTTTCAAGTAATGGGCATCAGCAGCATCTTTCATGCGCATAGATTTTTCTTTATTGTTAATCAAATCTTTCACATTGATAACATTGACTGGTATCCCTTTTATTTTAACTGTTTTTCTACGTTTATAAGCCTCTTCAAAACTAAAATCGCCCTGTAAATTAGGCAATATCTCGATTTTATACATTCCTTCAGATAATTTTATGGGAGACTTTTTATTGAGGTCAACTCCTTCTAAAATCTTCGTATCATAACCGAAATCATCAATTGCTTTAATGAGTTTTTTTGAATTATTAGGAGTAGGGTCTATCCACAAATCAAGGTCACCAGTATATCTTTCGTATCCATGCAAATTTACCGCATGGCCCCCAATCATAAGATAGGCTACATCGTGCTGATTGAGAAGTGATATAAAGTCCAAGTAATATTCAACATACCTATCCATTTACTTTTTAGACAAAACAATGCCTTTTTGACTTTCTTCAGTATTTTCCACATCTTCGGTATACCTGGAGAAATTTATCAGCACGAGTTTTTGTAAATTATCCCAACGTTCTTCATAACTCATTTTGAGAAATTCAGCCTGTCTTTCACTTTCCATTTCTTCGAGGGATTGAAACATTATCTTTTTCTTGCCCATATAATAAGAAAATAACAAGTGTTCACTGTTTCCTTAAATAGCATCTGTATAAAATGCGATTATGTTTCAAATTTAATTAATCAAACCTGCTCTTTATTGAATTTGTTGTATTTTTTTCCTGTGGTTTAGGTTTGCAGTTTCCCTTTTTCCGTCAAAAAACGCACACCACATAAATCTTCACTGATTTCCCAAAGGCGCTTTGCGTTGTACGCACTGGCGGCTACTTTGGTAGGCTCAACCTTCTTTTTCTTGATAAAATATGCGCCGCTATATTGTATGACTTGTTCGTGAGAGGCGAGGTACACGCCGGTTTCGGCACCTTTTTCAGGAGTTTGTAAAAAAGGTTTTGCCAGTTGAAAAAACCATTTGAATATACCCCCGGCATATCGACCAAAATTAGAGCCGATGGTGCCGGGATGGTAAGCATTTGTTACAATGGCTTTGCCCTGAAAACGGTGGTGCAGCTCACGAGTAAATAATATATTGCACAGCTTTGAGTTACAATAAGCTTTGAGCCCTGAGTAGCTGTCTTCCAGTTGCAAATCATTCAGGTCCAGGTTAGCATACCGGTGTGCTTCTGATGAAACATTAACAACACGGGCAAATTCGCTTTTTTTCAGACTTTCCATCAATAGGTAGGTAAGTAGAAAAGCAGCCAGATGATTTACGGCAAAAGTCATTTCATAACCATCTTCTGATACCTTTCTCTTATTTCCCATCAATACGCCCGCATTGTTTACAAGCACATCGAGCCGGGGATATTGCTCATTAAATTGCGCTGCTACATCCCTGGTTTGCTGCAAGCTCGATAAATCAGCAAGCAAAATATCAATATTATCGTTTTTAGAATATAGTTGTATGCTCTTCCGGGCAATTTCAGCTTTATGTAAATCCCTGCACAGCATTACTACGTGTGCGCCTTTTTTTGCGAGTGCCCTGGCTGTTGCTTCGCCAATGCCGGCGTTAGCTCCGGTTATCAAACATATTTTTCCTTCCATAAAGGTGAATACGGCTTTTCAAGTGTTGAGATTCATGAGTTAACCCAGGTATAACAAAAATATGTTTGACAATTTCCTTTTTCATGCGTAATTATGAATTTATATATCAACCTAACAACTAATCCATGAATTTGATTATCAAATTACTCTTATCCGCATTGGCAGTAATGCTGGTTGCCTATCTGCTGCCCGGTGTAACTGTAGAAAGTTTTTGGGTAGCCCTGATTGTGGCAGCCTTGCTTGCCTTATTGAACGTAACCCTGAAACCCCTTTTGGTCATTCTTACCATTCCTGTAACCATTGTCACGCTTGGTTTGTTTTTGCTGGTCATCAACGCGCTCATGATATTGCTGGCCGATGCCCTTATTTCTGGCTTTTTAGTAAGCAATTTTTGGTGGGCTTTGGCTTTCAGCCTGATTTTGTCGATAGTTACTTCTTTATTTGAAGCTATTGCTGGAAATTAAGAATGTGTTAGCGGGTTACGGGTTGCCGGTAACCCGCAACCCGCAAAAATTGTGACTCGGCTTAATTAAAAATCATCATAAAAACAATGTAACATGCGACCGTACATCCTTGCTGAAGCCAACTGGAAATCGATTAAAGACCAACAAATAGATCTGGCAATATTGCCCTGGGGGGCTACTGAGGCACATAACTACCACATGCCTTATGCTACCGATATTATTGAAGCAGACCATATCGCAGCAGAGGCGGCCCGGATTGCCTGGGAAAATGGTGCGAAAGTCATGGTACTGCCCACCATCCCTTTTGGGGTCAACACCGGGCAAACCGACATCAAACTGGACATCAACATGCACCCGAGTACGCAGATGGCTTTATTATCGGATGTTATTGAAGTGCTTAACCGGCAGGGTATTTACAAATTGCTGGTGCTGAACAGCCACGGAGGCAATGATTTTAAAACGATGCTCAGGGAACTGGGCGTGAAATATCCCAAAATGTTTCTGAGTGTCTGTAATTGGTTCAAAGCTTTGGACAAGACACAGTATTTTGAAAACCAGGGCGACCATGCCGATGAAATGGAAACCAGTTTGCTGCTGTATTTGCGCCCTGAGCTTGTTTTGCCTTTAGGGGAAGCCGGGTAAGGGAAGGAGAAGCAAAGTAAAATCAAGGGCATCCGGGAAGGATGGGCATGGGCCGAAAGAAAATGGTCGCAGGTGACAGAAGATACCGGTATTGGCAATCCAAAGAAAGCTACGTATGAAAAAGGGGAGCACTATTTTAAAGACGTTACCCAAAAGATAGCCGGGCTTTTTGCTGAAGTTGCCAATATAGATATTGCTGAGCTCTACAAATAGAGCTGTATTCTACGTGAATATACGCTTAATTCGCCGCGTTAAGCCTTCCAGGCTAATTTTATTCCTTCATGGTACTGAATACAAAATATGGACAGGTTAAAGTAGTTAAATAAACAGGGTTTTGTTGATGCCCCGATGGGTGAAAACATTCATACGGAGCTCCGAATTCTTTACCTTTTCTGTAGTCATTTTCTCTTAAATCATCAATGTATTCAGCAGCTAGTTGCTGCGCAAGAGGGTAATCAGCTTTTGCAATTGCATAACAAACCCAACCGGTAGGTGTTCCCCAGTAAGCACCATTTTGGTAAGTGTCTTTCTTGGCTAACGAAATTTCCCAGGCTGTTGATGGACTATAGTCATCAGTCGTTAAAATATGCCTGATATTTCCTTTATATGCCAAAGTCCCTTTTTTATAAGCTTTACTCAGAAAATGGCAACTTTTCATCATGGTATCTCCTTCGAGAATATTCAGGAAGACAGCCAAGGCAGTGCTCCATACATCCGGTTGATTGCTTTTTCCGGTTGATGCAAGTAACATTCCTTTTTGGTCTAAAAATACTGCTGGAATAGCACTTTTTAGCTTTTTGGAGATGTTTAAGTAGTGAGTTGACTTATCCTTACGATTTATCATGTTGAACAATGTGGCCATTTCGGTAGATGCACGATATTTAAGTATTGAAGGGAAACATAAGTCACCTGTAATTTGGATTACATCCCTGAAGCCAAAATCAACGCCTCTGAAATCATCGGTTGTAAATACAATGTGATTGTCTTTTCGAGTAGGAGGCACTTTAAAAGCCAGTTCTAACCTGTCGATCAATCTCATACCATTGATTTCTCTGAATAAAATTTCGGAATTGGCGGTGGATTTCACATAATAATAGGCCATGTGAATAAAGAAAAATTGGTCACTATACGGAGGAAATATTCCGAATGTTTTATTGCCCTGTTGGTCGACATCATAAGTGCCTGGAAAATATATTGGTAAGCCATCATCAATCCTGATATGGTCGGCAATAGCCCCCAGAGGCACCATGCTTCCTCCTTTAGTAATCCAGGTTTGGTCGCATTGGGTAGATGCAGTTAGCAAAAGCATATTTTTTTGTTCTTCCATGGTAATAAAACCACTCTCCAGCGACATGGCATAATCGCGTATCCAGAATGAAGGGTAACTATCCCTGCCTCCCGGACGAATAAGGACACTCCCTGTTTTATTGGGGATGGAATCGGCGGTAATCTTTTGTCCGGGGTAAATCCTCGAACTCTCAAGTACATCTTTCATCAAAGCTTCAAGAAACTCAAAATCACTGCTTGAGAGTAAACTATCTTTGTTTTCGCCCAAGTGGCCTTGTGCATTTAACAGGCAAGCAGGTATTAAACTGAAAATTAATAGGACGATGAATCTTTTCATACTATGATATAATAAACATTATAAACAACTCCTAAATACAGGATAATGGGGAGAATAATCTACTATCTGCATCACATAAAGATGAAAGTTTGCTTTATTAAATACCAGTATCCTGTTATATTTATTATACTGATGATAATATTCGGTCTACAAAACTTAGCATTGATTTAGTGTAAATAAATGACAGCCGTTGAAGATTTCATATATGAATATGAGAGTTCCCAAAGAGATGTAATGTTTTATCTGCATCATTTGTTAACAGATGAATTACATTTAATACCCAAAATCAGGTATCAAATACCGTTTTATTACCGTAAAAGCTGGGTTTGTTACCTCAACCCTACCAAAAATGGTACGGTAGAATTTGCTTTTCCCAGAGGCAATGAGTTGTCTAACGTACAAGAGTTGCTTGAAAGCAGGGGGCGTAAACAGGTGATGAGTATGGAAATTGAAAATGTGAAGGGAATGCAGCTTCAGACAATCCGTGAAATATTGCAGGAGGCTATTTTGCTTGATGTATCTGTTCCTTATGCTTCCAAAAGAAAGAAGTGAATATCATAGTAGCCTGGGCAAAAAAACTAACAGCCAAACAATAATAATCGTCCGTTTTTGAAGCTTCATTCGTTTAACTTGAAAAAGATTATGACGACAGAGGGATGAAGCCTTTTTTCTCTGAAAAGAAGAAGAAAGGAATGCCCTATTGGGAAGTTCCGGCAGATGTAATAAAAGACAAATCGGAATTAGCAAAATGGGCTGTCAAAGCTTTTGAAGCAGCCCAAAGAGGAAAGAAGTAAACTCTTTTTTTATTGATGTGTATCCTCAATTTTTAATAGCTTTACAACCCCGGAACTTAAAGCTATTATCATGAAAAGAACGTTTTCACTATTATTTTTCATACTTTTTTGTGGAATGCACACACACGCTCAATACCTGGTAGCCCATCGGGGTGCGTCTTACCTGGCACCCGAAAATACGGTTGCTGCCGCCCAACTGGCCTGGGAACTGGGTGCTGATGCTGTGGAAGTAGATGTATATCTCGCTAAAGATGGTGCCATCATGGTCAATCATGATAAAGATACCAAAAGAACCAGTGGGGAAAGTTTTGTAGTGGCTGAAACCGAATCTTCACAACTGAGAAAGCTGGATGTGGGCAGCTACAAAGACAAAAAGTACAAAGGGGAAAAAATGCCTTTTTTAGAAGAAATCATGGCTACGGTACCCTCCGGAAAAGAACTGTTTATCGAGATTAAATGTGGGCCGGAAATAGTGCCCGTATTGAAGAAGGCCATAGAGAATAGCGAAAAAAAAGAGCAAATGGTTATCATTAGTTTTGGAAAAGAAGTAGTGATTGAAGCCAAAAAACAAATGCCCAATGTGCCTGTATACTGGCTGAGGGGAAATTTCAAAGAATATGCATTGGACGAAGTGATTGCCATTGCAAAAGAAAATAAGTTGGATGGACTGGATTTAAGCTACAAGTTGGTAGACAAAGCATTGATGAAGCGGATGCAACAAGAAAATTTGGAAGTGCAGGTATACACGGTAAACGACCCCAAAATAGCTAAAAAACTCCTGAACCTAAACGTAGCGGGCATCACCACCGACCGTCCCCAATGGCTGAGGCAGCAAATGCTTCCCTAAGAAATTGGAAAGCGGACTAGGCGTCTCCGACCGGGTCTCGGTGGCATCCCTGTCCGCTAGCTAAACAATTACCTCGTTTTGTTAAAAATAAAACCTTTCCTTTTTAACTTGCACCCCCAATTTTAGGACGAAAATTACCGATTAGCCATGAACCATTTCACTGCTGCCAAAGACGTTGATAACCTGCAAAGCCTGTTGCAATCTGCTTTTGCCATTAAAAAAGACCCTTACCGGGAAACACAGATGGGAAGCAACCGCTCTATGTGCCTGCTTTTTCTCAATCCTTCTTTGCGTACCCGCCTCAGCACCCAAAAAGCAGCCATGAACCTGGGGCTTGATACCGTGGTAATGGACATGGGCAAAGAAGGGTGGCAACTGGAATTTGAAGACGGGGCTGTGATGAACAGCAACAAAGCCGAGCACGTGAAAGAAGCTGCAGCCGTTATCGGGCAATATTACGACATCATCGGTATTCGGGCTTTTGCTTCCTTGGAAAACAGGGAAGAAGATTATGCCGAAAAGGTAATTAATAGTTTTGTTAAATATGCAGGCGTGCCTGTCATCAGTCTGGAATCGCCCATCCGGCATCCTTTGCAGTCGCTGACTGATGTGATTACCATTGAAGAGTTCAAGCAAACTGAAAAGCCCAAAGTTGTTCTGAGCTGGGCACCACATCCCAAAGCACTGCCCCAGGCCGTGGCCAATTCTTTCCTGGAGTGGACGCATTTAACGGATTATGAAGTAGTGGTTACGCACCCTAAAGGATATGAACTTTCTGAAGAATTTGTAGGTGATTTTCCGGTTGAGTACGACCAGCGCAAAGCTTTGGAAGGGGCTGATTTTGTATATGTAAAAAACTGGTCATCGTACCAGGATTACGGAAAAGTGCTGAGTACCGACCCCAACTGGATGCTCACCCATCAGAAGATGAAACTCACGCCCGATGCCAAATTTATGCACTGCCTGCCCGTAAGAAGAAATGTGATTGTAGAAGATGCTGTGATAGACAGCGCCAGTTCTATCGTGATACCCCAGGCGGCCAACCGGGAAGTGGCAGCGCAGGTCGTGTTGGAGAAAATATTGATGAACCTTTAAAAAAGCCCTGATTTCAAAACAAATCCAAAATAAAAATGCTCAAAGCTCAAATGTTTTGAAATTTAGTATTTGTGAATTGGTTATTGTTTTGGATTTAGACCGGGGCGGTGGCTTCGGCCATCCGATCGCCGCTGCGACGCCGGGCGAATTAGCGTTTAGGATTTAATTAGGTATAACCATCGCTTCCGGATTGGCCAAATGTATTGTATCAGGTCGGGGTTGACCTTCGCCGAAAAACTCTACATAATTTTTGGCAGTTTCGTAAAGCCGGATTGAGTACAGCTTAGCTTTTGGGGCCATTTTGGTAATTTCGGGTGCCAGGATTTTCCAGAACTCTTCAACCAGAATTTCACAACTCGGCATTTTGCCTTGCATAAAGTCTACATCCACGTTCAGGTTTTTGTGGTCTACCTTGTCCAAAACTTTTTTCTCAATGAGTTTGCTCAGTTGTTTCATGTCTACCACAAAACCGGTATCAGGGTCGGGCCTGCCACGTACTGTTACAATCAGCTCAAAGTTATGTCCATGCCAGTTTTCATTGGCACAGGGGCCAAAAACCTCGGCATTTTTCTCTGCACTCCATTTAGGGTTGTACAGTTTGTGGGCGGCGTTAAAATGTTCTTTTCTGCTAACGTAAATCATAAATATTGCTCCTTTGGCATTGCAAATATAAATATTGTGCTACGGAACCCATAGTGGTACGAAAAAACTTCACCCGCAGATACGGCAAACAGGCTATTTTTTGAATAAAACCACAAGCAGCCACATCATGCTTCCTGCCAGCATTACCGGGGCTATATACACCATAAAGGCTAAATCTTCAGGAGCATAACTGGTTTTGCTGTTAATCAGGCTGATGTAGCCCAAAGAAAAGATGAAAAACACATTAACCACAGAAGCAAACCCAAACAGCCAGGAACGGAGGTGAACCTGTTTCGCAGAAAGTTCTCCCTTACGCGTAAAGCTAAGCGTTCGGCCCAGGGCATAAAACAAACCATTAACAATGAGGAAAACAAAAAGTAAAAAGTAGAAAATCTGATGGCGCGTGAGAAAGAACTCTTCTTGTGCAGCACTTTGGTATACCAATACATTTTCAGCAAAAAAGGCATAGGTAAGTAGCAAAATCCCTAAAAATACAAGAAGGGAAACCACCCATCCGGCAAATATCATCCTGTGCATATGAAATTCAATTGTCAATTGTACAGCGAAATTGTATTTTCGCCCTGAATAAGAATCGTGCGAAGATACACAACACCTTTTATGGGAGAAAAAAAGCGTTTAATTTTTCTGGGTTTATTGTTGTTGGGAATCAACCTGTCGGGTTGCCAGCCAGCCGCTGATATTCCCGGTTTTGATGAAGAAGCCTTTCGGGAAGATGCAGGAGGATGCGAGGGAGTGAGGAATGGGATGAAGGAAGAAGTTTTTGAAATAGAAGACGACTTACAAGGTTTAGGCCAACAGGAAGTGATGCAATTACTGGGAAAGCCCGATAAGCACTCATTGGCATCAAGGGGAAAAAAAACCTTTATCTATTACATTGGGCCTTCTGCTGAGTGTGATGACCATAGTTCTGCCAAACCACTGACCATGCTCATTCAGTTTTCAGCACTGGATGCTGTTACAGCAGTCAGTTTTGAAAATTATTAAAAATGTATGTAGTACGACTCCGAGTCGACATACGAAAAACCACAATCATATTTACTTTGAATTTCTACCGATTGAATACGTGCAAATCTTAGAACTAACCTCCTCCCAGTGGATATGGATCGTGGTATGTGCATCCCTTGTAGGCATGGCCAAAAGCGGTATCCCCGGCCTGGGCATTTTCATCGTGCCCATCCTCGCCATGCTTTTTGGGGGTAAGTCCTCTACGGGCATTCTGCTGCCCATGTTGTGTATTGCCGATGTGTTTGCTGTAACGTACTACAACCGCCATGCGCAATGGAATTTTCTGGTCAAACTCCTGCCCTGGGCGACGGTAGGGCTGGGCATAGGCGTATGGGTAGGCGACTTGATTTCCGATGAAGTTTTTAAGGAAATCATGGCCATTATCATTTTTGGCTGCCTCGGCCTGATGGTTTGGAAGGATAGCCAAAAGCATGTGAAAGTGCCGGATAACTGGTGGTTTTCTGCCATTGTGGGGCTTGCCGGAGGGTTTGCCACCATGATTGGTAATGCGGCCGGGCCTATCATGGCCGTGTACCTGCTGTCTATGCATTTGCCCAAAAATTCTTATATTGGTACGGCAGCATGGTTTTTCCTCATCATCAATTTTCTCAAATTACCACTGCATGCGTTTATTTGGGGTACTGTTACCTTGCCTTCTTTAACACTTAATTTAAGTATGGTTCCTGCCATTGCTTTGGGGGCTTTTATTGGCTTTTATGTGGTGAAGAAAATCCCTGAAAAACCATACAGGATATTTATCATTGCCACAACGGCCATTTCGGCGCTTACCCTGCTGTTGTAAAAAACTACAAAGGCTGGCAAATAGAGATGCCAATTTGTACTTTTGTGCATTCAGAATTAACATATTTACAATCTTTTCAACGCAAACAAGAATTATCATGAGCAATGTAGGAACTAAATTCAGGCCCGGAGTGCTGTACGGTAGCGAAGTACAGGACTTATATAATTATGCCAACGAAAATAATTTCGCTTTACCCGCGGTAAATGTGGTGGGTACCAATAGTGTAAATGCTGTATTGGAGACTGCCCGTGAAGTAAAATCTGCTGTAATCATCCAATTTTCTAACGGTGGCGGACAGTTTTACGCTGGTAAAGGCTTGAACAATGAAAACCAACAGGCTGCCATTTTAGGTTCTGTTTCAGGTGCTATGCACATCCATCAACTGGCTGAAGCTTATGGTGTATCGGTTGTTTTGCATACCGACCACTGTGCCCGCAAACTCCTTCCCTGGATTGACGGATTATTGGATGCTGGTGAAAAATATTATGAACAACACGGCCGTCCTTTGTATAGCTCCCACATGCTCGACCTGTCTGAAGAGGATTTGGAAGAAAACATTGCAACCAGTAAAAAATACTTCGAGCGCATGCACAAAATTGACATGGGCATTGAAATCGAACTGGGCGTAACCGGAGGGGAGGAAGACGGTGTGGACAACACAGATATTGACAGCTCAAAACTGTATACCCAGCCTTCCGAAGTAGCTTATGCCTATAAAGAACTCAAAGAAGTAAGTGACTTTTTTACCGTAGCTGCTGCCTTTGGTAACGTGCATGGCGTATACAAGCCGGGTAACGTAAAACTGACACCCGAAATCCTGAAGAACTCCCAGGAATATATTCAGAAAGAACTGGGAACAGGAACATTGCCCGTGAATTTCGTATTCCACGGCGGCTCTGGTTCGCCTCGTGAAAAAATCAGGGAAGCCATCGAGTATGGTGCCATTAAAATGAACATTGATACCGATATGCAGTGGGCATTCTGGGAAGGCGTGAAAAACTACTACCAGGCAAACGAAGGTTACTTGCAAACCCAGTTAGGAAACCCTGATGGGGACGACGTGCCCAACAAAAAGTATTACGACCCCCGCAAGTGGCTAAGGGAAGGCGAGAATAATTTCGTGAAGCGCCTGAAACTGGCTTTTGAAGATTTGAATGCTAATAACTCTAATGCCTAAGCATTTGAATTACAAGCCCTGTTTGTAAGTACGAATAAATATATTTGTCGGATGCAAAACACTGTGGTACAGGTGTCTTGCCCAATGTCGTCAACTTAAGGAAATTCCTCCCCGTGGGCTGTGCCGCCGTGGCTCGGTCCTCACAGCCAACAAACACCAGGTCTGTGAGGACACAGACCTTGGGAGCGAGCTTAAACGGTCCGTCGCGCGGTTGACAGCATTGGGCGTCTTGCCTGTACCACAATTCTTCAGTACTTTTTTGTAATGCAAGCTTCACTTCTTTACGCCAAAAAATAGCCAGCCTTGGAAAATAGCAATATAGCATCCATAGCCCAACAAGACCCCAACTTGTTATTGGAAGAATCAGAAGGCAAAAAGATAGTACTATACCAGATTTTTACCCGTCTTTTTGGTAATACGAAAACTACCAATGCCATCTACGGTACCTTAGAAAAAAACGGGGTAGGAAAGTTCAATGATATTAAGAAAAAAGCCTTACAGGAAATCCAGAAAATGGGCTTTACCCATGTTTGGTACACCGGGGTGATTGAGCATGCTTTGTTAACAGATTACACAGAACATGGCATTCCCCTGGACGATGCCGATGTGGTGAAAGGCAGGGCCGGTTCTCCTTATGCCATCAAAGATTATTATGACGTAAATCCTGATTTGGCGGAAAATGTACCTAACCGTATGCAGGAGTTTGAAGTCCTGGTGTACCGTACGCATGAGTCGGGGCTAAAAGTCATCATAGATTTCGTGCCCAACCACGTAGCCCGTAGCTACCATTCGGATGCCAAACCAGAAGGCGTGGTAGATTTAGGAGATGAAGATGACAAAACTAAATACTTTGATCCGAATAATAATTTTTACTACATACCCGGAAAACCCTTCACAGTACCCGGAGATTACAATTCCCTGGGCAACCATGATTTCCCTACCAAAGATGGTCAATTTGAAGAATTTCCTGCCAAAGCCACCGGAAATGACCAATTTACGGCCAGCCCAACTGTAAATGACTGGTTTGAAACCGTAAAACTCAACTATGGCGTAGATTATGTACGCAACCGCGCTACTTACTTCAATCCCATTCCGGATACCTGGTACAAGATGCGTGATATTTTGTTGTTTTGGGCAGGAAAAAATGTGGATGGATTTCGTTGTGATATGGCCGAGATGGTGCCTGTACAATTTTGGAACTGGGTCATTCCTGAAGTGAAAAAGCAATATCCCGGGTTGGATTTTATTGCTGAAATATACAACCCGCAGGAATATCAAAACTATATCGACTTCGGGAAATTTGACTATTTGTATGACAAAGTGCAGTTGTATGATACCCTGAAACACATCATGCAGGGCCATGGCAGCACCGACCACCTGCCTGGTATTTGGCAGTTTTTGCGGGGCAGGAATAAAAACATGCTCCGTTTTCTGGAAAATCATGACGAACAGCGCATTGCTTCCCGATTTTTTCTGGGCAATCCTCAAAAAGCCATGCCGGGCATGGTGGTAACCACCTTGTGGCATCTCGGGCCGGTGATGATATATTTTGGACAGGAAGTAGGGGAGCCTGCTTTGGGCGAATGTGGGTTTAGCGGAGATGACGGGCGAACCACTATTTTTGATTATTGGGGTGTGCCTGAGCACCAGAAATGGGTGAATGGAGGCGCATTTGATGGAGGAATGCTGGATGAAGCTCAAAAATCATTGAGAAATTTTTATAGTAAATTATTGAACCTAAGCCATCACAAAGCTTTCAGCGAAGGTTATTTTTACGATTTGCATCCCCACAATCGCAACTATACAAAAGGGTATACCGATAAAATTTTTGCTTTTCTCAGGTTTATGGGCAATGAGCAGTTTATCATTGTCTCCAGTTTTGATGTGGAAAATGCCATATCGTTTAATCTGAAAATCCCGAGAACAGCTGTGCAGGCTATGGGTTTGTCCGAAGAGCAAAGTTATCAGGCTGTTGATCAGCTTCTTTCGGAACAGATAGTCGGGTTTGAAGGAGACAAAATTGTTATTAGTGAAGGAAATTTCGGAATTCCCATAACCCTGCAGCCACTGGAGTCTTGTGTATTAATGGTATCACCTTCAGCAACGAATAAGTGATTTTTTTAGTTGTATTCGTATTCTCGATTTCACAAATCATCTGCATATGAACAATCATGTGGAATGAAAAAGCGGACAGTAGTGCCTACGCCCAATTGGCTTTCCAGGTTTATGGAGCCCCCTCGTTTCTCAAGCATTCGTTTTATCATAAAAAGGCCGATACCCATTCCTGGCTGCTCAGATGCAAACCGTTTAAATGGTTGAAAAAGCATATTTTTATGTTCATCAAGGTCAATACCCATGCCATTGTCTCTGACCATAAACTCAGTATGTTTTTTATGCCCTTGCACTTCAATCAGTATTTCGGTTTTTCTCTCATGAGACCCATATTTTATGGCGTTGTCAAGTAAGTTACGAAGGATGCTCTGGAAATAACTTTTAAGGAATCTTATCTCTTTTTTACGAATGTCGGATCTAATTATGCAGCCACATACTGAGATTTTATCTGCCATTTCATTTTTAATTTCACTGATAACTTCTGCTATGTCAATATCTTCTTCCTTTTCATTGATATCTTCTTCCTGAATGATTGCTACCAGGCCTTTTAAAATACTATCAATTTTATGAGTACACCTTCTGATGTGGGGCATAATATCTTCATACTCTTTGACAGTCTCATAATCTTCAGCCATTGAGGTAGCCATGAGCAGAGAAGTAAGCGGGTTTCTGATATCATGAGATAAAGTATAAGTGAAATTTTTCAAGTCTGCATTGGCAAATTCCAGTTCCCTGCTTTTTTTCTCAAGTGTTTGCTGGCTCTTTTTTCGTTCAGTAATGTCTAGTACAGTACCAATAAAACGAACTGCTACGCCTTTATCACTGTAAAAAGCTTTTCCGGTTGCTCTTAGCCACCTGTCTTTTGCAATGGTGCGATATTCTATATCATATTCACCCCCACTTTCAGGATTAAGGGCCCATTGCACCACTTTATCAACCCTCTCCTTGTCATCAGGATGTAGTTTTTGGAGAAATAAGTTGTAGTCTACAAAAGCATCAGGTGGCAAACCAAACAAAGCCTTGCACCTTTCTGACCAGTTCAACTCGCCCGTTAGGGGGTTAAAATCCCAGGTTCCCAGGCCTGTAGACTCAACGGTCAGCCTTAAAGTTTCTTCCTGGTTTTTTTTCTGCTCGTACAATCGGGCATTTTCCATGGCAATGGCACCTTGTGCCGCAATGCCTTCCACAATCTTTTCAGATTCTTTAGTAAAAATTGATGCTTTAGAATGCCCGAAAAACAAGCCCCCTATTACTTCTTTAGTACTTATTGAAATTACTGGCACTGCCAGGTAGCTTTTTACAGGAAGATGGCCTTCAGGCAGGCCATGATAGGGAGGGTTTTTACCAAAATCTTTTTGCTGCGTTACATCATCATACCTTACCGTTCCTTTTCCAGTGAAAGTGGGATTAAAAATTTTAGTATTGCGGGGTATAGGAAATTTTGAAAATGCTTCTTTCGGAACACCAGAAATGGTATATAGTAAATAGTTTTCTTTTCCTTGCGACTTTCTGTTATAAAAAAATGCACCAAATTCAGCATTGCTTAATTCGGTGGCTATATCTGTGATTTTTTGTACCACTTTTTCAAGCTCCACCTCAGAAGCAATTACTTTGCTGGTTTCTAGCAATAGTTCTAACAATGAACCAGTGCTACGTTCAGCAATTAGGGTTTTAGCAGTATCTTTATTGAAAAATTGTTCCATAACAGTCGCAATAAAGTTGAAGTAGATAAAAATAGCATTCGTGCGACTTTTTTGCTATCATTAAAATAAACCATTCATTTTAAGTGATAGTTGCATAAATATAAATAAAAAACTGAATAACTATTCTGAAAGATCCAATGTTTGGGCTTGGTTCCAATTTTTACATAAAGTTTAAGGCATACTTCCTGTTTTTTTGTGTGCTTGCTTATATTCTAATTTTTTAGTACATTAAAATACCATTATTCTTTGCTTGTTTTTTTATTTTAACATTAACCCTAATGTCATGAATTTTACTGGTAGAAAAGTAGAAACCCCAAAAACCCGGTCCATAGATTTTCCTTCTGTTGTAAAATATATGGCCAAAGATGAAGTTACTTTATCACCTGACCTAACTATCAATGAGGCGATAGATATTATGTTGGAACATATGCAAACAGGCGCTCCGGTGATGGACGAAAACCGGCAAATTGTAGGCATGCTTACCGAAAAGGATTGTTTGCGATTGCTGGTTGATAGTGGCTATAACAACATGCCTTATCACGATAAAACAGTAGCTGATTATATGTCGCCGGTTGTGAAAACTGTTACGGCCGATCATGACATACTGGATGTTGCCAACGAATTCCTTACTACCAATTACAGAAAATTCCCGGTAGTGCACAATGGCAAATTGGTTGGGCAGGTAAGTAGAAGGGATATATTAAAAGCTATCAGGGAAATTAAAAAGACTACCTGGTGAGTAAATTAAATATCTGTTACCTAACTCTCAAAAAACATAATAATATCTTAACAGCGGCATTTTTCTTTGTTTGGCCTGTTTCCCTACTTTTCGTGAGAATAAAAAGGAACAATGAAGGCCGGCAAAGAAAAGTTTATTCATAAGGTATTATCTCATCCACCGATTTTTTCGGCATTTTTTTGTTGCGGGTTTATTTTTTTTTCTTTTTCTGTTGCCTTTGCCCAATCTGTATTATCCTTCGAAAGTTTCTATAAGTTGGGTGTAGCCGAAAACGGGGTTTATAAAATAGATCATTCTTTTTTACGTACCCTGGGGCTTAATCCCGAAAAGATAAATCCCAACACTTTAAAAATTTATGGAAATGGGGGCAAAATGCTGCCACAAGCTAATAGTGCGTTCCGATACCAGGGTTTGCAGGAAAATACTGTGTTTGTGCATAATGGACAAGACAGTGTGTTTGGTGAAAATGATTATCTTCTTTTCTATGCGCAAGGGCCGGATAATGCATATTACGATGAACAGGCTGATTTTTTCAAGGTCATTAAAAATATTTACGCCGATACTAATTATTACTTCCTGGCCATTTCCGAAGAAAGAGGTAAGCGCATAACCACGAGAGCAAGTCTGCCTACCTGGTGGGGGACGGTAGTTAACTCATACGATGATTTTTACCATCATGAGATAGATGAAACCAATATTGTGGGTTCGGGAAGGCAGTGGTATGGCGAAAGGTTTACGGAGGAACACAGTGTTTACCAGTTTTCAATACCAGAAAAAAATTTAATCAGTGATGCTCCTGTAAAGGTAGCTGCTTCGGTTATTTCAACATCGGTTAACCCAAGTGAGTTTATCTTTACTTTTAATGGGCAACATGAAAAAATCATAAAGGTAAATGCTGCACACGCCTCAGTGTATGGTTACAAAGCCAGGGAAGGTAATGACACCTGGGAGGTAGAAAGCTCATTTGTTACTGATAGCGCCGACCTATCTTTGAAGATTACTTATCAAAGTAGTAGTGGTCATGCTGGATATCTCGATGACTTTACGCTGAATACAAAAAAAAAATTAGCTTATTCTGGTAAAGCCTTTCATTTTCGCTCGTTGGAAAGCACCGGGCAATTTATTTCTGAGTTCAGGATACTGGAAGCCCCCGATGACCTCATGGTTTGGGACATAACTGAACCCACCAATGTAATTTCACAGGACTTTCAGTACCATAACGGTAAAATTTCATTTAAAACGTACACAGACTCATTGCGGGAGTTTATTGCCTTTAAGGAAAAGGATTTGCTACGTCCTGTATTTGTTGAAAAAGTACCCAACCAAAATTTGCAGGCACTGTCACCTCCCGAATTGCTGATTGTATCTCATGGTAAATTTCTCAATGAAGCACAAAGACTGGCAAACTTCCGAATTCAATACGATAAGCTTACGGTAGCTGTGGTTACCCCGAAGCAGATTTACAATGAATTTTCTTCCGGTAAGCAGGACGTTACTGCTATCCGGGACTTTATTCGGTTTCTGTACAAAAACAGTGGGAAACTGAAATATGTATTATTATTTGGCGATGCTTCTTATGATTACAAAAACAGGGCAACGCAAAATACAAATTTTGTTCCTACTTATCAGTCCTTCCATTCCCTGCACAATATCCATAGTTATGCTTCCGACGACTTTTTCGGTTTTATGGATGATGGGGAAGGGGAGTGGCCAGAAAATGCGGGCACAGATAATTTAACCCACGATTTGGACCTCGGTATTGGCCGCCTTCCGGTAAAAAGTATAGAAGAAGCCAAAATTGTTGTAGATAAACTAATCCGTTATGCTACACAACCTGAGGGTTTGGGCAACTGGCGTAGTAAAATCACCTTCATTGCCGATGATGGCGACCAAAACAAACACCAGTTACAGTCTGATTTTCTGGCAGACAGGGTTGAAGAAGCATATCCGGAGTACAACGTAAACCGGATTTTTCTGGATGCTTTTCCCCAGGAAAAAGGAAAAGGCTCACCCGTTGTTCGCAAAAAGATTGAGCAGGTGATGGAGAGGGGTAGCCTGGTGGTTGATTTTATCGGCCACGGAGGGGAAACCGCCTGGACTAATGAAAATATCCTGAATGTATCCACGATCAACGCCTGGGAAAATGAATATAAAATGCCGGTATTTATGACGGCCACCTGCGAGTTTGGCCGCTTTGATGACCCCCACAGAAACTCAGGTGCCGAATTGGCTTTATTGCATCCAAAAGGTGGTGCTATAGCTTTGTTTACTACTACACGTCCTGTTTTTCCCAATACAACATTTGAAGTAAGTCAGGCTTTTTACCGGGAGCTGTTCGCAACTGAAAATGGAAAAAAGCCCCGGTTAGGCGATATTTTCAGAAAAACGAAAAATGCGGGCATTGCAGGCACTACAAACCGAAATTTTACACTTTTGGGAGACCCGTCCATGCAACTGGCGTATCCCGAAAAAGAAATAGTAGTTACCAGCATTAATGACCAGGGGCCTAATACCTCAATGGTTGCGCCTTTAGAAAAGGTTACAATGCAGGGGGAAGTGCAGTACAACGACCGGTTGGATGCAACTTTTACAGGAGAAGCTTCCATCACGGTGCTCGATAAGGCAACTCAAATTTCCACATTGGGTGACGAAGGTGCAGAAACCGTGATGACCTATGAAAACCGCCAAAATGTGCTGTTCAGGGGAAAAACCGTAGTAGAAAATGGCAGGTTTCAATGTTCTTTTCCCATACCCAAGAGCGTAAGCCGGGAAATAGGGGAAGCAAAAATTAGTGTATATGCCCGTCATGATACCCGGCAGGGTGATGCATTGGGTACTTCCCCTATAAAAGTGGGGGGGAATCCGGTAGCCTCTTCCGACAACAAACCACCAGATATCCAGCTTTTTTTGAACAATTCTGCTTTTCGTTCGGAGCAGTCTGTATTGCCTGAAGCTACGCTGATTGCAAGCCTTTCCGATGCAAGCGGTATCAATATTACCGAAACTGAGGCGCATGGCATTGTAGCAATTTTGGAAGGGGAAGAAACGTATGAAGAATGGAACCTGAATGCGTATTATTCGGCTTTGCCCAATCAGTATGATGCCGGGGAACTCCGGTTTCCACTGAAAAAATTACAGCCCGGTAAGTATCTGCTTACTTTGTTGGCTTCCGATATTCATCATAACCGGGCAAAAGAGGAAATATCTTTTACCATTGTTGATGAAAATACGCCCATGATAGAAGCGTTTCAGGCTTACCCCAACCCATCAGCCTCTGTATTTACTTTTAAAGTATCAGCCCGGAACTTTGAAAGTGAAGTAATGATGACGCTTGAAATTTTTACGGCTACGGGTGAAAAGTTGCAAAGATATGTTCAAACCGTTGAGTCTCAGGGGTACTTTGAACATCAACTACGTTGGGATGCCAAAGACCAATATGGAAACGGGCTTCCGATTGGGCTATACCTTTATCAACTAACTGTCCAATCTGAAAGTCAAAAGATACGAAAAAGCGGACGGCTAATTTTGGTGAACTGACTGAAGTTTTTCAGGCATAAAAGACAAAATCACCCAATTACTCCAAGGGTGTATTTTTAAACTTTAACCATAATTTAATAATCTCTTAACCCTAAGGTGAAAATATTGAGGGAATGCCGGTAATGCTTCACTGTATTTTATAATTATTGTAGGTTTATTTGGTTTTATATATCTGATAATCAATTATTTATGCCGTATTACGTTAATTTTATTTTTATCTGAATCCTTAACATTAAATTAAAAAAACTCCTTCCTTTTTGCTGTTTCCTTCCCTGTAAATTAGCCCACAGATTCAACCAAACAAAACCTAACAATGAGAAACATTTATTTAACACTTATCGCCCTTCTGACGTTTTCCTCTTCAGGATTTTGTCAATTTTTCTTTGATGTGGAAATTGATACGGCATGGAACTCCCAGACTGTTGTATTTCCTCCTTCTCCGTTGAAACACCAAATATTGTTTGTAGGGCAAACTAACAAGGTTCAGACCACTGCCACTTATGGCAATGCCCCCGGAGAGGCTTTGGCCAAGCAGTGGCACGATTTTATTGGTTTTACACCGGATACTGCCCCTGATTCAGATGATTTGGGTTGGGTTTCTGTAAACCACGAAATGGTAGTAGCCAACGATAGTATTGGTGATGGTGGAGGCATGACGGTATTTAAAGTAAAAAGAGACCCCGCCACTGACTCACTGATCGTTGTGAAACAGACTTTATCAGATGGCCGTACAGGCTATTACTTCAATGTGGATTTCGCAAATACAGTAGGAGAAACAGGTATGAACTGCGGTGGCATCAATTCCATCGTGGATGGCCGCATCTGGACAGCCGAAGAGTGGTTTAGGGGAAGTAATGATGATATTGCAGTCCTGAGGGATTTATCTCCTTTTACCATCAATACTGATATTCCGGGTGATTTTGCCGGAAAATCTATCGAAAAATACCAAAACTTTAACTGGATGGTAGAAATTGACCCCCGGGAAGCCAAAGCCATCCGCAAACAATATAACTGGGGACGACAGCCTTTTGAAGGAGGTGTAATCATGCCTGATAATAGAACGGTATACACCGGAGCGGATGCCACGCCCGGATTATTCACCAAGTTCGTAGCCGATACGCCCGGCGATTTCACCAAAGGTAAATTATACGTATACAAACACGATGCAGAAGGCCCCGACGGCCCCTGGGTTAAAATGAACAGTATGTCTATTGACGAAATGCTGAATTACAGTGAAGAAGCCCTGAAAAAAGGGGCGACCATGTTTAACCGCCTGGAGTGGTTGGCCACCGATGGGGAAAAAATTTATATGACTGAAACCGGACGCGATGGTATAGGAGATCGGTTTAAAGGAGGGGCAGAAATAGGTGGTGTATTGGATTATCACTGGCTGGAGCCTGTGAGAATGCGCCACCCTCGTCTTGAGGCAAAAACTGACGACCAGGTATTAGACTTTGTAATGGCTGGCTTTTTCAATGATTATTATGGCCGTGTCCTTGAGTTTGATCCTGCCACAGGTAAAGTAACCACCTACCTGGAAGGCGGGCCTTTCTTTGAAGACTCCCCAGAAATCCCCTCTTATCCTGACAAGCACCTTTCTAATCCTGACGGTTTGAACGTGATGATGGTAAACGGGCAAAAATACATGATAATCCAGGAGGATTTGAATGGTACATCCAATGGTCGTGTTCCTGCCGGGGTATCAAACAGGGCTTGTGAAATGTATATGCTGGACATGAGTATTGAGTACCCTACAGTGGATGACCTCACAAGATTATCAGTAGTTCCGGTGGGAGCTGAAATAACTGGTGCCTGCTACACCCCTGATGGGAAAACCTTATTTGCCAACTCGCAGCACCCCTCTTCTGAAAACCCTTTTCCGTACAACAACTCTTTGACATATGCCATCACGGGCTGGGACGGCGTGGTGTCTGCCATCACCGGACTGGACGAGCTGGAAGTAGAAATTAACAGCCTGAAATGGGGACCGAACCCGGTTTCAAGGGAAATTAATTTCAACAAAATCGTAGACGTTGCTATTTACAACATCAACGGCCAAAGAATGAAAGTATTTCGCGGACTAGAAACGGTAGATGTTTCTGACCTGAAACCCGGACTGTATTTCATGAAAACCGTGGATATTGAAACCCTTAAAGAATCTTCAGCCAAGCTTATCATCGAGAAATAGTTGCTAAATATACTACCAAAAAGCCCGGGATGTTTGTCTACGGGCTTTTTTTCTATTCCTCCTAACCAACCCAAGAGATATGAAAAGTCAATATTTACTATTCACTGCTATTACCCTGTTTATTTTAGGCTGTTTTTCAGCTTTTGTTCACCGGAATAACCAAAGGCAAAGTAGCCAACTTGCACAAGGCGTAAAAGCTGAATATTTGGATAAACTGCTGAGCTTTTCCCGGGAGGCAGCACAATTACATACGAAAGCTGAGAACCTGCATGAAAAAGATGCTGCTGCTGTCGATGCCCTGCAAAAATCGTTGCTTAATACACGAAACGCCTATAAAAAAACCGAATTCTTGGCAGCCTACCTTGATGCGGAATTTGTGGATGATTATATAAACGGGCCACCGCTTTTGAGTTTGGAAAGAAATTCTCCTTCCCTAAGTGTTTTAGCACCGGAGGGCATCCAGGTGTTGGAAGAATTGTTTTTCAGTGAATTACCGTTCGATCATCAGGAAGAAATCCTTCACCTCACAAATGCCCTGGCTGATAATGCCCAAAAGTTTCAAAAATTTCAGCGACAGGTTTACCTCACCGACAGGCATATTTTTGAAGCGGCCCGCTTTCATTTGGTACGGCTGTTCACTTTGGGACTGACCGGGTTTGACGCCCCGGTTGCTTCTGACCCGGTTCAGGAAGCTTTTCTGTCGTTAAAGGGGATGTCTGAAGCCATACAGGTGTATTATCCGGTAATTGCCCAAAAAGATGAAAAACTTTCCTGGCAATTACAAAGTAAAATGAATGAAGCCCTGTACTATTTAAATGACAATCCCGGTTTTGAAGATTTTGACAGGCTTTTCTTTCTGAAAACCTATATTAACCCACTCTATAAAAGTTTGCTGGAAGCCCAAATGGCTCTGCATATTGAAACGTATTACGAAACTTCACCCTTAAACAAGAAACATTCGGTCAACTACTTTGAAGATAATATTTTTTCAGAAAACTTCTTGAACCCTTATTTTTACACCGAACTTTTTGAACAAAGAGATACGGAAAAGTTAAGGGAACTGGGGCGTTATTTATTTTTTGACCCGGCATTATCAGTAAACAACGAACGTTCCTGCGCTTCCTGCCACCAGCCCGGAAAAGGATTCACTGATGGACTTGCCAAAAGCCATGCCTTGAATTTTGAGGGAACCATTGACCGAAACGCACCCACCTTGCTCAACGCTGCATATGCTGACCGCTACTTTTACGATTTGCGGGCTGATATGCTGGAAGACCAAATACAGCACGTTATTACCGACGAGCGGGAGTTTCACACCACTTATCTTGATATTTTTGAAAAACTCAGTAAAAGCGATGAATATGTAGGGCTATTCAGGGAATCTTTTCCGGAAATTAAAGAAAATACTATTAATGAATACACTATTTCTACAGCTTTGACTTCCTACATAGTATCCCTTAAAAGTTTCAATTCCCCGTTTGACAAATATGTTCGTGGGGAAACTGAAGCCATTGACTCGGCTGTGAAAAGAGGGTTTAATCTGTTTATGGGCAAGGCCAACTGTGGTACCTGCCATTTCGCCCCGGTTTTTAACGGAACGGTACCCCCGCTTTATCACGAATCTGAGTCGGAAGTACTGGGTGTGCCAGTTACAGCTGATACTTTGCAACCTGTAATGGATACTGATTTGGGCAGGTTCAGGGGCGTGCTGAAAGAACATGCCTATTTCTACAAAAATTCTTTCAAGACCACGACGGTCAGAAATGTAGAACTTACCGCCCCGTACATGCACAATGGTGTATATAAAACCCTGGAAGAAGTAGTAGATTTTTACGATAAAGGCGGTGGGATTGGCTTGGGCATGGATGTGCCGTTTCAGACCCTGCCTCATGACCCGTTGAACCTGAGTGAGCAAGAAAAAAATGATATTGTTGCTTTTATGAAAGCCCTCACCGACACGACAGAAGTGAAAGGAATGCCACGGAAGTTACCAGTTTTTGCAAACCGGCCGGATTTGAACAGCAGGCCTGTTGGGGGAGTTTATTAACTGTTAGTGCAGGCAAATAAAAAGAGTTTGATAGTAAATGCGGACAATTCTGTCCGCAGAGGTTAGCGGGCAGGATTGTCCGTCCGTTGGAGTGACCAATAAGAGTAATTTATTGGCATCAATAATATATCAATAATAAAAGATGCTATCAACCCTTTGCTTTACTACATTATTGCGCTGGTAAGCATGCATTATTGTTTTGTACTGTTCAATTCCAATTTCCTGTTCAACCAACTTGGTGATTTCAACACTCATGGCTTGTTGTATAGCCTGCACTTTGGGAACAGCAGCGTGGAAAGCAGCCAGTTCTTCAGTAGAAGCTTCCAGGGTTTGGAGTTCCTTGTTTTGTTGTGCTTTCAGTAGTGTATTGAACCGGGCTATTTCAAGGTTTTCTGCCTTAATAGCTTCAATCAATTTGTTTTCGTAAATGTGTTCTATTTTTTTTACATCTTGGTTTACTTTCACAAATTGTTTTAACATGTTTTCCGGGAAGGAACCTTGTTGTGAAGGGTTACTTTTTATTTGCTGTGCATTTGCTGCAATAACATTAAATACTGTAGAGAACAGGAAAGAGAAGAACAGGTATTTTCCTGAAATTTGAGTGAACCACACCATACCAACCAGCTTTTAGAAAAAAATACATTCGTTATTTTCTTATAACGACAGACTGGTACCGGAATTTTATCATCTGATATTTTTCTTAGAGAAAATAAGCTTCCTGTGAGAGGCAAAAAAAAGGCTGTATTCTTTTGTATGAATACAGCCTTTTTTGGCGGATACAAAATTGATTTTAGTAAAATTTGTATCTTTTGTCTTCAATATCAGCAAATTCCTGAATAGCCTCGGCAATTTGGAAGCTGGTCCTTTGGCTTTGCTGTTGTTGTACCTGGTTTTTATAAGAGGTGTAATCAGCAATTTCAGGTGCTTCGGTAATGGCTTGGGTTTGAATAATTAAAACACCATTTTCACCCATAAAAGGTTCGGAAGTTTCTCCGGTTTCCAGGGCAAATACTTTCCCTACAGCTTTGGGGTCAAATCCTACTCCAGGCAAAGAGTTGTCCGTGATTTTGAGGTCGCTGGTAGAATTTACCGATGCATCTTCCCCATAAGCATCTGCTATTTCATCCAAGGAGCCTGTCATCCCCTTTAGTTTTTCTACGATGATTTCACCTTTTTCCCGGGCTTTTACTTTAGCGGTGATTTCATCCCTCACTTCTTCCAGGCCTGCTGTACCCTCTTCCACTTTTTTAGTGATCAGGGCAATCACATATCCGTTTTCCAGCTCAAATACTTCTGAAACATCGCCCACTTCGGCTTCATTGAAAGCCCACCGGATCACAGACCGTGCGTTTCCATCAAGTCCCCGGATGAAGGTGGCGTTGGGTTGTAAATTTTCAGCACTTAAAACAGCAACAGAATCTGCAGCAGCCTGCTCGGCAAAAGTTTCGCTATCGGTGGCCGTTCCGCCAAAATAATCTGCTTTACGAAAGGCTTGGTTTCTTGTGTTGTCACTAGGGTAAATAATCCTGTCTATGGTTGCAATATTATAGCGTGTATTGGTTTTGGGTTCTGTTACTTCAATAATGTGGTAACCATAGTCAGTTTGCACAAGGTTATTGACCAATCCGGCAGTGTTTCGGCTGAAAACAGCTTCTTCAAATGGCTCTACCATGCGTCCTTCAGGAAACCAGCCCAAATCGCCACCCTGTGCAGAGGAGCCATCATCACTGTGCTGGCGTGCCATGGCGGCAAAGTCTGCCCCGTTTTTGATTTGATTCATGATATCCTGGGCTTCCCGCCTTACTTCGGCTTCATTGCCCTCTTCAGTTCTGAAAAGAATGTGGCGTGCCCTGGCGTAGAAAGCAGTATCCTCTACAATTTCAGAAATTTTGAAAAGTTTATAAACATCCTCTACGAGGAGGGGGCCATACACTTTACCTTCTTCAAAGCCAGCAATAGAATCAGTAAGCGCTGCAGGAATTTCATCAATACGATAGCTTGCAAAAGGCGTATCCCCATCAGTATTGATTGCTGCAAAGGTAGAATCGTCAGCGGCTGTCTGGAAGTTTTCTTTCACCTTGGCCAGGTCTTCTAAAATGCTGGCTGAGTCAATTTCAGAAGGAATGACCGGAAAATATACGTAATTGATACTACGGCTTTGCTCAACTTCGTATTCTTCTTTATGTTCTTCCAAATAACTTTCCAGCATTTGGTCACTAACGTTTACAGCTGAATCGCTTACGGAATAAAATGGCACGTACAGGTATTTTGCTTCAGCAACGGTATTTTCTTGTTGGTACCTTTTTTTCGCTTCAGTATCTGTTACATAATCAGACATTATCAATAAGTTTTCATACTTCAACCGAAGACGGGCAGGCGCCAAATTGCTCTCGAAGGCCTGCCAGGCGGCTTGTTGCTGGGGGGGCATTTGCGAAATGTTTTGCAAATAAGAAACAACCTGTTCCCGGTTAAATTCCCCCGTTTCCGGATTAGTAAAAGCTTGCCTGATTTGCGGGCTGATGTTATTACCCTGAACCATATCTATAACTTCCTCAGGGGTGACATCTATGCCCAAGGCATCAAATTCTTCCTGGAAAGCGATTTCAGCAACCAGTTTATCCCATGCCTGCTGCCTGATGGAATTCATTTCCCGTTCAGTAGGGTTGCGGTTAGTGTTTACTGACCAGTTGTATTTCATTTCTTCAATAGACTGCTGATATTGCTCCAGGGATATTTCCTGTCCGGCAATTTCACCTATAGTGGTGTCTCTTCCGGTAAACGGCCCCTGATTGGAAAAAAACAGGTCTGTTAATACAAATAATAACAAGCCTGAGCCAATTACTGCAATTACTAAAAAAGTCTTTTCTCTAATCTGTCTGATTATTGCCATAGTTTCAAATTTTAAAGAACTGCAAAAGTAAGCTTATTCATAACTAAATTCAAACAAGGTTGTGAGTTTGCTTATGTTTTATTCTTTTTCAGTTTCAGTTGATACAGAAAGTTTCAGGTTATCAATTCTATTTTCACGCATAGAAGTAATGGTAAAAATAAAAGGGTACGCTTTGATAATCTCACCAACCGCAGGAATATCTTCTGTGATGGAAAGAATATAGCCGCCCAGGGTATCATAGTCTCCGGTAGGGATTTCCCAGTTATACTTTTCATTCAAATAGTCAATTTCATGACGGGCACTCAATAAATATGAATTATCACCGAGCTTTTGTTCTATCCAGTCTTCGTCATCATGTTCATCCTGTATATCGCCAAATATTTCTTCAATAATGTCTTCTATACTTACAATGCCTGCTGTACCACCAAATTCATCTACTACCAGGGCCAGGCTTTTTCGCTCAGTGATGAACTGTATGAGCAATTCATTGGCTGGCATGGTTTCAGGTACAATAATGATAGGAGTGAGAATATCCTGAACATTTTTGGGTTTTTTAAATAATTCCAGCGAATGCGTATACCCAATTACTTCATCAATAGAGTCGCGGTAAATGATGATTTTTGAATGCCCGCTTTCTATAAAAGCCAAAGTCAATTCATCGATGTCATCATTTACATCAATGGCGATAACTTCCGTTCTCGGAATCATACATTCCCTTACTTTGATGGTTTTGAATTCCAATGCATTGGTAAAAATTTTAGTGTCCAGGCGCGTACTGTGGCGTTCGGATGAGTCATCACTAGCAGCGTCAATATTGAGGGTATTTTTAATATAATTATTGAGGTCTGTAAGTCCAAATACCGGTTTATCTTCAGAGTAATCGAGCCTTAATACATGTACAATCGTTAATTTGGACAACCAAACAATGGCCGATACCACCGGGTACATGATATAATAAATAACCGTCATGGGGAGTGCAAAAAGTGATAACAGGGCATTGGGATCGGAAAGAAATACGCTTTTTGGTGTGAATTCAGCAGTAATTAGTACCAAAAAGGTTGAAAGAATAGTTTGAATTATCAAAATAGAAAAGTCATTATTGACAGCGGGCGGTAGCCATGAAATCAAAGAGGGTTCAAGCAGTTTGGCCATAAAAATTCCATAGATAACCAAAGCTACGGTGTTGCCAATCAGGGTAGTACCAATAAAACGGGAGGGTTTTTGTAAAAAATAGGAGAGTAATTTCCCTGAGAGCGTGCCCTGCTGACTTTGTAATTCAATATGCAATTTATCTGCCGATACAAATGCAATCTCAATGCCTGAAAAAAAAGCCGAAAAGGTAAGTGACACAACTACAATATAAATAGAAGGATAATCCATGGTAGATTAATAGAAAAATACAATTAGCAAATAAATGAAAATATTTGAGATAAGCAGAATGCTGATGGCGAATTAATTTTTGGCTTTTTTTCTCTGGTTTCTTTTTGTTTTTCCCTGTTTATTCGCTTTATGGGTATTTTCTGAGCCTTGCAAAGGGTTCTTTTTACTTTGCTTTCTAATTTGATACCAAATTAGTAAAGCGGTTGATAACATAAAAACCCAATAAGCCTGTGCCAATCCTACAGTTATCAATTGGTGTACGCCTATGATAAAAAATCCGGCAGAGAGGGATAGTATGATCGCGTCAAGTAACTTCATCAGGGCTGTTCTTCTATAGTAATGGTTCCGGTAGGCTGTAAAATACGCCAGTCTGAAAAGTCTTGTTTGGCAGTAAGGCCATTTCCCATAAAAATGTCGTATTCAGTTTCTATTTCTACGTATTTATCTGTGCTGATTTCCTGTTTTGTGGGTTCCCAAAATAATTCTTCTGTGCGCAATTCTTCATTTTTAAGGGTGTTTTTTACAATTACATTTCCGCTGGCCTTATACTTATCTTCTTTTTTGTAGTAATACCCCTGATTTGCTGAAATTGTAGAAGAAACTTCTCCGTCATTTTCATAAAACTCAATATAAACGCCTTCAGGAAACTCCCGGTTTCCATTTTCATACTCCCATTGTTTGTCAGCTAATAATTTGATCCGAACTACTGCCGAATCACTAAATAGTGTTTCAACGTTTTCTACTTCCATAACGGGGCCTTCATATGGCTTGTAGTCGTCAATATCTTTATTATCAGCACAACCGATTAATAATGCCAATAACAGGATAATAAAAAAAATATTCTGAATCATGGTATATAAAAAAACGGCCACACCTAATGAAAAGTTATCAGGAATGGCCGGTTCACTAATTGTTTAGCGCTTTTCTTTACTTATTTGGTAATTAACGAAGAATGATAAATATTTTCTGTTAATCACGAGTACGTACAGTAGTGTTGGTGTTGATCCAGCAACCGGCTTTCACAGAATCTCCAGCCTGAATATCATAATTAAAAATATCTTCTTTTGAAGGAAACTGTTCTTTGGCATTGGCCATGCCTTCTACATTCCCTGCACGTTGGTACATATCGTAAGCGGCCAGGAATACTGCCCTGTCTTCCACCATATTTTCTCCTTCTTTGCACTGCTCCCAGCTAGACATGTACATATGGCCGATGAGGGTATATGCCTTTTCTTTCAGGGATTCATCAGCTTCAACAGCCTTCAGGGCAAAGTCACGAGAGGCTACTTTATTTCCTTTTTTGTAATTGATATTGGCCAAATCATAATACAATTCCCCTTTTTTTCCGGGGTCTTCTTCCAAATCAAGGGATTTAGAAAGGTACATTTCGGCAGAATCAAGCTTTTCCTCAGCCAACATTCTTTCACCGATGATTTTATACATGGCAGGGTTTGGGTTGGCCTCAACAGAAACCATCACAGCTTTCATGAATAAATCAGTACCTGAGCAACCGAAACTCAAAGAGAGCTTGAGGATTTTTTCAGCCAACTCTACATCATCAGGGTTATTTTTCAGTTGTGAGCCAAATTTTGAATCTATCTGATCACAAGTAAGGTCTATGGTAGAAACCAGTAAGGCATCCACTTTTTCCTTGGTATCTTTTAACTTTTCCACTCTCTTACCTGAGGCTATTTTTTCATCAATGATATTCGTGAGTTCCTCATGAACATTTAATACATCATCTGCGGTAATATTTCCGGCTTTAAAATTGAGCCTGGCAAGGTTCATATATGGTAAGATGTTATAATAGGCACTTTTGCTACCATACTCTTCAAAGGCATTTTGGAACATGTTGTACAATTCTTCAAATTTGCTTTGGTCTTTGTACATAAGCTTGAAAGCTGTATTGAGCTTACGATCAACGATGGACGCTTTTTTTCCAAAATATTCCATGCGTTTATCGTACATTTCAATCGTTTTATCAACATATTGTTGCCGCTCTTCGCCCTGGGCTTTTTCAGCCAGTTCTTCATAAATTTTTGCTCCATTGATATAAATGGATGGATTGAGGTCCGGGGCATTTTCCAAAAGCCATTGCAAATTATTTTTTGCTACCTCAAAGTTGTTATTTTTAAGGGCATCGGTATATATTGCAATCTTTTCTTCGGCTGTTTTTTTGTCTTCAGGCCAATGCCAGTCGCCACCATTTCCATTTTGGGCATAAAGTCCTTGCAATGTGAAGGCCAGCATCCATAAAGCCAATCCGGTAATTTTGCGAATATTAAGAGATTTCATGTTTTACTCTCGTTTGATTTAGTTAGTTAATCGTTAAAAATTATATGTAAGAATAAAATTTGAATCAGAAGTATTATACGAAAAACCGATAAACATGGGTTTTCTATCTTTTTCTTACTTGCATTTATTATTAAGATATACTGATTCTGCCAAGGTTATTCTTTTTAAGAATCTGCAATAATAAAGCCGATTCTTAAAATTGACAATAAAAATAATGATTTTTTTGCTTATTTATATAATTATTCAAAGAAAAAATCAGAGTCTGGGGTAGACTATTCACTGAAATTATTACATACATGAGGGAATGCTAAATCAGGTAAAATTATCAGTCAAATCTTCTGCGTATAAACCACCTGTCGTTGAATGTAGCACTTATATAAATTTGAAAATAAGACTCCCTGATGAGCTGGTCTTGGGTGGTACCCCGTTCACCATATTCTACGGCAAGGTTTAGGCTAGAAAAATTCCTGACTGGAAATGATAAGCCAGCATTGAGGCTGTACCCGTCAATTTGTATGCCGTTTACCGTGTAAGGATAAAGTTGATAACTGCCACCGGCCCGGTATTGCATTCGTTTAACATAACTGTTTACGGAAGTGATATCCGGGATTATCTCACCACCCAGGGCTATTTTATATCCATTTTGTAACCCTTCATCATCTTCCCTGAAATTTCGGTATTCTGACCAATTGAATAGCTGGAAGTCTACTCCTACAGTGTATTTGAGGGGTTTTTCAAGTGATAAGCCAAAGCCATACTGACTTGGCAAAGTTATCTTTCCTGACTCTTCACCTAATGTATCTGTACTGATGGGTATATCAAGGCCCGGAGTCCTTCTTTGCAAACTTGCAAAACCTGTAGAAGACACAGGTGCTTTGGGCTGGAATGTAACTCCTGCATTAAGCGCTATATTTTTTCCGAGCTTGAGGCTATAATGGGCGGCAGGTGTAAAAATAAAATCTGAAACAGATGTGCGCTCTTCAAGGGTTGACGCAAAACCGGGGGAGAGAGAGTCTAATGTATAGGTAGTTTCTTCAACAATACTTCCGAACAAGAAGGCTGCTTTAAGGCCTACCGAAAAATTTTTGAAAATTTTAATACCATTGGAGAGGTAAACTTGTGTAATACCTCCGCTGCCATTTGCTGAGAGTTGTGCGGTTGAGCCATCAACACTTTCTTCCACCGGGCGGGTTTCGGTTACACTGTAGCCCACGGTACTGTATGGCATAAGTCCCACACTGAAAGACCAGCGTAAAGGAATTACAGGTAAGGCAAGTACTACATAAGAAAGCCCGCCATTTATGGTCTGTTTTGTTTCTTCGCTGTTGGAAAGGTTGTTGATTTCACCGCCCAGGGCAGCGTCAAACGAAGTAAGGTTGTTTTTGTATAACAGCGCCGGGTTTACATTATTAATATGTATGCCATTACCATTGCTAATGCCCAGCCCGGCCATTCCTATGTTGTTAACCAGGGCCGGGCTCGTAAGCATGCCGATGCCCTGGTTAGAATAGGGAGATTTGTTGATCTGGGCAAATATTGTGAGGCAAGATGTTTGAAAGAATATAAAGCAAACTGCAAAAAGAAAGAATTTTTTCACCTGTTAATCAAATTTATTTATCAATGCAACGTGGGTTCCCACTCATCAAGATGGGGCAGATGGTAGCGTAAAATACTGTTTAACCCAATAAGTACCAGCTCAGGCATTACGCTTATGTTCATTGGAATTTCATTTGCAAGGAGTGTCGCATTTCCACCACATATTACAATCTGCAAATCTGCAAATTTGTCTGTATACATCCGAATCATTTGTGTGATTTCTGCAATAATGCCATTAACTGCTCCGCTGAGTAATGCTGTTTCCGTACTATTTCCTATCAAAGGAGTGTTGATGTTATGATTATTTATATTCACTAACGGTAACTTAGCTGTAAAAGTGTGCATGGCTTGCAGCCTCATTTGCAAACCTGGTGCAATACTCCCTCCATGATATACCCCACAATAATCTATAAAGTCATAGGTGGTGCAACTGCCCAAATCAATTACCAGGGCATTTTTTTGAGGAAATAAGCTAAATGCTCCGGCAACAGCCGCCACCCTGTCCGTACCCAGGGTTTTTGGCGTTTTATATTTATTTTCAAAGGGTAATTGTGTTTGATGGTTCAGAAGCAATAGCCTTTTTTTGCCAAACTTTAGGGTAGTAGGGACAGGTAAATTGCTGACACTGGAAATAATAGCATACGCATAGTCGTATTTTTTCGGAATACGCGTAAGTTCCTCGGTAGGAAAAATATCTACTTGTTGTAATTCAGTATTTTGAAAAACACCAACTTTTGTCCGGGTATTTCCAACGTCTACAGAGAGCAATATCATACTTCAAAATTATTTTGTTTTTCAGAGAATTACCTCATACTTTGGCGTACCATTTTAAATTTAACTGTCTCAATGAAGCGAATCGCACTTATTTTTGCGTTCATACTTAGTATATTATTGCCTGTTACTACTTACTCTAATAACTTATATCAGGATCATGATCAGGATACTGTATCCACTAGTGTAAACCATACGGATGGGCACCAGGATGACAATGCCGAACATCATACTGCTGATGAAGATCATGGGGGGCATGCTTCACCTCCCGGCTGGACGGTCATTCCATTCGTGCTTTTGCTTTTAATGATTGCCACCGGGCCATTGTTCTATGAGCATTTTTGGCATAAAAACTATCCTAAAATTGCTGTTGCTTTGGCAGCTTTTATGATTGGGTACTATGTGTTTGCGTTGCATAATATTCACGGACCGGTGCATTCCATGGTAGAGTATATCCAGTTTATTGCACTGTTATCTTCATTATATATAGCCTCAGGGGGCATTTTGATCCAAATTGATAAAAAGGGCACCCCTTTGGTAAATGTAATTCTTTTAGTAATTGGTTCGGTAGTGGCTAACCTGATTGGTACAACCGGAGCATCCATGTTGCTGATCCGTCCTTTTATCCGGGTGAATCGTGGCCGGATACAACCCTATCATATCATATTTTTCATTTTTATGATTAGTAATATCGGGGGAGCGCTTACGCCTATTGGAGACCCACCTTTGTTCTTAGGGTTTTTGAGAGGGGTGCCTTTTTTCTGGACAATGGAGCATAATTTGGTGGAATGGGCTTTTGCCATCGTGGTTTTAGCCGGGGTTTTCTACATCATTGATAAGCGTAATAAGCAGGAGCCCGAAACAGAGGGGAATCCTGTGGCTGTGGAGTATACGAATAAAATAACCCTCACCGGCACCAGAAACTTTGCCTGGTTAGGTGTTGTCATTTTGTCTGTTTTTATTGACCCTAAAGTTTTTGACTGGGTGCCGGGCATCATGTATGACGGACAGGAATTTTCTTATATCCGCGAAATCATCATGTTTTCGGTAGCCTATTTATCCTATCGGTTTGCCAGTAAAAAAGCCCTGAAAGGAAACGACTTTAATTTTGAGCCTATCAGGGAAGTGGCCTATCTCTTTGTCGGAATTTTTGCCACGATGATCCCCGCTCTGGAACTGGTAGGTGAGTTTGCCCAATCCGAAACAGGTGTACAACTCATTAGCCATAATACCCTTTATTGGGGCACAGGCATATTATCTGGTTTTTTGGACAATGCCCCCACTTATATTAATTTTCTGACGGCGGCCATGGCTGCACAGGGTGCCAGCATAGGGCAGGTAAGTGATGTTGTGGCTTACGCACAAGGAGCTTTTCCGGACAGTATTATAGACCTGACTGCTATTTCTATTGCTGCGGTATTTTTTGGTGCTATGACTTACATAGGGAATGGCCCTAACTTTATGGTTAAATCCATCGCTGAGCAGGTAGGTATTAAAATGCCTTCTTTTTTCGGATATATCATTCGCTTTTCCATTCCCATCTTATTACCTATTTTGATTGTGGTGTGGTTGATATTTTTTGCTTTTCATCCGGTTTAGCAGAGTCCTGTGTAGAAACCACCTGGCCTGCCTCGATATGAAAAACTTTTTTATAAGCGACTACCCGGTCAAATATGGATGCGGTGCGTTCAGGGCGGGCATCCGTTACGAAAAGCTGCCCAAAAGATTGATTGATCACCATTTCTGTAAGTTTTTGAATACGCAAATCATCTAGTTTATCAAAAATATCGTCTAACAACAGAATGGGTTTTATTTTTTTCTGATGCTTAATCATATCAAACTGGGTCAGCTTCAATGCAATCACAAAAGATTTCTGTTGCCCCTGAGAACCAAATTTTTTCAAAGGCTGTCCATTGATTTCAAAAATAAAATCATCTTTATGGATACCCAGGGTTGTACGTTGGAGGGTACGGTCTTTGGGTAGGTTTTTTCTAAAAGTACCTTCAAAATTCTGTTCTTCAAGGTCAGATTGGTACTGGATATTGACTGTCTCTTTTTGGGCTGACAGGTTTTGGTAATGGACATGAAAATGTGGGTGGAAATCTGTCAAAAACGCTTTACGCACCTCATAAATTTTTTGCCCAGCATCAAGCAAAGGCTCATTGTAAGTTTCCAACAAGTCGGCATCAAAATAGTTCCTTTCCGCAAATTGTTTTAACAGGCTGTTCCTTTGCCTGAGAATATGGTTGTATTGCAGCAGGTTCTCGAGATATGGTTTGTTAATCTGAGAGATAATGCCATCAAAAAACTTCCGCCGTGTATCACTGCCATCTCTTATGATATCAGTATCGTTGGGCGCAATAAGTACCACAGGGAACTTTCCGATATGCTCACTGAGTTTGTCATATACCCTTTTATTGTTACGGGCTTTTTTTTTCTGTCCGGGCTTGAAGCTGAATTGTATTTGGTAGTTTTTATTTTCTAAAATAAAATCTCCTTTAAGCATAAAAAAGGGGGCAGTATGGCGAATATTTTGCTGTTCTTCGGTACTGAACGCACTTTTGGTGAGAGACAGGTAATAAATGGCATCCAGCAGGTTTGTTTTACCACTTCCATTACTACCCACAAATGCATTGATTTGTTCAGAAAATTCTAATTTTGCTGTTTCATGGTTTTTATAATTGAGTATTTCTATTTTTTCAAGCCACATTGGTCTTTTTGTTGAATGTTTTTCCTTATTTTGCGGGTGCAAATTTTTACACATAAGGAGAATAATTGAGCATCCAGTTCCTTTCAGTGAAAATACTCCAGGCTGGTAGCAGAAATTTCAAAACTACGAGATAACGAATACACTATGGCAGTAAGTACTAAAGAAAAATCAAAAACAAAACAAAACGCACGCTCTAAGAAACAAACATTTTCCAAAGACACATACTTGTGGTGGTTTGATATCATGTACCTGATGCGCAGGTTTGAAGAAAAGGCAGGACAACAATATGGCCGGCAAAAAATCAAGGGTTTTTGTCATTTATACATAGGGCAGGAAGCATGCGCAGCAGGCTCGGTAAGTGCTTTGAAAGAGGGGGACAAGTACATTACTGCTTACCGTGACCATGCGCACCCGATTGCACTCGGGGCAGAACCTAAAGTGATTATGGCTGAGCTTTTTGCCAAAGCTACCGGTATTTCTAAAGGAAAAGGCGGGTCAATGCACATGTTTGACAAAGAGCGTGGCTTTTTTGGCGGACATGGTATTGTAGGCGGGCAAATTCCCCTGGGCACAGGCATTGCTTTTGCCGAAAAATATAAGAAAACCGATAATTTATGTGTTACATATATGGGAGACGGTGCCGTGCGGCAGGGAGCCTTTCATGAAGCCTTGAACCTGGCCATGATGTATCAGCTGCCTTGCATCTTCGCTATTGAAAATAATGGGTATGCGATGGGTACTTCTGTAGCCAGGTCAAGTAATGTGGCTGATTTGTATACACTGGGAGAAGCTTATGATATGCCATCATTTCCGGTAGATGCCATGAAAGTGGAAAACGTGCATGAGGCCATGGCCAGTGCTGCTGACAGAGCCAGAAAAGGGGATGGGCCTACTTTGTTAGAATTGAGAACCTACAGATACAAAGGACACTCAATGTCTGACCCGGCAAAGTATCGTACGAAAGATGAGTTGCAGGAATACAAGGATATGGACCCCATTGAGCAGGTGAGAAAAACCATCATTGATAAGAAATATGCTTCTGCTGAAGACCTGAAAGAAATTGAAAAGCAGAAAAATAATATCGTGGATGAAGCCATTCAGTTTGCTGACGAATCCCCTTATCCTGAAGCTGAAGAAGCGCTCAAAGACGTATATGTGCAGCAAGATTATCCTTTTATACTGGACTGATTGGCTGTTTTACTGGACTTTTGATTTTTGCTGGCTGCCGACGGACAACCGGGGCAGCTCTTCCAAAGCAGTCGGTTTAAAAGCTTTCTGAACTACAAACTTTCAACAAGAAACCAGAAACGCTCAAAATAGTTTGGCTTTGCGAAAATGCAAAGCTCTTTTTTTATGTTGATAAATATTTATTGTAACTTTGCACTCTTGCACTGATTTGCTCCTTTTGTGAGTTTTTTAGTAGCATGCTTAAGGCAAAAATTTTAGCGGAATTATAGAAAAATGGCTAATAGAGTAAAAGGAGGGAAACCTAAGTCTAAATCGAAAGGCTCCCAGCACGAAGAACATGAATTATTAGAAAATCCGGATGCGTTAAGGGACAGACTGTCCAAGACGGAATCTTATATAGAGCAACATGCTACATTATTTCTGGTGATAGGCGGGGTGCTGGCACTGATAATCGCAGGGTTTTTCGGTTATCGGTATTATGTGGACAATCAAAATGCAGAGGCCCAGGAAGAGATGTTCCAGGCTGTTTATTATTTTGAAGCTGACAGCCTGAGCAGGGCTTTGCAGGGAGATGGGAACAACTATGGCTTTCTGGATATTATTGATAACTACAGCCTTACAGATGCAGCTAACTTATCTAAATATTACGCCGGACTTGTTTATCTGAAACAAGGAAATTTTGAAGAAGCCATCGATTACCTGAACGACTTTTCTGCCTCAGATGCACTCGTACAAGCCAGGGCCTATGCATTGGTAGGCGATGCTTACATGGAGTTGGGTGATTTTGAAGAAGCTGCCAGCCAATACGAAAAAGCTGCTAATTATAAACCGAATAAGTTCTTTTCGCCGCAATATATTTCTAAGGCTGCTCTTGCATATGAGCAAATGGGTGATTACAGTAGTGCTTTAGAAGCATACAATCGTATTATTGAAGAATTTCCGGAGGCTACTGACGTACAACAGGCGCAGAAACAAAAGATGCGTTTAGAAGGATTGGTATCAAACTAGCTGTCTGGCTTAAACAAATTTTCATGAGGATAAGGGCAGATAGCTCTCTTATCCTTTTTTTATGTTTCACACTTTCTTGAATCAACTAAACATATGGCAACGGAGCTAAAAAGTTTGAGTGTTTACAGCACGGAAGGGCTTCCAGATATTTCGGATAAGCGTTTTGGTATTGTTACGGCAGAATATATCCCCGAAATTACAGGAGCGCTTTACCAGGGCGCTTTAGAAACCTTGCTTACAAATGGGGCCAATAAAGCAAATATCACCAGCAAGCAGGTGCCCGGTAGTTTTGAACTTACTTTGGGCGCACAATGGTTGGCAGCACAAGCTGAAATTGATGCCGTAATTTGTATTGGTTGTGTTATAAAAGGAGATACCCCACATTCAGATTATATTTGTCATGCAGTGGCACAAGGCTTGACAGATGTAGCCATAAAGTATAACAAACCCGTGGTTTTTGGCGTATTGACGCCCCTTACCTATGAGCAGGCCAAAGACAGGGCTGGTGGAAAACATGGCAATAAAGGGGATGAGGCAGCCATCAGTGCCATAAGAATGCTTGGGTTTTAAAGAATAAAAAATATTCAACATATGAAAGTAATGAAGTTTGGTGGCACCTCGGTAGGTACACCGGAGCGCATGCACCATATTGCAAAACTGATAACTGCAGATACTACACCAAAATTTGTAGTTTTATCCGCTTTATCAGGTACAACCAATACTTTAGTATCAATTTGTGAGGCATTGACTGAAGGTAATACGGCTTTAGCTGAAAAAATTATTGCTGAACTACTGCAGAAATACCAGGGTTTTTATCCTGCGCTTGTGCAATCTGAGGCTGGCAGGAGGCGTGCAAAACAGTTAATTGATGAGCACTTTGACTTTTTGACAAGCGTTGCAGGCAAAGCATACAATGAAAATGTTGAGAAGGAAATCCTGGCACGTGGAGAACTGCTATCAACCCAGCTTTTTGCTACCTATCTTGAAGAGATAAAGATAAATGCCGTGCTATTACCAGCCCTCGATTTCATGCGCATTGATGAGGAAAATGAGCCTGATATTACATTTATCAAAAGTGAGCTTGCCCAACTATTAGAAGCACATCAACAGAATCAGGTGTTTATTACCCAGGGTTATATTTGTAGAAACAGCAAGGGGAAGGTAGATAATTTACAAAGAGGCGGTAGTGATTATTCAGCCTCTTTGATCGGAGCTGCCATTGAGGCCGAGGAGATACAAATATGGACTGATATAGACGGAATGCATAACAACGATCCGCGGATTGTTAAAAAAACCTTTCCTGTGGCCGAGCTGTCTTTTGATGAAGCGGCTGAGTTAGCTTATTTTGGTGCAAAAATTTTACACCCTTCTTCTATTCGTCCAGCCCAATATGCCAATATTCCGGTGCGTTTGTTGAATACGATGAAGCCGGAAGCCTTAGGTACACTGATTACCGAAAAGAAAGGTGGACATGAGATCAAAGCAATAGCAGCAAAAGATGGAATTACGGCCATCAAAATCAAGTCTTCACGCATGCTCCTGGCATATGGATTTCTCTGTAAAATATTTGGCATTTTTGAAAAATACCAAACCCCCATCGATATGATCACTACCTCTGAGGTAGCTGTATCGCTCACCATCGATGATGTAAGTCATCTTGATGCCATTATTCAGGAACTGAAAGCCTATGGCGAAGTTGAGATTGATAAAGAGCAAACGATTATTTGTATTGTTGGGCACATGATGGTAAATAAAAAAGGTGTACTGAAAAGAGTGATGAACGCAGTAGGCGACCTGTCTGTTCGGATGGTATCTTATGGAGGAAGCAGGTACAATATCTCGTTATTGGTTGATAGTAATTTGAAAGAAGATGCTTTGAACCAGTTGAATCAGGGATTGTTTGATTTGTAATTCGTTGGTTTTTAGCATACTGTGATTGTGCTTATCAACTTATTATTTTTTTATTTGTGCTAAGTAATTGATAGACAGATGCCTATACATGAATAAAGTTTTTATTTTAATTAATCCGAAATTTTTAAAGATAGAATCCGTGGTTATCCCTGTTTACTTCTTATATTTATCTTGTAAAATCCTCGCCTATGCAAGATAAGAAGCCTTCAAATTATGATGCCAGAAAATCGGAAACCTCCACAGTAGGTGAGGCAATGCACGAATTGTTGAATACCTATCGTTTAAAAGCCAAGTTCGAACAAACCCAGCTTATCAATTCATGGGAAAGGTTGATGGGAGAGCCCATTGCCCGGCGTACAGATAAGATTTACATTAACAACAGAAAGCTTTACGTAAAGTTAAAGTCGGCATCACTCAAGCATGAATTGGGCATGTCTAAATCTAAAATACTGGCTATTTTTTTGAAAGAGTTTGGAGAAGTGATTGTGGATGATATTGTGTTTCTGTAAGGAAGGGTTATTTTTTTTCTTTGGAGGCTAAGCGGATGTTAATTTTTTTGTATAACCTGCAAATGTTTCTGTTGTTTACTACATCACGGTCAAATTCTATTTGATCCATAATGCGTTTCACGAGCATGATCCCCAGCCCACCTTTCCTTCGTGTTCGAACAATTTCTTCCATTTTAGGTTCGATATATTCTAAAAAATTGAAGGCTTTTCCGTAATCCTGAATCTCGAACATGATTCCCTGCTGATCTTCCACATTGATAACAAGTTCTATGGTTTCATTAGGGTTGCAGTTATGAGAGTGAATCATCAGATTAGTGCAAACTTCATCTACAGCAAGCACTATCTGGCATTTATCTATGTCAGAGATGTCAAACTTATCCAGGGTCTGGTGAATAAATTTGCGAATACAATGTAATTGCTTTTTCGAACAGGGTGCCTTGTAACTATAGTTCATCAGTAATAATCTTTGCCTCCTCTTCTGAGTCTGTAATTGTCAACAGCCGGTGTAAACCTAATATTTCAAAAACCTTATAGACCTTCTGGCTCATATTGAATAAAACCAGTTTGATTTGCTTAGATTCCATTTCCTGAATGTAAGAGATAAATACCCCTAATCCTGCTGATGAAATGTATTGAAGATCTTTACAGTCTACCAATATTTTTTTTAAACCAGAGAGCAAAGCATCTTTCATGGCTTTGTCGAGGTGTATGGATGAACTGGCATCAACCTCTCCATCAATGGTAATCAGATAATAATCATCAACATACTCAGAATTCACATTTACCATAACATTGAATTATACGCTTAGGTGGTATTTTAGTTCTCAAACATTATTCATTATTTAAACTTAATGATAAGTGTGGTATAATCGTCATTCAGCACATTATGCCCACAAAACTTAAATAACTCGTCAATGAGTTTTTGTTGCAGGCTTTGGGGGTTTTTTTCAGCATTCTTCGTCAGGAAGCATTTCAACCTTTCATACCCGAATTCTTCATTTTGGCTATTTGTGGCTTCAGTAATACCATCGGTATACAATAAAATAATGTCTTCAGCCTGATAGTGAATTGAACTTTCTTGTACGTATTTATTAAAGTTATCATTTCGGATAATGCCCAGCCCTAATCCCTTGCCTTCAATGAATTTTGCTTCATGGGCATGTTTGTCGTAGTAGAGCGTGGGGCAGTGGCCGGCACGTACAATGTTTACTCTTTTTTCTTCCGTGTCAATTTCAAGTATAGAGGCTGTTATAAACGAAGTTTTTTCCAAACACCTGCTCAAGGCACTATTGGCAAATTTCACAAATTCTTCAGGGGATAAGTCAAGCTCTGCCAGTGAGTGAAATACACCTTTCATCTGTGACATATTGAAAGCAGCCGAAGTACCTTTCCCTGATACATCCCCGATGATTACGATAAATTTGTGCGTATTTGCCTGATACATATCGTAATAATCACCTCCCACCTGATCAGCAGCCTCAGAAAAAGCGGTCAGATCAAAGGCTTCATTGAAGATAGGTTTTTTGGGTAAAAGGCTGCGCTGTACCCGGTTGGCAATTTTCAATTCTTCGCGGTAACGTTCGTTTTCAAGTGTTTCTTCCAGTAATTGCATGTTCTCGATAGAGATACTTGCCTGGCTGGCAAAAGTACCCACAATACTCACCATTTCTTTATTGAATCCGTCTGCTACTTCTTTCAGTACGACCAGCACGCCAACAGGCTCGTTTTTTACTACCAGTGACATCCATAATACTGAGCGGTAACCCGGAACTTTCAGTGTATTTACTTTTTTGGCATCAAATTGATGGCGGTCAACCGGATATACACCTACGGTATTGGCTTGGTTTCCCTTCTGCAAAGTGCTATGTCCGCGGATATATTGGCGCAGGTTGATTGCCTCTTTTTTAGAGATATTGTGTGTGATAAGTAAACTATCCTGTTTGGCATTTTGATTTATTTCAACCCAGGCAGCATCTGCCAATACAGCCCGAGAGGTGCTTTCCAGTAAAATCTGGTATACCTGGTCTACCTTATAACCGGCTTGTGTAGACTGGCTCAACCGTTGAAAATTGATAAGTTCTTCCAGTTTTTGTTCAAAAACAGAAGAGGTAGGAAGGTTAAAAACCAGTACCAACAGAGAAAAAAGACTGTAATTCAGTGCGAAACCAAATAAGGCAAGTACGAAAACGTTTTCAAAAATCGAGAAAAATGGAATTTCCCCTACATGATACTCATACAATTTGTAAAGTGAATAGCCAATAAATACAGCAATGGCTAATACCAAAAAAATGCTTTTCCATTTTTGCCTGAAGTCAAGGTACGCTACCCATTTCAAATTAGCTGACAAAATAATGCCTAAAATTAATAATATTGACAAAGGCAGGATAAAAGAAGACAGGCCTGCGGAACGATTGGGAAAGAAATTGAAGAAAATACTGATGAGCAAGGCATACTCAAACAGTTGCCAGGCATTAATCAGCCTTTTTGATTTTTGATATAGAATCAACTGTTTCCACACCACAAAAGTCGTTATCAGAAAACCTGATACAAGCCCCATATGAATATGGTAGAAGATGACATTTAGATAAATATCATGTTCAAGCCTGCTCCCATACAAAAGCAACTGAAAAGTATTTATTATCAAAAATACGATGGCTGTGAGTAAGCCCATCACAAAAACCCGCCAAAGTAAATCGATAAAATTGATACGTTCTGCTGCTCCGGTTGTATTATTATAGTAGAAGAACAATGACAAGAAAAACGCATCCAGTAAGAGAAAACGAACTTCATCTGGAATGCCCGAATTAATATTGTGGGTATTACTGAAAAGTACCAGCAAGTCGGTGATGAGGAGTGCGAGCCAGCTGGCTATACCACCAAAAAGAGAAATTCGTATGATACCTTTTCTAGAGCGCATTCAGTTAAAAAAAACACAAATATTCATTCCTCATTTAGTAAAATAAATCAGGTGAAGTTTATGATTGGCAATTTAGTAATCCGACAAATTAAAAAAATAATGGCTTAAAATAAATCAGCGCAGATAGAAAATATTAATGTTGAAGAATTATTTTAAATTAATGAGGTATTAACGGCTGTAATTTGGCGCTTCCCTGGTAATTTGTATGTCGTGGGGGTGGCTTTCTAATACACCTGCATGCGTGATTTTTACAAATTTGGCTTTTTGCATAGATATAATATCGGGTGCTCCACAATACCCCATGCCAGCTTGTAAGCCGCCTACCATTTGGTACAGCACTTCATCTACAGACCCTTTGAAAGGAACTCTTCCTACAATTCCCTCTGGTACCAGTTTTTTGATGTCGTCTTCTGCATCCTGAAAGTAACGATCCTTAGATCCTTCTTCCATAGCTTCTACAGAACCCATACCACGATACGATTTATATTTTCTGCCTTCATATAGAATTACTTCGCCAGGGGCTTCGTCAGTACCAGCTAGTAAGGAGCCAATCATTACGGTATTGGCACCGGCAGCGATAGCCTTTACAATATCCCCGGAGAAACGGATGCCACCGTCGGCAATGATGGGTATGCCAGAGCCTTTTAGGGCCTGAGTGGTCTCATATACAGCCGAAAGCTGGGGAACGCCCACACCGGCAATTACCCGGGTGGTACAAATGCTTCCGGGGCCTACACCAACTTTTACGGCATCTGCACCGGCATCTGCAAGTGCTTTTGCAGCTTCAGCTGTTGCAATGTTTCCGACAACAATTTCCATTTCCGGGAAAGTGGCTTTGATTTCTTTGCAGGCATTAATGACACCTCTTGAGTGTCCGTGTGCGGTATCAATTGAAATAATATCTACTCCTGCGTTTTTAAGAAGCGCAACTCTTTCTTGAATATCATGGGTAACTCCTACAGCTGCCCCAACGCGCAGCCTTCCATATTCATCTTTGCAGGCAAATGGGCGGTCTTTATTTTTTAAAATGTCTTTGTAAGTGATGAGGCCGGAAAGTTTGCCTTCCTCATCTATAATAGGAAGTTTTTCTATTTTGTATTGCTGTAAAATTTCTTCTGCTTCTTCAAGATCAATACCGGGGTCTGCAGTTACCAGGTTTTCTTTGGTCATGATGTCCTTTACAGGCAGCGTTCCATCTTTCAAAAAACGAAGGTCACGGTTGGTTACAATACCAATGAGCTTTTTCTCCCTGTCAATTACCGGAATGCCCCCGATTTTGTTTTCACGCATGATGTTTTTGGCATCTTGGATGGTAGCATCAATATTGAGCGTGATCGGGTCTAAGATCATCCCGCTTTGCGAGCGTTTCACCTTCCTTACCTGGTAGGCCTGTGCCTCAATAGACATATTTTTGTGGATAAACCCGATACCACCGGCCAGTGCCATAGCAATAGCCAAATCAGCTTCCGTTACCGTATCCATAGATGCTGATACTATCGGAATATTCAAGCGGATGTTTTTGGTAAGGTATGTAGATGTATCAGTTTCCCTGGGTAAAACTTCAGAATATCCGGGAACAAGGAGTACGTCGTCGTAGGTTAATCCTTCGTAAGCAAACTTAGAGGGGTGTTCATTCATAGCAAACAACTTAAACATTATTTGCCGGACAAAGTTACGCGCATTGCCTGATATTTGAAATGAAATGACAGGTTATTTTTTCAATATATATCTACCGAAATGGATTGAAAAAAAATCAAGGATGCCTGATGATTCATAAACCTTCAGCATCCTTGATGGTAAGTATAACAAATTTGCGTTTTTTATTTTTTTAGTGCTAGCTTATATAGCTCATTTTGAGTCATATTTATCGGTGACCAAAACCGAAACTATGTGAGAATAGGTTTGACTTCCATCTTTCTCTGTGTATTTTAATCTGTAAAAATTTAGCCCGGTTCCAGGTTGGGGGTCTTGATAAAGGTGGGCTAAAGAAGGGCGACCATCGCTATACTTACTATTGCCAATAACTTGAAAGTTCAATCCATCCTTGCTGTACTCAATACTGAAAGTACGATTATCCACTACTTGCTGCGACTGCCAGGTGAGTTCTACACCCCCTACATCAGATGCTTTACCACTCAGAGAAATTGTGTGAGGTGTTTCAGAAGAAGCCATAACCTGGGCTTTAGCAGGTGCCAATGCCAGTATTGAAGAAAGTATAAATATGTTAACCAGATATTTCATAGCTGTTTGTTTTTTTATTTCAAAACTAAGATTAATACTAATTAATATTTATAATCTTAGATGAAATGCGTTTATATTTAGATGAATGGTATGGTTAACTTAAATTATTTTGAAATAGGTACAATGTGGTAATAATGGTTAGATCAAATAGACAAGAGGAGTGGGTGTATATTATATTAAAGTCTTTGTTTGACTGTTGTACAATGATTTTATAGAGCTGAATAGCTTCAGAATAAATTTTTAGAATATCCGTGATGGAAAAGGAAAAACTGGAAAGCATAGAATCCTGGTTTAAAAAGGTTGTAGAGAACGTTAATGACATGATCTATGAGTTGGACGGGGAAGGACGATTTTTTTATGCCAATGCGGCACTGGAGCATTTCTCCGGATATAGCAAAAAAGAGCTGCAAAAAATTCACTACTGGGAGCTGGTAAGGACTGACTGCCGTGATGCGCTGATTGCTTTTTACAAGAAACAAATCAAAAAACTGAAGGAAGACACCTACTACGAGTTCCCAATGATCAACAAGCAGGAGAAAGAAATGTGGGTGGGGCAGACAGTAAAAATAGAATTTGATGGAAAAAAAATAAAAACAGTACGCGCAGTAGCACGTGATATTACTCTCTTAAAGAAAACGCAGCGAAAATTAGAAAGACGAGAAAAAGAAACTGAGGAGACATTACTGAAATTAAAAAAAACTGAAGAAAAATTACGGGAATATTCTAAAGCTTTGGAAGATAAATCCAGTTTGCTGGAATCTGTGCTGGAAACTATGGCTGATGGGGTTGTGGTGGCTGATACCAAAGGAAAGTTTTTGGTTTTTAATCCGGCAGCACAAAAGATGATGGGGATGGGGGCCATCGATAGTGAGCCAGAAGAATGGAGTGAACGCTATGGGGTGTTTTACCCCGATGCGACTACGCCGCTTCCAGATGACGAAGTTCCTATGGTAAAAGCACTAATGGGGAAAAGTCTGGATAATTATGAAACCTTTGTCAGAAATGCCGGGAATAAGCAAGGGTTTTACGCTAGCAATAATGCCCGTCCGTTGAAAGATGCTGAAGGTAATATCATTGGGGGTATCGTCGTATTCAATGATATTACCAAATACAAAAAGCAGGAGGAAAAGCTCATAAACAAACAAAATGAGTTAAAAGCATTTGTAGAAGCCGCCCCGGCAGCAATAGCTATGCTCGATACAGAACTATGTTATATAGCAGCCAGTGAACAATGGTATGAAGATTATCATATATCCGACAATAATATTATCGGAAAAAGTCATTATATAATATTTCCAGAAATTTCTGATGAATGGAAAAATATTCACAAGAGTTGTTTGAAAGGAGATACAGAACGTCGGGATGAAGATAAATTTGAAAGAGGTGATGGTAGTGTACAGTGGCTGAAATGGGATGTAAGGCCCTGGTATACGGTAGATAATGAAATAGGTGGTATCATGATGCTCACCGAAGATATTACTACCTGGAAAAAAACACAAGAGCAAATAAAACAGAACGAAGCAAATCTTACTGCACTGATTGAGAATACTTCTGCGATGATATGGTCGCTGGACAGAGACTATCGCTTTATCATCTACAATTCTAATTTTAGCCAGGCAATACAACAGCAGACGGGAGTTACCCCGGAATTTGGTAAAGCCCTGGACTTTAGACTGTTCCCGCCAGAAGATATTGCATTTTGGAAAAAGTGTTATGAAAGGGCTTTTGCAGGTGAAAGGTTTTTGATTGAAACGCCCGGACAAATTGAGCATGAGCAGGCTCCGGCAGCAAATGAAAATTATTTTAATCCGATATACAACGAAAAAGAAGAAGTTATTGGCGTTACTGTGTTCTGTAGAGATATAACAGAAAGAAAGCTGACAGAACAAGAATTGATACTGGCCAAGCAAAAGGCAGAAGATGCTACCAAAGCAAAATCAGATTTTCTTTCTATCATGAGCCATGAAATCAGGACTCCCATGAATGCTGTGATCGGAATGAGTCATTTATTGCTTCAAGAAGATCCCCAGCCTCACCAATTAGATAATTTGAAAACACTAAAATTTTCAGCTGAAAACCTTTTGTCACTGATTAATGATATTTTGGATTATAATAAAATTGAAGCGGGCAAGGTAACACTCGAGGAAGTAGATTTTAGCCTCAAAGATATTGTAAATGGCATCAAGCACTCACTTGGGTTTAGAGCTGATGAGAAAAACATTAAACTCAAATGTTTTTTTGATTCGGATATTCCTGAAATGCTGGTGGGAGATCCGGTTCGCATTAACCAGGTGCTTACTAACCTGATTAGCAATGCGGTGAAATTCACAGAAAAAGGTCATGTGAGACTAGAAGTTTCTTTAACCCATGAAGATGATAATAGTGTATCACTATACTTCGCAGTATCAGATACGGGAATTGGGATTCCTAAAGATAAACAGGAAAAAATATTTGAGCGCTTTTCGCAGGCAAACGAAGATACTACCCGAAAATTTGGAGGAACAGGGCTGGGCTTGTCAATCACCAAAAAATTACTTGAGCTGCAGGGAAGTACTATAAATGTAAAAAGTACAGAGGGTGAAGGATCACAATTCTACTTCACAATATCCTTGCGAAAAAGTGATAAAGAATATGTTGAGGGTGGCACTAAACAGGCAAACACATCTGATATTAAAGAACGTGGAAAGATATTGCTGGTAGAAGACAACCGTTTTAACCTAAATGTAGCCGTTCAGTTTCTGAATATATGGAATTTAGAAGCAGATATTGCTGAGAACGGAATGGTAGCCATTGAAAAAGTAAAAACGAATGATTATGATCTTATCCTGATGGATTTACAAATGCCGGTAATGGATGGCTATGAAGCAACGCTTGAGATCAGAAGTTTTGATGCAAATATTCCAATTATTGCACTCACAGCATCCGCTACTTCTGAAGTGATAGATAAAGCTACTAAAGTTGGTATGAATGATTTTGTATCCAAGCCATTTAATCCAGATGAATTACATCAGAAGATAGCAGTTTACTTGAGCAAGCATAAACAAGATGAAAGTCAAGGTAGTCAAGATGGTGGGTTTTTATTCCAGTTCACTGATACTTTTGAGTTCATAAATATCAACAGTATCAACAAAATTGTTGAGGGTGACAGAGCGTTTGCTGTAAGTATTATTGATTCTTTCATGATTGAGCTATCAGAGTTTCAGGAAAAGTATATTGAGGCGCTAAAGGCCCGTGATTTGCAAGCATATCGATTGCTCAAACATAAGATCAGCCCGGCTGTTGAGCTATTTGGTATTTTGGCGATAGTAGAAGAACTTGAAGCCGGAGAGCATTGGATTGAGCGTGACCCCAAATTCAATTCCAGTGATGTGAATCAGAAAATATTGGCTGTAGAAAATGTATGTCATAATGTTAACAATGAGTTGAAGTTGCTCAAAGAAAATATAGAACGCAGTTTGTTTGAAGAAAACTGATTCACCAAACCTGCTATTTTTTAGGATTTACCATTTTTTAAAAGGAGTGTTATGAGTGAAAAGTTGAATTGTATTGTAGTAGATGATGATAAGGTATGCCAGGCTATTTTACTTGGCTTTATTAAAAAAACAGATTTTTTGAACCTTGAAGGGGTTTTTGGTGACGGGATTGAGGCTGTAAATCACCTTGCAAAACATTCTGTAGACCTTATTTTTCTGGATATAGAAATGCCGGAGATGACAGGTATTGAATTACTTAAAACGTTGCAGACACTTCCGGAAATTGTCCTTACCAGCAAAAATGATAAGTATGCATTAGATGCTTTCGAGTATAATGTTACTGATTACTTACTGAAACCCATAGATAATTACCCCCGGTTTTTGAAAGCAGTGTTGCGGGTCAAAGCTAATATTGATTCAAAAAACATACCTTCCACACCAGAAACGCACAAATTCTTTATCAAAGAAGATTCAAAATGGATAAATATTGATTACAGGGAAATTTTATATATAGAAGGTTATGGTGATTATTTAAAAGTAATTACAGATAGAAAAACCCACGTAATCTATGGAAATATGAAGGACATTTTGAACAAGTTACCGGATGACTTCATACAGACGCACCGTTCGTATATCATAAGAATAGACAAAATAGAAAACCTGGAAGGAAATATCGTTCGGATTGGAAATAAAATAATCCCGATGAGCCGCTCTTGTAAAGAGAAAGTGCTGACAAAAATAAAAACCTTGTAATTACCCTTTTGTATACTTTACCAACTTTTCAAAAAGCTCATTGGGGTTCAGTGGTTTCAATATCCGGTCAGTCATATCCAAAGTTGGGGCATTGTTTTTTATCTCTAGTGAGGATATTGAGGTAAAAGCAATGATGGGTAAGTTTTGGTATTTTAATTTATCAAGAAGACGGATTTGTTGTGTGGCTTCGTATCCGTCCATGACAGGCATGTGCAGGTCCATTAAGATGACATCATAAGCCTGCTGTTGTACTTTTTCTACTGCTTCTTTTCCATTCACAGCAAGGTCTACTTCGATCTTCCACTTTTTCAGAAATTTTGCTGCAAACTTTCGGTTCGTTTCTAAATCATCTACCAGTAGTAGTTTAACACCCTTTAAAGGAAAATGCCCATGCTGCACAATGTCGCCTGACATGTTTTTGAATACTTCTTCCTTTTTTTTCAGGATCAGGCGCGTTGTTGAAGGCTCCTCATGATTGTTAAGGTTTTCTACTATCACATCAAGGGTAATAGCTTTTTGTGTTTCTTCAGATATTTCCAGATGGATCGTAACGTTGGAATTTGTACCCCTGGCCTTAATGGCATTTTGGATTAAATTTGTAAGTATCTGAGTTGTTTTTTCCGGATTACCAATCAGGATTTCCGGCAGATCCATGTCATAATTAAGTTTCAGGTTCAGGTTATAATTATGAATTTGGATATCCGTTTTAATACCGACAACCAGTGCTTTCAGGTTAAACTCAGTTAGTTCCTGCATTTAAGTTAAGGTTTAGTTTGATGCTGAATTCGGTTCTTCTTTTAAGTTGAAGCTGCTTCTTAGAACAAGTTGGATTGCTTTTCTTCCTCATCACTGGCTTTTCGCAGTAATATAAATACAGCAAATGAGCTTTGAGCTTTGTCGAAAATAAGCAGTTAATAAACTTTAGAGAGAATATATTCGGCGAACCGACACGGATTTTCGGTATATGTTCAGGTAAATCAGATTATAAAAGAAAGGTTTACAGCAAAAAATATGATTAAATAGCTAAGTGTTTTCATTAATAGCTTGTAAAATCAACTGACAGCTAAGTTGAATTTCATTATCAGAAATGGTGAGGGGAGGGGCAATCCGCATGGCATTGTCGCAATACAAAAACCAATCAGTAATTACTCCTAATTCTATAGCACGGTCAATGATTGGCTTGAGGATATTGAAATCTTGAAAAGCTATGGCCATCATTAGCCCCAGGTTGCGGATTTCTTTAATATGGGCATGTTGTAAATATTTCCGGAAAAGGCCAGCTTTATGTTCGGCTTGCTCAGCTAACCTTTCATCTTTTATTACTTGTAATGTAGCATTTGCGGCAGCGGCACTTACGGGGTGGCCACCAAACGTGGTAATGTGTCCTAAAATAGGATTATCTTTAAACACACTCATAATTTCTTTTGAAGCAATAAAAGCTCCTATAGGCATACCACCACCCATTCCTTTGGCACATACGATAATGTCCGGAATGATATCATAATGTGAAAAGGCCCAAAATTTTCCAGTTCGGCCAAATCCTGCCTGAATTTCATCCATAATGAGCAATGTCCCTGTTTCGTTACATCGCTGGCGAAGTTCCTGAAAATATGCTTTTGAAGCTATTCTGACACCGGCTTCTCCCTGCACAGTTTCAATGATAACGGCGGCTATGTTTGAGGTTATGTATTTCAGGTCATCATGATTTCCGAAGCGGATATGACGAATTCCGGGTAGTAATGGCCGGTAAGCTTGTTTGAATGTTTCATTGCCTCCCACAGATAAAGCCCCATGTGAGGAACCATGATAGGCATTGTAGCAGGACATAATTTCTGATTTTCCAGTATACCTTTTTGCAAGTTTTAATGCACCTTCCACGGCTTCACTTCCTGAATTCACGAAATAACAGTTGTTTAATGGAGCAGGGAGCGTTTCAGTCAATGCCTGTGCAAGCTTTACTTGCGGGTTTTGTACATATTCTCCATACACCATCAAGTGCATATATTTATCTAATTGTTTATGTATGGCTTTCAGTACTTTGGGATGTCGGTGCCCTACATTACTCACGCCAATACCGGAAATCAGATCAATGTATTTTTTTCCATCAGGACTATGCATGTAAATTCCCTCGGCACGCTCAATTTCAATCATCAGTGGGAAATCGGTGGTTTGCGCAAGGTATTGTTGAAAAAGCTGCCGATTGGTGAGCATAGTATTTTTACTAATGAAAAATTGTAAAATAAAAAAAAGAGCCTCTTCATTACGAATAGACTCTTTCAATCTTTAATAAACAGGTACTAAGCTTTTGCAGTAGCTTTTTCCAAATCGTCAATCAGTTTTTTAGATACCTGACGTGGTTTGTCTTTTTTTACCTTCTTCAGTTCCTTGAGTGCCGCTTTGCCTTGTTCTACCAATCCGTCAGGATTTTTGTCATACTCGTAGCTGCCCAGGCACCAGGCCAGTTTTTCACGAAGTTCTTTGTGCTTGTCGTTGCCTAATGCTTCTAATTTGGCAAGAGCTTCTTTACAAGACTTTTCCAGTTTGTCTGTGGAGGTTTTCGTAGCCATTATTTGTAATGTTTTAAATTAAAAAAATCTATTAATTATTAAGTACAATTAAAAATTGATGATTGTTTAAATTATCATAGTTTACAAAACTATTGGCAAATTTAAAAGAGTGTTGAGGTGATTTGCAAAAAATACACAAATTTATTGATTACTATCATAGAAAAAATAAAAATAATTACATCTTTGATAAATAAGTATTCTTAAGGTTAAGAAAAATTAAAAGCGATTTTAACTTTTTACTTGAGTCAAACTTGTTGAAATAAATTATAAATGTGCTATGGCGATAGTTATGCTTAATAAGTATATCGTATTTTTTGTAACATTGTTTCTTTTTATAAAATGTACCCAAAGCAAAACAATAATGGCAGATAAAGTAATCATCAATGCAGAAATATGGACAGGCGACGATGCGCAACCCCAGGCGCAGGCAATGGCAATAAAAACAGATACGCTCGTGGCTGTTGGCACAAATGATGAAATTCAAAAGTTGGTTGACAATAATACAGAGGTTATCGACGCCAAAGGAAACTTTATTACACCAGGGTTTATTGATGCACATGTACACTTTTTAACAGGAGGTTTTAATTTGTCTTCTGTGCAGTTGAGGGATGCTGAAAGCCCTGTAGACTTTATTGAACGCATGCGTGAATTTGCCAAAGATGTTCCGTCGGGTACCTGGATTACCGGTGGCGATTGGGATCATACCAACTGGAATGGCGACCTGCCTACCAGGCATTGGATTGATTCGGTAACACCAGAAAACCCGGTTTGGATTAACAGGCTTGACGGGCACATGGCGCTTGCCAATACCGTCGCCATAGAAATAGCGGGTATTGGCCAACATGTGGAAGAAATGGAGGGTGGTGAGATTGAAAGGGACGAAGACGGTCAGCTAACCGGAATATTTAAAGACAATGCCATGCCGCTGATAAGTAAAGCTGTGCCGGAACCTTCGGTCCAAATGGAAGACCGGGCCATGGAAGCTGCCATGCGGTATGTGGCTGAACAGGGAGTTACCTCAGTACACAATGTAAGTGGGTATATGGATGTATTTGAGCGATTCAGAGATAGCAACCGCCTCAAAACCAGAATTTATGCGGGCATGCCCATCAGTCAATGGAGAACACTGGTAGAAAAAGTAGAAAAAGAAGGAAAAGGTGATAAATGGTTAAGCATTGGTAGTTTGAAAGGTTTTATGGACGGCTCACTTGGTTCGCATACGGCTGCTTTTTTCGAACCTTTTGATGATATGCCGGATGAAACGGGCCTGCTGGTAACCGAACCCGAACAAATGTACGCGTGGGCAAAAGCTGCCGACAGTGCCGGCATGCACGTGATGATACATGCCATAGGCGACCGGGCCAACAGTTTATTGCTGGATATTTACGAAAAAATAACCAATGAAAATGGAGAGCGCGACCGCCGTTTCCGCATAGAACATGCCCAGCACATTGCCCCAAAAGACATCGAGAGGTTTGCCAGGCTAAACGTAATTGCCAGTATGCAGCCTTACCACACGATTGATGATGGTCGTTGGGCTGAAGAAATAATTGGGCCAGAGCGTGTCAAAACCACGTATGCCTACCGTGATTTGTTGGATGCGGGTGCCACCATCGCTTTTGGCAGCGACTGGTTTGTAGCCCCGCCCACGCCCCTGGATGGCATTTATGCAGCTGTTACCCGCCGTACCTTAGACGGGGAACATCCCAATGGCTGGGTGCCGGAACAAAAAATCACCGTAGCTGAAGCATTAAAAGCTTACACCCGGGATGCTGCCTATGCCGCTTTTGAAGAAGAAACCAAGGGCACGCTGGAACCCGGCAAACTGGCAGATTTTGTGGTGTTAGGTAAAAACTTATTCAATATTCCACCTGAAAATATCCGGGATGTGAAGGTTTTGATGACCGTGGTGGGAGGAGAAAAGGTGTATGGTGATAAGATGGATTAAGATAAGCTTTTATTGTTTATACCTGGAAATAATAAATGCTGGTCATAATGTAGTTAATTTCATTCATTTAAGGAATCGGAGTTACATACATAACTAATGATTACCAATGAGCCAGAAAGTAAAACCGCAGTCTAAACAGTCAACAATTGACCAAAGTGAGAAGAAAATGTACGCCGAACTTGCATCCTGGTGGCATCTTTTATCATCTCCTGAAGAGTATGCTGAGGAAGCAAACTTTTTTCATAATGTTTTTCAGAAAGCCTGCAAACCGCCCATTCGTACCCTGCTCGAGCTGGGCAGTGGGGGGGGTAACAACGCCTTTCATCTCAAAAAACATTTCCAGCTGACTTTGGTAGACCTCTCAACAGAGATGCTTGCCATGAGTAAAAAAATCAATCCTGAATGCGAACACTTACAGGGAGATATGCGCACTTTCCGTATCAACCGGCTTTTTGATATCGTGTTTATACACGATGCCATCATGTACATGACAACACTAGAAAACTTGCAAAAAGCCATAGAAACAGCTTTTGTTCATTGTAAAAGGGGAGGTGTTGCCCTGTTTGTACCGGATTATATTCAGGAGAATTTTGTGCCTTCAACGGAACACGGAGGGCATGACCGCACCGGTCGTGCAATGCGCTATCTGGAATGGACGTATGATCCGGATGAAAATGATACTACGTATGTGACGGAATATGTATATGTTTTAAGGGAAAAAAATGGCAAAATAAGAGTTGAACACGAACAGCATATCGACGGCTTATTCAATAGGGCCGATTGGATCCAGCTATTAAAAGAAACAGGGTTTGAACCTGAAATAATAGTAGATACATATCAGCGGGAGCTGTTTCTCGGTTACAAGCCATAGACCGTTTAGGAAAAATATTACGAAACTTGATGTTCAGGGCAGTCAATGCGTAAATCATCACTTAGCAAGGTTTTGTTGAGCAGGTTACAATGGTGTGCATCAGTATAGTTGCCTTTATAAAACCGGCAACTAAAACACATGCGGGGAGGGCTGATGATCCCTTTCTTATTCATTTGGGCAATGAGCCACAGGTTATTTTTCAGCATTTCAGACTTTTCTTCTTTTCCAAGATCAGCGATAGACTGAAAAATTGTTTTAGGATATGTTTCTACTTCCTTTGCCAGGTTTTCCCCTTTAGCAGTGAGGTGCAAATAAGTACTGCGGGCATCTTGAGGATCGGTTTCTTTTAAAATTAGCCCTTTTTGTAAAAGACTTTTTACTGTATCGCTCATGGTAGGTTTAGTAACAGAGAATTCTTCTGCCAATGAAGCGACCTTCCGAAGGTTTGCTTCGTGATTGTGTAAAAAGATTATTACCTGTAACTGCAAAGGGCTTACTTTGGCCTTCTTTGCTTTCTCCCATTGTAAAACCCGAACCACTTCTCCTAGTTTTTCCAGAGTGGCAAATAACTTACTATCTAAGTCTTCGGACTGGAATTCAGGATGGAAGATATTTTGCTTCATGAATTATTTATTAGGATTGCTCACTAAATATCTAATTTAACAAAGAGTATCTCAAATTCCCAAATTTCCAGTCCGAAAAAAAAGAAGTGACGTAATTATTATTTCACAGCATAAGGAAGTGATAAATCTCCGGAAGCAATAGCATACACTTCATATACACCCAGCATGGGTTTATTGTCATCTGAGGTGTTCACCTTCATATAAGCAGTTACTGCATCAAAATTGAAAGTCTTTGTATTCCTGATGCGGAACCCTGGCACGATTACCCGGATTGTATTTCCCTGTGTGATTACGGGGTATCCCGGTGAATCCATGTACATGGGCATACCAGGGTTGGTAGGAGGCAATACTACAGATGTATCATCTTTTTTGAATTGCTTTACTGATAACCCGCCTGATACTCGTTCGTCTTTGTTCAATACAACCCAGTGAGGATGCCAAATGAGCCCATCATTATCATATATGGCATCACGATTTTCATCCCAAAGAGGTGTATCATCAAAATCGGGGTGCGAAGTCAGGGCCAGGGCCACAATGCCTTCTGTTTTTCCAAAGCCTACATCTTCGGGCTTTAGCGAAGTTGGCAAAACATAACCCAGTACGGGTGCGCCATCTAACTGCCCCGCCGGTGTTGGCGTAGTTTTGCCCGCCACTCCTTTTACTTTTATTTCAAATACAAACTGGTCTAACTTTTTGTCATAAATGACAGAAGTGCTTTGGATTTGAAAATCAGGGTTATCGGCACAAACACTGCATGCCCAACTGTACACACTCATGTGTAGTAAGAAGATTAATGAGGTAATTGCTTTCATCATTTTAAGAATTTTTGGTTAAGAAATAGAATCAAGAATATTTCTTCAAATATATTTAGTTAGGAATCCTAATCAAATTTTTATTTAAAAAATTATTTATACATTGAAAAAAATGTTAATAAGAAGTGATGCAATGATAGCCTTACGATATTGTTGAAAAAGAACCTGTAAGTAATGCGCTCATGAATAGATTGTTATTTTTGCTCACTGATCTCCACCTAATCTAATGTTATGAAGAGGTATGTTTTTCTCACTTTCTGGCTATTATGGATACTACCAGGCTTTGCCCAAAAGAAAATGCTTACTCACGAAGAATTTGACAATTGGAAGCAAATTACCGCCACATCAATTGCCAATGATGGGAACCATGTGATGTACACCATTGATCCAAACCTGGGAGATGGCATTCTTTACATTAATAACTCAAAGGAAAAGTCAACCTCAAATTACCCGAGGGGCTATCAGGCACAATTTACCTTTGATAGTCAGTTTGCTGTATTTCTGGTAAGGCCTCCGCTTGATACAATACGACAGGCCAAGTTTGCTGAAAAAAATGAAGAAGAGCTTGCCAAAGATTCTCTATACATAGTCAATCTGCTTAAAAATGAAGTGTATGCACACGAAAGGGTACAATCATACAAATTGCCAAAAGAAGGAGCGGGCTGGGTCGCCTTTATGTTGGAAAAGCCAATACCCAAGAAAGATACCATTGATGAAAAAGCTGTAAAAGACCAAATACAGGCTGTGAAAGCAGGTGAAAAAACTGAAGACCCTGAGGGAAAATCGCTGATAATTCTGAGTTTAACAACATTGGATACTTTTCGATACGAAGGTGTTACAGAGTATATGTTTTCTGATTATGGAGATAAGTTGATTTTTTCTACTATTGATGAGGATTCAATTGCTGATGCCGGAGTATTTATTTTTCGCACCAAAAATCAGGAGTTGATTCAAATTGATACTGGTGAAGTTACCTACAAAAATTTGTCAGTTGATAAGGATGGAGAACAGGTAGCCTACGTTGCCTCCGAAGACTCCCTGAAAGCTGAAGACCGCTACTTTCACCTGTATTACTGGAATGAGAATACAGAAGCAGTTCAATTGATGGCTGATACTGCTACAGTCTCTTTACCAGACAAATGGATGGTGAGTGAGCATGCTGCTTTGGTATTTTCAGAAAGTGGGGATAAGCTCTTTTTTGGTACGGCTCCCCGTCCGCAAAAATATGCATATGAAAGTGATACAACAATTCTGGATGAAGAGCGGGTAAAAGTAGACGTTTGGAGCTGGAAAGATGCTTATGTTCAGCCCATGCAAAAAGTACGGAAAGAGGAAGAACGCAAGCGGTCTTACGCAGCAGTTTGTTATCCTGCAAGCAGGAAAATCATCCAACTGGCCGATGAAAACATGCCTGATTTACATTTTGACCAGGACAGAAAATTAGCATATGCTATAGGCATAAGCAATATTCCGTATCGCCAGTCAATTACCTGGGATTACCCTTTCAGGGAAGATATTTGGCTGGTGAATTTACAAAACGGTAACAAAACCTCAATAGCTAAAGGAGTAGGTACAGCTTCTTTTAACAATGGGGCGCCTCATCTTTCGCCTAATGGAAATTATGTTGCCTGGTACAAACCTTCTGACAGCAGCTGGTACGCTTATGAAGTGAAAACTGGCAAAACCGTCAGCCTGACCAAAGATCTGCGTGTTACATTTTATGACCATGATAATGACCGCCCCCACCTTCCTGATTCTTATGGGAAGGCAGGATGGCTTGAAAATGATGCAGCTTTTCTGGTATATGATCGTTACGATATTTGGAAGTTGGACCCACTGGGGCAGGCACCTGCTGAAAACCTGACGGATGGGTTTGGGCGTAAAAATAAATTGCGTTTCCGAAATATCCGGCTGAATCCTGATATTGACTTCATTCCCCTCAAAGCGCCTTTATTGCTTAAGGGGTTTGATGAAAATACCAAGCAAAGTGGTATTTTTAAGGATGCGGCAAACAAGAAAACCTTCCCCGAAAAGCTGATTTTTGGTGATTATGATTTTTCTGGAGTAAAGAAAGCCAAAAACACAGAGGATATTATCTTCAGAAAAGGCAATTTTCAGGAGTATCCGGAAGTTTGGATGACAGAAATAGACTTTAAAAAAACTGAGCAACTCAGTAATACCAACCCTCAGCAGGATCAATACTTATGGGGGAGCGTAGAGTTGGTAGAATGGGTAGACATGGACGGTAAACCATTACAGGGCATGCTCTACAAACCCGAAAATTTTGATCCATCCGGGAAATACCCCATGATGGTATATTTTTATGAGCGAAATTCTGATAACCTGCATCGACATATTCCTGTGGTTCCGCATCGTTCTATCATCAACTTCACCTTTTATACCAGCAGGGGTTATTTGGTTTTTGTGCCGGATATTCATTACACCATAGGCTACCCGGGCGAAAGTGCCCTGAAAGCTGTAGTATCAGGTACACTAGATATGATTGATAGAGGATTTGTAGATCGGGAAAATATGGCATTGCAGGGACATAGCTGGGGAGGTTATCAGATTGCATATATGGTAACGCGCACTCATTTATTCAAGGCAGCTGAAGCCGGAGCGCCTGTTTCCAATATGATTTCAGCTTATGGAGGGGTGCGCTGGGGGTCGGGCATGAGCCGGATGTTTCAATATGAGCGTACCCAAAGCCGGATCGGGGGAAGTTTGTGGGAATACCCGTTACGGTATATTGAAAACTCACCCATTTTCATGGCTGATAAAATCCAAACCCCTTTGCTCATTATGCATAACGACCAGGACGGAGCAGTGCCCTGGGAGCAGGGTATTGAGCTTTTTATGGCTTTGCGCCGATTGGAAAAGCCCACATGGCTCATCAATTACAACGATGAACCGCACTGGCCTACCAAATACCAGAATATCAAAGATTGGAATATCCGTATGCAACAATATTTTGATCATTATTTGAAAGGAGCATCTGCACCGGTTTGGATGGAACAAGGAATTCCGGCACTGATTAAAGGCAGGGATTTGGGATATTCACCTACTGAAGAGTAGTGGCCAGAATGACAGTGTTTAGAAAGCAAAGCCTAAGGTGAAAATCAGTATATTATCATCATTGGAGTGATAAAAACCCGTGGATAGGACAAGATAGTCGATGGGGGCAACCCAAAAGCCCCCTCCATATCCTATATGCCAAGTATTTGATTTTTCTCCTTTTAGCCAAACCCTGCCGTAGTCAAACCCGCCAGTTAGCCCAAATGTAAAAGGAATAATTTGGTTGGCTGATGTAAATAGCCTCCACCGCAGGTCATTGTTATGGTAAAAGCTGGTATTGCCATAAAACCTGTCAAACCGGAAGCCCCTGAGATTGTTGGTGCCCCCTAAAGTAGCCAGTTGGTAAATTTCAGGGTCTCCCCATGCATTAACAGTTCCTACTTTAGAAGCAAAAATCAAATTTTCTTTGTAGTCTAAGGGAGTATAAAAAGTGAGTTCAGCTTTAAGGGTCGTAAAATGCCTGGATGATTCTTCAAGGTTTACATTCCAACCCAAAGAAGTGTGAAAGCGAAGCCCCTGATGCGTCATTCGGGGGTTATCAACGTTATCAAAGTTGAGGGAAGCATAGGCTCCTCCAAAATATTTTGGCTCAAAAAACTCTGGTGATAGCATGGCTACGTCCGAATCAATAAAGCGCCCGTCAGTTGCCTCGGTTTTATATCGGTCAAATGAAAGGCCCAACTGGAAATTTCCACTGTTGGCTGCAAAGCGTTTTTTTATGGCCGGTTGCAAACTAATCAGCCCCTGTCTTACCCGGTTAAAATCTCTGTCCTCAACGGGGTTCTCTGAATCATTTCCCAACCCAAAATAGTTTCTGGTAAACCTTGAGCCCCGGAGGGTAGTATTGAGGAGTAAATCCCATTTACCCAAAACTTCAATAAAATCGCCTGTGTAAATTAATTCTGGTGACCAGGTAGCAAAAGCCAATGTCCCTTTCAAACGGTGTGTTTGAGCATAGGGGGATTTTTTGAACTGATAGTTTGTAAATAACAAGTCTGCCCCCAGCAAAAAGCCATAATCCGGATTATAACCCACAATGGGAAAAGGAGTCATATAATTATATTCGTAGTGATATGCCTTGCGGTCATAAAGGTTATAATTGACCTGATCACTGCGTAAATCTTTGGTTTCTTTACTAATTTCAAGGTTGTTTTCCTGATGGTTATCGTAAAGTCTGGTCATTTTCTTCAGTCCTGAAACCTTCGAGCTGTCTACGAAACGATCTTGGTCAATACCTCCAACCAGTCGCACTAGAATGCTTTTTTGCACATCGCCGGTTACGACAAACTCGTCTTTATCACTCAGGCCGTAAATGGCAACTTCTTCGGTTTCATCGGGTATCAATATACGTTCGTATACTTTTTCTTTTATCTTTCCTTTACTGCTAAGGTCAAAAGCAGTTACTTTTACACTTCCATCGCTTAATCTTTCTACTTCAAATCGGTCCCTTCCATCCGTTCCATAAACGTCTACTCTTTTAGCAACCAGCAGGTAATGCTTTCTTGCGAGTTCTGTTAAGTGGTCACGGCGATATTTCACAATGTCGATAATTTCCGGCGCACTCAGGTTATATGCTTTTTCAGGCCAGGTTTTGAAAGCATTCTCAATAATCTCATCGGTAAGGTGCCTTTGAATATATTTGGCTTCTTTTTCCCATACTTCCCAGGAAAGTTCATTCATAAAACTACGGTCAAAGTAACGCGCACTCCAGGTAGACCACTTCATATTTTTTATTTCGGGAGAATAAGGGCGTAATTGCTTCAGAAAGGGAAATGCGACCGTGGTTCGGGCAATCCCCGTCAGTAACCCGTCATATTTTGAAAATACCTGGTCCCGGTCGCGTGGAATGGGGCGATATAAAGTCTTTTTATCTTCGTTTTCCTCGTATTCAAATGAAGCCCACCGCCATTGGTCATCGTGCCTGTCCCAGTCGCCAATAACCAAATCGAACAAGCGCGTGCGAACTGCCCAGGGCTGGTCTACACTTTCGTCAAAACTTTCCAGTAATTCTTCCGCTAATTTGGATGTGCTCACAATATCCTCAGAATTCCCAAAACTATCCTGATGGCTCCAGTCTTCATCTGGGCGCTCTTCTACCAAGTAGACCTCACCTCCAAACAGTTCGTTATATTCTCCCAGGGCAGGCTGTTTAGGAACGTAATATAATTTTGGGTTGGTATGGTAAACGTTTACCGCATCGGCCATGGGGGGGACAGCCAGGGCGGCAAAAGGGTGGGTAGACAGAAAGTTTTCCACAGCGATATTTTCAGCTGCTTTCATTCTGTTGAAAGGGTAGGGCAGGAGCCGGGAGGCATCTTTGGTAAGGGCCCGCATGGTGTATTGCCTTCCATTTGGGGCTTCCAGTCTTAATGAATTGGTTTGGTTGCCACCTCCCGGTTTAACAGGAAACACTCCGTCTTTATAAGTACTAAGGTCAAGCACAGGAAAAGGATATGTGTTTGTGTACACATCACGATAGTGTTCGCCCATTGTAAAATTATGAAACCCGCCTTTATCTGTAATTTTTGTGGTGATAGGATATGCACTCACCGTATCTTTCAAAGTATTGAACTCCGAAAATGATTCAGGGATATTGTCTTCTGAAATAGCGAGTTTATCCTTTATTTTTTTTCGGAATACAATTTTGCCGGCATTGCCTTCCTCTTCGGGAACCCAATATTCGGCCCAGGCCGATCCGTCATCATAAAACATGATTCTGGCAAATCCCTTGTGTCCGTAAGCAAAAGCAGCCCCATCACCGGTTTTCGTTGGGCTTGCTTTAGAACCACTCCCACTTACAATGAATGATTGGCGATCGTTTTCGAAATGCTGAAGGGCATGCTCATGGCCAGAAACAAAAATAAAACTGCCATTCTTTTTGGCTGCTCCCAGTAATGCATCCTTCAGGTCTTTATAAGACTGATGGGCTACATCTTGTTTCGTGCCCACGGTGGCGCGCAGAAAGGCGGCAATAGACCCAATGCCGGGAAGGGGAATGTATAAATTTTCTCTCCAGTCGGTAAGCGGAAACAAATGCTGTTTTACCGTAAAGTTACCACCATGTGGGCCATTGGTATATAAGGGGTGGTGCATGGCAATGATTACGTGTTTACTGCGGTATTTTCTCAATGATTCTTCAAAAAGAAATGCAAATACTTTACGGCTTTTGGCTTCGCATTCATCATTTATTTCAGGGTCTTGTGACCAGTCCCGTAACCACCAGTTGGAATCAATGGTAATGATAACAATGTCATCATTAATTTCAATTATTTCCGGGCCACTACAACCATCTTCAGGTAAAAAGAACTCTTCCCACTCATCCTCATCTTCAATTTCTTTGTTCAGGTATTGATTGATGAATTTCTCCTGCCTTTTCAGTCCCTTCAGTCCGTACTTTCCCCAATCATGATTACCTGGTACGAATAGAGGGCGGCCCGGAAAGCCATCTAATGCTTTTAGTTGGGTTAGCAGACGGTTTTCAGCATCTTTTCTTGATTCTTCCTCGTCTTTTGGAGGTAAACCATAAGGATAAATATTATCACCCAAAAAAATTATGGAGCTGTTTTCTGACTCACCTGATAATTGACGTTGCAGCAATCGCAATGCAGGGTTTTCACCATTGCCAGCATCTCCAACAAGGTACATCGTATGAGTTAATGCCAGGCTGCTTTCCGGTTTATTTAGCTGCCATTGTTTGGCAGAGGATGAATAGTTAAGGTGATAATTTGCACAACTACTGATTAGTAATACAATAGAAAGGGTTGAAAATGATATAATGAGATGCTTCATGAATCATGAACAGTAAAGAGATACTTGTGGTTTATCGTAACCAAAAATAGCATATTTACTCTTTCTCTTTATGCAGTCAATCAGATATTCTTATAAATAAGAAAAGGCCCACGTATTGTGCGCCTTTATAATAGATAAAAAACGGAATTTTTACTCAGAAAAAGTGAGCATGGCAATTTGGGTATGAAAAGCCAGTTTCTTTGTCAAACTACTGTGGAATATATCTTCAAATAATCCCCGTTTTCTTGGCATCATAGCTAAAAGGTCAGCATTATGTGAAGACACGTAATCCTTAACTCCTTTCTCAAGGTCTTTTTCAAACACTATGTGGTACGAATGTTTTACTTTTTTCAGATACTGGTCTAATATTACGCCTGCATTGGTTTCTTTGCTTGAGAGCTTACGTCCATCCGGGTTAATGTGTAATACATCTACCTCAGCATGAAACATATCGGCAAGTGTAAGCAATACTTCAAATGTGTGTGGCTCTCCAATTTTGCCATAATCTGTGGCAAAAACTATTTTATTCACTTTTTTAAATTGCACACTGGGCGGAATAGCCAAAACGGGAGTATGTGATTTTTTAATCATGTCTGAAGTCGTGCTACCTATTACTTCTTGCATAGCATTGCCGCCATGGGTACCCATAATTATTAAATCAAAACTACCACTGCTCGCTGCATTTTGAATAACTTCCTGTGCCATGCCTAAGCGGCAAATGAATTCATAATCCGGAAGTTCTGCATATAAAAAATTCTTTTTTATTTCCTCAAACTTAGCCTGCACTTCATGTTCTACTTCATCTGCATAGGGGCCATTGTATATAGGAAACTCAGCTCCAACAGCCGCTATGGGTACGTGGTACGCGTGTAAAACGGTAATTTTAGCATTAGCTACCCTTGCAAATTTTATAGCGTAAACCAGTGCATTTTGGGCGGCTTCCGAAAAGTCGGTGGGGATTAGGATGTTTTTTATTGGTTTCATAGCGCTTTTGTTTATTATGTACATCAAAAATATAAACAGCATTGGCTATATAAAATGAGTTATATCAACAGTAGCATTGATACTTGTCAATTATTAAATAGCCAAATAGCTAAGGAAACCAGCTAAATAGGATGGATTAGTTTTCTAAAGAGGCTTGAGCGTTGAAATTCCCCCATCAATCCCAAGTACTTGCCCGGTCATCCAGCTGCTTTCATCGGATACCAGATAGCTTACCATGGAGGCAATATCTTCGGGATTTCCGATACGTCCGAGTGGATGCCGGTCATTGGCAGCTTTTCGTTTTTCATCTGTACTGAGTAAACCCTGAGCAAGTGGGGTTTCTGTGAGTGAAGGAGCAATTATATTTACCCTAACACGCTTTGAAGCCAATTCTGCTGCCAGTGACCTACCCAAACCTTCCACCGCACCTTTCGCTGCTGCTATGGAAGCGTGATATGTCATACCCACTTTTACAGCTACGGTACTGAAAAGAACAATGCTTGCCCCTTCGGCTTTTTTCAGTTTACTCAAACATGCCTGGATTACATTTACTGCTCCGAGTACGTTGAGGCCAAAATCACGCTGAAAGTCTTTTTCCTTCAACGATTGGAAAGGTTTTAGATTAATAGTACCCGGGCAATAGACCAGGGCATGTAGTTGATCTGGTAATTCTTCTAAGGCTGATTCTAATTTGAGCACGTCGAGTGAAATATGTTTGATGCCGGAGTCAGCTGGAAGGTCAGGGGTATTGCGGGAGGCTGAAAAAATATTAGCTTTGGTACCGGTCAGTTGTTGGGTAATTGCGTAACCAATACCCGAGCTTGCGCCAACGACCAATATATTTTTATTTTCTAAAGTATTCATACAGATATTGAATTTATTTGACAACGAATAACCCCGGAAGGTTTTGTTGTTTCTTCCGGGGAGTTTCAATATCTATATAACAATGAATGTTATTCTATGTTTATATATTTCAAAAATTCTTGTTTGGTGCTGTCATCTTTGAACTTTCCACTATACTGTGAGGTAACTGTGCGGCTATTTACGTCATTTACTCCTCTGGATGCAACACAAAGGTGGGCTGCATCCAAAACTACGGCTACATCCTCAGTCTTTAATACTTCTTTCAACTCATTTAGTATTTGAACGGTAAGCCTTTCCTGTACCTGGGGGCGCTTGGCGAAATACTGTACAATCCGGTTTATTTTGGAAAGGCCGATAACATACCCATTGGAAATATAAGCTACATGGGCTTTGCCAATAATGGGAACAAAGTGGTGCTCGCAATTGGAATAGAAAGTAATATCTTTTTCCACGAGCATTTCATTGTATTTATATTTATTTTCAAAAAGCTTGGCTTTGGGCTTATTGTCAGGGTTAATTCCACTAAAAATTTCTTTTACATACATCTTTGCTACCCGGTGTGGGGTGCCTTTCAGGCTGTCATCGTTGAGGTCTAGCCCAAGAATATGCATAATTTCTTCGAAATGCTTTTCAATCAGTTCAATTTTTAGCTCATCATCTTTATCAAAGGCATCGGGGCGGAGGGGGGTCTCATGCGAAGTGCCAATATGATCATCTCCAATTATTTCTACTTCTACCCCGTTAGTCTGCCGGGAATTCAACAAAGTTTCGTTCAGTTTCATATAATGTTATTTTTAAATCTAGTTTTGAATCAATTTTACTTCTTAGAATATGCCAAATAACCATAGCAATGTTCTCTGCGGTAGGGTTAAGGTTTTTAAATTCATCAGTGTCAAGGTTTAGGTTTTTATGATCGAATTTATGCGTGACATTTTCTCTTATCAGTTCTTTCAGCAGCTTTGCATCATACACATAACCTGTTTCCTCATCAGGCTGACCCACTACTTTTACAATCAGTTCATAGTTATGGCCGTGATAATTTGGGTTATTACATTTCCCAAATACGGTACGATTCTTTTCTGGTGACCAGGCCGGATTGTGCAATCGATGAGCAGCATTAAAATGCTCTTTTCTACAAATAGCAACCTTCATAGCTGAATAAACTTGAAATATAAGGATTTTGTTTAATTATGTTGATAGAAAAAGATAGCCACTTACATAGTACGTACAATTTTGAGGCTTGTTACTTAAAGTGGTTCAGTTAAACGGTAATAAGTTTATGTTCTTCCATTAATTCATTAAATTTTGTCCGTTGGCGGACTTTTTCCAATTCAGGTGAGGTAATAAGGAACATCAGCCCTGAACGTTCTTTAAAAATTTGTTCTATATAATAATCAACTTGTTCCCAGTTTTCAAGTCCAAAATGCACGATCAACAAATCAGCACTCAGTGAAGACTCAGGTTCCTTCATCGCGCGTTGCTCCATTTTTTTTAAAATATCAAGTGCTTTTTCACGCTCTCCGGTAGCTGCATAGATAAAGCCCAGGGAAGTAATGCCTTTCAGGGGGTGCCCCACCATGTGGTGATATTCTTTAAGGGTATTGATGGCTTTCTCTGTTTTTCCAGACATAAAATACCCCCATCCTTTTAATTCAATAGCTCCTCTGAAGTTAGGGTCAAGCTCCAGTACTTTGTCGCACTGCCTGATAGCTTCCTCATATTCCTGCATATTAAGTAGTAAATCAGCATAAAAGTGATTGATAAGAGGCGAAAGCGGATCAAGCCGTAATGCCTTGTCAAGCTCATCTTTTGCTTTTGGAAATTGCCGCATGAAATTATGATAAATACCGCAGGTATAGTGAATTTCTACAGAACCTGAATTAAGTGATTTAGCCTTTTGAAGATATTTTTGGGCAGCTTTCCAGTTAAGATTATAGAAAATCTCCTCTAATGCCAGAGAAATATAAGGTTCAGCTATGGTATTGTCTAATGCCAGGGCCGTTTGTGCATATTCTTTTACTTTGAGGTTGGCTTCCTTGAAGTTGATTTGCCCGGTAGCTCCCAGGTAACCGTAACAGTTGGCAATGGCTGCATAGGGAAGGGCAAATTCTTTTTCCAGAGCAATGGCCTCTTCAAATATATCAATTGCTTTTTTGATATGGTCTGGCGTCCATTTTTTCCAGTGAAAAAGCCCTTTCAAATATAAATTATAGGCCGTGATATTTTGGGTGGGCTTTTTTACCTGTACTTCGTTTTGTAAGGGAAGGCTGAGCTTTTCCCTGAGCTGAATGGTTATTTTATTGGCAATTTCATCTTGTAGTTCAAAAATGTCATCCAGTTTTCTGTCAAAATTTTCTGACCAAAGATGATAACCATCTTCAGCGTTGATAAGCTGGGCGGTGATGCGCACTCTGTTACCGGATTTGCGCACACTTCCTTCCAACACGTAACCAACATTAAGTTGACGGGCAATTTCACGTACATCCGTATTGTGTCCTTTAAATGCAAAAGAAGAAGTGCGTGAGGTTACCTGCAACCCATCTACTTTCGACAGTACATTGAGTAGCTCTTCGGTAATGCCATCGCTAAAATATTCATTTTCAACATCATTGCTGAAATTCACAAAGGGCAGTACTGTGATTGATTTGTATAAAGCTTTCGCTTTTCCAAAAACTTCATTTAACGGAGGTACAGCCAAACCTTCATTGGCAATGGCGTACACATCCATAGGTTTAAGCACATTTTTTAACTCAAACTTACCGAGGAAAGCCGTGTGAAAAGAGCTATGATTTTTGACATCATCATAAACCCTTTCCGAAATTAATATGCCGCCCGGTACCGAAATAGACTCAATGCGGGAAGCGATGTTTACACCATCTCCGTAAACTCCTTCCTCGTCATATACAATATCTCCGGAATGGATGCCTATTCTTAACGGAATATTGGTTTTTTTTTGTAAAGCATGCTGAATCTTTATGGCACAGTCTACAGCCCTGATAGCTGAATGGAAGATACTGAGCGTGCCATCTCCAAAATATTGCAAGATTGTGCCCTCATATTCTCGAATATATTGTTCTAATACCTCTCTGTGATGGTCTCGGTATTGTTTTGCCTGATGTTCATCTTGTTGCATCAGGCTGGTGAAGCCCACCATGTCTGTAAACATAATGGCTGCAAGTTGCCTTTTACCGTTAGAACCCATGGTTTGTTTAGTATAATGTGCAATCAAATAGTCTTTATTCTGTGGTCGAAACCGGGTAAAAAAAATTGTTGTTAAACTGTAATTTTGTAGATATACTAATATCGCATTTCAAGTTGACATATACTGTCAAAAAGATAAATTGATGCCTCCTTAAAATCAAAGAAGCTTTGTATGTTATCAAAAATTTGAAACGTATGAATTATGTTATCTGGTTTTACGAGAAAAAAGGATGAGTGGCAATAGTTTTAGGAAAGAATATGGGCGAATGGGGGAAATAGCAGGCTAAATTCAAAAATACCAGGGTTAAACCGGGAAGTTTTTTTCGTAATATTTACAAAAATGAGTTAGTTCACATGCTTCACATTTAGGTTTTCTGGCCAGGCAGACATACCTTCCATGCAAAATCAGCCAGTGATGGGCTTTTGCAATATGTTGTTCCGGAATGTGTTTGACTAACTGCTTCTCGACTTCAAGCGGGGTTTTGGCAGTTTGTGTAACGAGTCCTAATCTTTTAGATACCCTAAACACATGCGTGTCTACGGCCATGGTGGGCTGGTTATACACAACAGATGAAATGACATTAGCAGTTTTTCTGCCTACTCCTGGTAATTTCTGTAAATCTTCCACTGTTTCTGGTACGGTTGAATTAAAATCCTCAACCAGCATTTTAGCCATGCCCAACAAGTGTTTTGTTTTGTTATTAGGGTATGATATACTCTTGATATACGGAAATAATTCGTCAAAATGGCTTGTAGCCAAAACTTCTGGAGTAGGGAAGGCTTCAAAGAGGGGAGGGGTCACTATATTGACCCGCTTATCAGTACATTGCGCAGAAAGAATTACTGCTACCAATAACTGATACGGATTTTCGTATTGTAATTCGGTAGCAGGCTCAGGCTTATTTTGAAGAAAATAATTGATAAAAGCATCAAACCGCTCTTTCTTTTGCATCCGTTACTTATTTTTCAACAGTATGCAAATCGAAAGACCTGGAATAACTTAAAATGTTATCCACAGCCTTGGCGGGCGGTTCAAATGACATATTTTCTGTATCAAGCATTTGCTTAGTAGTACGAATTTTCTGGTACATGTCCATCAATTCGTCGTCAAAAACTAAAGCTTCGGCCAGCTTGCTTGATTCTTTTTCTGACATTTCCTGGTAAACATACCGAATCAGGTCATTTTGGGTAAATATTTGGATCATAGGCTATATTATGTTTGTCCATCATTTTTCTCAAATTAATGAGCGCATAACGCATTCGACCGAGCGCAGTGTTGATACTTACACCTGTATTGTCAGCAATTTCCTTAAAACTCATGTCCATATAATGGCGCATGATCAAAACCTCACGCTGAGCCTCAGGCAATTCCCTGATAAATTGTTTCAGCATGGAATGCGTATCTTTTCTGATTTGAACAGACTCCGCTGAATCTTCAGAAAAATTCAAAGTGTTAAAAACACTGCTGCCATCTTCCATAATCACCGTAGGATACCTGCGGTTTTTACGGAAATGGTCAATTGACAAATTGTGCGCTATACGCATCACCCAGGGCAAAAACTTTCCTTCTTCGTTGTATCTGCCCGATTTAATAGTATTAACGACCTTAATGAAAGTTTCTTGCATTAAATCTTCGGCCGTATACCTGTCTTTTACAATTAATAAAATTGCGGTAAAGATTCTTGACTTATGTCTGTTAACCAGTTTTTCAAAAGCTTCTTCATTACCTGTTTTGTATAGCGCCACTAATTGGCTGTCACTTACTGAATACTTCTTCATTAATCTAGCTGTTTGGTTAACGTAGAAGTTTATACCATATTGTTTTCCGGGTTTAAGTTTAACACAAATTTTTCATACCTAATTTCCAAATTTATACAAAGAGCAAATAACATGCAACATTTTGCCTGTGGGGGCTGCAAATTTGAATATAGATAAAATATGGACAAAAAAACAGAAAAAACATATGAATTTTTGTTTTATAATGCTGTCAGTTTACGGTAATTGTAACATTATCTTTATCAGATTTTCCGGTTTCATCCGTCACGGTTAATTCAATTACGTAATTTCCTGTCTTATCGGGTTGGAAGGAAGCTTTTTCTTTATCTTTATCTGTTATTGTAGCGGTATTGCCCACCGGGTTGCTGGCGATAGCCCAGTTATAAGTCAGCGCGTCACCATCCGGATCAGAGGATGCGCTTCCGTCCAGGTTTACCGTGGTGTTTACATTCACAGTTTGGTCTGCCCCTGCATTGGCCTCCGGAGGGCTTCCAACCGGCGGTGTGACAGTTATGATTGCTTCTTCAGTTACAGTGGGATGGAAACCATCGCTCACAGAGAGGGATACTGTATAATCACCATCGATATCAGGCGTGAAAAATGCCCTGTCCCTGTTGCTGTCGCCAATGTCGTTGGTGGTAATTGTACTGTTTTCCGGAACTTCAACCATGCTCCATGTGTAGGTAAGCGGGTCTCCGTCCGGGTCTGAGGTGTTACTACCATCCAAAACAATGGTATTACCAACGGGAGTGGGAGAATATGTTCCTGGGTCAACATTTGGAGGTGAACCGGGGATGTCTTCACTTTCACTACAATAGGTGAGGGCAAATAATATAAAGAGTAAACCAGATAATTTTGCAATAAACCTAAACATGAGCTCAAAGAGTAAGGTTAAACTGTATGTTGTTTTGTGAAGGTAATAACTAACAAGCAACCAGTGTTGTTACCAAAAAGTAAAATGTATAAGTACAAAATAATTTTTTATATCAAAACCCTATTTTGAAAAAATGTACCTTTGCCGGTTATGAAATCCCTTGAAAAAAAACGTACTGATATAGATCGCCTGGACCCAAAGCAATTTATCATCATTAAGGGTGCCAGGGTGAATAACCTGAAAAATATTGATGTAGCCATTCCCCGCAATCAATTGGTTGTAATTACAGGATTATCTGGCTCCGGTAAGTCGTCCCTGGCATTTGATACTTTGTTTGCCGAAGGCCAGCGGATGTATGTGGAAAGCCTTAGTTCTTATGCGCGGCAGTTTTTGGGCCGTATGGAAAAGCCAGAGGTGGAATATATCAAAGGAGTTTCTCCTGCCATTGCTATTGAGCAAAAAGTAAATACCAGGAACCCCCGTTCTACCGTTGGCACCACTACCGAAATATACGATTATCTGAAACTACTCTATGCCCGCATCGGAAAAACCTATTCGCCTGTAAGCGGGAAAGAAGTAACCCGGGATACTGTTACCGGTGTTGTGAATGAAATTTTAGCCTTGCCAGAGGGTACAAAGTTTATGGTTTTGTGTCCACTTTATCACAATAAAAGTAGAAGTTTTGAAGATGAACTGAATGTTCTGTTGCAAAAGGGGTACACCCGCATCATGGTGGATGATGATGTGCTTTTCATTGAAGAAGTCTTGAAAGATTTGAAGGACATCAAAAAGGCGAAAGATTTGTATGTATTGATTGACCGGGCCAGTGTCAGGAAAGAGGACGAAGATTTTCAGTTCCGCATAGCCGATTCCGTGCAAACGGCTTTTTTTGAGGGCGAAGACCGTTGTATCATTGATATTGTGGGAAACGATAAAAAAACCAGAAAGGAATATTCTGACAAGTTTGAGATGGACGGCTTGCTGTTTGAAGAGCCGTCCGTCAACTTTTTTAGCTTTAATAATCCGTACGGCGCCTGCCGAAGGTGCGAAGGCTTTGGCCATGTACTGGGCATTGACCCCGATTTGGTGATACCTGACAAGAGCTTATCAGTGTATGATGGAGCAGTGGCACCCTGGCGCGGGCCAACCATGCAAAAATGGGCAGAGCCTTTGCTGAGGCAAGGCGCAAAATTTGATTTCCCTATCCACCGTCCGTTCATTGACCTGACTGAAGAGGAAAAAGCACTACTTTGGACAGGTAATGAGCATTTTAAAGGTTTAGACAAGTTTTTTAAACATCTTGAATCCAAAACCCACAAAATTCAGTATCGGGTAATGCTCTCTCGTTTCAGGGGAAGAACGATTTGCCCCGAATGCAAAGGCACCCGTTTGCGAAAAGACGCTTCTTATGTGAAAATCCAGGATATGCCCATTACTGACCTAGTGCTGTTGCCTATTAAAAAAGTGATTGCTTTTTTTGAGAAACTAGAGTTGGAAAAATACGAAGCGCAAGTAGCAGACAGGATTCTGAAAGAGATAAAAAGCCGTATTGCCTATCTCGATCAGGTAGGCTTGGGATACCTGACGCTCAACCGGCTTACTTCTTCACTTTCAGGTGGGGAATATCAACGCATTAAGCTGGCTACCTCATTGGGGAGTGCGCTGGTAGGTTCTATGTATATTTTGGATGAACCGAGCATTGGTTTACATCCGCGGGACACAACCCGGTTGATTGGAGTACTCAAAACCCTGAAAGGTTTAGGGAATACAGTTATTGTGGTAGAGCATGAAGAGGAAGTAATGCGTGCCGCTGATGAAATTATTGATATTGGCCCGGATGCGGGTTCGCATGGTGGTGAGTTGGTATTCCAGGGCAATATAAAGGAACTTGAAAAACAAAACGGGGCTGCCAAGACCTATACAGCACGTTACCTGAGCGGTGCCGAGGCTGTTCCTGTACCCGATAACCGCCGTAAATTCAGGAAGAGCATTGAGATCAAAGGCGCTCGTGAAAATAACCTGAAGCATATTGATGTGGAAATCCCATTGGGGGTGCTTTGTGTAATTACGGGAGTAAGTGGTTCGGGAAAATCTACACTTGTAAAACGGATTTTATATCCGGCCCTGGGTAAAATTCTGGGTACTGTAAATGAATCTACCGGAAAACTTGACCGCCTGGAAGGTGATTATAAAAAAGTTTCCCAGATTGAGTTTGTAGATCAAAATCCTATCGGAAAATCTTCCCGCTCTAACCCGGTAACCTATGTGAAAGCTTACGATCCTATCCGTCAGCTTTTTTCCGATTTGCCTTTGTCCAGGCAGCGAGGCTACAAACCCGCTTTTTTCTCATTCAATGTAGATGGAGGGCGCTGTGAGGTTTGCCAGGGAGAAGGAACCACCAAAATTGAGATGCAGTTCATGGCAGATATTCACCTGACCTGTGAAAGTTGCAAGGGCAAGCGTTTCAAGCAGGAAATCCTGGAAGCCACATACAAGGATAAAAATATTGCCGATGTATTGGATATGACTGTGGATGATGCCGTCAGTTTCTTTGAGGAAGAAAAGGCGATCATTGGTAAGTTAAAGCCATTGCAAAATGTGGGGTTGGGCTACGTTCGACTTGGACAGTCATCCAGTTCGCTTTCTGGGGGAGAGGCCCAGCGGGTAAAACTTGCGTCATATTTAGGCAAAGGCCGGAATTATGGTGGTGGCAGCGACCACATTCTTTTTATTTTTGACGAACCCACCACCGGGTTGCATTTTCATGACATTCGAAAATTGTTAGACGCCATCAATGCGCTGATAGAGCAGGGGAATAGTGTGGTCATTATTGAGCATAACATGGAAATCATAAAATCTGCCGACTGGATCATAGACTTAGGGCCTGAAGGGGGAGAAGAAGGGGGAAATGTAATCTTTAAAGGAACCCCCGAAGAAATGATAAAACTGGAAAGCAATTATACGGCTCATTACCTTAAAGAAAAGCTATAAACAGAAGCGAGTCGTTTTCCTTTGCTTTATTTCAAGTGATATAATGTAAAAGTGCTTCCTAATTTTATGGAATAAAAAAAATATCTATACCTTTGAACCCTCACTAAGTAACTACTATATGGCCTGGTTCAGGAGGAAAGAAAAAGGAATTCAAACACCTACTGCTGCAAAAAAAGAAGTGCCCGATGGGCTTTGGTTTAAAACACCCTCTGGCAAAATCATCCACACACGGGAGCTGAAAAATAACGCTTATGTAGTACCCGATGATGACTATCACGTACGTATAGGGTCTAAGGAATATTTCGAGATATTATTTGATGATGATAAATTCACTGAAATTGCCAAAGACCTGAAGCCCGGAGACCCTCTTAAGTTTGTAGATATGCAGCCTTATCCGAAAAGGGTTGAAAATGCTACAAAAAAAACTTCCCTGAATGAAGCCATACGTACAGCCCATGGCAAAATGAATGGCATCAAAATCATGATTGCCTGTATGGATTTTAGCTATATTGGTGGTTCTATGGGCTCTGTAGTTGGTGAAAAAATAGCACGCTCCGTAGATTATTGTATCAAAAATAAAGTGCCATTTTTGATGATTTCAAAATCGGGTGGCGCACGCATGCAGGAAGCTCCGTATTCACTCATGCAAATGGCCAAAACTTCTGCCAAGCTCAACCAACTTGCTGAAGCTGGTATTCCTTACATTTCATTGCTTACCGATCCTACGACGGGTGGGGTAACTGCTTCGTATGCAATGTTAGGTGACTTTAATATTTCTGAACCCGGTGCCTTAATTGGTTTTGCCGGCCCCCGTGTAATTCGGGAAACAATTGGGAAAGATTTGCCCAAAGGCTTTCAAAGTGCTGAGTTTGTGCTGGAACACGGGTTTTTGGATTTTATCGTAGACAGGCGTAACCTGAAAGCACGGCTTACTACTTTACTTAAAATGCTGCAAGAAGAATAAGGGTTATTGCCGCTTTTACTGCTTCCTACTTTGTAATTCTTTTTTAACCATGCCCAATTCCCGGGTGCTTTGTCCGGCTATGGAAGTATTTTCCTCCGCCCTTCTGAACAAATAAGGAAGCACCTCGCTTACAGGCCCAAAGGGAACATATTTGGCTACATTGTATCCTGCCTGGGCCAAATTGAATGAAATGTGATCACTCATTCCATAAAGTTGAGAAAAATATACCCTCGGGTCGTTGGGGAACATGCCATGTTTTTCCATCAACAAGGTGAGGTATTGGTTGCTGTACTCATTATGAGAGCCTGCAAAAATGAAGATTCTTTGCTTGTTATTCATACAAAAAGATAGCGCTTTATTATAAGCATCATCCGTTGCCTGCTTATCAGGTTGAGTTGGGTCCGCATAACCCAGTTGCCGGGCACGTTTTCTTTCTTTTTCCAAATAAGCCCCACGCACTAGTTTTGCCCCTAAAAAATAATGATAAGAAGCCGCCTTCATGTGCGATTTCCTTAAATGGGCAAGGCCATTTTTTCTGTAAAACTGGAATGTATTATACACTACCGCTTTTTTCCTGTTATATTTTTTCATCATCGATTCGGCAATATCATCAATAACCTCCTGAATCCAGCTTTCTTCTGCATCAATCAGGATTCCTACATTTGCATGAGCAGCAGTTTTACAAATAGTATCTACCCTTTCCTGTATTCGATGGAAGGCTTCCGTTTCATTCTGGGATAATTGCCTGCCTTTTTGAAGTTTTTCCAGCAAACTGGTCTTGCCGAGGGTGCTGATCTTTACTACACAAAAAGGGAGCGACCCTGAAGCGGGGGCTTTCTGGATAACAGCAAACATATTAGTTTTTGCCTTTTCATAGGATTCTTCAGTTTCATTGCCTTCTACAGAGTATACAAGTACAGTTTTTACATTAAAATCCGCTAACTTTTGGATGGTAATCTCACAATTATTAAGGGTTTCTCCCCCGCAAAACTGTTGATAGATAGTTTTTTTGATAATTCTTTGAACGGGGAGTTTTAACTTTAATGCAATTTTCACCATCTTTGTACCTGCTTTTGTCAAAAAACGGTTATTGATGGCTGTGAATAACAGGTACATTTTCCGCAACTCTTTGTCTGACTTATGAGAAAAAGCTACGGATGTGTTATCAAAGGAAAGTGAAGATTTGACAAACATGAAGTATTATTATGCTAAATTAGTGCTTCAAAAATATTTTAGTATTTATTATTTATTACTCATTACTCTTAGAAAAGTTTGACCATGGAAATTGAAGGAATAAAAGCATGGCAGGTTGGGAACCCCTCACCATTCATCATTGCGGGGCCTTGCAGTGCAGAGACTGAAGAGCAGCTTTTTGAAACGGCTGCTGCTATTAAAAAACAAGGCATTGATGTAATCAGGGCGGGCGTATGGAAACCCCGTACCCGGCCCAATAGTTTTGAAGGTGTTGGTGTGGAAGCCTTGGGGTGGATTGCCAACATCAAGAAAGAATTGAATGTAAAATTTGCCATTGAGATTGCAAATGCCCAGCATGTATATGAGGCACTAAAATATGGGGTTGATATTCTTTGGGTAGGCGCCCGGAGTACTGTGAGTCCTTTTATTGTCCAGGAAATTGCCGATGCTTTGCGTGGTTGTGATGTGCCGGTTTTGGTAAAAAACCCCATCAACCCTGACCTTGCATTGTGGATTGGTGCATTTGAAAGGCTGAACCAGGCTGGTGTTAAAAAGATTGGCGCTATTCACCGTGGGTTCTCTTCTCATCAGAAAACCCGTTACCGCAACGTGCCCGCATGGCAGATTCCTATTGAGCTAAAGCGTCAGATTCCTGATATGCCCATGATTTGCGATCCCAGCCATATTGCCGGTAAGCATGAAATGGTAGCTGAAATTTCACAAAGGGCACTGGACCTGAATTACGATGGGTTGATTGTTGAAACCCACCGCGATCCGGAAAATGCATGGAGCGATGCCCGTCAACAGGTGACACCCGCTGCCCTGGGTGAGATGATGGCCAACCTGAAAGTAAGGAAATCTACTTCGGAAGATATAGATTATATCACCCACCTGGAAGATTTGCGTACACAAATAGACCATTCTGACCGGGAAATGCTGGAGGCCATTGCTGTACGTATGAACCTGGTTGGGCAAATTGGTGCCGTGAAAAAAGAAAGCAACGTGGCGGCTTTCCAGCTTGATCGTTGGAATGAAGTTTTCAAAACCCGTACTGAATGGGCCAACGGACTGCAAATCAATGAAAAATTTGTTACTGAATTATTTAACCTGATTCACGTGGCGTCTATCAAAAAACAATCTGAAGTGATGGATAAAATTGATGAGGAAGCCAAACAGCGTGAAAAAGAAAAATGATTCCCGATAATGTTTTGATTACCAGCCGGTTGGATGAAGCCCTTTCTGAGTTTTTCCAACCGGTTGTATATTCTGATATCGCTGTATTGGTAGATGAAAATACCAGGCAGCATTGTTATCCCCTCATTGAGGATTTCCTTCCTGCCCACCATTTGATACAAATCCAAAGTGGGGAACTTAATAAAAACCTGAATACCTGCTCGCATATCTGGCAACAATTGACTGATTTTGGGTTTGACCGGAAGGCACTTTTGGTTAATCTGGGAGGAGGTGTCATTGGCGATATGGGTGGGTTTTGTGCTTCAGCTTACAAGCGAGGCATAGACTTTATCAACATACCTACTACTTTGCTGGCCCAGGTAGACGCTGCCGTGGGAGGAAAGCTTGGTATTGACTTTCAGGGTTTTAAAAACCATATTGGCCTGTTCAGGGATCCCGACAAAGTGATCATTTCCCCTGTTTTTCTGGATACCCTTCCCAAAAAGGAGTTGCGTTCGGGATTTGCAGAAGTCATTAAGCACAGCCTGATCGCCGACCGGAATTACTGGCCTAAAATCGCTGATAAAGCCTTTGAAGCACAACAGTGGGAAGCACATATTGCCCATTCAGTGAAAGTGAAGGCCGAGGTAGTAAGTAAAGATTTTAAAGAGGGAGGGCTGCGAAAAATCCTGAACTTTGGGCATACCGTTGGCCATGCCATTGAAAGTTATTTTTTAGAGACCCAAACACCCTTTCTGCACGGGGAAGCCATTGCCATGGGTATGATCTGTGAATTATTCCTTTCCAAAAAATATTGCCATTTACCTGAAAAGGAGGCGGAAGCCGTAGAAAACTTCCTGCTTGAGGTATACGGGCATGTAAACCTGGAATCATCGCAAATTCATGACATTGCCCGGTTGTCTATGCAGGATAAAAAAAATGAAAAGGGAACCATTCAATGCTCCCTTTTGAAAGAAATTGGCCATGCTTTGTACGATGTAAAAATAAGCCTGGAAGATGTAGAAGCTTCGTTGGCTTATTACAAAGTCAAATTACAATAATCAACACTTATACTTCTACTGCCAGCCATTCCGGTTTGCGGGTAATTACTTTAGCTCCCAGTTCATTCAGCAGTGAATATAAACCGAAATAAGTACGGTTGATGTACAAGGCATCCCGGGGCCCACGGGCTGTTTTAGAGTTGCGCACTTCTTTCATATTGGAGATGCGGTCGCTTAAGTCAAAAATTTGTTGAAAGTACGCGTCGTCACTGAAATCAAACTCATCGTAATGAAAAGGCTTGCCCAGCAATTCTATCATTTCCTTGAAAATGCCAGTGAATAAAACCTTTTCTTGTGCGGAATCACTGTGACTTAAAAAGTTCAAATCAAAGAATATTTTTTCCAGTTCCGCATCATTCAACGAGAGGTCTTTGCGTAAAAGTGCAAAATACTTTTGGTAAAAATCTTCGGGAATTTCTTTTACGCACCCAAAATCAATAATGCCCAGTGTTCCGTTTTCCTGCATCAGAAAATTACCCGGATGCGGATCGGCATGTACTTCCCGCAAGGTGTGTACCTGATAATCATAAAAATCCCACATGGCCTGTCCGATTTTATTCCGCACCTCCTGAGTTGGGTTTTGGGCATTAAAATCTTTCAGGTGCTGCCCGTGCATCCAATCCATGGTAATGATCTTTTCACTTGACAACTTAGGGTAATATTGCGGAAAATGGAGATTTTCAATGTGGGCACATGCTTCTGAAATGGACATAGAACGACGCATTTCAAGTGCGTAATCGGTTTCTTCCAGTAATTTACCTTCTACTTCTTCCAGGTAATAATCCAGGTCCCTTTCATTGATATTCAAAATGCGCACAGCAAAAGGGCGCACAATCCGCAGGTCTGAACTTACGCTGTCTCCCACGCCCGGATACTGAATTTTGACAGCGTATTTTTTCCCGTCCAGCGTAGCCTGGTGTACCTGCCCGATGGAAGCCGCATTGGTAGCACTTTTGGTAAAAGTATCAAAAATCCGGTTCGGGCTTTTGCCCAGGTATTTCTGAAAAGTTTTAACGACTAACGGATAGGAGAGAGGAGGCGCAGAATACTGTGCCATTGTAAACCGGTCGGTGTAGGCCGTAGGCAACAGGTTTTTGTCCATGCTCATCATCTGCAATACTTTGAGTGCTGAGCCTTTCAACTCACTCAATCCGTCATAAATATCAGTTGCATTGTCGTCATGAAGGGTGTTTCTATCGAGTTTCGGGTTAAAAGCCCTTTTTGTATAATATTTCAAATAATTGCCTCCCACTTTGGCGCCCGTTTTCACAAAGCGGGTAGCGCGTTGCACTTTTGAGGTGGGTATCTTTTTTTGTTCTTTCATAGTTTATGTGTTCGTTACCAACGTGCTGGTAATAGTTTTCTAATTAAATTAATAAAATCCAAAAAACAGGAAAATTATCGCTTTTGAAACAGGAAGCGGGCCAGGTCTACGGCTGCATCCAGGGCCCCTCTTCCCATGATGTCAAAAGAAAGGTTGACGGCTTTTTCAATGGCTGCATCAGTTTGTTCAAAGCCCTGGCTGTCGTCATTCACCCAAAAGTTAAGGACAAACTGCAACTGCCGCCAAAGCCCTTCGTCATACACTTTTCCTATCACCGGGCGGTCAATGATTTCGTTGCTTTCTTTGCCTTCAGCGAGCAAATCGTTGGCATATTCTATAAAGTCTTGTTTAAAGCCATGCAAAAAATCAGTGTTACTGCGGGTAAAGTCGCGTGGATTTACCTTTTTCCAGCAATTAAGCACGTAGCTTCTGTGGCCTTTCAACAGCTCTATCCAGGTAAAATAAAATGAAAGCAGTTTTTCACGAACCGAATATTCATTGTACACAGGGTCGTTTTGTATTTGGTGCAGGGTTTCCTGGAAGAAACCTTTCCATATTTCTTTCTGCAAACTGCCAAATGAATTAAAATGCTCATAAAAAGTAGCTTCTTTCATCCGGAGTTTTTTCATAAATTGGTATACAGAGGGCGGTTCGCTCCCATGCTCAAGCACGTAGTCTATGTATGCTTCTTTTATTTTTAAGGCTTTATCTTTTTCGGTTTTTGCCGATTTTTTACTTTTTGTATTTTCCATGATTTGTTAACAAGTTTTGTAGGCGAAAAGTTGGGTAGCCCGGTAATTTTTCCCTATTGGTATACGATAAAATAGAGTAAAAGATAGAAAACAACCTGCCAATATAATTTTAAGGCCAAAGCCAGCACTTTGGAAAAAATTCCACAGTACGTAAAAAGAGGTGATTTTTTTCTACATCAAATATTGTTTTTTTTGTATATAAACAGCTGATTTTCAATGGTATACTCTTTTGGAATGGTTTTTTTAATATATCTAATGAGAACGCATAAATAAATAACAACTATGAATAGAACAGTACACATTTTGACGGTATTGATGCTTTCCGTAATGGTTTCGTGTAATCCCTCTCAGGAAAGCAGGGAAAACGACAATGAAGAAATCGCTGACCGTGGAGGCAGGGCAGCCGAAGTTGAACAGGATCATGATATTTCGGTGGAAGAAGATTTACTGGCTACCATTGAGAATATTGATATGCTGGGAAGGTTATATGAGGCAGCCCGGGTAAGTGGCGTTTTCGAAGAATTGGAGACATCAGAAGATTATACGTTGCTGGCCCCTGCAAATGTGGCTTTTGAGAAGGCAAAAAGCGATGATTTCGGCGATGTGCCAGATAACTGGACTGAAGAGGATATTAAGAATATATTATCCTCACACATCATCAAAGGAAATTTTGATGCAACAATTTTAGTGGATACTGCCAATCTGGTGGCTATCAATGGTGCTCCCATTCAGGCGATCAGCAGAGGGCAGTTATTGCAGACTGACATACAGGCCAGCAATGGTACCATTCATGTAATTGATACTATATTGACAAATCTACAATAAAATAAAAGCTAAGACAGTATGAACATTTCAGATCACGAAAAAGAACAAATAAGCAAAATAAGAGAGAAAATATCAGCAATTGATATTGCCATGCTGGCTACCCAGGACAAGGAAGGGCATTTGAGAAGCAGGCCTATGCAAACATTGAAGGTGGATGCTGACGGAACGCTTTGGTTTTTCACAAAAAGCCCATCTCCCAAAAGTAAAGAGATTGCAATACACCAAGATGTAAACGTTAGCTATGCTGACCCTAAAACACATACATACGTATCGGTTACCGGAAAAGGGGAAATTGTGGAAAATGAGACCTTAAAAGATGAGTTGTGGAGTCCGGTGTATAAAGCATGGTTTCCTCAGGGAAAGGAAGACCCGGAACTCACCTTACTGAAGGTATCAGTACATACGGCTGAATATTGGGATACGACCTCAAGTGAAATGGTGCGATTATTTAACTTAGTTGATGCGGTATTATCAGGTGAACCTTACCAGGAAGGTGAAAATGAAAAAGTATCTTCAAAATAAGGTAGACTTGTTACGGTATATCAGACATTTTTTCAACCCTTACTACAAAATATTTGGTGTCACCCCTCCAAAACAGTTGTACATATTTTTCCTGATAGTGCAACTGTACCCGCTCTCCCGTTTTTTGTACTTCATTTAATGTTGCAAGCACATCATCTTGCGAAGATGCTACGGAAAAGTTCCAGGGATCGTTGATCGTGCCTACGTCTAACATGCCTTCCTGGGTTTTAAATAACACCCCTTTTTTACTGATTTTCATGACAACACCTGCTCTGGTACCAGTGCTGTAGTTGGCAAAATAAAAGAAAAGAAAAACAGCAAAAATAAGGATTAACAAACCTATACCTATTTTTGTAAGAATAGCTTTCATAAGGAGACGATTAATGGCATTTTACAGTGCAATATAAAAGAAAATCTATGGAAAGTCATGATAGAAAAGGCTTGAAAAACAGATATAAGATTGAGTAAATTGCCAGTATGAGATTTTCCATATTGTTACACTTCCCCATCGCATTGGCTGCCAGCTTTATAGGATATCTTCCTTGTGGCTGATAATATGTAAGGTTTACTGTAATTGTTCTTTTTCAGATATATTTTAATACCACGTATGCAATTTCATAGCTCCCACGTAACAATAAAGAAAAGTAATCTGCAAAAATGATTTGATCAGTTAAAATATTATTACGCGGTAGCACAGTTGCTGTATGCATTTCTAAAGCGGACGATTTGCAATAGAGACTACATCTTTTTGCACACCAACCAGGCAAAATAAACGTTCATATTGATAATCTTTTATGGGGGTAAAATTTAAAAAACTAAAGGTTACTTACCTTGTGTAAGCTTTTACCAATATTAATTGGTAGTTATAACAAGAGTTAAGAATTTTGAATTGAAGAACAACAAATATTTATGTGTTATGGTGAACGTACAAGATTTAGAATTTATTCTGGCCAAAATAGCTGAAAAGAAAAATCAGTTAAGTGCCATGAATTATAATGATGAGAAATACGATCTTGTAGAAGAAGAACTACATGATCTGGAAGACAATTTTATGCAGGAATACGGTACTTACCTGGAAGATGCATTGGCCGATGTGCACGATGAACTTTGCCCGGATAGTGATGTCCTGCTGCCCATTGCCTATTTGGCAAAAAAATATGTAAAGAAAGGCGAAAATACGGATGGCTTGCCCTATTTTGATGTGCCTATTGAAGAAGGTGTCATTGTAGATGTAGATGATTATCCCAAAGATTTAACCCGTTTGGTACTGGTACCTGGCCCTACCCGTTTGGTTTTACAGGTGGGTAACCGCATGCAGGAACAAGTTTGGCAAGCAAGGTGATGCAGTATAGCAGTAAGCAGCGGCAGTAGGCAGGGAAAAATTATTGCCTACTGCCGCTGCCTATTGCCAACTTTTATCAATATCCCAGCTTTTCCTTTACCCTTTCCATCACTTCCCGGGCAATTAACCGGGCTTTGGCCTCCCCTTCTTCCAGTTTTTTATGCAATTCAGGAAGGTTATTCATATAATAATTATAGATTTCCCTTTCCTGGCTAAATTTATCCCGAATCAACTCAAATAGTGCTTGCTTGGCATGGCCATATCCATAATTTCCCTGTTCGTAATTGTTACGCATGCTGGCTGCAGCATCATTTTCGGCAAGTAACTGATATAGGGCAAATACAGTACAGGTATCCGGATTTTTAGGCTCTTCAAGCGGAGTACTATCTGTAATGATAGACATTACTGATTTGCGCAGTTTTTTATCGGGCAGAAAGACATCTAAGGTATTGTTATAAGATTTGCTCATTTTCCGCCCATCTACTCCCGGGATAGTCATAGTCGCTTCATCAATGCGGGCTTCAGGCACAACAAAGGTTTCTCCATACTGATGGTTGAATGAAGAAGCAATATCCCGTGTCATCTCCAGGTGTTGCTTTTGGTCTTTTCCCACAGGCACAAATTCCGCATCATACAGGATGATATCCGCGGCCATTAACACCGGATAGGTAAACAAACCGGCATTTACATCGGCCAGATTTTCAGCTTTATCTTTGAACGAATGGGCATTGGCCAGCATGGGGAAAGGAGTAAAACAGTTCAAATACCACGTAAGCTCACACACTTCCGGAATGCGGGATTGCCGGTAGAATAGGTTTTGTTCGGTATCAAAACCAAAAGCAAGCCATGCTGCAGCTACTGCATTTACATTATCTGTTCGGGTTTGCCCCTCTTTGATCGTAGTCAAAGAATGCAAGTCAGCAATAAAAAAGAAAGACTCATTATCGGATCGTTTTGATAGCTCTATGGCAGGAATGATGGCTCCCATAATATTGCCCAAATGTGGTTTGCCCGAACTTTGTATTCCAGTGAGTATGCGTGCCATTAATTAAAAATTTTTATTAAAAACTTAGGCGAATTTATTACAAGTATTCCATTTTATGGGAAGAATAGCATACTTTTCTGCTGTTTATTCGTAATTAGCATAATAGTTGGTACTTTATTTTTCACAATTATTTTATGATGAAAAAACATTTTTTACTCTTCATTTTCATATTACTGGGGATACAGGCATATGCCCAGTCTAAAATTAAGTTTGAAACAACCACCCACGATTTTGGAGAAGTCAGGGAAGAAGGGGGGGAGGTATCTTATGAATTTGTTTTCACTAATATTGGTACTGAGCCTCTTATGCTTAAAGATGTTCAGGCTTCTTGTGGTTGTACTACACCTGAGTGGAGCAAAGATGCCATTGCCCCCGGGGATAAAGGGGTTGTGAAAGCAGCTTTCAACCCACGTAATCGGCCCGGCGTTTTCTCAAAATCTATTAGTGTTGCAGCCAATGATCCGGAAGGCATGCATACTTTATACATCAAAGGAATGGTATTGCCCAAGCCCAAATCGCCCGAAACAGACTTTCCGGCACAGATTGGTTCATTGCGCACCCGTTATCGTTCTTTCAACATGGGTAAGCTTACTACCAAAGAGCCGGTAACCAAATCTTTTGCTGCCTACAACCAGGGTAATCAGGTGCTGCGGTTTGAGGAAGAAGTAGCTGCTCCCGAGCATATCACTGTACGTTTTGATCCGGCTGAGTTACTACCTCAGCAAAAAGGTAAAATCAATATTACCTACGACCCGGTGGCAAAAAACGACCTGGGATTTGTTACAGACCGTATCCGGGTGTATACCAACGAGGCTGGAGACAGCACCAAAGAATTCAGTATCATGGCTACCATTGAGGAGTATTTTCCGCCTATGACGCAGGAAGCGCTGAACCAAGCGCCACGCATAGCATTTGACCACACATTATACGAATTTCGCACTGTTGATCAGGGTGAATTGGTAAGTACTGTATTTACTTTTACTAATACGGGTAAAAGCCCCCTGAATATCAGGAAAGTGAAGGCTAATTGTGGTTGTACCGTTGCCAAACCCCAAAAAACCACGCTGGAACCTGGGGAAAGCAGTTCTTTGATGGTTACTTTTGACACAGAAGGAAGAAGGGGAAGGCAATATAAGTCGGTGGCGGTATTTACCAATGATCCTACCAAACCTACGCATCAACTTACCATTAAGGGAATTGTTCGGGGAGAGGATGATTCTGAGTAAAAAATAAATTGTAGCACATTTCGTAAAAAGGTTATCCAATCAGGGTAACCTTTTTTTCTATATTCTGTAAGTTTCCTCCTCTTTTTTGCAACTAACTGTTCAAAAACCAATCATTGAAAGAGCAGTTTTTACATATCGTTGATACACATCAGGGCATTATCCACAAAGTTTGCCGTATTTACAGGGATTCTGAAGAAGACAGGGAAGACCTTTTCCAGGAAATTGTTTACCAGCTCTGGAAAGCCTTCCCCTCATTTAAAGCCAATGCAAAGGCTTCTACCTGGATGTATAAAATAGCATTGAGCACAGCAGTAGCCCGTTACCGCAAGCCACAGTACCAGATGCTTAAGCAAAGTATCTCTATTGAAAAAGCTGCTTTTACTATTGAAGATGAGAAAGTTGGCCCTGAGAAACATGACAGGCTTTACAGGGCAATAAACCTGCTGAACCCGGCAGAAAAAGCCATTGTAGCGCTTTATTTGGATGATTACTCCTATGCTGAAATGGCAGATATTATTGGTATTTCAGAAAACTATATTGGCGTAAAACTGAACAGGATAAAAGAAAGACTCAAAAACCTTTTAAACCCATAACCCATGGAATTAGACGCATTAAAATCAGAATGGAAAAACTTTGAATCTGACCCTAAACAGCGGGAACAGTTACAGAAAATGACTGGAAAGGGCAGCTTTAAATTTATTACACACATCAAACGCAGATTAATGATTGAGTCCACTGCGCTATTTTTTCTGCTTTTTGTGTATTTAGATTGGTTTGACGGGCACCTCAAACCCTTGTGGGTAAATGTTTTGCTGGGATGCAGCCTGGCATTGTTCATTGGGCACGATCTCATCGTGTACCGTTCCATCAACTTACATTTACGAGGCTGCAACCTGAAAAACTCTTTACACCAACTACTTGCCGATTTGAAATTCAAAGCAATCACAGCCATCGGGTTAATCGCTTTGTTTTATGCGTCCATTACCACATTCTTCATCATTAATATAGCATTTAATGCTTCAAAATGGATGATATTGGGAGTGCTTATCCTATTTTTCGCAGGTGGATTATGGTTGAATGTCAGGTGGTGGCAGAAACGTATCAGCAGCCTGAAAAAATGCATGACAGAACTGGAAGAACAGTAGGCAGTATTTGAAACAGCCTACTGCCGCTGCCGTCTGCAACTATTCCTGTGCACTATTTTGTTTGAACTGATCAAACCGGGAACTGGCTTCTTTTCTGGGAAAGAAATTGTCTTGCATATTGATATCCGCAGTTTCCTGATATGGATCCAGTGTAATTTTCACAACCTCTTTATCAGTAGCAAACACTTTCTTTACTTCATTTTCATTTTTTCGCCATATTTCCGCAGGAATTTTTTCCACTTTTTTGCTACCGTCAGCATAGTTGAACTCTACAATGAGAGGGGTAACCAATCCACCTTTATTCTGAAACGAAACTTCATATAAGTTTTTATCTTCATATTTTTTACGGATGGCACTATCGTCGAGTCTGTTTTTGAATTCTGTATAGTAGCGTTCATCAGTATCAAGCACCGTTACTTCTTCATAAGTAGTTGGCATTTCTTTATTATTGGAGTTTTCTGTACCATTATTAGTTTCTCCAATGTCACCTTTTTTGGCCTTGATATTTTTTTCAACACCCTCTTCAACATTTTTCAGGCGAAACCATTTTACGTCAGATACGGCAACGTCAACATTGTCTGTGGTATAAAACCACCCTTTCCAAAACCAGTCCAGGTCAACAGCAGAGGCATCTTCCATAGAGCGGAAGAAATCGGCAGGCATGGGGCGTTTAAATGCCCAACGTTGCGCATATTCTTTAAAAGCACTGTCAAAAAGCTCTGGCCCCATTACGGTATGGCGCAGAACCCATAAAGCAGTGGCAGGTTTGCCATAGGCATTGTCCCCAAAATGCAAAATTTGCTCGGAGTTTGTCATGATAGGGCGACTTCTCTCCGGGCCTAATTTCATGTAGTCTATCATGGTAGAAGGAGGCCCCCGGCGTAACGGCTTGGTTGGGTAATACTTCTGCTCAGTGAGTGCCTGCAAAAAAGAATTAAGCCCTTCGTCCATCCACGTCCATTGCCGTTCGTCAGAATTGACGATCATGGGAAAAAAGTTGTGCCCCACTTCATGAATGATTACGCCGATCATACCCCACTTTTTACTTTCCGAATAAGTGCCATCCGGGTTTGGGCGGCCATAATTAAAACAAATCATAGGATATTCCATCCCGATAGAAGCCGTGTGTATGGATATGGCGACCGGGTAGGGATAATCAAAGGTGTGCTCAGAGTAATGCACCAGGGTGTTCTTCACGGCCAGGGTTGAGTGTTCTTCCCAAAGCGGGTTTCCTTCTTTAGGATAAAACGACATGGCAAGGGGAACGCTGTTTTCCAATTGCACAGCCATGGCATCCCAAATGAACTTCCGGGAAGATGCAAAGGCAAAATCCCGCACATTATCGGCCTTAAAAACCCAGGTTTTCTTATCGCTGGCCTTGGTTTTTTCATTTTCTATGGCTTCCTCTTCGGTTACGATAAGCACTGGCTTGTCAAAAGTTTCTTGTGCCTTTTTAAAACGCTCCTCTTGGGTTTTCGTCAGTACATCCCCGGGGTTTTGCAATACGCCGGTAGCACTTACGATATGGTCAGAAGGCACGGTAATTTCAACCTCATAATCCCCGAATTCCAGGGCAAACTCACCCCGGCCCAAAAATTGTTTGTTTTGCCATCCGTTTACATCATCGTACACGGCCATACGGGGATAAAACTGGGCGATGGTGTATAAGTAATTGTCATCTTCCGGAAAATACTCATATCCTGAGCGTCCGCCATCCATCATACGGTCATTGATATTGTAGTGCCAGTCGATACCGAAAGTGATATTGCCACCCGACGGAAGAGGCTGGGACAGCGTTACCTTCATCATGGTTTTGTTAATCATATATTGCAACGCTTCCCCTTTGTGGTCTTTTACGGCATCTATGTTAAAACCGCCTGTAAAATCAGAAGCTCCGTAATCATCATTCATCACCAGTTTGTCAAAATACTTGGCTGGTAATGAATCAATTACCCTGGAGCTTTCTATCAGGGGAGTGTTCGATCCTGGGGCGCGCATATTCTGGTCTAACTGTACCCACAAAAAAGTTAAGGGATTGGGGGAATTATTGATATAAGTAATTTGCTCAGAGCCTGTAACAGTTTGGTTTTCGTCATCCAACTCAAGGGCAATATGATAATCTACCTGTTGCTGCCAGTAAGCATGGCCAGGTGCCCCTGAGGCCGATCGATATTCATTTGGAGTGGGCAAGTCAGGGCCCAATTGTTCAAATTTTCCTTCGTATTTTCCTTGTGCAAAAGCAGAGCAGGTAATCCCTAACAGCACAATGGCAAACCAATTTTTCATAATGTTAATACAGGTTAGTTTAGTGATTGATGAAACTCATAGTCATTTTCAGATGACACTGATATTACAAAATCATCTGGAAAATATGTGATATATCAGAACAAATAACTAGTCTGAAAAGATTTTAATAAAGTGTTTATCTTCGTGGGCATTTTACGCATAAATACATTTTTGGTTGGGTGAGTAGCTGTAAATCAAAACAACATAGTAACCAAAAATACTCCCAGGGTAATGAGGCCAAGGATAAGCCAGGTGAGCAATTCTCCTTTGATAAATGCCAGCAGCCAGTTCCAGTTTTTTTCCATAATGTAGTGGTTAAATTATTCATGTTTACGGCGAAATTTATATTATTGTTTGCTGTAAATCAACCTCACTGCCATGTGAACTGCCTATTTTATCATTTGTAAATGGCAAGAAAATTGAAATGAATGTATTGAACCCCGATACTTTGGAAGAAGAAGATCGGTTGAGTTTGATGTTTTGTGTTTATAGTTTCAGAACAAAAAACATTAGACTACAGACTATTAACATTAAACCATAAACAAATCATGAAAAAGATAATATTATTTTTACCCATTCTCTTAATTTGTTTGAATTGTTCCACTGTGCCCTTGACAGGCCGCAAGCAATTGAACCTGATTCCTTCATCCCAGATTAACTCACTGGCTGCCCAAAACTATCAGGAAGTGTTACAGGAGAGTAAACTTTCCAATAATCAGCAGCAAGTTGAAATGATCAACAGGGTAGGCAACCGTATTGTTAAAGCTGTAGAGCGGTACCTGACCATTGAAAACCAAATGGACAGGATTGAAGGTTTCAAATGGGAATTTAACCTGATTGAAAGCGAGCAGGCCAATGCGTGGTGTATGCCTGGCGGAAAGGTTGCTTTTTACACAGGCATCATGCCCATTTGCCAGGATGACGAAGGCGTGGCCGTAGTGATGTCGCACGAAATAGCGCATGCCATTGCAGAGCACGGAAATGAGCGGATGTCGCAACAACTGGCTGCCCAAATGGGCGGTACAGCATTGGCAGTAGCCATGCAGGAGCAACCTGCCCAAACCCAGCAACTGGCCATGACGGCCTTTGGGTTGGGTTCGCAATATGGCGTGCTGTTGCCATTCAGCCGTACCCACGAATCAGAAGCTGATAAAATGGGTTTGTATTTCCTTACTTTGGCAGGGTACGATCCGTATGAAGCTCCCCGGTTTTGGGAGCGTATGAACAAAGATGCAGGCAGCCGTCCACCCGAATTTTTATCTACACACCCTGACCCGGCACGCCGCGTAGCCAATATGGAAAGCTGGATTCCCGATGCCCTGGCCTACAAGGCGAAGTATGCGGATAAATAATAAAGTTATTTGTTATAAGTTATTCATTATTTCTTTCACCAATAACGAATAACTTAACTGTATATCCTGTGTAGAAAAGGAAGTGGTACTTTCTGTTGCGTTCTTAAAGGTTAAGGCTTATATTTAGAAAAACTAACCTATAAATCAAAGTCTCACCTTAAATTACTACGCTTATGGAAAAGTTAATGCTAGATAACAGCGAAGTCCTGGCTGACCACAATCTGGAAAGCCTGCTTTACAACAGCAAAGAGTGGAAATCGGAGGTTGATATGTGGAAGCAGGAATTAAAATTTTTTCAGAAACTGCTCGACAAAAACGTATCGAGCTTCAGTAGTGTTGAACAAAAGCAGAAATTGGATCACTTTCAAAACCTGATTATTTATTATGATGGTGAGCTGTTAGACTTTTTCAGGCAAAAGGCGAGGCGGCATGCAAAGTACCTGTCAGCGCATGTAGAAAATGGCAAAGACCTCAACAAAGAGGAGTATCAAGAAAAATTCGGAACTGTGAATGACCAGTTAAATGCCTTTGCTTCCGAATTCAGGAAGTATAAAAAAGATTTTTTTCAATTTATAGAAGAAGCCCTGGACAAAAATTAAACGGCTTCTTTTTTTATTGCTTTTTTGGGGGTCAAAACCTGGCTGATAATTTTGGTGGTTATCAGGTAAGTGGGTTTTACCCCTTCCAAACCTAAACTGCCCGATGCCAGCGTATGGCCAGATACCAGCGGATTGTCTGATGCGTAATAAGCATATCGCAATACTACATTTTCGTTAATACTTTTTCTGATTTTTGAAGCTGATTGTATGGCTTTTTGCAGGTGCGCACCTTCCATCTCAAGGCCGATGGCACTCCAGGAAGAGTTTAGGAAATATCGCAGCACATCTTTGTTTTGTAGCGATGTACCTAATACTGTGATCATTGGGCCTTCGTACACTGACAACCCCTTCCCTTCAAAGTCTGCTTTGCAAAATGCATTTTTAAATGGGTAATTATCAGCAGTTCCCTCAAATACATGGGCATTTGGTATCATGATGTCACCTTTCTTGCCAGTTAATATTCCAGCTTTGCCCATGATGGAAACAGATGCCACATTGAGGCAAACATCCTCACTATTAATTTCCAGCGGTTTCAGCAATTCATCCATGATTTCAAAGCCCTGCTCACCAAATGGATAATCCATAACGATGAAAACGGGTTTGAAGGAGGCAACAAATTCTGCATCGTATACAATCTCATCCGGTATTTGGGAAAAGTCCATCTGGGCAGTATCAATGATTTGTACTGAAATGCCGGTACCTGCATTGTCTTGTATTTCATGCATTCCCTTACGGCGGGCCAGGTTCCTTACTTTTTCGCGTAAATGTGCATTTTCTGGCAGGCTCAATTGTTTTGCAATTTCTGCTATGCTTTCTGCTTTTATTGCGTTGCCCATTGCGGCATGTGCATACAGGCAATTCATTACTGAGTGGAGGTTGGCACTGATGATATGGATGGGGCGGTTGAGAAGCTCATTTTCGGCCAGGTATTCTTTGATGGTATTAGCCCATTGCTCACCATAAATGTGATGGCCGATCCGGTCACGCAGGGCTGAAGAAAAGCTAACTTCCCTGTCTTTTTCTTCTCTGAACTCATCTATGGCGATTTTGCCAAGCCAGTAAGTAATATGCAGCAGGCTGTTGTTGGTTTTGGGGTTTTGGGCAAATTTCTTGTAAGAGATTTCAGTTTCTTCGTATGTGCGTCCCAAAATGGTGCTCAGGTAAGTGTAAGCAATTTCTTCATTGACATCTTCCCCTGCTTCCTGTTGTTGCACCATTTCTTCAATCTTTACCCATTCACGTTTGATGAGGTTTTTAGCATCCAGGCTGTTTCTTCTGATTTTTTCGGCCTCAATATACATAAAGGTGAGGTGGGTGAGAATATCATAAATATCACTTCTGCCCCGAATGAGTTGAATGAACATTTGGTCTTCATCAATCCGATAGCAATTTCTTCTTCTTTTCTGTGGAATGATAACATTAAAATGAGAACTGCTGTATCCTTCTTTAGAAATTAGACGAACATACCGGCACTCTTCAATGCCTTTGGGAAGGCGTTCTATTACATACAGCAAACCTTCCAGCTCTACCCGTTCTTCCTCAGCGATAGAACCATATATTTCGGGGCGTAATACCAGCAATGCGTTCTTCAGGGCGTCACCAGATACCCCCAAAGGTTTGTAACTGCCCCGGTTAAACAAGTGGCGCATGATGATATACAGCTTCTCAATGGCTGCGCGGGATTCCTGTGCCCGTGTTCTTTTGATGTGCTCCATTCCTTAATTTTTTTTAAGAGTAAATTTCCTTTATTATGGATTGAGGCATCAGCAAGATACATGGTAGGTAACTAAAAACTAAAGTAAAATCATTCTTTTTTGATGAGGTGTGTTGCCCGGCCTTTTTTAAATATGGGTGTTGACTTTTTAAAAAATTTATGCTTTTGTTTTTGTTGCTCTTCCTCAGGCAGGGCTAAAAAATCATGGCACTCATCAGAGCAGCAGCCATTGTGTTTTTTTGCACATTCATCACATTGGATAAACAACAAATGGCATGCATCATTTTTACAGTTGGTGTGCGTATCACATGGTTTTCCACATTGGTGACAATGACTGATGACTTCATCAGAAATGCGTTCGCCCAGGCGTTCGTCAAATACAAAGTTTTTTCCTTTGAACTTATTTTGTAGTCCTTTTTCTTTAATGTCATGCGCGTACTTGATGATACCCCCATCCAGTTGATACACTTTGTTAAAGCCCTTGTGTTTAAGGTAGGCACTTGCTTTTTCACAGCGGATGCCCCCGGTACAGTACATCACAATATTTTTGTCTTTGTGGGGTGAGAGCATATTTTCTACCATAGGCAGGGCTTCCCGGAAGGTATCGGCATCGGGTAAGATGGCATTTTCAAAATGCCCTATTTCGCTTTCATAATGGTTGCGCATATCCACCACCATCGTTTCAGGAAGTTCGGTGAGTTGGTTGAATGAGGCAGCATCCAGGTGTTTTCCTTTGTTGGTTACATCAAAGCTTTCGTCATTCAGCCCATCGGCTACAATTTTTTGTTTGACTTTTATCTTTAGTTTGTAGAAAGATTTTTTGTCATGTTCAACCGCGATATTGAGGCGTACGCCCTGCAAAAAGGTAATTGTTTCCAGTTGGTGGCGAAATGCCTCAAACTGTTCGTCCGGCACGGTAATTTGTGCGTTAATACCTTCTTTGGCTACATACGCCCTGCCCAATACATTAAGTTCATACCATGCCACATACATATGGTCCCTAAAAAGTTGGGGATTGCCAATATGGGCATACTGATAGAAAGAAAGGGTAATCCTGTTTTCCTGGCTTTCTTCCAGTTTTTGCTTTAAAAGATTTTTATCTACGCGGTTGTGTAAAATCATAATGGCAAAGATAAAATGGAAGGGGGGTGAGTTGCAAGTAATGTTTGGGGTGCTATACTTTTAATCCTTCAAAAGATTCAAAATAGTTTTTTCTAAAACAGGCAAATCCCGGATGACTATCGCCCAAACTACCTCATCTGAGATGTTATCATAACCATGAATAATCCGGTTTCGGAAGTCAACTATCTTACGTGAGGATTTGATTTTGATATTTGGGTCAACCTTGAGGATTCTGCTCATGGCTTCACCTATAATTTCTAAATTCCTTTCAATCGCTCTTCTGGCAGTTCTGTTTTTTTGATACTCAAAAAAGTTTTTTTTATCAGGTAAGTCTTCTTTAATTTCTTCAATAGAATGTAGAATATCATCTAACCAAGCCCTTACTTTAATCTCCATATAAAATAACTTTAGTTCGATCAATTTCCTGCTTAAGGAACTTATTTCTGATAGCCCTTGACTCTAGAAGGTCAACATTTCTATTAAAAAGTTTTTGAAGTTGCTCTTTCAGGTTGTAGTAATAGTCAGTATACTCAAATGGGTCGGTGGCATCAATATCTACAATCAGGTCAATATCACTTTTTTCAGAGAAATCTTCCCGGGTAATTGAGCCGAAAGCAAACAAGGATTTTACTTTATTGGCTGAGCAAAGTCTGCGGATGGCATCCAGTTTTTCATTTAAGTACTTCATGAAGGTAAATATAATAAAATTCAATCTGGCAAAGCATTCTTTGTTACCCAATATTTATACCCAATCACCGCCTTGTCAAACTTGGAGAGGTTGTTCAAATCCATTTCGTAAGTTTTGGGCAAAACGGCTTTGTTGAGCTTGCTCAGGGCTTGAAAAAATTGTTGTTTTAGGGCTTTCATGTCAGGTAGTTTTTTGTTTATTGTTTGAAGTTTAACTAAAACTAAAAACTTTAAACCAGAAACAAAAAACTTATAGCATCCCCTTTGTGCTAGGCAGTGCATCCAAATTTTTCACATCCCTGCTGATGGCCATTTTGATGGCTTTGGCGAAAGCTTTGAAAATAGCCTCTATTTTATGGTGTTCGTTATCACCACTTACCTGAATGTTCAAATTACACTTGGCCGTATCTGAAAACGATTTGAAGAAATGATAAAACATTTCGGTGGGCATATCGCCTACTTTTTCCCTTTTAAACTCTGCATTCCACACCAGCCAGGGGCGGCCACTGAAATCAATAGCCACTTGCGCCAGTGCATCGTCCATAGGCAAAAGAAAACCGTACCGGCTGATGCCTTTTTTATTACCCAGGGCTTTTAAAAATACTTCTCCCAGTGCGAGGGCGGTGTCTTCAATGGTATGGTGCTCGTCAATATGCAAATCGCCATTTACCTTGATACTCAGGTTTGCACCAGAATGTTTGCTAAGCTGGTCCAGCATGTGATCATAAAAGCCAAGGCCGGTGTTGATGTCGTACTGCCCATTCCCGTCCAGGTTAATTTTGATATGGATGTCCGTTTCTTTCGTGGTGCGGGTGATTTCTGCTGTGCGAGGGGGTAGCAGTAAAAACTTATAAATTTCATCCCAATCGGTCGTAGACAAGGCGGCTTTTCCGTTGGGCTTTTCTCCTATGAAAACAGCTTTAGTGCCCAGGTTTTTGGCAAGTTCCACATCTGAAGCCCGGTCGCCAATTACAAAAGAGTTTGCCAGGTCGTATTCCCCTTCCAGGTATCGGGTGAGCAGGGCTGTGCCTGGCTTCCTTGTGGGCGCATTTTCGTGCGGAAAGGTTTTGTCAATATGAATTGTAGCAAAGTGAATGCCTTCCCCTTCCAGCGTTTTAAGCATTTTGTTGTGGGCAGGCCAAAAGGTGTCTTCCGGAAAACTATCCGTACCCAGTCCGTCCTGATTGGTAACCATTACCAGCTCAAAATCCGTCTCTTCAGCTAATTTACGAAGGTTGGAAATGGCTTTCGGATAAAACTCCAGCTTTTCCAGAGAGTCAATTTGTTCATCTTCCGGCTCCAGGATGATGGTGCCGTCACGGTCAATAAATAATACTCGTTTCATTAGTTAAAATCTTTGAGTGTAGCTGCCAAAATGTGGTTTTCTTCTGCTGTGCCTACCGTAATGCGCAATCCGCCTTCACAGAGGGCAACTTTGGAGCGGTCCCTTACAATTACTTTTTCATCCATCAGATACCGAAACACAGCCGAAGCATTTTTTACTTTAACCAGTAAAAAGTTGGCATCCGAAGGACATACTTTATCTACAATATCCAGGGTTTGCAGGTTTTCAGCCAGCCAATCCCTTTGCTCCAGTATTTGTCTGACCAGTTGGTCTTTTTGGTCAACATGCCCCAAAGCTTCAAGGGCTTTTTGCTGGGTGAGGGTATTTACATTGTAAGGCGGTTTGATTTTGTTTAAAATGCCCGTAATTTCTTCCGAAGCGAAGGCCATGCCCAACCGCAACCCGGCCATGCCCCAGGCTTTGCTGAAAGTTTGCATGACCACCAGGTTCGGAAATTGCCCTAAATACTCCGTAAAACTGCTTTCCGGTGAAAAATCAATATATGCTTCATCTACTACCACAATGCCTTGAAATTTCTCAACCAAAGCCAGAACAGCTTCTTTTTGCATCAGGTTGCCCGTAGGGTTGTTGGGTGAGCAAACAAAAGCGATTTTGGTGTTATCATTGGTTTGTTCCCACGTGCTGTTCAGGTCAATGAGGTAATCTTCAGTAAGCAATGCCTCCTTCACTTCTGTGGCATTGATGTGTGCGCTTACCTTGTACATGCCATACGTGGGAGGGAATGTCAAAATATTATCCGTACCCGGCTCGCAAAACGCCCTGATGATGAGATCAATGGCTTCATCGCTGCCGTTGCCCAGGAATATTCGGGAAGGCGGAACATCTTTAATTTCCGCAATCCTTTTCTTGAGCTGGTGCTGATACGGGTCGGGGTAGCGATGAAAAGACTCACGCAAACCGGGTGTACCAAAAGGGTTTTCGTTGGCATCCAGAAAGATACCTTCCTTACCCGAATAATCGTCCCGGGCCGAAGCATACGGAGACAGGGTGAGGATATGGGGGCGGAGGAGTGTTTTCAGCTCAAACATAGTTACTTCTTTTTTAAATATTCTAACCGGATGCTCACTGCTTGCTTGTGAGCCTCGAGGGCTTCGGCGGCGGCCATGGTTTCAATATAAGGTCCGATTTTTTGCAAACCTTTGGGCGTGATTTCCTGAAAGGTAATCTTTTTGACAAAGCTGTCCAATGAAACCCCGCTATAGGCTTTGGCATACCCGTTGGTGGGTAGGGTATGGTTTGTACCCGAGGCATAGTCGCCCGCCGACTCTGGCGTGTAGGGGCCAATAAAAACGGATCCGGCATTTTCTATATCTTTGGCAATACTACCGGCATTTCTGGTAGCCAGTATCAGGTGCTCAGCCCCGTATTCGTTCAGCAAGTCAATAGCGTCTTCATTGTTGTCCGCCACAATGGCCACGCTGCCTTCCAAAGCTTTGACTGCCAGCTCTTTTCGGGGAAGGCTTTCTACTTGCTTATCTACTTCTTCCATGACGGCAGCGGCCACTGTTTCGCTTGTAGTTACCAGTATTACTTGGCTGTCGGCACCGTGTTCTGCTTGTGAAAGTAAATCTGCAGCAATAAAAGCAGGATTTGAAGTTTCATCAGCATACACCGCCACTTCAGAAGGTCCGGCCGGTAAATCGATACTCACGCCAGTTTTTTGCACCAGTTGCTTGGCAACGGTAACGTACTGATTGCCCGGGCCAAAGATTTTGTAAACTTTCGGTATGCTTTCCGTTCCATGAGCCAGGGCAGCGATGGCCTGGGCACCGCCTACCTTAAAAATTTTGTCAATACCTATCAGCTTTGCGGTGTAGAGAATAGCAGGGTGGATGTTTCCATTCCGGTCGGGTGGTGAACAGAGCGCAATCTCTTTACATCTCGCTACCTTGGCGGGAACACCCAGCATCAATACCGTAGAAAACAGCGGTGCCGTGCCTCCGGGAATGTATAATCCCACTTTGCTAATCGGCACAGACTTTCGGCTACACTTTACACCCGGCATGGTTTTAACTTCCAATACCTTGTCTTTCTGGGCCTTATGGAAGCGCTCAATGTTGTTTTTGGCAATACGGATGGCTTCCTTTAACTCACTGCTCACCTGCCCTTCGCTGGACTTAATTTCTTCCTGGCTTACGGCAAGGTCAAAGATTTCAGCGTGGTCATATTCAAAAGCAAATTTACGCAGGGCTTTGTCACCCTGGCGTTTTACCTTTTTTATAATGGGTTTTACAATTTTTTCGGTTTGCTTGAACTGAAAAGCAGGGCGGGAGAGGAGTTCTTCCCACGTTTCCCTTTCGGGGTTCACTACCAATCTCATACAATCATTTTTTCAATAGGTACAACCAAAATTCCCTGTGCCCCGGCTTCCCGCAGGCTTTCAATCACATCCCAAAACTCATCTTCGTTGATAACCGAGTGGATAGAATTCCACCCTTCCCTTGCCAGTGGCATCACCGTAGGGCTTTTCATGCCCGGAATAAGACTGATGATGTGCTCAGTGGCTTCAACAGGAGCATTTAACAAAATGTACTTGTTGTTTTTCCCTTCCTGTACGGCATTGATGCGGAAAAGCAGTTTGCCCAGCAATTGTTGCTTTTCATCAGCCAAATCGTGTCGGCTGATAAGCACGGCTTCTGACTGGTAAATTTTTTCCACTTCTTTCAGCCCATTGCTCAATAGTGTGCTGCCTGAACTTACCAAATCGCATACGGCATCGGCCAGTCCAATGCTGGGGGCGATTTCTACCGAGCCGCTGATTTCGTGGATGTGGGATTTTACACCATGTTTGGTTAAAAAACTTTCCAGCAGATTGGGATAAGAAGTAGCGATATTTTTTCCCTCAAAATGCTGTACGCCATTGTAGGGCATATCGCGCGGAATGGCCAGGGAAAGTCGGCATTTTGAAAACCCCAGGTTTTTCACGGTTTTCACGTCTTTCCTTTTTTCTTCTGCCACGTTGGCGCCCACAATGCCCAGGTCAGCCACGCCATCTTCTACATAGCCGGGAATGTCGTCATCGCGCAGGAAAAGAAATTCGGCAGGGAAATTATCGGCTGAGGTTTTCAATTTGCCTGAGCCATTAGAAAACTTGATGCCACATTCACGGATTAACCTGATGGAGCCTTCGCTCAGCCTGCCAGATTTTTGTATAGCAATACGAATGATATCTTTCATGGGTTTAGTTCAATAAAATAGTTTAGAAAGGAATCTTTGAAGTTCAAAGGTACAAAAGCTCAATGTAGATGAAAATGGCAATGATGGAGGCAATGCAGGTGCAGGATGTAGGTTTGTGTTTTCATCACAAGAGATTCTTTCTGGTGTTGGCTGCAAAGGTATTTTCATTTATGGAAAACGGGAAGTTTTCTTGGGTTTTTAATTGTCTGTAATACTGGAATTGTCCGCCACTATTTGTGTTTCTTTAGATAAGTGGCGGACACAAACAAGGTGTCATTGCACACTTGGACGATTATTTCTTACTTTTGTTTGATAACCACAGAAATCAAAACTATGCGCTACATACCCATTGGAAAGGAACTTTTTACCCACAACCGTGAAAATTTTAAAAAACACCTGAAACCCAACTCCATAGCGGTTTTTAATGCTAACGACATCATGCCTACCAACGCCGATGGTACGATGCGCTTCCGGCAAAACAACGACCTTTATTACCTCTCGGGCATTGACCAGGAAGACAGTATTTTGGTGATATTTCCCGATTTTCCGGATGAGAAGTTTCATGAAATTCTTTTTCTGAAAGAAACTTCGGAGCTTATTGCCATTTGGGAAGGGCATAAGTATACCAAAGAAGAAGCCCGGGAAGTATCCGGCATTGAAACCATCATATGGAACAGTGAATTTCAAAAAACATTCAGCATGTTGATGGCCGAAGCTGAGCATGTATACCTGAATACCAACGAACACCTGCGGGCCGATGTGGTGGTAGAAACCCGGGACGCGCGTTTTATCAAAGCCTGCCAGCAGCAGTTTCCTTTGCACAAGTACGAACGCTCGGCACCGATTATGCACCAGTTACGGCCCATCAAATCGGAGAAAGAAATTGAAGTATTGCAAAATGCCTGTGATATTACTGAAAAAGGATTCAGAAGGGTGCTGGAATTCATCAAGCCAGGCGTGATGGAGTATGAAATTGAAGCGGAATATATGCACGAATTTATGCGCCATCGTTCGCGGGGCTTTGCTTATGAACCTATTGTGGCTTCCGGGGAAAATGCCTGTGTGTTGCATTACGTAGAAAATAGCCGGGAATGCAAAGAAGGTGATTTAATTTTGATGGATGTGGGTGCCGAATATGCCAATTACAATGCGGATATGACCCGCACCGTTCCGGTAGGTGGAAAATTCACCGAAAGGCAAAAAGCTGTATACAATGCGGTTTTGCGTGTGAAACGGGAAGCTTACCAGTTGTTACAACCCGGCAATACCATCAAAGAGTACCACAAGGAAATTGGCAAAATCATGGAATCGGAGTTGATTGGGTTGGGCCTGCTGGACAAAAATGAAGTGGAAAACCAGGACAAAGACAAACCGCTGTACCGCAAATACTTCATGCATGGCACTTCCCATCACCTGGGGCTGGACGTACACGATGTGGGCAACATTTACCGCAAATTTGAGCCCGGTATGGTTTTCACTGTTGAGCCAGGCATTTACATTCGGGAAGAAAAGCTGGGCATCCGTTTAGAAAATAACATTGTGATTACAGATAATGGGGTGGAAGATTTGATGAAAAATATTCCGATTGAGGTGGAGGAGATCGAAGAATTGATGCGGTTGAACGAGAAATGATTGCTAACAGCAGGAAAAGATTGCAATAAATGTTGCAAAATGTAGATAAGGCAAGGAAAAAAGTTCCTTGCCTTATCGTTCTGGTTTTATTTGAGTTTAATATCCAGGGTTTTGTACTAAAAAGCCATCTTCACTAGAAGCCCCATCAATCGCTTTTTGCGGAACTGGGAACAGCCTTTTATGAACATCATTATCATTCTTGTCTGTCCAGGTATCTTCATATTTACCAAACCGTATTTGATAGTTTCTTCTAAAACCTTCCCAGTATAGCTCAAATCCTGTTTCACGGTACAATATTTCCAGGTCAATGGAAGTCAATGCATCCGGCGTTTGTTCGGGGCGGGCAGTCCTCGAAGTTCTTAAGGTATTCACATCGGCTAATGCCCCAGCTACATCACCTTTTCTCAATTTTGCTTCGGCTCGCATTAAATAAATCTCTCCTAAACGAATCAAAACCAGATCAACATTACTATTGGAACAACAATTAGGAGCAGTATGGCTGAATTGATATTTGGAAAACCGGTAACCGGTATTATGCAAGCTGCCCTCTGCGGTAAAATCGACTTTGAGCGTATGATCAACATAGCTCAGGTTTGCACCACTTGTTCTTCTATTTACTACCGGATATACCCGTACAGTTCCATCTTCGCAAGTTAAAATGTTGCCTCTTTCGTCTTTTCTGGGGCCCCAAATAATACCACGAAGTATTCCCCTGTTGATTTCAAAATCTTCGGCAGGTACGCAATAGAAATGGTTTGAATCATCTCCCGGGGTTACCCCGGAAAGATCTTGAAGGTCTTCAGGGATCACCGTATTTTCTAAAAAGAAACGTGCATCAGCGTCGGCTGGGTCAACACTACCGTAAGCATCTACCCAGGTCTGGTAGAAATCAGTGGTAGCTGCTACTGCATCCGTTCCACGGGTGTTCGGGAATTCCGGTCTTGGCACCTGGTCGCCCGATATGGACCAATAAGCCCACCGTTGGTGCTCCGTTTGTAGAACCCCTCTTTGGTCTAGTGCAAATATAATTTCTGGATTACTACTGTTTTCATCACTGAACAAATCAAAATACTCAGATGACAGTGAATATGGGCCTGAAATAATCTCATTGGTATATTGAATTACCTTGTCCATATCGGCTGCCATAAATTCGGGCGTGCCATAAGGATCGCGATATACGGCGGCATTCAAATATAAGCGTGCCAATAAAGCTTTTACGGCATCTTGTGTTAACCTGCCTTGGCCATTATCATTGTTCATGACATCCACCACTGATAAAAATTCATTCTCGATATACTCAATGGCCTCTTGGCCCCTAAGAATTTCAGATATTTGGTCCGAGTTTTCTTTCTTAAAAACAAGGCCCCAGTTATCAAGTGCCAGCATATTGAGGTAGGCCTTCATGGCTATCATTTCGTAAAGGGCGTCCCTGGCTTTTGTATTACCCTTTTCAGATTCTTGCCTCAATCTCTCCTCTGCAATCACAGCCCTTGATAGGGTTAATGTGATATAGGTCCAGGCATCCCCAACCAGGCTATTGCCGGGGGTCATCAGGTGCTGGTGGACTGCCATGAATTTGCCACCATCAAACCAGTCAGTACCGCCACGATAGGGAAGGATACCTTCATCAGAGGCTACTTCCTGAAGGCCAAAGTTAACTGTATGCATCCATACCTGGCGCAGTAAACCATAAACCGGAGCTATGGAACCACTCACAACTTCTGCTTGCCCGGTTCCTGTAAGCGACTCATCAAGTATTTCTTCTTCTAAGTCAGTGCATGAGAAAAATGCAATTAAAAATAGAATAACCGGCAGTGTCTTATAAAATCTATTGTTTTTCATAGTATTTGGTTTTCAATTAGCGATTGAAAGGGTTGTTAGAAGGTTACATTAAGACTGAACAAGAACGTTCTGGCCCTTGGATAGGTAAATCGGTCGATCCCGAAAGTTTGGATTTCACCAGATACAGATCCTGTATTGACTTCAGGGTCAAATCCCGAGTAGTCGGTTATCACAAAAAGGTTTTGCCCTGTTACCGAAAAACGGATATTCTGGATTGCATCCCCCAACCCGATTTTTTCAGTATTTAAGTTATATCCGATGGTAGCGTTATTCAATCTTAAGAAAGAGCCTTTCTCCAAATATCGTGTAGATACGGTATTGGCATTGCTCAGTAACTCATCGGGGTACTGCACAGCAAAATCAGTGGTGTTATTAGATTTGGCCAACTGCGCTTTGGTGAACAGTGTCATGGTTGTATGATTATACACATCATTTCCTGCTACTCCGTTGAAGTTTAAACCCAGGTCAAAAGCTTTGTACCTCAGGTTGAGATAATAGGCGTAGATCAGTTTAGGAATAGCACTTCCAACAACGCTACGGTCATCATCCAATACTTCACCATCTCCATTGATGTCTTTGAACATGTTCAGTCCGGTTTCAGCATTAATGCCATCAAACTGAAGCATATAAAATGCGCCTACAGGCTCACCATTGACATACCCATTGATGGTAGCACCAGTTTGGCCAGAACCCTGGGCCGCCCCGGTTGTCAATACTGCATAGGGTGAATCTTCTACCTTGTTTTGAATATAGGTAATGTTACCACCTATATTGTAGGAGAAGTCCCGTTGCATATCGCTTTGGTAATCCAGGGCCAGCTCCAAACCACTGTTAAGGATTTTCATATCCGGGATATTGGTCCAGTATAAAGCAGTTGGTTCCACAGGATCCGGAGGAACAACTTCTAATAAAATATTGGATGATACCTTATTGAAATAATCTATGGTTCCACTCAAACGATAATTAAAGAATGCAAAATCAACTCCTATATCTACCTGAGAGGAAACTTCCCATTGTAAATCAGGGTTTGCCAAACGCGTAAAAACAATTCCGTAAGGATAACCATCAATGGAAGTGGCATCGGTATCAATAGGATAAGTGCTGAGGCTACCTGCACCTGTTATTAATCTGTCTTCAGAATAACTTGCTTTTGTAATTTTAGGAGGGATTTCCTGATTACCTGTTTGCCCCCAGCTTGCACGTAATTTTAAGTTATTGAAAAAGGAGTTTGCCATAAAACCTTCGTTGCTCATGTTCCATCCTAAGGCAAAAGAAGGGAAATAACCGTATTTGTTGTTTTCCCCGAACTTCGAGGAACCATCGGCACGGAAAGTTGCGGTTAATAAATATTTATCAGCATACGCATAGTTGAGTCTTCCAAAAAATGACTGTAGTTCGTTCTTAAAGGCTGCCGAATTTACAGTGGTGGGGTATTCATCGGTACTGGTTTGGTCCTGGTACTTGGGTTCAATATTATTATCGGCAAAGCCCCTGTATGAAAACACCCTTGTTTCATCTAAAAAACTTTGGTACGACTGCCCCCCTAGTAGGGTAAGGTTGTGAACATCATTGTTCCAATTGTAAGTAAGCGTATTCTCTACCAGTTGGTTGGTATTAGTACTAATGCTACTTACCAGTGAACCGTCTGAAACATCTGACTCATTCACAACTTCTGGAAAGGGTTTGTACTGTTGGTCCCTGTTGGTAGCTGAATAATCAACGCCAAGGTTTAATTTATAAGTTAGGCCATCAATGATTTCAAAGGATGGTGAAATAGAAGCCAGGATACGGTTATTGATGGCTAAATCACTGAAAAGCTCATACCTTTTAACCGGGTTTAAAGCGTTTGTTGGCAATAAGGTAGGCTCTCCATTAGTATACGGAGATACCGTTGGATTCAAACTAAGCATATCGCTTATGGTGGATGTGATGACGGGACGTAAATTTTCCGTGCGGGAGGCCGTAAGGTTATAATCTACGTTTAACCTGCCGTTGAATGCCTTTTGGTTTAGGTTCAGTTTCCCCGAATAACGCTTGAGGTCGCTATTCTTCAAAATGCCTTCCTGATCCTGATAGCCAACTGATGCAAAATAGGAAAACATCTTGTTGCTGGCTCCGCTCATGGATAAATTCACGTTGCTCGAGACTCCGGTTTGGCTTAACTCATCCTGCCAATCTGTATTCGCGCCTAAATCTTCCAGTGTACCGCCCACGGCTACAACCTGCCTGCGAAACTCATCGGCTTCAAACACATCTATTTTTTTGGCCATGGAGGATAATCCAGCAGACAATGAAAGATTTACCTGAGGTTTTCCCTGTCCTTTTTTGGTAGTGATGACAACAACCCCATTGGATGCCCTGGAACCATACACTGCGGCAGCACTGGCATCTTTAAGGACATCAATACTTTCTATATCGTTAGGATTAAGAAAATTTAGGGGGTTGGTGGGGGTGCCATTAGAAGAATTGTCCAACAAAAAACCATCCACCACGTAAAGCGGTTCTGTTCCGGAACGCAAGCTACCAATACCCCTGATAATTACATCTTGTGAGGCACCCGGTTCGCCACTATTGGAGGCAATATTGACCCCGGCCAATTTGCCCTGAATTAGTTCACCGGGGTTTGTTACCACACCCTTGTTAAAACCCTCTCTACTGACAGAAGCCACCGCGCCAGTTACGTCTGACCTTTTTTGGGTACCGTAACCTACCACTACAATCTCATTCAGCTCGGATACATCCGGGGCTAACTGAACATTTATTGATGATTGTCCGGTCACAGAAACTTCCTTCGGGTGATAGCCCACAAAAGAAATTACAAGCGTAACATCGGCGTCTGCATCCACATCTATTACAAATTTTCCATCAACGGCAGTAATTGTACCGTTGGTTGTTCCTTTCACAATAACTGTCGCGCCGGGTAAGGGTTGTCCTGTTTCATCTGTAACCACACCTGAAATTGGTTGAACAACAGATAAACCATTTGAAAAAAGAGCTTTTGAATAAAAAAATAACTCCTTGTCAAAAGTGGCTGAAATCGCATGGGATGGATTAGTACTAAATCCAGCCCAGGCTATCAAACATGCGAAAGCATATTTGAGTTTTGTTAATCGAAATTTTGAATACATAAATTTAGGAGTAGGTTTGTTAATATTTTGTAATTTTTAATAAGGGCGTAAAAGTATATTATTTGCTTTTTCGAGAGGTTAAGACAATATTAGGATTATATTAATATATTATTAGGATTATTAAATCTTTATCATTTTTCTGCCATTACGCACATTAAAGTATAACCTTCGTTGTACCTTTGTCTTTTTTTAATTTAGTCTGTTTTATGCCTGCAATAAATCTTATTATCCCTGTCTTTTTCGTTCTGTTAATTAGTTGCACTGGCAATACAGAAAATATCATAAATGAACAATCAGATTTTGGTAGTTATTCAACCAAACAAAACTACCTCCAGGACCGCCAGCAACTGGTAGCCAAAGACAGCGCGCTTTCTTTTGATGCAGACATACAACTTTCTTCACAAGAAAAAGCAATCAATGAAAAACTTTTAACCCTAAGAGACTCCCTGATTGCGGGTGCGAAAACCAAAGATTTTTTCCCACCGGCCCGGTATTTTTATAAGTCTAAAGCGTTTATGGAAGAAACTTTGCTTTTTAAGGTTTTCCGGAAAATGCCTAAAGGGGGGATTTTGCACATTCACCCATCAGCTTCGGGTGATTTTCACTGGATTGTGGAGCACTCCACCAAATTCCCGAATTGTTATGTGTTTTGGGAAGAGGGTACCGAACAGTATGTAAAAGGACAATTACAGTTTTTCAAAGAAGGGGAGGCTCCGGATGGTTTTGTACCAGCCAAAACTTTGAAAGCACAATTACCAGACTATGAAGCCCAACTATACGACTTGCTTACATTTGACGCCAGTATTGGTGAAGACTCTGTCAATATCTGGAAAGAGTTTGAAAATTGCTTTCGCCGCATTGGGCTGTTTGTGAATTACCAGCCGGTATTTAAGGAATACTATAAAGCGGCACTGGATACCCTGGCCGCTGATGGCATTCAGCATGTAGAGTTCAGGGCTTTTTTGGGAGCTGACAAATACGACCTCGAGCATCCGCTGGGCTCGGGGTATTTCAATGGCGACAGCACCGTCCAGTACTACCAAGAAGTTTTGGCTGAGACACAAAAAAAATATCCTGATTTCACCTTAAAATTAATCCATACCAATTCGCGCTTCAATACCAAAGATGCCATTGATAAAGATTACGAATATGCCTTTCAGCTAAAACAAAAATACCCCGATTTTATTTCGGGTTACGACTTGGTAGCCGAAGAAGATGAGGGAAACACCACCCTGCATTATCTGGATACCTGGCTCAAAAGGGACTCGCTCCGACAGGTATATGGCGTAGATGTTCCTTTCTTTTTTCATGATGGGGAAAGCGGTTGGGCTTCTGTTACCAACTTATACGATGCTGTTTTACTAGATACAAAACGTATTGGGCATGGCTTCAATCTTTTCCGATTCCCTTCATTACAAAAGTTAGTGAAGCAGATGGATATAGCCATAGAAGTTAATCCATTGAGTAATCAGATTTTAGGATATGTACTTGACTTACGCATTCATCCGGCGGTGCAATACCTTAACCAGGGCATCGTATGCACCATCAGTCCTGATGACCCCGGGGTTTTTGATTACAAAGGTGTAACGCCCGACTACTGGTCAGTTTTCCTCGCCTGGGGACTTGACCTTAGAGGTATTAAGCAATTGATTATGAATTCATTAACCCATAGTAGTTTAAGTAATATTGAAAAGAAAATAGCCCTGCAAAATTTTGAAAAAAGGTGGAACCAATGGCTGAGAAGGGTTGAACAAGAACCCCTTCTTCAACCCAGTGCGGTAACGATCAGAAAATAATGAAACATTAGATGGTTTAATTTCCAGTGGAGATTTCTTCTTTGTATGCCTGAATACTTTTTTCAACCAGTGATACCAAATCTTTCCCTCTTAAATTTTTGTCAATAATTTTTCCGTCGGGGCAATTTAGAAAGTTGTGGGAAAGGCCGTAATGCCATAGTCTTTAACCGCCTGCTCAGCTACGGCATTAGGATATGGCAAAGCTTCTTTCTCCACATATTTGGCCAGGTTTGCGGGGCGGTCCTGGGCAAGTCCTACAACTTGTAAAAGCTCAGTAGAAAATGCTTTGGATAGTGCTTTGATATTGGGAATCTCATGAATACATGGGCCACACCATGTACCCCAAAAATCTATGAAAATGTATTTTCCTGGCAGGTCACTCATCCGTAAACTGTCACCGATGGTCGTTTGCACCGCAAAATCAGGAGCTTTGGCGCCTGCACTCACTTTTAAGCCTTTTAATTGTGTGTCAACATATCCTGCCTGCACCTCCCTGCTATCCGGATACTCATTTTTCAGCTTTAACAAAACCGTTTCTGCCCTCTCAATATTTTTGTCAAATGTGTAATAATATCCCAGGCTGTGCAGGATTCCTGCGGCAAGTTGCTCTTCAGGAGTGGTATCTACAAAGTTCATCAGATAATGATAAAAATGGTCATTTTCAATACCATAAAGCTCCCTGGGAAAGGTAGGTTGCTTAATATGTAAATCAATGGAAGCAAAGAAGTTTGCAAAATTACCGTTCAACAGGTAGGAGTGAGGATCGAGCTCGTCAGCAAGTTTGATAGCCTGCTTGAAAAAGGCCTGATAATTTTCGGAGTGGAATATGCCTAATAGTTGTAAACTGTCGGCTTTTTGGTGAATTGCTTTAGATGCGTCCAGCATTACAGGGTATTTCAGGCGCGTATTTTCTATTTCTTTTTCTACCAAAATTTGCTCAAAGTTCGCAGCATATTTTTGCCGGATATCTTCAAATCTTTCAAGGTATTGCCTGGCCTTGTCTTCACCTTCATTTTCCTGGTTCTTCAATCCACGCAATAACTCCCTTTTCACGGGTTCTAAAGCGAGCAGGCTATCTGCCATATTTTTATAATCCGGATTGATAGATCCCTTGGCCCATTCAGCCTTACTTGCTGTGCCATGCTCTGCAAAAGCAGCCGGATCAAATATAATGGTTTTGTTTTGATACAGGTTGTTGAAATTTCCCCGCATGGTGGTAAATTCAACTTCTGCAGAGGGCATGTGTGTACGAAACTTGTCGTTGACTACAAAACTGTACGGCTTTCCTTCCTCCAGGAGCGTATCGGCTTCCAATACCCATTGCTCTCCTTTTTGTTGCATGGCAATGCCATTTTCCTTTCGCCATTCGCAAAATTCCCCTATTAGTTTTACAGAATTGACAGGCTCCTGAAGACTAAGGGGAGCTAAATGCACTGTGTGAGTGTTTCATTTGCTCCGGGCTGTTTGAGGATCACCGGAATAATCAACGGATCGTGGTTGATTCCAAAAACTGCCAGTACATACTTGCCGGGATCAGTAGTAAAGGAAAAAGTATCTTCTTCAGTAGACAGGGAATCAACAGGCCGGCCCAAATACCCATGTCCATAACCGAATTCAGGATACAATAAAACATGGATTGTTTCCTGTGGAGCACGTTCTAAAGTGCCTGAAAGATGGGCTTTTTGCGCTAAAAGTTGAAAAGCGAAACACATACAAGCAAAACAGGTTAAAATTGTGCGGAACATAAGGGGTAGCATTTAGTGGGTGAAAGTATTTGCTAGAGATAGCTAATTTTAACCATATGCCTATAATTACTTAGTATTTTTTCAAGTAATTTTACAAATAGTAAATATACCCTGGTGTTGACCAAAGTCATCTTTTTAGCTGACAGTTTTCATTTTATGTGGACCGTTTACTATTCACATTTGCCTGAAAAAATGCATGAAATACGAAGAACTGATCCGTAAGTACAATGTACCCGCCCCCCGGTATACTAGTTATCCCACGATTCCTTTTTGGGAAGAGCCTTTTCCTGCAAGCTATCATTGGCTTGACCTTGTAGGGCAGTCTTATAAAGTAAACGGCCATAGCCAGGGTATTAGCCTTTATGTTCATCTTCCGTTTTGCGAAAGTTTGTGTACCTATTGTGCCTGCAATACCCGTATTATGAAAAACCATGATGTAGAGAAACGCTACATTAAAGCTTTGCTACAAGAGTGGGAAATGTACAAGGCCACTTTTGGAGAAGCCCCAATCATCCGGGAGTTACATTTAGGTGGAGGTACTCCCACTTTTTTTTCTGCTGAAAATTTGCAATACCTGATTGAAAAATTGCTGGAAGGTGCTGTAGTGCCCCCTCGACATGAATTTGCACTGGAAGGTCATCCGAATAACACAACTGCCGAGCAATTGCAGGTACTTCACAACCTGGGGTTTAACCGGGTAAGTTACGGTGTGCAGGATTTGGATTTAAAAGTGCAGATGGCTATCAACAGGGTGCAACCTTATGCCAATGTAAAATATGTAACGGAAGTGGCCCGGGATATTGGTTTCACTTCGGTGAATTTTGACCTCATCTACGGGCTTCCATTTCAAACACCAGCAAGTATAGAACATACTATTTGGCAGGTAGGCAAACTAAAGCCAGATAGAATTGCCTTTTACAGTTATGCACACGTGCCCTGGGCCAAACCTTACCAAAGAAGGTATACCGAAGCTGACTTGCCCGATAATGAAACCAAGCGTTCGCTGTATGAATGGGGTAAAATCCAACTTACGCAACTAGGGTATTTGGATATTGGGATGGATCACTTTGCCAAACCTGAAGATGCTTTGTGCAGGGCATATCAACAGGGCACGCTGCACCGAAATTTTATGGGGTACACTACTTCATCTACTGATATGCTCATCGGGCTAGGGGCTTCGGCCATCAGCGATGTAAAATATGCATATGCTCAAAACCAAAAGGAGGTAGAAGATTATTACCAAAGAGTTGATGCGCAAAGCCCGGCGGTGTTCAAAGGATATGTGCTCACCCACGAAGACCGGGCAGTTCGCCAATGTATGCTGGATATTACCTGTAAAGGGGAGCTTACTTACATGCAGCTCGATGCTTTGCTTAATGAAAATATCCAGCAAAAGCTAGTACAAATGGAAAACGAAGGGTTAATAACTTTTACAAAAAACGGATTAAAAGTGACAGCTCAGGGCCACCCATTTATTCGCAATATATGCATGGTATTTGACAGAAAGCTTAAGCAATCCCTAAACGACTCTGTTAACTTATTCAGTAAGGCTATTTGATGAAAATTGATTTTGTGCGGCACTTCAAATTGGATAATTTAGCAACGAAAGCTTTTGGAAGTAATACAAACAATATGTCATCCATCATTGAAGAGCAGCAATTTTTTGAACGATTAGTAAAATCTTCTATCAATGGTATCATTGCTTTTGACCAAAATGGTTTTGTCTTAATGGTGAATGATGCTTTTTGTCAACTTTTAAGATATGCCCCTGATGAACTTACGGGCACGGCAATCACTTCCATATTTCCTGACTTAACCTATGAATTTGATTATATCGCTGGAAAAACCATTGAAATTGAAGGTATCGGGAAAACAGGCACCCCCTTGCCATTTGCCTTCAGTACAAGTAAAGTACTGATGGACAAAACCGTTGTGTATACTTGTGTTTTGCAAGATGCGACCGCTTTTCGTCAAATTGAGTTTGAGTTGATTGACAATCAGCATAAGCTGGATTCTATCATCAACCTGGCGGTAGATGGTATCATTTCCATTGATGAAAAAGGTATTATCGAGATGGTAAACCCTGCGGCTGCTAAGCTTTTTGGTTATAAGCAGGAAGAAATCACTGGCAAAAACATCAAAATGTTAATGCCGGAACCGGATAAGAGCCAACATGACCAGTATATGAAAAACTATCACCGCACGGGTGTGGGTAAGATCATTGGCATTGGCAGGGAGGTTTTGGGGTTGAAAAAAAATGGGGAAGTTTTTCCTTTTAAACTCAGTATTTCTGAGATTTTTTTGCGAAACCGGCGTATTTATACGGGCATTATTCATGACCTTTCGGCCCAGAAGAAAGCAGAGGAGGAATTGCGCCACCTCAACCAGGAATTGGAAATCAGGGTAGAGCAACGTACCGTTGAACTCAAAAAAGCAACTGAAAAAATCAGAAAGGCGTTAGAAAAAGAAAAAGAGTTGAGCGAACTCAAATCCCGTTTTGTATCTATGGCTTCTCATGAGTTTAGAACACCGCTGAGTACCATTCTTTCATCGGTAGGTTTGATGTCACGGTATGTACAAGCCAATGAAACCGCTAAATTACAAAAGCACCTGGACAGAATTCATGGATCGGTCAATCATTTGAAACATATTTTGGACGACTTTCTTTCTCTTAGTAAACTGGAGGAAGGCAGGGTAGGTATTAAACCGGAAGTTTTTGATTTAAAAAGTTTTGTTGAGGGAGTGATAGAAAACATGCGATTGGTATCCAAGCCCGGACAAACCATAGATGACCATTATCCTGAAAGCAATATCCAGGTTACCCTGGACAAAACCGCCCTTGAAACCATACTGACGAATTTATTATCGAATGCCATCAAATACTCTGATGAAAAAAGTTTGATTTTAATTTCAGTATCTTTGGATAGGGATATGGTGGAAATTAGTGTCAAAGATGAGGGAATTGGTATTCCTGAAGTTGAACAAAACCATTTGTTTGAGCGTTTTTTCAGGGCAAAAAATGCTACTAATATACAGGGAACCGGTTTGGGGCTGCATATTGTAAAACGGCACATAGATTTGCTTCAGGGAAGCATTCATTGTGAGAGTAAAGAATATGTGGGTACAACGGTTATGGTAAAGTTACCCTTACATCTGTCCAGTTAAGATCAGCCAAATAAATACATGTATGAAATCCATATTACTCATAGAAGATAACGAAGACCTTCGGGAAAACACCGCTGAAATACTGGAATTGTCTAATTTTTCAGTTCATACGGCTGAAAACGGGAAAATAGGAGTAAGGAAGGCCAAAGAACTTCTGCCTGACCTGATTATATGCGATATCATGATGCCCGAACTGGATGGATTCGGAGTATTGTTTGCACTGAGTAAAGATCCTGCTACTGAAAACATTCCATTTATTTTTCTCACAGCCAAATCAGAAAGGGTTGATATCCGGAAGGGCATGAACCTGGGAGCTGATGATTATCTGGTAAAGCCTTTTGATGAAATGGAACTGCTGGATGCCATTGAAACCCGCCTGAAAAAAAGTGAGAAAATATATGCTGAGCGTAAAGTAAGGGAAGGCCACGGCAAAAACCTTTCGCGAAAAGCCCGCAGCCTGGATGACTTACACAAAATATCGGAAGGGGCAACACAAAAAACTTTTAAGAAGAAAAGCATTATTTATGCCGAGCATACCCTTCCGCATGTATTGTACTATGTAGTGCAAGGAAAAGTCAAAACCTACAAAGTAAATAACGAGGGAAAAGAATACATTACCGGCCTTTATAAGGAAGGAGATTTTTTTGGCTTTGTAGAACTCATCCGGGAAAGTCCGTACCAGTCTTCAGCCATGGCCCTTGAAGCATCTGAGGTAAGTGCCATCCCGAAAAAAGATTTTTATGAGTTGATTTATGATAACCCAAAAATTGCCAGGCAATTCATCAAAGCACTTTCCAGCAGCGTATTGGAAAAAGAAGAATTGCTATTAAAAATGGCGTATAACTCTGTAAGAAAAAGAGTTGCCGAGGCACTACTACTCTTGCAAGATCGTTATCAGGATGAAAGTAAGCAGGAGAATTTCAGCATGGCTGTTTCCAGGGAAGACCTGGCCAACCTGGCAGGCACGGCCAAAGAAACCCTCATAAGAACGCTGGCCGATTTTAAAGAAGAAGGGTTGATTTGCATCCAGGGAGCGGAAATTACCATACAGCAGTATGACAAACTTGCGCAAATGAAAAACTGATGCGTTTATCTAAAAACAGTCATGATACGCCGGTGTAAGGTAAGCCCATAATTTCTTTTGGATTTATTGCTGAAATAAACCAATTTGAGGTCTTTTATGCATTTACTTTAAGACCTGAAATTTCAGTAAAGGTAAATTGCAAGCAGGTTTTTACAGAAAAAATTATCCTTTTCAGCCCATGAAACGATTCTTATTAATTATATTTTTCATTGCCCCGCAGGCGTGGGGAATTCCTCAATACGATTACCAAACAATTGATGAGCACGCCCGAAAGGCTCCGTCTAATGCAACCCGAAATATAGAAGCCCTTGCTCAATATCTGATAAAACCCGCCAAAAATGACTATGAAAAAGCCAGGAGTTTTTATGTATGGATTGCTGAAAATATCAGTTATGATGTTGACGCCTTTTTAAGGGGAGTACTTAAACAGTATACGCCCGAAGAGGTGCTGCAAAAGCGCAAAGCCGTATGCCAGGGCTATTCGGGGTTGTACAAAGCTTTGTGTGATGAGGCCGGCATCAAATGCGAGTTAATTCCGGGTTACAGCAAAGGTTACGGATACGTACCAAAGAAAACATTTACCAACTCTGACCACGCCTGGAATGCAGTGTTTTTGGATGGGAAATGGCATTTGCTGGACGTTACCTGGGGCGCGGGCGGCATCAACGAAAAGCAGAAGTTCGTAAAAGAATTCAACGATGAATATTTTTTAACCGATCCCGCAAAGTTTATTCTCAAACACATGCCCCTGGATCCAATGTGGCAATTGTTGGATTGTCCTGTCAGTATTCGTGATTTTGCTAAGGATGATGAAGCCGTGGCTGCTGCTGCCGGTAACCCCAACAAATGTATGGATTATCAAAATGAAATCGATAAATTCGAACAGTTATCAGTTGCTGAAAAAGAACTGCAATCTGCAAAAAATGCCTATAATTTTAATGCCGAGAATCAAATGGTATTGGCTACAGCTTATGTGAATTATGCTTATTACCTCACAAAAGATGTAAAAAGACAATTGAACTCTAAACAAGAGATCTTAGATGCCATTGCCTTACAAGAGCGTACCCTCGATTATCTCGGAATTGCTAAAGAGTTGCTGAAGAAATCAGATGATCCCAATGCCTCAAGTTTAAAATCTGTTGTAGAACAAAATATTCGTAATGGCGAGCAAAACATGAATGCTATGAAAAAAGTCGTAGGTAAATAAGTTGTTCTAATCACTCCCTTTGCTTTCTTTTTGATATTATTGTTTATTTTATGAAATAATATTCTTTTATTTTATTTTTTTTAAAATAAAAAGATATTTAAGGTTGTTTTTATAAATTAATAATCTGTATCACCAACTTTTCTTCTCATATTAATACTCAGCTTCTTTAGAATTTTAGATGTTTACAAAACCTACCAAAGTAAACATTATAGCTGATAATTTAATATGGTGCTAATAAAATACAGTATTCTTCACTTTATTATAATACCCACGCTAATTATTGATAAATTCTTACATAGTGAATAATTGTATAATAGCCCTATTCATGGTACTATTTTTATAATTATTGACTTATTAATGAGTAAAATCCTGATTAATAATTCATAATATTTCTGAAATAAAGATTTTATTACTTATGTTAGAATTTAGAGTATGAAGAAAAAAATATGAATTATATTTAAGTAATATTTACAAAAAAGTAGAAAAACTTACTCTTAATCTTGTATTTTATTACTTAAATTAATTTGAACAACTTCTAATATTATAAATTAAATACTTATGTAATAATATATTTTGCTTGCCTTTCTGTATCAAGCTGATGCTTTATAGTTTTTCTTATCAAACTCAAGTGGATAACCTAACCAACAAGTTCCAATGCAACAAAATGATCATGTTAGTAACAGCCAAAAAAAAGAGCCCATCGCCATAGTTGGCATAGGCTGCCGTTTTCCCGGAAATGCTAATAATCCTGAACAATTTTGGCAATTATTACAAAATGGCACCAACGCTATTACCGATGTACCTGAAGACCGGTGGAGCATTCATAAATATTATGACCCGGACCCGAACAAAGCGGGTAAAATAAAAACAAAGAAAGGTGGATTTTTAAATGGGGTTGATAAGTTTGATGCTGATTTTTTTGGCGTTTTTCCTGCCGAAGCAGCCCGTATTGACCCTCAGCAGCGTTTTTTGCTGGAAGTAACATATGAGGCTTTGGAAGATGCCGGTATACCCTTAGAAAAATTCTCAGGATCGAATACAGCCGTGTATGTGGGCGTGTTTATGGCCGACTACTGGGATATGCAGGGGGCAAGCCAACAAAAAAATCAAATTAGTCCGCATGTGGCCATGGGTAGCTCGCGCACTTCAGCGGCCAACCGCCTTTCTTATGTTTATGACCTGAAAGGCCCGAGTTTGACCCTTGATACGGCCTGCTCATCATCATTGGTTGGCGCTCATTTAGCCTGCCAAAGTATTTGGAACGGCGAAAGTGATATGGCAGTAGCTGGAGGGGTAAACATGATTTTGCGTCCCGAAACGTCAATCATGATGTCAAAAGGCAATTTTCTTTCTCCTGATGGATATTGTAAAACATATGACAGCCGGGCCAATGGTTATGTGCGAAGTGAAGGTTGTGGGGTGGTGCTCTTGAAACGCTTGTCTCAGGCCGAAGCTGATGGGGACCATATTTATGCCACCATTCTCGGTTCGCACGTAAACCAGGATGGGCATACGGAAGATGGTTTTACAGTCCCCAGCCTCGATGCGCAAACCCGCATGCTGGAAAAAGCCTATGAGGATGCAGGTGTTGACCCGGCTTCGGTTGCTTACCTGGAAGCTCATGGCACAGGCACTCCGGTGGGTGATCCTATCGAGACCAACGCTTTTGGGAATGTAATCGGAAAAAACAGGTCACATAATAAAAAATGTTTGGTAGGTTCGGTAAAAACCAATATCGGCCACCTGGAGGCAGCAGCAGGTGTGGCAGGGTTGATAAAACTTTCCCTGGTATTGAAAAATAAGCAAATACCTAAAAATTTACACTTTCTGCACCCTAATCCTAATATTCCTTTTGACCAATACAAATTGCAAGTGCCCATTGAATTGGTAAACCTTCCCGAAAATGGCACGCCTGCAGTTGGGGGCGTAAATTCATTCGGGGCTGGAGGTACCAATGCCCACCTGGTACTGCAAGCATACCGTAAACCGGTCAAGAATTCCAAAAATGGATTTGACCAGGATAAAAACGAGGAAATTCAATTGTTCACACTTTCGGCCAAATCTTTGAAAGCCCTCAAAGCAAATGCAGTCAATTATGTGAATTTTTTGCGGGAAACACATTATTCCCTGGCTGATGTTTGTTATTCAGCAGCTACCCGGAAGTCGGCCCTGGAGCACCGCCTGGCTGTAGCCGCAAAGTCTACCAAAGAGTTAATGGATAGCCTGGAAGCTTTTCTGAAAGATGAAACAAGGCCCGGCATGGTTTACAACAAAGCTGGAAAAAACAAGCATCCGAAGGTTGGGTTTATTTTTTCAGGGCAAGGCCCGCAGTGGTATGCCATGGGGCAGCAATTGCTGCAGTCCAACCCGGTATTCAAAGACGTAATTTTAAAAGTAGATACCATTTTCTCCCGCATTGCCGGATGGTCATTGCTGGAAGAAATGAATAAAGATGAAGCTTCCTCCAGGGTAAGTGAAACACGTATCGCTCAGCCGGCCATCATGGCCATTCAGGTAGCCATGACCGAAGTGTGGAAGTCGTGGGGCGTTCATCCCGATGGATGTGTGGGGCATTCTATCGGGGAGGTAGCCGCTGCCTACGCTGCAGGGGCACTTACGCTGGAGCAGGCCGTAGAAGTGATTTACCACAGAAGCCGCGGTCAGCATAAAGCTACCGATAAAGGCAAAATGCTGGCGGTGGGGCTTCCGCTGGAAGATGTGAAAAGGGAAATTGCCGGATTGGAAGACCGCATTTCCATTGCTGCCATCAATGGCTCAAACATGGTAGCCCTTTCCGGTGACCATGAACCCCTTGAGCAAGTAGCGCAAAATTTAGATAAAAATGATGTTTTCCATCGGTTCCTGCGCGTGAATGTACCTTTTCACAGCCATCACATGGAACCATTGAAAGAGGAATTGATTGCTTCACTGGCGCATTTGGAGCCTTCTGATGCCAAAGTTCCCCTGTATTCTACCGTTACCAAAAAACAGGAAACCGGAAAGCACCTGCTGAGCCATTATTGGTACAGCAACGTACGCGAACCTGTGTATTTTACAGATGCCCTACAGGCGATGATTGACGATGGGTTCACTACTTTTATTGAGGTGGCGCCACATCCCATTTTAACCGCCGGAGCCCAGGAGTTACTTCAAAATAATGAGGTGAAAGACGGGCTTATTGTACCATCATTACGCAGAAAAGAAGATGAAGCCATCGTTTCTATGGGTTCGCTGGGTATTTTATTCACGCATGGTTATCCGGTCAATTGGCAACAGTTTTTCGGGCTGCACCGGCAATTTGTGAAAATGCCCCATTATGCATGGCAGCATGAAAGCCATTGGTTTGAAAATGAAAAATGTGCTGAAGGGCGTTTGGGAAAAGGCTTTCATCCCCATCTTATCGACTTCAAACAATCGGTAGCAGATCCAAACAATGTGATTTGGGATGTAGAGTTGAGCAAAGCGATTCATCCTTATATTGAGGAGCACAAAGTGGAAGGCACTATCGTATTTCCCGGTACCGGGCACCTGGAAATCGCCACGGCCGCGGCTAAAGAAATTTACCAAAACCACTCGGTTTGCCTGGAGAATATACAACTGGCATCGGCCCTTTTCCTACCCGAGGAGGGGGACGCACCTGAAACCAGGCTGGAGTTTTCTTCACAGGCCGGGGATTATGCTTTATACAGCAAAACAGACCGCTCTGCTGAAGAGTGGACCAAACATTCTTGGGGAAAAATTATCACCGGTGATAACCCACAGCAAGCCAAACAAGTGGATATTCAGGAAATCAAAAACCGAATCATTGACCCATTGTCTATTTCAGATTTATATCTGGAACTGAAAGAGGCCGGGTTGCAATACGGGGAGTCTTTCCGCTGTATCCGCAATATGTGGGAAGGGAACAATGAATTATTGGGACTGCTTCAAATCAGTAAGAAAAATAAGTACGAAAGTGAAAAGTTTCATTTTCACCCTACCTTGCTGGATGCCTGCTTGCACATGATTGAGTATGCAGGAAAATGGCTGCATGACAAAGGGAAGCTCAATGTGTATTTACCTACGAAGGTGCAAAAGTACATACTGTACCAACAGCCCGGTGAAGAAGTTTGGTGCCACATTCGGGTAACTGCCATATCAGAAAGCCATATTGTTGCTGATTACATGATCCTCACAGAAACAGGTGAATTGATTGCCGAAATGCGGGGAGCACAGTTTACAAACATTTCCCAAGCCGATGAGCATCCACACAACCAACTGTACAACGGAATGTATGCGTATCAATGGGAATTGCTGGCTGAAAATGAGCTGGATTTAACTCCTTCAGCGAGTGAGAAGTTTGTCATTTTCTCAGATATTAATGCAGTTGGTAAAAAGCTGGCTGCAAAAGTTGAAACCGAAGGCAGAGAAGTTGTAATGATTGTCAAGGAAGATTATGAGGGTGAAATAAAGGAAAATACCCATAAAGTAAACCCGGTTGACCAGCAAAATTTACAACAAACACTCGCTGATATTGAAGCAGATGGGCACATTGATAAAATAGTGTACTTGTGGTCGTTAGATGCCGAATACCAGCCTGAATTATCAGTGTCGGCACTGGAAGAGCAGCAAAATAATCTTTCGCTGCACATGCTCAATACCTTGCGGGCCATCACAGAAAATGGTCTGGAACCGGCTTTTTATGCCATTACCCAGGGGGTAGAAATGCTTGAAGACGACACCAGCGTCAATCTCAACCAGGCAGCTGTTTTGGGCATGGGCCGGGTAATGATGAACGAGTTTCCGCAAATCAATACCAAGCTTATTGATGTGCATGCGGAAGAAATTCCGGGAGGGGCTGTAACACTTTGTAATATTATTAGGGCCGACGTAAAAGCCAACCGCAACATACCTGAGCTGGCAGTGCGCGAAAGCGGTATTTATATGAGAAAGTTGAATGCGGTAACAGAAGAAAGTGCACACCTGGAAGGTGCAGCCATGCTTTCTACTACCGATACTGCTTTTTATGCAACCCTTCCTGATGCTAAAAATGTAGAGAAGGTAACCTGCTACCGCTCATCTTCTCAAAAACCGGCGACGGATGAGGTGGTTATTCAGGTTTGTGCGGCTGGTATTGGCGTAGATGAATTCACTACTGCTACCCTGAATAACGAAACGGTAATTGGCTATGAATGTGCAGGTACTGTTGTAGCTGTTGGGGAAGCTGTGAAAGGGTTTAAAGTGGGAGATGCCGTAATAGCAACGGTTGCCGGGGCGATGGCGTCTTATGTAATCAGTAAAGCTGAAAATACCTGGTTGAAGCCCGAAGATATCAACTTTACCGAAGCTGCCGGTCTTCCATTGAGTTTCATCACAGCCGGTTACGCGCTCCAATATCTCAAAAATATCAGAAAAGATGATATTGTGCTGATCCATGATGCCTGCGAACCCATCGGACAGGCATGTATTCAGTTAGCCAGGATGGCAGGTGCCCGGGTGATTGCATCGGCAAATACTGAGCGGAAATGTGATTTTCTGCGGTCTTTAGGGGTTGAGGGTGTTTTTAACACTCAGACTAACTTTAAAGACGAAGTCATGCATGCCACTTCCCAAAAAGGCGTAGACATTGTAGTGAATACACTGGAAGGAAGAGGAGCGTTTCAATCAGCCCAATGCCTGAATGCTTTCGGTACTTTCATCGAGTTGAATAGGAATAATAAGGGATTATTTGCCCATGCTCAGCAGAATTTTTCTTACCATTTTGTTGACCCCAGACTACTTTTACAAGAGCGGGAAGCCCTTTGCAGCCAGTTATTTTCAGTAGTTTTAGGACTCATTGAGGAAGGAAAATTGACACCTATTCCTTATGCTGCATATGCGTTGACCGACCTGACTGCAGCCTTGAAGCATGCACAACAGAAAGAGCAAGCAGGGCAGGTGATTGTAGAAATGAGTAACGAAAAGATGCCAGTATTACCGTCCAAAAAGATAAGCTTTTCGGGGAATGCGACCTATCTGGTAACCGGGGGTGCCAGTGGTTTTGGGCTGTGGATTGCCAAGTGGCTGGTAGATAAAGGTGCCAAACACCTTGCTTTGCTAAGCCGGAGCGGTTGCAAATCGGAGCAGGACTGGGCCATGGTTGAAGAGATGGAAAATAAGGGCGTAGAAGTCAATTTGATGAATGTTGACATCACCAGTGCCAACGATATAGAAACGATTATCAACATTGTGAGGGACAGCATGCCACCGCTGAAGGGGATTATTCACTCTGCTGCGGTGTTGCAGGATGCTACTTTGGCTAACATGAGCCAGGAACGCTTTATGCGGGTATTCAACCCAAAAGTATTAGGCGCCTGGAACCTGCACAGGGCAACCATGGATTGTGATTTGGATTTCTTCCTTTCACTCTCTTCCATTTCTTCTATGTTTGGTTTGCCCGGACAGGCCAACTATTCTTCTGCCAATAACTTCCTGGACAAACTGGCACACTATCGGCAAACCCAGGGACTGGCAGGAGCTTCGGTAAACCTGGGTGTACTGGATAATTATGCAGGAATGTCCAAAGAAGGAGGTAATGTGATGAATGTACTGGCCAATCAGGGCTGGTTACCGCTCACTTTCCAGCAGGTAATGGACAAGATTGAGCATATTTTGTTGCAGAAAACACCCCAACGCATGGCTGCCAACCTGGATTGGAAAAGTTTCAAAGATTTCTTCACGCATTTGCATGAAGACACACGGTTCAAAGCTTTTATACAAGCCGTACAGGATAATGAAGGAAAAGCCAGGGGCAACTCTGTCATTGATGAGGTGTTATCTGCCTCAGAAGAAACCCGGAATGCCATTTTGCAGGGTAAAGTTGCGGATGCCCTGGCCAGAATTTTGGGAACATCCGGTGACAAAATAGAGCAGGATGTGCCTATTTCCAGCATGGGGTTAGACTCCCTCATGTTAAATCAGTTGCGCAACTGGATTCAGCAAAAACTGGAAATCAACTATCCTTTGATGAAAATTGCCAAAGGCCCCAGCATTGAAGAACTTTCTGCCTACTTATTAGAGGAATTACAGAAAGACGGAAGCGAAAATGCTGCTGAAGAAGCTGACACTATTGGTATTGAAAAAGATGCCGATATTGAAGTATTGCAGGGAAAGTGGCTGGTAAAACATAAGAAAGCAAGCCATTCTGTAAAACAGCGGGTTTTCTGTATCCATCCGGTGGGCGCAGGAGCTTCCATGTTTACGCACTTTTTGTACAATCCCCCGGCAGAAACTGAGGTGTTGGCGTTTCAGCTTCCAGGGCGGGAAAACAGAAAAGACGAACCTCATTTTGAGCAGATGGAAGTACTTATTCCTGAAATGGCCGAGGCTATTCGTCCTTACACTGATAAACCCTTCATCATCATGGGGCACAGTTTTGGTGGCATCGTTGGGTTTGAATTGATTAAGTATCTGAGAAAACACATGGGCATAACACCGAAACATTTGTTGATTACGGGTACCATAGCCCCACAACTGACCAGGGAGTGGAAAAGGCGGGATTCTATCAGTTCAACTGCCAAAGTCTCTTATTCGGTAGAAAAAATACTGAATACGCTGAACTACATTGAGGATGTGGCTTTTTTGAGAAACATCATTCCGGTGATGAAAAAAGACATGCCTTTGATTATGAATTACAGGTATGAAACGGAGGCGCCTTTTGATTTCCCAATTACCGGGTTTGCTGCGGATAAGGACGAAGTTGTTCTCATCAACGAAGTAGCCTCATGGAAAGAACAAACCCATGTGCAGTTTAGTCTGGAGGTAGTTGCCGGTGACCACTGGTTCCTGAGCAGAAATAAAGAACTGGTCATGCAGCGGTTGACTGAAGCTTTGAGTAGGGAAAGTCAAATGAAGACCATGCAAATTGTATAATTAATTTAAAAAGTTGGGTAGAGCGGTTCGCCGATGCAGCCGCTTTACCATATTTACATTCAAACTGCAAGTAATTGAAAGAAGCAGCAGGCACTCAAAAACGGAAGTGTATTAGTATTCCGCTTTATCGCAAAAACTGGTCTGGTAAAGCTTTTTTAGGGATTTCCGAAAATTCCTATAATGAACATGAACTGCTTCTATATCTTTCTGGGCCTGAGGTAGAATATTTTAACAAGATCACCTACGAAAAAAAAAGAATAGATTTTCTGGCAGGAAGGTTTATTGCAAAGCAAGTGCTTTCGGCGTATTTACAGGAAAAAGACCTTACCAAAATTATCATAAAAAACGGGATATTTAACCAGCCACTTTTGGAGTATCCCACTGCCAACCCGCCACGGTTCAGTTTGTCGCACACGCATTCCCATTCCGTTTGCCTGGCCTTTCCACAAGCACATCCTATGGGCATTGATATGGAAACCATCACCCGGGATGCAGCCGAATCGGTAGAAACTGTTCTTACTGAAAAGGAAAAGCATTTGGGTGTGGATGTACAGGAAAACAGAGTTGAGCTTTACCTTCAATTATGGACTATCAAAGAAGCCCTTTCCAAAGTACTACAAACAGGATTAACTGTTCCCCTGGAAATTTATGAAGTGGCTGAAATGCGTAGAATAGGGCAATATTTTGAGAGTACGTTCAAAAATTTCATGCAATACAAAGCCATTTCTTTCAGGTGGGAAGGTAATATTTGCAGCATAGTGTTGCCCCAAAAAACCAACTTTGATTTGAATGAATTAAATGCTTACATGAAAGCTGGGCTGTTTGGGTAACATAGTGCTCTTTCGAATAAGGTGTTTAATACAGAAAAGACATGATTATATAAAATATATATAATTATTTATTTAAATAGTTCAATTTTTATGTATTATTTATTCAACTGAACCTGCCCTCACGATAATTTTTCAAGGTATTTTAGGTGTAAGCTTACCTCCCTGATGATTTCAGAAGGTGCGGTTTAATAAGCAACACCCATTGCCCGAAATTAGAGGCTGTAAAAACTGAAGCCAAATAATAATTATAGAAACATGATACAAAAAATTATCAGAGCAGGTTTACAGTATGACTTACCTGATTATTTAGAGCGAAGGGTAATCCCTACCAATATTGTTACTTTATTGTTGTTGATTGGAGTAGCCATTCCTTTTTTCGTGCTGACAGTGATATATGTACCTTTACCGATTTTATTAATATTTCCTTCTGCAGGTATCATCACTTGTGTAGGAGTATTAATTGCAAATCAGTTTGGGGGCATCAAAATTTCAAGGTTCTTTTTAGCCTGTTTACCAGTTTATGAAATTAACCTGTATAATGCGTACTTGAACAATCCGGGAGAGCAGGCCATAGTAGGGCCTTTTTTGATCGGCTTGGGCTTTATACTGGTCCCTTTTTTGGTAATTGATCTGAAAGAAAGGGTTTTTTTAACTGTGACAGTGTTATTATGTGCCATACCGGTCATAGGCTGGCCCTGGTTCAGGGATGCATTGAACTTAACTCCCGAGCAGGTGGCTTTAACGGCAAATTATGTTACCTCTTTAAGGTCTGGGTGGTTGAATTATTTGTTTGTAAGCGTAGGCGTAATTGTTTCCTTCGGAAGCATGTTGGGCATGGTATCTATCAGCAGGAAGTCTGAAAAAGAAAGCGAAATTGCCCGGCAGGAAGCGGAAAAGAACAATAAAGAATTGCAGGAGCAACAGGTACAATTACACGAAAACCTGAAAAAAGTAGAACAAGCCCAGGAAGAAGACCGTCGTAGAAACTGGGCCGGGGAAGGTGTAACTAAAATGTCTGAAATTTTAAGAAGCGGTAAAAACAGCCAGGAAATCTTTGATAGTGCCATCAGCATGATTGTCAATTATGTGAAAGCCAATCAGGGTGGCCTTTTTGTAGTGGATAAAGATGAAGCAGAGGAAGAAACCATCATAAAATTGCGGGCCTGCTATGCCTATTCTAAGAAGAAGTTTATTGAAAAGGAAGTGTTGCCCGGACAGGGGCTCATCGGCCAGGCATACATGGAAGGGGAAGCGATTCACATGACGGCTATCCCGCAAAATTATGTACACATTACTTCCGGACTGGGAGAGGCCACGCCTTCATCATTGTACGTATTGCCATTGAAGGTGAACGAAATCACGGAAGGAATTATTGAAGTAGCCGCTTTTCATAAGTTTGAGTCCCATGAACTTGAGTTGCTTAACAGGTTGGGTGAAAACCTGGCTTCTTATATCCAAAGCAACCGGATCAATGAGCGTACCAAAAGCCTGCTGGAAGAAGCGCAGCAACAAGCTGAGGAATTGAAGGCCCAGGAAGAAGAAATGCACCAGAACATGGAAGAACTGGCTGCCACGCAAGAAGAGATGCAACGTAAAGAAAAAGAATACCAGCAGGTGATAGAGGAGTTAAAACAAGAACTTGCCTCTTCTTCTGCAACCTCTTCTGTTTAACGAACCAGGAAGCAGTAGGCAGTACTTGCACATACTGCCTACTGCCACTGATTGCTGCTACTGTCTACTACTACCGCCACTCTCCGCATATTTTTTCAACTTAAGCTGCATTTTAGCAATCCTGTCTTCCAGGGTTTCAGAACTGATTTTTTCCCGCATCCGGTTTACCATAATTGGAAACGCAAAGGGAGTAGGGTGGGGAGGATGCTGGATACAGATTTCCTGTCTTCCAATGTTTTCCAAAGTTTCCTTAAGCTTTGCACCTTCTATCTGGAGTTGAATTACTTCCTCCATGGCCTGGTGGATGAGCAAATTATCCGGGTCGTATTCTGTAAATACATCGTAAATAATCTGGGAGGAAGCCTGGAGGAGTTTATTGGTAATTCCTTTACCGGGATACCCCTGAAAAACCAATCCGGAAATAGCCGCAATTTCCCGAAACCTGCGTTTGGCCATTTCAGTATTGTTGATGCTTTCCAGCAAATCTTCCAATAAATTGTGGGTTGTAAATAAATCAATTTCAAGGGCTTCTTCCAGTGGGATTGGCTGGTCAGATAGTAATTCAAAGCCATAACCGTTAAAAGCAATAGCAAATGTGATGGGGCGTAGCCGGCTGATGCGCCAGGCAATGAGTGCTGCTAAACCCTCGTGTATGTTTCTTCCGGCAAAAGGATACATGAAAACATGATAGCCGTCCGGGGATTGAAATTGCTCAATCAACAATTCATTTTGTGTGGGAATAGCCGACCATTTTTGTTGTAATTGTAGAAGAGGGGCGATTGCTTTAAGTTCTGTATCCTTATAAGTCCCTCTGACAAATGATTCCAGTTTTTTACGGATCATTTGGGATAGTTGTGAAGAAAGTGGCATTCGCCCCCCCAACCACATAGGAATAATGCCCTTCTTTTTTTTGGACGGACGTACCAATACGGTCATTTCTTTAATCCGTTCCAGTTGTAAAGCTCTTCCGGCAAACAAGAAGGTATCCCCTTTTTTCAGGCGGGCAATGAAGCTTTCTTCTACCGTACCAATATTTCCTCCCGAAACGTATTTTACCCGCAAAACAGGATCACTTACGATGGTGCCAATAGATACGCGGTGGCGGGAAGCCGTACGCAGGTTGGCAACATTATATATTCCATTATTGGCGTAAACTTTAGCATATTCATCGTATTGGCCCAAACTCTCCCCCCCGGAAGTAATAAACTGAAGTGCCCATTGCCATTGCTCCTGGGAAATACTTTGAAATGCATGGGTAGATTTTACTTCCTTATACGTTGAATTTGCGTCGAAGCCTTCGCCAACGGCAAGTGTTACTAAGTATTGTACTAGCACATCTAAAGAATTTTGAAGGGGTGGGCGTGCTTCAACCTGCTTTTGCTTGATGGCTTCTCTGATAGCTGCGGCTTCAACCAATTCTAACGAATGCGACGGAAGAAAATATATTTTACTTACTGCGCCAGGTTGGTGGCCACTGCGCCCTGCTCTTTGTAAAAACCGCCCAATTCCTTTGGGGCTTCCCACCTGGATAACCGTTTCTACCGGCCGAAAATCCACGCCCAAATCAAGGCTGGAAGTACATATCACGAGTTTTAGTTTTCCGGCGTGCAAAGCATCTTCTACCCAGGTTCTTACTTTTCCATCCAATGAGCCGTGGTGCATGGCCATAATACCTGCCAGATCGGGTACTTTTTCTAATAAAGTTTGGTACCATATTTCAGTTTGTGCCCGGGTATTAGTAAAAAGTAGCGTTGTCTTGCTTTTTTCAATAATGGGTAAAATTTTGGAAAGTAGCCTGATACCCAAATGTCCTGCCCAGGGAAAAACCTCAATGGTATCAGGGACGATACTGTGGATTTCCAGTTTTTTTTCTATTTCAGCCCTGACGATGGTTTTGGGCTTAGGGTTTTTAGGACCTAAAAGCACATTCATGGCTTGCTCCAGGTTGCCGATTGTAGCCGAGATGCCCCAAATTTTTAGATGAGAATTGATGCTTTTCAACCTGGAAAGTCCCAACTCCATTTGTACACCCCGTTTCGTCCCCAGCAATTCGTGCCATTCATCAACAATTACGGTTTTTAATTCACGAAAAAGATGACTGCTGTTTTTCTGGGAGAGTAATAAATGCAGGCTTTCAGGTGTGGTAATGAGGCACTCGGGTAGCCTTTTCTTCTGTTTTTTTCGTTCCGCAGCCGTTGTATCCCCGGTGCGCATACCAATCTGCCAGGCAATTTGTAAGCCATCACAAGCCCGCTGCATGGCCAGGTGGATATCTTTTGCCAAAGCTTTTAATGGTGTAATCCATAGAACTTGCAAGCCATTGTTGCCCGGTTGTTGGTAATTTTCAGGCTGGCTTTGTATGTATTCAAGCAGGCAGGGCACCCATAGGGCATAGGTTTTGCCACAACCCGTGGGGGCATTCAGTAAGCCACTTTTACCAGACAGGTAAGCATCCCACACTTCATATTGAAAAGAAAAGGGTTGCCAGCCTTGCTGAGAAAACCAGTTTTCAGCAGTTTTTATTACTCGTGGGTGTGGTTGGATGCTAATATGAATGAAGTTAATTGAGATAAATTAACCTCTAATTTTAAATATAAAACCTCAAACAACCTAAACAATAAAAGCCCATCATTGCTGACGGGCTTTTAAGTATCATACATAATGAAGAATTTATGCAGTTTCAGCTGCGCCATTCTTAACTGTATTCATGATCATATCAACAATCTGATAAGGGTTGGCATTTGAAGCAGGACGCCTATCTTCCAGGTAGCCTTTCCAGTCATTTTCAGCAGTAGCGATAGGAATACGGATAGACGACCCACGGTCACTTACGCCATACGAAAACTTTTCAATAGATTGTGTTTCGTGCAATCCGGTGAGGCGCTCATGGTTGTCCGAACCATAAATTGAGATATGTTCTTTGTGTTTTTTGCCCATAGCTTCGCAAATAGCCACAAAGTAATCTTTTCCTCCTTTATTTCTCATTTCGCCATTTGAGAAGTTGGTATGCATTCCCGAGCCGTTCCAGTCACCTTTCATGGGTTTGGGAGCAAACTCAACATGTACTCCGTATTTTTCAGAAATTCTGAACAAAAGGTAACGGGCAACCCATGCATCATCCGCTGATTGCTTGGCTCCTTTGTTAAACACCTGGTATTCCCATTGGCCAAGCATTACCTCAGCATTGATACCGGTAATTTTTAATCCAGCTTCAAGGCAAAGGTCTAAATGTTCTTCTACAATTTGGCGTCCGGTTACGTTGCCGGTACCTACAGCGCAATAATACATACCTTGAGGGGCTGGGTATCCATTTTCAGGAAAGCCCAATGGCCTGCCATTTTTCACCAGGGTATATTCTTGCTCGAAACCAAACCAAAAATCCTTATCATCCTCAAAGCGTGCCCTGTAATTTGAATCATGTGGTGAGCCATCTGCATTAAGTACTTCACACATAACAAGGTATGCGTTCTTCCTGCTGGCATCAGGATAAACGTGAACAGGTTTCAGGATACAATCAGACTTATGCCCGTCGGCTTGTTGGGTGGAACTCCCATCGAAAGACCATTCGGGTACTGATTCGATATCTCCATTAAAAACTTCCTTGTCCAAGATTTTGGTTTTACTCCTCAGATTGGGTTCTGGTTTGTAACCATCAAGCCAGATGTACTCAAACTTAAGCTGTGTCATACTATGATTAGTTTATTGGTGAAATACAAATGAAAATTTCATAGCGAATATAGTATATTTTGCATAAAAACAATAACTCTGTTAAATTATTACAAATAAGATAAAATTATAAAAGAAAATTTTGAAAAATTTAAATTTCCCCTATCAATTTAATTTGTTCATTGTCAAAAATTGGACGGTATACTTCTCCTCATTTTGAAGGTCATTTTATGAAATAAAATAATATTCAGATCGTTTTAAACTTTTTTGATTTTTACTGTCATTTGCTGCAGCAGTTATTGGCATAAAATATGAATATAACTTTTCTGACGGTTAACAGTATAATATACCAGAATGGTAGTACGTTAAAAAAATACGATAATTATTGTATAAATCAACAAGCTATCGCCCCAACGCCTTTCTCTTTTTATTTAATTCTATCTTTTTACTGAGCTTTAATTCTCATGATGCGCTTATTTATATGCACTTCATTTATTCTATTATTTGGTAATATAATGCCAACTATTGCCCAGGTTAAGTCCGGGGCAGATAGTGCAGCATCGGATATTTCGTATGAGCAGCCCCAAACTTACTACATTGCAGATATTGAAACCATTGGGGCTGAAAACCTGGATGCCGGTATTATCAAAACAATTTCAGGACTCGAGGTGCGTGATCGCATTGAAATACCCGGTCCTGCCATCAGTAAAGCCATCCATAAAATTTGGTCACAAGATATTGTAGCGGATGTTACCATTTCTGCTACTAAAATAGAGAACGACAGGGTATGGCTTCAGATTAAGATAAAGGAGCTCCCCAGGCTGGCAGGTTTGCAGTTGCAAGGGGTAAAAAAATCACAGGAAAGGGAGCTGGTTAAAAGAATAAGCTTCTCTAAAGGCAGGACTTTACGCGCAGCAGACCTCAATCGGGTTCGAAATATCATTGATAAATATTACACTGAAAAGGGTTTTCTGAATACAAAAATCCATATCGAGAAAAAATTTGATAAATACCTTGAAAACCATGTGTACCTTACTGTAAAAGTTGGTTCCCGGCAAAAGACAAAAATCAGCGGGATCGAGATCATGGGCAATGAAGCCATCAGCGATGGTAAACTCAAGAAAAAATTTGAATCAACCCATGAAAAATCTATCCTCAATATTTTCAAGTCGTCAAAATATATTCCTTCCAATTTGCAGAAAGATAAGGCACTAGCCCTCAGTTATTATCGATCAAAAGGGTTTTTAGATGCTGGGTTTACTGATGAAACCATTGTTGAGGAAGCATCGGGTGATGTGAAAATTGTATTGCATGTGGAAGAAGGAAATCCCTATTATATCCGTGATATTTCCTGGACTGGCAACTATGTATATGATGATGCCACCTTGCAGAAGGTATTGGGGGTAGGGGAAGGAGCGTTGTACAACCCCGAAAAAGTAGAGCAAAACTTGTTTTTTAATGCGCAAAAAGGAGATGTTAGCAGTTTGTATCTCGATAATGGGTATTTGTTCTTCTCAGTAGACCCTGTGGAGAAGCGGGTAGCGGGTGATTCGGTAGACCTGGAGATGCGCATCTCTGAAGGAGAGCAGGCTACCATCCGTAAAGTAACCGTTTCAGGGAATGACCTCACCAAAGATCATGTTATTTTAAGAGAGCTCAGGACATTGCCCGGTGAAAAATTCAGCCGTTCTGAGCTGATTCGGAGCCAACGGGAAATTGCCCAACTGGGCTATTTTGACCCCAATCAGATTGGCATTCATCCACGGCCTAACCCCGAGGAAGGAACTGTAGACATAGACTATAGCGTAGTAGAGCAACCCAGCGACCGCATAGAGTTGTCAGGAGGCTGGGGAGGAACTTATGGGTTTATCGGTACGCTGGGCTTGTCTTTGAACAACTTTTCAGTAAAAGACATTCCTAATTTTGATCGTTGGCGGCCATATCCGGTAGGTAGCGGTCAGAAGTTGAGCATTCGTTTCCAGGCCAATGGCAAAGATTTTCATTCCTATTCACTTTCTTTTTCAGAACCCTGGCTGGGCGGCACAAAACCCCAAACCCTGAGTACCAGTCTTTCGCGGGCGCAGCAGAGAAGGAGCTTTACTTTCATGGACGATAACGGCAATGAACAGGTAAAAACCGGAACATTGCGATTGACTTCAGCTACTGCCAGCTTCAGCAAACGGCTGAAGTGGCCTGATGATTACTTTACGCTCTCACATTCATTTTCGTATTCACTGTACGAGCTGAATGACTACGAAAGTGCCCTGGGTTTTTCTACCGGGTCATCCAATAATTTCCTGTTCAATACTACACTGGCCCGCAACAGCCTGAACCATCCTGTTTATCCTACGAAAGGCTCTTCCGTTTCATTGAGCCTGAGCCTCACACCACCATACTCCTCGTTCAATGATAAGGATTATGCTGCTCTGGATAACGCAGAAAAATACAGATGGAGTGAATACTACAAAGGCATGTTTGATGCCCGCCAATACCTGAACCCCTTCGGGAAACTGGTATTGGAAGGCAGGGCGCATTTGGGCGTAATTGGCGCATACAGCGAACGCAAAGGAGTAGGCCCTTTTGAGCGGTTTTACATGGGAGGCAGCGGCCTGGGAGGCCAGAGCTTTTTGCTGGGCAACGATTTGGTAGGCTTGCGCGGATACCCGGATAATTCCTTAGTTCCCATTGATGATGCCACAGGCATTGAAGGAGGCACTGCCTTTAACAAATTCGCCCTGGAGGTACGGCATCCTATTTTTATGCGTCCGGCTGCTACCTTGTACGTACTTGGGTTTGCCGAAGCAGGCAATACCTGGAGCCAAATGCAGGGTTTCAGTTTGAGTGGTTTGTATAAATCAGCTGGTATAGGTGCCCGCATCCACATGCCCGCCTTTGGCCTTATTAGCGTTGACTGGGGGTACGGTTTTGATAACCTGCCGGGAACGCTTACTCCTGCTGGCTGGAACTTCCATTTTACCATTGGTACCCAGATACGGTAAAAATTATTTGGGAATATTACGCTGGCTATGCGTCATGGTAAAAATGAAAGCCCATTATATGAAGCCAGATGAAAACAATTGAAGACCTTGTTCAAAGCTTATTGTATTATTCCCATGCAGAGCAACACAATATTGATGAATTATTGGATTTTATTGAAGGGAAAGCAAGTAAACCCCAACAAGAAAAGATAGAAGTTTTAATTCATTCCAATGATACTTTGGCCCACATTGTAGAAGGATTTCAGACCTACTATGAGCTGTATGGACCAGATAGTGATGAGTTATTAAATTACTTGCAAATTGCCAGAAAAGAAGGGTATACAATCATTAATGGGGCAAAATGAAAAATATTGATTAAGCGATATTAATTGTCAATATTTCTGCAAAGGGCTTTTTATTTATGGGTGTTTATCGTATTTTTAAATACTATTAAGCCTCAAACCTAACTTTTACAATGGCCACAGATTTACAAAAATACTGGCAAGCCTACTGTACTGGTGATTCTCATGCCTTTGAAAAGGTATTTAATTGCATGTTTGACCCGCTCTTTTTTAAAGTGATTACCCTGACCAAAGACCGGGACCTTGCCAAGGATATTGTGCAGGAAACCCTTATTAAACTTTACCAGGTTAAGGATCCATCCCAAATTATTGATATTCAGAAATGGACATTCAGGGTAGCTAAAAACCTGTACATTAATGAATATAGAAAATTGCAAACCCGGCAAAAATACCAGGCAGGCATGCAGGAGGAAAACACTACTTCAACATCATTCTCAGATGAAAGTAATTTTCTGAAAATAGTCAGAAAACGCCTTACCTCCAGTGATTTTCACTTGTTTCAGTTAGAATTACAAGGTTATCCCATCCCTGAGATTGCCAGTATGGTGAACAAGAAAGAAAAGACAATTTATAATCGCAGGACAGAGATCAGGAAGATAGTGGCAAAGGTTTGGAATCAAGTATTTGTGTTGCTGATTTTATTTTATGTATGAAAGGGGGTGATATGCAGGTTATGTATGGTATCGATATGAACTCATTGTTAGATTATGTAGAAGGCACAGCCTCGGAGGACACCCGCAAACGGGTAGACCAATACCTTGATGAAAATGAAGAGGAACGACTGGTCATTAACGGCATTCGTACTTACTACCAGGAATATGGGGTGGATCGTCAGGCGTTGCTTACCTTTCTGCAGGAATCCAGGACAGCTTCCTTAGCGGGGTTTCAGCAGCATATCACCAAAAAAAGGGCCCTGTCCCGATGGATGGGTTGGGCCGCTGTTCTGCTTTTAATGGGTGTGGGCATGGTTGCCTACTTATTCTTTGGTAAGTCTGGGAATGCCCAGTCCAGTGTCATCGCGTATCTTGCTGATCCTTATCCTGTTACTGTTTTTTTGTCAAATCAACCAACCGGAGCATGGGTAGCGGCTTATCAGGACGGAAATTACCAACAAGCTTCTGTTCTGTTGAAAAATACCCTGCAAAATGGGCAGGATAATGCGATGTTGAAGTATTATACCGGATTATCTTATTTATACCAGCACCCCCGGCAACCTGCACATGCTATTACGTACCTTTCGCAGGTAAAGGAAGGCGCTTTGGCACAACAGGCCGATTGGTACCTGGCCCTGGCTTATTTATTGGAAAACAATGAGGAGGAAGCACAACCGTTGTTACAACAGATTGTGGATACCCGGGCTTTCCGGCATGAAGCAGCCGTTGAGCTTTTAGATCGTATTGCTCTAAACTAACTATAAAAACAATATTCTGATTTTTTGTAAGGTGGCTCAATAGTGCTTCAGGAATTAAGTTCTTATGCAATTACACGGAATAAGAAGTCCGTGCCCTGGAGTACGGGCTTCTTAACCCGTACAAATTTTATCTCTAAAAACTTATTACCCAGAGCACTAGCCTTGAGCATTGAAAATTAATAGGAAGCTCTCCAAATCGGTCTGACTGCTATTTTCAGAGGTACAGGAGCAGTCTGACTGCTAAGAGTGGTATTAGTTTTCAAGCTATGGCGTTACTGAGTTGCTCATTTGTAACAAATAATCAAAATGAACTTTTATGTTTTTACTGGCTTGTTCAAATATTTTTTACGGTAGACCCAAAATAGCCCACTTCCCCCGATCAGTACAAAAAGCACCCTCACTACTACAATGATTTTGCTTTGCTCCCATTGGGTGGCTATGGTGCCTGGTGTACCGTCACCAAACGTAAGGATACTTGCCCAATAAAGCGGATGGGAGAGCAAAGGGTCATCTTTATGTTTTTCCAAATATTGCTGCTTGGCCAATCGTAGTGCTTCTTCAATGGGTGAACCGTTGTCGAGGTTGGCATAAAACATTTTTAGCAGTTGGCGGGTGGCAGCATCAGAAATGGCATTGACGGACAGTAACACATGATGGGCGCCTGCATACTGAAACCCCCTTGCCGTGCTGATGACACCTTCCCCATTTTTGATAGCGCCCGTACCCGTATTGCAGCCAGAGAGCACTACCAACTCCGTGCCCTGTAAATTCAGGTTATAAATTTCAGGAAGATAAAGGTAAAGTCCTTGTGTGGAACCGGACTGAAACACCAGGCGGTTGTTTGATAAGTTATCCGTTTCGGCAATGGCATGCCCGCCAAAATGGATGATTTTGCAGCGGGAAGCTTGCTTTAAAAAAGTTGATTTTAGGGAATTTTTCCATACTTTTCCTTTCATAATACCGGCAGCTTCCTGTGCCAACAGTTGGGCTTCCGGCACATGGGGGTAATGCATGCTGTCATTCGCGCTTTTGATGCTATAATCTGCCGCAAAGCTCCCGAAAGCATGCTGCTTGTCGGGTCCTGCTGCTGCCGGTTTCGCTTGAAAGTACAGGTTGGCCGAGTACGTGTATTGTACAGAAAGCTTGTTGAGCAAATAGGGAAACGAACCGTAGTGCAACCTTCGGGGCTGTTCTATTAGCAATACACTAAATGGGAGAAGGTTCAGCTCTCCATCTGGTACTACAATGAGTTTCGTTAAATTTTCTTGGGTATTGTCTAAAAACGGGGCTACCAACGTTTGGTAAAAATACTGCCCTTCCCGGACAATTGTTTGCTGCACCTTTTCAGGGTGGGCAAGCAACGTATCATGATTGTTTAGGGCTTGCCGATAGTTTTTTAGGCGGGAATGCCACCCGGCTGGCAGGGTGTATTGGTGGGAGAGAAGGGTATCCTGGGTAATACCAAAAAGGAACAGGTGCTTTTCCCCTAAAAAATAATTAACCAATCCCGTGCCGGGAGGCAATTGCTGCCTGATTGCCTGCATGGTTACTGGTTTTGTAACATATTTAAGCTGGTAATATTCAGGATATTCCCCTTCCATTTTTTCTATCCACCTAAAGTATTGTTCCCGCTCCCGGATAAGCTCCGTTCTCACCTCCCAGGTTTGGGCACTGTCTTTGGCCTGCCGGGCTTGTAACAATTCCGTTTCTTTTTGTGCGGTTTTTTGCCTGAAAGATTGCTCCCTGGCCCGCAGGGAATCGGGGAGGTTGGCCGACGCTTTGGCCTGTGCTTCCTGGAGCGACTGCCGGAGCAGCAACGCCTTGTTTTGTTCTACCAGGGCAAAAGCCCGTTCCAAATAGGCCAACTGCCCGGTGTTTTCATACAACCGATGCGCCACTTCCAGGGCTTCCTCGAACATGCCCCGGTAAAAAGTAAGCCAGGCCAGCTTAGATTGCTCCAGTTCGCGCACATACACATAAGCGTTGAGCAAAAAGTGAATGCCAGCCTCATAATGCCGCAACCCGGCTTCCCAGGCAGCTGTATCGGCAAAGGCGGTGCTAAGGTATTCCCCTTTCAGCCGCATCAAATCCAGGTACTCTTCTCCGGAAATCGGGGTATTGGGCGGGGGAATTTCGTGCAATGGCAAAGATTGCTCGTCTTCCAGCACACCCAGGGCAAGGGTACTTTCCTGTATATGATGTTGAGTTTTTTTATAATCCCCCAAAGCCAGGTAGGCTTTACCCAGTTCCGTATGCACATCCGCCAGGTTGGGGTGTGGCGGACGGGCAATGCTTTGCCGAATTTCCAAAGCTTTATGGTAATGGTACAAAGCCGAATCTGTTTGTTCCAAAGCCAAATAAACCCTGCCGAGGTTATCGTGGGTGTAGGCTTGTAACCTTCTTAGGTTGTTCTGATTGCTAATTCTTTGAGAAGCAAAAAGATATTTCAGTGATTCGAGATAATTTTTAAGATGCAAATATGCTATACCAAGATTAAGAAAGGAGTTTGCCGTTTCTTTAGCATTATTAATGGTTTGACTCAACTGTAATGATTTCTCAAAAAAATGAACAGCTTCATTTAAATTAGTTAATTGAAGGGATATTGTACCCAAAGTTGAATATGTAGTAACTAACTTTTTATAATTTTTTGATTTCTGTAAAAAAGGGATGGTAGTGAAGAGGACATCATATCCTTTCTGATGGGCACTAATTCGGGTGTAAGCATGAGCAAGAAGATAGCTATAAGCATTTGTAAAATTGGCCTTGTTATTTGATTGGGTATTTAACTTCCTTATCTGTTCATAATATGGAATACACGCTTCATACATACTCAAATTATATAATAGATTGGCTACATCACTATTAGCCTCAACAAGGTTCTTGAGGCTGCCTATTTCAGCACATATAGTAATTCTTTGCTGATAGTAATGTAAGGCACTGTCATATTCCTGCAAAAGCCAGTAATTGTATCCTAAATTTCTAAAAAAACTTATTAAATACTCTCGTTTTCGTGCCGTTTTTGCTGAATGTAATGCCATCCTTTGCAAAGGAAGAGCTTGGGAAGGAACACCTTTTTTTCGGTATATGGCAGCCATTTTATCAAGGGCTTGGGCTCGTATAACATTATCTTTTATCTTCTTTGCAATCGCTTCAGCTTCTTCAAATAGGTGTAATGCTTTTTCATATTGATTTTTGGAATAATATTCCATACCCAGGCGGAATGCTGCATTGCCCAATTCCTGCGGATTGTGATTGGCGGTTGCCAATTGATAGGCTTGAAGGACATGATAAAAACTTGAGTCGGGAGGCATAAAAAGATGCATATCAGGGGATTTGATAAGGCGATGCACCGGGGCATGACTATCAGGAAGCAGAAGGAAAGTAGCATGTAAAAAAACAAGTAATAAGGAAGTGAGCATTCTTCTCAAAAAATTTCTGATGAAGACAGGAAAAATTAACGAGACAAACGTCTTATGATAAATCAGTTGAAATATAGGCAATAATGATATGAAAAAGAACCTAAATAACTCAAGTTGCTACCTATGAGAAAAAGTGTTATCGTATTGCAGAATATAGTAGTTTTGAGGTTACCACACATCAAAACATATATTTTTATGCTCAACGACAACACCATTGCAATATACGTGATTTTGGACGATATTCTTCAAGCTATTGGCCATCAAGAAGATCAACAACGCCGTGTAAACGATGCGCTTATACTAACTACTGCTTTAATAGCCGCTTGGTATTTTGGGGGGAACTGGACCACTGCCTTGCATTATATGCGTTCCCATCACTGCTCCAAGATGTTAAGCTCTTCCCGTTTTAATCGGCGATTACATAGCATTGCCGTGTTAGCCGAATATTGTTTCCGTTTGTTAGGGTGGGCTTTTAAGGTCACCAACTTTAGGCAACGTTATCTATTAGATACCTTTCCAGTACGGGTCTGTCACAACATTCGTATCGCTCGTTGCCGGATGCTGCAAGGAGAGGATTATCGGGGTAAAAATACCTCTAAGCGAGAATATTTCTATGGCTATAAAGTGGCTTTAGTACTCAGTGAAGAGGGATTACCCGTAGAACTAGCTTTTATACCCGGCTCTTACAGCGATCATTCAGCTTTAGCCCGCTTAGACTTTGATCTACCCAAAGGTAGTATTGTCTGGCAAGACAGTGGATTTACCGATTACCAATGGGAAGATTTTTATCAACAAGAAGAACATATTGAGTTTGCTACACAGCGCAAGAAGAACTCTCGGCGGGGGGATAGTTTTATAGATGCTATTGCCAAAAAGTACAATCGGAAAAAGATAGAAACCGTGTTTAGTGAAATTACGGCCCGGTTTGCCAAAAACCTGCATGCCGTGACAATAGCAGGTTTTCAGTATAAAGTCTTTTTAACGATCATGGCTTACAGCCTGATCAAATATATTCAGGTATAAGTAGCAACTTAGATTAAATAGAAAGAACCCCCACCTGACAATGGTGGGAGTGAAGAATAAATTTAGTTAATCATCATTGCCCGGAGGGGGGGCTTCAGGTTCCGGGCATTCTGTACAAGCAATCCCTTCTTCCAACTCTCTTGAAGTAGAGTCATCGCAACTGTATAAAACAGTCGTAAAAAGAATAAAAGAAAACATGAGCATTTTTACTAAAAGTTTCATAGTTCATTAAATTTTGAATGTGAAAAATTTGACATAATGGTACTGTTGGGCATTGGCCAATGCCCTTGGGAATTCCTGTGGATTGCCGGGCTGTTGAAGGCCTGGCAGGCGTGCACTAAAAACTTAAGTCATGGGTTTATAGGGAGATTGGAAAAACGTTACCAATGGCAGTGAAAATTTTTTTGTACAGCGAAACTGGTAACGTTTTGATGATTTTGGTATTCACTATTAATGGATAGTAAAAAAAACAGGATGAAAAATTGATTTAGTGTAGAAGGATAGAGTACTTTAGATAACAACACAGAAAGTATGGAGCGGCTACCTTTCATTGAAAAAGGAATGAAGACCCATTAAAAAGAAATGCATAAAAAACTCACATATACCTTGTGTCTGCTATTCATCTGGACTTGGGCCAATGGAACGCCTCCATTGTCACCCAGCTTGTGTCCACACAGGACGGAACCGACACCCCAAAAATGGGCACTCATCATTGCCATAGGGGATTACGAAAAAACCCAAACAGGCTGGCCTTCCATCAGTGCCGCCAATGATATTCCTCTCATTAAATATGCCTTGGTCCGACAGGCATTTCCTGAGGAAAATATAAGTGTATTGCAAGATGAAGCAGCTAACCGTATGGGTATAGTCAGGGCCATCAACCGCCTGGGCAATAAAGTACAGCCCGGGGATATGGTACTGATCCACTATTCGGGGCATGGGCAGCAAATTTATGATGACAACGGAGACGAGCCAGACGGACTGGACGAAGCCCTGGTAGCCTTTGGCGCACCATCTTCCTGCATTGATAACCCAAATTGCAGTGGAGCGCAGCATGTGCGTGATGATGAACTGGGCATACTTATGACCCAACTGCGGGAAAAAGTAGGTACAGAAGGCCACGTTGTTTTATCGTTGGATGCTTGTCACTCAGGCACAGGCACAAGGGGCGGCTACGCCAAAGCCCGTGGCGGAATGCCCCCGCTCATGCCCCCGGGTTTTACATTGCCCGAGCAGCCTTATCAGCTAGAAAAAGGATTTGGAATGCATGAGACAACTGTACGCTCCAGGAGCAATGAACCTGGCTTGGGCAAGTTTGTGCTTTTTGCCGGGGCAGGGTTTGATGAAAGGAACTATGAAACTAAAGATGAAAATGGCAACCCGGTGGGTTCGCTCTCTTATGCATTGAGCAAAACATTGACAGCCGCCAGGCCCGAAGATACCTATCGTTCCCTTTTTGCCAAACTGATGGCCATTATGGCAGAAAAGTCACCTTACCAGTCGCCCGTGCTGGAAGGAGAGGTAGACCATAAGCTTTTTGGGGGTGAAGTAATTCCACAAACGCCTTATTTTACGATTACAAATGTAAAATCTAACCAGGAAATCCAAATCAGTGGCGGGCTTATAAGCGGTGCTACTGTAGGCTCCCAGGTGGCTTTGTACAAAAGTGGAACCACCAGTCCAGAAGCTACAAAAAATGTGCTGGCAAGTGGTGAAATTATCCGGGCAGAAAATTTCCTGTCTACCATCTTTTTACATGAACCCCTTCCGCTGCTGGAAAAAAATCCAAAATCAGTTTGGGTTTTTGTGACCCAACCGTTTCTGGTTCGTCAAGCATTACACGTGAACCTTGAAGGAGTACAAGATGCGAACCAACAAGCAGCATTGAAAGCGCAATTATCCACATCAAAAAGGTTGAAAATCAGCCCCAGCCAAAGCGCAGATTTGTATGTGCTGAGTGAAGTAAGCCAGAGCAACCCTTACATCATCCAAACATCAGATGATGCCATCCCCTGTGCTAATGCTGAGGAATGCAGGGAGAAGATGGAAGTATATGCCAAAGGGAATTTTATAAAGTCATTAAAGCCTGAAAATGCCAATTACCTTATCACGATGGAGCTCATTCCCGTGCAACTTGATGACCAAAAAAATGTAGAGGCCACCCTGGCTATGGATGATTTTCTCAATGAAGGGAACGTGCCTTGCCTGCCGGAAGGTTCTTTTTATAAAATCAAAGTAAAACATACCGGAACGGAAAGAGCCTATTATAATATCATTGACATTCAGCCCGACGGATACATCAACCCTGTGTTGCCTGCTTATGATACTGAGTATTATGTAGATTACCGTGAGTTTTTCCTGGAACCGGGAGAAGCGCGCCTGCTTCCTTATCATGTTGAGATAGGTCCGCCGTATGGGGTTGAAGTTTTCAAAGTATTTACAGACAAGCAGCCTGTAAATTTAGAACACTTATTTGTCTCACAGCACAGGGGAATGGAGGAAACAGCGGAAAACATCGGCGGCTCCTCATTTGATTATGTGTTTAAGATAGTGCCACATTAAGTAACCTGATATAGGCTATTTAAAAAAGCCTAAAATTAGTATGCAACCTAAGATTACACTATATGTCTAAATTAATTTTTATAGTAGGCATTTGTACTTTTTTTTCTTTACACCATCAAAAAGTTTTTGGTCAGTCTTGTCCTGAATGTAAGGAAGTATATTTTGCAAATGGAGAGATAAAACCGGGAACAGCCTGCCAGCCAACATTTGGATTAAGGTCTCCGGGAGGAAAAGTTTGTACAGACATTGAAAGGTGCCTTCAGTTTGACAATTCATTTCAGTTTAACCCACCTGAATCCATATATATATTTGACTGGGGGGATGGAACAACGGATACCCTCAAGCATGAGCAATTATTGGCTCTGGAAGAAAAAGAAGACTTTATCGGAAAATATAGAGAATATTGTCACAAGTATACTGAGACTTCTTGTGGGCCTGTAGATTCTGTGTATACAGTCCAGGTCAACTTATTCAACCCAAATGGCGAAGGTTGTTCAAATGTAGGTGGAGGAGGAGAAATAACTGTTATCACCCCAGTAATTGCTGAATTTCTAATCCCGGAGTTTGTATGTATCAATTCCCCATTTACCATTGAAAATATATCAACACAGGGCTTTAATGAAGACTGTACTACCGATGCAACCTATGAGTGGGACTTCAATAGTGATAATACCGTAGACTTAAAACACGATGAAAAGGTGAATTTTACGCACCAATTTAACTCCCCTGGTGAAAAAACCATAGAACTCACGGCCTATCATGACCCGGATGTTACATGCGGGAGGAGTGTGATTACCCATAAAATTATGGTTCTTAATTTACCAAAACCAGTCTTCAATATTGGAGACGGTGATGAATTGCAAAAAGTAGATGACTGTGGAAATAATGTTTTTGTTTTTAACCCAGCCACCAACGCTTGTATTGATGTAAGCCTTCCTTTAGAAAATATTACAGAAAACAGGAATGCAACTACTAAATTTCGGTGGAGTGTAAGCCCCATCGCCGGAGCAAACTTCGATAATGCCGACCTTACACTGGATAACAATATCATTAACTTCACAGAAGCAGGGGCATATAAAGTTACACTTACGGTAGAAGACAATTGCGCGGACGGGTTAACAGGAAGCAACACAGCTTGTATCACGGTAATTGTGAAAGATAAACCTAATGTCAGTATAGAAACGCAGGAAGTTTGTGAGGAGGAAACTTTTACTGCCAACTTACAACAGGATGGCGAAGCGATTGACCCTGAGGCTATCAAGAATATTGAGTGGGAAGTGAAAGAAACATCAGGAGGCGCAATTCCCTCTTTTACCGATGGCAGTGATGTTTTGACTATTGAGAACCTTCCAGCCGGTGCGTATGAAATTACAGCTTCGTATGAAAGCGTTTGCGGTAAATTTTCTACTGAGAAGGTAACTACAAACGTAAAGGCAGCCCCACCTGTCAATATTACAACAGAAACGACAGAAGTATGCACCGGAGTACTGTTCACCCTTAAAGCTGATTATGAAACAGCAGATACCTATACCTGGTTTGAAAATGGAGTAGAAGTAGCTGGGGAAAACGTTCCTATCTTTGAACGGCAGCACACGGCCACGGGGGAGTATGAATATTATGTAGTCATTTCCAAAGATGGCTGTGAGAATACTTCCAATACGTTAACCATCACGGTAAACCCTGCTCCAACAGCTGATCCCATTGCCGTTAGTAAGGAACTGTTTTGCAATGGTGAGGAAATAAACTTTACCCTTACGGCACAAAATGTAAACCCACCAGATGCTACCCTGCAATGGCAAAGTTTTGATGCAGAATGGAAAGACATTGAAGGAGCAAAGGATCCCACTTTTACCGGAAGTAAAGCAGGAAGTTACCGGGTAGTTGTCAGCAGTTCTGGATGTAGTTACGAGACAGAGCCTGTAGAAATACGACAGATGGAACCAATTATGCCAGAGATCGTCGTTACAAAAGAAAACTCTTGCAATGCATATACTCTCAGTGTAGAGAATACAGATGACAATTATAGTTACCAATGGCAATTAAATGATGTTGATATTGAAGGTGCTGTAGCATCTACGTATGCAGTTCCTGCACCGGGAAAATATACAGTGGTGGTGATGCAGGAAGGTGGATGTCCTGAACCTTCTGCTCCCAAAGAAATTGAGTTTGATAAGTCCCCGGAATTTGTCCATAGTAAAAATAAGGATTTCTATTGCTCAGGAGAAACTGTTGAGATTACTTTAACTTCAGAAAGCCCTTCCCTTATGTACTCCTGGGCAGTTATTCCCGTACAAGACGTTAGTGTAAGTCCGGCTTCCGGCACCGGGGATATACAGGTAAAAATAGAAAATAATGCTACAGCCAACCAGGAAGTTGTTTTTAGGGTAGTAAGCAGGAATACAGAAACAGGTTGTGAAAGTGCAGCATTGGATATTCCTGTGCCTGTAGGCCCGGCGCTTCCTGTTACTTTTGATAAAACTCCTGATGAGCTTGTGATTTGTGGAAAAGGCATCTTTGAAAAAACCATTGTGGCCGAAAGTGTAGCAGAAAATGTGACATATTCCTGGAAAGATGCAGATGAAAATGTAGCATCCACCACCGCTACCCTGACTACTGCTGAGATAGGCGTGTACACGGTAGAAGTAAAAACATCGGAAGGTTGTATCGCAACTGAAACAATAGAAATTATCAGGCAGGAAGTATTGTCTGAACCGAAAATTGTGGCAGAAAACCCGGCAGGTATGGCCTGCCCTGGTACGCCCGTATTGTTGGAAGCGAATGCAGATGGAAGCCTCCCCATTACCTCTTATCAATGGCTGTTGGATGGGGAAGAAATCTCTGGTGCTGATAAGGCTACCTGGCCGGCCACCCAACCCGGAGAATACAAAGTAATTGTAAACCGTGAAACTTTATGTAAAGAACTTTCAAATGAGGTTGCTGTTGCTTTCTTTCCTGAGCCTGAACCCAAAATCAATGATTTGCCCACAGGGTTATGTCCTGGTGATGATAACAATATCGCTTTGAAAGGGGTAAATGACAACCCAGCTGCCGCCAATACAACTTATGCATGGGCCATTACGCCCGCGGGTATGGGTACTTTTTCTAATGCTTCGGCACCCAACCCAACTTTGGTACTGAAAGATAATCAGAGCGGAGATGATGTTTCCATAAATGTATCATTAACCTTAACATCAGACCAAGGTTGTGAGAAAAGTACTTCAGAAACGTTGTTGCTCTCTTCACGTCCCATTGCTGGTTTTTCTGCTCCTTCTGAAGTATGTGAAGACACTCCCCTTACCCCTGAAGACCAAAGCAGTTTTGCGGATAAAGTTTCCTGGTTCGTTGACCCTGCGGAAGGTGTACAGATTGATAACCCGGAAGCCCGCAACCCTACGATTATTTTTCCAAAAAATAAGGATAGGTCGTCTATCAAATCGTATACACTAACCCAATTGGCATCCAGGGGAGGGTGTACAGATGTGATCAGGAAAACGATACAGGTACATCCTGCACCTAAAGTAAGCTTTGAGACACAGGTCACTCCTGAAAATGGCTGTGGCCCTGTGATGGCTACTTTTGTTAATCAATCAACCGGAGTTGGCCTTACGTATCAGTGGGATTTTGGGAATGGAAATACCGATAACGGTGCCGATCCTGTAACTGCTGAATTTCTACCGGATATTGTGCAAAAGAACTACATAGTTTCACTGGCTGCTACCAATGACATTTGTGGTACAATCACAGCCTATGATACGATTGTTGTGCGTCCTTCCCCTAAAGTTTCTAAAGTACTTTTGCCGCTGGACGAAAACAACAGAATCTGTGCAGATTTTCCTGTACCCATCAACTACTTAACATTAGGGCAGGCGGAGGAAATTTTCATAGATTTTGGGGATGGTAAAACTACTACCCGAAATGATACCACTAGTACAGTTGAACATACTTACCGAAATGAAACCAAAAAGGATACTACTTTTACCCTGAAGGTAGCCGCCACTTCAGCCTGTGGCACAGATACACTTACAAGGGAAGTAGTTGTGACACCCAACACTGTGGAAGCATTTTATGAAGCCAGCACGAACAAGGTTTGCCAGCTTTCACCTGTCAGGTTTACAAGTAATCAACTTGCCTCGGCCAGTAACGGGTTCATTGCAAACAATGATATTAAGTGGGTATGGGGCGATGGGGAAATCACCCTGGATAGTATAGCCGTTAGTCACACCTATAAAACACCCGGAACCTATTATCCGATGCTGATCGTAAGCAATGGTTGTAATATTGATACATGCAGTCTTTTGACAGATTCAGGTTGTGGTGTAGCTGTAGAAGTTTTGGAAATACCCGAAGCTGCCTTTACTATTAATCAAAAAGCTTGTGTAGATCAACCGGTAGCTTTTGTTAATGAATCTTCGGCACCAACCCAGCCACAATGGAGTTTTGGAGATGGGGGTACATCAGACGAAATAAACCCGGAGTATACTTTTACTACCGCAGGCACTTATACAGTTATTCTGAACGTAGAAGATATCAACAAGTGCCAAAACACAATGGAAGAAGAGGTTGTCGTATCTCCTTTGCCCAAACCTGATTTCTTTATTCCGCAACCCCCACTTTGTGCAGGAGATATTCATATAATACCCAATAACTCAACAGGGGCAAGCAGTTTTTTATGGGAGATCAGGGACAGGGAGGATAATCTATTTTATACAAGTTTTGTAGAAAACCCTCCCACCATATCCTTCTCGCAGGCCGGTAGGTACGACATACAATTAACCGCCTACGATGAACCGAACCAGAAAGGATGTGCCAATACGTTGACCGAACCTGTCAATATCGGAGAAGTTCCTGAAGCAGAGATCATCCACACCCCTCCGGTAGCCGGATGTGGGATTACTACCATTTCCTTCTCTAATGATCCAGGGGTTTCCAGGACAGATCAAACATTTTTTTGGGATTTTGGCAATGGCAACGCCACCAATGAATTTCTGGAAAATTATACCACCTACGAGTACGAAAACTACGAAGATACTGATAAAGAAATAAGGGTTACACTTCGGGCTGAGCACACAAATGGTTGCACAGCTTCTGATGAAAAATTATTCGTTATTCCTGCCTTTGAAGAAAATATCATACTGCCGCCCGAAGGGGAAGTCATCTGTTTTACTCCGGGCAAAGTGCCCAACCAGGAGTTCAGGTTACGCCACCAAAACCTGGATGCTGAGGGCTACCAAATGCGTATCTACAATCAGTACGGCAATGAAGTTTTCCAGACAGATGACCTAAATGACGGGTGGGACGGAATATACAAAGGAGAACCTGCTGCTCCGGATGTGTACGTGGTTGTAGTACAATTTAAAGGATGTATTAACGGAGAGTTGCAGTCTGAAACCTTTCCCATTTGTGTGAGATATTAATTGTGAAGATTATGAAAAAACTATACAGTTCTGTTTTTTTAATAGGCCTATTTCTGTGCCTGGGGTTTACAAATCCCGCGCAAGGCCAGCTATATCAGTTTACCCAGTATTACAATACCCTCCAACTCATCAATCCGGCGTATGTTGGCAGTACGGGGCATATGTACAAAGCAAGCACCATTTCCCGTTTGCAATGGATCAATATAGCTGATAATTTCCCTGTTTTGTATCAAACGTATGCTGCCTCTGGGTCTTTCGTTTTTGGTCACCCTTATAGAAAAAAAGACAATAACAAGAAAAGTGTTTTTGCATCTGCCGGGTTGAGTTTTATTAGAAGCAATCAAGGTGATGGCTCACTCAAATACACCTCAATAGTACCTGCCGGGGCCATGTTGGTGCGGATTGGCGAGTTCTCTTACCTCTCGGCAGGAGTTGAAGTGAATTTTAACCAATATACCCTGGATAACTATATTTTGGTCAATGATTATCTCAATGATAATTTCATGGACAATCCGGCCATCAATGAAAGTAGCAAGACCCTCTCTACGGGCTTTATGTTGGTCATGAAGCGTTTTTGGTTGGGCTTTACTTTCAAAGATGTTTTGCTTCAGTCCTTCACCAATGGTAGTATTTTGATTGATACAGGTAACCAGCTCTATGATAATATTTATTTTCAGGGAGGTTTCAATTATCCCTGGAACCAAGATGAAAATCAGTATATCACTTCTTCTTTTTTGTATAAGAAAAGAAGCAAAAACAACCAGTTGGAAGGAAGTGTAGGTTTCGTGCAGTCTTATCAAAGCGGATATGCCTGGTCGCTATCGGCGGCCTACCGGGGGTTGTGGAATCAGATAGAAGGGTTGAAAAATGCAGATGCTTTGGCCATGATTGTCGGGTTCAATATACCCAATTATTATCTTTTTCATAAAAACAGCCGCACCGCCAAAGACTGGGGAAACCTGGGCATCAATATCAGTGCCGATTTTTTACATTCGCAATTTGATGACTCTTTCCGTACCTGGGAAGTAAGCCTCATTTTGAATGCTCCCAGCCGTAAAGGACGTTTTCTTTCTACCTGTGTGGACTATTTGCATGGGCCGTTGGCTGAGCAGCTCAACCAAAACTTGTATTCAGGCAAAGACCCGTACAGGAATACCAAGTAAACCAATATGAATTGTTGCGAATAAATATCAAAAAATGCCTCGTTCCATAACCATACTGACATCGTTTTACACCTTCTTATTGATAATGTCAGTAACATGCGTTTATGCCCAATTTAAATTCATTGATGTGATTCGAGATGGAGATGATGGCATGGTGGACGGGTTGCATACACCTTCGCATGTGGTGGTAAGCCCGGATAACGAATATGTATATGTGGCAGGAGCAGGAGACAATGCCATTGCTATGTTTAAAAGAGATACACGCTCAGGTGCGCTTACTTTTGTAGAAGCTGTGAAGGATGGAGAAAATGGTGTGGATGGGCTGGCGGGTGTAAGGGAAATCGCTATCAGTTCTGAAGGGAAGTATTTGTATGCCGTGGCGGATGTAGATAATGCAATTTCCACCTTTTCCATAAATGAAAATGGTAAACTGCAATTCCTGCAAACGCTTAAAGACGGTGTAGATGGCGTTGATGGATTAGCAGGGGCGCGGGCTTTAGCAGTTAGCCCGGATGGGGAAAATATTTATGTGGCAGCTTCAGCTGATGATGCGGTTGCTGTTTTCTCAATTAATAATGAGAATGGACTCCTTACGTATGTTCATGCGATAATAGATAATGCAACATTAAAACTAAACAACGCAAATGGAGTAGTAGTAAGCCCGGACAATAAGCACGTATATGTAATCGGTCTCCTGGATGATGGCATCAGTGTATTTGAAAGAAATACTGAAGATCAGGGAAGATTGTCCAATAATGTTCAGAATATTGATAATTGGGCAGTTTTTTTAGGAGCTGGAAATGCCAGGCCTACAGATATTATCATCAGCAATAATGGTAATAATGTATTTGTCTCGGGGTATGGTGGGGAATCCGCTGGTAACCTTACCTCATTTGCCCGGAATAAAGAAAATGGCCTGTTAAGTAAAGTACAAGGATTTGCTGATAATGCTTCTATTGATACTGACAATTTTCAAATACTTCCAAGGCTGGGGCGGCTTACTTCATTAGTCTTTACCTCTAATCAAGCGTTCATTTATACTGTAAGCCATGAAAGCCCTACTGGTTTTTTTGGAAATGATGTGGAAGTTGATTTTAGAATTAATTGGTTTTCGCATAATCTGGAAACTGGCGTATTGACACCAAAGCCGGAGCAAGGGATTTTTAATGGACATAGTGGCGTTGTTGAGGGAATAGAAAAACCTTCTTCTATTACTTTTAGTGATGATGGTAATTTTTTTTATGTGGTCTCAGAGGAAAACGCATTAACTATTTTTAGCGTATTTTTCCCATCCATCACCTCATTCTCACCCAAAGAAGGTATGAATGGTACAGTCGTGACCATCAGGGGAGAAGATTTTGGGCATATTCAGGGAAACAGCATGGTAAAATTCGCTGTGGATACGGCTGAAATAGTATCTTGGTCGGATACAGCAATTGTAGCTAAAGTGCCCTCCATAGGTGCTGGGGATGTAAACATCAGCATAACCGTTAATAATTTTACCGATACTTCAACTGATAAATTCAAGTTCATAGAATCATCTATTGTAATTAATGATTTTGCGCCTGATAAGGGAAAAACCGGCACAACCATTGGCATCAGGGGTACTAACTTTGGCACAGACGGTGACGAGCGAAAAGTTTTTTTAGGAGATACAGAAATCACAGATGCAGTTTGGGTTTCAGCTGATTCCATTTCGGCGGTAGTACCTGCCATGGAAGATGGGCCTGTAAAAATCAGGGTAGTGGTAAATGGCGAGACAGGCATCAGCAATAATGATTTTGTAATAGATAACCAACCTCCTACCATAACCTTCACGCCTTCCAAAAATGCCTCAGGCGTTGGGGCAGACCAAGAAATCAAAATCAAATTCAGCGAAGCAGTTACCACTTTAGATGGCCAGCCTGTTGATAGCGAAAATGTAGGCGGGCTGTTCAAGGTACTTGACGAACAAAGTGGTAGTATCTCTTTTAGTGCAGAGATTACTTCCAATGAAGTTACCATTACGCCCACTGTGCCCTGGAGTATTAGTACAACTTATCAGGTTTTACTCCTCGATACCCTCCAGGACGTTGTCGGTAATCAAGTATTTCCTGATACCTTAACTTTTACCACCCTGGCTGATACGGATGGGCCTGTCGCCACAGTATCATTTTCTGATTCAGATGGGAAAGTTCAAACCGGACAATTGCTCACTATCACCGCCACATTTAATGAGCCAATTGCTGATAAGCCTGCCATGAAAATAGCACTCATCCAAAATGGTCAGGAGGAGGCCTTCCCCATGAAAAAGATTTCTGATACAGAATATACTTATGAATATAAAGCTGGCGCAAATGGAGGAGAAGTAGGCATTCGATTGCAAGATGGCACGGATGTACAAGGGCAGGAAGTGGAAGAAATAGTAGGAAGCAATAGTTTTTTCATAGATAATACTCCTCCCGTTCCCATGTTTGACCCTGCTCACAAAGCATCTGAAGTAGCTACGGAAACTACAATTACCGTTTCCATTAATGAAGCTGTAAGAAACATAGATAATAGTGCCATAAGTAATGAAGACATACAGCAAATTTTTGATTTCCAGAAAATTCTTTTTGATGACGCAGAACCAATTTCATTTACTGGCAATTATAATCCATCTACTTTTTCCTTCAGTTTACAGCCATCCTCATTAGATGACAATGCATTCTACCAGGTAATCCTTAATGAATTGGCTTTGGAAGATGAAGCTGATAACTCGGTAGGGGGACAGCAAACAGTATTTAAAACAGGAAAATATGAGCCTGATGACATAATTCCCCATACGCACCTCATCACCAGGGTTGATGAGGGTGAAATCTTGATTGACATAGATGATGCAAATTCTGTATTTTCAGCAAAACTTAGGGCCAGTGGAATCCAAAATTGTAATCAGTGGAATGAACCTACCAATTTATTCCTCAATACAGAAACTAATGCATTTCACCTGTCATTTGATACTATTCCAGATGCTATTGGCATAGCGTATCAATATACTGTCACTGATAAGTTTGGTTATACCTATGATAGTATCCTGTATTATTATAATGTGCTTGATAAAGGTATGAATGCAAATGTACGGTCAGGAAAAACTAAAAGTGCCTATCAGATTATTTCTTTTCCTTTAGATATTGAAAACAATAAAGTATTTCAGGTTTTTGATGAGTTGGGAGACTATAATAAAGCAAATTGGAGACTTTTCACCCTTGATAATATGGGTGAATTTATTGAATATTCTGATTTTCCAACAATTGAAGCTGGAAAGGGGTATTTATTAATCTTCAGAGATTCAACCATTACTTCAATTAATTCAGGCAAAGGAAAAACAGTAGAAGCTAATAAAGATGCCCCTTTTGGGATATCAGTACGCCCTGGCTGGAATCTTATTGGCAATCCTTATAATTTTGATGTACTCTGGAGTTCAATAATAGACTTTCAGGGTGAAGATGGAAGTATGGTGCCAAATGATATTAGGGAATATAGTGAAAACTGGGAAGCAATTGCAGATACCCTGCATAGGGGTGGTGGTAATTTAGTATTTGTACATGGAGATGCATCCCTGATCAAAGTGCCTGTAATTTGCAAAAAGGCACCAGATGGTTCAGGTGGAAGAATAGATAACCAGAAAATAAGTAAAAATCAGTGGGAAATTCCCCTGAGCCTGGAACAAGGAAATGGGAACATCAAAAGAACCGTAGCGGGCTTCGGTATGCACCCTGCCGCACTGATTTCCCGGGATAAATATGATGTGATGAGCCCACCGCATTTTGGGAACTATCTGAATTTAAGCTTTCAGCATCCTGAATATTTCTATCCCCGCTTTGCCAAAGACATTGTTCCCATCCAGGACGCCTATATTTGGGACTTTCAAGTGGAAACAAATATTGCGGATGATATTCTCATTATTTCCTGGGATAAGCAAGATACCCCTGCAGATGGTAAGCAAATTTTTCTGATGGATGTACAAGAGAATAAGATTGTAAATATGCGTAAAGAGCCATCATATTCCTTTGTCAATAATGGCCCTCGTACATTCAAAGTGTTTTATGGTAACCAGGCGTTTATTGATGAACATTTGCTCCCTCAGGAAGTGAGCTTGCACGCCAACTACCCCAATCCGTTTAGTGAACAAACCACTATATCCTTTACCATTCCCAACTCAGATAATGCGTATCGGGTTCAAATGTGTATTTATGATATTTCAGGCAGGCATGTGGCAACCCTGAAAGATGAATTGGTACCTACCGGTTTTCATAAAGTGCTTTGGGATGGAAAGGGCGCTACTGGAAATAAGCTCAAAAGCGGCATGTATTTCCTGGAACTGGTGGCAGATGATGGTGTGAACAGGGTTAAGAAAGGGAGTCGGTTATTGCTGGTTAATGATTAAAGCCAACTGCAATTTCATCTTTTGATAAAAATGAACTCGCCGCCTTCATCCCCTGAGTTTACAATTACCTCATATTGTGGAATGTTTTCACTATTGTTGATCACCGCCTCATTAAACCTGTAAAAAAGACTTCCGGCTGATAAATAGCTTTCTTCGTTATTGCGCAACTGCTTGAGCAGGTATTTCATAAATACACTATTGTCAGGCACCAAATCTAACGTGCCGCTGGTCATGGCTTTTCTGCTTTTTTGCCTGTATAGTTTATTGGCCCTGTCCAGGCTCATTTCTTCTTCGTTGCTTACATTTCGGGTATTAAAAATACTGCCCCCAAAACAAGCATCAGTAATGAGCAGGGTATGATGCGCATTGATTTCTTTTATGTAATCACGGATGGTACTGTTACGCACATAGGTAGAGTACCTGCCTTTTTCAACATCGGACGGAAACCAAAAGCCTGTTCCTGACTGTTCTTCCCAGTGGCCATGCCCGGCGAAGAAAAGCAACAGGTTGTCATTTTCATTCATTTTGTCTTTTAATACATCCAGTGCCGAACCAATGGAGTCTTCCGTGGGGTTCTTTAAAATTTTCACATTTTTAGGGTCAAAGGCGTAGTCTTCTGTAAGAATGGTATATAAAGCTTCTGCGTCATCAATAGGCCTTGTAAGATCAGGAATGCTGGCATCTTTGTAGTTTTCAACACCAATCAGCAGGGCATGGTAGGTGGCGTTATGAATCGTGTATTTGTCAGAAGCACTTTGCGAGATCCTTGCCCCTCGTTTCAAATTTCCATCCCAATCAACCCGAAAAGCCTGTTCTACCTGGTTGTTTTTTATGTCTTTGGCTCTTAACAAATACTCTTTGTTATAGACAGCTTCCCGTTCTATTGAAAGCAGTGTATCGGCACTGCCCGGTATGGCTTTCTCATCAATCCAAACCGTATCAATGCCGCTTACATCAGTAAATCGTAGTACTATTTGATTGATTGCTTCCCTGTGTTCTATTTCTATTAACGGAGCCGCTTCATCCACAGCAATATTCACATCAAAAACAGGGCTGTACGCTGTTGTTTGGGCTTGAAGGTAAGTATGGGTTAGTAAAAGTATACCACATAATAAATGACAAGTTCTTACTGTTAGCATAAGTTTCAACTTTATGGTACTTCGCTTTAGTTTCCAGAACCAGGCAAACCGAATGGCTCTGGCAATACTTCAGGTTCTTTTGGTTTTAGTATCAGGTATAATACACCGCTGACTACCAATGCTGCCCCGGCAATTTGCACACTCAGGGGTATTTTTCTTTTTACATAAAATGGTGAAGTATAGTATGGGATACCATCTGCATTCCATATCCTCACCCTGTACGCTTCAGAGCGGGATAAAATGTTGGGTAAAGTAAGCTGCCATTCATCCCCTTCATTTTTTAGGTGTCCCTGTGACCTTACCTGGCGGTTTTCATCAATAATGTGATAGCGGGGAATGCCACGCAACGCTTCTTTTTCCAGCGTAATTTTGGCAGTACGCCGGTATTTATCTTTAGGCAAGATGATGTCAGCTTTGGGTGGAATGGTATCTTTGATAATGACTATTTGCATGGGAGCTGAGTATTGGAAGAATTCCCTGGCAATTTCCCAAACAAAGGTTTTGTTCCTTCCCGCAGGAATATCTTCACCAATGTCTCCTTGTACTTCATGCATTCTAACTTTTTGTCCGGTGCTATCAATATAGTAAGGCGTTACCCTGAAAAGCAACCTTGGTTCTGTCGCTTTCAGGTCGTATTGAACTTTAACAAACCTTTTGGTTTGTTCAACGATGCGCAGGCTATCTGATACACCCTGGCCCTGTACAGGAATACGGATCAGTAAAAGAGTAAGAAACACCTGAAAAAAAACGCAAATAAATTTGATCACCATCAACTTTTCATCCATTAATTAAAGTGACCTCAATATAAACTTTTGAGAAAATAAAGGAAATGATTTTTGTTGGTTTATGTAAAAGACGCATTGGATAGGTGCTTTTCCCGATGGAAATCTAAGCGGGAAGGGTTTTGTAAAGAAAAAACACACCTTGTTTTCACCTGGAGCCTGGTAACCATTCAGGTTTTGTGCTATAAACCTACAATTAGGAAAGCCGAAAACAAAAGGGTTGAGATAAGGGCATGAAGAATACCAAAAGTTGGGTAACCCAACAGGTTGGAAAATTCAGTTTTAACAAGAACACCATGAAAAATCAACAAGTTTCCTGCAAGATTATTATCTTGGCAAAAGGAAAACTAAAACTACTTTTCATGGAAAGCCCGTATCGTTCTGAAGAAGAATTGCTGGATGCTTTTCTACGCCACCAACCGGCTGCCGAAAAATACATTTATGCTCACGGCTGGTTATTTACCAAAAAATTTGTGATGCAAAACTCTGGTGACGAAGAAGATGCAAAAGATATCATGCAGGATGCCATGCTTATTTTTTATAAGAAACTGGCAGGCGGGCAATATCAAAAAAGGGCAGGTGTTTCCTGTTTTACTTTTTTAAATGAAATCAGTAAACGGCTTTGGTGGTATCAGCTTCAGAAGACTAGCAGGCGAAAGGCAATGTTTTCTTTACCTCCCGATACAGAAAACCTGCCTACAGACACACCAGATGATGAAGGTGAACAGAACAAAGATGCGCTAATAAACCTATTGTACCAGGCCCTGGAGCAACTGGGGGAGCCTTGCCACAAAATCATCAAGTTGGGTTATTTTGAAAAGCTATCCCATAAGGATATTGCTATAATTTTTGGATACACCGAAGGTTATGCGAAGAAGAAAAGGCACACCTGTCTGCAAAAACTCATGAGCATTTACGAAACCTTAAAACCCGAAGAAAATGATCAATGATGATAATAAAATTGAAATCATAGAGCTTTACCTGAAGGGGGAGTTAACGGGCGAAATGCTTCAATCATTTGAAAAGCGTTTGCAGGAAGACGAAGCATTCCGAAAGCAGGTAGCCCTGGAAAAAGAAGTGCTGGAAGGATTGGATGCGCTGGGCATGGATGAATTACAAAAAGATTTGGCCGAAATTCATGAAGAGGAAAAAAGTGCTGGTTCTGAGTATGCAGCCCTGCGCAACCGGTTTGCGGAAATACACGAAGAGGTATCCTCTTCAGAAGACAGCACGAAAGCGAAAATGCTGCCCATGAAAAAAGCCTATTGGCAGATTGCGGCGGCGGTAGCCCTTTTGGTTACTTCTGGCATCCTGGTTTTTATTTTCTTACAACCACCTGATGAACCCGTACTGGCCTATGTACAGGTTTTGGAAGTAGACCCGGAGGGAAACCTGGCACGGGGCGGAGCAAAAGATTCCTTACAGGTTGAGATATATCCTCCAACAGATACTTATGACAACCATTATCAGTTGAGAGATAAATTGACTTTGTACGGAAACTTTTCCCACAAAGATTTACAGTTTTTTTACAGCCCAACCACTGAGCAGTACTTTCTGGAAGTGGACGGCCAACGATATACTTTAGAAAAGGCGGATGAAATTAGGCGATTGGAATGAGGAAAGTGACAAAAAAATCAGGCTGACATCTCCTTTTTTAGGAACTATCAGCCTGCTTCCTGCTAATTTGAAATTCACACTTTATGTAGCCGGTACCATCTCAAACCTAAAAGTAACCGTACCTTGTTTGAAGTTACTATATTCATATTCCAGGATAAATTCCATTTCATCCAGCTTGATTTTTGTCATCTCTATCGTGTCATTGAGAATAATTTTGCTTTTATTGGAATTAAACTTCCAGGTTCCTGAACTAGGAAAATCAGGGTCATCCAGATCTGGGGCGGTGATGCTGAAACTATTATCTGAGAAGCTCATCTTGTAATTTGAAGCGTTAATTTCACTGCCATTTACAAACACTTTCTCCACTTTCCATGAGCGTTTAGCCAGTTCTTCTTGAGAGGGCTCAGGCTCACCGCCACCGCAATCTAATGCGGTTATCAATGGTACAAGCAATAGTATAAACAGAATTTTTTTCATCGTATTTTGGTTTTATTTCTTACGTTACCGAGAAGAAGAGGGGAAGAAACCCGAAGCAATCACTCCGTTTTAGAAGCGGAAGTGGCGTAGTAGATTACTTCCGAGTTTTTCACCCTCATGCCCTTACACAGCATTCGGAATAATGTAAAAAAGTTTATCGATCATTTTAAAAGATATTTACCGAGATGCTTTCTGGAACTTTTTCATTACATTGAAATCATCTCCTTGCAGTAAGATGATGTAAAGCCCATCGGGTAAAGTGCCCGTTTCGAAGGCTACATCCAGGCTGTTTCCATCCGGTTTTACATCTTTCCTTTGCAGCACCTGCCCACTGGTATTTATCAAATGGATGGTTACATTCCCGGTTTTGCCATAGGGTACTTCCACGTTTATCCAGTCATTGGCAGGAACAGGGTACACTTTGGTGGTGGCTTCCAGGAGTTCTTCAAGGCCGGTTACCTGTACAACTTCTCCAGCTTTGCTTTGGCAATTGTTTTCATCAATAAAAACGGCAGTGTATTCCCCAGCTTCAGTAAGCTCCAATGTTTCGCTTAGTTCTCCTCCCAATAATTTCCCGTCTTTAAACCATAAGATGCCCAAATCAAAATCGTTGGCATTGTTTACGGTGAGGGTGGATGTTTCCGAAGTTTCATTCCCTTCTCTAATGATTAATGGAACAGGTGTAGGACCATTGCCTTTGTTGCTAATAGTTACTTGCGCAGTTTGAGTACACCCGTTTTCATCCATGGCAGTGATGGTATATTCTCCTGAATTTAAATTAGTAAAAGTTGAGGTAGTATTAAATTCATCCTCCCCAAGTTTAAATTGGAAAGTACCAGTACCGCCTGTGGCACTTACTGCTATTTGCCCTGTTGCAGCACCCTTACAGGTAGCATCAGTGGGCAAAGCAACAATTGAAATGTTATCAGGAGCCAGTATGGTTACCTTTTTTAAAGTCTCCGTGCCTTTGTTATCTTTAGCAAAAATAGTATGTTCACCTGGACTAAGTCCCTCAAACGTACCTGACTCTTGATAGGGGTTGTCATTAAGCTTATATTCATAAGGTGCTTCCCCTTCACTGGCAGCTGCTATTAATTTCCCATTTGTTCCATTAGGGCAGCTTACATCTGTCTTCTCTACTGATAATGAAAGCCCAAATGTATATTCGGCTTCCTCATTACATCCTGCATCATTGCTAGCCCTTACTTTGTAAGTACCACCTTCTGTCATTTTGATCGTAGCGTCGTTGGCACCTACAATAATATTTCCATCTCTAAACCACTCGTATTTGGTTGCACCGGAAGCTGAAACAAACAGGGTAGGAGGATCCGTATTCAAATCAGGTTTTAACTCAAATATCTTGGGCTTAGGGTTTTGATCTACTAGGGTTACATTTGTAATTTCCTCACATCCATCAGCTTTTTTTGCAGTAATTGTATATTCGCCTGCTATTAAGCCTGTAAAAATAATGCTCTCCTGAAAATCACCATCGTTGATTTTGTAGGTAATGCCTTCTTCAAAATTTGTAACATTTAATTTAATGCTACCTGAAGCCTCCTCCGCACAGCTGGGATGGGTTATTTCAGTGGAAAGCCCCAACGAATCAGTTTGGTCAACAGGTACTTCCACAGTATGAACATAATCCTTTTTACTGTCCCGTACATATATAGTGTATATTCCTTTGGGAATATCTTCAAACATACCCTCCTTTTGATAATCCACTCCATTGATGCTGTATTCGTAAGGAGGTCCTTCACCTTTTGAAGCCGTAGCTTTGATGGTTCCATCATTACCTCCGAAACAGCTTACATCAGTTGCATCAATACTAACTTCAATAGGGGGTCTTTCAATAAATTGAAATTGTCTAATGTTGACCAAACTGAGTTTCCCGCTTTCAGTTTCTGCCCATATATACATTAAGTATTGTTTTTGTTCTACCAAAAGAGTTGCATTTGCCTGAAAATCTGTTTCAATAGAGGTAGCCGGTGGTTCAATCGCATGTTCAAATTCACCCAAAATAGTCTCCTCAGCTATGTCATAGTAGTAGTAGCTGAGTTTAGTGATTTTCTCTAGTTCCTGATCATCATCTACCAGGAAAGCCCGTACAGTTACTACCGACCACCTTTGTAGGTCATCCTGTACTCTTACTTGGAGAAAATGAAGCCCGGGGGCAATTCCATCCAGATCCACATTAAAAGAAGAAATGGTTACATCGGTGCCTGCGGTTAAACCATCTATTGCCACTGGATCCCCATCATCTATAATGTATTCAGCCTTTACGATATTGGGTAAGTCTGATACTGAATGTACAAGAAATGTACGAATAGTAGGCACACTCCAATTTCCATTTTCATCCATTACCCGTACCCCTAAAAAGTGCAGACCTTCAGAAATCCCATCTAAATCTACCGGAAAAGATTGTTCAATATCTTCTCCTGTTTCATCCAAGGTTATTTGCTTTCCGTCCTTATGGTCATTTATAAAGTACTCTGCTTTTGTAATACTTTGGGCATGCAGCGTACCACTCAACCACCACAAACAGCTTATGATTATTAAATAGCGTAACATAGCGGCTTAATTATGAGATTTGGCTTTAATGGTTACTTTCATGCCGTCTGCGGCTGTGCCTACACCCGGGGTGGTGAGTTCATAAATTGCAGGAACGGCAGGCAGTCCTGAAACTTTATAAGCATTACTGCCTGTTGTAAATGCTCCAGCATCTTCACCCACTATGCCCGCACCTTTGGCTGGAGAACTGTCTGCCAGCTTATAGTCCTTGTCAAGTGCTGGTTCAGCTTCTATAAATAAAGTAGCTGCTGCCTCTCCAAATTCGTTGTTAAGGTTTTTATATGTGGTATTACCAACAGACGTACCTGTAAGGAAACCTTCTTCTGAAGCTGTAAAAATGTTGTTTTTCAATACATTATTATTACAGTCATTTAATCCTCCTTTAATAAAAATATTGTTGTAAATATCATCTACCGAATGAATTCTATATAATCCATTACTTAGTGTATTGTTTTTAATGATTGTACCTTTCATACCAACATTATTGGGGCCATAAATTGTAGCATGATTTGTTCCACCGAGAATAATATTATATGCTATGAAGGTGTTAGATGCTTCCTGGTATAAATATACTGGGTTGCCGGAATATGAAATGTAGTTTTCTTTGATGATAGTTCCATTTGCTTGCTCTACTCTTACGTGGTTAAGCTTGTTTCTGATTATTGTAATATTTTTAGGGGCCTCTCCTCTCGTTCTTCTATCTCTTTTAATGTTTCCAATTCTTAGTGAGGCATTATTATGGAAGTCAATATCCATTCCCGTAATAATTGTACCGTCTGCACCATCCCCAATATATAGAAGATGTACTTTGGCAGTAATGTTACTGGCTTGGGTGTTTATTTCATTATTCTGACCCAGAAAGTATCCGGGGCCAATGATGGTCAGGGGTTTGTTAATCATTACATTCTCACTGGTAGAGTGATAATATTCATCAGACCCTACTACGTAAATAATGTCATTTGGGTCAGCAGCATCAATAGCATCTTGTAAATCCACATAATCTCCAGGTTGCCCCTCATTATTATTCACAATAATAACATCGGCCTGTATGCTGTGAAAGCCCAGGAAGAGGGTAAAAATGAAAGTGAGTGTAAGTAAATTTTTCATGGTTTTGCGGTTTTGTTTGTACATGTTTTTATTTAGTTATTGGTAGTTTTTTCAATTGGATACTTCAAGTTAGCAGTGTAAATCCAGGCTCGTCATTTTCAAGACGCATACAACTGGTATTTTTCCCGAAGGCTCCTTCTTTTTTTTAATTGGTTTTGATATTAACCTTCATGCTGAATTGATGAAGTTTATTTCGTGAAAGGCAAGTTTTATAGTGCGAAGGGCTGCTTTTCTATCGTGCCGGGTTACTCTTCAATGGTATATTTGATGTTCCTGAAAACGCCATCGGTTATTTCATGCAGTGTGCCGTTGTTATCGTCTTCGGCTGTAAATGAAAACTCACCGGATATTATTTGGGCAGATTTATCAAGATCGGTTATTTTTATGAAAGCGGAATTGTCGCCTATAACTGAGGTGCTGGTGGTATAAACATCTGAATTTTGATAGTCCAGGTATACTCCTATCGCACCAAATCCGGCAAAAAGGGTAAGTTCACTGAACTCTGCACCTGATTTTAAGTCATCGGCATCATTACCAATAATGCCAATAGAAATTACCCTGGCCTGTCCTTTATCAATATCAATGAATTCACCACCTGCCAGGATAAACTCATAATCGCCAGTTGCCTCCACCTCCAGTGATGCTTCTGTTAATGATTTCTCACCCGTAAATGGGGTTCCGTTTATTTTAGCAGTGAATACCGGTTCGGAATTATTTTGCGGGTCAGGATCATCACCATTACAAGACACCAGCAACGTTAATGTCGCCATCACCAAAAGAGGATTTATGTTTAATAGTTTCATCTTAGTAGGGGTTATAAGAAATATTGCTGTTAAAGATTGAAAACCTGCTGGATTTAGGGGATGGTAATTTGAAATGGCACCAAAAACTCTGAACCATCTGATAAGGTTATGGTTACTTCTGCTACGAAAGAAGAACCGCTTGTCCAGTTTCCATTTGCACGCACTGCCTTCCAACTGGTTCGATAATACTGGGCGTTGCCACTGAGTAAATCTCCCAACGTGCCGAACATGGTAATCAGCTGCCGTGCATTTTCTGCCCACATAAAGGCGCCCTCTGTATTGTCGGCTAGTTTGGCTAGCACATCCAACTCTACCGACCGGCTTAAGCCCACAGTGTAAATTTGAATATTATTGTTGTTGGCGTGGTCTGTTACTTCTTCCAGGCTATAGCCTCTATTCGTATCTTTTCCATCTGTAAAAAGTATGATGGCCTTATTATTACCAGGAGCATTGTCGGCTGTATAGTCTATCATAGCATAGGTGGCTTTATACAAAGGGGTATAGCCTCCTTCCTGGTTTAACAAATTATCAAGGTGGGAATACAGTTCGGTAGTATCCTGGGTATAAATTCCATAATACAACACATCGTAAGGCGCATGGCGGGTGGTAAAGCTTGAGACAAGGGCATAATCGTTATCGCCCAATGCCCCACTGAATATTTTGGCGGCTTCAATACGTAAATCATTGGGGTCGGTGCTGCTAATACTTCCGCTCTGATCGAGCAATAAGGTGGCAGAGTAATTTCCTTTCGCGCTGGTTTTGGCAGATGACACCTGCGTATTTTCAAATGAGACCTCACCATAGTAGCCAATGTATGCATCCTCTATCGTGAAGTTAGCGGCAGATAATCCACCTGTAAAATTTCCCCTCCCATCTACCACATAAATATCAAGACTGATGATGAGTTCATTTTCATTGTAATCCACTACTGTTGCATTAATCACAGCACCGCTGGGGTCGCCGTCCAGGTTACGCATCGGCCCTTCGTCATCTTCGGAGCAGCTTAACAAAAAAATCGTTAAAATGGATGAAATAACAAGAATTGATACGTAGTTTTTCATGGCTTTAAATTTTAGGTTTACAAAGTTTTCATTTGTTCATAGCGACTTTTGATAATCGTTACCCTGTAGTGTATTTCTTAGATATTCCCCGGCCTTAGTGTACTTTCATATAAAGATCATCCATATCTGGAGTTGAACAATTCTATTTCGTGAAGGGGCATTTTGGGGGAGTAAAACACAGGGTTTCTAACCAAAAAGTGGGCAGGCACCACGGGAAGGCAATGAGGTGGTTGCCTGCCACTTTCCCCGCATTTACCAACCAACCAGATACGAAAAGTTTACTCTTTGCATTTCTTAATCAATGAGGTGAGTGTTTCCATAAATACCTTTCCCGAAGCAATGTCTGGTACTATGATGGCCACGCTATTTTCGTAATCCACGCTGCCGTCTTCTTTGTAATAGTTGATGGTGCGCTCTTTGTAAACCGTACCGGCCTGCACATAAGCCGTGGTTCCTTTGGTGTTCAGTGCAACAGTGTTTTCATCCAGGTCGTGCAGGTTAAATTCGTACCGTTCTTCGGTGGTTTCCCGCTTGCCACTTTCTATCACGGTGAAGGCAACTTTGCAGGCATTGTCTTCAAATACAGAAAGTTGCTGCTCAATTGTTGATTGTGGGTTATTGCCTTCCTCTATAGTTTTCGACATCCACGCAAAATCTTCGGGGCTTACTTCACCCTGGCAGTTATTGATGGCCTCGGTAAGTCCGTGCCGAATGGCCTTGGCATTGGGAATGTCTGCGGCGCCAATACTAAAGGCATCGGTATAGTTTTGTTGCTCGCCGTTTTCAAAAGGCATTACATAGTCGTTATTTCCTTTGGTAGCTGCGGTTACCCAAATTCCTTTGGCGCTTACATCAATTTCAATTGTGTTCGGTGCCAGATCCGAAATATCTACCAAAAAACGCAGGGCTTCGGTAGATTTATCGTCCGCGGCTTCCCGTTCCAGTTCAAACAAACATTCCTGGTTGTCAGCCTGGGTAATGGCTACCCGGTTAATGGTATAAGATTGTATGGCCTCATTTAGATACCCCAGCGCTTCCATGCTACTTTGAAATGCGGGCTGGGTTTCATTGTAGTTTTCACGGGCTTCAGGCACAAACCGCCGCAGTGCAACCGTTAGCAGTTGGGCATCTTCGTATGAGGCCGCTTGTATTTCCACCTCGTCGGTATAGTTGGTGTTTTCACCATCCGTAACCTCAATAAACTTTTGGCGATTATCTGTATTTAAAGCAACATACACGCTTTTGCCCTTCACCTGGGTGCTGATGCCGGGTGGGTGTATATCCGTGAAGTTGAACGTGTACATCAGGTCTGTTTCCTCTCCTTTGTCAGAAATGTACCGCTTAGATAAGGTAAACCGGGAGGATTCCGCATCCACAGGCTTCAGCTTTTGCACATACATTTCGTCGCCTTCCTGCACATCGGAAACGGCATTGATAACAAAGCTTCTCAACCCTTCAAAGTCACCCGGAAGTTGTGTGTCTTCCTGCCACACTTTATTTGCCAGAGGAATGGCTTTTTGAAAAAGTTCTTCCAGTATCCGGGCATTGTCTACATCAAGGCAGGGGATGGCCAGTTCATCTTCATAGTTTTGTCTATCCCCGTTTTGGGTCACCTGAATAAACTTGTCTTTGGAGTAAAAATTTACGGTCATCTCTTTCCGGCTGCTTTCCCACTTCACCTGCCTTTCGTTCAGGTAAGCCAGGTTCAACTGAAATTCTGTAGTTTCCTCTCCTTTGTTATCTGTTTCTTCCAGGGATAAGGTAATGATATAGGGAGCGCTTTCATCGTAAGACAAAGAAGTACTAAAAGTAGCATTCTTCTGTTCTACAGGTTGCAAATTTTGCTCAATTTCCTGAAGGGTGCTGATAAGCTCATTATGCTGGGCTTGTACACAAAAAGATAGGGTGCAAGCACTGAATAATAGTGTAAGTAAGAATCGCATGGGTTTGAATCGTTTTTTGTAGGGTGGCACTCTGAGCAGCTCAATAAAAGCCGGCTCAGAGTGCCACTATACAGGAAATTATTTCAACAAAATGGAAATCCCGATTTTTGCTCCGGAAATCACATTTCCCCCGCCCAGTTCCAGGTTGGCTGCCAGCTTTTCGGTAAAGAAATAGCGGCCTCCCAGTTGGGCAGTAAAGCCTAACCCGCCAGCACCTGTGCCACCATAATTTATGTCAAAATCCCCCTTATACTTAGTGTTCCATACGTAATAGCCCAGGGATAACCCGGCGTACAGATCCCATTCCTCGGGTAGGTCGAGCAAGTCGTTAAAATGGTAATCACTGCGCCCGCTAATTCCGATAATGGTGTGTTTCCACCCTTCACCCAAAAACCTTTCATTATCTGTTTGGTAAGAAAGGTGAAAACCTACCGTAATCGCTTCGTGTACCGGAAAGTCCACGCCTACATAAACAGGAACACCCCAGCCCGAAATCCCAATCCCGGCATTAAGCACGGGCGATTCCAAAACGCTTTGGCCAAAAGTAGCAGTAATAGCTACTAGAAAAGAGAAAGCATAAGTTAGAAATAATCGTTTCATGGTTTTAGTTGTTAAGTGGTGGTTCATTAATTTGTATTCATGACGCATTAGGAAGTCTTTTTTCCCGGATAGGAATAAGATTTTGTATACAGTTATTTTTTACCCTAATTTTTTGTCCGAATTGTTGGTTGATAGTAGTACCTGCAAAAGGTTACCCGTTCGCAGTATTTTTTTATTAAGAAATTGGAAAGAAAGAGGGAAAGGATTAATAATATTCTTAGGTAGATCCTAAGCGAGGGGGGTAAAAAAAAGGCTTTGCAGGCTATTCTCCATTAGAATTAAACAGTGGAAAATGGCCAACAAAGCCAAAAAAAAGCTGCCAAGTTTTTATATCTGGCAGCTTCAGTATTGTATGAAAATAAAACTTATGCTGCTTTTCTAGAGGCAGTAATTTGCACTTCTTTTTTCTTATTCAGGCTGATAACCCCAATTTTATCCATCAGTTTGATCACAAAATAGGTAGGATCAATCTCGTGCCAGCGGAAACCGCCAAAGTTGGCCCGTGAGCCGTGTTTATGGTGGTTGTTGTGGTAACTTTCACCCATCATCAGAAAATCAAACGGGAGAAAATTCCTGGATGTATCTTTCATGGGGAAGTTGATGTAACCGTACTTATGGGCAAACCAGTTGATGATAGCCCCGTGAATGGGCGACATTAAAAACTGTAAAGGTAATAATAGCCATAACCACCATACCGTAGCAAACTGCCAGTAAATCATTACATAAATAGATCCCCAGAAAATACGGGATACCCAGGAACGGGCAAACTTGTCAAATGGCTCCCAGCGGGGGACGCCTTTGGTAAAGCGTTCTTCTACCTCTAATTTATTGTTGGCAATGGCAGAATAAATGGTTTTCGTTTTCCACATCATCTTCCAAATACTTTCATCGTACGTGGGTGAGTGTGGGTCATCCGGAGTATCGGCAAAGGCATGGTGCATGCGGTGCATCACACCGTAACCGTATGCGCTCAGGTAGTTAGAACCCTGGAATATCCAGGTAAGCACAAAAAATATTTTTTCAGTTGTCCTGGACATGGTAAATGCCTTGTGGGCAGCATATCGGTGCAGGAAAAATGTTTGAAAAAACAATGATAAATACCAATGTGCTACAAAAAAGCCTAAAATGATGTACATGCGTTAAGATTAAAGCGTAAAGAATGAATAATTTCCTCAAAAAGTGAGGCTTCAGTTATTAAAGACAAATGAAATAACGGGATGTGACAGAAAAGGATATTTTTTTTTCAGTAGCAGTTACAGTAGGCAGGATTTATACATACTGCCTATTGCCGATTTCTGCTTCTTGTGTGAGATGCTGAATAAATTCAGACAAGGAACCAAAAGAGCAGGCTTGCTTAAAACTTTCCAGTAATTGCGCCTGACGATTAATTTTTTCTTTTGACTTGTGGTTTTCTTTTCTCAGTTTGGCTTTGGCACGCAAAACCATCTGACGGCAGTTTTCTTTTTTCTTACCAAAAATTTGTTGCAGCTCTTCATAATCTACATCGAATACTTCCCGCAGTACAAAAATCCCTTTTTCCACAGGTTCCAGTTTTTTGTGCAGGATGCTTAAGGCCTCAGAAATCTCATTTTCAATATCAAAATTGGGGAAGTTAAACTCTTTGTATTTCTCAAAAAACTCAGATGTTTTCAGGCTGCTGATATATTCTTTCTTCTTTTTGGTGAAAGAGTTCAGATGGTTGAGGCAATTATTGGTAACGGTGCGTATCAGGTACGCTTTGGTATTTTCTATTTTTTCCTGATCGATGGTGAGCCATTTCACAAAGGTATCCTGTACAATATCTTCGGCATCGTGCAATGAGCCTACCATTTTCAGGGCAATGGCCTGCAACAATGGCTGGTACTGTGATATGGTTTGTGCGTGGTTCAACATATTTGTTGCAAATTTATTAATCCTTTCGCTTATATGGTGAAAAAACAGTTTAATTTTTCATTAATTATTGAAACGGATTTCGCTTACTGTTGTTATGTGAATTTAATCTAACGGTTCTTTTTCAAAATCTGATTCGTTGACCCACCCGGCCTTAATTTCTTCTCCTTCCATATACCTTTCATAAAATCCCCGCATATTGTCTTGAGAATAAACATATTCATCAAAAATATGGCCATTTCCGAGAATACGAGGGTCGCCCTGGGCCTTAAGCTCTTCGTACATCTGCACTTTCATTTCCTCCTTCATCGCCTGGTACTCTGGGTGAATAGCGAGGTTTTCCATGCAATCAGGGTCGTTGTCAATCTGATAAAACTCTTCCCGGGGCCTTTTGCCAAAATTCCATTCCCAGTACTGATGCATATCCGGGTCGGTGCGGTAATTCAAAATTACGGTTTTGGTGGGGCTACCGTCTGTGTTTAAATATCCTGTTTCAGGATTTCCGGCGGGCCATCGGTCAGGTTCAAAGTTTTCCAGATAAAGGTAATTTCCTTTCACAATGCCTCGGATGGGATAGCCCCAGTCGTGTGGGCGCCCAATGTCGTGCCGTTCTTTACCAATCAGTACATGGTCGCGATATGCTGTTACCACGCCCGATTTTTCGGAATTAAAAATATCAGTAAGGCTTTTGCCTTCAATGGGTTGCATACTGGTAGAGTCAATTGGTACTCCTGCCAATTCCAGAAAAGTAGGAGCAAAATCAATAAAATTGACAAAATCATCCACCTTCCGCCCAGGATTTTTAATACCCGCAGGCCACATCACCGCCAAAGGCAAATGGTTTGAAAGCTCATATTCCTGCCCTTTGATACGGGGAAAAGGCATGCCGTTGTCGGCGGTAACCACGATCAGTGTGTTTTCCAGTTCGCCACTTTCTTCCAACATATCAAGCATTTTTTGTAAGTGCTGGTCAAAGTACTCTATTTCAAAAGCATAATCCAGCATATCGGTGCGGACAGAGTCATTATCCGGCCAGAACTCAGGTACTTCGTCAATATCCGATAATTTTTTTCCTCCTTTTTCAATACCTGCGCCAAATTCATACGCCCGGTGGGGTTCGGTAGAGCCATACCAAAAGCAAAAAGGTTGGTCAGCGGGCTTTTCACTCAGGAAATCAGCGAAATTAGCAGCATAGTCATTGTTGCTCATGGCTTTGGCTGGAGGGGTGGTTTTCTTCTCATTGTAAGGCGTTCCGGTTAGCTGACGGCGTACACCATTAATTTCTCCCGGGTCGCCCGGTGCCCATCCTTTGGCGGTGTAGCCCACATGGTAGCCATTATCAGTCAGGGCTTCGGCATAGGTTGTGAATTTGGCAGGAAAGAAAGGCACATGGTTGGCCGCTTCTTCCAGTTGCCAGGAGTTGCGCCCGGTAAGGATACAAGCCCGGGAAGGAGAGCACTTGGCATTGGGCGTATAGGCCCGGTTAAATAAAATGCCCTCTTTGGCTATCCTGTCAAATGCCGGGGTCTTCACCCAGGTGCAGCCATAAGCACCCATGTGCGGAAAGGAAGCATCATCGGCAATGCAAAACAGGATATTGGGCCTTTTAGTAACTTCTTCCTTTTCAGGGGCTGAACAGGAAATTAATGATACAATTGAAAGAAATAACGTTAATAATTTCAGGTAGCGCATAAGTGGTTAAAAATGAATTGATCAATTTTGCCTGAAAATACCGGATTTTTTTGGTGAATGTAAAGAGAGTTGTAATATTTTGTCAAATTTGCCCAGCTTTATCAATATGTAATATGAATACAAACCAGCCATTGGCAGAACGCATGCGTCCACGAACATTGGAAGATGTGGTGGGGCAGGAACATTTGGTAGGAAAACAGGGCGTGCTGAAAAAGGTAGTGGAAGCGGCTACTTTGCCCTCCATGATATTCTGGGGGCCGCCGGGTACTGGTAAAACCACTTTGGCGCAAATTATTTCCAGCACCAGGAGTTTGTCTTTTTTTACCCTTTCTGCCGTAAGCGCAGGCGTAAAAGAAGTGCGTGAAGTTATTGCCAAAGCAAAATCATACCCCGGCACTATTTTGTTTATTGACGAGATTCATCGCTTTAACAAATCACAGCAGGATGCTCTGCTTGATGCCGTAGAAAAAGGTATCATCACCCTGATTGGGGCGACTACCGAAAATCCTTCCTTTGAAGTGAATGCCGCATTGCTTTCACGCTGCCAGGTGTATGTGTTGAAAGCACTGACGGAGGAAGATTTGCTGGCACTTTTGAACAGGGCCATTCAGGAAGATGAGGCTTTGAAAGAGAAAGAAATTGAAATTAAAGAACACCAGGCTCTCCTTCGGCTATCTGGGGGCGATGCCCGCCGGGTGCTGAACTTGCTTGAATTGATTGTAAACGCAGGCAATGCCAAAAAAGTAGTTATCACCGATGACTTGGTAAAAGATGTAGCCCAGCAGCGTGTGGCTGTGTATGACAAGAAGGGGGAACTGCACTATGATATTATTTCAGCATTTATCAAGTCTATCCGGGGCAGTGATCCCAACGCGGCCGTGTATTATTTAGGGCGCATGATAGAAGGAGGGGAGGATCCGAAATTTATTGCCCGCCGCTTACTGATTTCTGCCTCGGAAGATATTGGGAATGCCAACCCCACAGCCCTGGTGCTGGCTACCAATTGCTTTCAGGCTGTGACGATGGTGGGCTATCCTGAAGCGGAAATTATTTTGTCGCAGTGTGCCACCTATTTGGCAAGTTCGCCCAAAAGCAACGCGAGTTATGCGGCCATAAAGCAGGCAAAACAAATTATTCGTAAAACCGGGGATTTGCCTGTTCCGTTAAGTCTAAGGAACGCCCCAACCCAGCTAATGAAAGAGCAGGGATACGGCAAAGGTTACCAGTATGCACACGATTATGAAAACAACTTTGTGGTACAGGAATTTTTGCCCGATACCTTGGTCGGTACCAAACTGTATGACCCGGGCCAAAATCCCAGGGAAAATGAGTTGAGAAACCGGCTGAAGAAGCTTTGGGGCGGAAAATATAATTATTGACTAATAAGACCGAAGACCGGAGACGGAAGACCGAAGAAAACTTCCGTCTTCCGTCCGCCCAGCGGCCCGGTCCGGTCTTCCGACTAAAACAACCATGCAAGAAGAACCAATTGTAAACAGAGTAGCGAATAGCCCACTAATTACTTTTAACCTGGAAGAATACTATCATCAGGGCGAGCGGGTCGTGTATGATATTAAAGACAATTTGTTCCAGGAAATGATATTGCGGGAAAAAGACTTCCGTGCGTTTGTGAAGGAGCACGACTGGAGCCAGTATGAAGGCAAAAACGTAGCCCTTGCCTGCTCGGTAGATGCCATTGTGCCTACCTGGGCGTATATGTTACTGGCCTCTAAAATTTCACCTTATGCTCACCGCGTGGTCTTTGGTACAATTGAGGAATTAGAAAGCGCACTTTTTCAGGAAGCCCTTTCCCAAATCGATTTCAGTACCTTTCAGGACAAAAAAATTGTGGTGAAGGGATGTAGCAATGTGCCTGTGCCCACCCAGGCGTATGTAGAAGTAACAGCCCGCCTCAGGCCATTTGCGGCCAGTATTATGTATGGAGAGCCTTGCAGTACCGTACCCATTTATAAAAAAAACCGATCATAGTAGTAGGCAGAAGCAGATGGCAGTAGCAGTTCTTATAATTACTGCTTACTGCAACTGCCGCTGCCCCACTTCCCATCTTGCTTAAAGTTAAAAATTAAGGAGCTTGTCATAAGCTACTGATTATTAAACCTTAACGAATTTTCTTAAAAAAAAATCCCAAAAAAACCTCTGGGATAATTAAGCAACTTTTTCATTTTTCACTTATTTTAGCGCCCATTGAGAGGGAAAGAAACAGACAGGAATTTGGGCGAAAGCCTTTTATTTTTGCAACAGCACCATTATACTAATTCAGAGCTCATCTGATATATTTTTACTTTTTTGAATTAATTAACCTAACAATAAAAAATCAGCAATTCCTAAGATGATCGAGACCGAAGCCCTTCTCAATACCATTTTTAGTACATCAAAAATTGGCATTTGTGTAACTGATCATCGGAATAACCTACTGAATGTTAATCAAACTTTTTGTAAAATTTACGGCTATTCCCGTGAAGAATTGATTGGCAAACCCCTTTCTGTTCTGGATCCCCGGGACTATAAAGAACGGGCCAATATTTTCTATAATAATTTTGTAAGGGGTAACCGCTACGGTGATGGTGAGCAGGAAATTCAGACCAAGGATGGGGGCAACAAAACTGTTTTTATAGCTTCAGAAACCCTCTCTAATTATGATAACCAGGAATATAAGCTTACAACGGTCATTGACATTTCTGCTCGAGGAAAAGTAAAACCAATCACTGAAACAGAAGTAAATTCCGAGGCCGATCATGGCCTTGCTTCTTTACTCCATAACTTACCGGAAGGGGTCTTTCGCATTAATCCAAAAGGAGAACTTCAGTTTGCGAACAAAGCGTTTTATGAGCTTTTTGGCTATGTAACCAAGCAGGATACATTTAGCTTTTTTACCAATTTATTTTATAACAAATCGGCAAGGGAAAACGATATTTTAGAATTATTGGAAGAGGGTGGGTTTTCTGGTGTTGAGCTTGAGTTGAAAAGAAAAGATGGCACTTCTTTTTGGGCGTTGGTTAATTGTAAAAAATTTTCAGACGAATATGCCAACGTTTATTACGATGGTACGATACGCGACATCTCCAATCAAAAAAATACAACCCTGAAATTAGAAAAGCAGAACAATGATTTGAAAAAAATCAATGGTGATCTCGATCGGTTTGTATATTCTGCTTCCCATGATTTGAAAGCCCCTTTGTCATCACTTTTGGGGCTTTTGGGGGTATTGAGACAGGAAAAAGCAGAAGACCAGCGCGAAAAATACCTGGAATTGATGGAGAAAAGTATCCATAAAATGGATGCGTTTATCATGGATATCGTTGATTTTTCCAGAAATTCCAGCCAGAAAGTAAGAAAAGAACGCATTGATTTTGAAGCCCTGGTGAATGAGGTTTTTCAGGAGCTGGAGTACATGGACAATGCCGAAAAGATCAAAAAAATTATCAATGTTGAACAATCGGTTACTTTTTATGCAGACATACGCCGGGTTAAAATTTTATTAAGTAACCTGCTGAGTAATGCTATCCGTTACAGCAGTACCCACCGCAAAGACGACTGCTTCATTTATGTGGGCATATTTGTTCAGCCTGACATGGCCGATATTGTGGTAAAAGACAACGGACAGGGCATTGCTGAAAAACACCTTGAGCACATTTTCAATATGTTTTACCGCGCCTCTGAAGGTGGGGGCGGCTCAGGCCTGGGGCTTTACATCGTGAAAGAAACCGTAGAAAAACTGAACGGCAAAGTCCAGGTAGTATCTGAACTTGGCAAAGGTACGAGCTTTAGTATCATGCTGCCCGCCGTAACCGATGAAGCAAAAGGTGCCCAGATGAAACTGGGTATTTAAATTACTTCCTTTCATTCAAAAAAGTTTTAATTTCCTGAAGGGTAGGGGCTGAAGGCTGGGCTCCCATTTTTGTAGTAGAAAGGGCCGCACCGGCATGGGCGAATCTTACTGCTTCTGGGAGTGGCTGTTCATTGGACAAAGCTACCGCCAGCGTTCCGCAAAAAACATCCCCTGCCGCTGTAGTATCAACGGGTTGTACTGTAAATGAAGGAATCATCTTTCGTACCTTTCTGTCGGCTAAATAAGCACCTTTTTTTCCTAATGTAATAATGACCGTTTTGGCACCTTTTTGTAATAGTGTACCTGCTGCTTCTGCAATTTCACTGTCATTGGTTACGGGCTGCCCGGTAATCAGTTCTGTTTCAGTTTCATTTAATACAAGGACAAACAATTTGCGGATCAGCTCGTCTTCCAACTTTTGGGCCGGGGCGGGGTTGAGCAAAATCTTTTTTCCCAGGCTGCTGGCCAGTTCAATTACATATTGTACTGTCTCGAGTGGGATTTCCAGTTGTAACAATATAAGGTCGGCTTGTGATATGAGAATCCGGGCTTCATCAATCCGTGTAGGTGTAAGTTTGTAGTTTGCTCCTGGGGCTACTGCGATAGAATTTTCCCCTTGCTGGTCTACCAAAATGAGGGCAACGCCGGTGGGTGTTTGGTTTTCTGTAAATACAAAGTCGGTTTTAATCCCATCGTTTTGAAAACTGCTAATCATATTGCTGCCAAAGGCATCATCGCCTACACAGCTGATAAAACTCACGTCACCGTTGGCGCGGGCAGCAGCTACGGCCTGGTTGGCCCCTTTCCCACCATGTACGGTCATAAATTCCCCATTCCCCACGGTTTCTCCTGGTTTGGGCAAATGCGCAACTTTACAAATCATATCAACATTAGCACTTCCGATAACAACGATTTTTTTGCTCATAGAGGTGTTTTCTTTTAATAATTCAGGCGTTCAGTTATCTGCTTGCCTTTGTGGTTCGTTATATTTTACGGTATCTTTGTTTAAAAGGGAAAGATAAGGAAAAATTCGTTTTATGAGGGACATTGAAATTCCGAAACTTTTGTGTACGCACGATTCTGGAGAGCCGTTTCGCGAATGTATTATTTGTCAGAAAGATTTGATGAAGAACGGGACTTCCTATTTTATTGAAAAAGCATTCCGGCGGTATCCGGGGTACGAGGCACAGGATGTGGTTTTTGAATACGCCATGTGTACCCGTTGTGTGGAAGATATGCGCAAAGAACTTTCCAAAGAATCTTTGCTGCGGCTGCAGGAATATTTTTCAACCAAAGTAGACCCACACCAGCAAGTGGAGCGGATGTTGCGCTACGATGAAACCAAACTTGACCCCTGGATTTCACAATGTTTCGTGACCGGTGAGTCCGTTAAAGAAATGGAAGAGTATGTGGTGTGTGCCCATTGTAACGGAGGTAACTTGTCTCTTTCTTTCATGCCACCTTATGCCATCAGCGGGAAGGCTATGGACGAAATGACCGGATTGCTTTCTCCCAAATCATTAGGCATTATTGATGATTTTATGGGCGAATACTTTACCGGCCCTCCTGAGTTTAATGATTTGTTGCGCCCCGTTATTTTTTAATGTTATTGGTTAAAAGTTATTAGTTATAAGATTTTGAACTTATAACTAATAACCAATAACTAACAACCTCTTACCTTATTATCTCCCCCGGTACCTTAGTTTAAAGACAAGTAAAGCCAGCACCATGGCAAGGGTGAATAAATTGGCAATGATAACAGGCCAGTCCATAATGAGCAGTCCATAAATTAACCAAAGCGCCACACCCCCTGCAAGCAAAGTAGACATGAACAAAGAAAGATCTTTGGCTGATTTAGATTTATAAGTTTTTATCACCTGAGGTAAGAAAGCAACTGTAGTACAGGAAGCTGCCACAAACCCTAGAAGCGTAATCATATTCATATTGAAATTCAATTATTTGATTTAACCATTCTGAGACAAAAAATATTCATACGAGCCCTGTATGAAAAGGATGCTGTTTTTTGGGTAATTATTCTCAATTTTTATCTCCAAAAAATTAGGAATTATCATTGCTGCACCTTCCCTTTTTAGTACGGCCTCTGCTATGGGTTCATTCACGCCAATTACCTTCATTCCGGCTTTGTTGGCTGCACAAACACCACTGGCACTGTCTTCAAAAACCAGGCAGGAAGCAGGGGAGAGGTTTAGTTTTTTTGCCGCCAACAGATAGCAATCCGGGGCGGGTTTTCCATGGGTTATCTGGTCGGCTGTTATCACTTCATGAAACATACCTGATAAACCTAATTGTGTAAAAACATTTTCAACTTTTTCGGGCAAAGAACTGGTAACCAGTGCCGTCTTAATTTTCTGGTCTTTCAGTGCTTGGAGTAATTCTTTTACTCCCGGCATGAGCGTGTATGCTAAATTTCTTTCCATTTCCTCTCCGGCCAGGTTAATTTCCTGCTTTTCTTTTTGGGTAAGTTGCCCAAAAATAGTATCCAAAGTAAGTTGTGCCGGGCGGCCATGAATTTTTTCGTGCATGGTCTGCTCGTCAATTTTAATTCCTTTTTGCTTTCCCCAGCTTATCCAAAATTCTTCAATGGGGGTTCTGGTATCTATCACTACGCCATCCAAATCAAAAATGATGGCTTGAATGCTTTGTTTTTGCATGTTTTGTCTTGTTTTATTGAATATTACCACAAAAATAAGAATATTTGCGCATAAACAAGAATAAACATGCAAATTTATGTTGAAAAATGAGCGTCACCAATTTATTCTGGACAAGCTTCGGTTAAACAACAAAGTGCTTTCCAATGACCTGAGCATGGAATTAATGGTCTCGGAAGACACCATTCGCCGTGATTTACGCGAACTGGCCGAAAGTGGACAAATTCGCAAAGTACACGGTGGTGCCATTCCACGATCCCCGGTTCCTTTTAACTTTGACGAAAGAGTGAATTTGTCACAGGCTGATAAACAACACATCGTTGCTAAAGCACTAAAATTCGTACAGCAGGGGCAGGTAATTTTCCTCGATGGCGGAACTACCAATCAACTATTGGCGCGGCAACTGCCAGCGCATTTGGAGATAACAGTGTTTACCAACAGTTTGCCCGTAGCCTCAGAGCTATTACATCATCCGTCAGCAGAAGTGATATTACTGGGAGGAAAACTGATGAAAGATTCTCAGGCCACCACAGGGCTGGAAGTGATTGAGGCGGTTCGAAAAATCAGGGCTGATATTTTGATGCTGGGCATTTGCAGTTTGCATTCCCAAATTGGCATTACGCTGCCCATGAGGGAAGAAGCGCAGGTGAAGACGGCAATGATTCATTCCGCCAATCAGGTATTGGCACTGGCTACTTCAGATAAACTGGAAACAGCCGAACCATATATTGTGGAGGAGATGGATAAAGTAGATGTGTTGGTAACCGACGAAAAGCTCAACCCAAAATACAGGAAATTGTATGACCCATTGGGTATTCAGGTGATTTTCTAAATCAAACCGCATGGAATATTTCTACTTTTTAGGGCGGATATTGGCAAATCCATTCACCAATGTCTTTCAAAAAAAATTGACCAACCGTCATGCAGGTGCATTGTTTGTGGTTTTGGCTGCGTATATTTTGCTCGCTGTTTTGAGTGGTATAACCCTGATTTTTTTGCCATTGCCAGTATTAGGGCAAGCATTCTGGACCAGTATTCTGTTGGCTTCGGCTATTGATGCAGTGGGGAATGTATTTTCCGTCAAGTCCCTGAGTGAAATAGAGCTGTCGGTATTTGGACCGCTTAATGCCTACAAGCCTGTGGTAGCTACGGTTACGGCAGCTTTACTTTTGCAGGAATTTCCTACAACATTGGGGCTGGTGGGGATTTTTATCGTGATTGCCGGAAGCTTATTGCTCAATTATGACCCACGGTTTTCCTGGGCAGATGTAGGCATGCAAAGAATGCTGAAGTCTAGAGGTTTTTGGTATCGGCTCACGGCCATTTTTTTGTACTCTGTTTCGGTGGTGTACCTTAAGGAATCTATCCTGCATTCATCGCCGTTCATTACCCTTTTGTTCTGGAGTTTATTGGGAGGCAGCACAATTCTGGTTATTGTAATTGTAGCCATTAGTAAACAAAAGCTTAGGAAAAATTTTGCAATATTGAAGAAGGAAAAGGCAAACTGTTTGGGGTTGGCCTTCTTCTTTTTGCTGACACAACTATTTACGCTTTTGGTATTTGAAAAAAAGTTACTGGGATATTCACTGGCTGTTTTTCAGTTGTCTGCACTTTTGAATATCTTGCTGGGCCATCGTATTTTTAGGGAAACAAATATGAAATACAAACTTTTCGGGACCCTTGTGATGGTATTGGGTGTGGTTTTAATTCTGGTACAATAGATTCTTCAGCTTATTATCTACTTAAAAATGCAAAACAGTAAAAAATCAACTTCCTGTCTTTTAATAGGAATTTGGACTTTCATTTGTCTGGGGGCCTGCGCTACCCAAACAGAAAAAGAAGAAGCAGGCAAGCCAGAGGAAACCATAATTATAGATTCGGCTTATCAACAGCAATACCGCCTGGCTTATCATTTCAGCCCAAAAGAAAACTGGATGAACGACCCGAATGGGCTGGTGTATTTTCAGGGAGAATATCATCTTTATTATCAATACAACCCCAAGGGCACGAAATGGGGCAATATGAGCTGGGGACATGCCGTGACCAAAGACCTGGTGCATTGGAAAGAACTGCCCGTAGCTATTGAAATAGATGCAGACAGTACCATGATTTTCTCTGGAAGTGCTGTCGTTGACCACAATACTTCCGGGCTTTGTGAAGATGATTCTTGCATGGTAGCCATTTACACGGCTCATTTGCCCCCTCTGCAAAACCAGGACATCGCTGTGAGCCATGACCAGGGGCAGACTTTTCAGAAATATGACAAAAACCCGGTAATTGATCTGGGGAAGCGGGATTTTCGCGACCCAAAGGTTTTTTGGTACGAAGCAACAGAACAATGGGTAATGGCCGTGGCATTGCCAAAAGAGAAAAAAGTGCAATTTTACAGCTCTGATAACCTTACCAACTGGAAGCATTTAAGTGATTTTGGGCCGCAGGGGGATACTACCGGAATTTGGGAATGCCCCGACCTGTTTGAGCTTCCTGTAGAAAACTCAGCCGGGAGCAAATGGGTATTGCTGGTATCCTTGGGCAAAGCACAGGGCTCTGATATGCAATACTTTGTAGGTGATTTTGATGGAACCCGCTTCACCAACGACAATCCGGCAGACCGTGTATTTACCCTGGACGATGGCCCTGACTTTTATGCAGCCGTAACCTGGAACAACATGCCCGATGAACGAAGAATGGGTATCGGATGGTTCAATAACTGGAAATATGCCAATGATATCCCCACTTCAGGATGGAGAAGTGCCCAATCGCTGGCGCGTGAATTTAAATTGCGTGAATTTCCGGAAGGCTTGCGTGTAGTGCAAAAACCAGTTTCTGAGCTTCAACAACTCAGAACAGCCCATCAGCATTTCGATAATATTAAAGTTGGTGAAAAAAGCACTACCAACAATGCTATTGTATCGGGCAGTTCTTTGGAAATTATCGCTGAGTTTGAATATAAAGCGGATAGTGTTACCGGGCTTTCAGAGGTAACCGAATTTGGTTTGCTGGTATTCAAAGGGGAAGAACAGGAAACGGTGATTGGATATGATGTTGCCGCACAGTCACTTTTTGTTGACCGCACCAACTCTGGAAACGTCTCATTTCACGAGGCCTTTCCCGTGAAGTCTGCCACACTTATGCCTACTGACGATAGTCGAGTGAAGCTCCACATCTTTGTAGATAAATCATCGGTAGAAGTGTTTGGCAATGAAGGCTACAAAACCATGAGTTTCCGCATCTTTCCTGACGAAAATGAGGACCAGGTTGAATTGTATGCCATTGGTGGTGAAGTATCACTAATATCATTGGATGTATGGAAGCTCAATTCAATTTGGGAAAAGTCAAGTTCACTGACTGCAAAAAGCTTAGGAGGATAAAGTTGATAAGAGAATTTACCTATCCTTAAAAATTATTACCGGATAAGTGGCAGCATAAGCAATTTCCTGAGTGGTATTGGCAGAGATAATGCGCTCGATAAAACTTTGGTGATGATGGAGCAGGGCCAACATGTCGGCATCATGGTGGATGATATATTCGTGAATAGCCAGGTAAGTAGATTTTTTTGCAGGTTCATGCAAAAAATTAAGGTTTTCATCCGGAAAATAAGAGTTCATTTCATCTACAAAGCTTTGGTAGGTTGCTTCTTCCAGCAAACTGTCTTTTTTATAAAGGTGTACAATGGAAATTTCAGGCCGGAAGGGTTTGACGAGTGAAATAAGTTGCTTTAGTGCATCTTTGTCTTCTTCCTGGTAGTCGGTGGCGTACACTACTTTCCTAAAATCCTGGTAAGTGGCTTCTTTGGGCACAGCCAGCACCGGGCACGGTACTTTTTCCATAATTTGGATGGTAGTACTTCCAACATACCGCTCAAAAGCATCATTGAGGCCCTTGATACCAATTACGACCAGGTCATACTCATTTTCTTTGGTGTAATCGATAATTTGAGGTTCTACAGAGCCATACGTAAGATGGTAATCGCAGCGGTGGTTCCGTTGCCATTTGTTTACTTCATCTACCAGCCTTTCCAGCATGGTTTCGGCGTGTTCGGCTACATTTTTCAGGTCTAACTGCTGCTCTTTGGCGTGTTCTTTTGATAATATCTCCTCAAATTCCTTTTCGGTATAAACGTGGATTAATGTGAGGGCTGCATGGTGCTTTTTTGCAATGTTGCTGGCAAACTCAACAGCATTCAAGGCATTTTCAGAAAAATCTACCGGGCAAAGGATTTTCATAATCGTGTAAATTAAATAGTGTTAAGTGGCTTCCGCATAATCTGTAACTTGTTCGGGACTGTGTTTCCAGCGTTCGTGCATCCATACCCACTCTTCGGGTACTTCGCGGACGAAAGTTTCTATATAGCGGGTGAAAAGTTGTGTGTTGGCTTTAATTTCTTGTTCTTCGTTACCGGTCCTGACCAAATTTATAGCAGGCAGAAAAGTAATTAAATGGGTATCGTCAGCCTGTCTGTGGATGGCTGTTGGTACTACGGTGGCCCCGGTTTTCAGGGCCAGTACGGCAGCCCCAATGGGTGTATAGGCAGGCTTGTCATAAAAATTAACAAATGTACCCTTCACCTTTTTTTTGTCCTGATCTATCAGAATAGCCACCACTTCTCCCTTTTTGAGGGCTTTTACCACCGAGAGGGTGTCTTTCCCTACCTGAAAATATTTGGCACCCTTGGCTGTGCGGTAACTTACCAATAATTCGTCCATCTTTTTGTTTTGTAAGGCGGCCCCCATTACGTTGGTTTTGTAGCCCCTGAGCGTCATTACATCGGCGATCAGCTCAAAAGCGCCCCGGTGGCATGCCAGGGCAATAATTCCCTTACCCTCAGCTAATGCTTTGTCAAAATTTTCAATGCCTTCTACCTGTGTTATGGATTCAAGTTGGGCCAGTTTTTTATAACTAAATGCCCTGATCGTATCCATGCCATTTTTGCCTAGGTTGATAAAAACTTTGCGGGAAAGGCCGGCAATGTCATGGGCATTCAAGTCATTTTCATAAGCCATTGTAAGGTGCTTAATGGTTTTCTCACGGGTTTGGTGCATGAATTGGTAAGCGGTTTTTCCCAGCAAGCTTCCCAAGCCTAATAGTACTTTTCTGGGAATGCGTCCCGCAATGGCAATCAAAACCCTGATGAACCAATACAAGATCTTATATTTTATTTTTTTTGACCACTTAGGTGACGAGCCCATTTAGGTGTTGGTTAATAGTTAATAGTTCTTGTAATTTGGAAAAGATAAAACAACAAACACTAAACATGAAACATCAAACTCAATACACAAAACAAATTTACAATTTCAATAAATCACCCACCTCCTCATACGAAATCAAAATTTCAGTAGGCCCCATTGCATAAGGAGCAATTTCGTAGTCATTGTAATAAAAAATGATACCTTCTTTCAATATCCCAAAATTATCGTTTAATGTAAATTGATTGTTTTCAAACATATAACCTGCTTCGTTCAAATTTGCATGCTGTCCGAGTTTTTTTTGTTGCCTGAATTTTTTTTCAGCAAGCTCCTTGAGTTTATCAACATCAGTTACAACCTCGGCCAATGCCAACCGCTTCCCACTTTCATCATCAAAGCTGTTATAAATTACCTGGGCATTGGGATGTGCCCCTCCGGTGTAGGAAAATAAATTAAACTCTATTGTGATGATGTTTAGGGAATCGAAGGCTATGGAACCTTCCAAATTATAGGACCATCTGTGTTTGTAATCAGGGAAATCGGTCAATGTTTGATTAAAACGACTGATGAAAACATCACCTAAACTATCCAGGTTGTTGGTGTCTGTCTGCTTTTCGCCGGAGTATTGCTGCATCTTTTCAGCTACCACTCCTGTGATATAATTATTAATTTTATCCTGGGCGGCTTCACTGCCTGAGCTAACCCTGGGGTACATTACGCTCAAAATGACACATGGGGATTCAGGTGCCTGGCAGTCACCACTGGTCTTTCGTATTTCATAGATTTCATAAGGAAGGTTAGACCGGATAGCTTCGGATGTAGACTCACCCACTGCATATTGTTGTTGCCGACAGGCGTTCATATTCATTGCAAACAATGCCAGGGTGAAATAACTCCAAACATGTAGTTTCATAAATTAGTTGTTTTTTTCAATATTTAGTAAGTTAAAGAGAAATCGTAGCAAATGCTTATATTGGGTCACATTGATTTACTTTCGGTTTAAATATAAAGGTTTTACAGGAAGTAAAACAACCTGCACTCGCAGGTAAGCGTTTTTACCAGTAATTATTTTGTATTTCTGAGAACATCAATAAATGATAGAACTATGGAAACAGCAACATTTGGTGCAGGGTGCTTCTGGTGTGTAGAAGCCGTTTTTTTGAATTTGAAAGGTGTGGAGTCTGTAATTTCCGGTTATTCCGGCGGGCATATTAAAAACCCGGCCTATAGGGAAGTGTGTAATGGAAATACCGGTCATGCCGAGGTGGCGCAAATTACATATGACCCTGAAGTTATCTCATTCACCGAACTACTGGAAGTATTTTGGCAGACGCACGATCCTACTACCCTCAACCGGCAAGGCAATGATGTGGGTACTCAATATCGCTCTGCTATTTTTTACCATAATGAAGAACAAAAGAAACTGGCTGAGAAGTTTAAGAAAGAACTGGATGCATCCGATGCCTTTGATGCTCCTATTGTAACAGAAATATCCCCGCTGATTAATTTTTACGAAGCTGAAGATTACCACCAAAATTATTTCAATAATAATCCGTCTCAGCCTTATTGTGCAATGCTGATCCGGCCGAAGGTAGATAAGTTCAAAAAAGTGTTTAAAGACAAACTGAAAGAAAAAGCTGAATTCTGATTTTAATGACAAAGATTTCGCGCAAAAACTTCCTCAAACTTTCTGCCATGGGCATTCCCATGCTGGGCGCTTCTTCACTTAGGGACCAGTACATCAAGCCTCCCGATACCGTAAAGATTACCGATGTTAAACCTTATGTGTTCAGGAAAGCCACTTTTGTCAAAGTAGAGACGGACGCCGGGGTTTCCGGCTGGGGTGAGGGAGACCATGACCATCCAGAACTGGTAGCAAAGCTTATTGATGAAATTTGCAAAGATGAATTGCTTGGGCATGACCCTTTCAATTCTGAATACTTGTGGATGCGCATGTTTTTTAAAGGAGAAGATGCCGGAACCACCGGACTGCTGCCCGGAGCGATTGCGGGGGTAGACAATGCGTTGTGGGACTTGAAAGGCAAGCTATTGAATCAGCCTGTTTACAAGTTACTGGGCGGCAACCGGGTAGAGAAAGTGCGGGTATACGGAAGTTATGGACGTAGTGCCAGCGGCGGGTACCGTTCGCCAAAAGAAATGGCCGAAGTAGGTGCTGACTTTGTAGCGAAAGGCTACAAAACCGTAAAAGCAAGAATGCAAATCAGGCAACTGAATATTGATCCTGACCCTGATCCAACCTTTGATATTATCAAGGAAGTGCGCAATGCCATTGGGGATGATATTGAGCTGTTTGTGGATTTTAACAATGGGTACACACCCGCCAAAGCCATTACGATGGCAAAAAAACTGTATGAGCATTTCAACATTGCAGCGGTTGAAGAACCCGTGTCTTATCTGAATTATGCCGGACTTAGCCAGGTGGTAGAAGCCCTGGACATTCCGGTTTTGGCCGGGGAGCACGAGTTCAACAAATGGCAAATGCGGGATTTGATTACGATTGGTAATGTAGATGTTATCAATGCAGATTTGATAAAATGTGCCGGGCTAACCGAATGCAAAAAAGTAGCTGATATAGCCCATGCGTTTGACAGGCCCATCATGGTACACAATGCCCGCCCCATGCTGGCCACTGCGGCCAGTTTACAACTCGTGGCTTCTATTCCGAATGCGGCAAGGGTACAGGAATATGCCGGAAAGCGGGAAGAGTTGGGGCTGAACCACCTTTTTCATAATTATTTCACCTTTAAGGACGGATACCTTTACATTCCCCAGGAACCCGGGCTAGGACTGGAAGTAAATGAAGAAGCCATGGAGAAAGAAAAGAAAAACAAATAAATAACTTACTACAATAACCCTAAACTATGAGCAAACAAAGAAAAATTCTGCTGACCGAGCAGGAAATTCCTGACAAATGGTACAACATTGTGGCGGATATGCCCAATAAACCTTTACCTCCGCTGCACCCGGGTACTAAAGAACCCATTGGCCCGGATGCGCTGGCTCCGCTGTTTCCGATGGAGCTGATCAAACAGGAAGTAAGTACAGATAAATTCATAGACATACCCGATGAAGTCAGGGACATTTATACACTATGGCGGCCTGCACCCCTTTACCGGGCTTACGGCCTTGAGAAAGCCTTGGATACCCCTGCAAAAATTTATTACAAATATGAAGGGGTCAGCCCTTCTGGTTCGCATAAACCAAATACAGCCGTTCCTCAGGCTTATTACAACAAGCAGGAAGGCGTAAAGCGTATTACCACAGAAACCGGGGCCGGACAGTGGGGGAGTGCCCTGAGTTTTGCCTGCAAGCATTTCGGTATGGAGTGCGAGGTGTATATGGTGAAAATCAGCTATAACCAAAAGCCTTACCGTAAGCTGATGATGAACACCTGGGGTGCCAATGTGATTGCTTCTCCCAGTACCCAAACAGAAGCAGGCAAACAAATTTTGGCACAAAACCCCGATTCACCCGGAAGCCTGGGCATTGCCATATCTGAAGCGGTAGAAAGGGCTGCTACTGATGAGCACACAAAATACTCTTTGGGCAGTGTGCTGAACCACGTACTGATGCACCAAACTATCATTGGGGAGGAAGCCATCAAACAAATGGAAAAAGCAGGGGACTTTCCCGATATTGTGGTCGCGCCTTTTGGTGGCGGGTCTAATTTTGCCGGACTAAGTTTTCCTTTTTTGCGGTATAACCTTACGGAAGGGAAAAATATCCGTTGTATTGCCAGTGAACCAGCTTCCTGCCCAAAGCTCACAAAAGGCGTATTCCGTTATGATTTCGGAGATACTGTGGGCATGACCCCGCTATTACCCATGTATACGCTCGGACATAATTTTGTTCCCGCACCCATTCATGCCGGGGGCTTGCGTTATCATGGGGCGGGCGTGGTGGTAAGCCAGTTGTTGAAAGATAAGTTGATAGAGGCTCGGTCACATCATCAGTTAGAATGTTTTGAAGCAGGTATTTTATTTGCCCAAACTGAAGGCATAATTCCAGCTCCGGAAGCCAATCACGCAATTGCCACAGTGATAGCCGAGGCCGAACAGGCCAAGAAAGAAGGTGCTGCCAAGACCATTCTTTTCAATTTGTGCGGGCATGGTAATTTTGATATGGCCGCTTATGAAGATTACCTATCTGGAAAATTGGTAGAACATGAACTGACAGAGCAGGAAATTGAAAACGCCCTGGCCGATTTGGATACTCCTGAAATAAAGTAAAATTATTTCTCTAGTTTTTCGACTACCAGATTGTGGTTAGTATAAATGCAAATATCCGCAGCAATGTTAAGACTTTCCCTCACCATTTCTTCAGCCGAAAGATGGGGGGAATGTCTTTTCAGGGCATAGGCTGCTGCCTGGGCAAACATGCCACCGGAGCCGATGGCGGCAATCTGATGGTCGGGTTCAATCACATCGCCCGTACCAGAGAGGATGAGAATTTCATTTTTATCGGCTACGATCATCATGGCCTCGAGGCGACGCAGGAAGCGGTCGGTGCGCCAGTCTTTGGCAAGTTCTATCGCTGCCCGTTTCATATTGCTGCCATAAGCGCCAAGCTTTTCATCAAAACGATCGAGCAAAGAAAAAGCATCGGCAGTAGAGCCGGCAAACCCGGTTACTACCTTACCATCTTGTAGTTTCCTGATTTTTTTAACATTGCTTTTGGCTACGGTATTGCCGAAAGTGGCTTGTCCGTCGGCCCCAATGGCCACTTCCCCATTATGAATAATCGCTACTACGGTAGTAGATTTAAATTTTGCTTTGGTCATGGTTTTACTTGTATTAAAAAAATAATCCGTCTAAAAATCAGACGGATTATGAAGAATAAAGTTGTAAGGCTTTGTTGCCGAACTTTGACAAAGCTTATCTACACAGTGCAGATATCTTTGTCAAAGTTAGTGAATCTTAAATCAAAATTCTCACCGGATCTTCCAGGAGAGATTTCAACGTTTTGAGGAAAGCAGCGCCAACGGCACCATCTACTACACGGTGATCGCTAGATAGCGTAACTTTCATCACATTGCCTGGTACAATTTGTCCGTTTTTCACCACAGGAGTTTCCTTGATTCCGCCCACGGCCAGAATACAAGCATCCGGCGGATTGATAATGGCTGTGAACTCTTCAACACCAAACATACCCAGGTTGGAAATGGTGAAGGTGCTTCCTTCCCAGTCTTTAGGCTGTAATTGCTTGTTCTTTGCTTTGCCAGCCAAATCTTTCACTTCGGTAGCAATGTGCGAAAGTGGTTTGTTATCGGCAAAACGGATTACAGGAACCAGCAAACCTTCGTCAACGGCTACGGCCACACCGATATGAATGTGCTTATTTTTGCGGACGACATCGCCTCTCCAGGAAGCATTTACATCAGGATGTTGGCGCAGGGCAGCCGCGGTAGCTTTTAATACCATATCGTTGAAAGATATTTTTACAGGAGAAAGCTCATTCATACTCTTGCGCGCTTCAATGGCCTTGTCCATGTCAATCTCCATTGTAATGTAAAAGTGAGGAGAGGTAAACTTACTTTCGGCCAGGCGTTTGCCAATGGTTTTACGCATTTGAGAAACCTTTACTTCCTCATAACTTTCCTCCCCTACAATTTCTGGCAGTGCAATAGGCTGCTGTGCATCTGTTTTTGCGCCTTGTTGTTGAGGGGCTGCCTCGGGTTGTGGCTGATAGTTTTCGATATCCCGCTTTACAATACGCCCGCCGTCACCAGAGCCTTTTATTTTAGAAATATCATATCCTTTTTCCTCAGCCATTTTTTTAGCCAAAGGCGAAGCAAAGATACGCCCGTTTGATGATGAGGCGGGTTCAGTTTGTGTAGTTGTTTGAGGTTCAGCAGAGGTTTTGGCAGGTGCTTCCGCTTTTTCAGGAGCAGGTGATTCTTTGCCATTCTCTGACTGTTTTCCTTTAGCTTGTTGTGCTTTCAGTAGTTTTTCATAATCTGCGCCTTCTTCGCCAATTACAGCAATAACCGCATCTACGGGCACGGCGTCTCCTTCTTTGGGGCCAATGTACAACAGTGTTCCGTCATCATACGATTCCAGTTCCATGGTGGCTTTGTCGGTTTCCACTTCTGCCAAAATATCACCGGATTCTACTTTATCGCCCACTTGCTTAAGCCAGGAGGCAATCACGCCTTCCTCCATGGTATCACTCATTTTGGGCATGGTAATTACCACGGCTTCAATATCTGAAGTATCAATTTCTTCTGTTGCAGCCTGTTCATCAGATGAACCACCGTCATCACTGCTTTTTTGGGTATCACCATTTGATTGTCCTCCGCCCTTTTCTAAGTCTGCGAGCAGGCCATCAATATTTTCCCCTTCTTCTCCAATAATAGCAATCACACTATCTACCGGAACAGCATCTTTTTCTTGTACGCCAATATGAAGTAGTACTCCTTCATCATACGATTCCAGTTCCATGGTGGCTTTGTCGGTTTCCACTTCTGCCAGTATATCTCCGGACTCTACTTTATCCCCTACTTTTTTCAACCAACTGGCAATGACACCTTCTTCCATGGTGTCGCTCATTTTGGGCATTCTAATTACTTCGGCCATATTTGTTATTAATAAGCTATAATGTTTTGGGCAAAAATATATTTATCAGATAGAATCACAAAAATAATATTTTGTTTAAGTACTCGCCTATACCATCAAAGTATTTTGTAAAAATCATGGAAAAACAACAATTTTGAGCCGGATATGATTACCCACCTACTTTTTTGATACATGAAAATCCGTAATAAAGTGATTTGGATTACCGGTGCTTCCTCGGGCATTGGCAAGGCATTGGCTATGGAAGCAGCCAAAAATGGCGCAAAACTCATCCTTTCTGCCCGGAATAAAGAGGCTTTAGAAGCGGTGCAAAAAGATTGTCAGCAACATACGGAGCATTGCCAGGTACTCCCGTTGGATTTGACCGAAATTGATAAATTCCCTACACTTACCCAACAAGCCCTGGGGTTTTTCAATCAAATTGATGTGTTAATCAACAATGGAGGTATTAGTCAACGCTCCCTGGCAGAGGAAACTTCACTGGAAGTAGACCGGAAAATCATGGAAGTAAATTATTTTGGAACTATTGCACTCACCAAGGCTGTACTTCCTTTGATGCTGAAACAGAAAAGTGGACAAATTGTGGTGATTAGCAGCGTAACCGGAATTTTTGGTTTCCCGGTACGCTCGGCCTACGCTGCTTCCAAGCATGCTTTACATGGTTTTTTTGATACGTTGCGGGCTGAGGTAGTAGACAGGAATGTAGGCGTTACGATGGTGTGCCCGGGGCGTATAAAAACCAATATTTCTTACCATGCCCTCACCAAAGATGGGGCAGAACATGGGAAAATGGACAAAGGACAGGCCAAAGGCATTCCGGCTGATGTATGCGCCCGGAAGATTATCAAAGCCATAAAACAAAGAAAAAAAGAAATATATATCGCAAAAGGGGAGTTGGTATTGATTTACCTGAAGCGGTTTTTTCCCGGATTATTTTATTGGCTCGTAACTAAAATAAAACCAACTTGATTTCAAACCCGAAATCTTAAATCCTAATTCCTAAACAATTCAAAAAACCCCAAACTTAAAACACAAAACAAACCCAAAGCGGAAAACCTAAACACCCAAAAAACAAACAAACTTCAAACAATTAACTCTAAACAACCAACTAAACACAATGTCATACATAATCAGTGGAATACAGCAAATAGGGATTGGCGTAAGCGATGTACACAAAGCGTGGAAATGGTACCGGCAAGCTTTTGGCATGGATGTGCCTATTTTTGAAGAAGAAGCCGAGGCAAACCTGATGTTGCCTTATACCGGGGGCAAAGGATGGAAACGGCATGCCATCCTCGCGGTGAACCTTCAGGGTGGGGGAGGCTTTGAAATATGGCAATATACCGGAAGAACGCCCGAACCTCCCAAATTTGACATTGCTTTGGGTGATTTTGGTATTTATGCAGCAAAAATCAAGAGCAGGGATGTGAAAAAGACTTTTGAACTTTTTCACTCAAAAGGCTATGATTTGGTAAGTGAATTGGCAGAAGACCCGGCTGGCAACGCTCATTTTTTTGTGAAAGACCCTTTTGGAAATTTATTCCAGGTGGTACCGGCTGATACCTGGTTTGGGCAGACTAAGTCACTGACTGGCGGGCCTTATGGCTGCATCATCGGTGTGTCTGATATTGCAAAGTCCAGAAAGTTATATTCTGATATTTTAGGGTACGATGAGGTGGTTTATGAAGAAACCGGAAAGTTTGATGATTTGGCGAGTTTAAATGGGGGAGAACATACATTCCACAGGGTATTACTCAAACATAGTCAGTCCCGCAAAGGTGGATTCAGCAGGCTGCTGGGCCCCAGCCAGATTGAGCTGGTAAGTTTACAGGGGGCTACCGACCGCACACCCCGGAAAATTTATGAAAACCGCTTTTGGGGCGATTTGGGCTTTATTCACTTATGCTTTGATATTATCGGTATGAAAGCCATGGAAGAAAAGTGCAAAGCCAACGGATTTCCATTTACCATTGATAGTAGCAACAGTTTTGATATGGGTGAGGCCGCCGGACATTTCTCTTACATTGAAGACCCCGATGGTGCTTTGATTGAATTTGTGGAAACACATAAAATACCAATTCTGAAGAAAATTGGCTGGTATTTGGATTTGAGAAAGCGAAAACCGGAGAAGCCGCTGTCCAATTGGATGCTGAAGGCGTTGGCGATGAACAGGGTTAAAGATTAAAAAAACTAGCAAGACTTCCGAAATTGTTTCTTTATTTCGGAAGTCTTGTGAAAAATTAATTGACGTGAAGGTTTTTAGTAATATTGATACCGGCTACTGGTTTTTTCGCGGGCTTCCGGATCATCATTTGAATGATTTCTTCTCTTTGACTTTGTAATGAGACGATTAATTCAGGTTTTGATGTCTTGGCCATCCAGTACCTGACCTTACCCAATATTGAATTGCCTAATTCCCTGTAATATAATGAAATATATCCGCTGAGAGGCACCAATACAGCTGTTATTGATCCTGCCACAGGGCCTCCCATTACAAAAACCACGGCCGTAATTATTGAATAATAGGTTATCCATAGAACGGTACCTTTCAATAACCTGTTAGCTTCATGCCATGTAATATCCTCCACACTTGCTTTGCTTGTAATGTCTGTTATCCAAACAGGAAATATATTAGCAATATACCCTACACAGAAGACCGGAAGCAAAAGTACAGTAGACAAAATATTAAATATATTAGCCGAATGTGACGATGACAACTCACGGTCATTGATACCGAAACTTGCCATTTGTCCAAAATAATCACTGCATTTTTGCGAAAGCCCCATTAATATTGAAGCGTTATTGGTTGAAAAATCATTAGCGAAACCAGTAATGATTTGCTCAAACCTTAATTTATCCTGCTGTCTAGATTTCCAGGGAATAGAAGGAATTTCGCAATCATTGCGGTTAATAGTGAGCAGGCGCTCAGTAACAATTTCATGTTGTTCTTCAGCAATTACCACCATTTCTTCGGTGATCCCTTTAGAAATTTTCTCATTCAATACAGAAAATGCCTGTGGCTTGTCTTGCTGAAAAATATTTTTGAATTCAGCCATCACCACAGGGTTCGCCATACTAATCATTAATTCTGATCTGAAAAGGTTAAAATACGTATAGTTTAAGGCTACAGGCACCACTAAAGTATCCAATCCAAAACCATAAGACTCTTCCACATCCAGCGCAATCGAACTCACATCATTGCTGATGGATGGCAACCTTTTGGCCTGGTTTGATTTTTCTTCTGTAAATACAACCAGTCGCCCTTTATTTTTCATAATATCACTGCATTTGCCCAGGGTTTGCATCGATAGTTTATCTTCTCCTCTTTCTGCCGGAATGCAGTTGAGCCATTGGAGCAGTATCGATTTCCAGGAGCCTTTCATGATATCAGAAGGCAGTAAGAAATAGTAATTGCTTTTTGATAGTAAAGCTGCCATAACAAGAACATCCATAATACCATTCGGATGATTAGCCGCCAGGATAACTGGTTTATCGGCTTTTGTAATGGCCTCTTGCAAAATATACACTTTCCGGAAATATACCCGAAGTGCAAGTCGTATCAGGTTTCTGAGTAAAAGGTGCATCATAAAGTTCTAATTAATTTAGTCTGATTGTGAAAAAGTATGTATTATGGTACAATCGTTTTAGCAGCTAGTACCAGATTTATTTCGTCAATTAAAGTGTTATTAAACTTTCTTATTACTTTTACGAGATAATCTATATGACTAATCTGTCAAAATAAAAGATATTAAATAATTTTTCTTTGAAAATTAATATTATAAATTATCTCCGACATTAGGCGTCTGTAAAAGGAAAGAAAATTACATTGGTAATAAGAAATCCAACTATGCCAATGGAGGTGATTTTACTATACAACTGACTTAAACATTTTATACAATATATGAAACCATTGTGGGGGATAGATTTAGGAGGAACCAAAATAGAAGGAATTATACTTTCATCTGCCAATAGTACGGAGTCGTTATGCAGAATGCGGATTCCTACAGAAGCACACAAAGGATATGAGCATATTATTGCCAGAATATGTAAGCTGGTAAACCAGATGAAAGAGAAATCTGGCCTGAGCCCCGAAACCCTGGGAATAGGTACGCCCGGCACGCTTGATCCTGATACCAATACTATTAAAAACAGTAATACTACCAGCCTGAATGGGAAGCCATTTAAAGATGATTTGGAAAAAGCCCTGGGCATTCCCATTAAAATAGCCAATGATGCCAACTGTTTTGCCCTGGCTGAAACAAAGCTGGGGGCAGTAGCCGAAAAGCTACCTGGTGCAAAGGTGGTTTTTGGGGTTATTTTGGGTACAGGCGTTGGTGGGGGAGTAGTAGTCAACGGAACGCTTATCCACGGAAGACATGGTATTGGTGGAGAATGGGGCCACAATTATTTGCATGCCTCGGGAGGTAAGTGCTACTGTGGGCTGAAAGGCTGTGTGGAAACCGTGTTGTCGGGAACCGGCCTGCAAAAATTTTATCATAAGCGCACAGGCGACCCCGTTAAATTAAAAGTGATTTACCAACGCTATCTGGAATGCACCGATGATGATGCAACAGCCACCATCGAGCGATTGCTCATTCATTTTGGAAAGGCAATTGCCAACGTAATCAACATTATTGACCCCGATGCGATTGTGCTGGGAGGCGGAGTTGGCAACATCGACTTGTTATATACCCGGGGCGTTATGGAAGCTACCAAACATGTTTTTAATTCTAAACTGAGTACCGCTTTTTTAAAGCCAAAGCTGGGCGACAGCGCAGGTGTATTCGGAGCGGCCATGTTGGTAGAGTAGGTTTGGGTTCTCGGTATATTTCAAGGGAGGAAGTGGTAAAATGGTAATAATTCAGTATTTTTCTTGTGCTCATTTGATTAAGAGCGTAATTTTACTATGATGAAAAAGCTTCAGCCTTTGGTGTTTTTATTCCTGATAGTTGGGCAAAGCTTGTGTTTCGCCTTACCAGAACCATCTGTTTTGGTTATTGATGATATCCAAAATGAATATGCCGGCCTGAATAAATACCTTTCCATTGTTGAAGATACTGAGCATCAATTGACCATCGATGCAGTTAGTGACCCGGGTTTTCAGGAAAACTTTCATCCTTATGACTACTTTCCTGATAAACTGAACCACCAATACACTTACTGGGGAAAAATAGTATTCCATAGTACATTATCGCGCGATTCCGATTGGATTCTCCTGTTTGAAGATTACTGGCCTATAAACTACATCGAAGCATACGTTATCAGGGATGGCGAAAAAATAATAATGAAAAAGGCCGGGAAGTTGACACCAATGCCTGAACTGGATGTAAAAGAGGGCAGATACAATAAAATCAGCCTTTTTATTCCTAAAGGCAATGGCCCTACCACAGTATATTTGAAAATACGCAATGTAGACCACCGCCCCATTGACTTTGATCTTACCTTACAGCACCAAACCTATTGGCTTAAGCAACTGGAAGTCAACGATATTCTGCAAGCCATTTTTCATGGTATCCTGTGGGTAATGATCATCTATAATTTCTTTATGTTCATTTCTGTGGGTGATAAAGCATACCTGTATTATGTGCTCTATATGCTCTTGCTTTCGGCGTATGCTTTGTATTATATGGGTTATCTGAAAACTTATGTGATCGGCAATTTTCCAAAAGTTACCGATTATGTGTATGTAGTGGCTGCCTACGCACCCAGCATATTTTACTTCTTATTTGCCCGCCATTATTTCCGCATCAAGGGAAGACTACCCAAAGCCGACTGGCTTATTCGCTCATGGGTATCTGTCAAAAGTGCTATTGTTGTGCTTTTATTGGTCTTGTTGGCTATATTTTACAATACCCGTTTGGTAGGTAATATGGGGTCTTATATCATGCTGTTCGAGATAGGGCTGTATGTGATCACCTTAGTATATGTAATTTATGCCACTACCAAAACCAAGACGAAAAATTCTCTGTATTTTGTGATTGGCACGACCATTCTGATCACTTCCACGGTAGTATTTATCATGAACATACTCATCAAGGGGGAAGGAAATTTTTTGATTTTGCAAGCCGGGATTATCATTGAACTGATCTTTTTCTCCTTTGGCCTGGCAGACCGCATGAAGTTGCGTGAAATAAAAATGAAAAAAGCCCGGGAACGACTGATAGAGCAGTTGCAGGAAAATGAAAGGTTGCAAACACAAATCAATCGCGAACTGGAGCAGAAGGTAGAGGAAAGAACGAAGGAAATATCTCGGCAAAAAGAAGAAATATCTCAGAAAAATGAAGCCCTGATGGCTTTAAATGAAGAGAAAAATCACCTTATTAGTATTGTAGCGCATGACCTGGGCAACCCGCTTGCCAACATCAAATTATTTGCCCAGATAATCAAACGAACGGCAAATAACCTTACTGGTAAACAGCATGGACAACTGGATGTAATTACTGAGAGTTCTGAAAGTATGATGGCCATGATCAATAAAATCCTGGATGTGAATGCCATTGAAGCTGGTAAAATAAACCTGAGCCCTGAAGTAATGAAAGTGAGTAAGGTTTTAGGTGAAGCTGTTCAGGAGTTAGAGAGTAAGGCAAATAAGAAAGAGATTACGCTTCACTTTGAACACACTCAGGAAGAGAGAGAGGTGAAAATTGACCGACTGTATGCCAAGCATGTTTTTGAAAACCTTATCTCAAATGCAATAAAATTTTCTCCTACAGGAAAAAATGTGTATATCAAACTTAGCAATAATGGCAACAAGTTGCGGGTTGTAGTCAGGGATGAGGGGCCGGGCATTAGTGAAGAGGATATGAAGAAAATATTCAGAAAATACCAAAAACTCAGTTCACGCCCTACGGCAGGAGAGCGGTCTACCGGACTGGGACTTTCCATTGTGAAAAAATATGTAGACTTGATGGAAGGCAAAGTTTGGTGTGAAAATTCACCCAATGAAGGTGCCGCCTTCATCGTAGAATTTAAATACGCAAATTCTACAGTAGCAAATAAAGCCTGACAATCGTTATCGGTTTACGGGATGATTTTTTTTATTTTTTTGAAGGAAGAAATTGAAATAATTAGTATATTGATATAAGTAAAGGCTTCTTCCCACCGTATAACTATTTTTTGATATGGTAGTAAAACAAAAGTTAGAAAAACATGCAATTTATCGAGATGAGTTAATGATTCAGGTTGCACATCAACTCAAGACTGTTGAAGATATTGCGGACGCTAAAAAAATTGTAAGCATGGTATTGAGGGGTATCCGAAACCGGTTGAACTTTGAGAACTCCCTGCGCTTTTTAAACCTTTTGCCCCTTCCATTAAAAGCTATTTATGTAGACGGTTGGACTTTACAGGATAACACACCCATCGAGCTGGAAACGACCAAAGACCTGATTGATGAGATGATGCATTCTCAAAATCTTTTTACCCCCAGCGAACGTGATACCAAACATGCCATGGAAGCTGTGCAGGCAGTTTTCAGGGTCATTAGTTTGCATGTTTCCCGCCATGAATTTGAGATGATGTTGGAGTTAATTTCTCCTCATGTAAAACAAGAGTTGGAAAACAAAACCTTTCCATTCCTACATGACTCCCCTGATACAAGTGTGTGGTTATCCTAAAATTTAATACCCTATTATTCTTTTTCAGTTAAACATGCTCATGGTACGCCCAATGCCGATGGTGCCAAATGAAAGGATAGCGTCAGCGGCTTTATCCATCTGCGGTGGTAATGCTTTCATTTCATCAGCATTGAAGTTGCTGAGTACGTAATCAACTTGCTGCCCTTGGTGAAAATCATCACCTACGCCGAAACGTAAACGTGCATAGTTGTTTCCTCCCGTTAGCGCTTCAATGTTTTTCAATCCATTATGCCCGGCATCTGACCCTTTGGGGCGTAAGCGCAATTTGCCAAAAGGGAGGGCAATATCATCTACTACGACCAGCAGGTTTTCTTTGGGGATTTTTTTAGCCTGTAACCAATAGTTTACCGCTTTACCACTGAGGTTCATAAATGTTGTGGGCTTAATGAGTGTAAAACTTCGACCTTTCCATTTAAACTCAGCCTTATCTGCCAACCTGTCTGCTGCAAAAGTGCATTGCTTAGTTTCAGCAAGCCTGTCAAGGATTAAAAATCCAATATTGTGTCGTGTGAGCTCGTATTTAGGGCCAGGGTTGCCTAATCCGGCGATCAAATATTTCATGAGTATGCTAAAATTAAAAATCCCACCCTTTGCAGGGCAGGATTTATACTTAAAAATGCAATTACAGGGAATTATGCAGCTTCACCCTCGCCTTCGCCTTCTCCTTCACCTTTCTCACCTTCAGTTTCACCTTCTCCTTCAGTCCCTTCTTCTGTCAGTCCCATATCTTCATCAGTAATGGCACCTGCCCGCAGTCTGGGTATGTTTACAGCAGCAAGTGTAACTAAAGAATTAGTCAGAATGGTATAATCTCCGGGTTCCAGGTTTCCAACTTTAATTGTTTTTCCAAGGTCAAGTTGTGATACATCAACTGGAACGTATGCTGGCATATTATCAGGCAATGCCTTAATGGTCAGCTTTCTTAACTTTTTCTCTAACTTACCACCTTTTTGCAAACCGATCGCCGTGCCTTCCAAATGAACCGGAATATCCATTTTTACTTCCCGGTCTTTACGCAATTCCAGAAAATCAGCATGTAAAATGATTTCACTTACCGGATGAAACTGGATATCCTGAAGGATACATTTTCTTTTATCGCCTTCAATGTTTAGCTCTACCAGGTGCGCATCTGCAGTATACACCAGGTCCCTGAAAAGGATCATGGGTGCGTAAAAATGAATTTCATCCTTACCTCCGTATACTACACATGGAACATTGCCTTCAGCCCTGAGGCGCTTGGCTTCTTTTTTTCCGAGATTTGCTCTTTTAAACCCTATAATCTCTAACGTTTCCATAATAATTGTTAATTAAAATAATAAATGTGAACTACTTATTTAAAATTTTAGCCGCAAGCTTTAAGCATTTAGCCACAAGCAACCTTAAGTTTTTTTTAATTAGCTAATAGCTAAATTTAAAATCTTTCATCTGAAATGAACAATGGACTGATGGATTCGTGTCCATGAATTTTATGCACGGCATCTGCAAATAACTTGGCTACAGACAACACTTTAATCTTGGTGCTCTCCCTTTTCAGTGGAATTGAGTCAGTAACGGCCAATTCTTCCAGTTCAGAGTTTTCTAATTTTTCATAGGCATTGCCAGAAAGTACCGGGTGTGTACAAATAGCTTTTACTGATTTTGCCCCTTTTTCTTTGAGTATATTGGCGGCTTTGCACAATGTTCCTGCAGTGTCTACCAGGTCATCTACCAATACTACATCTTTCCCTTCTACTTCACCAATCACCTGCATACTGGCCACTTCGTTGGACCTTTTGCGGTGTTTGTCACAAACTACCATATCTACTTCAAAAAATTTGGCGAAGTTGCGCGTTCTTTTTACGCCTCCTACATCGGGAGAGGCAAAAATCAGGTTATCTCTGGGGATATTTTTGAGGTAGGGTACAAAGATAGAACTGCCGTCAAAGTGATCTACGGGGAAGTCAAAAAAGCCTTGTATTTGTCCGGCGTGCAAGTCACAGGTCATGAGGCGGTCAGCACCGGCAGCCGAAAATAAATTTGCAATGAGTTTAGCACCAATAGAAACCCTGGGTTTGTCTTTTCGGTCCTGGCGGGCATATCCAAAATAGGGCACTACGGCTACTACATGTTGTGCGCTGGCCCGTTTGGCCGCATCAATCAGCAACAGTAGCTCCATCAGGTTATCAGTGGGTGTAAAAGTGGATTGTATAAGATACACTTCACAACCCCGTACCGATTCGGTGAAGTGGGGAGACATTTCTCCATCGCTGAATTTGTCGATAATCACATCACCCAGCGGTTGTCCATAATGTTGTGCAATTTTTTCTGCCAGATATCTGGAGGATGTGCCTGAAAATAGCTTAACCGTAGTCATAATGCTGGATTGTGCGATTTAAAAAGCAAGTCCCGATTGCATGAATCGGGACTTTGTTGTCCGGCAAGGACTCGAACCCTGAATAAAGGCACCAAAAACCTCTGTGTTACCATTACACCACCGGACAGTTTTGAATTGGGCTACAAAACTAGGAGCTTTTTTTTATTTCTAAAAACTAAATGAAAAAAAATTTCATAAAGTATTACAGCTCCTTTTTAAGTGCTTTTAATGCTTTCTTTATTTCTTCTTTTGCTTGTTTTTCTGCTGAAGTTTTACCAGGGTTCAGGCTTTGTGCTTTTTTGTAATACTGTGTTGCTTCAACGGGGTTTTCCAGGGCATGCGCAGCCTTTGCCAGTTGAAGGTTGGTTTCCCATCCGGGGTTTACAATGGCATTTAATTCTAAGATGCGAAAAGCGGCATCTGTTTGCTTTAAGGTGAATAAATCTGATGCTAATTTGTTCAGGTCTTTTTCAGTATCGGTATAGTCATAGGGGAATGCATCTACCAGATAGTGAAATTTTTCAATAGCAGCTTCTGTACCTTCTTCCTGCACTACTTTGAGCAAGGCTGAGGCCAGGTCGCGTTGTGGCATTTCGTAAGGCAAATCATATAAAATATGCTTAGCTTCCTGGGTTATTTCGTTCATGCGTGCTGTACTGACGCCTCCTAAGTTACTCAGCAAGATGATAGTATGCCCGTCTTTGGGAAAATACCCCATAAACCCACTAAATCCCGAAATATGACCACTATGAAAATACATTTTTAATGCAGGGAAGTCATCTTCATTATTTGTAGTTATGGAAGCAATGCCCAATCCATACCCATAACTACTGGGAAATGGTGGGATCCACCCCTTATTTTCAGGGGCGTGTGCCTGGGTCATTAAGCGAAGGTTTTTTGTTGCAAGTAATTCTCCGCCATACAAAGCCTGGTTCCAGCGGAATAAATCTTCTATAGTGGCATACATATTACCCACTCCCTGGAGATTTTTCATATACATAGGTGAGGCATTCATAAAACCCTCCAGGTTTCTGATATAGCCTTGTGCCCGTTGCTTAATGATAGTTGAGCGGTCATCAATACCTGTGTTATGCATTGCCAGGGGGGTAAGAATTTTTTCTTGTAGTACCTGCTCAAATGGTTGTCCGGTAACTTTTTCAATGATCACACTCAGCAGGAAATAACCCGTATTATTGTACTGATATTGGGAACCCGGTTCAAACTCCAGATTCATACTGCCAAACTTTTTCACAAGCTCATCAGGAGCATAGCGGATTACCAGTGAGTCAGACCAGACGTCGGGAAGGCTGGTGTAGTTAGGGATACCCGAAGTGTGGGTGAGGAGTTGGTGTATGGTTACCTTTTGGCCCACATCTGCCCGGTAATTAGGATAGTAGTGGAAAAGAGAACTATCCAGATGGATTTTTCCTTCTTCGGCCAGCAACAATACCAAAGCCGCAGTGAACTGCTTGCTGATAGAGGCCAGGCTGAATTTGGTATCAGTGCTGTTAGGAATTTCCCATTCCCTGTTGGCAAGGCCAAAAGCATTTTTATACAATACCTTTCCGTTTTCAGCTACCAACACTGCGCCCTCAAAATCTTCAAACCGGTGGTATTTAGTAAACAACTCATCTAGCAAGGCGGTTTTGTCCTGTGCGAAACCGTTTAAAGAAGGCAATGCAACAAGCAATAAAATAAAAATAAACAGGATGGCTTTTTTAGATAAAAATATTTTCATTCAGCTATCTATCTGGAATACTAAATTACAACGGGAAAGAAAGTATTAAAAGTTTAAATCTGGCGATTTTACAGACTACTTCCTTTTTTTGCAAAAAAAGATGTAAAATATAAAAAAGTGGAAAGCGGAAAATGCTGGCTGGTTGATTGACAGGCTTGAATGAATTCGCAATTTCACACAACATATTTTTATATCTCCCCAAAAACCCTAACCTTTGCAACATGATGGTTCCTTGCCCTGTCTTGGGGCGTTAGGATGAAAAGGGAATCCGGTGTAAGTCCGGAACAGTCCCCGCTGCTGTAATCCCGGTCTGAAAAGATCAGTATTTTCGGTTACCCCTTTATGCCACTGCTCCTGAACTGGAGCGGGAAGGCGGCCGAAAGTCGGGAAAGTCAGAAGACCTGCCATGATGATTTACACCAAACGCCTTCGGGGAAAAGGCAGGCAGTACGATGAACATCTTATATTTTCAAATAACTCAGCCAAAAATGGATGGGCATTACAGGCTATTTGCCCAATGTGCCATGCTGCTCTCAATCGTTTGTTTATTGTGGGGTTGTCAAAGTACACCTTCTTCAGAAAAGGAGAGTGCAGCCAAAAAAGGCAGTAAAAGCAAGATTTTTACCGAAAAATCAGTCATTACCCATGCCCAGGGCTTTGGCATTGAGTACCACGAAAACTACAAAATTGCCCATGTTTTCCATCCTTTTCAGGACCAGCCGGATACTTTAAGTTATCTTTTATTGCCCAGAGGAATGGGTGTGCCGGAAGGCTCGGAAAACCTGTCGGTTATCCGCATTCCTGTAGAAAACCTTTTCGTACTCTCTACTACCCACGTTGCCCTTACCGCTGCTTTGGGTGCGCATGAGGTCATCAAAGGCGTATCCAACATTTCGCATATTTGTGATACAACTTTGCGGGAAAGAACCGCCTCCGGTGAAATTATGGAAGTGGGCGGGGAAGGCAATATGAACATGGAGGGCATTATCTCCGCCAATCCAGGTGTGGTGATGGCCTCGGGCATGCAGGCCGCCATGATGAAAAAATTTAATGTATTGCAACAGGCAGAAATCCCCGTGCTGGTCAACTCCGAATGGCTCGAAAGTACATTATTGGCCCGGGCCGAGTGGATTAAGCTGATGGGCGCTTTGCTCAACAAAGAAGCCGAAGCCAATGCGCATTTTGATAATGTAGTTCAGGAATATGAACGTTTAAAAGCGTTAGTCTTACAAATAGATCCGGCAGAACGAAAAGCGGTCATCAACGGCATACCCTACAAAGGCACCTGGTATGTGGCCGGAGGCAACAGCTACATGGCCCGTTTGCTGGAAGATGCCGGTGCCCAATACCACTGGTCAGCTACAGAAGCCACAGGTTCCATCGCCCTGGACTTTGAAAGTGTGTACCCCATAGCCCTGGAGGCCGATTTCTGGTTTCCCGGCGAATTCATCAATACCAAAGAAGAACTGCTGGCCAAAGATGCCCGTTATGCTGATTTTAAGCCGTTAAAAAGTGGTAATGTGTATGCTAATAATAAGCGTATGTGTGCAGGAGGCGGGAATGTGTACTGGATTTCCGGGATTGTGAACCCCCATCTGATTCTGGCCGATTATATCAAAATGCTGTATCCTGATTTGTTGCCGGAGTATGCGTTGTATTATCATAAAAAAGTTGGCAGTAAGCAGTAGCAGTAGGCAGTCAAAAAATAGGAATATGAAGGAAGGGTTTAAGTTACTACACAGTTTTTTTAGTCCACAGTCCACAGCCCTGATGAACTCTGTGGACTATTAGACCATGGACTAAAACTGTCTACTGCTATGAGTATTACTAAATCAAATAATAAAACCACAAAAACAACCCCCTGGATGCTGGGGCTGCTGGGCATGGGCATCGTCCTTTTCCTGTTGGACATTGCCCTGGGTTCGGTGTACATCCCATTGGATGAAGTGGTGCAAATTACGTTGGGGCAGGGAAGTGACAATGAAGCCTGGGAAAAGATTGTAACCCTGATCCGCATACCGAAAGCCATTACGGCGGTGCTGGCAGGTTGTGCTTTGTCAATAGCCGGGCTGCAAATGCAAACCTTGTTCAGGAACCCCCTGGCCGGGCCTTCGGTGTTAGGAATTACAGCAGGTGCCAGTTTGGGCGTGGCCGTGGTGATGTTATCGTCCGGCGTGGCTACCAGCATTTATACTATCAAAGGGCTAGGCTTATCAGGAAGCTGGCTGCTGGTGATTGCCGCTACGTTGGGTTCGGTGCTGGTTTTGTTATTGATTTTAGCAGTTTCTACCCGCATTCGGGATAATGTGGTGCTGCTGATTGTAGGCATTATGGTAGGAAATATCACCATTTCGCTGGTGAGCATCTGGCAATATTACAGCAATCCCCAGCAAATTCAGGATTACCTCATCTGGACTTTTGGCAGCCTGGGCGGGGTTTCTTCACAGCATCTGGTGGTGATGACCACGGTGGTAGGTTTGGGAACCATGCTCACGCTTGCCGCTTCCAAGCCGCTGAATGCCTTATTGCTCGGGGAAAATTATGCCCAAAGCCTGGGCACCCATGTGCAACAAGCCCGCATTTTGATAATCGTGGCTACGGCTTTGCTCGCCGGGAGTATTACGGCTTTTTGTGGCCCCATCGGTTTTGTGGGCATTGCCGTACCGCACTTGGCACGTTCCGTATTTCACACTTCCGACCACCGGGTGCTGATTCCGGCGGTATGCCTGATGGGTGCTTCTCTCATGCTGGGGTGTGATATGTTAGCGCAAATGCCCGGAACGCAACAGTCTTTGCCCATTAATGCGGTAACGGCCCTGGTGGGTTCGCCCGTCGTAATTTGGGTAATTGTGCAAAGAAATAATTTGAAATTGAGTTTTTGAAGAAGACGGAAGTCCGGAGACCGAAGACGGAAGAATTTTACTTCCGTCTTCGGTCTTCCGACCCAAAATCAATTATGAGTCAGACTGAAGTTATACTAACAACAGACAACCTGGGCATTGGATATGCCGGGAAGGGCTTGCTGGCGCAGTCGCTGAACTTGTCGCTGCGGGGCGGGGAACTCGTGGGTTTGCTGGGGCCAAACGGGGCAGGGAAATCTACGTTGATTAGAACCCTCGCAGGGTTACAAAACCCGGTTTCGGGAGAGATTGTAATAAACGGGCAGGATGTACACAACATAAAGCCCAAAGAAAAAGCAAAACTATTGAGCGTGGTGCTTACCGAGCCTGTGGCAGTGAGCAACCTCTCGGTGGAGCAGCTGGTAACACTGGGCCGGCATCCGTATACCAACTGGCTGGGGCATTCTGTCGAAAAGGATGAGAAAATGGTGAAATGGGCTTTGGAGATGACCGGATTGCAAGCATTTGCCCACCGCTCGGTGCACACATTGAGTGATGGCGAACGGCAAAAAGTACTGATTGCCCGGGCTTTGGCGCAGGATACTGAGTTGATGATTTTAGACGAACCCACTTCCCACCTGGATGTGCCCAACCGCATTACCGTCATACGCCTGCTCAGAAAACTGGTAGCAGAAACCGGAAAAACCATCCTCTTTTCAACCCACGAACTGGATATGGCTTTGCAGGTAGCCGACCGCCTCTGGCTCATGCACGAGCATGAAATTCACGATGGCGTACCGGAAGATTTGGTGCTGGATGGCATTTTCATCCAGGCTTTTCAGAAAGATGATATCACCTTTGACCGCCAAACCGGCACTTTTAAAGTACACAAAACACCCACAAAGTTAATTAACCTGATAGGAGTGGGGGTAGCTTTTTTCTGGACAAAAAGGGCTTTGGAAAGGGAAGGGTATGTGGTTGGGGAAAGCTCAGTTTCGGTAATTATTGAAAAGGGAAATAACGATGCAACCTGGAAAATCCAAAAGGAAAACAGGGTAGAAAAGTGCTTTAGTATTGCTGAACTGTTGCAGCAGTTGAAAAATTTTGATTCACAGCAAAATAAAGCGGAAAGGAAGTTGAAGGTATGATTGAATTGAAAAAGCACACCGAAATTCCAGTTGTACGGCGTCTCAGTTCGGCGTACATTAACTTCCCCGTGGGCGGTGTCCGCACAGCATACAAGAAACTCATAAGGTTTGTGGAACTGTGCTACAGGCGTCTCGCCTGTTCTATCACTACAGGTGAGACGCCTGTTTCACAAATAAAAAGGATTTTCCTGCTCTCACTTTTTTGTCTCACGGGATTCAATTTGCCACTTCTGGCGCAGCAAGATGCCCTGTCTACGGTAGCACTAGAAGGAATAACCATTCAGGGAAGCATTCCTGAAAAATATGTGGCAGGCAGTAAAATACAGGAAATAGACTCAGCCATTTTGGCGCAAATGAACAATGCCAACCTGGCCAGTTTGCTCATGCAGCAATCACCCGTGTATGTTAAACAGTACGGCAATGGCATGTTATCTTCCGTTTCTTTCCGGGGAACGAGTGCAGGGCATACCTCGGTACTTTGGAATGGCATCAACTTAAATTCACTCACCACGGGGGAAACTGACTTTTCTACCATTCCGCTATTCGTTTTTGATAAGGTGGAACTGCAATACGGCTCAGCCAGCTCGTTATACGGCTCCGATGCCATTGGCGGGAGTATTCACATGGGTAACCCAAAAAAGGTGAACACGCCTTTCAGCCTGGATGTGCAGCAGGATTTTGGGAGTTTTGGGCAGTTTTTTTCCGGTATTAAATCTTCTTACAAAACAGGCAAGTTTTCAGGTTCTACAAAACTTTATCGCTATGCTGCCGAAAATAATTTTCCTTATGAAAACTTCACCCAGCCTGGCAATCCTACCGAAAAGCAGAAAAACGCGGCGGTTTTGTACCAGGGCGTATTGCAAAATTTGAATTATCAGTTCAACCCACAGCGGCAACTTTCGGTCAGTGCCTGGTACCATCATCATGACAGGGAAGTGCAGCCCAGGATGGTAGATACAGACCAAAACGATGTGCAGGAAGACGAAAATTTGCGGGTAATTACTAATTTTTCGGAAGCCACCCATTTTGGTATTTTTGATGTGAATGCGGGTTTTGTACATGATGATTTACTGTACAACAAAACCTTTCGCACGGCTTCCACCCGCTTCATTGCTGCTTTCAATTATGAATATGATTTTACAGAAAACATCAGCATACGGGTAGGTACCAACTGGAATTATATCCGGGCTGAATCTGACAATTATGAAACCCGGCTAACCGAAAACCGGAACGACTTTTATGCTTCCCTGCGCTACCAGCCTTATCCTTTCTGGACCACCACTTTCAATGCCCGTCAGGCTTTTGTTACAGGTTTTTCAGCCCCTTTCGCCCCTTCGTGGGGGAATGATATTGCCCTGTTTAATCTTGATAATCACGAGCTTTCCCTAAAAACTTTGGTAGCCCGAAGTTACCGAGTGCCTACGCTGAACAATCGGTACTGGACGCCGGGTGGCAATCCAGACCTTTTGCCGGAAGACGGATTGAGTGTGGAAGGCGGAGCGGAATATCAGTTCAATACAGAAAACCTCACGGCAAACCTGGAAGCTACTTATTACCAAATGTGGGTAGACGATTGGATTATCTGGCTGCCCTTGGGAAACGGTGGAATCTGGAGCCCGGAAAATATCCGAAAAGTGAATGCCAAGGGCTTTGAATTTAATGGTAAAGCAACCCAAAAATTTGGAAAGCTTAACCTAACCCTGGGCGGAAATTATGCCTACACCCGTTCCATCAACAAAGAAGGCTTGAACGAATTTGACAGATCTGTGGGCAAGCAACTTCCTTATGTTCCATTTCACCGGGCTACGGTTTATGTGCAGGTCAAATACAAACAATGGAACTGGCATTTGAACACCAACTACACCGGCTACCGGTACACCAGCACCGATAATGAAAACTTTCTGGAAGGGTTTACGCTGGTAAACACCGGGCTGGAAAGGAAAATCAACATTAGTAAATCACTGGTTTCCCTGGCCTTTCAGGTAGATAACCTGTTTGACGTAGCCTACCAAAATTTACCACTCCGGGCCATGCCGGGTCGTTCTTACAATTTTAGCATACGCTATCATTTTTCAACCAATTCACAACCATAAATTTATATCAACCTTTATGAAAGAAAACAAACAACTAACCAATTCTATTTCAACCACGTCATTGCGAATCCCGATGCATATCGGGATGAAGCAATCTTTTTCTATATCGCAGAGATTGCTTCGCTTTACTCGCAATGACGTGAAGGTGAGTAAATATTCCTTTTATTTAAGCATTATCATATTATTGAGTACCCTATTCGCCTGCGAACCCGACGACATGGCCCCTGAAGCCAGGGGAAAGTACGAATCGGGCGTAATTATCGTCAATGAAGGTAATTTTGGAAGCGCGGACGGTTCCCTAAGCTTTTATGATAAAGACAGCAGCAAAGTAAGCAACAATATTTTTGAAGCTGAGAATGACAGGCAGCTTTTCGCAATCATACAAAATGTGCGCTTCTTCGACGACAAAGGCTATATCGTTACCAACAGCGATGATAAAATTGAAGTGGTGGATGCCGACAGCTTTGAGTCCTTAAAAACTATCAAAGATGATATTGAAAATCCGAACGATATTGCCATAGTTGATGGATTGGCTTATGTTTCCAATTGGGGGGCAGCCCAGCCAGATTTTTCCTATTTGGACTCCAGGGTAACTATTATTGACCTGAGCACGAACGAAGTCATTAAAGATATTGCTACTAAAGAATTTCCATCGGGGGTATTGGCTGTAGATCAGCAGGTATACGTAGCCATTGGCAGCAGCGATGAGGTATTTGTAATAGATGCCGAGAGCAATAATGTAACGGATACTATTACAGTTGCGCTAGGCCCAAAAAGCTTTCAGTTAGATAAAAATGGTAAGCTTTGGGTAATGTGTACGGGTACTTTCGCCAGTCCGGCAGGAAATTTAGTGAGAATAAACCCTAATGATAATTCAGTGGAAAGCACTATTCCTTTGGATAATCAGTCGCCCAACGGAAAAATAGCATTGAACGGTACGGCAGACCAGTTGTATTATTTATCTTCCGTTGGGTACAATCCATCCAATGACGCAGTATTTGTATTTGATATTACCACTGGCACAGCATCTACCGAACCGTTGATTGAAGGTACCAATTTTTACGGATTAGGTATTGACCCTGAAAATAATACCATTTACATTGGCGATTCCAATGGCTTTCAGGGAAATGGCACTGTTATCCGGTATAACCCGGATGGAACGGAAATGGATAATTTCAGTGTAGGTCGTGGATCCAGTGGGTTTGCTTTTCGGTAAAATTATTTGCCCGCCACTTCTTGTGGCTCTGTAAGTAAGTGGCGGACATATTGGAGGAAGACTTCGGAAGTTTCCAAAACTTCCGAAGTCTTTCCTATCTTTGCCCGCATTTCAAAATACCACCATTCTAGTATGGGCATCATCATCCGGCAGGGAATTCTCACTTCCATCATTGCGTATGTAGGCGTAGCCATCGGCGCTTTCAACATACTGTGGCTGTTTCCCAAGTTTCTGGATGCTGACGAAATTGGCCTCATCACGGCCGTGCAAAATGTAGCCATGCTTTTTGCCTCCCTGGCCAGGCTGGGCACACCCCGCATTACCGAAAAATTCTTTCCCATTTTCAAAAACCCGGCAGCAGGGCATCAGGGTTTTTTGCCATTGCTGATGGCGTATGGCACGTTGGGGTTCTCCCTCTTTTGTCTGATTTTTCTGCTGTTCCGTGATTTCTGGTTGTCCATTTATGACAAAAACGCGCAGGAACTGAACCAATACTTTTACCATATCATTCCCCTGGTGCTTTTCCTTATTTTCCAGGGCATTCTGGAAGCCTACATGCGGGTACACCTGAAAACCGTAACCACTTCTTTTTATAGGGAAGTCGTATTGAAAGCCCTGTTAGCAGGCGTGGTTTTGCTCTATTTTGCCGGGTGGATTTCCTTCCCCCAGGTAGTCACCGGCATTGTCATCACTTATGGGTTGATTGACCTGCTGCTGCTGCAATATATTTTTCAGTCAAAAGTGCTGTTTTTCAACATCCGGCAGGAGTTTTTGAAAAGATCATTATTAAAAGAAATGGTGCAATACAGTCTGTTTATTGTACTCGCGGGGTTAGGCTCCATGATCGTATCCAAAATAGATACGCTGATGATTCCGTATCTGCTGGGGCTGAAAGAAACCGGGATTTATGCCATCGCTTTTTACATGGGCACAGTCATTGAAAAGCCCCGGTACGCCATTTCACAAATCACCACACCCATTCTTTCCCAAGAGCTGGCTGATGAAAATCATGATAAAGTGCGGGAATTGTACCGGAAATCGGCCATCAACCAGCTCATTGTGGGCGGATTGCTTTTTCTGGGAATTTGGGGAAATATTGATGCCATTTTCAACATCATTCCCAATGCCGAAACTTATGAAGCCGGAAAGTATGTGGTACTGTTCATCGGCCTGGCCCGCCTGGTAGAAATGGGGGCGGGGGTCAGTTCTGAAATCATTGTGCAGTCCAAATATTACAAATTTAACCTGGTGGGGGTGGTTTCATTATCTGTATTGCTGGTGATTACCAACCTTATTTTTATTCCGGTTTACGGCATTACGGGGGCTGCCATGGCCACCCTGCTGTCGGTATTTTTAGGCAAGGCCATCAACTTCGTATTCGTATGGAAGAAATTCCATGTGCAACCTTTTGACAGGCGTACCCTCATGCTGGTTGGTATTATACTGCTTACCTATTACCTTTCAACCCTATTACCTGAAATCTTTTCCGTTTGGATAGATATTCTGCTCAGGTCTGCATTGATAACCATTGTATTTTTAGGGTTAACTTATGCGCTTAAGATTTCGGAAGAATTTAACGGACTGGTGATAACTCTGTTAAAAAAAGTATTTGGGTAAATACATGTACATGATTTTTATGAGAAGAACGACAGATGATAAAAATTGGTGAATATCAAACATTAACCATCAAACGGGAACTGCCACAGGGGTTTTATCTGGAAGATGATGAGGGCAATAGCATCCTCCTGCCCGGGGTATACATCACTGATGACATGAAGTTAGATGATGAGATTGAGGTTTTTGTGTACCTGGACTCCGAAGACCGACAAGTGGCCACGACCGAAAAACCCCTGTTTACCCTGGGGGAATTTGCCTCCCTGCAAGTAACCGAAGTCAATAAAATTGGTGCTTTTTGTGATTGGGGAGTCAGTAAAGAACTCTTTGTTCCCTTCCGCAACCAGGCAGCCCGCATGCAGCAAGGGCGCAAGTATGTGGTGTACATATACATTGACAAAATATCGCACCGGCTGGTGGGCACTACCAAGTTGAAAGGCTTCCTGCAACATGAAGCTGACGAAGATATCGAGATGGGGCAGGAGGTAGACCTGCTGGTGTATGCCGAAAACGAATTGGGGTTTTCTGTTGTCATTAACCAAACGTATGCCGGGCTGGTATATAAAAATGAAATCCCTGAGCCTTTACAAATTGGGCAGGCATGCAAGGGGTATATTAAACCACTTCGGGAGGATGGAAAGATAGACGTGAGCCTCTTTGCAGTGGGCCACCAAAGTATTGAACCCAATGCCCAGAAGATTTTGGAAAAACTGAAAGATAACGAAGGCTTTTTACCTTATACAGACAAAAGTGACCCCGAACTCATCCGAAAGGAATTTGGCATTAGCAAAAAGTTATTCAAGAAATCGCTGGGTACGTTGTACAAACAGAAGCTGGTGTTGCTGAAATCGGACGGGGTTTATTTGGCAAAAGGAAAATAATTACAGCATATTTGTACTTTTCCTATAAATTATCTCCCAGGTAGGTATATGTATCCTTCGTCTCTCCTTCGTTATTCCTTCGTCTTTGGTTCGTCTTTTCGGTAGGGTAATTAGGGTTTGGCTATTTTGTACTTTTAGGGGGGCATTCTATTTCACTTTATAGGCGCCCTTACAGGCGCAGGACTTTTAGGATGCTGTCCATCGCATGGCAAAAATAAACCTTATCCGCACAAGACGCACGGAGTCCTGCATTCCATTTGTTACGCACTGGACGGAGTCCAGCGCAAGAAAGGATTTTCTATTTTACTTTTTTTCTATAAGTCAGGATGACGGCGCCCGTTTCAAAAGTTTCTGCGTTGATTAAATCAAACTTAGTTTCTGCCGGACTGTCTGGAAAAAGCCGTATGCCTTTCCCCAATATAGTGGGAATAAGACAAAGCATCATTTCATCAATTTGTCCATGATTGAGCAATGCTGTGATTACTTTTCCCCCGCCCACTACCCATATATCTTTTTTACTTTCAGCTTTTATGCTTTCTATCGTTTCCGATGTAAGTTGGCTGATTACTTCTGAGTTTTCAGTTTTGGTTTGGTAATCTGATTTTGAGGTGATGATATACGTTTTGCAGTCGGCGTAGGGCCAGTCTACGCCAAAACCCAGCACTTCTTCATACGTCTTCCGGCCCATCACCACGGTGTCAATGGTAGCATAAAATTCTCCATATCCATAGTCAATTTGGTTGGGGTTGGGAAGTTCATCCAGCCAGTCCAAACTCCCATCTTCCCTGGCAATAAACCCGTCAAGGGTGGTGGCGATGTAGAGTTTGGTTTTTGTCATGAAAGAAATTTATAGACAATATTGGGATCTACTTCGATAATCACTTGCGGAAGCGACTTTTGTTTTTCTCCCACCAGGATGATTTTGATGCTTTGGCAAGCTCATCAATTTGTTCCTGGGTTGCCTTGCTTTTGGAAGCGATTTCCCGAAATTTAAGTGTAATCCAAAATCCGTTGCAATCCTGTCAGGTCTGTATTTGAGGGAACCCGGATTAAAATTTCGTCTTTTGTCCTTTCTATTAGCATAACCAAATATACTCTTTTTTGTGGAGTTGGGTTTTATGAGAGAACTGTTTTGGCGGTTATTATTTGTACTATGTCAGATTAAAAAAGGCACGTCTTGCCGGATGAGCGTAGCGCCCGGCGCCCGGCGAATTCCGGCATCTCTTGCTTAGAAGTGGGAGACCCCGGAATTCGCTTATACTCATCCGGGGAAGCGCTCTTATTTTTTTCTGGTTCCTTTCCGTTTATTAATTTCCTTAGTAATTTTCTGCAGTTCTATTTCTTTATTGTTAAATAGCTTATTCAATGAGAATTCTAGCAATTCATAAGCATCCAGTAGATCTGTGCGTTCAAGTGCACCAATATGGCTACCTGTGTTTCCAATCCACTTGATTGCTTCAAGGAATTCAGCCACTTCATTGTTTTTATTCTTATATTCTAATATTCTTTCGTGAAGCTTTAGTCTTCTTAGTCCTCCTTTCTTACGCATTGCTGCCTTCTTCACTTTCTCTTCATTTAATAGGTGCTCAAGCGATGTCCTTAATGTATTAGCACATGAAGGTAAATCGAACCAAAACAATTTGAACGAGTCTATTATTTCATTTTTTACTTTTTTAGGACAATTCTCTGGAATTTTGAAAATATTTAGTGGTGGGTGAAAAAATATCGGCTCAAATTCTTCAAAAATTTCTCCTTGAAGATCATTAGTAGTTTGGTCATAGTACTGTATGGATTCGATAGAACCATACCCGGTAATAGTCACCGTTTCTCCGCATTTTTCACAAATAAGTTTACCACTAAAAATTAAGGTTGCTAATTCAAATTCCCAAAATTCATTCTGGTGATTCATTTTTGAACCAGCAGTCTCGTCATAATGAAATTTTTCTTTATCAATTTTTAGAGTTGGTTTATTGCAATTCGGACAGGGCCATTTAATCTTAGAGTTTACTGTAAAACTATTGTTAATCCAGTCTCTAATTTTCATGATTATTTAATTTTTTTTGCAATGGAGCAAAATAAGCCCGCAGTCTATATTACATACTCATCAAAAAATCTCTAAAACAAAACCTCCTTCTTCTCTTCAACCTTCCCTTTCTTCTTATCCATCACTTTTTTGGCGATGATTAGGATGGTGAGTACCACAAGAATGATAGAAGCGATGATGGAAATGGTTTTTCCGGCGTATACGGAAGTGGGCATGAACGCAAAGGTGATGGTATGCTCACCAGCGGGTACACGCATGGCCCGGAGTACATAGTTAGCGCGGAAGTGCTCTACCGGCTGCCCGTCTACATACGCCTGCCAGCCGGGCTGGTAATAAATCTCAGAAAATACAGCCAAACGCTCCGAACTGGTGTTTGCATGGTACACCATTTTGTCGGGATGGTAGCTTTCCAGATAAATGGTATCGTTGGGCGAGGACTGAATAGAAAGCCCTTCTACCTGCTCGGCAAACCGTTGGTCAATAATAGCGGTTTCCGCAGGCTGTAAGCCTTCCAGGGCGGCCAGTTCCGCGTCGGCATTTTCTACCATTTCAAAATCATTTACAAACCAAACTGCTCCCAGCGCGCCCGGGTTTCTTTGGGCCACGGGGGCGTTGTTTTGCCCCGGCACAATGAAGTATTTGGCATTGAGCATGTCCAGCACCGCCCGGTTGTTCTGGCTGAGGTGGGCTTCTATCAGCTCCTGGTACCGCCCCAGCTTGATGGCAGAATATCCGCCAATAGACTTATGGAAGTAAGAAGTAACCCCATCGTTAAATGGCCCATTTCGGGGCGTAAGGTTAAACACCCGGTAATGTCCTTCATCTTTTAGTATTTGTGTATCTGCCTGGGTAGGCGTAAAGGCATCCCGGATGAGGCGGCTTTGGGTAGTGAAATCGTCATTTCCCAAATATTTTTTGTCCATAGGCCATAGGTCGGCAAATACCAATACACCCAGCACCACAAAAAGGTAAACCGCTTTTAGTTTTTCAGTAGCAAAGAAATAGATGGCTGCCGCAGTGAGCGCAACAAAAATCAGGGAGCGCCATGCATCAGCCTGTAGCATGGAGGCCCGGTCTTCCCGCACGGCTTCTACCAGCCAGTCGGCACCACCCACCGCCTGTGAAAGGTTGGCATCGCTACCTGAAGTGAAATCAAACAACGAACCGCCAAGCAAAGCGAAAAACAAAGCGATACCGCCGCAAATGCCAAAGGCATATTTCAGGGAGTTGATAATTTTCTTTTTCTCTATTTTCCCCTGCACAATTTGAATTAATCCTATAAAACCCAGCAAAGGCACGGTAATTTGCACAATGGTGAGCACCATGGTTACCGTCCTGAATTTGTTGTACAGGGGTACGTAATAAAAGAAAATGTCGGTAAACCATTCCAGGTTCCGGCCCCATGAAAGCAAAATGGCGAGGGTGGTACAGATGACAATCCACCATTTGATATATCCTTTAATCAGAAACAGCCCCAGCACAAAAAGAAAGATAGCGACGGCACCAATGTATACCGGGCCTACGGTAAAAGGCTGCGTGCCCCAATATGTGGGGATATTCTCTGTAAATTGTTCGGCCTGTTGCCTTTGCACCCCGTGGCTTATCAGGGCCTGGTAAGTTTCTGAGGATTCGCCCAGAGGCTCTACCGAACCACCTCCCATAAAGCGGGGAATGAACAGGTTGAAAGTTTCCCAAATGCCGTAGCTGTAGCTGAGGGCGTATTCTTTATCCAGTCCGCCCCCTTCGGTTTGCTTGGCAGATAACTCGGACCCACCACGGATGGTAGACTCGCCATATTCGGCCAGTGTCCAGAGTTTGGCGGTGTTCCCACCGATTCCAATCAGGGCCACGCCTGCCAAAATACCTGCGGTGATGAGCATTTGTTTGATTTCTTTGTGTTTGATGGCATAAATGGCATACACCAGTGACAATATCAAAATCATGATGGTGAGGTAATAGCTGATTTGTATGTGGCCATAAAAAATTTGCATGCCCAGGGCAAAACCGGCCAATACGATTCCCCATAAGTACCGCTGCCGGATAATTAAAAGCACCCCTGCCAGCACAGGCGACATATACGCCATGGCAAATACCTTGTTGATATGTCCGGCCACAATGCTTTGGTATGTAAAAGTAGACAGGGCATAAGCAGCCCCACCGACAAACGCCAGCCAGGGACTTGCACCGAAAATGGAAAGGAGTATATAAAAACCAGTGAAGCTCAAAAAACAAAGCAGGATAGGCTCGGCAAATACAGCTTTGAAAGCCCGGTGAAAGGCATGAAAAATATTATCGGTAAGTCCCATCCAAACGGGCATGCCACTAAACGTGCTGCCCGACCATTGTATGTCAACACCTTCCTGTTCCTGGTAGTCACGGGCTTCTTTCAGCGCCCCTTTAAATTGGATCACGTCTGTTTGTACCAGGCTTTTCCCACTAAAAACAGGAGAAAAATAAACACTCATAGCAATTAAAAATACCACAAAAGCTATGATGTGGGGAAGGGCTTTTTTGAGAAATGGTTGGTTCATAAGTTGCTTAAAAAGTTGGGTAAATACTTAGCGTTACGAGTTTCGTGTTATTTCTTTCAAATTCCAAATTTTGATTAAGTACAGAATTAAAAATATTGTTTCCCTCTCCTGGCCTCCCCAAAGGGAGGACACAGCTTTTTCCTCACCTGGGGGAGGTTAGGTGGGGGATTTAAAGTTGTAAATTTAATTTGAATATCTACTTATTTCTTTAATTTGGAATCTAATCTGTTTTACATCAAAATTACACTTTTATTTCATGCACCATTATTTTAAAAATCCTACCCTGATAGTTCTCATTGCTCTCCTATTGATGCAATGTACCTCAGTTGAAAAAAGCCAGACAGAAACAACTGCTTCCCTGGAGAGACTAACCTATAATAACCCCGGCCTCAAACCCGATTTGGGGGTTGGTCTCTGGGCCTGGCCCCTGCCCATGGATTATGATGATGACGGGGATTATGACCTGGTAGTTGCCTGTCCGGACGTGCCTTTTAAAGGTTTGTACTTTTTTGAAAACAAGACGGGCAACGAAAAAATGCCGACCTTTGCTGCCCCTCAAAAAATTGGGGAAGGCCGCAAACATTTGCAAGTTTCTTTTGTAAATGGAGAGGCAAAGGTATTAGGCCCTGGAGTGGAATACAGTGATTTTAAAGCCTCCATATTTGAAAAACCTACCGAATTGTTTCCCGCAGAAATGCTGGAAGAGCAACACGAAAAAATCAGGTTCAACCAATGGAAGTATGTAGATTATGAAAATGATGGCGACCTGGACATCATCGTGGGCATGGACGAGTGGAGCGATTACGGATGGGACAACGCCTTTGATGAAAATGGTAACTGGACCAACGGCCCACTGCACGGTCATGTGTATTTGATAGAAAATATAGACGGAAAATATGAACTGAAAGGAAAACTGGAAGCCGGAGGGCAGCCCATAGACGTGTATGGGGCACCCACACCCAATATGGAAGATTTTGACAATGATGGCGATCTGGACCTTATCTGTGGTGAGTTTGTAGATAAGTTTACCTGGTTTGAAAATATAGGCAGCCGGGAAAAACCGGAGTTTGCCAAAGGAAAGTTTCTGGAAAATAAAACCGGAACCATCAAAATGGACCTGGAAATGATCATTCCGGTGGCATTGGATTGGGACAAAGATGGAGACGTGGATTTGGTGGTGGGCGATGAAGATGGCAGGGTAGCTCTGGTAGAAAATACCGGAACAACAGAAAATGGAATGCCTGTTTTCAATAACCCGGCATATTTTTTCCAGGAAGCCCATGAAGTAAAATTTGGGGCGCTGGTTACGCCCTATGCGGTAGATTGGGATGATGACGGGGATGAAGATTTGATTTGCGGTAGTTCAGCAGGACATTTGGGATATATAGAAAACCTGAGTGGGGGCATTACCCCAAAATGGAACAAACCAGTGCTGTTACAGGCAGCAGGAAAGGAGATTCGCATACAGGCCGGGGAAAACGGCTCCATTCAGGGGCCTTGTGAAAGCAAGTGGGGGTATACCACCTTATCCGTAGAGGATTGGGATGGGGACGGATTAAAAGACATCATTGTCAATTCTATCTGGGGAAAAGTGGAATGGTACAAAAATATTGGGACAAAAGGTTCACCCCAATTGAGTCAGGCGCAATTGGTGCAGGTAGATTGGGAAGGTGCAGTTCCAAAACCCGAATGGAACTGGTGGAACCCTGAAGCCAACGAGCTGGCTACCCAATGGCGCACCACGCCTCAGGCCATTGACTGGAACAAAGACGGTTTGATGGACTTGGTGATGCTGGACCACGAAGGCTACCTGGCTTATTTTGAACGGTTTGAACGTGATGGTGAGTTGTGGCTTAAACCAGGTGCAAGGATATTTTATGCTACTGATAATGCTGGGTTTGATAACAAACACAGAGCTCAGGACAGTACCGCGGGTGTGTTACGCCTCAATACCGAAAAATACGGAAGCAGTGGCCGACGAAAATTTTGCTTTACCGACTGGGATACAGACGGCGACCTGGACTTGCTGGTCAACAGTGAAAATATTTCTTTATTGGAAAATGTGGGTGAAGAAGGTGGAAAAGTAAAGTTTACCAACAGAGGAAATATAGCCGATAAAAAGCTGGCCGGACACACCACCAGTCCAACGATAGTAGATTGGAACAAAAACGGAACACCTGATTTGCTGATAGGAGCGGAAGACGGGTATTTTTATTACTTGCCCCGCTAGACTTAAAGGTCTGTTGTGCGGATTTCTGCTTGTACTCGCCGGTCAGGAATGTCCAGCAGTACAATATCCGGCGTTTTTACTTGTTTGCACTTAGCTCTACGTTGTCAGAGAAAAAAACAAAGGGCAAGACGAGCATATTTATTTGCACTAAATTCAAATCTGACAAAGTACAATTAGTTTTATAGAATTTAATAAATGTAGCAAAGTACACCCATTTGCATGTTCCCATAATTTTTTTACATTAAACGTAAGAGATGCAAGTAATCAGTCATAAAGCCCAAACTTTCCAATTATGCCAATTTTTATGGACCGTCATGATATACCCGGAGTGTCAGCAAAAGCAGTGGCGGCTGCACACCAGGAGGACTTAAAGATTCAACATGAGTTTGATTGCAAAGGGTTAACTTATTGGTTTGATGAAGATAAAGGCATGGCTTTTTGTTTGGTAGAAGCCCCTGACAAACAATCGGTCCAAGACCTCCACGATCATGCCCACGGCTTAATTCCCAATCAGGTCATAGAAGTGGAGCCCAACATCGTAGAAGCCTTTTTAGGAAGGATTGAAGACCCTGATGACCAAAGCAACGAAGAATATATTATCATCAACGACCCGGCATTCCGGGCCATCATGGTCATTTATTTGGATGGGAAGGTGCAAGTTAAAGCAAAAGTTGCGACTCCGGATTTTCATAAACTGATAAAGGGTTTCAGGGAAATGCTCAGCAAGGTATTGCATAACCACAACGGGCTTGCAGTAGCACACTCAGATGAATGTTTTATGGCTTCCTTTACTTCGGTAACCCAGGCGGTTTTGTGTGCACAGGCCATACAGGAAAAGTTAGGAAAGCACAACAACTCTTTTACAGATGGTAAAATCAATGCCCGCATAGGAATTAGTGCCGGGGTTCCGGTATCCGGGGATGAAGAGTTTTTCGGTCCCACTGTAAAATTGGCAAAACGGTTAGGAGCCATTACCCCAGCCGGGCAGATTATGGTAGCTTCCCTGGTCAATGACCTGTATAAAGCCTACACATCTGATTCCAGGGGAAAAGAAAATGCAATATCAGCCCTGAACCCGGCAGACGAAGAATTACTAGGCCAGATAATGGACATTATGGAAACAAATGGCTGTGACGCAGCCTTTGGTGTACGGGACTTTGTTGCCCAAATGGGAATGAGTAAGTCCCAGTTGTACCGAAAAATAACTTTTATTACCGGGCTTTCTCCCAATGATTTCATCAGGGAGTACCGTCTGAAAAAGGCTGTTGAATTCATAGAAAAACAACAAGGCAATATTTCTGAAATTGCTTATGCATCCGGTTTCAGCAGCCTGTCGTATTTCTCTAAATGTTTCCAGAAAAGGTTTGGCATCCTGCCCTCTGATTATGCCAATGCCATTGCTTAAGGCACTTTCCTTTACTTTGAACCAGAATTACCAATTTTTGAATAAAATGTGTCAAAGCTATGTTTTGCGGGCAGTTACTTTTGAAGCATTCAAATGAATGTTCAACCAAAAAAGAAAAGTAACATGGAAACCACAACACAAAAAAGCTTGTATGAAAGACTGGGAAAAAGAGAAGGCATCAAAGCCCTGGCAGATGATATCGTAAAAGCTCATCTGGAGAACCCGGAAATACAGGCGCGTTATTTACCCCTTAAAGAAGAAGACCCTGAAAACTTTGAGAAAATCAAAGGACATCTTGTGGATTTTATTTGTGCAGGCACAGGTGGAGAGGAGGCATATCATGGCAGGGATATGATAACGACCCACAAGGGAATGAATGTAAGCGAAGCTGAATATATGGCTGCTGTGGATGATATCATGAAGACACTGGACAAGCATGGTATCGATGAAACATCAAAAAAAGATATGCTTGCGATTGTCTATTCCCTGAAAGATGAAATTGTAAGGCTTTAGTGTAGGGGTTTTGTAAAAACCTACAATTTACCCCCACTTTTTTATGTAACGAGTACTTTTGAGCCACAAGCTTCAGAAGATTATTTTGTAGCTTGAGGCTCATGGCTTGTAGCTATAATGGTAGGGGTAAATTATAACAAACTTCTTTTCTCTGCCAAATTTCCAAATATTTTGAACTGAACTGCTTTTTTTATCGCCCAGAATATCTAATTTTGCAGCCTACTTTTTGCCCAGATGTTGGAATTGGTAGACAAGCATGGTTGAGGGCCATGTGTCCGTTAGGACGTGCAGGTTCGACTCCTGTTCTGGGCACCACTTCTTTTAAAATCCAAAACCCCAGGCTCTAAATCCAAATCTGTTTAGCCTAAAAGTTTCAGAAACAACTTTTCCTGGCCAGTCCGAATCTAAACTTAAGGTTTTTTCGTTTTAAATTTTTATCATTTATTCATTAGAATTTATTTGGGATTTAGAAATTTGGATTTTTGCATCTGTCCCAAATTCTACATTATAATCATCAAACAATTAACCTTAAACTATAAACTAAATTGAATATGGGACTATTTTCATTCATTAAAGATGCCGGAGAAAAAATCTTTGGATTTGGAGCCGATGCTCCTGAAGAAAAGAAAGAAGAAGTGGGAGCAATGCAACTGTTAGATCACATCAAAGCATTGCAACTGGAAAGTGAAGGCGTGCAGGTAAAACTAAAAGGCGATCAGGTAATTTTAGATGGGGAAGTTGACAGCCAGGAAACCGCTGAAAAAATCATTCTGGCTGTAGGCAATGTGGAAGGCGTGGGCAGTGTACAAAGCAACATTACTGTGAAAAAACCTGCTCCAGAAGCACAATACCACACGGTAGAAAAAGGGGACTGGCTCTCCAAAATCGCCAAAGAATACTACGGTGACGCCAATAAATACAACGTAATCTTTGAAGCCAATAAACCCATGCTCAAAGACCCGGACAAAATTTATCCCGGACAAAAACTGCGGATTCCTCCATTGGAGAAGTAGGCAATAGGCAGTTAAAAAATACTGCCAACTGCTACTGAGAAAACGCTTCCTGATAAGCCAGAATGCCGCCTTTTAGGTTGTAAAGGTTATCAAAATCCTCATGGGTTTCCAGTAATTGAATAGCACGGGCAGAACGTGCGCCACTTCTGCAGTGCACAATTACTTTCTTATCGCGTGCAATTTCATCCGCATGGTTCAGGATGTCGCCGAGGGGTATGAGTTGTGCGCCCAGGTTGGCGGCATCGTATTCGTTTTGTTCCCGAACATCAATGAATTGAAAATTTTCTCCACTCTCCTGCATTTGTTTGAGTTCCTGTACTGTAATCTCTTCCATGATTTTGCTTTTAATGGTAAAGCGAAATTGCAAATTCGCTGTACAACTTAAATTTTTTAGTATTTACTTTACAAATGTAAATGAACAGGAGCAAAATAAAAGCAAGCAAATGAAAATTGAACTCAAGAGAAAAGACGATGCTTTCCACATGGAAGCGGTGAATGAAGAAGGAAAAACCTTGGAAATGGATGGTTCGTCGGCCATTGGTGGTAACAATAAAGGCATGCGCCCCATGCAATTATTACTGGCAGGTTTGGGTGGTTGCAGTACCATTGACGTGGTTCAAATACTGAAAAAACAGCGGCAGCCTTTGGAAGACATTCAGGTACGCATTGATGGGGAACGAGAAAAGGATGTTGTGCCATCTTTATTTCAGAAAATCAATGTGCACTTTACCTTGAAAGGTGATTTGGATGAAAACAAAGTGAAACGGGCCATACAGCTTTCTATAGAGCAATATTGCTCAGTGGCCAAAACCCTGGAAAAAACAGCAAAAATTACCTCCAGTTTTGAGATAGTTTGAGTGTAACGCGAAACTGCAGTTTCGCTATAGATGAAAATGTCTTAGATTTGAAAAAAATCCTGATGATTAGCAATAAGGAAAAACAGATAATCATTGATACAGTAAGCCCATACAACCCTACCAAAATTGGGGTTTTTGGCTCGTATGCGCGAGGAGATAACACGCTTGAAAGTGATCTGGATATCCTTATTGACTTTCAAACCAGGGTCAACCTGTTGGATATAATAGGATTGGAACAAGAACTTACAGAGAAATTAGGGGTTAAAGTTGATTTGGTTACTGAACGTTCCTTACATCCTAATTTAAGGAGCTATGTGCTAAAAGACCTCAAAATCATTTAGCAGGAATGAGGGATAAATTGATTCATGATTATATTGGAGTAGATTTGTGGGCAGTGTGGGGAATTGTAGAAGATATTCTGCCAGAATTGAGAGAAAGTATCGAAAAAATTATACAGACAATAAAGAAAAGAAAAAAGTAATTGAAATGTCTGATTACAAACACTTTGAAACCAAAGCGGTAAGAACACAAATAGAAAGGTCGCAGCACCGGGAGCATTCCGTGCCCATTTATGCTACTTCCAGTTTTGTGTTTGAAGATGCCGAGCAGGCCCGCAGCTTGTTTGCCGACGAAGAGCAGGGAAACATTTACACCCGCTTTTCTAACCCAAACAACGATGAATTTATACAGAAACTTTGTGCCCTGGAAGGTACGGAAGATGGCATGAGCATGGCCTCGGGCATGGCCGCGATGTTTACCAGCATGGCTGCTTTTTTACAAAATGGCGACCACATTTTGGCATCCCGTTCTGTTTTTGGTTCTACCCACCAAATCCTGACCCAGCTTTTCCCCAAATGGGGTATTGAGCATACTTATGTGGATATTCATCATCCCGAAACCTGGGAGGCTGAAATCCGTCCCAATACCAAAATGATTTTTGTGGAAACCCCTTCCAACCCCGGTCTCGATTTGATTGACCTGGCGTGGTTGGGAAAACTGGCAAAAAAACACAACGTATTGCTCAATGTAGACAACTGTTTCGCTACGCCTTACCTGCAAACCCCTGCGGAACTGGGTGCAGACCTGGTGACGCACTCCGCCACCAAATTTATTGACGGACAAGGGCGTACGATTGGCGGAGCAGTATTAGGCAGCAAAGAACTCATCAAAGAAGTGCGCTTTTTCGCACGTCACACGGGGCCTGCACTTTCGCCCTTCAATGGATGGATTTTATCCAAAAGCCTGGAAACTCTGGCCGTACGCATGGAAAAGCACAGCCAAAACGCGATGGAACTGGCGCACTTTCTCGAGGACCAGGAAGATGTTATCAGTGTGAAATACCCGTTTTTGCCTTCCCATCCGCAGTACGAACTGGCAAAACGTCAGATGCGCTTCGGGGGTGGAATGATAACGTTTGAACTGGATGGTGGTATCGAGCGTGGCCGTAACTTTTTGAATAGCCTCAAAATGCTTTCTTTTACGGCTAATTTGGGTGATACCCGAACCATTGCAACGCACCCCGCTTCTACCACACACTCCAAACTCAGTGATGAAGAGCGGGCAGTAGTGGGTATCACGCCCGGTTTAATCCGTATTTCCGTAGGATTGGAAAATATGAAAGATGTGATGGAAGATATTGTGCAGGCGATGGAGCAGTCGAGGGTTGTGGCAGGTGTTTAATCGTGAGGGGATTTTTGGGGATATGTGGAAGTAGTGGTAATTTTAGTAGCAGTAGCAGTAGCAGTAGCAGTAGCAGTAGCAGTAGCAGTAGCAGTAGCAGTAGCAGTAGCAGTTTTCAGGATCAGGAGGAAGGATTGGGATAAAGTTAACTTAATTGTAGATGAATAATGGGTTTAGATCATTAAAAGTATACCAATTAGCTTACGGGCTGGCAATGGAAATCTTCAACATAACAAAATCATTTCCAAAAGAAGAAGTATACTCTCTTACTGACCAAATCAGGCGTTCTTCCAGATCTGTTTGTGCAAATATTGGTGAAGGTTATCGGAAAAGGATTTATCCTAAACATTTTGTAACCAAAATTTCTGATGCAGATGGAGAGTGTACCGAAACTTTAATATGGCTTGATTTTGCCAAAGATTGTGGATATATCAATGAAGATGCATATCAGAAATTATTTAAGGATTACGAAGAAGTAGGCAGAATGCTTGGCGGAATGGTAAAACATCCAAATAAATTTTTACCAAAGTAAAGCTTCTCATCACTGTTTAGTTTACTGCTACTGCCACCTGCCACTGCCACTGAAAACTCTAATACAAATCCTCTTCCCTTTCCAGCATCAAAATAGATGACTGGGGAACTACGTAATACTTCTCTTTGGCATAATTCACTTCTACGGCACCTTTTTGCAGGAAAATGGCGAGGTCGCCTTCTTTGGCTTGCAGGGGAATGTACTTAACCTGCTCGTCCCGGTCTTTCCAGGGTTCGTCTTCTTCGGCAGGGATGGGTATAGGGTAACCTGGGCCGGCTTTTACCACATAGCCCGATTGCACCCTTTCTTTTTCCTGTACGCCCGGTGGCAAAAACAAACCGCTGTCTGTCTGCTCTGATTGCTTCTTGGGTTTGATTAATATTCGGTCGCCTACAATGATGATTTTCTTGAGTTTATTTTCTGCTGTCACTTCCATGTTTTTTCAAAATTCTGTAAATCGTTCGTTTCTTTTCAATTACCATGCCCTGTATAATTGCTGTCATTATGGCATAATACACAAATAAGTCTACAATTGACTTGCATCCTACCGCATTATTTTACGAGCTTGGGGAATTGAAAGAAAAGTTTGAAATTTGTTACAAAAATAACACTTTTTGCAGCGAATCACTGCAATTTTCTTCCAAAACCAAGTTCTACCTAAAGATAACCTATTTTAGGCTTAAGCAAACTTGAAACTAGAACGATCAACTAAAAACTTTAAACTTCAAACCTGAAACTACTACCCCATTATGATGACATTGGATGTTGCCCTAACGGCCCTTGTTTACCTTGCTGCCTGTTTCATTCTTTTTTTAATAGGCAAGTTGGCTTACCAGCTTTTTCACCGTAAGATTAACGTACAACACGAGTTGGTAGAAAAAGACAATGTGGCCTTCGCCATTGCCCATGTGGGGTATTTCATCGGTTTGCTGCTGGCTATTGGCAGTGCCATTATTGGGGAAAGCAACGGACTGGTGCAAGACCTGATTGATATTTTCCTGTACGGAATTCTCGCCATTGTTTTGCTCAATTTGTCCATTATCATCAATGACAAGCTTATGTTGCGCCGCTTCAGTGTGTATAAAGAAATTATTGAAGACCGTAATGCCGGAACAGGCGTAATAGAAGCGGCCAACGGCATTGCGACCGGGCTGATTATTCTGGGGGCTGTTTCCGGTGAAGGCGGAGGCGTGGTTACCGCCCTGGCTTTTTGGGGCATTGGGCAGGTTTTGCTGTTGCTCACGGCCTGGGTCTACAATTTAATGGTGCCTTACAATGTGCATGATTACATAGAACAAGACAACATTCCGGTAGGGCTGGGGGTTGCCGGGGCCATCATTTCCATTGGCAACCTCATTCGTTACGGCCTTATGACCGACTTTTTCTCCTGGGCTGAATCCCTCACCAACGTAGGGCTTGATGTAGGGCTGGGTTTATTATTCCTGCCATTGGTAAGGTTATTTACAGACAAAATATTACTGCCCGGCCGCAACCTCACCGACGAACTCATTAATCAGGAGCACCCCAATGTAGGCGCCGGGTTGATAGAGGCTTTTGCTTATATTGGCGGGTCTGTTTTGATTACGTATTCTTTGTAGGTTGTATTTTGAGTTAGTGGGTATACAACAAATCCCTGTATACTCACAATTGTGGCCATTAAGGAATAACTTTCCCTATTGAAAAATTACTAAATTTGCTTATCATTAAATAGCCAAGGGATGCCTGAAATAAGTCGATTCTATGGAATAATAATCCGTATGTTTTATAAAGACCATAATCCTCCACATTTTCATGTAATTTATCAAAATGATGAAGCCCTGATTGACATAAAAACGTTAGAGATAATGGAGGGTAGTTTACCAAAGCGAGCTAAGTCTTTGGCTATTGAATGGGCAATAGAACACCGGGATGAATTGTTAAATAACTGGCAAAAAGCCAGGGAACATGAGACTTTAGACAAAATTGAACCTTTAGATTAAAATTAGAAAGCAATGATAAGCATAACAAGTTATGAAGTGCTAGGTAACAAGAAGATTCATTTCTCTTTCAGCGATGATACTAAGAAAACTATTGATTTTACTCCATTCATCGGTGAAGATAAATTAAGTAAACCTCTGGCAGATCCAGCTTATTTTCAAAGAGTTGAATTGTATGAAAATGGACGGGGAATCTATTGGCCTAACGATTACGATTTTTGTCCTGACTTCCTACACCAATATCAGCAAGATAAAAAAGAATTAATGACTGAAAGAAATTAAAAGAAATAGAACAACCATAAACAATCAACAAAAAACATCAAACTCAAATCCAACATCCTCAAAATCGCCCTTTTTGCCACCGGGCTGGCGGGCATTGTGGCTGAATATATTTTATCTACACTGGCTACTTACTTCCTGGGCGATTCGGTTTTTCAATGGACCATGATTGTGTCCATCATGCTTTTTTCTATGGGGGTGGGCAGCCGGATAAGCCAATACATCAAAACCAACCTGCTCAAAAAGTTTGTCATTATTGAGTTTTTGCTTTCTATCTTCACTTCCTTTTCTGCTTTGCTGGCCTACACGGCCGCGGCTTACACCCTGTATACCGGCTTTTTGATTTATGCCCTGAGCATCCTCATTGGTATCCTCATCGGTATGGAAATCCCGCTGGTCATCCGTCTGAACAAAACCTTTGAAAAGCTTCGGATCAACATTGCTTCGGTAATGGAAAAAGACTATTACGGCAGCTTGCTGGGCGGTTTGTTTTTCGCCTTTGTTGGGTTGCCTTATTTAGGGCTGACGTACACACCTTTTATTTTGGGAACGATTAATTTTTCGGTGGCGCTTATCCTCTTTTTTATTTTAAGGCAGCAACTGCAAACAAAAGTGAAGTGGCAATTGAGCAGTTTTGCCGTGGTCATTGCCGGTGCTTTGGTTTTTGGGGTGCTCTTTGCCAATCCCATCATTTTGTATGGAGAGCAAAACCGCTATAAAGACAAGATTATTTTTACCGAACAAACCCGCTACCAACGCATCGTCATCACACAATGGCAGGAGGATTACTGGCTGTACATCAATGGCAACCAGCAGCTCAGTTCCCTGGACGAAGAAATGTACCACGAACCCCTGGTGCATCCCGTGATGACCTTATCCAAAACCCCAAAAAATATACTCATTCTGGGCGGGGGCGATGGGTGTGCTGCCCGTGAAGTTTTGAAATACCCACAGGTGGAAACCATTACGCTGGTAGACCTGGACCCGGCCATGACGGAGTTGGGCTTACATCATCCGGCTCTTTTGAAGATGAACGAAGGGGCTTTGTCCAATGAAAAGGTAACCATTATCAACCAGGATGCGCACACTTTTATGCAGCAAACTAAAACATATTACGACGTGATTATCGTCGATTTGCCCGACCCCAAAACAGTGGAATTGGGCAGGCTGTATTCAAAAGAATTTTACCAGTTATGCCACCGACATTTGCGCCCGCATGGGTTGCTCATTACCCAGGCAGGCAGCCCGTATTATGCTACAAAAGCTTTTCTTTGTATTGATAAAACAGTGCAAGCAGCCGGTTTTCAGACCCAGCCCCTGCATAACCAAATCCTGACGATGGGGGAGTGGGGATGGGTTATCGGAGTAAAAGTGGAGATGGAAGTAGACCTGAAATCTGCCCTGCGAAACTTACAGTTTGAAGGTGTATCCACCGAATGGCTCAACCAGGAAGCCATGTTGCTCATGACTTCATTTGGGAAAGATATTTATGGTTTTCCGGTAGATACGGTAGAGGTGAACACGATTCACAATCCGGTGTTGTATCAGTATTATTTGAAGGGTAATTGGGATTTGTATTGAGGTTGGTCGTTTTTTGTTGATTGTTTTAAGTTTGATGTTATTGTAGAACGGCTGTCTGACCGGGCTGCCGGTGCAGTCGCATAAATAATCAAATGAAAAAAATAAAGTTAATAACAGCTTTCTGTTGTAGCATCCTCTGGAATACGTGTCTTTTGGCGCAGATTTCAGACAGTGAATACAACATCAGGGTGATGACTTTCAACATCATGCACGGGGCCACTTTGAACAATGACTTTGACCTGGACAGAATTGCCAAAATCATCAAAGACGCGAAGCCCCACCTGGTGGCCTTGCAAGAGATTGATAACAAAACACAGCGCGTAAATGGCATGGACCTGGCCGCTGAAATGGGGGCGCGTACACATCTGTTTTCGGTATTTGGGAAAGCCATGCGGTATGATGGGGGTGAGTATGGGGTCGCAATCTTATCCGCTTTTCCTGTCATTGATGTGCAGAACGTAAACTTACCTTTTTCTAGAGGAAAAGAACCCAGGACGGCCCTTGCTGTTTTGATAAAATTGCCTGGTGGTGATACCATCCGATTTATAAGCACCCATCTGGACCACACCCGCCTGATGAGCGATAGGATGGCGCAGGTAAAAAAAATAGATGCGGTTTTAGGAAAAGACCTTATGCCCAGCATCCTTGCAGGCGACCTGAATGCGCAACCAGAAAGCGAGTCCATTCAGTTGCTGCGTAAAAACTGGCAGATGTCACTGGAGCCAGGTACGCCTACCCATTCCTCAAAAAAACCTACCAAACAAATAGATTATGTAATGTACAGGCCCGCCAATCGGTGGAAAAAGTTGTCGGCAAAAGTCATAGCTGATTCTGTTGCTTCTGACCACCGGCCGGTTTTTGTGGAATTGAAATTCTTGCCAACGGAATAAAAAAATTTTCCTATCTTTCGCAGAAATCATTAATACAACAACCTTAACCTGATTTACTGCATGTCGCTCACCTTGCTTGCCTTTTTGGCGTTTCTCCCTATTCTTATTGCCGGTATTTTGTTGATTGGTTTTCGGGTTCCTGCCCGCACCGCCATGCCACTGGTTTCCACCTTGTGAGGTGTTTTCTAACAATAATTGAGAGCTTGCAGCAGAAGATTCTACTTTCAATACCAATTCATTATCATCTTTCACATGGAGTTTTGTGTCTACTATTGCGGTACCTATACCTACTTTGCCATCAGCAATATTTTCTACCTTTATCTCAGGTGCATACAATTGTGCCTGGGCAAACAGTGCCGGGCAGAGGAGGAACAGGGTGTAAATGGTTTTTATTTTCATGAGGCCTGTATTTTAAAAAATTGGTTGCGTTTTTATTGTACCTTTTGCATCTGGAAGGTAATGGGGCTTCCAGACTGGGTTTTGGAAAAATAGAAGAGGCTTTCCCTGTCATTGAATGCCCGGCCGCTTCGGCGCACCGATTACAAATCCTATTTGGTAATAACTTTCGGATGACATATCCGAAAGAGTTGGGGTTGGAAACATCAGATCCTTACTTAACATGAGAAATAATTGGTAAACTACAAATAGTCAGTATCAAACTAGATAAGAAAATAAATATGTAAGTATTAAACTCTTTAATGTAACTCTCGCCAAATGAAAATAAAATAAAGATTGACGAGAAATATATAAAAGAAATTAGCATACGAACAGGGATTGACAGCAGATTATATCTCAATGTTATTCTAATAATAAAATTTAAAATAAGGAAGGTCAAAAACAAAAATGGTAGAAAAATGAATGTCGAGTAAACGAATAACATAAAACCATGTGCATTTAAAAAGTTAAAATCATTTTGTGTAAATTTATTTATAACCAGCACAGCTATTGCAAGGGTTAAACCCGCTAGTAAGGTACTAAGTAATATCCTTTTCATTTATAGACTTTTTAATCTCGTATCCTTTTACTTATAGGTTTGACTATTGAGGAATTACCTCCATTTTCATTAATAAAAGTATTTACATTTTTAAACAATTCTGTCCATATTTGTTCTCCACTTCCAAAGACGACCGGAGAAATTAATGCATCAAATGCATTATGTGCTCTATCAGTTCCTCTCGTCCAAAATGTGTAACCTCCATTTTCATTTTGTGAAATACCAAATTGTCTAGATCCAGAAACAGCATGTCCACCATTCTTTAATGTTGTTGCAGTTGAAAAAATCCAATAACTATGAGTTGTAGCAACGTTGTAATCAGTAACAATAACGGTTAAATCATCACTGATCCAGTCCTCTATAAAATCATTCTCAAACGAAATTGGAGAGCCGTCAAATTGCATCACTGCTCCTATTGGATTGGAAGAAAGCCAGACCTGTTGATCTTCGATGCTAAATTCTTTAAAATCAGTACCAGCCCCAATAAAGTGATTCAAATATACTCTGAAACTCTCAAAAAAATCCTCTTTAGACAAACCGGAAGGTAAACTCTCAATATCAAGCGAATAGTAATCAACATTTCTTTCTCTTCCAATTGCTTGATTTATTCCTTGAATATCTACTCTCTCTCCAGAGACGGAAGTTGCTTGCTTACCTTGACTATGACTATTTAAGTCATCCCAAATATTACGATCTCTGTCCGCATCCACATTTGATAAATTGCTTTTCTCAAGCTGGTCTATAGGTTCACCATTTGTACTATATGGCTCTAATCCATCAACATCTATTGCAATAATTGGTCTATTCCCTGCGAATTGATAAGGTGTATACCAAGGATAGCTCTTAGTCAACGGGTCAACACTCAAGAACTTTCCAAGTTCTGGATTGTAGATCCTGAACCCATAGTCATAGACACTACTCCCCCCAAAAGAGTTGTCTTTTTCTTTACCATTGAAAGCATACCTATACTCCTCATTTTCCACCTTTCTTTCTTCCATTCCCAACCCAAAAGGATAGTAATCTTGTTGTTGCACAATCACCGGCTCACGGAGGTTGTTGATTACTTTTATTTCATCAGTGATTACAGCCAGAACGTTGCCCAGGTGGTTGCTGAGTTCGTATTGACGCTGACCCAGGTACAGGCTGCCATTGGCCAGGGTGGCCTGGGGGCGGTATTGGCCTAAGCGGTTGCTGCCGTATACGGGCTGCTCTATCAGGGTGGTATCTTTGTAAATGGCCAGTACATTGCCAGAGGCATCCCTTACATACTGGGTGGTGGTTACCACATCATCTATCTCCACTTTCTTTTCTATGCGGTTGCCTGCCCCATCGTAGCGGTAGGTTACCGTTTGCCGGTCTTTGGTGGAATTGAAATTCTTGCCAACGGAATAAAAAAATTTTCCTATCTTTCGCAGAAATCATTAATACAACAACCTTAACCTGATTTGCTGCATGTCGCTCACCTTGCTTGCCTTTTTGGCGTTTCTCCCTATTCTTATTGCCGGTATTTTGTTGATTGGTTTTCGGGTTCCTGCCCGCACCGCCATGCCCCTTGTTTTTCTGGTCACTATCTTCATAGCACTCCTGGCCTGGGATTTTTCTTTGCTGAACGTCATTGCTTCTACCATTCAGGGGTTATTCATCACTTTTGATATTCTGTACATCATTTTCGGGGCTATTCTGTTGCTCAACCTGCTCAAATATTCCGGGGCCATCAACGCTATCCGCCAGGGGTTTGCCGAAATCTCATCTGACCGGAGGGTACAAGTCATTATCATTGTATGGTTGTTTGGTTCTTTTATTGAAGGGGCCGCCGGGTTTGGTACGCCCGCGGCTATCGTGGCGCCCTTGCTTGTGGCTTTGGGGTTTCCTACTATGGCGGCGGTAATGTTGGGCATGATGGTGCAAAGTACTGCCGTTACGTTTGGCGCAGTGGGCACACCCATTTTGGTAGGCGTACGGGGTGGACTCACAGGCCCTGCAATAGAAAGCCAACTGGCTACTGTAGACGCTTCCTTTATGGACTACATCCAGATTGTTACTTCCAATGTAGTGGTGCTGCATACCATTGCCGGAACCATTATTCCTACCCTCATGGTCGCCATGATGACCCGGTATTTTGGCAAAAACAAATCATGGAAAGAAGGACTGGCTATTTTTCCGTTTGCTTTGTTTGGCGGGTTGGCATTTACCATACCATACTGCCTCACCGGCATTTTTTTAGGCCCTGAGTTTCCATCTTTATTGGGAGCGTTGGTGGGCATCACCATTGTGGTATTTGCTGCCAAACGCGGTTTTCTGTTACCCAAAAAGTCATGGCACTTTACTGAGCCATCTACCTGGCCATCATTTTGGATGGGTAAATTAAAAGTGGATAATGAAGCACAGCTCGCAAAGCCTACTATATCATTAGCTAAAGCCTGGTTGCCCTATTTGCTGGTAGCGGTCATTCTTGTACTGAGCCGTTTGCCCCAGTTGCCTTTCAAAAGCTGGCTCACCAATGTGAAAATTAGCTGGAACAACATTCTTGGTTCAGAAATATCGGCCAGCAGCACGCCTTTGTATTTGCCTGGCACCATCCTGCTTTTTGTGGGGCTTATCGTGATTTTATTGCATAAAATGAAATCTTCTGAAGCCAAAGCCGCTTTTGTCGACAGTGCCAAAATGCTGTTGGGAGCCGGGTTTGTTTTGATTTTTACCATCCCAATGGTACGTATATATATCAATTCCGGGTTGAACGTAAATGAGCTGCCCAGCATGCCCATCATAATGGCCGAATGGGTAGCCACCAATGTAGGGAATATTTATCCCTTATTCGCGCCGTCTATTGGTGCCTTGGGGGCTTTTATAGCTGGAAGCAATACCGTAAGCAACCTCATGTTCAGCCTTTTTCAGTTTGGGGTGGCCGAGCAACTGATGATGCCCACCTCCATGATGGTGGCCTTACAAGCCGTAGGTGCCGCTGCCGGAAACATGATAGCCATCCACAATGTAGTGGCCGCCTCCGCTACCGTAGGGTTTTTAGGCAAGGAAGGATTGGTATTGCGTAAAACCGTTATCCCAACCATTTATTATGTACTCTTTGTCGGTATCATGGGCTTAATTGCCATTGGCATTTTGGGATATAAAGACTTGTTGATGTGAGGAAGACCAAAGACTTTTTTACTTCCGTCTCCGGTCTTCCGTCTAATAACTAACTTTGTGGAAACCAAATAAAAAACATGGATACAAACGAAAAAAACGAACAACAAACTCCCCAAATGAATTTTCATACCCGCCGATGGATAAAGCCCGAGGATTTGAACCCCAACGGGACACTCTTTGGCGGCACACTTTTGCGCTGGATAGATGAGGAAGCTGCCATTTACGCCATCATTCAGCTGGATAATATTAAGGTGGTTACCAAATACATGTCTGAAATCAATTTTGTAAGCTCTGCCAAAAAAGGGGAAATTATTGAATTGGGCATACTGGCTACCCATTTTGGACGGACATCGATTACCTTGCACTGTATAGTGCGCAACAAAATGACCCGGACTACCATCATTGAAATTGATAAAATGATATTTGTCAACCTTGATGAGAACGGTAACCCGGCCCCCCACGGAAAAACCAAAATTATTTATGTAAAGGATAGGTTTGAGAAGTGATTCAGTGGCAGTAAGCAGCGGCAGTAGCAGTAGGCAGGATGTTCTGACTGCCACTGCCTACTGCCACTATTTTTTTCTCCCTGTTCCTGAAAACTTTCAATAACCAAGTTCATCAAATCCTTGTAAGGTTTCAGGGAAAGTGTGTCTCCAAATAGTTTACCTGCCTTCTATTTTTGCCAGCAAAAAAACATGAAACAATATTTGGACAATTCTTATGCGGAAGTAACTTATGATGCTTCCATAAAAACCGTAATCACCATTTGGAAACGGCAAAATACGGCTGAATCGTATCAGGAAATTTTCAATACCATTTTGCAGGTAGTGAAGGAAACAGGAGCTACGGTGTATCTGAGTGATATTACATTGCAGGGGGCGGTAGGTACGGCCTCACGCAAATGGATGGAGCAGGAAATCATGCCCAAAGCCGTACAACATGGACTGAAGCAAGTTTGCACCGTCGTTCCCAACGATGTGTTTCAGCAGTTTTATTACAACAATGTGAAAAAAGAAGCCACTGAAAAAGGATTCCTCAACTTTCAGTTTTTTGATTCAGTTGAAAGCGCCAGGGATTATCTGCAAAAGCAGGTAGCGGAGGTATAAGCAATAATTTCAGTAGCAGTAGGCAGTCTATAAACTGCTGCTGCCTACTGAGCTAATCTCAAAAGCACCACATTTTCCACATGATGCGTGTGGGGGAACATGTCAACGGGCTGTATTTTTTCTACTTTGTATTTTTCATCCAGTAAGGCAATGTCCCGGGCCTGGGTGGCGGGGTTGCAGCTAACATAAACGATTTTTTCAGGGGCTGTTTCCAATATTTGCTTCACCACATCTTTGTGCATGCCCGAGCGGGGCGGGTCGGTAATGAGCACATCGGGTTTGCCATGGAGGGAGATGAAATCTTCCTGTAAGGTTTCTTTAATATCCCCGGCAAAAAACTCAGTATTGGTTATTTCATTCACCATTGCGTTGACTTTCGCGTCTTCAATGGCCTCGGGTATGTATTCAATGCCAATTACTTTTTGGGCACTTTTGGCTATAAAGTTGGCAATGGTGCCCGTACCTGTGTACAAATCGTACACGGTTTCATCACCTTGCAGACCAGCGAACTCACGGGCTGTTTTGTACAGCACATATGCCTGTTGTGAGTTGGTTTGGAAAAAAGATTTAGGGCCTATTTGGAACGAAAGCCCTTCCATTTTCTCGGTAATAAATGGCTTCCCTTCAAATAAATGTACATCCAGGTCGGCATAGGTATCGTTCTTTTTAGGGTTGATGATGTATTGCAAGGAGGTGATTTCAGGGAACCTGCTTTGAATATATGTTAATAAATCCTTCATCAGCGGTTGTGCTTCCTTCCTTTCTGCTTCTTCTCCAAACTGTACAATTACCATCACTTCCCCAATGTTGGTGGTGCGGATGATAAGGGTGCGCAACAATCCTTCATGGGATTTGATGTTGTAATAACTCAGCCCTTTTTGTTTGGCATATTTATCAATGGCCAGGCGAATGGCATTGGACGGGTCGGGCTGGAGGTGGCAATGCTGAATGGGCAGCACTTTATTGAAAGATTGGGGCCTGTGAAAACCCAGGGCATTTTTGTCTAATGCTTCATCCGAATCAATTTCTTCCTGCGTAAGCCACCGGTCGGTAGAAAATGTAAACTCTAATTTGTTTCGATAATACTGTGTGTTTTCTGCAGAAAGGATAGGGAAAATATCAGGCAGTTTTACTTTGGCAATCCGTTCCAGGCTGTCTATCACCTGCTGCTGCTTGTGGGCGGTTTGCATGCTGTAAGGAACATGCTGCCACTGGCATCCGCCACATTCCCCGAAGTGCTGGCAAAAAGCCTCTACCCTGTTTTCAGAATATTGATGAAAGGCCACGGGAACACCTTCCAGGTAACCTTTCTTTTTCTTAACTATCCTGATATCTACCACATCGCCGGGGGCTACACCTTTTACAAAGATTACCTTGCCATTATCCCGGGCAATACATTTACCCTCTGCGGCCATCTGCTCAATGGGCAGTGCCTGAATGAATTTTTGTCTCCTGGCTTTCGTCATAATTGCGGCAAATTTACAACTTTTGTAGTGCGGGATGTGTCATAGTATTGATAATATTATTATCTTCAAAGAATAAAGCTACCTGTATGAAGCAAACTTTACTGTTAATATTTATTCTACAACTTACCTTAACCGTTAGCCTGAAAGCAACTCATATTGTGGGTGGTGAATTTGAACTGATATATGTTGATGGCTTCAATTATAAATTAAACCTCATCCAGTATTTTGATGATGTAAATGGCAATCCTGGGGCTGAAGACCATTTTACAGATGTTTCTATCTTCCGCAAAAGTGACAATGCTTTTGTGCAATCGGTGCGTTTGTTCAATGTGGGCTTTGAATTTGTTCCCTATACCAATCCTGAGTGTGCCGATGCACGGTTAATCACCCGGCGTATATTGTATACTGCAGACATCCAATTACAACCATCAGATTACAGTGATGAAGCTGGCTATTATGTAGTGTATGAGCGTTGTTGCCGTAACTATACCATCAGTAATTTGGACAAGCCACGTGAATCGGGGCAAACCTTTTACCTGGAGTTCCCACCGGTTATGAAAAATGGCGAACAATTTGTCAACTCTTCCCCGGTATTATTTCCACCGCTCAGTGATTATGCATGTGTGAATGAATTGTTTTATTTTGATTTCAGGGGAACGGATAATGATGGAGATTCCCTGTCTTATCGTTTGTCTGTACCGCTGAATAGCACCGAAACGGGAGCTAATTCTAATCCGCAGCCCGTACCCTCACCGGCGCCGCATCCCCTCGTTGAATTTGTCGAGGGAGTAGCCTTGGAAAACATGGTATCTGGAACACCCAACTTGTCTATCAATGAAGAAGGTTTTCTTACCGTTCGTCCGGATCGCCTGGGATTGTATGTTTTTGCGGTAACGGTAGACGAGTTCAGGGACGGCGTGAAGATTGGAACGGTCAAACGTGACTTTCAGATGCTGGTGATTGATTGCCAGGTAGGTACGCCTCCGAAAGTTTCCGCTTTAGTACCGGGAGACACTACAAAGTATGAAGGCAGCACTGAAGTGATTCGGTTTACTGCAGAGGATGAAAAGTGTATACAACTACTCGTAACCGACCCCGATACTCCCGAAAAGGTAACTGTGCGGGCAAAAGCTGTCAATTTTGATGCTGACCTTAGTAATATGATCCCCGACGTTTCACAAACCACCACAGGTGTAGGGGACACCCTTAAGTTTGATATTTGTTTGCCCAACTGCCCCTTTACCAATGGAGAACCAGCCATCATAGACTTTTTGGTGATGGATGATGCCTGCAGCCTTCCGCTCATCGACACCATGCGGATGATTTTTGAAATTGAAGAAGTAATTAATGAAACACCTTACATCCTTGATAATAAAAATATCATTCCGGTTACCCTGGATGCAGGGGAAAGTTATGAGTTGGTGATTCAGGGAAAAGATGATGACGGGGACTTCCTCTCCCTGGACGCCGTACCGGATGATGATGGGTTTCGCTTGCGCGATGTGGGTATGTCGTTTCAAACCATATTGGCAGATTCCGGTCAAATTGCCAAAGTTTTCCGGTGGACACCTGATTGCGAGCGTTTCAACCTGGCGGATACCAATCGGTTCAGTCTTACCTTTCACCTGGATGATGGCAATCAGTGTACCACCACACCCGGGGATAGTCTTCGCTTAGACATACTGGTAAATCTGCCCGAAAACCGTGAACCAACCGTATCTACCAATGGCCTGAGTGGAACGGATATTACAGTGGTTTTAGGAGAAACCCTTAAATTCAATGTAATAGGTGATGATGTAGATAACGATTTTATTACCCTGGAAGCGCAGGGCAATGGTTTTGACCTGCTGGATGCCAATGTTAATTTTCAGAACACCTCGGGCATTGGGCGGGTAGGTTCGGTTTTTTCCTGGGAAGTTAGCTGCGATAATGTAGATATTAACCAGAAAGATCATTATGAATTCCTTTTCATAGCAAAAGACGAGGGAGTTTGTAATACTTCTTTGGCAGATACGCTCCGGGTGAATGTACATATTTTACCTTCAGAAAATGTTATGCCTGAGGTTACCGCCAATGGGCCATTAGAGGTTTCAGGTGATAAGGAATTTGCTGCACAAACTTCTGTGGGGGACCGGGTATTTTTCCGTATTGAGGCCACAGATGCTGATAATGATGTACTGCTGCTCACCCTGGATAAAATTTATTTTGAGGGACAGGAGCTAGACCGGAACTTATTTAATTTCAGCTTTTCCGCGGTACAGGGTATAGGTCGGGTAACATCCCGCTTTTTCTGGGTTCCCGATTGTATCTTTCTCAAAGAAGGCTTCCGGGACAGTGAGTTCAGGCTGGTATTCAGGGTAACAGATAATAATTGCTTTGAGCCAAAAACTGATACAGTAGGAGTAACATTAAGGTTGACCGACCAGCCCGTAGGTTTTGAAGAGTATGTGCCTCCCAATGTTTTTTCGCCGAATGGAGATGACTGGAATCAGTATTTTGAGTTGCCTAACCTGCCTGTGGGAAGTTGTGCCAATAAATTTGAATACATAGAAATATACAACCGCTGGGGAACCTCTGTGTATATTTCTCAGGAAAGGGATTTTCAATGGCATGGTGAGGGCGCACCCCCTGGTGTATATTTTTATCAGGTAAAATATGGGGATTTTATTTATAAAGGAACGGTTTCCCTGCTTCGTTAATAAATTTTGACCAAACTAAACAGGATCATGAACTTCTGCTATCGCAGCCAAAGCTTAGTCAAAGTTCAGGGCAAATATTTTTTTATCCACCAAAAAAGTAAGGAATAGTGTGGCTACTTCCATATTATTTTTATTTTTGAATGAATTGTTTAACCTGAAAAACCAAAAAAACTGTGACAACACAAGACGTATTACAACGATTAAAAGATGGAAACGAAAGATTTGTTGCTGACAAATTAGAAGGAAAAAAGCGAGACCAGCAATGTCGTAATGAGCTTACTTCAGGACAGCAACCGTACGCAATTGTATTAGGATGTGCCGATAGCCGGGTTGTGCCTGAACATGCCTTTGACACAGGCCTGGGCGAAATTTTCACAGTACGTGTAGCTGGTAATGTAGCCAATACTTCCTCTATGGCCAGTATAGAATATGCTGTGGCGCACCTGGGGTCAAAAATAATAGTGGTGCTGGGCCACCAAAGTTGCGGGGCTGTAACTGCTGCTGTAAGTGGTGGGGATAATGGTTATAACTTAAACCATTTGCTATCACACATTACCCCGGCCATCTCGGCTTCAGCTGAAGGTGCCGATGTGAATGATGTGGTAAAGAAAAATGCCGAACTTACCGCTGCTGAGCTGGCAAACCGTTCTGAAATTATCAAAAATGCCGTGGAAAAAGGAGATGTGCAGATCGTGCCTGCTTATTATAACCTGGATTCCGGTAAAGTGGATTTTCTATAAACTTAGTTGTTTTTCATGGCATCGGATTTTATTCGGTGCCATACTTTTGTCCATTTGAACAAAATCACAAAACATATAACTAACTTCTATTCATACCTTAACGATTCAATAGGGTCCAGGCGAGAAGCTTTATGGGCCGGGTAATAACCCGAAAATAATCCAACCAATACGCACACAACAAGGGCCGTTAGCATCCACAACCAGGGAATGACAAAAGTGCCTGCATCTATAAAAGACGCTACCCCATTGCCAATGGCGATGCCCAGTATCATCCCGAGAATCCCTCCGATTTGGCAAATGACGATGGCTTCTATTAAAAATTGCTGGCGGATGCGCAGTGGGGTGGCCCCAAGGGCTTTGCGAATACCTATTTCTCTGGTGCGCTCGGTAACTGAAACCATCATGATATTCATCAAAGCAACAGAGGCGCCCAGCAAAGTGATAAAGCCAACACTAAAACCACCCATGCGTAAATATCCTGATATTTCAGCCATTTGTTCGTTCAGGCTCTTGTTTTCCCTGATTTCAAAGGACAGTTCACTGCCGATGGGGTCTTGTCTTACGCCACGCATTGTACTGATCGCTTCGCCCATAGCAGCAGTGATGGCTGTTTGCTCATTTACCAAAACTGTAATTTCATAATTAAGATTATTGCCAGATGCCAGCTGGCGTCCTTTGGGCATGGGAATAATAATTTTCCGGTCGGCATTCCCGCCTCCGCCCACTGCCCCCATTTCTTTGAGCGTGCCAATAACCCTAAACTGATTGCCGAACACTGAGATTTCTTTATTGACCGGGTTTTCATTGGGAAGAAACAATGCATTGATCGTTTCGTAACCGACTACAGCCACATTGGTACTATTGGACAGGTCGTATTCTGAAAAATTTCTGCCCTTCTCCAGCTCGATATTTTCTGAAAATATGTAGTTTTCGTCAGAACCATACAGTTGTATATTAGGGTTGGTTTTGAAAGAAAGCCGTTTGGCTTCTACATTACCCGATACCCTGGTGCTCACCGAAATTACAGCCCCCTGAAAGTCAAATCTTTGTCTGAAATCCTTCACCTGCTGATACGAAATGGGTTCATATTTCTTTACAGTTTTCCCACCCTGGCGGTCATTGCCACTTTCCTGCCATTTTCCGCGAATGCTAAAGGAGTTCACGCCTAAGCTGGCAAAGTTCTCGTTGACCGATGCCTGAATACTGTCTATGGCCGTAAGAATACCTACTAGTGCCATGATGCCCAGGGCAATAATCATGGCAGTGAGTGATGTACGAAGCAGGTTGGTACGAATAGATTTTATGCTTTCTTCTATGTTATTTGTCAAATTCATAAAATTTGGTACGTTGTTCCCAAAATAACCAGCATAATGCTTGAAGAGAAAGATGAGTGAGGAATTTACTGAATTTCCCGACTTATTTACAATTAAATTCAGAGGATTATGCGCAGATTATTTTTTGGGATATTATTAACGCTCTTTTCATTTCAAACGTTCGCTTCTCATATTTTAATTCCGATGGACCAGTCGCAGGCCAACCATCTTAAGGCATATGGGATTGTATACTGGGTTTTGGAAGCAAGTACACCTGTAGACTGGCTTCTCAATTACCGGGGAGGAAGTTTTATGGTAAAACACGCACAGTTGTATGAAAATGAATTAATCATACGTGGGGTGAGTTATGAGGTGATTTCTGATGCTGAAGCCAATAAAATCATTGGGATGATTGCCAGCCCTTCTTCTAATCAGGATTTGATGAAATTGGAACAAAAGCCAAGAATCGCTGTATATTCCCCAAAAAGCAAACAACCCTGGGATGATGCCGTAACCCTGGCTTTATCCTACGCTGAAATTCCTTATGATATAGTGTTTGATGATGAGGTAATGTACGGTAAGCTACCGGAATATGACTGGTTACATTTACACCACGAGGATTTCACCGGACAATACGGAAAATTTTACCGCATATACCGCAATGCACCCTGGTACATTCAGCAGCAAAAAGACTATGAAGCTACTGCCAAAAAACATGGCTTTAACAAAGTGTCAGAAATGAAACTGGCTGTGGTAAAAAAGATCAGGGATTTTGTAGCCGGGGGCGGGTTTATGTTTGCCATGTGCTCGGCCACCGACACCTACGACATTGCATTGGCCGCTGAGGGTGTAGATATGGTTGAGGCCATGTACGATGGCGATAAGGCTGATCCTGCCATACAACAGAAGCTGGATTTTACCAATACTTTTGCTTTTCAAAATTTTATGGTAGAGCGCAATCCGTATGAGTATGAGTTTTCCAATATTGATGTGGAGCCGGCTTCCCGAGGGTTGCGTAAAGAAAACGATTATTTCAACTTATTTGAGTTTTCGGCTAAATGGGATCCGGTGCCTACCATGCTTACCCAAAACCACGAGCGCATCGTGAAAGGGTTTATGGGGCAAACCACCGCTTTCCGTAAAGAAATTATCCGGCCGGAAGTGGTTGTATTGGGCGAAACCAAATCGGCCCATGAAGCCAAATACCTGCATGGCGAATTTGGCAAGGGCTTCTGGACATTTTACGGCGGGCACGACCCCGAAGATTACCAGCACAGGGTGGGGGAGGAGCCTACCGACCTGAACCTGCATCCCAACTCACCGGGTTACCGGCTTATTTTGAATAATATTTTGTTTCCGGCAGCCAAGAAGAAAAAGCAGAAAACATGAGTTTAGCTTTAAGCTGTTAGCCGCAAGCCTCAAGCCAGAAAAGCTTGTAGCTTGCAGCTAACGGCCAATAGCTCATACAACCGGTACATGCACCACCTTTTTCGTCTCAAAAAATTCTTCTTGAAAATAATCGGAGAGGGCGTATTCGTAGGCCGGGCGTTTCAGGTCTTTTATTTCTGCTGACAAATCACCGCCTTTCAGGCAGAGCAAACCGTTAGGAATCTTATGCCTGCTCTCTGCATCCACTTTGTCTTTGGACCAGAGGTACAGTTTTTTCAGTGGGGCTACTGCCCTGGAAACTACAAAATCATACTTTCCGTTGACCTTTTCTCCCCTAATTTGGAGAGCTGTCACATTTTCTACTGCCAGTTCATGGGCAATCGCTTCTACGGCCCTGATTTTTTTACCGATAGAATCTACCAGAAAGAAATGGGTATTTGGGAAAAGAATGGCCAAAGGAATCCCCGGGAACCCGCCTCCCGTGCCAACATCCAATATGCGGGTACCCGGCCTGAAATCCACAATTTTGGCGATGCCCAATGAATGCAACACATGGCGCTCGTACAATAAATCCATATCCTTGCGCGAAATTAAGTTGATTTTCCAGTTCCAGTTTTTGTAAATATTTTCTATAGCATTCAACTTAATGCGCTGTGTGGGGGTAAGCCCCGGGTAATATTTTTCTACAATGCTTGCACTCATAATTCGTGTTTTAAAATAGATGCTTTAAAAAAATAGATAATTTGGGAAAATGTCATTTTTTTTATCATTATTTTTCCGCGTTACTGGACTGTTCTATGGTCTGCCGGAATGTAATCGGAATATTAGATGCAATATAAATTCTGTTCGTTAATATATATTTTAGTAATAATATTATTTACGGCTTGTGGAAGAGACCCGCGGCCAAGTTTTATCATCATTTATACCGACGACCAAAGGGCCGATGCTTTGGGCTGTGCCGGGAATTCTTTTGTTATTACACCCACCCTTGATTCCCTCTGCCAGCGGGGTATGCACTTTCAGAATGCTTTTGTTACGCTTTCAATCTGCAGCCCCAGCCGGGCTGCCATGCTCACCGGCAGGTACGGCAGCGCCAATGGTGTGGTAGGTGTAGGGCTTAACAGAAAGCTAAATGAAGGCGAATTGACCGTTGCCCATTACCTGAAAGAAGCCGGCTACCATACAGCAATGATAGGGAAGTGGCATTTGGGAGATTCTCCCAGGGAATTGGGGTTTGAATACAGCCATTATTTTACGGCCAATGGCCCCTATTATGACCGCACCGTTTTGGAAGATGGAAAGGAAATTGTAGCCGAAGGGTTTATTGAAGACCATATCGCAAAAAAGGCGAGTGATTTTTTAGAAAAAATGGAAGACGATAATGATCCGTTTTTACTTTTTTATTGTACCCAGTTGCCACACATGGACAATAATTTTGACTGGGACGTAACAGCCTCAACCCTTAACAGGTACAACGAAAAAGATATAGCACTGCCCGCCACCCGTCATGACAAGCTGGACACCAAGCCACCCTATCTGAAAACCAGCCGAAGCCGGGAACAAGCTGCCTCCTATGGCTATAACGACGATGCTGCCCTGCAAAACCATATTAAACGGTATCATGCCGCCATCACCGAAATGGATGCTGCTTTGGGTACGGTGCTGGCCAAACTCAGGGCAGGTGAATTGCAGGAAAACACTTATGTTATTTTTATGGGGGATAACGGATGGTTTTTGGGGGAACATGGATTTACCAGTAAGGTGCTGGCCTACGAAGAATCCATTCGGGTGCCTTTTATCATCAATGGGCCGGAGGTGACCTCCGGGAAATCAGAAGAGCTTGTATTGAATATTGATATTGCACCTACGGTTCTGGCGCTTGCGGGCCTGGAAACACCGGACAACATACAGGGGAAAAGTTTACTGCCCCTGTTACGGAATGAAGAAACACCCTGGAGGGATGCTATTTTGTATGAAGCCCCCGAAACCCAGCTGGGAAGCTGGCCCCAGGAAGCTGTGCGCACCCGGAAGTGGAAATACATCAAAACGTATGATATTGAAAACCCTGAACTGGTTGCCTACGAAGAGTTGTACAACATTCAGGAAGATCCTGAAGAAACCAATAACCTGATTCATGACAGCTTTCTCAACACAATTTTGAATGAGTTGAGGATAAAACTTTCCAGATTGAAAGAAGAAATGGGCAGTGGGTAGCGGAAGGCTTATTGCTGCTGTTTACTACTAATCGTGCTTCCATCTTCCAGGTCTTTGGAAACAGCCTGAAACGGCCCCGAAACAACTTCTTCACCATTTGCAAGCCCTTGGGTAATTTCAATATGATCGAAGTCGCTGATGCCTGTTTTTACCGGTACTCGCTTTGCTGTGCCACTTTCATTGACAAAGACTACCTCTGAGAGGTTATCATCGCTTAATGATGTTGCTGAGCTAGCCGATAGAGAATCAGGTTGTATTTGGCGGGTGGTTACCGCAGAGAGCGGCACTGTAAGCACATTTTCTTTTCTTTCTGTCAGAATTTCAACACTGGCTGTCATGCCCGGGCGAAAAGGATATTTACTTTCAGCGGATATCAAATCCTGATAAGACTCATTCAATAACCTGATTTTTACCTCAAATTCAGTAACAGCTTCTTGTGAAGCCCGGTCTTTGGCACTGTTGGCAATGGCGGTTACCACGCCTTTGAAAGTTTTGTCCATGTAAGCGTAGGCATCCACATCCACAATGGCCGTATCGCCCATACTGATGCGGATAATATCATTTTCGTTTACATCTACCCGTACTTCCATTTGGCTGAGGTCGGCTATGCGGAGCATTTCCGTGCCGGCCATTTGGGAAGTACCCACCACTCTTTCGCCCTGTTCAACACTTAGTTTGGAAACAATGCCGCTTACCGGGGCAAATACGCTGGTCCGTGATAAGTTTTCCTGAGCTTCATCCACAGAAGCTTTGGCGCTTTTAATAGCAAACCGGGCGGCTTCTGCCGATTGCCTGGCCGATTCCAGGTCTTGCCGGGCTATTTGGTAGTTGGCCTGGCTTTGTTCAAAGTCTGCATCGGCAATCACTCCGTCATCGTAAAGTTTATTATTTCTTTCATAAGCAGCTTTTGTTTGGATAAACTGGGCTTCGGCCCTGGCCAGCTGAGATTTTGCTTGCGCATACCCCGCTTTTTGCTGGTTCAATACAGCTTGTGCCCTGGAAAGTGCCGCTTCAAAATTATCAGGACGGATTTTAATTAATAATTGTCCACTTACCACGGAGTCACCCTCTTTAATATGCAATTCAATGATTTCTCCGGGCACATCAGGGGAAATGGTTACTTCTTTTTCGGGTTGTACCATGCCCGAGGCACTTACTTTTTCAACAATGGTTCGTGTTTGTGCTTCGGCCAATGCTACTTCGACCGGTTTTTCTCTTTTCAACCACCCTTGCGACCAGGCAGTAGCAACCAGGGCAATGAGAAGAATAACGACAATAAAAATATTTCTGCGGCGATTGGATTTTTTTCTGGGCATGGTGTTATCACAAAAGTAAAATACTTACTTAGCTATACTCTCAAAATAGCCAGAAGTTGCATTCTAATAAAAAATTGAAATGAATTTCAGGTATTTCCTGTTAAATTTATGATGAAAATTATTACATAAAGTGTTATGAAAAAAATTGTTGTATTATCAGGGGCCGGAATTAGTGCCGAAAGTGGGATTCCTACCTTCAGGGATGCCCATGGGTTGTGGGAAGGCCATGATGTGATGGAAGTAGCTACACCGGAAGGCTGGAATAGGAACCCACAACTGGTACTGGAATTTTATAACCAACGCAGAAAAGCAGCCCTCTCAGTACAGCCCAATGCCGGGCATAAGGCTTTGGCCGAACTTGAGCAATATTTTGAAGTAACCGTCATCACCCAAAATGTAGACGGATTGCACGAGCGGGCGGGTTCTTCCCATGTAATCCATTTACATGGAGAGCTTTCCAAAGCCCGGAGTTCGGTAGACGAAAGGCTGATTTACCCCATCAAAGGCTGGGAAATTAAGTGGGGGGATATGTGTGAAAAAGGTTCTCAACTACGCCCGCACATCGTTTGGTTTGGCGAAATGGTACCCATGATGGAAGTAGCCATGGAAGAAACGCTCCAGGCTGATATTTTTATTGTGGTGGGTACTTCCTTGTTGGTTTATCCGGCTGCGGGCTTACTGGATTATGTGCGTGACGAAACCCCGAAATACGTGATTGATCCCAGTTTGCCAGATATTCCCGGGCGGGGAAATTTGCACCTGATTGAACAGTCGGCTACCATGGGATTACCAAAACTGGCAAAGGATTTAATTGAGGAATACGCTTAACTAATGCTGCAAGGCCATGTCTTTGCCCTGCTGAAGTTGATTGTAAAATGTAATGATTTTTTCCTGATCTTTAATGGCCTTTGTATTAAGTGAATTTGTTTCAATGAAGCGGTTAACTGCCGGGGCATGTGTTGTCAGGATAGGCCGGATGTCTTTCTTAAAATTACGTAAAGGGTTGAGTCCACCCTCATAGAGAAAGAAATAATCAAAATCACGCTTTTGTATATGCACATCGTGCTGGAATCGTTGCAGGCTGCGTGTATCATGCGCCAGGTCTCTCTCTTTATAAGGTTCATTGGCCAACTCGTACGAAACAGTTTCTTTTCGTAACAAAGTAATTGGACCCTGGCACACCATTTCATAAAAAGAGGGTTTTATTGATTTTCCTGTCACAAAACGGTCTATGGGCACGAAGTTGCGGCGTTCCTGCATTTCAGAATCAAAAAATGTAAAATGGCGTACCTGCAAAGTGGAGAATGCTTTGATGGTATTGCTGCTATGTACCTGCACCACATCGTCTGAGTAGCTGATAGCTCCTGCCAGTTCTGTACCGTCATTCAGGACAATGGCTCCGTCATACCACTGGCTTCCTGAACCGGCCAGGCTCACAGAAAAAATACAAATGGAAACAAATACTGTTAAAATGTTGAAAATCTTCATAATCAGGGGTTGTTGTAAAATTATCTAATCCAGGAATAAGGCAATTCAACATTGAATTGCCCGGGAAATTATTATTCTGTATTTTGATATTATTTCAGAATTTTTTAATGATTATCACTAAAAAACGTAATAAAATACTGCATTTTTTCTACTGTGACCAGATGTAATAATTTGCAAAAAAATTTGTTAGTATTTGAAAATGAATAAAATAATGCTTAAATTATTAGAAACTTTCACAAATATCAAGCGTAAATGATAGTAATATTGAAAATATTGTAACGTTTATGCTTACGTTGAAAATAAATAAGTGTTGAGGTTATGAAGGAAAAATATGATGCCAGCCGGCAGAATTATGAAAAATATACAGACGAAGACCGGGAAGTGTGGAAATTATTATACGAAAGACAGATTGTTAACTTACCGGGAGCGGCTTCCCGCGCCTATTTGGAAGGAATAGACAAAATAGGTTTTGAAGCAGAAAAGATTCCAAAATTTGAAGAAATGAATGAGGTGTTACGGCAACTGACCGGATGGGAGGTAGCCGTTGTGCCCGGGCTGATTCCTGAGAAGGATTTTTTTGAGTTGATGGCAGAGAAGAAATTTCCGGCATCTACCTGGCTCCGGAAATTGAGCGAACTGGATTATCTGGAAGAACCGGATATGTTTCATGATGTATTCGGCCATGTGCCTTTGCTCACCAATCAATCATTTGTGGATTTTTTGCAATCGTTGAGTAAGATCGCGCTCCGGTACATTAACAATCCGTATGCCATAGAGCTGATTTCCCGGTTATATTGGTTTTCGGTAGAATTTGGCCTTATTCATGAAAACGGAGAGATGCGCATTTACGGCGCAGGTATTCTCTCATCGGCTGGGGAAACCAAGTACAGCCTGGAGGGAACGGCGTTATATTTTGAGTACGATGTGCGGCAAATGCTGCTTACCCCTTTCCGCAAAGATGTATTCCAGGACCGTTATTTTATCATCAATTCTTACGAGCAATTATATAATTCTGTAGATGATATTGATGAAATTCTGTCGGAAGAAGTAAAACAGCATGCTGCCCAGTCAACATCATAACCAATTCAGTGTTAAATATCGTTATTATCATTAGTTTTGTAAGAAGTTCAACTCATCAAACTGAAACAAACTATGGAATTTTTTATTGACACAGCGAATCTGGATGAAATCAAAGAGTTACAGCAATTGGGCATCCTTGACGGTGTAACCACCAACCCATCCCTCATGGCTAAAGAGGGCATTACCGGGGAAGATAATATCATGGCGCATTATAAAGCAATTTGTGATATTGTAGATGATAAAGTAAGTGCTGAAGTAATTGCCACCGATTTTGAAGGCATTGTGAAAGAGGGAACGGCCCTTGCCGAAATAGATGATAAAATTGTGGTAAAAGTGCCCATGATCCGGGAAGGGGTAAAAGCCATCAAATACCTCTCTTCGCATGGTATCCGCGTTAATTGCACTTTGATATTTTCACCGGGGCAGGCCCTGCTGGCAGCAAAGGCTGGGGCATCTTATGTATCTCCATTCATCGGCCGATTGGACGATATAGCTACTGATGGACTGGAGCTTATTGGAAAAATTGTAACCATTTTTGATAACTATGGCTACCCTACCGAAGTTCTTGCAGCTTCCATTCGTCATACAATGCACCTGGTCGAATGTGCAGAGCTGGGAGCGCATGTTGCTACCTGTCCTTTCAAGGTTATCGATGGACTTTTCAATCACCCGCTTACTGATAGTGGCCTTGAGAAATTCCTTGCCGATCATAAAAAAGCAGCAGAAGCATAATATTGTTAGAAGTTAGAAACTAGAAACTAGACATCTAACTTCTAACCTCTAATTTCCAGCCTCTAACCATGTACATCATCAAAGTAAAAGGTAAAGCAAAAATACCAGATTATATTCAGTTAAGGGATGATAATTTTGTGTTGGTCGCCTATTTCAGGGCCGATCGCTCTCTGAAAAACCTGGAGAAGTACGGACTGGAAGGCAAGGAAAATGCTTTGCAGGAAGTAATTAAGAATTTGCCATTTGGAAAGCTCCAAAAACTAGAGATCTGATGAGTGAAACAACCTCCTTTTTTTCCAATAAACCCGTGGTAAATATAGCAAACGCAAACATTTTCCAGGGGGCTAACCGGGTATTACATGATATAAGTTTTACTATTCAGAAAGGAGACTTTGTGTATCTTGTAGGGCGTACGGGTAGTGGAAAAAGTTCTCTCCTCAAAACCTTGTATGCAGATTTACCCCTGCAAGAAGGGGAAATCGAGGTAGCTGGGTATGCTATCCATCAGATCACAGCTTCAAAAATTCCTTTTTTAAGAAGAAAGCTTGGTATTATTTTTCAGGATTTTCAGTTGTTGGAAGACCGAAGTGTTACTGAAAACCTGGCTTTTGTGATGAAAGCAACCGGTTGGAAAGACGGCGCTAAAATGAAACAACGCATGAGTGAAGTACTGATGCGGGTTGGGTTGGGTGCTGTTGGTCAGAAATTGCCACACCAACTTTCAGGAGGTGAACAGCAAAGAGTAGTGATTGCCCGGGCGCTTATTAATGAGCCTGTTATCCTTTTGGCTGATGAGCCTACCGGTAACCTCGACCCAGAAGTTTCTTCAGGAATTATGAAAATTTTCAGTGAGATTAATAACAGCGGAACGGCTATACTGATGGCTACGCACGATCACACCATCATCAATAAACATCCCTCGAGGGTTTTAAAATGTGAAAATGGAAATCTTCTGGACTCTGATAAGCAGACCTTTGAACTGAGTAGTAAATATTAAGAATTTTTATTTGTCTTCTGAAACATTCCCAACCGGTAACAGGCCTTTTTCTCTGGCAATTTTTTTCATAAGACGATAACCATCATCTTTCGTGTTTTTGATTTCTCCTTCTAAAATAGCTTCACGGATGGCCGTTTTAATTTCACCCACTACCCGGGATGGCTTGAGGTTTAAGGCTTGCATGATGTCTTCACCCGTAAGTGCCGGTTGAAAATTTCTGAGCTTATCTTTCTCTTCCACCTCCTGCATGTTTTTCTCTACTTTATCAAAATTGCGCAGGTATCTTTTTACTTTATCAGGGTTTTTAGAGGTAATATCCGCACGGCAAAGTTTCATGAGGGCGTCAATATCTTCCCCTGCCTCAAAAAGCAGACGGCGAATGGCCGAATCGGTAACCTTTTCATTCACCAGGGCGATGGGGCGCAGGTGCAGGCGTACTAATTTTTGCACAAACTTCATTTTGCTGTCCAGGGGCAATTTTAACTTTCGGAAAATATGAGGCACCATGCGCGCGCCTTTGTCTTCATGCCCATGAAAGGTCCATCCTGCTTTTGGTTCAAACCGCTTGGTAGCTGGTTTGGCAATATCATGGAGGATAGCGCCCCACCGCAACCAAAGGTCATCTGAGGTTTGCGAAAGGTTATCCAACACTTGTAAGGTATGATAAAAATTGTCTTTATGGGCTTTTCCGTTTACTTTATCAACCCCGTGTAACTTAACCATTTCAGGAAATATAATGTGAAGCAAACCGGAGTAGAACAGCAATTTGAACCCATATGAAGGCTGATTTGCCAAAATAATTTTGTTCAATTCATCGGTAATACGTTCTTGCGAAACTATTTTGATGCGGTCTGTATTCCTGGCGATCGCATCAAAGGTTTCCGGAACAATATCAAAGATGCGTTGAGGGGGCTGGCTCAGCTGAGTGGCAAACCTGATGGCACGTATCATACGCAGCGGATCATCTGAAAAGGTAACATCAGGATTGAGGGGTGTACGGATTACCCCTTTTTTTAAATCTTTTACGCCATCGAAGGGATCGATCAAATCCCCAAAGGTGGCAGGGTTCAGGCTGATAGCAAGCGCATTGATGGTAAAATCCCGGCGTTTTTGGTCATCCTCCAGCGTGCCATTTTCTACAATGGGTTTTCGGGAATTGCGGTTATATGATTCTTTTCTTGCCCCCACAAATTCAACCTCCCAGTCTTGGTTTTTAAGTTGGGCAGTGCCAAAGTTTTTGAAATAATTTACCGAGGTGGGCTTCCCCTTTTTCTCTTTGTCTATGGCTTTAGCCACTGCTTTGGCCAGGGTAATCCCATCGCCCACGCACACTACATCAATATCTTTGGAGGGTCTTTCTAACAACAAATCGCGTACGTAACCTCCTACTACATATGATTCCATATCCAGGCCTGCAGCTATCCGGCTGATGGTATCAAAAAGCGGGAGTTGATCAAGAACAGGGCGGAAGTTTTTCATTAGAGATTAAAAAGGATACAAAATTCAGGGAACAAAATTAGGGGATTCATAAGGGTTCACAAAATTCAGCATTGGCTTAAATATTATTTGAAACGAAGTAATATAAAATATAAATATCTGAATATAAATTTGTTAATAAAAATTCAGTAAAAATTTATAATATTTATTGATTTTTTAAGAAGTGAAAAATTTTTTTAGCATTAAAGTATAAATTTTTATATGCCTTTCAGCCCCACTGAATGTTTTATTATCCCTAAATCTGAAATCAAAAGATTTAGCCCTCAGATTTTTTTTGAACATGATGACACTATGGCCATGAAATGGTTATCAGACAGGTTTTTTATGCTTTTTCAATAGGGCTGTTCTACGGATGGTCGTAAAAACTCAAAAAAAAGCTACATCATCGGGAATTTTTGGAGACTTGTGCGTCATACTACATACTAATACTATTGATTTCCAATAACCATGGAAACTGTTTTTTACCAAAAACCACTATGATTATGAAAAACTACTTCTTTCTTTCCCTGAAATTATCCCTTGTATTTATTTTCTTGGGAATTACCCTTGTAAAGGGGCAGCAGTTATCAACACCAGTACCACTCCCGCAGGTGGATGCAAATACGGATGATTTGTATCCACAAAAAGGGCAATTTACAAAAGCAAGCACCAGTCCCTTTATAAAAGAGTATGAAGGGAGAACTTTATTTTCATCAGACTTTTCCAATTCAGCGTTTAATTGGGAAATAGCAGGGGGAGATTGGAGCATCATACCTTCCGGGTCAGCTTCTATCAAATCTGCTAAAAGGAGTCCTTCCTTCTTGATTTCACCTGTGATTGAGCTAGGTGAGGGCGCCATAAAATTGATCTACCGGGAAAAATACCAAATTGAAGATGTTTATGATTTTGGTAGTGTCTGGATTACTGATAACGAAGGAAAAAGCTGGAGAAGGCTGCATACCGTTTATGGAGAGAGTGAGTGGAAGGAAACAGTAATCAGCCTGGCAGGTTACCAGAATAAATCTGTAAGAGTAGCCTTTGCTATGTCCTCAGACCAAACTGTAGATGGAGAAGGATGGGTCATAGAAAATATTAAAATAAAAGCTATTGAGCATTCTATTAGGAGAGTAAATACAACAGGGCCTACTACCCGAGTCGGGGGGGCTCAAGCACAGCAGGCATCGTTTTCAGCAATTCTGCAAAGCTTAAACTCTCAGAGATTTCCATTTATTGATTTAAATGTAAGACTGAGTGGTACCCCTATTTTGAAAAAATCTAATTTTTCAGTTTGTGAAAATGGTGTAGAGCAAACCGATGCTTTTGAAGTAATTCCACCTAAAGCAGGTGATGGTAAAGCAGATATTGTTTTTATTCAGGACAATAGCGGCAGTATGGGTGATGAAATAGTAGCAGTTCAAAATGCTGTGGAGAATTTTGTGGATGATTTAGCTGCAGCGGGAATAGACTTCGCATTGGGTTTAACACGTTTTGGACAGTACGCAGGGAATGGTAATCCAATTGTGGAAGAAAATGGAATCCTTACTACTGATGTGCAATTTTTCAAAAACAATGTTTACAGGCGTAATGTTGCTTCGGGAATTCGCGAACCTGGTTGGGATGCCATAGTTTCCTCTGCTACGCAGTTTGCATTCAGGCCTGGAGCACAAAGAATATTTATTATTATTACTGATGAGGATAACGATACTGGTGCCAGCAACAAAGCACAAGTTTTGAGTGCGTTGCAGCAAGGTTCGGTTATATTAAATGCTGTAATTCAAACGAACAGCAGTTCACAGCAACAAGATTATGGGGAGCTGGCTACTGCCACTAACGGAGGGATATATGAAGTTTCAAGCCCCGATTTTGAGCCTATTCTGATTGCAATCAGTGAATTGATTTCTAATACTTACGCAATACGATACCGATCCAGCAAACCAGTAAAGGATGGTACTTTGAGGAAAGTAGAAGTGAAAATAACCTATAAAGGAGAAAAAGAAACCGTTATGGGTGAATATATCCCAGGGGCAGCACCAATAATCAGTTTGACTCAGCAAACCCAGGATATACTTAATAAGGGCCAGGCAAAAAATACCAGCCTCACGATAAAGTGTAATATTTCAGATGCTTTAGCCCCATTTGTAAAAAATGCAACTCTTTTCTGCAAAGGCAAAAACCAATCAAATTATTTGCTTATCCCTATGTCACGGATTGGTAATTCAGATATTTGGGAAGGTATTACACCAGCCAGCATTGCTACTTTACCCGGCTTAGATTTTTATATTACGGCAACTGACGGAAATACCACTTCCTCTTTACCTGCCAACGACCCGGTAGCAAACCCTTTTCAAGTCGCTGTTTTACCTAACAAAGTGCCTTCCATTACATTCACACCCATTACTCATTTATGCGAAGGGGAAGATTTAATGGTAAAAGCTAAAATTGTGGATAATACCAATCAGTTGGCAAGTGCCAAGCTCTTTTACCGTGGTGTGGGGCAACTGGTTTATAAGAATAAAATGCTTGCCAAGCAGGGTGGGGATAATTACCAGGCAAAAGTTAATGCTGCTAATATTTCTGCTAATGGTATGGAGTATTATATTGAAGCCGAAGATGACCAAGGTGTAAAGGGACAATATGGTACTCCAGACAACCCTTTGGTAGCCCTTATCTCAAAAATTACAAACGTGAAAGTAGGGGAGCAAACTGCCTGTAACCCTGCTGATAATACTTATACCCAAGAGGTAGAAGTAACGTACAGTAATCCCCCTTCAGGAAGTAAATTAATCGTAAATGGCCAGACCTTTGAAATTACTGCCAGTCCTCAAGTTGTTAAGCTTACACAGCTCTCTTCTAATGGTAATTCTGTAGATGTAATGGTTTCATTTTCCAATCAATGTGCCTACATTGCAAAGGGACTTTTTGAGGCCCCTGAGCGTTGTGAACCCACAAATGGCGACCCTATGGTTGAGGGTTTTACTTTGGTAGATGCTAAAACAGATGCGGATTTCACCATGTACAACCCAGTACAGAACGGGGCAGTCATCAATTTGGTCGGAAAACCAAAAAGAATAGATTTCAGGGCTAATACCGATCCTGAAAAGGTGGGAAGTGTGAAATTTATTTTGGAAGGTGCCTATAAAAGGGAATTTGTTGAAAATGTATTTCCCTATGCTCTGTTCGGTGATAAAAATGGGGATTATATTGGAAGAAGGCTGGTTCCGGGGGCTTACACCCTCACCGCAATTCCCTACTCTGGAAGTAATATGAGTGGCGAAAATGGGAAACCCCTTATAATATCTTTTGAAATCACCTTTGATTCTGAAGTGCTGTCTTTTTCATTAATTAACGCAAAAAACAACCAGGAAGTAGCCGGTTTTGACCCCTTAAAAGACGGAGATGTTATTAATTTAACTACTCTGCCTAACAATTGGTTGAATATTCGTGCAGATGCCGACCCCGAAAAAGTAGGCAGTGTTAAATTTGAAATGCAAGGCCCTATACAGTGGCAAAGTGTTGAAAACGCCCGGCCTTACGCGCTGTTTATGGATGATGGAGGTAATTATAAAGGAAGGAAATTGCTTCCGGGTGTATATACATTGACGGCTACACCTTATGCCGGTTGGAAAATGCAAGGCGCAATGGGCAAGCCGCTTACTATTTCTTTTGAAGTAGTGAACACTAATGCAAGGTTTCAATCTGCAATAGCAGCAGGAGGCACTAAATTTTCAGGGAAGAAAAAACAAATTCCGGAAGAAATTAAGTCAAATACCGATGAATTGTTCGCCTATCCAGTTCCTTTTAAAGAGCGTCTCACTGTAAATGTCCCTTTTGATGGTGTAGCAGATATATCACTCGTTGATATATTAGGAAGAAAACAAAAAATTAAAGCATATTCCGTTGGCATCAATGAAACGGTCATAGAAGCATCAAGTCTTCAGCAGGCCGAAGGTATTTATTTTGTCAGAGTGCAATATTCCAATGGATACATTCAATTATTGCGGGTACAGAAACAGTAACAATGTAATTAAAAGGCACAGGAGGCGATGGGTGCTCCTGTACCTTATTTTATAAAAACTTAAGCATTTGCAGAAACCTGACGGATCGCCATATCCACTATTTGCTGGTGGTCAAAAGCCAGCCCGGGTAATTGATGAATGTCAAACCAACGTACGTCCGAAGCATCCGTGTCTGCTTTTATAGTTTGGGTAGACGCCTCTGTCAATCCAAAATAAGAAACCGAAATAGCCCTGCCTCGGGGATCACGGTCAGGTTTCCCAAAGGTATGAAGTTGCTGTAAAGCTACATTTTTTATGCCTGTTTCTTCCTCCAATTCCCGGGCTGCTGCCACTTCTAATGCTTCTTCATCTTCCACAAAACCACCTGGAAGTGCCCATTTTCCCTGAAAGGGCGGGTTTTTTCGCTGAATCAGGAGTACAGCGTAATTGCCAGGGCCTTTTTGGTCAAACACTACGGCATCTACCGTAACTTTGATATTTTGGGGATAATCCATAAAAATAAATTAAGCTAAAAAAAATTTACGAGGATGCTTTTTGTTGGTCCGGATTGATAAAGACAAAACCCCTTGCCTCATTTCCTTCATAAAAATCAATGCGCATACCAAATAAAAACATCACATCTTTTTTGGCGATAAATACCGGAAAATTTTCAACCTGATATTCTACATCCTGTGTTGTTTTCTGGTCAAAACCAATGATGTACGATACACCTGCACAACCTCCACCCTGAACGCCCACTCGCAGTCCATAAGAATCAGGAATGTTTTTATGAGAAAATGTATGCTGGATTTCCTGTATGGCTTTATCTGAAAAATTAACTGGTAACATAATGAAGTTTAATAAAACCCGCAATAAATATTTTATTCTATCATTTGCAAAAATAGGGAAGATGTAGTAAATAAACAGTTACTTTGTGTACCAACGTTGCTGATTACCTATTATGGCAGAAAAACCTTCTACTACATCCAAAAATACAGATTTACAAAAGGATAAAATTTTTTCTGAATTGGATGAAATTTTTCAGGAAGACCCCAAAAACTACGTCTCGACACTAATAGCCATTCGCGACGAATTTGCTTATTATCAAAAAAAAATGATTGAAGCCATATTAATCCGAAACGAGAGTGAAGTTTCTGATATCAGGCACAAAATTACAGGAACGTCCTTTGTGCTGGACCATCCATCGTTTTATACTTTATTAAAAAATGTGAACGGCTTAGAAAAAATATCAGATGAAAAGTTGTTAACCATAAAAGATAAGGTCAGGTTTGGGTTTGAAGAACTTATCCGGGTTTTCGATGATAAAATAAAAAGTATTTCTGTTTCAAATAAACAGTAAAACTTTAAAATGAAAAAGGTGAGCCAAATGACTCACCTTTCAACTACTAATACAACAACCTAAAACTACTCAATCAAAAAATTTATCCACTTACAATGATAATCGTTTAGTTATATTGATATTGGAGAAATTCTTTGTACTATATATGACGACTTTTATAACAAATTGTTGCAAGAAAAAAAGTAAAAAACAACAAAAAACTTACATGATGCTTGTCAGATATATTAAAATTTTGGATTTTTTATCTTTTTAACTTTGTTACATTTACGAAAAATTTAGTCCATACTTTGAAAATTATTCAAAAAAGCAGGTTTCTTATTTATTTTGGCCTTATTGTAATTTTGCTGATGGGTGCTTGTGCTTCTAGTAAAAAAGCCAGAAAATTGCCCAAAAAAGGGCCAATTCCATGTCCGGTAAAAGATTGTTAATGTACGCACTCATTTATTTCAATTCTGACTGTTGTTCCAAATACCTGAAATTTGAAGATAAACTTTAGCAGCATGCAACATATTGTCATTGCTATAGACGGATATTCAGGTTGTGGAAAAAGTACAACAGCCAAAGGTGTTGCAAAAGTATTGGAATATACTTACCTGGATTCAGGGGCCATGTACAGGGCTGTTACCCTATACTTTATTAACAATACCGTAAGCCTTGAAGATGAGCAAGCCATAAAAAAGGCCTTGGGTAATATTTTGATCACCTTTCAATACAATGAGGCAACAAAAACGAATGAAACTTATTTAAACGGCATCAATGTTGAAAGAGAAATCAGGGGAATGGAAGTGTCTGAAATGGTGAGCCCGGTAAGCGCTATTCCTGCTGTGCGAAAAGCGATGGTTGCCCAACAGCGGAAACTTGGCAGCCAAAAAAAGGTAGTGATGGATGGGCGCGATATTGGTACCAATGTTTTTCCGGATGCGGAATTAAAAGTGTTTATGACAGCTGATTTACAAACCAGGGCCCAACGTAGGAAAGCGGAATTGTTAGAAAAAGGAGGGGAAGTTTCTCTGGAAACCATAAAAAAGAACCTGGCAGAACGGGATCGTATTGACACAACCCGCAAGGAGAACCCTTTGGTAAAAGCCAGCGATGCTGTAGAAATTGATACTACCAATATCACGATACAAGACCAAATTGACAAGGTGGTAGCATTGGCCCGGGAAATCATTGAGAACAATTGAAAAGATGATATAATGAAAGTAAACATCGATAGTAATTCGGGGTATTGTTTTGGTGTGGAATATGCCATACAGATGGCCGAAGACGAGATGCAACAATCAGGTGAAACCCTGTACTGTTTGGGAGATATTGTGCATAACGATATGGAAGTACAGCGGTTGTATGATAAAGGATTGCGCATTATTGACAGGGAGCAATTTGAGAACCTGCATGATTGTAAAGTATTGATCAGGGCGCATGGAGAACCCCCCGAAACGTATAAATTGGCAATGCGCAATAATATAGAACTGATTGATGCGTCATGTCCTGTAGTGTTAAAGTTGCAAAACAGGGTAAAAAACTCTTACGACCAAATGCTTCAGAAGAAGGGGCAAATCGTAATTTATGGTCAGGAAGGCCATGCTGAGGTGAAGGGGTTAACCGGACAAACACACAATGAAGCCATAGTGGTAATGAAAGAGGAAGACCTGGAAAAAATTGACTTTTCAAGGCCGGTAACTTTATATAGCCAGACTACCAAGAGCACACAGGGGTTTTATCACATAAGAGACTTGATAGAGCAAAGGTTACAAGCAGCACAATGCAATAAAACGGAAGCAGCTTTACATGCTAATGACAGCATTTGCCGGCAGGTATCTAACCGTGAACCTCAACTAAAAAAGTTTGCAGCTGCCCACGATGTGGTTATTTTTGTAAGTAGTAAAAAAAGCTCGAACGGAAAGGCCTTGTATAACACTTGCAAGGGAGTAAACAAAAGAAGTTATTTCATTGTTAACGAAAAAGAGTTGGATCCGGATTGGTTTGAAAATGTTGGCTCCGTTGGCGTGTGTGGCGCCACTTCTACGCCCACCTGGCTGATGGAAAAAGTGGAAAATGCAATTAATGAAATGTATAATTCATGTGTTGTGAATGAATGATCTTCGAAAAATATAGATACATCGCTTCCCTGAAGCAATTTTTTTTAATTTGGCTCGAATCAAATTCATATCTGTGCGGTTATTATGTGAATTTGATTATTTTTGCAGCGTTTTCAACAAAACATCGACAGCAACCATAAAGTATGTCAAAGACAATAAAATTAAAAAAGGGCTTTGATATTAATCTTGCAGGAAAAGCAGAGAAAAAAATCATTGATATTGCCCAGCCCAAAACTTTTGCAGTAAAACCCACTGATTTTTTAGGTATTGAACGACCTAAGCTTTTGGTAAAGGAAAAGGACACCGTTAAAGCAGGTACTCCTGTATTATTTGACAAAAAATTGCCTGATGTAAAGTACACATCCCCGGTAAGCGGAGAGGTGGTCGAAATCAGACGTGGGGCTAAACGAAAGTTATTAGAAATCGTAATTTTGGCCGACCAGCAAATTGAGTACGAGACTTTCAAAACCTATACAGTTTCGGAACTCAAAGGCATTTCCAGGGAAGAAGCACAGGAGCAACTGCTCAATAGTGGTGTATGGGCTAATATTATCCAGCGCCCTTACGGTATTGTAGCCAACCCTGAAGATACGCCCAAAGCTATCTTTATTTCTACTTTTGATACACACCCCCTCGCACCTGATTATGACTTTTTATTGAAAGATCAGAAACAATTTGTGGAGGCAGGATTTGAGGTGTTATCTCTTTTTACATCGGGTAGCATCCATGTAAATATCAATGCTGATGCAGAAGTGTCTCCTATATTTTCGCAAATAAAAGGGGTTACAGTAAACAAAGTTACAGGGCCACACCCGGCAGGTAATGTAGGTGTACAAATTCACCATATCGATCCGATTAATAAAGGAGATATTGCGTGGACAATTGACCCTTTTGGTGTAGCACAAATTGGTAAGCTCTTTTTACAAGGTAAATACGATGCTTCTAAACTGGTATCTTTTACCGGTTCTGAGTTGGAGCGCCCCCAATACTATAAAACTTACGCGGGAGCATGCGTTACCAATTTCGTGGAAAACAACTTGAAAAGCGAAAATGTACGCATCATTTCCGGCAATGTGCTGACGGGTGAAAAAATAAAGAAAGATGGATTTTTAGGTTTTTACGATCATCAGGTGACCGTAATCCCTGAAGGTGACTATTATGAGATGCTGGGATGGATAACGCCATCCAGTAAAAAGTTAAGTTTTCATCGTGCATTTGGTTTGTTTTCTTTTCTGAACTCGAATGACAAAGAATATGTATTGGATACAAACATGCGTGGTGAAGAACGGGCATTTGTGCAAACGGGTGTGTTTGAGAAAATAACCCCAATGGATATTTTGCCCACTTATTTGATAAAAGCCATCATGGCTGAAGATTTTGATGATATGGAAGCACTGGGGATTTACGAAGTGATTGAAGAAGATATTGCTTTATGGGAATTTGTAGACGTTTCTAAACATCCCATGCAAGAAATACTTAGAGAAGGAATTAATCTGTTACGTCACAGCTAATCAATAGTTGGTATTATTCTATGAATGCTTTAAGAAAATTATTAGATAAGCAAAAACCTCTTTTCGAAAAAGGGGGCAAGTTTGAAAAGTTTTATTATTTATTTGAAGCCCAGGAGACATTTTTATTCGTCCCCAATGAAACTACAAAGGGCACAGGAACCCACATCAGGGATGCGATTGACCTGAAAAGATTGATGATGACGGTAGTCATTGCCCTGATTCCGTGTTTGTTATTTGGTATATGGAATACGGGGCACCAACATTACCTCTTTACAGGGCAGGAAGCAACTTTTCTGGAAAAAATAGGGATAGGGGCCTTTGCTGTATTGCCCATCGTATTGGTGTCTTATGCTGCGGGGGGGCTTGTAGAAGTTGTTTTTGGTTTAATCAGAAAGCACCCTATTAACGAAGGTTTTTTGGTAACAGGGATGTTAATCCCGCTCATTATGCCGGCTACCATACCACTTTGGCAGGTTGCGTTGGCTACAGTTTTCGCTGTTATCATCGGTAAGGAAGTGTTTGGTGGTACGGGCATGAACATTTTGAACGTGGCGTTAACCGCCCGGGCATTCCTTTATTTTGCCTATCCGTCCCAAATTTCAGGTGATGTATGGACATTTCTTGGCGAAGAGCCCATAGCGGAAGGATACACAGGGGCTACCGCATTGGCACTGGCTGCTGAAAGTACGGTAACCCAAACGGCACAACCATTGATTGAAACCTTCAATACCGCTAATAATGGTATGTTTACCCTGTCCAATTTGTTCTGGGGGTTTGTCCCGGGTTCTATCGGAGAAACTTCCGCCTTTATGGTGTTGATTGGTGCGCTTATCCTGATTGCTACCGGAGTTGGTAGTTGGAAAATTATGTTGAGTTGCGTGGTCGGGACCTTGTTTATGGGCGAAATATTTAATTTAGCAGGAGCGAATCCGTTTATGTCAATGCCGTCATATTACCACCTTGTTATTGGTGGGTTTGCCTTTGGCACTGTATTCATGGCCACAGACCCCGTTTCAGCTGCACACACTGAACGGGGGAAATGGATTTACGGATTTTTAATTGGAGTATTAACGGTACTTATCAGGGTATTTAACCCGGCGTACCCGGAAGGAATTATGCTGGCTATCCTGATGATGAATGTATTTGCTCCGCTTATTGACTTTTATGTAGTACAAGCAAACAAGAAAAGGAGGTTAAAACGTGCAACAGCAGTCTAATACTTATATTATCCTGTTTTCCATCGGGATGACAGTGATCGTCGGAGGCTTATTATCTTTCGCTTCGGTGGGGTTAAAGCCTATGCAAGAAATTCAAATCCAACTGGATACCAAAAAACAGATCCTGGGTGCTGTGATGGAATTGCAGCCGGAAGATGATGTATTGGCTATTTATGCCGACCGAATTGAGGCAGAAGTAGTTGATTTTGAAGGAAATCCTGTAGAAACAAACCGCAAAGGCGAACCCATTGTGACCGAAAAAGTAGTAATAGCCAAAGAGTATAAATTACCTGTGGAAGAAAGGTTTTATCCGGTATACAAGTACATGAATAAGTCTAATCCCGACCAGATTGAATCATACATATTTCCGGTATATGGCAATGGTTTATGGGATAAAATTTGGGGGTATGTAGCCCTGGATAAAAGTTTTGAAGCAATCAAAGGAGTTTCTTTTGACCATAAAGCCGAAACCCCCGGACTGGGTGCCAGGATTGCCACCAAAGAAGTTCAGCAACGATTTGTAGGGAAGGAAATTTATGATGGGCAGGGTAATTTGGTGTCTGTAGAAATGGTAAAAGGAGAAGGAAATAGTGGCTTGGATGAACATCACGTGGATGGCCTGGCAGGTGCAACCATGACTTCAAAAGGAGTAAACAATATGCTGCAAAATTATTTAGGGGCATACCAAAGCTACATTCAAAAGAATAAAGGTGAATCTGCCAAAATGTCCTTTTTGAAATAAATCATTCAGAAATTTATTTAACAATAGATAAACTCAGATATGAGCACTGAAACTGTAGAAAAACAAGAAGTTGTAAAACAGCCGGCAGAGCCGTTATTATCTAAAAGAAGGAAGAAGTTTATATCGGATCCTCTGGTTGATGATAACCCCATTACTATCCAGGTATTGGGGATTTGCTCAGCTTTGGCCATTACTGTGAAGTTGGAACCTACATTGGTGATGTCAATAGCTGTAGTATTTGTGATCGTATTTTCTAATTTAATCATATCATTAATTCGTAATTTAGTGCCTACCAGGGTGCGTATTATCGTACAATTGGCTGTGATTGCCTCTCTGGTAACCTTGGTTGCCGAGGTGCTGAAAGCCTATTATTATGATATGTTTAAAGTTTTGGGAGCCTTTGTGGGGCTTATCATTACCAACTGCATCATCATGGGGCGCCTGGAAGCTTTTGCATTGGGCAACAAACCCTGGGATTCAATCCTGGACGGGCTTGGCAGCGGTTTCGGATATGCATGGATCATTCTTACTGTGGCTTTCTTCAGGGAACTCTTTGGGTCTGGCTCTATCTTCGATATCAAAGTATTTGAAGCCATTGGCATTATGAACTTCCCCACAAATGGTCTTATGGTAGACTCCATCGGTGCTTTCATGATCCTGGGCATCCTGATTTGGATACAAAGAACGAAAACAGGTTACGTAGAACATTAAAATAATACCAATCACATGGAACTTGTAAATATTGGCCTTAAAGCTATATTCATTGAAAACATGATCTTTGCCTACTTCCTGGGCATGTGTTCCTTTTTGGCTGTTTCCAAAAAGGTAAACACAGCACTCGGACTCGGACTGGCGGTTGTTTTCGTATTAACAATCACAGTACCTACAAACTGGATTTTAGATCAATACATACTAAGAGAGGGAGCGCTTTCATGGCTCGGGGCTGGTTTTGCCGAGGTTGACTTAAGCTTTCTTACTTTCATCATGTTTATTGCCATCATAGCTGCCATGGTGCAGTTGGTAGAGATGGTTATCGAGAAATTCTCTCCCGCATTGTACGGTTCCTTAGGGATTTTTCTTCCCCTGATAGCCGTAAACTGTTCCATTTTGGGTGGTTCGCTCTTTATGGTACAAAAGGACCTAAACCTGTCAGAAGCAACTGTATATGGTTTCGGTTCAGGAATTGGCTGGTTATTGGCTATTGTAGCACTGGCCGCCATTCGGGAAAGACTAAAATATTCAAATGTACCAGATGGATTGAAAGGATTGGGCATTACGATGTTAATTACCGGATTGATGGGGATTGCTTTTAAGTCATTTATCGGTATAGTCCTGTAATAAACCTCTATTTATCTTATATTAGGCTTTGCTTATCCGGCAAAGCCTTTTTTATTACATTACACTATGAAACAACTTACCTTCAACCGCTTCCTGAAATACTTTTTGAGGGGGTTACTATTTGTGGTTCCCCTGGCTCTTACCATTTTTATTATTTTTGAGACTATTCAGTGGCTGGATAATCTAATCCCATACCAAATTCCCGGACTCGGACTGCTCACCATTTTGGTAGCCATTACCCTTGTGGGATATCTGGCAACAACCTTACTGGCGGGGCCACTCTTTCATATGCTGGAGGAAGTTATGGTTAAAGTTCCATTGGTAAATATCATATATACATCATTAAAAGATTTGATTGATGCTTTTGTGGGAGATAAAAAGAAGTTTGATAAACCGGTATTGGTTTCACTTACGCCTGATGGCACTGTCCTGAAACCCGGATTTATTACCCAAAATGATTTGTCGAGGCTGGGGTTGACAGAGCACGTAGCTGTGTATTTACCCCACTCCTATAATTTTTCAGGAAATTTGTTCATTGTTCCTTCAAAATTTGTGCAACCCATGAATGCTACTGGCACTGATGTTATGAAATTCATCGTTTCAGGTGGGGTTTCCGGTTTGCAGGCAATCAACAAAATAAAGAACAGAAAAGATATTCTGGATAAAAATTAACAAAATATTTTAAACATCTGTTTACTGGTATATTTTTGCTAAATGACCGAGAAGATACTAATTATTGATTTTGGTTCGCAGTATACCCAACTGATTGCCAGAAGGGTAAGGGAACTGAATGTATACTGTGAAATACACCCCTTCCACCACTTACCTGATTTTGATGATGCCGGTGAATACGAAATCAAGGGCGTTATCCTTTCAGGAAGCCCCTGTTCTGTGAAAGATGATGAGGCCCCGCGCATTGACCTTGCTGCTTTTATCGGAAAGATACCCGTGCTGGGCATTTGTTATGGCGCACAACTGATGGCCGATGAAATGGGTGGCTTTGTACTGCCTTCTGAAATTCGGGAATACGGTCGGGCCCGATTGAACTACATTGACCAGCACAATGAGCTTACCAAAGAACTAACCCTGGATTCTCAGGTATGGATGTCGCATGGAGATACCATTGCTGAAGTGCCGCCCAACTTTGAAGTAATAGCCAAAACACCCTCGGTGGCGGTAGCGGCTTTCAGAATAAAAGATCAGGAAACGTATGGGATTCAGTTTCACCCCGAGGTAACGCACTCTGTGGAAGGGAAAATAGTACTACGTAATTTCGTAGTGCATATTTGTGGTTGTGCGCAGGAGTGGACACCCGATACTTTTGTGGAAACTACCGTAGCTGCCCTTCAGGAAAAAATTGGTAATGATAAAGTAGTGCTTGGTTTATCTGGCGGAGTAGACTCCTCGGTAGCCGCTGTACTCATTCACCAGGCTATCGGACAAAACCTGCATTGTATTTTTGTTGACAACGGACTCTTGCGAAAACATGAGTTCCAGGACGTATTGTCGTCATACAAGAACATGGGGCTGAATGTGAAGGGCGTGGATGCCAAAGAACAGTTTTACGAAGCCCTAAAAGGTATTGATGATCCTGAAAAAAAACGAAAAGCCATCGGAAAAGTGTTTATAGATGTTTTTGATGAAGAAGCACATAAAATTTCAGGTGTAAAATGGTTGGGACAAGGCACCATTTATCCGGATGTGATTGAATCTGTTTCGGTTAAAGGTCCATCAGCCACCATCAAATCGCACCATAATGTGGGAGGGTTGCCCGAAAAAATGCACCTGAAAGTTGTAGAACCCCTCAATACTTTATTCAAAGATGAAGTAAGGCTTGTAGGCAAAACGCTGGAAATCAGTAAAAATATCATCGGAAGGCATCCTTTCCCCGGCCCCGGGCTTGCCATTCGTATTTTAAGTGATGTTACTCCTGAAAAGGTAAACATACTGCAGGAAGTAGATCATATTTTTATATCCAAACTAAAAGAAACCGGATTGTACGATCAGGTGTGGCAAGCAGGAGCCATACTCCTGCCCATCCGTTCGGTAGGTGTGATGGGTGATGAGCGTACTTATGAGCACGTGGTGAGTTTGCGTGCTGTTACCAGTGTGGATGGTATGACAGCCGACTGGAGCCACTTACCTTATGATTTTTTAAGCGATGTTTCTAACCAAATTATCAATACGGTAAAAGGCGTGAACAGAGTAGTTTATGATATAAGCTCAAAACCTCCGGCTACCATTGAGTGGGAGTAAACATAAACCTGAAGAATTAACATATGAGATATTTTAAGTTCTGTATTCCGATATTTATTTGGCTGTTGCTGGGCAACTTTGGTATAGCTTTTTCTCAAAAAACGAAAGCTCCCTCTATGAGCAGTATGGAAGCCAGATATAAGGGAGGAAAATCACTTTTTCAGGAAGGTAAGTATGCTTTGGCGATGGAATCTATGAAAGAACTCATGGAATATGAGCAAAATAACCCTTTCCTGGAATATGCTTCTTTTTATTTTGGTTTAAGTGCACACCATTTGGAGCAGTATGCTGTGGCCAAAAATATGTTTTTACAGATAGAACGAAAACATTCTAATTGGGATAAGATAAATGAAGTGTATTACTGGCTGGCAAAATCTTATTTTGAACAAGGAGCGTATGAAGAAGGAATTGCTTCCTTAGAAAAAATTAATGCAAAGCAGGCACAGCAAAACTCACTGGCAACCGAAGCCCGGGCGATGGAATCTTATTACCTGGAGCAAATTGAAAACCAGGAATTACTTGAAAAGTTGTATAGGTCTAACCCGAAAAACAAAACGGTTGGAGTTGCCCTGGCCGATGCCATTATTGACAAACCGTATAAGGAACAAAATCATGAGTTGCTCGATTCTTTAGTAAATACCTTTGATTTGAATTCCGAGGCATATTTTACCGTTACGCAGGAGTCATCCATCAAAAAAGATTCATACAGGGTGGCTGTAATGTTTCCTTTTTCCCGCCATCAATTATCACTGGAACAGCGACGGCAGAATAATCAGCTGGTCATAGACTTGTATGATGGTATACGCATGGCAGTTAACGACTTGAAGAATGAGGGTGTGAACCTTGACCTTTTTGCTTATGATACCGAGCGGGATGCCAATGTAACTTCCAAATTATTGGAGGAATCAGAGATGAAAACCATGGATGTAATCATTGGCCCATTGCTTTCTTCTACCAATCCGGTGGTTTCCGCTTTTTCGTTAGAAAACAGGGTCAACATGTTTAACCCCGTTTCTTCCAACCCAATGGTGATTGGGGACAATCCCTTTTCATTTTTGATCAAGCCCAGCGTGGAAACCCAGGCCCGAAAAGCTGCCGAATTCGCCTTAGATTCTTTGCCACGCATAGCCCCATTGGTAATTTATGGCACCAGCTTACAAGATTCCCTGGGTGCTATGAGCTACAAAGAGAGATACGAAGAAGATTTTCTTACGGGGGAGGTGATTTTACAAAAGTTTATACCGGAAGAATCTGCCAGCATCCAACAGATGATTTATGAGATGGACAGCCTGGGCATGATAGGCCATATATATGTCAGCTCAGATAATGGTTTAATTATTTCCAATACATTGGGAGGAATTATGCCCTTAGAAGACCCGCTGCCAATCATTGGCCATGAAGACTGGTTAAAAATCAGGACAGTTTCCTATGAACAATTAGAGACAATCGGGGCATACTTAATAGCTCCCCATTTTGAAGTTCATCCTGAAAAGATGATTGAATTTAGGGAGAATTATACTGAAATCAACAACGCATTGCCATCTGAATATGCGTATGAGGGCTATGATGCTATGTACTTTTTAGGAAAAATGCTCGATCAGCATGGCATATATTTTCAGAAGTTTTTTGAAGATAATGAGCAATATGAGAGTGTATTTTTTGCAGGGTATAATTACTATAATGCCAACGACAACCAGGTGGTACCCGTTGTTACATTTAAAGAATCGGAGTTAGTAATTCTGAATATTTTGGATGAATGAATGAAATAAGCAAAAGCACCGCGTTATTTACCAAAGCACAAAACTTTATTCCCGGGGGGGTAAACTCTCCGGTGAGGGCCTTCAAAGCTGTGGGGGGAAATCCCATCTTTATCAAATCAGCCAAAGGGGCTTATGTACATGACGAAGATGATAATGCGTACATAGAGCTGATCAATTCGTGGGGGCCAATGATTTTGGGTCATGCCCATGAAATGATTGAAGAAGCTGTGAAGAAAGCCATTACGGGTTCTTTGTCATTTGGTGCACCCACAGCCCAGGAAGTTGCCATTGCCGAATTGATTGCAGGGATGGTGCCTTCCATTGAAAAAGTACGCATGGTCAACTCCGGTACCGAAGCCACCATGTCTGCCGTTCGCCTGGCCAGGGGGTATACCGGAAAAGACAAAATCATCAAGTTTAAAGGATGTTATCATGGTCATGGAGATTCTTTTCTTATCGCGGCTGGCAGCGGTGCTGTTACCATGGGTGTGCCCGATAGCCCCGGGGTAACAAAAGGAACTGCACGGGATACTTTGCTGGCTAATTTTAACGATTTACAGGGAGTTGAACGGCTCATTGAAGAAAACAAAAATGAAGTAGCCGCCATTATTTTAGAGCCTGTGGCAGGAAACATGGGGTTGGTTTTGCCCAAAGAAGGTTTTTTGCAAGGTTTAAGGACTTTATGCGATAAGGAAGACATCGTGCTCATATTTGATGAAGTGATGACCGGGTTCCGGCTGAGCAGGGGAGGAACCCAGGAATTATATGGCGTTACACCCGATATGACCACGCTCGGTAAAATCATAGGGGGCGGTATGCCCGTGGGTGCTTATGGTGGCAAACAGGAAATCATGGATTTTGTATCTCCGGTGGGACCGGTGTACCAGGCAGGAACGCTCTCCGGAAATCCGGTAGCGATGGCTGCCGGTTATGCCATGCTGAATTATCTGTACGAACATCCTGAAATCTATAATGATTTGGCAACGAACACTACCCATATCGTGCAGGGTATCCAGCAAAATTTATCTGCTATGGGGTTGAACTATACCATCAACCATGTAGGTTCTATGTTCAGCCTGTTTTTTACAGATCAGCCTGTTACCAACTTTGATGAAGCCAGCCAGTCGGATCTCCCTCTATTCGGGAAGTATTTCAGGGAAATGTTGCGTAGGGGAGTGTATCTTGCACCCTCACAGTATGAATCTCTTTTTGTATCAACTTCCATCACAAAAGAGCTGGGTAATCAAATCATTGAAGCTAATGCAGCTTCTTTGAAGGCTATACATTAAAAGGCCAGAAACACCCTGCCTTTCATTACCCATGCAATATATCCTTGATATTGCGTGTTTTTTCTTCATCTATTGTCCGTAGTTTTATGGTCGAGTTACTATAAAACTTTTTACAGGTGAAAAGATACTATCTATTTTTTACACTCATCTTACTGCTTTTTGCATTGCAGCGGTCACTGGCACAAAGTGGCAATCAGGCCATTACTTATGAAGAGCTTTATGATGATCCTTATGCCATCAATAAATTATTCGTGCATTTACAGCCCTTGTATGGCGAATTGTTCAAGACAAATGTAACAGTTGGGTTTGGGGCAGCCGTCAATTATTATTATGAAGATAAGTTTGACCTGCATGCCCATTACCGGCAGGCTTACTTCAAGTCTTTTGATTTGGCCAGGGATGTGGCCCTCAAAAATCAGGAGATTGAAAACAGGCCGGATAATTTTAATTTTTTTGAAGTAGGCGGCACTTATCATATCAAAGACCTGGAAGCGGATACGGAAACAAAACTGGTGCTGTATTCCAAGACTTACCAAAAGGGGAACCGCTGGGCTGCCAAAGTGCCTGAGCATACGGTAGTACCTTCTAAAGTAAGGAAAATTATTGGTGGCCGATTGGGAGGGTTAGGCTATAATTCTTCTTCAGACCTTAATAATATCATGAAAGACCAGGGCGTGGTGCTGGTAGACCAGGACAGTGTGCCCATGCCAGCCGATGTATATGTAAATGGTAATATGTCGGTATTTGGCGGTTTTTTAGGAGGCTCCATGTCGTGGATCAAAAACATGGCCATCAAGCCTGATAAAGGCTATGGCGTTTTGTCAGACGACCAAATACTCACAGTTTTCTTTGATATTTTAGTAGCTCCTTCCATTTCTTTTGATGACATTGAGTACAAAGACCCCGCGGAAGATTACCGTACCCGGGTTTTTTCGGCAGATCCGGTAAAAACCAGTATGATTGGCGTACGGGCCGGGCTGGAAGGAAAATATAACAGGGAGCTGGGCTGGTCTTATGGCATTGAAACCGGGATTCGCCCTGGTATCAAAGGAAGAGGGTTTTATGCTGCTTTTAAAGTAAGCTTTCCTGTGTATAGCACCAATCTGGATTATGAACGTGAAGCATTTGGTAAATAATAGTCAGGCCATATAATTGGCCTTCTTCTTTGCCATGAGTGCAAAAAAATCTTTGTTCATTTCGCGTCCTTCAGTTTCTAACATACCGGTTTCAATGATAATGCCTGCCTCTTTCAATCTACGGATACCCTCTCCGTTTACCAATGGGTTTGGGTCAACATTACAGATTATGACTTTTTCCACTTTTTCCTGAATAAGGAGATCGCAACAGGGCGGGGTTTTGCCGTAGTGGGAGCAAGGTTCCAGGGTAACATACACGGTGCTCCCGGCCAGCTTATTTTTATCCTTTACCTGGTCAACGGCCATTTGTTCGGCATGGGCATCACCGTATTTATCATGCCATCCTTCCCCAATGATTTTATCATCTTTCACAATTACGCAGCCTACCATAGGGTTGGGGGCTACTTTACCTTTTCCCAGCACAGCCAACTCTAGGGCTCGCTGCATGTATTTTATTTCTCCCTGGAAATTGTTGTTACTCATTTCAAACTTTTTTTCTAAATTTTGAGGCACCGGATCATACCCTGATGTACCCCAGGGGTGACATCGTGCAATACGTTTTATACCCAAAACAACTCCTTTAGCCGCTCCCCATTCACGAATAGCTTCAATGGTGTATTGAGAGCAGGTAGGAGTATGGCGGCAATGTGCTCCAAACAAGGGAGAAATGGCTAGCTGATAAAACCGAATCAATCCGATGCTAATAGACTTTAAACTCATTATCAGGCAGGGTTATCTGAACCATTTCTCTCAAAAGTAACCATATCACCTTCCGTAATATTATACCTGTTGGTAAAACCACCACTCACTTCTATCACATACTTCGCTTCTTTATAAGAAGGAAGTGAAGCCTCTGAATAGGGGGTAGTAAATTTATAAATTGTTACTATCTGAAGGTTTTCGTCGGCAAATAGTATGTCAAGGGAAACCTTCGTGTTTTTCATCCAGAATTGTCGTTTTTGTGAATTTTCAAAGATGAAAAGCATCCCCATATCATCAGAGATAAACGAACGGTACATCATGCCTTGCGTCCGTTCTTCAGGTGTTTCTGCAATTTCAATGTCAATTATACGTACGGTATCCTGGCTGCCTTGTTGTACAAATGCCAGAGTGCCTTCTTTATGAAAAGCAGGTTCATCTGATCTAGCGTTATTCGTATCAATTGTAGCCTGAGGGGCATTCATGGAAAAAACAAAGTAGCCCCCAATAGCCGCAATGAGTATTGCGATCAATAACACAAGCCACCAGCGTATCCCTTTGGAGATGTTTTTGGTTACCTTTTTCCTGGCTGCCTCATTTGTTTCTTTCTTCGCCATAAAACCTAATTAAGCTATTGGTTGATTGAATAAGAAGTTCCGCCTGTTTTTTCGTCTTTAAGCACAATACCTATGGCACTAAGTTCATCCCTGATTTTGTCAGAAATTGCAAAGTTTTTGTCTTTTCTGGCATCGGCCCTGATATCTATCAACATATTAATCAGGGCATCAGTTTTTCCATCGTCATTGCTCTTTTCAGGCTGTAAGCCCAATACTTCTGTAACAAATTGACGAAAAGTAGATGATAATAATTCGTACGTTTCAGATGTAATACTGATTAAATCGAGTTGCCCATTCTTAAAAGCATTGATTTTGGAGGACATCTCGAACAAGGCAGCAATGGTTTTGGCCGTATTGAAATCATCACTCATGTGTTCATAGCAGGCGTGGCATAATTGGGTAATTTCCCCGGTTAATTTTTCATCTTCCTGTATTTCTTTGGCAGGTTGCAAATCATCCAGGATGACAAAGGCATTCATCAGCCGTTGGTAACCTTTTTCAGCAGCCTGCAAAGCCTCGTTGGAGAAATCAATTTCAGAGCGATAATGTGCTTGCAGCATGAAAAAACGAACGGTCATGGGGCTATAAGCTTGTTCCAGCTTGTCATGCTTGCCCGCGAATAACTCTTCCAGGGTAATGAAGTTGCCCAGAGACTTGCTCATTTTCTGTCCGTCGATGGTAATGAGGTTGTTGTGCATCCAATAATTAACGGGGTTTTCCCCAAAGGCAGCCATACTTTGCGCGATTTCCCCTTCGTGATGAGGGAACTTCAGGTCCATGCCTCCGCCGTGAATATCGAACGGAATACCCAAATACTTGACACTCATGGCTGAGCATTCCAGGTGCCACCCCGGCACACCGATGCTCCAGGGCGATTCCCATTTCATAATGTGTGAAGGGCCCGATTTTTTCCATAAAGCAAAATCAAAAGAGGCTTTTTTTTCAGTTTGCCCTTCCAACTGCCTGCTGTTACTTTTTAATTCTTCCAGTACTTTCCCGGATAATTCACCGTAAGGGTATGCCTGGGCAAATTTCTGGACATCAAAATATACAGAACCGTTCACTTCGTAGGCAAAGCCATTCTCGATCACTTTTTTTATAACGTCGATCTGATCAAGAATGTGGCCGGTTGCCGTAGGTTCTATGCTGGGAGAAAGCAGGTTGAGCTGGTTCATGGCATGATGGTAAGTGTTGGAGTAATGCTGCACTACTTCCATGGGTTCCAGTTGCTCAAGACGGGCTTTTTTGGCAATTTTATCTTCCCCTTCATCAGCCACTTCATTTTCGAGATGCCCAACGTCAGTAATGTTCCGTACATACCTTACTTTCTTGCCAAGAAAAAGAAAATACCGAAAGACAGTATCAAACGTAAGCGCAGAACGGGCATGGCCCAGGTGCGGGTCGCCATAAACCGTAGGGCCACAAACGTACATGCCCACCCGGTTTTCATGAATAGGGTTGAATGGTTCTTTCTTTCTGGATAAACTGTTGTATAAATATACCGGATACTGTTTTGCAATTTCAGTATGATCTGTACTCATGGGAAAACGGATTATTAATTTTTTTATATTATCATTCAATGATATTGGTAAGCCAATGATTATTGACAACCATTACATATACCAACAACCAAAAAGTTGGATGTGGTTTTTGTATATCCTTTGGGTAATGGAACATGGTCAACTGACACATTTTCCAGGCAGGATATCACACCACATTCATTACACTTGAAATGAACATGTTCAGGTAGTTGGTATTTTTTTTCATTATAAATATACCGGGTTGTACCATCAATATCTACCAGTTTGTGTACAATTTCTTCGTCAAAAAAAGTATTTAAAGTACGATAAATGGTAGTACGGTCGCAGTTGCTTACCAAGGCTGTTTCCAAATCCTGCTCTGATAAGGCACACTGTGAATTTGCCAACATTTGAAGAATCTGAATACGGTTCGAGGTAATTCGAAGCTGGTGATTTTGTAATATTTTCGTAGGGTTCATTACTCGATCAGATTATTGCATCTTATCTTGAAACATCAATTGCCTGGTATGCATATCAATTTGCCTGTAAAAACAAGATTTCCGGGCTTTGCCAGCATCATTTTTTGTATGGCAGGCCCCTTCACCCATGAGTTCTACACTGTACAAGAGCGCATCTTGGTCACAATCAGTTAATATGGCCTTAATTTTTAAATGGTCACCAGAAGTTTCTCCTTTTGTCCAAAGTGCCTGGCGTGATGTACTCCAAAATGTTGCAAACCCTGAGGAAATCGTTTTATCAAGGGCTGCCTGGTTGGCATATCCCTGCATTAATACGGTACCGGTAGTATGCTCTTGTACCACAACCGGTAATAATCCCCCCCGCTTTTCAAATTGTAGTGTTAATGTGTTTCCCTCTTCAAGTTCAGGTCTTTTCATCAATGATTAACAGTTTGTGTGATCGCTATGAAGCATTTACTTTTTGTACGCTACATTTTTTACAATGTCTCTGGTTCAGGAAATGCAATACTAATAAACCTATAGATGCCGCAATGGAAATATACTGTGCATAACCAGCAACTTCATGCGCGAGTAAAGCGGCGCCAAAGATAATAACGTTTGTCCACATTCCAGCTCTTATGTAAACTGAGGAAGATTTTTTAGTGGAAAAATAAACGGCAATACCGGCTAGCCCAATAAAGAAATAGTCTAACCATTGCCATGCATGTGTATGAAACCCTGCAGACAGGGTAGTGGTTAATAAAAAAATGGGGACTGCAATACAGTGCATCAGACATAAACCAGCGCTGATAATGCCCATTAGGTCAGCATGCTTGTATAGAGTTTTATTTTGCATGGTGCAAAGATATATACTGAAAATATAAATGCAACAATGTTGCAAATAACTATGTGGGTATGAGTTATTACAAAAAAGGTGGAATCTTGGCTTTAGGGTTATTTCCTTTGAGTTAGGAATGGAGCAGGTGAGGGATATAAAAAAACCGAGAGCCGGCAAATGATGCCAGCACCCGGTTGCACAGAATGTCAAGTAATTAAAAGGTATTCTTGACAAATATTAGTTGTTGACGGCATATTCATCACCTCTCCACTGATAAGTTTGGAAGATTAGTGAAATAGCTTCCTGTATTCTGTCTTTCTCGCCATCAATGATTTCTCCATTCATGATACCAGAAGCATATCCTTGCCAAACTACTTCACCAGTATTGTTATCTACCAAGTGTACCATAAGACTACCTTTTTTCAACTGATAGGTTTCTTTGTTTTCTGCGGAACGAATTTCAGCATCGGGAACCAAGCCGATAGCATCTTTGCGCATCTCGGCAGATGTCCAGTAGTTTTCATCTCTGTAAACTCCTGTGTATCCGGTAAATTCGGTAGCTTCGTCAAGAATTCGGAAGTTTACCAGTAAGTCTGGGTTGTCAGCGTTATGATTGTATCCTCTGGCTTCCAACTCGTACTTAACCGCTTCTTTTACCTTCTTTTTTGTCAGTAAATTATCCAGGAAAAATACCTGAATAGCTTCGTCATTAATTTGCGTAGCAAAATCATAGGTTTCGAATTTTTCGAAATCAGCCGTTAAGCTTTTATCAGAAGCCACGGTGACGTTTCCTGATTGGCCAAATGCTGTGGTAAGTGTAAATATACTTACAATAAAAAATGTAAAAATATGATTGAATAACTTCATAAATATTAAGTTTAAGGTTAAAAAAATTATACTTTCTATAAATCAAAATTTTGTAAAAACTGATATGCTGCTACTATTCTGTCCCTATGTTGTTGTAACAGCTTTCTTACCGGTAATGCTATATTCGTAGACTCTAAAACCTTAGTATAATCGTCTACAGCTAATTTCTCTCCCCTGATACATTCTTTCATCAGCCCTTTGTCGAGCTGAGATGGATTTGTATTTTTAGATATTACCGATTTTAAGTCAATCCAAAAGCGATGAATTTCGCTGCTGAAACTGCTTTGTTCATTGGGCATGCCACCCAGCGAACGGATAATCTCAGATAATTCACTGGCAAAATTTGCCCTTTGTTTCATCTGGCTAACCATAAAACTTTTCAGCTCGGCATTGTCTGCCTTTTCTAAAGCTTCCTTGTATCCGTTCTTCGCATCAATATTGGCAACCAATAAGTTGTTTAGTTGGGATATGATACCAGGAATTTCAGTTTTTATAGAATTCATCACCGCCGAAACTTAAAGTACTATATCAACTAACTCAGTTTTGTTCACCAATATCATCCCTGAAAACAAAGCGGTGAAAATTGCTATTGTTTCCTCCGTAGTTATCATGTTTATATACAAATGAAAGTTTGTTCTTCTCAAAAGTTTCAAAGAACTTATCCCAGGAGATTTCTTTTAAATCTTCCCCATTCGTATTCTTTCTGAAATAAAACCGAAGAATTAAATTGGAAGCCTCAGGGTCAGGGTCAGTCAACATTGACGGCTTACCCTTTCTTTCATCGGCCCATAGCTTAATTTCCTTGTGATTGATTGTGCTTACTGTATCTTTCATTTTTTTTATTTTTTTAAGATGAAGAAGTATCCACTCTGGCTGCTTCTTCTCTGATTGTATCTTTTATTTGCAGTAGGTCATTGGTGATGATATACCAAACGTTGGCATGGTTTATTTCAGCTTCCTGGTTATAGCGGGCGTTTCTTAAATTTGCCAGTATTTTAGGGTCAAAGTTTAAATCTTCCTTATTCACACCCAGTGAAAGCTGGTAGGCTGCCTGCCCAATCATCTGAAGTTTCATGTAAACACTTTCCTTTATCTGTTCTTCATTGATAAAGTCGTCGTATGTTACTTCATCTGTTTCGGCCTGGATTTCATCAATACCAGCCACAATATTTGTCAAATGTTGTTGTTTTTCTTCGTTTGTCATGGTTAGCAGGCGTTTAGTTATTTAATAACCTCTTCTGGTACCGGGCCTTCACCTGCACCTTCCTGAGGGTTGATACTATCTTTTTTAATGGCTTCCTGGTCTTCCTGCGATTTGATATTGGGGTTGCAGGCAGAGAAGCCAATGAATAATGCTAATGATACTATGGCAAATATGTTTTTCATGATAGTGTTAAATATTTTCATGAGTAATAGTAAAAAATGCATGCCAAAGCCTTATATGGATAGTATGAAGGGGAAATAGTAGATAATTATCATACATATAGTGTAAAAAATTCCACGCTCTGTGAATTTTCATGGAATTAATTGGGGGAAGTGATTCTGATGATTGAAGGGGGCTGCGGACCAAAATCTTCTATGTATACCCTGGCTTTTTCCCGAAAATCAGTCTGGAAATTAGACATACCCAAAGGCACTACCGGATAAAAGCCGAATCGCAACTGGAAAGTTGCGAAAGTGAGGTTTTCATTAGCAAACCTGATCCCGAATCCATAACCCTGATATAGCTTGCCTCTCAGAAAAGCATGGTGATTGCCTATAAACCCTAAATCTGCAAAGGCAAATGCGGCAAACCTAAACCCCAAAAAATAATAGGGGCAGTAGGCGATGGTTTCGGCACTGAAGGTTATTTTTTGGTTACCCACCAAGTCTGTATTACCGATACCCCTGATGCCATTTTCATCACTGATATTGATGATCTCCTCATTAAACCTGCTGATACCTTTGGCCAGCTCGAGGTGGAAGAATTGCCTCAAATAATATTTCTTTACCCTGTATAAATTGCTGAAATAGTTGAATTTAGTTTTGATTAAACCTTGCTCAAATGATTCGCCGTTGAAGAACCCGCCTATTGAGAGTTCTCCTCTTAAATATCCCAATCTTCCGAAAAAGTCACCCTTGGCCATGCTGATGCCTAAAAAGTCACGGTGGTTAAATTCATTGAAATCTTTACCGAAAGTTACTGTTACGCTGTATCCTGATGGAATGTCTTCCGTTACCCCATAGCCATTGATCAAATGGCTGGTACGGTATTCTCTTTTTGAAAGTGTCATGGAAGCCAGCACCATCGTTGTGTTGGTGTAAATTCTGTTGGTATCCAAGGTTACCGTAGGCCTTTGGGTGTAGTGAATGTGGTTTGTTCTTACTGAAAATGTGAGGTTACTTCTTCCTTCGAGCTGGTCTATCAAAAATGAACGCCCGGCCCATATATCAAAATACCTGTAGCCTAAGTGAAATGATTGTAACAAGGTATCGGCAAGGATGCGTTCTTTTCTTATTTTTTCTTTATTTAATTCTAAACCTCCTGCATACTGGATGTCAGGCGTGAGGAAATCTTTACGAAGTGTGAGTCCTATTCTATCGACCCATTCAGTTCTGGAAAAAAATAGTTCTCCGTTGATAAAAGTATTTCGGATATTATTTACCCGATACGCGCCTTCAAATCCAAAAGCAGGTTTGTGGTGTGAATCAAGAATGAATTTAGTGCTAAGGGAATGGCCAAGGCCAAAAAAGTTTTTGTCAGTGAGGGATAAACTGGCTGCTTCAAAAGCCCGTAAGCTGCCCGATACAAAGATGGACCAAACATCACGGGTAATTACCGTTACGCTAACTTTATCATTTTTTGTAGGTTCCAGCACAATCCTGGCATCTTTGATAAAAGAAAGATTCCGCAGTATGCGCTCGCTGTCTGATAGTTTGGTAGGAATTACTTCATCGCCTATTTCAAATAATAAATTTTCAGTAACTACACCTTGCTGTGTATTGATATGTAAAGCATTAGCGGCACGTTTGAACCAAACAGTATCCTGCCAGGTAGTGTCGTGTATGTTGGTGCCAAATACATCCAGGGATTTTACAATGATGGTATCAATTATTTTTCCCTCAAAATTTTCGTAAGGTGTAACTGAAAGTTGCGTTTTGTTTTCTTCGCTTTTGTTTTCTTCAGGCCATTTTACAAGTGGGTCAATTATTTTATGCAGAAGGTTTTTTTGTGCAACCTTCTTCTGCAAAGTATCTAATATGCGTTTGTCATTATGGGAAATCGTATCCCTTCTGTATTGGTTTGCAATAGAATCTATTACTACCAGTACGGTGTCTTTTTCAATAAAAATGGAAGAATCATTTAAAAAAATGAAGCTTTTCCCTGCCACGCTTATGGTATCGTAACCTTGGGGAATTTTTTGTTGGGCATATACGCATGCTGAAAAGCATATCAAACATAGGGCGATATGTAATCGGAATGCAAACACATAGTTCTGATTGGTCAGTTATTATAAGTCAAAGAGAATACCGATCATAATTTAAGACATCTATTAACTCGTAAATTACTGATTATCAGAGTTTTATATCTATTATCTGAGATTGTGCACTTATTAAATTATTGGTACAACTTCAATAATTATCCACCAAATTGGGTAAAGTTTTCTACAATTAAGGGGTAGAACAAATATAGATTAGAAAGGATAACCAATGGCAATATTCCAGGTAAGGTTGTTTTTTCGCCATTCTTTGTCCCCGAAGTCAATCTGGTCAAAAGTCCATCGGTCTTCTCTGGGTAATGATGGTTTACGAATGGGCATGGCTACATCCAGGCGGATGACGAAAAAGTTGGTGTCGAAACGTAAACCTACTCCGGTACCCATCGCTACTTCGCTCAAAAAGTCACTTGTTTCAAACTTACCGCCCACGCGACTTGAATCCTGGTTTACCAGCCAGATGTTTCCAGCATCTACAAATACGGCTCCTTTCAAAGACCCAATAATATCGAAACGGTATTCTACATTCCCTTCCAGCTTAATTTCACCGGTTTGGTCAATAAAAGTAGTGTTGGTTTCCCGCAGGCTGTCGGTATTGAAACTACCCGGCCCAACAGAACGTGCCAGAAATGCCCGCAGGCTGTTAGAGCCTCCTGAAGCATATTGTTTTATATAAGGCACCGTCTCTGAGTTACCATAAGGATAAGCCATCCCTGCAAACAACCGGGTAACCAGGGAGTTGTTCTGGTCTATGCGGTAATAATGCCTGAAATCTACATCTCCTTTGGCAAATTGAGAATAAGGCTGGCCAAAGAGTTGCAGCGAAGAGTCGGCAGGGTTTTCCCCATTTCTTATGCTGGATTGCAGCAAATGAGCCAGGTTTCCTGATATATCTGCATTACCATTGAAATAAAAATTATGGGTTTTCTTTTCACTTCCTGTTTTAGACCGGCTGTTGTAGGTATAGGAATAATTGCCTCCTAAAATGAACTGTTCCTCATAGCTTCGGGCCAGTACAGGGTTGTTGTTGAGTATTTCCTGAAATGCGGAATCCGTATCAGCCAATTGCACAAAAATGATATCAATGGGGCGGAATTCATGCTTGATCCCCAGCCTTTCTTTCCATACGTAGCCAAGGCTTGCATCAAAAGAATTAAGCCTGAAAAAGTTAACCCTGCTCAAAACCCGGAAACCTAAAATAAATTCAGTCTGAGGAATAAAGCGTATCGTCCTGCTTCTGATGTTGAACGGGGTAATAAATCTGGGAACAGTTAATTTCCCGTGCAAGCCAATTTCAAATGAGTTGAGGGGAGAAGTTTGCTGCCCGCTGATTTGCGTTTCAAATCCGGTATTCAGTGTCACATCCAGTCTTTCGGCACCCCGGAACAAATTGCGGTGGATAAAGCTTAAATCAAGTGCAGGCCCAACAAAATTGCTGGATTTGGAAGCAAATTCCAGCTGTGCCCTGATAGATTTTCTTTTAAGCGGTGTGAGCAAAACTTCCGTATTGAGCAAATGATTGGCAGAATCTGCTTCGTCAAAGCGTACGTTTACAAACTTGAAAGTGCCTAGTCCGGTAAGGCGGTTTAAAGTGAGGTCGTATGCATTTTTTGAATATAACTTGCCAGGTTGCAGTTGAATAGTATTCGTAATTATTTCTGGCCGAAATTCATTTTCATCGTCTATGTAAATCATACTGTCTACTTTTAACCTGTTACCAGTCATCAATGAATCATCATTCAGTGAGTAGCTGGGAACCACCTTTATTTGGTTAATGCTGTACCGGGAAGAAACCTGTTCAGGGGCATTTTCTTCCACTTTCAAATACAATTTGGCTTTTTTGTTACCGATGGTGGTATCTGCTTCAAATAACAAATACCGCGCATCAAAGTAGTAATACCCTTCATTTTTAAGATAGGCTTCAATGCGGTCAAACTCTTCGTTGAGTTTGTCTACATCAAAGCGCATCCCCGGCTTGAGTTTAGATTCAATTTTGGATTTGTTTATCAGAATGCCCAGGGCCCCACTGTCTTCTGGATATACAATTTCTTCAACTTGGTAAGGGGCTGCTGTAGTAGACAGGTAGTTTACATGAGTTGTTTTATTGTTTTTTGAAGTTTTAACCTCATAATTGACTTCTGCATCAAAATAACCATTGTTAAAAAGGCTATTCTGTAGGGAAGTCGCCACACGGTCGGGGCGCACTTCTGCAAATAAAACAGGCGGGTTGCCCACTTTGGTCCTGAGCCAATATTTTAAACCTTTTTCTTTTTCAGGTTTGTCTATGATCTGATGAATCCACACTAGTGGGCGCGACCCGAAAATGGAAAAGTTTGGCTCTGGCTGTATGAGTTCTTCCAGTTCGCTTTCTACCTCTTTTGTTATTTTTCCACCTTTTTCCCGGGTAGTAGTTTTCAGCTCAGCTCCGGTATACAACGATTGCCCATCGGCCAGCCGTTTTGTACCTGTACAACTGTACAACCCTGATAACAGGAAAGCGATCAGTATGTAAATATATGTATATTGGTATTGCATTTTATACAACTTATTTTTTAGCAGATTTACCATTCAGGTTGCTTATTTCGTCTCCCACTTTCTTAAAAATATTCCTGAGTTTATCATAATCTTTTACAAAGATGACCCCTACGCCGGTTTCTACCGATTCACCAACGGTGAGTTCTTCATATACTTCTTTGCGGAAGGCAGTGAGGCGAAAACGGCCATCTTCGGTGAGTTTGTATTCAATAATAATATCCCCGGCATAATCTGAGAGGCTTTGCTGCTGGGTTTGGCCTTCCAGGTTTACATTACCACCTACCTGCACACTCAGGCGGTCGTTAAAAAACTGCTTTTGCAACCCCACTTCCAAATCTGTTTGCCCCTCAGCACTTCCGCTGCTATAATCTTCGTATGAACTTAAATCTACGGTAATTTCTACCCCGCCAATCTGATTGGCGAGTTGGTTCAACTGAGAGGTAAGGATTTTACTCACACTACTGCGTGCCGTAGCTTCCACGCTGCTCCCGGGGCTGGCAAATGGGTTTTCTGCCATAAACCGTTGTAACACGAGCAATGAGAAAACCTGCTTATTAAGTTCAGATGCCCGGGTATTGATGATTTGTATCTTGCTGTAAGGAACACCCTGCATGGCTTGCCGTTGTTCCAATGGCATATCTAAATTGAAGCCGATTTCAGGTTTGAGCAAAGTTCCTTCCAATATCAGTTCAACCTGAAATGGCAATTCATTTCTGTATTGGTTTACATTATCGGTAACCTGGTTACGAACAAGCTCCAATGGCGAAGTCTCCACTGTATGTATAGCAGTAAGGTCAAAAATAGGATTGGCAGGATCGCCCGTCCACTGCAGGCTGCTGCCTGGTTTTACGGTAAACTCCCGCTTCACAAACTGATAAAAAGAAAGATTATAACTACCATTACTTACTTCATAACGGCCTGTAAGGGTTATGTCTCCTGCAGGATTTATGCCCAGGCTAAGGGTAGCATTTCCCTGAATTGTGAGCATATCTCCGGCAATAGGGTCAATGACTACATTCAGGGTACTTTCATCATTGATATCAATATTGGCAGAAAGGTCCATGCCAGTGAGGGTGGTCGTAAGCGTATCTTCGGTTTCTTCCTCTTTAAGTGATTGGAAAAAAGGATCTTGGGTTTGATCCATATCTACAAATTTTACTATTTCCTGTCTTTCCACAACTCCTGCGTTCGATTCCGGCACTACGTAAGTCAGGTTGCTTTCTTCGGCAATTGCAAGTGTGAGGCTTACGTTGGGCTTGTCAGAATTACCAGTAAGATCGAGGTCAATATCTGCCCTGAGTTCACCATAATACATATCGTTATCTTCTGCATTGGTGTTCAACAGCAAAAAATCATCGGTTTGGAGTTTCAAGTCAAAAGCAAAAACAGAAAAAGCATCAGTGCTTACGGTTCCGTCTATCACCGCATTGTTGTCGTTTTGGTCCTGCATGGTGAATTGATCGAATACAACGCGGTTATTATTGATACTCAAAGTTTGTTCATCGAAAGAAAAGGGAGCATTCAGGTAAGTTACATTGAACCGGGTATTGGTAAAAGTAAGGTCGCCATTGATGACAGGCTGGGTAACTGTGCCCTCAATGCGCAAAGACCCTCTCATAAAACCGGCAGCATCTGAAAGTTGTCCGGCCGAAAAGCTTTCGGCAGCTGCCAGGGTGAGGGGCTTAAAGTCCAGGGTGAGGTCAAGTTCGCTATCCGTGCTGTCGGCCCGGTAACTCCCAACGATGTTCACATGGTTGCCATTGCCTCTGAGGCCAACATCTACATTATAGACACTGCTTTCTCCTTTGTTATTTGCCTGAACGGTTAAATTACCAACAGTATCTTCCAGAAAACTAAAATCCTGGATACTGAGGTCAGAGGTAAATGCAAACCCTTCCTGCTGCGTTTGTGTGGTTAAAGTCCCATTCATAGCTCCGCCTACCAGTAGTGTATCTTGAGAAGCAATGCCAGAAAGCATTTTAATTCCTAAATCTTTAAAGCTTAAAATCAAGTCTTCTCCTGAATTGGGCGTTTCCAGTGCTAATTCCTGGCCGTTATTCTTCAAAACAAAATTATTGGCTACAAAACCCTCTCCGCCAAACTCCAGGTAATGATCCTCGGGCAATTGCCAGTTGTCATAATAAAAAATCAGGCTGTCAGACATAAAATGAAACCGGTAATTGTTTTCTTCAGAAGTGAACTCAGCAGGTATTCTGTATTTGCTTGTGCCTTCGTTATCAATAATTACAAGGTCTGTCTTGATCTGATTATCTGCCACTTCTCCTGTAATGGATAAATTATCAATTATGGCAGGGCCAGCAGCAACATGTCCGGCTTCTAAGCTGTAGCTCAGCGTATTTTGATTAGAATTTACTTTAATTACAAGTGAATCCACTTCGTTGGAACCGTAGGTGATTTCCGGGACTTCCATATTGAAATTCAGCAGTTTTTGGTCAGAGTTGTAATTGCCGGTTATTTTACCCGGACGAAATGTTCCTATTTGAGGTACCAGTACTTTGGTGATTAACTCTGTACTTTTCAGGTCAATTTCGAATTCAAACTGCTGCGAAGGTAGCGAACTAGCCAGGGTAGTGTCGTGCAGGTTATAGTATGAGTTGAAGTGTTGTTCCAATGCCTTTGGCAGGATGGTTAAACCAAAATTACCCTGAAACCTGGCCATCATCACATCTGAATCTATTTTGATTTCAGATTTTCTGGTTTGGTTCACCGTAGCCACCAGCAGCGAATCTACTGTGTAAAGCGAATCATTTTTATATACAGCTATGTTGCGCAGGCCAGCATTTCCGCTCAAATTGTTCAGGCTGTCTATTTGAAGATCAACGTCCAGCGTAGCTTTCAATTTAAGTTCATCCTGGGTAAGGTTCAAGGCTTTCAGAAAAGCATTTTCAACTTTCAATGCCAACTGGTAGCTGGGCGTTTCTTTGTTCATATTTACATCCCCATCCAGGTCAAAGTTCAAATTCTCATCTTTCATGGATACCTGGGCTGTATAGTGCTGCTGTTCGGCAGTTGCCTCAATGTTTATGTCTTTGTATTGGTATTGCAGGTACTCAAACAAATTGATAGTAGCCTTCAATTGAGCCTGCATATTGTCGGGTGAAAGTCCCGTACCCGAAACCTGGGCATCCATATCAAGCATACCGATGGTATCTTCATTATTCAGCAGTTTTCCGGCATTAAATTGCTGTAAAGCTACGTTTGCCTGGTAAGTATCCGGGACAAAGGCACTATCTCCCCGGGCCTGCCAGTTGGCTGTGAGTGCTCCCAGTGAAGTTTGCAAGTCCAGCTGCCCCCGGTAATCGGTAGCCAGCCCTGATAACTTTGCCGATACATTGATGTTTTCAGGTAATTGCAATTGTTGTGGCAACAGGGTATCCGGAGTGACAGACTTGATATCCTGACGGGTAGTAGCAAATTTTGAGAGGTCAATATCAAACCGGCTTTGGTTGATGTTTGGCAAACCTTCTACTGTTCCATTCAGTTGGAGGGAAGTGTTGTTTAAAGTAGCCAACTGGAAATTATTGATGTTTAAATTATCAATTTGTCCCTGCACATCGGCTGTTGCCCGAACCTGAAACTGTTCACTTAGTTGCAGCGGAAGGGTATTCAGCAGGTCAGGCTGAAAATATTGCAGGTCGGCAATGCCCAGATAGGTATCTGCCATATTGAAGGAAAATTGCAGGGCCGCCGGGTTATCTGCTATTGCCTGTAATGAAGGATACGACGCCTGTAAATTAGTCTGAATTTGGCTATTATTGATTTGAACATTAAAATTTTCTAATGTGGCTTGTTGATGGTTTACTAAAAGAGAGGTTGCAAGTTTTTGCAGATGAAAGCCCGAAGCATCCTTGAAAGTGATGGTGTTGATATCGCTTTGGATGGTATCATCGGTATAAACGATATTCTCCATATTAATTCCCAAACCTGACAGGGCTAAATGGTTAAAATCCATGCCTTGGGTAGCTTTCGGCTCACTGTTATTATCAAACTGCACACGGTTGTTGGACAAATCCAGTACATCGGCATAGACTTTCCAGCCCGAACCCCAGGAAATGCCTTCGGTGGTATCGGTAGTGGTGGTTTCATTTGGTGAAGATGCGGTGGTATCTTGTGCAAGCAGGGCAAACTGTATTTCTGAATTGTGCAAGTCAAACTGATTGGCCTTCACAATTTGGCGGGCGAGGTTAATAAGCTCGGTTTCTATGTTAGAATTGCCAATTTGCATATCCAGCAAAATGTCCGGTGTAGAAAAATTAAACGCCAGGTTTTCCAGATCCATCTCATTCAGCCCAAGGTCAAGATCGGTACTTTCTTCGGAAGCGGTATCTTCTTCACTGATTTCTCCATTGGTAGGCGTCTGTACTAAAGAGGCAGTGGTATTGGCCAGTGTAAACTCATCGGCATAAAACCGCATGCTGTCCAGGTTAAATTCATCCAGCTCCAAATCAAAATTCCCAATGTTTATCCTGAAGTCTATGCCCGATACGGCATCATCGTAAGCAAACTGTGTGTTTTCTATTTCAAGGCCATAGGCTGAAAACTTCCACGGACTGCTGGTAGTATCCTGTTGGGTTGTGGCAGTATCTGAAGCGAAAGCTTCGATGATAAAATCGAAATTAAAAGAACTGTCAGGCATAGTGCGTACAATTTCTCCCCTGAGCCCTTCAATTTCAATATTGTTAATCTGTATTTCCTGATTTGTTAGTGCAAAGAAGTCAACATCTACCTGCAAAGAATGTAGATAGAGCAGGGTGTCTTTTTGGGGCGTTTCTATGTAAAAATCCTGTAGCCACACTTCTTTGGGAAATGCTACATTAATACCACCCACCTGCACTTCTGTTTGCAGTTTATTTTCCAGGAAGGTAACCGCCTTATTGGTCAAAAAACGCTGGGTTTGCGGAAACTGCAGGGCAATGACAACAAGGGCAATCAGCCCCAAGACAATGCCAAATATCCATCCTGCTACTTTCAGCAGTATGCGTCCTACTTTATTAATATCAATCTTGTTCATCAAATAAAATTAAATTGTATAATGTTACGCCTCGATAATAAATAAGATTAGTAGAACGATTACGATTATAAAAGTAAGAACCTGTAAAGCAGACATTGCAATGATGTAAATTTTTAATCTCCTGATACTCTCTCTGATATCACTTTTAACTGCATGTACTTTACTTTTAACTCTTTTGAAAATGTTTACCATAAATACGTGTAGGTTGAGAAAAAAAGGGTTTCACCAGTATAAAAGTTAAATATTATGCCACCAATCTGTAACCATTCACCAATGGTATACATATTGGCTTACCATCATGGCAAAGGTTATTTAACGTTAACCTTTCGTATTTAAGATAGTTTTTATTTCAAAAATATGTGGCAACAATTCCACACTTTGTTGAGTTTTAACCTGAAAATTTGAGATTCTATGAATTGGCAAAAAGCCATTACTATTCTATCTGGGCTTATCATTGTTTCTCTGGTAGTTTCCTATTTCACCCTGGATGAATTCAAAAACTTTGTAGACAATGCTTATAATATTCTTACCAGTGGTGATAAGCAGCGGATTTCGGAATGGGTAAATAAGTTCGGCATTTGGGGACCTTTATTGATCATTGTGATTATGATTGTACAAATGTTCCTGCTTGTGGTTCCTTCTCCCTTGCTAATGGTTGTTTCAGTGTTGGCCTATGGTGCCTGGTGGGGTAGTGTAATTTCTTACACCAGTGTTTTTGCAGCCTCTTCTGTAGGTTACTGGATAGGCCATACCGCAGGCGGGCCACTGATAGATAATTTACTCGGAAAAAGCAAAAGGGAAAAGACCACAAAGTACGTAGAACATTATGGCGTTTGGGCTATCATTCTGGCCAGGGTTTCTCCATTTTTATCAAATGACGCTATCAGTTTCATAGGTGGACTGGTGCGTATGGGCTATGTGAAATTTATGGTTGCCACCACTGTGGGCATATTACCGCTCATTGTACTGATAGCCTATTTGGGAGAAGATATGGATAAATTAAAGCAAAGCCTGTATTGGATATCAGGCATCGGGATACTAGCATTTATTCTTTACATATTGTATAAAAAAAGCCCCAAGGTAAGAAAAAAAGTAGACAAGAAACGTAAATCCCTGGAGAGCAAAATGAAGGATAAAGCTTCTTGAAACAAAGTTAATTTTGCCGGTGAGTTAGTCTTGATTTTGGGTATCAGGTTCACACCCTTGTAGACGAAATTGCACAAAAAAAGAAAATGGAAACAATGGGATATAAGGGTAGTAATATTTTGTAAAACACTGATAATCAATGAATTATTAATATTTAAGCCTTCGCTTCATTTCTCTGGCAACATTATTTCAGTAAGAATTGATGAAAACATTAATTTTGTTTTAACCATAAACTAACGCATCATGAATGACCTAAAAATAAAAGGAAACTGGAATCAGATTAAAGGCAAGATCAAACAAGATTACGGAAAACTTACCGATGACGATCTCGCATATGCCGAAGGCCATGAAGATGAGCTTGTCGGTCGTTTACAGGAAAAGTTGGGTAAATCTAAAGATGAAGTAAGGCAGATGATAGAAAGCTATCAGTAAGCGATAGGTAATATAGAAATTCAACCACAATTAAGACTATTTTTTAAGCTAAGTTTATGTACGTCAGGTACACACCTGAACTACATGGCGATTTGAGGGTTAATTTTTTAGACTACTGACCCTATGTGAGAGCATAGGGTCTTTTTTTTTCAATATTTAAGACAATTTTTGAATTGGAGTGATGAATTATCATTCAGCTCAATTTTCTTAGGAATCAGTATTATTTTTTTGCTTTCAGGGTAGGGTATGGTGAAGTTTACCTGTACTAAAGGCGTAAATTATACAAACCAAGATAATACCATGAAAAACAAATATTATTTACAAAAACTATTTGCCTTTGTAGTTTGTACCTTACCACTCATTTTGAGCAGTTGTTATTTTGATTTTGACGATGATGATGGTTTTGACGGGCCCGCGATTGCAGGCTCTGGCAACATTGTTATTGAGCTGCGTAATTTAGCTTCTTTTGACCAAATAGAAGCAGATGGTGCCTATGACATTATTATTCGCCAGGGTGCACAACAGCTTGTGGAAATAGAAGGAGATGATAATATTCTACCGATAATTACCACCCGGGTGCATGGAGGTGAATTGGAAATTTATAATACCAGAAGTTACAGGACTGATTTTCCAATAACAGTGTACATTACCATCCCCGTACTCAGTGGCATTGAGCTTAACGGGGCAGGCAATATATTGGGGGAAACATTACTCACCGGAGATTTGTTAGAGATAGAAGTTAATGGAGCCGGAAATACAGACCTTGAGCTAGATTATATAAAATTAACCATTGATAGCAGAGGGGCTGGAAACTTTCAGCTTTTTGGGGCAGTTCCTGCACAAGAAGTAGAAATATCCGGGTCGGGCAACTACAATGCAAAAGCACTTGCAACAGAAAATACAGATATTCAAATCTCTGGAAGTGGTAATGCAGAAATTACAGTTAACAATATGCTTGAGGCAAAAATTAACGGTAGTGGGAATATTGTTTGTTTTGGAAATCCTGAGTTAGTGAATACGTCAGTGAATGGATCGGGGAAACTGATACAGGGAGAATAGCGTGGCAGGCCAAATAATATTGCCAATTGTTGCTTGGTTACGCTGAAAACCCTTTTGATATTTTTCGTTAACTATAAACATGCATTCAGTTTTGAACTAAAGTGCGTGTTTATTTTTTGAACTTATGACAAAACCAAACAAAGAGAGTGAGCATAAAGAGAAAGCATCAGGACGGCTGAAGCAGTTAGTGCATCCTGCTGCCCTTCCTCAGCCGATGCAGCGGTTTTTAATTACTGTAGCAGGTATAACCCAATTTGCAGCCCAGTTTTTTAAAGAAGTATGGAAACCTCCGTACGAATTCAGCGAAGTTTTAAAACAAGCTTATAATTTGGGAGTAAATTCTTTGTCTTTGGTAAGCATTTCAGGCTTTATCATGGGTATTGTGCTTACCTTGCAAACCCGGCCAACCCTGTCAGAGTTTGGCGCAGAATCTTATATTCCGGCCATGGTTTCTATTGCTATTATCCGGGAAATAGGGCCGGTAATTACTGCCATGATATGTGCCGGGAAAGTTGGCTCCGGAATAGGTGCCGAGTTGGGTTCTATGAAAGTAACTGAGCAAATAGACGCCATGGAGGTTTCTGGCACCAATCCGTTTAATTATTTGGTGATTACCCGTGTGCTGGCCATTACGGTGATGTTGCCCTTGCTGGTATTTTATACAGATGCCATTGGGTTGATAGGTTCTTATGTGGGGGTGAATATACAGGACGATGTAAGTTTGTCGCTTTTCTTTACCAATGCTATGGATTCTGTAACATTTGTGGATATTGTATCGGCTACTGCCAAATCTTTCTTTTTCGGCTTTGCCATTGGTATAGTGGGTTGTTATAAAGGATATCATGCCAGTAAAGGTACGGTAGGTGTGGGAGCAGCAGCTAATTCTGCGGTAGTCATCGCTTCTTTGTTAATATTTATCATTGATATGATAGCAGTGCAGATTACCCAGTTTTTTATATGATGGAAAAAGAAGATGTTGCCATAAAAGATAATCAGGAAGCCAAAGGCCATGAGGTGGTGAATGCCCGTGATGTCACCAAATCATTTGACGGGCATGTAGTACTGGATGGTATCAGCTTTACTTTATCAAAAAAGGAAAACATGGTGGTGCTTGGAAAGTCAGGTACTGGGAAATCTGTGCTCATAAAGAGCCTGGTGGGGCTGGTGATACCCGACAGTGGCAGCTTAAAAGTGCTTGATATTGAAGTAATTGGCGCAGACAAAAAAGCCATGAAAAGCCTGCGCAGAAAAGTGGCCTATTTGTTTCAGGGTGGTGCATTGTACGACTCCATGACCGTTAAAGAAAATATGGAGTTTCCTTTGCAACGCCAACCTGAAAAAATCCCACAATCTGAAATTGATGATATGGTAGAAGATGCTTTAGAGAATGTAGGTTTGGTGGATGCCATGCATAAAAGGCCTGCTGAACTTTCCGGTGGTATGCAAAAACGTATTGCGTTGGCACGCACACTCATATTGAAACCCGAGGTGATGTTATACGACGAGCCTACTACCGGCCTAGACCCGGTAACTTCCCGTGAAATCAGTGAGTTAATCCTTGAAATGCGTGAAAAATTTGAGATTTCATCTATTATCATTACCCATGATTTGAGTTGTGCCAAAATCACAAGTGATAATGTTTGTATTATCAAAGAAGGCAAACTGGCTGCCAATGGAACTTATCAGGAATTAGAACAAACAGAAGACGAATGGGTACAATCATTTTTTAAAGGCCATACAGCATGAACAATTCATTACAAAAAAATATAGTATTAGGATTTTTTGTTACGTTGGGGATTTTACTGTTTATCGGTGCCATATATTTTATCGGTGCCCAGCAAAACATGTTCGGTTCTGTTACCAGAATTTATGCTGTTTTCAAAAATGTAAGCGGTTTGCAAGTAGGGAATAATGTCCGTTTTTCAGGAATCAATGTAGGAACCGTAGAAGGCATTCGGATTATCAGTGATAGTACCGTTGAAGTAACCTTTGTGCTGGACGAGAGTGCCAGTAAATTCATCAAGAAAGATGCTGAAGCAAGTATCAGTTCTGCGGGTTTGATGGGAAACAAAATCGTGAGCATTTCTTCAGGAACGACAGGTAGCAACAGCATAGAAGACGGGGACGAAATAGAAGCCGCTGAACCCATAGAAGTGCAGCAAATCATGGCCGATTTGCAACATACGACCGAAAGTGCCAAAGTTATTTCGAATAATATTGCCATTATTTCTGAAAGGCTAAAAGAAGGGCAGGGCATTATAGGTAATTTATTTGCTGATACCACCATGACGAAGACCCTGGATGAAGTTTTAATCACTTTAGAAGAGGCAAGTTTAAATGCCCTGGCCATATCCCGTGACCTGGCAAGAATTAGTGATAAAACCAGAAAGGGAGAAGGCATATTAGGAAAGTTACTCGTAGACGACCAGCTTAACCAGCGATTGGATGCTGCCATTGATTCTTTGGTGAAGATTGGAACAACTTCATCTTCCATTCTCAATAATCTGGAAGACTTCAGTGAGAAGTTAAATAATACGGAAAGCACATTGGGCAAGGTGCTCACAGATACTTCCATGGCCAGGGATATTGAAAATACTATTGAAGAAGTTAATGATGCCACACAAAGCATTGATAATGCAGCGGAAAAAGTAAATAATCACTGGCTCATGAACCCTCTTTTTGGTGGGAATAAAGACAAAAAGGAAAAAAAAGAAAGTGAGCCTGAACCTGAACCCTGATAAACAATTAGCAGGTAATGCACAAAAGTGCAAAGGTGTAAAATTACTTACATTCGTTGAGATTATCCTTTTTATCGATAGGTAGGCCCAAAAAATAATATTTACTTTCAGAAAATTTTTTAACCACTTTTTGCTTTATTAACTTTTTGGCAAATGCAAAACAAATCAGATAATCAGGAATTCAGCATGCACCTTTCCCGCAGGGAAATGAGGGCCTATCTTAAAGAAAACCTTTCAGCTCAGGATGTGAGTAAAGTCGATAAACATCTCAAGCATTGCGCACATTGCTCTATGGCAATGGCAGGGGTTGTAGCCGAAGAAGATCCCACGAATTACAAGAAGAATGTAGCTAAGGTAAATGACAAACTTAAGGTGCCTATTAAGAAAAGTTATCATTTTGACAGCGCTAAAATTAAAAAGAGTTTAGCCATAGCTGCCGGAGTGGGCGTACTTTCCCTTTCAGGCTATGCCATGTATAGTTTTGTTCAGGATGAGCCGGGTTCTGACAGGTTGGGTGCTACCATTCCGGTAAAGCCCAAAAAGGAAAAATCCGAAATAAAATCAGACGGCAAAAACATTGCTGATAAAGCGGATGCCGGAAAAGAAAAAACGGCTGAAAAACAGAAAAAAGATAATACACCCCTCCCTACTGCAAAAAAAGAGACTAAAGCGGATAAGCAGGCAGTGTTGAAGGAAGAAGCCAAAAAGAAAGAGGAAGTTAAAAATACCCAAACGGCTTTACAACAAGAAGAAAAGGAGAAGGCTTCTACCGAAGTAAGTAATACCATGCTGGTAGCACGCAGAAAAGAAAAACCAGTGGCCCATGCCGAGGCTGTAGTTACAAAAACTGATGCTGAAGAAGGCGAAAATTCTGAAGCAAAGGTTGCTGATGCTAACCCAATAGGCGGATATGGTGCTTTGAATCAATATCTTGCCGGGAACTTACAATATCCTGAAGGTGCCATTGAGAGTAAAATAGAAGGGCAGGTTCCGGTTGAGTTTTTCGTTGAAGAAGATGGTGCCCTTAGCGGTTTTACTGTAAAGAAACCCATTGGGTATGGTTGTGATAAAGAAGCAATCAGGCTCATCAAAGAAGGCCCCAAATGGAACCCCGCCACTGAAAATGGTAAAGAAATTGGGAAAAAAGTAACGGTTACCGTACACTTTAAGCTGGAAGAATAATTTTTAGAAACCCATCTGGGTGAACAAAAACTGGACGAGCTCCCAAATACCGTAAAGCAATAAGATCAGGAAGGCAAATAATACCAGAAATACGCCAATGAGAATTTTAAGGCCGGAACCCTGGTATTTTCCTTCATGGTAGTGCTTTTTCAGCAGCCTGATATTTCGGTTATTGGCTTTGTAGATAAAATCAAAAATATTCCCCAAAACAGGAATGCTTCCCAAGGTGGCATCAAGCAATATGTTGCCAATCATCATCATAATGACTTTTCCACTGGCCCCATGCCTGGCCATTGCCAATACTAAAATAGAAGAGATGGTATAAGCGGCCACATCGCCTGCCAGGGGAAAAAGTCCCAGGATAGGATCCAGGCCAAACCTGAAATTTGTGCCTGGAACCCGGAACTTTGAATCCATCAATCGGGCAAGATTATCTATCCATTTGAGTTCAGGTATATTTTTGTTGGCGATATTTGTGGTTTTCCCCAAAATCTTCAGGCAATTACAATGATAATTTATTAGCGGGTAACGTTATTTTCCAGATCACGCCCCGGTTTTCTATCACATAAACGTCATTTTCCACCATTACAGCATCAGTGGGCCCCTGAAAATTTTTGATGATTTGATAAGTATGGACTTCGTAGTTATCAATGCTTGCATTATAAGAAAGCTTTAGGTGCAACATATCACAGCCAGAATCTCCAAAAGGCCTCAACAATGGCTGAGATTGGTTTGACCAGCTTAATACAAAACCATTGCCTTTGAAATTTTCAGATAAAATGCTGTCTTTATCAAAAAACAAACCCAGGGGCGAGCGGTGCGGTGTAAATGTGCCCACCGTAATTCCGGTATCATCCCCATCTTTTATTTCCCCTGTTTCCCTGTCCCTGTAAAAATTAGCATCCGGGCCAAAGTTTTGGATAGGAGGGGAGATGGCCAAATCTTTCGGTTTCTCAGGAAAATCAGGGTCTACAGCAAAATAACCCTGGTTATACGCATGCGCTGCCGGGTTGATGAACGGGTCATGTTCCGGATCGGGCTGCCAGTTGGTAAACTGCTGCGGGTTTTGTGTATTTCCCATTTCCCAGGGATAGCCATAGTGATGCCCTTCCCTGATCCAGTTCATCTCTTCTGCATGGTCATAGTCCGATGAGTTAGAAACACCAAACAAATGCCCGTTAGGGGCAAAAGTGAGGTCATACGTATTACGAATACCATCGGCAAACAGGTAACCATTTTCAGCCAGGTAAGACGAATCATTTTTAAGCATTATGTTCTTCCCGTCTACCGGTAACCTCAAAATACAGGCCGTGAGTGGTACTTCACGCATACCGGGAAACGTTCCGTCATTATCTTGTACTTCCCCATGGTCGGTTCTTGAACCACTGTTGACAAAAATATGCTGTCCGTCTGGGCTCACAGCAATTCCGTTAAATTCATGGCTGTACACTGTTTTGGGGCGTGCATATTTTTCAGTAGTGGCGAGCATCGTCCAGTCATACAAGCCTTGCTCATTGAGCTTACCGCGTGCTACCAATCCTTTTAAAGACTTGTTATCCTCCATGTGGATGTTTCCGGCCAGGAATATCAGGCTGTCATAAAACCGCATTCCCTGCAGGCGGGGTATTCCATGATCTTCAACAGTATGTATTTTTTTTTGCACAAAAGAACCGTCGGCTTGTGGCTCTATTTTGAAGAGGTCGCCTTTCATCGTATTGTAAAAAAGGTTTCCGCTAACAGGGTCTTGCGCAATGCGGATGCCTCCGCGTTCTATTTCTAAAAACTTTTCAACCTGAATCCCGTCATGCAAGGCTTTGGGCATATCATCAGCAGTGGTGGAGGCCAGGGTATTGCCTGATTGCTCAGGTTGGCAAGCCAGTGAAAAAATTAAGAATAAGATAAAGAAATTAGAATATGAAATGTGTTTGTTCGTATACATTTACTGTTATTAAATTGTCGCAAACAAAAAGAGCCTATTCGTTTTCTGTAATCCAGTAGGGGCGGGTAATGCCATTTAAATCCCAGGCTACTTTTCCATCCCTGATGGTCAACTCACACTCTATTTTTTGGTTACCATCCATGCGGTACCCCTGGGTATCGATAAACCCGAAATCACCTTCGCGGACATTGAGCACGGTAATATCAGCAACAGACCCTTTATCTAAATTCCCTAAATCTTCCCTGTTGATTACCTGTGCGGACTTCCAGGTGGTAGCCATTACGATTTCCTGCATACTCATGCCCATGTTCAGGAATTTAGACATCACATTGGTAATATCCTTCATGCCGCCGTTCATACTTCCCGTGTGCAAATCAGTACTGATGGTGTTGGGTTTGAATCCACTTTTTAGTGCCGGTACTGCCTGTCTGAATAGAAAGCTTCCCCCCCCGTGCCCAACATCAAAAATAACACCTTTTTTCTGGGCTTCCCATACAAAAGGCTTTACTTCTCCCCTTTCATTCACAATCGGTTCACGCCCGGGCACATGCGCGAATGCGTGTGTTAAAATATCTCCGGGTCGCAGGTGTTCCATCAGCAATGATTCTAATGATAAGGGAGGAATATTTCCCCCAAAATCAACCATCACAGGTATTCCGGCCATTTCTCCTGCTTGTACAGCCCTGTCAACCGGTTCCCATTCAGGCCCTGAATAGTGCGCCACTTTTACGCCTACAATTTCGTCGTTCTGCCGGGCCACCATAGCTGTCATTTTGGGGTCCATGTCGTTAATATTTTGCTCAATGGCGCCCCCTTTCATACCAGAACCTACAATATTCAAAAAAGCAAGCACTCTTGTTTTTGAGCGGTCTATGGTTTGTTCTTTGAATGTATTGAAGTTTTTCCAGCCAGCTCCTCCCACATCAACAATGGTGGTAACCCCACTCCTGAAACTAAAGCCATCGGGAGGCAAAGCCGTAAAACTATTGCTGAGGTAGGCATCTGGTTCAGTGCCATGAAAATTATGCGAGTGGATATCCAGTAAACCAGGAGAAACATAAAGCCCCGACACATCCACCACATTTTCAGCTTCACTTTCAGGGATATTTTCGGCCACCAGGGCAATCTGGTTTCCTTTAATGGCAACATCCATCACTGCATCGACCTGATTCTTCGGGTCAATCACGTGCCCGCCTTTCAGCAGCATGTCATATGTTTGTGAAAAGGCTGAAAATGAAAAGGCAATGAAGAGTAATGTTAAGATGATTTTATTCATGGTTATCAATAGTTTAGCAATCTTGCAAGTGGATAAATTTTCGATGTACACGCTAAGTACGAACAAATTAATTCTGTCAGATAATGTACCGCTGGACATTTCTGTCCGGCGTGTGCGGACAAGAATGTCTCATTACTATTCGACAGCTTTAGTGCAAACAAAAAAGTCTTGTCGAATACTGTAAGGCGGTTCGGTGAACCGCCCTACGGAGACCCCATTTTTTTGAAAATTTATTAGACAGTTATTATTTGTTTGCACTTTATTTGTCAGCAATTAAGTTGTGGCAGCATTGATAAATGCTTCCCGCACTTTATCCGCAACAGTTCTTTCCTGCCCTGGCAACATCATCCAGGTAGTAATTTGAAATTTGTCTTCGCCTATACCTGCTACCTCAATGGAAGGGTGGCCATTGCGTAATGCCTCTGTAATTTCTTTTCCGGTTTGTTTTATTTTTTTTGTATCCCAGGATATTTTTAAAGTGGGCACATGGTTGGCAATTTCAGGAACTTCAATTTCAGTCGTAACCCCATCAATATCCTTCAAATTATTATTGATATGGGCAATCTGCTCTTCCCACATTTTCCACTCTTTTTCAAAATCTTTAGATAAGTAAGTTTCCAGGGCCACCATCATTCCCAAAACCTCTTCTTTGTTTACCTTCATGCCCCTGCCTACTGTATTACCCCTTGGTGGCGCATGTAAGCGTGCAGCCGCAATCAGGTCTTTTTTGCCGAGTAACAGACCGGCACTTTGCGGGCCCCTGATTCCTTTCCCACCTGAAAAACATACAAGGTCAAAGCCCATCTCTGTATATTTCCAAAGGTTCTCTACCGGAGGCACATCCGCTGCACAGTCGTTGAAAGTGGGGATGCCATATTTTTTTCCAACTTCTACCCATTCTTCATCGTTGATTTGCCCAACATAGTTATTGGCATTCAGAAAAAGCATCAGGGCGGTATTTTCGTTGATGGCGTCTTCCAACTCGTCCCGGGTTTCAATATAGATGAATTTTAACCCGCAATTTCTCACAGCATGGGCATAACCAAACTCATGAGATTTTTGCATGATGACCTCTGTCTTCATCCCGGTGCCTTCCAAATGTGGGATTTGTATTACTCTTTTCGGGTCCATGCCAGACAAAATTCCGGCCGTACCCAGGGTGAGTGCAGAAGCTGCGCCAGCAGTAACTGTAGCGGCTTCACATTTCACTAGTTTGGCGATTCTTTCACCCACTTTGTCTTGTAAATCATCCAGCAGAACAAATTCGTCTGAAGCAAAAGTTATGGCATCCAATACATTCGGGTGCATGAGCGAACCTGTCATGGACGTATAAGTGCCCGCTGCATTGATAAAGGTGCGCACACCTAATTCCTTGAAATAATTCCTTCTACGGAGTAGGGGAGAGGCAGTAACAGCATTACTCCCGATGATTCCGCTTCCCAGCAAACCTCCCAAAATGGGGGTGCTGGATAAGGTTTTTAGTAATTTTCTACGGCTTAACATGGTCAACAAATTTCGTGTCAATAAACATAAATATCAGTTAGTGCAGGTTATTCGGCTGCAATGCAGTCAATTTCTACCAGTGAATTTCCAGGAACACCTCCATATGGCGCAATGGTTGTCCTTACGGGAGGGTTTGACCCAAAACGTCCACGATAAACTTCATTCATACCCTTGTAATCATTCAGGTCATGCAGATACACATTTACTTTTAATACTTTTTCCATTGAAGACCCTGCCTTCTCAAGTTCTTTCTGCACTTCATTCAGCACATGATCTGTATGGGCTTTGATGTCTCCTTCAAAGTGAGCCCCTTTTCCTGCAATGTAAACCAAACCACCGTGTTTTACATGTCCTGAAAATAATGGTACCTCCTGGTCATGGACAATGCTTCCTGTTGCTTTTTCAGAAGTTGCTGCATGGGCTACACTTGCAGAAGCGCCGATACCAGCAAATGCTCCTAATGAAGCCATTAATTTTTTTAAGATAGATCGTCTTTGTGTTTTCATGTAGGTAACGGTTAGTTATTTGAGATTTAAAATATTGACCAATTTATGACTAATAAATCAGAAATACTAAGGTGAAACAAAGGTTTTGAAACACGAATCAAAAGTAAATGGCGTGTAGAAGACCGGAGACAGAAGACAGAAGACCGAAGTGACTTCCGTCTTCCGTCTTCTGACTATTTCATCTTCCAGGCCCTTCCGGGGTATTCTGCTGTAAATATTTCTATACATCCTCTGTCTTGTAAGGTAATGAAACAGATTTTTCCTTCTTTTCCTCCAAATGCGATATTGGAAGGCTTGCTCCCTTTGAGTTGTACTTCATGAAGCAGTTCGCCTGAAGGAGAAATTATGGCAACCGTGCCTTTTCCATGGCGGGTAATATAAAGATTGCCTTCAATATCGCACCGCATACCATCCATACCAAAATCTTCAAATTTTGTGAGTAATCGCTTGTTACTGATATTTCCTTCGGAAGAAAGGTCATATGCCCATACATTGCGTTGCACGCTTTCGTTCACGTACAAGGTTTTGTTATCGGGGCTTACTTCTATGCCATTGGTAGTGCCCATGTCTGCTTCAAGCAATGTGGTGGAGCCATCAGTGTCAACACGCCAAATTTGCCCGGTAGAGGCCTGCCAGTTAGGGTCACTGGCAAAAACAATGTCGTTGTCCATGATCGCCAGGTCGTTTGGTTGGTTCATGCTATCATTATGGGCCAGTGCAGTAATTTCATTCGTACGCATGTCAACCCGAAGCACATTGTGGTTTGTATAATCTGCAATGAGCATTTTTCCTTCGCTGTTGAAGCGGATCCCATTACCCACGCTTCCTTCAGGTAAACGAATGAATAATTCAGCTTTTCCTTCAGTATTTACTTTGCCGATGGTCCCTTTTTCCTGGAAATTTACAGCATATAACATTCCGTTGGAGCTTACAGCGGGGCCTTCTATGCCAGCAGTAAATTCGCCGGGTTTTGTAAAATCAGATGCTGTATATCGTGCCGGGTTATTTTCTTGTATACCAGTTTTTTCAGAACTTTCCTGATTTGTTTGATTGGGGGTACATGCAAAAAGAAAAATCGTAATGATGGTTATGTAGAGGTTTTTCATGAGTTATTGGTTGTTATATTAACGTGCAAATCATTGGAAAATCAAAGTGCCAAATTTTTCATATTCGTGAAAGTTGCCGCTGGTAGGCTGCCATTGCCAGGTTTTATATGCATCATCATCGTAGTCAATCCGGTACAAATTAATGCGCCAGGCGGTACCTTTTTGAGGTGGCACATTGCCCAGGGGTTTGAGTAAAGCATAAGGAATAAAAAACTCGGCAGTCCAACCGCTGATGGATGCTCCACTTTTTTTCTCACCTCCCTGTACACTGGTGGCATGAATGGTACGCCTTTCCCCTACATAATGCCAGGGCCGCCAGCCCATAAAATCCCCTTTTCGGTTGGGTACCATGATGGGCAATTCATAATTCAGCGGAGAGATTTCATATTCAAAATAAAAAGGATAATCTTCATCGGTCCAGAGGAAAACTTCCACCACATCTTCATTGTATAAATTTGCAAAATCCTCTGTGAGTGTAGCTGTAATTTTCTGATCTTCGCATTGTACCAGAAAATAAATTCCTTTATCAGAATACAGCATTTTGGCTTTGGTTTCCCATTTTTGTTCGCCTTTTCTTTGGGAAATTTGAAACCAATCAGCCTGGTTCCAGGCAGTTGCATTACCATTGCCTGAAATCTCAAAATCTTCAGACTTAGTGATAGTAAGTGTTGTGTCGTTCATTCCAAAGCTTTGTAAAATAATAGTGTTGTGAAAAAAAAATATGGCATAAAATGATAGTTTTCCTGCAAATGGAAATGTAAAAGATTCAGTTAAAAAGAAAAAACAAGTCATTTCAATAGGGTTGCAGTCGGTTTAATTATTTTCATGTAATCATTATTATTGCCCACTAAAATAGTTTTTCCGGCAGAAACTGAGTTGAAGAGAGCCAGACTTCTTACATTATAGGGTAAATACAGCCCGCTTTCTGTGGCATTGATCGTTGTAAATTCTCCTTTGCCATTTCCTTTCAGGTACAACCCTACACCGGCATCATTTCTTGGTGTCTCTACCTCAGAAGCATATAAGTTTCCGGCAGTGAGTAAATCCAGATGGCCATCATCATCAAAATCATCCACGACAATACCGTTGATGGCTGAAAACTGTGCCTCGATGGGAAGGGGGATAACCCTGAACTTTCCATTTCCCAGATTTTCAATATAAGAGGAAGCAAAAGTATTAGCTTTTAAATGATAAGATGAGCTGAGGCTTTCGTTACCATAAATTTCTTTGAGAGAAGCCTGGCCAAAGAGGTCATAGGAGGGGAATTTCTTCTTGATGAAAGGCATTTGTTCAGCCGAACATTCTCTGCCTCTGAGCGGAAAGAGTTCACCATCATTAAAATAGCCCAATACAATATCTAAAGTGTTATTTTGGTCAAAATCGTTAAGGTACACCTGAAAAGGTGCTTCTTTGGATGTTTTATATTTATAATTCAATCCCAGGTTACCTCCAATGAAGTCTACATCCCCGTCTCGGTCAAAATCACCTTGTGCCAATGAAAACCACCACCCTTGAGTATCTTCCAACCCCGAGTTTTCAGTGCGGGTAAGCCTGCCTTCATCATTAATCATTATGGTTATGGGCATCCATTCACCTGCAAGTATCAAGTCCGGATAATCGTCCTGATTAATGTCAGTCCAAATAGCATCTGTTACCATCCCTATTTGTTGCAGTTCAATGGCATGTTCAGCGGTAATATCCTCAAACGTACCATTATTATTTCTCAGCAGGTAACTGTTGGTAGGAAGCGGGTAACCCCGTGGCATCATTCTTCCTCCAATAAACAAATCCAGGTCTCCATCATTGTCAAAATCGGCAGGTTTCACTACTGAGCCACTGCTTCCTATTGCGGGAATGCTTCCTTCACTAAAACTGAAATTTCCGGTTCCGTCGTTGATATACAAACGATCCAGTAGTTGTGGCTCTCCCCTGATAAATTCATTGCCACCACTCACTACATACAAATCCAGGTCTCCATCATTGTCTGCATCGAACAAGGCCGATCCCATATCTTCACTCATGCTATGTATCAGCCAGGGTTGTGCTGGTTTATTTTCAAAAGCCCCATCATTTTGTTGAATATATAAACTGCCTGGTAACCCGGTAGGCCCGCCAATAAAAAAATCATCCAGTTCATCACCATTTACATCCCCTACTGATAGGTAAGGGCCAAATTCTGACATTTTATGGGGCAACAATACTTCAAACTCAAAATCATCAAAATCATTTTCCAGGTGGCGGTGTTGAAGATTAAGTTGTTGTGTTACGTCAGAAAAAAGGGGGGGAGGGGTATCTGCATTTGGGGAAGGAGTTTTTGCTTTGTCATAATCTATTGTGATAACCTGATCGGCTTTTACATTTTTTTGTATTTGCTTCTTGCCATCAGGCCATTGTATTTCTATCTCATCAATTTTTGTTTGCTTCCCCAGTCCGGCAACAATGCCATAATCTACACTGGACTGAAAGCCTCTGGTAACATAGTGTTCAAAGACTTGCTCTTTATCTTTTGTCCTGATGACCATCCTGGCTCCTAAGCCATTCACATTGCTGGCAGAGCCTTTCAGTTTTACTTTGATAAAATGATTTTCATCTTTTTCCCTTGCGTTATTTTGATAGACGAAAGCTGCATCGTCAATATTATTGATAACAATATCCAGATCACCGTCATTGTCAAGGTCGCCATATGCCATACCATTTGAGAAAGCTTTATGATTAAAATTCCATTCATCAGTTTTTTTACTAAAAGTGTAGTTCCGGCCAGGAATGGCCCCGTTATTTTTAAAAACATAGTTAGAAATTTTGGTAACCGGAGCTGCTTCTAATAATTCAGAAAACAATTGCTGATTAGTAATTTTACCCTCCTTGTACTCTTGCAGTTTCTCTTTTTCGAGTAAGCCGTAATCTTTATTGGAAATATCTCTTTTATAGCCATTGGTTACTAACAAATCTTTATGGCCGTCCAGATCTAAATCAGCGAATAGGGGTGCCCAGCTCCAATCAGTGTTAGACACGTCTGCTAACTTTGAAATGTTGCTAAACAGTACCTTCTTCTTTTCGCCTTCAAGAGAGGTTACAAAGGGAGTGCCTCTGTTAAGTTGTAATGCATTGTGCATGTATTGGTAGTGGAACCCATCCGCAACAGCATAATTGAAATTAGCTCGGCTCATCGGGCGCATGGTGGTTTTTTGCCTGTAATTATCTTCAGCCACCATGTCTACAGAAATGATATCCAGCCACCCGTCATTGTTAAAATCAGCAATGTCAGTACCCATAGAAAACTGGGATATTTGTGGAAAAGATGTTTTTACAGACTCGGTAAAAGAAACCTCCCCATCAGGGCCTTTCCCATTATTAATATAAAGGTAATCATGTTCGATAAAGTCATTGGCAACATAAATATCAGGCCACTGGTCGTTATTAACATCTCCTACAGAAACGCCTAAACCATAACCGATGGGGTTGGTTTTAATACCAGCGGCTTGTGTAACTTCCGTAAATTTTCCATTATCATTTCTGTATAATTTGTCACCAATGTTTGGGTCATGTGTAGATCGCACCTGGGTAGGACTGAAATCAGCAATGGGTTTGATATTGTGGTTTAATATGAACAGGTCAAGATCACCGTCTAAGTCATAGTCAAAAAATGAGGCCTGGGTGGCATAACCTGTGTCGGCAATGCCAAATTCTTTTGCCATTTCTGTGAATGTTGTTTCCTTGCCGGAGGCAGCCCTGCCATTGTTTACAAATAATTGATTGGCCCTGTATGGAGCAGGCACATCGCCAGATTGGCAAACATAAATATCCAGCCATCCGTCCTGGTTGATGTCTACCATGGTTACGCCGGTATTCCAGCCTTGGGATCCTGCGACTTTGGCCTGTTCGGTAATGTCTTTGAATGTCAAATTTCCCTGGTTGAGATAGAGCTTATTGGGCACCAGGTTGCCAGTAAAGTAAATATCTGATAATCCGTCATTGTTGACATCACCAATAGCCACACCTCCGCCATTGTGAAAATATTCATAAGTCAGGATGTTGATTTTTTCGTTTTCTACCAGCTTATTATTAAAATCTATATTAGTGGATTGAGAAGGAAGCAAGGTGAACATGGTTTGTTCTTCCTTGTTTGTTTTTTGCTGGCAATAAGATGCCGTTGTAAATGACAGACTGAAAATAATGATAAAGTATAAGAATACTTTGTGGTTTTTGCATTGCATGGAAATCATGGTGTAAGTTTGATAATTTAGCATCGCTTACATTTATCTTTCTATAAATTTAGGAAATTATCATGGCCCATAAAATAAAGCTTCCCTTTCTATAAAAACCTAGAAAGGGAAGCTAATCTGGATTTCAAATTAATACCTTTAAAAAGGTATGCTAATTTACATCCCACCAAACTTTGGAGGTATAAGAATCCCCATCATTTAAGCGGGAAACAGCTTCATTGTAATTTGCTGTATTTAACAATTCCTCATTATTTACATACTTTAGCCTTGTAGGAATGGTGCCGTTGGTTTCACCCTGGTTTAAACCGGGCGTAAGCTGCGGATAGCCTGTTCGTCTCCATTCGCTATAAGCTTCATCAGATTGATCTACAAAGAAATTGATCCATTTCTGCGTCAAGATTTGATCCATTTGCTCTTCCATGGAACCCGTTAAGGTGCCATTGGTAGCAATATAGGCATCAATTTCTGCATCAGTGAGGCCAGCTTCTGAAAAAGGAGAGATTGTCATGGCAGCTCTTATGCCTTCTTCAAAATAGGTTTGTGCTTCGGCTGCATTTCCTCCCCACCCTCTTAAAGCTGCTTCTGCTTTGGCAAAGTTTACCTCTGCAAAAGTCAGGGCATTCAGCGGCTTATTGAAATCTTCGCTGGTATAATAAGTGCGGTTCGGACGGGAATAAGCATTCTGATTGGCATTGATTTCGGCATATTGTTCGGCAGAAGGGGCCGGAGGTATTCCGTTATATACAGGTGTTCCTGCCTCTTGGGAATCAACCGTTGGCTCAATCATAATCGGAAGCCTGGGGTCATCTAAAGCTATTAAAGTATTGACCAATGCTTCACCCACAAATGGGGCATCGGCTTCACCTCTGGAATAAAGCTCAACCATGGGGTGTTTATTGGCATTATCGGAACCACCGAATAATAGCAACTGGGCATTATCATCGTTGCCGTTAGGAAGCAGGCTGCCCATAGCTGCGGTTACTGTAGACTGGGCCAACCCAGGATCTACTTCGCTTAGTCTGAGGCCTAACCTCAATTTTATATAGTTCCCAAACTTAATCCAATTTTCTACATTTCCTCCATAGAAAAAGTCAGCCGCACCCATATACGGGAAGTCTGAAGGATTTAATTGCGAAACGGCAACATCTATCCTGCTGATGAGGTCAGCATAAATGAATGCTTGGGTATCGTACACAGGAGTAACATTTTCTGAGCCTCCCAGGGCTTCTGTGTAGGGAATAGCCCCCATCATATCAGTTAACCGCTGCCAAACTGTAATTTCCAGAATCTCGAACATGGCCAACTTTACCCGCAAAGCATCATCTGTATTTTGACCCTGTGCCAGTTCTTTGGCTTTTTGTAAATCAAGCAAAAGTTCATAATGAAAATTCCAGAAACTTTCACTGTACCCATCAATATACAAATAGTGGGCTGTGGTAAATCCTGCATTGGCATTGCCATAGTGCTGAATCCAGTTGCCCCATTGCAGTACCGTGGTTGTCCACCAACTGCCCTGGTTTCTAAAAGAATCTTTGAGTACTCTGGAAAACAGGAACTCTGCAGGCACTGTGGTTGGTTGATCGGGCCTGGTATTGATCTCTTCAAAATTTTCCGTACAGGAAATAAGTATGCCTACTGTGAGAAAGAATATATATATTTTTTTCATTGTGTCTAGTTTTTAGATTCAAGATTAAAATTTCAGATTAAGATTGAATCCTATCAACCTGCTGGTAGGGAAAGACATGCTCTCCAGGGCAATGGCACCAGCGGTATTGGTTTCCCTATTAAATACAAAGGCGTCTGGAGCGAAACCCGGAGTGTTTTTTTGTAAATATCCAAGGTTTCTGCCTGTTACGGCTACTCTTATGGATGTAAAAGGAAGGTTGGATAACAGGTTTTGGGGTAAAGTATATCCCAGCACTATCTCTCGCAATGCGATGTAACTGCCATCATACAAAAATTCTTCAGCAATGGCGGTAGTTGAACCTGGTACTGCATTGAGCCAATATTCCTGTGCTGTTATTGCCTGGGTATTTGGCTGGCCCGTAGAAACCCAACTGCCATCGGATTGTTCTTGCGCAACCATGCCTTCAGCAACGAAACCACCTTCTCTGTTGGCTTCTGTCCAGGCTCCCGTACCGTAAACAGTCATGTACATGTTCGACTGAGAGTAAATGTCTCCACCTTGTTTGATGTCTAAAAACACACTGAGATCAATGCCCTTGAAGCTGAATTCGTTACGCAAACCACCCATCCAGTCGGGAAGTGCATTACCAATCAACCTTCCGGGGCCACGTATTGGCAATCCGGTGGTAGGATTGATCAGCCTGTTTCCATCGTCATCATAAACATAAGACTGCCGGGAGTATACCTGCCCGAAAGGTTCCCCAACATCTGTAAAAGTATTGAGGTTTCTGTCTGCATTACCCGTATTTAAGCGATCCACACCATCAATAATTTCTACCAATTCTGAATTGTTATGGGTGAAATTAAAAGTGACATCCCAGTTGAATCCATTGGTAGTTCTGACAGGAGAACCCGTTAAAAGTAACTCAATTCCTTTGTTATCGATCCGGCCCACATTAGACCTGCGGGAGGCATAGCCGGTTGACCAGGGAATGGATAAGCTGATGATCTGATTTTCGGTGAATTGTGAATAATAGGTAAAGTCAATACCTAAACGGTTATTAAAAAACTGTAAATCAGTTCCAACTTCAAAAGAGGTCGTTAACTCATTTTGCAATTCAGTGAAAGGAACTGTGTTGGCAAAAGAAGCTGTTAACTGCCCCTGGAAAGCCAGGCCCAGGCTATAAGTCCCCCGCGTTTGATAAGGGTCGCCTGAACTTCCGGCCTGTGCCCAGGAACCTCTTAATTTGGCAAAACTGATAGCGGCAGGTAATTCTACCATTTCAGAAATAACGGCACTTAAACTGATAGAGGGGTAAAAGAAAGAATTGTACCCATCTTCCAGGTAAGACGACCAGTCATTGCGTGCAGTCCAGTCAAGGAATAAGAAATCTTTATACCCAAATTGTCCGAACCCATAAATTGAAGTGATTTTAGATTTACTTAAACTAAATATATCAGCATCATTGGTAGCATTGGTGATAACAGGAAAGTTGGGAATGGAAAACGTGTTACCGCTGTAACCTGCTTGTCTTACTTCATTCAGCCTTAAGTTTCCACCTAAGTTCGCAGAAATAAATAAATCCTCAGCAATTTGCTTATTGGCACTCAGTAAATAATCAGCATTGGTTTCCCTGATGCGGTATACCCGTTCTTCAATACTGCCTTGCGGCCCCACTTTGGTACCAATATCCTGATATTCAAACCGTTGTTCGGTAGTGAAGTCAGTACCAACCCTACCGCTCAATGAGAGCCAGTCTGTAAAGTCATATTTCAGTTGGGCCATCCCGATGATTCGGTCGCGGGTATCTTCATTGTGTACTTTATTTACTGACCAGTATGGGTTTCCTGTGAAAGTACCACTCGACCAATGCCGTTCATAGCCTGTTTGCAATTGGGCATCCGGGAAAAGTCCTTGCATTGCTACCTGATCTTCAGCATCAATTTGGTATTTTTCTATACTACTGAGGGGCAAATCCCTGGGGATATACCGGAGGGCATAGGCGACATTTTGTTGCTCATCCGTAAGGTTTGGCCGGTTAACCGATTCCTGCCGGATGTAGTTAAGTTTCACATCTGCGGTGAGTTTCTCAAAAAGCCTGGCACCCACCCTGATATTAGCCGTGTACCTGTCCAGTTCATTGGTAGGCAATAACCCTTTATTATTCATATAGGAGCCTGAAAACAGGTAATTGAACTGATCGTTGCTACCTGCAATATTGAGGGTCGTAGATGCAATTTTTTCCGTATCGAAAAAGTCTTCATAATTATCAGGTTGGGGGCTGAAAGGCCTTCTTTGTCCAAAAACATCAATATACTCCTGCCCTTCCATCCTGGGTCCCCAGGAAGGCGGTCCTTCTGGTGCCCCTCCGGTAGGTGCGGGGAACCCCTGCGGAGTACCTGTTGCACTTCCATCATTAACTACAATGTTACCATCTGCCGTTCTCAGGTGGGTGAATTCACCATTTAATCCTTGCCCGTAAGTATTCTGGAATTCAGGAAGCACAGAAGCTTTGCCAAAAGTAAGACTTGAGTTTAAGCTTACTTCCATTTTACCTTTACCTTTTCCGGTTTTTGTAGTGATTAAAATTACGCCATTGGCCCCTCTTTCACCGTATAGTGCTGCCCCGTTAGCGCCTTTCAAAACAGAGATAGATTCGATATCATCAGGGTTCAGATTGGAAATCCCATCGCCGTAGTCCCTGCCACCCCAGGCTCCTGAAGCGCCCAGGTTGCTATTGTTCATAGGAACACCGTCAATAACATACAGGGGTTGGTTGGTACCACTGATAGAGCTGTTACCACGAATGATTACCCTGGCTGATCCTCCGGGGCCGGAAGCTGGGCGGGTAATATTTACGCCTGCCACTTTTCCTTGCAAATTGTTAATGAAGTTTACTTCTTTTGCCTGGCTTAATTCCTCCCCGTCTACTTCGCCCACAGAATAGCCCAACGCTTTTCTGTCTTTTTCAATACCCAGGGCGGTAACTACTACTTCACCTAGTTGAGTAAGGTCTACTTCAAGGTCTACATTTACAATAGACCTGCCATTTACGGGAACCTCCATGGTTTGATAGCCTACTGATGAAAAAACCAGTACAGGGTTGTCTCCTTCGGTGTTAATGCTGTAGTTCCCGTCAATATCAGTGACCGTACCAATGGTAGTACCCTGCACTAAAATATTGACACCAGGAAGGCCTTCACCTTCACCGGTAACCTTGCCACTTACCGTGGCATCTTGTGCTAGTAATGCTGCCGGACTGACCAACGCTCCCAACACAATTAAGATGAAAAAAAAGGTGTACATGTTCCTCATGTGAAAAGAATTTAAGTTAGAATTGATAGTTTAAAGCTTTCATTGGGTGAGTGTTATTAATGTGAAATTATGTTTGCATAATTTAGTTAAAATAAAATAATATACAAACAAACCACCTTTCATAACATTCTAATTGCTATAAGTAATATAGGAAAATTATGTAAATAACTTGATTAACGAAAGACACTAACAGTATTGTAACGAATGGTAATTTAAGTAAAATCATGGGTAAAATTTAAAATGCCTATTGGTTATGTATATGATATAACTTTACCTCTTTCTTATTGTTAGAGAATAAGTAATAATTTTCTCCAGAGATTTTGATGGGCTGTATGTCTCTGACGTCACCTCTGAGCATCAGTCCAGTGATGGAAGTACTTATGGGCTTGAATGAACCGGCACCGTCACCTGCCAGCACAATACCGTAATTGGCATCAAATTTTCCGGTACTTACGCGTGTTACGGACTGGTTTCCGGCAAGAATAATGTCCATGTTTCCATCACTGTTGAAATCATCAGAGGCAATGGCATAAACAGGGGCAAATTGTGCTTCAATAGGTAATTTTTTGATGGTAAAATTGCCATTCCCCTCATTTTGCAAGTAAATGGTTTCAAAGGTAGTGGCTACCAGGGTATCGGCATTTAATAGTTCTTCTTCAGTAAAATAATTACTAATCGAAGCCTGGGCAAACGATGCATAATCCGGAAAGTTCTTTTTCTTTGAGGCAATTTGCCCGATGAGTTCATCCCGGCTGTAGGCAAACACTTCTTTTCCATCTAAAAAATAAGTGAAAATCGGATCAACAGAGCCATTATTATCAAAGTCTTTGTAAACGAGGCGGGCTGGTTGTTCACTTGTTGGCTGATAAGGATTGTTATTGCCAAAGTTGCCCAAAACCAAATCGGTATCCCCGTCATTGTCAAAATCATTAGTATGGATGGAGTGCCACCATCCTTTTGTTGCGGTTAGGGCAGCAGCTTCATTTTTGATGAATCCTTCTATCTCGTTATTTATGTATATACCAATACCAGTCCACTCGCCAACTACTACAAGGTCGGGCAAATTGTCGTCATTCAGGTCAGTAAATGCCACATCGCTTACCATGCCGGGGTGTAGCAGGTCTGGGCAAAGCGCGGTTGTTGCATCTTCAAACTTTCCATTTCCATTATTTTTCAACAAATAGCTGCGGGGCGAAAGGGGATATTTTTCGGGAATGAGCCTGCCACCTACAAACAGGTCAATGTCTCCGTCTTTATCAATATCATCAGCCGTTACCGATGAGCCGCTGGTATACATGCGTGGTAAAGCCAAAGGAGTACTTGTAAAATACCCTTTACCATCATTGATATAAAGGCGGTCTTGTAAATCTGGAGAATTTTCTGAAAAATCGCTGCCTCCGCTCACCACGTAGAGGTCTATGTCCTGATCGCCATCAGCATCAAAAAATACAGCGTCTGTATCTTCACTTTCTTTATGTTGAACGAAGGAATTTCCTGAAATATCAACAAATTCTCCATTTTGGGTTTGTTGATATAGCTTGCCACTGCTTCCTTTAGCGCCTCCGATAAATACATCTTCAAGCCCATCATTGTTGATATCCCCTTTGGCTATTTTAGGGCCAAGGTTAGAAATTCCCTGAGGGAGCATCCGGTCTCGCTTAAAATCCAGAAAATCATTTTCCTGATGCTGGTAATCTATGCCTAAGTTTGTATCGGTTTCCTGAAAAATTGTTTGAATGGGTTTTGTATGGCTTCCTTTTATGATTACCGCTTTTTCCTGCTTTAAAGTCAGCGTTTGGTTGACTGAAATATCATGAAGGATTTGTGTTGAACTATCAGGCCAGATTACCTGTATGCTGTCAATTTGTGTAGCGCTTCCCAAACCAAATACCAGCTCGGATGGCATGGAAGATTGAAACCCCCGGACGGGCATACATTCCTGATATTGCTGCTGCCCGTCAGCAAAAATGTACACCTTTGAACCAATTCCAAACGTGTTTTTTCCTTTCCCCTCTAAGTGAACTTTCAAATAATGGTTTTGATTGTGCAGCTCTCCATTATTTCTGTAAACATAAGCCTCTTCATTTACATTATTCACAATAAGATCCAGGTCGCCATCATTGTCCAGATCGGCATAAGCAGCCCCGTTAGATACCGAAGCTCCGCCCAGCCCCCAGGCTTCTGTAACTTTCCGGAAAGTGAGGTCTTTATTATTTTTATACATATAATTTTCGACTTCTATGGAAGGCATTTTTTCTATGATTTCCATCACGGCTACTTCCTGGTTCTCTTGTTGTGATTTCACCTTTTCGTTTACCACATAGGTTAAAAAATCCATATCAAGATAATTGCGCATGTAGCCATTAGAAACGAAGAGGTCTTTCCACCCGTCATTGTCAAAATCTGCCAGCAAGGCTGCCCAGCTCCAGTCTGTACTGGCAATATTGGAGAGTTCTCCAATTTCGCTGAAATGTACTTCCCCCTTCTGTTTCCCTACCCGGGGGGAAGAACCAACATTCAATTGCAGCATATTGCGCATGGTCTGGGGGTAAAACCCACTGGAAATTAATTGGTTGTATTTGTCATAATTTTCCGGCCCTAATGACATTTTCAGGCGGGTGTTGTCTTCAGGCAGCATATCCAGGGTTACAATATCCGGGCGCAGGTCGTTGTTGATATCGGCACCGTCGCACCCCATAGAGAATAGGGAAACGTGCCCAAAATTAGCATCCAGGGCTTCACTAAATGTGCCATCTTGCTGGTTAATGTAAAAATAGTCTTCTTCATTATAATCATTGGCCACATAAATATCCGGCCAGTGGTCCTGGTTAAAATCGGTAATAATGACACCCAGGCCAAAACCCAACACATTTTGGATTATCCCCGCTTCCTGCGATACATCGGTGAATACCCTTCCCCCCCCTGTGTCCCCCGTATCCACGCCTGCCCCCTGGGGAGGATAGGGGGGGGAGTCATTACGGTAGAGTTTATCGCCCAGCTGAGGGTTCATTACATTTTTATACCTTTCGGTCAGTTTGTTAAAGCCTGCATATTCCTGGGTAGAATGATTGAGCAAATACAAATCGAGGTCTCCATCCTTGTCATAGTCAAAAAAGGCAGCCTGGGTAGAGTAGGCGGGGTCATCAATGCCGTACGCAGCGGCTTTTTCAGTGAAGGTTACATTTCCGTCCGGAGCGGCTCCATTATTGATAAACAGCAGGTTACGCCTTGAAGCAGGACGTGTATCTGCAGATCGGCAAACGTAAATATCAAGATATCCGTCTCCATTCACATCAGCCATGGTAACCCCAGTATTCCAGGCATCATCGGCTTTTACACCAGCATTTTCAGTAATGTCTTCAAATGAAAAACCACCTTTGTTGAGATAAAGTTTGTTTGAGACCAGATTACCTGTGAAATAGATATCAGGAAGGCTGTCATTATTTATATCTCCAATAGCCACGCCTCCGCCGTTGTATAAATAGCCATATTCTAAAACATTAAATCCCTCAGATTCCTGAATTACATTCCTGAATTGGATATGGGTATGGCTGGCAGGAAGCTTGGAAAATAATTTATCAGTAGGGGTTTGGTTACAGGAAGATAATAATAACAGTATAGAGGTGTAGCATACAATTAATGTGGGAAAGGATTGCTTCATTGATAAACTTTCATTGAACCTGCTTTAAATATACAAAAAAATGAGTGGCAGTAGGCTGCAGCAATGATTGGAAATACTGCTGCTGTCTACTGCCACTGCCTATATCAAAATTTATTTCACATCCCACCAGAGTTTGGTCATACCTTTGTCAGGGCCACCCAGCAATTGAACAGCCTGGTCCATGGCTTCTGCATTGTTGAGATATTCTCCAACTACAAATTTCATTCTTCGCATCAGTTGGTCAGCCGGGGCATCCGGGTTATCCGATGAAATCCTGTCATATTGTACCGGAAATCCGGTTCTTCTCATTTCAGCCCAGGCTTCCCATCCATCGGGGTACAAGGCCAGCCATTTCTGGGTGTGAATTTGCTCAAGGGCACGACCCGCATCAAATTTTACAGGAATATCCGTCAAAGGAGGTGTGGAGACAAAGTCATTCGTGGCAACAGGCATACTTGTTCCATTAACATAAGCCTGAATGGCAGCGGGATCTACAGTACCCCATTGTTCCAATGACATTTCAATGCCCATGTTATACAGTTCTTCAACGGTGCCCCCCATATTCCAGCCGTTTAAGGCTCCTTCTGCTCTTAAGAAGTAAGCTTCGGCACAGTACATCACATTTTTCGGGTTAGAATCCTGTGAAGGAGGTAAAAATACATCAGCTACATTTGACAAGGTTGCTGCTTTATTTTCAGGCAATGCCAGGTCAGATTGCTTTAATCCATTTCTTGCCCCTTCAAAAGTAGGGCTTTCAGGGGCTTCTCCGGTAACCGGGTCGGTTGCGATGGGAGCGAAAAAAGCAGAGATGCGCGGATCGTTATATCCTTTTAATAAACTTTCCATATTTGAACTCATCCGGAATTCATTCCATGCGGTGATCTGGTTCAATTGGTTAAAAGAACCTGCATTGACGGTTAGAAAAGCGTTATCCTCATTGGCAAGCATTACTCCACTGGCTACCGCCTTCTCAGCTTCAGTTTTGGCTTTTCCTGCATCTACCCCCGAAATCCTTAAGGCTAAACGCAACCGAAGGGTGTTGGCAAATTTGAGCCATTGGGCTGCATTTCCACCATAAATCAAATCATTTGTTCCAAAAGCATTTCCTCCCGGATTACTTTCAAGCACTGCGATAGCTGCATCCAACTCATTAAAAAAGTCCATATAGATGGATTGCTGATCATCGTAAGGAATAACGCTTTCGGTACTTCCTAATTGAGAGTAGGGAATAGGCCCGAAGTAATCTGTTACCCTATGAAACATATATACTTTCCATATTCTTGCCACAGCATTTCCAACGTTATCTCCCAATTCTTCCGTCAAATCAATTACCTCTAAGATAGAGGGGACAGGGTTGGTACTGAAGTTTCTGTAACTGGCATCAATCCATCGTTCTACCTGAATATGTCGATCTGAGGGAAAGTTGGGGGTAATTGTTGTAAAATACTGTGCATACAAATCAGCAAACAAATTTTGAAAAATCTGATATGAGCTAAAAGTTTGCCATTCAGCATTGGCAAAGGCCGGGCCTAACGTTGACTGATCAATAGTCGTTAGTTTGGTTTTATCCGTATTGATTTCCACAAAATCTTTTGTACACCCGCCGAATATCAATAGCACGATTATTCCGGCAAGTGCTATATTAAATGATTTCTTAGTTTTCATATTTCTTGTATTAAATATTTCAACAAGTTTATTAAAATGTGAGCTTTAAGTTAACTCCATAACTTCTGGGCGTAGGTAAAGCAAAAGACTCAACTCCCTGTGCATTGGAATTACCCAGCATAGCTTCCGGATCAATAAAATCCGCTTCATTTTTTAGGAAGAATAAATTTCGGGCAACAAATGATAATCTGATGGCAGCAAAGGGTGTGTTAGATAATACACTGCTGGGAAGGCCGTACCCTAAAGTCAATTGGCGTAACCTGACATTGGTAGCACTTACAACAAAAGCTTCGGCAACCGGCGTATTTCGCCCACCTATATTGGTCCACAATTCTTCGGAAGTTATTTCGATATTATTCGGGGAGCCGTCTTCCAATACTCCATCAAACACCATTCCTTCCCTGCCTTCCAGGGTTTGAGCTGTAACCCCATCGGCCCACAGGTTCGCAGCGGTAAAAGAAACAATCTCACCACCCTGTCTCCAGTCAATCAGAAAACTAAAGTCAACGCCTTTGAAGGTAAAGGTGTTGGTAATTCCACCTGTCCAGTCAGGGTTGTAGTTGCCTACGGGAATCCTGCCTTCAGTTACCAATGGTCTTCCATCAGACCCAACGATCACGTTATTATTATCATCCCTTACGAACCCCCTGCCAAATATATCGCCAAACTCTTCTCCTTCTACTATCTTAACATCGGTGATAAAGCCTGAACCCCTGATACTGAACTCTTTTACATCCTCAGTAAGTTCTTTAACAAGGCTTTCGTTTCTCGCCCAGTTCACTATAACATCCCAGTTAAATCCACCGGCGGTAGAAACCGGGGTTCCGGTAAGCATGATTTCATAGCCCTCATTTTGGATATTCCCTGCGTTAATGAACTGGTTCTGGAAAGTACTGCCATAAGGAACAGGAACCCTAAGCAGTTGGTTTTCACTATTAGATTTGTACCAGGTGAAGTCTAAGCCCAATCTGTTTTCAAAAAAACGGATATCAAATCCTGTTTCTATAGAAGTTGTTAATTCAGGCTTTAGCTCAGGAAATGGACGGGTTGTACTTCTGTCAATCATACCATTGTTGCCCCGGTTTCCCCTGAAATTATAAGTTGTGTTGATCAAATATGGGTCGGCATCATTACCTACCTGTGCCCAGGAAGCCCTCAATTTGGCAAAAGAAAGCCAAGTTGGCAGCGTTTCCACCATATCAGAAACTACCCAGGTAGCTCCGAATGAAGGATAAAAGAATGACCATTCATCTTGTGGTAATGTAGAAGACCAGTCATTTCTTCCGGTAATGTCAAGGAACAGAAAGTTTTTAAAGCCTAAAGTGGCAAATGCATAAAGTGAATTTAATTGCCTTTCTACATCAGTCTCTGTGGAAGTGAGGTTTCCTGCATTGGTAACTGTAAACAGATTCTCTTTGGGTAAGAAGCCATTATCAGTATACAACGTTTTATTTGTGGTGGTTCTTAAATTGCCTCCCACTGATACGTTCAACGACCAGGTACTACCGAAATCTTTGTTGTAGGCAAGCAGGAAATCGTTGTTAAGTTCTAACAGTTGATTTTTAAATTTTGTATAATTTCCTCTGTCTGCAATGGTGTATGTGTCATTGTATAATTTGTTATCCCTGTTATCATAGTAGGTATCCAAACCTGACCGGACCATTAAGCTCAATTCATCGGTGAACTGATAGGTAAGGGAAGCGAAACCCAGCACTCTTTCCCTAGTATCAAACTGCGTAACCCGGTGCAACATCCAATAAGGGTTTTCCCCACCATTGGATCCTACATTCCAATAATGTTGCTTGTTGCTACCATTGGCATCCGTATATTCAAATACTTTTGCCTGATCTAAAGAAATATTCCTGGGCATGCGGTAAATAGCACGCAATGGGTTACGGAAATTTTCCCCGGTAACCACCCGGTCGTCTACCTGCTGGTTGAAATAAGTGATTTTGGTATCCAGGCTTAGCTTATCAGTTAGTTGAGAAGTTAACCGTAAATTGATGTTATTCCTTTGTAATTTATTGGTTTCAATTACCCCCTGTGCCTGGGTATTCGTATATGAAAAATACGTTTGTATTTTATCATTTCCGGAAGTAAGCGCGATACTGTTGGTAAAGTTATAGCCATTCCGGAAAAAATCTTCCACATTGTCAGGGTGTGCAGAATAGGGATAGGTATCCGGGCCCGCGAAATTTGGGTCAGGAGACCAGTGTTCTACCATGCTGCCATCCAGGCGAGGGCCCCAGCTTGTTTCAGCATTTTTATTATATACCCCTCCGTTGCCCTGTCCATATTCATTCTGATAATCCATCAGGAATACAGGTTGTTCTACCTGGAAGTTACTATTAAGTTCAACGCCGATGCCTTTTCTGCTTTTACCTTTCTTGGTGGTAATCACAATAGCCCCGTTATTGGCCCGGGTCCCATACAAAGCAGTAGCTGAAGGGCCTTTGAGTACAGTAATGGACTCAATATCTTCAGGGTTGATATTGGAAATACCGTCCCCACTGTCAAATCCACCGCTATCACCAGAAGCCGTTCTTGAGCTATTGTCAATAGGAACACCATCTACAATGTAGAGTGGCTGATTGTTTCCCTGAAACGACCGGTTTCCCCTGATAAGGACCCGTGATGAACCCCCGACCCCTGAAGTCGATTTGGTAAGGTTCAATCCGGCAACCTTTCCCACCAGTGCATTGGCTACGTTCAGGTCTTTGGTTTCGGCAATGTCCTGTACTTCTACATTCTGGGCCGAGTAGGTAATGGCTTTCTTTTCCCTCTCCAGCCCAAAAGCAGTGACCACCACTTCACTAAGCTCAGTAAGGTCAATATCCATTTCTACATCAATGGTAGTCCGTCCGTTTACTTCAACAGTTTGGTTTTGGTAACCGATGGATGAAAATACTAAAACCGGGTTATCACCATCTATTGTAATACGGTAATTACCGTCAATGTCGGTAACTGTACCGACAGTTGTGCCTTGTAACAAAATGTTGACACCGGGAAGAACGCCCCCGTCAACTTCCGCTACCGTTCCGGTTACAGTTCTTTCCTGCGCATGCGATGGAAAAGCTAATAGCCCGCCAAATGCCAACAGGAAAAAAAGAATTGGAATTTTGTAAATTTTCCTCATGGTATAGTGTGTTTGTGGTTTAAAAACTGATATAAATAAAAAATAATTTTATGGAATTTCTAAATGAAAAGAATGGTTTGTCATAAGGAAATGACAAGTTGTTAAATAAGTAACATTTTTTATTAATAAAATTACAAATGAAATCGTTTGCCTTATTTTTGTGTTTTAAAACAGATTTATTTTTAGTAAGGAAAAGATAAAATCCGGCTTTCTTTTTCTTTCTTTTAATTAAAAGGGTGTAAAATGATAACTAAGTAAAATTAAAAGAAAATTAAACGAAAAGTTATGAAATTTTCAGTCGGGCGGGTTACATATAGGAAGATGGGCGTAAATTATTTTTGGAAAAGTTAGAACTTATCTTCTAATCATTTTTAAGTTTGTCTTATCAGAAAGTTAAGGGAAATATCTAACGCACGGCTAAAATCTGATTTTTTTGCACATGGATTGAATAAATAATTTGGGTTAACATCCCTTTATCCAAATAAAAATTTGAAATACAATTGTACTTCACAAGTTAATATATGACAAAAATCGTCAGCTTCGGTGAAATATTGCTCAGGTTTACCCCGGCTCAACTGCATGAAAGGGTGATGGTTGCTAAAACTTTCCAGAAAGGATATGCGGGGGCGGAATCCAATGTGGCTATGGATCTCAGTATGCTGGGGCATACATCTTATTTCGTAACCCGCCTGCCTGAAAATGCCCTGGGTGAAGGCGCTATTAATTTTTTACGTGAATATGGTGTACACACTGATTATATTGTTAGCAGTGGAAAGCGCATGGGTACGTACTACATAGAGCATGGCAGCTCTATTCGCCCTACACAGGTAACGTATGACCGGGAAGGCTCGGCCATTGCGTCCATCAAATCTGGTATGTTCGACTGGGATGCCATTTTTAAAGATAAAGACTGGTTTGTACTTACTGGCATTACGCCTGCTTTGTCAACAGCTTGTGCCGAAGAAAGCTTAACCGCTTTGCAGAAAGCCAAAGAACATGGGGTAAAAATAGCTTTTGACTTGAATTTCCGCCGAACATTGTGGGGTAGGGAAGAGGCCCGTAAAGTACTAACGCCCATGATGCCCTTTGTGGATATTTTGTTTGCCAATGCGGGCTCTGCCCACGATGTTTTCGATATCCGTACCAAAGCAGTTCATGACTGGGAAACCCAAAAAGAAGCTACCCGGCATGTGGCTATTGAACTTTCGAATTTGGCAAATTTTCAGTGCATTGCCCTCACCAACCGGGAGCAAAAATCTGCTACACATAACGGTTGGGCAGGGATGCTTTACGATGGGCAACAGTTTTATGAAAGCCCGAAGTATCAATTTGAAATACTGGACCGGCTGGGAGGAGGGGATGCTTTTTTTGCAGGGGTACTGCATGGGCTGGCCAAAGAGTGGAACTTGCAGGAAACCGTAAATTTTGGTACGGCGGCATCGGCACTCAAGCACACGATTTTAGGGGATATAAATACATTATCTGAAAAAGAAATTTTAGAAGTAGCCCACGGTAATACTTCCGGTAGGGTGAAAAGGTGAAGACGGAAGACCGGAGTCAGCAGACCGAAGACTACAAAATTTGAATTTTAACATGAGCAGATTAGAGATTCTCAACCGCGTTTTAGGCGAAGGCGTAGTTTCTATCATCCGGATGGATGAGGCGGAGAAAGTCCCCAAAGTCATACAAGCACTGCAAAGGGGCGGATTGAGCGCGATTGAAATTACGTTGGGCACGCCCAATGCCCTGAAATTGATAGAACAACATGCAGGTGTAGAAGGTTTGCTCATTGGCGTTGGTTCTGTCATAGATGCCGAATCGTGCCGGATGGCGATATTATCGGGGGCGAAATTTATTGTCACCCCGGTGTCAAAAAAAGCAGTAATTGAAATGGCCCACCGGTATGATGTACCGATATTTTCAGGTGCGTTTTCCCCGGGCGAAATACTAACGGCATATGAATGGGGGGCTGATGTGGTTAAAGTGTTTCCGGCAGATACTTTAGGCATGGGTTATTTTAAAGGTGTAAAAGCCCCCATGCCCCAGTTGCAACTCATGCCTACCGGAGGTGTAACCCTCGAAAATGCCGGGGATTGGCTAAAAGCCGGCGCTTGCGCTGTAGGTATTGGCAGTGCCCTCACCAACAAAAAAGCCATTGCCGATGAAAATTACACTTTGCTTACCGAAAATGCATTAAAACTTCGAGAGAATATTAAAGCTGGAAGAGGTTGATAACAGAAACAGGCTAAAAGGCCATTTGAAGAACACTTGAATTATCAATTTTTATAATCTGAGTAACAGCATAGTTATTTACAAATAATGATTAAGAAGAAGATAAAAGACATTGTTTTTTTTACAGAACGATGTATCGATAAAATTGCAGGTAGGCAAGTTATTCATTTTTTACACATTGGTAAAACAGGAGGTTCTGCTATTAAAAGTGCCCTTAGAAGAAAGAACAAAACCAGGCAATATGTGATTGCATTGCATTCTCACAAATTCAGATTGAGAGATTGCCCGGATGGTGAAAAGGTAATCTTTTGTGTAAGAGAACCTCTTCAACGCTTTATCAGTGGGTTCTATTCAAGGCAAAGGCAGGGACAACCGCTTTACCACGTACCATGGAGTGAAGAAGAAGCAGCTGCCTTTCACCATTTTGAAACTCCCAACGAACTGGCTTTGGGTTTGTCTGCTAACGACCCCGAAATTAAAAAAAAAGCTATTGCCGCCATGCAATCTATCCAGCATGTGAAAAATTCGTACTGGGATTGGTTTGAAAATGAAGCGTATTTTGTAGGAAGAATAGCTGATATATTATTGGTGTGTGAACAAGAAAAACTGAATAACGATTTTGCCCGGCTTAAGAAAATGATAGGACTTCCCGATAATGTAGAACTTCCAAAAAATAGCGACAAGGCTCATATAAACCCAAAAAATCTGGATAAAAAGTTAGATGAGCAAGCCATTATAAATTTACAACAATGGTATGCTAAAGATTATGCCTTTTTGGATTTACTAAGGAAGCATGATTTGATATAGTCAGTACAGTTATACCCTGAATAATTTTAAACCGCAATGGACACCAACGAATTCACAATGAGCATGATGTTCCAATCACTTTGACAATGTTCATGACCACAGCCCTCTGCTACTGCCTACTATCACTCTCCTCCCCAACTTTAAAATTCCGCAGATTATACGTGAAAGTCAGCATAAAGTATTGCTGCAATACCTGGGTTTGTACATCTTCTACGTAAGCATCGCTTACTGTGCGCTGTATGCTGGTGTTTTCTTTGAGAATATCAAAAACGGAAAGCTTGATTTCACCCAACTGGTTTTTGAATAGTTTTTTGCCAATGCTGGCATTCCATAGAAAGTAATTTTGATCATATCCTTCTGATAACCCGTTGTAAAACTGATGCGTCAAGTCAGTACGGAATACCAGCCCTTTCCAAAAGATAAGGTTGACCCTTGCTGAAGAATTTAAGTTAAGATAATCCGTATTTAAATCTTCCTGAATGGTATTGAAGGCCCAGTTATAAGAAGGGCGGGCCGAAAGTGTAAAGTCCACATTTTCAGAAATATTGCTACTCAAAACCAATCCGGTGCCCAACGTATAATTATTGGTGAAACCCAAAGCATCATTAATGATGCCCGGAAGGCGGCTATATGTGGCTGACGCGTCCATATTTAAATTAGACTTCAGAAATCCCAAAGGCATGCCATAGGTTATATAAGACCTGAGGTTCCAGTAGCCATCCAGGTTTACCGGCCGGGAAAGTTGGGAACCCGCCGGGAGGACAAAACCATCGGTAATGACCGTATCCTGCTCAGCAATGAGGGTGCTGTTCCCAATGTAGTCCTGGGCGAACTGACCACCCAGCATGGCAAAAAACACGTTTGATTTTTCAATATTGGTGGAACCATACCGCAAAAACCACTGGTGCTGGTACGACTGATCCAGGGCCGGATTACCCATAGAAAGTTGCAATGGATTGCTGTTATCCACTACATTTTGCAGTTGGGCCATGGTGGGCGAAGTGGTTGAAGTTCGGTAAATGAATCGCAGGTTAGTGGTACCGGTAAACTGATAGCGGGCAAAAGCCATGGGTAATACATTCACGAAATCGCGTTGTATACTGCCAACATCAGGCAATGTTTCTTCACTATCAAGCAACGACCACTGCAAGCCCATGCGTGTCATGAACATCAACTTTCTGTTTTGGGTATTGAAGCGGTACCCCAGTCCGGCCTGATGAGCAATATAATTGCTTGAAAATACATTGGTAAGCAGGGTATCAATATCGGTATAGTCCTGGGTGTTTTCTGAAAAATTGAACGTATACTTATCCGATGCATTCTGCTGGAAGGAAGTGGAGTAGTTGAATTGTACCATGCCTCTTTCCCCCAAAGGTTCTGTATACATGATATTAGTGGAAATGCTCCACCCATCGGCCAATAAATCGGCAAACTGGTTCAGGCTGTCCGTAAAAGTGGTTTCTTCAAAATACTGATTTTCAGAGAGTAACTGACTTTCTCCTGTGTTTTTGTTATATCCTGTATTTACATTCACTGAAAAAGTCCGCCCCCTTTTTTCAAACCGGTGCCGGAACAGTAACATATTGGAAAAGTTGATCCCCGATAAGTCAGACTGGAATAAATTATTGGTATGGTTGAGCAGGGATTCCTGCTGATAGGTTTGCCCTAAAGTGCGGCTGCTTCCGTTGTTTTCCTGAATACTCAGGCTTGGACGAATAAGCAATGAGTTATTGTCATTGATTTTGTAGTCTAACCGCAAGTTGAACCGATGGTTTATGTTTTGGCTATTGCTTTCATCTATCTCCTCATAGGTTTGTCCCTGACTCCCGGGGAGCACATAAGAACGATTGAGCCTTTGGTTGGCACTGTTATCACTCATGTTGAAAAAGTAGCTGCCCGTAACTTCCACATTATCAGCCCAGTTATCAGTATAGTTTAGCCCAAAGGCATGGGTGGTCGTGATGCCGTCTTGCTGGCCTACCAGAAAATCGTTTACATCGCCTCCGCTGCTACCTCCCTGAAAACCACCCCGGCCTCCACCGCCACGTCCGCCGGGGCCACCGCCTCTTCCGCCCCGCCTTCTGTTACCCCCATTGCTTCCAACCACACCCAATAAGTCTTCTGTAGAGAAGTTTTGATTATTCACATTGTTGGTTTGCCCGATGATGGACAGGCGGGTATCCCCGTCAAAAATGTTTACATTACCCCCTGCCTGGTATTTGTTGTCATACCCATACCCGGCGAAGGCTTTGCCAAACTGCCCGTTGCGCATATTGGACTTGGTGATGATATTCAGGGTTTTGGATGTTTGCCCGTCTTCAAAACCGGTAAACTGTGCCTGCTCACTTTGTTTGTCAAATACCTGGATTTTGTCAATTACCTCGGCCGGTAAATTGCGCAGGGCGGCCATGGGGTCGTTCCCAAAAAAGGGTTTTCCGTCTACCAGTACTTCTTTTACATCTTCACCCTGGGCTTGTACTTTTCCATTTTGTACTACCACGCCCGGCATTTTTTGTATCAGTTCTTCTGCCGTAGCATCGGGGTGGGTTTTATAGGCATTGGCGTTGTATTGGGTGGTATCGCCCTGCTGTTCTGCCAAAGGGATTTGCCCTTTTACTTTTACCTGCTCCAGTTCTTTGATGTCTTCCTCCAGGGTAATGGTGCCTAGTTCAATATTTTCCCTTTCAACCAACAAAGTTTGTTCAAATGCTTTGTAACCCATGTAAGTAATGCGCAACTGATAATTCCCAGGCTTCATTTTCTGAAAAATAAAGTTGCCCGTTGTTGTGGAAGTAGTGGCGAGCTTGCTGGAATCTGTTAATTGGGTAAGTATAACACTGGCACCCACCAAGGCCGTTTTTTCCTCTTTTTCAGCTACTTTTCCTGATATGGAATAAACCTGAGCATTCAAATGGTAGGCAATGGCAGAGAATGCGATTAAAAATATGAATCTTAACATGAAGGTTGTTGGGCTATATTTGTAAAAATATAAGTTAAGCATTAGATATATTTTTTTGGAAAAGGTTTAATGAAGTCGTTTAAATATCTTTGATAAAGATTAGTTTTCTAACAGAAAATTGTCGCCTGAAGGGAAATATGAAGCAACCATCTTCATTTAAATATTTTTTTCTTAATTTTAAACTGAACCATGACCAATAAACTTTTTGTACCATGAAAGAACGAATGCTTACCCTTGATACAGGCTTAGCCCAACGTTTACAACTGAAGCCTGCGATTGCTATTTTGCTTTCTACAAGTTTGCTACCCTTTTTAATACACCTGATTCCTCCTTACCAGGGAATTCCGATGGGAGCTATGCTGTTGCCCATGTTTTACATTCCTTTCATAGCGGTTGTCTTTTTCAGGCTGCATGTAGGAATTATAGCAGCAGCCTTAGCACCCTTGCTAAATTTTCTGTTTACCGGATTTCCCCTTTGGCAATTTGTGGCCATTTTGAGCTTTGAGTTGATCGTTTTTGTATTGCTGGCCTCTCAGCTGTTACAGCACAATCCGCTGAAGTGGGTGGCCGCACCGCTTTCATATATTGGCGCCAAAGTGATTTCCTGCGGTATGCTGCTGGTCATTCCTTTGCTTCCCGGCACCCATCCCCTGGACTTTCTTACCCAATCCCTTACCAATGGAATGATGGGTATTGGTATGCTGGCGCTGATAAACATCATTGTGCTTAAGTTTGCAAAGAAAGATGCAATTTAGGTCTGTTAAATAATTCATATTCAGTCACTTATCGCTGTGTTTCTGTATAATGGCAGAAAAAATATCACTTTCATTTAAGGAAATTTCTGCTGCACTGCATCGGTTTTCCTTGCCCTCTGCTGATCTGGTGATTGGCATTGGAAGGGGAGGCATTGTGCCGGCAAGCCTGGTAGCACATCAGTTAAGGTGCGGGCTGCATATTGTGCAGGTAAATTACCGGGATGATGATAACCAGCCTGCAAGGGTACAACCCGAATTTTTACAGGACTTTTCCCTTAATATAGAAAAGAACCAAAAAATACTGTTGGTAGATGATGTAGCCGTAAGTGGTAAAACCCTGGAAGTAGTCAAAGATAAACTCAAGGCGCATACAGTCCAAACTTTTGTATTGAAAGGGAAAGCCGATTATGTGTTGTTCCCGGATATCAAAACCTGTGTAAACTGGCCCTGGAAAGAACCCATAACCCATGTTGATGTTGTATAAAAACCAAATCATTCATTTTTTATTTTTCAGCCTTCTTTTTTTTCCTGTGTGGGGTGTTGTTGCCCAAGATACCACTACGCACCAGCTGGATCCGGTAGTGATTACCGGCACACGCATAGAGCAGCAAAAAAGTAAAGTACCGGCCAGTATCACAATCATTAACCGGGAAACCATTGAGCAAAGTGGCGCTTCCAATATTCTTCCCGTGCTGGCTGCCCAGGTTCCGGGCTTTTTCCTGAATGCACGCAATCCGGTAGGGTATGGGGTAGGGCCTAATTCCGGAGGTAATATCAGCATAAGGGGTGTCAGTGGTACACCCAACACCCAGGTGCTGGTATTGATAGATGGACAACCACAGTTTATGGGTATTTTCGGCCATCCCATCGCCGATGCATACACAGCCTCAGATGTAGAGCGGGTAGAAGTATTGCGGGGGGCTGCCTCCCTCTTGTATGGCTCTAACGCCATGGGCGGGGCCATCAATATCATTACGCGTAGTCCACAGGAAGATGGCCTGCACGGGAATGCCAAAGTAGCGTATGGGTCGTTCAATACGGGTGTTTATAATGCCTCCTTAGGCTATAAAAAAGGAAAGTTCAACACTTTTGCTTCTTTTAATCACGAACAAACGGATGGCTTCCGGGAGGATGGTAATGACGACTTTTCAAATACCACAGGTTACTGGAAAGGCAGTTACCAATTCAGTGAAAAGCTCACCCTGGCCGTGGATGCGAATATTGCCGATGCTTCGTACTATTTTCCCGGTACCACTGCCGAACCTCTTGAAAATGAAAAAAGAGACTATTTAAGAGGGAGAACGGCCATTGCACTTGAAAACGAATTTGGTAAGGTAGAAGGGGCTTTAAAGCTGTTTTATAACTTTGGGCAACATGAGTTTTCTGATGGCTTTGACTCCAATGACTTCAACCGGGGGCTTACCTTCTATCAAAACCTGAAACTGATTCCCAATAATATCATTACCCTGGGTATTGATTACAAGAATTACGGGGGGACCGCCGAAAACAACAACCTGCCGCCACCCGCCCAAGTGGGACTGGGCACACAGCATGCAATCAATGAAACAGAAACGTATGCCATTGTGCAACATACTTTTTTTGAAAAATTGTCGGTAAACGGGGGCATTCGCCTGGTTGATAATTCACAGTTTGGTTTTACCGCTGTGCCGGGTGTGGGTGCCACTTATCAGGTGCATGACAACACCACCCTGAAAGCATCGGCCTCCAAAGCCTACCGCAGCCCTACGGTGAACGATTTGTATTTATTCCCCCCATCCAATGATGCCCTGCAACCCGAAAATATGTGGAATTATGAAGTTGGCATTGCCCAGTCGGCCTTTAAAAATAAATTGCACATTGAAGCCACCGGGTTTATCATGGAAGGAGAGAACCTGATTTTGGAAGTGCCTACCGGCATGCCCGGCCCACCCCAAAGAAGAAATACCGGAAGTTTCTCAAACAAAGGCATTGAATTGCAAACAAAATATTTTGCCACCAATAACCTGGATTTTTTACTGAATTACAGCTTGTTGGATGCTTCAGAAGCCGTATTATTCGCCCCCAAACAAAACCTTAACTTTCAGGCCCGGTATGCTTTCAAGAAGTTGTCATTACAGGCCGGGTTGCAACATATTTCAGGTTTGCGAACGGCACCTGTAACGGACAGTGAACTGGAAAAATACACCCTGGTGCAGGCCCAATTACGTTTTGAAGCCACCAAATGGATGCACTTGTTCATCAATGGCGACAATTTACTGGATGTGTCGTATGAGGTTCAGGAAGGGTTTCCCATGCCGGGCATTAGTTTTTTAGGAGGAGTCAATTTTCACTTTTAATATAGAAAATATGAATAAAGATGAGCACAAAGACCGCAGGACCTTTTTAAAGTCATTGGCCGGCCTCACCGCTGGCATTATGGTGCCCGCTGCCTGTCAGGGAAAAAAGGAGAACCAGGCAGGTGAAGCAAATACACAACTTACGGGTAGTTTTGAGCCTATCACCGAACCCATTGAACGGGACCGTTTGGGGGAACTGCTTCCGCAACGGCAGTTTGGCAAAACCGGCATTTATGTAACCATGCTGGGGATAGGGGGCGCCCACATTGCCCGGATGGATAAAAAAGAAGCCCAAAAGACCATAGAAACAGCCCTGGAAGGTGGTATCCGGTTTTTTGACAATGCGGAGTCGTATGGGAGCGGCACAGGCGAAGAACGGTATGGTGAGTTTTTATGCCCAAAATACCGGGACGTAGCCTACGTGATGACCAAATCAACTGCCCGGGATGCCAAAACCATGCAGCAACATTTGGAGGGTTCCTTGCGCCGGATGAAAACGGATTACATTGACCTCTGGCAAATTCACTCTATTACAAGCCCCGGGGATGTGGATAACCGCCTGGAAGATGGGGTGCTGGATGTGGTGCTGAAGGCCAAAGAAAGCGGAAAAGTACGGCACATTGGCTTTACAGGCCACACCGACTTTAATGCGCACATGCGGATGCTGGAAAGTACCGACGCACTGCAAACCTGCCAGATGCCCATCAATGCTTTTGACCCCAACTACAAGAGTTTTATCAACAATGTGTTGCCCAAACTGGTAGACCAAAACTTGGGCGTGATTGCCATGAAAACCTTATCCAATGGTGGTTTTTTTGGTGGCACACGCCACTTCTCCCATGGTGATAATCCCCGCATTGTACCCAATGTGCTCAGTGTGCAGGAAGCTCTTCATTTTGTGTGGTCGTTGCCGGTGAGTGTGTTGGTAACGGGGCCAGATGATGCCGAAATGCTTAAGGAAAAAATTGGCCTGGCCAAATCTTTCACTGCTTACTCGGAAAGTGAGCGGGAGCAAATTATCGAGAAAGTGGCAGACTTTGAAGGCAACCTAATTGAATACTATAAGGCTTAAGCTATATTTTTCCTTTTTCAACTTTGATGTTAAAATATTTTTACCTAGGTTTTTATGGGTGTTTGCTACTGCTATTGAGCGGCTGTCAGGCTATTTCTTTAACGCAGCTGCCCACCCCGGTAAGTACGGCCAATGTATCTTCCATTGACAGCTACATTGTTGTGGGGCTGAACGGAGACCTGGTGGTGAAGATGGCTCTGGAAAATGAAATGGTAAATTTGCTCAGGCAGCAGGGCGTGCATGCCACTGCCGGGTGGGAAGAACATTCCATTCAGTTTACGGCTGATACCACCTTCAGTAAAAATTTTTGCAGGAAGATGCGGGATAAAGGGTATCAGGCAGCACTTTCCCTCAACATTGTTGAGATGAAAGAAAACATACGGTACGTAGACGAGCCCCTGATGCAGGAACCTTTGATGTATCCGGTGCCTTATAAAAGCAATTTGATGGAAATTTACTGGCAAATACAGGGAAAAGGAGGCATCAAATCGGTGAATGTATCCATACAGGCCAATATTTACAACCTGGAGACCGGGCAGCTGCTTTGGGCGTCGCAAACCAGCATTACAGATCCCGAATCTGTGAATATGCTGGCCAGGCTGCATGCCCAAACCCTTTACGAAAAACTCTCATCCCGCAGTGCTAAAAACTAATTGTACTTTGTCAGATTAAAAAAACAGATAGTTATGTCGAGCAAGGAGAAAAACAGTCCATACACCCAGATATTGGTAGCAGTAGCCATTGCCATTTTGGTGGGAAGTACCACCCCGTGGTGGTGGGCTGAGGTAAGAGGGTTTTTTATTGACCCGCCTACTGAAGAAACAAGGTGCGATGCGCCATGGGAATGGGATCCTGTTTCCGAAAGCTGTATCATGAACGTTACCATTTCACCCAAGACTTTCTCCATTCCCCTGGAAACACCTGTGCGGGGGGTGAACGGACGCATAGACTTTTATGCCAATGTAGAGCGTTTGCCGGGTACTGACAGGGAAGGCAATGCAAAATATAAAAATAACAAAGGTGCCTTGCAGGTGGTTATTCCCATTATGCTTGGTGATAGAATGGTGGGGGACATGCGTGAAGTAATTTTTTCCACTGACAAAGGGGCAATATGCAAGGTAGCAGCATTACCGGAAACAACAGGCTGGCTGAAAAAAATGCGAGTTGCCTATTCCCTGCGCCTGGATACAGACTGTGGTGTAAACGGAAGTTACTGCCAGGCAAATGTGGTGGAATCGGGTGACAGGGTGCAAGTGAAAACAAGCGAGTTTAGGGTGAAAATAGGGAAAAATTGCGCTATATAGGGGCAATTGTCAGGTGTGGAGCCTTCATTTATTGCACTGCAACAGGAGTAATAGTATAACCCAATCTCGTTAATTGATTAATTAATCCACATGCGAACATCAAATGGCTTAATCCCACAGCAATAAAGCAATTTTGGGTTTGTATGAGGCTTTTTATTTCTGACATCCATTTGTTATTCCTGTCTGTTAATACCAATGCATTCCGGCAGGGCTGTTCCAGCTTGTAATCAAAGTCCATATTCCGGTACCATTCAATTTCAGCGCAGTGATCACTGCTTGCCAGCCTAATGTTTTTGATCAATACAGCCAGTCGTTTTTTGTGTACTTTTCTGGGCATACCTTCCACATCTTTTCGGATAACTTCAAGCTGTTCTTCAGTAGTTTCCAGTCCAATCAGTTCTAAATTGTTTTCTTCCCCTATAGAGCCGATATAGTCATCCAAAGAAAAATAAACACCGGAGGTGTCTTTAGACAGGCATACATTTTCTTTATAGTGCCGGCTCAAAAAAACGTGCAATTCCGTTGGGGTCATTTTAAGGAAAACATCCAGGTTGTCTGAGAAAATATTACTAACAAATTGATAATCCGCTTTATTTAAATATTTAGTCCATGGGGTTTGTGTTTTACGCTGGTTTATGATGTCTTCTGCTAAATGGCCGGGAGTATTCAAATTTTCCTTGATCAGAACGTCTGACGACAACAATGCCTGATGGGCATTTTGCAATGAATCAAAAAAAGCTTTCCCAAAGGCGTGGTGTGTGCCAAACAAATATGACACCTTTGCTGTGCCGGAAGCAGTGATTTTAAACAATACGGTTTTAGGTACGAAAGGAGGAGCATTTTGATTATAACACACGCACATCGCCTGCATGTCTTCATTCCCTTGCATTGTGCTCAGGTTATGGCATGAATCGGCCGTTTCTGTAATACATGTGATTTTCGCATGTACAAAGGCAGTAGCAGCCAGAAGGGTGAGGATATATGCAATTATTGTTTTGGTAGGCATGGTAGTAATGATAGTAACTTATCAAGATTATTTCAACAGGTCGATACGGTGCAGATGATCGTGACAACAGGCATGATTATCCTAAGCAGTCGTTTCATGATCCGTTTGCTATTTTCTTTTTTAAGTAACGGATCATGCTGCCCAACACAGGAATATTTTCATAGAACAGCTCACCAGCATCAAAGTAATCTCTTTGCCTGATTATTTTTTCTTCAATGGTCAATATTGAAATTCCTGATGCTTTCACATTCTTTTTTGGTCTTTTCAGTTGAAGGTTCATTTCCCAACTTAAATAAGCTTTATTGTCAACAGTAGATTCATCTGTAAAATGGAATGAACCTTCAACCAGGTTGTCATTTAATTTACTGAAATAATCATAGAGTCTTTCAATTCCACATATTTTGTGAATCGGGTCCTGAAATACGATATCATCTGAATAGATTTCGTTTAGTGCGGAATCATTATCGAAATCCATTTTTGCAAAATAATTTGTAAATTTTTTAATGATTACTTCATTCATATCCATTTCGTTAATGTCAATGCAAGATGGGCTGACATACCACTGGGTGGCATACCACTGGGTGGCATTCCACTGGGCTGGCATACCAGCGGCGCACTGGAAGTCACCTTGACCGTCAGCCGCCTACTCGATTGGTGTGTCGTTTTTTATATTTTCTTAATTATTTCTGCTAATTCTCTTGGCTTGGTCAACATGGGCCAATGACCGCCGTCTAATTTGAAAAAACTAATATTTTCGAAATTCGGATTGTGTTTTATTTTGTCAGATAGATTCCCACCAATATAGCTTGTAGATAATTTCTTTAGACTATCACCGGTCATTTTGGACTTATCGGTAACGGTTTTTCCCGGGTGACCTGTCATGTTACTGACTAAATATGCTACTTGTTTATCTGTTAGAAACGGTTGAGATGATATTTCTTCTTTTGTTGGAGGTGGCCAGGTACCATTATTTTTCTCAATTCCCCTGGTTTCCTCTTCTGCGTCCAATCCCGCCATTTCGAGCAATGATTTACCATTTTCAGGCAAAAAAGCTTCTATAAAAATCAATCCGGCTACTTTTTCCGGGACTTGTTGGGCTGCTAATGAAGCAACGAACCCTGAATAGCTGTGCCCAACCAAAAAAAATTGGTCTGTTGCTATTGAATTGAGATATGATACAATATTGTCAACATGTGTTTGTAAACCAATGTCTTTGGATTGTTCATTCCGTTGAAGTCCATCCAATGTTATTGTATGCGATTTAATTCCGAATTTCGATAATTCATTCTTCAGCCTATCCCAGATAGATTTATCTGACCAAGCTCCAGGTATAAGTATTAGATTCTTATTGCTCATCTCGTTTTTTAAATGCAGCCCAACGGCAGTATATGTGGAGTGCGACCGATTAGGAAGCATTAACTTGCCAATTTTATAATAACTTTGGGCTGTCATAACTGTCATCTTTGCCCCTAATTAGTCCATGTTGTTGGTCAACAAGGTTACATTTTACACTTCAATGCTGTAATTGTATAACTATGCTCGGTTCTAACCTTTGGGAGCGTTTCTCTGGGATTATTTCTTTTTTAACACGACTGCGTAGGATCCCGACAAAGGATTATCTACTACACCAGGCAATTCAACAGTCTCTGATTCTCTCCATTTTGAAGCTGAGATATCTATTCCGGATAATTCATATATTCCTTTTTGGGCACTTACATGCACCGATCCTTTTGCGGGAAAATAGATCATCAGCCTGCTCTTGTCCCCGTTTGCGAGGCAGTATGCTTCGTTATTTTCCCGGGCTGATAATATATCATTGGAAGGTGCAAGTGCGAAGACTTCCTGCTGATCAGTGAGCATTCTAAGGCTTCTTATTTGATGCTGCGCCTCTTCGGTCAGCGCAATTCCACTGGGCTGACGGTGAAACCTCACGGCTGCATGTCCTGCAAACACATTTCTCCAAAACCTTTCCTTTCCGTCCTGATGGTTTCCCGACCATAGCTTATCTCGATCGCCACCATATATTTTCACATTGTTGATCGGACGTATTTTCCCCGATTGAGCCACAGCATTCCTGACCCAGAGTCCAGTGAGATAGTGTACCTCTCCTTTCTGCGCATTGTGGTTGGAAACATCCAGAAATTGATATGATGCCGTATCATTCAAAGAAAACGTGAACCTCGCCGTTTCATGAAGGGAAGGATCGAAGTATTCAGTGTACCAATCATTCAAGTCCGGTGCCTGTACAATTGCCCCTTCCACATTACTCTCAGTAGGATCCCAACTGTCCCACATTTCAGTTACATAGATCTCTTTTCCGTATTGCTGTGCTAACTGATGCAAGTAAGCTGACCAGTATTTCCCCCATTCAAAATTGACCGTGGTTTCATTGTCAATGCAATACAATACGTTATCGTACGGCAAGGAAACCTCCATAAGTTTGTCTACAAAATGCTTCTGGTAGTTTAAGAGCAGTTGGTTGTCATTAAGCGTTGGCACCGATAAAAAGAAGGGATTAGGAGAAGATTGTGCAGGGTGATCTATCGTATCCGGTAAACCCGATTCTTCCACTGTATAGGAACTATTGAGTTTTGGATTAAAGGGGTTGTCTGCCCAGGCTTTTTCTCCCCAATAGAAATCGTAAGTCGCCCATACTTCGATTTGCACGACGATTTCCAACTCGCGGGCATATCGCAATAAATCGTCCAGTCTCTTCCAATAATCAGGATCAGGGCTGTCGAGCGCAAACAACCCCTCTGCATCCCGGGAGAATGGCTTCGCGTTATGTTCATCACGGGCACTCATGGTGCACCGCACATAATTTCCACCCATTGACTGTAATAGTTCCAGATGCGCTTTCAAATCCTCAATCTGGAATAGGTTGTCTTCCATACTCCCTCCTATCAATAGGACGGGCTTCCCGTCATACATCCAATAAAAAGGGTTTCTCTGGTAGATTTGTATTCCCTCAGAGGTCTTCTTTGCAATATTGCGCTCCGATTGCTTTTCGGGTGAACTGCAACTCCACAAAAATAAAATCAAAAACCACATGGAAATCGATAAAATAGGATGCCTCATATTGCTGGCTATAATACTCATTTTTTTCAATTTTTCTCTAACGTTTTGTATAAAATACATGGTAATGAATTTTATATTGTGTTGTGTGGTTTTTGGTGTGTTATTCGATTGGGTACATATTAAAATTTTGGTTATCAAAATACATTATTCTATTTGGTATCGTTTCTAAAATTTTATCTTCAAGTGATTTGTTGATTCTATCAGACCGATATCTGATTGCCATGTATAATAGAAAAGTTTCAGCAATATCTTCTCTTGCAGGGTTATCATGTGCATATGTGGAAATAAAATTACCATCGGATTCTTGTGCTGAGACCCATCCTGATGAAGCTGAATGTTTTGCATCGAGAGAGGTATGGGAGGCTTCATGAACTAATGTTTCTTCTAGAATGCCATCATTTTCATATAACTCTGATTGCCCTGTATGAATAAGAATATTATTGTTTCCTCCACCAAAAGGTTCAGCACCCTTGTGAATCCACATGGTTTCAATGTCAATTCGCAAATCAGTCGGTAATCTGCCAATTACCTCAGCAAACTTCAATGCTACTATTTCAGATGTATCTGCATCTTGGAATTCAGGATTAACCTGAATTTCTATTGACAAACCATCATCATATAAGGAATTGAAAAGATAAGGGGTTATCGTAATCCAATTATCTACTCTTCTATCAAACATTGTGCGCGTAGCTTGCCCAGCATACGAGAGACTCACAAATGTGGTTTTGTCAGAATCTGTGATTATATCAGGATCCAGGAAAATGGTTCCTGCAAATGGAGGGGTTGCAGGAGGCTCCTCATCTTTACTACAAGAAATTATTACCAGGATTAGAAAGAAAAACAGTGAGTTCTTAAAAATGTTCATAAGAGTGTACTTATTCCACATAACGTTAGTATGTATAAATCGTAGCTGATATTCAAAATATAACTCAAACCCAGGGGGTGCTTTCTTATTCATTCATATAGCCATGAAACAGATATAAAGCACCATAAGACCAATGAGGGCCTTGTACCCCAGGATAATTGAATCTATCCATCATTAAGGCCACGTATCGGGAAGGGTACCCTTCCGGTAATTGCACCACATTGGGCCATACCCTTGTTCCGGATTTCTCATCCCAGGGCGGTAAATCCATATCCAAAGTACCTGCTTTCTTGAGGTCAGGATACGTATATATATAAATTTGCCGCTCCTCACTCCCGGAAAAACAATACCGCTCCCCGCCTATTTTCTGGATGGATGTACCTGTAGAATTATGTTTTACCGGACCAGCAATTCGTTGGTAGCCCTTATTCCATTCGTCTGACTCTAACATAACAGCTTTATAACCATCGTGATTTTCACATGTTAGTATTCGCCATTTTTTTGCTGCTGTATCGAATAAGATATGTGGGTCTTCAACATCCCCTACTATGCCAAGAGGATTAGCACTCATTACCGAGAAACCAAACCTGGGATCTTTTTTACTCTCTACAGCCAGTAACTGTTTTTCCTCTTCCGGTCTGGCAAAAGCACTAAAACCGGTAGTTAATCCTCGCCAAACCTGATCTTTTCTGTCGAAAAAAATATGTGATGCTACCTCATTTCGAAGGAGTCCGTCTTCTCGATCAAACAAGATGACTCCTTCAAACTTGATGTCAAATACTGAGGGATCCATACTGAAAACCCCTTGGAGATGATGGGGCAAAGCACGTCCCCGAATAGACATGGTATACCAGAGTCGTCCTTGATCCAACAAAGGTTCTCCGTCTTCATACGTAATAGCTCGTATGTCGGCCAAGCCAATACCACTACTGAGCGCTGATTCAATCTTATTAATTATTACCTGCCCTTCCTTCATATGCAAGTACAGATTCGACTGAAACGTTTGGATATATATTTTTTCCCGTAAATCTATATACCGGTTAAAATCAGACAGCCCGATAGGAACGGGCAAACTATTGTTCTGCGCATATAAGGTCAGTCCACTACCCAGCATTTGAAGAATGAGTCTTTCCGGCACCCAGCTGTTTTTTCCATTTACAGTGGCTATCGATTCCTCCACAATCACATTAGACCCTTTGACAACCTTTTGATATACGTCAATAATTTGTTCATCTTTATACCTGATCAAAATAAAAAACTGTTCTGCTTTTACTGCATCTGAAAACTCAAATCCAATTTCACCTTCACCATGGCACGAAGCCATATCTATCGTATAGGTAGCAAAAGGGTTGAAGCCACCGAACCATAGGGCAGTTTGAGTATCTGTGTCAGATTGAGCCGACAGTTGGTTATTGACAATGGTAATATCGGCTTGATTATCCAAATAATGAGTGATGGGATACATAGCAGTTATGCCGATTACTTCTTTAGGGTTTAACGTTGCCAATGAAATTTTTTGATGATCATCAAATAGTAATCGGCGAACACCTTGTCGTACAAATGTAATTTTATCAGGTGAGACCTGACTTTGGGCAGCTAAATTTCCAATTTGGATAAGCAGAAGAAAAAATAGAAACGAAATTCTAATATGATTTATCATGTGCAATAAGCAGGTTGGGTAAAAGGCAAAACTAAAAAAAAATGATTCTCCTCTGTTAAGCGCTCAGAGAAATAAATGTTAATAACCAGTTATGGCACGTGCATCCGGATTCTTTTCATTCCTGCTAATGTATTGGTTTTACCTTTTAACCTTCAAGCACCATATACCATATAAAGGCATGTGCTATATCAATGGTTGACATGCGTATTAATTCACTATTATACCGTTCAATAGAACCATACTTATATCGCTACTATTACGAATATTATTTAATGGATTCGAGTTTAGCAGTACCAAATCTGCCTCTTTGCCTTCCTCAATCGTACCAGTTCTATTATCAATTTCAAGCAATCTAGCTCCATTTAGGGTCGCGATTTTTAGTACATCCGCGTTGGTCAATCCACAATCTTTTAGCAAAGCAAGTTCTTTGTGAAAGCTATCGCCGGGAACGATCCAGGGGTTATTTGCATCAGTACCAGCTGTGAGTAAGACACCGCCATTGTGTAGCATTTTTACAAATTGTTGTACTTTTGGCCATGTGAGCTGTGCTTCGCTGAAGTGCCGCTCTGTCCAACCCATATTGAAATTGAAGACAGTTTTCCAATTATCCACTAGCTCAGCAGGAAGTTCATCAAGCATTTCATTAGATGTATATTCAGTTTTGTTCCCGAAAAAAGTAGCATGAAAAACTATAAGCGTAGGGTCTACTGAAGTATTATTTGACTTGAGTGTTTGAATTAAGCTGGAAATTTCATGACTTTTTAAATCCACGTACTCAAACCATTTGTAGAATCCAAGGGCCCCCATCATTGAAGCCTGATGATAAGATGATCTATGTTCGTCCGGAAGGTATCGCTCATGTCCTGGTATGATATGGACAATGTTGTCGATTCCGAGGTTAGAGGCCTCTGTCCAGGAGGTGTTGTGTAAGTGTGAAATGGTTTTAAGACCAAGCTTGTGTGATTCTTCAATACCTATTTCAATTAATTCAGGCGTTAGTGAAGTATATAATTTAATATAGTCAACACCCACTTTTTTCTGCTTTCTTATTTCATTACGAATTTCTTTTTCGTTGGTCACTTTGGTAGTCAAGTTGATGAAATCTGTAGTGTCTACTATGTTTCCAGCCACAAAAAATTCTGGTCCCTTTATTTTTCCTGCTGCCAGGTCCATTTTTGTCTGCACTGTTACCTCTGTTTTTCCGCCTGGGTCCCTTGATGTGGTGATTCCATGTTTAACTAATAGTTCAGAAGTGATTTTGGGAAGATTATCCAGAGGGGTTAACTTAAGAACTGGTGTTGCATTGACAAATGACAAATTTACCGGGCCCATTGCTTGATGAACATGTGTATCTATGTATCCTGGCACTAAATATTTATTTGTACCGTCGATAATTTTTGAGTTTTGGTCTTTGCTCTCTTGCTTTTTAGTTTTGGATATATTGACAATAACCCCATTTTGGATATAGACATCAAGCTCTTTTTGAAGCTTTCCTTCTTCTACGTCGATGACATTTACATTTTTAATTCGCAGGTTTTGTCCAAAAGAGGATTGTATGGAAATTATAACTACTATTATTCCCAGGATGATAATTTTCATTCTTTTCATTTGTTTTGATATTTTACCAGATAAGTAATGGAATGGTATCATTCTTTACATTTTGAAAAAAATATTTTTCTCATGTAAAGAATCAATGTGGTTCAGCACTAATATAGCTGGAGTCTAATGTGTGTGATGAACAAACAGGAAAAACAAGAGCGCTTTAGTAGTTTTTTGAAAGAACACCGTGGTATTATCCAGAAGTTGTGTAGAGGGTATTCCAATTCTGTACAAGATTTTGAAGATAATGTGCAGGAAGTATACTATCAGTTGTGGAAATCCATTGACCGCTTTGAAGGAAAATCCAAATCAGGAACATGGGTATATCGATTGACCTTGAATGTTTGTCTATACAATCTGAGTAAAAGAAAAAAAAGAGTGGATCACCCTGTAGACGATCAGGTTATTAAGGATTTGCATAACAAACACCATGAATTTTTCAGTCCTGATAGTCCGGTTCAGGTTTTATATGAGTCCATTGGATTATTAAGACCAATTGACAGAACAATCATAATGCTGTATTTAGAAAAGAAGGAACATGCAGAAATAGCTGAGGTTGTGGGACTGAGTGTATCAAATATAGGAGTAAGGGTGAATCGGATTAAGAAAAAATTAAAAGAAATTGTTGATGAGCGACATACAAAAAATATGGAATTATATTCCTGAAAGCCCTTTCAGTGAGAAGGAAGTGGAGGAAGTAGTAAATCGAAAGTCGATATCAGAAGTAGAACGTTTCAAACAGGTATTAAAATTAGAAGTATATATTTCATTCATATTATTAGTACCTCTATGGTTTGTCAAAGACTTGTTGAGAATAGAAATATTTTTGCTTTTCTGCTCTATTTCGTTCATTGGCTGCTTGTTAAACTACGCCACTTTGTGGCGATTGAAGCGCCTCGAATTGTATCAGGAGTTAAGGCATTTTTTAGTAAGTTGTATCAGAGTATTGAAATCCTTTGTAATTGCATTTATATTAACTGTTCAGGTTGTTGGGTTATTTGTTGTATTGTTAATCAAATCATGGAAAGCGGAATCGCAAGGATGGGGAGAATGGCTGTCTTCTTCAGATGGGTTATTGCTGGCCCTTTTACTAATAGTGATTAATGCCGTCCTGATAGGCTATGCATGGGTGTTTTACGTCAGACGAATAAGGTCATTGGTCGGTCTTCTTAGAGAAATTGATGATAGCCGTTGATGTCGTCTATGCATGTTAATGCCAAGGCTTGCGGTCAGGCCAACCTAAATAGCGTTTTCTGTTCGCGTTTCAATATTAGTAATGATAGCAAAAAGCCATCAAATTGCATATCAAAAAAGGCTTGACGCCAGGTGATGTGTGTGCTCAGGATGGGCATCTTTCATCTATCGAAAGATAGATTATTTATGTAAAGGGTGCACCGCAGCCCGGTTCCTTATGTGCGGGAGTAGTGTCCAGAAGCATTAGTAAGTCGCAAGGGCGCTCTAGGCGACTGGAGGTCTGAAGGAATCGGCCGAAGCGGATGTTCTTACCTGGGGAGATCTCTTCGCTTAATTTTTTACAAAGAGAAGTCACGGGACCGTTCGGCGGCAGAGGCCAAAGTAGTTACTGGTAACGAGTTGTTACCGAAAGGATAAAGGCAGAAGTCTTACAAGGTGATGAATGACCGAACGCTAATTTCGTTCCAAATACCATCGGGAGGTTTACAGATTAAGAGTCTGCCAGCCTGGTGATAAGTTGTACCCAGAAATTTAGCCTCAGTACGAGGCCCGTACGCTGAGTGGTGCGTGAGGCGCAAGTGGGCTACTGGCTCACGGGCTGCCTACACAATTGTGCACCGGCTTAGTTTTTTCTCACTTTATCGGCTAAATAGTACTCTTTCTAGCCCCTTTAACTAACAAGTATAAAGTTAGGGATACTTCACCAATAGCTGCTGAAAAGCCGACAATGTTTGCTAATATAAGTTCATTGCCAGGAAACATGAAATTCCCAAAGGTCTCGAGCAGATAACCTCCAGCGGCTACAATCATTAAAATACCAAACACTTTTGGAAAAAATGCAGAACGATAGAGCAAAATTCCCAGTAGGAAACAGTGAATACCAAAGAATGCTCCTGCCAAAAGATAACCTGCATTATGTGCATTCATGAATAGCATTGTCCATGCTTCTTGCTGCTCTATTCCCAGATTGGACATAAACCCACCTCCACTGGCAGCCTGTAGTGCCATATAGTGGTTCAGGAGATTTAAACTTGCAATGGCTGGATGTGCCAGAAGTCGGAAGGCAGAAGTAATTGCAGCCACCGTTTTATTGACAGACTTCAATAACTGATACAGTAGTATTGATATGACTGCATCTAACATGAAAGCCAATAGATCGCTTACCAGGCCTAGACGGAAAAGTGCTTCGGATGAGGTAATGTTCACCAGGGTTGCCTGAGGATCACTTGGGATAAAAAGCGTTCCACGCACATAACCTTGGCTAAAACCTGCAAATACGATTACTAACAGATATAGCACCCCTGTTAGCCTTGCTTTATTTCTTATATCGTTGTTCATTTTTTCTTCAAGCTGTTTCAAATAATTCTTTAAATGATTTTCGGACTTTTTTTATTTTTTGAATTTCATCTTTATGCGATCTATACCCAACTGCTGCAATAACCGAGGCATTGAGCCCCAGTTCATCCAGTCCAAGAATACGATTGTATGCCTGCTTATCAAATCCCTCCATCGGGCAGGCATCTATCTGCCGATCGGCACAGGCAATGATCAGACTATTCAATGCAAGATATGTTTGCTTTTCCGACCAGCTCTTGCGCTCCATAGGTTCCATTCGGTTAATGGCTGACTTGATGAAATCTGCATACTTTTCTAGTCCTGCTTTATCAGCTGACTTATGAGTATCAATGATTAGTTGAATATAATCATCCACATGCTTGTCATGATTTACGGTAAAATTACAAAATAAAAACATATGCGAAGCATCTGTAATTTGAGCCTGATCCCAAGAAGCTTTACGAAGCTCCTTTCGGATCTCCGGATTCTCGATGATCAGCACTTTGTACATCTGTAGTCCGTATGAGGAAACAGACAAGCGAATGGCTTCCTTTAAAAAATCGAGATCTTTATTTGACACCTTTCTTGTATTGTCAAAGACCTTAGTGGCATAACGCCAGTTGAGTTTATCTAATAAATTCAATGTACTTTATTTTTTGTGTTTAATAAATGTTTTAATGGTAAAATCTTCCTGAAAGCCAGTCTTAAGGTATAGCCCTTTGCCTATGTCGGAAGCTTGCAGGGTAGCATGCGTAGCGCCTTGCATGCGGGCGATATTCAGCATGTGGATGAGTAACTCTTCCGCATATCCTTTTCTGCGCTGTGAAGGAATGACTCCCATGGAGTGGATGCCGGCAATGTCATGCTGATCCATAAATAGCACTGCAGTACCCACCGGATCCTCATCATGCTTGCCAATGAAATACGCAATATGCCCCATGGTTTTCATCACGGTCTCCGCACTTATCTCATAGCCAAAAGCTTCCTGAAACAGTCGTGACCAGGTTTCGGCAGTTTGCTTGTTAGTTACCTTCTGGATCACCACCTGTTTCACATGGGCGGGTGCGTCTTTCAGGCCCATTGACATAGCAACTTGTGTTAGCTTCTCTTCAAAGCCATGGGCCTTGAGTATCAATTCCTGCTTTAGGTCGTTTCCCCAAATGGGAAGCGATAGGCCATCCAGGTTCCACTTGAGTTGAATACCAGGGAGTGCCTGCGTATCCAGCGGTTTGGTAAACCAGAGTTTGTTCGGCCATTCTCCACTTCCGGCTATGCTTAACCGGTAGCCCGCTTCCTCAATGTATTGCCCGGCCAACTGGCCTCCGGACTTCCAGAGGGCAGTCAGATTGTTCACGTTTGCTTTGATTAAATTCATCTTATGCTTTGATTAGAATCACACCAGAGATCATCACAATCAATCCCATAATCTTCTTCACTGAGATTGGCTCCAGGGGCATGTTAAACCATCCGAAATGTCCTGCAATTGCAGCGAAAATGAGCTGCCCTGCCAGACCAAAGGTCACTGCGGTGGAAATGCCTAACCTTGGAATGATGTAGTAGAAAAGCGTCACCGCCAGGAAGCTCAGCAGCCCTCCGGTAACCCACATATACATCGGTATCTCCCTGAGTTGATGCATGCTTGGGAACTGTCGGACTGTGATAAGCACAGCTATCAGCGTGAAGCTCGCACTCATAGTCAATGCCGTGGAGGTCGCTAGCAGGGAATTGTTTAGAAGGATACCCAGGCGTGCGTTTACTCCGCCCTGTATCACCACCATAATTCCAACCGCAAAGGAAAGAAGAAGCAATATTGGATTGTTCATCGTCTGTTTATTTGGTGTTGACAGGAATAGCCAATGGTCGCAATGGCGAGCCACTTGCACCTTTCAGTTTCAGCGAAGCTGCGATGAAGGCAAATTCATACACTTCATCTTCAGCCAGCTCTTCCAGGTACATCTGCTCGATAAACATCACACCCTTTTCTGCCAGCAGGTAAGTATGCACAGGAACCCAATTGTCATCTCGCTCAGGAGGGAACGCCTCAAAGCTGAGGTTGTCTGCTCCCAGAAGCATGATACCCTGGTCTTCTACGAGCCACTTCACCGCATCAAGGCTGATACCTGGATAGTTGTCGAGATAGTGATCGGCATCCTGATAAAACTCGGCCTGTCCTGTACGGATAAGGACAACATCGCCCGGCTCCAGCCCAACGCGCTGTTTTTTAAGTGCATCCTGAAGATCGTTTGCGGTAATCCGATAGTTCTGTGGAAGTGTCCCTTTGGAAGTTTTCACGTCAATCATAACCCCACGTGCAATGATGGGGGGAATGGTCTCAGCACCCGTCTTTTTCCAGCCTTTATCACCCAAATGTTTTTCGGGTGTAAAGCCATTCCAAATCTTTCCGTCCAATCCAAAGTGATTGAGCGCATCAATATGCGTACCCATATGTGTATACATGGAGATGGCATCTCCGGTGTAACTCACCTTTCGGTTCATCGCTTCGCCAAGTCCGTTCGGATTGTCCACGATAGTACCGTGGGGCGTATGGGTTAGCCAGTACTGATATCTGGGATCACCCAGCGCATGGAAGCTGGGCATGCCAACAAAATACTTTACACTTAAATCATAAGTTTTACCGGATTTGATCTGAGATAATACCTCGAGACGAGAGGAGTCAGACATTAGATTCAGTGTACCTATTTCATCATCGGGTCCCCATGGACTTTTACCCACGGTTTCTTTTTGTTGACCAAATGTTGTCAACTGGGCTGTAAGCAGCATTGCTAATAAAAAACTTGTCTTTTTCATGATTTGAATAATTTGTTTGTGCAAATTTTCAAACCATGCAGATCAAATCAATTAAGGTATCTTAAGAAAGCTTTCGGGCAAGGTTTTTTCGAAGTGTGCTTAGATGCTCTGGCGTTATTCCTAAATATGAGGCAATCATATATTGGGGAATCTGCTGTTCCATAACCCTATACCTTCTTACAAATTCAAAATAGCGCTCTTCAGCGGTTTGACTCATCGTATTAATGGTTCGTTCTTGAAGCGCTACATATCCATTCTGAGTTTTAATTCTGAAAAATCGATCCATCATATGGATCTGGTTAAAGAGCCTGTTTAGTTGGTTCCTGTGCACCTGCAAAATAATGCTATCGGTAATTGCCTGAATGAAAAATGTGGCTGGTTTTTGCGTAAGATAGGCATAAAGGTCATTCACCCACCAACCTTTGATCCCAAACTGAAGAATATGCTCCTTGCCTGTATCATCAATATTGAATAGCTTGACGCATCCCTCCGCTATAAACCGCATGTGGTTTGATGGTTCTCCTTTTCGAAGTAGAAACTGCTTTTTCTTCAGATGCACAGGTTTAAAAGCATCTTCAATAAGCAAAATATCCTCTTCATTTAAAGGAACAATATCTTTAATATTATGGATTAAGGTCTCATGCATCAGTTATCAGCTAATCATATAAACATTCTTTCAGGGCTAGTGTTACTTTTTGCTGGTGTACAACGACCCGGCTAGCATGTGTGGCCAGGCATAGGGGTCCGGCCACACGAAGCCTTAGTTGTTGGACACAGTTGTTATTTTACAATTGGAATATTTCGAGAATCCCATGATATCTGTGTCGTCTTATCAGAAGCAATCTGAAATCCAGTTGATCCAAAATATGTTGAAGAGGATACTTCAATAAAATAATTTCCGATGTTTAATTCTTTTTCAGCTTTTCCATTTTTGTCAAGCCCTAAACTACAAATGACTATTTCGGTATTTTCGGCTGGTTTAATATGCACCCGAATATCACCTTGGTTATTGATAAAATTAATGCTCAATATTCCACTGGTCGATATCTCCGTATCATTACAACTGATTGAGGTTCCTACAGTAAAAAGTAGAAATAATATAATTTTGATTAATTTAATTTTTTTCATTTTCTTGAGTTTTGGTTGGTTATCTGAGAAAATAATTGTTACATACTGCGTGATTTATGAATATTCTAGTAATTGATATATTGCTAAAATGGAATAAAGTATGGTAATATTTTATCCAATTGGGCACAAACGGTATTGTATATGGCTCGTAGCGTGCAAATTAGCGATTGCTATACAGTTAAGATCGAGCCAAATTTTTAATTTCTATGTTTATCGTTCTTCGTAAATATAGCCAAATTAAAAATTTGGCGGACTTGCAAATATGCCTCAACTTGGATTGCGCAACTCATTAGCTATGAGCTATATACGTTGTTAGGGCACGTTTTTATTCGTACTTTTCTTTATTCTCTTTACAATGTTTTTCAACTTCTTTTACCCAACTGTCGTACCAATACCAAGCACCTTCAACATTAACTCCGAGATTTTTATTAGGGTTTTTTCCGTCTTTTTCTTTCCAAAGTGTTGTATGATTATACATACTAAAATTTGGATAACCTTTAGCTCTCATTAACTCCACAATATTGGAAGGTAAATGTTTTTTTCTTTCTTTTTCTTTTATCAAGACATACTCTTTATTAAGTCCTTTAGCTTCTGGGGTATTCGCTGGAATAAACTCAATGACTTTATCAGCTTGACCTTTATGATTTACTGATTTTGGAACATATAAAACTCGATATGAAAATCGGATATCGTTGTATAATTCATCAGTTAATTCCTCATCGAAATCGTTAATATAGGCCGAAATGTTTTCTGGTAAATCGGTAAACTCTTTTAATTTTTCGGTTTGTTCCTCTTTTATATATGAAAATTGCAAAGAAACGGATAAGTGACGGTCAATTCCATAATTATCGCCAAACAGCTGTTTGATGTATAAATTATAATTCAAGCAACACGATTGAAATCTTGCACTTAAGTATTCATCTATTTTCGTTGTCATTTGATGCTCAATTTCGTGACGCAAACCAATTAAGAACCTTAAATTAGATGCTGTAACATTATCAATCGGGCTATCCTTCGTATTTAGACATCTTTCCAATTCCCAATATTTATAAGCACCTCTTTTGGTTTTATCGTATCGCTTTCTTGTATTTACAACTTTATGATATCTGTACTCGATTTTCTTTTCTCTGTAATAGGCGTGAAGTAAATACATCCAAGCAATATTGGATAATACTATAAAGCTTTCAGATTTGAATTGGATATTTGGATTATTGAAAATTTGGACTGCAGATAGCATTGCTTCTCTCGATTTTGTGAGTAGCTCAACTTTAACAGATTTAAATCTTCTTTTAGCCATAATTTTTTCTCAAATGTGCCCTAACGAGTGTATAGACGCTATGCGTCTATTTCTTTTATAGCAAGTAGCGTCTATATCCCATCTTTGGAAATAACACGCTATTCTTCTTGAAAAATAAGATCATACCGTTGCTTAACCTTGTAGGATATTACTTACTATGTTTTGAGGGTTGAATATACGGAAAAGTTGGAAAATCGCATACAATATTTGCAAAGCATGGTGCAAACCTTATGTGTTTTATGGGAAAATAAAGCTGAAATTACCCGGTATGTTGCCTGGGGTGGGAGGGAGGAGGAAAAGGTCAGGGGGTATGAAAAGTGGCGGACACTTGTGCAAAAACAAAATCGGAGCGATTCGCCGCCGCGACGGTCCGAAGTAGTTGATGCCTATGCCATGCGGTATCGGCACCCAGTCCTGTTACCAACGCTGCTCTTTCTGAAACAAAAAAAGAAGGCTTTCACCTCCTTTATGTTTCTTTGTGCAAGGTTCCTAATAAAAGAATTGCTCTAATACGATCTGCCCATCCTTCACTTCGTACAGCATGATCTGATTAATTTGGATTCTTCCATGGCCTTCAACCGTAAGATCTAATTCCCTTCCTACCGCAAAATGATTACCGGCTGCCACGGGTGCACTTGTATTGTCGCTATGAACTGCCTCTACCCGTTGCACAAAATCTTCCCCTTTTTTGCGAACGGCAGCCCTGCCTTCCGCATACCCAAAATACGGAGAATTTGGTGGGTCAATGCTCCTGACATTTTCCGAAAAAAATTCATCCTGGATTTCAAACCATTTTCCTTGCAGGGCAAGCTCATAGAATCGGTTTGCAACGTCCCGGGTTGTCAATTTCTTCTTTTGTTGTGTTGTCATTGTCCTGTTATTTTGATTTTATAATTATTTTTCTTGAGTGAATACGAGTTGGGTTTTACCAGTTGTTTGGCTGGCCTTCACCTTTTTTGATGAAGTTGAATAAACTAATTTGGATATATTTTGTCCAGGCGTTTTGGCAAGTATCATAACACTCAAGCTGAGGGGTCAACCCTTGATGTGTGAATCGAAGTTGGGTCTGACTACCTTCCTCTGAAATTTCAAAAATCACCGTTGTGCCCTTCCATTCCTGTTTTTCGGTGTTCTTGAAATTTTGATCAACGACGAGCCATACTACCTTTTCATAAGGGATAAGTTCAATTATCCTAAAGTGAAAATAAAGCCTTCCATCTTCATAATACTTAAATTCTTCATTTAGCTTATCAGTCCTTCCTTCAATAGTATCCAGCCACCATCCACGAACGTTATTGACTACATTGAACACTTCTTCTGGTGATTGATCTACCAATAGGGTAGTGGTGAAATTCTCTGCCTGGTTCATTTTCTTTATGGTTAATGGTTATTATTGATTCTATATGGCAAAGGTATTGTCTGAATATTACTTTAACTGGGTGTAAAATAGACTTTATGGCAGGTTGATTTGGACATGGTGTATGTGTATCTTTGCAAAAAAATTCAATGAAATATATTACCATCATCGTTCCCGACGGACAGGGCAATCTAAGCACCATAGCCAGTATAGTCGGTGCCTACGAAATATTTAAAAAGGCCAATGAATATTGGAAAGAAACTGGCAGGGAAGAACGGTTTAAAATTGAACTGGCAGGTATTTCAGAAAAAGCGGAGGTATATGACGGCTTGTTTAGCGTGAAGCCGCAAACCAGTATTTCAGCCATAAAGCAAACCCATCTCATTGTTATTCCATCTCTGGTACGCAACTATCAGAAAGCCCTGAAAGGAAACCAGGTGCTAATTGATTGGGTGGGGCAACAATATAAAGAGGGTGCTGAAATAGCCAGTATGTGTACCGGAGCTTTTATGCTGGCCTCCGCAGGTTTGCTGGATGGAAGAAGTTGTGCTACTCATTGGTCTGCTTCAGATACTTTCAGAAGTATGTTCCCAAATGTGAATTTACAAGCAGATCAATTGATTACGGATGAAAACGGTATTTATACCAATGGGGGTGCTTATTCTTTCCTGAACCTCATCATTTATCTGGTAGAGAAATATTACGACCGGCAAACAGCCATTTTTTGTTCCAAAGTTTTTCAGATTGAAATGGACAGGCAAAGCCAGTCGGCATTCATCATATTTAAAGGGCAGAAGCTGCATGAGGATGAGGTGATAAAAGAAGCACAGGTATATATTGAAAATAACCCTCAGGAAAAAATATCCATTGACCAACTGTCATCCAAATTCCCTGTCAGCAGAAGGCAGTTTGACAGAAGGTTTATCAAGGCCACCGGAAATACGCCTGTTGAATATGTACAAAGGGTAAAGATTGAATCGGCAAAAAAGGCTATGGAAACCACGCGCAAAACCATTAATGAAGTAATGTATGAAGTGGGTTATTCTGATGTAAAGGCTTTCCGTGAAGTGTTTAGAAAGGTTACGGGCATAACACCATTGGAATACAGAAACAAGTACAATAAGGAGGCGGAGGTTCGGTAAAGAATGAAGCAGGCCGACGGGAACTATTTCAATCATTTTTTGCGCTATTGGCAGGCGTAAGCATCGTCAACACACACAGCCATTTTTCGTTCTTTCTGACGAAAGTGCTTGACGACCACTCATAAAAACTAAAAGGGTTACCCTCCCAGGTTCCGCTGCTTGTGCCACGGCTGGTAATTACGGCTGTATCTCCATATACCTTAGCCCTGATGTCTTCGAAATCCATTTGCGTATGAACGAGCGACCCCGACCTGACAGCATTCAGGAATGTTGCCCGCTGCGTAATACCTCCTTCCGTACCGATTAGTACCCAGTCATCGGCCATGTATGCTGCCATGCCTTCTTATCCTTGTCGGAGAATTTTTTCCAACTTCTTGCCTTTCGCCAATTCGTCCACTACTTTGTCCAAATGTCTGACTTTTTTGGTAACAGGGTTTTCAATTTCCTCAATGCGATAGCCACAAATTACACCCGTTATAAGGTGAGCATTGGGACTCAGTTTTGCTCTCTTAAAGAACGTTTCAAAAGTTACTTTTTCGTTAATCAGGTCTTTCAGTTTCTTTTCGTTAAATCCGGTCAGCCATTCTATTACTTGATGCAATTCTTCTTTTGTCCGGCCCTTTTTCTCAATTTTTGTAACATAATGTGGATACACGGATGCAAAAGTCATTTTTGCCATTCTTTCATCATGTTCAGGTGTTGTTTTCATTGCTAATATTTTTGCGTTTATGTAATTGAGTAGGTCTTTATCGTTTTTATTGGAGCATTGTTTCTGGGCGAACTGAATCGATATATATCACAAAAAACTACTGTATTCCCATCTTTGAACTTCAGCAAACCATCAACAACACCATCGTAACCATGAGTAACTATCGTATTGATAGTTAGTTCAATCACTCCATTGTTACGCGCCTGCCGGAGCTCCGATAGAACATCAGGCTTTCCACTCATGCATTGCCTTCCAACAACATTCCACTGGATGTCATCAGTAATATTATTAATAACAAAAGTGCTTTCATTGGTAACAATCGATACTATAAAATCTTTCAGGAATAATTTTTTAGGGGCATTCCCACAATCTTCCTGAATATTTATCTTAACCATAATGATTTTCCTTTTACTTTATATGCGTCAAACTTTGGGTTTTGATAGGGTTCAATAAATAAATAAATCAACTACTGTTTATTGTTTTTTGGCTCGTAAACAAGGAGTACATTGCCACATTTAAATTTGATTGAATCTTTAAGTTCCAGGTTAAATATACCATTTGTGTTATTAAAAAGGGGTTTGATTCCACCCAATATAACCGGATTAACAATAAGCCTGTATTCGTCAATCAGGTTGTTGTTGACAAAAGTTTCCACCAGGTTGGCACCCGCAAAGAGTACCATGTCCTTCCCTTTTTGTCGTTTTAACCGTTGAATTTCCTCAACACCATCCTTGCTAATTATCCGGGCATTCCATGCTGCCTTTTCCAATGTACGTGAAAAAACCAATTTTGGTGTTTCGTTCATTATGGTTGCAAATTCATCCGATAATGGAGGCCAGTAGGCAATCATTTCTTCATAGGATTTTCGCCCGTAAATAAAAGTGTCAACGGTCTTGAAAAAACCCATCATATAAGATGACATTTCATCATTCCAGTTATGCCAGTTATCCGCAGGGTCCTGGCTTGCAGTATACCCATCCACAGATACCATCATGGATAATATTACTTTTCTCATCATTGTTAAGTTTTTGTATTTATTTTTTTATCATGGGCAGATATTTCTCCCAATTTTCCACAATTACCCAGACAAGTACAGCAGTCATAGCCAGGGGAATGGGAAAACCCTCACCCAAATAAAAGTGGGAACACAAAATGCCCACCATAACTGGCATTAGCATCAAGGCAGCCAGTGCCCTGGTGCGGGGGATGATAAAAAGAATGCCTCCCACAATTTCTGCCGTAGCAATCAGGGGCATTAGCCAACCGATTTGCATGAAGGCGTTGAACATGGCCATGGCCTGCTCTGGCATATCTTCGGGTACAGGCATGTAATTGAAAAATTTGTTCAGGCCAGCGTTGATAAACATAAGTCCAAAAAGCAGGCTTAGTACGAACAGGATTTTTGATTTCATATTTCTTAGATTTTAAAATTAAAATAAAGGTTCATCAAACCGCAATGGCCTTCCATTTACCCTTTTTGAAAAGCCATAAAGTAAAGAGCCCTACGGCCGTTTCCGAAAAGAAAACCGCCCAAAACACCCCGGAGTGTGCCCAGTTAAACTTAACAGCCAGCAGATAGGCCAGTGGTATCTGGATAAGCCAGAAAAACACCAGGTTGATTTTGGTTGGGGTGCGGGTATCGCCGGAACCGTTAAAAGCCTGCACCGATACCATCCACCATCCATATACAAAGTAGGCATAGGACAGGATGCGCAACCACTCCCCCCCAATAACGATCACCCGCTCATTGTCAGTGAAAATGTGCATGAGGTATTCATTGAAGAAAAAGTAAACGAATGAAACGCCGATCAAAAAAATCATATTATAAAAGCCGATCATCCACACAGATGACTCAGCCCGGTCAGGATGGCCCGCTCCCAGATTCTGTCCGACCAGGGTAGCTGCAGCATTGGAAAGTCCCCATGCAGGCATTAATGTGAAAAACATGATACGCATGGCGATGGTGGCCCCTGCTACGGCTTCACTGCCTACATCGGCCAATATCCGCATCAGGAAGATCCAGGACGTCATGGCCACGATCATCTGCCCGACACCCCCAAGCGAGGTGCGGATGATATTGAGCATCACTTTTGCATCCCAGTGTACTTGGGAGAATACCACCCGGATATGTTTGCCACCCTTTGCAAGTGCCCAAAGCTGGATGGCTACCGCTAAGCCCCTGCCGGTAGTGGTGGCGATGGCCGCCCCCTCGATACCAAAGGCAGGGATAGGCCCCCAACCAAAAATAAGTAGCGGGTCCAGTATGATGTTCAGCCCATTGGCAATCCATAATACCCGCATGGCAATCGCCGCATCCCCAGCTCCCCGAAAGATAGCATTGATCACGAACAATAAGATAATAATGCCGTTTCCGCCCAGCATCCATTGTGTATAGCGATAGCCATTATCTATACTCCACTGGTCTGCCCCCATTAAGGCAAGCAGTTCTTTGGCGAAAAAAATCCCGGCAATAGCAAATGGGAGGGAAATAAGCACAGACAAAAAGATGGCCTGTATGGCTGATTTACCAGCTTCCTGCTTATTTTTCTCCCCAACCCTTCTGGCGATAATGGCAGTAACGGCCATTGCCAGGCCCATGGCGATGGAATAAAGCAGAAACAGATAAGTCTCGGTGAGCCCCACCGTGGCCACGGCTGAGGAGCCGAGCTGGCCTACAAAGTAAATATCTACTACGGCAAAGGTAGATTCCATGACCAGCTCCAGGATCATAGGAACAGCCAGCAGGAAAATGGCTTTTTTGAGATCAATTTGTGTATAATCGGCATTGGTGCCACGAATGGCATCATTGAGTGCTTTCCAAAGTGATTGCTTTGGGGGAGCAGTGGTTAGTGTTTGGTTGTGATTTTCCATGTGTCAAAATTGAGGAACGCTTAGTTAAATTACACAGTGCGAAAACGACATAATAGAGGGTTGTTTCCGTCAGATTAATGTTTCATAATGCAAGTAAGGGAATGCTAGTGACAACCCACGTCCATTGTATGGGTGCAAGTGCAAAATTTGGGCATGCGGCGGGGGAGTAATAGAAAAATTCCGACATGAAAATGCTTATTGTGGTGTGGCAAATGCCATTGTACGTTTGTGGCTTTTGGGTTGTATGTTTTGAAGGATTGCATTTTATCTCCTTCAGTACCAAAGGTAATAAATTAATAAACAGCTTTTGTTCAGCTTCTGTGATTAATCAGGAAGTTCTGATACCGTAAAGCCCAGCATTTTTGAAAGCCGTTCCACCTTTTCAGTATCAATATTTTCTCCTTCTATCCTGAGGATGTTATCACTGTCCTCCAGGTCAAAATTGATGTGGCTATCCGGATAATGGAGAAGCAATGCTCCCTTAAGGCGTGCTGCTTCAGTCATGTTAGAAACATTCTTTTTGAATACTTCAATGGTGATATTTTGTGTGAAAATCATAATGGTGGTTTACTTACAAATGCTAAGAAACCCTCCTCAGGGTCGTCTGTTATGGAGATTCAAGGCAGCAACCGGAGGAGAGTATTCTCATTGCTGAATATGCTTTTTCACTGCAGTTAAACATCCACTGCACACCGAACTTGTCGGTACAACTTCCGAAATAATCGCCCCAGAACATATCTTGTAACTCCATGGTTACCTGGCCGCCTTCAGAGAGTGCGTCAAACAGGCGTTTGGTTTCCTGGCTGGGACTGTTTGCTTATGATATTCTAATAGGTTGTTCCGGCTAAGTGTAAATAAAAAAAAAGAAAACCCTCCAGATTTTCGGAGATTATACCGTTGGCTATGCGAGGAAATCATATTTCTGAAACCTGGAGGATTGGATAGAGATGAATTCATCGTTAATATTTAATGAGCCGTTTGCTCAACACACCTCCTTTAGCAACACCGGCTTCTATGCTGTACAAATAAATACCCTGTGGCAGATTGCTCAGGTCAAGGCTGACCTGGTGAGTACCCGCCCTCTGCGCCTTCTGCATACTTTGCCAGGTTTTGCCCATCATATCTACAAGACGGATGGTCACCTGGGTGGCCGCAGGCAGGCGGTAAGTAAAGCTTCCCTGATCACGAGCAGGATTGGGTGTAAAATCTCCCAGATAAAAGTCTCTTTCCCATGCTTCATCATCCAATCCGGTAATGCGATCGGTTACCTGAATGGTAAATGTTCTTTGTATTTTTCCCTCATTTCCATCATCGGTGCGTATTACCACTTCATAATCTCCCTGCATATCTTCAGTAAACACTGCATTGGATAATAGTTTGCTTCCTTCTATGCGGAAAAGGTTATTCATCGCATCATTGTTGACACTGCGTATCTCATAAGTGTGTGTGTCAAACGCATCCTCATCAGTTGTACTCAACCGGCCTATCAGAGTGCCAGGGGCCTGATCAAAAAGAAGGGTATTTGAGGACAATTTGATGTCAGAGGGTACATGATTTTCTCCATTGAGTACCCTGATCCGGAAAACCTGGCTTACAACACCCCCTCTGCCATCATCGGCCATCAGACGAATGGAATAGGTATTATCTTCTCCAGCAGTAAAGTTCAACACTTCAGCTACCTGCAGTTGATCCTGCTGTATGGTAAACAGGTGGTTATCCTCACTGCCCTCACCGTCTTCCAGGCTAAAGGTATGCGTATCTCCGTTGTTCGCATCCCTGGCTACCATAATACCTACCTCGCTGCCCTGCGGTTGTCCTGACAGGATGGTTGTGTCGCTCATTACAATACTTTCAGGAGCCACATTTTCATTTTGCAATATTTCTTCATCTACTTTAGAAAATACATAGGGGGCACGAAGTTCTCCCGTTGTTCCATCATTGGTAAACGCAAGCGCCTGTGCCAGATTCACTACCTTATCTTCTTTTTCCCTGTACACTTTGAAGGTAAGGGTATCCTTTTCACTATTGGCATAAGCAGTGAGGAAATACATCATCTTGTTCATTACCCGTATGGGAGTGGCAAACCCGCGGCACACCCCATTCACAAAAGCGCCAATCACGGCGTCTGAGCGATTATATTGCACACCATCCAACTCCAGTACTCCTGTAATATTCATATAATTGGCGTACTCAGCGGGATTTACCTCCCATCCGGTGGCAGTATTTTGCTGTGTGCGTGCCGAACTGCTCGTGCGGGCAAAACTGATCGCACTTTCCTTCTGGCTTTTGAGGAAATATCCTTTACCCGGTTCCATCACCTGCAGTTCTCCCTGCCATTGTCCGCCACTGTAGGTAGCCACCCGACTTTGGCTGCGAAGGATGTCATTTTCTGCTGCTTCATAGTTAGACAATGCTTCTCCAAGAGGTTTGGGTTCTTTACCCAGGAAGCCCAGGGGATTCCAGCCCTGGTTAATGGTAATGGCATTGGAAGCCGGTTTTCCTTTTACTTTTAGGGTGGCATTGCTATGAACATGCAATTTGTAAGTAACGCCAGGCTCAATCGTTTTCAGCGTGCCCTGCCATCCTTCGAAGCTGGCAAATTGTGCATATTTACCGTCCAGCGTGCTGATGAGATCGCCATCTTTCAGTCCGATTCCCTTTACCATCGTATTCAGCGACATATCTTCCTGCTCCAGGTTGAATGAAATCCAGTTGACACCTGCAGTAAGAGGAATGGACAGAAAATGTGCATCTTCTACGGTAAGCTTCACCAATGATTCGGCATTTCCCCGTACAGCATTATTTTCAAAAGTTACAGTTTCTGCAACAGACAAAATCTCACATTCCGAAGCATCCCAGAGGCGAAACGAGATTTCCTCTCCGAAAAGATCATTGCCATACACAGTAAGGAAGCCCACATACTCATCATCTGGTACAAGCCTGAACACTTCGGTAACCCCTCTCAACTTATCACCTGCAAAAGCAGTCAATAAGTCATTGGGTTCAGCAAAAGGGATGTCACCGACATAAATGCCTGCATTCACTACCATAGATTGCGTAAAAGCAGCAGGAGCGATTTCCCAATCAGGGGCGGGGCAGCTTACATGCAGGATGATATCCAGTGATTCTTTACCGTAATCCGTCTCCAGGGTGATAGTTTCCTCGTACCGCCCGGCAGGCAAGGCTGCATTTTCATCTACTTGAAAGCTGATAAACATGGTTTCTCCAGGTGCAATGCTGCTTTCCCGGGTGAGCAGATCCATCCATTCGGGCAGCCTGCTGAAGTTCAGTGCTACTGCTTCCGTACCATTGTTGCGCAGGCGTGCATCAAAAGCATGGGCTTCTCCTTCGCTCATGTACTCTATCACCCGGGGCATTTCCCAGGATACGGGATTTCGGTTGACCACAAAAGACCAGTTGAAAGGCGCTACTACATTCTCATGGATGTCGGCTATTCCCCGCACGCTCACCTGTAATTCAGCATTTTCCAGTTGCTGATAATCGTCCTGAGGAGTAATGAAGATTCTTCTTTCATCATGTGAGAAGGTGATGTCTAAGGTATCTCCTGTGGCCGGGTTGGTCATCATGATGTTGGGGGCAGTAATTGTGGTTGTCTCAATATCTTCATTGAAATGTATGGCAATCACACCCTCCGGCCCCAGCACTCCATTATCAGGGAGGGGAGCCTGCAATATTTCAGGTGCCTGCCGGTCTATGATTCCTTCTATTATTTCAGAATAATTTCTGCCACTTTCACATTCGGTAACCGCCCGGAGTTGATAGCGTCCTTCTTCAAGGTTTGCTACGTCCAATTTTACAGCAGCAAACTCAGATGTTAAACTACCGGCATCCAACTGCTGTAAGGTAGTCCAGCTTCCTGTGGGCAGCCTCTTGAGTTGAATATCCATGCTTTTTACCACTTCCGGATCATATTCATCCAGGATCACTTCCAGGATGTTATTATTGCCATTGCTCACGATCCATCCTTCCTGGGGAGAGAATATATCGGGCGGAGTACATTCGGCATCAAAATACACGGAGAAAGCAACCGTATCTGACAAGGCCAAAGATCCAATTTTGCCATACTGTTCAAATTCGGCAGGTGCATAGCCAATGATTTTCAGGTTTTCGTACCGGTAGGCTTCAGGCCCCCGATTTACAGTGAAAGTAATGGTCTGGCTTTCGTTGGCGCCTACGTTGGTCATTAATATACCATTTGCAAGTACGCCTGAGCCGGAGGTGATGATGGCCCCGTCAGGATTGCTACCCGACAGCAGCCGCACCTCAATATCTCTACCTTCTCCCGACTGGCTAAGGTTGCCTACATTCAGTGTGAAAGTAGCTTTCTCCTCTTCGGGCACATTGATCTGGGTGCGGGGTGCGATGGTCAGTTGGACAGAATCTCTCGGTACGGAAGGCAATCCTTCGTAGGGAGCGCTGGATTTTCCTCCCACTAAACGGAAAGTTGGTGTGGTATTGGTGAGTGGCGTATTTCCCAGCTTTGTGTTCACCGTTCTGATTTCTCCCTCAAAATCAGGGTTGTCTTCTACCTGATCGGTAATATTTACAGAGAAGCGGTCGCCACTGTCATCATCGTCCAGCACGTAACCGATGGTATAGGTGGTGTCCTTGGTGGTAGATTCAGATTCAGTGTAATTATATCCCATTTTCATAGAGAAGGCTCCTGAACCGAGCTTAATAGGCACCCCAAAAGCCGGAATGATTACATTGAAACCTACTTCCACACCCAGGTCAAAAGTGGTTGTAAAATAATAAGCATCTGTTTTGGATTTGGTAATGGTGGTAGACTCTTCCCGGGCTCCTACATCCCCATCAAAAGTAATATTCTCAGATTTAGCGGGAAATTTGGCATAGTCTGAAGTAAAGTCACTGATGCTGATCAGATTGCGCCAATCGGTAATGGCTGCGTTCAGCGAGTCTTTCCTGACAGGGTCTGCCGAAAGTTCAAAGTTTTGTTTTAATTCAGGAATCAGAATGTTTTTGATATAGTCGTAAGAGTGGATATAGGTGGTTTCAATTTGCCCCGGAAGCCAGGTGATTTTCTGGGTGAGGGAGGGTTCACATATTTCCTCATTGTATTTAAGCACGTCGGTAATGCCGTACAGAATATTCAGGGCGGTACCAATGAACACATCACTGGGTTTGCCGGGTTTCCCATCTTCATTGGTGGTAATGCGCTGGTTGGTGGTCATGCTGAACCTGAAAGATTCAGTATCAGCGCCTTCAAAACCCAGATTGGTTTCTACAGAACCGAATACCGGCCAGGTGTCGGGATCACCGATCGTAAGCTTAGCACCTACATTTCCGCTGCCTCCATCGGTTATTTCCATTTCCCGGGAAAGGGTAAAGCCTTTTTCCAGGTAGCTATAGCTTTTGTCGCCGGGAGGGTCGCGCAAAATCATCAATGGGATGTTGGAAGGATTTACGGTGACAAAAGGCTGACCCACCCTGGGTGTATTCCCTTCTACAATGGCCCAGATGGTCTGGGTAGCACGCATGCCCAAAGGAACGATGAGGTCTACCTGAAGACTTTTCTGGTAAGGGTGCGCTCCACCCCCGATCAGGTTAGGGTTACCCGCCCTGATGGTGTAGGTATAGACAGAATCGGCCTTTTCAATACGGATCAGGCTGTCAGGACGGTTGCTGATGTGATCAAAAATGGCAAAGGCACCACTGTCTAATTTGCAGGGTACGCCATTGTACATCTCGTAGGCTTCGAGAGTAAAAGTAAAGACATCCCCTTCTGACAACAGATAGAGATCGTTGCCACAGTTCTCTAGCTTAGTAAGTTGTGTGCTTTCTACCCGCAGTTGGGGCTCAGAACGATAAAAGAAATTCACTGTAGCATCCGCAGAATCTACCCTGGCAAACTGCTCAGCCTGCAAAAAACCTCCTTCTCCGGCTACCAGTTTTTCCAGTACAAGGGCATCGTTGGTCAGCGAAATAATTTCCACCCTGATTGAATCCTTGATCAGTGCAGGCACTTCTACTGCATAGGTATGTATACCCTCCTGGTTTTTGGTGGTGTTGACCGTGGTAGAAAACTGCCCGTAATGGATCTCCATTTCAGCACCCCCCACATCAATGTCACAGCTGCCGCCCACAAATTTTCCCTGTAGTGTACGGGTGGTAGTATCTAAAAAGAACAAAGAATCGGCCCGGTCTTCCGGAATGCTGACCTCGGCAAAACCCGGACGGGGAGCGAAGGTGTGGTCGGCATATTCCGGTATGATGCGGTATTTACCCGGCTCCAGGGTAAAGGTAAACACACCGCGCTCATCGGTTCGGATGGTATCGGCCAAAATGGCAAAGTTGTTACCGGTATAGGCATACACCAGCACATTTTGGGCAGGAAATTCTTCAGTTTCTTTTTCAAAATGAATGCGTCCGGCCAGTGAGAAATAGGAGTTGTCGGTAAAGTTAATGTCACTTTCCTGCTTTTGACTGGCATTCAGGGTTACAGTTTCTGATTCCGGTGTAAATTCCCGGGTACCGTCATTATAGGGAGTTATTGTAAAGTCCGTACCGCCCTCAGCATCATAGTAAATATTGGAGAACTGATACCGGCCCAAAGAGGCATTTTCCGTATTGGTGAACACAGAGCGGTGTAAAGTTGGGGTATCCGCAATAAAGGAAATATTTCCCCGCATCAATGCCGGATGCGGACTTTTCTCTTCTATCAATACGCTTTGGTCGAGGATGGCTCGGCTTTCACTTTCTTTTCTCTGGTCAAAGCGGTAATAGAGCAGGAGGTCTTCCTTGTCCTCATCCTGAGGATCGATCACAGCGTTATAGTGGTTGAAGATAGCGATGGAGTCTCTGGCTGTTTTCCAGATGCGCAATTCATCCAGACCGCCCACATAGGCCTGGGTAGCATCCAGGCACCCTCCCTGGCAGTCTTGTTCCTGCCCGAGGATGAGGGTGCCTCCGGCAGGCAAGGGATCACTTCCCAAGGCAAGGAGTTGGGTATGCAAAAGCTTACCATCACGGTAAAGTTGGAGGGTGTCATTTTTCCAACTCATGGCATAGTGGTGCCATTCATCTGCAATGACCTCTACCGGACTTTTCACGCCTTTTCCGCCCACATATACCCAGAATTTTCCTTCAGACATGGCTAAAATCAATGCATTGGTAGAACTGCTATGAGCATAAGAGAACATTACCCTGCCATTGGTAAAATTTGCTTTGGGTTTGGCCCAGAATTCAGCGGTAATGGCCTGGGCAGGAAAATCTTCTATGTGTGCAGTAATAAGCTGGTTTTCTTCAGCGGGCGGTTCGGGCAGGAAAAGGGCCGAGCCGTAGTGCGACATGTCTATGCGGACGTTGCCAATCCCTGATCCGCCGTTTTCCTGAGGTGCACGGATGAGACCTGAAATTTCACCGTCCCCAAAATGTTGTGCGGCGGTAAATACGGTATCAGAAATGCCAAATTCATTGGCAGCCAGCAGGTGATAGCTTCTTACCTCTCCTGGCTTCAGGTTTTGATCGGTATAGGTTGTCTGGCTCAATTCTATTGCTTCTTTTGTCCGGTTGATGATCAATAAGTAGCGGTTGGCTGCAAAAGGATCGTTGAGTGAGTTGCTATTGCCGGATGCGCTTTCCCACTGCAAAGTAACGTTCCCTCCTGTGGCATTGGTTAAAGGTTGAAAATTGACGGGCGGTTCGGGCAACAGATGATACTCCTGCATAAAACCATTGACCACACTTTCGGGTGCGATGGCGCCCAGCAGCAGTCTGTTATCCTGTAAACTTGCCCCAAAGCCAAAATAAAGGTTGGTGACTGCATCTTCAGGGGTCAGTTTTGCATCTTCATGCACAATATTATTTACATTAGGCTCTGCCGTGGGCAAATGATACAAATAGGCTCCGCCCATGGCATTGCTTTCGTGAGGGGCCGTTACAACAGCTGAATTTTCATCCAGGCTGACGGTTGTGCCAAAGCGGTAACCTTCACCGGAGGGTTCAAGCATAAATTTCTCTTTAAAAGGAACCTCATACCAGTGGGCATTCTCATCCAGTTCATACAGGTAAGCCTTTTTCCCATCATCCACATCACCTGGAGCGCCGATGAGGAGGAGTGAGCCATCTGTATTAAAGTCCATAGCGTGACCAAATTCCGAATTGCGTGCATATCCGGGGGTAAGCGCATCACTATTGTCTCCCGTTTGGTCTCTTCCCAATCTTTCCCATCCACTGCTGCCCTTTCTGAAAATATTGACAAAAGGGATATTGGTAGGGTAATTGGGCTGAGTGACGGAAGCGTTTACCCATTCAGCTACTGCCGCATAATTGCCTGCAATAGCTACCTCCTGTCCATAGTTGTTATTACCACTTCCCTTTCTGGTACTTCTCGGAAGTATTATTTCCCCTTCATACTGTCCGTTTTTTCTGATATAGATCGCAGCTTTTCCTCCTCTTCCGCTGATACTGGGGTCGCCTATGATGAGATGTTCTCCATCCATATCCAGCCCATACCCAAAATAAGATTCATTCCAGGGAATATCTGAAAACCTGGAGATGGTTTGTACATGGTTCCATTGCTCACCTTCTCTATGAAAAATATACACGGCAGGTCCTGAGAGGTCACTGGGAATGGGGGCGGCCACTGCAACATAGTCACCGGCAATAGCCACACTCAAGCCAAATCGGTTGGGTCTGGTATTAGCCGGTAGTTGGAGTGTATCTTTTAGTTCCCAATCCCGAAGGGGCTTATTGTACTTAAAAATGAATGCCCGGCAGTTATCGGTATAACGGTCTCCCCTTGCATGGTTATTGGGGGCTCCTACAACGGCATAATCGCCAGAGATATTTATGGCATTACCAAATCGTTGCAGGGCACCTACGTCTCTGCCTTCCGTGGTTTGCTGCCCCCATGCCTGTCCGGCACCCAGCAGGCAAATCATACATATAAACAGGGATAACAGGCGGGTGATAGTCGGTGTTAAACCCGTTCTGTTTTTGGCATTACTTTTCTCTTCATAAGGCTGGGTAAGTATATTTAGCTGGCACATAGCGGCTGTTATTTTGATGGATAATAAAACCCGGTTATTCTTTGAAAATATCCTTTGGCTAAATTACCAACCATGCCCAGGAAGGGCGTTAAACTATGTGACCAATGCGTTAAACTATGTCCCGGATGTGCTTTAGGGGCAGAAAAAGGCTATTTTTTCACGGAATACTCGTCGCTGGGGGCGTATCCGAATTGTGCAGAAAAACAGGTGGAGAAGTAGGTGGCAGAATTGAAACCTACCCTGTAAGCCACTTCCTGTACGGAGTAGTTTCCGGATTCCAACAACGTTTTGGCTTCCTGAAGGCGGATCATCCGGATGAAGAGGCTGGGTGTCTGGCCGGTAAGGGCTTTGAGTTTTCTGTGCAGATTTTTGCGGCTCATGTAAAGAGCCTGGCTTAATTCTTCCACTCCAAAATCCTCATCGTCCAGTTCAGCTTTCACCGCTTCTTTTACTTTTTCCAGAAAACGCCGTTCTCTGGGTGCCAGTCCGTTTTCACTCGTTTGGCCGGGTGGCAGATTTTGTTCCTGTAGCTCCTTCAGGTATTTTGAATGGATGGATTTACGAACCGTGATCAGGTTATGGATCCGCATCAGCAGCTCTTTGGTATTGAAGGGTTTTGACAGGTATTCATCTGCTCCGGTTTCCAGCCCCTGTAGTTTGCTTTCCATACCCCACTTCGCTGTGAGCAGCACGATGGGAATGTGGCTGGTCTTTTCATCCAGTTTCAATGTTTTACAGGCCTCATATCCATCTATTTTGGGCATCATTACATCGCACACGATCAGGTCAGGCACATGGGTGATCGCCATTTCTATCCCCTCTTTTCCATCGGCAGCTTCCAGGATACGGTATTTTCTCTGTAAAGACTGAACGATGAAATTTCTTACATCCGGATTGTCATCAACTACCAGCACCAGTTCTTTATCAGCAACCTCCTCTTCAACTGCTTCTTCAGGAGTAAGCTCCACTTCTGATGCCAAACCGGAGACAGGTAGCAAGTCTTTATGTGTCTTTGTACCCATTTGTTCAGGATCTGCATGATCTGGCTCATATTCCGCCTGCCGAAGGGGCAGCAGTATGGTGAAGGTAGTACCTTCCTGTTCTTTGCTTTGCACGGTGATACTACCCCGGTGCAGGTCTACCAGTTCTTTAACCAGGGCTAAGCCAATGCCCACACTTTCCGTATTATCCGGTGTGTGAGGGGCTGTTCGGTAGAAACGGTCGAAAACATGAGGCAGGTCTTCTGCTCTGATACCTATGCCTGTATCGGATACGTCGATCCTGACGGCTTCTTCCAAAATACCGCCCTGATTGAGCTGACTTTTGTTGATTTTGACAGCAATGGCACCTCCGGAGGGTGTAAATTTGAAGGCATTGCTGAGCAGGTTGGATAAGATCTTTTCCAGACTCTCGGCATCGAAGATCATGATAATTTCTGCTTCCTCAGCTTCTACCTTCAGGTGAATGTTTTTTTGAGCCTGTAGTGATTCAAACGACATCAGGATCCCTTTGGCAAAGGCGATAAAATCTCTTTCAACAAAATGCATCTGTCCTTCTCCTGCTTCCAAACGGCTCAGCTCCAATAACTGGTTGATTAGTGTGAGCAGTTGCTGGGCACTTTTGTAGGCCAGTCCGGCGGCTTGCCTGGCCGGAGTTTCCTGGGTGGTATCCATGATTTGTTCCATAGGGCCCATGATCAGGGTGAGTGGAGTGCGAAACTCATGGGCGATGTTGGCAAAAAAACGAGATTTCAACTGCTCCAGTTCTTTCATTTTTTCCGTTTGCAATTTCTCATATTTCAATTGCTCATTCAGCAATCTTCTTTTGGCTGCCTGCCTGCTTCTGTGGATTTTAAAGATCACTCCTGAGGCCACTAGTATGAGCAATATGATGCCTATCAGAAATTGCTGGGTAAGGTTTTTATTCCGCAGCATGCTCTCCTGCAGAGAAATTTGCTGTTCCTTTTTTTCGGTTTCGTACTGAATCTCAAGCTCCTGAAGCTGTCGTGTCTTTGCTTCGTTGAGCAGCGTATCCTGATAAGCCAGATGCTTTTGGTGATGATATAAAGCCTCCTGAAATTGATTTTGGTGTTCAAAAATATCTGAAAGCAACAAATGAAATTCGCTGATTACCTCTTTCACATGTGTGTTTTCAGCCAGATTCAGCCCCTGTTCCGCATACCATGCGGCGCTGTCCAACTGCCCTCTGTTTAAGAAAATATCAGAGATATATCTATAATTACTTGACAAAATGACTTCATTGCCCAGCTCCCGGGCAACCCCATTGGAATGGCGGAAGTTCTCCAGTGCCTCTGTATCATTGTTTTTCTCGAAATATATCAGCCCCATGGTGTTAAAGGTGTAGGCAATCCCTCTTTTACTTTCAATATCTTTAAAAATTTCCATGGCCTTTGCAGCATGGAATAAAGCGGAGTCAAACTGTTCCAGATTCTTGTAAGAAATACCCAGGTTGTGGTGGGTGGTAGCTACATTATTCTGGTCATTCAATTGCTCAAAAATAGCCAGCGCCTTCTGCTGGTACTCAATGGACTTAAGCGTATTGTTCAGCTTTCCGTGGATACTACTAATACTGATGTAATCATAACCAATCCCAACTTTATTATTCAATGCTTCATCTATCTCCAATGCCTGAAGGTAGAAATGTAGCGCCCTGGAATAATTTCCTAAATTGTCATGGCTAATTCCAATATTGATCAGACAGTCGGCTACTGATTTTTGGTAGTCACCTTTCTGGAAGATGGGCAGGGCTTTTTCATAATAGGGTAAAGCTTCTCTGTACTGGCCGTTGAGCAGAAAAGTATTTCCAATATTGTTTAGGTTCTTGGCAATATAAAAGTTATCGTTGATAGCTATGAATACCTGAAGCGACTTATCAAACATTTTCCTGGCTTGCTGAAATGCAAGATTTTGTTGCAATAGGAGTCCCTCCTGAAACCAGGCCCTGCCTGTTCCTTTTTGGTAATTTAATTCTTCTGCCAGCTTGTGGGCCTGCCGGATGTATTCTTTGGCCTTCACTTCATCGTGCGATAAAAAAATACTTGAAAGATCTAATAGTATATCGACCTTTTGCTCTGAAGAAACTCCCGGAAGCAGTGCCTGAAGGCTGTCTACTTCCTGCTGGTTTTGTGCTGATAAATCAGGAACATAAAAAATGATGAACACCAGATGCAGTACCAGTGAACCGGCATTTTTTGGAAAGCACATTTGGAGTAACATATAAAGCCGATGGATTGGTATGATATTTTATCAAACCATAAAATTAACAAGTATTGTACTTAAATACCTGCCTTGTAAAATTAAAATTGGTTTAATTTGTATTACCATCTTTTACATGCAACTGCTTTGGGATGCCGCAGGGTGTGTAACAAATGTTACAATATAACCTGTTTTCCCGGGTTAATTTTGATGTAATTAAGCTATAGCCAATGATGGATTTTTAAACTTATCTGCTTTTTGTCCATTGGGAGATTGGACTAAAATCTCGTTTTGCTTGTTGCAAGCCATAAGCAAAGTTGCCACCAAAAACAGATATACAAAATTTCTCTTTTTCATTATATTTTTAGATTTACTGACTTATTATTAATTGTCAATAATTAATTGATTCTATATTCATCTGCCATGTTTAATTCTAAAATTCATTTACTCTTCAATTTGTTGAATGTGCATAGCAAATCCATTATTTTCCTTAACATCCAGGGTAAGTGAACTTTCACTATACAAGTTCATTTCTTCAATTTTCACTCTAGTCCTGGTATCGATATTTTCATCATCTGAGTATATTTTGGCCTGATAATTCACACCTTTTTCTAGAAATGAAAAGTCCAGATTAATCGTTTTGGAATTCTCTCCAATAATGCCCCCAACAAACCAATCATTTCCTTTGCGACGGGCGATGACACCTGCCTCACCTATTTCAGCGACAATTACTTTTGTCTCATCCCAGGTTGTGGGAACATTATTAAAAAATTCCAATTCGGGTTCATTGCCAATTGTACTTGTGTTTCCCCAAAGAGCATCATCTTTAATTGGAGCAGCAGGAGCCTTGTCGTACCAGTACAAAAATTGAAGCGGACTGAAGATACAAACTGTCTTTGCCAGTTGGGATGCATGGGACCCCATTTTCTCAACACGCGTGTTGTAATAACAAACTGTATTATCTGAAGCTCCGGCCAATGTTCGGGTAAACATTGTTATTAAAGTATGACGGTTGGGAACGGTTTCTTCATCACCACGAATTCCTTCCTGGGTAAGAAAATTGGGATAAGTTCTTGAAAACCCTGTTGGACGGTATTCATCGTGTACATCTATAATCATTTTGTGTTTGGCAGCTTTTATAACGGCTTCATGCATCCAGGCGGTAGCATTTTGATCGCCCACGCGAACAAAACCATATTTAATACCGGCAATACCCCATTCTTCAAACAAGGGCAAAACTTCATCCAATTTATTTTCAAGCGCTCTTCGATTGACATACAACATCACTTTGATATCCTTCTCTTTAGCATAAGACGTAATTTTCTCCAGATCGAATGGTCCTTTAGATCGTTTTGGATCAAGGGTGACTGTTGTGGCATCCGAGCTATTATCCATTTCATTGCCATACCAGCCAGCATCAAAATGCACATACTGCATATTGTGACTTGCCACAAAATCTATTGCTGCTAAACCTCCTTCTGTAGTAAGCGTAGTTTCTCGCAACACTTTTCCTGCCGTGATCCATGATACATCTTCAATGGCACAAGGATCGTTCAGGTTCTGGATGAGATAATTATTTTCAAGAAGTTTTCCATAATTCTCAGCCATCATCACTACTCGCCAGGGAGATTGAAATGGAAGATTCTTTACAACCTTTGCATTTTTACTCCGTTCAGTTTCCAATGCCCCGGATACAAGGTCCTGTTTCACATCTTCAATTCTTCCATCCAGGCTTGAAACAATCCCAAATTCAACATCCTTGCTCGAATTAAAACTCAAGCGGGCATAGTCAACGAGTTTTGCCTCAGCCAAAGCAATGGTTATATCATCAGCAACCTCTACAACCAATGGACGCTCACAGCCTACTTCCAATTTGGAAAGCGGGATTTTACGATATTCTCCTTGTGCGGTCAATACCCTCCGTTCCCTCTTGGGCGTTGACCAGACAGCATGATCACCAGCAAACTTGTAGGTAAGTAACTCCTCATCGATGTTGATTTTCTGAAGTCCATTTTGCTCAGGAATTTCGTAAGCAACTGCCACACCTTCATTGTATGCCCGGCAAATCAGGTTGATTTTTGCTGCCTTGCTCTCAAGGTAAATCTTTATTTGATTGTAGTTGTCCGGGATGGTGCTACGCTCTCCAAACTGGGTTGTCCATTCATTTTCAACTGTACTCTCCTCCATGTTTACGATTGAAAATGGCCCATTAAAATCAATATCCTTTGACAAAATTCCAAGGTTTGATGGTAGGATAATTTCCTTCTCATCATACCAAACACTAAAATTTATTATCTGGCTTTCGTTGGTGAAAAGCCTAATAGTTTTACTGCCATCAGGGGAAGACAATTCAACTGGCCTTTGTCCAGTGCACGCGAAAAAAACAAGCCCCAACAAAAAAACACTCGCAAAGGCCCAAAATGTTGGAACCACATTAATTTTATCAGACTTCATATTCAATTTATTTTACTTCAATTTTAATTCTGTTAAGATAAATACCCGCCATATGAACAGCTATTGGCTTTGCTGATTATGTCTTTTATTCATCGAATTTTATGTATTGCTGTTTGGTCGGGTGTATCTTTCTCACTTAAACTTGACATCCTTCACGAATTCATTCATTTTCACTTGTTCAGCTACCACCGGCTTTCCATCCAGAATGACATTATCGAAGATCACTCCTTCCACCGTGTGTGTTTCATCAAACCCTGTCAATAGCATACTTGCATGATCACGAATGATGTAGGGCTTCCAATCAGGCCCATCCTGAAATCCAGTCAAGGTAGTATCTATGGGTGCGGAAGTAGCAGTGATATTCTTAAAAACTACATTTCTCACATTCCCACGCTCTTCTGTTTTTGTCCATCGTGTTTTCCCAATCCAACATGAGATGAGACGACGAGCTTCTTCAATTCTAATATTTAGAAAAGTAACCTCTTGAATGATTGCATCGTCACAATGGTAGACGCGAAGGGCAGTCTCACGTCCCACATCATGTATAACATCACAGTCTTCAAAAAGGACATTCGTAACATTTTCTCGTACTTCAGCTCCTATACTAAAAGAATGAGCTAATTCATTCCAAACTACGCACTTACGGGTATGAATATTCTTTACTTCACCCCGACCTTCAAATGATTTTATCACAACCGCATCATCGAGGGTGCGAAAAAAGCTGTTCTCTACCAAGGCATCTCGAGAGTTGGAAATATCTACACCATCGGAATTTCCACGCCAACCAAGTATTTTTATATTGTCAACATGCATATTATCTGAAGCTTGTAATGGAATCGTCCAGTGGCTAGGATCACGGATAATAATTCCTTCTATATTCACTTGATTTGAATTTTGGGCAAAAATGGTATACCTTCTTTTTGCCCTTGGAATGGTGGATTGATCAATTATTCCTCGTCCTCTAACCGTAACATTTGTTCCCTCCAAAAAGAAAGTAGGCGGATTCCTTTTTCTGCCTCGTAACTCCACTTCACCTTCTTCAGGATCGGTGCCAGCACGCAAGTATGCTCCTCCGGCAATGTAGACGGTGGTGCTGTCCCCTACAGATATACTAGTAATATCATGGACTCCCGGGCCAAAGTAAACCACATTTGGGTCGTCAGGACTCGGGACATGCTCTTCAAAAGGATTGGCAAAAATATGTAAGCTCTCATACCAATCACCATTGACTTCAATGGTCAGATTCTGAGGTTGATCAATTGAAAATAATATGTTGTTTCCCTCTATTATTGGCTCTATTCCATAGGAAGTTGGTAGTACTTTTACCGAATTAACTGTCTCAGGATACGTCACTTTTACTTCCACCTTTTCGTTCATATCAAACGAAGCAAAAGAGGCAAATCCAAATTCACTTCGCGAATGGTTCAGGCGTGGTATTGGTTCCCGAGCTGGAATTTTGAAGTTATACACAGGTAATTCATTTCCTTCAACCTCCACACTAAATGCTTTGGAAAGTTCAATTCCTTTTGGTGCTGGATAAATTTTTACTTTTTGGGTGCAGGAACTAGCCATCGAAATGATTACTAAAATCAGTAATACCATATGCAACCTTATTGAAATTGCTCTGCTAATGGAATTTGTATTAATCATATAGTTAAAATTAATTAGTTATTTTTTTTAAAATAATATCAAGTCTAAAGGACGCAGAAACAAGGAGACACCAAAATCTTAATCATCATCGTGACTGCCTGCAGTTATGTTATACTTTGAAATGATTTTTGCTTAGTGGTGCGGTAAACGGCTAAATAGGAAGAATCTTTAATTTTATGCGCCTAAATAAGAAATCGTAACTATATCACGTTCAAAAGATACATCGAATCGACAGAAGGCGGGCGCAGAAATCAAGACAACTTTACCATTCTTGACTTTGAGAATCTTTACAATTTTCTTCAAATTTGAGGCCTACACAGCTTAAAAATTCGTCTTTCTTGAATTTAGGCAGCCGCATTTCCCTTTTGGGAAATGCAACAAACCTAAAATTTACTCACTAATTAATTACTATTTTCCTTGTTTCAACTCGTTGATTATTACCCACCTTTATAAAGTAAACACCTGATTTTAATCCGCTTAGGTCCACTAATGCAGAACCATCAATTAGCCTACCAGTTGAAATGGTTTTGCCAATATTATCAATGAGTGAATAAGTGGCTTGAAGCATAGTGGTTGATGAAATGGTAAATCGATCACTTGCTGGATTTGGATAAATTAGGAAGTCCTCAGATACTTCAGATAATTTAGATGCTTCAGGTAATTTAGATACTTCAGATAATTTAGATGCTTCAGATAAGCTTCCTAATCTTGCACCTGATGCAGTCGTGACACTTATATTAGAAACATTGTATGTCTCGGTAGAAGCACTATTATAAATATTCATAATAAGCTCTACAGAATTTCCACTTACGGTAGCCGATACTGTTTTATTTGAAAAATCATCGACATTCTCAGAAAGCACCTGTTGGGAACCTCCGTCCACTTTGTAATAAATATTCAGGTAATCGGCTGGTTCCATTGTGCCAAGTCCTTCAATATCCATTGAAATGGTTGCACTTGATGCACACGAAATATCAATCGTCTCAGAATAGTTAAGGGTTGAACCAGCTACACTAATATCACCATCGCTCCACGGCAGGTCATCATCGCAGGAAACTGCCGCTATATTGATGTCTGTCACATTATATGTCTCGGCAGAAGAACTATTGTGAATATTCATGATAAGTTCAACTGAATTTCCACTTACGGTAGCCGATACTGTTTTATTGGCAAAATCGTCAACATTTTCTGAAAGTATTTGTTGAGAGCCACCGTCCACTTTGTAATAAATATTCAGGTAATCGGCTGTTTCCATAGTACCAAGTCCTTCAATATCCATTGAAATAGTTGCACTTGATGCACAGGAAATATCTACCGTTTCAGAATATGTCAAACTTCCGCCACTTACGCTAATATCACTATCGGACCACGGTAAGTCGCAATTACCGCCACTTACAGATTGAATGTAACAAGCTTTGCCGACACCTGGTAAAGGATCGCCAAATGTAGCATTGCTACAATCACAACTTCCGCTGCTTTGGTTATACAGATAATTATAGCTCCCATTAGCCCCATAAGCAATATTAACTGTTCCGCTATATGTGCAGGTTTCTCGTTCATCGGAACAGTATGAGTAACCATCCGGACCTCCGTTTCCGCCACTACCAATCGTAATATTATTGATATTAAACCCACCTGTACCAACAAGAATTTTCATACTTTGGACGCCTTTGTTCAACGTCACTCCAGAAGCAAGGGTCAAATCATCCCAATTTTGATAATCGCCGGTATTAGGAACACTTACAAAACCCGTTTTATCACTTCCACCAAAAAGCACCTTAACAGTTCCTGTTGAGGAGGTTGAAGCATATCTCATTGAGATATTATAAGCACCATCTTCAGGAACATGAACGGTATATGTAAGCCATTCTCCATTAGCTATCCATCCAACGTTGTACCCACCTTCAGAACAGGTTTCAATGTCAACACTCTCACCTGTACGATATTCACCACCGCTGTTGCTTGCAGTAGTCTCATTATACGTTCGGTCTTCGCCTGAAGAAGCCCCGGGATGATCGAAATTCTCCGCTTCAATGGTCATGGGTAATACGTTCATTTCGTAAACGGGCAAACCATTTGAAAAACCGCTTATCGGATCACCATAGCAATAGTCTGGTCGACGGGCATTGAGAGCCCCCCAGCCCAGGTGGTCATTGGTCCAACCGGCTTTTTCGTATCCGTTTTCAGAAATAGATTCGTCGCGGGCACCAATTGTGTACTGTACTTGGCTTGGGGTTTTTAATCCTCTACCAACGTAGTGAGCAACAGGCAACTCAAAAGTGGGACGACCATCTAAGTCATTCCTTCCCGCTGGGTTGATGGCCTTAGAGCGCCAACGTAACGTTCTATCATCCCGTTCAAAGAATTCGCCTGAGGAAACAGTTGGGGTCCAACTGGTTGTATTGAAACGCATATTATACTCAAGCCCGAGTAACAACCGGTCATTTTCGAAGGCATATAGATCTTCACCCTGGTTCCACGCCATCTCTGCCATGGAGGTAAGTAATCCTATTCCGAACATTGTATGTTGCTGGTCACGCGAGCTTTCCTGGCACTGGCCATTCTCCCAGATGTAATATGTCATACAATCATTGTATATATAGTCTTCTATGGTGGAATTCTTAGAGGTATTGTAGTAGTTTTCGTACGTGCTTGATGAAATTAAAGACCCCCTGACAGGTGGACCTGCACCATATGGAAGGTCGTTTGATAGATGCGATTGTCCTTTAATGTATCTTAAAGCTCGTTGATACATGGTTTCATTGTCAAGAAAAATCCCCATAGCCATCACAGTCCGCCAGCCAGATAGTCCCTGATTGCCATGTCTACCATCGTCTCCATTGTAGGCCATCCAATAGAAAGTTGTATTTCCAGATGGCACTGATGATGTAGAATATCCAGGATAGACCAACATGTCTTCGAAGTCTTCAATATCGCTGGAAGACCATCCGCTATAGGTGTGCTTTATGATTTCTGCTGCCTCAATCATTTGGTAGCCTAAGCCACCGCTTAAGGCATCAGTACCATTGCTGGTTACGGAAGTTAAATTTTTCCATGCGTTAAATATTTCAACCGCCTTATCGGCATGCCTGGAATCACCTGTTACATACCATCTGATGGCATTGTAATAGGCAGCCCTGATATCGCTGTTCCATGCGCCCAAATTTGTATAAGGAGAGTCTCTGGCCAGCACGGTATTGCTAGAATTTCCTTGTACGCTATAATTGTAGCTTGATTTTGAATCGGAAGCCATTTCCTGGTATGATGTATACCAGGGATCAATCTGTGCTTCCACCATGTATTTGATACGGTCCAAATCGCTTAATTTGTGCGTTATGCCTGGATGAACAAATTGTGCACTGGCTTCTAGTATAAAGAAGAATGATAGCATCAGTAATATGAATAGCATAAATAATATGAACCAAGGTCTTAACTTTTTAGATGTGTTTAATTTTGTTTTCATTTTTCATTTTTTTACTAGTCATACAATGAAATCCTGTCCGATCAATTAAGGGGCTAATCACCATAAATCGATAATAAAGAACAGATAAAAGCCAATCGCTTTAAAGCAGCCGACAGTGGCAAAAAGCTGCTGCCGGCTGTACCCAAATCGAATTATGAAATAAAATACTTAATTCTAATAACCTGGATTCTGCTTTAGGTTGGGATTTAGATTAATTTGTTCGTTAGGAATAGGAAATAGATAATCTGTCCTGGAAAAATTTCTGTCTTGTGCGCCAGAAATAACAACTGCCCTACGCATGCCTACTCCCGTTGGAATTGACAGCTCGCCGTATGGGTAAAGTTCTGGCACATAAAGGTCTGGATTACCTTCATAATCCGTACCTTCAATCACCGGCCCCATCACGTTATCGTTTAGTCTTTCTTCTGCAATACCCCAACGCTTAAGATCATTGTAACGAGTGTTTTCTGCAAATAATTCTACGGTCCTTTCCCGTACTATTTCTTCATAAATGTCAAGTCCATTGGCCGCTGCAAAAGCATTTGTCAAAGGAGGTAAGCCTGCCCTTGCTTTTGTCAAATTGATAGACTCATCTAACTGTGCATCAGTAAGACTTCCATTCAGTTCATACAATGTTTCTGCGTAAATTAGCAGTACCTCAGCATACCGGATAATAGGAAAGTCAAATGATTCTTGTCTGTCATTACGGTATGCACCATAATTGTAACTACGGAACTTTCTGGCATCATAACCAGAACCACCGCCGGAACCAGATCCTCCTAAATAGACCGATCCATCCTCGGGAATATCCCATGTGTCATTATCTGCCTGATATGATGTTAAGCGATAATCACGATTTTGGTATTCGTCAGAAGCTCCAACATATCCCTGAAAAACGGCTGACTTATCAACAGGCAGACCGTCCGAACATAAGAACATATCCATCAAATATCGAGAAGCTGCCAGTCTTCCTCCTGCAGTGTGACTGATGTTGGTATTTCCCTGATACAATCCAAAATCAAATTTTGAAGCAAGGATCGTTTCTTTATTAGAAGATTTATCCAAACCTGCAGGGTTTGAACCAGCATCTTCCAGATTAAATAGATAAAGATTACTCCAATTTTTCATTTCTGGGATATGGTTATAATCCCAAAGTTCAAAACCACCGTTATCCATAATATCTTTGGCAAGGGTGTTGGATTTTTGCAACATGTCGTTAATAGAGGGGTAACCCGCCGGCTTCGCAGAACCTGCACCTTCTGTAGTGCCGTCACCATCTGTGGAAGTCCCAACATACTTTTCCCAGGTCGCTTCATAAAGTAACGCCTCCGAAAGCAATGCCTGGGCAGCTTCCTTGCTGATTTTACCGATGTCATTAGCACCAATAGTTGAATTTCTTGGTAAATCAGGGATGGCGGCCTCCAAATCGGCAATTATCTGCGCCATTACTTCATACCTGCTATTTCGTGGTGCAGTTAACAATTCTGAATCCAATTCAGGAACAATTGTTGCAATTGGGACTCCGCCAAAACGCTGCAGAAGGAAGAAATGATGATAGGCTCTAAAAAACTTTGCACGTGCGATAGGCACAACGATTTCGCCCGGATCTCCTGGATATTCTTCAGCTTTTTGGAATAAAATATTTATATCACGAAGCTTCTCATACGATTCTTCCCAATACTCATCACTTTCAGATGTTATTATATTACCACGCCCATAATCCTGGACCCAGGAGACCAGATCAGTACCATAATCCATATAATATCCATCGAAATTCCTCCAGCTCAGCATGCCTTTGTGAAATTCGTTTGCACTATATTCAAAATGCTCAGGTGTAGTAAAATAGGCAGCCTCTGTAATTTCATCCTGAGGATCAAGGTCTAAAAAATCGTCCGCACATGCTGAAAGTAGCACTGTAACCGAGATTATAACTAATATATTTTTCATAACAATAATTCTTTTTGATTTAGAAAGTTAAATTCAAACCAAGTGACCAGGTTCTCTTGAATGGATATGGCTCATTAGTACTTTCACCATACTCCGGATCATAACCATCTTTCAAACTTGTAATTTCAAAGACATCATTAGCAGAGAAGTAAACTCTAAGTCTTTCCAACTTGATTTTCTCCAGGACGCTATTGTCGAAAGAATAACCGAGTGTCAAGGTTTTCAACCGGATATACCTGTTGTTTACCATCATGAAATCATTGTTGCCATAATTCCATCGCGCCAGCGTATTTTGAGCTGTCATTCTTGGGAATTCAGCACCTGTATTTTCTGGGGTCCAGGTCTTACCAATATATGCAGGGGTCTGGTTTGTCCATACTAAATAGAATGGGTATGGCATATATCCTCCTCGAACAACATTTTGATTAAATACACCCTGGAAAAAGGCTTGAAAATCAAATCCTTTCCAATTTGCTTTCAAATCCAATCCATAAACATGGTGAGGAGTTGCATCACCCATATACTTTACGTCGCCATTTCCCTGTTCTGTGCTACCATTTGATTCAATAATGCCATTACTGTCCAAGTCCGTCCTCTTAGTATCACCAGGTCGCAATCGATGCTGATCATTATTATAGTCAGGAATAACTCCTCCGTTGCCAGCTGCAGCATAGTAGTCATCAATTTCTTCCTCACTTGTAAAAAATCCTTCAGTCTGATACAGGAAGTACGAATTTAAAGGATACCCCTGTACAGTTTCATTCAAACCTGCTGTATAAGTACTTACACCTTCCATACTAACCAGGTTGTTGTTAGTATTACCCATGTTAAATGTTGCACTATACTTAAAATCTCCAGCATTATTTGCATAACCAAGAATAAATTCCCAACCTGTGGTTTTCAGTTCACCTGAATTTGACTTTGGAGCATCCCCACCAAGGGTTTGAGGATAATTAACATTTATTAACATTCCATCATTTACCTTTTCAAAGTAGTCGAATGATCCAAAGAGTTTATTATCAAACAATCTAAAATCAACACCAAGGGTGGAAATACCTACGCGCTCCCATGTTCTTGTAGAACTAGTAAGGCCATTTACCCTGGAAGTGTTTTGATTATTTGCCGGCGTACTACCAAAAACAGCAGTATTAAACGCGATGGTAGATAAGTAGTCAAATTCGCCAATTCCGACTTGATTACCTGTGGCGCCATAGCTGGCTCTTAATTTCAGGAATGAAAGTACGGGCAATCCTTGCATAAAGCTTTCCTCTGTCAATACCCAACCGATGGAAGCATTCCCGAAGTTCGTCCATTGATGACCATCAGCAAATCTTGATGAACCATCCCGACGACCTGAAACTTCAACCAAATATTTGTTTTTAAACCCATAGTTGAATCTACCGATATAAGAGTATAATCCCCAATTTCCTGATCCTCCATCTGCTTGAACCAATTGGTCATTTGCGCCAAGATTCAGATCATAAACTCCAAAATCTGCAAAACCTCTTCTATAACCATACACTCTGTTATTCCATCTTTTTTCTGCAGTTACACCTACCATAGCAGAAAAGTTGTGATCATTAACGGTTTTATTATAGTTTAAGAATCCGCCATATACCTGATAGGTTATTTTTGTTTTCTCCTGCTCGATGGAGGAGGTAGAATTTATGTTTGCACTTGTCTCAACTCCATCCCAGGTATAGGTTTTTACTGTTGTCTTATACAGCATATTATCAGCAGTCACATTGTCAAAGGAGGCGGTTCCTCTAAAAGATAAATCTTTTGTAAATTTGATCGTAGCAGCAAACGCAGCTTTTAGCTGATCCTGTTTATCAAATTCCTTTCCCCCTTCACTTGAGGATGCAACAGAGTTTCTGTTACCAGCGGTATTAAAGTTAGCATACCAGAGCCCATCGGGTGTTTTAGCTGGCCAGATAGCAGGATCATATGCTGAAGCTTCTAAGTCCAAACCAGTTGAAGGATTCTCTATATCTATATGAAAGTAAGAGACTGAGGTCTCAAGCTCCAGCCAATCAGTCACATCGTAGTCATAGTTCAAACGTAAATTATATTGCTTCTTGCCATCATAGGCAGTTTGGAGCATTCCCCTGTCCTCTGCATATCCGGCGGAGAATCTGTAATTAGATTTATCAGACGAACCGGAAAGACTTAAGTTTTGCTGATTAGAAACAGAGTTACCCCACATGTCATCAGCACGCTGAGAAGGTTCCATGTACATATCCCCCCAATATTCAGTAGGGTAAATTCCTGGCTCACCGGTTTGCATTCTTTCCAGGTTTTCACGACTTACCCATCCCCAGTACAAAGGAACCCTGTCTTGATCAGCTGCTTCTAACCAAACAGTGGCATATTCCTGCATAGTTGCTGACTGTGGCATGATACCTAAAGTGTTTAGTCTGAAATTCGAACTATAATTCAACTTCATTTTACCTGAACCCTTTTTAGTGGTTACCAGGATTACACCATTTGAAGCCCTGGATCCGTAGATAGCAGCAGCACCGTCCTTCAGGATACTTATATTATCAATGTCATCCGGATTCATAGAATAGAATGCTTGATTATTAACTGCTGGAGATCCATCGATTACAATTAGCGGGTCACCTCCATTTACCGAAGTAGCACCACGAATTGTCATATCCCAGTCTTCTCTGCCAGGTTGAGCTGATCCTCTCGTGACGGTTAATCCCGGAGTTTGGCCTTGTAACAATGCAGCTGTATTGGTAACTGCCCTATCGACAAAGACTTCTTCATCCACTGTTTCAATAGATCCTGTTAAAGTAGCTTTTGATTGCGTTCCGTATCCAACTACCACAATTTCTTGTAAAGCTGTGATGTCCGGAACCATTGTGATATTAATTACAGATTGGTTTCCAACCACAATCTCTTCGGTCAAATAGCCAACAGAACTAAATACCAGCACTGCATCATTGCCGTCAACCTCCAGCGAATAATTGCCATTAATATCAGTTACAGTACCGGTGCTTGTACCCTTAACAATAACATTTGCTCCTGGAATACCATCTGGATCATCCGTAGAAGTCACCTTTCCAGTAACTGTTTTTTCCTGTTGTTTACCTTCATTTTTTTCACCTGATTTTGCTATGGTTGTGACCATCAGCAAACACAGTGTCAATAGCATGTATAGTTGTTTTTTCATACTGTACATAGTTTTTTCTGTTTTAAAAAAATACATTTAAAAATTGTCTTAATTGTAATTCTAAAAGATCTCAAAAAGGATCTCATTTAACTTATCACTTACTAATAAGTTCACAAGGAGCATCAATAGAGTAGGAAACCGTTATATTAAATACCGGTCCTTCTTAGAGTGTTAAATATCGTAGGGTCACATAGCTAAATAATTTTAGGGGTTGAACAATTGCCTTATGAAAATCCCTGAGGAAGTTTTCTAGATTCAATATTAGGTGGAAGTGTATAATTGAAGTCTAGATTATTATTCAATCATCTTAAACTATGTTCTATTTTTGGTTAAAATGACCCTTATGAGCACTATTTTATACATTTGGGATCATAATTTATACGATGAGCCAAATCAACAAAAAGTACTAAAAAAGTTGTCCTGAAATATTGGATGTGAATGGATACCTTGCACAGTTAAGCTAATCCTCAATTACTTACATGCCTCATAGCCTAACTATTCCAAAATATAAAACTAGTGGGATTGACTTTGCCGGTGGGTGCTATTCGTGATTGGTAATTTCGCAGAAAGACAGAAAACTTCCGGTCGCAAAAAAACTATTTAAACAGATCACCTGTCTTTTTTTATTCCAATTGTGAAAAACTCTTTGGTGATCTGCTACCTCTTTTAGCTATTACTAATTACATGATCGGCATACTCAACTGGAGCTACGCCATACAGCTCCCGAAAGGTAGTACCAAAATATGTCGCTGAATTGAATCCTGCCAGGTAGGCAATTTCCTTAATGGACTTGTTCCCTTTTATCAATAATTCAGAGGCATACTTTAACCTAATCGTCCTGATAAAAATACTTGGGCTTGTACCTGTTAGAACATTAATTTTTCTATATAAATGTGATTTGCTACAACCCAATTCCTGGAGCAATCGATCCTGATTGAAATCAGGATTGCTGATATTTTTAAGAACTATTGTGGTGATGTTGTCTAAAAAGGCCTCATCAAGCGTGTTGCTGGTAATCTCGCTTGAGGGCAACAGGCCTCCGATTGAAGTAAATTTATTGCGTAACCGTTTTCTTGATTCAAGGAGGTTGATGATCCTGGCCTTAAGTACATCCATACTGAATGGTTTAGGGATATAGGCATCAGCACCAGTTTTGTATCCCTTGGCCATGTCTACGTCAAGGGCTCTTGCCGTTAACAAAATAATGGGTATATGACAGGTTTCAACCTCTGATTTAATCATTGTACACATTTCGAAGCCGTCCATTTTAGGCATCATGACATCACTGATGATCACATCCGGGTAGTACTTGTTTACAATCTCTAAACCTTTTGCTCCATTTGAGGCCTCTCTTATTTTGTAGGTCTGTTCCAGTTCCTTCTTTAAATGAATCCTCAATTCTCTTTTATCCTCAACTATGAGAATAAGAGGTCTATTTTCATTTTCAGTATCCTCATAGGCATACCTTGTTTCTGTTCGTGTCACATGATTGCCTGTTGCTATTTCATAATCAAGTGCATGTATTGAATTCATATTAGGTTTGACATCGCTGATATCCTCAAGTTTTATAGTAGATTGGTGAAACTTCTTTGCTCTGTACTCCAATGGAAGATGTATTATAAAAGTACTACCCTTCTGGTATTCGCTTTCCACTTTTATTATACCTCCATGCAACTCAACCAGATATTTTGTATAGTTCAGACCAATTCCAGTTCCTGTTCGGGGGTTATCCACATGAAGAAATCGGTCAAAAACACTTGGCAATTGCTTTTTCTTAAAACCCTTTCCTGTATCAATAACTCGGATTTCAAGGACCTCTTTTATTTTATCTTTTTTCAATAATGCTGATTGCTTAGTTTTTGAAATGAAAAGGGTAACTGATCCTCCCGGGTCCGTAAACTTTATGGCATTTGATAATAGATTGGTAATTATTTTTTCAAACTTATCCACATCGAACAGGGCAGTTAGCCTTTTTTGTGGGCTTAGAAATTGAAACTGAATTTCCTTTTCATTTGCCAAATCCTTAAATAATATATAGATGTCCTTGGTGAATTTTATTATATCCGTCTTGACCATCTGCATACTTTCTTTTCCCAATTCAAGTTTTCTGAAGTCTAACAACTGGTTGACAAGGCTCAACAGTCGCCTTGCACTTCGCTGTATGGTAATAGCTGAATCTTTTACTTCTTCTGGATCTCTATAAGAAGATATAATTCTATCTATCGGGTTCAGGATTAGCGTGAGTGGTGTTCTAAACTCATGAGAAACGTTGACAAAAAATTGTAATTTTTGCTGATCAAGCTCATGTTCCTTCTCGTCTTTTACCATTTTGGTATAGTATTTAATCCAAGCCCAAAACATCGATAAAAGGATCACACAATAGATCAGGTAGGCCCACCAGGTTTTCCATGGGGCAGGCAAAACCTCAATTTTCAGCGAAACACCTTCCTCGTTCCACAAACCATCATTGTTCGATCCCTTTACCCTAAAAATATAATCCCCGGGATCCAGGTTGGTGTAGGTGGCACCCTTCCTCGAACCCACATAATTCCATTCGTCTTCAAAACCCTCCATCATGTAAGCGTATTGATTGTTTTCAGGTGATGTGAAGTTTAGTGCTACATACTCAAATGTCATAACTGACTGTTTGTGTGTAAGTGTTATTTCTTCTGTACGAGTGATATGTTTTTTTAGTGGGGAACCAGGACTGTTTACCGGTACATCCTTGTTGTTGAGCTTAAAATTCGTCAGCACCACATTTGGTATATTTGTGTTTTCAGTAATACTATCCGGATGAAAAATATTGAATCCATTGTTTCCACCAAATAGCATTTCACCGTTTTTTGTTTTACAAAAAGCATGTGAACCAAACTCATTGGCCTGGAGACCATCATAAACATTGTAATTAATAAAGGTAGTATCTGATGGATTGAATTTTGAAAGCCCTTTATTAGTGCTAATCCATAAATTTCCATGATCATCCTCTAAAATTCCACTGATGGAATTGGCAGGAAGGCCATCCTGGGTGGTGAAAGAGGTAAACGAATTGTCTTCACGATTGAACAGGTTGATCCCCAGGGAAGTGCCTATCCATAAATTTCCGTTCTTATCCTCATGGATACATTGAATAATACTTTCAGAAATGCTTGTTGAATCGGTAGGGTCACTCAAATATTGTCGCATCTCACCATTTTTCTTATTAAACCTATTCAATCCATTCATGGTACCTATCCAGATATAGTCCTGGCTATCCCTGAAAATTACATTCACCCTTCTGTCTGTCAAACTGTTAGGTTCATCAGATTGCGTGAAATGTATAAATGTTTTCCTCTTTGTATCATAAATATCCATACCTTGAGCGTGCCCAATGTACAAGGAATCACCATCTTTCAGCAAGTCCTTAATACTTTCAGACCTGATCTTATCAGGGGTGATCATATCAGGGTTTACATGCTCCTTTAAAACCTGTTTTGTTTTACCTGTACTTTTCTCAAACAAGTTCAGTCCATTGTTGGTGCCAACCCATAGATATCCGGGGCGGTCTTCTGTAATACAAAATATAAAATCATTGCTCAGTGAGTGAGGATCATTAGGATCATGCCTGTAATGGGTAAAAGTTAATTTATCCCTGTCAAACTTGCCTAGGGAACCATTCACCTTAGTGCCAATCCAAATATCACCATCGGAGTCCACATACATGGACCGCACTCTGTTGTTTTGTAATCCACTCGGTAAATTGTTGTCCTTGACATGAATAAAACCTTTGCTGCCTTTCTCCCACACGTTAATGCCGGCATCAAATGTGCCAATCCAAATATTACCCAGGCGATCTTCATAAAAGGACAAAATAGCATTACTATTGATCCCTGTTTCATTTGATTTATCATATAACAACTTATGATCTATATTTTTAGAGTCATCATGGAAGATCAAGCCATTATCCCGTATGGAGGTCCATTGATTTCCATCGGAATCAGCCATGAACAAAAGCTGCTTGGATGAAAATTCAACAGGAAGTTGTTTTTTCTCTAATTGGTTGTCTGGAGAGAGCTTGTAATAATAGTTGCCACGGGCCATTATTCCCACAAAAACGGAGCTATCAGGATAATAACTTAAACTCCGTACGTCATAATCTGGCAGAATATGTTTAAATGTTTGTGTAGAAGGATCAAAAAGGTCGAGCCCATTATTTGTGGCAATTAATAAGTCCCTCTCATTTCTCCTAACAACAGAAAACACTGTGTTGCTGATAATAGATGAAGTATCCTGATCAGAATGTCGATAGTTGATTATCTCAAAAGTATTGAGATTGAGCATGAGTAAACCAGAATAATTTGTACCTATCCACAGTTTATCTTCATCATCTATCATCAAAGAGTGGATGTGAAGTGGTTTTTTAAAATCCTTTAAAACGGAATCCAATCGCCTTACCTGATAGGTTTCGCGTTCTATCATATTCAGACCATTTAACGTACCAATCCACAGATTTTTGTCTTTATCTTCTACTATTGAAGTGATATTATTATTGCTTAGGCTAAGGCTATCGGTGATTGAATGTGTAAAATTAAGGAATGTATAACCATCATAGCGGCAAAGGCCGCGCATAGTACCAAACCACATAAAGCCATCTGAATCTTGCACAATAGCATCTACATGGTTTGATAGCAGGCCATCTTCACTCGTAATATGCTTGAATTGCATTTCCTGCGCATAAAAAGAATGAATTAAAAGAAAGATAAATACTATGGCTAAAAATACTTTTTTCATACTATTAGAAAATTACTGTCGTCCGGGTAAAAGAAGTGGACAGATGTTTGTGTATTAGAAAAGTACAAATTTAAGATGGGAGGCCTTGCAGGCTTCCCATCTTGGAGGTAATGTTGTGTTCGCCAAGAATATAACAAACCATGGAGCAAGTTAACAAGAAATTCCTGTCAGGGCAACCGATTATCGCTCAACTGATCTGTCTTATTTTCAATGAAGTTTTTGATCAGGCTGTTGTCCAGACCAATGCAGACTGGTACTATAAACAGATGAAGGCCAAAGATCATTTCATCTGTCTGTTTTATGCAGTGCTCACACGCAACAGCAGCCTGCGGGAAGTATGCAAAAACATCACCCTGATTGCCCGGAAGCTACTTTATGTTGGGTTAAAGCAACTCCCATGCAAGAGCACCCTTTCTGATGCCAGCAGGAAGCGGGACAGCGGGTTCTTTGCCGCTTCCACCAATGAGAATAGCTTTTTAAAAGTCCTGCGTTTGCCGGAAGGTGGGATAGCCGTTTTTGACAAAGGGTTTAACAAATACCGCTGCTTCGATGTATGGACACAACGTAGCCGCTTCTTTGTGACCCGACTGAAGGACAATGCCCAACTATCGGGTCGTAGAGGAAAACAATACAGGGCCATTCCCTGACGTACTGAAAGACCAGCAGGTATTGCTCAGCTACAAGGACAAAAAAGTTAGTCGGACTGTGAAAACGGGATCAGATCACAAATCTGGGTGGCATTGATCCTCAATTTGCTTTTTACCTTACTACATCGCAGGATCAAGGAAGCAGAGGACTTTTCGACTATGGTGATGGTAGCCGCCAAAACCTCTGTTCGTACGTCAACTTGCAATTGTTCCTGACCCACACCTCAGAGTACTGCCGAGCTTGGTTCAAACTCGAGGTTGAAAAAGTACAATTGTCTATCGAATGGTCGGGATGAGGGGGTGTTTTTGAGTTAAAGAAAAAAAGCGCGATTTTGCCTCATCCAGGAGGTATTTTGTCTTTATCCGATTTTACTCGGACGGCAGTAATAAAAAATAAAAAGCCTTACTACCAATGGCAAGTAAGGCTTTTAAAATGTGGGCCCTGCTGGGCTCGAACCAGCGGCCACCTGATTATGAGTCAGGGGATATATGGTTTTTAATAAACCATATTATTTCATAAATATTTGATTATTAAATAATTACAAAATATACGAGTAAAATAGAGTTCAATATAGATCAGCATAAATTAGAAAAAGCAAGCAAAAAGCAAGCAAACTGTCTTTGATGCATTGAATTGAGTGATTAATTTAGCGATAAAATAAAAACCCTATTTTATGGCAACATTAACCCTTATGTTGGATAAGCGAAATAAAAAAGCCAAAAAGTTTCCACTGGTTATTCGTGTTTCGCACAAGCGTTTGCCTAAGAATATCCAGCTCGGATACAAGCTTTCAGAAAATGAATGGAACGAGACCAAAAAACAAATCAAAAGTCCATTTGAAAATTCGGCCAGAGCAAATGCCAAAGTGCAAAAGAAGATGACAATAGCCTCTGAAGTATTATCTGAATACGATACACTACTTGGTAATATGAATGTTTATCAGATTACCCATCTAATTAAGGATCGATTTGAGGAGATTGAGCAAGATCAATTATCTAATTCTGAATTTCAACATTCTTCCAAAATAAAATTAAATGATTATGGAAGAAAAATTATCAAACGATATCAAAAGGCAAAAAGGTATGATATGGCTAATGCTTTCCAGGATGGTATTGATATGCTGTTAAAGTTTCATGGAAATGATGATCTTCTTATTACTGATATAAATGAAACTTTTCTTGAAGAGCTTGAAGCAGATTATCTTGGAAAAGGTCAGAAGATAAATGGTTTGGGAGTACGGTTAAGGGCCATTAGACGAATTTTTAATCTTGCGATAAAGGATAAGAGTACAAACTTGACAATTGAGGACTATCCATTTGGAAAGAGTGGTTACTCAATCAAAAAAGAACGTTCAAAAAAACGTGCGGTAAAACTCAAGGTGATAGATCAGATCAGGCAATTGGAGTATCCTGCCAACTCCTCACTCTGGCATCATCGAAATTACTTTCTCTTTATGCTTAATATGCGAGGGATGAATTTTATAGACCTGGCATTTTTAAAATTAGAGGCTATCCAGAACGAACGTTTAAAATATAAGCGAAGAAAAACAAGAAGAGGACAGAGTGTCAAGGAGTTTGACATCAAAATTACATCTGAAGCAAAACAGATATTGGATTATTATTTAACAGGAAAGTCAAAGAATGACCTGATCTTTCCAATCATGGAAGATATTATTAATGAACCGGATGAATTACGTGTTTACGAAGTCTACAAAAATAGATTACGCAATCATAATCGACGATTAAACAGTATAGGTAAAATGATTGGCCTTGAAGAAAAGCTAACCTCTTATGTAGCCAGGCACACATTTGCTACTGCAGGATTACACAAAGGGGTTTCTAAAGCGCAAATTGGAGATATGCTTGGCCATACCAATTATTATACAACTGAAGCCTACTTTGATGATTTTGATAAAGAAGTATTGGATGATGCTGCGAATCAAATTTTAGGATGACTTATTTAATGGATATAGTGAAGTGGTATTGGATTAAAATTGAACCTGTTTAAACTTTTAGTCTTTTCTTGATTTTTCTGAGGAAAATCACTGCAAATGCCATAAAATGCAGACTCATCCAATTTCTAACCGTAAATTCAAACCTTACCAGCAAAGCTTTAAACCCATCGATCCAAGAATTGGCATGCTCGATTACGGTCCTGTCCTTATAAAGTTCTTCATCAAAAATATGTTCCCCACTTTCATACGGTTCTACTTGCTGGCCTGCTGTGTTCCTTGGATTGGGTTTTACATTGGCAATGATTTCCTCTTTCTCGCATACCTGATGAAAGCTTTCCGAATCAAAACCCGGGTCCGCATTTAAAAAAAGCCCTTTTAAATTGATGTTCGCTTCTTTTAAAAGGCCAAAGATTTCCCCAAACAGTTCCTTGATCTGGTAGAGGTCATGACGGTTCGCCGCGCGATGCTGACCTTCCTGGGGGGTGGACATGGCCAGCATAACACCTTGACTATCAGACAGAAACAAGGCATTGGTGGTATTAGCTGCCTTTCGGCCCTGATAACCTACTGCATCACCACCGTTCTTTGCAGGAGTATGGCTGCCATCAAATTCGGCACTTGACAAGTCTAGATGTTCCAAATTTGATTTTAACAGGTTTATCCAAATTTCCTTCCAACAGCCTGCCTTCGACCATTTGTTGAAGTAATAGAAAACACTCCCCCATTTTAATTCCTTGCCCGAGAAAAACTGTTTAGTTGGAAGCTCTCTCCATTGACAGCCTGTCTTTAACCGGTAGAAAATACATCCTGTTATTTCTTCAATAGGTACTGTTGTTTTAAAACCACGTTTGCCAAGAGGCAAAAATGGCAAAATCCATTTCTCGATCATATCTTTACTTAATATTCCCATTTGAGTGTTTATTTTTGTTTGACATCTTAAAACTCTCACTTATTTGGGAATTCTTCTAAAAAAGTTTAAACAGCCTCATTGTTACCTTATTAAACTTCCTAAAGATCATATTGGGTATTGGCATTGTTTTGAGCAGGTTATTAGAAGATAAATCCATCATCGCAACTTGGATTAAATACAGCTAAGTTATTCAATTTGATAAAATATAATCCTTAGCGCCTACTCATATTCTTGCAAATTTGTTATTTTACTTATTTATTAGGAAAAGTTTAATTTATTAACCGTATAGAAAACCACCGTCTATAGCCCCGAGCATTGAAAATTAATAAAAGGCAACATCTTGATGATAGAAAAAACTTTGAATCAACTGTGTTCTGTCATAAAATTTTTCCAAGTTTTCAATCAAAGCCTTCTTTAACTGTGCTAAAGTTTTGAACACTTTATTTTTCAAATCTACATTTTTAATATAATTCCAAACTTGTTCATCAGCATTCAAAGCTGGTGAGTAAGACGGTAATCTCTCCAGGTGTAATCTTCCCTGGGGAAGTGTTTCAAGATATTGCTTTAGCATATTGCAATTATGAATACTGGCCCCATCGCGCGGCGAACCGTCCCAAATGATAGTAATAGTTTGAGGGATTTGTTGTAGTAATTGTTCTATGAACTCAATGATATTTTCCCCACGATAAGCTTGTTTATTGATGGTGTAAAAGAAATCTCCCTGGGGTGAAATACCGCTACAAGCAAATATATGTTTAAAAGACTTATCATAGGTGTGTATGATCGGGTGTTGTCCTTTCTTGGCATAGGTACGCCACAGTGTTGGAGTAAGAAAAAAGGAGGCTTCGTCTACATAAAATAGCACTCTGCCTTGTTTTTTAGCTTGTTTTCTTAGTTTTTTGACACGCTTTTGCTTCCAGGCTTCCACCTGTGCTGGGTCTTGCCGTGGGTCTTTTCCCTGCGGTTTTTGCTTGCTATAATTCATTGCCTTGAGCAAGTAACCTACATGCCCTTCACTATAGCTTATCTCAAATTGTTCTTTAATCACTTGCTGGATCCTTTTACGAGTTCAGTATTCCGACTCAAAACCATAAGCTTGCGCTCCTGCATCTATCATGCAGGCTAATTGCTGCTTTTCAGATGTATCAAGTAGTGGCGAAGCTCCTGGATGAGGTTTACTGGCTATGCCTTGTTCACCCGATTCCTGGTACTTTTCCCAAACTTGACTTACTAACCCTTGACTACAGCCTACAACTTCTGTTATATCATGCTGGCGCATCCCTTTCTTATGTAAGCGTACTATTACCTCACGACGATATGTTCTAATATCTGTATCTTTGTTAAAAGTGTTCATTTATATATAATAATGAATATATTATTAATTTTCAATCTTCGCACCTAATGACGGTGGTCATGTTTGAAGGTAATGCCATTAAGAGATAACTTTATGGCATGACAAAATACAGGAAATTATCTCACAGTTTTTACTATTGTGTGTACCATATAGTATGAACGCCAAAATATAGACTTCGGATACTAAAAGATATAATAGCAGATGCAGTGGAGGATAAGATACCCGCCATCTGTGAATGGAAAGAAGTAAAGGTTGAAGAGCTAAATATTCAGCCAGACCATGTCCATTTAGTTTGCAGTAATCCCCAAAGCTAAGTGTGTCAGATTTTGTGGGTATTGTGAAAGGCAAAACCGCGATAATGTTGTTTAAAAGTTATAAGAGTCTAAAGAAAAAACCTTACTGGGGCAATCATTTTTGGGCTAGGGGCTACTTTGTTAGTACAGTAGGCATAGACGAGGAAAAGATAAAGAGATATGTTAAATACCAAGAAAAAGAAGACAAAAAAGAAGAAGGGGGAGGAGAATTCCCACTTTTTGAAAGTTAAGGCTCTACCCCCTTTGGGGGTGAAAACCATTGAAAGGGGGTTGTGTAAAAAGTTCCTGGACAGATTTTTCTAAAATTTTGCAAAAAGCAAAAGGTACTTATTCGGCCTGACAAATTTGTTATCCACTCATGGGCCTTTTTGACCAAGAGGGAGGGGATATTTATATTTTTTGAAGAGGGTATTGCCGTTTTGCACCTTTTCTCTCCTTTTTTCTTTTTTCGTGCTGCCCTTTGGGCATAGTACTCCTTCCAAATCCCTGTTTTTTCGTAATATACCTTTTTGAGGTTATGGGCCATGGCCAGCAGTAAAAACTCAATATTGACTTTCTGTATCCCCCGCAGTATGAAGCGGGTATGCCCCATGTTAAATTTGGTATTGGCAAATGGAGTTTCCACATCTACAGACCGCCGGACACGTTTTTGTTGCCCTTTTTCTGAGTCCAATAACGCTTTGGGCCGTTGTTTATAGGCTTCCAGTTTTTCACTTCTGTATACTTTCCGATTGGTGTTGGGGCTTGCCTTTTCACCCCTACATGCCTTAAATACCGGACAAGCAACACAGCTTTCGGCCTAATAGATGCGTACTATTTTGTGGTAACCATTCTCAGAGGTGATGGTTTTTTCTTCCATAAAATGTAGTTTTTTTCCTTGTGGACAAGTCAAATAATCTTGGGCCTTGTCGTAAGGCCAATGTCCACTCCGAAACTGTTTTTTCAACAATGCCCCAGGGTCGCCTGCTGCCGTTTTCTCCTGGTACCAAAGCGGGTATTTCATATAGGCAGTGATGCCTTTTTTTCTGCCAAGGCATGATTTTCTTCGCTCCCATAGCCAGCATCTAAGGTGCCTTCAGGGACCCAGTCCCCATCCACCAGCCCTCGGCCCTATCAAAGAGTTTTTCAACATGGAGGGCAAGCGTTGGGCTGTCTGATGCATTTTGATGGACACTGGCATTGAGGATAAATTGCTGGTTTGTTGTGATTTGTATATTATACCCTGGCCGTACACGCCCATCCTTCATGCGCATGCCTGTGGCATCTTCATCTGTTTTTGCATAAGAATTACGCTGGCCCAACAGCTTTTTTCCCCGTTGCTTGTCTGTTTCTGCCTGCACTAACTTGCTGATATGGCTTATATGTTGCTGTAATTCCTTGCTGTTCAAAACTATATGCACCTGTTGGGCTGATGAGTGGGTGGCAAGGTCTTGCTTTCCGTATTTGTCATCTTCCTGGTTTTGTAAGTGTTGGGCCCCTTTCAAAATTTCATCTATCCGAGACAATGCCCACTCTTTATAGCGGGCTATGCTTTTGCGCCATACAACCTTGTAACGGTTGGCATTGGCTTCCCATTTTGATCCATCGATATAATAAATCATTGAGGTCAACATAGTTTTCAGCCACTAAATAATATAAGACCTGTTTGAAGACGATGTCTACCAATCCTTGCATACGGTTGCCCCGAAAACCACTCAACGTTTTAAAACAAGGGGTGGCTTCGCCGGCTAACCATATAAAACATAAATCTTCCCGCAGCTTTTTGGCTAAAGGCCGGGAGGTATACACCTTACTACAAAATCCATATATCCATACCTTGATCAACATCTTGGGATGATAGGGCGGGCAGCCTTTTCCCCTATAATAAGCTTCGAGTTCTCCCATATCTATACTTTCTACTACTGTGTCTACGATTTGCACCAGTATATTTTCCTTTATTAGCTCCGACACCTTGACTGGCAAAGAAATAGTCGTGTCTTGATGATAGGGCTTGAATTTTATCCCTGGCTTTTTTAGGATATTTGTATCCATGGGTGGGGAAAGTTTTTTCATCTCGTTTTTTCAAACTTGAATTTACATTCCCCACTTTTTTTTCATAACTTTTTACACAACCCTAATTTACTTCTTCTTATCTTCGTTATTTAAGTAGTTGCTTAAATAAATAGAAGTATGAGTAAATCGTGTATCAGGGTTTTTGCAGATGTTGAGCAGATCAAACAGTGCAAAGAAGAAATTCACAGAGTCGCACCATCAATAACTACGGCAGCTAAGGCATTGAGCCTGTCGGGCAATGAAGTCCGCTTAAAAATTCTCTATCTGCTCAGCAAGGAAACCAAACTTTGTCCCTGTGACCTGAGTGACATTTTGGAAATGACCGTGCCAGCCATTTCCCAACATCTGAAGAAACTGAGAGAAGGAGGCCTTGTAACCAGTGAGAAGGTGGGACAAACGGTCTTCTACTCTTTAATAGAAGATAGTATCCAGGTAATAAGACCTGTATTAGACAGCTTGTTTATTAACAATAAGAAAGAACCAATATTATGAGTAATACAAACCAATCAAATACCTCATCAAAAAGCATTGGAGCCGGATTGTTGGTAGCCTTTACTGCATCCCTTTGTTGCATCACCCCCGTTTTTGCCGCGTTGGCAGGGATTGGAGGCATTGCTTCGTCCTTCTCTTGGATGGAGCCTTTTAGACCTTATTTAATAGGCCTTACAGTTTTGGTATTGGGGTTTGCCTGGTATCAGAAATTAAGACCCAGGACACAGGAGGAAATCGATTGTGCCTGTGAAGACGATGAGCGTCCTTCCTTTTGGCAGTCTAAGAAGTTTCTGGGAATAATTACAGTCTTTGCGGTAGTAATGCTTGCATTTCCTACCTATTCCGGCATCTTTTTTCCTGACAATAGCAATACATCCAATGTTATCGTGGTAAAAGAAAATGATATTTTAAATGCTGAGCTTAGTATCAAAGGCATGACCTGCACCGGTTGTGAGCATAGCGTGAATGCAGCACTTAATAATAGTGAAGGCGTTCTCGAAGCTTCTTCTTCCTACGAAAGTGGTATTGCTTTGGTAAAGTTTGATCAATCAAAAGTATCTGTTGAGCAATTGGCAACTGCGGTGGAGGAAGCCACTGGCTATAAAGTCACTGGCAAGAAAATTATAAAAGAAGAAACCTTAAATCAATAGAAAAATGAAACCCATAATTTTCAGCCTAGCATTCATCTTCTTGCTTGCAGGACATGGAATGGCACAATCTGCTGATCCTCAAAAAACAGTCAAAACTATTCAGAAAAGTGAGACAGTTAAGATCAAAGTCACCGGGCTCACCTGTGCCGGTTGTGCCAGTAATCTCTACAAGGTTTTGAAAGAAACAAAAGGGGTGGTTGACAACTCAGTGCAATATCCGGGAGATATAGCTGTAGTGGATTATGACCCCAAACAAACCCAACCTGAACAGCTTATTGCAGCAATTGAAGAAAAAACAACCTATAAAGCAGAAGTACTAAAACCTAAAATCGATTAATAATGGAAAAAGAGATCGTATTACAATCCACCATTACCTGTCCAAACTGTGGACATCAAAAAGAAGAAACTATGCCTACGGATGCATGCCAATACTTTTACGAATGTGAAAACTGCCAAGAAGTATTAAAGCCAAAACAAGGTGATTGCTGCGTGTATTGCAGCTATGGAACAAATGCCTGTCCTCCCATTCAGGAAGGTGGTAAAAACAATTGCTGCTGATGAAAAAATACGATGTGATTGTAATCGGATCAGGCATGGGAGGAATGACCATTGCCAATAAATGTGCTAAAAAAGGACTAAAGACTGCCGTTACAGATTCCAGACCGTATGGGGGAACGTGCGCACTACGCGGTTGTGATCCTAAGAAAATATTAGTCGGAGCTGCTGAAATTATAGACCGGGCCAATAAAATGAAGGGAATCGGTATTCAAGGAGATATCTCCATCAATTGGCAGGATTTGATGGCTTACAAAAATGAGTTCGTTTCCAAAATGCCTAGAAATGTGGAGAAAGGCTATGAAAAGTCAGGTGTAGAAATGTATCATGGAACAGCCAGCTTTGAATCTGAAAACACGGTGCGCATCGGAGACGACCTACTGGAAGCTGATAAAATAGTGATAGCTACAGGTGCCCGACCTGTTGTTCTTGATATTCCAGGGGGCAATTTACCAATTGACAGCACAGATTTTCTAAATCTGGGAAAACTCCCTGAGCACATCACCTTTATTGGAGGCGGATATATAGCGATGGAGTTTGCCCACCTGGCTGTCAGGGCCGGAAGTAAAGTGACCATATTCCACAGAGGCAAAATGCCTTTAGAAAGCTTTGAGTCTGATATCGTGAAGCACTTGGTCAAAGCTACTGAGGAATTGGGGATTGAACTTCACCTTGAGTGGGATGTGGTTGCAGTTGAAAAAAAGGATAATGGCTATACCGTAAAGGCAGAATCAAAAGGGGGTGAAAAAACTATTCAAACGAATTTGGTGGTGAATGCAGCAGGTAGAGTACCGGAGTTGGATGGCATGAACCTGGAAAAGGCAAACATTTCCTACGGCAAGAAAGGGATTGACGTAAATGAATACCTACAAAGTTTAACTAATGAACGGGTATATGCAGCAGGTGATGCGGCTGATAGCAAAGGTCTCAATCTCACACCTGTTGCAGTTATGGAAGGCCATGCAGTGGCAACCAATATTATACGGGGTAACTCCAAAAAGCCTGACTACACGGAAATGCCCAGTTCAGTCTTTACCTTGCCCACACTTGCCGCGGTTGGCATGACGGAAGCACAGGCAAAGAAGTCAGGTTTAGAATATCAGGTGAAAGACGGCTCCGCATCAAGCTGGTACAATGCCATACGGATCAATGAGTCAACCTATGCTTATAAGGTCATTTCTGATAAAGAAGGCTACATTTTAGGAGCACACATCATCGGTCCTCATGCGGAGGAAATGATCAACATTTTTGCGATGGCCATTCGGGTAAAACTAAAAGTTGCAGACATCAGGAATATGATCTATTCCTATCCGTCCATGGGATCGGATATCGGATCAATGGTTTAATTGAAATTAGAATAACCACGCAATTCCTTGTTTACCACCCCTGCCGCAAACTTACCTTTAACAAAACGCTAAGTATTATGATACCCAAAGACCTAACAAAGGATATAAAAACACGATTGCAAAGCATCAAAGGGCAGGTAGAAGGTTTGATAAAAATGCTGGATGAAGGAAAGGATCCGGAAAAAATTCTACTACAGTTCAAAGCTGCGCAAAAAGGACTTGATAAGGCCCATTATTTATTACTGGATGAAGCCTACCGGAAAGCTCTTGCCATTAAAATTTCGGAAACCGTTGAAGCCTGTCCCGGCAATTGTGGTTACGAAGACCGCATAGAATTTATCCGACAACAGTTTCCCAATCTGCAACTAGACAATCTCACCACTATGATGAAGGAGATTGCTGAATTAAAACAACGTATAGGCTCAGGTAATGGCAAGGAGAACGAATAAGTCAGTTTACTTATTCATGGCTACTACAGGCTTCATCTTGAGTTTTCTCTGAGAGAACCTGTGGTTTTTCCCTGTATGCGAATTACACTGAATGGATGAGGCAGATATATTTTCTGCTCTGTGCATTAGGGGAGGCGCTGCTAATTTTTCTGGTATATTTTTTTAGTAGCCGCTATTTTCAAAAATACAGGCTGGATACATTGCTTTACTGCAGCGAAAGTCGCTACAACCTTAGCCTATAGTGCCTTGGTATCTATCGCGGCTGAAAAAATTGCGCTGATCTTGGGCTTGTGGCAATATGATGAGTCAATGCCCTTACTACCCTTCACAAATATCAGCCTTTCTCCGTTTTTGTCCATTTTCCTGCTTCCTATATTAACCTTTATCCTCACAAAAAAATAAATCAAATTTTCTAGCTATTTATCCTTGGCTACCACCCCACCCCCGAACTTACCTTTGAATTGTTCTTATCCGGAGAGAATCTCTAAAATATAAAATGAACATTTTAAAAGTGGAAAAGATGAAAAGACAAGTAGAAATATTTACAGCAAACTGCCCTGTTTGCGACCCGGTAGTTCAAGTGGTGAAAGACCTGGCTTGTGAGCAATGCGATATCACCATTTATGATTTGGTGAAGCAGTGTGAAGACAAGACCTGTCTGAGCAAGCTGGAAGAATATGGGATCAAAAAAGTACCTGCTATTGCTGTGAATGGCTCACTTTTATCCTGCTGTGAAAACCAGGGGATTTCTAAAGAAGAGCTGATCAAAGCGGGTATAGGACAAGGGTAAAAACAAGTAAGGCACGGCTTACATTATATTTTCCCTTGCTGCCGTGCTGGCAAGGGAATTCATTTAAATCACAAAAATCATGAAACCATTGAGTAATGATTTACAACAATGCATTGACAATTGTAACGCATGTATCACCGCAGCACGCATCTGTCTGGATCAGCACTTAGGCGAGCCGGACATGAAAAAGTGCCACCAGCTTTGCCTGGAATGTATTGCCTTGTGTACGGCATGCGTACAGATGCTGGCTTCCCAATCCGACTACGCCAGCAGGGTATGTGCTATTTGCGTGGATCTTTGCAAGGCTTGTGCAGAAGAGTGCGGCAAATTTGACAGTGAGGTGTGCAAGCAGTGTGCGGAAAAATGTGCAGCCTGCGCAGAAAGCTGCGTTAAAATGGCGGCATAATCTTATGGATGTCTTAAAATCACTCAAGCAGGATTTCGTCAGCATAGCTTCCTTGTTTACATCAGTATCCACCTTACTGTGCTGTGCCCTTCCATCATTACTGGTGGCAGTAGGGATGGGAGCGGTAGTGGCAGGAATGGTTTCGGACTTTCCGGCATTGATCTGGCTGAGCAAGTACAAGGAATGGACTTTTCTGGCAGCAGGTATTTTGATCGGTTTTAACTTTTGGCTGTTTTATGGCCGCAGAGACAAGGAGTGTGAAATAGACGAATTTGGTAATGAAACACCTTGTGATACAGCTGCCCGTTGGAGTAAAATTATCTTATGGATATCCTTTGGTTTATACCTTCTCGGACTATTCTCAGCTTACCTGCTACTACCAATTCAACAATTTTTAGGACTTTAAAATAATACGATGAAAAGAACAGCCTTTTTAATATTACTAACTATTACAGCCATTTCTAAGGTCAGCGCTCAGGGACACGGACCCCTTTATGGTTTACAAACCCCCACATTGGCAAAAGGAGGATTTGACTTTAATGCAGCAGCTATGAGCCTGGCTACCGAAGATGATCAGTCGTTTATGCTTAGGTACATCTGGTCGTATGGCGTGACAGAAGATCTGCAAATTAATATCACCACACCCACCATGGTCAACAGATTGTCTGAAGCACCCAGAACAAGAAGTAACAGCAACATGCCGGCAAATGGCGACATAGAAGCATCGGTATGGTACCGTTTCTTCTCCAATGCATTTGGCGTTGGCAAGCGTTTTGAATCCACAGCTATTTTAAGTGTTTCGACACCTACTGAAGAAACCAGGAGTGGTATCAATGTAAGCAATTCCATTCATGGAGCGATCTCTACCGGCTATGCTTCCCGTACCTGGTATGCCTGGGTAGGTGGTGGTTATCAATATTATTTTGAGGAAGGCAATGATCAATTAGGCGACCTGCCTTACGCAAGTCTGGTAGTAGGTTATCGACCAAACATTTTTATGGGCGATTATCCAAAGCCGGACTGGAGGGTATTTGTGGAATCGCTGGCAGAGTTCCCCGGAGCTAATACCAGTGAAGGTCAGCTTACCCCCGTTGATCAAAGAGGGAAAAAAGTTATGCTTGGCCCTTCATTTCTGGGGCTTTATGGAGCCTGGGGCATATCCTTTGGAGCATTATTTCCGGTCTACCAGGATGTAATACAGGGTCCAAAAGAGGAATACAGGCTTTCAATGAACATTAGTTATTGGTTATAAACTTTAAAAAACAGAAGAAAATGAAAAGATTAGGAATAATAGCATTGTTGACAATTTTTAGTTTGAGCGGAGCAATGGCTCAGTTGATCAAAGTAGATCAGGAGGTCTTTGGAATGGATTGTGCACCTTGTGCCTATGGCCTGGAGCGTGGACTCAAGAGAATGGGTGGGCTGGAAAGTGTAAAAGTAAGCCTCAATGACGGCAAAGCTTATCTTACGCTTGCTACCGGCAATAAACTCACCTTGCAAAAAATCCAGAAAGAAGTGAAGAACAATGGATTTTCTGCCAGAAATGCAGAGATTACTTTAAGGGGAGAACTTCATAAAGAGGGAGATGAATGGAAAGTTAAGGTCAATGAAGAAACATTCATTGTAAGCGATGATACTCCCAGTGACATACTAACAAAGCTCAACCCCGGTAAGATTCGGATAAAAGGATGGGTAAAAGACGAAGAGGATGGTCAGTTAAGTGGTAAATGGGATATCATGATTATTGAAGTATTAAAATCTTAACAGAATACTTATGAAGAAAAATACCTTGTTAAGTCTAAGCCTGGTTTCTGCCATTGCCCCATTCTTTTGTTGCTGGGGGCCTGCCATACTCACTACCATAGCAGGTGTATCAGGCGCATTCTCGTGGTTCTCTTGGCTGCACCCGATGCAGCCTTATTTGTATGCTGTTGCCTTTTTGTCACTGGGTTTTACATTATATAAAACCTACCCTCCGAAGAGGAAAACTCAAAGCTGTGAGAATTGTAAAAATGGAAAAAATAAAAATATGCCGAGCAAGATTTTTTTGTGGATTACTACTCTGGTTGTACTTTCTATGTTTGTTTTGAACTATTTTTCCAATCTATTCTGGTGAAGATGAAATCAATGCTATTCCCATCTAACAGTTTCAGAATAAAAACTCCTTAGATATAACCAGCTGTATTTAGACCATTGTACCTGCTCATCTTCTTTCACACCCTCCATTCCTGATATTGGCATTCGTTCGGATTCACTTTTAGCAGGCAGGGCAAATCAATATTTTTCATTCAGCCCTTTCAAAACAAGAATTCATACATAATAGACATAATACTATACAGCTTACTCAAGCTTGTCTAAATACTTTTGAAGGAATTTTCTAAAGAGATAATAATCATGCATTCTCAAAAAGACCTATATGACATGATTATAAGACTAAAATGAGTAAGTGATGAGATACATTAAAAAATATGGTTGGGTTCTGGTGCTGGCTATTTCGCTAATGGCGGGCAGACAGTCAATAGCGCAACAAAGCTATGTACTTTCTTCTGATCAGCAGTTGAAGGTAGAAGGTACTTCTACCATTCATGATTGGGACATGATATCTGATAAAGCCACGGGCAATGCAAAGATTGAATTGAATGCCGACAAGATCACAGATATCAACTCATTAGCTGTCAACCTGCCTGTTATTTCCTTAAAAAGTGGCAAAGGAAGCATGGACGACAATGCTTATGAGGCACTCCTGGCAAAGCAATATCCGCAAATACATTTTGAACTGACGAAGGTAGAAAACATTACAGGTCAAATGATCAAGGCAGAAGGTAAAATCACTATTGCCGGAACCGCTCGCGTGATTCTGCTTCAAGTCAATTACAAGGTTTCGGAGGGGGCGATTCTTTTTAGCGGGGGATTTCCCATCACTTTCACACAATATAAAATTGACCCTCCAAAAGTCATGTTTGGAACAATCAAAACTGGCGATGAACTACAAATTTCTTTTGAAGCAACTTTTAAATTAATAAACTAAAATTCAGATAATTATGAAAACGAGCAACAATTGGTATAGAGCCACCATACTTTCACTGGTGCTTCTTACAACAGGTGTAGCATATGCGCAGCAGCCTGCCCTACAGTATTTCCGGCCTAATGATAAAGCCGGGCTTAATGTATTTGAACCTTCCATGCAAGATACCGTAGGGTTTGATGGAGTTAAAGTACGTATCGGAGGTGATTTTGCCATGCAGTTCCAAAGTATAAACCAAACCAACTCATTGGACAGCCTGGTAGAATTGGGGACAAATTTTAATCTTCCTACAGCCAACCTCAACATTGATGTCCAGCTATATGATGGATTGAGAATGCATTTGAGAACTTATCTATCTTCTCAAAACCATCGGGAGGCATGGGTAAAAGGAGGTTATCTTCAAATTGACAAATTGGACTTTATAAAACCGGGTTTTTTGCAAGATTTTATGGATGTAGCCCGTATAACCATTGGCTTGGACGAGTTCAATTATGGAGATGCCCATTTCAGAAGAAGTGATAATGCACGGGCCATTTTTAACCCCTTTGTAGGCAATTATATCATGGATGCTTTTTCTACCGAGGCTTTCGGTGAGCTTACTATTATGAAAAATGGTTTTTTGGGAGTCATTGGAATAACTAATGGTAAATTGAATCAAAATGTAGTAGTCAATGACAACTCTGACAACAAAGCTTCCTTTTTCGGAAAACTGGGTTATGATAACCAGTTAAATGATGATTTCAGATTGCGTTTGACAGGCTCCTGGTATATTAACAAAGGAACCACTACAGGTAGTTGGATTTATGGTGGAGACCGTGCCGGGAGCAGATATTATAATGTAATGGAGACCTTAGATGGTGATGGAGGGCCTTTTGAAGGACGATTCAACCCAAGATTCCGAGAATTAACTGCTATTCAGATCAACCCGTTTATCAAATATAAAGGTTTGGAATTTTTTGGTATATACGAGGTAGCCTCAAACAGTGACGATCAAGGAGGAGGAGCTTTTACACAGTTAGCAGGAGAACTTCTTTATCGTTTTGGAAGTACGGAACAGTTTTATCTGGGAGGACGATACAATACCGTTTCCGGAGAAATGGTAGAAAATGCTCTAACACAAGAAATAAATCGCCTGAATATAGGAGGTGGCTGGTATATGACCAAAAACGTAATGGCCAAGCTGGAATATGTAAATCAAAAATATGAAGGTGAAGGCTGGACAGGTACCAAATATAATGGAGGCGAATTTGATGGTATCAACATTGAGGCAGTAATTAGCTTTTAAACAGGGGAAGATGTGCCGGATGCTATTTCCGGCACTTTTCTGAACACTCATTTGAATAATGGATAAGCTTGAATACTGCAAAGAGATTCTTAAAAAAGTGAGTTTTGATAAAACGCTTTTAAGAAAGGAGTATGAAAAAGCCTTGATATCTCTTACTGATGAGAAAGCGGATTTACTAGATCAATGGTATAAAGAAAAGTTTGAGAATAGTTACCGCGAGTCATCATGATGACAACAGGACCGATAAAAACTAATGTTGTTTAATTTACTTGTAGCAATAATAAATATTAACACACTTCTTTCCTGTAATAATGGAGATTGCCAGGAAAGAAGCTGGCAGGTTACAGGAAAGAGTCGTTTGGAAATATTGGGTGCCACCAATATCAATGAGTTTCATTGTCTTTCTGTAAGCTATGGAGGCGAAGACATTATGAAGGAGGACTGTTCCCAAGCTTCTGAAAGTTCGTCTCTCAGTGGTGAAATCGTTATGAAATCATCTGGTTTTGATTGCCATAATTCCATGATGACCCGTGATTTTGCCAAAACAGTCAAAGCAAATGAATTTCCAGAGATAAGCATCAGGTTTATTGGGTTAAAAGAGAACCCTTCCCGCAAAAACGTACTGTTTGGGAAAGTAGAAATTACGTTGGCAGGAGAGGCTAGAATCTATACGGTTTCTTGTATTGTTAAAGAGGAAAGCGAGAAGAGTAAACATCTCAAAGGTACCCGGACATTCTATTTCTCTGATTTTGGCTTGCAACCTCCACAAAAATTATTTGGAGCTGTAAAAGTAAAAGATGCAGTTTCTGTGGATTTTCACCTCAAATTGCAAAAATTAAAGTAAAGGTGTCAGTTGAATGAATTGCTTAAAGGCGGTATTACCTTGGAGAGGAAGGTATGTCGGAGTGAAATTTCATACATTTAAAACAAGATATTGAACAGAATCTGGAATCATTTAATCTTAATTTTACGTTTCACAAACTATTAACAAGGACGAAGATCAACTTCTTGAAAAAAATAATCTCCATATCGCTACTATTCATCTTGCTTATCGGTAATTCCGGTTTGGCAGTAGCTACTCATTATTGTGGAGGTTTAGCCGTGGAATCACAATTTGTTCTCGGTCATACCAAATTAAACTGCGGAATGTCCGATATGGACAAGAGTTGTGAAACCGGCTCGTCAAAAGAAGAGCAAATCAAGAAAAAACCTTGTTGTGAAAATGAGTATCAATCTCTTGAGCTGGAAGATGAATTTAAACCTCAGGTTATTGGTAGTTCTTTGAATTTAGAATTCGTAGCTGCTTTTGTTATAACTTTTACAAGCAGTGCAAATGCTTCTAAAGCCGATAAAGCAAAGTATAAATATTACGACCCTCCGCTGATTGAACGTGATATACCAGTACTCGTTCAATCCTTCCTTATTTAAGCATTTCATTCAATTGATCGTGATCAAGGCTTAGCTCTTTAGAGCCTTGGGCATTATTGCTATGCCATTTTAAATCAATTCAAAAGTTGAATGTAAATAACATGCTTAATAAAATCATTAAATACTTTCTTGAGAACAAGTTAGTTACTGTTCTCATCTTAATTGGCTTCATTGCCTGGGGCATTGTGACCGCCCCTTTCGGTTGGCAGATAGGTGCGTTACCTTCTGATCCCGTTCCGGTAGATGCTATTCCGGATATAGGAGAAAACCAACAGATTGTCTTTACCCAGTGGCAGGGCCGATCACCACAGGACATAGAAGACCAAATTTCCTATCCGCTGACTACCTATTTATTAGGTATTCCGGGCGTAAAATCTATACGGAGTTCTTCTATATTTGGCTTTTCCAGTATCTTCATCATTTTCAGTGAAGATGTAGAGTTTTACTGGTCACGTTCCCGTATCCTTGAGAAACTAAGTTCCTTGCCTTCCGGCTTATTACCGGAAGGGGTCCAGCCTGCACTCGGGCCTGATGCCACTGCGCTGGGCCAGGTGTATTGGTATACCATTGAGGGCAGAGATAAGGATGGAAACCCTACCGGAGGATGGGATCTCCACGAAATCCGTACCGTACAAGACTTCTACGTCAAATATGGATTAAACGCAACAGAAGGCGTTTCGGAAGTGGCTTCTATTGGTGGCTTTGTACAGGAATATCAGATTGATGTTAACCCTGATGCTCTAAAAGCCTATAATATCCCATTGCATAGAGTAATGCAGGCGGTACAGAAATCAAACAAAGACGTGGGAGCTAAAACCATTGAGATCAACCAGGCAGAATATCTGGTGCGTGGTTTGGGTTACATCAAAAAAGTAGAAGACATTGAAAAGGCCGTAGTTGCCGTTCAGGAAAATGTTCCCATCCGTATTAAAGACATAGGTGTAGTTACCCTGGGGCCATCCACCCGTAGAGGCCTGCTGGATAAAGATGGTGCTGAAGTGGTAGGTGGCGTAGTGGTGGCCCGCTATGGTGCCAATCCCTTGCAGGTCATTAACAACGTCAAAGATAAGATCAAAGAAATAGCCCCGGGACTGCCTAAAAAAACGTTGGCAGATGGAAGGGAAAGCCAGTTGACTATCGTTCCGTTTTATGACCGCTCCGAGCTTATTTATGAAACATTGGGAACCCTGGAAGAAGCCATTTCGCTTCAAGTGCTCATTACCATTTTGGTAGTGATCGTGATGGTGTATAATCTCAGGGCTTCATTTCTCATTTCAAGTATCCTGCCGATTGCGGTATTGATGGTGTTTATCGCCATGCGCTATTTTGGTATTGATGCCAACATAGTTGCACTTTCAGGTATTGCCATTGCCATTGGTACGATGGTGGATTTGGGAGTTATACTTTCTGAAAACATTATTAAACATATAGATGAAGCTCCACCCGGTCAAAAACTCATAGAAACGATATTTAATGGGTCAGCAGAGGTAGCCACAGCAATACTCACGGCAGTCTCCACTACCATTGTGAGTTTCGTTCCTGTTTTTACCATGCAAGCTGCCGAAGGTAAATTATTTGGCCCTCTGGCCTTTACTAAAACCTTTGCCTTGATAGCTGCCCTGTTGGTGAGTCTGTTGATCATGCCTACGTTGGCACATTGGTTCTTTGGGTTCAAAATCAATAACAAGTTTCTTAAGAAATTTGGTGGCTACGCATTAGTACTATTTGGAATTACAGGGCTCTTTATTGGTCAGATATGGGGGGGTGTATTGCTGGTATTGTTTGGTGCTATCGGAATTGTCAAGAATGTTTTTGACACTAAAAAGGAAAGCTTTTCCAGGCCTTCACTATTTCTCTTCAATTATGCCGAGCTGATGATTGTACTTATTGGCGTAACCTGGCTTTTAGCTAAATATTGGCTGCCGCTAGGAGCCTCAAAGTCTCTACTACTCAACTTTATTTTTGTGACCTTATTGGTAGGATTTATCCTGGGGTCGTTTATGCTTTTAGAATATTACTATAAAACTTTATTAAAATGGTGCCTGGAAAATAAAATCAAATTTCTACTGGTACCCACCTTTATCATTCTGGTCGGTGCCACTGTATGGATGGGCTTTAATACCGTTTTTGCTTTTGTGCCTAAAGCACTAGACACTGTTGGCTGGGACATCAAGACTACCAAAGTTTGGTCAGGGTTAACCCATACCTTCCCTGGTATTGGGAAAGAATTCATGCCATCCCTGGACGAAGGAAGTTTCCTGCTTATGCCAACGTCCATGCCGCATTCCGGTATTGAATATAACCGCAAAGTAGTAGGTCAATTGGATATGCTTCTGACCAACATCCCGGAAGTAGAATTAACGGTAGGCAAACTAGGACGGGTAGAATCTGCCCTTGATCCGGCACCTATTTCCATGTACGAAAATATCATTAACTATAAACCGGAGTACATGCTCAGTGAAAAAGGGCACCGAATAAGGTTCAAAGTTGATAAGGAAGATCGCTTCATACTCAATAGCGGTGATAGCCTTTCTAATGAAGAAGCCATTAACCGAGGGGTTGTTTTGGAGGAACTCATCCCTGATGATAACGGGAATTATTTCCGCAATTGGCGGCCACAGATAAAATCCCCGGATGATATCTGGAATGAAATTGTGAAGGTTACCAAAATACCGGGAGTAACTTCAGCACCTAAGCTACAGCCTATTGAAACCCGCTTGGTGATGCTGCAAACAGGTATGCGGGCCCCTATGGGGATTAAAGTGTACGGCCCGGACCTGAAAACGATAGAAGACTTTGGACTGCAGCTTGAGGAGGTATTGAAAGTAGTGCCTTCGGTAAAAGCGGAAGCTGTGTTTGCCGACAGGATTGTAGGTAAGCCCTATCTTCATTTGAATATCAACAGGGATGAGATTTCGCGCTATGGGCTGAATGTGGAAGATGTACAGCAGACCATTGAAACAGCTATCGGAGGAATGAAGATTACTTCTACCGTGGAAGGACGCGAACGTTTTCCGGTGAGGGTACGCTACCCGCGCGAACTCAGGGACGATCCCGAATCATTGGGTAAAATTCTTTTGCCTACACCTACAGGCGCACAAATACCGATCAGCCAGGTGGTGGACTTTGAGTATGTGAGGGGACCACAGGCGATCAAAAGTGAGGAAACCTTTTTGGTGGGTTATGTACTATTTGACAAAAGGGACGGGTACTCAGAAGTGGGAGTGGTCAATGATGCCCAGGCTGCTATTCAGGAAAAAATAGATACAGGTGATCTAGTAGTTCCGGCAGGAGTCAGCTACAAGTTTTCAGGAAGCTATGAAAATCAGGTGAGAGCTGAGAAAAGGCTAACAATAATAGTCCCAATCGTGTTGGGCATCATTTTTCTGATCCTTTATTTTCAGTTTAAATCTGTTTCAACTTCTTTGATGATTTTTTCCGGGATACTATTAGCTTTTTCCGGTGGTTTTTTCATGCTCTGGTTGTATGGCCAAGGTTGGTTTGCAGATTTCTCCATCTTTGGCACCAACCTGCGTGACCTCTTCCAGATGCACACCGTTAACCTGAGCGTGGCAGTTTGGGTCGGGTTCATTGCATTGTTTGGTATAGCCACAGATAACGGGGTACTCATTGCTACTTATCTGGATCAAAGTTTTGCACGTAACCAGCCGAAAAAACTAACAGAAGTTAGAGAAGCGGTGGTGGAAGCAGGGGTAAGAAGGATACGGCCCGCCCTTATGACAGCAGGAACAACCATGATAGCACTATTACCGGTCCTTACTTCCACCGGCCGTGGAGCCGATATTATGATTCCGATGGCGATCCCATCTTTTGGAGGGATGGCGATATCATTAATTACGGTATTTCTGGTACCTGTACTTTATTCAATGGGAAAAGAATCTACACTTAAAAAGAGACAATCATGAAGGTATTAGCAAATCTAATAATACTCGTTTTTCTCGGAACTAGCGTGAGTCAGGCGCAGACCCTGGATGACTATTTTAAAATAGCAGCGGAAAACAATCCGGGATTACAGGCCAAATACCGGGAATTTGAAGCGGCCATACAGAAGGTGGAGCAGGTAAATACTTTACCGGATCCTAATTTCTCTTTTGGTTATTTCATTTCACCGGTGGAAACGAGGGTAGGGCCGCAAAAGGCAAGGTTTTCGCTAACGCAGATGTTCCCTTGGTTTGGTACCCTTAGAGCACAAGGTGATGCCGCAGCTTTAATGGCGGAGGCAAAATATCAAGCCTTCTTAGACGCTCGGAATAGGTTGTACTATCAGGTGGCAGCGGCCTATTATCCGCTTTATGAACTTAATCAATGGAAAGAGATTGAGCGGGAGAATATTGAAATACTGGAGTCTTATAAAACCATTGCCAATAAGAAGTTTGAAAATGGAGTGGGTACTATGGTTGACTTCTTGCGTGTGGATATTATGTTGAAAGACGCCACTACAAACCTTTCCATTCTGAACGATAAGGAAGCTCCTCTGCTGACCCGGTTTAATAAACTACTCAACAGAGAGGAGGACGCATTGGTAACCGTAGAGGATTCACTCGTTGCTCAAGCCTTGCCTGATAATTTCAGAAAGGACTCTTTGCTTACGAACAACCCGGTATTGGAAGAACTGGACTTAAAAATAGCCTCCAGTGAGGCAAGTGAGGAGGTCGCTTACAAACAAGGACTTCCAAAGTTTGGTCTGGGCCTTGACTATGTGTTGGTTGGAGAACGTACGGATTTAGCCTCCGACATGGCTGCTCCGCAAGGCAATGGCAAAAATGCGATGATGCCCATGGTTTCCGTCAGCATTCCCATTTTCAGGAGTAAATACAAAGCCGCTGTTAAAGAAGCGCAGCTCATGCAGGAAAGCTATTCACTCCAAAAGGAAGATTTTGCCAATACCCTTACGTCAAGCTACGAAATGGCCTGGTTTGAAATTCAACAACAGCAAGAGTTGCTTCAGCTATATGATCAACAAATTCAGGAATCCAATCAGGCTTTAAATCTATTGTTTACTGCTTATGGGAATTCAGGAAATGAATTTGAAGAGGTACTGCGTATGCAACAACAGCTTTTAAAATATGAAAAGATGAAGGCAACGGCCGAAACACAATATCAAATTGCCCTTGCTAAACTCAATTACTTAACCGCAAAAACATATTAAGATGAACGCGAATAAAAAAATAATAATCGTAGCACTGTCAACACTGGCAATAGGTTTATTGCTGGGTTGGTTGATTTTTGGTGGTTCATCATCCGAAAGTAAAATGGATGATGAGCACCAGCACACTACAGAAATAGCTGGCGAGACCGTGTGGACTTGCTCCATGCATCCTCAGATCCGTCAGAGTGAACCCGGAGACTGCCCTATCTGTGGCATGGACCTTATTCCTTTGGAGGATGATCAGAATGAAGTACTTGACCCTATGGCAGTAAGTATGTCGCCTACCGCCATGCAACTGGCTGATATCAGAACGGCTGCTGTAGGAACCATGGATCCGGTTAAGTCGGTTAGGCTGAACGGAAAGGTACAGGAAGATGAGCGACTGGTTTTTTCTCAGTCTTCCCATATACCGGGCAGGATAGAAAAGCTGATGGTCAATTTCACAGGTGAGTTCGTAAGGAAAGGGCAGGCCATTGCTTATATATACTCTCCAGATTTGGTTACTGCACAGGAGGAATTATTTGAAGCACAAAAAATTAAAGATACACAGCCGCAATTGTTTAATTCCGCCAAAGAAAAGCTCAAAAATTGGAAACTTTCCGACAGTCAGGTAGAGCAAATTCTCAAAGTGGGGACACCGAAAGAGGAATTTGCTGTTCAAGCTGATGTTTCGGGCTATGTAACTGAGAAAATGGTAAATCTGGGTGATTACATCCGAAAGGGAGAGGCTATTTATGAGATTGCAGACCTTTCAAAGGTATGGGTATTGTTTGATGTTTATGAATCGGATATGCCCTGGATCAAAAAAGGTGATAAGGTAAACTTTACAGTGGCCTCTCTACCGGGAGAGACATTTGAAGGTAAGATAACCTTCCTGGATCCTGTTATTGATCCTAAGACAAGAGTAGCAAAAGCAAGGGTAGAAGTGCCCAACAAAGACAATCAGCTAAAACCTGAAATGTTTGCATCCGGTACGGTAGAAGCTACATTGCCGAAAAAGTCAAATAACATAGTGGTTCCCAAAACTGCTGTTATGTGGACAGGCAAGCGTTCGGTAGTTTATGTAAAAAATACCACTAGTAGTGGAGTAAGTTTCATGATGCGTGATGTGACGCTTGGGCCGGGTTTAGGTGACAGCTTTATTGTGGAGAGTGGCCTTGAAGAAGGTGAAGAGATAGCAGTCAATGGCACCTTCAGCATTGATGCGGCAGCACAGTTGGCTGGTAAGCCAAGCATGATGAATCCGGAAGGAGGCCCGGCAATGACAGGGCATAACCACGGGGGTATGGATACGCCAGCTTCGTCAGGCCAGGTCAAGAAAAAAGAGACTAAGCCAGTGTCAATTAGTCAGAAGGCGAAAGAAGCATTGCGGCCCCTTTATACTAAATACCTCAAATTTAAGGATGCCTTAACGGCCGATGAATTTGATCAGGCTCAAAAAGCCGCTTCCGATCTCAAAACAACACTGGATAAGGTGAATATGTCTGCTTTTACCGGTGAGTCACACAATGCCTGGATGAGCTATAGCAGTGACCTGAAAAATGCATTGCAACATGTTCAGCACCTTAAAACGATAGCCGAACTACGCACTACATTTCAGCAGGTATCTGAAGGAATGATTGCCATGACCAAAGCCTTTAAACCCATGGATCAGACACTGTACGTTCAGTTTTGCCCAATGGCAGATGATAATAAGGGAGCGAATTGGTTGAGTACTGAAGAGGAAATCCGCAATCCCTACTTCGGAGAATCTATGCTCACTTGTGGGGAGGTACAGGAAAATATCAAGTAAAATGAAAGAATGCTGTAAAACAGGGGATGAAAAAGCCCCTTCAAAATTAAAAATGTGGGCTGGACGAATTGTCTGGGGTATAGTAATTCTCCTGGTGATTGGGATAGCCACCATACAAATGTTTAATCTTTAAAAAATCAATAAAATGAAAAGTGTAATGAGAAAAAAAACAATTTTAATAATGGCTCTGGCTTTAGTAAGCTTTGGAGCATTTGCACAACACGATCATGGGAGTCATGATGACAAAAAGGAAATGGGCCAAAAAATGGAGCCTATGTTCAAAGACAAAGATTTGGGTATTGCTTACGGCCATTATATCCACCTGAAAGAAGCTCTGGTCGCTTCACAGATGAATGAGGCAAAAAAAGCTGCAACCAAACTGGAAGTATCTTTAGAAGAAGTAGACAAGAGCCAGAAAGCTAATGCGGAGGCGGCAAAGGTGGTTTCAGCTACTACTTTGGATGGCCAGCGCAAAGCTTTCGCTTCATTGAGTAATGAAATGGCCTCTTTAGTAAAAAGTGGTGAACTTTCTATGGGTGAAGTGTACCTGGAGTATTGCCCCATGGCAAATAACAATGCCGGGGCCTATTGGCTATCCAATCAAAAGGAAATCAAAAACCCATACTTCGGTGATAAAATGCTGAAGTGCGGAAGTGTAAAAGAAACAATCAATTAAAACTCAAATCCTGTGGGAAAGCTTGCAGTAATTTCATCAAATCGGATGATGATCACTGTATTCCCACAGGTACCATAAATCATTTTAATTATGGACAGACAATCAATAATTATCCTTTCAATATTTGGGGCTGTAGTTATTGCAGGCCTCTATTGGGCTTTTTCGGATACATTCAGTAAAATACCGGTTGATATCAGTGAAGAGGAACAAATCCCTAACGAATTGGTGTGTATGGTAAACGATGCATTCATGGGAATAGAACAAATACCGGTTGAAGCAAATGGCAAAACCTACTATGGATGCTGCCAAATGTGTGTAAGCAAAATTCGCGAGAATACCGACAATGTGCGATATGCTACAGACCCTTACTCAGGAGAGAAAGTAAATAAAGCGGATGCATTTATCGTTATCAAACCCGGTCAGAAGACAGCGGTACTCTATTTTGATTCCGAGGGAAACTATAATGCCTATTCGGATAAGCAATAATTATGCTTTCCACATATCGGCATTATTGTTATATTTATATACAGATTTCAGCTATATGCTTCATTTTGTAAGAAATAAAAGCTTCGTTATTACAGCCCTGGTACTTTTTGTAAGTATTGGTGCCGTGCATATAGCTTGTAGTATGGGGAGTTGTTTCTGTATTAAAGAAGTAAGTTGCCCACCAAAAGCCGATGCTCACGAGAATGAGAATGAACATCACCATGAATTGCATGCTGCCGAACAGCATACCAACGAACACGAGGGTCATCACAAGACCAACAAAAATGATTCAGAAGATAAAGGTTGTTGTCCATCCCAAAAGTGTTGCGATACAATATCTCAAATTTACCTGAATAAAAAAGCTGTTAAAATTATCGCATCTGATGTTGTTCAAAGCGAGGTAAAATTATTTGTAAGGAATGAGTCAATTATCTCCTATGCGACCTACTTAGTAAACACCAATAGCTGGATAAAGTGGGCACGATTTAAGTCTCCTCCTCTAAAAAATATTGACATCAGAATCTTTATTCAGTCTTTTCTCAATTAGCCCTCATTTCACACTTCTACATTGTTTGAGGTAGGGTACTCCCTTATCTCAATTTCTTTATTTGTGATTTTATATCAACTGGTATTGTGCACCGGTATGTGATTGGCATGCGGTAGCATATGAGCCTTTAATCTATTGGTTAATGCGAAAAAACAGGAATTATTATATACGTAAAACACACCGTTATCTGGGGGTAGTTATTGGTATTCAGTTTTTATTCTGGACTATTAGCGGATTATACTTTAGCTGGACTGACATTGACGAGATCCATGGCGATCATTTTTTAGAAGAAACTCCCCATCAGACTACATTGGGCTTAGAAGGAATAGGTCAAATTGATTCGACCTTAAATGTCAGTTCGTTGGTGCTAAAATTCATCAAAGGCGATCCTTACTATTGGGTTAACGATAGTACGCTCATTGACGCTAAAACAGGAAGTGTCAAACATGAAATATCAAAAGAAGAAGCCATAGCCATCGCGGAGGAGCATGTTGCTGATCCATACAAGATCAAGGACATACAATATATTACAGAAGTTGACGATCATCATGAATACAGAGGAAGGCCACTGCCTGCCTGGGCCATTAGATACGAAGGCTCGCAAAAATTAACCGCCTATGTATCGGCAGAGAATGGTAGCTTTCAACGGGTGCGACATAGAGATTGGCGTTGGTTTGATTTTTTATGGATGACGCACACCATGGATTACGAGAGCCGGGATGATTTTAATAACTGGCTTCTCAGGTCGTTTTCCGCTTTTGGATTATTGACCGTTCTTTCAGGATTTGTGCTGTTTTACTTTTCTTCGCCTACCGTGCGAAAGATCAAAAAAATTCCCAGTAATAAACATAAAGCCTCGGCAAAATGACCACTACGCTACATATAAAAAATATGGTTTGTCCCAGGTGTATACTGGTTGTTGAAAATGAACTCAAAGCGCTGGGCGTGGATATAAAGGATGTGAAATTAGGCTATGCCCAGGTTGTTTTACCCGAAGGGATCACCCTTCCAATAGTAGATGATAAACTGGAAGAATTTGGCTTTGAATTGATATTTGAAGCAGACAGTATACTGGCTGAAGAAGTAAAAACGGCCGTGTTGGCATATTTGAAGCATATAGAACAGGAAGGGAAAGAGGCCAAAAAACTTTCGGACTTCATTTCTGTAAAAATAGGTAAGAATTACAATTACATAAGTAAAATATTTTCCAAACAAACAGGCCATACATTGGAAAAATACTACATACTCTTGCGTGTTGAAAAGGTTAAGGAATTGCTCGATTATGATCAGCTTAATGTGAGTGAAATAGCACTACAGTTAGGCTACAGCAGTGTACACTATTTATCAAATCAATTCAGGCGAATTACCGGACTGTCTATATCCGATTATAAAAAAAGAATACGGATAGATAGAAGGTTTATCAATGATTTGTGACAGAATTTTATATAAAAAAGAAATCATTTTATACATCTTTAGTTGTCTCTGGGTTTAATTAACCTTATAACTAACTGAAAAACAGTTTTTTATGGATATAATCGGAATTTTTATTTTTACCCCTGGTACCACTTAGTGAGTAAATACTGATACACTTTTTACACCCTTTCCAGGTTTTAAAAACTTGTAAAATATTGATAATCAATTGATTAAGTTGGTTATCTCATTACTGGCAAGATATTTTAAGCTAACCTACTCGTTTGGAGCCATAAACTTAAAACTTCCTTAATAATCTTAGAAAGATAAAATATCATACATCTAAAGTGAAGTATCTTAACTAAAAGATGGTTGAGGTTGGTTAATTGATCGTCAAACTATGGTAGACAAAAAGCAATAACCAATAGGATCAAACCATTAGAATAATTATGCAAATAAATATACTTGCTATCGCACTCATACTTTTACTTGGAAACCTCCCAGCGCTAGCGCAAAAGGATACCACGGTCTACAATCTTACTATAAGACAAGAGATGGTTAATAAAGCAGGTAAAGAAGTTATGGGTATGACTGTAAATGGAGGCATTCCAGGACCCACAATCAGGTTTAAGGAAGGAGACTATGCTGTAATTTATGTAAAAAATGAAATGGAAGAAGAAACCTCTGTTCACTGGCATGGTTTATTACTACCTAATTTTTATGATGGAGTACCTTACCTGACTACACCGCCTATACACCCTGGAGAAATTCAGAAATATGAATTTCCTTTGATACAATCAGGTACTTACTGGTATCACTCGCATACCATGCTGCAAGAGCAAAGCGGAGTGTACGGTTCCATTGTCATTGAGCCTAAAGAAGGTGAAACTTTAGAATATGATAAAGAACTTGTGATGGTGCTTTCTGACTGGACCAATCAAAAGCCAATGAATGTCCTGAGAAACCTCAAGCGTGGTAATGAGTGGTACAACATTAAAAAAGGAACTGCAACACCACTCAATCGGGTCATAGCACGGGGAGCCTTTGGTGCCCAGTTAAATTTCTGGAGACAGAGAATGGAAAGTGCTGACATTGCCGACATCTATTATCCCGCCTTTCTTAACAACGGAGAGGAAGTGCAGGAATACCCTCAATTTGAGCCGGGAGATAAAGTGCGTTTACGGATTATCAATGGTGCAGCTTCCTCGCAATTCTGGATGACGTTTGGAGGGGAAGACCCGCTTTTGGTAGCTGCCGATGGATTGAATGTAGTACCGATAAGGCATAATAAAACATTCATCGGTATAGCAGAAACATATGATTTTATCGTCACTATTCCCCAAACAGGAAAAATCGAATTCAGGGCTACTGCTCAGGATGGATCCGGATATACTTCAGCTTTCTTAGGAAAGGGTGAGGTCATTGGAGCACCTGAGGTTCAAAGACCGGACAAAATTGGAATGATGAAACAAATGGCACAGATGGACATGCGTATGGGCGCTCCCGCTATGAAATTTAACCCTGCTGAAGAGGAACCTCATGAATTAATGAAAAACTGGGGAATGCAGATGGATGATGAAATGAATATGGAGGGAATGGATCATTCCCAAATGGGACATGCAAATGGCATGAACATGGACAAAGCTGCACCCGAAGATCAAATGGAGGGTATGAATATGTTCTCCGAATATAATTATGATTATTTAAAAGCCCCTTCTAGTACCGTCATAGATGAGGACAAAACCGTAAGAGACATATTGCTCAACCTGACAGGTAACATGTGGCGGTACATTTGGAGCATGAACGGTGTCCCTCTGTCTGAGGCGGACATGATCAAGATTTCCAAAGGGGAAAAAGTGCGAATCACTTTCAATAACCTGACGATGATGCATCACCCTATGCACTTGCATGGTCATTTTTTTAGGGTTATCAACAAGCATGGTGAATACTCTCCCTTAAAACACACTGTAAATGTGCCTCCCATGCAGAAAACGGTAATTGAATTTGACGCTATTGAAGTTAGTGATTGGTTTTTGCATTGCCATGTGCTTTATCACATGATTGGTGGTATGGCCAGGGCAGTGAGCTACGATACAGAGCGCGATCCACGTTTGGCAAAATATCCGGCCAAAATCTTATTTAAAGAAGGTAACCGCTTTTATAACTGGGGGATGGCTGATGTCGCTTCGCACATGACTGAGCTGAACCTCGTATCCTCCAATACAAGAAACCAATTCAACCTGAATGCCGAGGTTGGTTACAATGAAAACATGGAGGCCGAATTTACCTATGAACGATATTTATATGATTACTTCCGGGTATTTGCCGGGGTGAACCTGGAAAATGAAACAGAGAACAGCCTGGATGAAATTTCAGCAACCGCTATTGCGGGTATTCGCTTCTTTACACCTTATATGTTCAACCTGGATGTAAGGATGGATAATAAATTACGGCCTGAAATCCGAGTAAGCCGGGAGATCATGATTTTTCCACGTACCGCCATTTTTGGAAACTACGAGTATCAGGCCGATTTCGGCTGGGTAAATACTTTAACGGAAGAAGGTACCAATGAGCCGATTGACTACAAAGGAGAAACAACATGGTCTGCAGGCGTAGAATATTTTCTGTCTAGAAATTTCTCACTAATGGGTAGCTATGACAATCGCTTTGGTGCCGGAGGAGGGCTCTCAATAAGATTTTGACCAACCTATCAAATTTTAAAACAATTAAATTATAAAACTTAAAAAGATGCAAAACGAACAGAAACACGGCAACAATTACGCTAAATTTTTTGCAATGATTGCAACCGCTATGGTAGTAATGTTTTTTTTAATGTACACCCATTCTTACCAGATTATTGATCATTTCTGGTATAGCGAAACCAGGTTCTTCATGACCCTGATCATGGCCGGTTCCATGATTATCATAATGCTCCTGTTTATGCTGAATATGTATAAAAAGCGAGGGGCAAACATAGCAATCATCGGCTTAGGTATCGTATTGATTGCCGGTGGTATAGGATTGGTGAGAAGTCAGGTCACCGTCACGGGTGTTGACTACATGGAAGGCATGATTCCACATCATTCAATTGCTATTTTGACAAGTGAGCGTGCTCAAATAAAGGATGTAAGGGTAAGGAAACTCGCTGACGAAATTATTAAAGCCCAACGCAGGGAAATTATGGAAATGCAATGGTTGATCAACGACATCAGAGAAAATGGTGTGGTGGAGACAGAAGAGGAAAAGAAAAACAGACCCTTACCCAAGTTTGAAGGGTTGCTTGAAGAGGAAACACGAAATCTGAAAGAATAGCGGGCTGACCTAAGCCTGGAAGGTAATAATTGATCGTCTCAAAGTGATAGGGAACATTTGCTAAGGGTTAGCTATACAGATGTGTAACAATTGTTACATCGTTTTACAATTCAAATCACTATAATCTCATAGGACGAAACACTAAAAAAGATAAACCCATGAAATGTCCATAAGGCTAAGCCATACCAACCGGGGATGAATAATTCAGACCTTGCTACGAAAATGGCTAAAGCAAAAGAACTTTGGACATTCCATGTGACGATTAAAATCAAAATTATATACACATGAAATACTACCACGAAAAAACATTGAAAGACGCAAGCTTCGAAGAAGCGATCCAAAAAGTAACAGACGCCCTGAAAGAAGAAGGGTTCGGAATCCTTACCGAGATCGATGTAAAAGAAACCCTGAAGAAAAAGCTGGATGAAGATTTTCGGCCTTACAAGATTCTGGGTGCCTGCAATCCGCCTTTTGCGCATAAAGCATTATTAGCTGAAGATAAGATTGGTGCGATGCTGCCCTGCAATGTAATTGTACAGCAAGTTGATGAAGGGATTGAGGTCGCGGCAGTGGATCCGGTGGCCTCCATGCAGGCGGTAGATAATCAGGGGCTGTCTGAAATAGCCAAAGAAATTCAGTCTAAGCTAAAGTCAGTGATTGAAAGTCTTTAATGAGATGTTGAATTTAATAGAACAGAAAAATGGAACAATTATTAAAAGGAAAGACTGCAATAATCACAGGAGCTTCATCAGGAATTGGTAAAAGTACTGCAATACTTCTCGCCAAAAACGGGGCAAATATAGTAGTAGCCGATATTGATGAGAAACAGGGGAAAACAGTAGTAGAAAAGCTGAAGTCCCACGAGGGAGACGCGATTTTTGTCAAAGTGGATACATCCAGCGCTGAAGAAGTTTCTCAGGTGGTAAAAACCACCATGGATAAATTTGGAAGGTTGGATATTGCCGTTAACAATGCCGGTGTTGGCGGAGAGAGTGCATTGATTGAAGAATACAGTGTAGAGTCGTGGGATAAAACGATAGCCATTAATTTATCCGGTGTTTTTTACGGTATGAAGTACCAGATTCCGGCCATGCTTAAAAATGGTGGTGGTGCTATTATTAATATGGCTTCTATCCTTGGGCAGGTAGGTTTTGCTAGTAGTTGTGCCTATGTCGCTGCCAAACATGGGATAGTTGGACTCACCAAAAATGGCGCACTGGAATACGCCAAACAAAGGATCAGAGTCAATGCCATTGGCCCCGGATTTATCAAAACACCGCTGTTGGAGGATAATCTGGATGATGAACAGATGGAGCAAATTACTGCTCTCCATCCGCAGGGAAGACTTGGGAAACCAGATGAGATAGCTGAGCTTGTACTTTGGCTTGCAACAGAGAAGTCTTCTTTTGTCAATGGGGCATATTTACCAGCTGATGGAGGATACCTTGCCCAGTAGCATGTTTTTCCAAAAGCAGCTCAGCTTCATGCAATTATTTAAAAACCAAAAACAGAGAAACTATGAAAATTTCAGCAAATCAATTTGTTAAAATGCTTATCGTATTGTTTGTCACCTCATTTACACTGTCTTGCACTACGCAACAAAAAGACGAAAATCAGGATCATGGAGACATGATGGATGATGACCAGACCGAAATGATGGAAGGTAATGATGATCACATGCATGAAGGCGGGCAGTCTGACGAACACATGATGAACGATACCACTTCAATGGAGATGAACGAAGAAATGGAACGATAGTACCATTCCAGGTATGATCACCACCAGATTAAAAATTGCAGCCGGGAAGCCTCGCAACTGCCTGGAGTTCCCACTATTAAAAATTAAAACCACTCAAATTATGATGTACGGATGGATTATCGGGGTAATACTCGTCATCGTTCTGATTGTTGCGCTGGGTAGAGGTGGTATCTTTCAAAAAGGAGCCAGTCAATCCACCAGTAAAAGCTCAGCGATGGAGACGCTAAAAAACCGCTATGCCAAAGGAGAAATTGACAAAGCGGAGTTTGAAGAAAGAAAAGCAGAACTGGAAAAGACCAAATAGACGGTGGGTAAATATAAGAAGAACAGCCTTTCACTCACAGGAGCTATCTCTTTGGGAACCGGGGTAATGATTGGTGCAGCTATTTTTGCCTTGCTGGGACAGGTGGCTGAATTTTCTGGTTCATTGTTTCCGATAGCCTTTCTGGTCGGAGCAATAATAGCAGGGTTTAGTGCATATGCCTAATAAAAATGTCAAATGCTTATCCATCTGCCGGAGGTATAGCCATGTACTTAAAGAAAGCTTATGGTAAAGGTATCATAACAGCTGTAGCTGCGCTATTGATGGCTTTCGCCATGGTCATTAACCAGAGTTTGGTAGCACGTACATTCGGATCTTATACCATGCAATTATTTGATGGAAATCAGAACGATTTCTGGATACCCTTACTGGGAGTGATTTTATTGGTCATCACTTTTTTGATCAACATTGCTGGTAATAAAGTCATTGACAGGGTTTCCTTTATCATGGCAATTGTCAAGGTTGGCGGTATAGCATTTTTGCCATTGGAGGACTTTGGGCTGCTGGTTTTTCATTTGGAGAAGCTATCCCTTCAGAAATCTCAGGCGACTATTCCGTAGGGAGTTACTTAGGTGCCCTCGCGCTTGCTATACTGGCTTATGCAGGATTTACCACCATCACCAATAGTGGTGAGGAAATTGTAAAGCCTCATAAGAATGTAGGTAGAGCGATATGGATATCACTAATTATCTGTACCATTGTCTATCTGCTGGTCGCATTTGCGGTATCGGTCAATCTTTCTGTTCCAAAGATAATAGAAGCAAAAGATTACTCTCTGGCTGAAGCGGCCAGGCCTGCTTTCGGAAAATATGGCCTATGGTTCACCGTTGGGATCGCTATTATTGCTACCGTATCCAGTGTTTTGGCCAATGTATTTGCTATTTCCAGGATGACAGCTATGCTTACCGAAATGAAGCTGATACCTCATAAGCATTTTGGAATGCCGGGTAACCTGCAACAGCATATGTTGACTTATACCATAGTCATCGCCATCACCTTAACCATATTTTTTGATCTCAGCAGGATTGCATCTTTGGGAGCAATCTTTTATCTGATCATGGATATCATTATACAATGGGGTGTTTTTAAACATTTACGAAAAGAAATCAAGGCAAACGGAGCAATACTTTTAGCTACTATTGTGCTTGATGTAGTTGTTTTGGCGGCCTTCATTTGGATGAAAGCACAGAGTGATATGTTACTCATTATCGTATCAGCAGTTCTGCTAACGCTGATTATCGCAGGGGAAAAGTGGTTTTTGAAAATGAGGAAAGACAAGGCTGAATTAAGTATAAACTAAAGCAGAAAACTATGATGGATCACGGAACAAATTTTGGTATGCACGGTGGAGGCTGGATGTGGCTTTTTTGGGGGCTGTTGCTGGTAGTGCTGGTGCTATTGATTGTCTGGTTGGTAAAGCAGATACGGAAATAATTTAAACCTAAAGAGATATGAAAGAACCTTTCGGAATAAACAGAAGAAAATTTTTGGCAAAGGCTGGAGCAAGTGCTGCGGTAACCATGATATGGCCTTTCTTTTCTTCCTGCGACAGTCAATCTTCTACTACAGCAAAGCCTGAACTCGGCAAGGATTTTCAGCCCGATATTGATTTGGAACTGAAAGCGGTACAGCGTGACTTATCCATTTTATCCGGCCCAAAAACGAAGGTGTGGGTGTATGAGGGGAAATTAATTAAGGGCAACAAAGAGGCGCTTCAAACCCTAGAAGGGAGTTATCTGGGGCCGGTCATCAAAGTAAGTAAAGGACAGAAAGTCCGTATTCGCTTCCAAAATGACTTGCTGGAAGAGAGTATTGTTCACTGGCATGGCATGCATGTGCCGGAACGGTACGATGGTCACCCGCAGGACGTAATTAATAGCGGAGAAACCTACATCTACGAATATGAAGTAATGAACCGGGCCGGTACGTACTGGTTTCATCCCCATCCGCATGGCCGCACCGGACCGCAGGTGTATAATGGACTGGCAGGCCTTTTATTGGTTACCGATGAGGAAGAACAACAACTTAATTTACCACAAGGAGCGTTTGACCTGCCGGTCGTGATCCAGGATCGCACTTTTGATGAAAACAATCAACTCGTTTATTTGAACAATGGCCAGATGGACCGCATGACAGGTTTTTTAGGAAACCGGATATTGATCAATGGCAGTCCTGAACAAAGGTTAAACCTGAAAGCGGGCTGCAAATACAGGTTGAGGTTACTGAACGGGTCAAACTCAAGGATCTACAAACTGGCCTGGGAAGATGGTAGTCCGGTGACTGTTTTTGGCATTGACGGAAGCTTGTTAAGTACCCCCAAAGAATTACCCTATCTCATGCTCGGCCCGGCAAAAAGAGTGGATGTTTGGCTGGACCTAACCGACAAACCTGAAGGCACCGAATTAACAATGAACAATGCGTCCTTCCCACTGGAGGTAATGTCTGGTAGCATGATGGGCAATGGAGGAATGATGGAAGGTGCTGAAAGTGATCTGCCACAGGGTAGTGAATATCCTGTGTTTACCGTACTTGCCAACGGTTCAGGGAGTAATGATCATACCTTACCACGGCAATTAGCCAAGCCGGATTACATTGATCCCTCAACAGCTGGAAATCTAAACGCCCCGCGACAATTTACCTTCGCTATGGGCCACATGGAGTGGACGATCAACGGACGTACCTGGGAAACCACGGAAGTAGCTGATGAAGAGACCGTAAAGCTCGGAAGCACCGAAGTTTGGGAACTGATCAATGGCGGAGGTATGATGGACAATAATAACGATGGTGGAGGCATGATGGATGGTCACGGTATGATGGGTGATGGCGGCATGATGGGAGGTGAGGATGGTATGATGAACAACCAGGGAATGATGGGCAATATGATGCAGATGCCTCATCCGATCCACATCCACCAGGTACAGTTTAATATTTTAGAAAGGGATGTCGCTAATGTGGATCCCCAATTATGGGATGCCATAAAAGATGGTTTCGTAGATGAAGGCTGGCACGATACCGTTTTGTTGATGCCCGGTATGAAGGTAAAGGTTATCATGCAATTCAAAGATTTTAAGGGCTTGTTTGTATACCACTGCCACAACCTGGAGCATGAGGATATGGGCATGATGAGGAATTTTAAAATCGTATAAACAATGGATGATCTAAGCTTTGGTATTTTCGTTGTGCCGGTTATTACCTTAACGTTGATTATTACGTTATATATTCATTTTTTCAGGAAGGTAGCAGATAAGCGTACTTATCGGTATTTCATAGTTTATACAGCTATTGTAGCCTTTTTACTTAATTTTCTTTGGGAGGTAGCTCAAGGACCTTTATATAAGAATTTTCAATACGATTTTGAACATGTTTCTTTTTGTGCATTGGCCTCCATAGCCGATATGCTCATGGTGCTCGTACTGCTCTTCTTATTTGGCCTTATATACAAAAATGTTTATTGGATTAGGCATTTAAAATTTACCAGAATTATAATATTAATCCTTGTTGGTTTTCTGGGTGCTATTTTGGCGGAGTGGTGGCATACATGGCGAGGAGATTGGTCGTATGCTGATACGATGCCAATGCTCCCTCTCGTTGAAGTAGGCGTTTCACCGGTCTTGCAGTTTTCTATTTTACCGTTGATCATATTTGTCATAAGCAGAAGAGCCTTAAAACTATGAGTAGTAGCAGTTGTGAAATACATTTAAAGTATGGAGAAGAATTTTAGCCAAACAACTATCAATATGAAAACGAATTATGAATTACAATCAAAGAAAAATAAGGCACAGGGGGAAATCGGGTATGGAATTATGTGGCTTTTTGTAGTGGCTTTGATAGAGGGAATATCCTATACCCAAGGATTTGAAGGTTTGTTTTATCATATTATGTCCATACCTGCTGGAATAGCGGCTATTTATAAATTTGTAATTGGTTTCAGAAAATTTAAAAATATCAAATGAGAAGCAAAGCGATAATTCTAATAAGCCTTTTTGTCATAGTTCCAATGATTGCACTTGCACAGGATGAGTCTGGCGATTTCCTCAGCCTTTGGGGAGAATCTTCTAAAACCGCACTGGGGTTTTTCTGGAAATCGGGCTGGGCATTTGTTTTAGGCTATATGGTAAGTGGTGCCATTCAGGCCTTCGTCCCCAAGAAGAAACTTACCCGGCACATGGGCGAAAGTAGTGTTAAGAGTGTTTCACTGTCTACCTTCTTCGGCTCAATTTCCTCTTCGTGCTCTTTTGCCGCACTGGCAGCGGCCCGTTCACTATTTTTAAAAGGGGCGCACTTCATAAGTACGGTGGCCTTCATGTTTGCATCAACTAACCTTGTCATTGAACTCGGTATCCTGATATTCATTTTTCTGGGATGGCAATTCATTGTGGCGGAAGTTATTGGTGGGCTATTGCTGATTGCCATAAGTTCGGTGATCATTAAGCTTACTTACCCTAAAAAATGGATCAAAGCTGCCCGGGAAAAGGTACAGGAAGAAACGGCAGAAGAGGAGGATTTTGACTGGAAAGAAAGGATTAAGTCCAAAGAAGGCTGGTTTTTAGTGGGAAAGAAATTTGTGATGGAGTGGAAAATGGCGTGGGAAGATATCTTAATAGGCTTTACCATTGCGGGATTCGTTTCTGTATTAGTTCCTCAGTCATTTTGGGAGGCGATCTTTTTGAATGGCATGCAAGGTGAATTACCTGATTTTGTGATCCGGTTAGAAAACGCGCTGGTAGCCCCATTTGTAGCGGCAGCTACATTCATCGGATCCATGGGAAATATACCGTTGGCGACTGTCTTGAACGAGAACGGTATTCTGTTTGCCGGATTAATGGGCTTTATTTATTCCGACCTGATGGTGCCACCATTGGTCAATATGAATAGGAAATATTATGGTACCCGCATAGCCCTTTACATTGCAGGAGTGATGTACGTCAGTATCGTCATTACCGCATTGATCCTCAATTATAGCTTTGATCTATTAGGCGTATTACCCGAGGGCAGCCGGAAAGTAACGGAAGTGACACAATTCAAGATTGATTACACTTTCTATTTTAACATCGTATTCGCTGCATTTACTGCACTCATGCTATACTTCAATTTCAGGACAAAAAAGATGGAAACCGGTGGTGGTCATGATCATGATCACGGAGGTGGAGGTATTTCTTTCAAAAGAGTCGTTGTATATACTTTCGTACTGATTGTGGGCATTGGATTGGTAATATTTCTGTTATAAGCTGTTAAATGGCCTGGTAACTGGAATAAATTTCAAAAAGTAAAAAAATGAAAACCTACGAAACACTATCTGAAGCATTAAAAGACCTGAAAGAAAGAGGATATTCCAACGATTTTAATCTCAAACCGCATTGTATCGAATGTCCGGCCCATAAGCTTGAGCTTCATCCTGAGCAGTTTGAAGTAAAAGAAGTATATCGGTTTGAAGGCATGAGCAACCCGGATGACAACTCCATTCTTTACGCCATTGAATCTACGGATGGACTTAAAGGCGTATTAGTAGATGCCTATGGTGTTTATTCCGAAGCGTTGAGTGAAGCAATGATCAAAAAATTGGTTGTTACCCGCTAGCCAGCTGAAGAATATTATACATCTAAGATGAGATTTTGTACTGAAGTTTCCATGCAATGAGCATAGTTTTAAATTTTCTTAATTAAATTATTGTAATTGAACGGCTATGAAAAAGTTAGGACTACTATTATACTTCATGTTGTCATGCTTTATGCTCTCTGCTCATGAAGGGGAGAAACATGAAAAAGGCACAAAAGAAGATTCCACGCATCTGGAGCAGTCCCAGGAGGATTCTTCTCATATACAAGCACAACAGGAGCATGAACAAGATGAGCATGAGAGCAAGAAAGTCACAGCTGATCTGGACGACTTCCCCAATCTGCATCCGCTTATGGTTCACTTCCCAATCGTATTGTTATTGATTGGAGCCGTTTTGGCCATTGCAAATGTTATTTTTCTGAAAAAGGAAATAGATTGGGTCATCACGGGAATGGTTTTCGTAGGTGCGCTAGGTGCTTATCTTTCAGGGAGAACGTTCCACCCACACACCCATGATTTAACAGCGCATGCCAAACAGGTGCTTGCGCAGCATGATTTATGGGCCGACTGGACCATATACTTGAGCATTGCCGGTTTTGTGGCTCAGCTAGCCAGTCAGTTTATCTTCAAACAAAAACGTTGGGCTGTAGCAGTGGTTGCCTTGTTACTCATTGCTTCCGGCTATGCGGTGTCGCGCACCGGTCATTACGGGGCTCAACTCGTACATATAGAAGCAGTAGGGCCTCAGGGTAAATTTCTTGAATCTGAAGAAGGGCATGCTCATTGAGGTTTTTGTCAGTATAGTGACTTATATCATATTTTCACTTAATATTTATCATTTGAATTACACCTGATTTTACCGACATTTATGCAATAATTATCGCCCCTAATGGTCATGATAAGAAAATTGCATAACATCAAACAATACATAGTAACCCTGCTCCTTACAGGGTTTATCAGTGTATTTGTATGCGATGCGCTATGTGATTTGGGGTTAATGTCGTGGGGGAATTATCCTGCTATGGTTAAAGAAGCTGATCCTCACCCAAAAAAAACACATGACCATAATCATCACAAAGCCGCTACTGATCATCATCACGATGATAAGCATAGCCATGATGATAGCGAGGAGGATGAGTGTTGTGATGAAGTAGTGAATAACCTCTATGCCTCATTAATCAAATATGAGCTAAAGCAAATACCGGTTGAGACTCCCATCTTTCACGTGCTTTATCAGGTGTACGCCATAGATTTTGAGGTTGAAACTTTTAATCAGCAATTACTCCCGTTTTTATATACCAATCTGCCACCACCAGTTAGTGGTAACCATATTCGTATTTTTATTCAATCCTTCCTCAATTAGCATTCATCTGTTAGGCTGATCATGAAGTTTGCCATGTTCTACTCCGCAAGCTTATCAGCCTTATTCTATTCTTTTCAATAATTCTTAATCACTTTTTCTGCGAGGGCAATGTATTGCCGGCCAAAAATTATTGTTGAAATAATTCATTTGGCAATAAGCAAAGATTTTAACCGGTCGATACTCCTTCACTGGATTTAATCCAGGATCAGAAAAAGTTTAACCCCTATAACAGATGAAAACATTAAATCTGAATATTAAAAATATGGTGTGCCCGAGATGCATTCTGGTTGTACGAAATGAATTAGAGGAACTCGGAGCAATTATTTCAACGATCCGGCTTGGGCATGCTACAATACAAGTGCCTGAGGCCCTGAACAAGGACAAAATCGCGTCCAGGTTAAATACTTACGGGTTTGAACTTCTTGAAGACAAAGAAGAAGTCCTGATGGAACAGATTAAGCTTGGAATTCAACACTATATAGAAATCCTTGAAAAATCTACCAAAGAGGTGATGTTGTCTGATTTTCTGGCACACGAAATAGGTAAAAACTACAATTTTCTTAGCAAGCTTTTTTCAAAAATTGAGGGGCTTACGATAGAGACCTACTACATAAACAAAAGAGTGGACAGGGTGAAAGAACTGATAAAGTATGATGAACTGAACTTAAGTGAGATTGCTGTTAAGCTCGGATACAGTTCCGTCCATTACCTATCCAGTCAATTTAAGCGTGTTACCGGTCTTTCTGTATCTGATTATAAAGAAGTAATGAAAAACGAGAACCGGTACTACAAGAACTTATCTGAAGCACTGGGCGACTTAAGAGAAAAAGGCTACACCTATAATTTCAACAGGAAGGAAGATTGCCTGGAATGTAAGGATCTGTGTGCCAGCTTTCAAATTGAGGAATTGAATATTTCAGAGTTCTACCGGTTTGATGAAAATGAAGATGCAGCAGGTAAGTCTGTTATTTATGGGATCGAAACAAAAGATGGTTTGAAAGGACTACTCATTGACAATAGTAACCTTCAAAACAAGGCACTATTCAGGAGACTTTCTGACAAGTTGAGAGATGGGTCTGGTGAAAAAATGGGTTGAAAATGATAACCTTAATCTCATACAATAAAGACAAGATTTCGAAAAAAGATCATGCATTAATCCACTTATTTTTGATAGAGACTGAATAAAAAGGAAAGCTATGATCAAACCAATTTTAACATTTCGTTCATAAATGGGAAATGACTCTTTTACTAGGAATATACTTTACACATTGGCAATTACGAGTATGATTTTCTTTAGCGTAAATATGGCAAAAGCTCAGGATTTATACCATACAACTAATGGCCGTGTGTTATTAATCGTCCCAGTTGGTGACTCTGTGATCAACCTGCATTCTCAAAAACTATTTGCAGAACTGGATTACAAAGAGGCTTATTTTAAAATGACCCTTCCCGCCAATTCTTTGTATTCCGGTGTAGATTCTCTGGACGCTGTAATTTCCTCTATGGAGGATGCTAAAATTATATTGGCAGGGCAGCTGAACATCACAAAAAGCGGTGAAGGTGAAGATAAGATAGATACAGGCAAGCATCCACCTAAAACTTTTGAGTTTAGGGCAACCCTTAACTATAAAACGTCAGACCTGCCAATAAGTGGAACAGGTTCCCTGGAACATATTGAAGGAGGGTCACACCTCAAATGTGTTCTTGGGTTAACATTTGAGGTTAGTGCAGAATTTCTTCAAAACAGGCTTTCGGAAAGCAAAAATATTAAAGTACATATTCACCAGTTGGTATTAGATCAAACACTATAATTTATTAAGATTTTTCATGGAGTATTATCACAGTAAACTTGTTAAAAACAGTTCTTTTCAGGATGTAGTAGATCATGTGGTTAAAGAATTGGGCAAAGAGGGTTTTGGAGTATTAACCGAGATCGATGTTCAGGATACTATGAAACACAAACTTAACATTGATTTTAATCCCTACAAGATATTAGGTGCATGTAATCCCGAGTACGCATTTAAAGCATTAAAGGCCGAAGATAAAATAGGCACCATGTTACCCTGTAATGTGATTGTGCAGGATCTTATGGATGGTCATATCGAGGTGTCAGTTGTAGACCCGATAAGCTCTATGCAGGCAATTGCCAATGAAGACCTTGAAATAGTGGCTTTGAATATTCGCCAGAAATTACTCGATGTCTTACAAAATGTATAGGTCATGTTAACCTTAAGAAAAGCAATATTATATACTTTGGTGTGGCCTATAGTGATCATAAATACCTCCTGCTCGGTGGGTCGTCATCACCAGGCATCTAAGAAACATGCTGATCCTGTTTGTGAGAATAACGTTGACGTAAACGCAGCACTTCAGTATTCATATAATGATGACGTGTATTACTTCGACAGTGAAGAATGTCTCCAGGTATTTAAGAAGAACCCTGAAAAATTCAGTATGGCTCCAGGGGACAGACACGGACTTTTTCGTGGTAAATGGTGGGTTCCTGTAATGGTCGGAGTGATGGTAGTAGGTATGGGTACGGTTATGATCCTAAGTGGTGATAATCACTAAGCTATTGATGTTTTGATAGCAGAATATCATACATCAAAGACAAGATTTCAAAAATAGAGAGCTGTACTTTCTCGTAATTTTGAATAACAACCAACAATAAAAGGTTGATAGATTATTTGAAATCATAAAATAAGAAATCATGCATTGGTTTGAAGGACACTATTGGGGTATGCACATCATCTGGTGGGTGATCTGGGTGATATTTATAATCTGGATTTTCGCCACACCATGGGATATACCCGGACAAAGAACGAAAAAGGAAACACCGTTAGACCTTTTGAAAAAAAGGTATGCCAAAGGAGAAATCAGCAAAGAAGAGTATGAAGACATAAAAAAGACGTTGCAAAAATGAAAGAAATAAAGGCTTTCGTCAGGCCGGATCGATTACCTGATATTGTAAATCATCTGCGTGAAGAAGGAGTTTGTTGCTTAACGGTCTTTGAAGGAGAGGGAACCGGTCACTATACCGATGAGCGTAAGGATTTTCCGTCTTTGAGGCATCCATTTTCACATGCTAAAATAGCAAAACTGGAAGTTGTTTTACCCGACAAGAAAGTGAAGAAATCACTAGAGATTATACATCAAAATGGAAAAACAGCTCACTCCGGGGACGGCATTATTTATATCACAGAGGTTAGTGAGATGGTCAAAGTAAAAACATTAGAACCCGACTTGGAGAACAGAGACTTATGAAATGAACATAAACTTTAGGCATCCTTAAATATGCCAGTGGAAGGGTGAATAAATTTATGGGAATTCCATGTGGCCTTTGAAAATTTACTACATACACATGAAAAATATTTTAGTTCCAACCGACTTTTCAGAAACAGCTAACCGGGCTGCGGATATTGCCATTGCCATAGCCGAGAAATCAGGTGCGGAGATTCATTTTTTGCACCTACAGATCACGCCAGTGCAGTGGGTCAAACTTAATAAGGAGAAGGAGCAGCGGTTTCCCGAAACATTAAAGGAAATCGGGCGTGCGAAGAGCGAGCTTAATAAGCTGGTAAAAAAAGCGGAAAACAAAGGTTTGAAAGCTGAACAGTTTCTCGTGTTTGATGTGGGTAGAGAGGAAATCCTCAAACATATTCCCTTTCATCATCATGATTTTGTGGTCATGGGTTCCCATGGCGCATCTGGTGCAAAAGAATTGTTTGTCGGGTCTAATGCCCAAAAGGTACTAAGAGACGCTACGGTTCCTGTCTTGATCATCAAAGAAAAGTCTAAGTGGCCCGTTAAAAATGTGGTTTTTGCATCCAATTTTGAAGAAGATGTCAAAGAACCCTTCAAAACGGTGGTGAAGTTCGCTGATCTCAACGAATCCAATATTCACCTTCTTTATGTCAATGTGCCATTTTCATTTGAGGAGACGGACAGGAGCCTTGAGAAAATGCATGATTTTCATGAAACCTGTCCTCGTGGAGGAACCTGCACCACCAACATCTACAATTCGCTAAATGAAGAACGCGGCATTCTTAAGTTTTCCCAATCTGTAAATGCTGACCTTATTGCATTAACTACACATGGCAGGTCCGGCTTTTTTAACCTGATAGGAAAGAGCATTACTGAAAACCTGGCTAACCATGCCGATATACCTATACTAAGCATTAACCTTAACCGATAACGATATGAAAAATACTTTCAAAACAGTGGTAACACTCACTTTATTGATAGCGGCTTTATCTGCCTGTCAGCAACAAAAGGATGTAAGCACAATGTTAGAAAATGATGACACCCGAAATGAAATTTTTAATACCATCATTTCCGATCATGAATACGCTGAACAATTGATGACCAAAATGATGGAGGATGATCATACCCAAATGATGATGAAAGGCAATGAGCAGATGGTGGGTATGATGATGTCAGACAATGATCAAATGATGGCCATGATGAAAGATAAGCCTGATATGATGCATAATATGATGAGCAACATGATGAACATGGCTGACTCGGATTCGTCCATGTGTGCCCATATGATGGACATGATGAAAGATAAACCCAATATGATGGGGCAGATGATGGAGATGATGCACAAAGAAGGCATGATGGATAAGGAAACAATGATGAAGAACAAAGAAAAGATTGGGGCAGAAAAACACGTTGGCCATCACTAAAACACAAAAACTATGAAAAATCACATGCTATGGATGTTAATAGGGTGTCTGGGGATATTCCTGTTACTGTTCCTACTACCCGTTTTTGGGTTCAACGGATCCAATTCACTTTTTATATTCATCATCATATTTTTCGTAGCTCACCTCTTTATGATGGGCAGTCATGGGGGACATGGAGGGCACGGAAGTCATGAAGATAAACAATCAAAAAAAGAAAACGATCATGCAACACATCAACATTAAGAAATTCGCATTAGCCTGGGGAGTAGCAGGAGCCATATTTTACCTGGGTTGTATTATTTTAATGGCAACAGTAGGCCGTGAGGGTACCATCTTGTTTTTTAATAGCCTGTTACACGGGCTGGATACAAGTGCTGTGATTAGAATGGACGTGCCCTGGACTGAAGCACTCATCGGACTGATAGAAATGTTCATTCTGGGCTGGTTATTTGGAGCACTGATAGCTACGGTCTACAATATATCTTTTAATAAAAAGTACCGATGATTGAGTTAGTTTGATAGTGCATGAAAAGTCAAGAAATATAATTATAAAATGAAAGATAAAACTGATGTTGTCATTGTAACAGGAAGTAGTGGAATGATAGGCTCTTCTGTAATTCATAAGCTGGCTGAAAAATACCATGTCGTTGGATTCGACAAAGATGGCTATCCGTTTCCGCCCGTAGAAGCAGAATGCGTATGTGTGGATCTCACTAGCGATGAGCGAATGGAGTTTGCATTCAAAAGAATCCGCTACGCCTACGGCAACAAAATAGCTGCTGTGGTGCACTTGGCCGCCTATTATGATTTTTTAGGGGAACCCTCCGATCTGTACGATAAAGTGACCGTCAAAGGCACAGAACGATTATTGAAATTCCTACAGGATTTTGAAGTGGAGCAATTCATTTTCTCAAGTAGTATGCTGGTCTATAAACCATCCTCACCAGGAGTACTTATCACAGAAGAATCACCGTTAGAACCTAAATGGGATTATCCCAAATCAAAAGTTACTACAGAAAAAGTGATGCAAGAGCAAAGGGGCGAAATACCTGTTGTGATGATGCGCATAGCAGGCGTATATAGCGAAGATGGTAGTTCAATACCTATCACCAATCAGGTTCAGCGTATTTACGAAAAACAAATTTCAGCACGACTCTATCCGGCCAATACAGCCCATGGCAGCACCTATGTACACAGAGATGATGTCATCGATGCAATGGCTTTGGCGGTAGACCAAAGAAAAGAGCTCCCGAAAGAAGTGATTATTAATATTGGAGATGACGAAACTTTATCGTACAAGGAGTTGCAAGACATCATCAGTACAGAAATCCATGGTGAGAAAATGCCTATCATCTCAATTCCTAAGTGGTTTGCCAAAATGGGGGCATTTATGCAGAACCTGTTTGGCAAAGCTTTTATTAAACCCTGGATGATTGATCTGGCTAATGATCATTTTGAAATGGACAGTTCCAGGGCCAAAAAACTATTGGGCTGGAACCCTAAACACGGTTTGCGAGAGACATTGCCCAAGATGATTGAAAACTTAAAGGCAAACCCAAAGAAATTTTATCAGGAGAATAATCTGAAGAAATAGATTTAATAACTGGATTCTTAAACGCTAATTCTGCAATAGTATGAAAAACCACGACCATTCCTCAATGTCCCATCAGGGTGATGAGGATAAATCTTCAAAAAAGGAACAATACACTTGCTCCATGCACCCTGAGGTCGTAAGTGACAAACCAGGTAAATGTCCGAAATGTGGAATGAAGCTTGTGAAAAAGTCCGAAGCAAAACATGAAATGCATGACCACAAAATGGAAGGTATGGGCTCACGAGGCATCACACGTCCTATGATGCATACGAAAGAGCATGGCACCACTCATGATCATAAACACACGGACATGGGTGCCATGAAAATGACTGCCGATGACCGAAGCAAAATGTTGAAGGATCACCATAGACAAACGCTCTGGGTTTACTGGACAATCGTATTGCTTGGTTTTTGGATGATTACTTCCCCTCTCACTTTTGATTATGGAAAGAATGTGGTCGAGCCCAGTGGCGGAAGAGATGTGTGGCTTTCCCTTAGTGATCGTATTGCCGGAATGCGCTGGAGCGATATTATCAGTGGGATATTGCTGGTAATTTTTGGATGGCGTTCCCTCAAGCCTAACCGTCCCTATAGCGTTTGGATTCTTTGTTTTATCGGGATATGGATCAGTATGGCTCCCTTTATTTTCTGGGCTCCAACGGCTGTTGCCTATTATAACGGTACCCTGGTCGGTGCCTTGATTATTGCCTTGTCGATTCTCATTCCTGGTATGCCCAATATGATCATGTTTATGAAAATGGGCGGTGACGTACCTACGGGTTGGAGCTATAATCCTTCAAGCTGGCCACAGCGCTCTATTATGATTGGCCTGGCATTTATCGGGTGGCTGGCATCCCGGTATCTGGGAGCTTTTCAATTAGGGTATATAGATTATGCCTGGGATCCTTTTTTTGGTGACGGCACCATGACCGTTTTAGATTCCGATATGTCTCACTCTTTTCCAATTTCTGATGCTGCATTGGGAACACTTGCATATACCTTAGAATTTCTGATGGGATATATGGGTGGAACCTCCCGTTGGCGTACTATGCCGTGGATGGTTACCCTTTTTGGGATTTTGGTAATCCCACTTGGGTTCGTGAGTATTTTTTTAATTGTTTCACAGCCGCTTTCAGTAGGGGCATGGTGTTCGATATGCCTGTTTTCAGCTATTGTAATGCTTCCAATGATCCCATTACAAATTGATGAAGTGATTGCCATGTGGCAACATATGGTGCAAAGAAAACAAAAAGGGGATTCGTTATGGAAGGTGTTCTGGAAAGGTGGTGAAGCACTGTCCACTGAAACGGATCAGCGTTCCCCCGAAATGGCAGAATTTAATGACAGTCCTTGGAAGGTATTTAAATCTTCAATCTGGGGGATGAGCTTCCCCTGGATGTTGACGGTATCAACAGTTTTAGGGATTTGGTTGATGGTCTCTCCCACGGTTTTCGCGGTTGGGATAGAAACTCCATTTGCCGATTTAAATCATTTGGGAGGGGCCCTTGCAATTGTATTTGCGGTAATGGCCATGGCTGAAGTAATTAGAAGTTTACGCTACTTAAATGTATTGCTCGGCCTGGTACTGGTCGTATTGCCATGGTTTATTGAAGATATCAATGTAGCGTTTACGTTGAGCACAAGCTTAACCGGACTTTTGGTAATGGCACTTTCTTTTTCAAAAGGAAAAATAAAGGAAAAATATGGCCTGTGGGATAAATATGTGGTGTAATGAAAGATTTATTTGTGAATACTGTAGGGGCGCAAGCACCAATAAAGGTTAAACCAGTCCTGGTATAATTAAAAAAGCCCAATGCTTACACTACAAAAAGACCTGGAAAAGGATGCACCTGAATGATTACCCGCCTAAACAACTCCTTAAATAATCTGGTAAACAACCAGTCAGCTTCCGGTATTGCGATTTTTCTAGCCGTACTGGCAGCCATGATCTGGGCCAATTCTCCCTTTCAAGAATCATATCAGGATTTTATTCACACCGAAATATCAATAGGTGTTGGTTCATTCTTCCTTTCCGAGACTTTACTACTTTGGGTGAATGATGGCTTAATGGCGATCTTCTTCCTACAGGTAGGCCTGGAGTTGAAAAGGGAAATTATAGGAGGAAAACTGTCTTCTTTCAGAAAAGCTATTTTGCCTATCGGAGCAGCTATTGGCGGCATGGTTGTTCCGGCACTCATTTACCTTATTTTTAATTTAAATACCCCTACAGAGCAAGGCTGGGGTATCCCCATGGCTACAGACATTGCATTTGCCATTGGAGTGCTTTCATTATTGGGAGATCGTGTGCCGGCAGGGCTCAAAGTCTTTTTGGTAGCACTAGCCATAGTTGATGACCTTGGTGCCGTACTCATCATCGCTATTTTCTATACTTCCGGTATTTCTTATGTGGATTTACTTCACGGTGTACTGTTCATACTGCTATTGGTTGGCGGTAATTATATTGGAGTTCGTAAAGCCTGGTTTTATGCACTTATCGGGATTGGAGGTGTTTGGCTGGCATTTTTCTTCTCAGGAGTACATCCTACGATTGCAGGTATTCTCACTGCTTTTACGATTCCCGGCAGGGTCAAAATCAAGGAAGAGGATTACCTGAAAAACCTTCAAAAGCTTCATCTAAAATTTTTAGAAACAAAAGCCATCAAGGGCAATTTCATCTCGGAAGAACAACTTGGGATTTTGGAAGAAATCAAACAAAAATCAGATGACGCGGAAACTCCTTTGCAAAAGATAGAGCATCACCTGGCGCCCATAGTAGGGTTTTTCATTCTACCAACATTTGCCCTGGTCAATACCGGTATTCATATCCATGGGGATATAATTGAAATTTTGAGTCACCCGGTAAGCATGGGTATTACGTTTGGCCTTTTGGTAGGGAAATTTACCGGGATTTTAGGAGCCGGTTGGCTTTTAGTCAAGCTTAGGCTTGCAGAGTTGCAGCAAGGGGTTTCCTGGAGACACATTTCCGGAGTAGCAATGATAGCAGGCATTGGCTTTACCATGTCACTGTTTATCACGGAATTGGCCTTTCAAAAAGAAGAGTATACATTCATTGCCAAACTGACCATTTTATTTGCTTCAGTACTTGCCGGTGTGATAGGTGTAATTATTCTTCGACAATCAGGAAAAACAGCTGTTGTCAAAAATCAACAAGTGATTAACTGACGAATAATGGTTACTTATAAAATAAACACAGGTAATTTCTTAAAACAACTACTAAAACGAATGCGTCCGGCTCTTTTGCTGGTCGCGATAGTAGCGCTTGTGTATGTGTATCTTATGCAGTTTGTTGATCATGAACTAAGCTGGGTGCCTTATATTGTTATCTTTCTCACTTTTATTAAGAGCGGATACTTTACATTTTTCACCTTCAGGCAGGTCAATAAATCCATTAAACAATGTCATTCTTTCGGGCAACTTCTCTGGATTTTCGGGTTGCTGGTTATGCTCATTATTTTCTCCTATGCTGCAGACTTTACCTGTCTGGTCGCTGCCAATCCATCTTCTTTTAAGGGCTTTAAACCTTTTGAAAGCTTCAATTACTTCGAGTATTTATTCGAGACATTTTATTTCAGCGTGGTAACATTTGCAGCCATCGGTTATGGTGACATTGTGCCAATAACTACCCCTGCCAAAATTTTAGTGATGATGGAGATCGGTCAGAGCTTTGTGTTGATCGTATTCGGACTGTCCAACATAAATAATATTCATACTACAATTAAAAATCAATAACAAGATGAAAAAGAAAATAGCACTTATAGGATATGGCGTAATCGGCAAAAGAGTAGCCGATGCAATTGCTTTACAAGACGATATGGAAATAGCGGGGGTATGTGATGTGATCAGCGACTGGCGTATTCAAGCTGCGGTAAAGAAAGGATACCCTGTTTATGCAGCTACCGAAGATGCCAGTGGTTACATGCAAAAGGCCGGTATTCCACTGGCTGGTAATATGGCAGACCTATTAGGGGTTGCTCACCTGGTGGTAGATTGTACGCCAAAGAAGATAGCCGCACAAAATGTAAAAATTTATAAAGAGCGGGGAATAAAATTTATCCTGCAAGGTGGAGAAAAACACGAAACTACCGGCCACTCCTTTAGTGCGGAAAATAACTATGCCTCCGCCCTGAACCAGGACAGTACCCGGGTGGTCTCCTGTAACACCACCTCCATTTTGCGTACGCTTACTACTCTCAAAAAAGCAGGGCTGTTGCAAAGTGCTCGTGGTACACTGCTACGCAGGGCTACTGATCCCTGGGAAAGCCATTTAGGGGGCATCATGAATACGCTCGTGCCGGAGAAAGATATTCCCAGCCACCAAGGGCCGGACGCTCAGAGCGTGGACTCTGAACTGGATGTAGTAACCATGGCTGTGAAAGTACCTCAAACCCTTAGCCACCTGCATTATTGGAATGTCCGCCTTACCCGGAAAGCTGATAAAAAAGAGGTGATAGAAGCATTTCAGACATCTACGCGAATCACCTTGATCGACTACAGCGATGGTCTGGTTTCCAATAATACGATCAAAGAAAAGTACCTGGATATGGGACGACCCTGGGGCGATATGTATGAAGTAGCCCTTTGGCAAGATATGCTTAAAGTCGAGGGAGATGAGCTCTATTACGCGTATGTGGTCGATAACCAGGCTATTGTTATACCGGAAACAATTGATGCTATAAGGGCATTGACGGGAATAGAGAAAAGCGCAGTAAGCTCTATTAAAAAGACGAATGAAAGTTTAGGGATTATATAATGAGCTTGTTTGATACAGAAATAAAATCTCTCAAATCACTTAATACCTATCTTCAAAAACTGGTAGCAGGTAAGCTCTGGTTAAAGGTACTCATTGCACTTTTCTTAGGAGTGGGTTTTGGTCTTATTTTAAGCCCACAAAATGGATGGGTAAGCAAAGCTACTGCAGATGTTTTAGGCAACTGGCTGGCCCTGCCCGGCATGTTATTTCTTAAGCTGGTGCAGATGATCATGATTCCATTGATTGTGGCATCTATCATTACAGGCATTGCCAGCAATGACAAAGACAACCTCAAAAAGCTTGGAGGAGGAGTACTCTTATATTTTGTGGCAACAACCATTATTTCTGTTAGCATTGGAACTGTCCTGGCCACACTTTTCAAACCGGGACGCTATTTGCACCAGCAGGCAGCAGCTGAACATGAAGAGGCCTTGGCAAAAGGAACTCAAGGTGCAGAATTGTCATTTGGGATAAACGATGTGCCAACTATCATCACCGATCTGCTCCCCGAAAATCCCCTGGCTTCCATGGTTAGCGGAGAAATGTTGAGTATTGTTATTTTCACCATTATCATTGGGGTGGCAGTGCTGTCACTACCCTCAGACTTGTTAAGACCTGTGAGGTTGCTGCTGAGTGCAATACAGGAAATTTGTATGACAGTAGTCAAGTGGGCCATGCTTTTAGTGCCTGTTGCTGTTTTTGGGCTTATGGCTCAACTTACTTCCAGTGTAGGCTTAAGTTCTCTTGCCGGACTGAGTTATTATGTGGCCGTTGTACTAGCCGGATTACTTATTCTTGTAGGTATCTATTTGTTAATAGTGAGTTTGCCAGGCAGAAGGAATCCACTAAAATTTCTAGGAAAAATCAGGGATGCACAATTGTTGGCTTTTTCTACGACCAGTTCGGCAGCCGTTATGCCACTCTCATTGCAAACAGCAGAAGAAAAACTGAAAGTTGATCCCGCAATCAGCAACTTTATTATCCCTATAGGCGCTACCGTCAACATGGATGGTACAGCACTTTATCAAACCATAACCACTTTATTTATCGCCCAGGCGTATGGGCTGGAGATGAGCTTGTTGAACATCATTGTGGTAATAGTAACCATTGTTGCAGCTTCAATAGGTACTCCGGCCATTCCCGGTGGAGGTGTAGTTATTCTGGCTTCCGTACTTGGTGGTGCAGGTATTCCTGCCGAAGGTATCATCATTATTATTGGGGTGGAGCGCTTGTTGGGTATGTTCCGAACGGCAGTAAACGTAACGGGAGACCTGACTGCTTGTGTGGTTTTCAATCAATGGTATGGTAGCATTACCAAAAACAAGATGACTCATAAAACCTCAATAGCTGATAATGAAGATGGATAAGATGATAGAGGAACATATCAACCATATTAAAGATATTCGTGGCTACTTTCTTACTGATAAAAAACTCATCAATTTCATCAGGTTCCGACCGGGCAATCAGGATATTGATGTGATCAAAGAAAAGGTGATGGCAGTGGCCAACCATGATAGAGCTGATTATTTCATAAGGTGTGGTTTCCAAAATAATATCAAAAAATTGCAAATAGATAGTTCGTTAGGTCAAGGTGAGCTATTAATTGCAGTTAGCGTGGCTCAAAACGGGAACAACTCTATCGATTATGAAAACATAGAATTTGCCTCAAGATATTGTGCAGTTCATTGCCCTGCTTACTTTCCACTATGGAACAGTCATTCTTTAAAAATTGCTGAAGCTTTTTCTCAAAGTTGTTTTTCTCCCGATGATTATTTAGAGTATGGTGCCGTAGTTAAAGAAATGAAATCAAAGCACAACCTGGCTCCTTTGAACTACTTTGATATAAGTAAATTTTTCTGGATTTATCAGGAAGATCTTATTAGATACTATACGTGGAACTAATAAATCAAGACTTATTTGAGGCTTGATTTTAGGTGTTCAACTAGTGATCAGAGACTGACTTTGAATAGCGTAATTTCGTACATCGAAAGTGAGATATCATAAATACCTCCGAGTGTAAAATTCTAACTTTAACATTAAATTGTTAAAGTAGACTGAATGCCAGAAAAGACCGTTTTAATAACCAAGGCTTCCGGAGAAAAAGCACCATTTTCACCAACAAAACTTAGGCACTCCCTTGAAAGGGCCGGGGCCGGTTCTGCCGTTATTGATCGGATTGTGAGTGAGATTGAAGCGCAGCTTGTTGAGGGCATGTCCACAAAGAAAATCTACAGCCAAGCATTCTCCATGCTACGGAAGCACTCAAAACCTGTAGCAGGCAGGTATAAGATCAAGCAGGCGATTCTGGAGCTGGGCCCTTCAGGATATCCCTTTGAAAAGTTTGTAGGTGAAATTTTAAAACATCAGGGGTACCGTACTAAAGTCGGGGTAATCATTCAGGGGCATTGCGTCTCTCATGAAATAGATGTGGAGGCTGAGAAAGATAATCAGCACTTCATGGTGGAGTGCAAATTTCATAACCGCCAAGGTTATAAGTGTGATGTGAAAATTCCACTTTATATCAAATCCCGGTTTGAGGATGTGAAAAAGCAATGGGAAAAGCGCAAAGGACACGCGACAAAATTTCATGAAGGCTGGGTGGTGACCAATACCCGGTTTACCGAAGATGCCATCCAATATGGCAAATGTTCAGGTCTAATACTGATAGGTTGGGATTATCCACAGCAAGGAAGCATTAGCGACCGGATAAATATGTCTGGTCTGCACCCTGTTACATGTCTTACCAGCCTTACAAAGGCTGAGAAGCAAAAGCTGATTGATAAGATGATCGTGCTTTGTAAGGAGCTATGCGATAAACCCGAAGTACTTGAAGAAATGGGCATTTCTCATACACGAGTCAAAAGAATCATCAAAGAGGGAGAGGAAATTTGCTCAGGTAGTACGTAACACAACAAATGAATGATAAAATGACCATAAACTTTTTAGGAGCCGCTGGTACGGTTACAGGCTCCAAATATTTACTTGAATCAGGAAATAAAAAACTGATGGTGGATTGCGGTGTGTTTCAAGGATTAAAAGAATTACGTTTACTCAATTGGGAACAACCTGAATATGATCCGAAAGCCATTGATGCTGTTGTGCTTACGCACGGACATCTTGATCATACCGGCTACCTGGCTCGTTTGGTAAAGCTTGGTTTTAGAGGAAAAATATATGGTAGTGCGCCTACCTTAAAAATCGCAGAAATTATCTTAAAGGATAGCGCCAAAATTCAGGAAGAAGAGGCAGCCAGGGCAAATAAAGAGGGTTACAGTAAGCACAGTCCGGCAGAGGCTTTCTATGACTTAAAAGACGTTGAAAATACCCTTCCACTTTTCAACCCTGTTTCAGAAGGTAAATGGCATGTAATTGAAGGTGCCTTTAAAGTAAGGTGGCAATACAATGGCCATATCATCGGATCAACTTTTATTGAAGTAGAGACCAACGATAGCCGCCTGGTGTTTTCAGGTGATATTGGCAGAAAAAAAGATTTACTTTTGTATACGCCAAAAAAGCCTGAAAAAGCGGATGTCCTGCTTATTGAATCCACCTATGGAGGAAGGATTCATCCTGAAGAAGAAAGTATTGTCCCGGAACTGGAACGTATAGTCAACGAAACGGTAGAGCGTGGAGGAAGCCTGTTCATTCCCAGTTTTGCCGTAGAGCGCACTCAGCTCATGATGCTAATGCTTTGGAGGCTTTTGAAGGAGAAAAGGATTCCAAAAATACCAATGATCATGGATAGCCCTATGGGTGCTAATGTACTCCATCTATTTCATGCTTCCAGGGACTGGCACAAGCTCAAGCCGGTAGAATGTGATGAAATGTGTTCTCATTTTCAGGTAGTGAGCAACTATCGGGAAACCCTGACACTGCGGGAGGATGAAAAACCTAAGATCGTTATTGCCGGAAGTGGTATGATGACGGGCGGACGAATACTCAACTACATGCAAACAAGATCAGGCAATAGTAACGACACCCTACTTTTTGTAGGCTATCAGGCAGAAGGAACAAGAGGAAGAAAGCTACTTGAAGGTGCAAAAGAAATTAAAGTGTATGGCAAATGGCTGCCATTCAACATGCACATGGAACACATTGACGGACTGAGTGCGCATGGTGATCAAAACGATTTGATTGATTGGCTCTCTGAAATTAAAAAACAACCCGAAAAGATTTTTATTATTCATGGGGAAGCAGAGCAGGCAGAAGCTTTGTCAAAAGCCCTGGAAGATAATAAAGGATGGCAAACAGATATCCCTCAACTTAATCAAAAGGTAGAATTGTGATGGAAGCAAAGGATACCCGGCATAACGTATTAAAACTAGTAAGATTAGGCATAGATGCCCGAAACGAATATATGGTATTTATGCGTAAGGACTGCCCGGTTTGTATATCGGAAGGGTTTGAGGCTTTAAATCGTATGAAAGTTTCAAAAGGAGAAAAAACCATTGTAGCGTCTCTTATCGTTTGGGATGATGAGTCACAATTAAGTCATGACCAATTGGGCCTTTCTGATGCCGCTATTGAAGCCCTGGAAACTAAAGAAGGTGACTTACTTAGGCTGAGCCATTTAGATGCGCTTGATTCCATGAGTGATGTCCGTAAGAAAATTTATGGACACCGACTGAACCAGGCCGAGTTTGACAGGATCATTGGCGATATCGTCAATCGTAACTTATCTAATATTCAATTGTCGGCTTTTCTGGCTTCCAGCACAGGGAACTCATTAAATCAGGACGAAGTGATTGCCCTGACCCGTTCTATGATCAATGTGGGTTTCAAATTGGACTGGGGCAAGGATAAAGTTTATGATAAACACTGCATAGGTGGCTTGCCTGGTAACAGAACTACTCCATTGGTAGTGTCTATTGTTGCCGCAGCCGGGTTGACCATCCCTAAAACTTCTTCCCGTGCCATTACTTCTCCTGCCGGTACTGCTGACACCATGGAGGTAGTCACCAACGTAAATCTTACCACAGGACAAATGAAAAATGTGGTGGAGATGGAAGGGGGGTGCCTGGCCTGGGGTGGATCAGTACAGCTAAGCCCTGCAGATGATATACTCATCCGGGTAGAAAAAGCTTTGGATATTGATAGCGAAGGGCAGATGATCGCTTCCGTGCTTTCTAAAAAGGCGGCAGCAGGTTCTACCGATGTGGTGATTGATATTCCCGTTGGTCCTACGGCTAAGGTACGGTCGCAGGAGGCCGCTGAGCATCTGTCAGAAAAGATGGTTGCCGTAGGCAAAGCCATTGGGCTGAATATTGATATTGTATTAACCGATGGGTCACAACCTGTGGGGCGGGGTATTGGTCCTGCACTGGAGGCAAGGGATGTTCTATCTGTCTTGAGAAATGAAGATCATGCACCTGAAGACTTGCGAGAAAGAGCAGTAATACTGGCAGGCAGATTACTTGAAATGGGAGGAATAGCAGCCGAAGGATCAGGCACTCTTGAAGCTTTGAGAATTTTGAAAAGCGGAGATGGTTACAGAAAATTCATCGCTATCTGCGAGGCACAAGGTTTTTTCAGGGAACCTGAGGTAGCGCCCCATAAGCATAGGATTAGATCCGCAGCAAGTGGAGTAGTTTCAGAAATTGATAATCGTAGACTGGCCAAAGTGGCTAAGCTGGCCGGTGCTCCCGGTGCTATGACAGCAGGCATTTTGCTGCTTACACCATTGGGTACTCATGTGGAAGAGAACGATACCCTGTTTGAAATCCATGCTGAGTCACAAGGAGAGCTTGAATACGCCCTTTCTTACCTGGATGCACAAAAACAAATTATTAAAATCAAAGCGACTTAAAATATGGAAATGATAGTTTTTGCCTTACCGGGCAACGAAGACCTTACAAAAAAAATAGCAGGACACCTTAAGGCTGAAAAGGGAGAGGCAACCATCCGGCAGTTTCCCGATGGGGAAAGTTATGTGCAGATTCACTCTGAGGTAAAGGGCAAATGTGTGGTAATGGTATGTACGCTGCATGAGCCGGATACCAAATTGCTGCCCCTGTACTTTTTAAGTAAGACGGCCAAAGAACTTGGTGCTGCCTGTACGTGCCTGGTAGCGCCTTATCTGGCCTACATGCGTCAGGATAAGCAGTTTAATCCGGGAGAAGGTATTACCTCTACGTATTTTGCTGAATTAATATCAGGCTTTGCAGAAACGTTGACCACCGTTGACCCACACCTTCACCGTAGAAATTCGTTAAGTGAAATTTACACCGTAACTAATAAACTCATCCATGCGGCATCTCACATTTCAAAATGGGTGAGCGATAATATTGAAAAGCCGGTATTCATCGGCCCGGATAGTGAAAGTGAGCAATGGGTTTCCCAGGTAGCAGAAGAAGCCGGAGCGCCTTTTACCGTGTTAGAGAAAGTAAGGCATGGTGACAGGGATGTGGAAGTGTCCGTCCCCGATGTAGCAAAATACAAAGACCACACCCCGGTATTGGTGGATGATATAATTTCCACCGCCAGAACGATGATAGAGACAGTCGGCCATTTAAAAAAAGCCGGAATGCACCCACCGGTTTGTGTTGGGGTACATGCCGTATTTGCGGGCTCAGCCTATGCGGATCTAAAAAATGCAGGGGTACAACAGGTCGTAACGTGCAATACCATCCCGCATGAAAGTAATCAGATTGACCTTTCAGATATTCTGGCAAAAGAGATTAACCAACTGATGAAGCATCATGCGTAGTGCGCTACTCACCTTAATAGCGTGTCTGCAACTTGCCCCTGCAATTTTGTATGGTCAGGAGAAAGAAATGTTCATTGAGCAAATAGCTAAAAAAAGAATAGTACGTGAAAACTTTGATCAAAATGGAGACCTGCAGGGCAAGCAGATATTTTTAACTGGTGAGTTAGAGCAGCAGGGTAAAACTTATCGGATAAAGGTAATAACCGAGCTTTATGACGAAAGCGGCCGGCTTACGGAAAAGTACACGACCACATATCAGTGCAATCCCAATGAGTTTGATGTGTTATTGAATGTATTTCCTTTTACTGATCCGGATGACGAGAAGATAAAAGTGGATGTCACTTCAGAAGACTTTCAGCAACTGTATGAACTGGGAAAAGGAGAAGAATTAAAAGATATTCATTTGAAGATGAGTGTTGAATCCGGGGTATTAAGTTTTTTCGGATCCAAAAGCCTGGTCACCATAAAAAACAGGAAAAAGGAGGTAGTGGACCAATCAGTAAAAATCAGTAGTGAGGCTGTTATTGAAGCATACATGATGGGAATCCGTATTAAAACGATAAACTATGTCGTGGAAGAATACCTGACTAACGATTTCGTATTGCAACGTCAGCAGTTTACAGAGGATGATGGGGCCTGGTTTACCATGAAATATGAACAGAACGCAAAAGAAATTGAATAAAAGCAGATGGTTGAGTTAGAACACATATCAACACTGCCACCGAAAGATGCCGATAAGGCGGAAACAAAGAAAGCCTTGAAAAAACTCCGAAAGGAGCTTTTTCAGTTGCAGAATAAGTTCTATGCCGATGGAAGATACAGCATGCTCATTGTCTTGCAGGGGCTTGATACCTCCGGAAAGGATGGTACGATCCGTCACGCTTTTAGCGGCATGAACCCGCAGGGCGTGCAGGTAACATCGTTTAAGAAACCCACAATTGATGAGCTCAAACATGACTTTTTATGGCGCGTTTATCCACATTTTCCCAAGAAAGGTATGATCAGGGTATTTAACAGGTCATACTATGAAGACATTCTGGTTCCGGCTACAAACAAGAGCCTTTCAGAAGATGTCTTGCAGCACCGCATCAACCTGATCAATGAACTGGAACATCATCTGATGGCGAATGGTACATTGATTTTAAAGTTTTATCTACACCTATCGGCTAACGAGCAGGTAAAGCGTATTGAGGAGCGTAAGACAAAACCGCACAAACGATGGAAATATGCCAAAGAAGATGAACTTATCCCAAAAAAATGGGATGACTACAGGAAAACGTATCATACCATATTGAATGCCTGCGACCATCTGCCCTGGCACATCATCCCAGCAGATAAGCGCTGGTTTCGTAATTATACAGCAGCTAAAATTTTAGCCGAACAGCTTGAAAAACTAAATCTGAAATACCCGAACAAATAAAAAATAGTCATTATGGAAAATCATAAAGAGCATAATCACACACACCATAAGCACGAAGAAAGTAAAAAGCATGAAGATCATTCCGGACATGAAGGACATGGGCATAGTAGTCATTCGGGTCACAACCCCGGGCATGGTGAAATGGGACATGATCATCATAAAATGATGATAGAGGACTTCAAAAAGCGATTCTGGATATCGCTGGTACTCACTGTCCCTATACTTGTTTTTTCGCCAATGATCCAGGGATTTTTCGGTTATGAGTGGCTGCTGCCGGGCAATGCTTACATTCTGTTCGGGCTTTCTACCATCGTTTATTTTTACGGAGGCTGGCCTTTTCTGAAAGGATTGAAGGATGAGCTGAAGGAAGGTGCCCCGGGCATGATGACTTTAATATCCATGGCCATTAGTGTTGCCTATTTTTATAGTTCCGCAACAGTGTTCGGCCTTGAAGGAGAAGACTTTTTTTGGGAACTGGCCACCCTGATTGATATCATGCTACTCGGCCACTGGCTGGAAATGAAATCCGTACTGGGAGCTTCAAAAGCCCTGCAGTTATTGGTAAGCATGATGCCCTCAGAAGCGCATCGGGTCAAAGGTGACACGGTAGAAGATGTGAAGCTGGAAGACTTGCAAAAAGATGATATTATTTTGATTAAACCCGGTGAAAAAGTTCCGGCTGATGGCATTATCGTAGAGGGGGAAAGTTACCTGAATGAGTCTATGCTGACCGGGGAATCCAAACCGGTAAAAAAAGGCCTTGAGAATAAAGTAATCGGAGGGTCACTCAATGGCAATGGCTCACTAAAAGTAAAAGTAGAGCATACAGGTAAAGACAGCTACCTCAATAAGGTAATTACGCTGGTACAAGAGGCGCAAAAGTCTAAGTCAAAAATGCAGAATTTGTCAGACCGTGCCGCCAAGTGGCTTACCTATATTGCATTGGCCATTGGTTTTGGTACGCTGGCTACCTGGTTGTTTTTAGGCTTTCCTTTCGTATATGCCCTGGAAAGAATGGTTACCGTCATGGTCATTGCTTGTCCGCATGCGCTTGGCTTAGCCATACCATTAGTGGTAGCCATATCCACTGCGGTTTCGGCACAGAATGGTCTGCTGATTAGAAACAGGACTGCTTTTGAGGAATCAAGAAAGATCTCGGCCCTCGTTTTTGATAAAACCGGAACCCTGACCAAAGGCGATTTTGGCGTTACCCGTGTAGAAGCGGTAGATCAGCAATTTGAGGCAGACGAACTACTTCGGCTTTCCAGTGCTTTGGAGCAAAGTTCGGAACATCCTATTGCCGTTGGTATTATCAAAAAAGTAAAAGAGAAAGACATAGCCGTACCCAAACCGGAAAACTTCAATGCCATTACCGGTAAAGGGGTAGAAGCAAAAGTGGAAGGAAAAGATGTAAAAGTAGTGAGCCCGGGTTATCTGAAAGATGAGAATATTTCCCTACCTGATGGTGCCTACAGCAGTGCTGCGGAGACAGTTGTATTTGTGCTGGTGGATAATAAACTGGCCGGGTACATCGCCCTGGCCGATGAGATCAGGCCGGAAAGTGCCCAGGCAATTAAAGTGTTCAAAAACAATAACATTAAAGTGATGATGGCTACCGGTGACAATGAAACAGTCGCCAAAGCAGTAAGTGAAGAACTAGGCCTGGACGGATACTACTCAGAGGTATTGCCACACCAGAAGGTTGAAATCGTAAAAGACCTACAAGCTAAGAATGAATTTGTCGCTATGACCGGTGATGGGGTGAACGATGCGCCTGCACTGGCACAGGCCAACGTAGGTATTGCCGTGGGCTCAGGAACCGATGTGGCAGCCGAAACAGCCGACATTATTTTGGTCAATAGCAACCCGCAAGACATTGCCAATCTGATCCTGTTTGGAAAAGCTACTTACAATAAGATGATCCAAAACCTGATATGGGCTACGGGATACAACGCGGTTGCCATTCCGTTAGCAGCAGGTGTTCTTTACACTTCCGGTTTTGTATTGGGGCCTGCGGTAGGTGCGGTATTTATGAGTTTGAGTACCATTATAGTGGCAATCAATGCCCAACTTTTAAAGAAAAAAATTGGTAACAAGTAATGGGTAATAGAGAAATTCTTGGCAGGATAATAATTGTCCTGTTGAGTATTTTTGTGGTTATGAGCGGGTATGGCGTACTGCTGCCCGTTTTACCCTACTATACGGAAAGACTTGCTTTAAAGTCCGGTGTAGTGGCGGATGAGGATATCAACTATCACATTGGTATCCTTACCAGCATATACCCATTTTTTCAACTATTATTTGCGGTAGTTTGGGGTAAGTTATCCGACCGTTTCGGTCGTAAACTACTCATCATTATGGGGCTGACAGGTTTTGTTGTTATGCAGGCATTAACCGGCCTGGCTACTTCTTTAACCATGTTGTACATGGCCCGTATCCTTGGAGGGATCTTCTCATCTTCGGTTATCCCCGTTGGTAATGCTTACCTCAGTGACATTACCAACAGCATGCAGCGAAGGAAAGTCTTGGCATGGTCCGGGGTGGCTGTAAGTACGGGAGTGATAGCCGGGCCGATGATCGGTGGTTATCTCGCTCAAACCAACCTGCATTTTAATACCAGCTTCGGGCATTTACTGCTAGATAAATTCAGCGTTCCTTTCCTTGCGGTGGCATTATTAGGGGTATTGATTTTGTTTCTAACCATCGGATGGTTGAAAAATCCCGAAAGACGTAACCTTGATATTCTACAAGAAGTACAGCAATCAAGATTGAGCATCAGATTAGATTTTATATTACTGTTACTGATGTCATTGGTTATTCAATTAGCAGTTACCTTATTTGAAACGGTCTTTTCCGTATACGCTAAGGATGTCCTTACTTTTACTACTTCACAGATAGGCCTGGGCTTTATGCTTTGTGGTTTGATCATGGCGGCACTACAGCCCCTCTTTGCCAGTCTTGATGAGAAAAAATTGTCTATAAACACACAACTATTTATCGGCTTTGCAATAGCCTCATTGGCCATGTTCGCTTTTTCTTTCTGGACACACAACTTGTTTGTCTACGCTATGATCATCGTTTTTGCGGTAGGAGGAGCCATGGTTACGCCAAATCTTATCGCTATGATTTCTTTCATTGATAAAAACCACACCGGAGCTAATCTTTCGCTACAAACATCTGTTAATAGCATCGGTCAGGTACTGGGGCCTATTTTGGGTATTTGGTTGTACACCTTTGGCAAATCCTGGCCATACCCGATCATCGGAACAGTATTACTACTTGTAACCGTTCTGGTCGTCCCGAGGTTAAAATCAACAAGTAAAAAACGTCAATAATTGTCAACTGTAAATAGAATGGATATGAAAAAGATAAATGAATATTTAGGAGATCAGGCTGAATACCTGTTAGAGTACAGCTGCAAAACCTTTGACAAAACAAGGCTTACCATACCCGGACCGGATTATCTGGATCAGGTTTTTCTGAATACAAACAGAAATCCGCAGGTGCTTAATTCACTATCAAGATTGTATAATAGTGGTAACCTGGCAGGCACGGGCTACTTGTCAATTCTTCCGGTAGATCAGGGTATTGAACATTCCGCTGGGAGTGCTTTTGGCCCCAATCCGGACTACTTTGACCCGGAGAATATTGTACAGCTTGGTTTGGAAGCAGGTTGTAACGGTGTAGCCTCTACCTTTGGTGTATTAGGGCTTAACGCCCGAAAGTATGCGCATAAAATTCCTTATATCGTAAAAATCAACCATAATGAGCTGCTAACCTATCCCAACAAGCATGACCAGATTTTATTTGGAACGGTAAAGGATGCCTGGAATATGGGGGCTTGCGCCATTGGGGCTACCGTATACTTTGGGTCGGCAGAGTCAAACCGGCAGATACGTGAAATTTCAGAAGCCTTTGCTTATGCCCATGAATTAGGGATGGCCACTATCTTGTGGTGTTATACCCGAAATGAAGCCTTCAAAACCAAGGACAAGGATTACCATACAGCCGCTGACCTCACAGGCCAGGCCAACCATCTGGGAGTGACCATTCAGGCAGATATTATCAAACAAAAGCTGCCTGAAACAAATGGCGGTTTCAAGGCTATGGATTTTGGTAAGACTTCTAAAGAAATGTATGAGAAATATACTTCGGATCATCCAATTGATCTGTGCCGATACCAGGTAGCCAACTGCTACATGGGCAAGATAGGCCTGATCAACTCGGGAGGGGCATCATCTGGTGATTCGGACTATGCTGAAGCGGTAAAAACGGCTATTATCAATAAACGAGCAGGAGGCATGGGATTGATTTCGGGAAGGAAAGCATTCCAAAGACCTAGAAACGAAGGCGTTGAACTGCTTAATCTGATCCAGCAGGTTTACCTGGATGAAGAAATTACTATTGCTTAAATATTTATAACTAACCCAATAATCTATGATGAAAAAATTATTTACCACCACTATTTTGGCTTTATCAATACTAATGTATTCCTGCAATGATTCAGTCAAACCCAAAAATACAGCCAACGAAGTGCTGGACTTATTTGTCAGTTCAGTAAATGATAAAAATTTGGAGCCGTTGAATGCAGTTTTCTCTCCAAAAGCAAAAATATACGAACAGGGATCGGTTGATGATTCCTGGGAGCACTACAGAGACGGTCATTTGGGAAAAGAAATTGAGGAGATGCAGGAGATGACATTCTCTGTTGAAGTTGCCGAATCCCTAATCAACAAAGAGATGGCATTATTGCGAGGCAATTATTTGATTAAGGGCGAGATGCAAGGCCAGCAGATTAATTCTGCCGGATTGATAACCCTTTCCATGCAGGTAGAGGAAGGTATGTGGAAGATCGTTCATCTCCAGTTCTCCAGAGGTTGTAACAAGCCTGCAAACGATCATGCTGCCCATGGTGCAGATAATGATGATAAGCCTAAACCCAAGAGTCCAAAGACGGCAGCTATGGGAAATGCAGGAGATACACACATACACATTGATTATTCTTCCCCAAGTGTACGGGGTAGAACAATCTGGGGAGGCCTGGTAGAATATGACAAAGTATGGGCCACTGGCGCACACAGGGCAACAGCCATCAATTTTTCAGAAGATGTAGAGATTAATAACACCAAAGTTCCAGCAGGAAAATATGGTTTTTTCACTATTCCTGGTGAAAACGAATGGACGTTGATCATCAATAAAAACTGGGATCAGCACATGAGTGATGACTATGATCCATCCCTTGATGTAGTAAGGATAAAAGTGAACCCTGAGAAACTATCAGAAAACCAGGAAGCACTTACCTATGCGGTGAATGAAACGGGCAATTCAACAGCAGAAGTAACTATGGCATGGGAAAAGCTGAAGGTTTCTTTTGAGGTGAAATCACTGTAAAATCAGAATAGCAGGAATGGCATTGCATTAAAGCCATTCCTGAACTTTAAACATGGAGGAGCCTAAGACAATTAAAGCTAAAAGTTTATTAACATGGATTGCGCTGATAGCTTTTGTTCTGAACTTTATCTGGGAAAACCTTCATGCCGGTTTATATAATGAGTACAATCTCTTTATGAAAAGCATCTACTTCCTCGGATGCACGATTGGAGATGTTGTACTCACATTCATCATATACGGCCTTGTTGCTGTTGTCCTCAAAGACAAGTACTGGATTAGAAATTTTAATTTTAAAATATTGCTAATCGTCCTCATAATGGCCGGTTTAGTCTCGTTTACCGCAGAGTGGGTGGCTGTAGAACTAGACTTTTGGAGCTACAATAAAAGAATGCCTGTTGTACCTTTCTTAGATATAGGACTTTCACCATTCCTGGCTATTATAGTCAATCCAATACTGAGTTTTATATGCGCTCGTAAAATTATTTTTTCGTAGTATTTTCATTGAATAAAAATAGTGAACCATCAAACCGTATAAGCCAATAATTTCGTACATCAAACACCGAATTTTATAAATCATAACACACTAAAAAGTGTTTATTTAAATGATGATAAATGCCATATCTAAATGACAGACAGTAAAATTCTACATATTAAAAATATGGTTTGCCCACGCTGTATAACAGCGGTTAAGCAACTCATAGAAGAATTAGAGATACCCTTTCAAAATGTGGAACTGGGTAAGATTGAACTCAAAGAAGGATTAGGGGATGAGGAAAAAAGCAGGTTAAATGAAGGGCTGGAAACAGTAGGTTTTTCGCTTATAGATGATCGTAAAAGTAGACTGATAGAGCAGATGAAAAATTTGATTGTTCAAAAGATTCATCATTCACAGGAAGTTTTAGATGTGAAATGGGCTGATTTGATCGCTGACCAACTCAACTATGACTATAAATATCTCGGCATGCTTTTTTCTTCGGTAGAAAGCATCACCCTTGAGCAATATATCATCCGCCAGAAAATTGAGCGCATTAAGGAATTGCTGATCTATGATGAACTTACACTGAGCCAAATAGCCTTTCAGTTAGGATACAGCAGTGCGGCACATTTAAGTAGTCAATTTAAAAAAGTCACTGGTATGACACCTTCTCAGTTTAAAAGTACTATTGATAGAAAAAGAAACACATTGGATAACATATAATTATTCAATATTCAAATCCAGATGCTTCGGCATACTGAAAATTTTGTAAAACCTTAAGCAAATCCTATAGTACTTATTCCTTCTGCACTTCCGAATTTTGTATTGTTCATCTCAGAACATATAGATTAAAAAATGATATATGGAAGCCATAGATATTATTGAACCAAACAGAAAACCATCTCAAAAGATGGGCAAGACACTAAAAAAATCCTTTCCGGTAACGGGGATGACTTGCGCCTCCTGTGCCTCCAGCGTGGAGTCCATCCTTGCCCATACTGAAGGTGTGGCCAAGGCAAGTGTCAATTTCGCTAATAGTTCGGTATTAGTAGAATATAACGATTCACTCACCTCAGAGGATTTGCGTAAGGCGCTACAGTCAGTTGGTTATGATTTGATTATTGACGCTGAAAATCCATCAGAAGCGCAGCAGGAGCTTCAGGAAAAGCATTATCAGGAAGTAAAAAGACGCACCATTTGGTCTGCTATATTAACGCTACCGGTATTCATTCTGGGCATGTTCTACATGGACTGGGTGCCGGGCAGATGGATTTCTCTGGCATTTACCATTCCGGTTTTATTCTGGTTTGGCAGAAGTTTTTTCATTAATGCCTATAAACAAGCCAGGCACGGGAAGGCCAACATGGATACGTTGGTGGCCCTGAGTACGGGGATTGCATTCATTTTCAGCTTGTTCAATACCTTATTTCCTGAGTTTTGGCACAGCCGGGGCATACATCCACATGTGTATTATGAAGCGGCTACCGTAATCATCACTTTCATCTCACTGGGAAAAGTATTGGAGGAAAAAGCGAAATCCAATACCTCTTCTGCCATCAAAAAACTAATGGGTTTACAGCCCAAAACATTGAGAGTGATTGTGGATGGAGAGGAAGTGGAAATGCCCATTGCCTCGGTTGAGGTGGGTTATACCATTTTGGTTCGTCCGGGGGAGAAGATACCTGTAGATGGTGAAGTGGCTGAGGGAAATTCTTTTGTGGATGAAAGCATGATTACAGGAGAACCCATACCGGTGGAGAAAAGCAAAGGTGAAAAAGTGTTTGCAGGGACGGTCAACCAGAAAGGTAGCTTTCGCTTTACGGCAGAGAAAGTAGCCGGGGAGACCTTACTTGCCCAAATAATCAAAATGGTGCAAGTAGCCCAGGGGAGTAAAGCCCCGGTTCAAAAGCTGGTGGATAAGATAGCCGGAATATTCGTGCCGATAGTAATGGTTATTTCCATCGTGACTTTTATTACCTGGATGTTGGTAGGTGGAGATGATGCCTTCACGCATGCATTGTTTACCTCGGTAGCTGTATTGGTGATCGCCTGCCCCTGTGCTTTGGGGTTAGCTACCCCAACGGCTATTATGGTTGGTGTCGGAAAGGGCGCTGAAAACAATATTCTGATCAAAGACGCTGAAAGCCTGGAATTAGGACATCAAGTAAATGCTGTTGTTTTAGACAAAACGGGCACCATCACCGAAGGGAAGCCGGTCGTTACAGATATCTTTTGGGAAGATGAGGGGCAATCCGAAAAGCTCAAGCCCATGGTACTGGCCATGGAGTCGCAATCGGAACATCCTTTGGCAGAAGCGGTGGTTCAAAAGCTAAAAGAGGAAGGCATTAAATCTGCAACCATTTCACAGTTTAACAGCATTACGGGGCGGGGGGTTGAAGCAAAGGATGAAAATGGCACGAGGTTCTATATCGGTAACCAAAGATTGCTTGCCGGACATAATATCAGCGTGAGTGATCAACTTGACAATAAAGCCAAAACACTTCGGAAGGAAGCCAAGACGGTAGTCTTTTTTGCCAATCAAGATCAGGCTTTAGCTGTGCTTGCAATTGCCGATAAGATCAAGGAAACATCTAAAAAAGCTATTGAGACCCTTCAGGAAAGAAATATTGAGGTGTACATGCTCACCGGTGATAATCTGCAAACAGCCCGGGCAGTTGCCGAACAGGTAGGTCTAAAGCAGTTCAAAGCAGAAGTATTGCCTTCCGACAAAGCAGATTTTGTAAAAGAGCTACAAGCCAAAGGAAAAATTGTGGCGATGGTTGGGGATGGCATCAACGACTCACATGCTCTTGCACAAGCCAACGTCAGCATCGCGATGGGCAAAGGTTCTGACATAGCAATGGATGTGGCGAAGATGACGTTGATCACTTCAGACCTTCAGTCCATACCCAAAGCACTTAAGCTATCTAAGAAAACCGTATTGGGTATTCGTCAGAACCTCTTTTGGGCATTCATTTACAACATCATCGGTATCCCGATAGCAGCCGGGCTTTTATACCCGGTAAACGGCTTTTTACTTGATCCGATGATTGCGGGCATGGCGATGGCCTTCAGTTCGGTATCGGTAGTAGCCAATAGTCTGCGGTTGAAAGCAACAAAAATTTAAGAATCAAATTATAAACTTTAAATAGACTAAATAATGAACACTTTAAAATTCAAAACCAATATCAATTGTGGCGGATGCCTTTCAAAAGTGACTCCCTTCTTGAACGAGGAAAAGAACATAAAAAAATGGGATGTCAACCTTGAAAGTGATGACCGCATACTTACTGTAGAAACTTCTGATCTGACTGAAGAAGAAGTAAAGAAAACGGTACAGAAAGCGGGTTTTAATGCTGAGGCTACCAATTAATTACAGGCAGATGCAAAAGCCTTGTTAGCATTTTTTGGATTGCTTTAAGTCCAATGCTGGCAGCAGCAGCCATGAGCCTGAGCTCGGTAAGCGTGATTGGCAACAGTTTGCGGTAGAGATAACCAAGATCACTATATAGCGCTCAGATAGAGGTTTTGGGCTACTGTTTCACTGAAATACACCTCCTTGTTTTCGTCAATTAGGAGTTTGACGGAGTCGTCAAACTCCTCTTTTTCAGTTACTTTCCATTTTTGGCCAAGTTGAAGCCCTTTCTTATTTAAATGGTTTAAAAAATCGCTTTTATCTGTTGCAACACTCCGAAATATATAAAGTTGATCAACCTCGGCTTCAGTAAGGGGTATCGCATTCAAATCAGGTAAGTTGCCTTTTTGTCAGGTATTGGATCACCATGCGGATCAAATTTTGGGTATTCAAGAAAGACTTCCAGTCTTTCTGTGAGTAGTGGCGAATGTACATGCTCCAACTGCTCAGCAATATCATGTACTTCATCCCATTTAAAATTGAGTACTCTCACAAGAAAAGTTTCCCAGAGTCGGTGTTTTCTTATCAGTTGACAAGCCAGCAGATTGCCCTCCTTACTCAAAATCAGCTTGCTCTTATTCTCTAATAACCCTTTTTCATGTAGCCGCCTAATCATGTCTGATACTGATGAAGGGTTGTTTTGCAGTCTTTCGGCTACAGCACTCACAGTCGTTTTGCCATTCTTGTCACATAAAGAATAGATGGCCTTGATATAATTCTCAATTGTAGATGATTCATTTTTCATAATTTAGATTAATCTAAAATTTTATTTTGACAAAACAAATTAATAAGTTTGTCTAATCAATATTTAAAAATATGATTAATATAAAAATTAAGGTTTTACCGGTTATTTGTTTCATGGCCGCCATCATTTACGGCTGTGATGAGGTTTTTCCAGAAGCACCGGCCGAAAATGAGCTACTTGACGGACCCATAGATGCGCTCTCCTTTTCAGAGCAAAACCGGTTTTTGGCTGGAGATGTGGCATTCAATGATGAAATATTCACGCCCGAAAGCGGATTAGGCCCTATGTTCGTAGCTACTTCTTGTGGAAGTTGTCATCCGGGTGATGGTAAAGGCCATCCTTTTACGACTCTTACAAGGTTTGGCCAGACTTCTCCCGGCCAAAGCACGGATTTTCCTGCGGGTGCTCCCCAGCTTCAAAACCGGGCTATACCAGGTTTTGAGCCAGAAAAACTACCTTTGGGCACACCTTTTATGAAATTCACCCCTCCGGCAGTTACCGGGCTTGGTTTATTAGCAGCACTTACTGATGAACAAATCCTGAAGAATGCCGACCCGGATGATGTGGATGGAGGTGGAATATCAGGGATTCCCAATTATATTGATCCACCCGATTACTTCCAACCAAAATGGTTTCACCAGGCAGTCAACGGGCAATTCATCGGTCGTTTTGGAAAGAAAGCCGCAGCTGTAGATTTGTTGCAGCAGACCGCTACCGCTTATAATCAGGATATGGGTGTCACTTCTACCTTTGAGTCCTTAGATGTGGCCACAGACCTATCGGTCGATCCTGAAGTTAGTGACCAGACCATTCGGGATGTGGTATTTTACTTGAGAACACTCAAAGCACCTATCCAAAGGGATCCGGAGATTTCTGATGTCATCCAGGGGCAACAAATCTTTACTGATATCAACTGTGGCTCATGTCATATTCCCTCCTGGACAACACCTGAATCTGACATTCCGGCTCTCAGTAATAAGACTTTTCATCCTTATACGGATTTATTGCTCCATGACATGGGGCCAGAACTGGACGATGGGGCCACTGAAGGGTCAGCAGAAACGTATGAATGGCGAACTCCTCCGCTCTGGGGCTTGGGCCTGTCACCTGATTCGCAAGGAGGTGAGTTTTTTCTCATGCATGATGGCAGAGCCAAAAGCATTGAAGAAGCCATTTTAATGCATGGTGGAGAGGCAAATGATAGCCGGGGTAGCTTTGAGCAGTTGAGTGATATTGACAAACAAAAGCTTTTGGCATTCCTAAAGTCACTTTAAGATGGACAGGAAAACATTTTTGAAACTGGCAGGGAGTTCGTGTTTAGCGATTGCCGGAGTCCCGATGTTACTTTCTGGGTGCACCTCAGTGCATCGGGTAAATACAATAGCCAGAGACAACAGGCTCACAGTGTCAAAACAGGAATTTATTGATGGGGTGGAAAAGCCAAGAGAAGTCGTGCTGGTGCGAGAGTTGTCACTGGCTTTTCCTATTGCATTATACAGGCTCTCAGCAGATGATTACATGGCACTCTGGATGGAATGCACCCACCAGGGCTGTGAAGTAAATGCACAACCACACTATCTGGTATGCCCATGCCATGGGAGCGAATTTGATGCCAACGGGAATGTAGTACAAGGCCCGGCAGAAACGAATCTTAAAACCTTTAAAGTAAACACAGATTATGAAAACATCTTCATCTATTTATAAAATTAGTGGCTATCTGCTGGTATTGATTTGTTTAAATCATGCAGCATTTGCCCAACAGACAGACAGCTCTCAGTTGCAACTGAATATGGATGCAGTTTATAACCGGCCTTTTCTGCAGGCAGGAAGTTTTCCGGTAGCAATTGGGGGCTATATTGAAGCACAGGGAGAATACTTTGTGTCAGATGGCATTACTGAGGGTGTCTCTTTTAAAATTCCGAGAATGACCCTGTTTGTATCTTCCACTATCACAGAGCGGATTAAATTTCTCTCAGAAATAGAATTTGAAGAAGGTACCAAAGAGATCAACATTGAGTTTGCTGCTCTTGATTTTGAATTTCATCCAGTACTTAATTTCAGGGGAGGGATTATCATGAACCCAATTGGGGCATTTAATCAAAATCACGATGGCCCGAGGTGGGAGTTTGTAGACAGACCAATCTCTGCCACTACTATTATCCCGGCTACTTTCAGTAATGTAGGCTTTGGATTGCACGGAAAGACCTATCAAAAGCAATGGGTATGGGCCTACGAAGCTTATGTGACCAATGGTTTTAATGATCAGATAGTGGCGAATAGTGAAGGCCGAACCTGGCTGCCGGCTGCCAAAGAAAATGTAGATCGTTTTGAGGAAAACTTCAATGCCGTTCCACTTATCACGCTTAAGACGGCTATTCGCCACCGGAAAATCGGGGAAATAGGGTTGTCCTGGATGGGCGATGTATATAACAAATACGAAGAAGACGGACTTTTATTGGATCAAAAAAGGAGGCTGGATGTAGTGGCAATTGATTTTAACACTTCCACAATAAAAAACCTGGATATTACAGGAGAATGGGTATGGGCATTTGTGGACGTTCCTGCTACTTACTCTCAGCAGTTTGGAAGCCGACAACAAGGCGGGTTTATAGATCTTGTTTATACCGTTTTAAAGCGTGAAATGTTCGGTTGGGAAAATGCCAGAATTAACCTGGCACTTCGGCTTGAACATGTGGATTATAACGTAGGATCATTTGAAGAGACAGGAGGAAGCATTCATGATGACGTACAGGCAATTGTACCAGCCATTAGCTTCAGGCCTTCATCTCAAACAGTGATCCGCGCCAATTACCGGTATATATGGGAGACAGATTTGTTGGGCAATCCGACAGCCAAAACAGCAGGATTCCAGATAGGCATTTCCAGCTATTTTTAGTAGGTATCCTAACGTATTAACCGTTTAATACTAACAATCTTGAGAAAACACCTGCATTAAACCTGAAGATGAAACTTTGCAATACCCTTGCATTGCATTAATCCGTATATTTGTAATAGTGAAAATCGCGTGCTATATATTGAGCTTTTACTTTATAATCCTTGCCGGAATGGCCTGTGCGGATACCGTACCCCTTAAGGATAGCGAGGAAAGTATTACAGTAGTCAAAGTTGCGGATAATAATCATGACCATGACCACAATCAGGGTTGGGACGGTTGCTCCCCACTTTGCGTTTGTCATTGCTGCCACGTGCATTTCTTATCTACTTCGGGAATAGCCTTTACCCATCCCGAAAAATTACCTGTTTTATATTCTGCCTATTTTCAGGATTTCAGAAGCATTGAAATCTCTGGATTTCTCAAGCCCCCCAAATCATAATTCTTCTTGCCTTACAGGATAAGTATGCCCTGTTGATAAGTCCTTTTTATCAGGACTCAGCAAGCATTTTACTTACCCTGTCAGGCATTTTCTTTTAATGAGCCTTTAGTACTCAAAGGCAAAAATTCATTGTGTTCAATTCAATCTTATTCAGAAAGTTGAAAAAATTGAATAAAAACAAAACGAAAAAAAGGAAAAAGAGAAGGAAGAAAGTCACCGTCAAACAGATTCTAAAGTGGTTTTTCATTGTGTTGGTCAACCTGATCCTTTTGGTAGCGATAGTGGCACGGTTCCATCACTTCTTCTCTGTCCATCTCAAATAATTTAATAAATGTATGATCAATAAAATCATTTCTTTTTCAATAAAGAATAAATTCATCGTGGGCCTGCTTACGCTGGCACTCATAGGCGTGGGCATTTATTCCATGTCCACGGTCAATTTGGGTTCGGTGCCCGATATCACTAACAACCAGGTGCAGGTAATTACTGTCTCTCCTAACCTGGCCACAGAGGATATAGAGCAGTTCGTTACCTATCCGGTAGAGTTGGCCATGGGCAACCTGCCGGGGGTAGATGAAATCCGGTCAATTTCCAGGTTTGGCCTGTCGGTAGTCACCATTGTTTTTGAAGACGATATGGGTACCTATCTGCCCAGACAACTTGTACAGGAAAAACTGAATGAATTAAAAGAAACCATTCCGGAGAAATTCGGAAGCCCTACTATGGGGCCGATTTCCACTGGTTTAGGCCAAATCTATGAATACACTATTCAACCACAAGAGGGTTATGACTCGCTGTATTCTCCAATGGAGTTGCGTACAATACAGGATTGGATTGTTAAAAGACAACTGACCTTGCTTGATGGTGTGGTTGAGGTGAATTCTTTCGGTGGCTACATCAAGCAATATGAGGTAGCTATTAGCCCGGATAAACTCAATGCGCAGAATGTGAGCATCTCTCAGGTATATGAGGCCCTGGCGAGGAACAATGTCAATACCGGTGGGGCGTACATTGAAAAGAACAGGATGTCCAATTTCATCCGTGGGGAAGGGTTAGTGCGCTCTCTGGACGATATCAGAAAAATCGTCATAAAAACAGAAAACGGGATCCCGGTTACGGTAGGTGATGTGGCTTCCAAGGTACACTTCGGCAATCAGGTACGCTACGGAGCTTTCACACAGGATGGAAAAGAAGCGGTTGGCGGCATCATCATGATGCTGAAAGGCTCCAATCCCAATGCGGTAGTCCAAAATGTGAAAGAGCGTATGGCAGAAGTAGAAAAATCTCTACCTGAAGGATTAACCATTAATACCATCATAGACCGGAGCGACCTGATTTCCAGAACGACAGATACCGTAAAAACTAACCTGTTGGAAGGCGCATTAATTGTGATTTTTGCCCTGGTAATTCTATTGGGTAGCGTCCGTGGTGGTATTATCACTGCTACCACCATTCCGCTTTCCCTGCTTTTTGCTTTCATCTTGATGAAGCAGTTTAATGTGTGGGCTAATCTCATGAGCCTGGGAGCCATTGACTTTGGGATCATCATTGACGGGGCGGTGATCATCATTGAAGGTACGGTGTATGAAATCCAGAAACGCATCCGGTCAGGGAAAATTAAGTTCAATCAGGGTGTGATGGACGAAGTGGCTTATGATGCAGGCAGTACCATGATGAGTTCGGCATTTTTCGGACAGATCATCATCCTTATTGTATTCGCCCCCATTTTATTCCTCACCGGTGTGGAAGGTAAAATGTTCCAGCCGATGGCCTACACCTTTGGTTTTGCCATGATTGGTGCCATTATCCTGTGCCTGACTTATGTACCGATGATGTCGGCCTTATTCATGAAGCCTATTCAAAACAAAAAGAACTGGTTTGGACGATTTGAACGCTGGCTGGAAAGAGTAAGTGATAAAATCATTGGTGGTATTCAAAAAGCTTACCTGCCCTTGCTGAAAAGCGCCCTGCGTTTTAAAGCAATTGTGATTATCGTAGCTATTGTGCTGCTGGGAGCAGCCGGGTTTATTTTTTCACGAATGGGAGGTGAGTTCGTACCACAGCTTGATGAAGGAGATATCGCCATGCAGGCACTCATCAGGCCCGGAAGTTCCCTAAGTGAATCAAAAGAGGTATCTATCAGGATTGAGAACCTGTTGCTGGAAAGTTTCCCCGAAATAAAAACAGTAACTGCCCGGATCGGGGTGGCGGACATCCCTACCGACCCTATGCCGATGGATATAGCCGATATGTACCTCATCTTAGAAAAGGATAAAGACCAATGGGTGTCTGCAGAGACTAAAGATGAACTAATTGAGCAAATCAAGGATAAGCTTGAGACGCATCTTACAGGAGTAAACCTGGTATTTACCCAGCCGGTAGAGCTGCGTTTTAATGAGTTGCTGGAAGGGGTACGGGAGGATATTGCCGTTAAACTCTATGGTGAAGACCTGGAAGTGCTTTCCGAAAAAGTGCAGGAGATGGCCGATATTATTTCTACCGTGCCAGGAGCTGGTGATGTAAACCCCGAACGGACATCAGGACTTCCTCAAATGACCGTTCGTTACAACCGGGATAAAATTGCCCAATACGGCCTGGATATTCAAAAGCTCAATGAGTATGTAAGCTCTGCTTTTGCCGGTGGTGTGGCCGGGGTGATTTTTGAGGGAGAAAAAAGGTTTGATCTGGTCATCCGGTTTGACGAGGCACATCGCAAAAGTATTGATGACCTGCGCACACTCTACATTGATCTGCCCGATGGTACCCAAGTGCCGATAAAAGAAGTGGCAGATATCAGCTATGTGCCGGGCCCCATGCAGATCTCGCGGGACAATACCTATAGAAGAACCTATGTAGGAGTGAATACACGGGGAAGAGATGTAGAGTCAGTGGTAAATGATATTCAGGAAAAACTGGATGCACAACTAGAGTTACCTCCCGGCTATTACATCACTTATGGAGGAGAGTTTGAAAACCTGGAACGGGCGAAGAGCAGATTAGCCATTGTTGTTCCAATAGCGCTGTTCTTGATTTTCGTTTTACTCTATTTTGCGCTACAGTCATTTTCACAATCCATCATGATTTATATCGCTATACCCCTGGCAGCTATTGGTGGTGTATTTGCGCTGTGGATTAGAGATATGCCCTTCAGTATTTCAGCAGGCGTTGGTTTTATCGTGCTTTTTGGAGTAGCCGTGTTAAATGGCTTGGTCTTAATCAACCGCTTTAATTCATTGAAAGAAGAAGGCGTCACCAGCATCAGAGAAAGAATTTTAACAGGAACCAAAGAGCGAATCAGGCCCATTATGCTGACAGCCACAACAGATATATTTGGGTTCTTACCCATGGCTTTCTCTGGGTCTGCCGGAGCGGAAGTGCAGCGTCCTTTAGCAACTGTAGTAATTGGAGGAATGCTTACAGCCACATTGCTTACCCTGGTAGTGCTGCCGGTGCTTTACACTTTTGTAGAAGGAAGGAGCGATAAAAGAAAGAACCTGAAAGCACCGAATGCCAACGTGATCATTGTCCTCATCGTTTGTGGTGGATTATTTGGCTTACCGGCTATGGCTAATGCCCAGCAGCAGGGACAGGAGAAAGACAGCTTACCTATGATTACATTAGAGCAGGCTAGAAAACGTGCGGTAGAAAGTTATCCTAAGATACAATCAGCCACGCTGGAAATAGAAAACCAACAGGCCCTGAAGAAAACAGCCTGGGACTTTGGTAATACCCAGGTATTTACCGGAAAAGAAGAAGTGGGCAATGGCTCGGATGGAGTTTACACTCAGATAGGCATCCAACAACAGCAGATTGATATTTTTGGCATAGCACCCCGTTTGAAATTGCAAAAAGAACGGGTGGCGTTAGCCGAATCTGCCCTTGACCTGTCCGTGATAGAGTTAGAGAGGGAGGTAAGTCAGGCTTGGGCGATGGTGTATGCCACCAAAAACAACTACCAGATTTATGAGCAGTTGGATTCGGTATTTGCAGATATTGAAAGAGCTGCCAGGATCAGGTTGGAAACAGAAGCCACTTCCAAGCTGGAATATCTCGCTACTTCCAACCAGGCTAATCAGGTACAGATACAGAAGGAACAGGCTTACAGAGATTATCTCAGTGCCTTGCAGCGGCTCAACTTGTGGTTTGCCAATGATACCCTCTTTACCGTACCTGATATCCCAGCTACCCAACTGGATGAACCGCTGAATTATGTGGCTGACTCTTTGATGAACCATCCGTTGCTGAATGTATCAAAACAGCGTGTAGATGTAGCGGATGCTACCATAAAGGAAAGACGTTCGCAGTTTTTTCCACGGTTGCAAGGCCAGTATGGCCGACAACAAGTAGATGGACAATCCGGTTTTTATCAATACCAGGTAGGGATAAGGATTCCCCTGTTTTTCGGGCCGGAACTAGGGCGGACACAATCGGCCAAAATACAGCGGGATATAGCAGGACAGAACCTGCGACAAAACCAGTTGGAACTGAATGCGGCCTATCAGGGAATGAAAGAGCAGTACCTGAAATGGCTGAATTCATGGGCATACTATCGGGATAAGGCACTACCACTGGCACAGGAGCAAAGGGATGGAGCTATTTTGGCTTATCGGGAAGGTGCTATTGACTATGTGACCTTCCTGCAAAACATCAGGGATGCCATTCGCATAGAAGTGGATTCCTGGGATGCCTTTGGTAACTACCTGGATAGCCGCTACCAACTGGAATACTATTTAAAAACATCAAATTAATTAACCGACTCTTAGACATAAACAGATAAGAAGATGAAAAATCAATTGATATATATATGGGCATTACTGCTTTTAGCTGCCGTATTTACAGGTTGTGGCAGCAAATCGGCTGATACTGAGGGTAAACAAGAAAACCATACTGAAGGGCAAGGCAGTCAAGGTGAAGAAGAAATGGGGACGGTTCATCTGTCGACCCTCAAGTTTAATAGTCTCAATATGAAAGTAGACAGCCTGCCTACACGGGCTCTAACCGGCACGGTAGAAGCCAACGGGCAATTGGAAGTACCCCCTCAATACGAAGCTACGGTGACCGCCATACTAGGGGCTAACGTGACTTCAATCAAAGTCATTGAGGGTGATAAGGTTAAAAGAGGGCAGGTATTGGCTTACATTTCTCATCCTAACATTACACAGTTACAAACAAATTATGTAAAGGCCTATAGTCGCCTTCAATACCTGGAGAAGGAAATGCAACGCCAAAAAAGACTGTATGAAGAAGAAGTGGGTTCGGGAAAAGCCTATCAGGAAACCCTGGCAGACTACCAGGCTATGAAAGGTGAGGTCAAAGGATATGAAGCTCAGTTAAAACAATTGAGTATCAATGTAAAAACCGTAAGCGAGGGTGATATATATCAGCATGTGCCGGTAGTGAGCCCCATTGATGGTAACATTGAAAAAGTGCTGATACAGGTAGGTCAGTTTGTAGAGCCCCAAACCAAAATGTTTATGATTGTTAATACGGAACATGTTCATGCCGACCTGATGGTATTTGAGAAAGATGTCTATAAAGTAAAAGAAGGTCAGCAAATTTCCTTTACAATAGAATCAGTGCCAGATTCTCAGCTTTCAGCAGAAATTTATTCTGTCGGTAAAAAATTTGAACAAAACCCTAAAGCCGTGCATGTCCATGCTGAAATCAAAAGCAAAGAAGATTTTCTTATACCGGGCATGTATATCAATGGGAAAATCCATACTGAAAGTAAGACAGTTAAAGCCCTACCGGAAGAAGCTATTATAGAAGAGGAAGGCAAGCCATACATCTTTCTAGCGGAAGTGCACGAAGAAGATGGAGAGACAGAGTGGGAATTTAAACCTATAGAAGTACGTACCGGTACTAGCAATGATGGCTGGATAGAAATTAAACTGTTGGAGCCTCTGCCAGATGGAGCCTTGGTGGCCTGGAATAATGCCTACTATCTGATTGCTGAAATGAAGAAGGGCTCAACCGAGCATGGACATTAACAAAGAAAATGATGATTAAAGAATTAGAAGAAAACCTGAAAGCCCATCATATAAAACCCACCGCCATGCGGTTGTTGGTATTAGAGTACCTCATGGGTAGGGAAGCAGCAGTTGGCCTGACCGATTTATATCAAGACTTTGAGAAATCGGACCGAACTACCATCTACAGAACACTAAAGGCATTTGAGGATAACGGACTGGTACACAGTATTGATGATGGCACAGGTGTGCCTAAATACGCCTTATGTGAAGAAGGTTGTAAGTGCGAAATTGAAAGGGACTTACACTTGCATTTTCATTGCAGAGTATGCGGACAAACCAAATGCCTGACCAGTTATAAAATTCCCGAAGTGGAGTTGCCTCCGAAGTATGTTCCTGAAGAGGCTAACTTAGTGGTAAAAGGTATTTGTGATAATTGCTCAGAGGATAAATAGAGAAATCATGAAATGAGCATAAACTTAGAGTCCTTAGCATACCAACCAAGGATGAATAAGTTTATTGCGAATTCCATGTGACAATTGGAAATAAACTTACACGCATGAAAAAACTACAAATAAAAATACCATTGCTCCTGCCTGAAGTACCGGACGAGAAGGATCAATGCGTGCAAAAACTTATTCAACAGCTTCAGGGTAAAGAAGGCCTTGGAAAAGTGCATGTAGCAGACGAAACAAACAATGGCGTACCCCAGCTCTGCTTTCATTACGACCCGGAGTTGATCTCCTTAGATCGTATCCAGTCGTTAGCGGAGCAAACCGGGGTGGAAATCACGCAGAAATTCGGACACAAACTCATAGAAGTAGAAGGCATTCGCCATACCCGCCACGCCCGTCATATAGAGCGTGACCTCCACGGGATAGCGGGTATTATCGAAGCCTCCGTATCGGCATCTGGTATGGTACGGGTAGAGTATGATACGGCTCAGGTGGATGAAGCGGAAATCCTGAAAGCGCTGAGAAAAGAGGGGCTTGATATACCGGATACCCTGGTAAGTGCCGAACGATTTCTTGAGAAGGTAGAAGAAACTAAAAAAGGCGAAGATCAAAAAGAAGGTGAAATAGACCACGACCATGAGGAAGGTGACGATCATGAACACTCACATGACGGCATTTTCGGTAAAAATACGGAACTGATTTTTTCCATTATTTGCGGGGCATTGCTCGGAATTGGCTTTGGATTGTCTTACGCAGAGATTGTGCCTTCCTGGGTGAGCTTGGCATTGTATATCGGAGCCTATTTCTTTGGCGGATTTTTTACAGCCAAAGAAGCCATTCAAACAGTGGCCAAAGGAGGTTTTGAAATTGACTTTCTCATGCTCGTGGCAGCCATTGGAGCGGCTATTCTGGGCGAATGGGCAGAAGGTGCCTTATTGTTATTCCTGTTCAGCATGGGGCATGCACTGGAACACTACGCCATGAACAAAGCCCGTAAATCCATTGCTGCTTTGGCAGAACTCGCTCCTAAAACGGCATTGCTTAAAAGAAATGGCAAAACCGAAGAAGTCGGTATTGAGGAATTGAGCATCGGTGATATCATCGTGGTGAAGCCCAATAGCAAAATTTCGGCCGATGGGGTGGTTGTCAGCGGTACCAGTAGTGTTAATCAGGCTCCTATCACCGGGGAAAGTGTGCCGGTAGATAAAGAACCGGTGCATAATCCTGATAAAGACTGGTCGGAGGAAAAAGACATCAAAGACGAGAACCGTGTTTTTTCGGGTACTATCAATGGCAACAATACGCTGGAAATCAAAGTGATCAAAGAAGCCAAAGACTCTACACTTTCCCGATTGGTGAAACTGGTGAATGAAGCCCAGACCCAGAAATCACCTACACAGCGGCTGACCGACAAATTTGAGAAGTATTTTGTGCCTTCTGTATTGGTCTTGGTGGTCATACTCAATTTCGCTTTTTTGGTACTGGACGAAACGTTTAGCGAAAGTTTCTACCGTGCAATGGCCGTATTGGTGGCAGCCAGCCCTTGCGCTTTGGCCATTGCCACACCAAGTGCAGTGCTAAGCGGAGTAGCCAGGGCAGCCAAAAGCGGGGTGCTTATCAAAGGTGGCCGTCCGCTGGAAGATCTGGGTGTACTCACCGCCCTGGCTTTTGACAAAACCGGAACACTAACAGAAGGTAAGCCCAAGCTCACCGAAGTAATTCCTTTAGGTGATGTAAACGAGCAAGAACTGTTAAAAATAGCAGTAGCCGTAGAAAACCTCAGTGACCATCCACTGGCCAAAGCTGTAGTGCGGGATGGTAAAGAGCGATTGGATGGTACTGATATACCTGATGCGAAAGATCTGGAAGCGGTGCTTGGTAGGGGGATCAAAGCCTCCTTGGGTGATGACAAAGTGTACATCGGCAATCTGGACCTGTTTGAATCCCTGGATGATAATAAGCCGGAGAAGGAAACAGAAGAAAAAGTAAAGGCACTGGAGTCAGATGGCAATACAACCATGCTGATCCGTCAAAATGACAAATACATTGGCATCATTGCCCTGATGGATACCCCGAGGGAAGAAGCCAAAAACACATTAAAACGACTGAAAGAAATCGGTATCAAACGTATGATCATGCTAACGGGTGATAACCAGAAAGTAGCAGATGCAGTGGCCAAAGAGATTGGCCTCACAGATGCCTGGGGCAGCTTGCTGCCGGAAGAAAAAGTAGAAGCCATTAAAGAACTTAAGGAGAAAGAATCCAAAGTAGCTATGGTGGGAGATGGCGTGAATGATGCCCCGGCCATGGCCAACAGCACGGTAGGTATTGCCATGGGAGCAGCTGGCAGTGATGTAGCCCTGGAAACAGCCGACATTGCCCTCATGGCCGACAAGCTGGAAACCTTGCCTTTTGCTATCGGTTTAAGTAGGAAGGCCAAAGGGATTATCAAACAAAACCTCTGGGTTAGTTTGGGAATAGTAGCTGTTTTAATTCCACTGACGATTTCAGGCATTGCGACCATCGGGCCTGCTGTGTTGATCCATGAAGGTTCCACCTTGGTGGTAGTCTTTAATGCGTTGAGATTGTTAGCTTATAAGAAATAGTCTGTAAAAACTAAAAGAATGATACTAAATACAAGAATGCCCAAAGCGCTCAAACCCTACTTTGAAGAAGAGCTTAATCAGTATAGGTTTAATAAAAATCAAAACGACCTACGTACTGCATGGAAACACTTGGAAAGAGCTCATATTTTAGGTCAGGCCTATCCTTGGCACCATACCTATGTTCATTGGAAAATGCTGTTGTTTGGTATTCACATTAAGAATTATAAGGAAATTGTTGGCCAGATTCCACGTCTTCTTGTTGGAGGAGTAAAATCATTTGTAGGTCATATACCGGTGGGCAATACCGGTGGGGCAAATGTACCGCCTCTTAAGCCAATGACGATTCCCGATGAAATCATGAATATTTTCAAAAAATCCGGTGTAAAGCCGCTCGCATAAATAGGATGAAGAAAACCACATTCCATATCAGCAAAATGGACTGCCCTTCTGAAGAGCAGATGATACGTATGAAGCTGGAACCTTATAAAGAGGTAAAGCAGCTTTCTTTTGATATCCCCAACCGTAAACTGGAGGTATATCACACGGAAGAAGTAGACAAGATCCATCAGGCCATTAGAGAACTCAAACTCAACGATCGGTTGGAAAATACGGAAGATAAAGCCGATTTGCCATTAGCTACTGACGACTCCCAACAGCGAAAAATACTTTGGTGGGTGCTGGGTATCAATTTCGGGTTCTTTGTAGTAGAGATGACTACAGGGTGGATTTCCCGCTCTATGGGCTTGGTGGCCGATTCCTTGGATATGCTGGCAGATTCCATTGTCTACGGCCTGAGCTTATTTGCTGTTGGTGCAGCAATGTCTCGCAAGAAAAAAGTAGCCAAAATCAGTGGCTATTTTCAAATGGCATTGGCACTCTTAGGCTTTTCAGAAGTATTGCGCAGGTTTTTCAGCGAAAGCGAAACACCGCTGTTTCAATGGATGATCATCATATCAGTACTGGCCCTTATCGGCAACCTGGTTTCGCTCTGGCTGATCAATAAAGCCAAAAGCGATGAAGCCCACATGCAGGCCAGCGCCATATTCACTTCCAATGACATTATTGTAAATGGCGGAGTGATCCTGGCTGGTGTACTGGTTTATTGGTTGGATAGCAAATGGCCTGATCTGGCGATTGGTGGGATAGTTTTCGCCTTTGTTATGCGTGGAGCAGTAAGGATTTTAAAATTAGCTAAATAGATAATTAACCGATAAAAACAGAAGAATGAGTGCATGGATATGGGTAGGAGTTCTAGTAGCAGCCGCCTGGGCTGCACATTGGGGAGCTGACCAATTGCTTACACCGCTCAAAATGTTGCGGAAACAATGGGGACTCACCGCTTCGGCAGGAGCTGCTTTTCTTGCGATTGTAACAGCAAGCCCCGAAGTAGCTATCAATATCACTAGTGCTGCCCGGGGTGTTTCAAATATAGGCTTAGGAAACTTACTAGGTTCCAATATCATTTCCATTCCCCTCATGGTTACGATAGCCTACTTTGCGTCACGCAAACAATTCAAAAACAACCCCAAACATCAGGAACATCTGGATGCTAATCTATTGGCTTTAAACAAGCGTTCCGTATCCGTTTTGTCACTGCCTTATTTAGGTATAATCGCACTGGTAGCTGTACTAACCTTACCAAAAGCCTGGCGGGGCTTGCAACCCATTGACGGATGGATAATGCTTGGGACTTATGGTGCCTTTTTAACCCACGCTATTGTTAAAGGAAGAAAAGAAGGAGAAAAAGTAGAATGGACACAAAAGAAAATATGGCTTTCCATTGCCGGGGCATTTGCCATAGCGGCCGGGGCATTTTTCATTGTGAAAGCCACTGAGAACATCGTTTCGGCTTTGGGTATATCAGAGATTGTCGGAGGACTATTCATCACCGGTATTATGACCACCGCACCTGAAGTATTTAAGACCTGGAGTGTGGTAAAAGGTGGAGAGGTTACCGCAGGAACCACCAGCGTGATAGCCGACAATGCCATAACCATGACAGTTGCATTTTTCCCTTTGGCCCTGGTAACTACGCCAGTGGAGGATTTTAAATTGTATTGGGTCAACCTGGCCTTTGTAGGATTGATGCCATTGCTTTATTCATTTTTTGTCCATCAGAGCAAGCAGCTTCATGGGTTTAGCAAATGGCAAATATTTGTGTTTGATGTAGCTTATGTCGCCTATTTATTGATCATGGCGTTTTTTGTCTTAAAACTTTTTTAATCTATGGAAGAGCATTTATTCAAAGACTATAAGCACCGCCTCAACGCACTGGATGAGGATATCAGGAAGCTTTACAGGTTGAGAAAGATTATTGAGACGATCCGTACAAGGCGCTCAAAAATTGAAGAAAAAGCTAGTGAGTTATGAAAACATCAAAAAGCAAACTATTAAAAACTATTGGTATCCCACTCCTCATATTGGGTGTGCTTCTGTTTGGTATATCCCAACAACAATTACCCGTGGATACAACCCAATCGGTAATTATAGAAGCGGACAGAGACGATATCTGGGAGATGGCCAGCGATTTTGAAGGGGCTTTTGAAGATTCTAATCCGGCCCACCGCGGCACAGAAATTCTTTCCGAACCGAAGCAACCGTTCAGGGACAGTCTGAGATTTTACCAGAAGGAAAAAGTGGGCGGGATTACTGCCGAATTGGATGGGACAGTCTATGATGTAAATGAAGGCCGGAGTTTTCGCTGGAAGGCAAAGACCATTTACTATTTCCTCGGCATGAAGATTCCAGTAGATGAGGGAGGTACTTTTAGAATTGAAGAAACCAACGATAAAGGGTATCGTGTTTCGCACCGCATTTATGGAAATTTTAAAGACACTTTTGGTGGGCGCACGCTCAGTTGGCTGATGGTAAGCTGTTTTGGTATGCTTCAAAGTGCTGCCGAACATACGCTGGTGGAATTAGAATACTTTAAAGAGCAACTTGAGGGATGAAAGATGATATAGACAAAATTCTGATCATTGGTGGCTATGGAAGGGCTGGGAAGTCAATTTCCCAACTTTTGGCAAGCTATGATCAATACGAAATTATCATTGCCGGTCGGACGCTTGCGAAGGCCCAAAAGCAAACTGAACATCTTCAGAATGAATTTCCAGATGGAGTGTTAAAAGCCATTGAGGTAGATATCAACAATCGGAAAAAACTCACGGGCATACTCACAGAGGTTCAGTTGGTAATTGTCGCTGTTCCTTTAGATTATCAGAACTCACTATCATTAATTGATGCTGTGCTGAAATCAAAAAACGCCCACTACATTGACCTCAGCCCGGGAAAGGAAAAGCATCTGGCCTTTAATGAAATGAAGCAAGCTATTGAAGAAGGGGAGCATCTTTTTATACTGGATGCTGGTTTTGAGCCCGGCTTGCCCGGATTTATGCTGCGGTGGGCATTGTCTGAATTGGATAAGCCTGAAAAGCTCCTTATTGAAGGAGTTTACCGCGATCCCAAGATTCCTGATGGGGGCATAAAAGATATAATAGGCCATAGTGAGCCTGCTTACATCCTTAAAAAAGGAGAGCTAAAAAAGGCTTCCCCCTTTAAAATGAAAATAACAGAGTTTCCTCAGGGGTTTGGGAAAACAATCACTGTCCCAATTTGGATGCCTGAATTACAATCTATTCCGTCAAAATACAACTTAAAAAACATGGCCTATTATCATGCAGGGATCAACGGGTTGGCCAACATCATCATGTTCAGTTGGCAAATGATTTTCAATAAATTCTTGCCAATGCATATAGGTGTTAGCCTGTTCAAATGGGCTATTCAAAATTTTACAAAAAAACCTTATGGAGGAGTAATTCGGGTCTCGGCCAAAAGCCCGCGTCTCAAAAGGGAAATTACCATTTCCCATAATGAGTTATATGAAGCTACGGCCATACCCGTGGTGACAACTGCCCTCCTTATTTTAAAAAATGAGCCTGACCAATTCGGCTTTTTCTTTATGGGGGAATGGGTGCCAAAAAATGATTTTCTTTATAATCTTCAGGCACTGGGCATGAAAATTTCAGTAATTGATGAAACAGCTAATGAGTTATTCAAAGAGTATCAACAAAGACTGAATTTATTGGATGAAGACATTAGAATAAAAACTCTAAAATATGCCGAAGAATTCTACGTCCATGATAAATGCACAAAGGCAGAAGCTATTGACCGGGCAATTGCGAAAGCTGAAATGGAAAAAAGAAATTTATAACTTAACTATAGACCACTATGCTACGGATACTTGTATTCACCAAAAATCAACATAATAGCCACCAGGGCTGAGGATAACCTGACTGAAACAGATATTCAGAAAATACATCCGTTGATTCGTAACATTGTGAACCGTGGGCAAAAAGTACGGTGGTACTTTGAGATGGAGAATTTCTCAGGATGGAAATTCAATGCGTTCTGGAAGGATTTAAAAATGGATATGTCGCATGCCGATGATTATGAAAAAATAGCCATGGTCGGTGAAAAGAAATGGCAGAATTGGATCACCCAATTTATGAAACCATTTACCAGCGCAGAGATCCGTTACTTTGATCTGGAAATTAAAGATGAGGCAAAGGAATGGATCAGTCAGTAGAAAATAGCCAATCTGCAATAGCGTATATCCAGCAAACAGCCCGAAAGTTTCTGGACAGGGAAACAACCGGAGGGCTGCTTCTAATTGCAGCAACGATTATTGCCCTAGTTCTGGGCAATTCTCAATGGGCGGATGCTTATCATCACTATCTTAAAGATGAATTTCTCTTTAGGTTATCCGATCATTTTACTTTTGGTTTGACCATTGAAGAATATTTCTGCCGGTGTTTTTCCTCCTTTACTTTTTACTTACATTTTTAATTTACGCTCCAAAGAATAAAGAAAAATCTGCCAAACTTAAAACAGTCACCCTATTGAACAGCCTGATATGGTTCTTAGTGATTGCCTTGGTCACAGTATTCTCGTTATACTCGGAGGTTTATCATCAACACATTGTACTATTTGAGGCATTGAAAAGCCATTGGTTGAGCTGGGCAGCCATTGGACTCATGTCGCTAGCCTTCCTGATCGTTTTCTCAGCCTAAAATCAACAAAGATTAAATAGGGAAAGTGAGCGAAAAGGGTGGTTGCTACTAAAAAGGGGTATTTATGCTAAGACCAGAAACCCGCTCCATCTCGGGCAACTAATCATGTTGATTGGCTTTTTTCTTTGCATTCCCAGCATCTATTCTGGCATTGTGCTATTACTTGGAGTCTTGATTGTATTTATCCGCGTTGTGCTGGAAGAAAGGGTTATGGCGAGTGTTTTTGAAGAAGATTATTTTGCTTATGAGAAGCGAGTAAGGAGGTGGTTTTAGAAAAAATCAGGCCAAAGCAGTCCTTCGGCCTGACTTAATTCATATTGTTATACACCATCAATGCCCATGAACAAGCAAAACTTGTGGCTCATCTGAATGCCGAAACCATATTGGTCTGAGAAATGCTTTTTACACTTTGAACAATCAGGAACTCATATCCTGCCTCCCAAATTGTATTGTGAAAGTATAAGGTTCCCCCTCAATGGTTTTCTTCACTTTTACATGCATTACGTTCGCAGTTAATTTTTCTATGGTCCAGTTCTCATCAATGTAGGATTCCCCGGCAGGATATCCATACAGCATTAGATGACCTTCATCAAAAATGGTAACATAAAAAATATTCTGGCTTTGGTTGAGCTTCCAACTTGCGATATGGTGATGGTATTGTAAACCGTCAGAATCACAGATTTTACTGCCTTCTTCAGCATGGATGGCACCTACCTTTCCTGTGCCTGGGGCTTCGGTGATAAAGATATTATCCTGAATGCAGGCGGGTTGCTCTTCTAACCAATTTAAAGAAGTACTATCATTCTCTCGTACAGCGGATATGCTTGTCACCTTCCAGGTTTTTTCGTGCAGCAGGGTATTTAACCGGTGTTCAGGGATTTCAGGAAGGTTTGGGTTTTGACAGGAGAAGACAACAAACAAAATAATGGGAAACGTTAATCTGAACATTACAATATCATTTTAAGGGCTAAACAATTTAGTTTGGCTCAAAGTTAAATACGCTAGTTTTTTTTGCACATTTCTGGCTTGTTTTAATAAAATTTTGTCATATCCAACAGAGAGCAATAATTCATCAGATGCAAGCAGCATTTCCTGAGCAAGAAGCAGGTAATCTTCACAATACTTTTGCAACTGCATGCGTTCGGTCTCACTCATGGTAAACCGCTGCTCAGTTTTAAGAGCCTCATTGAGCTCCAGAGACTTTTCCAGCAGGTCACGGGATAGGTATTGAAAAGCTACTGCTGCATAAGCTTTGCGCTGACAAGACAGCTGATGAAAAGACTGTGTGGTAGATTGGGAAGTTTGTATGGCTTCATTGAGTTCTTGTAGGTTTTCAGAAAGAACATTTTCTGAATCCACTACAAACAAATCCTGGTATATTTCATCCGGACTTTGCTGAAATACAGGATGCTCAATCATAAAATCGAATTCCATACCAGGCTGCCTGATACCTTTAATGAGTTCGGTGGCAAGGTAAAGGGATTTGGATAGATCACTCCATTTGAGGTCAGCGATTGAAACAGTTTGTCCAAGGTCTTGCCGTACATTTTCCTGAAGCGTGAATAAGTTATTGTAAGAAAAAGTAGAGCCTTGAAAATTATCTAAGACATTTTTATGCTGTTCAGCTTTGATGGTATTAACGATCATATTGGAAAGACTCTGCTCCTGGGCTTTATTATCACTTACCTGTGTCTGGGCAAGGCAGGTAACAGCTGGACTTATAAACAAGATAATGTAGAAGAAAGGAATATAGGTTTTCATTTTATTCATCATACAAGTGTGTTTTTGAAAGTTTATTTCGCTCTATTTGGTATTGGAAAGTATTCAGTGCCCTGGATTTTATCACAGAATGGTTTTTGCCTTCCTGCATGAGTTGATCCGCTTTGATTTTAAGGGTTAGTGCACTTTGCAAGTATTGTTGTAGAGTGGAGCTCATTTCCAACCGTTCGCTTTCACTCATTGAAAATCTTTCAGGTTGTTTGAGCATAGTTTGCAATTGCCTGGCTTTTTCAATGCGTTCGTGGGCAATTAACTGGTAGGATTTGGCCAATTGAAGTTTTCGCCGATGGGCCAATTCTTCCAAAGCTATTACGTTTTGTATGCGCTTCTTTTGGTAGGAATTATATACAGGAAGACTTGAGAAAATCTGGTTAGGCTCCAGGGGCACGATTTGTTCATACAATGCCCTACTTTTGTCAGAAGGTTCCGTTTGTGAATGGTAGATATTGTTAAGATTATCAGCAAAAGAATAATCACCAAGATGATAAGAAGTTTGCATAGAGTGCATTACCTCTTCTGCAAGGTTTTCCAAAGTAAAAAAAGTCAGGTTCGCAGTGCTGGCGGTTTGTTTTAAATGTTGTTGGTAATTGTATTGCAAATCAAAGGTACTGCTCACGGTGTCTTTTATTTGCTCGCTAAGCTCTGAGAAATATTCAAGGGCAATGGAATGAGATGTATTTTGTTTCCCGTTATCCTCAATATTGTTTTTGAGTAAATTATCCATTACTGGAATTTGGGCAATACTTACCTGACAAGGCAACAGGGCAATCAGGATTAAAAATAAGGGTTCTTTTGGCCTCATAATTTGGATAATGTGTGATGTGTTAGACGTATTTTAATAAATAGGAGTGGTAGAAAGCACTTTGCGCTCCAGTTGGTGCTGGTATGCTTTTAAGGAACCTTCTTTCACCTTTTGGGCTTGTTGCATTACTTCCTGGATCAGTTCATCCGCAGAGAGCTTGAGTTGCATGCTTTGCAAGATATAATCATGGGCCTGTTTGATGCAGGAAAGACGTTCCCCTTCACTCATAGAAAAGCGTTCGTTAATAAGTAGTTCGTCACTTAGCTGCTGTGCTTTTTCCAGTAAGTCTTTCGCTATTTGGTTATAGGATAAAGCTGTCTGGATTTTCTTTTTGGCAGCCATCTCATCCATAGCATATTGGTTTCTGGACAAATCCTGCATTTTGCCTTTTAAAGATGCGTGGGTCCCAGGTAGGGCAGTTCCAGCACTAAACCCATCTAAATGTGAGAATAGTTCATAACTTGCCTTTAGACTTGAAGGGTTTTCGTAAGCTCGTTTCAATGCTTCAATACCGGTAATTCCGGAAACATAAGCATCCATATTGGTCACGAGAGCACTGCTTTGCTCAGCACTATTTTGTAAATCAACCCAGGCGAGATCCTGTACACTTTCAACTTGTTTTAGGTGTTGCCGGTAGTCATATTGTAGGTTGTAAATATCGCTGACTTTGTCCTCTATCAGATAGGATACCGCGACCTGTTCCTGAAGTTTTTCCAGTTGGTCTTCCAACACGGCTCCATTTGCTACGGTAAGGGCAATGTGGGTAATGTCCATGACGGGAATGCCCTGAGCCGGACTGGTTTGAATTACTGTTAAAAAAAATGAGACTGAAAGTAAAAGAATTTTAATTGTTTTCATGGCTATTCGGTATTTGTATTGACAATGTAAAGGGGGTATCCATCCGGAAGAAAGATGCTTTGACTCTTGTTTTTGGTATTTTGCAAAAGGTTGCGTCCCAAACGGGCAGCCGCGTCAAGTGGAAACAAACGCGTGGAACGGTACCCCTCCTGGTAAGCTGTTTCCCGGGCGGCATCCTTTATAGCATTATGCTTTGTGTCTAAGGGAATCCCCGGATGGTAAGTATGGTCATAAACCAGAAAGTTAACCGCTTGCTGGTGAATGCGGCTAATCTTTATCTGCATTTGGTTTTGGGCAATCCGTACTTGTCCATAAACCAAAGTATTGACAGGTATCTTTTGGTTGTTAAGCTTAATTGGTTCTGTGAGCCGAAGAGTGATCAAAGTATTATTCTCTGACTGCTGGTCTCCATGGATTACGCAAGGAATAAATGGTGTACCATTTTGATGACCTTTTTTCCTGACCGGCTGAAAAAAGCTTGACTTTTGCCGGGTGGAATCTGGGGTGTCAGATACTCTTTCTTGCTGTTTTTTCCTTTGGGAATGGACGCGTTTAGATTTTGATTTCCAGCTTTTGCTTACATTGGTTTTATCTACAGGTTCATCAGTTTGCATTTTTTTATTGATGGAATCTTGCAAATATTGTGTTGTTGAGGGGGCATGATGGGTAATTGGGTAACCTCCCCAATTGGGGCCAGGATAGATGGCTTGTCTTTGCGTTCGCTGTTGTTTTTCCTGTTTTTGCAAGGCTTGTTCATACACTTGGGTTTTATCAGGAATTGCTTTGGGAGCAGGTTCACCATCAATGAAAAAATGGGGTAGGGGGGTGCTCTTTAACTTATGGATAAGCAATTCCCCCTGGAAATGTAAAATAGTGATCAGCAGGGCTGCCGTTCCTACCAAACACACCAAGCTGTAGCGGGAAAGCCAGTGGAAGACTCTCTTTTTCCAGGACTTTTTTTCAACAGGCTCTTGAGGTACAGGTTTTTCCTGGTCTATTTTTGGAGATTCATGATATGGCTCAAAATCTTTGTTCATCATACGATTAGTGCAAATCTGCTTTTCGGATGTAGCGTGGAGGAATTTTTAAGATGAGGGTGCGGTTACCTCTGCTTTCCCGAAGGCTCACTTCCAGGGTTTCTTTTTTACCAAGGGCATGAAGGGGCAATACATAATAAAAGTATCCTTCACCGTATGGCAGGATGGGTTGTACCTTTTGGGAAGCCACGGGGGTGACGGGAAAACGAGCTTCTTTTTCTTTGGCGAAGAACCCCTTTTTATATCTCCTGATCTGCTCAAAGCCTACAAAATCGGTTTGGTACACAACGGATGAATTGTTCTTGACACAAAATTTGAAATAAGAATACTTTAGATCATGCATTAACCCACACAGCCGGAAGGTAATGCCCCCGGTTTTGGAAGTACCGTAGTTTAAATTCTGCTTATCGGATAGTATATTCATGCGCTTTTGCAGGAAAGTTTTAGGAATTTTGTTATCCGCTACATGATTATCGGTGTTTCCTTTTCTGAAATCATAAAAAGGTGCAGCCTGTTTTTGTCCAGAGAGCATACCTGTAAAAATCTCTTCTCCGGTTACAATATAGAGCGGAACAGTGGGAGTTTCTTTATCAAGGGCAACTACAAATACACCACTCCCCTCAATGCGGACTTCATAAAATGAGGGGTTGCCCACATCTACCAAACTCACCGGCTGATCAAATATCAGATAGGATTTGTATTGATTGGAAACGAAGATTGTGTCCTGGGCAAATAGTGGATTAAAAAATAAGCTCATATACAGCAAAAAAGTAATGCGTATCATTTTTCTTTCGTCTTTGGGTTTTCTGGTTCACGTTGATAAGCTATAAAGTCAAAATCGGTGATAAGCAACCCAAAAGGGTTTTGCTCATTACGATAATCTTGTACTATATTAAATTCAGCAGCAATGGGAAGGGTGCGGATCTTGCTGCCTATGTGGACTTTCTGTAAGGCATAAAACCTGGATTTGATGGGAAACTCATGCATGTCTATGGTTACTGAATCTATTTGGATGGAAGTATGTGAGCCATAGCGCACATAGTTTTTCTGCACTTCCCCTTGCTCAAAATCGTGATAAATGCGTTTGCCCGACTGCTCGTCAATCAGATGCAAAGCCCAATTAATATGATCATAGTAGGTTTCAGCACTATGGGCAAACATATGTTTCACAAAGGTCTCAATATGGTTTTTTACCTCAACACGGGATACTTTACGACCATCATAGAAATTGGCAGGAAAAGTCCCATTTCCAGTTATTACATAAGTCTGATTTTGGTAATACGTTTGTATTTGGTGGTATTGATATACATAAACTACTGTGGTTGCCATAAACCCCAGCAGACTGACCAGGGCAATGAGCCGCATGGTGAGGTAGGTTTTATTAAAATCTTTTACTGAATTCATTTTTTACTCTTCTAAAGTTCTTTTTATATATTCTAATCATTACTTTTTCCTGGTGATCTGAATGCATAGCGAGCGGCTTGCTTTTCCTGGTTCCAGGTAGTTTTTCCGGAATTGCCTACTGCTTTTTTACCGGCCAGGGCAGCCCTTCCACCCTGCATAGCCATGCCGGCAGTAAGCAAAGCGGTGCTGAATACCCGGCTTTGGAAGATGGCAGCATGAGAATGTCCGATGATGTAACTTGTCAGGTGGGGTACCATGAAATATAGGATTACAATTACCAAACTGACGAGTACAAAATTAGCAGTATCCAGGGCCCCGTGAAACAGGAACCCTTCGAAGTAAAGGCTGTTGAATTTACTCACCAGCGTATCTAAAATGATGAGCGTTACACTCCAAAACTGCACCGTCAGGTAATTTTGGAGCCACTTCATGGCCAGGCTCCCAAAGCCCGGAAGTACCGAAAGCCCTGCTGCCACGGGGCCTACAATGTATAGAAAACCAATGAGCACCAGTCTAATCAGCTCAATTCCTTTTCTGACTATATGCACGAATGAGCCTTCCAACAGGGTGAGTAGCCAGGTGGAAAGGTCAAATCCCCAAAAATGACTAAAGGATTCATATAACTCCTGCATCGTTGATGGCTGACTCCCCTCTTCGGTTCCGGGTAAAAGCAGGTTCCACATATCAGAAAGCTTTTGCATAAAGGTTTTTTCAGGCCCAATAATTTCTACCACTTTTTCAATGGTAGCACTGATCACCTCCATGAATTCCGTATAAAAACTCAGGGCAAACAAGATCACAAAACCTCTTATGATGGGAAAAGCATCTATCTTAAATCGATCGCTGTAAACCAGGGAAGCAAACAATTGATTAAACATCACAATCATTAAAAACACCGGTACCATGGCAAAACCAATGGACAAAGTTCTGTCCAGCAAAACCTGGACGGCTGCTAAGAATTCCGCACTTGCTGCCACATTGTTCATGATACCGACACTTTGGAATTTTGCTTGTTTCCAATCAGTTTTCCTTTTATCCCATGTGTCTCAGGCTCTCTGCGCTCTGCAACATATTGATTAACGGCATAAGCCAGATTGCCATGATAATACTCCACCAGCCTTCTCAGATAGTTGCGTTCTCCAGGTTTGGAAGAAAGTACCGCATCCAGATGGGGAGAGGTTTCCAGCACATACACCCGGGCTTCTTCTCCTTGTTTGATGAACAATTCCCTGAAGGTTTTTTCTGCCCTCATGGAGTGGATTAGGTCTACCTCATGAGTGGTAAATCCCAGATGCCGGGCCAGGTCTTCTATCAGACGTTTGTCCTGGTGCTTTAAAATGATCTTTGTATCAGCATTCACCAATATAGCTTCCCCAATGCTGGATCTGATGATTTCATCCAATCCTTGGGTGATGATAGAAACTGAACCGTTGTTCTTTCTAATCGTTCTGAACAGCTCATTGATGAACTCTTGTAATTTTCCAGATAGCATAGACCAGGCCTCGTCCAGATAGAGATATTTAATCGTATCTGGATACTTGCGGATCTGGTCTAGAGCTAGCTCGGTGATCAGTAGCGTAATGATGGGATAAAGGGTAGTATCTGATTTAATCTTATCCAGGTCAAAGCATACCAGCGGATGATCGCTGATGTCTATTTCCTTTCTGGCGTTTAGCACATGCGCGTATTCTCCTGCTATGAAAGGTTTTACTACTGTGAGAAACTCTTCAATGTCAAAGTATTTGATCTCAGACAAGTAGGCCGAATCATATTGGTGCGAATCATGATACTGCTTTAAAAATTCACAAAAGGAGGTAATACCAGGATAAGTTGAGCGGTCTTCATTTAAATGCATATAATATCTGGGTAGGATCATTTTGAAGATTGACCTTTCTGCCGGGGTTAAATCTTCTCCTGTTCCCCCTTTCCAAAGAGTGCTGAGCAGTGCGATCAAAAAATTAGATTTTTCGGAAAGCAAGCGATATTGTCCATCCTGACTTTTTTCTAATAGAAAAGGGTTGAATGCCAAGGGGCGATCAGGAGTGTACTCAAAGTAAGTCTGATCAAAATGCTTCCCATTGAGGGCATACATCACATTGCGATAGGTACCTCCTTTGTCAATGATGATCTGCCGGGCACCCCTTTCCAAACGCTGAGCGATGAAGCTGCCCATGGTATAGGATTTCCCAGAACCTGAGGGGCCAATGACTACACAATTCTGGTTAGAAAGCTGGGTGTTGAAAAGATTGACCTGTAATAAATTACGAAACCGGTCACAAAGATAATCTCCCAGTTGATCGCCCTGATACCCACTCATAAAATGAAAGTAGCAACTTCCAATATCACCAGTAGTAAGTAGCCAGCGGTAATTTTGAAATCCATTGCCTGGAATAGAAGCAAAAAACAAATTCCCGGTATCGTAAGACTCTACAATGCTTTCTGCTCCATACATCTGACGAAGTGCATTAATGCTTCTTTCCACGTAAGACTTCCTTAAATGCTCATCACTTTCAAATACCATCACCGATAAGTGAAGATTTACAATGAGGCTATTATTAGACCTGACATAGGCAGTAAACTCATCAATTTCCTCAGCCTTGAGTTCATGGTCCTGGGTGGTTAGCCAGTCCAGGGAATTATTGAGCTTTTTTTCAAAGTCCAGGGTTTTCAATCCTGAGGTAGTATCTTCCACTAGCAGGCATTGTGTGAACACATGAGGAAACTGCAAATATTGGGTCAATGGATAAGAGAACGGACTTTCTACTCCATAATGGTTTTTCACACTGGCAAACACCTCACTGCCCTGCCCACGCATCGAGATGATGTTGGCTTTCTTTTCCCCAACCACCAGTCCGGAAGGGTCGTTGTACATTTCTCGCCGGAGCTTTTCAGGAATGTAATCAAAAGAAAGATTGAGGAAACGCATCAATAGCTTGTTCAAAGCAGTTTCATTTAATCTGCTAAACGTAACATCTTTCAGGCTGTAAAGACCGCTGACAAATTCCTTGGCAATGGTTTCCGCTTCCTCTAAAAGCTCACCAATCCGGGCAAAAGGATTTTCAAAGGGTGAGCTAGCTACTGAAAAAAGGCTCGTTAAAGGATTGACTTGTTTCAAACGATGTTTTGATTTGGAAGGAAAGGATAAGAACAGATAGCCTTCATGAAAAAGCACCAGACGGGCAAAGAAGTGATCGTAGAGTTTTCCTGCATAAAAGCCTGAAGTGTTACTATTTAGTTTATGCTCACGGTCAAAGTATATGTCAGTCTTCTGTACTACCGTACCTACTGGTAGCATTTTGAGTTGTTGGGAAAGCACTTGGTGGGCGTGTAGAAAGTCTCCTTCCTGCCAGGATTCTAGGGGAGCTCCTGAAACCCGAAATCCTATGGCTACTCTGCCATCTTTGAAAATTATTTTGTTATTTTCCAGTGTAAAGACTGGGATTTTTTCTTCCAGCAAGGATTGCTTTTTTCTTTTGTGAATGGATGTTGGAAACATGAAAAAAATATAGATTTAAAAATTAAACACGTAGTTTTCTTTGGGGCAGTCGGCCGGTTTTGGTATGCATCTGCTTGGGCTGTAAAAAGCGGTAAGACAGCCAGGAGAACAAAAACCCGGATTGCCCCCGGGCATTGAAGCGTTTGAGCAGAAAGAAAGCACAGCCTGTCAGGGCCAGCACAGAAAAAAAATAGTACTTGGTGACAGCTAGAAAAAAATTCAGGACAATCCCCAACACCACTGCCAGGGAAAATCCCAGCAACAGTATGAAGAGGTCCTGCATGGGAAGACCCAGCAGGTGCGCTTTTCTTTCTATGGTCTTGAAAGTTCTCATATTTTATTCAATCTTATGGGTCCAAAGCTATATCGCCTCCTAGAAACGTGGCCAGGTCATCTACGATAAATTGGAACCCACCGAAGATGGCAATGGCGATGATGACCCCGATCATGTATTCTACCTTATCGGGATCACCCCGGAAAAACTTCATGGCAGCTTTAAAAATACCAATGGCAATACCGATCAAAAAAGCCACATTCAAAATAATAATGATCCAGCTTTTGATGCCGCTCATAGCATTTTCTACCTGGGCTTGTGCCAGGGCATTTTGTGCCATCACGCTCATCACCAAGAATAGAAACAGGTACGATATTACCATCGGTGATGGAAGCGATGCCCGGGATAACTTTGCTTTGAGACTTTTTTTACAAGATAAAAAAATGTGTTTCATGGATTGAGTATCGAGTTTAATGGTTGAAAAAATGAACAGTTAAATGATTTTCAATGAATATCAGTCATCCCATGCATGCTGAAGGGTTTCTAATTGTTTGAGCCGTTGGGCGGGAGACAGCATTTGGTGCTGGAGAGAACTAACGGACATAACATCTTCTTCCTCATCCCCTACTTCAAACTCAGAAAGTTCATATTTTTTTACAGGGATGCTAGGGTGATTTTTTTTCAAAATTTTTTCTAACCGGCTCTCTTTTGCCCACTTCCGACACGTTTTGACTGCCAGAATGAATAACAGTAGCCACAATATAATGGCAGTAATTGCTAGGGGTGAATTCATAAGATTTAGCAGGGTTTGGTTCATTTTGATGTTTACTTGAAAAATTAAAAATATACAAATTAAACAGATCAGGATAAATCATATCAAATTGTATGATTTGTTGTTAATTAAATTGTTGACTATAAGTCAATTATAAAAAAAATTGATTGTATTTCGCAAGCGAATAGCCACCGAAAAATTTTAAATTTACACCTAATCATATTGAAATATTACAATTAAAAAAATCTCAATCTTCAGAAGCTAATAGTATACTTATCTCTTTAGGACAGGTAGGATTGGGAAGAAGGGGGGGGAAGCGTATTATTACCAGGATGGTGGCAGCCAGTTAACCCCAGGAATTTTAGTTCCTGGACTTTACTTCGGTTCAAAATTGTATTTCATTGCCCAATCAGCAATCCCAGTATGGGCAATAACATTACGATGAAGAAAGCCAGTCCCATTACCCAATTTACCCATTTCAGGTCGGGACGCTTTACCCAAAAGTAGAGAATGTAAGCAAATGCAAATGCCTGTGGTACTACTTCCACATAGGTAAAAACAGAAATATCCTGATAGGTATAAATCATCGCTTCGATTGACCCAGGGGCTGGGCCGAAAGTAGAGATAATACCAAGGGCTACAAGCAGCCACCATAATTTTAACCAGCCCAGCCTGCTTTCAAACAGGGAACGCCTGATGGGGTAAAAAGCTAAGGCGAAGACTATACCTCTTATCGGTTGTAGTAGTGGCCCAGCCATTACCCATGGATCCGTTATTGGCTTAAATATGCTTGTTCCGGTGCCCATGGATCCGCTATAGTCCAATAAGTTCATAGCAATGATACCGGCGATAAAGTAGGTTACAGTATGGGCCACTACAGTTTTTCTTACTAATGGTAGCAGTTCTATATTGTGGTTGTTCATGGTATAAGTCAAAGTTTCAGTGAAACAAAATCATTCTTTATTAAAGGTTATAAATGCTGTTTAATTATTTTTAAACTTATATGGTCTTTGGGCCTCCAATGGGTTTTCGAGTGTTCATTTTCATAACCAAGAAATTCAAAATACATTGCTTCCCAGCTTAGGCACGTCAGTTGGAAATCATCAATTTTACCTTCTTTTTTTGCAGGACATGAACCTTTTGGAAAGCCATCCAGGACGTAAGATCCGTTTATTGGAAAACAAGGTTCCGAGTCTATCAATATCTCTCCTTTGTTCTAAGGAATCCGTAATCCATTTTTTCGTAATTTTCAAAGCCTAAATTTTCCAGTATTTGTATATATGCCGACCATTTTTCAAGTGCAAAAGCAATATCTATATCTTCATGTTCCCGTGTTATCCGGCCAAGTCTTGCGTCAATTGCCCAGCCACTTTCAAGCCATATAGGAATTCCCTGTAGTTCAGCTTCTTGAAAGAGCTTTTTTATCGTATCAACCTGTGCTTTAGTTTTATTCATACTGAGGAATCACTTTTGGGCTGAATAAAGATCAAGAAAATAATTTAGGTATAACATTCAATTAATATTGGTATGAAATGGCAGTGCTCAGGTAAACCGGAACCTGTGCATGCGAAAAACCAAGGAGGATACCCTGTTTTTGCACCGCAATTTGAGTTCCTGCCGCAAACTGTAAACCCCATTGATCACCCAATTCTAATGAAGTAACAAACCCCAGCCTGAACCGGCTCGCCGTAGCTTTATACCACCCACCTTTTGGGCCGTTAATGCCAGTGTCATTCGGATAACGCTCATTGAAAGTATCTTTTGATTCCGCAGAATGCCTGATATTGGTTAGGCCGGTATATTGCCATCCAAATTCAAATCCTTTTGTCCACTTATCCCCAAAATGTAGTGTGGAAGAACGTAAATCAACTCCAAGTCCGTTCATTACCGCTGCCCTGTTATTGTCGTGAACTAAGTAAAAACCCGTTGAAAATCTTGTCTTCCAGTTTTTGGTCATTGCCCAGTCCATAATTCCCGTTAAATTGAACCGGAAAGCTTTATTTTCCAGGATTAAAGGCGCAAACTTGAGACCGGTGCCAATATGAAAGTCCAGGTCTTTTTCTGTATGGCCAATTAAATGGGTATATCCAACAGTTGTTACTAATTCTGGTTCAAGGCTCACACTGATAAATACCTGATTGTGCACGGAAACACCGGGTGGTGAAATCAGTGGTTGGCCTTTCAGCTTCAAAACAGTGGCAAGAATGATGACAATGACTAGTGGTATTTTTTTAAGAAAAACCATGATAACATGCTGTTAATGAAAAGCGTCTCGAATGGCTGAAATGGTTTCGTTACGATAATCGGTAAACATCGTAATATGGTCGGCACCGTTGATAACTTTAAGAAGCTGTTTGAATTAATCCTTTGAGCTGCAAATGGGCATTTCAAGAACCTGACGTCACATTTTTTATGAGCAATAGCGCTGCTATTACCCATAAAAAATGTTTAGTCAGAACCTTAAACTTCCCATTTTCGCTGTCAAAAACTAACTCAAACAGCTTCTAAAGTCAGCTTGGGGCAGGGTCAAAAGGTTTGTCTTTTTTTGGAAATGTTCACCCAAAGCACCGCAGCTACCGGCGATAATGGTTATTGGACCTTTAAACTGATCAATGCCCGAAGCCCAGTTGAAGTTTTTGGCTAACTGAAGTGTGTTTTGTTGAAGAATGTAGTAATGATAGGTTCCGAATCGCCAGAACGGATAATTTTCTATAATAGAGTCGTCACATGTCCAGTTCCGGGATGATTTTGGCAATGCTTCCACAGCCTTGTAATCAGCCACAGCGTGGTCTTTGGACGTCAACAGTTCATTTTGCCAGAAAAAATCCTGCCCGTCAAGAAAGCTCACCGCTCCTCCGGTATTTTTTTCATCTATCGACAAGTCAAATTTTCCTGGTTCAAGAAGAATTAATTGCTTGACATCTTCCGGATGTTTAGCGGCATATCGGACCATCACGTTACCACCGAAAGAGTGCCCGATAAAGGTCAACTTTTCATCAGGTGACAAAGCCGCTTTTACTTCGGCCAATTCTTCATTAAAACTATCGATGGTGAGTTCCTCTTCGGAAACGCGTTCCGACAAACCGGCTCCACGGGAATCCCACATCACCACAAAGAAACGATCAGCAAGTGCTTTGAGTGGAAGCAACATCCTGAAGTCTGCACCCGGCCCACCATGCAGCACAAACAGGGTAGGGTTATCAGGGTTTCCGAAGGTTTGAAGATGCAGTGCCCTGCTGTGATTTGAGACATTAACTTCTATCTGTGGTAAATTTGGATCCTGATCGGCGGTTGGTGGAACCAATGCCCCGGGCATTTCGGTATCCATTACTTCACATGATGAAGACAGTAAAATTAGTAGGAGGGAGGCTATGAGTTTGATATTAAAAATATTGTGTTTCATGACTACTCCAATCGTTCATTCTCTAATGCAGTATGAAAAGATGGCTTTCAATTCATTCTTATTGTTGAATTCATAGACATCACAAGCCGACATGAGATTTACTTGCTTACCATCTCTTTTGAATTCGCCTGTACCACGTACGACAACCTTATTTTCCATGGCGATAATGTCCCTGGTCTTAAAGTCGGTTTCTACCCTTTTGAAATATTCAGCAGTTTGGTTGCAATTAGTGACTACCGCATCCTTTCCTTCAAAAATGTTTTCACCCACCACATTCCAAATTATCTGATCTGACAAGTAAGGAATGGCTGTATCAAATTTTCCATGTGAAAAGGCTTCTGCTATTTTTAATCGAATATTGCTCATTATTCAACTTTTTTTAAGGTTATTATATCACTATTATTTTCATTTTCTGAATAAGACTTTAGCGCTTCCTTATCCGTTCATTTTTCCATTTTATTTCTCTTTAAGTTCCAGCAGTACCTGTCTTTACTTTTCCAGTCCGCTTGTAATTGGCCATAATCACTCCGCTTGGTGTAACCATACTCTCTATTAAGGTAAATGCTGCCGGGATCGGGCCATGGTCAAATAACTTTTTTCCTTTACCAAGCGTCAACGGGTGAATTTTGAGCCAGAGTTCGTCCACTAAATCATTTTTAAGTAGCAGTTGAATAAGCTCACCGCTGCCATGAACCTGAATATCAGAACCTTCTGAACTTTTGAGCTTTTCGATATCTTCCAAGCTTTTGAGGAAAACCGAGTTGTTCCAACCTTGCCTTCCGGCAGGCAGGTCTGATTTTTTCATGGTCTTGGACATGACGTATTTTGTAACATCATTGATACCTGGCCATTCATTTTCACGTTCTGGCCAGTAGGAGGCAAAAATCTCAAACGTTTTTCTTCCCAGCAGAAGATCTGCAGATTTCAACTGTTTTTCCATGGCCTTACCGTAAGCTTCATCAAAAAAAGGTGCAATCCAACCGCCATACTTGAAACCGCTTGATGTATCTTCCTCAGGGCCACCAGGTGCCTGCATTATTCCATCTAATGTAATAAATGATAAAACGATTATTTTTCTCTTTTCCATTATGTCGTATTTTTTTTAAACAGCCTCCATCAAAGGTTGCGGTTTGTTTTTGTTCATTTTATTATTGTTTTGATACTTTACTTATCGTTCATTTCATTCAAATAAATAACATAGTCGGTAGGCACCCCGGCATGGCCCTGCTGCCTGAGCATGGCCGTGATGTTGCCCCGATGGTAGGTGCCATGGTTGACGACATGTTCTACCAGACCGGAAAGTGCAAACTGTTGCTTCCCAAAGGTCGGATGCTCTATGGTCATCAGTTGGTCCAGGTCTTTTTGCCGGTTTAAAAAAGTGTCGTACTGTTCGGAAAGTTCCGAAAACAATGATTTCATCCGGGCCTGGCTTTTATCCGACAACTTCTTTTGGATTTCACTGATAACCTGCATGGTCTGCTCAAAGGAGTCGCCCGACATCACGCTCAGCCACATGCCATCGACCTGGTAAATGTGGCCAATCACTGCTGAAATGGAGGTGAATACATTTTCAATTTGCTGCTCATACACTTCAGCAGGAAGTGTTTCCAAATGGGCAAAAACCCGGTTGTTGGCCCATTTATGATAATCATACCGTTTGATTGCCTGGTGTTTCATAGGAAATTGGATTGTGTCAATTTTATTTAAACATATTCATATTATATGAATACCTTTTCGCCCACCTTTATACTCCATTAATATTCCGGTTTGTAGCGATTAAGCAATACCCCATTATCCAGCTCGATTGATTCGAGAAGTTTGAGCCTTGTATTTTTCATCCCATCTTTGAAAAAGGGCTTGCCTTTTAGAATTGAAACCTAAACCCTGTGCTTAGGAGCAACCCATTTGAATAGATGGGTTTGGTAGGCACTTTATCGGCCTTTGCTCCAGTCCCTATACCGCCCATTTCTATAAAATAGTTTGAATGCTTGTTCATAAAGAACTCAAACCCAAATAACCCGTACCCGCCGGATACTGAATTTTCTGAGGAAAAATCATCTGAGGGAAACAAGAAGATAAGGCCACCTTCTGCATATAAGCGGGCAAAACTTCCTATCTCCCCGGCCACGCCAACCACGCCCAAAGACAGGTTGGAGTATGGGGACCAGGTAACCTCACTTTCACCGTTGAGGTGCTCATTCCACATCAAATTCCCCCGAAGGCGAATGGCAACCCTTTTGTCCAAAACATAAGGGCTCGTAAGGTTCAATCCTATTCCAAAGTCATTTTGGTATTGGCCTATTTGAAGGCCTGCACCAAGTTTTTTGCTAAAGCTGCCCTTTTCCTGTGCTTGTGTCCCGAATGCACAGCCGAGCAGCAGTGTTAGGGTTATTAGTGTTGTCTTGGTTGCATACATAACAGTCTTTCTTTTTTGGGTTTGGCATTGCTTGTTTATGCCAATGCTTCTAACTTTTTATAAAAAAAACATAATGGATGTGATCAATGTTCCTGTTTTTTTATTACAATATGTGTGGCATTCTCTGTATTAACATGTTCTACACATTCATACCCCAGGGAAACCAGGTCTATTCCTGAGAAAAGGTTCTCACCGTTCCCTAATAGAATTGGGGAGATTGCGATATGCATTTCATCTACTTTCTTTGCCTGGAGGTATTGCCTAATCGTATTTACACCACCTCCTAATCTTACATCTTTTCCTTGAGCAGCTTCAAAGGCTTTTTCAAGGGCAGCATTAATACCATCGGTTTCAAAATAAAAAGTTGTGCCCCCTTCCATTTCAAGTAGGTCACGTTTATAATTTGTCAAAACAAAAACGGGACAATGGTAAGGAGGATTACCGCCCCACCAGCCTTTCCATTCATCATCCGGCCATGGCCCGCGGATGGGGCCGAACATATTGCGGCCCAGGATCCAGGCACCAATATTGGTGATGCCCCTTGTGGCAAAATCATTGTCAATGCCTGTAGTACCGCTTTTATTGCCAAAATTTTGCTGACATACTTTGGTAGGAATGAACCATTTATGAGCGCCCATTCCACCTACTCCCATTGGGTTATCAATATCCTGGTCTGGACCGGCACCAAAGCCATCAATAGATATAGAAAAATTTTCGACACGTAGTTTTTGCATTGGAGAAAATTTTTAGAGTTAAAGTCGTATGATCATTTTGTACTCATTTTTTTACTGGCTCATAGTAAAGCGTTACTGCACCACCACTAAAGGTTTTAGTCTTTATGAGTTTAAGAATAATCCTGTCGGTTATATTTTCAAATAATGGCAAACCGCTTCCAGCAACAACAGGGTGGATACACATTTGGAATTCATCAATTAAATTAAGTTTCATTAGTTGTATAATTAAACTACGACTACCAACAAAAATATCTTTACTTGATTGTTGCTTGAGTTCTAAAATAGTTTCTTTTAATTCACGATTTGCTATGGTTGCACTTTTCCATTCAACATTGTTCAGTGTATGGGAAAAAACAATCTTTGGAATATTGTCAATAGCTATGGCAAAGTCATTCATTGATTTTTCTTCTGAAGGATTTTCTATAAATGTTCGCCAAAATTCCATAAGCTGATATGTAGTTCTGCCATATAAAATGGCGTCTCCTTGACCCAATAATTCCGTATAATGTTGATACATTTCTTCATCAGGCAACCCTGCCGTATGGTCGCAAAAGCCATCCAGTGTCATGTTGATTGCTGCAATTAGTTTTCTCATTTCATCATTCTCCTATTACTCTTCAACATAATCAGCCAATTTGTTCAAGGATGAAATGGTACCAGCCTCATTGTCCTCCGATCTAATGCCTTTGGGGATGTGTTTGAAAAGGAACGTAACTTTTGTTCCCTCGTCTTTGGGTTCCAAAGTTATTTCCATGGTCATCTCTCCTGAAAAGCCGGGGTCAGGGGATATAAAGTTCACAGCCTGGGTTATTTTCTTGTTGGGAATGAGTTTGATAAACCGTGCGGTAAACCTATCCTCTTTTTCTGTCGTTTTCCCTTTCATATCCGGTTCACTATCAGGGTAGAATAAGGACATTTCATACCCGCCGCCAACCCTAAAATCAAAATTGCGGACTTTAGCGGTCATATTGCCCGGGGCTTGCCAGGTCTCCAAAGCTGCCGGGTTGGTGAATGCTTGATAAATAGCCGTTGCTGTGGCTTTTATTGTTCTTGAGTTTTGTGTTGTTTGTTCCATTGCGTGTTGCTAACTAAGCATTCTCTAATTCTTCAATGTTGAACTTTTTCATCTGCCTAAATGCCTGTATTACCCGTGGGGCAAGCTCAGTGTCGCTCATCAATTCACTCAGAATGGTGGGGTATACTTGCCAGGATACGCCAAATTTGTCTTTCAGCCAGCCACACATGCTTTCCTCACCCTCTGCGGTAAGCTTGTCCCAGTAGTAATCGATTTCTTCCTGGGTGTCACAGCTGATCATAAGGGATATTCCTTCACTGAATGAGAAGTTATGGTTGTCTGCACTGTCCATCACCATAAACTTTTGTCCGTTTAAGGCAAACTGGGCGTGTTGCACCATACCCTTGTCATTTTCATAGTGAAGGATGCCATCTACCGACGTATCCTTAAATATTGATGAGTAATGATTCAATGCTTCCTCCGCACGGCCACACTGATCCCCTACGAAAAGCAAAGCAGGGGTGATCTTTTGGCCGACTTCCTCCAATTTTCCAAGCGAAAGTTGCCATGATACACCGTACTTGTCCTGTATCCATCCATATTTTTCTGACCAGGGATACTTATCCAAAGGCATTAATGTTGAGCCTGCCTTCTCCATTGCCTTCCAAATCGTGTCCAGTTCATCTCCTGTTTCGCAGATGTAGAAAATGAAATAGAAGGATTGGGGCGGTACTGGGGGGCTCCATTGAGGCAGACGAACTTATGCCCGGAGGCGGTGAATTCCACCACCATTTGTGTGACGGTGGTGATTTTCGCGTCTTTAAAAATGGAACAGTAAAATACTGCTGCCTCTTTTGCCCCCGCTTTTTCGGGGTCAAACCAAAGGCATGGGGTGATTAGTTTTTTCATAATAATTTTTATTTAAATCTACTCATAATTCTGCATCCATTCGAGGTGTAAATCCGTCATTCATCATGGGTGTTTGCGTCAATCCCTGTAATTTCCGGATTGAAAATCAAAAAACTTGTTTTGAACCTTAGGATTATTTATTGTTATTCTTTCGTAACCAAGTTTTTCACTTATGAAAACCTTAGAAACTAAGGAAATGGACCGTATTAGCTGGAAAATACTGAAAGAATTATGTGAAAATCCTCGGATCACCAATGCGGAAATTGGGAGGCGGGTAGGCCTTTCTGCTCCGGCAGTTGCTGATCGCATACAGAAAATGGAGGAACATGGGATTATCAAAGGTTATACCACCAAAATTGACCTGGATAAAGTAGGGCTCACCATCCGGGTGCACATTACGTTTAAAGCCACCTCGATTGGTCACAGGGATATGATTGAATTTTTCAATACCACTCCTGAAATTATCGGGTGGCATGCAATTACCGGAAATGTTTGTGCAATGCTGAAGGCTGCAGTCGCTACAAGTTCGGAACTCGAAGATATTCTGGAACGGCTAGGGCAATATGGTGAGACCAATACCACAATGATCTTATCTGGAAATGTAAAACTGCCCATCCCGGATAGTGTATTTAGCAATAAAATTTAGTGGTTTTTTAACCAATTTGTTGCCGTCTTGGTTTTACCGGCCTGCAGGCTTTAAAATTTTGACAACTTCCAAATCCGAACCTACCTTGATATGGGCTGGTGCATCGTTCTCTGACACATCCATAAACAAATGAGCATCAATAATGCCAAATTTCTTTTTCGTCTTCTGGTTGTGAATCGTTGAATGTTCTAATTTCCTCCTTCATTTTATGCCGTGTTTTTTCATAATGAATGCCCTAACCTACATTCATTCTGCGGTCCGCTTTTTTCTTTGTCTTTATTCACAAAGTTAATATTTTTGTATCTAAACAATTTTAATCTCAAAATTATGCATTTCGACATGTGTTGTTTCAGCAGACTTCGGTCGTGCCTATCTAAGTAATAGGCAGTCCTAAGTACCCCCCATAATCTTTTAGGTTTAGACAAGAAGTCTATGTGTTCGCGAGTCATCATTTTTAATGAAGGCATTGCGTTGTCATAGTTGCTTTGTCAGGTAATACTGTCTATTCACTTCTCCCCGATTTGAATTCAAGTATTCACCTTTAAAAAGCAATTTATGACAAAAAAGAAGTTGCCAGTCCGTTTCACAGGACAGCATTTTAATATTGATACAGTACTAATAAAAGATACGATTAAACAAGCTGGTATAAATTCAAACGATACAGTTATCGATATTGGTGCAGGTAAAGGTTTTCTTACCGATCCCCTGTTGCAAAAGGCGAAAACCGTTATTGCAATTGAAAAAGATTTTGGTCTAGTCAATCATTTGAGTAAAAAATTCACCAATACCCAAAATATTCAAATTGTTGGATGTGATTTTAGAGATTATAAAGTTCTGAATTTTCCATTCAAAGTGGTGTCGAATATTCCTTATAATATTACTTCTAGTATTTTTAAGATTCTGATGTTTGAGAATGTTGAGAACTTTATGGGAGGTTCAATTGTCCTTCAGTCAGAACCTGCGCAAAAAATATTTTCTAGAAAGATTTATAACCCATTAACTGTGTTTTATCATACTTTCTATGATTTAAACTTCCTGTATGAGATAAGTCCTGAAAGTTTTTTGCCTCCACCAACGGTCAAGTCAGCCCTTTTGAAAATCGAAAGGAAAAAGCCTTCATTCGATTTAGAGTTTAAAGTCAAATATTTGAACTTTATTTTATATATGTTACGAAAACCTGATTTAACTGTCAGAACGGCTATGAAGACTTTGTTTAGGAAAAAACAAGTAAGGTCATTGTCTGAAAAGTTTAAAATTAATTTAAACTCCCAAACTGTCTCCTTGTCTGCGCGTCAATGGAAAGGTTGTTTTTTAGAAATGCTTCGAGTTATTCCTGAAAAGTTCCACCCTTCGTAAAAAAATTCTATTTTGTTAAGGCAAACTGTGTGTCAACCATAGGCATTGAAATGAAAAGCTACGAATTCTGAATCAATTTTAATATTGAATCTTTGTCCGCACTTGTTTTTGCCAATTCCATTGCTTTCCGGTAATGTTCCTTAGCAACTTTTTTGTTACGGTTTTGATAAAGGGCACCAAGCAGGCAGAAGTAATAATGATTATCTGAAAGGTTTAACTTTTCTGCCTCCTTAATTGCAACCTCATTCCCGTAAACTTTAGAAAGCACGAATGTTCTATTGAGGGCTGCAATGGGGGAATATTCCTTTATTAGAAGCTGATTATAAAGTCCTAATATGTTCTCCCATTTTTCTTTGGAATCTTCTTTTTTAGTATGCCAATAGGCAATGCCTGCTTCAAGGTGGTATTTAGAAATGTTCTCTCCCCCGGATGCCTGAACAAGATAATATACCCCTCTTTCAATCAACTCTTGGTTCCACAGGCCCTCATCCTGGTCCTGATATAAAACCAATTCATCGGATTCCGTCATCCGGGCATCCAGCCGTGAAGCATGAAAGCACATAAGGGCCATTAAAGCATTTACCCGTTTTTTATTAGTCTCCTCGTTTTCCAGTAGCAGATAAACAAGGCGCATGGCTTCCAGGCACAAATCTTTTCGTACCATATGGTCATGGCTTTCCGAATAATATCCTTCATTGAAGAGCAAATAAAGTGTCGTTAAAACAGTATCCAATCGTTGCTCAATCTCACGATCTCCCGGAAGGGCTAATGCTATTTGTCCACTTTTTAGTTTTTCTTTCGCCCTGAAGAGCCTTTTGTTTATGGTTTCCTTATTGGTTAAGAATGCATCTGCTATTTCCTGTATACCAAACCCACAAAGAATCCTCAGTGCCAGGCCAATTTGTGATTCTTCCGGAATTGAAGGATGACATACGGCAAACAACATCCGCACTGTGCTGTCTTTAATATGAGTGTCTGAAAGTTCAATATTTATTTCCTCCGGGGGGGTATCTTGTTTGAGGTCTGGCACTATTTTGCCTGAGAAATTTGCCTTTCTGTTAATAAAATTTTTCGCTTTGTTTTTTGCCACGGAATAAAGCCAGGCCACAGGGTTCGGTGGAACCCCCTGGTGTGGCCAGGATTCCAGGGCAGCCAGGAATGTTTCACTGGCAATGTCTTCTGCGACCTCAATATGATATAAACCAAACCTGTCAGACAATACCGATACTATTTTGCTGAATTCGGTTCGGAATAGATGGGGTATAACCTTATTAGAATCCATAGTAATTGCCACTGGAACATAGATTCCCAGTGGCCTTATGATCGCTACAATACAAATTTAACTTTCGTGCCTGGCTATTTTCCTTACTTCCACACTATTCCCCTCACCCTGTAATACAGGAGATCCTTTGGCAAACTCCACGGCTTCATCAACTGATTTGGCCCTAACAATAACATAACCACCGATAGTCTCTTTAATTTCTCCGAATGGTCCATTGGTCACAACGTTGTTATACCTTACCACACGGCTGTCTTCAAAAGACAGTCCGTTACCTTGACTAACCAGCTTATTTTGGGCTGCAATACCGCCCAGCCAATCCATTGTTTGCTTCATCCAGGTTTGTATTTGCTCCGGGGAAGCTGCTTTTTTACCGTCCTCATGCCTAAAAATTAAAATGAATTCTTCCATTGTCCTAAAATTTTTTAAGGTGAATAAAATAATTTGTTTTCACCCCTTTATCAAATGGATTATACAGAACTGGACAGGAGTCAATAATTTTTTTCCTATAGTCTGATTAATTTCTTTTCCATCTTATGTACTAATCATTCAACCCCTTTCCATCAAGAATTTGCTGCATACATTTTTCAACCCTCGCCTCCCGGGTTTTGGCCTGTTTGGCCCTGGAAAAATACAAGATATATCCTCTTTGTCGACCTGGCGTTAATGCCTCAAAAGCGGCTTTCAAGGCAGGGTTTTCATCCAATTTCTTTTGAAATTCTTCAGGAACGCTGAATGCTGAAGTCTTTTTCAATGCCACCTTCAAACCGGCTTTTTCCACTTCTATCGCTTCATAAATATAGGCTTTGATGGTGGGTTCCATTTCAACTATTTCCTGAACGCTGATGAACCGCATCTGTCGGGCTGCTTGCACATTTTCTGTTTGTTGCACCAGAATACCCTCGGCATCATGTAACAAAGCACCTTTGTGAAACAGAAGGGCACAGTATTCTTTAAACCCATGCATTAAAACTACATTACTTTTCCGAAACGTGTAGCAAGGAACACCCCACTTCAATTCTTCGGTCAGTCCACAGTCAAGGACAAGTGTCCTCAATTTTTTATACTCTCTTTGCCATTTTGTAGTTTTATCGAAGAACCAATCTACTTTTGGATTCATAATTTTATTTTTATTCATGGACGATATTGATTTTTCTACTTGCAGGCCTGAAATACCATGATGCAACCGTCATGATGAGAAGGGTCAACGATGGAATTGCTTTACTGAATGGTTGGCCCATTGCAATGTGCGAGGCTGCCGCTCCTGACATGGCAAAGAAAAAACCTGCGTAAGCCCATTCCTTCACTAAGGGGAATTTTGGAATTAAGATGGCAACAACTCCCAAAATTTTCCAAAACCCCAGAATAGACAATAAGTAGATCGGATAACCTAATTGATCTGCCACTATATCAACGTAACCTCCTGTTTGAAGGAGTTGCTGTATACCTCCTGCCAACATTCCAAATGCAAGGAAGCCGGTGGTGATCCAATAGATGATTTTGCCTGCCCGTCCGGCAGGCGGGTTTCTTCTTTTCATAATAGATATGTTTTATGCCACGAAGGCACAAAGCTATTCTTAGTGTCTTCATGCCTTCGTGGCAGGTTCATTTATATTTACCCACAATTTCCTGTAAGCGGTTGTGTGCCATATTGATGCCCTGGGCAAAGGGCAGCTTCAGCATTTGATCCCGGTCTGCAACTGATTTATAAACTATGTGCATGTAGAGCTTGCTGGTGACTTCGGTAAGTTGTTCAAACCCTAAAAACTGAAGTTGGACAGGAAAAGGAGTGTTCTCCATTTCAAAGGTGCGCGTGATTTTTTCATTTGGAACAAACTCATGGATTGTCCCGTTGAACCCATGTTTGTTTCCCTGAGGATCGGTTGTTTCAAATTGATAACTTCCGTGCTTTTTATTTTCTAGTTTCAGCACTTTGGTCCCCATCCATTGTTCCACAATTTTGGCCTCTACATGCGCTTTGAAAAGTAATTCCAATGGCAAATCAAACTCCCTGGTTATCAGCAATTCCTGTTTGCCATCCTCGAAATTAATTTTTGTCTTTAGCTCCATATGCTACTATTTATCTGGCCTGCCTACCGTCAGGCAGGTTTGTAATTTTTCATTACGGCCTCCAGTTTATTAAATCGCTCATCCCACATTTTGCGGAAGGGTTCAATAAAGTCCGCAATTTCTTTTAGCTTTTTGGGATTTAAATGATAGAAAATTTCCCTTCCGTTTTGCTTTTGTTCCAGTAATTCGCACTCGGTGAGGATTTGTATATGTCTTGAAATGGTTTGCCTGGATGAATCAAATTTTTCAGCAATTGCCCCGGGTGTCATCGCCTGAAGGGCTACCAGCGTGATAATGGCCCTGCGGGTGGGGTCGGCTATTGCCTGAAATACATCTCTTCTTAAGTTCATTTGTGCAGCTATTTGACTGCAAATATATATGCAGTCATTTAACTGCGCAAATTTTTCTGATGAATTTTGGTTGGTTTGGTTTACTGCACGGACCTATTGCAAAAAGAGTTTCATCATAATGAAATCAATAGGAGAGGCCCTTTACCTAATCTTTCAAACTGCTAATGTCTTTTATCAATGTTGGTACGGCCTTCACCATTTCATGTCCTGCATTATTAAATGTTCTTACGGTAGCCGTTGCAAGCAGATCTTTATACCGCTTGTGATGTAAGAAAGGTACGAAGGGATCATCACAGCTGTGATAAATGAAAGACGAAATGACATTTGGCAGTTTGTAGGTAAAATTATCAGCCAATGTGAATTGGTCCACTTCCCAGTCAGGTACTCCCCAGAACGGGGCAGATACCAGGAACAAAGCCTGAATATGCTGCAATACCGCTTGCTCCGACAAGTACTTCAGCAAGACCGACCCTCCCAGCGAATGGCCCAGAAGGATAACCGGTCCGCTAAGGTTTTGCAATTCTTCCTCTATCTTGTGCACCCAGGCATGATACTGAGGGTTTTTCTCATTCGGCATTTTCGGAAAGTGGACATCATAATTGTTTCCTAATTGTTCTTTCAAGGCAGTAATCAATGGCATGCCCCACTCGTGTGCCCCTTCTCCACCACCTTGTATAATCAGTAGCTGAGGTTTCATTAACTTTTTGATATTACATTATAATTAATTTCAATTTCGAACAGGGGTTTACAGCCCTGTAATGAATAATGATTCCATCACTGCATTTGTTGAATACAAATTTCAGGGGCATAAATGAATATTTTCGGGTGTAATGGCGGCAGTTTGAGGGGTTGATTCCGTCATTGACCTGACCAGCTTCTGATTATTGTTGGGTACAATTTGTTATTTCCTCCAATTTTGAAGACGCTCGAGGTACAAATATGACTCAACATAATCCCTGTGCTCCGGACTGCTCATTTTTTCCAATACATGCAGGGCCGAAATATAGCTGGCCAAGTTTCCATTGGAAGAACTAAACTTTCCATCTTCAACAAAAGTCACCCGACTGTCGTCTTGCACCTTTAGGTTAGGAAAGTCTTTTTGTAGCTGTTCACCACCACCAATATAGGTTACTATTTTGTGCCCGTTTGCAATGCCGGAAGCCCCGATTAACTGGGCCCCTGCACAATTGCTTATGGTGTATTCAGTTTCTTTGTTCTTCTCCCTTATAAAACCCAAAAGTTTTTTATTACGGACCTGGCCATACATATCGTATGCACTTGGAACGAACAAAGCGGTAAGGGATGGGCAATTTTTAAACGAGTAATCAGGAATTAACCTCAACCCTTCTTCTGTAGTAATAGGGCTTTCAGTTTCGGATATTGTCACGACATTGAAGAGTTGTTCTCCCTCTTCGCTTGGTTTGGCAAAAACATCCGATGTTGCCACTACTTCACTTTGAAGTACCCCATCGTACATCAACAGCCCGATGGTTGGTAATTCAGGCCGAAAGGGTTTAATGTATTTGGGTAAAGTGCCCTGTACACCTTCCGCTTGTTCAGCATTTTGTACGGTGCCAGATTCCGGTTTATCGGTATTGCAACCAAAGAAAATTGTCGCGATAAAAAGTATAGTTATAATACGCTTCTCCATATTCTTAATCCAATATAGGTTGTTTATGAGTACTGCCTGCAAGGTAATTTTCAAGTGCATACAGCGGCTTGTAGGCTTCGGGTTGTAGTTTGTCAATCTGAATTCTTTGGTTCATAGCTTTACTATTTTGGTTATGAAGCAAAGCTATGTACCGGGTTTTACAATAAAATTGAACTGGTTCAAGAAGTGCTTTTCCTTCTTAATTTGCTTACATATTCGGGCGATAAACCCAGATAGGCGGCTACCATATATTGCGGTACATTATTGACAAATTCGGGAAAGGAATCCCTAAAATCATAGTAGATTTCTTCCTTCGAGTAACTAAAAATATACTTCATTCTCATTAATGCCGCCCCATAAGCAGTCTGGTAAATATTTCTAAAGTACGTTTCCATTTTCGGGAACGTTTTGAGCAGTTCTTGTTGCTTTTGGTAACTTATCTGAAGAAGCTCGGATTGTTCTACGGCTTCAATATTAAACCCCGAGCTTCTGTTGTGCTGAAATGCTAAATAATCAGTGAGCCACCAATCGGCAATAGCAAATTGTATGGTATGCTCCAACCCCCGGTCATTAATAAAATACATATGAATGCACCCCTCTAAAACAAAATAGTGAGGAAGAATTTTACTGCCAGCCCTATAGAGCATTTCTTTTTTATTGACCGACCTTGGCTCAAAAAATGAAGCTATTTTTTCAAATTCGTCAATGTCTACCCCAACGTATTTATTGATATGGTTATATAATTTTTCCATTTTACGAAATGTAAAATGATAGTTTTCCTAAGAATACAGGTTTTACCCCTCATTTATGATTACGCAAAACTCTATGCTGAAGCTACCAACCCAAGCGTTTCAATATGCTCTCCTTTTTCCAATCCGCTGGCATTCCGTTGCTGCTGAAATGACTTGAACGAGGGAATATCCAAAAACTGCTTTTGAGCTTCTTCGTTTTCATAGAGCGCCAGATGTGTAAACGTTTTACCATCCGGTCCAAGGAATGAATAATATTTGATTGCGGGGTTATTCAACTTTTTCACATCTTCTATGAATTTCTCTACATTGCTTCGGTTCTTTTCTACGAAATCAGGATTTACGGTATAGGTTACTTTTACAATAATCATTTTTCTGAATTTTAAATGGTTTGAATTAATGGTTTATAGAACGAGAGCTATTGCTTCCGGAGAATGCTAAAATCTTCATTTGTTACTCTTTTGGTTATATTTTTTAATAGCGGTTCACGGTGGTAAATCAAATTTCAATTCAAACCTAAGGCTTAGCCGATTTTATATATAGAATGAATCCGACAGGAGTAGGATAGTTTATCGCCTTACCCCAAACAATAACTTCAATAGTGATATCCTTCTTATCAGGAATTCATAGATAATCCAGCACCCTCCGAATGTGCTAGCGACCATAATAACTGCTTTTAGGGAGACAGGTATTGAACTATCCATCAGATAAAAGCCTATGAGTATGATGATTGTCTGGTGGAGAAGGTAAAAGGGATAGACAGCCTGATTGCGATACTTGATCACCTTACTTTCTTTATTGAGAGAAGTAGCTGAGAAACCAAAAACAGCCAGTATCCAGCTCCATTTATTTATTGACGAGAAAAATGCCGTCAAATACAAATTATCAATATTGAACCAACTCCAGACTAGCATTGTGAAAGCAGTTATGGCATTATTTTCCTTCCTGAGATATAAGAATATCGGGGTGGCCAACAGGGACATCACCAGCAGGTAAGGTAGAAACCAAAGATGACCCCAACTGAAATTACCTTCAGGATAGAAGCCATTGAAAAAATCAGGATAAAAATCCAGAAACGAGGAATATCCCCTGCCTTCTGCTTGTCTTACAAGATAGATTTGGGGTGCAACCATTAAGAGAATGCCCGCCAGCAGTGGAACAAATAACCTTGAGATTCTTTCTTTGACAAACTGCCCCCCTGACCGATAGGACAGCGCAAACCTTGTACCCATACCGGAAATCACGAAGAGGATTGGCAAACGCCAGAGATTTATGAAAAGCATGGGCCATTTGATCCAATCGACTGTTTCATTATTTTTCAGCTCCCAGTCCCAGGGAACGAAAAACATTGCTACATGATAAATGATCAGGGTATCAAACACAATCACCCGGATCCAGTCTATGTCGTACCTTCTTTCTTTTTTCACGCCTTATTGGGAAACCTTACTATTGCATAATTGCCAGACTGTCCAGTATATTCTATGTTTCAACCACTAGCCCTTCATCGTTAAATCTATGCAGGTCCCTGAAGCCTGCTTCTACTGTAATTTGGATATCTGGCCCTGTTAAATGAATTCCTTCCAGAAACTGCATGATAGTACCCTGCTGATTCTGACCTCCACTGTTTCGGGTTGCTATTTCAGGATTATTCATTTTCATGAAGTACCTGCACCCAATTTAAGTTTCTTATAAATGTTTTGAATTTGCCGGGTATGCCGCTGGGTATGCACCATCATAAACCGTATCCATTCGTAGCGGGTGAGATGCCCGAAAGTGGGCAGTTCCATATCCAGGCACAGGGCTGCCAGGTCTTTTTCACGAGCTGAAGCGACATGCTGCTCCTCTAACTCATTCAGGGTATCCAGTAGCTCTTTTAGTTGATGATGTGATTGTTCTGGTTCCAGAATTGGGTCTGTTTTAAACTTCATTTCCATATCCAGAAACATGTCGCGGATGGGCCCGATCTTTTTATCATAAGGCCGATCTACATGTCGCGTCTTTTCATCTGGTATCCAGCCAATGGATTTGATGATGTGTTCCGCTACCTGCCCGGCTGTCCAGCTTCCTGCAAACGGCACGGTGTTAAGTTCGCCCTCTGAAAACCTGGATAAGGCTGTTTTCAGGGATGAAAAAGTGTTTTCTATTTCGGTGATAACTTCTTGTTTGTGCATTTTTTTGATTATTTCCTGTTACGAATGACTAAGCATGAAAAAGCAAGACCAATTGATATAAAAACGGCAGTTCCCGCTGACCACTGTATACCATTAGTAGCTGCCAGGTCTTTCTGTACTCATCCAACCCTTTTGATTGGAGTGGAAAGGGAACATCAAACATCATAATATTATCCGTTTGCCTTGCCACAGCCCCATTCAGCTCCCTGCTCTGAACAGCCTGCACCAGTCCTCGACTAATTGCCTGATTTGTTTCTCGTTGGTATTCATCTATTATATTTCAAAAGTGAGAAATTCATTAGAGACTTAACGGGTGCAAAAACGACACTTTAGGAAGGTGTTTGCGTCAATACGCTAAAGTATTTCCACCTCTTCCGGGACGATGAACAATAGTGTGCACCCAGTCTCCGTTTTTACGGAATGCTTGAAATCCTCAGGCGTGTACAGGTAATCACCCGCTACCAGGTGCGCTCTTTCAATCTCACAACTTCCTTCGAGCACCAGTAGCTCTTCACCGGCCGGATGATTGTGGTGGGGATAGCTTGTCCCCGGCTCAAAGCGGAGCAAAAAAGTAGGAGGCCGTTTTTGCTGTTCGTCATACCGCAATACTTTCACGGAAATTCCCATTGTGTCCACACCCTCTTCTTTCAGGGGTTTCCAGGGTGTCAGGTTTGACTTTACGATGTAATCATGAATGTTTGTACTTTTCATATTCAGGTGGTTTGGAGTTATATTTTCATGGTGGCAATTAATACCAGCACCAGTGTTATCACATTGGCAATCGTGCGAACCATATTGAATTTGTTCAACGGGGCTTCAAATGCTGTGCGATATTGTTTTAAATCGTCAGGGGAAGTCAGTTATAGATTGACTTTTGCCAATGATTTATTGAGCGGAACACTTCCCATACCGGTAACCAGAAATACCCCAATGAGATATTCAAGGTCATAACTAATAGGACAATGCGGGTGTTTTTCGAATATACTGCTCTGATTCCAATTGCATCAAAAGAAACATGGCCACATCGGCCCGGCTGATTTTGAGTTTGGTCTTTTCAGAACTTGAAAACCCATGTTTGAACTTTCCGGTGGCCGGTCCGTCTGTAAAGGCCCCCGGACGTATGATGGTCCAATCGAGGTTTGAGCGCTTTACAAGCTCTTCCTGTAACTGATGGTCTTTATAAGCCTCCTTCAGCAGCCAGCCAAACATAATGTGCTTCCAAAGAAAGTTGAGGTTGGCCCGGCTATCGCCCGCTCCCAAAGTGGTCTGGCAGATGAACCGTTTCACCCCCAGTTCTTCCATCGCATCGATGATATTCTTGGTGCCCGGAGCCCTTACACCCCCCTTTTTACCGGCTCCCAATGCGCATATCACGGCATCCTGGCCTTTGATCGCTTCTTTTACTGAAGCCTGATTGAATACATCCCCTTTAAAAATGTGGAGATTGTCATGTTGTAGTTCCCCAAGGCTGTTCTTATCAGTACGGACAAAAGCCGTGACCTCATGGTCAAGCCCCAGGGCCTGAATAACAACCTGTCTGCCTACAGTGCCTGTGGCACCGAAAATTACTATTTTCATAAGTTTTTTTCCGGTAAATCTATCCGCTAAGTGTTAGCAGGTATAGAATAAATCCGACATCAATCCCCAAAAGCCCATCCCTCACCAATAGAGCCTACTTTTCAGAACAAAATATACAACTATCTGATGGCTAACTCCTACCTTTGTATACATTCATTAGAGGCAGTAGCTACCAACTTCAACATGAGTTCCCGAAGCTTTCAGCGCAGGTTGAAAGAAGAGGGTGTTACTTTTCTTGAAATTGTAGAAGAAGTAAGAAAAAATCTGGTCATATATTACCTGGACAGGAAAAACGCCCACCACTTACCGAAATCAGAATATCTTAAGTGGTTAGCTGCCATCTTTTTTGAGTTTTCTTTGTTCCTGATTGAGATGGATAACAATTACAAAAATGAATAATCTGATGATCTCTTATCAAAGAATATCGCCTCCCAATCATCTCAAAGAGTGGGTTCAATTTTTCTGGATATTTGAGGGCTGTTTTTCGGAAGTAAACAAGTACCAGCAACTTACTTCTGCCTCTGTTTTTCCAAAGCTGGCATTTCAGTATGAAAAAGGAATGTCTTTCAAAAATGACCAGAAGAGTGGCACAGAACTATTTAGAAGCGGGTTTCAAGGGCAGACGGATCAATATGATAAAATAGCAGGTTTCGGAAATGTTGGTGTGATTGGAGTACATTTTTATCCTCAGTCCCTTCCAACGTTGTTCGGACTATCTGCAATCGAAATGGTTAATACTAAACTGGAAATATCTGAAGTATTAGGGTACGAAGGAAAAACGCTGGAAGACAAAATAATGACTGCATCCAATAATGAACAGAGAATCAGCATTCTATGTGACTTCCTGGAAACTAAAGTAGTCAAACTTTCTTGTAATAAACAGTTGTTAACTTCCAGCATTCAAACCATCCTTGAAAAAAGAGGCGAGGTTCGGATAGATGAACTTGTTTCTTCCTATTCCATTTCGCAGCGGCAATTTGAAAGAATTTTTAAAGACTTAACGGGTTTCAGTGCCAAGAAATTTTCCCGCATTGTACGGTTTGAATCCTGCTTAGTCCAGGCTTTTCAGGTTGCAACTTCATTTACAAAGCTCTCCTATGACCTGGGATATGCAGACCAATCCCACTTTATTAAAGAATTCAAACAGTTTACGGGCCTGAACCCTAAAAGATATTTCTCAGAAGATTTATCAATTTTCAGAAAATCATAGCCATGTCGAAAATTTACAATTTTGCCTTATAGAACGATCATAGTTTTGCGCCTGAACACAATGGCTATGATAACCCAATGAAGAATTCAGTTCTTTTATACCTGTTATGTATGGTATTCACAAATTGTAACAAACCAATGAATGAGAAAATTGTAAAGTTAAACCATGTAGAAATTTTTACGGAAAGCTATGGCCATCCTGGCGATCCCGCTATCCTTTTAATCGCCGGGGCTACTGTGTCCATGTTATTTTGGGAGGAGAATTTTTGTAAAAAACTGGCAGATAAAGGCTTCTTTGTGATCCGGTATGATAACCGGGATACAGGCCTGTCAACCTCTTACCCCAGAGGCACAGCCCCTTATTCCATAGATGATATGGTAGATGATGCTATTGGGGTTTTAGATAGCTATGGTATTGATAAGGCGCACTTAGTTGGAGTTTCTTTAGGAGGATTGATCAGCCAGATTGCTGTCCTGAAATACCCTGAACAGGTAGCTACACTTACCTTGTTTGCCACCGGACCCTGGGGCATGTCTGACCCGGAAATACCGGAAATGGACAAAAGCGTTATTGAATTTCAATCCAGGGCTGACAATGTGGATTGGTCAAACGAAGATGCTGTGGTCAGTTATATGCTGGAAGGCGCCCGGCTGATGAGTGGAAATAAAAGCCTTGACGAAAAGCAGGCTGAAGAAATGATCCGAAAAGATTACCGAAGGGCAAACAACTACATTAGTATGTTCAACCACGCCACCTTGCAGGGGGGAGAGGAATATTTTGACAAGTACAAACAGATAAAACATCCGGTTTTGGTTATTCATGGCACTGAAGATAAGATATGGCCTTACGGGCATGCAAAAGTGTTGAATCGTGAGCTTGAAAATTCTACCCTTTTGACCCTGGAAGGAACCGGGCATGAGTTACATGCATCTGATCATCAGGATATGATTGAAGGGATTTTTGAACTTATTAATTCTTGGTCCAAATAGTTTGGAAAAAGATTTTATACAGATTTTTGTTGTTAAGCCCATGTCGGAATCGTACAAGTTATTTTTAAACAGCGTGCTGAATTTTGTGATATTAAAAAAATCGAGGTGGGGCTATAACTAGACCTTTCAAATGGATAAACTTAGTAAAACGCAAATAGAACAATTTATTAATGAGGGTTTTGTCAAAGTGGGCAACGCATTTCCTTCCAGTTTGGCAGAAGCTTGTCGCAATATACTATGGAAAGCTACTCAATGCGACCCCAATGATCCTGCTACCTGGACCCAGCCCGTAATCAGAATAGGAGAGCTGGGGCTTGGGCCATTTAAAAATGCAGCTAATACAGCCGTACTTCATACTGCTTTTGATCAACTGGTAGGGAAAGGAAACTGGCTACCCCGGATGACGCTTGGCTCATTTCCCATTCGTTTTCCCAGTGATCATGAACCCAATGATACAGGATGGCATGTGGATGTAAGCTTTCCTGGTAAAGATGCTACCAACTATTTTGAATGGAGGGCAAATTTTAATTCCAAGGGCCGGGCCCTGCTGATGTTGTTTCTTTTTTCGGATGTTGGTGAAAATGATGCGCCTACCCGGATCAGGTCAGGTTCGCATCTTGATGTGGCCAGCATATTAAAAGATAAAGGTGTGGACGGTTTATCATTTATGGAGTTGGCTCAAGAGCTTGATGTATCAAAAAACAGAAAGGAAGTGTTGGCTACCGGTAGGGCAGGAACAGTTTATTTTTGTCATCCGTTTATTGTACATGCTGCACAGGCCCATCGCGGAAAAGAACCTAAATTTATGGCACAACCTCCGTTACTAATGAAGAGGGAATTTAATCTTCAACGGAAAGATAATAATTATTGTCCGGTAGAATTGGCGATAAAAAAAGGGATTGGACCCGGGAAAACCATATAGAGGGTAACAGCAAACTTTGTATACAAGCAATAACTGCAATTGTAATCAGACACGTCATGAAAATTCGGCTTAAAAAACATGATTCTAGTTGGACAAATGTTTACAGTAGCATTAGAGATGAGTTATTACAGTATTTGCATTTTGCCAATCAGATGTAAAGGCTTTCTGTGAAGTGTTTAGAAAGATTACGGGCATAACACCATTGGAATACAGCATCAAATACAATAAGGAGGAAGTGGTTTGGTAAAGGACAAATAAAATTAATGTTCAGGTACATGCAATCAGAAAATTTGCGGTTTAATATCAATTACCGGGGTTTGATCTATTACCTCAAGGGCTGATACTTTTATTTTACGAGTTTGGATTGATATTACTCTGGTATAATGAATCCCAATAGGGTTTGGACGATCGGGTGAACGGGTTGAAAAAACCCCGGTAAGTACCCCATTGGGATCGTTTCGTGGCTTTGTCTTTAGTACCCTTCTATTGGCTTTATCCAACCAGGTCAATAGAATGATTTCAGCACCAGGCTTAATATGTTCTGCCGCAGTTGCATAGCCTTCAAATAGTTCGATAATTGCTTCGGGTGCACCTTCATGTTCTTGCAGAGGACAATCTTCCTCCTTTTTCAGTACAGACTGAACCAGGCCGATAGGAACTATTTCAATCATTTTTTGTGCTATTGGCAGGCGTAAGCATCGTCAATACACACAGCCATTTTTCGTTCTTTCTGATGAAAGTGCTTGACGACCACTCATATAAATTGAAAGGGTTACCCTCCCAGGTTCCGCTGCTTGTGCCACGGCTGGTAATTACCGCTGTATCTCCATACACTTTTGCCCGGATGTTCTCGAATTCCATTTGAGTATGAACGAGCGATCCTGACCTGACAGCATTCAAGAAAGTTTCCCGCTGCGTAATACCTCCTTCTGTACCGATTAGTACCCAGTCATCGGCCATGTAGGCTGCCATGCCTTCTATGTCATTTTCCTGGATAGCCCGGTCCCAATCCCGGCTTATTTGCCTGATTTCTTTTTCCATGATTCTATTTTTTGGGTTTTAATACATCCTTGTAAGCCGTTTCCAATGCATCGGTAATTAATGCTTTAGGAATCCTTTCCAGTTCGAAAGTCGTCCAGCCCTGCTGGCCCCATTTGTTGGGAACGGGATAGACAGCATCACCAAAGTCACAGAAAACCGATTGATCGGGTAAGGGAAGTTTGAGGTTTGCTGTGCGTGATGGTTCGTGGATGGTAGCAAAGTTCCGTTTTTTGATAACCTTGAAAGCCCGCCTGTCAAAGTGAGGATTTTCTTCTGTTCCCTGAAAGGACAGTGCCAGTCCCCTGAATTCTTCATTGGTAACCATAAGTTTCAGTTAATCGGTTTTAATTTTCCAGGGATCGTAAGTACCGAAATTCCAGAGATGACCCTCCAAATCGTAGCAGGAATAGTTCTTTCCGCTGTATTCCTTCTCTTCAAGTTCCATGACTATTTTTGCCCCATGCTTTTTTGCCCTCGCGTAGTGCTCATCAATATCACCGATCACCACGTAGGGGCTTTGCGTTTCAAAACCTTCGTTATCCTCAGGGTGTCTGATGCGTTTTCCAAAAGGGCTATCAAATTGCTGTGAGCCGATCATGATCATGGTGCTTCCCAGCTTTAACTCAGCATGGGATACAATGCCGTCATCTTCGACATAAACCTGGTGTTTCTCAAAACCGAATGCCCCGCAGAGCCAATCGATCGCTTCAAGCGCATTTTTATAGGTAATGCATGGGATTATGGATGTAGCTGTCATAACTTTTTTTTCAAAGGTGAAAATTTCTGTTTACCGAAAATTGGAGAAATGCGACATTCAGCCCAAAGACCAGTTCCTGGTTTCGGTGCTGTCAGTCAGAAGGAATTCTTTTGGATTATAGCCCGAAAACTCCTTAAAATCACGAATAAAATGCGATTGATCGGCATAACCACAAGCATATGCTACCTCTGTTAATGAATGATGGTTCTTTTTCAGATGTTCAAAAACCGATTGAAACCTCACGATCCTGGCATACAGCTTATGTCAAATAATTTTTGCCATTCTTTCATCATGTTCAGGTGTTGTTGTCATTTCTGTTATTTTAGCGTTTATGTAATTGAATAGGTTTTCATCGTTTTTATTGGGGCATTGTTTCTGGGCGAACTGAATCGATATATATCACAAAAAGCTACTGTCTTCCCATTTTGGAACTTCAGCAAACCGTCAACAACACCATCGTAACCATGGGTAACTATCGTATTGATAGTTAGTTCAATCACTCCATTGTTACGAGCCTGCCGGAGCTCAGATAGAACATCTGGCTTTCCACTAGCGCTTTGCCCACCGACAACATACCATTGGATGTCATCAGTAATATTGTCAATAACAAAAGTGCTTTTATTGGTAACCATCGAAACTATAAATTCTTTCAAGAATAATTTCTTAGGCGCATTCCCACAATCTTCCTGAATATTTATCTTAACCATAATGATTTTCCTTTTACTCATATTTTTTTATCATGGGCAGATATTTCTCCCAATTTTCCACAATTACCCAGACCAGTACAGCAGTCATAGCCAGGGGGATGGGAAAACCCTCACCCAAATAAAAGTGGGAACACAAAATGCCCACCATAACTGGCATTAGCATCAAGGCAGCCAGTGCCCTGGTGCGGGGGATGATAAAAAGAATGCCCCCCACAATTTCTGTCGCGGCAATCAGCGGCATTAGCCAACCGATTTGCATGAAGGCGTTGAACATGGTCATGGCCTGCTCAGGCAAATCTTCGGGTACAGGCATGTAATTGAAAAATTTGTTCAGGCCAGCGTTGATAAACATAAGTCCAAAAAGCAGGCTTAGTACGAACAGGATTTTTGATTTCATATTTCTTAGGTTTTATAGTTTTAGTGATTGATTTGGGGGAGCAGTGGTTAGTGTTTGGTTGTGATTTTCCATGTGTCAAAATTGAGGAACGTTTAATTAAATTACACGGTGCGAAAACGACATAATAGAGGGCTTTTTCCGTCAGATTAATGTTTCATAATGCAAGTAAGGGAATGCTAGTGACAACCCACGTCCATTGTATGGGTGCAAGTGCAAAATTTGGGCATGCGGCGGAGGAGTAATAGAAAAATTCCGACATGAAATCGCTAATTTTTATGCTCAAAAAAATAGTTTTATGAAAAGGTCAATTATTTCCCCTACCGTTCCTGAACTCGGCTGTGTACTCCGTGGGTGTTTTTCCGGTAAAAGCTTTGAATACCCGGATAAAGTGGGACTGGTCGGAGAAGCCATGTTTGTAAGCAATTTGCGAAAGACTGTCGTCATTGCTTTCCAGGCTGTTGAGTGCCATGTGAAAGCGGATGATACCTTTGAACTGGCTGGGGGATACGCCTACATGCTGTAGAAACTGTCGTTGAAATGTCCTTTCTGAAACTTTTAATTCTTCTTGCAGTGAGGGGAGTGAAATGAGTCCTCCCGCATCTAAAATACTTTTTGTGGCGTGATAAATACCATTGTTCGTTTGTGGCTGTACTTCATAAAGCAATTCCACAAAGAGACAGCTTTGGTAATAACCCTGGGGCTTAATCAGGAAGTTCTGATACCGTATAGCCCAGCATTTTTGAAAGCCGTTCCACCTTTTCAATATCAATATTTTCTCCTTCTATCCTCAGGATGTTATCACAGTCCTCGAGGTCAAAATTGATGCGGCTATCCGGATAATGCAGAAGCAGCGTGCGTTTTAACAGCGCTGCCCCTGTCATGCTTTCAATGTTTGTTTTGAATACTTCTACGGTGAGGTTTTCGGTTTCAGACTTTGTATTTTGCATACATCCCATCTATTTATTTTTCAAATCAATCAGAAGCCACCTCTTTTACCTGGCTTTTTCGTCCACTTGAAAAACCCCGAAAGTATTTTTGTCAGGGTCAAGAAAATAACCCTGCCAGCATCGGCCGGGAATAGCGAACTTCGGTAGGGCCACTTCCCCACCCAAAGCCAGTATCTTCTTTTCTGTTTTATCGAAATCCTCAACCTGGATGGAACAAGTAAAAGCATTGGTGCCTTGCCCGGCAGGTGGAACAGCAGCGGGCCGTTTTAACAGCCCGCCAAAAATGGTATCTGTATCAATCCGGTAGTATTCAATAGGCACATTGTCTTCCTTTGTAAATTTCCATCCGAAAAGTTCCTGGTAAAAGGATATTTCCCGTTGCGGATCAGAGGATTGTATCTCAAAAAAGCCGATTGTGTTCATGACCAATAATTTTATGCTTTTTCACTGCAGTTAAACATCCACTGCACACCGAACTTGTCGGTACAACTTCCGAAATAATCGCCCCAGAACATATCTTGTAACTCCATGGTTACCTGGCCGCCTTCAGAGAGTGCGTCAAACAGGCGTTTGGTTTCCTGTCGGGTGTCGGTTTGTAAGTTGATATACACATTGTTTCCCTTGTTCAGCTTGAAGCCCATGCTTTCAGGGGCATCGGTACCCATGAGTGCGTGCCCGCCAAGTATCTTAAGCTCCACGTGCATCACCAGGTTTTTGTCCTCATCAGCCAGCGGGGGCATGCCCTCCTGGGGAGGCACATCGCCCATGCGCATGAAGCCTTCCCCGAAAAACTCACCTCCAAAGACAGATTTGTAAAAATTGAACGCCTCCTCTGTGTTGCGCTCGAAGTTTAAATACGTGCTTACTGTTGCCATAGTGTATAGGATTTTAATAGTTAAATAGTTGGTGTAAAGTTCTCAATATTGTTATTAACAAACCGGGTGTTATTGCGCCACTTTAAGGGATGAATACGTCAATTAATCAACCGTTATACGCCTTTTCCAAGTCTGCTATGATCAGCTTTTTCATCTGGTAAAGTGCCTGCGACATGTTCCCCAACCTCACAGGATCACCATTCGCCAATTTTTCTGCGACAAATTCAGGAACAATCTGCCAGGATACCCCGAACTTATCCTTTAGCCACCCGCACATGGATTCTTCACCACCATTTGCAGTAAGTTTGTCCCAGAAGTAATCGACCTCTTTCTGACCTTTGCAAGTAACAAACAGTGAGATGGCTTCATTAAACTTAAACTGTGGGCCTGCGTCAAAGGCGTGGAACTGAACACCATCCAATACGAATGTGCCTGTCTGAACCGTACCGGCAGGGAACGGTCCCCCTTCAGGCCATCTGGTTAGTTGCCTGATCTCCGAATTGGGGAAGATGGAAGTGTATAAATTAATTGCTTCTTCAGCCTCTTGGTCAAACCAGAGGAAGGGGGTGATTTTTTGTTTTGAAATGCTCATGGTTTTCTGTTTTTGGTTTTATTTGTTAGTGGTTTAGTTGCGTGCCTACTGCTGGTTTATCCTCCAGGAAAGGATTAATCATTTCCAATAGCTTATCTGTCTGCATCATCACCGTTACATGCGTAGTGCCGGGGATGATGGCAAACTGAGATGCGAACAAGGGTTCCATTACCCCCATGCCGCCTCCACCCAGGGCTTTGAAGAGTTCCATGCTATGGGATACATCCACACCATCATAATCCCCATTGATGATGAGAATGGGGCTTTCCAGTTTTTTAATGTTCTCAATGCCCAGGTCAAAAGTTTTATTTTCAAAAGCTATCATTCTGGTCAGGAAGTCATTCCAGTGCCCTTTATCAGGGGCAACCGCATCATAGGCCGACTTGAGCGGGGTATTGGTTAAAAATTCCGGTTTCATATTGGACAATGATTCCCTAACGGAAGGTATCCATCCATTGCGTTTGAAAACAGATGAAATGAACACGATCTTTTCAACCTTTTCAGGATATAAAATAGCTGTTTGCAATGCGATGGTGGCTCCTAAACTGTAGCCCAGGAAATTGGCTTTTTCAATTTTCAGGTGATCGAGCAACGCGGCCATATCTTTGGCAAAATTTATATAGGAAAATGGGCGGTCAATATCGGCTGTATGCCCGTGCCCCTGCAATTCTACAGATATCACTTTGTTGTTGTTAGCCAGTTCAGGAATGAGCTGTCCATAGTTCATATCAATCGTCATAAAGCTACCGTGGAGCAGCACCAGGGGCTTGCCCTCCCCATGTATTTCGTAGTACATTTTCAGGCCGTTTACTGGGGCATATCCAGAACGGAAGTTTTGCTTGTCTTGGGCATGTAAAACATTTCCACTTAGCAGGGGTAAACCGAAGGTGATAAAGAATGTGAGCTTTTTCATTTTTAGTTTGTATTTAATAGTTGGTTAAAGCCGAAAATTCATTAAAAACATTAAGCAGGTATAGAAAGAATCCGACATCAGTGCCTGCATCTCAGCAACCATTGAAAACCAAACCGGTCGGTAAGCATCCCATACAGCCCGCCGAAGAAATTGTTCGCAATCGGGTGGGTTTCCTGTCCGGCCTCAGCCAGCTTTTCATAATAATGCCTCATCTTCACTTCATCCTCACATTCCATTAATATTGACATTGTATTTCCCTGTACCAGGGGATCGTCTGTGAGGTCAGTCCCTCTCAGCACCATGTTACCATTTCTCAAAACAGCCTCCAGTACATATTCCTTTATCACCTTTGGCAATCCTTCAGACTCAGGGGATTCACCCACAGTCTGGAAAGTAAGTTCCCCTCCCAGGCAGTGCTGGTAAAAGGTCATGGCCTCTTTGCAGTTGCCATTAAAGGTGAGATAGGTAATGAGGCGGCCTGGTTGGGGCTGTTTCTTCATTCTATTTATTTTGTTAAGACCTCTTTCCTTTTATCCAGGCATAAATAGCCATGGCATGCCCGTGCCCAAGTGCAAACTCTTGTTTTAGCCAGTCAGTAATTTGTGTTGCTTTTATCCCGGTTTTAATTCCTTCATTTTCAACAAAGCCTTTCTCCCGGGCTAGTTCTTTGAAATCTTCGGGGGATTTACCAGTCTTGGCTTCAATATTTTTAAGGTATGAGTGAAACGACATAGTTTTATTTTTCAATGTTTGATGATTTACTGAACTATATTTTGTTATTGACAAATGTCCGAATGAAATATTAATATTTACGGGTGTGATTCCGTACCTTTAGGGGGTTGATTCCGCCAGTATTAAAGTGTGCCTTGGGCTTATGAAAAATATCTCTATTCTCGTACCTGAATCGGCTGTTGCAGAAGCAGTGGCCAATCCCCGTTATATGTTTTCAGCAGCAAACCAATTTTTGCAGGCAAGCGGAAAGGAACCGCTCTTCCATGTCCAGCTCGTAGGTAAGCACCGGCATGTAAAAGTGCATGATGGCTTTTTCTCTGTGACTACTGAAAAACTGTTGAATGAAGTGGATCAAACAGATTTAATTATTATCCCTGCCCTCTTTGGGGATATGAGGGCTGCAGTAGAAAAGAATAAACCGGCCATTCCCTGGGTCGTAGATCATTATAAAAAAGGAACAGAGGTGGCTTCACTCTGTGTGGGGGCTTTTCTGCTGGCCAGTACCGGATTGCTCAATGGCAGGAAATGCTCTACCCATTGGGCGTATTACAATGAGTTCCGGGAGACCTTCCCCGATGTGGAAGTTGCCGATGGCAGCATCATCACGGAAGAAGGAAGAATCTATTCAAGCGGTGGGGCCAACTCTTACTGGAACCTGTTGTTGCTGCTCCTGGAAAAATATACCGACCGGGATACCGCCCTCATGGCTTCCAAATATTTTGCCATAGATATTGACCGCGACAGCCAGGCTCCCTTTATGATGTTTGAAGGGCAGAAAGGCCAAAATGATGAGGAAATAAAGCAGGCCCAATTGCATATCGAAAACCATGTTGATGAAAAGATCACGGTAGATTACCTGGCCGATATGGTGGCGATAAGCCGCAGGAGTTTTGAAAGGAGATTTAAGAACGCTACCAATAACACCGTGGTAGAATACATCCAACGAGTAAAAATTGAGGCGGCAAAACGAGGCTTTGAGGCTACACGAAAGAACATTACGGAGGTGATGTTTGATGTGGGCTACACAGATACCAAAGCCTTCCGGACTGTTTTCAAAAAGATCACTGGGTTGACACCCATAGAATACAGGAATAAATACAGAAAAGGGGATTGACTGTCAGGTTTTGCCCGCGCAGCTACCCCAGGACTACAGCGGCAGGAATTAGAATGGGTTATTTGACATAGGCAATACTATGAGACCCGACTCTTACTTACCAACAATATTATTAAGACCATTTATTAAGAAATATGTAATCATTGAGAGTCAAGACGAATTGATAAATAGGGTAGTAGTGCTGGGTACCTCCTTGACTATGGCATTCCGGTTTATAGGGGCATCCCCAAACAAATGCGATTAAAACTAGTCCTGCTCTAATACATTGACTGTGCCCTTTGTACTTTCAATACCAACAGGTGCGATTAAAACTGCGCTACATAGAGCGCACCCCACTTCATACCATAGACTTTCAATACCAACAGGTGCGATTAAAACCCTCTTAAAAATTCAAAAAATTACATGCTTTTTAAATCTTTCAATACCAACAGGTGCGATTAAAACCGCTGGATTCTACCTACGTGATTTTGAACTTTATCCACTTTCAATACCAACAGGTGCGATTAAAACCGGGCCTATCCCAACAAGCATATATACGATACCAAACTTTCAATACCAACAGGTGCGATTAAAACCGGGCCTATCCCAACAAGCATATATACGATACCAAACTTTCAATACCAACAGGTGCGATTAAAACCGCTGGCAGCTTCATCAGCAAAATACTCACCACCACCTTTCAATACCAACAGGTGCGATTAAAACCTATGTGAAAAGCTTTTGTGCATGGGCTTATAATTACTTTCAATACCAACAGGTGCGATTAAAACGTTCGTATATCAGTTAGTTGGGTTTGTAGGCGTGAACTTTCAATACCAACAGGTGCGATTAAAACTTTTCCGGGTTCAACAATATCAAAGACCAGCTAAAACCTTTCAATACCAACAGGTGCGATTAAAACGTTCGTATATCAGTTAGTTGGGTTTGTAGGCGTGAACTTTCAATACCAACAGGTGCGATTAAAACCGGGCCTATCCCAACAAGCATATATACGATACCAAACTTTCAATACCAACAGGTGCGATTAAAACATTGAACACCTTACCTAGTTCAAAGTTAAGCATCCGGCTTTCAATACCAACAGGTGCGATTAAAACGCACGCGCAAACTGCGTAAGCTTTTTCGGCTTGTCCACCTTTCAATACCAACAGGTGCGATTAAAACTAAGTAAGTGTAACGAAGTACGCTGTCTTGTGTTGACTTTCAATACCAACAGGTGCGATTAAAACTGCAGCCCCGGCAATGGCTGCAACGGTTAGGCCAATCTTTCAATACCAACAGGTGCGATTAAAACTATGTACCCATCCGAGCAGGGGCCACAGGTATACATCTTTCAATACCAACAGGTGCGATTAAAACTGCTCGTCTGTATGCCCTTTGAACCAGTACGAAAATCTTTCAATACCAACAGGTGCGATTAAAACCACTCAGGGTGCTGATAATCCCCTGCTGATAACTCCCTTTCAATACCAACAGGTGCGATTAAAACGGCATACAACAAACTCGACTGCCTTAGACTGGCAGCTTTCAATACCAACAGGTGCGATTAAAACTTGAGGGCAATAAGCTGAAAATAGGGAATAATGAAAACTTTCAATACCAACAGGTGCGATTAAAACTGTATTATTGACCTGGACGGGAAAGGCCCCGAGTTCTTTCAATACCAACAGGTGCGATTAAAACAGCGAAGTCGCGGAGAATCTTCGCTTAGATATTGAACTTTCAATACCAACAGGTGCGATTAAAACTAGAGCCTAATCAAATCAAATCAGCAACAGATAACGACTTTCAATACCAACAGGTGCGATTAAAACTGACCAGATAATCATAATAATACACAAAGATTTCCTCCTTTCAATACCAACAGGTGCGATTAAAACCAAGCTTTGTTTTTGATAGAAAATGTTGTTTTTAAACTATATAATGTTATTTATTATTCAAAATGCTGGGGGAAAAATCGTCAACCTGAAGTAGTGCAAAAATGCAGGGAGGCCGACGACCCGGGTATTAGGGGCAAGAATGGTTATATGTATTGAAAATTAAGTTTACCAAAGAAATTCTCTGGAACAGTTTCTATGAAAAAACATTGGAACGACGACCTAAAGAAAACGATTAATTTCTGCTCTTTCTTTTCCTAAGACCACCCTTTCCATGTACAATTCATCCCGCAACTGGTAGAAAATCACACTGTCTTCTTCCTCCATCAAGTCATCGGCTTCCTGTTGCAATTGCTGGTGCTGGGCGATGCTAAGTTCTCCTTCAAACACTGAGTTTTGTACCCAGTTCAGATAACGGCGAAACAGTTTGAGCATTTTACCTACCCGCTTTTGGTTTACATCATATACGGCAATATAATAAGGCATAACAGGTAAAATTTTGTATAAACTGACTTACCACCACATGTGGAAGCCTTGATAAGGATCGGCTTTTGGGTCGCAGAAATGTCGAACCAGCTTATAGCACTCCAGGCGGATCAGGCGTTCGTAGGAAACTTTCCGGTTCAGCCCCCGGTGCTGTACGGTTTGGCGCAACCGCTCATCCCAATGTTGTACAAATACTTTGCGTCCTGCCTCAGTCAGATAACATCCCCCCAATCGCTTTTCAAAGTGTTTGGCAGCAATGGCCCTGGTCTTCAATAGGCGGAAGATGGCCCGGTCTACCAGCAGGGGCTTGAACACTTCGGCCAGATCCAGCGCAAGGGAAAAGCGACGGTCGCCCGGTTCGTGCAGGTAGGCGATGGTGGGATCCATGGCAGTACGGTAAATCTGCCGAAGAACTGAGGTATAACACAACGCATTACCAAAAGAAATGAGCGCATTCAACTCATTAGATGGCGGCCTCCGCTCCCGTTTATCAAATGGAAACCTGGCCGATACGGTCTCTCCTAAAAAATAGGGCCAGAGCTGATAGTACCGGTCGCGCATCCGGCCTTCTACGCTCATCAGCGTAGGAATATCGGTAGTTTGCAGCAAAGCTTCCCGTGCCTGCGACATTTCTTCCAGGGCCATCTTCAAAGGTGCTGCCTCTCCGTTCAGGCGGGTTGCATAATACTTGATCACCCGCTCAATGTTGAACAGGGCAGCTTCTATAAAAGTACGAGCCAGTGCCAGCCGCTTTTTGGCACTCAGGTAATGCCGTACCTGCTCGACATGCAGCCTGCCGGAAAGCTGTGTTTCTCGGGGATATAAAGTAGCCGTAAAGTTGCCATAATAATCGAAGAAAAAGACAGGCACCGACTGCTGTGCCAGGAAGGTAACCAGCTTGGTATTGATGTCGATTTCCCCGAAGAGGTACAGGCTTTCCACCGCTTCCACGGGAAAAGGAATGCGCGATCCCTCGGGGGCTGCGGAAGGCAATCCTTCGTCTTCCGGATCATCATCCGGCTGCCGTTCTCCGGTGGTGCGTAGCAGGGCCAGGGTATTGTGTTTGCGCTGGAGCCTGCCGTGTGAAAAAAGATAGTAAGGTCGTTTCATCTATGGGTGGTTATGAGTGATCATCCGTAACATAATTCCTCAAAGGCACACTTCCGGCAGAAGCTGCGGCGCGACAACCGGGGTGGGGGAGAGGACTGGCGGTAGATGGTAGCCAGTTGTGCTACTACCTGTGCCAGGTATTTTTCATGTTCCTCTTCCAGCATAATCGGCTCTGACCTCCGCAGAGCCGGATAATCCAACTGACCGGTAAAGGGTTGTCCGTTGGCACGGGTTACTCTATTGAGCTTGAGCAGCCAGAGGTAAAACCGCAACTGCCATTGATGCGCTTCCTCACAGGCCCTTCCTTTTTTCGTTTCGTGCAATACCCCCTCCCGCAGGTTTGCCCTATCGATCCTCCCCACCAACGCCATCCCATCCGGTGATACCGCCTCCAGCGTAAGTTGCTTGTTACTGCGCTGATAACTGCTTTCATCCAGCAAACGTCCCAGGGCTACAGTATCTGATTCCTGTTCCATCCACAACCCCCGCATTGAAAGCCAGGCTTTCCGAGGACAGACGAGGTAATAGCCGATGAGCATGCCGCCTATCTTTGGTCTAGGAAGGTGATGCGAAGTAGGTAGTTCCATGTAAGAAATACATTTAAGGTTTTTTTAACATAGAACTTTATAACTGATTTTCGTAATCGAAGTCTTGCATTAATTCGCTTAACTTTTGTTCTGCTTTTTCAAGGGCATCGGCATTACCAACTGACCCAGCTATGTAGCTTGCAGCAATTGGTGTAATGAATAAATCAGCTTTCGTAGTCTCATCAATTTTTGGAGCAGCTTGCGGGCGTTCACTATCTTCGCGTAAGTCGCCACGGATAGCATAGGCAATTTGATTAGCGTTATCACTGATAGCAATAGCTACGGTTTCCATCAAGCTAAAGGTACGGGCTTGATTGGAGGTAATCCGCCAGTTGATAATTGCATGAGCTAATGTCGGGATAATTTTATCACGCTTTTCCTTGGGGCAAATCAGACAGTTTCCAAAGACATTTCTACCTTTTATCCAGCCTTCAGCTATAAGCTTCTCTTCAATGTGCGGAAAGAGTTCTGGTTCTAGTTTATTGATGGAAACGCAAAAAAGTGTACGTAAATCAATGGCCACATCATATACAAAAAGCCCAGAGGCACGGGTTTGATCCTGTATAAAAGCGCGATTAGGTAAATTGCGTTTATTTGTATTGAGCCACTCATTCAACTCTTCATCCGAAAGTTTTGCTCCCCTATTTTTACCATCCAGCCAATAAACATTTACTTTATGATGTTCCGGATGTGAGGTGCGGTCGAATGTAAGGTTTTCAGAAGGGTATTCAATGCCACCAAGTAGAGGATGCAAAGGACGCATAGCAGAAATAGAAAGCGGGCTCCGCCTTTTTACTGTAAAACTTCCGCTTTCTGCTTTCATATAACCACCTAATAATTGATCGGCAAAAGTTGGATCGCAAGGAGAGTGCGGCTCCTTCTGACTCGCCTTATTTTCTTTTTTGTCAATTTCCCAATTAAAAGTAATGGCTGCAAAGGGCAAGTTCAATGCCTCAATGATTGAACGTTTTACCTGTTGACCACTTGAATAAGCCATTCTTCTGCCAAATTGAGGATCGGTGAAGTACTTTTGACCGTCATTTACACTAAATACAGTGTGTTCAGTGTGGCGCAAACCACGCAAATAAATAAAAGGTGCTTTGTTCATCATTTAATTGTTTTTGTAGTGATTTTTTGATTTCTGGTATTGGTATTCAAAGCGTATCAGGGTGGCAAAAAGCGGAAAATTGTCCGGAGGCATTTTGACTACTTGTTCCACTACTTGCCGGAAAGTGTCTGCATTTACTGGCGTTTTCGCTAAAATCTCGGTAAGTTCATCAATGAATTCCCGAATGTTTTTAGCATCCCTGACCTTTTTAGCCTCTTGGCTTAAAGCTGTTTTACCTCTGTTGTTATCTTTATCCTTATTCTCAAAATCAGATAAGGCCTTAGCAACTTCCGAGGCTAAATGGAGTAATTCTGTTTTGTTTAACATGGCAGTAATCCATAGTTTATAAAGTTGATAATTCAAGTAAGATGATTCATCCGAAAATTTAAAGTCTTTTCCTTGTGCGTACTGTACAGAACCTTTAGGCATATATGCGCGTAAGCTGGCTGGTTCTAAGGCTTTCAATCCGATAGTCCCTATTTTGCAAGCATTTTTGAAATTGAGGAAAGTTTGTAACTCTTCTATTTGCTTGTCTTTTAATATCGTTTCACTTTCCTTTAAAAAGATAGCATCCCTTAGTTCGTACATTTTCCTCACGTCCGGCAAGTAAAGATTAATAAAGCCTAAAGTTGTGTTGGTCTGAGATAGGTTATAGGCATATGCCGTAATCGTTTGATTAGGATATTGCTTGGATAAAGCAAATATTACTTTTGACCAGGTATTTGTTGGAATAGCCACATTGCCTCGAACTTCTGAGGTTTCTATCCTAAAACCCTCTATTGGATCATCAGCATTATATTTTTGGTCAAAGCTATGGCAAACCCAATGTCCGTTCCAGGTCTCAATTTGCTTGTCTTTTAGGTTAGGAGTTTGCTCTAAATACTGCCGGTAATATTGCCAGCCTTGATACAGTGACCAGAGCACTTCCGGCTTATGCATGAGCATGACAAAACCTCCACTTACGCCAATTGCCAATGCTTCCCCAATCCAAGAGGCATACATTTCTTCTGCATCAATTTTAAAATTAATCGTAGTAATTTGGCCGGACGTAGTAGCTTGTATTTCTTCGGCAGCGTAGCCTACGAAAATGGCCCCACTGGGAATGCCATTACCAAGTTTCTTCCGCAAGTTATTGTATTGCGCCAGCGATTTACCTCCGTGATTCTCTATATCTTCCTGTTTGGGTTTTTGAAAAAATGGGGAGTTACTGACGTGGATCAGGTGACTGTCATCGGTGAAAAACAGACCAAAGAACACCTCATCAAAAAATTCACCAGCGGAAAGGTTTTTTCCTTCGCGCTCGTTGTAGAGTTTTAAGAATTTTTTGCCGATATAACTTGTGTACATAGCTTAAATAAAGTTACGGTGTTCAACTAATTGTAATCCATATGTTTGGTATGCAGCTTTATCTTGTGGTACCACAAAAGGATAAGCACCTATTTTCAATTGCTCATAATTAGATGTGTGTCGAGCAATCGTTTTATAGTTGATTGGAATTTCCAATTGCAGGCGTTCTTCCCATTTGGCAGTTAAATAAGCATCGCGGTCGCTCACCAGAATGCAAGTTGCGCTTTCAATCTCAAGGGCTTCCACCAAGACGGCTTTTCTGTAATTGGTTAATTCCTTTATGGTGTATTTCCCATTTTTGAAAATCAGGTGCGTATCAATTTCTTTCCGGTCTAAAGTCGGGTACACTGCATCAATTTTGGCTTGCAATGTACGTTCCTGCAAGAGTTCGCCTTCATTAGGCAATTGTTCGAAACTAGCTTTTAGCACTTCCATTTGGTAGGGTAATACATTTCCGCTCGGCACAATTACATGAACCGGCTTGTAATGACCAATCGTTTGCTCATCACGTTTGCGGTTAACCCGTCCAAAACGTTGCGCAAGACTGTCTAACGGAGCGCACTGGGTAATCATACGATCAAAGCTGATGTCCAGACTAACTTCTACTACTTGTGTAGAGACGACTAGGCAAGGGGATAAGCCGTTGCCAAACTCCTTGCTTCCATCCCCATTAAATTCTGTTTTTAGTCGATTTTCTAAAGTCACCCTGTCGCCTCGCCGAAATCGGCTGTGAATAAGCATTTTTGGGATGTCAGGAAATGATTTAATAAAATCCTCGAAGGCATTTTGGGCCTTGCCAATAGTATTGTATATCACCAGCACTTTTTCTTTGTTTTCAAAAGCTTGGTGCAACAACTCAGGAATTTCTGTTTCCTTCTGGAGCTTAAAAACCTTGTGCCGATTAAACGTATCTAAAATTGTATTGGGTAATTTTACCTCATAGACTGCATCCTTCCCACCTAAAAGTATTAACAGTTCATTGTGCAGAACAGTAGGCATAGTAGCCGTACCAATATGAATCCGGCAATCGAGCCTCAGCAGCGTTTTGACAATATCTAACACCATAGCTCGAGAGTAATCCGAGTAGGTGTGTATTTCGTCAAGAATCACATCGGTCCCCTGCACATCCAGCATCACACTTTCGAAACCAGACGTTCCAAAGACCATCGCTGCCAGTTGATGTGGCGTCAATACCTTGACTGCTGATCCAACTAACGGTTGTAAAATCTGTTCATCCAATCGGTTTTTAGCGACAATTCTGGATGTAGCGTGCAATAGGCGAATATCTTCATTCGGTACATTCTCTTTAATACGTTCATACATGGCATTGATGGAAGCCTGGAAAGGTAGCGTATAAAACACCCGGCCATGACAACGGCGTAAGAGGAAATCGGTTTTACCAGCGCCTGTTGGTGCTACCACCAGCGTATGCTTTCGTAGATCATATGTAGAAATTTGCGAAAGCGGATAGATAGCCTTCTTGCGCTGTGGCTGATCGTAAAAGCTGAGATCTGGGACCTCAAAAAGCGGCTGAAGTTTTACTCCTGTTTGGTGCATAAAAGCCGAGGCAAAATGATCCGCCGATTTGAGCAAACCGCGATAAGGCGACCAACCGTTTTTTTTAGTTTCACAGTATGCTACTACGTATTCTATAGCTTCTTTTGCTTCTTGGAAAGAAATTTTCCGAATCGAGATATCAAATTGCTTTAAAATAGTGAGCCCATAGTCTCGCCAATTCTCCCAATCTTTAAGATGATTTTCTTTCCAATACCGGTCGTTCTGATCTAAATCTAAAATACCTCTATCACTGGGGTCATCCATTATGGATTTATGATGAGCAATGACCAGATCAATCAGTGTGTTCCATTCGTTTTTTGCGAAAAGCGGTAAAAATGCCAAAGAAGAAATTTCATGACGATGTACAAAGTCCCATTCATGATTCTCCGCAAGGCTTGCTCCATTGATCCCCTGAATTTTCCGTTGAAAATGCGGGTGGGCTTTACCTAAATCATGTAAAATAGCCCCTTTCCTAGCTAATTCTATGTCAAATTCAAAGGTGAAATGCAGCGCAAACTTTTCAATAGCTTGCATTACCTGCTGGGTATGTTCTAGCAAAGTAAGATTGCCATAATGTTGACTTTTGGCTAATATTTCCTGGAGTGCTTTCATTTACTGGCGAATAGGATTTCCGACTACTTTTAGTTCTCCAAACATATCAGCACCATCTGCAAAGCGGTTATAACCGACTTTAAAACCGTTTTCGGCACTAGTAAAAAGCAATTCAAAACCATCAATACCTTCAAATTCTCTGGTAGAAAGCTGTTTAATAGATTCTGGGAAAAGAAGGTCTTCATTTCTGCATAGACAAATTGTTTGTCCAAGTGCTGTATTTGCATCTTTCCTATTTTCAAAAGCCAGATATAGATTCGGATTGAGCATCACTCCGCGATTGAGAATACCCATGTTAGTTTTGTAGACTCCCTTTTCCTTATTGGCATTAAATCCACCTTTTGACCAAGTGCGTTCTTGCTGAATATCAATACCTTGATAGTTGATCCGGTGACGTTTAATTTTTTGAATTTGTCCACTTGTTGCCAGCATTTCTGGAAACAGTTTCTTTTCAATACCTTCTACGATAGAAGGTGTTAAGAATTGTTGACTAAAAGTTTCCCCGTCTCTTACTGCTGTCCATGGTTTAATAAAGCCAAAAGGGCCGCTATATTTTACTATGAAAAGTTCGTCGTTCATTAGTAGTAAATTTATGATTTAACATAAAGCACCAAATCCGCTACCGGTCAATTCACCTATTCCTACTTGCCACGCAAAGCTTATGGCTTCAGCAGTGCCTTCTATCCATACCGGGCATTCACTTCCTTTGTGATCTGTTCCTTTTATGGTGATTTTACGGGTGCGAGCTCGAGGATAATCTGTGTCAAAATAAATTTTGATATTCAAGTTATCTCCTGTGAATCCAGCGGTTTGTAATTTTTTCTGCATGAGTTGGGTCAAGACTTTATCTGCTATAGGATTGTCCCATAACAAATATTCCCGGCTATCATCTGCTCTCTTCTGACGTACGACAATTGCCGAGCCATCGGTACGAAAATGAAATCGATTACTAAAGTCAGGAACTGATACAACTCCAACTTCGTAAACCTCTAATCCGTAAGCTATATCCGGGGTTTCCATTAGACCTGCTATTAATTTTTTAGCTAAATCATCCTCATAAAAACTCACATTCCATATTGCTCCTGCTGGAAAAGTCAAATGACCATTTTCCCGTTTGGCTCCCTTCAGCCACCCAAAACTATACAAACTCAACCCATCATGAATATTATTTGGTCCCAGCCATTTGTGCAAGGCACCGATAAGCTGGTGCAAATGATTGAAAGGAACCGGTTCGGTATTGGGGGCTAGGTGTAGTTGTAAACGCATAATATGAATGAATTTGAGGGCAAGATATACGACCACTCCGCCATTAGGCGGCGATGGAGAAGTTTTTTATACCAATAGGTGATTAAACTTAAAAATTTTCTGTGTGAGAAGCAACATTTTAGTGATACTATCAAATGGATAACTTGAGTGGGGTGAATTTTAATGAGAAATGATAAACATCATAATTTTACAATAACGTGCTATTTTTAGTACAAAATTGTATCATGCCATTGCTTTGGCACTATGATCGAGTCATCAAAATAACACCCCTTACCATGAAAAAAGGAATGCAGAAAAATACGGAAATACCTAACCCCTTCCACGAACGCAATGCCGAGGTTGTTTGGCAAGAATTATTGCAAAACTCAAAACCTATTTCCCGGGAAGAAATTATTAGGAAATACCAAAAGTCGGGTTCAGACAAGGGGTAATCAAATCTATTATTCCTGCAACATTTTAAATATAGGTGAAGTCGTACAGACTACGCGCCCCGGGCTAGAAGCCTATACAACAATTCTTACCTGTATTTGTTCATTGTCTTCTGCAATCGTTGCTTTATTTTGTTCCGCAATCGTGCAGGCTCCAGTACTTCTACTTCTTCTCCGTAGCCTAATATGTCTCTTTCCAACTCGTAATTCAGCTTTACCTCCAGGGCAAAATCTACATACTTTTTGGTTTCTTTCACTATCTTCTGGCTAAAGTGCAGGGGAGAGGCTTTTACATAAGGCGCTTCCTGGGCTGTAAAGCGAAGCACCACCTGCGTGAGGGGTTCCTCAGGAAAAATGGTCATGCCGATGATCTGCTTTTTCTGTTCCCGGAAAGTATGGAGTATGTCCCGGGTAAACGTCTTTGCCGTAAGTTGTAAGTCTCCCATGCGGTCCAGCCCAAAGCTGCGAATATCCGATGCCTTCCGGTCCCATCCTACCAAATACCAGCGGTTGCGGTCTTCCACCACCAAATTGGGTTCTACCAATCGCTTTGCAGCTTTTGGCTTATCATAGGATTGATAGTTGAATTGTACCACCCTTTTGGCCCGCATGGCTTCCCAAATCTGAGGCAGCCACTGCATACCCTGAAATGCGTTGTTCTGCTCTAACATGAGATAACGAGTTGCATCCGCTCCAATCGCATTGCTCAGAAAATCCAAGCGTTCTTTTCGTTCCAATAGTTGTAGAAAGGTATCGAAATGACCGATGTCTTCATCCTCAGGAAGTTTCCAGTAGTAACCTCTTCTTTGCCGGTCGTAGGTGATCAAAATTCCATATTCATGCTGAAGGGTAGATAAATCCCGTTCAAAAGTGCGAATGGAAGTCTGAAAACCTTCTTCTTGCAGTTCTTCCACCATATCCAGTTTGGAAGGGTAACTATAAGGAGCTTTTAACCGGCGTAGTAAATAGATAAATCGGTGAAGGGTAGCAGCGGGATTCATTTAAGTAAGTTATAACAATGGTGAATGAAAGAGGGTTTAATTTAGTAATCTTTGGTTATAAATGGCAAGCCAATGGTCAGAGAACATTATTCCAATCAGATATTATTTCATTGCCTTTCGATTGAGAAGTTTTTGCCAGCACAGATGATACTTATCGGCTGCCCATTCATGTTTTGCAAAAGTAACTTTCACTCCATTGTCACCGGCAAGAGCTTCCCCCATAAAGCACGTCTACAACCTAAAGCAGGATTAAATGTTTTCCTCTTGCCGGTAACACCCTGTTGACCCTGCTGAGGTGAAAGCAGAGAGGTGAAGCAAACATGAATGTTTCACCAAATAATTATCACCATGTCAAAATCAAAAACTTCTCAGTTGTTTCAGGTCTCAGAAATCAGGCTCAGCTATCGCAGCAAGGTCAGAGCTTCCCAGCGTCCTAAGGTTAGTTGCGCAGATGACGCTTACCGTCTTTTATTACATCACTGGGATATTGATAAGCTGGATTTATTAGAAGAGTTTAAAGTGCTGCTGCTCAACCGTGCCAATCGGGTACTTGGGTTGGTTCCCATCTCCAGTGGCGGCATTGCCGGTACCATAGCCGATCCCAAACTTATCTTTGCGGCTGCCCTGAAAGCAGGGGCAAGCTCAATAATTGCGGTGCATAACCATCCCTCAGGCAACATGAAACCCAGCGAAGCAGACATTAAACTCACCCGAAAGCTCAAGGAGGCTGGCACTTTTTTAGACCTTCCTCTATTGGATCATCTGATAATCACAGCAGAAAACTATTTTTCCTTCGCGGATGAAGGGCTCTTGTAGCCCTTTTTTCAGAATTATGTAAAATATTAAGCCAATCATTAATGTAGCATCACAATTTTCTGTGGAAATTATTTATACAATTAATGATAAAAAAGGTCAAAACTCATTGAATAAACCATGAAAAGTTGTAATTATACAAAAAAAAGTGTAGTTATGGCTGAACCCAAAAAACCCGTTAACGAAAAATTCAACGCGATAATCAAAGCATTGAACACAAATGCCCATCAAATTGCCCAAAAGTTAAACCTCAAACGTGCTGACAAGTATTATAGGATAGAGAAGGGGCTTGCCAAACCTAGTTTTGATACCCTGCAAGGTATCATTAGTATCTTTCCACAGATAAATGCCAATTATTTTTTTAAAGATGATGACCCAATGTTTATAGATAAAGGTTCTTATTTAAAGGATCCTGATGAACTTCTACAGTTGCAGGTGAAGCATTTACAACAAAAAGTAGCCTTGCTGGAATCACAAAATCAGGAACTTCTTACACAGCTTCTCCAATTGAAAGCACAAAAAACGAATAAGCGTTGATTTTCCAATAGTCCTAAAAATAGAAAAATCAACATTCAGGATTGAGTAAATAGCCCATCTGCTAAACCCCATTTCCAAAAATTAAAAGGTTGAACTAGCCAACCCTCCTAGGCTGTTCCTTTGCAGCCTGCAAAATAGTCAGTGCCCGGTCAATAACGCAAGGGAAGGTTCCTTTTCCGGAACTGCCTGTCGGCACCCTTGCCTTATTGCCGCTTCCTGACTGAGGTGCCCACGTGGGGATAGGCTGACAGCAGGAACAGCCCGCCCACCCATTATTATTTTTTGTGGGGATAGGGCTGTCTGCAGTTACAACTTTTTTGCCAGTACGGATAATTATGAGAAAATATACAAGCAAATTACAATTTATAGTAGATTTATTCTTTAAAAAAGTCAATAATACTTCACTATATATGCATATTTATTAGAATATTACAATAAAAATATGTATAATGTATTAGTATTTATACACTAATTATTGTATATTTACAGTATGATTAATCAATAAACGTTTTGAGTAGGTGCACCTGTCATTTTATGTCTCATTTTAAATTCTATTTCAATTATGGCAAAATCAAGAAGTAACGGAAGTGCAGAAGTTGAGGAGGTAGTTTTAGATGCCCCGGTTACCATCAACTTTTTTGAAGAAGGACATGAAATCCCTGAAAAGCGTAACCAGTTTATGCGTTTCCAGCAGGGGACTAATAAATTACGCTTCATTGGCAATCCCATCAGCGGCTTTCTTTTCTTTGGTAAGGTAGAACGTGAAGATGGTACTGAAACCGTAAAACCTTACCGCAGACGGGAGAGTGAAGGGGAATTTTCTATTGAGGAAATGATTAACCGAGAAGCCAAAATCAAAAGTGATGGAGAGATTGAAGAGCAGAAGTATTTTGTGATGGGATTGGTCTACAACTACCAAAAGCAGAAACTGCAAGTGCTGGAAATCACACAGAAGTCAATTTTAAAGGCTTTGAAGTCCTACATCAACAATGAGGAATACGGTCATCCAAGTGGTTATGACATTACCGTTAGCAAAGAAGGTGAGGGATTGAATACCGATTATACGGTAGTAGCGAGTCCGCCCAAAGCAGTATCCGAAGAAGTGGAAGACCTGGCAGGGGAGGTTTCCTGCAACCTGGAAAAAGTTTTTGAAGGGGAGTATCCACTTGGATAGCCGATAACACAAAATAAAAGGGAAGGCATTAGAGGCCTTCCCCTTTAAAATTAACTATTTCAATTATTACGCTCAAAATTAAATAAAAATGTTAGTAAAAGCCAAAAACATACGCTACACCGGAGTAGTCAAATTTGAAACCGAAATCCAGCTTAAAGCCAGACATCTTCACAAGGTATTTGCTACTGTTGAAACAGTCAGAAATGAAACTGATAAAGCCATTTTGGCAGCCGGTATCAAAGAAGGCAAACAGTTGATCAAAAGGGTAGGAGAGGCCAGAAAAAACATGACAGCCCCATTGCAGCAGGAAGTTAAACGATGGATAGCCAAAGAAAAGGAACTGGTTGCACCTATTCAGGAAGCAGTAAACAAAGCCGATCAATTAGTAAAAATTTATAACCAATCCATTGTTGAAAAGCAAGCCCTGGCATTGGCGCAAATTGAGGCCGAAGCACAAAAACAGTTGGAGGAAGGTAGCAAGGACAGCACCCTTGTTAGGCAGGAAAGTGAATTGAAACGGCAGGTAACCTATGCCAAACACACCACAGAGGGAGTAAGGAAAGTTTGGACGTTTGAGGCAGAAAATTTAGCCCGAGTGCCCAGGGAATATATGATGCTGGATACCCAAAAGATTCGGCAAGCCATCCGAAATGGAAAACGGCTAATCCCGGGACTGAAAATTTACCAGAAAACACAAACATTTTATCGTTGAGGCTGTGGGCATAATGCCCACCCTCTTAATACCCAAAAAAATTGTCATGAACTACTATCAACTCAAACGCATCAGTAACAGTGATTTAACGATTGTAGAAAGAGTACTTCGGGGTGAACGCTACATACGTCCTGTGAAAGCTTTTCGGTTTGGAAGGGTATTCCATGAATTATTGCTGGAACCCGAGAAGTTCCAGGCTGAAAGTTGCCTGGCTATTGACGTAGGGTTGCTCTATCAAATGCAGCGAACTGTGCTTGCCAATGTGTATTGTCAGGAATTGCTCAAATATTGTGAACGGGAGAAGGTAATACTTTGGCGTGAACCTTATACTGGCATTGATTGTAAATGCAAGCTCGACATTGTGCAGAGTGATTTGATAGCTGACATCAAAACCACTTCTGCCCGGTCATTGAGAGGCTTTACTAACTGTTGTAAGATGTATAATTATGACCGTCAGATGGCCTTTTATGCCGATAGTGTAGGTGCCCATAGGGTTTGCCTGATTGGGGTAAGTAAAAAAGCTAAACGGCTGTTTTTTGTTCATAAATCCATCCAGGGAAAATTCATTCAGGAAGGTAGAAGGAAATACCAATACCTTTTACAAAAAGTCAAAGATATGGACTTGTTTGAGCAAATCTACTACATGCGGCAATCCAGACAAACTGTAAAAAACTAGGTTAATCATGGAAAGAAAAATACATGCATTTTTTGAAAAAATTGCCGAAAGTTTGTTTACCCTGCCCCCGATCATGATTGGTATGTTTGCCATGTATGGGTATTTGGTGTATGAAAGCCAGGCATTGCTCATTAACCAGTTGCCCCATACTATCGAAGGATGGCAGAGGGAGCTGGCTGCCTGGTTTCTTTCGGTGGCCATTCACCTGACAATTCTTACCACTGCTGCCAACAGCAAATTGGTACACCAGGCATTTCCGGTACTTTTTGCCCTGGCAGGGTATTTTATTACGACCCTGTTTTTTGAGGCATGGGATTTAGAGAAGAACAGACAGGACATCTTTGTAAGTCAGTTGTTCAGCCTGCTTATAGCAGTAATCAACTACCTGTTTGTTTATCTGTTTGTGGGCAAATGGAAGGAACTCAAAGGAGAACAGCAGTACAACGAAGATTTACAAGAGGCGAAGCAAACCGTTGAGCACCTTAAAGAGGAACTCGATCAAGTTAACGAAACATTTACCAATACAAAAGAACAACTTTCCAAACGCAGTGAAGAACTTACAGAAAGTAAACAGGCCCTTACCAAGTTACAACAGGCTATTTCCAAACAGCAGAGCAAACATCAGCAAGAGTTACAACTGGTAAAAGAAAATCGTATGTGTATAACCTGTGGGTTTAAAGCCGATACCTACCAACAACTTTCCCGCTACAAAAGGGATTGTGAGCATTGTATAAATAACCGCAAGCAAAGGCGTGCCCGTAATGCCAAAGTTGTGTGAGGCATTTAGATGATAACAGGTACCCGCGCGCCCACCCTTCCTGGCTGCAGCCACCGGCAAAGAAGCTAACGGTAAGTATGCTTCATTGGCAGGCGGCTTTTTCCTACGCGCCCTCCCAAGCCATCACACATTTTTAAATGCTGAAATTGAGTTGGAATATATTGAAGAATTTCTCTCCTTCTCCCGTTCACTTTTTTAATTTTGTTTGTCCTTTCCAAGAAATAGCTAACTTATGTTCCGAAAAAAAGATGATATTCTGCTTAAAAGTGCTTTTGAAGAAGCCTTCCCCGATTTGCTGCGGTTTTATTTCAAAAATGCCGATGCTATTTTTGATATGGAACGTGGATTTGAGTTCATGGACAAGGAACTAAGCGAGCTATTTCCTGAACTGGAAAAGCAGGGAGGTTCCCGCTTTGTAGATATGCTAGTGAAAACCTTTCTGAAAGATGGCACGGAGGAATGGATACTCATCCATATAGAAATCCAGGGTGGCAGCACGAAAGGGTTTTCCCACCGCATGTTCCGGTATTGGTACCGCATATATGACCGTTATGAGGTGGACATCGCTGCCCTTGCTGTATTTACAGGGGGCAAAAACCAGAAAAGGCCAGATACTTTTCACAAATCGTATTTGGGTACAGAAATAAGTTACAAGTACAATACCTACCACATCCTTGATCACAACGAGAAAGAGTTACTGGATATGGACAACCCCTTTGCCCTGATCGTGCTGGCTGCCCAAAAAGCCTTGCTGAGGGGCAAGGTACCGGAAGAGGAACTGGCCGAACAACGGCTTTCCGTAGCACGTGCCCTGATACGCGGCCAAAGGTACACTCATGAACAGATCATGCATTTTCTGTACTTTCTCAAGAATTTTATTTACATTGAAAATCCACAGATTAATCGTAACTTTGATAAGGAAATAGAGTTATTAACAGAAAAGGAGAATGCTATGGGCATCATAGAAACCATTAAAATGATCACCCGGGAAGAAGGAAGAAAAGAAGGGTTTGTTTCAACAGCGGAAAACCTCATCAAAAGGGGAATGTCTGTCCGGGAGGTTAGTGAAATTACCACCTTGTCAATAGAAGAAGTCACGGACATAGCCGAAAAGCTCAAAAAAAGGTAATGAATTAATATTTTATTTTACTAGCAGCCGATCCACCTTCCCGTGCAAACTTTGTATACCCTGATGGATTTCGTCCAGCGTCAGTTTGTAACTGATGGGTGTTTTGTCAAAATAAGCATAGTAGTGCCAGGCTTCCAGTATATCTTCAAAAGCAACTTCAAAAGGCGGATAAACCGGATTGTAGGAAATCATCTGCAATGACTTTTTCATTTTCCGAATTCTCTTGAAAGCCACCCCATCCCTTGATACAATCACATAATCCTTATCGTCTTTTAGCTCACTGGCGTGTTCTACATACCGGGCAATTACCAGCGCCCCATGAGAAATGGGCGGCATGGAATCACCCTCCAGTTCAAACCCCCTATGCGTTCCCTGGGGCAAGCCGGGAATGTGCATCTTTGGCAGCTCGGCAATAAACTCCGGGTCAGAAAATCCGGTGAGGTAACCAGCCTTGGCCTTGACAGGTACAATTTCTACGTTTTCCCTGCCTGTTGCATCTACCGTTGTACTCAAAACCCGCAGCTTTTTGCTTTGGATACTTCCCAGGCTGCGGTAGGCTATGGCCTGTTTGTCTAAAGTTTCAATATCTTCTCTTATTAGTTTGTCAATACTAACCGAAAAGAAGTCTGCCAGTTTGACAAGCATGGCCAGGTTGGGTTCAATTCTTCCGGTTTCATAATCGCCCAAAGAGCTGCGGCTGCACCCCACTACCTGGGAAAGGCTGGCCTGTGAAATCCCCTCTTTTTTCCTCAAATACCTCAAATTTTGACTAAACATGATGCTTCGACTTGAGTTTATAGTTTTAAGTGTGCATATTAGACGGATTTTTCGTCATGTATATGCCGAATTTTCCGTCAAAATACTAAGAATTTATGAATATTGCAAATTTTTGATGGCCACTCGCACGATCATGCATATGGATTTGGATGCCTTCTTTGTGTCGGTAGAATGTCTGAAAAACTCTGAGCTATTGGGTAAACCGGTAATCATTGGGGGCACTTCTGACCGAGGTGTGGTAGCCTCATGCAGTTATGAGGCCCGTAAGTTTGGGTTAAGGTCGGCCATGCCCATTAAAATGGCACGGGCCTTATGCCCAAAGGGTATCTACCTGCGGGGGGACATGGAAAGCTATTCCTACTATTCTAACCTGGTAGGGGAAATTATTCAGGAGAACGTGCCCGTTTTTGAAAAGGCCAGCATTGATGAGTTTTATACTGACCTTTCCGGAATGGATCGCTTCTATGGCTGTTATAGCTATGCCCGTGAGCTTAAACAAAAAGTAAACAAAGAAACGGGACTTCCCCTCAGCCTGGCACTTTCCGTGAATAAACTGGTGTCTAAAATTGCCACCAATGAAGTAAAGCCATCTGGCAACATTGAAATAAAAGCGGGTATAGAAAAGGAATATATAGCCCCGCTGAGCATCAAGAAAATCCCTTCCATCGGTACCAAGACTTTTCAGCAGCTCAGTGCCATGGGGGTGAAAAAAGTGAAGACCTTAAGCCAAATACCCATTCCTTTTCTGGAAAAGACATTTGGAAAACAAGGCAAGGTACTTTGGGAAAAAGCCAATGCCATAGACTTAACCCCTGTAGTGCCTTATTCAGAGACCAAATCCATTTCAAGTGAACAGACTTTTCCCCAAGACACTACCGATGTGGCCTTTCTCAGGTCAACGTTTTTCCACTTAACAGAAAAGCTGGGTTTCAAACTCAGGAGTAAAAATAAGCTAACGGGTTGCATCACCGTCAAAATACGGTATTCTGATTTTAACACTTATACCCAACAAAAGAGGATCCCGCTGAGTGCCACTGACCATACCCTTATCAAAACCGTGCTGGAACTGTTTGAAAAACTTCACCAAAAGCGGTTGCTGGTCCGGCTGGTGGGTGTGCAGTTCAGCCATTTGGTGCCTGGTAATTACCAGATCAGCCTTTTTGAAGATACAGGAAAGATGATAAGGCTTTACCAGTCTATTGACAAAATCAAAAGAAAATATGGAAACGATAGCATTATGCGGGCCATTTCCATGAACAGATATTTATACCGATGACTGAAAATATGAAAAAATGTACCTGAACTGCCATACTTATTTCAGTTTAAGGTTTGGTACCCTGGCCCCCGAAAAGCTCGTGCAGTTGGCAAAAGCGAATGGATGCAACAAAATAGCCCTTACCGATATCAACAATACCTCCTGCACCCTGGATTTTATTAAACTTTGTCAGGGCCATGATATTGAACCGGCAGTGGGCATTGAATTTCGCTCTGAGGGGGGCAAGCTCTTATGGATTGGGCTGGCCCAAAATAAGCAAGGGTTTTACGAACTGAACAAGTTTCTCTCAGGGTGCTCTATGAAAGCCGAACCATTACCGGATTATGCGCCTTTACTGCCAAATACGTACATTATCTATCCATTCAGCTATAATTTTACACGGCAATTAGAAGAAAACGAGTTTGTAGGTATCCGCCCCAGGGAAGTAAGCAAAATTTATTCTTCCCCCATCAAGTATATGCACCACAAAGCGGTTATTCTGCATCCTGTTACGCTGGCAAATAAGGCTGAACACAAACTCCATTCTATACTCAGGGCGATTGACCAAAATACTTTATTGCATAAGTTAGGTGCGGAAGGACTGGCATTTCCGGAAGATTTTTTCGTGCCGGAGGCTAAGCTTGCACATCATTTTGCTGCCTATCCCAAGATTATAGAAAACACAAAAAAGGTCTTGGCCGGTTGCAATATTTCACTGGACCTGACGGGCCCTAAAAACCGCAAGACCTTTACAGGTTGCAGGCACGATGATAAGCTTTTGCTGGAAAAACTGGCCAGGGATGGATTTCCCAAACGGTATCCAGAAGTCAGCAAAAAAGTTGAACAAAGGTTCGATAGGGAAATTGAGATTATCCACCAGCTTGACTTTGTGGCCTATTTTCTCATTACCCATGATATTATCCGGTATGCCCAAAACAAATCTTTTGCCCACATCGGAAGGGGCAGCGGGGCAAACTCCCTGGCAGCCTATTGTATGGGCATTACCAATGTTGACCCCATTTCACTCAACTTGTATTTTGAACGGTTTATCAATCCCTCCCGCACTTCCCCTCCTGATTTTGATATAGACTTCAGTTGGGACGAAAGGGATGAAGTCATTGATTATATTTTTAAACGTTACTCCAATAGCCATGTGGCCCTACTGGCCACCTTCTCTACCTTTCAGGGAAAAGCTACTTTAAGGGAGTTGGGCAAGGTTTACGGCCTGCCCCCTGCTGAAATTGATGCAATGATTGCAGGCAGAAAACATAAAAACGAACAATATGATCATTTGGGAAAGGAAATTATGCACTATGCCTTGCAGCTACAAGATTTCCCCAATTATCTCAGCATTCATGCCGGGGGTGTCATCATTACCGAAGAACCCATTTACCAGTATTCTGCGAAGCAGATGATGCCGAAAGGCTTCCCCATTGTACATTTTGACATGTATGTGGCCGAAGAATATGGGTTTTACAAGTACGATATTTTAGCACAGCGTGGCCTGGGACACATTAAAGATACAATACGGCTCATCAGGGAAAACCAGGGCATTGAAGTGGATATTTCACAGGTAGAAAAATTTAAGAAAGACGAGAAAGTCAACCGGCACATAAAAGAAGCCCGGACAATTGGGGCGTTTTATATTGAGTCCCCTGCCATGAGGGGGCTGTTGTCTAAGTTAAAATGTGATAATTTCGATACACTGGTGGCTGCCAGTTCCATCATCAGGCCGGGGGTTTCTGCCAGTGGCATGATGCAGGAATATATCCGAAGGCACCATAACTCTACTTCAATTCAATACATTCACCAGGTATTTGAACAGCAACTGGGGGAAACTTATGGAGTAATGATTTATCAGGAAGATGTGCTAAAAATCGCCCATCATTTTGCCGGCCTTGATTTGGCAGAAGCGGATATATTAAGGCGGGGCATGTCGGGTAAATCCCGCTCTAAAGAAGAATTTCAGCGGCTGAAAGATAAATTTTTCTCTAATTGCCACCAAAAAGGATATGACAAAAACCTGGTACAGGAAGTATGGCGGCAGATAGAAAGTTTTGCAGGTTATAGTTTCTGTAAGGCCCACTCGGCTTCTTATGCGGTAGAGTCGTACCAAAGCCTCTATTTAAAAGCCCATTTCCCCCTTGAGTTTATGGTGGGGGTTATCAATAATTCAGGAGGGTTTTACCGGAAAGAAGTTTACGTGCATGAGGCCCGAAAGGCTGGGGCAGTGGTAGAAGCCCCTTGTGTGCAGAACAGCCATTATCTGACTTCCATACAAGGAACGGCCATTTATATTGGGCTTTCACTCATTAAAGGTTTGGAACATACTACATCTAATAAAATTGTAAGGGAACGTGCGTGTAATGGGCAGTATCAGAACATGGAAGACTTTGTCAGGCGGACGGGTATTACAAAAGAGCAGCTTATCCTATTAATTAGGATCAATGCCTTGCGGTTTACCGGGCAAGCCAAACAGCAATTGATGTGGGCGATAACCAGCTTCTATAGCACCAAAACCCATAGGGTTTCCCAGCTCCTTAACCTGGAAAATGAAAATCAAAACTACACCCTTCCGGCCTTAGATATTGATGTCAATGAAGAAGCATTTGACCAAATTGAATTGCTAAGGTTTCCGCTTACCCCTCCATTTGATTTACTGATTACCGCTTACCGTGGGCAGGTTAAAGCAAAAGCGCTTATCAATTATATTGGGAAGGAGGTAAGGATGGTAGGATATTTAGTAACCCGCAAAGAAGTCTGGACCAAAAACAATAAACTGATGAATTTCGGCACCTGGCTGGATGATGAGGGAAGGTTTTTTGATACCACCCATTTTCCCCAATGCCTGCAACAACACCCCTTTACCGGGCCAGGCTGCTACCTGATCCTCGGGAAAGTAGTGACAGAGTTTGATTTTCCCTCCCTGGAGGTTAAGAAAATGGCACGATTGGAGATTGTACAAGACCCAAGGTTTTGATAATCAAACTAATTTTTTTGAATAAATATCACCTTGGGTTTTCTTGCAATTCACAACTCTGTGCTTACTATTCTGGTGAAAATGGCCGCGTCATACGGTAAAGCCCAAAATTATCATTCCCTTTTTCCCTGGCCAGGAGAATCAGTTGAAGGGAGTCTTGGGTGACTGACAAGGCTGCTTCCCTGCCCGCTTTGCTAAAATCGAACCGTTGCTCTGGCAGCAGGGTATATGGTTTATCCCAACTGCCGTTTTCATAGCAGGTGTAATAAAAGCGAAAGGATGACTTGGTTGAATGCTTGCCTAAATGAAACACCGAATACAATTTTCCTGACCTGTCACTGATAACGTCAAACGAAAGGAGCATACCTTCTATATCACCTGTAATTTGAGCGGGCTGAGACCAGGATATACCATCTTTAGAATAGCTGTGCATGACTGTATTTGAAAAAGTAGACTCATCATTACTTTTTCGCCAGAACAGGTGAATATTTCCATCATTTCCCTTTAAGAAACGGGGCGCAAATGCAGGATGGGTGCCTGAGCGATGAACCAGGATAGGCTCATCCCAAGTGCCTCCACCATCTAAAGACAGCTGAACAAAAACACTGTTGACATCCCGTGCACTCATTTTTTTTGCATAATCATAGTCTGGCCTTAAGTAAGTAACCAACAGCTTTTCTCCATCTAAATCCACCATATCCACATATCTAACATCGGGGATAGTTTGGGGTGAAGACCAACTACCAGCGGCACGGCGCATATGGAACATAGTTGGTTTTCTGGTTTCATCATTTCTGGCAACAAAGGCTAGATGAAACGTTCCCGTTTTATCAATTGTAAGATGTTCAGGAAGTTGTAAACCGGGCAACTTTGTGTGGTAAAGACTGACAGGTTTAGACCATATTCCCCCTTCGTTGGTGGCATAGAATACATCAGTAGGAGGGCCTCCTCCAGGGCGGGGAAGTATTGGAGTGCCAATGGCCTCACTCCAGATCACGTGCATGGCCTGGGAGTTACCTGCAGTCGTTGTGTCAATGGCAATCTGAGGATTTGAAGATGGAGCATCACTTTCAGAAAGATTTTCCGGAATAGTCCATCGGTGGTTTTCTCTGTAAGTAAAATAAATGTCCTTAGGTTTGAGGCCGGTTTTTGTATTAAAAACCAGGTAGGTGTTCTTGCCATGCGTAACAGCATGAAAGGCACCGGGTGTTTCATTCTGTGGAAGCTCTAGTGGGATAATCTGAGGTTCAGTCCATTCAGAAACCGTATCTGAGGGTTGCGTATGGACAGGAATGAAATGCCGAAATACTGGAAATAAATTCGGGTTTGCCAATGAAAAGATACTAAGGGATAGAAAAATAAGTAAGCAAAAATTAAACATAGCTCCAGGGTTAAAACAAGTGGTTATTAATTGTGAAAAATACTTTTCAATTAGAAATGAAAAGAGCCAATACCCTTTTGATGGGATTGGCTCTTCTTTTTTTACAAAAAATTGCTGCTTATGAACAATCTATATCAGTTGTATAATCTGTTTGTACACCGGTGGATGGATCGTTGGCATAGTGGTCGGTGTACATGCTAAAGCAATTGTAATCGTATGAAGGGGACCACTGGCCAAGTGCAGACGCATAAGAGCTAAAATCATTATACTGATAGTCAAGGATTGAAGTCTGGTACATACCGTTGATGTACAAATCAGAATAGACATCAAGGTACTGAAAAGTATATGGCACCCTGGTTTCAGCATAATAATTCCCATAATCGTAGGGTGGACTGGGGTAGGCATATACATCTGAATATCCTATACCTGCAACCTGGGAAGATTTTAACCTTGCGTTTTCAGATTGTTTTAGTAAATTTTGTATGGCATCTTCTTCATTCCGCTTGCCTTTTACTTTAACTGAAATGATCCCATTACCAGAGTTAGATGGTATTTCCTCAATCCTAGCATTTAATTGTTTTTTGAGTTCATGTGGAATGGGCCGAGTATTATTTTTGTCTTGATTTTGAACCTGTTTCCTCAACTGTTGAAGAGCAGCTGGTTGCTGAGGCGGAGTATGTTTTTTAAAGCTGCCCCCATTAAAGTCAGCTGGGAGATCAAGATCATTCAAACGTTCCTTAAAAACCAATCTCTTTTTTTCATTAATGCTCTCACCAGAAGCTTTTTTGCTCATTAAGCCCTCTTGTTCACAACTTACGAGCAAGCCAAGTGATAGGGCGAAAATTGGTAATAACCGTTTTTGAAATGCTTTTTTGTGTTTCATTTTTCTTGGTTGTTAGGTTAAAAAATAGAATTCAGCACCCAAGATAGATTTTTGAACAATGAAGTATTTCTGCCAGGAGTAATATTTTTTATATAACTTTTGGTATATTTTTACGGTTTTTCATTTAATTATTATTGGTCTAATGTCCCGAGGCTCTGCCTCGGAAAGTTGGGGCCAGGGTTCTACGGCATCGGTCTCGGCGGGGAACCGCGTCCGACCTGGGGTTTAATACCTATTATTAATATTATATATCTAATATTTTTTCAGATTGAGTTGGGGCATAGATATGAAACAAGTCATTCTCATGTGCCCAGGTGATGAGTTTCAACCTTGACTTCATTTTCAATTTCATAAGAAGGTTACTGATATGGATTTTTACCGTTCCCACTGAAATAAATAGTTGCTCTGCAATTTCACGGTTTTGTAACCCTTTTGCTGCTAATAGCATAACTCTCCATTCCTGTGAAGTGAGTAACTGCCTAGCCTGGTTGACGTTTATGCTATTTGGTGTATGTAATTGGTTCAAAATCCCAGGGCTGATCCATCCGCCCTTTCCCTTCGCTAGTCCGCGGAGTGCATCCAGGAAATAATAAGTGGATTCCTCTTTTAAAATATAACCACTTACCCCTTTTTCAAGCATTGCTTGCAGCATCCAGGGTTGTTTGCACCGGCTTAATACTAAAATATGTAAGGTAGGGTCATTAGCTCGAACTTGACAGACCAATTCAAGATCATCAGGTTTCATGACCAGGGGTTCTAATATTAGAATATCGGGTTTCAGTATTTTAATCAGGCGAAGTGTTTCCCTGCTGTTGCTTGCATCACCAATGACCCTAAAGCCACTGGCTTTTTCAATATAAGTACGAATTGCTTTTCGTTCAAGATGATGAGGATCAGCTAAAAGAATTCGTGCATGCTTCATATATCTCAAGTATTTTTAGGTTATTGATAAAATAACTTATGTAAAAAACACCAAAATTTATAATAAAACTAGTGTACTTCAAAGACAGAAAGGTGATTTTTTCTAAAAAATTTTGAAAGAATTTATATGACATTAAGTGATAGGTCATTTAGCAGCTAATAGCTTTTTAGTCATTTTTAGCACCTTCATCCATCAATTCTCCTGAGACATACATGCTGAGCAAAGTTAGGCTTGTTGGCCGGACATAGGCAAGAATGTTCGACATAAAGCCACCTCTCCCGTCCATGCCTGTTTATTTCGCTGCTTCTTGCCCGAAGCCGAAAGCTGCCCGCAAATAGCTACAATCCTGCCAAAAGCCTGGGTGATGCCCATCATTTATTTTTCACCCGTCCGCAACACCTGCGGACACAAACCCATTATACTTATGAAAACAACACAAAAAGGGATTCGTCATGATGTTTATCAAATCGTCACCAACCAAATCATTCAAAAGTTAGAACAAGGAACTATTCCGTGGAAGCAGCCCTGGAATGTTATCCCAGCCCAAAACTATCTTTCCAAAACCATCTATCGAGGGCTAAATGCTTTACTGCTGAATAGTCAGGGTTTACCCTTACCCTACTTTCTCACATTTAAACAGGTACAGCGACTGGGTGGCCGTATCCGTAAAGGAGCTAAGGCGTATCCGGTAACCTACTGGAATACTGCTTTCTACGATAAAACAACCAATGAGTCACTAACAGAGGATGAAGCCCGGGTGCGACCTTCTAACCAAATCGTCAAACGTATGTTCCTTCGGTATTACAAAGTTTTTCCAACCTGCGACACAACGGGTATTGATTTCCAATTTCTAAAACCGTCACCTCAATTCTGTACCATAAAAGAAAAAGCTCGGATAGCATGGAGTCCCTTGCACAACATGATGAATGCACCAGATTTATTTAGCCGGGACCAGTGTGCATACTATCACCGGCAAGAAGATTATATCAACATGCCGGATATACATAACTTTGATACAATGGAAGCATATTTTCAGGTATTATATCACGAACTAGTGCATTCCACCGGTCATCAGAGACGATTAAACCGTGAAGGGGTAATTAGTAAACACCCATTTGGTTCATGGAATTATAGTAAGGAGGAGTTGGTCGCAGAAATTGGCAGCTGCTTTCTAATGCACTGTATGCAGTTGGAAACTCCAGCAATTGTGGATAATAGTGCTGCCTATATACAGGGTTGGCTTAAGGCTTTGCATAACGATAGAAGAATGATTGTAGAAGTGGCCAGTAAAGCCCAGCAGGCAGTTGATTATGTACTGCATCAAAAAAGGGGAGAATGATCCCCTTTTTCTTTTTTATATTAATAAGCTTACGGGTGTTTCTTTGGGTGTAACCAGAAGTTACAACACTTTTTAAGGTTGGCTACTAAATCTTACAATTGACTTATTGCCATTTACCAATCCCTTACTACCAAAGAACATCGGCCTACCAATTGCAGCCCACAGGATACGAGTACGAACTAAGAAATTACAACATCTTTACCATGGTTTTCTATGATGAGGAAAAGCATTTTGTAGGTGCTTTGTAATCTGTAAAAGGAAAGGGGTTTTAAGTTGGAATAGTATTCGTTGCTAAAGTTGATTGATTGCAAAATTACATTTTAATCAAATCCTTCGCTAAAAAACTCAGCCAGTGTCATATCGAAAGCTCTTACTATTTTGATCAGGCTGGAAAACCTTAAATCTTCCCCTTTCTCATATCGGCCGTACTGCGCACGTGGAATATCATGATCATAGGCAAAGTTTTCATAATTGGTATAACCTTTTTGAAGCCGTAAGCTCTTAATACGGTTAGCTAATTTTAGTAGCTCTGCCTTTTTAATTTCATGATTTTTCCTTTGCATCTAGCAAAAGAAGATGAAGAATGATAAATAAATTACCATTAAATTGTTACTACTAATTAGTGGTAATCTATTAAATTTGTTTACTTAAAAGATTAATAATCAGCTTATTAATTGACTTAAAAGAATACGTCAATAAAGTACGATTTTTCATCAAATAATGAACTAAAGATTATAATTATGAGTGCATCAAACTCAATATGTAGTTCAACTGTCCTATTTCAGCCCCCAACTGAATTACCAGTCATTGAAGAATTAATCAATTTCATGCATTACCATCACTTCCAGCATTTAGATGACCTACTACATTTTACAGTTCAGGAATTGCTGGATATGGAGGGTTTTGGATACCGATGCCTTGTGAGTTTATACCAACTTTTAGAGCAGTATGGTTGTGAAGAAATGCTCGAGCAATGTTGATGGCTTTTCAGTGTTGTTTGGATCGTTCAAGCATTTCCAACAGTAATTGTTTTACCTTAACCTGGGTACTACTTTCTACATCATAGTATTTATTTTGAATGCTCCCCAGGGAAAGGTTTTCTTTTTGCTTTGTAGATAGCTTTTCAGTAAGTGCCCGGAAAATATCATTTTTATTTTCATTGGTAATCATACCAACTTCTACTTGTAACCTCAGGAAATAGATGACCTGGTTAAGGGACATTTTTGTTTTAATCTTACTCTCTGTTTCATCCAGGGAAATATTTCTGTTAGATTGGGATTGCCACTCGAGCATTTTTTCATAATGCTCTATTTCCTCTTTTAGCCAACGGCTCATCTGTTCAATAATTCCTTCTTCACCAAAACGAGGCTCTTTAATTTTACAGGAGCGTTGATTATAAAGCTTCAAATAGGTAGATAATAGCTCCAGTCTACTTGGAATATTGTTTTCAGATTCAATTTTGTCATTGATTCGGCGTGTAAGGTAATTAAAGAATTTAAGGGCATTGTAGTTGACATCAAGCAATAAGCCTATTACTACATCATCAGTCAATTGTGTATTAGTTTTGCTGAGTTCTCTATAAAAGTTAAGTAGGAACTTTTTGAAGTATTTCAACTTCTGATAAGTAAAATTCTTTGTCTTTTCAATAGCAGAGAGCCTTTCCAGCGGTTCATTTACAATGTCCCTAATTGCTTGGGTCAAATCTGCTTCCATTAGCTTCATTTGAACAAAAGAAGCCTTTTCCTTTAACTTGGCCGATACTTTGAGTTTACTTTGGGTCGGTACTTGTGCACACAGGTCCAAATATTTGGTAAAATGTTTTTCAATATAGGTCAACAATGTTTCAAGGTGTTGGTAAAGAATCTTATATACATCATTGATCTGGAAATCTCCTGAAAGGTCATATATGTTATTTTTTTCCTGGTCTGGGATCCACTCCAGCACCATTTCGGTGAACGTTTCTAATTGCTTTTGGTGGTTTTGTACATATCTCTTGACTTTTTGATCGGATTTTAAGCTAAAAATGTGATTATGAAATTTTCTCTTTAAGCGGTCGGTTTCCTTTGAAAGTAAAACTTCATAATACCAAAACCGGGCTTCAAAAGGAGATAAACTCTCAAATTCGGTACTCAATGTGATGTCCAGAAGGTATTTGCCGTTTACCGGATAGAGGGTAGCCTGTTGGATATCATCTTTTGAAATAGGAATTTTTTCCGAACATTTAGCCATTATCTTTTCCTTAAGGTGGTTATCATTAATGGCATTCATGGGGTCAAACCCAGTAAGGACTTCAGGATGATTAGAGCTAGATAGGGTAATCCGGTTAATTGTAAAGGTATCGTCCTGATTCTTTTGGACAATAAACCGGTAATGTCTCTTGAGTCTTTCATCAATTTTTATCAAATCGTTAGTGTGATCATTGGTACTACCGGTAAATTTTTGGGTTGGGTGTAAACTTCCCTGAACAATTTGTGAAATAGTTTCTAATTCAAATTTCATGCTTTAGCAATCGTAATTAAGGTAGCTGAAAATATATTATTTACCTGATGCAGATACTTCAGTTATTCTTTGAAATGTTCATGTTTTCTATTTGTTCCCAATGAAAATTGTCAAGGGCTTGCAGGTATGCAACTTTTGGAATCTGTACTGCCCCCAGCTTTTTCTTGTCTGTATCTGAGGAAAACCCTAAATAAATTTTTTGAAGTTTCAGTTTCCTGGCACGTTGCACCACCTGATAAAGCATTTGTTTGTAGGTTTTATATTTTGAACCATATTCATAATCCATCCCTAATATCATAGGACAATAAGTTGTAGGGGTTTTATAACACCAGCTTACGGCTATCGGAAGTGATTTTTTACGCTCATCAAACTCTGGTGTAAGACTGAGTACCAGAAACTCCCAACCAGGGTGCTGGGCCATTTTTCTTACAATCGTTTCAGGGTAATCAAAAAGATTGAAACTGTAATTCTTTCGCTTTACGTTTAGGTATAATTCATAAAAATAATTAGCTTCATTTTCCGTAATTTTGGATTTGACAGATACTTCAAAGCAATGTTCATAGCTAAAAACCTCCCGATTTAAGTTTTTCCGGCTGTTTTTGGATAAGGAAGCTAAATGTTCTTCACGGGTTTCCCAGGAAAGGTCTTGGATGATATTGGCATTGGGCATGTCAACTTTCACAAACCCTTCATTGAGCAAAACATTCCTAAGTTCGGTATCCATTGTGTCAAAATCCCGAAGTAAAATAGTTTTAACATTGAGTCTTTGTTGAAGCTTATAAAGCTGATCTAATAAGGTAAGCAATGCTTTTTTCCAGAGTGAGTGTTTACAGTTAAGAAATAAATGCTCTCCCTCGGTAAGCATTGAACCCATAGCGAGTGTGGAAGAAGTAAAGTAGAATGGGTTACCTTTTCTTACCAATTCAATTTGTCTTGAAACTGAGGCTGGTGCAAGCATATCATCTTTGTAGAGGCCTTTTGTAAAAAACGTAGCCAGCAGGATTTCATTATTCTCATCCCGGATGATAAAGTAATGAAAATCCCAGTTATGTTCAGGTTTAGCATGATTTTGAAAAGCTTTTTCCAGGAATACCAAGCCATTCCAGTTAAAAGAGCCTTTATCAGAGAAATTTTTATCCCAATCCCCTTGATCAATTTCATAGATAGTGGAAGCATGGTGAATTTTTAAGTTATTATCCGAAATTGAAATTTTAGATGCAGCCTCTTCACCCTCTTTAATAGGTATTTTGAAAGCTTGATAAATAGCTTTTCTTGAAACCTCTTCTTCCTGCAGTGCTTTTGGGTAATGATAATCTAAAGCATTTACCAACGCCTGAATATCTTCTTTTCGTTGATGGCGGGTTAGTGTAAACCGCAATCCTGTGCATTTTACGGGTACGGCTGGAAACAGTGCCAGGTTTATATAAAATCCTTCACCCATCATTCTTGCTACCATATTATGCCCTACCTTCAGCGGGCCTGCCCCAATAAAGTAAATGGGGGTATTGGGGGCAGATATAACCGGTAGATTGGTACTCTTCAAATAACGATTACAGTGAGCTATATTTTCATGGAGTTCTTTCTGCATCTGGTAAATTTCTTCTGAAAGGTGAATTTGAGCCGATGCAATGGCTGCCCCTAAAACCGAAGGGGGCAGTGGATGAGAATAAGTAAGTGGCCCACCGAAAAAGCGCACTTTTTGGTAAGTTTCATCATTCGGGAATACAATAATACCACCGGTAGCACCGAACCCTTTGGCAAGGGTTGTAACCAATATCATTTGTTCATGTATCCCCACTTCTCCAAATACATAACCTGTCCCCTGAGCTCCGCACCAGCTCATACCATGGGCATCATCAATGTAGAGGTGTAATTTCGGGTATTTTTTCAATAACATTACAAGTTCTCGCATAGGGGCTACATCACCATACATGGAGTAAACCCCATCAATCATATACCAAATTTTTTGATACTTACAATCAAGTTGGGCTATCTTCCTCTCTAACATATCTAAGCGGTTGTGTCGGATCATTTCAATCGGAACGCCCCTTTGTCCGGTAAGCTGACAAGCGGTTTGTACACTCATGTGAACGCTTTGGTCAAGAATAATTGCATCATTAGGGGCAACCAAGGAAGGAATGGCTGAGATATGGCAAGCGGAAGTACTGGACTGTACAATGACTGGCAAACCGGCATACATTTGAGAAATTAAGGATTCTAACTCTATGTTGATCCCGGTGTTGAGATAAGCCCTTGAAACTGAGAATTGGGTGCCGAACTTTTGGGTATAATGCTGGGAAGCTTCAATTAACCGGGGATCCAATTCTAATCCCAGGTAACCACAGGTGCCAAAGTTTGTCAGGAACTTTTTATTAATTTGCAAATGTCGCCCTTCAAATGATTTCCCTTCTTCCACTAAAAACATCAAGTCTTTTTCTTTGGCATAGCTGAATAGGTCATGGATTGTATCTTGGTAATTGTTATGATGAATTTTAGCCATTACGTGAGTGTTTTTTGTGCAACAATAAATTTTATTAAAATTATATTATGTATTCTTTATTAAACACAAATACTTTTTTGATACGAAACTGCATTATATGTGTTTAATAACAGGTAAAAAAATTTGTGTAAAAAACTTATAGGAGATGAAACTATACAAGTGGTGAAAGGTGGTTCCACCCTTTGGATAATGAAATAAAGGGAATTATATCTAATAGAAATGTAATGTGTGAATAACCGGATTATGAAAGGGTAAAATTATTCAAAAAGCATCATACCACAGGTTTTTCAATTAATGCTACACAAAAAAATAATAAAATTATGATAGGGTTACCCTTTGACATTCAATGGGTTAGCAAAGGTGTACCACCCATTGCCACTGTTTTGGTATGCCAGGTTGGCTTCTATTTGCAATTGTTAAATTAATTGCAACCAAAACCAAAGAGTTATGCCTGCACACATTGTTACTACCGAAGACTTGCTGTCATTCAAGCAAGAACTATTAGATGATTTAAAATCTTTCATTACAGAGTATGCCCCCAAAGAAAAGCGTTGGCTACGATCACCAGAAGTTAGAAAGAAGCTCAACATTTCACCAGGGACACTTCAAAACTTGCGTGTAAATGGTACCTTGCCCTACACCAAAATTGGTGGCGTTATTTATTATGATGATGAGGATATTTTGCGTGTGCTAGAAGAAAACAAAATAACCCCCCATCAGCCATGAAGTATCCCAAGTACCAAATCCTCATTCCCCCTCAAGTTCGATATGATAAAAGCCTGAGTCCATCTGCCAAGTTGCTTTATGGTGAAATTGCCGCTTTATGTGACAAGGAAGGTTATTGTTGGGCCGGTAACGAATACTTTGCTACACTCTATGAGGTGAAAGAAAAAGCAGTATCACGATGGGTCGGTGAGCTTGCTAAAAAAGAGCATCTCCATATTGAAATAACAAAGGGTAACCAGCGTAAAATTTATCTTTCCACCGATTTTACTAAAAGGGATAAGGCCATCCTCGAAAAAGGTAAGGCCATCCCTTTTTTCGAGGACACCGATTCCTCGAAAAGACTAGCGAAGGACGGCTCACACCTTAATGTAATATATTTTATCGATAATAATGATCGAGTATATAGTCCACTTAAAAAAAATTGGGGTAGGATAAAAGAAAAAAATATGGCAGCAAATGGGCAAAAAAAAGAAGTCAAAAATGCGCCAACTCACCGGCTTTCGAAATACCCCTCACCCTCGAGAAGACCTCCCCGAACAAAAGCATTTGTCAGGCCTGCTTACAGTGAAGTAGAAAGTTTTATGATGGGACAAAAAGAGTTATGTCCGGGCAGGATAACTGCCAGCGACATGGCCCAAAAGTTTTTTAACTATTACGAGTCCAACGGTTGGAAAGTAGGCAGGAATAAGATGCAAAATTGGAAGGCAGCAGCCCGAAACTGGTTGCTCAATGCAAAAGATTTTCAAACTCCAAAACCTACTATTTATGAATCCAGACAAAACAGCAGTGAAGGAACAGGAATATCCCAAAAAAACTATAGCATCCCATTATGACTTCAATTGTTTGTGGAAGCAATTTCTAAATGAACTCCAGTTAGTTATGCCTGACTTTGAAATAGATGCTGCCAATCAATCTGTTTTGCAAGCATTTTTGGCATATTTTCTTGCTCATAAACCAAAGTGCAATTCTTTGGGAATCAATCCTAGGAAAGGCTTGCTTTTGCTCGGACCGGTAGGTTGTGGTAAAACAACATTGATGCAACTATTTGCAGAAAACCGCTTTCTGATGATAGCTACACGATCTGTGGTCAGAAAGTTCAAGGAAGAAGGCAATTTGATATTAGAAAAGTTTGGGGCAAAATGTTTTGCAAAGAAGTCCACCGGCTTTGGTGCAGTACTTCGTTTTGATCGCCCCATTACCATTTGTTTTGATGACTTAGGTGATGAGAAGCCAGTGAAACTATATGGGAATTCGCATAACGTAATGGAAGAGATACTGCTGGATCGATACAATCAGTTTCTCCGTTATGGGATGCTCACCCATGTGACTACCAGACACAATGCTGATGAATTGGAAAATATGTATGGAAAAACTGTACGCTCCCGCTTAAGGGAAATGTGCAACCTGGTTAGTTTTCCAATGGAGGCAAAAGACCGACGGAAATAAAATTGATAGCAAGATGGGGAATTGCAAGTACTTTGTAAAGTACTGTTTTTCAGTTGTTTATGATTTGATTATGTGGTAGTGAAGTACTAAATCTATCTAACTTGTTAATTATCAACGTACTGTAAGTACTTTTTAAAAGTAACACTATGCATACCACCAAAAAAATCAATGTTTCAGATGCCTTTCACGAAAAGATTTCCGGGGAAGCCAATCGGTTAAAAATGTCAAAGAAAGAGTACCTGGAAACAGCGACTGAGTTTTTCATTGCCCGCAAAATTGATCCCCGACAATATGTCCCTGGGCAGAATAATGAGTTGATGTTATCCTTGCTTGAGACAGTGAATACTATTTTGGATTTCCTTGAATCAGAGAAGAAAAGCATCCTCAATGCTGTTTTTCATGAAACGCTCAAATCTCGCATCTTAACCGAAATAGCCATTAATAATTTGCTCAGCTTGTCAGATTTGAATGAAGGAGAGTTCTCAAAGCTTAGGGAAGGAAATGACGAATACTTTTCAGATAAACTCCAGAAGGTGTTGGAGTACTATGAGTATCAAAAAACGAAATCTAATTCTTAAATATCTCTACTGATGCACAGCAAAATTATAGATCCCAAACGTGATGGGCGGTTTATTTTTCACAACCAGGGATCGTGTAAAAAGACGGTTACCTATCTGGGTCACGAAGCAAGAGCGCAAGATAAAAGTTCTATATTCTTCAATGGTAAAAGGACTGATATTCTGGCTGAAGAGGTGCAAAAAACAATAGATAATAATACAAAAGGTTTACGCAAACATCAGGAAAAATTCTATTCATTGGTAATTTCTCCTTCAGATGATGAACTCAGCCATATTGATGGAAAGCAAGAAAAGTTGCAGCAATATACCAGGACAGTGATGGAAAACTATGCCACAAATTTTCACTTGAAAGACGGAAAAAAGCTAAACTCAAAAAATTTAGTATGGTTTGCTACTATTCATCAAAACCGAAAAATAAAGGATGGTGATCACAAAGGCCAGACAAAAACAGGATTGCACCAACACATTCATATCCTGGTGAGTGCTAAAGATAAATCTGCGCAATACAGGCTCAATCCGAAGGGCAGAAAATACACTTTTCATTTCAAATCCTGGCAAATCCAGAATGGAAAGTCTTTTCAAAGAATGTTTGATTATGAAAAACCCACCCTTTCTGAAAAGCTCACCCAGGGATTGCCCCAGGAAAAAATTGATAAATATCAGGAGCGGATCAGATACAAAGTGGGTAATCTCAATGAACACTTTTTGGGAAAAAACAAACTGGATGTAGAAAAGGTGCTTTCTATCGGCAAAACACAATCCTACGGAAAAGGATTTTTCTTTAATCTACACCGATTAACTCAACATTATAAACAGGGAAAACTTGTTCATAACCCTTACCATGTACTTAAGGAGGGAAAGGATGAAAAGGTCCTGGTTCCTGAGGTCAAACTTACCTCATTTGCCAAAAGTGTCCAGCAGTTGGGCTATGAAATAGGGGGAGAAAATGAAATGGATTTCAAACGAAAGAAAAAGCGTGGACAAGAAATAGAGAGATAATGCCAAATCATGAATCTGAGGAATACATATTGCTGCTTTTCTTCTTGCTTTCGGTAGTGTTGGGGGCAGAATACTACCTTTTTATCCAACCCGAAATTGCCTGGCCACACCCTTTGGTGCAAAAATTAGCAGGATTGATGCTGCAATTGGGAATAGGATTGCGAATTGCCTGGATACTTTTATATGTATTGTTTTTGCGGTTATTCAGGTCTCCTTCCTATTTAAACAGGGAACCCAAGTCAATACCTCTTTCCCTAAAGTTGGTGGCAGGATTTACTTTTATTCTGATTGCCGGTATCTTTTTTACTATTCAATACTTCAATTCCTACATTATTTACTACTTATATCCTGCTTCTCTGTTGGGAATCATCACAATAACCCCCATATTGATGGGTACAAAAAATGATACTTCATCAGTCAAAAAATGGAAAACAGAAAAGCGAAAGAATGAAAATCAAAATAGTATCCATATCAAATCTAAAAGTGGTTGGATCAATGTAGTGAATCCTTTTCGGGGAACACTGGTTATTGGTTCTTCCGGTTCGGGGAAGTCGGCAAGTATAGGAAATGCGTTTTTACATCAGTTTATCAAAAAGAAATATTGCGGCATCGTCTATGACTTCAAGTTTCCCACCCTGGCCGATGAAGTTAATACAGCACTGCACCTGAATGATAAAAATGCCTCTCTAAAGTACTATATCCTCAATTTTCATAACCCTTCTTTATCCCATCGCTGTAACCCGTTGGCTCCTGCAAACATACCTACTGCTTCTCATGCAGAAGAATATGCCAGGGCTATCATCAATAATTTGGATACCAATACTATCCGGCATAGGGATTTTTTCAGTAATTCCGCTATTGCCTGGCTGTCTGCATTGATTTGGTTTTACAAAAGTAAACATCCAGAATTCTGTACCCTGCCCCATGTGATCAATACGGCACTTTACAAGGATTACACTCATGTGGTCAGCATGCTGGAAACCCATCCACAAAGTGCTGATATGATTCGAAGTATTGCTACAGCCATTAAAAACAAAGCCGAAAAGCAAATTGCCGGCGTGGTAGCTTCCCTCCAAATCATGGTAGGCAAAATCAATACCCCGGAAATTGTTTGGGTACTTACAGGCAATGATTGTGATCTCAATATCAATGATCCTGTAAATCCCAAGCTTCTTTGTCTGGGTTCTGATCCGGGGAGGGGCGATACTTTCAGTCCGGTCATATCATTAATCATCACAGTAGCCCTCAAACAGATGAACCAACAAGGCAAACACAAAAGTTTTGTACTGTTAGATGAAGCCCCCACCCTTTACATTCCCAAGTTTGAAGTAATTCCCGCCACGGCCAGAAGCAACAAAATATCATCTGTATACATGGCACAGGATTTCTCTCAAATGTATGATATGTTGGGCAGGGATAAAGCAGAAGTGATCATAGCCAACCTAAGCAATCAGTTTTACGGAAAGGTGAGTTCAGTTCATACTGCCAAGGTGGTGAGTGAGATGATAGGAAAAGAAGAGCGGCCTATTACTGGTTATTCCCAAAGTAGAAGTAAAGGTGCTAGCGGAAATAACAATATCACTTTTAATACCAATACCAGCATGCAACAGCGTCATATTGTGAACTTAGAGCAGGTCATGCAATTACAGCGGGGTGAGTTTATTGGGCAGACTGTAGAGACAGGTATTCCATATTTTTGGGGGCCAATCCGAATAATGAAAACAAAGTATCACTGTAACATTTTTCCCTTTTCTGACCTGGGAAATAGAGAAGATAGAAAAGAAATTCTTGAGTGTAATTTCAAAAGAATTAGACAAGATGTAGAAAAAATATTGAAGGATTATCCAAATGAATTTATACAATCTGATGAGAGGAAATAGGCAGGTATCCTTATGCAAGGAAGGCAAAATATTGAACACTTTTCCATTTTAGATCTTTCACCTGCTAAAGCTAAGGAAATAAATAATAGAATAGAGGTGGTTCCACCTTTTACCACTTGATTATTTATTAATTGACATACTCTTTTAAGATAGTTTAGAATAAAGGCATTTAGTTCGACTCATTAACAAATACCAAAATTAACCAATGGAAATCATAATCTTTGAAAAGGAAGCATATTACAGAATGCAGAAGGATTTATTAAAGCTGGTTAAACAAGCTATAAAAGAAGCAAAACAGGAAGCTATTGAAGAAGCTAGTCCCGAAAATGATTGGTTAACTGCAGAGGAAGCTAAAAAATTGCTTGGCATTAAAAGTAAAACCAAACTCCAAATGCTACGTGATAACAGCGACATTGTTTTTAGTCAACATGGTCGTGTCATTAAATACTCTAAAAAAAGCATACTTTCCTTTTTAAATCGTAACATTCCTAAAGTGTAGGATTCATATTGGAAGAGAATAATACTAATAAAAAATAAAAAGCCTTACTACCAATGGCAAGTAAGGCTTTTAAAATGTGGGCCCACCAGGGCTCGAACCTGGGACCCCCTGATTCACCTTCCGAAAGTTTCCTTTACGGGGTAGGACTATCTCATCACCCTTTCCAAAATTAGAGTTAGGGTGCTGGGCGCTATTGAGAGGTTATTGGTCGGATTCCTCACTCTCTAGTCTCTGCACCTTTCCGGTTACTTTTTATCCATTCACCGGACTTGGCTCAGGATTGCCATATTCCAATGAATATTGGAACTTAGGTTTCCCTGAATTCACCCAGTTTGCAACTTTGAATTACTCCAAAGTGTCACCAAAGTTGATGAGTCAGGTGCTCTAACCAGCTGAGCTATGGGCCCGTTTTTGCGAACTTCCATAGAAAGCAAGCAAAAAGCAAGCAAATTCACAAAATATAAAAGAACTGCAATTAGTAAATATTTAATTTTCAATGACTTATAACCCAAAAGCTCCCTGATTATGAGTCAGGTGCTCTAACCAACTGAGCTAAGGGCCCTTGCATCAAGACTTGAGTCTTGGTACAAAACAGGATTGCAAAACTACTTATTTGCTTTCAATTACACAATATCCCAAATGTCATTTTAGGCCGGATGGTATCTGGTTTTCATTCTTAAAAGTATTATTTATTTCATCTTATCCCATCCCGGCCATCCTTAATTATCCTTTATATCCTGGTTTAAGATTTGAATTTTGACATGCACGCTTCATCTTTGCCAACCTATGGGAAAAATGAATTATCAAAATATCATATTTGACCTGGGAGGCGTTGTTGTGGATATTGATCCTGAGGCTTCCTTTTCGGCCATTGCTAATCTGGGCAGGCATCCATTGGGAATGAATGAGTTTCTTTCAACCCATGAAAAAATTTTTCTGGATTATGAAAAAGGATTGGTAGATAGTAGGGAGTTCAGAAACCAAATCAGGGAGGCGTTGCAACATGGTATTTCAGATGAAGAGATTGATGCTGCCTGGAACAGCATGTTGGTGGATGTTCCTTTAGCCCGCCTGCAATTATTAGAAAAGCTAAAAAAACAATACCGGCTTTTTGTGCTGAGCAATACCAATGAAATGCACGTGCCGGCTTTCAATAAAATTGTGGAAAAAGTATCCGGGAAAGCAGATATTGCGCATTTTTTTGATAATGTGCATTATTCCCACCTGATGCAGATGCGTAAACCGGAACCGGAAATTTATGAGGCCGTTGTAGCCATGAATGGTTTGGAACCTGAGGAAACCCTTTTTGTAGATGACCGGCACGATAACATTTTGGCTGCCCGGGCAGTTGGATTGCAAACTTTTCATGTTACTCCAAGCCGGGACATTCTGGCGTATTTCGCACATATATGAATAAAAAGACACTCACTTATACAGTACAAGCTTTCCTGTTCATCATCACACTGGTCACCACTACCCTTGCCGGGGCCGAGTGGCAGTACAATAAATTTTTATTCTGGACAGAAAACACACTGACGCTCGATGAAATCATAGGCGGCTTATATTTTTCAGTGCCTTTTTTGGGAATTCTCACGGTACATGAATTTGGCCATTACATTACTGCCCAGCTACACCGGGTCAAGGTAACGTTGCCTTTTTATATCCCGCTTTGGTTTGGGTTTCTGGCCATGCCTTCCATTGGTACCATGGGAGCTTTTATTCGCATTAAAGAGTTTATTACTTCCCGCACCAAATATTTTGATATAGGCATTGCCGGTCCGCTGGCCGGGTTTGTGGTGGCTGTGGGGGTATTGTTTTATGGGTTTACGCACCTGCCACCCCCGGAATATATTTTTTCCATTCACCCGGAGTATGAGCAATTTGGGGAAAATTATGATGAGGTGGTTTATTCGTATGCATACCAGCGGGAGCAAGACTCGATACGCTGGTCTACTTATCAAAGCATGGATTCGGTTGCTTTTGCCGAAGAAAATGAGCCGGATGCCTGGGAACGGGTCCCTTTTCAGGCACAGGAAAAGTATGTGCCCTTTACTTTGGGCAAAAATTTATTGTTTGAATTCTTTATGGTATATGTTGCCCCAGACCCTGACCGGGTGCCCAACTACCATGAAGTGATTCATTATCCCTGGTTATTTGCCGGGTACCTGGCGCTTTTGTTTACGGCCCTCAACCTTATGCCCATCGGACAGTTGGATGGAGGGCATATTTTGTACGGATTGGTTGGCAGCAGGTCGCATGCGGTGGTATCCCGCTCTTTGTTTGTTATTTTTGTGTTTTATGCCGGCCTGGGCCTGATTACCCCGTATGATGAACCGGATGGGCTGTTCACCTACGGACTGCTGTACCTGGGCTTTTTGTATATTCTGTTTTCCAGGATGTACCGTTCCGCTACCACCAACCTCCTGGTGGCGGTTGCCGTATTTTCAGGGCAGTTTGCCCTTTCCTGGGTATTTCCGGGTATGCAAGGATACGAAGGCTGGCTGGCGTTTGCCTTTCTGCTCGGACGGTTTTTGGGGCTGTATCACCCACCTGCGTTGCACGATCATCCCCTTGGCGTTGGGCGGCAAATGCTGGGCTGGCTCAGCCTGATTATTTTTATTTTGTGTTTCAGTCCGGCGCCTATTATTGTACAGTAAATTGTATAAATAAAGGTAAATTATGAAATCATTAACTTGTAGTGTGCTGATTATCTGTTTCCAACTGTACGCTACCAATGTAGAAGGCTGTGATTGCAATATAAACCAAACACCCATAGATGCATACCAGGAAGCCGCTGCCGTATTTACAGGAAAAGTGGTGGAAATTAACCGTTACCGGGATTATAACGAGGTCGTATTTGATATTTATGAAATTTGGCGGGGAATTATCGATTATCAAATTATCATTCAAACAAAAAATACTTCCTGCGATTGGTCATTTATCCCCAATATGGAGTACCTGGTGTATGCTTTCCAGTATGATGATGGTACCTATGGTACAGATAAGTGCACCCGTACAAATTTACTGCGACATACTAAAGAAGATAGACAAGCACTTGGCCAAGGCATTAGCATAAATAATGCGCATCCATGTACAATTGGTAACTATGTTGATAGAAAACCAAACTCATTTTGTGGGAAAATCTTAGCCTGGGTATGTGGATGTGATGGTATAACCTATCCTAACTCCTGCTATGCTGAAAGAAATGGTATTGTAGAATGGACCAGTGGCAGATGTAAGGAATAATTTCAATTTGAATTACCTCACCCAAACCTTATAACTCTCCACCCCATGCTTCGTCGTAAACGATACCAGGTAAATGCCGGGGCGGGGCGTGTTGAGGAAGATTTCGTGCAAATCGGTATTGATTTTAGTGTGGGTATGGGCAATTTCTTTGCCCAGAATATCCCGGATTACCAAATCTGTAAATGTGCCTTTCACCTGAAATTGCCCGGCGTTGGGGTTGGGGTAAACGGTTAAGGTAGATGTTTTCCCATCGTCCGGCAGGGGTGGCAATTCGTCCTCAATGCCTACAATGGCATCATTTTCAAAGCGGGGGCGCATCATGAGGCTGCCCTGAATTTCCTCATTTTTTTGCCAGGATCCGGTTACGTTGAAATATATTTTATCGCTGGAGTCGGTGTTTTTATCCAGGCCCACTGCCAGAAAATCAGTGGTGCTTTGTTGGTAGCCAATGTAAAAAGTATCATTAACAATCACAGGGGGAAGTCTGTAAGTTGAAAACGCATTGATCTGCGTAGGTTTCTGGGCAACATCATCTGCTTCGGATAAAATAACTTCTTCTCCTTCCTTGTCCAGGTTACCCCATACAAACAAGGTGATGGGCACGGAGTTTTGGCTGGCGGTAATGGGAAAATAAATATCAATATGTGTCAGCGTATCCGGTTCTTCCACAATAAACTGGTAGGCCAGTTTGCCACTGTTTTGGTTAACGCCAGCGCCCACTTCGGCGGTACCGTCATCGTAGGCATAATAATCGTGCAGTACATACGTAGAGCGGGCCGTGTCATTTACTACATAATTGACAGATTCCCGGTAAATATCCCCCTTTTCGTTAAGCAGTGTGTCCCCTGAAATGATAAACATTTCGGTTTCCAAATAAAGGGAGTCCAATGAGGTATCTAGGGCTGTAGGGTCTACGGGTGATGATTCAATCGTCCTTCTTTCCTGCCCCTGCGGAATGGGAACTACCACCGTTTCGTTGTTCATTATGTCGACAACTTCACCTGTACTTTTGTTACGGATCAAAGCAGTGTATTCAATCGGTTGGAGAATGACATCCAAATTATAAAATTCAACCGAAGTAGCACCCGTGAATTGCGCAGGGTTGGTACGGAACTGGTTCATTGGAATGGCTGTGTACCCTTTAAAAATGGAAGATGGGGTGGAAGTAAGGGCCCTGTCAAGATAAGAAGTATTTCCGGCCGTACGGTTTTTATTCAGAAAAACATAATCAATATGCCACACATCAAAGTCGGCAGAAAGGCGGCCAAAACTTTGGAAACGGAACTGAAAACCATTGTAAAAGAACGTTGCATCAGTCACAGGAAATATCTCCTGTACAAATTCACCGGTAATTTCAAGATTACCACCCTGGCTCCACTGGGTAATCCATTCCCCTTCATTGTTTTTGAATTGCAGGCGCAGGGAATCTTCTTCGTCAGGAAATTCACCCAAGCCTTTAAACTGCCAGAAAAAGCTGAAAAACACCGAATTTCTTTCATTTTCAGGCACGGCGCCCATGTTGATGGGGCGGGAAGTGAGGCTGTCGGCCAGTCCCGTAGCGTCGGGGTTGCCGGGGTTGTGCGGAATACCAAAAGCGTTTACCCCATCAAAAGTAGCCACGCCCAGCGTTGGTGGGTTAATGCCCGAAGTAAAGTTGATGAGTACATCCTGGTCTGAAGGCATCCATTTAGCAGTATCGGGAAAGTAGGCAGGTTCACCATTATTATCCTGTTGTATTTGAGAAAAATCGTCCCAAAAAGGCAGGGAAATGGAATCGCCAGCAGCCTGGGTACGTAAATTTTGTGCCTGCTTTCCCGGCTTTTCTATTTTATGGGGGATAGGCACAATTTTTAAGCCGGGGATTTGGGCCTGGGACGTATGGGTGAAAGAAAGCAAGAAAATGAACAGCAAAAACAAGCAAGGTATTGACTTGGCAGCTTGCAAATCAGAAGGCATATCACAGGATTGTAAAAGATTGTATTTCATAAAATTATGCCGGAAAATAATCATCCTCTTTTGAAACGCTGATATTGTGGCATTACATAAAACAATCATCAGGTTTTACTCATTGTCCTCAGTTTCCCCTTCATCCAGCACGGTGTCTTCCTGTTCCTCCAGCTCTTCCAGCCAAATAGCGATTTCTTCGCCAATGCGCACGTTTTCACCGGCCGGAGGGTTTTGCCGGGTTACCACAAACTGAATATTCAGGGAATCCATCAGTAATTTCGGGTCTTTTCTTTTGTATTCAGGGGTTTGGTACAGGATTGCGCCTACTTTTAATCCTGAACCAATGGCCACTACTTCGGCATCTTCGTAGTCCATACCGAGGAGGTCGGGGGTTTCAAACTCCCGGTTGCCATAGCCATCTCCCACAATCAAGTCAATTTTTGAGCCTTTTGGAATAAAGGTTCCTGCTTCTATGTCTTCGCCCTTAAATTTTTGTTCCAGCACGGCATTTTCTGCCAAATCTGGTTTATAGAGGATTTTGCCTACTTCCAGTCCATAACTTTGCAACACAATCTGGGCATTTTTCACCGAACCGTCTATCAGCCTGGGCATTTTCACTTTGGGGGGAGTGGAAGCGTTCAGGGTCAGGAATATTTTCCGGTTTTCCTTCACTTTGGAATTGGGCTTAGGGTGTTGTTTGAGAATGGTAAGAGGGGCGTAATCTTCGGTAAACCCGGAATCGGTAGTTACTTCATACTGAAGGTTACGCTTTACCAAAAACTCGTCTACGGCCGAAATATGAATACCTTCCAAATCAGGAACAGTGACGGTTTCCCCATGATTGGTTTTGGCAGGCAGGTACCCGTAAAAAAACACCAGGATAACCACGAGCAATATACTGGCCATAATGCCCGCATGCACGAGCAAACCTTTGACAGAATTGACTTTTAAAAAATCCATGTTTTGTTCAATTTTGTAGACGGAAGACCGAAGAAAATGCTTCCGTCTTCGGACTTCAAACTAATTAAATATCTAACTCAGTTGATCGCTAATTATTGTTTTTCGGCTCAGGCCCGCAGCGGCTATTTGCTGAGGAATAATACTTTCCTTTGAGCAGCCGGGGGTGGTATTTACTTCCATAAAATACAAAATATCGTCTTTATAAAGGTAGTCAATGCGTACCAGGCCGTTACAGTTCAATATTTTGTAGATTTTTTCAGACAATGCCTGGCAGGCGTGTGTGGTGTGTTTGTCCAATGCCGCCGGGGTCACTTCCTGTGATTCCCCTTCATATTTTGCCTTATAGTCAAAAAAAGCATTCTTAGAAATGACTTCGGTAACAGGTAAGGCATGCGGGTTTTTGTCTTTGTCATTATACACCCCACAAGTGAGTTCCCTGCCTTTGATAAATTCCTCGATAATCACCTGGGAATCATGTTCAAATGCCAGATCTACGGCAGCCTCTAAACCACTTTCATCATCTACTTTGCTTGCCCCAAAACTGGAACCACCGTTGTTCGGCTTTACAAAACAAGGATAGCCCAGTTTTTCGGTGATTTCTTTAATATCAAAAGTATCTTTGCCCAGCAAAAGCGCTGCTCCCGCTGTTTTAATATCATGTGCACTCACAATTTGCTTACAATAATACTTATTGAAGGTGATGGAACTGGTGAGTACGTCGCATCCGGTGTAGGGCATATTGAGCAGGTCAAAATAGCCCTGTATTTTCCCGTCTTCCCCGGGTGTGCCGTGAATGGTATTGTAAACCTTCTCAAAATGGATAGTTTGCCCATCTTTCTGAAAAGAAAAGTCATTTTTATTGATGGGAAACCTTTGCCCATCTGCTTCTGCATACCAGTCTTCCTTGCCAATGACAACCAGATAAGGCAAAAATCTTTCCCTGTCGATACTTTCTATGATGGTATGGGCACTTTGCAGGGATATTTCGTATTCGCTGGACCTGCCCCCAGCCGTTACAGCTACAATTTTCATATATCTTAAAAAAAATAGATTAGCGGGCGTAAAGTTAGTGTGTTTGTCAGTATCAAAAAAAATTATGACAATTTAGAATGAGCATTTTTCGAGCCAAATTTTTTAAGCCACAAGCTTTTTGCCACGAGCCACAAGCTAATAAGGAAAGCTTGCAGCTTGTGGCTGATAGCTAACAGCTAAATTTCCATCGTTTTTACGGCTTTCTCGAGGGCTTCGCTGAGGTGCTGTTCGTCAATATTGTGGGGGATATTGTTTTTGTTGAAGTATTCCAGCAAATCGCTGGTGCGGATGTTTCCTACGAGCTGGGGACCGGCCATGGGGCAGCCGCCCAGTCCGCTCAACACTCCGTCGAAACTTCGGCAACCGCCCGAGTAGGCAGTATCAATTTTTTGTTCCCAATTAGCGGAGGTGGTGTGCAGGTGCAAGCCAAAGTGTACATCCGGATAAGCGGGCACCAAAGTTTCAAAGCTTTTGCCAATATTTTCGGAGGTGCCCACCCCAACGGTATCAGAAAGGGCGATATTTCGCACGCCTGACTGCTGCAGTTTATCTACCCATTCGGCCAGGAGGGGGATGTCCCAGGAATCCCCATAAGGATTGCCGAAAGCCATGGAGATATAAACCATCAGCATCTTGCGCGAACGCCCGCAAATATCCAGCAATGCCTTAACAGTTTCAAAAGACTTCTCAATGTCTGCGTTGATATTTTTTTGCAGAAAAGTGGGGGAAATGGAGAAAGGAAAGCCCAGGTAAGTAATTTCATCAAACATGATGGCAGATAATGCCCCCTGCCGGTTGGGCACAATGGCGAGCAACTTTGAGTCGGTGTCGGTCATGTCCAGCATGCTGATGACCTGGCCCGTGTCGCGCATTTGGGGCACGGCCTTGGGCGATACAAAACTACCAAAATCGATAATATCAAAACCCACCTGCAGAAGCGCATTGATATAGTCTGCCTTCGCGTCGGTTGGAATAAAATTTTTGATGCCCTGCATGGCATCCCGGGGACACTCTGTTATTTTAACCACAAATTTTTACTTTTAATACAATATGATTGCTAAATAGTTTCTTTCAATTTTCACTGGACATGATAAAATCCCAAGCACTAAGCTCTAAATGCTAAACAATTCTTAAACCCCAAATATTTAATGTTCAAAACGTTTTAATATTTAAGTATTGTGATTTGAATATTATTTAGGATTTTGGGTTTAGGATTTTGTGCTTTATTCCTTCGCCCCAATATACTTAGCAATCACCATGCGTTGAATTTCGGAAGTGCCTTCCCCGATTTGTAAGATACGTTGGTCGCGGTAAAACCTTTCCACATCGTATTCGCCCATGAGTCCGTACCCGCCGTGAATTTGTACGGCTTCGTCGGCTATTTCTTTGGCTATTTCTGAGCAATATAGTTTAGACATGGCGGCTTCTTTGGCAAAGGGTTTTTCATTATCGCGCAGCCAGCAGGCTTTGTACAGCAGGTTGCGGGCCAGTTCTATTTTCATCGCCATATCAGCCAGTTTAAATGAAATTGCCTGAAAGCTGACGATTGCCTGTCCAAATTGCCTTCTTTCTTTTGCATATTGCAGGGCCATTTCATAAGCACCCTGGGCCAGCCCCAATCCCATGGCAGCAATGGACAAACGGCCGGAATGCAATGTTTTTAGCATTAAATAATCGCCTTTCCCTCTTTCTCCCAAGAGGTTTTCTTCCGGCACTTTACAATTGTCAAAAAACAGTTGTGCCGTGTCAGAGCCACGCCAGCAAAGTTTATCGTGCATGGGCGTGGCCGTAAAGCCTTCTGTGTTTTTTTCTACAATAATGCTGGAAAACTCCTTTTTACCGTCTTTTTCCCCGGTGATGGCCTGCACCGTGGCCCCAAGGGTAATTTCTGTAGAGCCGTTGGTGATGAATATTTTAGAACCGTTGATGTTCCACTGCCCGTTTTCAAGCTTTGCGCTTGTTTTGGAGCCCCGGGAATCAGAGCCAGCTTCCGGTTCGGTTAGCCCGAATGCCCAGAGTGCTTCCCCTGTACAAAGTTTGGGTATATATTTTTCCTTTTGTTGTTCGTTGCCATAATAATACAAGGGACCAATGCCCAGGGAATTGTGCGCCGCTAATGTGGCAGCCTGCGAGCCATCTACCCTTGCCAACTCTTCTACGGCAATGATATAGGAGAGGTAGTCCATGCCCTGCCCGCCATATTTTTCGGAAACATACATGCCAAGCAGGCCTAATTCCCCGATTTTCCGGGTTAATTCTACCGAGAATTTTTCTTCTTTATCCAACTTCGCCGCAACGGGTTTGACCTCCTTTTCAGCGAAATCCCTGACCGATTTTCTTATCAGTTCATGTTGTTCATTTTCATACATAACACTGCATTTTTTTGTGTTTCAATTTTTTAAGCGAAGGTTTCTTCTCTTTCCTGCTTTTCTGTCAGAGATGGAGAAGTAGGCAGTATTTTTCCTGCCTACTGCTACTGCCGCTGTCAACTGCCTACTCACTCTCTATAACTACCAGCACCGTATTCTTCTCCACCATATCTTTAGTCGAGACATTGAGCTTTTTCACTATGCCTTCCCCGGCAGCCAAAATGTTGTTTTCCATTTTCATGGACTCTACTATTAAGAGAACATCCCCTTTCTCCACTTTGTCCCCTTCGTTAATATTTATTTTGATAACCGTGCCCGGCATAGGGGCGGTAATCGCGCTTTTCTTTTCGTCAGAAGCCTGCATTTCTACAGGGGCTGTGTCATTACGATCGAGCAAGTCTTTCCGTTTTAAGTGAAAGAAATGTCCATCCAGGCTTACCAAGGTGCTTTTGTCCTTATTTTCAGATATAAAAATGATGTGTGCATTTTCATCCAGCATCAGGTTCATTTGCCCATCTTCGAGATGATGTAAGGTAGCTTCATGATGTTGGCCTTCTACACTAAAAATAACCCGGCGGTTCCCAAAATGTTTGATATGAACGTTCACTAATATGCCATCCAGCAAAATCTGTAAATCTGCCAGATGCCGCCAGTAGCCGATGATTTTCCAAATATTATGCGTTTGGATATCCTTTTCATCTGTATCCAAAAGTAAAGTATACAAGAGGAAGGCAGAGAGTGGAATGTTATTGTCAATATTGCTTTTCTTTTGCTGCATACTTTGCACAATTTCAGGCGTGTGGGTATCACAATATTTGGTAGAAATATGATTGTAAATAAAATCTTCGCTTTGCAACAGGCTGATCAGGTACAGAATGTTGGTGTCGATGCCATGTACAGCAAAATTTTTCAGGGCATCCACACTTTTTGCTGTTGCTTCCCCACGGTTTGTTCCCCAGGCAATGAGTTTGCAAATCATGGGGTCGTACTGGGGCTTAATGGTCGTTTTGGCAGTTAAGCCAGTATCAATGCGGATATGTTCTCCTTTGGGTTCGTGGTACAACGTCATGCTGCCCGGAGAGGGGAGAAAGTTGTTTTCTGGAGACTCGGCGTACACCCGGCACTCTATGGCATGCCCATGCTGCCTAAGGTCTTCCTGACTGATTTGCAGTTCATTGCCGGCAGCTATCCGTATTTGCTGCTCCACAATATCAACGCCGGTGGTCATTTCGGTAACCGGGTGCTCTACCTGAATCCGGGTATTCATTTCCAGAAAATAAAAATGCAGGTTTTTATCTACCAGAAATTCAATTGTTCCGGCACTGTGATATTCTGTTGCTTTGCCAATGGCTACAGCAGCTTCCCCCATTTTAGCACGCAGTGCTTCATTCAGGGTAGGGGAGGGCGCTTCTTCAATAATCTTCTGGTAACGGCGCTGAATGGAACATTCCCGTTCAAACAGGTGAATGACATTGCCAAATTTATCGACCAGCAACTGAAATTCAATGTGGCGGGGTTCTTCCAGGTAACGTTCCAGGTACACGGATTCATCCCCAAAATAGGCTTTGGCTTCCCGGCTGGTGGCTTCTAAGGCATCGGGTAATTCATCTTCACTTTTAACGATGCGCATGCCTTTGCCCCCGCCTCCCGCAGCAGCTTTTACCAGTACAGGAAACTCCAGGGCAGGCGCTTTGTCCAGAATTTCTTCCCGCGTACCCGTAAATCCTTCAATAACCGGAATATCCAGGCTTTTGATGAATTTACGGGCGGCGATTTTGTTGCCCATTAGTTGTATGGTATCGCTTTTGGGGCCAATGAATACCAGCCCTTCTTTTTCACAAACGCTTACAAAAGCAGGATTTTCTGACAAAAACCCATAGCCGGGGTGAATGGCTTCGCATTGTGTTTTATTGGCGAGGTCAACAATTTTTTTAATATTCAGGTAAGTTTCACTCAAATCCCCTTCTCCAATACAATGGGCTTCATCGGCTATGGAAACATGCAGGGCATCCCGGTCATTTTTCGCATAAATGCCCACCGTGGTGATGCCCATTTTCCGGGCTGTTTGCATCACCCGCACGGCAATTTCTCCACGGTTGGCTATCAGTATTTTTCGAAACAGTTTCATGTTTTTTTTAGCTACAAGCCTTAAGCTATTAGCTTCAAGCTAATAGCTTAAGGCTTTTTTAAGTCCACTTTGGTTTTCTTTTTTCTAAAAATGCAGCCATGCCTTCTTGTCCCTCTTCGGATACCCGGGCTTCGGCAATCATGCGGGCCGTATATGGCATCAGTTGTTCCAACTTTTCATCAGAACTGCTTATGTGCGCTATTAGTTTTTTGCATTGGGCCAGGGCATGCGGACTGTTTTCCAGTAATTGAGCAGAAAGGTCATTTATATGATCCTCCAGCTCTTTTTTGGTAGTAAATGATTTATTTATGAGTGCATACCTGGAAGCTAATTTTCCATCAAACCGTTTGGCCGTGAGCATTAATTCCCTTGCCTTAAACTCTCCGGTTCTTTTGATGACATAAGGGGATATAGTAGCCGGAATAACCCCGATTTTTACTTCAGAGAACGAAAAAATAGTATCATCCAATGCGTAGGCCATGTCACAAGCAGCAAGCATTCCATTACCGCCACCCATAGCCGCACCGTGCACCATGGCAATGGTAGGGATGGGAAAAGTATAAATAGAATAAAAACAACGGGCCAGTTGCATGTTACTTTCATAATTATCTTCTACTGAAGCCTTTGCCGCTTCCTTCATCCAGTTGATATCGGCACCCGCACAAAATGTTTTGCCTTTTCCACGTAACAGTAAAACCCGAAGCTCTTTCAGTTGCTGCGCATTTTCCAGACAATCAATGATTTCATCTATCATTTGTCCGTTAATGGCATTACGCACTTCAGGACGGTTGAGCGAAAGTGTGCCTACCTTATCTTTTACTTCAAATTCTATGGTGTGGTAAGATTTCATGTTTTTTCTGGTTGCTAGATGCTGGTTTCTAGATGCTAGCTTCTAGTATCTAGCATCCAGCATCTAGTTATCACATCCTAAAAATACCATTTTTCATATCCGGGTACTTATTGTTCAGGGAAGCGGCGATGCCCATTGCGAGTACTTTTCGGGTATCTACCGGGTCAATGATGCCGTCGTCCCACAGGCGGGCGGTGCTGAAATAGGCAGAGCCTTCCGCCTCATACTTTTCCATGATTTCTTGCATGATCTGCTCTTTTTCCTCATCCGGCATACTTTCGCCTTTGGCTGCATACTGACTTTCTTTTACCGTAATGAGTACTTTGGCTGCCTGTTCGCCACCCATTACCGATATTTTGGCATTGGGCCACATAAAGAGTAAGCGTGGGTCGTACGCCCTTCCGGCCATGGCATAATTGCCTGCTCCGAACGAGCCGCCAAATACTACGGTAAATTTGGGTACGGTAGCATTGGCTACGGCATGCACCAGTTTGGCGCCATCCCTGGCAATCCCGGCCCTTTCATATTCTTTCCCTACCATGAAACCCGTGATGTTTTGCAGAAAAACAATCGGAATTTTCCGTGCGCAGCAGAGTTCGATAAAATGCGTTCCTTTTAATGAAGTTTCAGAAAAGAGAATGCCGTTGTTGGCGATAATACCCACAGGATAGCCATAAATGCGTGCAAATCCGGTAACGAGGGTAGGGGCATACCTTGCCTTGAATTCATGGAAACGACTGCCGTCTACCATGCGCATAATGATTTCCCGGGAATCTATCACCTTTTTCAGGTTCAAAGGGGCGATACCGTACAACTCTTCGGGATCATAATAAGGCTCTTCCACCGGGTGAATATCCAGTTTTTGCTTGTCAGGTACGCCCATAGACTCAAAGATATTTCTGCCGATTTGAATGGCATGGGTATCGTTTTCAGCGATATGGTCGGCTACGCCAGACAAAGAAGTATGTACATCGGCTCCACCCAGTTCTTCGGCTGAAACATCTTCTCCGGTAGCAGCTTTTACCAAAGGGGGGCCACCCAGAAAAATAGCCCCTTGTTTGCGGACGATTACCACTTCATCACACATGGCGGGTACGTAGGCTCCTCCGGCCGTAGAATAGCCCAAAACCAGGGCGACCTGGGGAATGCCCTCAGCCGAGAGGCGGGCCTGGTTGAAGAAAAAACGCCCAAAGTGCAGCTTATCAGGAAACACATTGGCCTGGTCTGGCAAAAACACCCCGCCCGAGTCTACCAGGTAAACACAGGGCAAACGGTTTTCGGCAGCAATTTCCTGTGCCCTGATGTGTTTTTTGATAGACTCTTTGATGTATGTGCCCCCCTTAACAGTGGCATCATTGGCTGAAATAAGCACTTCCCGCCCGTGAATGACGCCGATACCGGTGACTACACCGGCTGAAGGAAATTCATCATCGTACATGCCATTGGCCGCCATGGGCGAAAGCTCCAGGAAAGGAGTATTCGGGTCTACCAAAAGGTTGATACGTTCCCGGGCGAGTAGCTTTCCTCTCTTTTTATGTTTGGCAACAGAAGATTCACTACCTCCCTGTGTGGTTTTTTTGAGTTTGCTTTTATAGTTTTCCAGCAGCTCCAGAAAAGCCTGTTTATTTTCTAAAAATTCCTGTGATTGGGTGTTTAGTTTTGTTTCTAACCGATACAAGATGAGAAAAAGTAAAAAAGTGAATATATTCCGAAATAATTACTAATAACGTAATTTTTTAAGTAAAGTTAGTTGAAAAAATAGGAGGGTTGTAATTTGTTGGGGAAAAAGTGAGTTGAATCCAGAAGTCGGGAGACGGGAGACCGAAGTCGGAAGACCGGAGCTTGCAACTTCGGTCTTCCGTCCTAAAAAACAATAAACATAATACTACATGCTACTCGAGAACAAAATTCCTCTTCGTTATTTATTCCGGAAAACCCGGGCCGAAATAATTTTCGTTTCCATCCTTACCATCGTCATTAGTACAGTTGATGAACTTTTTCAGGTGAGAGAAATTGCGATTCCACTGTCCATTCCCAGCATATTAGGTACGGCTATTTCATTAATATTGGCGTTCAGAACCGGCCAATCATACAGCCGGTGGTGGGAAGCCCGCATTGTGTGGGGCGCCATTGTAAATGATTCGCGTACGCTTGTTCGCCAACTGCTCACTTTTGTGCAACCCGGCGAAACCGAAAAAGAGGAAGCCGGTTTTATGGTAAAAAAAATAGCCCACCGGCAGGTAGCCTGGTGTTATGCATTGGGCAGGGCACTACGCAAGCAACCACCACTTGAAGATTTAGATAAGTTTCTTACAAAGGAAGACGCATCTTATGCAGGCAAACATGATAATATTCCGAATTCACTTTTGCAATTGCATGGTGCTGACTTACAAAGAATTTACCAATTGGGTTGGGTCAACGAATATCAGCAAGTGCAAATAGATGAAACGTTAAAACGGCTGTGTGACTCCATGGGAAAGAGCGAGCGCATCAAAAATACGGTGTTTCCGGCCACTTACAGCCTGATTGTGCATTTGTTCTTATACTTGTTCATTATCCTTTTGCCGTTCGGTTTGGTAGAAGAACTGGGCTTTATCCAAATACCATTGGTTATTACTGTAGGCATGGCTTTCTTCCTGATTGAAAAAACAGCCATTCACCTGCAAGATCCTTTTGAGAACATGCCTACCGATACGCCGGTAACCGCCATTGCCCGCACCATTGAGATTAACCTGAAACAGATGCTGAACGAAAGCCAGGTACCTGAAAAGGTGAAGCCTCAGGAGGGTTTTTATTTACTATGATTTATAGTGGCAGTAGGCAGTAAAAGCAGCAGTAGGCAGCGGCAGTAGGCAGGAATTCACTGCCGCTGCCTACTGCTACTGCCACTAAGTTTATAGGTGATGATATTTAGTCCGTGGCTGTATTCTGCAACTTCGATACATTCCATGTTTACTATCTTCTCAGAATTACCAAAAAGCCTTGTGCCTTTTCCTAATATCACCGGGTTCAGTTTAATTTTGAGGTAGTCAACCAGGTTGTGTTCCAGCAGCCATCCGGCGAATACACCCCCTCCGCAAAGGTAGATATCCGTACCGTTTTCTGTTTTCAGTTGTTTTATCATGTCCAGGTCAGGTTTGTGTACTTTCACCTTTTCGTGTGGGTTATCAAATTGCAGAGTGTTGGAAAATATATGATGCTGCATGTGCGGATACGCTGGTTGCCCAGGCTTTAACCCAAACTGATACCCAAACTCATAGGTTTTGCGGCCCATGATGACGGTATCAAATTTTTTGAGGTCATCCATGTATTGCTGGACCCCGTTGCTCTCCATTACAAATCCGCTGATGTCGCCGTTCGGTCCTTCAATGAAGCCATCAAGAGAGGTGGCTACATAGTATATGATGTTTCTCATAATTGATTGATTTAAGGTTGTAAGGTCTAAATATACATATTTCGTTTTACACTGTAGTTCATGCAGGTTGCGCTAATTTTCTTTCAACTTATCAAAATCCTGTTTCTTTTATTTACTCATTTCACTAACATCAAACAATAAACACAAAACACTAAACATAAATTACTTTTACTAAAACCCTACACCTCATGAAACATTTTAGCTTTATTACACTGGCTTTTGCCACTTTATGTTTTTTAGGCACAAGCGTGCTTTTTGCCCAGGGCGTAACCTCACCCCCAAGTGGCGACAACCAAAAGAGTAAGGTTACCCAGTACATTGGGGCATTGGCCCATGTTACAATCACGTACAATAGCCCCGATATCACCGGGCCCAATGGGGAAGACCGCAGCGGGCAAATTTGGGGAGAACTGGTACCTTATGGATTGTCCGCCAACACTTTCGGTTCTGCCAAAGAAATTCCCTGGAGGGCCGGGGCTAATGAAAATACTACCATTTCTTTTTCTCATGATATGGAGGTAGAAGGCCAGCCCATTGCAGCCGGAAAATATGGTTTGCATATGATTCCAAAAGAGAATGAGGCCTGGACGATTATTTTATCTAAGAACACCACATCCTGGGGAAGTTATTTTTATGATGAAGCCGAAGATGCGTTGCGTGTAGAAGTAGAACCACAGGAATCCGAGTTTAACGAGTGGCTTACGTACGAATTTATAGATCGCAAACCAGAAGAGACAGTGGTTGCCATGAAATGGGAGAACCTGATGGTGCCCATTACCATTACAGTGCCTGAAATGAAGGAATTGTATGTGGAGAATATGAGAGAAGAACTGAAATCTGCCAAAGGTTTTAATTATCAGGCCTGGGCATCCGCTGCCAACTACTGCGCGCAGAATGACATAAACCTGGATGAAGCCCTGGTGTGGGCTGATAACGCCATCAGCGCGCCTTTTGTGGGACAGGAAAATTTCACCACACTGCAAACCAAAGCTACCGTACTTACCAAGATTGGTAGACAATCTGAGGCTGATGAAATCATGGTGAAGGCCATCCATCATCCTACAGCTACCGTACAGCAAATCCATTTTTATGGAAGAAGCCTTTTAACGGCAGGCAAACCCGAAAAAGCTATGGAAGTATTTCAGTATAATAAAAAAACGCACCCGGAAGATAACTTTACCACAACGGTAGGATTGGCTCGTGGCTATGCCGCACTGGGAGATACCAAAAAAGCTATCAAACAGTGGCAGGTTGCCTTGGAAAACCTGCCTGAAAACCAGAAGCCATTTCTTGAATATTATCAGTCGGAAGTAAAAAAATTGAAAGAAGGAGGAGATGGTGATGTTGGACAATAAGCCCAAATAACAGAGGAAATATCCTCTTTATAGCCGATTGCTTGTCAGTCGGCTATTTTTTTAGGTAAATTAATGTATTATTTAACTAATTGTACTTTGTCAGATTAATAAAATAATAGCGTTCTCCCCGGATGAGCAGAGCGAATTACAGCCACCGTGGCGCGGGGTCTTCCGTTTCTATGCAGGAGATGCCGGAATTCGCTTTGCTCATCCGGCAAGACGCGCTCGCTTGTTTATTTTTATTCTAATCTGACAAATTACAACTAAGCAACTAATAAAAAGTGCTTCAAAGAATACTAAATAACAGGCAAGCCATTTTTATCCTCAACCTGGCTTTTTGGGCAATGCTAGCAGCCCTGGAGTGTTTGCAGCATTTCCTTTACCAAAAAAGCATGGAAGAGGAAAGCAGTTGGGTAAGGCTTCTTTCTTATGTGGTTCCCAAGTACTTTTTATACTGGCTGGCCAGTTTGCTGGTATATGTTATTTATCACCAACTCAATCGGTTTAGGTGGCCTCTTGTCATCTGGCTACACTTGCTGTCTGGTATGATCATTTCCTTGCTGCATACCATGCTTTGTATGGCTGGTATAATTTACCTCCGCATGCAATTGGGGCCCATACCTGGAAAGCCCATGAAAAGTACTTTTATGGAAAATTTTCAGGAATGGCTGGGGTATACCCATGAGTTTATCATTCATGGCTTTATGATGTACTGGCTGATGGTTTTGATTTTATTTGCCTACGATTCTTACAAAAAATACCGTGATCAGTATGTGGTTTCTGTACAGCTTGAGTCTAAACTTACGCACTCACAATTGCAAACTTTGAAAATGCAGCTGCAGCCCCATTTTCTGTTCAATGCCCTCAATACCATTGCTATGATGATCCGGCGGAAAAAAGATGAAGATGCCATTGAAATAGTCTCAGGACTGAGCGATTTATTACGAAGCACCCTTACCCGGGAAGGTGAACACTTTGTTACGTTGCAAGATGAGATAGGGCTATTGGAAAAGTACCTGAAAATTGAAAAGGTGCGCTTTAAAGATAAGCTGCAAATCCACTTTGATATTGAACCCGCATGCGAAGAAATGTTGGTGCCCAATTTGATTTTACAACCTATTGTAGAAAATGCTTTTAAACACGGGGTATCAAAGCGTATAGAGGGTTCGGAACTGCGCTTAGACGCAAATAAAATACTAAACCACTTATATATTTCAATCCTCAACAAAGGGCCTTTGCTACCGGAAAATTGGAAGCTGGAAGATCATAAGGGCATTGGATTGTCCAATACAATATCCAGGTTGAAACAGTTGTATGGTGATGATTGCGATTTTAAGATTCATAATTATAAAACGATGGGAGTTTGTGTGGAACTGTATTTACCCGTTAAGCGAGCGGAAAAAATAATGGCGGCAGGTAAAGGGCATAGTGCATAGGGTAAAGGGTTGTTTTCTGCCTATGCCCTTTTCACAGAAAAAAAGAAAAATGGAAAAAATCAGGACAGTTATCGTAGATGATGAAGAAGAAGCCCGGGAGGGAATGAAATCGCTGCTAAGCAAAGATCCGGATATTTGGCTTATTGCTGTTTGTGAAGATGGCGTACAGGCCATTAAGGCTATCAATGAAACTGCCCCGGATTTGGTATTCCTTGATATTCAGATGCCTGAAGTAAATGGCTTTGATGTGCTCAACTCGGTACAGCCGGAAATAATGCCCGCGGTGATATTTGCCACGGCTTACGATCAATATGCTGTGAAAGCCTTTGATTTACATGCGATTGATTATTTGCTAAAGCCCTTTACCAACAAACGGTTTTATGAATCATTAGCCCTGGCGAAAGAGCACATCAGAAACGCTTCTTTGCAACATATCAACCAAAAATTATCGGTAATTCTTGAAGGGTATTCCAGGCAAAAAGATACACAGGAAGCTGATGCACTCATCCATCAGAATGCTGCCTCCCTGGCTGATAAGCTGGTTATCAAATCATCCGGGAAAATTTACTTTTTGCCTAAAAAAGAAATTATCTGGATAGAAGCTTATGATAGCTATGTAAAGATTCATATTGAAGGCAAATACCACCTGGTGCGGGAAAGCATGAAAAATATTGAAGAAAAATTACCAACGAATGTGTTTGTACGCATCCATAAATCCAGCATTGTGAATATTAATTTTATCGCTGAGTTGGAACCTTACTTCAATGGTGAGTTTGTAGTAAAACTCTGCAATGGCAGTGAGCTAAAACTGAGCCGTAGTTACCGGGGGAAGTTTATGGGGTTGTTTGAAAAATAGGGAAGGGGAACAGCCGGTTTGGTTGATCTTTTTGTGAAAGAACTTTGACAAAGCTTTCGCGACGGCACCTCGTCCGGCTTTGTCAAAGTTCAGGGGGTAAAATTATTTGATAACGAACCTTCGTTTCAGCACCTTGCCCTTTGTTTGCACTTCAAGTATGTAAGTGCCTTTACTAAGGCTTCCTGCATTCACGGTAGCCACATCCCGGGTATTGGCTTTTTGCTGGTATAAGTTTTGGCCGTAGATAGTATAAATTTTTATGACGGCATCCTGATCGGCCAGCGATGCAGGTACACTTACATGCAATATACCATTACCAGGTACCGGATAAAGGTTAAGCATCATGTTTTCATCTACAGGGTCTTCCGTGCCTACCGGCTCATCACAATCCAGTATTATTATTACTTCTTTAACGATACGCACATCATTGGCATCGATGATGGTTACCTGATAAGTGCCTTCGTCCAGGTTTTCAGGATCAGCGTCATCACTCCAGTTGATTAAGTAGGGAAATGTACCCCCGTTTATTGCAACGGTTGCTGATCCCGGTGCTTCACAGGTAGCATCAGTTTTCGTGATTTCTGCTGTTAGTTTAGCGGGTTCCCCAATAGAAAACTCCACCTCTTTTTCACAGCCGGCAGCATCTTTTACTTTTACCATATAAGATCCGGCAGCAATGGCATTCGGATCGATATCTCCCCAGAATATATTATACGGGGAAGTGCCGCCCGAAACACTAAGGTTGGCACTACCATCTGCTGCACCAAAGGCACTGGCATCGGTAGTGTTAGCCACAATATCGAGTGCGGTTTCTGGCTGGGTAATCGCTATTTTTTTCTCTACTTGTTTCCCCGCATTATCTGTAACAGTAACGGTATACTCTCCGGCAGGCAGGGCATCAGGGTCTACTTCATCTGCCCATTCAATGGTGTATGGTTCACTGCCTCCGGTAGCAGTTACCGCAGCAGTACCCGTGCCTCCAAAACAGGAGGGGTTGGTAGTTTCAACATTTACGATGAGTGTATTGGGGTCGCCAATGACAAAATCTTTGCCGGTGCTGCACCCGTTCGCATCTGTAACGGTAGGCGAATAATTTCCGGCAGGCAATGCTTCCGGGTTGATGCCCTCTCCCCAATCTAAGGTGTAAGGCCCGGCTCCTCCGGCAACAGTAGCGACAGCCTTTCCATCACTGGCTCCTATGGCTGAGGCATCTGTGGTTTCAATGGTAACCGTCAGTGGTTCTGGCTGGCCGATGGTTACTTCTTCCTCTTTCTCCTGCCCGCTACCATCTTTTATGATAACGCTGTAAGTGCCTGCCAGCAATTGATCAGGAGAGGCGCCATCTGCCCAGATTATTTCATAAGGACCCAGTCCGCCAGACACTTCAACCGTAGCGGAGCCAAGCCCGCCAAAACAAGCAGCATCTACCTTATTGATATTAACAGTTATGGGTTCTACTCCGATAATTTCAATGCCTTTGATGCTGGGGTTTTCTGAAAGAGCCCCAAAGCTGACATCAATCTTTCCGTTACTGATAACGCTGTACGTGCGCATAATACCGACGTTTCCGCCTACTTCAGCGAACACATCAATGGCCCTGTCAACGGTGTCTTCGTTGATCATAACATCAAATTTACGAGGGCCTTTGTTTTCATTACTGTTCACGCCTTCTGCGGTTAAGAAAATTTCAGAAAGGAAAAGGCGTACGCTCACCAGCTTTCCGTCAGGTACGTCAAATGACCATTTGCCCTCATCGCCATCGGGAACTGACCAAAACCTTTCAGATTGAAACAGGCTGAGGGGCACATAAGCCGGCACTGAAGTGTTCACACTCACCGGATTGCTTGATAGGTACGTATCGCCCCCGCTGCCGTAAGGAGAGGGATTTCCCTTCGGATCTGCTGAAAATGACGGGCGTTCCTGGTCCAGGGCATCTTCTACAGCAGGCCCTCCGGCATTTACCCTGTACAGGATATCATCTATTTTTTCGCTAACGATAATGTTAAAATCCCGGGTATCTGCACCATCTTTATCAGATGCGGTGATGGTAGCGTTATAAAAGAAAATATCGGTTTCCAGGGTTTCCCATACCAGGGTTCCGGTACCGTCTCCGTTGTCAGTAAAAGTATACAACGCCGGATCAATGGAATTTCCGTTTTGGTCATTCACAATGAGGCTCAACGCTATGGCATCCCCGTCTTTCTCCAGGGTGGTGAATGTTGCATTTAATGTTTCTCCGGCTTCACCTCGTACCAGCGGAACATTTACAAACTGAGGGGGCAGGTTGATATTTGCTCCTGCCGGCCCGATAATTTCAATGCCTTTGATGGTGGGGTTCTGTACAATTCTCAGTAAGTTAATGTCTATATTGCCATCTTCTACCACCATTTCATATGTTTTGATCAGGGCTTCGTTCCAACCCGGGTCAGTTACAAGATCAATAGAATCTGTTACGATGCTGTCTTCAATGGCAATCCCAAATATCCTTTTGCCGGGTTCCTGGGCACCATCCCAAATTTCGGCAAATAATAAATTGATGGTATAAGTGCCAGCTACTGATACCGGAAAATCCCAGGTCTGGCTAACTTTTTCACGAAAAGTCGTGAACCTTTCGGTAGCAAAAAGCTGGTTTGGATATTCCTTTTTATCATTCTTGTTTTTGCCGGTGAATGAAGGTATGGCAAAAGCTAAATCCTGACCATTGACATTGGTAATGGTATAGTAGGGTGAGGGGGTACCTTTTTTTGCTTCCCCATGATTGGAGGTTGCCGTAAAGTCAGCTTCCCAATCCATTGCCTTCGCTTCTACCTTTTCACCTCCTGCATTTACCCGGTAGAGGATTTCAGTATCTTGTCCACGCAAGGCAGCTGGTTGCATAAGCAATATGAAAATAAATAGGCCGCTGCAGAGCAACTCCCGTATTGATAGAGTGTAATAAATGGCTGTATTATACATATTTAACTAAGGTTAGATCAAAAATAACATTGAATAATATAATACAAATGTATTATTATTTTAATAATTAAAGTTAAATAAATATAATAATATTTACAAATAGTTATAAAAACAGATTTGATATGTAGTAAGAAGTATTCATTACCAGAGAAAATATATGGGATTGTTTAAGAAGTATCCTGTATATGGCCTGTTCCAGGTGATCAGGCCGGTATCGGTGATGTGCTTTTATTGAGCGTTGAAAAAGAAATGCTCTTTTGGGGTAAGTGTACTGAAAATAGTAAAAAAGATGGGTATGTTATCAAAAGTTGGTATTTCGCAGAAAAAACAAATATGGAATTAGCAAGACTTCCTGCGTTTGAATTTAAACCAGCCTGACTGATAAGGGCAGTCAGGCCGGTTAGAAGGTAGGGAGTTTGATTATTGTATCAATAATCTGCGCTTTAAAATGGTGTCTTTTGTCTCTACTTCAAGAATATAAGTACCAGTGCTAAGGCTACTTACATTTATGATACTTGTTTTCCAGGTATTTATTTTTTGTTGGTAAACAACCTGCCCGTACAGTGAATAAATACGCAGTGCCCCTTCTTTGTCTGCCAGTGAAGTTTCTACGTTAATATGTAATAATCCGTCGCCCGGTACAGGGTATACCTTTAGCAAAAGATCTTCCTTAGTGGGATCTTCTGTACCCACCGGCTCATCACAGTCCAGGATTATAGCGACTTCTTTGTTAATACTTACTCCATTGGCATCTGTAATGGTTACCTGATAAGTACCTTCGGTTAGGTTTTCCGGATCAGCATCATCACTCCAGTTTACTTCGTAGGGCGGGATACCCCCATTGACAGTTACAGAAGCTGAGCCAGCCTCATCGCAGGTAGCATCAGTTTTGGTAACTTCAGCGGTAAGCGCTTCAGGTTCTTCTATGGTAAATACTTCTTCTTTTTCACAACCGGCAGCATCTTTTACAGTTACTGTATAGGTGCCGGCAGCTAAATTGGTAGGGTTGATATCTCCCCAGAAAATATTGTACGGAGAAGTGCCTCCCTCTACACTGACACTGGCACTGCCATCAGTAGCCCCAGAGGCGGTGGCATCTGTGGCGCTGACTTTAATGGTAAGGGCTGTTTCGGGCTCTGTAATCTCAATTTTTTTCTCAACTTGTTTTCCAGTCTTGTCAGTTACTATAACTGTGTATTCCCCGGCAATTAAAGCGACAGGGTCTATGCCTTCTCCCCATTCAATGGTATAAGGAGCTATCCCGCCAGTAGCATTTACTTCAGCAGAGCCGGTATCCCCTTTACAAGTAGGATTCGTAACTTTAACATCTACCACAAGCGTATCAGGATCTCCAATGGCAAATTCTTCGGTAGTTGTACAATCATTGGCATCTGTTACAGTGAGTACGTAGAGGCCGGCAGACAGAGCTTCCGGGTTTATGCCTTCTCCCCAATCCAAAGCGTAGGGTTCAGTACCGCCGGTAATGGTGGCAGTAGCCATTCCGTCGTTGGCATCTATAGCTGATGCATCGGTAGTCTCTATAGTTACTGAAAGTGCTTCAGGTTCGTTGATGGTTACTTCTTCTATGACTTGTTGTCCACTTGCGTCTTTTATGGTAACAGTATATGTCCCTGCCAGCAACTCTTCGGGAGTAGCATTGTTGTTATTCTCCCAGATAATTTCGTACGGCCCAATTCCACCGGAAACATCAATACTCGCAGATCCTTTTCCTCCAAAGCAAGATGCATCTACCTTGTTTACTGTAACAGAGAGTGGCTCTATATTAATAAGCTCAATCCCTTTAAGGTTTGGTTTTTCAGAAATATAGCCAAAGCTTATATCAATGGTACCATCACTGATTACACTGTAGGTACGCATGATGCCGACGTTCTGCCCAACTTCTTCAAATATATCAAGCGCTTTTTCAACAGTATCTTCGTTGATGATGATATCAAATTTGCGAGGGCCTTTTTCGGCATTGGAATTGTTCCCATTGTCAGACAAAAAGACTTCAGCAAGGAAGAGTCGCACACTGACCAGTTGTCCGTCTGGCACTTCAAACGACCATTTTCCATCAATACTTTCTTCTTGTGACCAATACCGTTCAGATTGAAACAATGCAGGCGGCACATAAGCAGGTACCGAAGGAGAGGGTGTAATTACATTATTTGATTTATCAACTTCACCTCCTGTAACATAAGGGGAAGGCGCCCCTTTTGCATCTGCAGTGAAAGGAGGTTGTGAGGCGTCAAGGGCATCTTCCAGCTCACTACCTCCCACATTCACCCTGTAAAGAATGTTCTTAACCTTTTCGCTTACAATAATTGTAAAACTTCTGCTATCTGTTCCGTCCTTATCAGTAGCAGTAACCGTAGCGGTATAAAAAAAGACGTCCGTGGGTTCGGTTTCCCATACTAATGAACCCGTGCCATCTCCATTATCAGTAAAAGTGTACCTGCCGGGGTCAATTGTAATGCCATTTTGATCTTTTACGGTAAACGCCAAACTTACAGGATCGCCGTCTTCTTCATTGGCAGAAATGGAAGTATTGATGGTGGTTCCTCCTTCTGCCCTGATTAATGGAAGGTGGCTAATTAGGGGGGGGGTATTTTGGTTGGCACCAGTGGGGCCGATAATTTCAATACCTTTAACAGCAGGGTTCTGTACTATTCTTAGAAGATCAATATCAATATTGCCATCAGTCACTTCGATGTCGTACGATTTAACTGTGGCTACATTCCAACCTACCTCAGCTACTAAATCTAATGATTCAGTAACGGTGCTATCTTCAATGGATACGCCAAACACCCTATCCCTTACATTCTGGGAGCCTTCCCAAACTTCAGCAAATAACAGGTTAATGGTATAAGTACCGGGTACTGATACCGGAAAATCCCATGTTTGGCTTATTTTGTTGCGGTAAGTGCTAAATCTTTCGGTAGCAAACAAGGAGTTGGGGTATTCTGTACTATTTGTCCCTGTGAAGGAAGGAACAGCAAATGTCAGGTCTTGTTCATTCTCAAAGGTGATTGTGAGATAAGGAGAAGGTTTTCCTTTTTTGGCTACCCCATGATTGCGGGTGGCTGTGAGGTCGGCTTCCCAACCGATGGGTTCGTCTTCTATTTTTTCTCCTCCACCGTTTATCCGGTAGAGAATTACATTGTCTTGTGCCTGCGCAGCAATGGAAGAGATGCATAATATGAAACACAGAATATTCCAAAAATTCATTGCTTTCAGCTGAAAATAATAATGGGTAGTTTTCATATGTTGATGTAATATTTTAGCCAATTTTTATTTAAATATTTAATATCAAGGTTATAAGCAATATGCAAAAATCAGAAATTATGATCAAAACAAAAGGGGCTTTGCAAAATAAAAAGAATGAATGAACCTATTGCTAAAAATTGATATAGGTTAGTGTGATGTAATAAAGGGCGCCAATTTGTGGGTTTTCTATGCTTTCCATAAATAATATGCATGTTTTTATTAACTTATAGCAGGTATTTATTAAGATTGTATGCGAATGATCTTATCAAAAAATCATAATTTATGAAATATGTGTTGAATGTACAGTGGGTCATAATACTTGGTGTGTTTTTGGTGTTTCCTATTGCTTTTTTTTCTTGCAGTGAAGACGAAGGGGATGATGAACCCCAGGTAGAGCCATTGGTAGGTAAATATACTTTTAGGTCGGCCACTTTTGAGAATGAAATTACCATAAAGATCAATGGGCAGGATATAACTTTTCCGGCAGGTGGGGATGCAACCTCTTACGTAGCCGGAGGATTATTTGGGGCGGCACCATGTAATGACCCAAACAATGCTGCTCTTGAATTGAGAGAAAATGGGCAGGGTTTTTTCGTTTGTATAGGAGAAACAAATGAAATTCAGGGCGGCAGGTGGGAAGTAAATGATGAGCGGACCCAAATTACGCTTTTCATTACCAATCCGGCACCGGTTACTGTACTCATTGAAAATTTTACTTTGGCTAACAGTATCCTTTCAGGAAGGGTCAGTAACTTTCCGTTGGTAAAAGATACCCAATATTCAATTGGCTCGCCTCTACCGGGGGGAGGTTTGAATTTACAAACTACCCCTGTGGCAATTGAGTTAAATAAAGTAGATTAAATTATAATATTTTATCAATACTATTGCTAGTTTGCTATAATTTCCATAAAATTATCTCTTGAAATACGTTGTATTTTAATTGTTTTTATTTTTGATGCCTGCATTGTTAAATAAGACCACCATTCGTAAACTGTCGTCGGGAGATGAGAAAGCTTTCAGGCAAGTATATGATGCATATAAAGGTAAGCTCTATTTTTATGCTTTAAAGTTTACAAAAAATAAACCCGATGCTGAGGAAATTGTGCAACAGGCTTTTATCAAGCTTTGGGACGTTAAACATGATATTAATCTCAATTTTTCGTTTGATGCTTACCTGTTTAAGATCACAAAAAACCTGTCGCTCAATTACCTGAAGAAACGGGCCAGTGAAACATTACGAAATCAGGATATTGCCCTCAACGTTACCCATGAGGATCATCTTACAGAAGATACAGTAACATACCGGGAGTTTGAAGAAGTTGCATTACAGGCCATTGAGGCCCTTCCGGAAAAAAGACAGATAATTTTCAAAATGCGTAATGAAGAAGGCCGAAGTGCCGAGGAGATTGCCGAGATGTTGGGTATTTCTGTAAATACTGTGAAGTCACAATTGGTGAAAGCCTCAAAAACCATCAAAGAGTGCCTTTCTTTGCATACAAATTCACTTTTGTTATGGTTTTTAATGATGGTTTTTAAGTAATACAAAAGTAATTTACTGATTTTTTGTAAGGCGACTGTTCTACTTCGGCCTGGGGCAGCCCGGCCACACTACAAAAAGTCAGATTAACTTCAATATTTTTTCCTAAATAATACAGGACTGTAAGTGGGGTAAAAATTTAAGAACCCGTGTTCTCGGCAAATTGGGTATAAATCTTCTCTATGGCTTCCTCAGTCCATTCTTCTCCTGAGTGTACAACCACCCTGTGCCTGAAAGTTACTGACTCTCCGGCTGATAATTTAAAATTGAGTTTGTCTTTGCCGTCAGATAAAGCTGCTTGCCCCAGAGGATTGGCAGCAAACAGGCCATAGCCCCGGGCATGCCAGTAGGTGGGGTAGCCTACATTTCCGGGATGATCCATGATGATTAAAGCAATATTTTCTTCCTTAATGGTGCCTGTAAGGTTCATCCACCGTGCCCGTGTTCCCCATACGTCAGTCCCTTCAATGCCCTCACTGCTATGATACACTCCGGTTACGCCTTCGTTATCCATGGCTTCTACATTGGTTGGGTTCCCAGAGGCATCTGTAAAAACAGCGGGTTTGTCAGAAGGGTGCTCCAACTGTCTGGCCAGGCGTATGCCCAAAACGCCTTCTTTGTTATCTTTCAGCGAAACATCTACTTCAGCAGTAAGCTTCGTAATCCGGTCAATGATGCGGGTTTGGGCATCAGGTGCACGGAATACAAATTTGGTTTCTTCTGTGATGAGATTTTCACCATCAGGGGCCATCCAGTCCATGACAACGGAGAGTTCGCCTTTGTCATTTCCGCTGCTGGTTTGTACCACTTCCTGGTGTACGATGGTACCATATTTATCACTTTTTGCCGGATCAACCGCATCTGAGTTATTCCAGAAATCAAGGCCATTTACGTCACCATAATTAAACCAGAACCCTACATGGTGGGGGTGGTCAACCCTTTCGCCAGCCCTGGGTTCAATCGGGTATCCACGGGTAATGGGCGTACCACTGCTCGTATTAATAGGATACAAAACCGGCTTTTTCATCGTTTCCGGATAGATATAAGCGGTAAAAGGCATGCCATCAACAAGCACATTTACACGTTGTTCATCAGGAACGGCTACCACCTGAATTTTTTCATCCGGAGGAACGTCCCCTACATCGGCCATGGTGGTGCTTTCCTGCATGGTTTTGCTGGTGCATGCAATATTAGAAAGGAAGGTAATAATGACAAAAATCTGGCTGATAGTGGTAGCGCTCATGGGTTGTATAGGTTTATTTGGTTCGCCCAATATACGGGGCTTTTTTTTTAAAATGCAAACGAAAATGGAAAATCAGTGGCAATTGTAGCATCAGATGCTAGTTATTTTCCTGCCTACTGCTACTATACATTGCATTACTAATCAATCACTTTTAAAGATACATCGTCAAAATAGGCGGTTCCGGTAGTCTGGCGGCCAAATATCAGGAAAACGTATATTATTTCTACTTCCTCTTTTACTTCTTCATCCATTTCCAGGGAATATTCAGTCCAATCCTGCGTGCCTCCTATAAAAAGATTATTTTGGGTAGTATAAAACTGAAGCTGATCGTTATTCAAACTACTATCCGTGCGTATTACGATGAACACGCCCTCGCCATCCACCTCATTTGTTTTAATTTTTGTACTTAACTGTAAGCGTTTACCTTTTGGGATTTCGGTAATACCCTGCACCCAATAACCGAAATCATCCACTTGCTGATCTGATCTTATTTTTAAGGAACCATTGCCATCCGCAGCTTCCTCATCTGTCCATTCCAGAAAATACTGGGCTTCCCTGTTTAGCCAGTCGTCTGAGCCTGATTCGGCGGAAGGGTTTTTCAATAACTCGGTGCCTGAAGGAAATGGATCATCCTCCTCTTCTTTGCAACCAATCAGTAATGTCAATAGTAGAAATGGCAAATAAAGGAGCGTAAAGGTTTTCATGGTTTTTGGTGTATTTATTTTTGTAGATACATAAGTATGTAAATAATACTTAAAAATGAAAATAATGAATTAATACTTTTCATTAGTAGATTATTCAATACAGTTTTGAACTGTTTTATAAGCACAAAAAAAGGAGGCAATGTACTGCCTCCCTTATTAAATTTTAAGAAATAAAAATACAATGATTATTCTCCTCCAGCTTCCGGGTAGCCAGGGTTTTGAGGGTAATCTCCTAATGTTCTGTCAATTTGATCCAGTGGAATAGGGCGAAGCACATGATAATCCTGAATATTGTCCCTTGCTTCGGCATTGTACATCCGTACTCTGTCTACCAATGTTCCAGTTCTAACCAAATCAAACCAACGGTGCATTTCACCCACTAGTTCCCGGGCTCTTTCATCCAGGATAAATTCAATACTTACGTCACCAGCAGAAATCTCCATAGCGTCTTCCATACCGGGCCAGGCAGCTCTGCGCCGCACTACGTTGATATCATCAGCCGCACCCGGGGCATCACCTTGCTTGAACCGGGCTTCGGCCCGGATCAGATAGGCATCGGCCAGGCGGGCTACTACAAAGTCGCGTGAACCTTCCTCCCACTGCCGGTCAGGGCGCAATGGATCAATGAATTTGCTCAATGAAGGGAATATACGCTCTGAATACTCATCAGCCGTATATACCGTATATCCGGCTTTGCCTTCTCTTTCTGCATCCCAAAGTTCATCCATGCTGGGGCCCGGAATGTACAAAGCAGTATCTCCCAGCTCAAATTTTCGCTGTCCTACCATGTCAGCCGTCGTGTAGCCATTGTCAACATCTTCCTGCGACCATATAGGGATACTTCCCTCATTATTAGCAAACCAAACATGCTTAAAGCTCTGGTCATATCTGACGTCTACCTCTCTGTCCCAAAGACCCAACAGATAGGGTGTAGGGCGAAAACGTTTCCAGGGGCGACCGTTTTCCGTATCACGCTGCATGCCGGGGCGAATATCATATTCAAACAGAAAGTACAAATGCCCCCGGTTTCCCTCGCCTCCATTCAATATCAGATCTTGTGTATTTTGTACAGACCAGATCACCTCACTGTTAAGCTGGTTGCTTTGGTCAAAAAGATCACCATAGGTATCCAACAACTCGAAGAGAGGATTATCAATGACAGAAGTCATGAGTTGTTCTGCCCTGGCGGCATCATTGGCTTCGGCATAGGGCTTATACGAGCGGGTGAGCAGTACCTTAGCCAGCATAAACTCTGCGGCGGGTTTCGTTGCCCTTCCATAGTCGCTTTGCTCATCCGGTAACACACTAATGGCATTTTCCAAATCGGGTATAATGGCTTCAGCATATATTTGCGCAGCCGGTGTTCTGTTGGCTTCTACTTCCACACCTTCGGTTTCCTCCAGCGTTAAGTGTACATCTCCCCAATGCTGCACCAAATTAAAGTAGAAAAAAGCCCTCAAAAACCTTACTTCTGCAATTCTTTGCTCAACAAGAGCAGGGTCAATACCTTCAACCTGAGCAGAGCGGTTGATCACTGCATTGGCCTGGTTGATCCCCTTGTACCAGTCTCTCCAGAGTTCTCTCAATAAAGGCTGACTGGAATTAAAGTTATTGTCGTACCAGTTCCACACCTTGTGGCTTCCATCGGCACCGTTTGTATAGGTATCTGTGCCAAAAACAGTAGAGGTAAATCCTCTTTCAGGAGGGCCATAGCTATATTTTAACCATCCATAAGTGGCATCCACCGCATCTTCCAAACCGGCAGGGGTGGTATAGTAAGAAGCTGCCGACACATCGGAGACCAGCTCTTCTTCCAGGAACTTTTCGCATGACTGGTTAAAGAAAGCCAGTACTGCTACTATGAATATGATTGATTTCGTTTTCATTATCTAAAGTATTTTGATTTAAAACTGGAAATTGATTCCCAACAAGAATAACTTGGAAGAGGGCACATCACCTGTACTCAACTCATTATCAAAATCGTCATCATTGTTAGAGTTGGTAGTTTCCGGATCGAAGGTATCATACTTGGCCGAAAACCAGGGGTTTTGAGCAGTAGCGTATATTCTAAGGTTAGACAGCCTGAGTTTTTCTGTAATACTTTGAGGGAAATTATACCCCAGAGTTACATTTCTCAGCTTCACATAGCTGCCGTCAAAGTACCGCAACGTCTCATACTTCTGGGGACGTTCCTGGTTAAGATTCGGCCTTGGATACCCGTTGGTAGGATTATCAATGGTCCAGTAATCTACATCCATATTATTATAGCGCCCCTGCATGGTATTCTGGTCAGAATTGAACCGGCTGTCAATCATATGACCCAGGCGATAATAGAAGAAGATGGAAAGATCGAACCCTTTGTATTCAAACCGGTTGGTAAGGCCTCCTAATACATCAGGTACATCTGACCCGAGAATAGTACGGTCATCCGGAGTGATAAGTCCATCACCATCAACGTCCGCCACTTTAATCTCTCCCGGATAGGCTCCATCCATTTCCTCAGCCATTTCTGCTTCGTTGGCCTGCCAGATACCTATTTTATCATAGTCAAAGAATACGCGGATGGGTTCTCCGATAAACCAGGCGTTTCCAACATCATCAAGAGGATTCCCATTTTCATCCTTCAAAGCCAGTTCGGTAATAGCCTCCTTGTAATGCGTGATGTTGAAGTTGGCATCCCATCGGAAACCACCCGGAGTATCAAAGATAGTAGCTCCCAACATGAGTTCTACTCCTTTGGTTTCGGTAGAACCTACATTTTGAAGTATTTGCTCATACCCTGAAGTAAAGGGAAGCTGTCGTTCCAGCAGTAAGTCTTCGGTGTTGGTTTTGTAATAGTCAAAACTACCTGACAGGCGTCCGTTAAAAAGCCCGAAATCAACTCCTACATCGAAAGTTCTTGATATTTCCCAACCCAGTTCCGAGTTTTCAATTTCATTCAGTCGGAAGCCTGCCGCATTGGCATCATTCCAGTCATACACAGACCTTTCCAGGCGCCCGGCAGTCTGATATGGATCTACCGAGGTATTGCCTACTTCACCATAAGATGCTCTCAGCTTCAGTTCTGACAGCCAATCGGTAGCTCCTCCCATAAAGCCTTCGTCAATCACCCGCCACCCGGCAGAGATACCCGGGAAATAGGCCCATTTGTTGCTCTCGGCCAGACGGGAAGATCCATCGGCCCGGTAGGTAAACTGAAATAGGTATTTACCAGCAAGTGTATAGTTAATACGTCCCATAAATGAAGCCAGCTGCCATTCCTCCAAACGCGACTCGTTTGCCTCAATGGTGCCGGCTGTACTCAGGTTGTACCATAATTGGGACTCATAGGGTAAATTCACAACCCTGGTACGCTGACGCTCGAATTTAGACTCCTGTATACTTTGCAGAAAAGTAAAGGTAAAGTCGTGATTTTCTCCTATGCTTTTATTGTAGGTAAGGAGGTTTTCCATGGTATATCCCAGCGTTTTTTCATTTTCCAATTCTGCCGCAGGGTCAGCACCTCTCCGGGCATTGGTAAACCTCCCTTGGAATACACCCCGTCGGCGATAGCGGATGTCGGGTCCGAAAAGGAACTTATATTGTAGTCCTTCTATAATCTTCGCTTCCAGGTACAGAGACGAGAAAATCCGGGTAAAATCCCGCTCATCTACATAGGCGTCTGGCACCAGCTCACTCAAAGGGTTGGTACGGATACCATCTGCAATGGGTAAAAACTTCGGTGTTCCGTCATCATTGTAGGGCTGCCCCAATGGAGAATTGTTCACAGCTTCCCCCATAGTAGCACTAGAGCCCCAGTTTTGAATGGCCGATGAGAGGAAGGATGACATGCCTATCTTAAACCGATCGCTGATCCTATGGTCCAGATTTATCCGGCCGGTATATCTTTCATAATCCTGGTTTTCTATGATTCCCTGTTCTTTGAAATAGCCCAAGGATACATTGAACTGGGTTTTCTCGCTGCCTCCGGCCACACTCAACTGATGGTTGGTTTGGTATCCTTCATTCAGCACCAAATCCAGGTAATCGGTAGAACGCCCAGTTTCTATAGACTCAAATTCTGCCGGGTCGGCAAAGACGTTTTCATCGGGTTGTAATGTACCATTCCATGCAGTACGTCCTGTCCTTCCCTGGTCATCAATACGGGCAGATTCTCTTTTCAGGTCTGCAAATTCTTGCGCATTCATCATATCCACCAATTTGGTAACGCTGGATATACCATAATAACCATCGTAACTGACAACCGTTTTTCCAGCACTTCCCCTTTTGGTGGTGATCAGGACAACGCCATTGGCCCCTCTTGATCCGTAAATAGCCGTAGCTGCTGCATCTTTCAGAATTTCCATGGATTCAATATCCTGGGGGTTGAAATCATAAATGGAACCGGTGCCTGAAGTCATAGGCACCCCGTCTACCACAAACAGCGGGTCATTGGAAGCATTGATGGATCTTCGCCCTCTGATGGTAATAGAGGGTTGCTGTCCGGGACGTCCTCCTCCTTGCAATACATCTACCCCGGCTACCTGTCCTTTCATAGATTCCACCGGATTTGCCGTAGGTATCTGTTTAATCTGTTCTTGATCAATGGAAGAAATAGCCGCTGTTACATCCCTTTTCTCCTGGGTACCATAACCTACCACTACTACTTCGGAAAGTGCCTGTATGTCTGGGGCCATTTCCAGGTCAATGACACTTCTTCCCCCTATTTCAACTTCTTCGGTAACATAGCCTACAGAAGAAAAAACAAGGAAATTAGCATCATCCGGTACAGATATTCTGTAATTCCCCTCTACATCGGTAACGGTACCAATGGTGGTGTTTTTTACCAAAACGTTTACTCCCGGTAATCCTTCACCGGTTTCATCGGTAATGGTACCGGAAATGTTCTTTTCCATTACTTCCCAAAAGTTGGCCGAACGTTGTGTCAGTTTCTTGATACTAAAGCTATTCAGCGAACCTCCAATAGAACTCTGCTGTAATTTAGCATCAGAAGGCCGGATAGGTTGCAGTTGCGATTTGTTTCCTTTATGATAAATACCATAAATGTGTTCATTAATCTTCTCATACTGCAATCCCAGCGGAGTCAGAATTGAATTCAATGACACCTCCAGGTTCTCAGCAGAAAGTTCTTTTTGGGTAAGGTTGATTTTTTTGTCTTTCACAAGATCAGTGGCATAGTTGAACCGCACTTTGTGTGCTGTTTCCAGCTTTTCAAGTACAGTTTCCAGCAACATTGCACTTTCTTGTTTCCCATCTACATAACCGGATGTGAAATTGCCTGCATGCGCCAATTCCTGTGAAAAAGCGTAATTGCCGACAAAACACATGATGAAGCTGTATAGCATCCATCGCTTTAAAAGGTATACATCATGTTTCATAATAAATAGATTTGGTTGAAACTTATTGGTTAATTTAAATTTAGTCAGGAGTCCGGAGATGGAAGACAGTAGTTGAAACTTCGGTCTTATGTCACCGGTCTTCCGTCACTTTTTACTAATTACATATTCTTGTTCATGCTTGCTTACTTTTAAGTCGAAAGACCGCTCAATGGTGGTAAACAGTACATTTAGGTTATCCACCGGTGTGGAAGCATTGATCTTTTTAGCACTCAGTGTTTCATTAGAAAACTTAATGTTGATGCCGTGGCTATCTTTCAACTCCTTGGCAACTTCTGCCAGGGGCTTGTCTTCAAAATAAAGAAAGTTGTCTTTCCAGGAAGAGAACAACTCGGGTTCTGGTACTTTTTTAATAGTGAGTTTTTGCAGTTGTCCTACTTCCACAATATCGCCGGGTTGCATGGTTAACTCCTGGGTTTCATGAATGATTTTAGTGAGTTTTACCAATCCTGAATTTAAAACCACCTGGGTGTTGCCTTTCCGGTCTTTCACGTTAAATTCCGTACCCAGTACTTCCACATCAAGGTTGCTGGTATGCACGATAAACTTTTCAGGAAAACCGGCATTACTTCCTGAAGTTTTATTTACTTTAAAAAAAGCTTCTCCTTCCAGCCACACTTCCCGCTGCAAATCCCATTGTGGGGGATAATGTAAAGTAGAGTTCGCATACAAATGAACTTCAGAGCCGTCGGGTAAAGTGATCTTTTCTGTGGTACCATAGGCCGTTGCATGGGTTGTTTGGGGCGAATGCAGGAAAACAAAATACAAAAAAGCTGAAACAGCCAGCAATACTGAAACAGAAGCGGCCATCTTACGGGAATAGGTTAGAAATAAAGAATGTCCCCGCTTGTTGGTGTTATCTAACTTTTCTGAAATCCTGGCAAACATTCGTTCTGATGCTTCACTTTCTATAGATTGTGAAGGAGGCATAGATTTCCAGATTTCGTACAACACATCCCGGTATTTCACTTCGTCTTCTTTCAATAAATAATGGTACAACATATGCTTTTCTTCAGTCGTACATTCATTGTTCAGGTACTTGCGTAAAAGCTCATCTTGGCGCATTGGCTCTAAAGGTTGACTTGTTGTTATTTGGCAATTTTTGCCTTGCTACAATAAATACAACCGGGAAAGGTATTTGAATTACTGTATAAATTAATGATTGATATTTTTTTATTTTGTTTAAATATTTATATTAATTTTTAAAAATATATCAACATTATTAACTGATTAATGAGAAAATAATAAATGTAGCTTTGGTGATGGGTGGGTTTTATCTTTGATTTAATGTGTATTTCTTATGCTTTTTTTAGAAGCATGTTTTCGCTTTTCTTTGAATTCCTCATGCCTATGCCGGGGGATATCCTGTAGCCAGGTGGTATATGTTGGGTTTTCAGTCAAGATTTGCGTACTTTGAATGTTTAAATGAATACGAGCATGCGTGTAGAGATCATGGATACTACGCTGCGCGATGGGGAACAAACCTCGGGCGTAGCTTTTACCGCCAGTGAAAAACTCAACCTGGCCAAAATTTTATTAGAAGAAGTAAAAGTAGACCGGATAGAAGTGGCTTCGGCCCGGATTTCGGAAGGTGAGTTTGAGGGTGTCAGGAAAATCACTTCCTGGGCTGCTGACAAAGGCCTGCTTAACTGTATAGAGGTGCTGGGTTTTGTAGATGGTACAAAATCACTGGACTGGATCCATGATTCCGGGGCCAGGGTGGTGAACCTTTTGTGCAAAGGGTCGCTCAATCACTTAAAAGGACAATTACGTAAAACGCCCGAGCAACACATAGCCAATATCAAAGAAAGCATTGCTTATGCCCAAAAATTAGGGATTGATGTAAATGTGTATCTGGAAGACTGGTCGAACGGTATGCGGCATTCCCCGGAATATATTATGCAATTGGTAGAGGCATTGCAAAAAGAGCCCATCAGGCGGTTTATGTTGCCTGATACGCTGGGTATCTTATTTCCAGATGAAATGACCATGTTTTTCCGAAGGATGACCGAGTCTTTTCCTGAACTGCATTTTGATTGCCATACACATAATGACTATGACCTGGCATCGGCCAATGTACTGGCAGCCGTGCGGGCGGGAGCCAAAGGTACGCACACCACCGTTAACGGTTTGGGAGAAAGGGCAGGCAATGCCCCCCTGGGCAGCGTAGTAGCTGTGTTAAAAGATCATGCCGGAGTAGCAGTCAGGGTAGATGAAACAAAATTGAAAAAGATTTCGCGCATGGTAGAGGCTTTTGCCGGTATGCGCGTCCCTTCCAACGAACCTATTATTGGAGAGCATGTATTTACCCAAACCTGCGGGGTGCATGCCGATGGCGATAAAAAAGGGAATTTGTATGTAAGCAACCTCACGCCCGAGCGGTTTGGCAGGGCCAGGAAATATGCTTTGGGCAAAACGTCAGGCAAGGCCAGTATCGCCAAAAACCTGGAAGAACTGGGGATTGAACTTTCTCCTGAATCAATGACAAAAGTAACCCACCGGGTGGTGGAACTGGGTGATAAAAAAGAAAATATCACCACCGAAGACCTGCCCTATATCATCGCCGACGTACTGGGTAGTGAGGTGATCAAAGAGAAAATAAAAATTCATAATTACTATGTCTGTCATGTGCATAACCTCAAACCCACCGCTACGCTCAGTATAGAAATCAATGGGAAAGTGTATGAAGGCTCTTCTACCGGAGACGGGCAGTATGATGCCTTTATGAAGGCCTTAAAAAAAATTTATAAGCCTTTGAACAGGAAAATTCCCTTACTTCTGGATTATTATGTTTCCATCCCCCCTGGCGGGCACACCGATGCTTTGGTAGAAACCGTCATTACCTGGTCAAACGGACGGGAATTTAAAACGCGCGGACTGGACTCTGACCAGGCTTCCGCGGCTATCAAAGCCACCATCAAAATGTTGAATTTGATTGAAAAAGAGGGGGAATAGTTGTATGATAGTGGTGATGCGTAATAATCAAAGACAAAATGCCCAGAAAAAAATCTGAAAAAACATTAACCTACCAGGAAGCGGTTACCCAACTGGAAGAGATCGTAAACAGCCTGGAAGAAGAAGAACCGGACATAGATGCCCTTTCTGAAAAGGTTACCAAAGCTCTGGAATTGCTGGAAATGTGTAAAACCAAACTCCGTACTACCGAAGATGGGCTGAATAAGGCTTTCGGAAAAGAGGGATGAATAGAAATGAAACGTTATTATGCGTGAGGTTAATATCAAAAAAGGCCATTTGCTCGAAGATTATACCTGTTATGCGCCTTTGCTTGCCACCGTCAATGCTTTTCGTAGTGAATCGGCCTTATTGAAGAAAAATCTTGAAGAGAAAACCATTTGGATGGTGAATTCAACCGAACAGGGCGGGGGAGTGGCTGAAATGATGCCCCGGATGGTCAGTATTATGCGGCAGATAGGCCTGAATGTAGAATGGCTGGTGATGGAAACGGAAGAGAAAAAATTTTTTCATTTCACTAAAAAAATCCATAACCTGATACACGGGCGGGGCGATGCTAACATTACCCGGGAAGAAGAAGACATATACAGGAAAGTAAACCAGGAAAATGCCGAAAGGCTGGCTGAAACCGTACAACCACAGGATGTGGTTATCATGCACGATCCCCAACCGGCCGGCATGATGCAGGAGTTGAAAAAAAAAGTAAATGTGATTGGGGTATGGCGCTGTCATATTGGATTAGACAATACCAATGACAGCACCAGGGCAGCCTGGGACTTCCTGATGCCTTATCTGGAAGGATATGACCACTTTGTGTTTTCTGCACCCGAGTATATCCCGAAAGGGCTTACAGGGAATGTTACTATCATCCATCCCGGGATTGACCCTTTTTCACATAAAAACCGGCCATTGAACATCCATAAGCTCTCGGGCATTTTCGTGAATGCCGGATTGGTAGCTTCAGAGCACCCTACGGTGTCCCCACCCTTTGAACATCAGGTAAAAAGGCTACAGCCGGGGGGGAAGTATGCTCCCGCCCACCAGCCTTCAGATATAGGGCTGTTTTACAGGCCCATCATCACCCAGGTTTCACGTTGGGATCATTTGAAGGGGTTTGAGCCACTCATGCAGGCCTTTGCTTATCTAAAGAGGCATATTTCCCGGTTTTGTCAGGAAAACAGCCGCCATGCCTCCACCATACGTAATGCCCGTTTGGTACTGGCCGGGCCTGATCCTGATTTTGTGAGCGACGACCCGGAGGGGGAAGCTGTGCTGAAAAAGTTGGGTGATTTTTACGAATCGCTTAACCCGGCAATTCAGGAAGATATTGTTATCCTAAAACTACCTATGCATTCTGTAAAAGAAAATGCCCTCATTGTAAATGCATTGCAGCAGTGTTCATACATGGTAGTACAAAACTCCCTGCAGGAAGGTTTTGGCCTCACTGCTACCGAAGCCATGTGGAAGCGGGTCCCGGTGCTGGCCAGCAATGCCTGTGGCTTGCGGCACCAGATAAGGAATAGTATTGACGGTGTTTTGATCAAAGACCCGGAAGATGAACAGGAAGTGGCTGCCAAATTGAGCGAACTTTTAAAAGATCCGCATAATGTAGAGCAGATGGGGTTCCACGCCGAAACACGTGTGATTGATAAATTCCTAAACTTTTCCCAGATCGGGGATTGGCTGCGCATTCTTAACTTGCTGGCAGAACAGCGGGCATTACACCCATAAAAAAACCTTTCAATTTTTCTTTGAAAGGTTTTTTTAGCATCAATTCCAATAATTACAAAACCCACCCTTCGCGGTAATCCCGCTTCAAATGGCGGTTTACCTCCATATTATTTGTAAACTCCATGTTATCGCTATTGTAGCGAAGGGTTTGCCCGGGGGCATGCAAAGCAACTACACCCAGCAACATGGTCTCCGTCAGTGGGGCCGCATAATCAAAAGGAGAGGTAGCCTCGGCTTTTCCCTGTATGGCTTCTATCCAGTTCATTTCATGGGAAGTAGTGATACGCTTGTACTTTTGCGGTGTATCGGCATACTCCGCCATCAATGATTGTGGATACATTTGCGGATCGGAGCCGTAGGTTTTATGCATCAGAATGCCTTTTTCTCCAACGAAAATTACCCCTCCGCCCTTGTCTAATTTAACCTCATCGGGCAACACGGCAGGACGGGGAGGCATAATCCCGCCGTCGTACCAGTGCATATGCACTTCTGGCAGCATACCCCTTGATGGAAAAGTGTAATGCACTGTTGTTGACAGTGGATATGAGGCTTTTTCATCATCTTTTCCGCCCCAGGGTGTAGAAGAAGCTTCTACAGTAGCAGGGTAATCAAGCCCAAGTGCCCAGTATGGATGGTCTATGAGGTGGGCTCCCATATCGCCCAGGGCACCTACGCCATAATCGGCCCATCCCCGCCAGCTAAAAGGATGATACGCAGGATGATAATCAACATAGGGGGCAGGGCCTAAAAACACATCCCAATCCAATTCTTTAGGTACTTTTACTTTTTCTGTGGGGCGGTCAATGCCTTGTGGCCATACAGGGCGGTTAGTCCACACGTGTACTTCCCTTACCGTGCCAATGGCGCCTGCCTGTACCCATTCATTTACTTTACGGGCATCATCACTGGAGTGGCCCTGGTTGCCCATTTGAGTAACTACTCCGGTTTCTTTGGCGGTTTGGCGCAAGGTACGTGCTTCATGCACGGTGTAGGTTAAAGGCTTTTGTACATATACATGCTTGCCCATTTTCATGGCCAGGTTGGCAGCAGAAGCATGCACATGGTCGGGTGTGGCTATTAAGAGAGCATCAATATCTTTCTGCTTATCCAGCATTTCCCGGAAGTCGTGGTACCACTTGGCTTTGTCGTAGGCTTCACGCAATTCCTGCCGATTGTCACGGGCCACCGATTCCCGCACACGGTTATAGTCGCAATCAGCCAATGCTACAATATTTTGGGAGGTAAGGCGGCTCATGTTCGAGGCACCCATGCCACCGGCGCCAATGGCCGCTACATTCACGGTATCAGATGGGGCCTGATATCCTTTTCCTATTACATGGCGGGGCACAATGGAAAAGGCAGCGGCCGAAAGGGAAGCCCCTCTCAGGAACTTACGCCTTGGTATTTTGTTTGAGTTTTTGTTGCTGTCGTGGTTTTTCATCATCTGCTAAAAATTGCTAGGTTTTTGGGTATATTAAATACATCCCAAGTTAGCACAAAAAACAGTGAATTGAAAAACCTGCAATTCCGTTTTAACCATCAGTGCGTAAATAGGGAATTTTTTTACGTAAAAAGTGTATATTTAAAGTTTACCTGACCAATGAAGTACACACCGGAAAGCAGATGTATGCATAAAAATTTTATCAATACGTTTAAATCTATCGTTGACATACCTGCCGGGGAAGAGGAGAAAATATTAGGCATTGTCTCCCCCAGAACAATCAGCAAAGGGGAGTATTTTATCAGCGCCGGTGAAATACCGCGCAAATTTGCTTTTAGTGTTTCCGGCTTATTTCGCTATTTCTATACAGACGAAAAAGGCAATGAATTTACCAAGGGTTTTTTTCCTGAAAATTCCTTTATCAGTGCATACAGTGCCATGATTCAGAAAAGGGGTTCGCATTTTACCATTGAGGCCCTGGAAGATGCCACACTGCTTGTTATTCGTTATGACCAATGGCAGGCATTACTTCAGGGGCATGTTTGTTGGAAAGCTGTATTGATTGCTATGCTGGAAAAGGCATTTTGTAAAAAAGAAAGCCGGGAAAGGGAATTGCTGTTATACGATGCGGCAACCCGGTATCAATTATTTTTGGAAAGTTACCCGGGGTTAGACCACCGCATCAAACAGCATTATATCGCTTCTTATCTTGGGATCACACCGGTAGCCCTGAGCAGGGTACGTAAAAAAATGGGTTTCGTTAACATAGGTTAATGTAATCTGTTCTCTCAAAACCTACTTTTGAAGGAGTATTAACTTTTAAAGATGAAAAAATGGTTTTGAGCAATAATACAATTTTGATCACAGGGGGCAGTTCAGGCATCGGGCTCGAGCTCGCTGGTGTTTTGATACAAAAAGGGAATACGGTCATTATTTGCGGAAGGTCTGAAGACAAACTCAAACAGGCCCGGCAACAGTATCCTGAATTACACATTTTTCCATGCGATATATCCGTGCAAAAGGAAAGGGAAAAGTTGTATGGCTGGGTGCGTGCCCATTACCCTGAGTGTAATATACTTATCAACAATGCTGCTATTACACATAAGGCAAACTTTTATGCCGAACGGCAGGCTATGGAAAAAGCTACATATGAAGTTGAAACAAATTTTTTGGCACCACTGGCGTTGACTAAATTATTTTTACCCCTGCTGGAGCAAAATAAAAATGCAAAGCTAATTTATGTAACTACTGGCTTGGTGTATACGCCCCGCACTGTTTATCTTACTTACTGTGCAACAAAGGCCGCTTTACATTCTTTCATACAAACGCTGCGGGTGCAATTAGCACAGGTGCCTGTTGGAATTATTGAAGTGCTTATGCCAGCGGTGGATACACCATTTCATAAGGGAGACCCACCCAAAATAGCTATCTCTGTGGAAAAAGCGGTGCAGGAAACTGTCCGGAAAATAGAAAAAGGGCAAACGGAGATAAAAGTAGCTGGTACAAAAATACTGTACTTTTTAGCAAGGCTTGCCCCTTCTTTCGCCTTTCGTAAAATCAATGGATTGTAGTGCCAGCATGTTGTAATGTGCTCAGGTTCTGAGGTTATCTTTCCATAATAAAAAAACCGGAGAGTAATCTCCGGTTTGCATCATGCAGCGATCAGGACGAATTAAGCAGAAAATTTTTATTTTTTTTGAATATTTGTTGCTCTCTCTGTTATTGTATCTCTTGGTAGTATCTATTCTCGAAAATGTAACCTGATTGCACAAAAAATTTTTTCAATTTACCTGTATACATCATATTTGAGGCCTGGATGCATTTTTTATTTCGCTGAAAAGATTCTATATGCAACAAAAAATCAAAAGGATACTAGTAACCGGAGCCACCGGCAATGTGGGAAGGGAAGTAATCAACGCCCTGGAAAACACTAAGGGGGCGCATCCGAATTTTGAAGTGCTGGCCGGTGTGCGTAATGTTGATAAATATCAAAAAACATCACCTTTCCCTCAAGTCAGGGCCATTGCATTTGATTTTGAAAGCCGGGAAACATTTTCTTCCGCTTTTGCAGCATGTGACGTGCTGTTTCTGCTACGTCCTCCGCAAATTGCCAATGTGAAAAAGTATTTTGAGCCGTTGATTGAAACGGCTAAGCAGCAAAACATAAAGCATATTGTTTTTCTATCGGTACAGGGGGCTGATGCCAACAGTGTAATTCCACATCATAAAATTGAGAAACTGATTACAGATAGCCGGATTCCGTACACTTTTTTACGGCCCAGTTATTTTATGCAAAATTTTACCACTACCCTGCAAAAAGACCTGTTGGTAAATCAAAGAATTTATTTGCCTGCGGGCAATGCCAAATTTAACCTGATAGATGCGCGTGATATTGGCAAAGTGACTGCTGTTGTACTTTCGCATTACAAGGAGCATCAGCATAATGCTTATGAACTTACCGGCGAGGAGAATTTAAGTTTTCAGGAAATGGCAGATATTCTTTCACAAGAACTTTCAATAAATATCCGGTACAAATCGCCTAACTTATTGCTATTTTTTTTGGCCAAAAGAAAAGAGGGAGTTGCAGCTCCTATGATTTTTGTGATGATTATGCTGCATTATTTGCCGCGTTTTCAAGGCCCGCCAAATATTAGCCATGAATTTGAAAAACTTACCCAATCAAAGCCTGTTACATTTTCTCAATTTGTCAGGGATCATAAGGATATGCTTCTTCCGTCAGTTTAGCAGAATAGGCTGAATTTATAATGAAATACATTTGAATTTTACCCCTTTTCTGGCATTTATTGAGCATTGTTCAGTTTTTGTCCAGTTAGAAAAACCAGAGGCGTTTGATTTTTAAGCGATCTTTAACGGATAAACTAAATAATCGCTATGCACCCATATACTAACCTTTTATTTTTCGAGTTTGAAATCAGAAAATGTTTCAAAGGTGTAATTATTACGTTACAGCCTTATGCTCTTTTATTTTGTGGCTTCTTGATGCTTGTGTTATTTTCCTGTAACCCTAAAGTAGAGCAAAGTGCCGAACAAGAAGGGTTTCCCTTTATTTTACCGAAAGAGAAACCAAACAGGCCAATGAGCCGGGCTTTAGAAAGAAATTATACCAACTATTCTGCCCCACGTCCTGAAAACAATGAGCTGTATTCCCAGTTCAAATACACCGAATTGAAGGGTTTTGACTACAACAATGGTGATGGCACGATTTCTCGGCGCGATCCCTCCAAAGTGATTTTTGCCAATGGTAAGTATTATGTTTGGTACACCCACCGGGAAACACCAACGCCACCCCAGGGATCTGATAAGAGTAATGACACCATCCCCTCTACCGATTGGGATTTGGCTGAAATTTGGTATGCCACCAGCGAAGATGGATTCACCTGGGAAGAGCAGGGGGTAGCCGTGCCCCGTCCGCCAAAACCCAATGCGGGCTGGCGGTCGGTTTCTACTACAGATATATTGGTGTGGAAAGGGAAGTATTACCTTTATTATCAGGGCTTTTTGGAAGCCAGCGGAAAACGAGGAGATGATTGTCCCGTGGCCGTTTCTTATGCCGATTCTCCCGATGGCCCCTGGACGCCCCACAACGAAATTGTTATCCCCAACGGAGCTGAAGGGGAGTGGGACCAATACTCCATCCACGACCCATACCCTTTGGTGTATAAGGGAAAAATTTACCTGTATTATAAATCTGATTTTGATGGCGACCCTCGCCTGGTGAGGATGCAGGGACTGGCCGTAGCTGATGATCCATTGGGGCCGTTTACCAAACATCCATTAAACCCGGTGATTAACTCAGGGCATGAAACCACGTTGTTTCCTTTCCAAAGTGGTATTGCCGCATTGGTCATCAGAGATGGAAACGAGCATTTTACCGTTCAATACGCCGAAGACGGGGTGAATTTTGAAATTGCTTCTATCACTTCCTTAATGCCCATAGCGGCCGGGCCGTTTGTGCCCGATGCTTTCACCAACACCCAGGATGGAAGAGGCATCACCTGGGGCATCTCCCACATTACCAATGCCACTACCTGGGAGCAAAACCATGCCGTTCTGCTACGCTTCGATTGTGATTTAAGCCAGGATGTGGAAGACCCGGAAATGAAAAAGCACAACTATTACTACAAACCCGATTTTTATTATCAGCATGGATTGAGTAAAGTACAGCAACAACGCATCATGGCTGAGAGTGAAAAGATTACACAAGAATAATATGAACCAATTCTTTGTTACCTGTGCAACTATGCTATTGTTCTACTCCTGTAATACCAGGAAGTTTGAAGTACCACCAGTGGAGACATCAGCTTTTCCCTATACGGTCACTAAAGAAACCAAAAACAGAAAACTGAGTGCTGCCCTGCAACGCAGTTTCAACAATTACCCGGCCCCACGCCCGGTCGACAATGAACTGTATTCACAATTTAAGTATACCGAATTAAAAGGTTTAGATTATAACGGAGGGGATGGTACAGTTTCTCGGAGAGATCCTTCCAAGGTAATTTTCGAAAATGGCAAATATTACGTCTGGTATACGAAGCGACATACTCCCACGCCACCACGAGGGCCTGAACTTTGTAATGACACCATCCCTTCTACAGATTGGGATTTGTGTGAAATATGGTATGCTACAAGCGAAGATGGTTTTACCTGGGAAGAACAAGGAGTGGCTGTGCCTCGCCCACCCAAGCCTCATGCAGGCTGGCGCTCAGTTTCCACTACCGATATATTAAAATGGAAAGGTAAGTATTATCTCTACTACCAGGGTTTCTTAGAACCCAGTGGAACAAGGGGTGATTACTGCCCTGTGGCAGCTTCTTATGCCGATTCTCCGGATGGCCCCTGGACTGCCACAAACAGGATCATCATTCCTAATGGTGCAGAAGGGGATTGGGATCAATATGCTATTCACGACCCTTATCCGCTTGTGCATAATGGTAAAATCTACATCTACTATAAATCGGCATTTAACAGACCAAATTTATGGGTCGGTGCAGGGTTGGCTGTTGCTGGCAATCCATTGGGACCTTTTGAAAAGCATCCTTTAAATCCCTTATTCAATTCAGGACATGAAACTTCATTATTTCCATTCAAAGAAGGTGTAGCTGCTTTGATCATCAAGGATGGAACCGAACACTTTACAATTCAATACGCAGAGGATTGGGTGAATTTTGAAATTGCCTCTATCGTTGAATTAATGCCAACCGCCGCAGGCCCGTTTGTACCTGATGCATTTTCCGATACTAAAAAGGGGAGGGGGATTACCTGGGGATTATCGCATTTTACCAATGCCGGAACAAGTGATACCCGGCACTCAATACTGGCTCGTTTTGATTGCGACCTTAGCCTCGATATACATGATGAAGAAATGAAGAAAACAGGGGTGTGGCATGATCCGGAAGTCTATTTTAAACAAGGCTTAAACAAGCAACAGAAGAAGAGAATTGAAGAGGATAATGCAAATGTGCAAGGAGAGAAATAACTCAACAAGATGAAAAAATGAATAAAAATATTGGGAAGTAATGAAAGATAAGAAGAAATGCATTGGCGCTGACCTGATCACGAATCTTTATGGGTGGAATTCATTCTTATCTGCTCACTGTCCCATTGATGATCATTGTCAATGATGCCTCTTTTCAAATCCTCTTCGAGTAATTTTTCCTGTTGCTCTATTTCCTCTCTCACTCTAAATATATATTGATCACTATCACCAGGTTCATCCGCTAATCTTCTAAGACTCTCCTCATCGTATTTAATAAAATTTTGAGCTTGCCGGTGAACCGTATATTTTCTGAAGCCCATATGGTGAAGTGCATCACTAGCAAGTTTCACTGAAGTTTCAAGTGACTCCCGGTATACATTTTGAATACCCATATTGAGCAACTCATAGGCATCATATCGGCTCTTGGCACGCACCATCAGCTTTACATTGGGGTACTTTTCATTTAAAACCTTTACAAGACTGATTGTTGTATCCGGGTTATCGATAGCACATATTAGTAACTTTGCTTCCTCTATTCCGGCCGATTCCAATAGGTCAATTCTTGTTGCATCTCCATAATAAACCTCAAATCCCATTTTTCTTAAGAGGTCTACACGGTTGGAATCCTGGTCAAGAATTGTGGCTTCAATACCATAAGATCTTAAAAACCTGCCAACAGTACTTCCGAAGTGACCAAATCCTATCAAGATGACTTTATGTGTTTTGGCGATATGATCCATGGCTCTTTTATTGGATTCTTTCGTTCCCACCCTTGGCAAGATAAGCCGTTCATTTATTATCCCAAGGATTGGGGCCAGTGTCATTGTAAGTGCAGTAACAACCAGCATCATATCAAGATGCACTCTACTCAAAATATTCAATTGAAAGGCAAATGACAGCAGCACAAATGCAAATTCTCCAATTTGAGCTAATCCAATACTCAGGAGAAGCTTTTGATCCATTTTCAACTTAAAAAAGATGCCAACAATAAATAGGATAATGGCTTTTAGCATGATTACCCCAATAACGAGACCTCCAATCATCAAGGGATTTTCGCCAATGACGATAAAGTTAATTGAGGCCCCAACTGCCATAAAGAATAAACCCAGCAGCAATCCTTTGAATGGCTCAAGGTTGCTCTCCAGCTCATGCTTAAACTCGCTCGTAGCCAATACAACTCCCCCTAAAAAGGCCCCTAAAGCGGGGCTTAAACCCACCAGCTCCATAATAAAGGCAAGACCCAGAACGATTAGCAAAGCAGATGCTGAAAGCAATTCTCTCAACCGTGTGGTAGCTACAAGCCTTAACATCGGAACGATTAAGTAACGACCCGCAAGAATTACTGATACTACCGACAGAATTACCGCTAATGTTTGCAATCCAAGTGGTAAATTTTCAAGAAGATAGGTTTGATGTTCACCTTCATGACCATCGCTGGCAGCCACATTGTCTGTGTTGGTTAACAGGGGAATTACTGCTAACATCGGTATGACGATGATATCCTGGAAAAGAAGGATTGAAAAAGAAGAAGCACCGAAAGGCGTATTGAGTAATCCTTTTTCCTTCATGGTCTGCAGGACAATAGCCGTAGAGGAAAGCACTACTGCCATTGAAATTACCAATGATACTTTCCCATCAAATCCAAGAGATATAAAGGCCAGGTAAGAAAAAAGAAGAGTAAGTAAAACCTGTGTGCCTCCCATTCCTAAAATGGTTTTTCTCATCTTCCAAAAACTCTTAGGGTCGATCTCAAGACCTATGAGAAAAAGCATGATTACCACACCAAACTCAGCAAAATGAAGAATGTCTTCTCCTTCTTCTCCTACAAAGCCAAGTACATATGGTCCGATCAGTATCCCGGCTAATAAATAGCCTAAAACTGAACTCAGTCCAAACCGCTTGGCAATGGGAACGCAAATGATGGCGCCCGCCAGAAAGATAATTGCCTGGAAAAGGATACTGCCACTCATTTTGAATTTAGGTTGCTTAGTTCTGGAATATCATTGAAGAAATCACATCTGCCAACATCCCTTGCCGATACACCTTCCTGAAGTAATGTAATCAAAGACTCAAACTGATTTCCGTAATTTTCGAGTTCTTCATCGGATAGCTGATGCGTACCCATGATCGTAAACGGGGGCAAATACTCCATGCCACACAGTCTTGCCGTCTGTTCGAAGGGCCTTAAAAATTCATTGACAGAATAGTTATTATTGCCCTCTGTACAATAAACCTCACGGGATCCACCGGCAGTAATTACATTCAGTGCCTGTTTCCCTTTCAGGGCATTCCCCTCCGGCCCATAAGCCCATCCAAATTCTAAAACAATATCAATCCATTGTTTCATTAAAGGCGGGCAACTGTACCAATAGAACGGATGATGCCAAATAACTACATCGTGGTGCAATAATAGTTTTTTTTCAACCAATAAGTCTATGTTGAAATCCGGATACTGTTCATATAAATCGTGGAACGTTACTCCTTCTTTTTTTCTTATTTTCTCAACAAGGATTTTGTTGACCCTCGATCGTTCGAATTTTGGATGAGCAAATATGACTAATACCTTGGCCATTGTAGTAACCTTCAATCAACTAAAACTTTATTGGTTATATCAATCAGCTTATCAATTGCTGTTACGTTATACGCATCGGGATGTGCCTTTCCAATAGCTCCCTGATCATTATCAAAATATTTTCCTTTAACACCTTTATAATCATCTGAAATGGCCAGTTCACACAAAATAGTGCCCCCTTTTTCAGCAGAAGCCCAGGAATTTCCAAAAGCTTCTTGTACCATTTTAGTATTCAGTAGTGATCCGGGATTTACCGCAACGACCGAAATATTGGGCTCTGTTTTAGCTAAATAGAAGCTCCACATTGTTAATGCCAACTTGCTTTGTGCGTAAGTACTCTTATTCGCCCCCTTGGCTTTTCCGGATAATATGTCATAATCTACCGAAGACTGACCAGCCGAACTGAGGTTGATAATGCGAGAATCTGCCCCTTTTTTAAGTAAAGGAATTAACGCATTCGTCAGTAAATAGGGAGCAAAGTAATTTACTACGAATCGTATATCCCAACCATCTTTATTTTGAGAAGTAGTGCTATTATAGACTCCGGCATTATTGATGAGTACATCGATTTTTGATAATTCTTCATTAATTTGTTGCCCCATGTGCCTTACTGCCCCCAAATCCGAAAAGTCTGCTATAAAGCCCTTTACATTTTCATTTTTGGATTCAGTTTTTACGTATTTAATAGCCGCGTCCAGTTTTGATTGATTTCTACCGTGCAGGAACAGTTCATGGCCTTCTTTTGCAAGTTTGATAGCCGCTAATTTCCCGATACCATCTGTGCTTCCTGTAATTAATATTATTTTGCTCATGATAGTATTTCTTCTTTTGATTTCTCGTGAAATTGGGTTAAAACTTTATTGGCGAGTTTATCCAGTGTGCTTTCCATGTTCATAGCATTGAAGCGAAGGTTAATGGCCACATGATTCACACCAATTTCTTTAAGTTGGTGAAGATAGTCGGTAAGGTAATGAGCACCTATTTTAAAACCAAGTGGTATCGGTTCTGGTTTGAAGTCATCATTTTCTTGTAACACAACATACAGTGGTTGCATAAATGGCTTGTTATAATTTTGTTTTTTTGCAATCAATTCCCGCCACTGGCCGAGGGTATATTTTTGCTGATACAAATTTTTTGGATAGTTCATCCATCCGTCAGCATTATCTGCGTTCCACTCTATGGTCTGCCTGCTGCTTCCCGTAATCAATAAAGGAATTTTACAGCCTACAGGTTTTGGGAGCATATCCATCTTACTGTTCAATTTTCCGTAGTTGTTGCCTTCCAAGGTTGGAAAACCTTTCTGAACCTGTCGGATATAGGCAAAAGATTCCCGAAACAGTTCTCCCCGTTTTTCAAATTCAATACCCATGGCAGGATATTCATCGTACCTATCCCCTGAAGCTACTCCTAAGATCAATCTTCCTTCAGACAATTGGTCGATGGTGGCAGCAGATTTAGCCACATGAACCGGATGATGCAGGGGTAAGGCAATACTTGCGACTCCCAAAGCAATATTTGTTGTCTGACCAGCCAGATAGCCCAGGTAGGTAAAAGGGTCATACATTTGTCCAGCGTCACCAAAAGAAGGGACGTTGAACGGAATATCTCTTAACCACAACGCTTTAAACCCCAAGGTCTCAATTAGGTGTACCTTTTTTAAATGGTCTTTCATTGTTGGTACAGGCCCTTGGGCATAGTTTTCAATAGGGATGACAACTCCGACGCTTAATTGATCGGGTTTGAAAACGTTGTTGAAGCCACGATTTATCTTTTCAAAGCTTTTCATTTTTGAGATGTAGTTAGAATACCTCCCCTTCTGTAGCCCCGGGCATTGAGTGGAGGAGCCGTTGTGATTACGCAAATTTGACGCGGCTACTTCCAGGGCTGTGCCGGAATGACGTCGAACTTGCCATTCGTGCGTACATAGATGATGCTTTCCTCTCCCGCTTCTGACGAAAGCTGATACACCGACTCATCCTTCGAGCTGAAATAACTTCCCGGTTCCAAAGTCTTGATGTCAGTCTCACCCTGCACTTGGTACCGGGGGCGCCCCTGGATTACTACAGCACGGAAAACTGAGCCGTGGCTGCGTATCATTCCAGTAAATCCAGCGGGCAGCCTGACAAGGGTTCCGTTCAACTGACCGTCCTGTGGCTCACCCCAAAGAAACGCGACCTCTGCTCCTTTGGATGAGCTCGACATTGATGGTTGATCAATCCAGTTTATGTTCGATGCATCCAGCCAGACGATGTTCGATTTGTCCACGTTCACAGGCCTTTCTCCACTATCAAACGCCTCCTCGGTCGGAAGGACGAGATACGGTCCTTCCTCAATCTCTATGTACGCCACATTGTTACTGCCTTCGGCAGCGGTAATGTGTGCTTCTCCGGCCGGCTGTGTCCAGAAAGAACCTGCAGGCATCCACATCTCTCCTGCCTTCGGATCATCGTTGTGCATGAAGCCACTAATGACCACGCCGCGGTAGGTGATATTGTGAATATGAGGTGGGGACGAAAAGCCGTCCACGAACTTGACGAGAAAGCCTGATGGCCCGGCGCCAGTACGGTCGCCCCAAAGGGTACCCGCCTTCGGGCCTTTGTCGCCTCGGGCGGGGTTAAGCGGCCCCCACTTGACGTCGGATGTCAAGACAACCTCGGAAGTTAGCTCGGATGTAGGTTTCGGAGTGACGCTGTCGGATGCGACCTGAGCGTTGGCACAGGCAGCTACGATGCTTGCAAACGCAAGTGATAGAAACATTCTCATTTTGATCATAATTCTTTTCATGATTTAAGTTTCTTGTCAAAAACGAATAACTGTCTTGCCAATCGTCTTTCCGGATTCCTGCATCTGATGCGCCTTTTTAAGATTCTCAACAGTCAAGCCTTCCAGCGTAGTCGTCAAAGTTGTTTTTAAAGTACCGTCATCCAGAAGGTCACCCAGTTTGTTTAGGATGCCGTGTTGCTGCTCAATGTCATCTGTAGTGTACATCGAGCGGGTATACATCAATTCCCATGAAAAAGACACACTTTTGTTTTTAAGAATATCCAGGTTAAGTGGTTTGCTGCTTCCTGTGATGGACACGATGTGGCCTTGTGGCTTAATGATCTCGGCGATGGTTTCCCAATACCCTTGCAGATCTACAAAATCAAGTATGTAGTCAACCTGTGTATGACCAATTTTCTCAAGTTCAGATTGGATGCTTTCGTAATGGTTAATAACATGATCTGCACCCATTTCCCTGCACCAGTCTACTGTATCCTGACGAGATGCAGTTGCTATAACAGTGAGATTGGCTAATTTTTTAGCTAGTTGAATAGCTATTGATCCTACACCACCGGCACCAGCGAGTATGAGCACTGTTTTTCCTTTGTCTGTTTCAGGATTTACCCTGATACGGTCAAAAAGTGATTCCCAGGCTGTCAATCCGGTAAGGGGAATAGCTGCAGCTTCTGCATCACTCAGGTTTTTAGGTTTAAAACCGACAATACGCTCATCAACAAGTTGATACTCGGCATTGCTACCACTTCGGGTGATGTCCCCGGCATAATAAACTTCGTCACCCACTTTGAATTTTGAAGTTTTATCCCCTACGGCTTCTACTGTACCTGTGGCATCCCATCCGATAATCTTTGGTGTGTCTAATATGGTATCCTTGGCAGCATTTTGTCTGATCTTAAAGTCGACAGGGTTTACTGAAATTGCCGAAATTTTTACCAAAAGATCATGCCCGGCAGGGGTCGGTTTATCAGTTTCAAATTCGATAAAGCTATCCTTTTCTGTAACCGGTAACGATTGTTTGAATCCTATTGCTTTCATAATTATGTTTCTTGGTTTCGTTTTGTGATGATACAAAGTTGCGTATTTATCATAAATAATCAATTGTATAAATATTGGTAAAAGTGGTATATATATTGGTTAGTGCTGATGTAAATATACTATTATCTCTTAATCATTTGTTTTATTGAGATAAAAAGCCATTTTTTGTAAAAAACAAACCAGTATAGATACAATGAAAGTTGAAGAAGCTCAGAAGATATTTGAAATACATGTAGAAGAATTTTCAGAATGGCGCAAAAGGCCTCACAAGCACAACTTTTTTGAAATTGTGTATGTCGATCAGGGCAGGGGACATCAATGTATCAATCAACATGAGTTTGCGTACGGGCCGGGCAATATTTTTCTGTTGCCACCGCTTGACTGTCATTCATTTAAAATTCATGAAGCATCCCGTTTCTTCTTTATCCGCTTTACAGATCATTACTTTTTGAGTGACCAGAAGCTTGCCGACTATAAAAGTTGGTTTGATAGGATGGCGTACATCCTTGCCAATTATAATAAGGTGCCCGGTGACATTATCAGTACAAACCGGGAGCGTGAATTTATTATTCATACTATTAAATCTATCTATCAGGAATACCTGGTGGCTGATACGTACTCGGATTCTATTATTGCAGGGGCGATGGTTTCTATTCTGAATATTTTGGCAAGAAGTATTGAAAAGCAGTATGTAGAACAAGCCAACGAAGTGGACAGCAGGTTCGGAGACATTCTGAGGTATATCCATACCAACATCAGCAACCCTGACCACCTTAGAATCCCGGTTATGTCAGAGAAATTCGGAATTTCTCCAACCTATTTTTCTGAATACTTTAAGAAGCAGGCGGGGAAGAGTCTTGCTGAATACATCATCCAATCCAAATTGAAATTGGTAGAAACTAAAATCCTCCATACCGATCTCACATTAAAAGAGATTGCGTATCAATTGAGTTTCACAGATAGCAGTCATTTGGCCAAGACATTTAAAAACTTTTACGGAATGACTGTGAGGGAGTTCAGGCTAAGTGGTCAAACGTGCTGCGCCCGGTGATGCCATAGATTGCAATTGCCTACTGCTTTTATATAAACCATAAATTATTCTTTTCATAAGCTGTTGGTGCCTGATGCTTTCACCAACACCCGGGATGGGAGAGGCACTGGGGTATCTTTCACATCACCCATGCCACTACCTGGGAGCAAAACCATGCCGTTTGAATAAAAGGTAATGTACTTACTAAAACATATGTTCTGTATTTTTAAACATTTGTGGTATGGGTAGACACTGAAAATATTGAAATTTGGCTATGCTGATTCAGCATAAGTTAAACATAGAAAAACCAATATGGTCTACACGTTACAGGTTCCTGCTTTTTTTTCTTACTTTCTGATTCTATGTTTTTTTGCCGGAACAGGTTGCCAAAATCAAACTTCGGAAACTGCAAAGCCCAACATCATTTTCATCATGTCTGATGACCATACCTATCAGGCCATTGGGGCGTATGGCAGCCGGTTAGCAACTGTTAATCCTACACCCACACTAGACAAACTGGCTGCGAATGGTATGTTGTTTTCCCAGGTTTTTTGTACAAATTCCATCTGCACGCCCAGCCGGGGCAATATCATGACCGGGCAGTACAGCCAAACCAATGGGATTAAAATTCTGGATGACCCGCTTCCGGCAGAACGACAATACCTTCCCCTGGAAATGAAAAAGCTGGGATACGAAACGGCCGTTATCGGGAAGTGGCATTTGCGAAAAGAACCGGGCGCTTTTGATTATTATAAGGTACTGCCCGTTCAGGGAAAATATTTTGACCCGGAATTCAGGGAAAAAGGAAAAGGCACCTGGCCCGATAACCTGGTGACACACAAAGGACATTCTTCAGATGTAATTACCGATCTTACCCTGGAATGGCTGGAAAACCGGGACACTGAGCAACCTTTTTTTCTGATGCATCATTACAAAGCCCCCCATGACGATTTTGAGTTTGCACCCCGGTATACAGCATTTCTGAAAGATGTGGAAATTCCGGAACCCGAAAGCTTATACCATCAGCCGAAATTTGGCTCAGAAGCCACTCGGGGCAAGAATGATAGTCTTATGCATAAGATTGGTACTTCAGTTTCTAACAGGCATGCTTACCGGAACTATGTGAAAATGTATGGCATTGATACTGTAGAAAATTCTGCGGATGAAAGCACACATTTAGCGTATCAGGAATACTTGAAAAGGTACCTGCGGTGTGTAAAAGGCGTGGACGATAATTTGAAAAGACTCTTTGACTACCTGAAAGAAAACGGTTTGTGGGAAAAAACGGTGATTGTTTACACAGGCGACCAGGGCATGATGCTTGGTGAGCACGACTACCAGGACAAGCGGTGGATATACGATGAGGCCATGCGCATGCCATTTATCATGCACTACCCGGAAATGATTAAACCGGGAAGTAAAAACGATCTTTTGATCAACAATACCGACTTTGCCCCGACCCTGATTGAACTAGCGGGCGGGCAAACTCCCGAATATATGCAGGGAAAGAGTTTTGTTTCTTCTCTGCAAGGCACTACTCCTGAAGACTGGCGAACAGGTACTTATTACCGTTATTGGATGCACCTGACCCACCATGATGTTCCGGCACATTTCGGTATGCGCACCAAAGACTATAAGCTCATATTTTATTACGGTATGCCTTTCGATCTGAAAGAACTCGGCAAGCCTTCCATGAGCTGGATGAAAAGATCATTTCCTATTGAGCCAACTCCGGCGGCCTGGGAGTTGTATGATTTGAAAAATGATCCGGCAGAGATTCACAACCGCTACAACGATCCTGCTTACAAAGAAGTAGTTGCTGAACTAAAAACCCAGCTCAAACAGTTGAGGGAAGACTTGAATGAAACAGATAAAGACTATCCGCACCTGCAAAGAATCATTGATGCCCATTGGAGTGATTGAAGGATTTGTGCACCTCATGGGCCAGAAACTAAGAAGTTGAAAGGGGTAAAATAATGCAACTAAAAGATAACTTTCATGAAGAATGTCTAGTTTATGTCTAGTTATTTTATGCTGAATAAAACATATGCGGTAGTAAATTGAACATATGTGGTATTCATTTCCTGAGGCAGATACTAATTTTATATACAATGGTTATGCAACCAAACACAATTTTAAACTAAAACCCTTTATTATGAAAAATCATTTTACAAAACTGGCAGGAAAATGCAGTCTGTTATGGCTCTTTCTTGCATTGTTGAGTATCCAGCATGTGTATGCCCAGCAAACAGTGAGAGGGCAGGTTACCGATGAAACCGGGGAAAGTATCCCGGGGGCAAACGTTTTGGTCCAGGGAACTACCTCCGGAAGTGTCACGGATATAGATGGTAATTACAGTATTGCCGCTTCTTCTGATGCCGTCCTGGTCTTCTCCTTTGTGGGATACCATACACAAACCGTGAACGTTGACGGCCGGTCGGAGATCAATGTAGAAATGGTCCCGGATATCCAAAGCCTGGACGAAATCGTGGTTATCGGATATGGAACCGCCAAGAAGTCTGACCTTACCGGGGCGGTGGACAGGGTAACACCCGAATCTTTTGAAGACCAACCTATTACAAGAGTAGAAGAAGCTTTGCAAGGCAGGGCGTCAGGGGTTACAGTAGCCAGGGCCAATGGGGCACCGGGTGCCAATATCAAAGTGCGTATCAGGGGGGTGAACTCTATCACGGGAAATAATGATCCATTGGTAGTGGTAGACGGAATTCTGGGAGGAGACCTGAGCACCATCAACCCCAATGACATAGAGTCTATGGATATATTAAAAGACGCTTCGGCCACCGCGATTTACGGTGTAAGGGGTTCAAATGGGGTTATCATTGTAACCACAAAAAAAGGATCGGGTGACAGCAAGATCAATGCAGATTACTTTACTACCATTTCAACCATTCCCAAGTTGCTTCCAACACTTGCCCAGTCTGTAGGGGATTTTGCCAGGATTGAAAACATCAGAAGGGTAAATACTGGCGGTAACCCTATTTTCAGCGATGCTGAAATTTCTGCTTTGGAAGCCAATGGGGGCACTGATTATCAGGATGAGATTTTACAGACAGGCATCAGCCAGAATATACAGCTATCTGCCAGTGGCTCGGAAGGCAAACTGAGATATTTTATCTCTGGTAACTATAGAGACGAAGAAGGTATTGTGATCAATACGGGTTATGAACAACTTTCTTTACGATCCAACCTGGAAGCCCAGATAAGTGATAAGTTGAAAGTAGGCCTTAACATTTATGCAAGCAGAAGCGAAACACAAAATAATTTTCAATCCTTTGGCAATGGTCAGGGAAGTTTGATGTATAAAGCCAATACCTGGGACCCGACAACACCCATTTTTAATGATGATGGTGAATACAACCTTCGCTCTATCAAAGGTATTGCATCACTGAACGACAACCCGGTCCGCACATTGATGGAGAGTGATTTTTCGGATGTGAATGAAAGGTTGAATACCGCCCTTAATGCTAACTATCAAATTACGGACAACCTAAGTTATACCCTGGTAGCAGGCACCCAACTCAGTAATTACAATATTCAAAGGTACCAAACCGAAGTGGGTGACGACCAACTACCCCATACCTTCTTTAGCAATAATAAAAATACATCTTATCAAATAAGTAATATTTTGACATGGCAACAAGAGTTTGGTGTACATGATATTAAAGTAACCGGGGTACAGGAATACTTTAATGCCCGAAATATATATAATCAATACAGTGCCAATGACCTGAGCCTGCCTAAAGGCTTTTACTTTGCAGAACTTGCTCCTAATGCCGGCCAAACTGTAGGCAATAATTTTAACCAACGCATACTTTCATCCTATATGTTGCGGGCCGAGTATATTTTAGATAACAATCTGTTTATTACCGCAACGGGCCGTTATGATGGAACGTCGGTTTTCAGGCCGGGCAACAAATGGGGGTTTTTCCCTTCCGTAGCCCTGGCGTATAGCCTGGATGGTTTGATAGAAAATATGCCAGCCATTAGCAGTTTAAAATTAAGGGGCGGATGGGGCCAGGTAGGCAACCAGGCTGTGGCACCTTATTCTACTTTTGCCACATTAGGGTTTAACAGTTATGCCTTTGATGGCAGTTCGGCCTCTGCGGGAACTGTTTTAAACAGCTTTGAAAATCAGGGTCTGACCTGGGAAACCACCAGCCAGGTGAATGTGGGTGTAGACATTGGTTTTATGGAAGGAAGGGGAAGCATTAGCATAGATGGATACAAAAAAACCACTACGGACCTCCTCCTGGATGTTCCCGTACTGGAAGTGAACGGGGGCGGTACCATTACCCAAAATGTGGGAGAGGTGGACAACACGGGTATAGACTTTTCCCTTAACTATGACGTTATCGCCGCCCAAAACCTGAATTGGAATGCTAACTTCTCCCTTTCATATATTAAAAATGAGGTAACTAATTTATATGGTGGCCTGGATGTGATTGATGGGCTATACACGGCGCCCGGCGGGCAGTCCAGGGTAGTAAATATAATCGAGAAGGGAGAACCCCTGGGGCAGTTTAACGGGGCTACTTTTCTGGGTACCTGGAAATCTTCTGAGGCAGCCGAAGCAGCCGCTGTAGGAAAGCAGCCAGGGGATGCCAAATACTTGAGAGGGGAAGATGGGGAAATCGTTTTTGGGGCTATCGGTAATGGTACCCCGGAACTGCTGTGGGGTTTCAATAACATAGTGAGCTATGGAAATTGGGATTTAAATGTGTTCTTACAAGGCGTACACGGGTTCGATGTTTATAATATCATGCAAGCCGGTATAACGGGTGGGGCAGGCGACTCCAGGAGTTTTATGGCTGCTGACCAGGTAAACCAATGGACCCCTGAAAATGAAACAGATATTCCTGCTACGGTACAGTTGTTCAATTCTTCCCGCTACATAGAAAACGGCAGTTTTGTGAGGCTGAATAACCTTACCTTAGGTTACACCTTTAATAATATTGGTGGGAGGGAAGGCACTTTTATTAAGCTTTACGCGGGCGGACAGAACCTGTTCCTGATTACGGAATATTCCGGTTACGATCCGGAGCTTACTTCCAGAAGGAGTAATCAGGGGAATGAGGATGTGGCCTCAGGTATCAATGTGGGGGCTTATCCCAATCCCAGAACGTATACTTTTGGTGTAAAAATCGGATTTTAATAGCAGGTGATATTCCAGAAATTGAAAAAGACTAGAAATATGAAAACAAGATATATTAATAAATCATTGAAGGGGCTTTTCAGGATGATTGTAGCTTTGGCTTTAGTTGTCCCTTTTCAGGGCTGTGAACTGGATGAAGACCCCGGTGCTTCTCAGCTGGCAGTGCTTCCGTATACATCATTGGCAGAATTGGAATTGGGCGTAAATGGAATATACGGACAATTACGACAGGCCGCCTGGATGACAACCTTTTACGTCAATGGTTGGTCTGGTGATGATATGACCACCCACAGGGCCAGTAACAAAGCTGATTTCAGAGAGTACGACCAGCGTTTTATTACGCCGGATAATTCCCGCTCATTTTCCAATTGGGGTTCGGTTTATTCCATGGTACGGGCAGCCAATACGGTATTGGCCAATGCTGAAGGGTTGCAATTGCCAGACCAGGCTTCTCAGGACAGATTGATAGGGGAGACTTACTTTTTAAGAGGGATTATGTTTTTTCATTTAACGCGTATTCATGGAAAAATTGCCCTTCCTCTTACCGTAGAACCCGATCCCGAAATCGCCTTATCTTCACAGTTGGAAGTGTACCAGCAAATAGAAAGTGACTTAATACAGGCAGAAGCCTTGTTGCCGGAAACATCTAACCTGGGCGCCTCAAGGCCCAACGCTGGTTCTGCAAAGGCTATATTGGCCAGGTTGTATTTGGATTGGGCCGGTTTTCCTGAGAAAGATAATAGTAAGTATGCCGAAGCCGCATCCAGTGCCAAGCAGGTAATTGACAATGCCGACACCCATGGGTTTGCTTTGGTAGAAGATATGGGAAGTCTGTATACTTTGGCCGGAAGGTTCAATACCGAAGCCGTATTTACCATTGCCTACTGTAACGATTGTGGACTTGCTAATCGTAAACATGGGAAATTAGGCTTACCTGCCGATTATGGCGGGTGGCAGGAAACCTTTGCCGAAATCCGTTTCTTTGAAGATTTTCCCGAAGGTCCCAGAAAAGACGCAACCTACCATACAGAAGTGCCTGTTGATGCCAATGGCAATGCTACCAGCGACGTGGCCAATGCGGCTGATTTTGTACCATGGACAGAATTTAAAGATCAGCAAAATCCGGTGTTTCGTAAAATTGTGGGGCCTTTTGAAGATAACATATGGCCTGGTTTCCAAAGCTCGCGCAACGATTACTACATGCGGTATGCCGAACTATTGTTGATATATGCCGAAGCTTCGGGAAGGTCGGGAAATGTTACCCCTGATGCCTGGGAAGCCTTGAATATGGTGCGCAGAAGGGCAGCGGGTTTACCAGTAGATGTTCCCGATGGCAGTGTTGATGTTACCAGTGGGGATATTGCAGAGTTGGCCTTTACCGAAAGAAAGTGGGAATTGGCCGGGGAATACCTGCGATGGAACGACCTGGTGCGTATGGAAAGGGTTGAAGAAGCCCTGGGCGGTGATGCCAGGGACCCGCAAGTATCCATAGGAACCGTATTTGACGAAAATGGCAATCCCACACCAGTTCCATTGACAAAACCTTCCAATCCTATATTGGGATCGTTAGGAACGGATAATTATTTTGCACCCATTCCGGCACAGGAAATAGAAAAAAACCCAAATTTGGGAAATGAATAAATAGTTCTTTTTGTTAGTTTTATTAAGTGTATAGCATAGCGGTATGGTTGGTAATAAACCTTACCGCTATGTGTTTTTGGGCATTGTATGGTATTCACAATTGCTTTTCCTTATTACCTATCGGTCTGACCGCTCTTGTGCCTGAAAAAAGTGGTCAGACCGATTCCGTATAGATATTTTAAGTATGGCACTACAGGGCCGCTTTACTAAATTTACTTCCTTGATTTATGACTGTTACCTATAAAAATTATTTTCAAACCCTGTCTGTTAGCATGTTGTTTTTACTGCTCATTGCTTGTGGAAAACCTGAAAAGAGCAGTAATCAACCCCCACACACTGATGGAAAAACTAAGCTTTTCACCTCAGTTTCTTCCGATGAATCGGGCATCGGCTTTGTTAACCACCTCGAGGAGACCCTGGAGTCTAATTACTATCAATATATGTATACTTATATTGGTGGTGGGGTGGCCGCGGGCGATTTGAACAATGATGGATGGGTAGACTTGTTTTTTACTGCTAATGCTTCGGATAATAAACTGTATCTCAATAAAAAAGGATTTAAGTTTGAAGACATTACCGCCAAAGCCGGTATTGAGCTAAAAGAGGGGTTCAATACAGGTGTAACCCTGGCAGATGTCAATAATGATGGTTTTTTAGATATTTATATTTCCAGGGGTGGCTGGAAAGATGAGCAAAACAAATTTGCCAACCTTCTTTACATAAACAACGGCCCAGGCCCCGATGGTATCCCAACTTTTACTGAAAAGGCAGCAGCTTTGGGCCTGGCCGATGCCAACCGCACCATTCAGGCCACTTTTTTTGATTATGACAAAGACAACGACCTGGACGTGTACATCTCAAACACTCCGGATATTACCAGCCGAACCCAGGTGCTGGATTTGGATAAAATCCAGAAAGACCCAAAAACTTTAGAACTGAAAGGAAGCGACCGCCTCTACAAAAATGACGGCACGGGGCATTTTACCGATGTTTCCGAGAAAGCAGGTTTACAGTTTGATATTGGTTTTGGACTGAACCCCCAGGTAGGCGACCTCAATAACGATGGCTGGCCTGATATTTATGTGTGCAATGATTTCAATGTGCCGGATTTGGCTTACATTAATAACAGGGATGGAACTTTTACCGAGAGCCGGAACAAGCTCTTTAAACATATGTCATTCAACAGCATGGGGAGCGATATGGCCGATATTAATAATGATGGGCTTTTGGATTTGATGACACTGGACATGAACCCCGAAGACTATGTACGTTCCAAAACCACCATGGCCATGACCTCTATAGACCAGTTTGAGGAAATGGTTAAAATGGGCTATCACCACCAGTATATGCACAATATGCTACAGCTGAATAATGGCAATGGCACTTTTAGTGAAATTGGCAATATGGCAGGCATGGGTTACACCGATTGGAGCTGGGCCCTTTTATCCGCTGATTTTGACCTGGATGGCTATAACGACATTTATGTGACCAACGGAGTTTACCGGGATGTAATTGACCGGGACAAAAACAATGAAATCCTGCAAATTCTAAGGGAAAACCAACGGAAGCCCACCGCAGAAGATTTTCTGAAATTTGCCCAAATGCTGCCCCAGCAAAAGCTGAATAATTATTTTTTCAGGAATAATGGCACTGCTCCCGGCGGGTCTACCCCTGGCTTAGGCCTTACTTTTGAAGATGTTTCCACCCAATGGGCCGATTCTGTGCTCACTTTCTCTAACGGGGCTGCCTATGCCGACCTGGACAATGATGGTGATTTGGATATGGTGGTGAACAACATCAATGACGAAGCCACCGTGCTGCGCAATAATGCATCAGACCAGGGAAAGGGAAATTATTTGAAGATAGAACTTGCAGGGCCAGCCACCAACAGGTTTGGTGTGGGTGCCGTAGCCAAGGTTTATTTAGCTGATGGTTCAAGCCAAACCCGCCAACTTATCAATACCCGGGGTTTTCTATCTTCTGTATCGAATACTTTGCATTTTGGAATACAAAAGGATAAAACTATTGAAAAGGTAGCGATAACCTGGCCTGATGGAAAAAAACAAGAGCTAACTGAGGTTGCGCATAATAAATTGCTGAAAATCAATTATGCCGATGCTCAATTCATAGAAGCAACCCCGGAGCCCCAAAAGACAATATTTTCCAGGATAGCTTCCAATTACGCTCATTCTGACCCTTATTTTAATGATTACGACCTGCAAATTTTGCTCCCACATAAAATGTCTCAAACCGGTCCGTCCATTGCTAAAGCCGATGTGAATAGTGATGGCCTGGAAGATATTTTCATTGGTGGAGGGCATACCCAGGCCGGGCAGCTTTTACTGGGACAACCATCCGGTACATTCCGTGCCATGAGCATTCCAGATTTTGAGCAGGACAAACAATATGAAGACCAGGGAGCCTGTTTCTTTGATGCCGACAATGATGGTGACCAGGATTTGTACGTGGTCAGTGGCAGTTACGAATTTTTCAGGAACCAAAATTTGTTGCAGGACAGGTTATACCTCAACGATGGTAACGGACATTTTATCAAAAGCGTCGACAAATTACCACTGCTTGTTTCTTCAGGTTCAGTTGTTACTCCGAATGATTATGACCAAGACGGAGACGTAGACCTGTTTGTTGGCGGAAGGGTAATTCCGGGCAAGTATCCCTATGCGCCTGCCAGCTATTTGCTTATTAATAATAATGGAAAGTTTACGGTCGGGAACAAGGCTTTGGCCCCGGAACTGGAAAAAGCCGGAATGGTAACCGATGCCTCCTGGAGTGATATCAACATGGATGGCCAAATTGATTTGTTGGTAACCGGTGAATGGATGGGGATCCATGTATTTATCAACCAAAACAATAAATTAATGAAAAGCACTGCATACGAAACTTTAACCCATGCGGTAGGGTGGTGGAACCGTTTACTGGTTGATGATGTAGACAATGATGGTGACCAGGATATTGTAGCAGGAAATTTAGGGTTGAATTATAAATTTCATGCATCCCCTGAAAAGCCGTTTCATATCTACACCAGCGATTTTGATTTTAACGGAATCGAGGATATTGTATTGGCAAAAAAATACGATGGTAAAGAAGTTCCGGTAAGGGGGAAAACCTGTATGACACAACAGTTGCCCCACCTGGCGCAAAAAATACCTACATACAATGATTTTGCCAGCAGGGATTTAGAAGGAATTGTTGGAAAAAGGCTGGAGGCTGCTCTGCACTATGAGGCCACAGAATTCCGTTCCGGCATTTTTCTGAATAATGGTGAAGAAGGCTTTGAGTTCTCTCCCTTTGCCATGCCCGTACAACAATCGCCTATCAATAGCATCGCTTTTGAAGATTTTGACGGAGATGGCTTCAAAGATTTGGTGCTGGCAGGCAACAACTACCAATCTGAAGTGGAGACCACCCGGGCCGACGCAGGTATTGGTAATTTCTTAAAAGGGGATGGCAAAGGAACCTTCACCCTCCTTTCCAATCTGGAATCAGGTTTTTTTGCAGATAAGGATGTGCGGAATATGATGGTCATAGAAACCAGGCAGGGGAAATTGATTTTTGTAGTGAACAATAATGACCAACATGACATATTCAGGCAAAATAGCTTGTAGAAACTCCAAAACACCTGAATGCAGGACAGGGATGATACAGGAAGATTCAATTTATTAATTTGATATTAATAACAATAAAAAAATGTTACTTTTAACAAGTGTACATATCGGAAGGTTTATTAATGATAAAATTGAAATTTATTGCTATTATTTATTGGTTGCTACTTTGCAATCTGGGGTACACCCAAAATCAGCAACTATATTTTAAGCACCTTACTTCAGAGGAAGGTTTATCCCAGAATGATGTCAACTGTATTTATCAGGATAGCAAGGGTTTCATGTGGTTTGGTACGCACGATGGATTGAATAAGTATGATGGGAATAATTTTACCATCTACAAACCTGATCCCAATGATCCGCACAGCATCAGCAGCAACCTGATATTCTCAATAACAGAAGATTTGCAAGGCAACCTTTGGGTAGGTACCACCGGGGCAGGCATTCATAAATTTGACCGAAAAACAGAAAAATTTACTCAGTACAAACATCATTCAGACAAACCAAAAAGCCTCAGTAATGATTATGTGGTCACTTCTTATGTTGATAAATATGGGAATGTATGGGTAGGTACGCAAAACGGGCTGAACAAAATTGAGATTGATGCCCATGGTAATTACCCTGATACGATCACCCACTTCTTTGCAGACCCCAACAATACGCATAGTATTACCAACAACAACATCAACAGTATTTATGAAGACCATTTGGGTGTAATCTGGATTGGTACAGAAAATGGCCTGAATAGCATGATGTTAACAGGGACCGTACCCAAATTCACCCACTATGATGCCTTGGGCGCATCTTCCGTAAGGTCTGTTAAAGAAGATGAGGGGGGTAACCTATTCATTAGTACTAACCAAGGCCTTTTTTATGCTACCTCTGAAGACATTGCGACAGGCAATCGTTTTCATAAGGTGGCTACAGGTTCTTTCCGAAGTTTAACAATTGATAACCAGGGAAAAATCTGGGTAGGTTCTGATATGGGAGTTTATCGGTTTGAAAAACGAAGAAACACCATGTATCCCCAACCAGAAGGGCACTATGCGAACGAAGTACAGAACCCAAACAGTTTAAGCAAAAACCTCATTCGGTCTATTTACCAGGATCAAACAGGAATCATGTGGATAGGAACGAACGGCGGTGGTGTGAATAAATATGTGCCTGAAAACAATAAATTCCGTCATTTCATGAAAACTCCGCATACAGGGAGCATCAGCTATAACAAAATCAGGAGCATTTTTGAAGATAGTGAGGGTACTTTGTGGATTGGTACAGAAGGTGGCGGACTTAACCGCTTGCCTGCCGGGAAAGGCAAAGGAAATTATTCAGGTTTTGAACATTTTGATGCACCCAAAAGAGTATTTGCCTTTACAGAAACCGCAAAGAGTTACAAACGCAGGCTTTGGATAGGTTCGGAAGATAATAACAGTTTGAGTTACATTTCCCTAAATGTGGAAAAGGGAAATCAACCTCCACATATCAACCTGGGTGTAAATCATGACTTTGAGATGGAAAACTCTGTTTTCACACTGCTGGAAGACCATCACGGAGCACTTTGGGTGGGAAGCTATAACGGCGGGTTGTTTAAGTTGGTTCCGGATGCTACCGGAGCGTACCATGAAGTTTCTTATTTTAAACACAAACCCGGCGATGAAAGCAGTATCTCCAACAATATTATTCGTAATCTGTTGGAAGACAGGCACGGCAACTTATGGATTGGGACCGGGGATGGACTGAATAAAATTGCTAAAGAAGAATTGAATAACGATCACCTGACCTTTGAAAGGTACAAAAATGTACCGGGAGATACCACAAGTATCAGCCACAACTATATTTTGGCCATGTATGAAAGTGAAGCAGGTGATTTGTGGATTGGTACCTTTGGAGGAGGGTTGAATAGGCTTGTCGATGATGAGGGAAAAGAACGGTTTGTACAGTATGGCGAAAAAGACGGATTGCCCAATGATGTTGTCAAAGGCATATTAGAAGATGATGACGGCAACCTGTGGATTGCTACCAACAAAGGGTTGTCGCGATTTAACCCTACCATTGAAACCTTTAAAAACTATGACGTAAGCGACGGCCTCCAAAGCAATGAATTCAGCGAACTGGCCTGTTATAAAAGAAAAGATGGAGAGATGCTTTTTGGAGGTGTCAATGGTTTTAACGCTTTTTATCCCGATAGCATCCGGGACAATCCCCATGTTCCACAAATAGCCATTACAGATTTTGAAATATTGAACGAGCCGGTAATCGTAGGTGAGAATAAGAACGGGAGGGTCATATTGGAGCATGCCATTACAGAAACCAAAAGGCTGCCGCTTCGGTATTTTGAAAATAGTTTCTCCTTTGGGTTCTCTGCTTTGCATTATGCTGCTCCTTCCAAAAACCAGTATGCCTATATGCTGGAAGGATTTGATAAAGATTGGGTGTATACTACCGCCCGAAGGCCTTTTGCTACCTATACCAACCTGCGGCATGGTGAGTATATTTTTAAAGTAAAAGCCTCGAACAATGATGGCGTCTGGAATGATACCCCAGTTACTTTAAGTATCATAATTGCGCCCCCCTTCTGGCTTACCTGGTGGGCTTATGCCATTTATGCCATATTGTTACTGGTTGCCTTGTGGGTGTTTTGGAAATATACCCTCATTGATATTCACAGAAAACACCAACTGGAACTGGAACACCTTGAAAAAGAAAAAACGGATGAACTGCATCAGATGAAACTGCGGTTTTTTACCAATATATCCCATGAATTCCGTACCCCCCTTACCCTGATTCTTGGCCCATTAGAACAATTGCTTAAATCTGAAGAAACTTTAGCATCAGGAGAAAGAAAAAAGCAGTATGGTTTGATGCATAAAAACGCAAAATACCTGCTCCGCCTGGTGCATCAGCTGATGGATTTTCGTAAGATGGATCAGGGAAGAATGCCGCTCAAAGTTGTAAAAGGAAATCTGGTGCAGTTTGTTAGGGAGATTACCGAACCTTTTCAGTTCATTGCCAATAAAAAAAATATAGAATTTCGGGTGCAGGCCAATGCGGATGAAATCTTTTTGTGGATTGACGAAGATAAGGTGGAAAAAATTATGCATAATTTATTGTCTAATGCATTTAAATTTACTCCCGAAAATGGCCTCATCCAGGTTGTTATCTCAACTCACAAAACTGGAGAAAAAGGAGCAAAAGATCATATAGTGATGAGTGTGCAAGATAGCGGGCCGGGTATTTTGCCCAGTCAAAAAGAGCATATATTTGAGCGTTTTTATCAGGCAAAAACCTATGAAAAGCCTATAGAAGGAGGAGCCGGTATTGGTTTGTCCTTTACCAAAAGCTTGGTAGAATTACACCACGGCCAAATTTCAGTAGAAAGCCAGGAAGGAGAAGGAACGCTTTTCAAAGTAATGCTGCCTATGGGCAAAGATCACTTTAGAAAAGAAGACTTTGCTGATGTGAAGGCTGAAAATATTAAAAATGAAACCAAGCGGGAAGTATATGAGTGGAATGAGCATGAAGAAGTATTTACCGATAGGGCTTATGTCATGCCAAAAGGCAAAAACTTCCCCTTACTACTCATTGTTGATGACCATGCTGAGATAAGGCAATTCATCCGGCAAAATTTTGAGCAGGATTACAATATAATAGAAGCCGAAAATGGAGTGAAAGGGTTAAAAGTAGCGGTAAATACAACCCCTGATTTAATTATCGGTGATATTATGATGCCCGAAATGAATGGGTTGGAAATGTGCCATCAATTGAAAAATGACCCACGGACCAGCCACATTCCCATCATTTTACTTACGGCCAAAGATACCGAAGAAAATGAACTGGAGGGTCTGAAAACAGGGGCTGATCAGTACATTACCAAACCTTTCAATGTAGAACTACTTCAGGTATCCGTCAGCAACCTTATCAGGTCAAGGCAGAATCTCAGAAAAAAGTTTACCCGTGAAATTGCTTTGGAGCCTGCCGAAGTCACCGTCACAGCTACAGATGAAGATTTTCTTAAGAAAGCAATGGCTGTGGTAGAAGAACACATGGACGACACCGAGTTCAGTGTAGAAATTCTTGTGAAGGAACTGGGCATAAGCCGGAGCAATCTTTACCAGAAGATCAAAGCACTCACAGACCTCTCAACTTCTGAGTTTATCCGGACTGTCCGCATGAAAAGAGCGGTACAGTTATTAGAAAACTCTGATCTCTCAGTGAAAGAAATCATGTACCAATCCGGGTTCAACACAGCTTCCTATTTTTCCAAATGCTTCAAAAAGCAATTCGGTATGATTCCCTCCGAGTATGTAAAGAAAAAACTGGATAAAGAAGAAATTTTATAAGGCCAAGAACATATGTTGTATGCATATAAACATATGTGATATGGTAACCTACCTGAAATCCCCACCTTTGAGGGCATTTCAAAATTCATAAACTAAATATTAGAATTATATGAAAAAGGCAGGTATTGTTATTGGTGTCACCGTATTGGCAGTCTTGGCTTGGGCTTTTACCGCTTGCACTTCCCGAGAATATGAAGCTGACAAAAATAAGGTGGTAGAAGAACGCTTCGAGGAAAACTGGGAATCATTGAAAAATTATGAAGCACCGGAATGGTTCAAAGATGCCAAGTTGGGTATTTTTATCCATTGGGGGCCTTATGCCGTCCCCGCCTACGGATCGGAATGGTATCCACGCCTCATGTATATGGACTCTGTGGTATGGAACCCTAAAGGAGTTGTCCAAAGTGAAGGGCCTTCCGGTATCTATCAGCATCATGTGAAAGAATGGGGGCATCCCGGTGAGTTCGGTTATAAAGATTTTATTCCCTTGTTCAAAGCTGAAAACTTTGATGCCGAAGCCTGGATGGACCTGTTTGAAAAAGCCGGAGCAAAATATGTAGTGCCCGTAGCGGAACACCATGATGCCTTTGCCATGTATAATTCAAAACATACCCGCTGGAACAGCGTGAACATGGGGCCAAAAAAAGATGTTTTGGGTGAGCTTACAAAGGCAGCCAGGGCCAGGGGGCTCAAAATAGGGGCTTCTTCTCATCTGGCTTTCAACTGGAACTACTTCAATAAAAAGCCTGCATTTGATACCTCCAACCCTGAGTTTGCCGATTTGTATAATTATAATACCGAAGCTTATTCTGATGTCAGCGAAGGTTTCAGAAAAATATGGTGGGACCGTACCCGGGATATCATCGATAATTACCAGCCGGATATCATGTGGTTTGATTTCTACCTGGATCGTCCCGAGTTTACCGATTATCATCCTAAACTGGCTGCTTACTATTATAACAAAGGGTTGGACTGGGGCAAAGAAGTGGTTTTGCAGGATAAAAACTTTGACTATCAGTCTTACCCTGAAGGAACGATTGTGCTGGACCTGGAAAGGGGCAAAATGTCGGATATTAACAAAGAGCCCTGGCAAACCGATACTTCTATTGGCAAAAACTCATGGGGGTATGTTACCAACTGGATATCCAAAACCCCCAATACGCTGATTGATGACCTGATAGATATTGTAAGCAAAAACGGATGCCTTTTGCTGAATGTAGGCCCCAAAGCCGATGGTACCATCCCGGAAGACCAGCAGCAGGTATTGCTGGAAATTGGTAAGTGGCTGGAAACCAACGGAGAAGCCATTTATGGCACCCGTACCTGGATAATGTATGGAGAAGGCCCAACTGAAGTGGCTACGGGCCATCATACCGAAGGAAAAAATCAGGAGCTCACTGCTCAGGATTTTCGCTTTACCACCAAAAAAGATAATCTGTATGCTATTTCTATGGACTGGCCTGAAAATGGAAAGGTAACAATTAATGCACTGGGGAGTGAAGTGCAACATGCCAAAAAAGTGAACAATGTTTCACTTTTAGGCAGCACTGAAAAACTACAATGGGAACAAACCACAAAGGGTTTGCATATTGAAATGCCTTCAGAAAAACCCGGTAATTATGCATATGCTTTTAAAGTGTCATTTGTAGATTAGTAATTACATTTGAACAATGACATTAAAGCCAACCTATCAATCTGACATAAACCATCAACCTGGGTTGTTCAACAAAGGTAGTCGCCTGGTGTATGGCACTTCCGGTTTGGGAGGAGTATGGGGCAAAGTAGACGAAGAAGAATCTGTTGAGTGTCTGTTGTATGCATTTGAACATGGTATTACTTCCCTGGATACATCACCCTCTTACAGCAGGTCAGAAGAATTCGTAGGCAAAGCGCTGCGCAGGTGGAAAGGTGCCCAGCCTTTTATCAGTACCAAAGTAGGCCGGCTTCCGGCAGAAAAAGCTGATGAGTGTTATGTGGATTATTCAGCCAAAAGCATGCGCCAAAGCCTGATGCGCAGCCTGGACCGGCTAGGCGTGGAGCAAGTAGACCTGTTATTTCTACATGAACCCCATCTGGTACCGTTGGAAAATATAGAAGAAATACTGGATACGCTCAAGGATTTCAGGGCGGAAGGGTTGACGAGGATGCTGGGTGTGGGAGGGAATCCGACAGGTGGTTTCCGTCCCTACATCATCACCGAAAATTTTCAGGTAGTTTCTGGTTTTTTAAAAATGGATTCCTGCAACCTCACTGCGTTTGATAAGGATATACCTTCTTTTCAGAAAGTAGGCGTAGCCTATTATGCAGCTTCTGCATTGCATATGGCCCTTTTAGGCAACCGTTTCGATAGTTATATTTTACATCCACCCAATACGGAGTGGATTACAGCCTTGGATATTGAGACAGCCAAAGTAGTGAATAAAATTGCCCAACAAAATGATTTGCCCCTTGCTACTTTGGCACAACGTTACCTATTTTCTATCAGAGAAGCCGCCAGGGTAGTGATGGGGGCACGCAAAATCACCCAGATACAATCTACCGTCAGCGACTGGCAGCAGGGCGCATTGCCCAAAGCCATCTTTGATGAAATCACCAAAAAAATCATTGAAATTAGAAGTAATTAGCATATTAAATGAAAACCCTTGTATTAGAACAACCCGGAAAGTTAAACTATGCCGACACTACGCTGGATGAAACTCTCCAACCCAATGAAGTTTTAGTGAAAGTACACCGTATTGGCATTTGTGGTACCGATTATCATGCTTTCAGGGGCAAACAACCTTTTTTTACCTATCCCAGGATATTGGGCCATGAGTTGGGTGTGGAAGTAGTGAAAACAGGAGGGGAGGTTACTAGCGTCACAGTAGGTGATAGATGTTCGGTAGAGCCTTACCTGAATACTACCCAAGACCAGGCAGTGCGCAATGGTTTTACCAATTGCGGGGAAAATGTTTCCGTCATTGGCGTTCACGAAGATGGGGGCATGCGGGAATTCATCAAAGTACCTGCCAAATACCTGCACAAATCTGACAAGCTGAGCTATGAACAATTGGCGGTAATAGAACCCCTGGGCATAGGCTGTCATGCCGTAAACCGGGCAAGAGTAAGCCCGGATGACTCGGTGCTGGTCGTAGGTGCCGGGCCCATCGGGTTGGGGGCAGTACTGTTTGCTACCGCTGCCGGTGCCAAAACCGTAGTAATGGACCTGAGTGAAGACCGCCTGGCTTTTGCTGCCGGCGTTACGGATATTGCGGGCACAGTGGTAGCCGGAAAAGAAGACACTATTGAAAAGTTGAGAGAGCAATTTGACGGGGACTTGCCTACCGTAGTGTTAGATGCCACGGGCAACAAACATTCTATGAGCCAAGCTTTGGAATATGCAGCCCCGGCAGGCAGCATTGTGTTCATCGGTCTGTTCCAGGGTGATTTTAGCTTTCATGACCCCTACTTTCATAAGAAAGAATTAACCCTCATGGCCAGCCGGAACGCATTGCCTTCAGATTTTAAACAGATCATCCGCATGATGGAGGAGGGGAGAATTAATGTAGATCAGTGGATTACCCACCGGAGTAAGTTTGAAGAAATGGCAGACCAGTTTGAAGATTGGCTCAGGCCTGAATCTAAAGTAATTAAAGCAGTTGTGTCTTTATAAATTTAATTTTCACAATACTTTGATCCTAATAGAAAAACCATGATTACCCAAAAAAAGATGCCCGTAGTCGCATCTCATCTCATCCTTCCTTTTGTTTTGATTACAACATGTTTTGCGCTATGGGGATTTGCCAATGATATTACCAACCCCATGGTAAAAGCTTTCTCAAAGATTTTTCTGATGAGTAATTTCCAGGGATCTTTGGTGCAGTTTGCTTTTTATGGAGGATATTTTGTGATGGCCTTCCCGGCAGCCGTTTTTATCCGGAAGTTTTCGTATAAAGCGGGCATTCTGGTAGGGTTGGGATTGTATGCCACAGGGGCTTTACTTTTTATTCCTGCCAGTTGGATAGGCCTGTTTGGCCCCTTTCTATTAGCCTATTTTATCCTCACCTGTGGCCTATCCTTTCTGGAAACCTCTGCCAATCCCTACATTCTTTCTATGGGTCACGAAGAGACGGCCACCCAAAGGCTGAACCTGGCACAGTCTTTCAACCCCATGGGTTCATTGTTGGGTATGTGGATTGCCAAAGAGATGATTATTGCAAAGCTGGACAGCCGCGATTTTGCTGCCAGGGGTGTACTACCCCCGGACCAATTTGATGCGGTAAAAATGGCCGACCTGGAAGTAATCAGGGGGCCTTATGTAGTAATCGGTATTGTAATTCTGGTGATGCTAATCGTGATTGCCCTGATGAAAATGCCGGTGAATGCAGAAAAGGATAAAAGCCTGAACCTTGGTCCTACATTCAAGCGGCTGTTTGCCTCCAAACGGTATGTGGAAGGCGTAGTTGCTCAGTTTTTTTATGTAGGTGCACAAATCATGTGCTGGACCTTTATCATTCAGTACGGTACAGAAGTGTTTACGGCACGTGGTATGACTGAACAAGAAGCGGAAGTGGTTTCTCAACAATATAACATTTACGCCATGATAATTTTCGCCGGAAGCCGGTTCATATGCACCTTTCTGCTTAAATACATCCAGCCAGGTGCCTTGTTAATGTATCTGGCCCTGGCAGGCATTGTAAGTATTGCAGGGGTGATTTTCGTGGGGGGCATTGTCGGCCTGTACTGCCTGGTGGTCACCTCAGCCTGTATGTCGCTGATGTTCCCGACCATCTACGGGATTGCATTGAGGGGCATGGGCGAAGATGCAAAGTTTGGGGCTGCAGGGCTGATCATGGCTATTTTGGGAGGTTCTGTGATGCCACCCTTACAAGGATTGATCATCGATCAATGGGCCTTTGATTTTCTTTCGCCTGCCCGGGCTTCTTTCTTTTTGCCGCTTATTTGTTTTATTGTGATTTCCACCTTTGGATATAGGGTGGCTTTCATCCATATGTCTCGAAAAGCGTAACCCTGGGACTATGGCCCCTGGACTGATGGATAGGTATACTTTATGAAAGGAAAATATTTTTCTTATAGATGTTTTTTATAATTTGAACAGGAAATTAACAACCAGAATTAATGCTACACATGAAATTATTCTTTATTGCTGTATCCATAAGCTGTTTTTTCATTGCTTGTGCACCTGAAACCTCGAAAAATACCCAGCCTAATATTATCTTTATCATGTCAGACGATCACACTACCCAGGCTGTGGGAGCATACGAAAGTCGGTTGGCCGTACTGAACCCTACTCCAACAATTGATGCGCTGGCTAGAGAGGGCATGTTGTTTACCAATGTTTTTTGTACCAACTCCATTTGCACACCCTCCCGGGCCAGCATTATCACAGGGCAGTATCCACAAACCAACGGAGTACTTGACCTGGATGGTCGTATTCCCCCCGACCAGCAGTACCTTCCTGTAGAAATGAAAAAGCTGGGCTACGAAACCGCTATGGTTGGTAAGTGGCATCTCAAAGAAGAACCCGCTGCCTTCGATTACTATTGTGTGTTGCCCGGTCAGGGAGATTATTTCAACCCAGATTTTCGAGTACAAGGCGAAAAAGGGTGGCCTGAAGATACGATTCAAACCATTGGGCATTCTTCCGATCAAATTACCGACATCACCCTGAGTTGGTTAGAAAATCGTAAAGACAAAGAGCGCCCCTTCTTCCTGATGCACCACTACAAAGCACCCCATGATATGTTTGAGTTTGCTACTCGTTATCAGGAATATCTGGAAGATACTGAAATCCCTGAACCCTCCAGCTTGTACGATAATGAAAACAATGGTTCTGTGGCAACCCGGGGCGTCAACGATGCACTGATCCACGATATAGGTTCATCGGTATCGCACCGTAATACCATCCGCAACATGGGCATGCATATGGAGATTGATTCCACCATTCCCGACCCTGAATATGCACACCTGGCCTATCAGGAGTATTTGAAGCGTTACCTGCGATGTGTAAAAGGAGTAGATGATAACCTCAGGCGATTATTCGACTATTTGAGAAAGGAAGGCCTTATGGATAATACAATTATTGTTTATACGGGAGACCAGGGCTTTATGCTTGGCGAGCATGACTACATTGACAAGCGTTGGATGTACGAAGAATCTATGCGGATGCCTTTTATTGTCCGATATCCTGAGAAGGTCAAAGCAGGTAGTAAAACGGATGCCCTCATCAATAACACCCAGTTTGCCCCCACGCTCATTGAGATGGCTGGCGGGGAAGTTCCGGATTATATGCAGAGCAGGAGTTTTGCTACCATTCTGGAAACGGGAGAGGAGCCGGAAGATTGGCCACAGGCCACCTACTATCGGTACTGGATGCACATGGCCCACCGGCATGCCAACCCGGCCCACTTTGGGGTGAGGACGAAAGATTACAAACTCATCTTTTTCTACGGCAGGTATTGGAAAGATACTAAGGTAGCAGCAAACCTTGAAGGCTGGGGGAACCGCTACGCCTTTGAAACCCCTCCCGGATGGGAGTTGTATGACCTTAAGAAAGACCCTCATGAAATGAATAATGTGTATAACGACCCGGCTTACGCAACGATCCAGGCTGATTTAAAGAAACAACTGGCACAGCTTCGCCAGGAATTGGATGAAGAAGACGAAGACTATCCCATGATCCAGGAAGTGATAGAGCAACATTGGGATGATTAAGCGCTTGTTTGGGTTTTTATCCTTTCGCTTTCAAAAATAAAACATAAACAAACCCTAAGCTTGGTTGTTCAATAGAGGTGGATGACGCTTCTTAAAGGCATCAAGTATGAGCGACAAATTGAAGGGCATTGGTTTTTTGATCTCCGCAGAGAGCAGACATTTAACATAGAAAATTACTGTTTGCCTATCCCGTCAACTGAAATCGATAAGGTAGGGTTAACACAAAATACGGGTTATTGAAAAAAACGGGAAAATTCACTAACTATGTAATGCCAATATCGGGGTTTGTCGGCCCCGATATTTTTTTGGTTTCAACATTTTACACTATGTTAAATTAAGGGTAATGAAAATTTTAAAGTTAATCACTGTTTGGGGTGTATGCACCATCCTCTTTCTGGGTTCTTCCTGCCAATTACAAACAGCTGAGGAATTACCTCCTCCCAATATTGTATGGATTGTTTCGGAAGATAACTCCAAGCATTACCTGAAGCTTTTTGATAAGAATGGCATCGAAACGCCTAACATTGCGGCACTGGCAGCGCAGGGGATTCAATTTAATCGTGTCTTCTCAAATGGGGCTGTTTGCAGTGTAGCGCGTTCAGCCATTATTTCAGGGTGCTATGGGCCGCGCACAGGGACACAGTTTCACCGTAAACTGAAACAAGTGCCCATGCCCGATTCCCTGATGATGTTTCCGTTTTACCTGCGAAAAGCGGGTTATTATACCGCCAATAATGCCAAAGAAGATTACAATTTTATCAAGGGTAATGGAGTTTGGGATGAATCTTCAAAGCAAGCGCATTATGGAAATAGGACGGAAGGACAGCCCTTTATGTATGTACACAATATTGAGACTACGCATGAATCAAGGTTGCATTTTACGGAAGAGGACAGGCAAACCCCAACCACCACTGACGCCAATTCCTTTGAGGTACAACCAAAGCACCCGAACACCGAACTTTTTAAATACACCAATGCTTATTACCGCGACAAGATTCAGGAAATGGATACAGAAGTAGGGGAGGTAGTGAACGCGTTGAAAGAGGATGGCCTCCTGGACAATACCTTTATTTTCTATTACGGAGACCATGGAGGCGTGCTCCCCGGTAGTAAGGGTTATTTGTATGAAACCGGGCTGCACGTACCTATGGTAGTGTATGTTCCTGAAAAGTATAAGCACCTCGCACCACTTCCGAAAGGGAGTGCAACCAATGGTTTTGTCAGCTTTATTGACCTGGCACCAACAGTGCTTCATTTAGTGGGGATTGAGGTGCCGGAACAAATGGATGGAAAACCATTTTTGGGTGAGGGTATCAGTGAACAAACACTAACGTTAAGGGATGAAGCCTATGGGTATGCCGATCGTTTTGACGAAAAGTATGACCAGGTGCGCTCGGTGCGTAAAGGGCGCTACAAATACATTCGGAATTATCAACCCTTCAACTTCGATGGCCTGATGAATAATTACCGGTACAGGCAATTGGCCTACCAGGAGTGGAAGTCACTTTATTTGGAAGGTGCATTAAATGAGGCCCAATCTGCTTTTTTTGAACCGCGCCCGGCAGAACAACTTTTTGATATTGAATCTGATCCTTTTGAAACAAATAACCTTGCCGGGGACCCTCAATATGAGGATACACTCCAAAGCCTTAGAAACAAGCTCAATAACTGGGTTACAGCTATGCCTGATCTGTCTTTTTATCCTGAGCACTACCTGGTGGCCCATGCATTTGACAACCCTGTCAGCTTCGGCAAGCAACATCAGGCAGCCATTATGCGATACAGGGATTTGGCTGATCTTTCCCTGCAAAGTTTTGAGCAGGCCGAAGGGAGGTTAAAAGAAAGTCTAAAATCATCGGATCCCTGGGAACGATACTGGGCCCTGATCGTTTGTAGTTCGTTTGGTGAAGCAGCCAGGGAAGTGGTGCCCATGGCCCGAAGTATTGCCTCTGAGGACACGGAATTGATCAACCGGGTGCGGGCGGCAGAATTCATGGGAATCATCAGGGCAGAAAATCCTGTAAAAGTGATGACGCAGGCATTATATGCTTCAGAAGACCCGGTTGAGTCACTGCTTATTTTTAATTCTATTGCCCTGATGGGTTCTCCGGATCATGGGTATGACTTTGATTTGCAGCTGGAAAAAATCCCTGAAAAAGTGCGTGAAGACTCTGAGGTTTCCCGCAGGGTGGAATATATGACTGCCTTGTGAATACTTATATTATCTTCTCTCCCACTTGTTCCATAAACAAAGGGGATTCGTAGCACAGGGGCCACCATGGAACGGTAAATGATCAGGCGGCAGCCTCTTATGCTAAGCGTTTCTCACTATCTATTTCTTCACTTGCGGGGCATGACCGTAGAGTGCATATTTGTTTTCTCTCTTCTTCAGAAAAGTGGATATGGAAATATATGGCATTCCGGCATAGGTTATTCATTACTAATTGGTCGTACATCAACAATTATACGCCGATAGGCATATAAATTGGGGGTGCCATTATCATGAATTTCCAGTATGATATGAATAGTCTTATCAACGGCATCCCCGGGAATTTCCAGGGTAGCCGCTGGAGAGGAACTATTCTGAATGGTTACAGATCCATTGTAGGAGCTGGGTTCACCATAAAACGACCAGGAGTAGGTCAGCGAATCACCATCGGGATCGCTTGATCCTTTTGCATTAAGCTCAATGCTTGATCTGGCATTGGCAGTTATGTTCAATACCTGCCTGGTTTTGTCCCCGTTCAATATTGCAACTGGATGATGGTTTGCATCCTCATAGTTGTTGGTAATACTCCAGTCCATGCGTGCAGCAAAGTCGTTATGAATACCATTGCCCCAGCGTTTTATGGCCTCGCCAACCTCTTCCGTGTTTCCATACATATAGTAAGGGTCGTACTGTGGTTCTGCCTCTTTATTTATTTTGGCCACTTCAGACATGCTTCGAATGCCTGCCTTCTTTGTGAAACTAAAACGACCACCCCAGCCGCCCTGGTCTATCTGTTCGGGGTTGTTAAGTCCATTAGGGTACACATGCATGAATGCCGGTGTATCACCCTCGGTAGCCCATTGCCGATCGGGGTAAACCGCTCCCAAGGGACCATGGTTTTGGATGTGCTCGTCTAAATATTCATCAGACGGTTGCCAACTATATACACCTGTAGCACGGATGTAGAAAACATCAGGGAAAGTTTTTGCGATCCATGCCCCTGCATCATCCTGCCCCAGGATATCGAATAGCCTTAGTTTACTTAAGAATTTTTCAAATTCTTCTGGAGAACGTGTTTTACGTACTTTCCAAATAGCCTGGGCAACATTGTTCATGCCTCCCCAGCCCATCACCCAAACCGGGCGCGGGTCGTCTTTATCAACGGAAGCAATGATCAGTTCTGAACCGGGACTATCTTTGCCTGTACCCACATCACTCATACCGTATCCTGTTTGCCCCATTACAGCAATGGATTTTAGATATTCCGGGGTGGGATATCCATCAGCATGAACAGTAAGATTTGGATAAACTTCACTATAGGCATCCACAATCTTGTCAAGCATGTCGGTGTTGTTTTGGCTCTTTTTCCAACAACCGGTAGCAACGATTAAACCCTCGATATCAAACTCGTTGGCACAGACCAACTGGCGTACCATGGATTGTTCATCATCCGGGTCTGCTCCCAAATCCGTGGTGTTGATTATGCGGGGCTTGTATTTAATACACCAGTCTGCGCGTTCTTTAAACTCTCTCTGGTAATCGTCTCGCCATCGGGTAATGCTCGATCCTCCAGGACCATCGACATAATGATTGGTATTTTCTTTGCGTACGTATTGTCCGCCCCAGCTTGGTTGCGTGGGGTCTTCGGGATCGTTGATACCACGATTTGCGCTGACCAGATACAGAAAAGAAGGTGAATCTCCTTCACAAACGCCGGTAATCCCGATGCCCTCGTGCGGGTATACAGCACAAAGAGGGCCGTGGTTAAAACGTATGTTCTCATTGACCCAGGCAAGGTCTGACCTCGAATCCTGATTGTTGAACATACCCCCATATGTCTTTATCGATTCGATAATAAACAAGTCCGGGAATTCATTCATTAGCCACTCATGGGTAGCGTCTTGGCATGCAATTAGAAAAACCCGAAGTTTGCCAATAAAAGCCTTTAGCTCTTCTTCGCTGCGTGTATTCTTCACGTCCCAAATTGCCTGGGCAATCTCTCGCGGGCCACCCCAAACGCCGATCCATATGGGGCGAGGATCAGGCTTATCGGCTGCCGCTATGATGGCATTTGAAGCTTCGCTGTCCAGGCCCTCGCCAATAAGGTCGGTATAAGGTTGTTTGCCGCATCCCCATTTGATACTGATGCCATTATTATTTCCCTTGCCTTCATAGGTAACGGAGCGAAGATAATCGGCGGTTGGATAATCAGGATCGTATGTTTTTAGATTGTCATATACTTTTTCATATTGATCCAATACACCTAGAATATTATTTTTATCGGCTACCATGGCAAAGGTTCCTGCCGATGCAATCAAACCCTCTATATCAAATTCATTGGCATACAATAAGAAGCGTACCATTGACTGCATGTCGTCAGGATCGCTTTTTTGAGTATTGGGAATATTATCGCCCGATTTTACCACACCGATTGGTGGAAAGTCCGATGTGATTATCACCCGATGTTTTTCTTTTTGTTTAGAAGTCTTTTCCCTGTCTTTTGTTGTTGATTCAGTGCATTCTTCTGCATCAGCTATTTTACCTGCCCATATCGACTTAGAAGCCACAGCAATGGTGAAGACTATAATTGAAATAATAATTGAATACTTAATTTTCATCTTATATAAAGAATTAATTTAAGAAAACAGCCTGATCAGATCCATCTTATTTGAAGGCACCCAGATCAGAACGTTTGAAGGGACTTTGTAAATATTTTTCAAATAAATTGTAAATTTACCCTCGTTTTATTGCCTGAACAACTAATATTCCGATGTGAACATGCAGTATTCCGAGATGTTGAATACGTTTGACGAGAGTAGGAGGGAATTCAGGCCCTACGGATTAACATGCGAATTGTGGCAGCCTGATTTGATGAGAAAACCAGACAGGCATAATGAAATTGAGATTAATTATTTTCCGGAAGGAAGCCTAACATACCTATTTCATGGTTCTAAAATCACAATACCACCAAAAAGCCTCGCCTTATTTTGGGGGGTGGTTCCTCATCAAATTGTAAACCATACCGATTCTACTCCCTATTTCGTATGCACTATTCCCTTGACGATATTTTTAGAATGGAAACTCCCGGTCTTTTTTGTAGATAAAGTTCTTAAAGGGGAAATTATCATTGAAAACTCAGGAGAACATTCTTTTTACGACGAGTATATCATAAAGAATTGGATTAAAGATTTTTCCAAGAAAAAAGACCACAAGGTGATTTTACTTGAAATGCATGCAAGATTGCTGAGAATGGCTGAAATAATTTCGCCCTCAAAACAGAGCAGACCTTCTAAAAATCATTCAAGTGAAATCAGTAAAGTTGAAGAAATTGCTTTGTTTATTGCTAAGCATTATCGTCAACAAATCAAAGCCATTGACATTGGTAAAAAGGTTGGGTTACACCCTGACTATGCCAATGTGATTTTTAAAAAAACTTTTGGTATGACGATAAATGCATATATTACCCAGGAAAGAATATCATTTGCACAACGAAAATTGATTTCAACGGATAAAAGCATTACAGAAATTTTATATGATAGTGGGTTTAACTCGATTAGTCTATTTAATGCGGCATTCCGGAAAATTAATAAATGTACGCCAAGGGAATTTAGAAAGAAAATCCTGTAGCAAAGTGGAATAAGTGTCTCTTTTTTAAGGAACAGGCTTCAATTAATCCATCTTTTCCACATCCACATACCGAACGCCAGTGGGCAATCTTTCTATTTTCAGAAAGGCTTGAAAATTACCTGTGCCTTCTTCTAACAGAACATTTTCAAATTCGGTTTGGATATCTCCTTCCCGGATTGGTTTTTCTTCATGCACCTCTCCATACCTGATATGCGCTGTGCCATTCATCTGTGCTTTGTCATAGTGCAAGGTGATACGATACCGACTGGTTTCTGTATGCACATGCCAGTATCCATAGCTGTTACCGGTAATATTCCGGGGGCCTCCCCAATCAAACCTCGAAAGTTGCACCTTAGGTTGGGCCGCATTACCGAGAAATATCCGTTGAATGCCCCTGGCATCCCTTTCGGCAGTTACATCATCAAACCAGTTTTCATATTTCTCCAGATAATCAAGCACGATTTCAGGATGTTTTTTGGCAATATTGATACGTTCACTTGAATCATTTTCCACATCATATAATTCCAGGGAACCCAAAATCTGCTTTAATTCCTGGTCGGAGGGCTGGTAAACAATATGGTGCGGGTCATCCTGGGGTGCAATCAATTTATATTGCTGCCCACGAACAGCAAAATGAACATATTCAAATGGTACTGGTCCCTGGTGCCATTGGGTAAAATACACACGATCTGGCAAGTTGCTCTCTTTCCCTTCCAGCAAAGGCAGCAGGGATACACCATCAATACGTACCTCTTTGGGCGGATCAATTGCGCAGGCATCCAGCAGGGTAGGGAGTACATCAATCATAGTACCCATGGTATTGATTTTGTTCCCCCGGGGTAATTTTTCAGGCCAGCGAATAAAGAAGGGAACACGCGTCCCATTTTCGTACACAGAGGTTTTGGTGCCTCGCAGGTTTGCCACATACCGTCCCGGATACACGTCGTTTTTCGTCCTTCTGTGTCTGGGACCGTTATCCGATAGAAAAATGACGATGGTGTTTTCGGCAATACCCAACTCCTCGATTTTGGCTAATATCCTCCCTACGTTGTCGTCAATATTGGTGATCATGCCATAGGTACGGGCATTGTCTTCGTGGAGTCCCATCTTTCTGTAAGGGTCGGCCTTTTCATCAGGAACGTCTAAAGGAAAATGAGGCAAATTAGTGGCTAAATAGGCAAAAAACGGCTGATCACTTTGCTGGCTTATAAAATCCATGGCCGCATCCGTAAATATATCGTCACAATACCCTTCGTATTTTGCGGGCACATCATTGTGTTGCAATATAGGGTCAAAGTAAGAATTGCCTGGTGGGTCAGCGGCCTGTCCGATTCCTCCCGCTTTGTGTACCAGCGATTCCTCAAACCCCTGGTCTGAGGGGCGCATCGGATAGTTGTCGCCCAGGTGCCACTTGCCAAAAATTCCGGTACGGTAACCTGCTTCACGCAATATCTCAGCGATGGTAACTTCCGCTGTATTCATCAGATGGGAGGTTTGGGTTACGCCTACCACGCCTGTACGGTAAGGATAACGTCCGGTCATCAACCCTGCCCGGGTAGGTGAGCAACTCGGGTAAGTAAAGAAATGTGTCATTTCTACACTTTCTGCGGCAAGGGCGTCCAGATGGGGTGTTTTCAAATAAGGATTCCCATGACACCCTACGTCCCCATATCCCTGGTCATCTGTCATCATCAACAGAATATTGGGTTTGCCCTCCTGAGCCAACAGCATATTGCAGTGGAATGGGGTGATCAGGGTCATCAGTACGATGACCCTGGCCCATAACCATTGCATATGGCCGTTGCGCTTCAAATTATTATTGGGATAATATTGCATTGCAATGATAATTTAAGCGGTTCAGTTTACCAATCTACCACAGAGCCATCCCGTGGATCGTAAGACTCCGGGTTTTTCCAGTCATGCCCAATTTTATCGGCTAACTGGTCTTCATCCAGCTCAATACCAAGTCCGGGAGCTGTGGGTACCATCACTGTTCCATCTTTTTGCAGTTGGAAGGGTTCTTTCAAATAACCTTCACCCAATGTCACCTGCTCTTGTACCAGGAAATTCGGAATGCTGGCCGCCAGCTGCAAACCCGTGGCCAAAGAGATGGGGCCCATGGGGTTGTGAGGGGCTATCTGGGCATAATAAGCTTCTGCCATTCCGGCAATGATTCTCCCTTCGGTGATACCTCCGGCATGGCAAAGGTCGGGTTGTAAGATACTGGCCGCGCCTTTTTCAAGAATTTCGCGGAAGCCCCATTTGGTAAAAATCCTTTCGCCTGTGGCAATGGGCAGGTAGGTACTGCGGGCAATATCCACCAGTACATCCACATTTTGTGCCTGGCAGGGTTCTTCAATAAACATGGGTTGGTAAGGCTCCAGGGCTTTGATGAGTACCTTGGCAGTTTGGGGGGAAATAGCCCCATGAAAATCTATGCCAATGTCCATGCTATCTCCTCCGGCTTCCCGCAGGGCAGCGAAATTCTCTTCTGCATTTTTGATAAACTTAGGGTTTTCTACGGCCCGGGCAGGATACTCTTTCGCCACACTTGTTTTGATAACAGTGTACCCTTCGCTTATTCTTTTCTTCATATCTTCAGGCGTTTTTGCCCGTCCATAAATACGCACCCGGTCGCGGGTAGGGCCACCGAGCAATTCATGTATCGGTATACCTAAAAGTTTGCCTTTGATGTCCCACAAAGCCTGGTCAATGCCACTTAGCGCTGAGGTAAGAATAGGGCCGCCCCTATAAAAAGCATGACGGTAAATAGCCTGCCAGTGATGGACTACCTGCCTGGGGTCTTTGCCAATGAGGTAAGGCTCTATTTCTTTGATGGCTGTTTGTATGGTGAGCGCCCTTCCTTCCAGCAAGGGTTCGCCCAGCCCTACCACACCGGAATCGGTATGAATCTTCAAAAAAATCCACCGGGGTTTGACAAGGAAGGTTTCCAGTTTGGTAATTCTTACCTTTTCTTTAGCCTGGTAGCGGCCGGGCTGTGAAGCATAAGAGGTTTGTGGCAGGGCCATCATGCCCATGCCTGCTACACCTAATACCGACTGAATTGCCGAACGCCGGGATATTCCATTGTTTTTAGTAAAAGGTTTTAGGTTGTTTGTTGATTTTTCCATAATATGATTTTTATTGTGAATAAGAGAATACAGTTTTATTTTTAATCCATAAACAAGCCTGGTAAATACAGGGATAATTCCGGAAAGAGGGTTACTAAAGTTAGTACCAACAGGCTCACTATCAAAAAAGGAAAAGTTGCTTTACTCACTTCCTTCATCGATACTTTTCCAATGCTGGAAGATACGAATAAGCAAACACCTACCGGAGGCGTGGTAAGCCCTATCATCAGGTTTAAGACAGCAATTACGGCAAAATGTATGGGGTCTACCTCCACAGAGATGGCAACTTTTAGCAGAATGGGAAATAATATTAGTAAAGCCGCGATAGTTTCCATAAAAGTGCCTACAAAGATCAATAGCAGGTTGATTAACAATAGCACCACATACTTATTACCAGAAAAATTCAATATCTCACTGGCTATGAGCTGGGGCAGTTGTTCTGTTATCAATATCCACCCAAATAGGTTGGCAAATCCCACCAGCACCATCAGGGAAGCCGATGTTTTCATAGATTCCACCACAATCATCCCAACATTCTTGAAATTAAGCTTTTTATACACAAATACGCCGATCAGCAATGCATAAAACACAGCTACGATAGATGCTTCTGTAGGTGTGAAAATGCCTCCTACAATGCCGAATAAGATAATGAAAGTCATCAAAAGTGACCAGAATGTATTAATAAAACCTCTTCCGATCTGTTGCAAACTACTGCGGGGATGTTTGGGGTAACTGTTTTTTACCGAGATGTAATAGGCTACTGCCATCAATCCCGCCCCCAGCAGAAAACCCGGAATGGCTCCGGCCAGAAACAATCGCCCTACTGATAGTCCGCTGAGGGTGGCAGCAATAATCATGGGAACAGAGGGAGGGATGATGGGGCCCACGGTAGATGAAGAAGCAGTTACCGCGCAGGAAAACCCGGCTCCGTACCCCTCTTTTTTCATGGCTGGAATCAGGATGGCCCCTATGCTGGCGGTATCCGAAACGGCCGTGCCTGAAATGCCTGCAAACAACATGGAAGCCCCTATGTTGGCCAGCGATAGACCACCCCTGATATGACCCAACAAGTGATTGCAAAACGCTATGATCTTTTCGGTAAGCCCTCCTTCATTCATCAGGTTTCCGGCAAGAATGAAGCCCGGAATGCTCAGCAATATAAACACATCAATGCCTGAATACATTTTCATGGGCAAAATGATGAGGGGAATCCCTTCCAATAATACATACACCAGACAGGACAAACCCAACGAAAAGGCGATGGGAAAACGCAGTAACAGGCAGAGAATGAAAACTAATACCAGGATAATTGTCATGACGATTTCTTGAGGTTTTTCCACAAATCGAGCAAAGCGTACAGGCTTATCGAAGTGCCCAGCACCAACATGCTGGCAAATGCCAATGCCATGGAAATACCCAGGCTGGGTGATTTTTCCGGGATGCCTAATACAATAAATTGAATGGAAAAAATAGCTAAAATCAGAAAGAGGCATAAGGTGAAAGCAGCAATACCAACCTCAATCCACTTTTTTTGATGCGCTTTCAGGTTATTAAACAGCACATCCAGTGAAACATAATAATGATCTTTCATCGCAAGGCCGGCAGCAAAGCTAACGGCATATACAAAGAAAAAACGGGAAGCCTCTTCTGTCCATGCAGGGGCGTTATCCATAAAAAACCTGGCATAAATCTGAATAAGCGTAGCCCCGATGAAGCCAAAGGTGCTGATCAGGGTACCTGCTTTTAATAAGTTGTCAATGAAACCTATTGTATTTTTCATTTTTTCGATTCTAAAACCTGATGATAAACTGTTTGCATTTCGGGTGAAAGGCTATTAAAAAGGGCTTCCCTGCACTTTTCGCTAAAAGCCTCTTTGTCTACTTCAATAAATTCCATTCCCTGCTGCTTGAGTTTTTCTTGTACTTTTTGCTCCCCTTCCAGGAAAAGCTGGTGTTCATAAGCCTGCATATCTTTGGCAGCTTCCAGAAAAATTTCCTGCAGGTCATCAGGAAATTCCTGAAATTGCTGTTCCCCAATCACCGGATACACCCAGCTTACTACATGCCCGGTGAGGTTGATATACTTTTGTACTTCTGCAAAACCAGCGCTCAATATAAGTGGAAAAGGGTTTTCCTGGGCCTCAATAGTGCCTTGTTGGAGGGAAGTGAAAACTTCTGAAAATGCCATGGGGGTAGGTTTGGCGCCTAATGCACTCCAGGCCGTCACGAAGGAAGGCACATTGGGTACGCGTACAATCAACCCGTTGAGATCATCGGGGTGGCGGATGGGGCGGTTGGAGGTGAGGTGTCGGGGCCCCCGCTGAAAGTAAGCCACAGGCCTCAGCCCTGTATTGTACAACATTCCATCTTCAATTCTTCTGCCTACCGGACCCCTGATCAGGTTTTGCATGTCTGTACTGTCTTTCAAAAGAAAGGGCATCTCACAAAATGTGGCAATTTCTATCCAGTTGTTGAGTGTTGAACCTGTAACTGTCATATCTATGACGCCCACCTGAATGAGCCGGATGGCTTCAATTTCTTTGCCCAACTGTTCTGAAGGGTACACTTCCAGTTTTATTCTACCCTCAGAGCGTTCGTGCAGAATATCCCCAAAATACTGGAACGCTTTGAACCAGGTGTGGTCTTCGTTTACCAAAAGGCCGGCTCTTAAAAGAAACTCAGGTTCATCCTGGCTTTTACATTGACTGAGAACCAATATGAAAATAGGAATAAAAAAAAACTGAAGGTACGACGGAATATTATGTTTCAAAGCAAGGGTTATACTAGATGTTTAATAATATAAATATTGCGCTTATAATCAAAAGACATTGTAATATAAATACACGTATGCGATTTTATCAAAATGTTTTCAGGAATGTAGAATATCTTGTTAAGTAATAGCGCTACATATGTTTTAGAAAGTATCATATGGGTTTCCCCTAATTTAGTAGACATTCAGTTAAGCAGCAGTAGATATTGATTTTTTCCACTGATGCTCATATTCTATCGGACTCATATATTCAATTGCAGAATGTTTCCTCTTTCGGTTATACCATACCTCAATATACTCGAAGATATCTTGTTTAGCCTCAGTATGGCTCGAGTAATTTCTACGGTAAACCAACTCCCGTTTCAAAGTGGCAAAGTAACTCTCTGTTGGGGCATTATCGTAACAGTTTCCTCTACGGCTCATGCTACACCTTATTCCCTTTTGTTCAAGAATCCGTTGGTAGTCATAGCTCGCATATTGGCTTCCTCTATCGCTGTGATGTATCAATCCTTTCACTGGATTTCGTACCATGATTGCCATCCGCAATGCCGTTATGACCAGCGTTCGCTCTAAAGTGGACGCCATAGACCAGCCGATAATACGTCGAGAAAACAAATCAAGTACAATAGCCAAGTACAGCCAACCTTCTTTTGTCCAGATATACGTAATATCAGTGGTCCATACCGCATCAGGTCTGCTTGCTTCAAATTGCTGATCTAGTAGATTAGGGGCTACAGGAAGATGATGATTTGAGTCTGTCGTCTTGGTAAACTTCCTTTTCTTTTCCACCGCAATACCATTGAGCCGCATTAAGCGGGCAATGCGGTTCTTACCACATGCTACTCCCATAGTTTGTAATTCAGCATGTACCCTGGGACTACCGTAGCTTTGACGACTTTGCTGATGTATATCTCTGATCTGTTCCACTAATTGTCTGTTTTCTCGGCTACGATTGCTCTCAGGTCGTGTTAACCATGCGTAATAACCACTCCTTGAAATTTGTAGTACTCTGCACATAGCAGTAATGGAAAAACACCCATCATATTCTTGAACAAATTGGTATCTTAGCGTGGGTGAATACTGAAGATACCAACCGCCTTTTTTAGTATCTCCACCTCCTCTTGAAGACGTCTGTTCTCTCTCTTCAATTGAGTCATTTCCTCATACCGAGGGTTTTTACCCGAAAACGCTTTCTTTCCCTCTTCTTGTAATTCCAGTTTCCAGCGGCGTAACATACTCATGTGAATTCCTAGATCACGAGCTACTTGGCTCTTACTACCATTACTCTCTGAGAGGCGAACTGCCTCCTCTTTAAATTCTTTGGTATACTTTCTTCTAGTTCTCATATTTGACACTGATTTGGTTACTAATTTACTCTTTTTTCAGTGTCTACTTTAACGGGGGAAGACCAATATATGTTTAAAATACCATAGGGCAGTGTAAATTTAAGGCTACACTATTGTTAAATATTTTCTCAACAATGTTATTCAAAGCTAAACCCTGGCAATAAAGTCTTCCAGATTTGTACTCCTTTCCAATGCTAATTTTTTTCTGAGGCGGTACCGGTTGGTATGCACCGATTCAATGGAAATACCAAGTAACCTTGCCATATCTTTGCTTGATAAATTTAATTTTATCAATGCGCATAATTTATGATCGTGCTGGCTAAGCTTTGGAAATTTTTTACTCAGGCTTTCATAAAAACGTTCATTTACTGAGGTAAACCGGGTTTCAAATTCTTCCCAGTCCCTGGAGGTACTCAAGTCGATGCTTTTTACAAGTTTGCCCAGTGCCTGAGGGTTTGGCGCCTGCTTCTGTTGCACAAGTTTACATTTTAGTTCGGAGAGCAATTCATCCCTTTCAATGACCTGTACCGCAGAGGCAATCAGCTCTTTGTTTTTAATTTCTAAAACCTCATTGGCCTTCTGTATTTCCAGGTCCTGCTTTTTCTTTATTAGTTGTTTTTCGGCTTTGTGCCTGCTTCTTTCATAGCGGAAATACAGAATACTGATAAGAATTATGGAAACGATGGTTACGATTAGAATGATTTTTTGCAGGAACCAAACCTTATCGTCATGTTCCAACTGGGCGAGTCTTTGTTTGCGTATAAGTTCGTTTTGTCGTTCTTGTTCCAGGCGAAATGCATCCTGAATTTCGAGCAGAGGAAGGTTATTCTTAGAGCGGCTGTCAAAGAATAGCGCGTCCAAATCCTTAGCAGCTTTCAGGCTGTTATATGCCAGGGAATAGTCTTTGGTAAGGGAATATATGTCAGAAAGCTTTTCATGCACAATGGGCGTAAAATCAATGTGACTATGATACTGGGAAGAAACTGCTAAAGCCTTTTTATAAAACTCTTCACTCTTGGCGTAGTTTGCCAGTTTCTTATAAATATCGCCCGTGTAAGTATACACAAGCACAAGGTATGAAGGCTTGTTTTCTTTAAACCAGGGATGAATATCGTGTAGCGACTTCAGGGCTTCTGTATATTGTCCTTTTTGGGCTTTTACATAGGCCAATTCAAATTTTATGTAGGGCTTCATTTGCTGCCCTGAAGCAGGAGCGTATACGAAAAGGCAGCTGTCCAAATAAGCTTTAGCCATTAATGGATCGTTTAGCTCACGGTAGGTAGCTGCAATCGCATAATAATTCATGAGCAGTTCGGTTTCTGCAATCACCTGCTCAGCAACAAGTTGTTTATTAATTTGGAGTGATATATCAAAATACTTTAGGGCTTCCCCTTCTCTTTTATAAAAGCTGTATAACCTGCCAATATTTATATAAATGGAAGCCTTGGCTACATCATTATTAGATTCGTCGGCTAATTGAAGCGCTTTCCAGTATCCATCATACGATTCTTTATACCGGGCATGATGTGCATGTATTTCACACATTTCGGTAAGTGAATAAATGGCATTTAGCGTGTCTTTATTATTTATCGACTGTTCATACCCTCGTTGAAGTAATACAATGGCACTATCGGGATTTTGATATCGGATGCTATTGGCTTTATCTATAAACCATGAAGGAGAGGCAGTATGGGAATCACCCTGGAATGTTTTTGCTTTTACAGAAACAGAAAGAAGTAAGAGCAAAACAAGGAAGAGGTTAGGTCTAATTACAAACTTCATGATACAACACACAGTCTAGTTGTAAAGTTTTTAGCTGTCAAGCTCCTTAATTTGTAAAAGCTTGAAAATCAACTATAAATATCACTATTTGTTGTGTTGTTTTCAGTAAAATTTAGAAAAAAAATTGACCAATCCAGTTTTTGTCTAGTTACTTTTTAGGGTATTTCTGTTTTATTTAAAGATATCCTTAAATTTTTTTATAGAATGGAACAAATCACTTCTTCAAAGCCGCTTTAGAGAAAATGTATTCGGGGATATCCTGATTGAACTTTATTTCTGTCATGATAAACTCAGTACCTTCTCCATCTTTGAGCATATCTTTGTATACCATGTTGCGGGGGAACCACCGGTCATCAATTTGAACCACATCTTTCAGGGTAGTTTTCTTGAGCAGTTGTCCGCTCTTGGCGTAAAGCTCTTCTTTGAGGGGTACAAACCGCTCCTGATCTATCCATTGTTTTCGGCTTTGGTAGGCTACATCATCTACTTTGGCGGTTAGTTCCAACACCCACGTAGGGCGTCCATCCATTTCTTCTTCTCCAACCACTTCGGCATCATACATTTCGGTGAGTTTTCGGTCTTCCATCATATCTTCATACGAAAGGTCAGAGCCCATCACCGATTGCCGCAGCATGTGCCCGGAGATCAGGATGGTGCGGTCGGTAGAAGGGGAATATATCCACAATTGGTCTTCCAGCTTGAGCATTTTGGTGCCTTCTTCCCTGGCCGGGGATAAGTATTCGGTCAGCGCTTTTTCATCACCCACTGACCAGGCCTTTGAGGTAATAGTACGGCTGTTCCTGCGCCCGTGAATGACCATTTTTGATTCATAGATACGATTATCAGAATTGAGGTTTTCGTCTACTTTTTTCAATATCTGATTGGCATCAGGGTATTCCTGTAGCCAAAATGCACTTATTAAAACTAATAATATACTTTTCATCTCTTTAAAAATTTTAAGTTTTGAATGTTGAATGAAAGGAAATGTTGAGTTTTAAATGTTAAGTGTTGAATGAAAAAAATTCAATATTCAACATTAATAATTTAGCATTTCTCTAAACTTCCAGTTCTTTAAACAATTGTGCCGTATCCCTTTTGTAAATGCCAATGCCTGCCAATGCCTGCCCCAGCACCATAGAAAACAATCCCGGGATAAAGCCAATATAGAAAGTTTCAGTAGTGATCTGGGCACGGTATACCGTAGGCATCATCATCGTAATATTCTCCATCAGGCTGCTAAAATCAAGCCCTTGCTCCTGGAGATAAAAAGCTACGCCTATGCCTATGGCGGTGCCAAGTATAGACCCGAGGATGCCTATCAGTATCCCTTCATAGATCAACGTTTTATAGATATGACTTTTGGCTTCTCCCAACGCCAGGCGTACCCCAAATTCGGTATAGCGGCGCAATCCGCCCAGCAAGCCGGTGTTCCATAGCACAATTGACATAGCCAGCACAAAAACACCGATGAATATACCAGTCATACTATCCGTATAATCTATCATACTGGCCAGTTGGTTTTGTTCTTTCAGCCTGAGCATGGTGGGAGCAAATTCATCTTCTGTGCTTTCATATTGTTGGTTAAATCTTTGGGCCACCTGTGCTGCTTTTTCGTCATCATATAATTCATCTTCAAAATAACCCAGCAGTTCCCCGGCTGCATCTTGCATGTCCAGAAACTGCTGTGCATCCTGCAGGTCAACGATCACACCACCCCGGTCCAGGGCATTGCTGCCAAACTTTACTGTACCTACTACCACAAAGTTCTGAAAGGTCATGCTGCCATACATGGTAGAGCCAAACAAGGTGATGTCATCGCCTAATTGGATATTGAGTTTTTTGGCTAGTTCATCACTGATCAGCACCTCACCTTCCGCATTGGGAATACGCCCGCTTTGGAGGGATTCAGGAATATTGAGCCTTTCTGCCTCCCGGCCGGGATGCCGGCCACTATTTTTGTTTAAAAGTTCAATGGCCAAGCCGCTTACGGGACCCTGGGCACGTGTTTCCCCGTTTTCGTCGGGCACGTCCATCAGGCCGCCAAAGTTGATTCGTTGTACCCACCGCATATCAGGATATGTGTCTTTCAGTGCTTCTTCCAATGAGTCTACACCTAAAATGGCCAGGTCATTGGGGAGTTGGTCTTTATTTTCTGCATAGGCCCGTGTCATCACTTTGACGTGGCCCGTGGTGAAGCGGGCGTTCATATCTACCATGTCGCCCATCACGCCCGTGATAAATGCAGTCATTACAATGGTGAGGAACACACCAATGCTGACAATAATAATGGGAAGCCTGCTGCGGCTTGCATCCCTCCAGATACCTTTGAATAAGAATTTAATCATTGTAGTTTTCCTTTTAAAGCAAGTGTTGGATTCATTTTAGCAATTTTTCGGGAAGGCAAAAAGCTCACAATGGTAGCAGAAATCACCACCAGGGCGATAGTTCCCAGAATAAGCCCTACACTAAATGCAGGATATATTCGATCAGCAATAGCCAAACCATAATTGTCAGAATACTCAGGCATGGCAAAGCCTTTTTTCGCCAGATAGATTAATAAGGGCATGCCATAGAGCGAGCCAACCAAGGCGGCCAGTAAGCTGTTTGCCCCTCCTTCAACTGTGAATAAAGCCACAACCTGCCATCGGGTCATGCCCAGGGCAATGTAGGTACCGATCTCTTTCTGACGCCGAAAGATAGAAAGCACCTGCGTATCAAAAATAGCGAGTAAAGCAATGCCTAGTAACAGTAAATAAATGATAGCAGAGCTGACCCTGTCGGCCTGCACTGCTGCATCAATATCGGCCAGCAAAGTATCCTGCTCTTTGAAATTCCAATTGTCAAAATTAACAGGGGCATATCCTTGACTGGCTATCCACAGGGTAGCTTGTTCTTGCAGCCCTGTCATGTTCTGCAACTCCTGAATGGGTATCCAAACCTGTCCGTTGTCAATCGTAGGCACATTAGAGTCAAAAACCCGGACGATCACAACTTCGCGGGCATCATAAGTACCATTTTTATCCCGCCAGCGTACCAGCACCTGTTCACCTTGCTTCAGCTTGGCAGAATTAGCCATTCGCTTGCCAATCAAAGCCGGAATAGCCTCTGTGGTAGTATCCAGCGCGGGGGTGGGTAAAGCCAGTGCCTTTTGCCCTGTAGGAATTCCTTTCAAGTTAACAGATTGCATTCTGCCCTGCGGGTAGATAGTACCTGTAGTAATTAGAATGGGTACAAGGTCCACTTTTTTAGCCTTTTCCGGCAGTTTGCCGTGAGCATCCTGTAAGGTGAATGGATCGAAAGGGTCATAGTTTTTATGCCATAATTGCCCCTGCCCGTATTCCCAGTTGATGGAGTCGGTGCGGGCTTGCTGATGCCACCCATCTAATAATCCGTTGTAAAAAATGATGACAATGAATGAAAAGGAAAGCACTATCACATTGAGCCACGTACGCATACCTGCGCTCAAAAGGTTTTTTAAAGCCAGTTTAAAGGTCAGCATAATCTATTTCTATCTAAAATTAATTTGATCATTGCAGTTTTCCTTTTAAAGCCAGTGTCGGGTTCATTTTGGTAATCTTCCGGGAAGGTAAAAAGCTCACGATGGTAGCAGATATTACCACCAGCGCTATCGTTCCCAGAATAAGCCCCGCACTGTATGCCGGATAAATACGTTCGGCAATGGATAAACCATAATTGTCGGAGTATTCAGGCATGGCAAATCCAGTGTTTCCTAAATAAATTAACAGAGGAAGCCCATATATTGAGCCTACTATTGTTGCCAGCAAGCTGTTCGCACCTCCTTCTACAGTAAACAAAGCCATTACCTGAAGGCGGGTCATGCCCAGGGCAATGTAGGTTCCAATTTCTTTTTGCCGGCGGAAGATAGAAAGCACCTGGGTATCAAAAATAGCCAACAGGGCAATGCTCAAAAGCAATATATACATGATGGCGCCACTTACTTTTTTTGACTGGATAATTGCGTCCATGGAAGCCAGTAACTCATCCTGGCTTTTGAAATTCCAGTTTTCAAGTGGGTTGGGTTTGTAATCATTCCCCGCCACTAATAAAGTTGCCTGATCGTTAAGGCCAGTCATATCATAAAGTTGCTGAATGGGCAGCCATACCTGTCCGTTGTCAATGCTGGGGACATTAGTGTCAAATATCCCTGCAATCACAATTTCGCTGGCATCGTAAGTGCCATTTTTATCCCGCCAGCGTACCAGCACCTGATCTCCCTGTTTGAGCTTGGCAGAATTCGCCATCCGCTTTCCAATAAGTGCGGGGATAATATTGTTGGTTGTATCCAGCGTAGTAGTGGGCAAGGCTAACACATCCTGGTCGGCAGGAATGCCTTTCAGGCTGATGGATAACATTCTGCCCTGCGGATAAATAGAGCCCTGGGTAATGAGGATAGGCACTAAATCTTCTGAATTTGCTTTTGCAGGCAGTTTGCCGTGGGCATCCTGCAAGGTGAATGGATCGAAAGGATCGTAGTTTTCGTGCCACATTTGTCCTTGGCCATATTCCCAGTTGATCGAATCGGTGCGTGCCTGTTGGTTCCATCCGTCTATCAGACCATTGTAAAAAATGATAACCACATAGGAAAAGGAAAGCACAATCACATTGAGCCAGGTGCGCATGCCAGCACCAAGGAGGTTTCTTAAAGCTAGTTTAAAGGTTAGCATAACTTATACATTTGCATGTTTTTTCAATTCATCCTTCACCACTTTTCCATCTGCCAAAGAGATAATTCGGTCCAAGTACTGCATCACTTTTTCGTCATGAGTAGAAAAGATGAAAGTAGTATCCAGTTCTAGGTTCAGTTTTTTCATCATCTTCAGAATATTGTGGGCGTTTTTGGCATCCAAGTTTGCCGAGGGTTCGTCTGCCAGTACTATTTTCGGCCGTTTTACCATAGCCCGGGCTACGGCCACCCGCTGGCTTTCCCCCCCTGATAATTTGGAAGGCTTTGAATCTGCTTTATCGGTGAGTCCCACCCATTCCAAAGCCTCCATCACCGCTTTTTTGCGTTGGGTGCTGTCCATATTCTGGAGCAAAAGCGAGAACTCTACATTTTCATACACTGTGTAAACGGGCAATAAATGATATTCCTGAAAGATAAAACCAATGTGCAGGTTGCGAAGCTCCGCTGACTCTCTGTGCGACAGTGCTGAGATAGATTTGCCTAATACCGTAGCTTTTCCTTCTGTGGGGCTGTCCAACGAACCGATGATGTTGAGCAGGGTGGTTTTTCCAGAGCCACTGGGGCCAACCAAACCGGTAAATTCCCCTTTACCAAAGGTAAGGTTAATGTCTTTCAAAGCGGTAAACTCACCTTTGCCTACCGGGAAGCGTTTGGTAAGGTGTTCAAGGGTAATGATGGCATTCTTTTCCATAAATTATGTTGTTTTAATGGTTGTATACAATCATGATTTGTATGCCTTTCCCGGCCAGAGGGTTCACCAGGTCATTTTGCTGGATTGAGCTTCCGTCACTGGGGTTCCAAAAAGCCATGAGGTAAAGGGAAAATTTATTGTAATCACGCTGAAAATTTACAAAGCTGTACAGGTTTTCGTTGGCCCAGTCGTAATAAAATACGGCGTTTAAATTGTCAAAAAGCCCGATAGGGTAGGAGAGCGATGTGCTGGATAATGTACTGGTATTGGAGAAACTAAAAGCCTTTTCACCTGAAGATATGACCAACTGTTCAGCCACTACATTCAGCCCGTTGCCAATACCGAAGGTGTAATCTGCGCCTACATTCAGCAATGTTTGATTGGTGTATATACCCAAATCTTTACTTTTATGTGTCCAGGATCCTTCAAACCAAAATCCTATAACAATATCCCACTTTCCATCAAGGCCGATGCGGTTTTCGGGAATGCGGGCAAATTCGTACCCTTCAATGCCAAGGCTGCGGGAGTCGGCCGTGCGGTGATGGTACGAAAGGGCAATTTCCCCTTTGGGGACCGGATATTGGATGCGGCCACCGAACTCGGGGTGTTGTTCATACGTTTGCATTCTTTCCCATCCTTTCACATTTTCATTTCCATAAAGTACCCATAGCCATATGTTGGCATTATTCAGAAAGTAATACCTGCCCAATGCGCCCCACACTCCGTTGGTGAGTTGGAGTGGGTCGCGGGGATCTATCTGGTCAAACCACATAAGCGGACGAAAAATAGATGCGGAACCAAAGCTGATTTTTTGCAGTCCCACCCTAAGTTCCAGTTGATTGGTAGAATAACGCGCCCAGGCCCGGTAAGGCGAAATGCCCGCGTCGGTTTGGGCGGTGTCAAATGGGTGAAAATTGAGGGAGGCCACCAGGTTGGGGGCAACCTTAAAATCTATCAGTTTGCTTTCTTTTATGGGAATGCTGTAATTGAGTTCCGGAATGTAGCGGGCGCCCAAACCGATTTCCAAATCGTTGCCACTGCTGTAATTTGCCCACCCCTGAGCCTGACCGTCAAACTCAAATTTCTGCTGGGCCAGGCCTGCCGGGCTAATCAACAAAAGCAACAATATGAGAACTGGCATTTTCATTTTTTGTCTGACAGGATGCCATAAAAGAAAAAGTTGGTTGTTTCAAGAATGAGTTGCTGGGGACTTTCATATAAAGCCATTAGTTTTTCATCAGTTACCATTTCCTGAATTTTGTTAAGCACGTACATAATGAATTCGGGCTTTATATCTTCCCGTACCCATCCTTCTTGTTGTGCTGTTGCCATGTCGTTCAAAAACATGTTAATAGACCGTTTTTTTGCTTCATTCATAAATGCTATCAGCTCAGGTTCCTGGTTTTTGTAGATGTCCACCAATAGCTCCTCACTAATTTTACGGCTGCCTTCAATCTTCAGCAGTATAATCTTTTTAACCTTTTCAGGGAAAGAAGTATCCTGTTTCATGATGGATAGGTAATTTTGTGTGCCCTCCTCAAATATTTCATGTAATACCGTTTTTGCAAGCTCAATTTTATTATCAAACTGCCTGTAGAAGGTCATCTTGCTCACTCCCGCTTCCTCGCATATTTCCTCTACAGTTACCCGGCGGATACCATGTTTCCAGAACAGATTTCTGGCAGTGGAAATGATCTCATAATATTTTGGGGTCTTGGTGTTTTCTGCTACTTGCATGATGAATGATTTGAACGAATGATACTAATAACGGATGATGTTACTTTTTTGTTTCAATTTTACTGATTAGTAACATTTATATTGAATAGTACTTTCAAGCGTTTTCAACAACAAACACCGTCAGAATACATCAAAGGGTTTGAAGCAAGATAAGCTGCAAAGAATTACGAATATTTTGCAGAATACCTGATGAAATTTTTTTTATTCCCTCCTCATTAATTTACTTGCAAATAAGTTCAGCTACACAAGTAAGTTACTTAAAAAATTAGGTATTGACAGTTAATTTTTCTCACCTTGTAAAGAAGTGCTGTATCCATACTTAATTTTTAACCAGATTTTCTTTTATCCATTTTTTTCAGCCTAATAAAAACTACTTTAACAACTAACCAAAGGCTACCATGGAACCCTCAAAAAAGACAATTGAAGCTGAGTTGGATAAGATTTTAGCTGCCCCCCAAATTGCCAAGTCAAGGGTGCTTTCAGCTTTTCTGAAATACATTGTGCATGAAACTTTGGAAGGCAGGAGTGATGAGCTGAAAGAATATACCATTGCCATTGATGTGCTGAAAAGAGAGGAAGACTTTAACCCCCAGGTGGACTCTATTGTACGCATACATGCCGGGAGGTTAAGGCGCACCTTAAAGGAATATTATTATGAAGAGGGGAGGGAAAATGCACTGAAAATTTCTATCCCCAAAGGTGGTTACATCCCTGCATTTACACTCAACGCGAAAGTAAAGCCGGATAACACAGCGTTGGTTAATGATAGAAGTTTAGAGGAAATCTTTGAGAAAGAAGAAAAAATTACAAAAGATGCCTCTAAAGCGGATGATGGTGTTTTTCAGAAAATTTCATTGACAGTATTGCCTTTCCGGCATATAGGGCACGGTGAAGAAGGAGGGTATTTTGCCCAAAGCATCAGTGAATACATTCGTACTGAGCTGTCGATGTTCGAATATGTCAGTGTTTTTTCATACCCCGGAAATATGGAAGCAGCCAGAGCGCATAACCTGATGGGAGGTGGTGCTGGGTGCAGGTCTGATTATATGCTTACGGGCAGCATTCAGTTTCATGACAACCTGGTGCGGATATGGGTGCGGTTAACTACAAAATCGGGAGAAGAACTTTGGGGGCATACCTTCAAAAATGAAGATACTCACCAAAGTCTGTGGGAATTTCAGGATACTATTGTTGCATATGTTATTGCCCACGTAATGGGGTTAAACGGAGTTATGCTTCGCGACAAGTTTGCAAAGGTAACCGACGAAAATAATGTAAAAAACCCACTGATGCCTTTATACTGGTATTTGCAATATGATGCGAATTACAATGAATACTATATAACGAAAGCCAAAGCATTTTTCAATAAACTGATTGTGAAAGCCCCTGATAATGCCCTGGCACATGCCTGTTTAAGCTTAATATTGATGGGTGAATATTACTTTTTCCCAAAAGAGCATGAAGAAAATATAGCGCTTAGTTATGTGCACGGAAAGCTGGCTTTAAAATCAAACCCCTCATGCCAGCAGGCATATGTGGCTATGTCAGTAAATTATTTAAACAGGCATCAAAAAAACAGTTGTATTGACATTCTGGAACAAGGCTTGAAAGTACATCCCGGGAATTTTGATTATCAAAATGCAATGGGGGCAATTTTGGTCTGTGTTGGGGAGTTTGAGCGGGCAGGAGAATTTTTACATAAAAACTTCCTGATAAACCCACATTTACTCTGGTGGCAAAAAAAAGTATACACTTATTACCTTTTTCACCGGAAAGAGTATGAAAAAGCGGTGTTTTTAGCTGAACAGGTCAATTTTGGTGGTGCATGGAGGGGCATTTTGAAAACGGCAGCTTACGCCCAACTGGGCCTTAAAAATGAGGCATACAATGCTTTATCTCAATTAAAAGTTGCCTGTCCCCAAATCGACTTCTCAGGTCCCGAAGGGCTCAGGCCATATTTCTGTTCTGAAGATTTTATCAGTGAGTTGATGGAAGGTTTAAATAAACTTAACCGGGAAGCTGTAAAATAAAAAAGGTGAAAAAGTGTACGCAGTACGATGCTGGCACTTGTGCCAAAGCCGAAATCGGATCGCCGCTGCGACGGATCGCCGCTGCCGTGCCGAAGCAGTTGGCACCTGGTAACGGGTGACCTGGCAATCGGCAATATAAGTCACTCTGTCCCTTCCTGCTCCCGGTGGTGTGGCCTGGCTTTGTTGATATAATATTTTGCCCGCAACCTAATGATGTTATCAGTGGAAGTGAAATCTTCCTCAATTTTGTTTCTTGAGTTTTGGATGATATACCAAATCTCAAAGCGGAGATTATAATTAAGGCGGTATCCGACCCCCGTGCTGATCCGCACCCGGTTGGCAAACCGCTCTTCCACATCATCTTTTACAAAAAAACCTTCTACATACAGCATTGAATACCATTGTTTATCTTGGTAATACGACTTTCTGTTGAGGGGCACAATGAGTTCGCCCCTTACCCTCATCCGGTTCCCCTTGTTCCACGCATCAGTTCCTATATTTTTTTGGAACCGGCTTTCCCACCGGATAGTGAGCCGTGTTTCTACCCTTTTGCCAGAGGTAAAAAACAAACGAGTGCCTAAACTTGTCGTAATTTCAGAGGTATTGAAAGTATCCGACTGAATGGTATACCTGAAAGGAACAGCAACCAGTAAATCGGCAAACGAAAAAATGTTTGTCTCAAACCGCGGCCTGATTTGAAAACTCCGCCATTTCTCACCTCCTGACAACAAAGTGCGGTAACTGGCATCAGTTCTGAAAACATGGATACCGCCAAAGGGATAATGAAAATCGAGGTTGTTCCATGACTGCAGGTTTGATTCTTGTGCATACACTGTGCTTCCTTTTGTCAGGCAAATCCAAAGGGTGATTAAAAAAAAATGAAAACGCATTTATTTTAATAAATGAAAAATTGGGCGGTTTGGGCAAACATAGTCAGAGGATAAGTTATGCTCGCTGAAACCTGAAGGATTCTAGCAATTAAAAGTTTTTTTCCCATGAAGAAAATCCAGTATTTCTTTTTCCAAATCTATAAAAACCTCACGGTATTCCTCTTCGCCCTGGTAATCTTTTACCATTTTATGCTGAAAGTACTTATATGACTGTTCGGCCGCGTAATAATCTTCACATAAAGACCTGAATTCTTCATCCGTTTGGTAAGCTTTCAGGATTTCACTGCGGTAGGCAGGAAATTTATGCAGGATAAATATGACTTCCTCTTCCATATGCAGTCAGTTTTACAGGCTAATAATTTTAAATATCGAAAGGAAAAGGAAATAGTGATTAAATGTTAGTGTTTAACCGTGAATCACGGTATTTAACTTACATCCAAAAAGATTTCTTTCTAACTATGTGATGAGGTAGGGGCAGCTCCCAATTTCCTAATCTTCCAAATAGACCAATGGCTCAACAAGAAAGGCCACATCATCAAAATAGTTTGAAACCAATAACACCCTAACAATCATGAAAAACACAAAAATCAAAATTATCGGACTATTCTGCTTTGTACTTCTGGGCTTTCAGGTGTCGCATGCGCAAGTAACAAGTGACTACGACAAGGAAACTGATTTTTCAAAGTACAACACCTACACTTTTGCCGGATGGGAGAAAAACTCTGACCAGGTTCTGAACGAATTTGATAAAAAACGGATTCAGGATGCCCTGAAATCTGAATTTGACGAAAGAGGCCTGGAACTTGTTGAAAGCAACGCCGACGCGAAAATCACCTTGTTCCTGGTAATAGATAACAAAACAAGCACTACCGCTTACACCACGTACAATGGCGGCATGGGCTACGGTCCCCGTTGGGGCTGGGGCATGGGTATGGGTGGTGGCTTTGGCACCTCTACTACTGATTACTCCGAAAACGATTATAAGGAAGGTACTTTCGTTGTGGATATGTATGACGAAGAAAGCAAAAAACTGGTGTGGCAGGGCGTACTGCAGTCGGTAGTAAAAGAAAACCCTCGAAAAAGGGAAAAGACCATTCCTAAAAAAATCGGCAAACTGATGAAGGAATTTCCGGTGGGGCCGGTAAACTAATTGCCTGCCTTTAATTGAAGCATACCATTGCCCACCCTGTTCATTTATGCATGCGATACGATCAGTGAACACACAACAAACTGATCAGCATAGTTAGCTATGTTAATTTCTGAATGGGGCAGGCAATGGTTTTCATTTTTATGCTTTCTTCAGGGTGGAATAACACTCAGGCAATACCAAAAAAAAATTAAACAACTAATAAAACAAGCCATGAAAACCAACCTTATCAACTACTACAAAACATCCTCATTCATAATTGGAATAACTACCCTGGCCTTTTTATCATTCAGTTGTAACCCCTCTGCCAAAAACGAAACAGCAGAGGAAGAAACAGTGGTGGTAGAAGAAGTAGACGTGATGGTAGAAGAAGAATACTGGATTATTGACGAGCACAAGATCAACGATGTGCCTATCACCTCCAAAGCAAAAACAGAAGAAACGGAAAGTACGGAGGAAACAGAAATTACTGAAGCCGGGACAGATTATGAAATCTATTCTGTAGCAATGGTGGAAGAGGAAATAATAGAAGAAGAATACGAGCCTCTTGATGAAGTGCTGGTAACCGAAATGCTCATTCCCCTGGATGAAACCCAAACCCTGACCAGTTACTCAAAAAAAGGAAAAGCCCAGGATACCCTTCAGGTGATCAGCTCAGGCGATGGGGAAATTGAACAGATCATCTTTACCCATAAAAAGCACAAAGATGTATACGACGTAAGCGCGGGCATGAGCGGGAAAGAAGTTAAAAAATTACGCAAAGAACTGAAACACATGGTGAAACACGGAAAGGTGTTTTTGTACGACGACGTCTCCAACATCATGTGCCTGATGGATGCGCAGGATGCGTATGGCAATGAAATTACAGAAGCAGACATTGAAACCATGGAAGTGCAGGCCATCATCTGGAAAGATAAAAAACACCATAAAAAGAATTGATTGCGTCTCTGCGGGGTCTCACAAAGTTTCAGCCCCCCCCGGGGGCTGCTGCAAGCGACCCTGCGTGGAACGGCTTCGCGTGATAGAAGCTCGGATAGTATACCATAACGCGGGGCGCTCCACGCCGGATTCTTTGCGAGAAACCCCGCTGGGGCTAAATTCTAATCAGTCCCAGTGAGACCTGACGAAGTTGACCCCGTGTAACGAAACAGTCCCCGCTTGGAACAAATTAACCCTAATTAAAAGTGATGAAAATACTGAGCACTTTTTTAATATTAATCGCCTTTCAATTCGCTTACGCTCAGGAAAACAGGGAAGAAAAAAGTGCTGCCAACTACCACCGGGTTACCGTAGTGATGGGCCACGCCTACGTACCGGAAGGTTTCCAAAATGGTGAAAAGCAATGGCTGGTGCTAGGCTCCTGGGGTATCGACTACGACTACTGGTTTCATCCTCAATGGGCCATTGGCCTGCATTCTGACCTTGTTATAGAAAATTATGAAATAGAAAAATTTGGGGAAGATGAAACAGAAGGAGTTTTGGAGCGATCTTATCCGTTGGCTTCTACCCTGGCAGGCATCTTCAAACCGGGCGAACATCTTACGATCTTGCTGGGTGCAGGCGGTGAATTTGCCAAAGAAGAAACGCTTATTCTCATCAGGGCCGGAGTGGAATATGGGTGGGAACTGCCAGGTGCATGGGAACTGGGCATCAGCCTGATGAACGACCTGAAAGTGGATGCCTACAACTCCTGGACGCTGGGCGTGGGCATCAGCAAAATATTTGGAAAAAAGGCGGAGGACATTGAATAATATCCCTGTGCACAAAATCCCAGGCCTGTCTGGGCGACCCCGAGGTACACAGGACTGAAATAAAAAATGAATATATAATATGAAACTTAATTTTCTTATAATCTTCTAACACCACGGGCTGTGCCACCGTGGCCCAGTCGCACAGCCCATTATTACTTTGAAAAATAAAAAAAAACGGATGAAATTTAAAACCCTGATATTACTACTCACACTGCTTTCCTTCTCAGCTTCTGGCCAGGATAAACCTGAAAGCGAAACCAAAGCAGAGAAGCAAAAACTGAACATGGGCGTGTTCAAAGACTCCCTGGACGGAAAGCTGGATATGAGCGATTTTCTCATCCATTATCATGGTTTTATTCCGGTGATAGGACTCATTACCGAACCGGCGCTGGGCGATATTGGGTTTATGGTAACCCCGGTTTTTATTCAGCCTAACAAATATCAGGAAAAAGGGAAATACACCCCCCCGAACATTACGCTTGGGTTTGTAGGGTACACTGCCAACAAAACCTGGGGGTTTGGGGCCATCCGCATTGCCTCTCTCCCAAAATATCACCTAAAATACAGGGTAGGTGCTGTTTATGGGGATGTCAATATGGATTTTTACAGGAACCTGCCCCTGTTGGGAGAGAAGCAGTTCAACTTTAACATGAATATGACCGGGGCTTTTGCCCAGGTATTGCGGCAGGTGGGTAATACGGAGTTGTACCTCGGGCTGGAATATTTTTATATGCACAATAAAGTACACCCTCAGTTCAATACCCCTGAGTTTCCTGATTTTGCCAACGACGCGGACCTGGTCAATAACATCAGTAACCTGGGAGTGAACCTGGAGTTTGATACCCGGGACAATGTTTTTACCCCAAATAAAGGCTTGTATATCACTTCTGATTTCAGGGTAAGTGCCGGGTGGACAGGGAGCGATTATGATTTTCAGAATTTCCATATAGGGGCTTTCCAGTATTTTCAGTTTTCTCCCAAATGGGTGAGTGGTTTTCGCTTCGAGAGTAACCTTCAGTTTGGTGATGCCCCTTTTTACATAAAGCCAGCTATTGCTTTGCGGGGCGTGCCTTTAGCCCGCTACCAGGGTGACCAGACCTACGTGCTGGAAACCGAACAGCGGTACGATTTTACCGGGCGATGGAGTGCGGTTGGTTTTGTGGGTATGGCCAAGGCACCCACCGAAGAAATCTCATTCAATAATGCTACGCTGGTGTACAACTATGGCACAGGGTTTCGCTACCTCATCGCCCGGAAATTTGGCCTGAGAGGTGGGCTGGATGTAGCCTGGTCTAACGATGATTTTGGGTGGTACATCGTGTTTGGCTCTACCTGGAATGACAGGAACTGATGGAGAGAATTAAAACTGGTTCAGCTACGAAAAATGGTAGGAAAGAAGACCGGAGACTGAAGAAAAATGAACGAATAGCCGGGTTTTGGTGAAACATCTAAACAGCTAACTTAAACTTTACATACGAATCAAATTACATACTAAAATTATGAAAAAAACAATCTTAAAACTATCCCTGGCAGCATCCATTTTTACGATTGCCTGCCAGCCACAAGAAAATCAGCAAACAACTGCCGAAACAAAAACAAGCCACTACGAAAAGCTGGCCAACCTGCCTTTTAAAGGGGGTTACCCCAGCGAAGAGGCCATCCAAACCCTTGATGATGAGCTTTATTTCCAACGCGCTGTCCAAACGTACTTATGGGCATTACCAGCCGTAAATATGTATGCCATGAAAGAAGGCCTGGGCAAAACCTTTGGTGAAGGCTATAATGTCGTATCCGTTTTTGAGAAAAGATTGAAACCGAATACGGTGATTACCACGCCTAACTCCGATGTGATTTACGCTTTGGGCTTTGCCGATCTGAGCAAAACAGGGCCGCTGGTGCTGGATGTGCCTCCGATGCTGCAGGGCTTGCTGGATGATTTCTGGCACAGGCCATTGGAAGGGCCTGAGAAACCGGACGGTACCCGCTTTTTAGGAGACATTGGTTTTCCAGGCCCTGACAGAGGAAAGGGAGGAAAATACCTCATCATTCCGGAAGACTATGAGGGTGATATTCCGGATGGCTATTACATTTTTACCAGCAAAACCAATGGCGTATTCATTTTCCAAAGAGGCTTTTTTCAGTCCGTTGATGACCTGGAGCCGGGCGTAAAAGCTGTGGAAGGCATCAAGGTCTACCCATTGGAGGGAGACGCCAAACCGATGGATTATCAGCATGCTTCAGACATAGATTCTTATGCGCTGTTTGCCCATGACTTCTCTTACTTTGAAATGCTGAACCGTTTCATCCAAAGTGATAAAGTAGATGATGTAGATCCGTATATGCACGGTATGCTGGCGGCCATTGGCATCAAAAAAGGTGAAGATTTTAACCCAACGGCCAGGGAAAAGGAGCTACTCGAACAAGCCGCCCAAACGGCCTGGAGAATGGCCAAGAACATTGCTGCCAATTTTGATGAAGAAGAAAACGCCCTTTGGTGGGAAGACCGCAAATGGGTAGCTCATGCACGCACCGATTTAGACGATTTTATGCACACCTTGCTGGACGAAGAGTTCAGAAACCGCGAAACTGGCCATACCGATGTGAACGCCAAAGCCCACATGTACATCAACCACTACTCGATCAGTACGGGGATGATGAGCTCTATCGTAGGGCTTGGTGCCAAATACGGAAATGCCTACAAAGACAGGGAAGGCAACTATCTGATGGGAGAAAACACTTATAAGATTACCTTCCCGCCGAACATGCCGGCCAAACTTTTCACCTCACTCACCATTTACGATGCAGAAACAGCTTCCGGTGTTGATGCTGAAGGACAAGACTATCCGTCTTTAAACACCATGAATGATTTGGAATTCAACGAAGATGGATCTGTAACTTTTTATGTAGGGCCGGAAAACCCGGAAGGTCATAAGAATTTTATCAAGTCAGTGCCGGGGCGTGGCTGGTTTAGTTTATACCGTTTTTATGGCCCTGACCAGGCATTCTTTGACCGTACCTATAAACCGGGTGATTTTGAACTGGTGAAAAAGGGAAGTAACCAATAAATAAACAGGAATATGAAAATTACATTAATAACAACGATATGCTGTGCAACCATTCTATTGAATGGTTGCCAGGATAAGCAACAAACACTCGAAAACGAACCTGCGTCATCCTCTGGCATTGCGCTCGAAAACGCTACATTAAAAGGAGATGAAGTAATTGAAACCTCCATTGGAGAAATAGAACTAACCGACAGCTATTTCGATACGGATGCCTCCAACAGGCTCTACGATGAGATGGACTACCAACGGGCCAGCCAGGCCTGGATTTGGGGCATGCCCATGGTAAGTATGATTACTCAGAAAAACGGCTTGGAAGAAAAGTATGGGCTGTCATCTGAATATGATATTGCGGTGCTTAAATCCCTAAAGGAAAAACGAGGGATTGTCACGGGAAACCTCACAACCCCTTATATGTTTGGGTATGTGGATCTAAAGAAAAGTCCGGTAGTATTTGAATACCCGGCAGGAGCTACTGCCAGTGGTTTGGTGGATATTTGGCAGCGTACGGTTACTGATATTGGACAAACCGGCCCTGAAAAAGCCCAGGGCGGAACTTTTATCATCGTAGGGCCGGAAGATGACGTGGAAGATTACAAGAAACCGGGTACCTACACCTTTCAATCTGTTTCCAATTTTCTGGTTATCGCCTTACGTATCATTGACCCGAACCCTGAATATTACGAGAAATTTAAGAACGAGTTTAAAATGGGACATGTGGGCGAACCGCTGAAGAAGTTCAATTACATCGAAAACAAAGATGTGGAATGGAGCGGTACAGTACCACGTGGCATTGCTTTTTGGGAAACCCTGTCGGAAATCATCAATCATGAGCCTGTGAGGAAAATTGACAAACCCTGGACGGCCATGTTATTGCCTTTGGGGATTGAGAAGGGCAAACCTTTTAATCCTGATGAAAGACAAAAAGAAATTCTCCTGAAAGGTGCGTCAATGGGTGAATTAATGGCACGGAATATTCAGGTTAACCCCCGTTATACAAAACCCTGGTGGGAAGGAACTTCCTGGTACAAAAGCTACGATTTTTCGGTTCCCCAGGAAACCGATACACGCTTAGAATTGGACGAGCGTACAACCTGGTTTTACGAAGCTGTATATAGTTCAAAAGGGATGGTCAACCCTCCGGTGGGTGCCGGGCAGGTATATATGACCAGTAAAAGGGACAGCGAAGGCAACTTACTGAGAGCCGACAAGACTTACGTATTGCACGTGCCTGCCGATGTACCGGTGAAACAATTCTGGTCCGTTACCCTGTACAGCGAAAACACAAGAAGGCCTTATGACAATGGTGGTACAGAACTGAAAGATGTAACCCTGGGTAGCCGTAGCGAACAATTGCAGTATAACGATGATGGCTCGGTAGATATCTATGTAGGCGCAAATGCCCCAGCCGGAAAGGAAAGTAACTACCTGAAAACCGTAGGCGATGACGGTTGGTTTGTGTATTTCCGTCTTTATGCACCTTTAGAACCATTTTTTGACAAGTCATTCAAGCTTCCGGATTGGGAGGTTGTAGGGTAATACAATATGTTCATAACCAATCAGCCTGGTTTTAAAAACAGGCTGATTGGGTTATTAATCTGTTACTATGCCGAGAATAGCTTTATTGATTGGCTTTATACTGTTCCCTGTATTGGCTTATGCCCAAAACAATGAAGTCATATCTGTAGAAGAAATGGCCAGAAAAAGACAAGACCCCGTAGCGGGCTTGCGTAGCATCTACCTGCAGGAAGTTCTTTTACCTGTGGGCGATGGTGTGGCACAGTTCTTTTCCATTCAACCTGTCTGGCCCGTTAAATTGGCAAAAAACCTCAAGCTGATTACCTATACCATTATTCCTTTTCAAACCCTTCCGGCTACTGGTGATGTTTCGCATGTGCCGATACACCCCGTGCCGCCACAGGGAGGTGCAACACAACGGGCATCCGGGTTGGGCAATATTTTGTTCAACGGCTATTTTTCTTCCATTGAGAAAAAGGGGAATGTAAGTTGGGGAATCGGGCCGGCCATACAGCTGCCTACACGAACGAATGCCGCATTGGGCAGCAATAGGGTGAGCCTTGGGCCATCGTTTTTGTTCAACCATGGTGGTGATACGTTTTCCGGTGGTTTTGTGGTCCAAAACTATTGGTCACTCGGAGGCGAAGGGCAAAATAAAGTGAACAGCTTCAACCTGCAATATTTCACTTATTACAATCTGCCCAAAGGCTGGTTTCTGGAAAGCAATGCGACCATCCTGAACAACTGGCTGGCCGAGGAAGGAGAGCAATTGTTGTTGCCCCTGGGAGGTGGAGGGGGGAAGACCTTTCAAATCGGTAAGAGCGGACTTTTCTACTGCGCTACTGCCCAGTTGTTTTACAATGCCGTACGGCCTTCCATAGTTGGTGACTGGGAAGCTGTTTTTCAATTACAAGTTATTTTTTAACCATAATCAACAAAACCAATAATTACCATGAAAAAATCAATATTAACAACCTATATCTTTCTATTGAGTTTAATCGTCGCCTACGCACAAGACCAGGAAGAAGGTGCCGGGGCTGCCCAGGCCAATAACCCCCTGGCAAATATGACAGCACTCAATTTTCACAATTACTACATGCCCAAGCTCACCGACGCTCCGGATGCCGCTTACCTGAATACCTCCTGGGTGCGTTTTGCCAAGCCTTTTTCGGAGGGCAAGTTATTGTTGCGTGTGTCCATGCCACTCAGTACGGTGGCGATGCCTGATGGTACAGGTATTGTAAATGCACAAAATGGTTTGGGGGATATCAATGCTTTCGTGTCTTACAATTTCATTTCAAAACCAAATGCAACCGTGGGTATTGGGCCAATGCTCACCATGCCAACTGCTACGGAAGATGTTTTGGGATCAGGAAAATGGCAGGCAGGTTTTGCCTTTGTGGCTTTTGTGGTGCAATCTGCTCAATTTCAGTTAGGCGGCCTCGTTACCTGGCAGGCTTCCATTGGTGGGGATGACGACCGGCCCGGCACCAACAACTCGGCCATTCAGCCATTTTACTTTTGGCAATTGGGGAAAGGGCTTTACCTGAGAGGCGCCCCCATTTGGTATTTTGATTTTGAGAATGATTCCTATGCCGTACCCTTAGCTTTGGGTATTGGTAAGGTGATTAAAGTGGGGAATACGATGTTCAACTGTTTTATAGAGCCGCAATACTCTATGCTGCACAAAGGTACCCAGCCACAATTTCAGCTTTTCACGGGCATCAACTTGCAATTTGTGAAGAATTAAACCACACTTGCGCAGCCCCAGTCTGGGTGACTCCCTCTTGGCGACTCCGTCTTGGGCTTAACAAATGGTTTGTAAGACGTTTTCCATCTCATTGGGTTTTATTATTAATTTCTAACTATTAACATTAAATTTTATTTGTTGTGAAAAAGTTATTCTTTGTATTTGTACTCTTTTCCTCAGTAAATGCAGCTTATGCACAAAACGATTCCCTGTTGCTTAATAATGGGGATGTAATTATTGGGGAAGTCAAAGACATGGACCGTGGTATCCTGACCATTGAAACCGACTATAGTGACAGTGACTTTAAGATTGAGTGGGAAAAGATAATAAGGATACACACCGAAACCTTTTTTCTGATTACCCTGGAAGATGGCAGGCGTTTTAACGGTAGAATTCGTAGCACCGATAGCCTCAACGTGGACCTGAGCGGTGAAGGAATTTCTGAAACTGCCCTTAAAGAAAATATAGTCTACCTGAAATCGGTGGATGAAGGCTTCTGGAGCCGCTTGTATGCCTCCGTAGACCTGGGCTACAGCCTGACCAAAGCACAAAATTTAAAACAGTTTAGTGTACGTAGTACATTTGGCTATATTGCCGAAAGGTGGTCGGCAGATGCCAATTATAACAATGTGTTTTCATCCCAGGACGATGTGGAAGATGTGCACCGCATTGATGCCGGGCTTTCGTACAGGTATTTCCTGCCCCACGACTGGTATTTACCTATTCAGGTTTCCTGGCTGTCCAACACCGAACAAAGCCTGAAACTCAGGACAGTGGGTAAAGTAGGTTTGGGTAAATACCTTATTCATACCAATCAGACGTATTGGGGGCTACAGGCAGGTGCTTCCTTCAACAATGAAGCTTTTTATGATGAAACCCCTAACAGGAGAAGTGGGGAGGGCTACTTTGGTACAGAGTTTAACATGTACGATGTTGGCGACCTTAGTCTTTTAACGAATATTGTGGCCTATCCCAGTTTTACCGAATCCAAACGTTGGCGTATTGATTATTCTTTTGATGCCAAATATGATTTGCCACTGGACTTTTATATCAATTTAGGCTTTACCCTTAACTTTGATAATCAGCCGGTGGAAGGAGCCAGTAATACTGACTACGTTTTTCAGACTACTTTTGGCTGGGAGTTGTAATTCTTTAAAAGAATTGAATAAACAATCAATAAATTTATCATCCATAATATGTTGAATTTCAGTACTTTATAGATATATACGATAAGTATTACTTTAGATTAGTACAATTGGGGTTCCTAACTTTTATCCGATAGACATTAAAAAAAATTGCTTGTAGTATTTTCCTGAGCAATACGCTGGCATTCCAAACAGGCCGGTGATGAATTTAATCAAAAAAAATATCGATATTCACTCCGAAAAAATTTCAACTATACCATAGCGGCATGAAATACTTTAGATTACAGCATATATTACTTTCCATCCTTATCCTGCTTTTTTATCAGGAAGCCAGTTCCCAGGGCATGGGGTCATCCAACAACCCGGCTTATAAGGAATATTATGACAGCCTGAAACAGATGGAATATCCCTACCTCTTTCCTCTCCTTGGAAAGAAAGCTTATAAGCGGGGCTACGACCTGCCGTATGCATGGGGAGTGAGCGGTATCTACTTCTCCCAAAGGCAGGAGATTTTGATAGACCACACGCTCATTGGCTTTAATGGTAGCGAGATGGTGGATGTAAGTAACATAATTAACTTTGGGCCTACCATTGCCACCACCAATGCCTACACCGTGCGGCCCGATGTGTGGGTGCTGCCATTTCTTAACTTATATGGTGTATTGGGCGGAGGTACTTCAGAAACGGATGTGACCCTGCTGGAACCCATCAGCCTGGAAACCAAACAGCAATTTGGGGTGAGTTCTTTTGGGTTAGGGGCTACCCTTGCCGGTGCAATAGGGCCAATATTTCTGGTGTGGGACAACAACTATAATTTTGCGGATGTAGAAGTAGTGGTAGAGCCGGTGCCGGCCTTCAACAGCAGTTTCAGGCTAGGCCATAACCTGAGGAACCCTACCAAGCCGGATAGAATGCTTTCGGTATGGGTAGGCACCTTTTATCAGGTTATCCAGAACGATACCGAAGGCAGTATTCCTTTACAGGATATTTTCCCTAATATCGGCAGCGGAAACGCTTTAGACCACCTCAATGAATGGGCAGCAACCCTCCCACCTGCCCAACGTGTGGTTGTGAACCAGATTATTAATAAACTGGAAGATATTGCGGCAGGACTGGACCCTGCCGATGCTGTGGTTGATTACAAACTGGACAAAAGGGTGGCAGCTCCCTTCAACATCATTTTGGGTGCCCAGTACCAGTTCAACAAAAACTGGATGTTACGGACAGAATTGGGGGTTTTTGGCAAACGTAGCCAGTTTTTGCTCAACCTTAATTACAGGTTTGAAGGGATCTTTAAAACAAAAAAATAGAAAAAAGAATTAATCCAAAATATGGCTATTCCTGATAATGCATTGAGGCTTCGGGGCAAATTGATAGCCATCGTTTCTAGTATTTTTCTGTGGTTTTCTCTTCTGGCTAACAACAGCCTGTACGCCCAAACCATAGATACGGTCAGGGTGAGGGCTAATGAAGTGCTTGTGCTGCCTGATACCATTTATTTTCCCCATCAGGACACAACCTTTATCCTGTCCACCAAGGTTAAATACAGGGTAAGAGCAAATCCTTATCACAAATCTGATACTTTTTACGACAGTTTGCAGGTTAAGGCATTTCGCAATAAAATAACCCGTGAGTTGTATAAACTGCTCATTCGCCCACCTGCACGGGATGTATACGATTCGGATAGTGTAGTCAGAAGTGAGCAGTACTTCATACCTTATACGAAAAAAACCATTCGAAAAATCAGGGTTTCCCATGTAGCCCTGCTGGATGGAACGGTGACGGATACTACGCAAAATAACACAACCCACCTGGGCAGGTTGCTTAGCCATTTTCATACCGACACCCGTTCTTCCCTTATCCTGGATAACATGCTGTTTGAAGAGGGGGATCAGGTGAATCCCTATTTAATAGCTGATAGTGAAAGGATTCTCAGGGAGTTGAATTTTATAGAGGATGCCCGAATACACCTTTTCAATGACCCTGAAAATGAGAGGGAGGTCAATGTCACAGTGGTGATCAAGGACAGGTTGCCATGGAACGTAAATTTAAAGTTTAGCAGTTTTTCAAACTTTAACCTTCGTCTGGGCAACCGCAATTTATTGGGTACCGGCAATCAAATCTGGGGGGCATACGTGCGAAACAGCGATGAAGTACCAAATAACGGATATGAGTTTTTGTTTGAGAGCCGGTATTTATGGAACGCTTTTACCAGGGTAACCCTGGAGTTGGCAGACAACTGGAACGAACAAAAAAAGATAGTGCGTGTATCTAAGGATTTTGTAAGTCCTGCCATAAAATACGGAGGCGAAATCGCCATAGGGGTGGAGGGCCACAGGGCAGCCCCGGTATTTCTGGATTCAATGTTGGAGTATGATGTCAAATATAAATTTCAGGATGTATGGGCAGCCCGGGCCTTCACACTGCCCGACATTACCCATCGCAAAACCCTGATGTTCGGATTGCGCTACCTACACCATAACTTTATCAAACGTCCGGAAGTAGCCATAGATAGCAACGAACGCTATTATAACCGCCACTTATGGCTTTCTTCCCTTTCGGTACAAAAGTTTAATTACCTGAAAACCCGGTATATCCTGGCTTATGGTATCACTGAAGATGTACCGATTGGCTATACCTATGGCTTGCTTTACGGAAAAGATTATACCGAATTTGAAACCCGGGATTACTGGGGAGGGCAAATAAGAGCAGCAAATTACTTTCCAGCGTCGGGATACTTTCTTTTTACAGGGCAGGCAGGCACCTTCTGGAATGGTGATGTTTTTAAAGACACAATCATCAAGTTCAGGTTAGGCTATTTTTCCCCATTAATACAAATGGGCAAGGCCAATATTAGGAATTTTGTGCAGGTGATATATCATATTGGAGACAACCTTAGCCCTCCCGAAGCTTTTAATATCGAGAACTATATCACGGAATTGAGCGGTAACCGTACTTACGGGAACACTATCTTATCCGGCCAGGTTGAAAGCGTGTGGTTTTTGCCCTGGTATATATATGGTTTTCGGTTAGCTTCATTTTATTCCTTAGATATGGGAATGGTTCAGGAAGACAGGGAAGGGGCAGGCATTCAGGACTTTTTTACCGGAATAGGGGGCGGGGTACGCATCCGTAATGAGAGCCTGGTGGTGCGTACGCTCGAGATGGGGGTCACCTACTTCCCGGTTACATTGCCTGGCAGTCCACACTGGTCTGTTGATTTCACTTTTTCTCTCCCTATACTTTTTGAGGGGCTTTTATCTTTCAAACCTGAAATAATTGGCGTGTACTGATGGATGAAGTAGAAATAACATCCATCCGAAAATCCGGTTTTTTGAAATACTGACGCCTACCGTAAAGGTTTAAGTGCTTCCAAAATCTTTTGGTTGGCTCAATGCCACAAAATCAGTAGTTTTATGTTATGAACCAAAGAAATAAGAAATTACTATTATGGATTTTTTTGGGGCTTTGTCTCTTTACTAATGAGCTTAATGCACAATTCAGCAATTTAAAATTTGAGACTTATTCTACCCTTGAGGGGCTATCCAGTAGTACTTGTGTCGAGATTTTTCAGGACAGTGAGGGGTATTTGTGGTTTGGGACCATTGATGGTTTAAACAGATATGATGGATATTCTTTTGAGACCTTTCGCCCCATCCTCAATGATCCTAATTCAATTAGCAATAACCGAATTAATTCTATTGTAGAGGATGGAGCAGGAAATTTGTGGATAGGCACAAGCAATGGATTAAATGTGTTTCAGAAGCAGAAAGAAAAATTTTTCAGGATAGATTTATTTCAGTACCGGGAAAATAGCGTAAATGCGCGGGATGCGATTAATGATTTATATTATGAAACAAAAACAAATACGCTTTGGATTGCCACCAGAAATGGGTTGAGTAAACTGTCTTTGGATGGCGCAGATCATGCTACCTATCAAAATTTATATTTTAAACATTATTCCCATGACATCAATTATATTTATTCGATTGATCATAATAATGTTACAAATATAGCAGCAGATCATGAGGGCCAAATATTGGTGGCTACCGATGGAAAATACCTCAATTTATATAATCCTGAAAAGGATAATTTTGAAAGAGTATTGGTTGATGTCCCATCTGCCTATAAACTCGGTCATATCCCAAAGTTACTTCTGGTAGATGATGAAGGTGATATATGGATTGGGAATGATGTATCAAAACTGGTTGTATGGAATAAGAAAAATGATAGTTTTAAAACTGTTTCTTATACACAAACACCTACCCCGATCTTTCATATATACCAGGATAAAAGTGGTATGATATGGATTGCCACAGATGGTTTTGGCGTTTTTTTAATCGACAAAGAAAAAGGCTTATTACAGCAAATCACACATAATCCTGCCGATCCATTTTCATTGCCAAATAATCAGCCTTCTAACATATTGGAAGACCGAAATGGCATTTTTTGGATTGCTTCCTATAACAAAGGGGTTAGTAAGTTAGCACTGTTTAAATCTTCCTTCGGACATTACTTTCATCAGCCAGGAAATAAAAACAGTTTAAGCACCTACATTGCCCAATCAGTACTAGAAGACGGTCGACATAATATTTGGATTGGTACTGACGGGGGAGGGTTGAACCTTTTCAATGAAAAAAATAAAACCTTCAAACATTATCGTTCTGATCCTGATGATCCTGCTACGATTAGCTCGGATAAAATATTGTACCTCGCAGAGAGCCATGATCATTCCATATGGGTATGTACCTGGGATAGGGGGCTGAATAAATTTAATCCTCAAACGGAAAGTGCAAAACGATATTTCCATGACCCATCTAATCCATATTCCATCGGACAGAACACAGTATGGTGTGCTGTAGAAGACTCATTGCAAAGGCTATGGTTGGGTACCCAAACGGCCGGATTGAATGTGTTTGACCCCCATGCAAAGAAGTTTTATCGTTATGTAAACCTTCCCGGGGATTCTACAAGCCTGATAAGCAATTTTGTTTTTTCAACATTTATAGATTCAAAAAACAGGCTCTTTGTAGGAACCTCGCTGGGGCTTTGTGTGGTTGATTTAAAGGAATTGGCAGCTTATATCCCTGAAAAAATTGAATTTAAAGTAATACAGGAAAAAAATTTACAGGGCTATCGCATCAATTATATTTTCGAGGACCGTTCAGGGTATATCTGGGTAGGTTCAGACCTTGGTTTGCATAAACTGACCCAAGACCTCTCTTTGGTCCAATCCTATTCTATTAAAGAAGGACTGCCCAATAACCTGATACTTGGCATCACTGAAGATGAGCAGGGGTTTATTTGGTGCACTACCAAATATGGCCTTTCCCGGTTGAACCCTAATACCCAGGAGTTTAAAAATTTTAATGTACATGACGGGTTACAGGGCTTGGAATTTCAAAGTAAATCCATAGACAAAACACATGATGGTAAAATTTTGATTGGTGGCATTAATGGTTTTAATCTTTTTCATCCAGAGGAGATTCACTATGAGGATGATAAAGTAAAACCTGTAATTACCAAGTTCAGGCTCAATAATAAGGTTGTCAATGTAGGAGATACCATAAATAACCGGGTATTATTAAACAATTCTATTTCCAATATTTCAGATTTAGTGCTTAAATACAATGAAAGCCAAATAAGTATTGAATATGTTGCCCTTTATTACGAAAACCCGGAACGCGTTCAATATTCCTATAAAATGATTGGCCTTGACGATGATTACATTGAGGCGGGGACAAACAGAGTAGCCAATTATTCTAACCTTCCTCCCGGCAATTATACTTTTGAAGTCAGGGCTTTCATTGATTCGGATATTGCATCAAGTACGGCTTTCAACCTAAAAGTACTGCCCCCCCCATGGAAAACGTGGTGGGCTTTTGCAATCTACGGATTGATCTTGGCATTGCTGTTTTGGATGGGGATAAAGTATTATACGAAACTGGTAAGGGAAGAGAAAGAGCATGAACTCGATCAGCAAAAATTGCAATTTTTCATCAATGTTTCCCATGAATTCAGAACGCCCCTTACACTTATCTTAAACCCGATTAACAGAATTATTTCTTCTTTGGATGATCCTGAAGAAATAAAAAATTCAGCTTTTACGATACAACGCAGTGCCAGAAGGCTTTTAAACCTTGTCAACCAGTTATTGGATTTTCGCAAATTAGATTTAGGTAAAGATCAACTCAATGTTGTAAAAGCTGATATTCTAAAATTCAGTAAGGATATATACCTGCTATTTGAAGACCTTGCAAAAGCTAAAAATATCACTTTTGTTTTCAAAAGTCAGCAGGATGAAATTACAGCCATATTTGACCCGGATAAATATGAAAAGATTTTAACAAACCTTCTCTCAAACGCCATAAAATTTACAGAACCCGGTGGGGCAGTAACCTTTTCACTTTCAGTAAATAAATACGCCGAACTTCCAAAAAGCAGGAAGGTTAAAGAAATGATTGAAATACGTGTTAGTGACACAGGCATTGGTTTTAAAAAGGAACATGTAAAAGATGTTTTCAGCAGGTTTTTTCATATAGACCATTCAAAAACAGGCACAGGTATTGGTCTTAATTTTACGAAAAGTTTGGTGGAACTTCATGGAGGTGAAATTATGGTGGAAAGTGAATTTCAACAAGGGAGTACATTTATCATTCATCTTCCATTAGAAACCCGGTTGAAAAAATTGAACCTGAACGGTGTAAAGGAACTGGACTTAACCGATTATAAACCAGACATAAATTCACTGCAAGCCACAGAATATGAAATGTCTGTAACTGGCCAATCTTCTTTAGATACATCTGCAGGAATAAATGAAGCAATTGATAATGGGAGCCGCCCCGTAGTCCTGATTGTAGAAGATAATCAGGAGTTAAGGATACATCTAAAAAAAGAACTTGGACAAATATTTAAAGTAAAAGAGGCCGTGAATGGAATGGAAGGCCTTCAAATGGTCAGGAAGTTTTTCCCTGATATCGTTATCAGTGATGTTATGATGCCTGAAATGGATGGGTTTGAATTATGTAAAAATGTTAAATCAGAGATTGATACATGCCACATACCGGTCATCCTACTGACGGCAAGAACCCTTGAAAATGACAGGATCGAAGGGTATAACACCGGGGCAGACGAGTATCTCCCGAAACCATTCAACATCAATGTGTTGTTGGCAAGGATGAATAACCTTTTGGAAATGAAGAAAAGGTTACGCGAAAAGTTTGCTTCCATGGGTGGGCTGGTCCCTTCCAGTGAAATTACCAGCTCTACCCTTGATGAGGCATTTTTAGATAAAGCGACCACAATAATATTAGAGAATATTAGCGATCCGGATTTTAGCCTTGAACAACTGCTGAAAGAAATTGGATTGAGCAGATCGCAGTTTTATAGAAAAATAAATTCGCTTACCGGTCAAAACCCCAGCTATTTTATTCGTACCATCCGACTGAAATACGCTTCTGAATTATTGACTAAAGGAAATAGTACCATCAAAGAAATTGCCTACAAGTCGGGTTTCAATTCGACTGCTTACTTTAGTAAAACCTTTCGGGAACTATTTGGAAAAACCCCAAACGAGTACGGAAAAAACACGGGTTGAACAAAAAAACAAGTTTAAATACACGTTGTTTTTGCCATTTCTGCAAAAGTGGGCCATAAGTTATTATCATTAAATGATAATTTATACCTTGTTATTTAGGCTTCAATTAATATTGCTCATATAGAGCGGATTTAAGGTTTTTGGAATGCAAAAAAACTGCGATAATCTTGTGGAAAATACTACCGCAGCGGTTGCCGCTAATCAACAAGTTCCCGCAGTTATGATTAAAATGTACTCCAAAGAAATGATTCCAACTCACATCCTCCAATATTTAAGTCAAAGTCAGCGAGGGCCTGAATGCAAAGCGGCAGCCGCTGCGGTTGAAGTATGGTAAAGGGCCTTGAAATTTGAGTGGTAGTCTCGCTGTTTTGTGTTTTTGTAAATATTATCTAGTTTAGAAAAAAATGTGCTATAGAGAATACAAGAAGGGTGATTTGACATAATCAAATTTGTTTTGGTATGAATTTGAATTTATTTATCCTGTTACTTTTAAATAGTCTGCTTCCTCCAACCCAGGTTAGGAATGCCTCATTTGAGATGGATGTCGTGGCAGGTCAATCTCAGATTGTGAGTAAGCTGAGTGGCTGGCAGGTTACTACAGGAAATGTTGAGATAATTACCAATAAAGTATTTGCAGCTTCGGAAGGAGCTAAGGTACTGGATTTAAATGGCGATCAGCCGGGAGGTATACAGCAGACTTTGAAGGGGCTGAAGAAGAATACTGATTATACCTTAAAGTTTGAGTACGCAGATCAAAAAAGCAGAAAGACTGATCCAAATACATTGCTAGCTTCGGCTGATTTAATCATAAATGGGCTAAAAATAACCACCTTGCGAAATCTATCTAAAGCCCCTGATTATATTGGAGGTAGGGGTTTTGGTTTCAAATCTTCGTCTAAAGGAACAGCTACAATTGAATTTGTTTCTTCCACTCCCGGAGAAATGGGACTTGTCATAGATAACCTTCGCATTGAAGAAGGGTTGCCTTTGCAACCTCCTGTAAGCAACGCTTTGAGGAATGGTGGGTTTGAATCGGAAGTGAATAGCGAAAGTGGTAACCCGCATCTTTACGGAGATCAGCTACCAGGCTGGCTAATCATGCGTGAGAATATTGATTTGATTGCTATTGATCGCTTCGGAAGCCCGGAAGGTAAATGGGTAATTGATCTGGGGGGACATGGCCCTGGTGGAATTGCACAAACTATCACAGACCTGTCACCCGGAGTGAAATACCGATTATCCATGCTGTATTCACGCCACCAATATTGGGATCAGGAGGATCCACTGACTGGGGAGGTTTTCATTGATGATGAACTGGTACTGCGTTTGAATCGTAACTATTTAGGCAAAGCTCCCCGGTGGGAAAAAGTGACACATGACTTTACGGCCCCTACAGACGGAGAAGTGACACTCTCTTTGTTTTCTACCGCTTATAAAGTAGGGGGAGGTATCTTATATGATGATATCCGAATTGAGAATGTGAATGACATTGTGGCAGATGAAAAAATACCCGTATTACTCATAGATGGCTTTAGCAACCATGCCTGGGAAAATAATACGGAGTATCTTAAGCTGATCATCGAAGCCAGCGGCAAGTTTAAGGTATCAGTAAGCACCTGTCCTGACAGAGGCTTGTCCCCATCAGATTGGGAAAATTGGAATCCTGACTTTCAAGACTACCCTGTCATCATACAAACGTGCAATAATATATTTAAAGAGGAGACCATTCAATGGCCGGCTCATGTAAAAGAGTCATTTGAAAACTATGTTTCCAATGGCGGAGGAGTTTATATGTACCACGGAGCAACCAATGCTTTTAAAGGTTGGGCGGCATATAACGAGATGATTGGATTGGGATGGAGAAATAAAGATTTTGGGGAAGCTGTGATTGTTAATGAAAAAGAAAAACTTGAAATAGTCCCAAAAGGGGAAGGTGAGGATACAGGCCATGGAAAGCGTCGTGATGCATTGATAACCCGTCTGGGCAGCCATCCTATTCATATAGGCCTGCCCAAATCATGGATAGCCGCTGATATAGAAGTGTATCGATATGGAAGAGGTACAACAGAAAATCTTGAGGTCATCTCTTATGCTCAGGATGAGAAAACAGGGTTGAATTTTCCAATGGAATGGATAGTTAAATTTGGTAATGGAAGGGTATACAGTTCTACCTATGGGCATTTATGGAGGGATCAGGTGTGGCCGGAAAGTATGGGTTGTGCAGCGTTTCAACAGACATTAATTAGAGCTTTACAGTGGTTGAGTGGCAATGCGGTTGATAACTATGTCACTTCGGATTTCCCAACGTTGGAAAGCAAGGTTGTAAGATCATTAGATAAAGATTAATTATATTTTATGTGTAGAGAAGCTATAAGCGTAACCAGCATCCTGTTTTCCATTCGAGTGCGATCTGTAAGGATATTCTATTTTGGGTGTATCCTTGTTTTTTTTCAATCATGTGCAGCTGATAAAGTCAAAAGTGATAAGAATGCCCTGGACAATTATGATTCCCTGGACAACTATACCGATTGGGCTATTTACAGAGGAGATAAAAAAGGCAATCAATATTCGGAATTGGCACAAATTCATGCTGCCAATGTGCATAAATTAGAATTAGTTTGGCAATACCGAACCGGCGATGCTTCACAGAACTCTTCGATCCAGGTCAATCCAATCATTGTGGATGGTATCATGTATATCTCAACACCAACCTTAAAAGCAGTAGCCCTGGACGCTTCCACAGGAAAGGAAATCTGGGTCTTTGAATCATTTAAATACAATGAAAACCAAACGCTGTTTCGGGGACGTACCAGAGGAGTTACTTATTGGAGTTCTGAAGATGGTTCTGATAAGCGCATTTTTCATTTTGTAAAAGACAGGGTATATGCGCTGGATGCTAAAACCGGAGAAATTATTTCTTCATTTGGTGAAGATGGGCATATCGATTTGCGACAAAATCTGGATATGGACCCTAATAAGGCATCAATAGAGGTAACGTCTCCAGGAATCGTTTATCAGAATAATTTGATTGTTGGTTCCCGGGTTCCGGAAGGCTACAATTCTACACCTGGAAATATTCGTGCTTATGATGCTGTCACCGGCTCTTTTAAATGGGTTTTTCATACCATCCCGAAAAAAGGTGAGTTTGGGTATGACACCTGGGAGTTTGTTGAGGGGGAAACTTACGGGGGAGCAAATACCTGGAGTGGATTTACTATTGATGAAGAGCGGGGCTGGGTTTTTTTAGCAACTGGATCCCCAGCCTATGATTTTTATGGAGGGGATAGGAAGGGAATGAATTTATTTGGCAATTGCATATTGGCACTTGACGCAAATACTGGAAGACGTATATGGCACTATCAAACCGTGCATCATGATATTTGGGACTATGACAACCCATCAGCACCAATATTGGTGACCATTCAAAAAGAAAATGAACAGAAAGATGCAGTCGTTCAACTCACAAAAGTAGGTTTAATATTTGTACTAGACCGGGAAACAGGCGAACCCCTATTTCCGACGATTGAGATGCCGGTTCCTAAATCTCCGATTGAGGGGGAAGAGACCTGGCCCACTCAGCCCATACCATTGAAACCTGCTCCTTTAACCAGACTTGGAATCACAGAGGCAGATCTTACAAATATCACTACTGAAGCAAATGCGTATGCAAGGAAGGAATTTGAGAAGTATATGGCTGCATCATTGTATACACCACCTTCTGAAAAGGGAACATTAACCAGCCCAAGTTTGCTTGGCGGCGTCGAATGGCAGGGAGGATCTTATGACCCATATTACAATAGGCTTTATGTAAATACCAACAATGTGGCCAGCATTTCCAGGTTACGAAAGGTTTATGAATATGCCGGGAGTGAAGATTTAAGCAGTATACAAATGGGTAGGCAAATTTATAAAAAAAACTGTGCTTCCTGTCATGGAATGGATCGAATGGGAGTCCCTCCAATTTATCCCTCAGTTATTAATTTAAATAAAGAAGATGCAGAAATAGCTGAAACAATCAGGAATGGTAAAAATATCATGCCTGCTTTCAGTCAATTCAATGAGAAGGAACTAACTGCAATAACTGGTTTTATAAACAGCAATGAATTAACTATTGATAATGAAGTTAAGCATGACTCTACCAAGGTCAGGTATCTTCATGAGGGTTATAACCTCTTCCTTGATCAGGATGGTTATCCTGCCACAGCTCCTCCATGGGGAACATTGAATGCGATAGACCTCTCAACAGGAGAGTATATCTGGAAAAAGCCACTGGGAGAGTATCCTGAACTGGTAAAACAAGATATTCGAAATACCGGTACCCTAAACTATGGAGGCGCAGTTGCCACTGCAGGGGGTGTAGTTTTTATTGCGGCTACTGCTGATGAAAAGTTTCGCGCATTTGAAGCAAGCAGGGGAAAGATACTCTGGGAAGTTGATCTACCTGCCGGTGGTTATGCTACACCCAGTGTCTATATGCAAAATGGGAAACAATATGTGGCAATTGTAGCAGGTGGAGGAGGTAAAAACAGTACACCTTCAGGCGATTATGTAATGGTTTTCGCATTACCGGAATTCGATGCGGATACATTAGTCACAAACAATTTAGCTGTCGATTCAGGTGGGTGGATATCCCTGTTTGATGGCAAATCGCTGGATGGATGGGTTCATATGAATGGCTCACATATTTATACCGTTGAGAACGGTGCTATTATTGGAAGGACTGTTCCAGGGAGTCAGAATTCCTTTCTGTGCTCTCTATTGGAATTTGACAATTTTGAACTGGAATGTGAAGTTATGGTGGATGATATTACCAATCAGGGAATTCAGTTTCGCTCTTCTACAAGGCCGGTTACTGAACGTGATCATCCACAATGGAGGGCCGGACGAGTTTGGGGACCGCAGCTGGAAATCCGAAGGAAGATGGGTGAGCATGAAATAACCACAGGTGTCTTGTATGGAGAAGCACTGGGCACCGGTTGGCTTTCTTCTAAAGAAAGATTAGAGAATGCCCATGACTATTTTATTCCTGAAGGTTGGAATCAAATACGGATTGTTGCAAATGGTTCCCGTATTCAAACCTTTGTTAATGGACGTATGATTGAAGATTTAACGAATGAGGAGGTTTATAAGACACACCCTAAGGGGTTTATCGCACTACAGGTTCATGGTATTCAAGGTCAACGTCAGTTCACAATGGGGTGGAAAAACATAAAAGTCAAACCTTTATGAGCGGGGTGGTATTAACCTGTTTGCTTTCGAAAAATGGAACGCTCCCAGGGGATAAGTTTTACGACTTGCTGATACCTTTAATCATTAAGAGAAAATAAATGAAACATTTATTACAGTTATTAATTACCATTTTATTATTCAATTTTCCCTGTAATGGCCAATCAAATTTGGGAAAGTCAGATAGCCAAAAAGTAAAAGTCGCAGGTCATGCCCATATGGACCCTGTGTATCGATGGAGGTGGAATGAGATTGAAAACCGGGAAATTTATAAAACCTTTTCCGATGTTCTCAACATGATGGATAAGTATCCTGAATTACGATTTTCGCAAAGCACTTTATTGTACTACGCATCCATCCAGCAGCGCTTTCCCTCCTTGTTTGAAGAGGTCAAACAAAGTATTCAGGATAAGAGATGGAGCGTTGTAGGAGGTCAGTGGGTTGAAACTGATGAATCGATGCCATCCGGAGAAAGTCTCATCCGACAATTTTTAATTTCTAAAGATTATTACTCCAAAAACCTGGATATTGAGAATATTCCTATTGCCTGGTCTCCAGATGTTTTTACCGGCCACCCATCTACTATTCCCAAAATTTATGCAGGCTGTGGTATCAAATATTATGTGTTTAGCAGGGCAGCCCCGGAAGGTAAGAGAATATTCTGGTGGGAGTCAGGTGACGGAACCCAAATGTTGGCCTATAAAATACCCGGCCATTATAATCCTAACTTTAGTGAAATGCCCGAGTATATCAAGGATTGGACTGAAATCTCCGGGTATGATTCGCCAATGATCACTGTTGGAAAAGGGGATCATGGTGGAGGACCGGGGGAGAGCGACCTTCAGGCCCTGAACAATCTGTCTGAAAACGCAAACATGACATTTGAGTTTGTGGATCCCTATAAATACTTTGAAGCGCTGGCAGATTCTGATATAAAATGGCCTGTTCAAAGTGAGGAATTTGGGATTCAACCTAATGGGCAACAGTGGTTGGGTTGTTACACTTCTCATGCAAGAATAAAAAAGCTAAACCGTTACTATGAAAATCAATTATTAGCTGCAGAAAAGTTTTCTGTAATCGGAACCCTACACAAAGGCAAACCATTTTATCCACGCGAAGATTTTGCAGAAGCATGGAAAATATTGCTATTCAATCAGTTTCATGATATTATGGCCGGGACCTTTACCGGACTTGCTGCAATCGATGTGACTAAAGATTATGAGAGGCTGGAACAAATCACTGCTGAGCAATTAAATGCCGGACTCGAAAATATTGGCGCTAGAATCAACATTCACATGGAGGGTATTCCACTCGTGGTGTATAACCCTCATTCCTGGCCCGTCAGTCAATTCGTTGAAGCTGAAATCAAATTTACAAAAAGGCCGGCTGAGTTTAGCATAAAAGACCCGGAAGGAAAAAATGTAGACTATTCCATTATCAGTAGGTCTGAAGATGAATTAAAACTTAAAATTTTACTAGATACTGAAAACATACCACCACTGGGATACAGCGTTTACGAAGTTGTTGAAGAAAAGCCCAAAGCACTTATTTCAGATCTTAAAGTTGAAAGCAACAGGGCCGAAAACAATTATTATATAATTAAATGGGATGAGCAGGGATTATCCAGCATATATAGTAAACTACTTCAAAAGGAAATATTAGCCGGTAGCGCCAATAGCTTGCAACTCTTGGAGGACAATGGAAGTAGTTGGAGTACCAAACTAACCGGAAAAACATTCGAGGTCAAACCATTAAATGCTCCTGAAATTGTTTTCCAGTCACCATTAAATGTCATTGTGAAATGGGAGGACTACTTTCAGTCAACCAGGATCACCAGAACTATGAACCTGAAAGCGAATTCCAATCAAATTGATTTTGAAATGGAAGTGGATTGGCATAGTCACAATAAGTTACTTCAGGTGATTTTCCCAACAAATACCGAAAATGGCAAGGCCTTTTATGATCAGCAGTACGGATATGTACAAAGAAAAGAATCTGATTTAGATTACCCAACACAGAAATGGATCGATTATTCAGATGAGCATGAAGGGGTTACTTTACTGAACAACGGAAAATATGGCTTCAATATTAAGGAGGGCCAATTGTGTATGTCTGTTGTCCGGGGAGCCCGAGGCATGGATCCACGCATGGATGAGGGTATTCACACGTTTAAGTATGCTTTCATAGCGCACAAAGGAGATTGGAGAGAGGCAAATATTCCTCAGATAGCATGGGAGTTTAATCAACCGCTCATTGCAAAGCAAGAAAACCAACACCCCGGAGAAATCTCCGGATGGCGATTCAGCGACGAGTCCTTTCCGTTAGAGAAGTCATTTTTCAGTATTGATAGTGATCATGTCATTATTTCGAGCCTGAAAACCATGCAAGATGCTTATGATCTAAATCCTTTGGTATTGCGGATAGTAGAAACGGAAGGGCGTGATGAAAATATTACCGTAAGGTTACCCTACAACGCAGCCTCGGTAATCGAAACAAATCATATTGAACAAGAAATTGAGCCACGAAGTGAGATTAAGATCGAAGAGAACCAATTTAGTTTCAGGATCGGTCACGATCAGATCAGAACATTTATGATAAGATTTTAATAGAAAAATTCTAAAGCTTTTGATTTCTTTAGAAATAACCTAAAATTATATCTTATGAAGATCTTTACACACCATTATGAAAGATAAACACCTGTATTTTGTTCTTTTCATTGGACTAAACTTACTGTTTGCAATACCAATTATTTGTAATGCCCAATCGCAAGAGTACAAAACCACTGAGACATCAGAAGATAAAAGATTATCACTTTGGTACACTGAGCCGGCCACAGCATGGTCCGAAGCATTGCCTATTGGCAACGGGCGGCTTGGCGCTATGGTTTATGGAGGGGTTAACAAGGAACATCTTCAATTGAATGAAGAAACTTTATGGAGCGGAGGGCCGCAATCCTACGATAACCCTGAAGCTTATCAATATCTTTCCCGGGTTCGGGAGTTGCTCAATCAGGAAAATTATATTGAGGCAGAAGGTGTTGCTGAGAAGATGATGGGTGTGCCCAAATATCAGATGGCCTATCAACCCTTTGGCGACCTGTATCTTACGTTTCCTGAGGGTGAGCAATCAAGTGACTACCGCCGCGAACTCGATTTACAAAATGCCGTATTTAAGGTTTCATACACGATGGGTGAGGCACGTTTTACCAGAAAAACATTTGCATCTCATCCTGACCAGGCTATTGTGATGCAGCTTGCTTGTGATAAGCCCGGGCAAATCAATTTTGACCTTTTGTTGACAAGCCCACATCCCTCAGCATCTAATACAAAAAATGGAAACATGCTATTGATGACAGGTCAGGTTGCGCCGCGTAAAGGTGGGGAAGGAAGTGGTGCAAGAAGATTAATCGGTCCGTGGGAGAAAGAAGGAACCAAATTTGCCGCTCAGGCCAAAGTTTCAGCCAAAGGGGGAGAAGTGCTGGGACTGGGAGATACAATTTCTGTAAGAAATGCAGATGCTGTTACCATCGTTTATGTGGCGGCCACCAGTTTTGAAAATTATAATGATGTAAGTGGAGATCCTTTGGCAAAGGTGAACGATTATCTGGCAGGTGTTCAGAATAAATCTTTTGAACAACTTTATCAAAGACATACCGAAGATCATTCTAAATTGTTTGACCGAGTATCCATCAACCTTGGTGGTAATGTGCCTGCTGCTAATACGCCCACAGACGAAAGGCTTAGTAAAGTTAAAGAGGGGGGCAGTGACCCACTCTTAGCCAAACAGTTTTTCCAGTATGGCCGTTATTTGATGATTGCCGGCTCGCGGCCCGGTACACAGCCCCTGAACCTGCAAGGTATTTGGAACAGCGAAATTAATCCACCCTGGGCCAGTAAATATACCATCAATATCAACATTCAGATGAATTACTGGGTGGCTGAAGTTGGTAACCTTAGCGAGTGTCATGCACCTTTTCTGCGCATGGTTGCGGAGTTGCAGGAACCAGGAAAGAAAACTGCAGAAGTCCATTACCGAGCGGATGGTTGGGTAACCCACCACAACACGGATTTATGGCGTGGTACAGCTCCGGTAGATGGTGCCCATTGGGGCATGTGGCCAACGGCTGGTGCATGGCTTTGCCAACATCTTTGGGAGCATTATTTATACACGGGAGATGTAGAATTTCTAAAAAAATCATATCCGATGATGAAAGGAGCGGCTGAGTTTTTCCTTGATGTCCTTGTTGAGAATGAGGAAGGGTACCTGATTACCTCACCCTCCCTTTCTCCAGAGCACAGTCATGGCGGCACAAACGAAGATGGCTTAAGTTCAAACCGCAGTGGGGCATCACTTTGTGCGGGCCCTACCATGGATTTACAGCTTCTAAACGATCTGTTTGCCAATTGCATAGCCACATCTGAAATTCTGGATATTGATAAGTCTTTTCGCTCTAAAGTAGCCCAAACCAAAGTTCGGCAGTCGCCCATGAAAATAGGTAAGCACGGACAACTTCAGGAATGGCAGGAAGACTGGGATAACCCAGGCAATCCCCATAGTCATGTTTCACACCTTTACGGACTGTACCCCAGTAGTCAGATCAATCCTCAGGAAACACCAAAGCTTTTTGAAGCAGCAAAAACATCGCTCATTCAAAGGGGAAGCACTGACGGATGGCCCGGTGCATGGAGAATATCATTGTGGGCTCGTGTAGGTAATGGTGATAGTGCCTTTCATATGCTCAACAACCATGTGATGCATGGGCTCTCGGCAAATCTGTTCAATGACAGAAGTGTATTTCAAATTGATGCGAATTTTGGTGCGACGGCCGGAATAGCCGAGATGCTCTTACAAAGTCATCTCGGTGAAATCAATTTGCTGCCAGCACTTCCTGATGCATGGCCTGATGGTTCAGTAAGCGGACTTCGTGCACGTGGTGGATTTGAGGTGGATATTGAGTGGAAGGATGGAAAACTTGTTCAAGGGAAGGTTAAGTCATTACTTGGGGAGCCCTTAGTAGTCCGTTATGGGAATAGTACGGTTGAATATTCAACTTCTGCAGGCGAAACGATTGGTATTAGCGGAACGCAATTTTAGATTTACCAGATTATGCAAAAGTTTAGAATATTTTGATGAAAAAGATCTTTGTAGTTGTATTGATGACCTTTCTGGCGAATAGTGCTTTTGGTCAGGATTATGCCAAAATTCCTCTGCCTGAGAACTTACCGCAAGGATATCCCAGGATCTACATCACGGAGGAAGGTAAGGGCACTTTGGAAAAAACCATAGCCAATGAAAAATGGGCTAAACAGGTTTTATCTGGAATTCACCATCGAATTGATGAGCACGTTAACCGGCATGTGGAGGATCCGGAATGGATGGTGTCGCGCCTTCAGATGTACTGGAAAACCAAGGCCACCCATATTTATATCAATGGGATCAACTATTCTCATGCGGATGGAGAAGCCCCGGTTCCTACTGTACGCTTGTGTGGATCACGTGATTATACCACACCCTATGGCAAACCAAAGCTGGAAGATGTAATGCCCTACATGGAAGATCCTCGCGGATTATACCTGCCAAATCGAAGTAAGGAAGGGCATCCGTTTGAGTGGGTTGAGATTTCTAAAACAGGCAGGATAATTTACTCCATCAATGAGGAGATCATTGAGCTTGCCCGGGATGCTGCGTTCATTCACTGGTTGGAAAATGATGAACGTTACGCCAAATTCTCATTTGACATCTTTGATACCTATATGATGGGCATGTACTACCGCAATGAACCCATTGATTTGCTCAACGGTCATATTCAGACTTTGGTTGGATTTACAAACTTCCAGGTAATACATGAAGGAGTACTACGGGATATCGCTGAACTTTACGATTTTTTACATCCATATATTGAAACAAATTATCCTGAGAAAATTGCATATTATGATCTTACTATTAAAAGGTGGGCCGATCAGATTATTAAGAATGGTGTACCACAAAACAACTGGAATTTACACCAGGCAAAGATCATTCTGAAAGCCGCCATGGTTTTGCAGGATGATGAATTCTATGAAGATCAAAAAGGTCGTGAATATTATATCGATTACATTTTGAATGTGACCTCAGTCCGGCAATGGTCACTTCCCAGGTTCATGGATTATGGGTACGATGAAAACAATGGTGTTTGGGCTGAATGCCCAGGGTATGCCCAGGGAGTTACCAAAGACCTCACTAATTTTATCCGGGATTTTGACAATACCTTTAATTTCAATCTATTGCCCTATACACCTGTGATGGAAAAAGCTGTGAAAATGCTGCCGCAATACCTTTTTCCGAATGGACAAACCGTGGCTTTTGGAGACTCCTACTATGGTCCTGTCAGTACCGAATCCATGAGCGATATGGTGCGCATTGCGCGGAAAAATGAGGATGAAAAACTGGAAGAAGAATTTACTGCCTTGTTACGGTTATTTAAAACTGATGATACTTCATCACAAAGTAAAAGAAGGCCCGGCGCTAACATTTCATCCTTTTTTGCCAGTAAACCTTTAGGGTTGAATGAGAAATATGAAAGAGGAAAAATGAATGATTACATGACCCAAACATTCTATGTGCCAAATGTTAGCTGGCATGTACAGCGTATGGGATCTGGGAAAGACGGCATGATGGTGTCACTGAACGGATCACTCGGAAATCACATGCATGCCAATGGCATTAACATGGAATTGTATGGAAAAGGCTTTGTGCAGGGTGCTGACCCAGGAAAAGGGGCCGGCTATCTTCAGCCAATCTATTTGGAATACTATTCTCAATTTCCTGCCCACAACACGGTAATGGTTGACGGAATTTCATCCTATACGGAGATGTTGAGCCATCATGCTTTCGATTTGATGGGTGCGTATCCAAGGTCAGAACAGAAGAATGGCTACTATACGGATATTACATATTCCGATGTGTACTTTTTAGAACCAGAAAGTCGTAGTGATCAAAGCCGATTGGTTAGTATTGTAAGAACCAGTAAGACTACTGGCTATTATGTGGATGTTTTTCGTTCGAGAAAGCAGCAAAAAGGTGATAAATTTCACGACTACTACTACCATAATTTAGGGCAGGTCATGACGGTGATGGATGGATCAGGCAATCCTTTAGAACTAAAACCAAGTGAGGAAATGGGATTTGCCGGTGGGCACCTTTATGCCCTGGATTACATGTGGGATAAAAACGCTGTTCGAACAAAGGAAGATTACCAGGTGGAATGGAAAATTGATATGCCAGCGGGAGAAGATGATGTGTATATGAACCTCTGGATGAAGGGTGCTGAAAATCGCGAGGTATTTTCCATCAAGTCACCTCCGTGCAAGTCTTTCCGAAATAAAGGAGACATTCCATATGAAGTTGACAAGGAACCCTACCTGACCTTTGCTGCCCGGCAGCATGGCGAAGCCTGGGAGCATCCATTCATTGCTGTGTATGAACCCTACACATCAGCAGAAGGGAAAAGCATATTATCTATCAAAGGATTCGATGATGAAAATGGAAATAAGGATTTTGTAGGTTTACATATTACGCATACATCAGGACGTGAAGATCATGTTTTCTCATCTAAGGAAGGCAAAAATGCAAGCTATAAAGACAAATCATCCGATGCAAGCTACGCTTTGGTTGGAAATGAAAAGAATGGTGATTTTGTGCTCTTTATGGGCAATGGTAAAGAACTTAAAGCGAATGGATATACAATTTCGTCTGAAAAAGCAGGAAATGTTGTGTTGGAGCAAAAACAAGGTGAATTAAGCTTGCATAATGAGGTTCAGGTCGTGATTTCAGATGGTAAAAACGAAAAAAGTTTTGATATTGGAGAATTACGAACAATTAGCATCAATTAATCCTGAAAATATGAAATCCATTTTTTAACTATTATTGCCTACAAGCCGGGTTTCAACTCCACGGCTTACTTTAGTAAAACCCCAAACGAATACTGGATAATTACTGTTTAAAGCCAAAAATAACCTCAAATACATCCTGTTTTTGCCGTTTTTTCAAAAAGGGGCCATAAGTTATCATGATTGAATGATAATTTATACCCTGTTTTTTAGGGTTCAATTAATATTGCTGATACAGACAATGCTAAATCCGGAATTGTCTTTTCTGTAATATTAATAACCTAACCCCTTATACTATGTAACACTATACATTCAATTACTCCTTATTGAAAGAGCGGTATGTACCTAACCATACCCGCCTTTCTGCAGAACGCCCAATACCCACTTATTTTTTTAACACTTTAAATAAGTTCTTAAAACCAGGCCTTTTCAAAAATTTAAGGGAAGGCAGTCTCTATTTCTACCAATTATTAAAAATGTAAACCACTGTTTTTTATGAAAGTATATCATAATATGATCAGTCTCATTTGTTTGATGCTGGTCACCACGCATGCCATATCAGCTGATATGCGCACAGAAAACCTAAATGATGTTAACTCCCTCGAAAGAAAAAAACCTCTTGAAAAGAAGGTTAACGGAAGAGTTACTTCAGTAGATGATAATGAAGGTATCCCGGGAGTAAATGTAGTTGTAAAAGGAACCACACAGGGAACAGTTACCGATGTTGAGGGAAATTATTCTATAGAAGTACCTGATGAAAATGCAACGCTGATATTCAGTTCTGTTGGATATATCCAGGAAGAAGTCGCAGTTGGAAACCAAACTGTGATTAACATTGAACTCGCACCCGATATTACTGCCCTGGAAGAGATTGTGGTAGTGGGGTATGGTACACAGAAAAGAGCAACACTAACGGGTTCTGTTTCCCAGGTGAATGGGGATGACGTAGTAAAAGCTAAGGGAACATCAAGTGCTGCCTTAGCACTGCAGGGAGAAGTTCCCGGATTAGTAGTAACACGTACTTCATCCCGCCCGGGCCAGGAAGGTATCGATTTGAAAATCCGCGGGGATATTTCTGTGAATAATATTCAGCCCCTTGTATTGTTGGATGGGTTAATCATACCAGAGTGGCAACTTTCTACCATTAATCCCAACGATATTGAATCAATATCTGTGTTGAAAGATGCTGCCGCAGCCATTTACGGTACACGCGCTGCAGGGGGTGTTATCCTGGTTACAACCAAAAAAGGAAAACAAGGTGATGTTAAAGTGAGCTATAGCGGCCAATATCAGTTAAATTTTGCCAATGATTATCCGCTTGCCAATCTGAACGAGTGGTCACAGTTATGGCTGGAAGCGGGAGACAATGACAATATTATTTATCAGGATGCGAATGGTGACAATGTGGAGGCAGCTTCCAATTATCGATTTTTTACCCGGGATGAGTTAGTATCAATTATTGATGGTACCATGCCCATGGCGCCAGACTCCTATTTTTGGCTTGGCAAAGATCACCGGTTCGCTGATGTGAACCAATACGAAGAAGTATATGGCACCACTGGCTCTCAAAGACATAACATTTCTATTTCGGGAGGAAATGAAAATGTGGTTTACAGAACTTCCTTTGGTTATAACAACGAACGCTCACCCATTGATTTTGTATATGACGGTGCCAAAAGGTTTAACTTCCGTACCAATTTGTCATATCAAATGAATGACCTTTTAAGTGCTGATTTTTCTGTTTCTTATGACAACCGCTTGATTGAGGGCCCCACCCAGGGGGTTGGTGAAGGGGTACAGGATATGTACCTGTTTCCCATGTATAATCCTCAGGGACAATATTACGATATATTCGGTGCTAATAATATGCTGGCTAAGCTGGATGAAGGTGGACAGACCCAGACTAAGGATAAAATACTTCGGCTAGGAGGTAAATTAACCCTTGATATGGATAAACACGTGAAGGGACTTTCTTTTAGTTATGATTTTAATATGGGCTTGCGTGATACTGAAAAAATCGAAAGAAAGACTTCTGTAACCATGTACGACTGGGATGGGAATATTTCCTATACCCCCACAACTTTATTGACATCCTATGTGAAAATCTTTGAAACAAACGATGTTACGCAAATGCATTCATTGCAAGGAAACTACCGGTTTTCATTGGGTAGAAACAATTTTGGTGTAACAATAGGCGCTACAGCCCAGGAAGATCAGGATACCAGATATTTTATGTCCCGGTCAAATATGGCATCGGATGAATTGGATGATTTAAATACCGGTGATGTTACTACACAGGTAAATGGAGGAAGTGATGGGAACTTCCGGACAGGAAGCCAGGCCATTGGCTTAATTTCATACGTTGGAAGACTAAACTATGATTATAATGGCATCTACCTTTTTGAAGCAATAGCGCGTAGGGATGGGTCATCACGTTTGCACCCTGACTACAGATGGAAAAATTTCTACGGTGCATCAGCCGGTGTTCGTCTTTCAGAAATGGGATTCATGAAAAACAGCTTTTTTGACAATTTGAAATTGCGTGCTTCTTATGGGGAAACAGGATCTGTTACCGGTATTGGTGCTTATGACTATATTTCCAATATGGGGGCAGGGTCTACGCTGTTTGGTGCTTCCCCCTCATTGGCAAACACAGCCTGGATTGCAGGTATGACAACAACAGACCGCACCTGGGAACGGGTTAGTACGACCAACTTTGCCATAGATTTTGCTATTTTAAATAACAAATTGAGTGGTACTGCCGAATATTTTATTCGTGAAAACAATGATATGCTGATTCCAATCACCTATCCTCAGGTACTTGGTGCCACAGCGCCTAAAACCAATAGCGGAGACTTTATCACCAAAGGCTGGGAGTTGTCATTGAACTGGAAAGACAGGGTTGGCGAATTTGCATATAACGTAAGCGCTATGGTTTGGGACAACCGTAGTGAAATAACCCGTATGGAAGGCGCAACCGCTATTCAGGCAGGATTAAATGATGCTTTTGCCAGTAACCCAAGCAACAGGAATTTTATTGAAGGAAAACCCCTTCAGGCCATTTATACTTACGTGACAGACGGAATTCTTCAATCTGAGGAGGAAGTGTTGAATTATTATAATCAATACGGCTTTGAAAACCCTGAAGATCAGCTTGTGATGAAACCCGGCACAATTCTTCCTCAATACAGAAGCCCGAACCGCCTGGTTCCCGGTACGGTAAAGCGTGTGGATGTAAATGGGGATGGTATTATCAATGAAGACGATTTGGTTTATTTCGGCGATGCAAATCCCCATTACAGTGTTGGGATCAGGCTTGGTATGGAATGGAAAGGGTTTGATTTTAATGCATTCTTCCAGGGTGTTGCCCAGCAAAACATATTGCGTTCAGGGGGACTGGCATATCCATTTAGCAGATGGTGGATGAACCAAAACAATGCTTTCCTTGGCACTACATGGAGAGAAGATAACCGCGATGCACCCTGGCCAAGAACTTTTTATAATGGGCAAAGGAAAAATTGGAATTACGGACATCCCAACGATATAAATGTTGTAAAAGCATCTTATTTGCGGGCGAAAGTTCTTTCACTGGGCTACTCACTCCCTCAGCATGTGCTTACAAGGGCAGGTATCGACAGGGTGCGTTTTTCTGTAACTGCCAACGATCTGTTTGTTATCTCAAATGTGAAAGATGGAATGGACCCTGAACAAACTACCAGTGCCCACCAGGGGGATACCGTACCATATATTTCAACATTGATTTTCGGGATAGATCTCACATTTTAATAAACACTATTGAAGTTAAGGATATGAAAAATACAAATATGAATCTGAAAATATTCTGTTTAACTGTTTTACTTTCAGGGCTTTGCCTGAGTGGTTGTGAGGATTATTTAGATCAGCTACCTCAGGATGCGGTAAGTGAAGTTATTTATTTCGAAACCCCTGAACAATTTACAACCGCTTCTAACTATTTTTATACCCGTTTGGGCTTTTTTGATGGAGATGAGCAGTCGGATTTATCGAATAACTTAGGTGATAATGGAGAAAACTATGCATGGGGTAATACTATTATTCCTACAACCGATGAAATCTGGGAGGATAACTATACTTATCTTCGGGCGGTCAATCAATTGATCGAGAAGGCTGAAGAATATCCTGGTGAACAGTCAGAAATTGCTGTGCCTGTTGCCACCGCCCATTTTTTCAGGGCCTGGCATCATTATCTTTTGTTGAAACGCTTTGGTGGGGTACCCATTGTTACAAGTTCATTAGAAGTAACTTCAGAGGACCTTTATGGACCAAGAAACAGCCGCTATGAAGTAGTTGATCAGATGGTGAAAGATTTGGATGAGGCCATCAGCGGCTTGCCCTCTCAAAACAATCTTAGTATTGACCAGCAGGGTAAAGTAACACTCGAAGCAGCAAAATCATTAAAAGCTCGAATATTACTGTACGAGGCTACCTGGGAAAAGTATGTGGGTGATGCTACTGACGGGGATGGAACAACGGTTGGTGCCGGCTCTGCAAAGCCTGCAGGGTATCCAAGTATTACAGACATGCTGACAGACGCCAAACAGGCAGCTCTGGATGTGATGAACAGTGGGGCGTTCGAGTTGTGGGACCAGCGTGCTACCATAGGGGATGATCACTTGTTCTACTTGTTTAATTTGGAAGATGGAGGTTCAAATCCTGCAGGACTGAACAAGGCCGACAATAAGGAATTTATTTTCCAAACAGTATATGATTTTACCTTGAGGAAAATCAATCAAAATATCACCCATGCGAAGCCACATGCCCCAACTCGTAAACTGATGGACATGTTTTTGTGTACCGATGGTTTACCTGTTCAGTTTTCATCAGAATTCCAGGGATATGATCAAATGACTTCTGAATTCCAGAACCGAGACCTTCGTGTATTTCTGAATGCCAGGGTGCCTATTAAACGATACTGGGGGTGGGGTTCTAACACCAATGGTGGAGGAGCTCAATATGGCGTTGATTTTGAAGACAGTGGTGTAGAGTATGATTATCGATATGTGCCTGGTTTAACCAGTCCCGGCCAGCCTCGAAACAACGGGTATATGGGACGCAAATTCACAACAGAATACCGATTGCGTGAAACCAGGGAAGAGTCCTACAATTATCCACTTATTCGTTTGGCTGAAGTGATGTTGATTTATGCTGAGGCTACGGTTGAATTGGGTAATGGATCTATTTCTGACGCAGACCTGGATATTTCCATTAATAAAATAAGAGAGCGGTCTGGTGTTGCTCCTTTGTCAAACGCATTGATCGCCCCCTATCCTGATTTAACCATGCTGGGAGAAATACGTCGTGAGCGTGCGATTGAGTTATTTGGTGAAAACTTTCGTTTTGATGATTTAAAACGGTGGAATATTGCCCCGGAAGAATTAAACAAAAATGTATGCGTCACATACATTGAAGGAACAGAGTACGAAACAGCTGAGAATCCTTTGAATCCTGGTTCGAAAATATATGCGGATGGTGTTTGGCCTTATGGGCTTACCACATCAGAGCAAAGTGTTTCTAGTTATGCGGGTATTGCCACTACCAAACCCGGTGCCTTAATATTGGATGCTGCCGGCAACCGCAGTTTCTCTATCCGGAACTATGTGGATCCAATTCCTTCAGATCAAATTAAGCTGAATCCGAGTTTGACACAAAATCCGGGGTGGTAAATTAATTAGGGGTAGTTTTTCTAAGTACGACCAAATAAAAAACGCCCGAAACCCTCCAGGTTTTTAGCGAATTTTTGCCGAATATGCATCAATATCGCCGATACCTGGAGGGTTTTAACACTAAAAACATCCGGTAGCACTTTTTGGTTTGCACTTAAGTGGAGGCAAAAAAATAATGTCTGACGAAGAACGCATGGATATACTAACTTTTAAACACATTAACTTTCTACTGCCCATCCTTTTGATATGCGTCAGTTTTTCTGCGAAGTCCCAGGATGAATTCGATAAATTGAATACATCGGCAGACTGGAAGCTGGAGCTGTCAGATCCCTGTACTGCAAACTGGCAAAACCAATGGTTTTTGGACGGGTTGATGGCTAAAGTGGAGAATAATAGTGATGGGATGAATTTTAGTGCAGGCCCGTTAAACCGAAACGATGCACACCATGCCGTGCTGTGGACAAAACAATCTTTTGAAGGTGATGTGAAGATTGAATACAACTACACCAGAACGGATAGCCAGGTGATCAATGTAAATATCTTGTATATTCAGGCAACGGGCATTGGGAAGGGAAATTTTGATAAAGACATTTCAAAATGGAATGCATTCAGGGAGGTGCCCACTATGAGCAAGTATTACAATTATATGAAGACGCTGCATATTAGCTATGCTGCATTTCCGATGGTGAATGAAGACCCTCATAATGATTACATCAGGGTCAGGAAGTATCCGGTTACAGAGGAGATCACTTTCGATGACATGGAAATACCGCCTTCTTATGAAAATACCGGCCTGTTTCTGCCTGATAGAACTTATAAAATAACCGTGATAAAAACCAATTCAAAGCTCTTCTTCAATGTAGAAGGGGAAGGGCTTGAGAAGTTATATACCTGGCAACTAGATTCTACAAATCCTATAACAGAAGGCCGGATTGGCTTGCGGCATATGTTCACCCGGTCTGCCAGTTATAGTGATATTAAGGTTTCGGTAAAATAGTAAATAAGCCAACAAGCCTGAAAGTTAATGGTGGGGTAGTTATGAGGGAGATACCGCTGCTGAAAAGCTGATAAAACTTGTTATCAATTGATTATAATAAGAGTTTGTATAAATTTTTTTAAAACCTCTGATTTTCAGCGCGTTGGACTGAAAGTTTAGCGGGCGTGCGTTGGCTTTTGTGCGTGGAAGCATTAAACTTTCTTGAATTTTTTGGTTACTTTTTGTTTCAAGACAAAAAGTAACGAGCAAAAAGAATTCAAATTGAAATATTATTTCATGTTATCACCGATATTCAATAATAAATTTTTAACCAGCTCTAAATCAAATGCCTAATCCATGCATGTAAATAATAATAAATATTGGCTGTTAATCATACTTTGCCTTTTTCAGCTATTGGCAGTGGCGCAAGATCATCCCCGGATTTATATCACCGATGCCCAAAAAAAAGGTTTTCTGCATCGAATAGAAGAATCTGAAAGGGTTGGTGTGTTTATGGATGAATTAAAAGCGCATGTGGCACCCTATGTTGACAGACACCAAACCGACCCGGAATGGATTGTTTCCCGCATGCAAATGTATTGGAAAACCAATTACAAAAAAGTGTTTGTGAATGGAATGGATTTTTCTCACGGAGAGGGAACGGCTCCGGTGCCAACGGTTCGTTTTTCGGGTTCCCGCGATTGGGCAACCGATTATCTGCGCCCGGCATTGGAAGATATCAAACCGTACATGGACGATGAAAGGGGTTTGTATCTTCAAAATGGAAAAAAAGAAGGGCAACCCTGGGAATGGGCCCCGCCCTCGGAAACCGGACACATCATTGAAGGAATTAACCGGGAAATACTCAGTCTTGCCGAAGACGCTGCGTTTTTGTATTGGATCAGCGGAGACGAAAAATATGCCGTTTTTGCTGCCGACATTTTCATGAAATACGTGGAAGGGATGTACCACCGCGATCCGCCTGCAACGGTTGGGGATCATAAAAATGCTAAGTTGATGGGATTGCAGACCTTCGAGGTAATTCACGAAGGGATTATTGAACCTGTTACCATTTGTTACGACTTTCTGTATGCTTACCTCAAGGAAAATGGAGCAGATTTGAAAATGATTCAGGATCTTTTCAGAAAGTGGGCCGATCAGGAAATAAAATATGGGGTCCCTGATAACAACTGGAATTTAATGCAGGCACGTTTTATTACTTATTTGGCCCTTGCACTGGAAAACGATGAACTTTATGCAGACGGGAAAGGGCAGGAGTATTATATCGACCAGGTATTATATCAAAATTCAGAAAAGCAAAAGGCATTAAGAGACGTTGTGAAAAACTACGACCCGGTCACGGCCATCTGGCCCGAAGTTGCCCATTATTCCATTATGGTTACCGACGATATGCTGGAAATTTATGCTTTGATGGACAAAACCCTCGACAACAACCTTCTGGAAAAATTCCCAACCATCGAGCAAGCGGCCTTAGCCAACTTTAATTATCTGTTCCCAAACGGATTTACTACGGCTTATGGTGATGCCAAGCACCGAAGGTTGCGGTTTAATTCCCTGGAATTATTAATAGCAAATTACCGGAAATACGAGCAATTTGAAAAAGAAAAATTAATTACCGCCCAACTCAATAAGTTTATTCAGGATGGGGCTTATTCCAGGAAAAATATCAACTCACTTTTCCATTTGTTTTATTATGTAGATGCGTTAAAAGATATACCCCCGGCTGCTTCCTTCTCATCTTTGGTAAACCCTACTTTTTATTCACCCAATGTAAGTTGGGTAGTTCAGCGAAACGGCCATAGTTTGGTAAACGGAATGATGGTTTCCAAAAATGCGTCGCTTGGCAACCACTCGCACACCAATGGTGTCAATATTGAATTGTTTGCCAAAGGAATGGCCATTGCCCCGGATTGTGCCGCCGGTGTAAGCTACTGGACCACCGATCACCGGGATTATTACAGCCGGTTTGCCGCCCACAACACAGTGGTGGTAGATGGAATTTCGGATTACCGGAATATGCGGGGAACCCAGGCATTTAAAGTAAACGCTATTTACCCTGCAACAGACGCACCCAATCCTTTATACAGCGGCTTTACCTTATCCGATGTTACTTTTCATGAACCATCTACCGACGCTACCCAACAACGATTAACAGCTACGGTGCGAACCAGTGAAACCTCCGGGTATTTTATCGATATTTTCCGCTCTTCCAGAAATGACGGAAAAGATAAAAAACACGAATATTTGTTGCACAGTCAGGGTGAACCCATTGTTTTAAAGGGTTTAAGCGGTACTGAAATCTCAACGAGCGAGACGGATGAGCTTTCTTCAGATAAGGGAGATATGGTTGGCTACGATTATTTCGACAATAAAAGAACTGCTAAAGCCGACGATAATTTTATCGCCCAGTTCAAAATGCCTTCTGTTTTGGGAGAAATGCTTCACTTAAACCTTTGGATGAAAGGATATGAGGGAAGAGAAATTTTTACCGTTGAGGCTCCCTATTCACGTGCCATCAGTAAAGAAAGTGTTCCTGAAGCATTATATCAAAAACCGCTTCCCACATTGGTTGTTCGTCAAAATGGAGAAGCCCGGACGAAGCCTTTTGTGGCCATTATGGATGCTTTTAATAATTCGGAAGGGGAATCGGTAACGAAGGTTGATTATTTCTCACCCAAAAATGAAAATCCTGGTTTTATAGGTCTCGAAGTCCATTCGGAAGAAAATCGCTCCGATCTCATTTTTAATGATGAAAGTGCAGGTACTGAAAACGTATTTGAACAAGGGATATTTAACGGAAGTTTTGGCGTGGTTTCAACAATTGGCCAGGCATTTCATTCCATGCTGCTGAGTAACGGAACTGTTTTCCAACATGAGCACATAAGTGTTGAAGTGCCGAATCAGCCTGGTGATGTGTTCATCAGACAAACCCAGGAAGGTCTCGAAATGGATGCGCCTCAGCCATTTACGCTTACCTTGCCCATGGATGAAAAGACCCAAGGGGCATTAGAAGTTGTCGGTCAGGGTGATAAAAGATCATTTAAAGGGAAAGTGGTTCAAAAAGATGATAATAGATGGGTAACCTTTGAGTTGCCTGCATTACATAGAGTTAAGTTAATATTACTTTAAAAAGTCAATAAATCTTATTGAGGCGATTAATGGCAGATTATTGAACGAAAATGAAATACCTACGACTATCAATTATTCTTTGGGTTTTTTCGGCCTCACTTTTATCGTGTAAGGAACAACCCGCTCAGCCAAACATTGTTGTACTCCTATGCGACGATTTAGGATATGGAGATTTGTCCTCTTTTGGGCACTCCATTATCGAGACGCCAAACCTTGATCAAATGGCATTAGATGGAATCAGGTTTACGAATTTCTATTCCGCGGCGCCGGTTTGTTCTCCATCACGGGTGGGATTGCTAACCGGCAGGAGCCCTAACCGGGCAGGCATATACGACTTTATTCCCGGTCCCAAAAGGAGTGAGGATTGCAGGGACCTGGTTCACTTGCAGGCCCATGAACAAACGATTCCTGCCATGTTGAAATCGGTGGGTTACACTACCTGTTTATCCGGAAAATGGCATTGCAGTTCAAAGTTTAACAACGCTGCTCAGCCAACCCCTGACCATTTTGGTTTCGACCACTGGTTTGCAACGCACAATAATGCCTCACCGAGTCATGAGCATCCAAAGAATTTTGTGCGCAATGGTGAAGATGTTGGTGAAATTGAAGGCTTCAGTTGCCAGATTGTTGTGGATGAAGCTATCCAATGGTTGAAGAATAAAGAAACCCCTGATCCATTCTACCTTCAGGTCTGTTTTCATGAACCGCACGAACCCGTTGCATCACCAAAGGGTTTGGTGCAAAAATATTTACCGTCCTCAAAAAATGAAGATGAAGCCCAATACTTTGCTAATGTCGACAATGTTGATAAGGCTGTTGGTCGCCTATTGGCGTTTTTAGAACAAAATCACAATGAAAATACACTGATCATATTTAGTTCTGATAATGGCCCTGAATCGCTAAACCGATATGCAAGAGCAAAAAGATCCTATGGCTCGCCCGGTGAACTGAAAGGGATGAAACTTTGGACCACCGAAGCTGGCTTTCGCGTTCCGGGTATTTTGTATTGGATGGGAACCCCAACTTTTAAGGGTACTTCTGATGCTGTAGTCTCGTCGCTTGATTTCATGCCCACTTTTGCAGAGTTGTCAGGGGCTCCCTTACCTGAGAGAACACTTGATGGGGAATCCATTACCTCACTGATCAAAACAGGAAAAAAGGAAAGAACAAAACCTTTACTCTGGAGCTTTTACAATGCCTTAAACCAACAGGTGGTTGCCATGCGCAGCGACGATTGGAAAATAATGTGCCAGTTAAAAAATGATACTACTTATCTGCCTAAAATAAACAATTTATATGACGGAAATGAAGCCCTGGTCAGGGAAGCTGAATTGTGCGATTTTGTTTTATACAATTTGCAAGAAGATATAGGTGAAAGTGAGGATGTGTCAGAAAAATATCCGGAGGCCTTTGAAAAACTGAAGCGTCAATTAAGGTCCGAGTATGCTGCTCTTTTGGGAGACAGCTATGTTTGGAGTAGAAAAACTGAATAATTACTTTGATGAAAAATCCCTTTCTTTACCTTTTTGCAGGTGTAACTTTCCTTCTGCTTGTATGTGTAGCCTGTAAGAGCAATGAGCCCGGTTCTGTAATTCGGCCAAACATTATTTTAATCATGGCCGATGACCTTGGGTACGGGGAGCTATCTTGTTACGGAAGTACTAATATTCACACCCCGAATATTGATAAGCTTGCTGCACAAGGCATAAAATTTACCGATTTTCATGCAAATGGTCCGGTCTGTAGTCCGACGCGAGCTGCATTAATGACTGGAAAATATCAGCAACGTACGGGAGTGGAGGGAGTCATCACCGCTGCGAACCATCGTGATGTGGGGTTAAGCCTTGATGAAATAACCATCGCAGAAGAATTAAAAAAACTGGGATATAACTGCGGTATATTTGGTAAGTGGCACCTTGGGTATGCAAAGGAATTTAATCCTACTTTACAGGGATTCGATCAGTTTATTGGTTTTGTAAGTGGAAATGTGGATTATCATTCGCATGTAGATCAGGAAGGGTTTTTTGACTGGTGGAGCGATACCACATTCCTAAAGGAAAAAGGATATACTACGGATTTAATTACCAACCACGGGATCGATTTTGTACGGAAAAACAACCCCCAAAAAACAGGAAGACCTTTCTTCTTATACCTTCCGCATGAGGCGCCTCATTACCCTATCCAAGGCCGACATGATAAGCCTGTAAGAAAAGCCGGCTCCAAAAAGTACATACGAAAAGTTGAAAAGGACAGCGTACAGTCAATTTATACGGAAATGATTGAAACCATGGATGAGGGAATTGGTGCACTTATGCAGGCTATCAATGAAGAAGGGCTAGATAAAAATACGATCGTGATTTTCTGTTCAGATAATGGCGCGGCAGCAAACCGAGGTGACAATGGTGTGCTGAGGTCATATAAAGCTTCGGTTTATGAAGGAGGCCATCGCGTTCCGGGAATCATTCGATATCCTGATAAAATTAAAGCAGGAACGGTGAGCAATGAACTTGTAATGGGGATGGACTTCCTGCCTACTTTAGTTGATTTTGCAGGAGGCAAGCCATCGGGGACTAATATCGATGGAATCAGTATCAAAGACTTATTACTCAATGGAACGAAATTACCTCAGCGGGATCTTTTCTGGAGTTTTGGACACAGGCTGGCTATACGTAGCGGCCAATGGAAACTGGTTTCAATTAGAGAGAACGATAAAAACAATATTGAATTATTTGACCTGGAAGCTGATTTATCTGAGAAAAACGACCTGTCTTCTGAGTATCCTGAAATTGTTTCAGGGATGTTGAATAGGGTGGAAGCGTGGAAAAAAGAAGTTAGGGAGGGAGTAACTCCTGTATCAAAATAACAAAATGAGTTTACTATGTTTACAATACATCAGATGAAATTTTGGACAATCATTCTTATTTTAGGAACAAGTGCTTGCTATAATATAGGCAAGAAGGAAATTGTTGGATGTTTCCCGATTGAGAAGTTGCCCGGTTATATCACGCCGCTTACAGATGTAGGTCAGCGGTCTGAATGGTCACTTGATGGGAAATGGATATATTTCGTGGATAAGGCCGGCGGTGAAGCCTGGAAGGTGAACATTGAAACAAAAATGGCTGAACAGATCACAAAGCCATCCTGGCGGCCAGAAGGGCATGGTTATTACCGGGTGTATGAGCTCTCGAACGGAGATTTGTTTTTTACCTGTGGCCCGGAAAGGCACGACCTTTATATGCAAATTCTCAAAAAGGGTTCAGACGGCCCTCCGCAGAAGATAGACGAAGCTATCGACGAAGGCCCGGCAATTTCCAGGACCGACATGAAAATCGTGTGGACCCCCGATCAAAAAGTGATTTACTCCGGCAATATTTCTTATGAGAATGGAAATCCTGCCATAGTGAATAAAAAGCTTATCATAAAAAACGATTCTATAGTGGTTGATGGAATTAAGTATGATGGAATTCTGGAGCCACAGAATTTCATCCGACCCACCGAAGAAGTGTTTACCTGGACGCAATACGGTAATACTGAGAAAGGTCTTTTCACAAGTGAAGTAATGGGCTACCATCTTAAAACCGGTGAGATGGTAAATTTTTCTAAATCACCTAATCAATATTCTGAACCGGAAGGTATTTTTCCTGATGGTAACTATACGCTCATAGAAAGTGACCAGCACAGCTTAAAAGGAATCAAACACATTGATGTATATAAATTAAAACTGGATGGCACCGGTGAAAACCTGGAACGGTTGACTTTTTTTAATGATTTGGAAGATTACAAAGGGTCTAATCCTGTGGTCAGGGATGATGGAAAAATGATCGCTTTTCAGGCTGCCTATGCTAAGGCTGATGCAGGCGTCGGCTGTGGTATTTATCTGTTTGATGTTGAGCAGTGGGAAAATTCAAAAGACACAAATTAATCGTTATGAAAATGTTTAATAAAAAAGATTTATGGCTATCAGCTACAGTATTACTTCTATTTCTTTGTATTCCTACGGCCAATGCCCAGCATTCACCCCAAAAATTACAAAATCCCATATCGGTAACTTTCCTCGAAAATAGTTTGAACAAAGAGCTGCCCCGTCTTGTACTGAATCAGAAAAATGAAGAAAATCTGAGGAAAAAACTAAAGACCGATCCGGTGATTCAGAATGTTTACAAAGCCATAAAATTAAATGCAGAAAGTGTATTCGAGAAACCCATCATTAATCTGGATATACCACTTGAAGAAAGGTCACAGGACAACCAACTCGACATATCAAGAGATATGCTCTATAGAATCAACATGCTGGGCATGGTTTACCGGAAGGAAAAAGACCCTCGCATGTTAAAGCGCATCAATGAAGAAGTGATTGCCGCCTGTAACTTTCCTACCTGGTACCCCAGGCACTTTCTTGATGTTGGCGAAATGTCCCTCGCCATAGCCCTGGCGATCGACTGGACAGCAGGAGCCTTACCCCAATCTACCATTGACCTGGCTAAAAACGCTTTGGTAGAAAAAGGCATAAACCCAAGCTGGCCGGAAGGAGGAAACCATTCCCATTGGGCTTATGGGAGTAGTAACTGGAATCAGGTATGTAATGGTGGCATGGTGGCTGCGGCCATCGCTGTGGCAGAGCTTGAGCCGGAACTGGCAGCCAAAACCATTCACCGGGCAATTGATGGAATGGTACATGCCTTAGTAGAATATGGCCCCGATGGTGTTTACCCCGAAGGCGCAACTTATTGGAACTATGGTACTTCATTTTCAGTGGTGACAGCGGCCATGTTTGAGAGTGCGTTCGGCACAGACTTCGGTATGTTAAATTATCCAGCCTTTAAGGAAAGTGCCGTATTCAGAATGTTATCCAATGCCCCTTCAGGTTTGTTGTACAACTTTGCCGACTGCGGAGAAAGGCGTAGTGAAAATGGTGATTTTACACTGGCATGGTTTGCTGCAAAAACCGGAAATAAGACTTTTTTTGAAAAAGAAAGATTTTTGAGGTCACCGGAAGAAATGGGGAAAATATCCAGGCTAGCGGGCGTTTCTTTGGTCTGGCTGGCCCAATACGAAGCAGAAGGAGCGGAGTCTATCCCAACTGCCTGGAAAGGAGATGGAGCTAATCCGGTGGTGTTTTTTACCGGTGGAGAAGATGACCCTCATCAATATTACTTTGGTGGGAAAGGGGGGCGGGGCGCCCTAAGCCATGGCAATTTGGATGCGGGTTCTTTTGTTTTTGAATTAGATGGCGTACGGTGGAGTTTGGACCTCGGCAAATACAGAAACTACGGAGTAATTGAAAGAACAGGTTTTGATTTATGGGCCAGGTGCCAGGAGTGCGACAGATGGAAATTAATAAATACGAATAATTTAGGTCATAGCACCATTACCGTTAACAACGAGCTACATGTGGTGGATGGTAAAGCTACCATTGTAGATTTTAAAAGTGGTGAAAGGTCTGAAGCTACCATTAATTTGACGCCAACTTTTGAAGGTCAATTGAAAAGTGCCACCAGGAGATTTGTGAAAGATAGCCCTGCTTCGCTCTTGATTGAAGATCAGTTAGAAATATCAGAAGCCACAAAATTGATCACCTGGCAATTCATTACGCAGGCTGATGTAGAAATTGTGAAGGACGGAGCCATATTAAGACAAGACGGACAGCATTTAAAAATAGAGAATCTTTCACATCCTGAATTTACAGTATCTGTCATATCGCTCAATCCACCACCACTTTCTTTAGATATGAAGAAAGATAACTTAAAAAGACTGGAAATTCGGATTCCGGCATGGACCATTGAGGGAGGGAAAACTACAATAAAAGTGCGTCTTTCCGGGGAATAAGTACCAACCATACCCAGGCTGTAACCCTGTTCAGCTAACCAGGAAGACAGTAACACCACACCGGGCGGACAGGCTTGAAGAAGCTGGTTTATTTTAGTTTTATTTTGGGTACTCTTTTCTTTCTATCCACTCTTATCGTAAATTTTACAAAAAACTTCACCCTCCCCATAGGGGATATGGGTGGTTTATGATACTTACATAGATAGAGGCTCAACATCATATAATAAACAATAAGTTAATGGCTTTATGTAGTTCGGTAAGTCGAATAGCTTTTCCGCTTTTGCTGGTATTATTGACTGTTTTTGGCTGTTCTGACCGCAATACAAATACTGAAACTGCTAACCAGGAAACCCCAACTCTTTTTAAACTGCTCCCTGCCTCCCTAACCGGCGTTGACTTCAAAAACACCATCACAGAAAGCGACACCCTCAATATTTTGAATGAGGCGTACCTGTACAATGGGGGTGGTGTAGGCATTGGCGATTTTAATAATGACGGTTGGGCGGATGTTTATTTTTCAGCGAATATGGTTTCCAACAAACTGTATTTGAACAAAGGTAAGCAGCAAGAAACTTTCAGGTTTGAAGATATCACTGAGGTGGCAGGAGTAGGAGGGGAAGGCAGGTGGTGCACAGGCGTTTCTGTGGTGGATATTAACGCGGACGGATGGCTGGATATGTACGTATCAGCTACGTTTTTGAAAGATTCGCTGATGCGAAAAAACCTGCTGTACATCAATCAGGGAAACAATGAAAACGGGATTCCGGTTTTTGAAGAAGCCGCCGAAGCCTACGGACTGGCCGATAGCGGATACAGCACCCAGGGTGTATTCTTTGATTACGATAAAGATGGCGACCTGGATATGTACATGCTCACCAACTCACTGAACGACCCCAAAACCCCCATTACTTACCGCCCTAAAGTTACCGATGGTGCTGCTTTGAATACTGATCGGCTTTACAGAAACGATTCTCCCCCTATCCCCCCCAGGGGGGACAAAGGGGGGGGGAGAACATTCACGGATGTATCCAAAGAAGCAGGTATCCTCCTGGAAGGTTTCGGTCATGCCGCATCCATCACCGATATTAACCTGGATGGGTGGCCCGACATTTACGTGAGCAATGATTTTGTGGTCAACGATATTTTATTTGTGAATAATAAGGATGGAACGTTTACCGACCGTATCGCCGATTACTTTAAGCATACAGGCTGGTATGCCATGGGCACGGATGTCGCTGATATTAACAATGACGGTTTTGTTGATTTGGTATCCCTGGAGATGCTGCCGGAAGATAATATGCGAAAGAAAAGGATGTTGTCCGGGAATGAATATCATTCTTATTTCAATAACCGAAAGTATAATTATCAGCACCAATACATCCGCAACGTACTCCAACTCAATAACGGTATGACACCCGAGGGGCATCCTGTTTTCAGTGAAGTGGGGTATATGGCAGGAGTGTACCAAACCGACTGGAGCTGGGCACCCCTGGTAGCCGATTTTGACAACGATGGTTTTCGGGATATGGTCATCACCAATGGCCTACCCCGTGATGTTACCGATCTGGATTACAGCGTTTACGAAAATGGTCAGGACAATTATGGGGGTAAAACCAATGCTTCGCTAGAAATGGTAGAAAAGTATTTTCAGGAAGTCAAAATTCCCAATTATGGGTTCAAAAATACAGGAGGGTTTTTATTTGCTGATAGCACCAAAGCATGGGGGCTTAACCATCCATCATTTTCCAACGGGGGCGCTTATGCTGACCTGGACAATGACGGCGACCTGGACCTGGTGGTGAATAACATCAACCAGCCTGCTTTTGTGTATGAAAATACGTTGAACAACTCTAGCGGAAACAACGAAAATCACCTGACCGTTGAACTTCAGGGCACCGCTCCGAATACACAAGGCATCGGTGCAACCCTGCAAATTTATTATGATGGCGACAAACAACAGTTGTATCAGCATTTTCCCTGTCGGGGGTATTTGTCTACGGTAGATGCCAAGGCACATTTTGGATTAGGAAAAACAGAACAAATTGATTCTTTAAAAGTGCGATGGCCCGATGGCAAACGACAGGTTCTTACCAACATTACAGTGAATCAGTTGGTTACCGTATCTCACAAAAATGCCCATGTTTCTGGCAAAAAACGTTATCTGCAGGCTATGGAAAAGCCGTTGTTACGATCAGTGGCCGGGCAATATGGCATAAAATTCAAACACCAGGAAAGGGACGCGATTGACTATAATATTCAGCGCATACTGCCCCACAAACTAAGCCAGTATGGGCCGGGCATTGCCGTGGGTGATATTGATAATAATGGGTTTGAGGACTTTTTTGTGGGAGGGGCTGCTGGTTTTCGGGGCATGTTTTTTTTGCAAGACCAAAATGGAAATTTTTCCATAGATTCTACCCGTATTATTGACGAAAAATATTCTGCCAGAGAAGATACAGGCATACTTTTTTTCGATGCGGATAACGACCAGGACCTTGATTTATACATGGCGGGTGGCAGTTATGAATTTCAAATGTATGTGCCTGAAATACAGGATCAGTTGTACATCAACAATGGAAAGGGAGTGTTTAGAAAATCTGAAACAGCCCTACCTAAAATTCTTTCCCACGGTTCCTGTGTAAAAGCAGCTGACTTCGACCAGGATGGCGACCTCGATTTGTTCATCGGTGGCCGTTTGGTGTCCGGTTCTTATCCATCAGCCCCCGAAAGCTTTCTGCTAGAAAACAGGGACGGGCTGTTCATAGATATTACACAGCGTTATGCTCCATCTTTGCGAAAATTGGGCATGATTACCGATGCCCTCTGGTCAGATTTTGACCAGGATGGGAGGGTAGACCTGGTAATAGCGGGCGAGTGGATGCCCATCACTTTTTATAAAAATACAGGCAAAGTACTCGAGCCTGTAACCCAGTCATCGGGAATTGACCATCACACGGGCTGGTGGAACAGCCTGGCCTCTGGCGATTTTGACAACGATGGCGACACTGATTATGTAGCAGGAAATCTTGGTCTCAATTCAAATTTCAAAGGAACTTTTGATGAACCCATGACCCTGTACGCCAAAGACCTGACCGGGAATGGCCTGATGGATCCCATGGTATTTTGTTATATGAAAGCCGAAGATGGCAGCCGGAAACTTTTTCCCATGCATACCCGCGATGATATGATCAGCCAGATGATTTCTATCCGGAAAGAATACCCTACTTACGAATCTTACGGCCGGGCATCTGTGGATGAACTTTGGAGTGAAGAAAATCGAAAAAATGCTATGAAACTGACCGCTACCCATCTTTCTTCCAGTTATATTGAAAACAAGGGCAATGGTCAGTTTGCCATAAAACCTTTACCCATAGAAGCCCAGGTGGCCCCGGTCTATGGAATGCTTGCCGAAGATGTGAATGATGATGGCAACCTCGACCTTTTATTGGTAGGCAATGATTATGGCATGGAGCCCCTTTCCGGCCGGCACGATGCTTTTAACGGATTGTGTTTACAAGGAGACGGAAAAGGAAACTTCCAGTGCATGAGTATCGCGAAAAGCGGTTTTTATGTAAAAGGTGATGCGAAGGGCCTGGCCAAAGTACATTCGGCAAAAGGAGAAGAACTATGGGTAGCTACCCAAAACCAGGACAACTTACTTGTTTTCAGTAAAACAGATAAAAATACAGGTAGCCAGTCAGAATGGATTGACCTGAACCCTAACGATTTCTATGCTGAAATGGTGTATAAAGACAACCGAAAACAGCGAGTTGAATTTTACTACGGAAGCACTTACCTTTCCCAATCTTCACGAAAGCTGGAAATTGGCCCGGATGTTATAAATGTGGTGGTTACCGATTTCAAAGGAAATCAAAGGGAAGTGGTAGATGTAATCAGTTATGAGAATAATTAGAGCTATTGTAACCAACAGTCTCTGCTGCAAGCGACCCGGCGTGGAGCGACCCTGCGTGAAGCGTCTTGTGAAATAGAACCCGGATAGGACGTTTAACCTTTTGTTACAACAAACCATTATGAAACACATTATACCTCTTATACTTTCTTTTATATTCATAGCTGCAAACGCCTTTGGCCAACAGTCCACACTTGCTTCGGAACGCCCCAACATCATCTTTATTTTTATTGATGATATGGGATATGCTGATTTGAGTGCTTTTGGAAACTGCGAACTTGCAACACCAAATATTGACCGCCTGGCCCATGAAGGCATAAAATTCACCAACTTTTATGTAGCATCCCCCATATGTTCACCCTCCAGGGTAGCCATCACCACAGGACAGTATCCGTTCCGGCATGGCATCTATTCTTATCTGGCAAGTAGTGAGCAAAATACCAAACGGGGCATGGATAATTTTCTGAACCCCGAGGCTTCTTCCCTGGCACGCTCCATGAAAAATGCCGGGTACGCCACCGCCCATTTTGGCAAGTGGCACATGGGGGGTGGGCGCGATGTGGGAGACGCACCTTTGCCACAGGCGTATGGCTTTGATGCCTCCCTGGTATCTTTTGAAGGGTTAGGAGACAGGTTGTTAATAAAAGGCCAGGGGTTATCTGAAGCCAATGCGAAATTGGGCAGGGGCAATATCCGCTGGGTAGAGAAATGGGAACGCACGGGCATCTATGTAGATAGTACCCTTTCCTTCATTGAGCAACATAAAGACAGCCCTTTTTACATTCATTTATGGCCTGGGGATGTACATGATCCCTTTGTGCCCAAGCCTGAATGGCGTGAAAAGTTCAGGACCTATGACAACAATCCTTACAAAAGGGATTTTTTGGCAACCCTCTGGAATTTAGACCAGCAGGTAGGAAGGGTGCTTGAAAAACTGGATGCACTGGGCTTATCAGAAAAGACGTTGGTGGTGTTTACCAGTGATAACGGCCCTACCGACTGGCCCATGTATTACAAGCAGTACTACCAGCCACCGGGGAGTGCCCATCCTTTCCGTGGACGAAAATGGAGCCTGTATGAAGGAGGCATCAGAATGCCTTTTCTGGCACGGTGGCCCGGTCAAATTCCAGCAGGGGCCGTAGATAGTACCACTGTGTTGCATGCTACTGACTTATTCCCGACATTTTGCAAACTGGCTGGAATAATACTCCCAGACATTAAGTTTGACGGACAAGATATGAGTATGGCACTGCAGGGAAAGCCAGAGGTAAGGAACCAGCCCATTTACTGGGAATATGGGCGGGAAGATTTCTATCTGAAGCCAGGAAACCCAAGGTATGTAAGTCCGAACATGGCCATGCGGGATGGTGAATGGAAACTATTGGTTAATGCTGACAACACCGGGGCAGAACTGTACAATCTGGAAGAAGACCTGGCAGAAACCACAAACCTGGCAGAAGAATACCCAGATATAGTAAAAAGAATGTCGGAACAGATATTTAAAGCAATAACTTTTTCATCAGGTAAATAAAACACAAATTTATGCGAAAGATAACGATTCTATCACTACTGTTTTTTTTCTGTGCAACAGCCTTTGCCCAATCGCAATGGAGTGTTGAAGAAGCAAATGCCTGGTATGCACAACAACCCTGGCTGGTAGGAGCTAATTTTGTGCCCTCCAATGCCATCAACCAACTGGAAATGTGGCAGGCCGAAACCTGGTCACCTAAACTCATTGATAAAGAACTAGGTTGGGCAGAAAAGCTGGGCATGAATACCATGCGTGTTTACCTGCATGACATACCTTACAAAACCGATGCGGAAGGTTATAAAAACCGTATCTCTGAGTTTTTGGATATTTGTCAAAAGCATGGTATCCGCCCCATGTTTGTCATTTTTGACTCAGTGTGGGATCCATACCCCAAAGCCGGAAAACAGCCTGAGCCCAAGCAAGGCTTACACAATTCAGGCTGGGTACAAAGCCCGGGGGCAGGTTATTTAACCGACAAAAGCAAGTGGCCCGAACTGAAAGAATATGTGGTTTGGCTGGTAAGTAATTTTAAAGATGACAACCGCATCCTTGCCTGGGACATTGTGAACGAGCCGGACAATGACAATGCCAACAGTTACGGAAAAAACAACCTGAAAGAAGAACCCGAAAACAAGAAAGAACTGGGCGTAGAACTGGTAAAAGCTGCCTTTGGCTGGGCAAGGGAAGCCGCTCCATCCCAACCCATTACTTCGGCTCCCTGGTATGGCGATTGGTCAAGTTTGGACAAAATGAACGATATGAACCGATGGTTATTTACCCATTCTGACATCATTACATTTCATAATTATTCCAATGCTGAAGATTTCAAAAATAGGGTAGAACAGATCAAGCAATTCAACCGCCCGATGATTTGCACTGAATACATGGCCCGTCCCACAGGCAGTACTTTTCAGGACATTTTGCCCATTGCCAAAGAAAACAAGGTTGGGATGGTCAACTGGGGCTTGGTAGCCGGAAAGAGCAACACCATTTACCCCTGGGATTCCTGGCAGCAGGCGTATGATGATGAGCCACCTTTGTGGTTTCATGATATTTTCAGGGAAAATGGAAAGCCTTATAAGAAAGAAGAAGTTGCTTTTATTAAGAAGATATTGAAGTAATAAAAAGCCTTCAAAAGAACACTAAGTGCAAGCAAATAAAAAGTGTTGCATCGGAGCACGGACATCCTTGTCCGTGAATACCGAACAAAGTCCATTTTTAAGGTATGCGGACTGAGAAGTCCGCACTCCGACTCGGCAAGACTTTTTTGTTCGCACTTAGATTAACAAAAAAATGGTAAAAAAGTCCCAATTTTAAATAGCCTTTTACCTAAATGAAACTAAACCAAATTGCCCACACTTTGTTAATTATCTTCCTGCTTTCCTGCAATCCTCATGAAAGTTCAGATACCGTTGTTGGAAATGCATCAAAAATACCGGAAGGCCAATTTTTGAACCCCATTTTAACTTCAGCACCCGATCCCTGGGTGTGGCAGCAGGACGGTTATTATTATTTCACCCATACTACTGCTGTGAACTTAAAACTCTACCGCACCAGGGATATTACCAAACTGGCCCAGGCCGAATCAAAAGTGGTATGGACACCTCCATACAGTGGTATGAATTCAAAACAAATCTGGGCACCGGAAATTCATTTTTTGGATGGCCACGGGGGCAACCGTCGCTGGTATTTTTATTACGCTGCCGATGATGGGGATAACCATAACCACCGGATGTGGGTGCTTGAAAACGCTTCGGAGAATCCGCTGGAAGGTGAATGGGTTGACAAAGGCCAGCTGATGTTGCCCGATGACAAATGGGCGATTGATGTTTCTGTATTTGAACACAAAGGCCAACTGTATTGTATATGGTCGGGGTGGGAAGGAGATGAAAATGTAAGCCAAAACATTTATATTGTCAAAATGCAAAACCCCTGGACGCCCGAAGGGGAAAGGGTGATGATTTCTACCCCTGAGTATGATTGGGAAAAGCAAGGAAGCAATGATGACCTGCCCACTGTGAACGAAGGGCCGCAGTTTTTGCAAAAGGACAAGAACCTCTTCATCGTATATTCAGCCAGTGGGTGCTGGACAGATGATTATACGTTAGGGTTACTCACAACCAGTGCTGATGCAGACCTGATGAATCCAAACTCATGGAAAAAATCTGAAACCCCGGTATTTGAGAAAAATCCGCAAGGGCGAGCTTTTGCTCCTGGGCACAATGGTTTTTTCAAATCACCGGATGGCAAAGAGGATTGGATCATCTACCACGCCAATGCCGAAAGTGGGCTGGGGTGTGGTGGTGAGCGATCAACCCGCATACAAAAATTTACCTGGAACACTGACGGCACACCAGATTTTGGAATGCCAGTTTCGCTGAAAGATACTTTGGAAAAACCTTCCAGCAAATAAGCAATTTTACTGAAAATGACATAAATATTATGAAAAAATCCTTTTCCCTTCTGATTTACCTGTTTTATTTTGCCTTCGTCGGAAATGCCCAAATCCCGGTTGACCTTTCCGCTTTCAATAAAAAAGGTGAAACGACAGCTTCCGTCACTGGAAATACATTGGACATCACCTGGCCTGCCGGAAATACTGGAAAGGGAAAAGTTGTCATTGATCTGCAAAAGGGAAATACCTTGATCAAAAGCCTGCAACTGGAAAAAGAGGGTGTGTTTCAGGAAATTGCTACCGGATTATCACCGGGGTTTACCCTCACCGTCGGCCACCGCGACCTGGAAAAACGCGATGGTTGGGTAATATTTTTTGATAATCCAGCAAACCGTCCCCATCAAACTTATCCCGTCCGGTTTGAGAAGCAAAATGCCAACGTCAAATCTGAGGGAGGCCATACCACCATTACTTTAGATGGAGCGACTGCCGGGCCATTTACCGGGGCTATGTCCATTACCGTATTCCAGGGAAGCCCGCTCATGAAAGTGGAAGCTATATTATCCACACAGCAAGATTCTTTGGCCATTCTTTATGACGGTGGCCTGGTAAGCACGCAACTGCCCTGGGAAAAAATCTGGTGGGCAAATACCGAAGACTATCTGGAAGTACACAAAGCCGTTGCACAAGAGGCAAGCCAAAATAAAGCTGTAAAATACCGAACGATTATCGGGCAAAGCGAAACGGGAAGCGTGGCGGTATTCCCTTCCCCTCATCAATATTTTTATCCTTTAGACAATGCCTATAATTTGCAACACACCTGGTTTGGCAACAACTACCAGGATTTGCTGAAAGGCTATGGCATCGGCATTCGCAATGAACCGCTGGGTGACCGCCGTTGGGTACCCTGGTTCAATGCCCCTCCCGGCACACAGCAACATTTGAATTTCTTTTGCCTGCTGAGCACCGAAAAAGATGGCAAAGTACTGGAAAATGTAAAGGGTTTTACCCATGAAGATACCTATAAACCACTGCCGGGTTATTACACCATGAGCAGCCATTTTCATACGGAACATACCAACGATGTGCTTACCCATAAGCCCTTGCCCGATATTCCCGGTTTTGTAAAAGCTTTCCGCAATACCGGGGTCAACATTGTACATTTGGGTGAATTTCATGGGCCTGGCAGTCCGAGGGGACCTGAAATCAAAAGGTTTTCTGAGCAAAAAGTACTGTTTGATGAATGCGCCCGTTTATCCGATGCCGATTTTCTCTTGTTGCCCGGTGAAGAGCCCAACAACTTTTTTGGCGGGCACTGGATGAATATTTTTCCGCTTCCGGTGTACTGGGTGATGTCAAGGGGGCAAAACCAGCCTTTTGTGGAAATTGACCCTGAATATGGCAAAGTTTACAGAATTGGGAATGCGGATGAAATGCTGAAGTTATTGAAAGAAGAAAATGGCCTGGCCTGGACCGCACACGCCCGCATCAAAGGCTCCACCGGATATCCGGATGCTTATAAAGAGGAAGGCTTCTATAAATCAGACCGGTTTATGGGGGCTGCCTGGAAAGCCATGCCTGCCGACCTTTCGCAACCTCGGCTGGGCAAGCGGGTGCTGGATTTGATGGATGACATGGCCAACTGGGGACAGAAAAAACACGTGATTGCCGAAGCCGACCTGTTCAAAATAGAACCAGATTATGAGTTGTATGGGCATTTAAATGTGAACTATCTCCAAATGGATGAGCTGCCCGAATTTGAAGAAAGCTGGCAACCCGTGCTGGATGCCATAGAGCAGGGTAAATTTTTTGTTACCACAGGCGAAATTCTGCTGCCTGCCTTTGATGTAAATGGTAAAAAAGCCGGGGAAACCTTGCAGTTGGATAGAAACGGTAAAGCAACCGTTAACGTAACCATGCACTGGACATTTCCCCTCAATTTTACAGAAATTATTTCAGGTGATGGCAATGAAGTATACCGGGAAACTATCCCTTTGAATACTACAGAGGCTTTTGGTGAGCAAACTTTCAATTTCAATATTGAACTGAAAAACAGAAAATGGGTAAGGCTTGAGGTGTGGGATGTTGCCACCAATGGAGCTTTTACGCAGATGGTATGGATTGAATAAACTGTCTATCATAAAGCTTTTTGCTCACTTAAACCTATATTTATCCCCATAGTGCCTGTTTCTTTAAAGCTAAAATACCTGATATATGAGGTAGAATTACCCTATTTTAAAAATAGGCTTTCAAAAAAGTTAGAATTATGAATTTTATTATATAATTTGAATATTGTGTGTTTAAAACAATGTATTATAATACACCTTCTTTAAATCATTCACACTTGACATAACCTCTGCCCAGCCATGTTATACCGTTACGCGTTTTATTCTATCTTCACATTAGTATGCACTATATATGAAATGCAAGCCCAGCCTTCTATCGTGTGGGAACAAACCTATCCGGGTGGCATATATATTGAAGAAGCCCATACTATTCAGCCCACGGCCGATGGAGGATTTTTGTTGGCAATAGCCAATGGTGGTTATGAAATTGTGAAAATAGATGCCAATGCCAATAAGGAATGGAGTCAGGTTTACAATGGCGCTCCCTGGGTAATTGAAGAAGCTGCTGATGGAAACTTTTTCTTAGGCGGATCTGCTATCACTAAAATAGACCCCAGTGGCAATGTGATATGGGAAATACCTTATGGGGCCAGAGCCATAGAAGCTACTCCCGACGGGGGATTTGTGGTGGGAGGCGACAGTGAGACAGACAAAAGTGATAGCAATCCTGATTGCCAGGGAAACTGTGCATTGGACTATTGGGTAGCAAAATTTGATGCGGGTGGAAATATAGTGTGGGAGAAAATATTTGGCGGAAGTGCAGAAGATGACTTAGTGGATGTCACGGCTACTACAGACGGTGGCTTTCTTGTGGGAGGTACCTCCTGGTCGGATGCAGGATTTGATAAAAGTGAAGATAGCAGAGGGGATGATACGTATGAATGGGACTTCTGGGTACTAAAAATTGATGGAGATGGCAATAAGATATGGGATAAAACTTATGGGGGTATTGCATTTGACGGTCTGCAGGTAATACAACCCACTGATGATGGGAATTTCCTGTTGGCAGGTTATTCCTGGTCGCCTATAGGATTTGAAAAAAGTCAAGACATACGGGAAGATCCCGATTATTGGCTTATAAAGATAGATCCTGATGGCAATAAGTTGTGGGATAAAACCTACGGTGGTAATTATATTGATGAGCTATTCGGTTTGCAACCTACTTCAGATGGAGGTTATCTGTTGGGCGGGTGGTCAGAATCAAATGCTGGCTTTGAAAAGAGTGAGAATGCGAAGGGCTACTGGATCATAAAAGTAGACCAATTTGGCAACAAACTTTGGGATAAAGTGTACAGCCCGGGGGGTGAGTTATATGCGCTCCAAGCCACAAATGACGGAGGCTTTTTACTGGGTGGTGAAGGAAATGGAGGATACCACCTTATAAAAATAACAGAGCCTACTGCCAGTGTGGCTCAACCCCGTGACGTGATTGCTACCGAGAAAGACGATTGTAGCCGTGTCATTTTCAGTTGGACCAGTATTCCGGGAGCGAAGCGTTATAATTATCGCATACAACCCGTTGGACAAAATTTATGGAGAAATACCAATACCCTTTCGGGAAAAGATATTGTGTATGAACAAGGCGGACGTACCTATGTTGATCTACAGTATCCGCTGGCCTCCCAAACCGAATATTACTTTGAAGTGCAGACCGTGCTTCCCGGAAATGCACGTTCTGTGCGAACCCAAATGTCGTTTATTACAAATGGTAGTACACAAACTCCCACGAATCTTATGGAAGAGGCTATTAGCAGTGAAACAGCAGAATTATCCTGGTTGCCTGACGATTGCAGTCAATACTATTCCTATCGCTTACGCGCTGTGGGAACGAACAAGTGGCGTTTTTCCAGTACAAAAAAAGTGGATGCTGGTCACGAAGTACTTTCACCGGAAAAGGTGCGTGTACTTGACCTGACTCCTAATACCACTTACGAATGGAAGGTACAAACCGTCTACACCCATAAACAGAAGTCGAAATGGAGCCAGTTAGCTACTTTTTCCACCGCTTCTGAAGATTTAGCACATGCTGCCTTTTCTGAACAACGGATTTCGAATATAGACAAGAAACCTAATGTTAATGCTGCACCGGATCCCCCTCTTCATCCAACGTTCTCTTATAACTTATATCCAAATCCAGTGCAAACTCAGTTGTTTGTAGCCGTAAAAAGTCCTGTGAGTGAAGAAGTAAATATCGCTATTTACGATATTGTAGGCCGGTTACTTTACCAGCAGAGAGCACATCTGACCACCGGGTATAATGAAGTTGAGATCAGTTTAGCAGATTTGAATGCAAATGCTACACAGCTTCTATTGAGGCTGCAATCACCTAGCTATGGTATCCGTCAGCAACGCCTTCTAAGATATTAAAACAAAACTTATTTTCTTTTTGAAATTGCCAGTTAGTGCCAAATCTGTAGTTTTTTCTATCCTCTTGTCTGGCTTTTATTTTAAAGAACTACCTAATGGGAATGAATAATATTTGACGTTTATTGCCAAATTATTAACTTGGGCGAGTTTTTACAGATATAAATGTCAATTTATTAATTTCTCATCATTCAGTTATGGGAGAAGATTTCTCCAAATACCCTGATACTGACCTTTGGGAACTCATTAGAAATAACCATAAGAAGGCTTTTGATGTAGTTTATCACCGATATTGGACAAAACTATACCGGGCTGCCTACAACATATTGAAAGACCAGGAGGCAAGCAGTGATATTATTCAGGAAGTCTTTTCCGACCTGTGGATAAAAAGAAAACAAAAAACACCTTCCTGTTTGTCGTCTTATCTGTACGGGATGGTCAGGAACCAGGTATTTAATTATTTGAGAAATAATGCCATTTCCAAGACCCACCTTGAGCGCATGCATCATGTTACCTTTATAGAACAAACCGAACAAATTGTGAACTTTAACCAATTACAGGAAACCTATGCAGAGAGCGTTAAGGCTTTGCCGGAACGGTGCAGGGAAGTTTTTCAGTTGAGCAGAAATGAGCACCTTTCAATTAAAGAAATTGCCCAACGCCTCAACATTTCCCCAAAAACAGTAGAAAACCAAATGACCAAAGCCTTAAAACATTTGCGGATTGCCCTGAAAGAAATGGTTTTGCTTGCGGTTGTTTATGTGTCCAACACAATGCTGTAGGTTTCCGGGTGGGTTTTCCCTTTTCGTTTCTGCATTTAAACAGTAATTCCTTCCAGACGAAGAATTTTTCCCAACAGCATAGGGGATTGGGCGGGGCTGTGGTACTTCTAAAAAAGAACCACCAATAAAACCAAACCTATGCCTATGGCAATTGAAAATTTTACTGAATATACTGATTCAGATTTATGGGAGCAGGTGAGGGGTAACAACTACAAAGCTTTTGATGAATTGTACCGCAGACATTGGCCAAAGATGTATCATGCTGCTAATAAAGTCCTAAAAGACCAGCAAGCCAGTGAGGATATCATTCAGGAAGTATTTGCCAATTTATGGCTCAAAAGGAAAACAACCCTTATTAATTCTTTATCTTCTTATTTGTATGGCATGGTCAGGAACCAGGTGTTTAAGAACCTGAGGAGCCAAAAAATTTCAAGGGAACATCTTGATACAATTCAGCAGATAGCCTTTGTTGAACAAACCGAGCAAACGGTAAATTATGCGCAGTTGCAGAAGCTGTATCATGAAAGTGTGGCGGGGCTACCTCCCAGGTGCAGGGAAGTTTTTCAACTTAGCCGGAATGAGTACCTGTCTATCAAAGAAATTGCAAGCCGGCTGGACATCTCACCCAAAACAGTTGAACACCAAATTTCAAAAGCTTTGAAGGTACTTCGGGTAGCATTACACGAAATTATTTTATTGGTAGTAATTGTCTTATTCATCTGAAATCCTTTATCAAAAAAAAATTTGTTACGCACATAGGGGATGAAGTATAGGGCAGGTACTTATTATTAAGAAACACAACTACGTGAAACAGTATTCAAATGGATGAATCTCAATTCCGGCAATTGCTGGATAAATATTTACAAGGAAAATGTTCGCCTGAAGAATCTGAATTATTACATCGTTTCTATGATTCTTTTCAGGAAAAACAAGAAGATACCCTTGACATAAGCCTTGCTGGAAAAAAAATAAATGAGGGTGTTTGGAGAAGAATTGCTGAAAAAGAGAGGCAGCTCTATCGCGTAAAAAAGCAGAGCGCAGCCCGCTCTTATCAGTTGTTAAAAATTGCTGCATCCCTGTTTCTTATTTTAGGCATTGGTTTAGGAGGGTATTTTATAAATACAGATGTCATCGCCCCTGAAATAGCCTGGATAGAAAAAGCCACCCAAAAAGGCCAGCGGGCTACGGTTACCCTGGCGGATGGTACCAAAGTGTACCTGAATGCCCGTAGTAAAATTTCATTTCCAGAGCATTTCAGTGGAAAGAAAAGAGAAGTTATCCTGGAAGGGGAAGCCTTCTTTGAGGTAGCCCGGAATGTAAAAAAACCCTTTATTATCCAAAGTGAAGAAATTACCACCACGGTGCTGGGCACTTCTTTTAACATTCGCTCATTTGAGGATGAACCACAGGTGGTATCTGTAGCCACAGGCAAAGTAAAGGTTAATACCAGGAATTCGCCGGGGCAGCCGGAAGAGGTTGTTTTAACCCCCAATCAGCAGGCTTTTTATGATGGGAAACTGCATAAAAAGGAGATTGATATCAACAAATTCATTGCATGGAAACATAAAATTATCCGGTTTGATGATGTGAGCCTGGCAGAGGCTGTATCTATATTGGAAAACTGGTTTGGCGTATCCATTCAGCTTAAAGGGGAAAATATCAAAAATTGTAAAATATCCGGCCAGTACATCAATGAAAACCTGGTCAATATTTTAGAAAGTATCGAGCACATTTTGGGCATTCAATATGAGTTTATTGGTGGCCGAAACCTAATCATAGAAGGCGAAGGCTGTAACATACAAAACTAATATTACCTTATGAAAACACTTAGACTTAACATTAGAAGTCCAGACTGAAAACCCCCACTTGAGCGCACTCTGTTTTGTTGTACAGGCATCTTGCCTGTACCCTGAAAGCTGGCGCCAGACTTCGTCTGGTGTCATTTGATGAAACCCAGGACTCCGTCCGTCGAAAGCAAAAATAGCTACATCAAGGGAATAGGAGGCTGACAGAGTCCTAGGTTTAATTATTTGACACCGGACGGAGTCCGGTGCCAGAATGAGGCAAGATGCAAGACCTGTAAGATGCCTGTACAACAGAAAAGACACTATTTTCACAACTTACCACCAAACACTATGCAAAACAAGATACCTCTATTCATTCAACGAATTCCAAGGTATATCCTTATCATTTTTGCTTTACTATTTGGGTTTTCAACACTGTTGCAAGCCGAAAAACTAGCTTTCAAAAATAATCAGGATGTACAAATCTCACTTAAAGTAAAGAATAGTTCCCTGGAAGATGTTTTTAAAGCCATAGAAGAAAAAACAGATTATGTTTTTGCCTATGGAGAAGATGTGAAAGCACTGAAAACCACTTTTACATTAGACTATACCAATGCAAGTGTCAGTGCTGTGCTTAAAGAAATAGCACAAAAAGCCCGACTTAATTTTAAGCGCATCAACAATACCATTTCTGTAAATGTTGCCAAAGTATCATCATTAGAATCTGTGGAGGATGTCTTTGAAGTTTCGGTTACCGGCCGGGTAACCGATCAGGAAACCAACGAAGGTATCCCCGGGGTAAACGTATTGGTGAAAGGTACTTCCAAAGGTACCATTACAGATTTTGAAGGCAAATTCTCCCTGGCTGTTCCGAACGGTACCGATACACTCATTTTTTCATACATCGGATATTCGCTTCAGGAAGTACCCATAGAAAACCGGAGTGTGGTTGATGTAATCCTGACTCCCGACATTCAGTCATTGAGTGAAATTGTAGTAGTAGGGTATGGCACGCAGAAAAAAGAATCGGTAACCGGAGCCATCTCCACCATTTCCAGCGATGATATTGAACGGGTAAAGGCCGGGGCTACGGTAAGCTCCAACCTGGCTGGTAAGCTGCCCGGGGTATCCTTCCGTATGCCCGATGGCCGTCCGGGGGCTGCTGCCACCGTGCAAATCCGGAATATGGGTAATCCCCTTTTCGTAATTGATGGTATCCAGCAGGATGAACGGCAATTCAATAACCTGGCCCCCACCGATATTGAAAGCATTACCGTGCTGAAAGACGGCTCGGCAGCAATTTATGGGGTGCAGGCCGCGAACGGCGTGGTGTTGGTGACAACAAAAAAAGGCACACGGGACGGACGCAATTCTATTAACCTTGATGCCAACTTTGGTTTTCAGAACTGGTCAAAATTTATGGACGTGACCAATAATTCGTATGACTGGGCCATCCAAAAAGTACAGGCCGATGTAAACGGCTTTGGTACCACCAACATCACACAAGATGATTTGGATAAATACAGGGCTGGTGTAGAACCTGGCTATCAGAGTTTTAACTGGAAAGATTTCATCATTCAGGAAAACGCCCCCATGAACCAATTCAGCATCAATGCTTCGGGTGGTTCAGAAAAAATAAACTATTACGTAGCTGGTACCCGACTAGACCAGTCTTCTGTTTTAGGGCGGGAATTTACTTTTGACCGCACCAACCTTATCTCTAATGTTGAAGCTAACATTGCAGAAGGTATCAAAATAGGTGTAGGTGTCAACGGATATATTGAAGAAACCGAGAACCCCGGCATACCCGGTGGAGACGATTACTGGTTGCCCCGTTATGCGATTTTGCGGAATACTCCCTGGGAAAGGCCGTATGCCAATGATAACCCCGAATACCTGAATGATATTAAGCATAATGAAACCAACTGGGCTTACAATAATTTTGAACTGGGAGGCTACTCCAGGGATACCAGAAAATACTTTCAGACCAATATCAACGGTGAATGGAACCTTCCCTTTTTAGATGGACTTTCTTTACGGGGTTTGTACTCTTATGGCATTGAAGACCGCGTAAAAGACGGGCACGAATATACGTACGAAGCCTATACTTATTTTCCGGCTACCGAAGACAGCCCGGAAGAATACAGGGTAACGGGCGGTAGTACCAACCCCTGGAGGGAGCGGCTTACCCAGAAAATTGAAAAAACCAACTGGCAGGCAGGCCTTTATTATTCCAATATTTTTGGCAGGCATGAAGTAGGCGGCTTGTTTGTAACAGAACGGTACGAAACCAGGAACAGAAGGTCATTTTTGCATGCGGTACCCGCCACCAATATCCTGCCTTTGATTTATTTTAATACCACTGACAGGTACGACGACAGTGATGACGAATCGGCCCGGATTGGATATATCATGCGTTTGAATTACAATTTTGACAATAAGTACTATTTAGAAATCTCAGGCCGGCGTGATGCTTCCTGGAAATTTGCCCCCGACCAGCGGGTAGGATACTTTCCTTCGGCTTCCGTGGGTTGGAGAATCACGGAAGAAAACTTTATGCAATCATGGTTAGGTAGTTCGAGTGTGTTGAGCAACCTTAAACTTCGTGCTTCTTACGGTATTTTGGGAGACGATAACGTCGGAATAGGTCCTTACGATTATCTGCCCGGTTATAATTATAATCAGGGAGTTGGCATTTTGGATGGTAACGCCATTATTGGTACGCAGGATAAGGGCCAGCCCATTACCAATATCACCTGGTACAAAAGTAAAATCTTCGATATAGGTGCCGACTTTAGTTTGTTTAACGGCAAACTCAGCGGTAGTATTGACTACTTCAACAGAAAACGGGATGGGCTCAGGGGACGAAAATCTGACATTGTAGTGCCTGCCGAGCTGGGCTATGAGCTTCCTGATGAAAATGTGAATTCTGATAAACAGTTCGGTGGTGAAATGTCCCTGTTTTATTCAGGAAACATCAATGAACTAACCTTTTCAGTAGGAGGAAATATTAGTTATGCCCGCTCTGAGTTTGTGTCTTCTTACAATCCGTTGTTCTTTAATTCCTGGGACGAATACCGAAATTCCGCTGAAGGCCGGTACCAAAACCTCACCTGGGCGTATAACGCGATTGGTCAGTTTGAGTCACAGGAACAAATTAACAACTATCCGGTGAATGTGGATGGGCAGGGAAATAAAACCCTGTTGCCCGGCGACCTGATTTATGAAGATGTAAATGGAGACCTCAAAATTGATGATTATGATATGAGACCACTAGGCTATGGTGATAATCTGCCTATTGTGAATGGCGGCTTGAACCTGGTATTGGGTTGGAAAGGTTTTGACTTCGCCATGGATTTCTCTATAGCCTCCATGTATTCATATACAGCTGAAAATGAACTAAGCCGTGCTTTCCGTGCCAATGGCGGTAATATGGCCGTTCACCTCATGGATGCATGGCACCGGGCAGACCCCTTTGACCTGAACAGTGAATGGATTCCAGGCAGGTTTCCTCCCAACCGGTTTAACCAGGGTAATCTGAGTTCGGTAAACAAGCGGTCTGATTTCTGGATGTACAACATCACTACTTTCCGCGCCAGGACCATACAGTTGGGTTATTCCATACCCTCATCAATTCTGGACAAGGTAAGGATTCAGAAGGCCCGTTTCTATGTAAGCGGATATAACCTGTTCTCATTTGATAACCTGGATTATCCTATTGACCCTGAAATCAGGGACACCAACGGGTTACAATATCCGCAGAATAAGATTATTAATGTAGGTATCAACCTTACGATATAAATACTTTACCATGAAAGAGATGAAAAAATTATTAATTATACTCATACCGCTCCTTGGTTTAAGTTGGGGATGTGAATCTGATAAAGAGTTTTTAGACAGGCCACCCACACAGGTGCTTACCAATGAGCAGGCGTTTTCTGACCCTGCCCAGGTATTATCTATCGTGGCTAATTTGTACTCACGACAGTTCAACCTGTATACTTTTAACGATTGGCGCACATTTGGTGATTTTAATGAGGCTTTTTATGCCCGCACCCAGGGTGATGCCAGTCAGTACCATACCAATACCACCTGGCCCTTTGATGGCATGAATGGGTTCTGGTCTACCTGGGATTACACCTATATCAGGGAATTGAATCTGTTTTTAGAACGTGTTGAAGTGGCCACCATTACGCAGAACCTTATTGACAGTTATACGGCAGAGGTGAGGTTTTTGCGGGCCAGCTATTATTTTGAGTTGGCCCAACTGTATGGGGGCGTTCCCATCATTCTGGAAGCCCAGGAATATGATTTTAGTGGGGATCCTTCTTATTTGCAGGTGCCTCGCTCCACAGAGGCAGAAATTTATGATTTTATTATTGAAGAAGCCGAAGCTTTAAAATCTTTACTTCCGGCTGACCCTGAAAGTAAATCAAGGGCTACCAAAGGTGCCGCGCTGGCCATGAAAGCAAGGGCGGCCATTTATGCTGCTTCCCTGGCAAAGTATAACAACGCGGTTACTCCCTCGGTAGCACTTCCTGGGAATGAGGTAGGCATTCCGGCGAGTAAGGCGGACGAATACTACAACATTGCCCTGGCAGCTGCTAAGGAAATTATTGATGGAAATGCTGGTGCTTATTCTTTATACATGAAGAATACCACTGACCTTTCAGAAAACTTCGCTGCGGTTTTCTACGATAAAAACGCGAACCCTGAGGTAATTTGGGCCAACGACTATTTATTGAAATTCCGCACCCACTATTTTACCGGATGGAACCAGCCACGTTTTGGGGCGGAGGAAGAAGAGGGAGGTGCCCTTAACCCCAGCCTGAACTTAGTACAGGAATTTGAATTGCTGGACAATACATTCGCCCCTATACCTACCACAGATGGTGATGGAAATCCTATTTATTACGATAACCAAAGTGATATTTTTGCCAACAGGGATGCCCGTTTGGGTGGCACCGTCATATTACCAGGTTCCGAATTTAAAAACCGCCCTGTTGACATCTGGGCAGGTTATGAGCTGGGGGATGGAACTATCATTACAGGCACCGACCGGGGCGACCAGCGGATTTTGCCGGGTAAAGATGAGGAAGAGCAGGTAGTTGGCTTTGATGGGCCGGTAGCAGGTGCTGTACAAAACGCGCAAATGGGCTTTTATCTTAGAAAGTACCAAGACCCCGTACCCGGCTCTGGCCAACGTGGCGTGCGCAGCGAAGTGTGGAAAATAAAATACCGTTATGCTGAAATTTTGCTGATTGCCGCAGAAGCATCCTTTGAATTGGGCGACCCCGCTACGGCAGCGGTCTACATGAACCAGGTACGCGAAAGAGCGGGTTTTACCATACCGCTCACCGCTGCCGACATCACCTTCGACAGAATAGTGCACGAGCGCAGGGTAGAGTTTGCCTTTGAAGGATTGTACTTCATGGATCTGAAACGCTTCCGCATTGCCCATGAAGTATTTGATGGTGTGTCGATGACCAAGGCAGACTTGCTGGCTGATATTGGAAAAGCAACCAACAGAAGCACCATGCCCTGGGGTTTGTGGCCTTACAGAATTTATAATCCCGGATCGCCAAACGATGGCAAATGGATTTATAAAGAAATTTTATCGGGTCAGGTAACAGCGGCTGATAACTGGCAGTTGGGCAACTATTACTCAATTATCTCTGACGATATCCTGAGCAGGAACCCCAGGCTTGCAAAACAACCGCTTCAGTAAGTAATTATTAAATAACCAATAGTCATGAAAATAATAGCTCAATATATCATTGTAATGGCAGTGGCCTCGGTGTTGATTTCCTGTGAAAAGGATAACTACGAGCCACCTAAATCCCTTTTTACGGGAAAAATAATGTACCAGGGCACCCCCCTAAACTTTCAGCACAACCGGGTAAGTTACGAGTTGTACCAGGATGGCTTTGGGAAAACCGGGCCTATTGGCAGCACTTTTACGCCTGAAGGAGAGTTTTCACAACTTCTTTTTGATGGGGCTTACAAAATGGTAGTCCCAAGGGGACAAGGCCCGTTTTTATGGGGCAATGTAGCCGATCGTCAGGATACCGTACGCCTCAATGTAAATGGCAATACCAATATGGATTTTGAGGTGTTGCCATTCTGGATGATCAGGAACGAACAGTTTTCGGTCAGTAATAAAAACGTGTCTGCTTCTTGTTCCCTGGAGCAAATCGTAACCAGTACTGAAGCCAAAGCTATTGAAAACGTAACCCTTTACATTAGTAAAACGGTTTTTGCCAGTTCTGATAACAATGTGGCTACTACCGTAATAAGCGGGGGAGATATTGTCGATGTAGGTAACATAAGTATGAGTGCGGCTGTGCCTGAGCTTATACCTACACAAAATTATGTATTTGCCCGGATTGGCGTAAAGTTCGACGGGGTAGATGATATGCTCTTTGCCCCTGTGCAAAAACTTAATTTGTAATTATCATACAACAACCTAAATTTACCTTTTAAGTGCAATCAAATAAATCATTTTGTTGTACAGGCATTGTGCCCAAAGCTGTCAATCGCGTGTCGGCCGCTTAAGGTATTTTCCATCACACCCCCAACCCAGGGAGGAGCGACCCAGCATACATTCATCGTGTGTGGTGGCTCCCTCCAGGGATTTCAGGGGTGTGGTGGGGCTTAAACGATATTGGATACCCTGCCTGTATGACTGAATATTTGCCTGCACTTTGTTTTACCACAAACAAATTATTTAAAACCACTTCACGACCATGAGGGGAACGATCTTTTTATTAATTTTTTCAGCATTCCTGTTGTCCAGCTGTATAGACATTGCCAGCTCAGGAAGTCAAAAGTCAGCCAGCAATACAGAAAACCGTACAGGGCCACGCAGGGCGGAAGTTTTGTTTTTGGGCCACGAAAGCCAACACCACGACTCGAATAAATACGCTCCCTGGCTGGCCATATCAGCCTTTGAAGAGGGTATTAACATTACCTACACAACAAGCCTTGATGATATAAACCCTGAAAACCTTGCGAAATACGATGGTTTGGTAATCTACGCCAACCATGATACACTCTCTGCTTCACAGGAAGCTGCCATGAAAGGTTTTGTGGAAAATGGAAAAGGACTGATTCCCCTGCACTGCGCCACCGGATGCTTTAAAAACTCAGACTGGTACATTGAAACCATTGGAGGACAGTTTGCTTCTCACGGTACGGGTACCTTTGCTGCTGAAATTGTGAAACCGGAACATCCCGTAATGCAGGGCGTTTCCGAATTTGAAACCTGGGATGAAACCTATGTGCATCAAAGGATTAATTCAGATATGACCGTGCTGATGGAGCGGGTGGAAGATGGTCATCGTGAACCTTACACCTGGGTACGCAATCAGGGAAAAGGAAGGGTTTTTTATACGGCTTATGGCCATAACGACAGCACCTGGACCAATTCCGGGTTTTTACAATTGGTAAATAATGGCATCTTCTGGGCCATTGGCGAGCAGGTGCAATCGCAAATAGATTCTTTACAAATTCCTGATGTCAGTATTTATGATTCCACAATTTCAAAATTTACTGAACGGCATGTAGTACCGAAAATGCAGGAGGCGCTTGCTCCCGAAGAATCGCAGAAACTGATACAGGTGCCTGTAGATTTTGAAATTGAGCTTTTTGCTGCCGAACCCGACATCACCAACCCCATTGCCATGGCCTGGGATGAAAAAGGGCGTTTGTGGATTGTAGAATCGGTAGATTACCCCAATACTTTTCTGGAAACCGACGGGGCTGCCAATGACCGCATAAAAATTTGCGAAGATACCGATGGGGATGGAAAAGCCGATAAATTTACCGTTTTTGCCGATAGTTTAAATATTCCTACCAGCATGGTATTTGCCAATGATGGGGTGATTGTTTCCATGGCCCCCAACTTTGTTTTCATGAAAGATACCGATGGGGATGATAAGGCTGATATTCGCCAGAATATCATTAGCGGTTGGGGAAAAAATGATACCCATGCCGGGCCTTCTAATTTACAGTATGGTTTTGATAACAAGGTTTGGGGGGTACTGGGCTATTCTGGTTTTGAAGGAGAGATAGAAGGAAAAAGTTTAAGCTTCAGACAAGGCATTTACCGCTTTTATCCCGATGGTAGTGATCCGGCGGGGTACCGCTTTGAATACCTGGCCAATTCCAGCAACAACACCTGGGGCCTGGGTTTCTCTGAAGACAACAATGTGTTTATTTCCACCGCCAACAATACCCACTCCGCCTTTTATTCCATGCCAGCCCAGTACATGCTGCGTACCATGCCCGAATTAAGCGCGCAGGCTTCTTCTGAAACCCAGTTCGATTTTCAGGTAAATCCTATCCAAAAAATAGACGGGCACTACGATGTACACGCCATGACACCCAACCTCAGGCAGGTAGATGTAGTGGGTGGGTTTACTGCCGCCGCCGGGCATCATTTGTATACCGCCCGAAGCTTCCCCAAACACTACTGGAACCGCGTCGCGTTTGTTACGGAACCTACGGTGAGGGTGGTACACAATGCCATTATTGAACCGGATGGGGCAGGCTTTCAGGAAAAAGACGGCTGGAATTTGATGGCCAGTTCTGACGAATGGTTTGGGCCTGTTCAGGCCCAGGTAGGTCCGGATGGCGCCGTTTGGGTAGCTGATTGGTACAATTTTATCATCCAGCACAATGTGTTTGTGCCTCGCCAAGCTCCTTCTGAAATGGTACTGCCTTTTACTGAACAGCCCCACGGGCAGGGCAATGCCTTCATCAGCCCGCTGCGTGATGTTAATCATGGGCGCATTTACCGGGTTGTTTACAGGGACGCCCCAGTCTACAAGCCAATTACATTGTCTAAAGATGATACGCCCGGCTTACTCGATGCATTGGAAAACGACAACATGTTCTGGCGGATGACGGCCCAGCGACTTTTGGTAGAAAATAAAGACGCTTCAGCGATTCCAGGCCTGATTGAAATTATTAATAACCAGGAAGTAGATGAGATTGGCTTAAACAGTCCGGCAGTACACGCTCTGTGGACATTACACGGTTTAGGTACATTGGGCTCAAATGAAGAAGCCTTGGATGCTGCCATGAAAGCCTTGTCTCATCCCGCCGCCGGCGTTCGGAAAGCAGCGGTAAGCGTATTGCCCCGTAATCAGCAAAGCCTGGATGCCATACAGAAAAACGGACTGATCAATGACCCTGATCTGAATGTTCGCATGAATACATTGCTGGCTTTGGCAGAGTTTCCTACTTCTAATGAAATTGGTGAACAAATATTTGAGGCCAGTCAGCAAACCGAAAACCTGAAAGATGCCTGGCTTAGAAAAGCCTTGTTTGCAGCGGCTGTTACCCATACCGATGGCTTTTTGGCAGCTTCAGAAAACGCTACTGTATCACAAAAGAGTGCTTTCACAAACCAAATGGAATTGGCACTGAACCAGGAAGTGTATGAACTTCCCAGAAGGGGCGCGTTGCCTTTCCCTGTGGATGTGAGTAAAAAAGAAATAGTAGTGAAAGCCTCTATTGCCCAGTGGGGAGATCGGGAACCAGAAGGCGTAATTATGGCCCAGGGTGGAAAAAACAATGGATATGCCTTGTTTATTGAAAAAGGGAAGTTGAACTTGGAGGTACACCAAAACGGCAAAACCTACAAGGCAGTTTCTTCCAAAGCCCTGCCTGAAAAATTTGAAGTAATGGGCAGGTTGGCAAAAGATGGTGAAATCACACTTGAAGTAAACAGTGAACAGGTAGCAAAAGGCAAAGCCGTTTCCTGGTTTGAGCAGCCTCTTGGAGGTGCTATTCGCATGGGATACGATTTTGATAATGAGGATAAAATTGGTAGTTATGAAGGCGATTTTCGCCTGAGGGCCAATTTGCAAAAGGCCATGCTGGAGCTGCAATCTGAGGAAGCACTGAAGGCTTTAGCTGCCGGAAAAGGTGCTGGGAATCAGCAAGGTAAACAACAGCGTTCAGACGCGGTAACTATTAATGTCAAGGTAGTGCCTGATATGATGAAGTATGATAAAGAGTCATTTACTGTGCAGGCTGGACAGGAAGTAATTATTGAATTTGAAAACACCGATGGCATGCAACACAACCTGCTGATTGTTGCACAAGGGGCTTTGGAAACAGTAGGTTTGGCTGCCGATGCGATGGTAAGAGATCCAAAAGCCGCGCAGAAAAATTATGTGCCAGATGTTCCTGAAGTGTTACATGCTACCAAATTACTGAATCCCGGAGAGATTTATACTTTAAAGTTTACTGCACCCGATGTACCCGGGGAATATCCTTTTGTATGTACTTTCCCCGGCCATTGGCGCATGATGAACGGCATCATGACAGTAACCGGTGCTGAGAGTTTATAAAATACAGAAATGTTTTGCCGGATTTATTCCCATAGTGGAACTACGGCATCCCATGCTTAAAGACTATTCTGTTCATTAAACACGGGATGTTGCGTCCCGGCTGGAAACTACACGGTGGGCGCAACAGGTGCGGCAAGACAGGTTTTTTTGTTTTTTGCGGAATTACTGAATTAAAATTTATTTAAACTTCACCCATGAAATCAATGCCTAAAATAAAAACTACCAAACTATCAGGCCTCCTTGTGCTTGTTCTTCTCTCAATTACAGTGAGTGCAATTTTCCTCCTAAGCGGATTTACATTTACCGAAAAGAAAGCGAAAAGCATTCGTACCCTCATCGTGGGCGGTGGCTCTTCCCACGATTTCGATACATGGTACAAACAAGCCGATGCCATGACCCTGGAAAACGATGGCCTTGCCACCGTGACTTATACCGACAATACCGATTCAATCGCGGCCTACCTGCCGGATATTGATGTGCTGTACCTTGTTAATAACCAGCCCATCAGTAACCCTGAAGTACGGAAAGCGATTTTTGATTTTGTGAATGCTGGTAATGGTTTGGTGCTGGGTCATGCCGCCCTTTGGTATAACTGGAAAGACTGGCCTGAATACAATCAACAATTGGTCAGCGGTGGTTCCCGTGGCCACGATAAATATGGAATGTTTAATGTTAATATTATGAAGAAGCATCCCATCACCAAAGGCGTGAAAAACTTTTCTTTAGACGATGAACTTTATTACTACAAGGTAGACCCTGCCGGGCCAGGTATTGAAATTTTGGCCGAAGCCAGGCAGGAAGGTTCAGACGAAAGTTTTCCTTCCGTTTTTGTAATAAAAAATCCGAAGGCACGCATCGTGGGCATTGCATTGGGGCACGATGCCGCCTCGCATGATCTTCCGCAATACCAGCGGCTTTTGCGCAATGCGGTCAAATGGGCAGCTAAATGACCCACCCCCCCCGGTTTGTGTCCAGGACAAAGTGGTCTGTGAGGACACAGTCCTCGGGTAAGTTTTATCATATTAGAAAATAATTTGCATACATAACCTAATAATACAACCACAAACATGAGCGATAAAAAAATCACCGTAGTTATTGTAGGAATGGGATTTGGAAAAGAATTTATCTCCATTTATCAGCAGCATCCCAATATCAAAGCGGTTGGCATTTGTACCCGTAATGAGAAAACCATTGATGAACTGGCCACCCGGTTTAACCTGGACAGAAACCTCTGCTTTACCAACTTTGAAGACGTTCCGGGCAGAGACGATGTGGACGCCATCCATGTAGTTACCCCTGTGCCTGACCATGCCCGCATGACATTGGCTTCGTTGAATGCCAATAAGCATACGGCCTGCACCATTCCCATGGCTATGACGGTAGAAGATTGCAAAGCCATTGTAGAAGCCAAAAGAAAGGCCAACAAAGTGTACATGATGATGGAAACCGCCCTGTACACAAGAGAATTTTTGTATGGTTTGAAACTGGCCGAAAGTGGAGAATTGGGTAAAATACAGTTTGTCCGCGGTTCGCACATACAGGATATGAGCATGCCGGGCTGGGCAGAATACTGGAAAGGTTTTCCCCCCATGCTGAATGGCACGCATGCGATTTCCCCCTTGTTGCGCATCAACAATACCAAAGCAGAATCTGTGGTTTGTCATGGTTCAGGCCGCCTGAGCGAAGACCTGGCAAAAAGATACAATGCGCCTTACGCTGTAGAAACAGCTACGTTTACCCTGAAAAACTCTGATGTGGTTGCGGAAGCCACCCGTTCTTTGTTTGATGTGGTGCGTCAATATCGCGAAAGTTATGATGTGTACGGCACCAAAATGTCTTTTGAGTGGGAGCAGTTGCAGGATGAATCCCACGTAGTTTTTGATGGGGGCGAAAATGCCCGTAGAATAGACGTACCCGATACCGATGAACTGCTGATTGACGAAATCGCCCATTTCACCAAAAGGGAAAAAATTGATGACCCCAACCACGTTTCCTTCCTGCAAGGTGCCGGGCACGGAGGCTCTCACCCGCATTTGGTACAGGAATTTGTGGCTGCCATTGTAGAAAACAGGGACTCTGCTGTTGATGCTGCCCTTGCCGCTAACTACACCTGCGCCGGTATTTGCGCACACGAATCAGCCATGAACAATGGTAAGAGAATCAGCATTCCCGATTTTGAGTAAACGGGCTGGGAAGCCCGTTCTCCGGAGCACGGACTTCCTAGTCTGTGCAAATGCATAAGAACGTAGTGAATGGAGCACTAGTGGGGTCTTCGGAACGAGACCCCACGCCCACAGGGACTCTTGCCTCCGATGACGTGAGATCTACCGCAGAAGACTTCACTGCGAAATCGGATTGCTGAAGCAGTTGACGCTAATTACAACAAGTGCATAAAGAACTAGAGGAATTGTGATTAACATCAGTTAATAAGTTTCAAAACCAAACTAAACCCCGGTCTGTCTGGGCGACCCCGTGCCACACAGAACGGTAAAAAGTATTTTTAAAATCATACAACATGCAATTTGGCGTAAGCACTTTTTTGTGGGTTTCCCCATTTACCACCCAATCCTTCGACCTTGTTCATAAAATCAAGGAAATGGGCTACGACATCATAGAAGTACCCGTTGAGAACAAAGACCTGATTGACTGGAACCGATTGAAAGAAATGGCAAACGAAGCGGGCCTCAGGGTAACCATCAGTGGTGCCTTTGGGGCCGATCGTGATATTTCCAGTGAAGACCCGGCCATCCGTGAAAATGGAAAACAATATATCATTGACTGCATTAGGATAGCTGAAAAAATGGGCAGTCCTATTTTTGGCGGCCCGGTTTACTCAGCCGTAGGCAAAACCAGGTTCATTTCTGAAGAACAGAAAGAACAGGAGCGGGCCTGGTGTGTAGAAAATCTGAAACAGATAGCTGCTATAGCTTCCGATCATGGTGTGGTGGTAGGTGTAGAGCCACTGAACCGCTTTGAAAGCGATATGGTAAACACAGTAGATCAGGCACTTTCGTTGGTAAAAGAAGTAGACCATACCAACATTAAAATCGTGCTGGATACTTTTCATGGCAATATAGAGGAAAAAAGCATCCCCGATTCCATCCGGAAAATAGGAAAAGATTTGCTTTGCCACATCCAGGGCAACGAAAGCGACCGGGGTACGCCCGGTACCGGGAATCTGGACTGGAAAGGTATCAAAACCGCTTTGGATGAAATTGGCTATGATGGGGCTATCGTGATAGAAACCTTTGGTGCCGTTTCTGAAGAAATAGCGAAAGCCACATGTATTTGGCGCCCACTGGCCAATAGTTCTGATGAACTTGCACAGGAAGGACTGGAATTTTATAAAAAGTTATTTAGGTGAGCAAGACTGAAATACTATTTTTGCTGTAAACTGATGACAGCGCAATATGTCCGTACCCCAGAAATACATTTTAATGCTTGGTTGTTTCGATACCAAGGGCGAAGAATTTGCCTTTCTCCGTGAGTGCCTACTTGCCCAGGGGGAAAAGGTAAGTACAATCAACACTGGTGTAATGGGAACTACCGCCCATTTCCCCGTAGATATTGAATCAGACCAGGTGGCATTGGAAGCAGGGCATTCAATAACAGACTTACGGAAAGCAGGCGACCGGGGGGAGGCTGTAAAAATAATGGGGGATGGAGTAGCAAAAGTTGTAGGTAAATTGATGGCTGACGGGGGCATCAAGGCAGTGATAGGAATGGGAGGTGGGGCAGGAACTTTCATAGCACTTACTGCCATGCAAACAATATCTTTGGGAGTGCCAAAGCTTTGCATTACTACTTTAGCAGGCAAAGATTTGTCCCGGCTCATGGGGAGCAAAGATATTACTTTGATGCCGTCTATTGTTGATGTGGCAGGACTTAATAGTATCCTGAAACTAACAATACAACAAGCCGCTGTAGCTATTTGTGCCATGGCCAGGGTAACCCTTTCTGAGGGTAAGAATACCTCGGGAAGCATTGCCATCAGCCTGTTTGGGAATACTAATGCCTGTGTGGAAATATGCAGTGAATTATTAAAAAAGCAGGGCTACGAAGTCTTCACTTTTCATGCCAATGGGGTAGGGGGTAAAACCATGGAATCTTTAATACGAGAAAGGGTTTTTGATGCCGTTTTAGATATTACCACCACTGAGCTGGCTGATGAATTGTGTGGGGGCGTTTGCAGTGCAGGGACCGACCGTTTGACTGCGGCGACTGAAATGGGTATCCCGCAGGTAGTGGTGCCAGGCTGTCTGGATATGGTGAACTTTTCTCAACTGGATACCGTCCCTGAGCAATATAAATCCCGGGACCTTTACAGTTGGGCACCCATTGTCACCTTGATGCGCACCAATGAAGAAGAAAACAGGTTGTTGGGAAAAATGCTTACGGAGAAGCTCAATCCCTCTACTGGGCAAGTCGCCATATTATTGCCCAAAAAAGGCTTATCCCAGATAGACGCGGAAGGTGGTGTGTTTTTTCGCCCTGAAACGAATCAGGTTTTATTTGATACAATAAAAGAACAGGCTAAAGAAAACGTGAAGGTGGTTGAGGTGGATGCCCATATTAATGATGAAAAGTTTGCTGAAATGTTAGTAAATGTTTTATTGGAACAGATTGAAAAAAATATAAAATAGAAGATTATGCCAAACCCATGGACAGGGAAGGGAAACCCTTATACAAAACAAGAAGTAAGAGATCGTTTTCAAAATACTTTAGACCAAAATAAAGCCATCATTGCCGCAGGTGCCGGTACAGGGATTTCTGCCAAATTTATTGAAAAAGGCGGTGCTGATTTGATTATTATTTACAATTCCGGAAGGTTCCGCATGTCGGGCCATGGCTCTACCGCAGGTTTAATGGCGTATGGGGATGCCAATGCCGTTGCTATGGAAATCGGTGAGTTTGAAGTGTTGCCGGTGGTGGAGGAAATCCCGGTAATTTGTGGCGTGCATGGCTCTGACCCTCGCCGGAGAATGTGGCATCATTTATTAAAAGTAAAAGAAATGGGCTTTTCTGGTGTGAATAATTTTCCAACCCATTGTATCGTAGACGGGCATTTCAGAAATGTACTGGAAGAAACCGGGATGAGTTTTGATAAAGAAGTGGAAATGATTCGGCTGGCCACCAAGATGGATCTATTCTCTATTGTTTATGTAGCCAAACCAGAGGAAGCCAAACAGATGGCTGAAGCCGGGGCAGATGCCATTATTGCGCATGTTGGCACTACCGTAGGAGGCTCAGTAGGCGTAGTAGGGGCAACCTGTACCATGGACGACGCCATTGAACGCACGCAAAAGATTATTGATGCCGGAAAAGAAGTAAACCCTGATGTTTTTTTTCTGGCTCATGGAGGGCCTGTAAACACGCCCGAAGATGTGCGGGTCATTCTTGATAACACAGAAGTACAGGGATTTGTTGGCGCATCTTCTTTAGAACGGATGGGTGTAGAAGAATCATTGACGAACCTGACCCGAAAATTTAAATCACTCTCTATTCCTAAAAGAACATAAGGGATATTTTTTCAAATGAGAAAACAGCCGGAAATTGGAATCAATCTGAGCCATTTGGAAAATCTGGTAAAGGTTTGGCCTTCCCTACTTATAAGGCACTGAAAGAAGCATTTCTTAATAGTATATTTACGAGTTTGCATTTTAAAATTTAGCATAGAAAAGAAATAATCGGTATACATAGCACTTCCACTCGTTTTGAAACAGGCCAAAAGCCAGTTCAGTTTAAAAATTTATTGTACATATGTTACCAGCAACCAGAAAACAACTTAAAGAGACAAGCACTCCTACAATAGCCACCATTTTATTAAAATAGGGCTACGAAATCAGTTCATACAAGGAGTTAGGCCATTGGCATTAGGGAAACCAACTATGGTCGGTGAGGCTTTCACGCTAAGGTACATACCAGCCAGAGAAGATTTGAATCCAATTACCGTATTTAAAGACCCTCAACACCCTCAGCGCGTGGCCATAGAAACCTGCCCGGAAGGTGCTGTACTGGTGATGGATAGCCGAAAAAGTGCCAGGGCCGCATCTGCCGGATCTTTACTGATTACCAGACTAATGGTTCGTGGGGCTGCCGGAGTTGTTACCGATGGTGGATTCAGAGACTCAGCCGATATTGCAAAATTGCCATTTCCTGCTTTTCATCATACCCCTTCGGCACCAACAAATTTAACATTAAATCATGCCATAGACGTAAATGTCCCTATTGGTTGTGGGGATGTAGCCATTTTTCCCGGAGATGTAGTAGTCGGTGATGACGATGGAGTAATGGTAATACCCGCAAATTTAGCCGATCAAGTGGCTGAGGAAGCCCAGAAAATGGAACTTTATGAAACGTATGTGGCAGAAAAAATCTCTGAAGGCCGATCAATCATAGGTCTGTATCCTCTTACTACAGAAGAAAATAAAACAGATTTTGAGGATTGGAAAAAAGAAAGGTAAGCAAACATTACCTTATTATTTTGCTGAATCGCCTGTTTTCAATCATCCCCAACCAATTTGAGCAGGTGATCGTTTATCAACCAGTTAATAATAATTGCCATATTTCGAATTCAATTATCGATACCTTGTAGTAAACTCAATTCCTGAAGGACATGGTTCTTTTCTCCAGTTGTCCGCTCCTGTTCTTCAAGAATGCTTATGGCGCTGATCAACAGCTGGTCAAAATCATTTGATGTTTCTTTCTTGGACACGCGTGCCAGAATCGGTACCAGGTAAGACAAGTTTGCCCCTTGTTTGCTTGGATGAGGCCAGTCTTCACCTCGGACAACAGGCGCTAAGTACTTGATAGCCAGGTTCAGGCTCTTTCCTTCAGCCGACTCATAATGCCACATGTTTATACCAACCCGATCGGCGAGAGTAGCAATACCTGTTAAAGCTTCAAGATTGAAACAGCTATAGAAAAAAGATCTTGTGCGCTCGAGCTCATGGATTTGTCCCCCTTGCTCATTCAGTTGTTGGTCCAGACTTTGTTGTGCCATTTCCACCATACTTCTCACCAAAGGTTCATTTTCTAAGTGTAGTGCGAGTGCTGCTACCTGATACTTATACCATGAACCGTGATTGTTATCAAGTTCCAGGCCCTGCTTACCCAAATCGCTTTCGGTCAACCATACCAGATAATCGTTGAACCATTTTGACATTTTCCTATTGTGAAAATTTGTCCAGTACGGAGAATCGGAAAGAATCGCGATAGCGTCCGGAACATTCATGGCAATGGACCTGCCATCCAGAATGCCGTAAGGTCTTCGCTTGGGGTTGCCGGGAACACTTTGGGCAAATTCCAGATGTGGATTCATTCGGGTGTCATCGTCGATGAACCAAGTTTTGATCATATTGGTAGCCTTCTGCGCATACTGGTCTTTGTCCGAAAAATAATAAGCAAGACTCAGGCGCTGCACTCCGTTGGTCATACGACTCAACCTCTTTCTATCCACAGCATCAGTTTGCGTATCCGGATTGGTTTCTCCATCTTTCCTGATCCAGGGTAATCCGTCTGGACTTTCCTGGTCTGGCCACCAATAGCGACTGATGCTCAGATAATCGTGTTTATCGCCTGTGGGTGGTACTATGGTTTTGTCCACCACGGTAGGGTTATCTATAGTTAGCAAGTGATCCGCTTCTTTTATCAGTTCTTCATAAGCCCGGAGCGTCCTTGCTGATGCGGTACCATTTTGAAGCGACTGCTTGACCTTGGCCAGGCTGCTAGAATCCAGTCGAATAAAATGAGTCGCATACCCTTCTCCTCCCAATAAAGTCAGAACGAATAGTACAAATACGAAACGATTAATTTTTATCATATCAGCTAAAAATGTCCATTAATCCATTTACCATAATAATGATGGAAAACACAAAGGCAGTCACCATGATTATGATGGTTACAATGCGGTTGGCGGGCAAACCAGCATTTTTCCGGTTCCAAAGAACCAGGAAACTGATGACCACCACCGGCAGCGCGAAAACATTAAACACCTGTGTAAAAATCTGACCCTGAATCGGGTTAAACCCAAAAACAGGAACACTTAAAGCAATAACGCTCGCCACTCCCGTGATCAATTTAAAGCGACTTGAAGTAACATCCAACTTCCCGGAATTAAAATCTCCCAACATTAATGGAACAATCATCAGGCAAGGGAAGATCGAGGAAAGCCCCGCACTCAATGTCCCGGCAAAAAATATGCTGACGGCAAACTTTCCGACGGATGGTTCCAAAGCGCCAGACATGTCTAGTACGTGGGTTATTTCGATTCCTTTTCCGTACAAACTTCCACTGGCAACGGCCATGATTGATCCACTAATGGTGAATATCAATAGTGCCGCGACTATTGAATCGTTTTTCTGTACATTATAATCATCCTTGGTCCAGCCTTTTCCCTGAATAAATAATGGTCGTGACACGAACGTAGCGGCGGCCATCGTAGTCCCCACAAATGCTGCAATGAGAACACCGGCTCCTTCTACTTCCGGGATTTTAGGAACCAATCCCCTGATTATTTCCGTGGGTAGAGGGAAAACAAAAAGTAGTGTGAAAATGAATGACAGCCCCATTAAAGAAACAAAAAGGGCAAGTACTTTTTCAAACATGGAATAATTACCCTTCTTAATCAAAAGGAAATAGAAAACCCCTATGATCAATAGAGCCAGCCCGAGAACAACTAAATACTTTTCACTTTCTAGTCCCGGGAAATTGATCGCCAGGATTTCGAAAATCACATTGGAAGTAATTCCCATAATCCCTATCAGTGAATTCCACTGGCCTATTCCTACGGTAATAATAATGATGATGGCCAGGAATTTACCCAAAGGTAAATGTTTTCGAACCGCGAAAAGGGCGGTTTCTCCGGTAGTCAGGTAATAGCTCCCGGATACGAAAATTAAGACTCCCGAAAAAAGACAGCTAAAAAACAACACCCAAAGCAGGTCCATGCTAAAAGAATTACCCGCCACGATCATGGAAGTGACATTACCAGTTCCAATGGTATAACCAATAGCAAATATGCCAGATCCGAAGGATAACAGAAAATTTAATGCCTTTTTCATATACAACTAACCAGCACAATGAGGTCGAAAAACAGAGTAGTATCTTTCACAAAGGGTTCACATTATTAATACATCCGCTTGAGTGGAAGATTTTCTTCAACGATCAGGCTGCCCGAGTTTTCGATGACATTATTAGAGTGAGAGTTATTCTTTGCCCCCCATAATCTGGCTACCAATTCCACCGGGTTATTCTTAAATATATTTCCTGAAATATCAACATTGATGATACCGTAAGTATTAATCAAAATGCCATTTTCCTCATCAGCACCACTGTTTGTAAAAGTGCATCCTTTAACAAGCAGGTTGCCCCCTACAGTGGATTCATCATATCTGCCGCGGTAGTAGTCAATGACATTCTTGCTGACATCATCGAACCGGCTATCAATGATGAAAACATTTTCTGCATTGTATTCTCCCCGGTCATCGTCCTCGCCAGAGAGTTCCAGCCCATTATTACAATTTTTAATAATGACAGCATTGAATTGGATATACTCGGAAAAGGAGTATTTATAAGTTTTAAGTACAAAATCGAAGTTAGTGACCTCAACGTTGTTAACTTCCAGGTTGTATAAACTGGACATATTTTCCTTTAAACTGGCGAAGGCATAATTTTTACCATTCCCCTGAAGTACCACATCATTCAAAATGAGCTCACCATTCGGGTTCATTTCAAAAGCCGGAGTTTCAGGTGCCCCTGTGTAGGAAATAATAGATTTGTTATGCGTATCTGCTGATTGAATTGTCAGTTTTTTAACGATTTCTAAAGGTGAACTGATTGTGAACTGACCAGCGGATAACTCAATGATGTCTCCATCATCAGCCTTTGCAATGGCACTAATAAGCTCTTCTTTTGTCAGGTACCCTCTGTCTTTCTTTTCAAACTTTAGCTTAAACTTATGGAAGGGGTCTTTTTCGAGCCATTCATTTTTGATGGCCAGGTCGATCATTTTTCGCAATCGCTCAATATGTTTCATCACTGTATTATTTCCCATTGGTTTACGGTGATCCTTAGGTTGATAACCTTTGAGAAACATTTCAAACTCAGTAATGAACCGATAAGAGAGTTGGGAAAGATAAATATCTTTTTTACGCAGCCTTTCAGTTAAAAACTCTTTCACATAGTTTTGAGTGGTAAAATAGTTTTTCAAAGTTCCCCACTCCAGCGTATCTTTTAGATGGGTGTTATGATAGTCAATTAATTCCAATAAAGTATGCTGTTGCTTTTCCAATCCTAATTATGCATTCTTTATATCCTCAGCGGTCATCAAAGTATTATTTGCAAGTATATTACGGTAGTGTTCAAAAAGTTTGGCTTCCACTTGCTTGAGGTAGGCTTTCAAGGTTTTAGCTTCTTCGTTATTACCTTTTACTTTTCCATCTTTCCATTGACTGATTGCAACTGAACGTTTGATAGAAATATCCCGACTGATACCATTAACCGTGAGTCTGCAATAAACTGGTACTTTTCCTTGTGAAACCCGATGTTTCTTCACATAGAATGAAATGCTAAAAGTGTTTTTGGATCGCATAATAATTTCATTTAGTTGGTTATGAATAAATCACATGATGTCCATTTCAGAATGGACATATTTTTGATTCAAACCAGCACAAATTTTACTAAATATTAAGAGAGTAACTATCTGGCATACAGAATGGTACATTCATTATTGTGTCCAAAAGATAGGAAATAAAAATGAACCATGAAATGGACACATTTTTATTGAGATTGCATGCATGATATGGAGGGGTAAAAAATAAAAAACCCCTCAAATCATATGATTTAAGGGGTTTTAAAGTTGTTTGAATTATACTAAGTCGGGGTGAAAGGATGATAACCTTATTCATAACCCTCTATTTGTCAATACTTTATGAGGACATTCTTTGTCAGTTCACCGAATAGTTCACCTCTCTAAAAGAATCAAATGACCCTAATTCGTATGAGTGAAATAAGTTGGTTTAAAAGTACAGAACGCTGGTATAAAATTCAATAAATAGCACTATAATCAACCAATTTATACAATTCGTTATTTCTCTCACCTGGGGAGGATTATTACCATTGATCTTTGCCAATGGCCTGAGATTGGAAGCTACGTCGGGCCATTTGGAATATCCGGCAGAGGTTTGCCTTTCATCCATGTAAAATTTGTTCAATATCTTATTCATGCCTTAAAATCCCTGGGAGCAGCTCCAAACTCCTCAGAAAAACTGCGGGTAAAATAAGCAGGATCGTTGAATCCGACTTCGTAGGCAACCTGAGTAATATTCAGGTCAGAGGTCCTAAGCAGTTCTTTGGCTTTTTTTAAGCGAACCACACGAATATTATGAGAAGTAGAGCGGTTGGTAAGTGCTTTTAATTTGAGGTGTAAATGAGACCGGCTCATACCAACGGCTTTGCAAAGCTCAGGTACGCCAAACCTATCATCACCCAGATGATCTTCTACGATGGACCTCACTTTTGAGACAAAAGCATCCTCTATGGGATGCTGGCCAGTTTTGGTTGGTTCCAGCGAAGTATACCGGGCTTGTGAGGCAAGCCTTAACTCATGCAGTTTTTCCAGCCTCACAAAGAGTTCTTCCAGGTTAAAGGGTTTGGTCAGATAGGCATCGGCGCCATGTCTGAGACCCTCTATCCGGGATTCGTTATCACTTTTGGCAGTGAGAAATACGATAGGAATATGGCTGGTGTGTACATCTTGTTTTAGGGTGTCGCATACTTCGTATCCATCTTTATATGGCATTTTCAAATCACAAACGATGAGTGTGGGTATTTTATCTAAAGCTACTGCTATACCTTCCTGTCCATCCCGGGCAACGTACAGATGATAATGATCTTTAAGTAGCCACTCCAGATAGTGGACAACATCTGGGTTGTCTTCAATAATTAATAAGCTCAGCAGTTGATTTTCAGCTACCGAAGGTTGGGAAATTTCGGTTGGATCGTCTTCCATTAATTCAATGTCAACAGTGGGGTTTACCAGTGGAGGAGGTGCTTTCTGAATTTTTGCCTGTCGGGTGATGGGCAAAGAGACATTGAAAGTGGTTCCCCTTTTGTGCTCACTCTTTACGCTGATGATACCCTTCATAAGTTTTACCAACTCCCAGGTGAGGGCTAAACCAATGCCTGTGCCCTCATTTTTTTGACTCAGCCAGTTTTCGACTTGATAAAAACGGGTGAAAATATGCGGAAGCTTTTCTTCCGGGATACCAACGCCGGTATCCCTGACCTGTATGATGAATAGCTCGTCGGTGATAATGGAGTGGCCTGACTGCTCTTTATATTTTGAAGGTTCTTTTTTGACCAGTACATATATATTTCCTCCTACAGGGGTAAATTTGATAGCGTTGGACAAGAGATTGGATACAATTTGGAGCATTTTTTCCTTATCGTAATCCATGAGAATTTCTTTTTCATCACAAAGGAAATGCAGTTTGATATTTCTGCTTTCTGCCAAGGTATGAAAAGGCTCGATGATATAGTGGAGGTAATAAATGACATCATCCTGCACCAGGTTCAGTTGTAATTTTCCTGATTCCAATTTCCTTAAATCCAGGATCTGATTGACCAGATGCAACAAATTGGCATTGTTACGCTCGATCACCTTCAGTCCTTTCCCTGACCATGCATCCGGCGCATTTTTCATTTCATGACCCATCCACCAATCATTGGGTTTTCAGCCAGAAAAAAATAATGAAAAAAGCTTGCAAACGATGAGTGAAGAAAAATTCAGCGTCAGCACTGCTATTACTAATTCTTCATTGTATAATGAAGACTTTGCTCCGATACCTCAGGCAAAACGGAACTGGGGTACCTGGCATATTGCCGCAATCTGGATCGGTATGGCCGTTTGTATCCCCACCTATATACTGGCCAGTAGTCTGATCGAAGAGGGGATGAACTGGTGGCAGGCATAATTGACCATTCTGCTGGGCAACCTTATTGTATTGATCCCCATGATACTTAATGCCACGGCAGGCACTAAATATGGGGTTCCCTTTCCGGTTCTTATCCGACCCGGTTTTGGAACGCAAGGTGCCGTGCTGGCTGCTTTACTCAGAGGATTGGTAGGATGCGGTTGGTTTGGTATACAATGCTGGATAGGAGGAAAAGCTATTTACCACCTGTCATTACTGATCTCTCCAGCCTTGGCCGATAGTGCTTATTTGGGAAGCTTCATTGATTTGAATATAGCACTAGCTGGCAGTTTCCTCTTGTTTTTGCTACTGAATATCTGGATCATTTACCGGGGTATCGAAACCATCAACGAATCGCCTCTCACCACCGCAACCCTGTAAAAGGATCCTACACTACCAATAAAGACCATCTCAGCAGTACCCACAAAGCTTATTCGCAGTGGAGCCCGGAGTTTTTCCAGCACAGGGCTGCCAGGCATGGCCAGGCTGTGGTTAGTTTTATGAAAGGCCTTTTTACCAATGCAGATTACCCTGAGGTGAACCACAAACGCGCCAATGGCATCTTACAAATGGGCAAAAGCCATGGAAGTGAGAGATTGAACAAAGCTTGTAATAAAGCTTGTGAGCTGGACTAATACAAATACAATTTGGTCAAAAATATCTTGCTCAATAAGCAAGAGGAGCTGGAACTTGATTTTGACCAACTACATGAGAAAACCTCTCATATCCCTGCGCATCACAACATCCGGGGAGCGAATTATTATCAATGAAACTTTAAAACATACAGATATGAACAACACACAAACATGCGAAAAACTACAGGCCTTGAGACTTCAGGCCATGGCGGAGATTCACTGGCAACACCTCTCTTCCAGTCAGCACACCTCCATGGCTGCTGATGAGTACCTGGGGCTGCTTACCGACCATCGGTGGGAGGCAAGGCAACACCAAAAAACAAAGAGGCTGCTCAAACAAGCACGGTTTAAGCAAAGAACAACGCTAGAGGAAATCAATTATGCGCTGCAACGAAACCTGGATTAAAAAATGTTTCAGAGACTGGCCACACTTGATTTTATAACCAGACAGGAAAACCTGATTATTACCGGGCCATCCGGTCTATGCAAAAGTTATATTAGCCAGGCACTTGAACATCAGGCCTGTAGGATGGGATACAAAGTGCTTTACCAGAATACCGGAAGAAGGCTAAAAAAACTCAAGCTGGCTAAAGTTGACGGTACTTACTTGAAAGGAGTCAAAAAAATCAACCTGGTCAATTTATTGATACATTGCGCCATCCTCAGAGTGGCACCATACCACCGAAATCACTGGCAAGGTTGGACCGAAATAACCAAGAGGATCAATTATATGTGCAAATCAAATTGGAGGATTTTTCTGCCCATTGAATAATATTCATTTTTCTGGTTAGGTTCATTTAAAAATTTATAAAGTATAGGGTGTCATTCTGGAATTATTGCAAACAGTTATTTTTTAGGAAAATTTCTTGGACTGTAATTTTTTTATAAATATGGTTTCAAAATTCTCAAATATGTAGGGTAATTTAGAAAACTTTTAGATAGAAAACATAAATTTTTCGTATGATGACCGTATCCAATAATCTTCGTTCCTCACTTTACCAGGATTTAAAATCTTTAAATACAGCATCTTTAAATCAAATAAAAGAAAGGCTTTTACAACAACTTAAGATTAACCTTTTGCTTACACCTTCTGAAGCTTTCGATTGGGAGGATGACTTCCTCGAGGCTGGAGGAACAAACAATCAATTAGTAGAAATGAAAAGGAACAGACCTGCATTTGGAGACCACTTTCACTTGAAAGGATTGGCCATTAATGATCAGAGATCTGTAGTAATGGCCCAAGTTACTAGAGTTACAGACCAAAAAGACTTTAATATTGACCTTGATTTACTCGAGACACAAAATTCGAGTATACCTGAATTCGATGTTCTTAAAGAATATTCTATTTGGTATTATTCTCTATTGGGATTTTCTGGCTAATCATTACTTCTGGGAGGGAATTACCCTGTTTGATTGTTGCATCCATGTTTTATATTCCATCTTAAAGTTGCTCAGAAAAAACTTCATTTTCTCAATAAATAATTTATCATCTGAAGCCACTGGTTGTTTTTGCAAGGCCTCAATAAGTTCTTCAAAATCCGCTGATAAGATTAGGATTTTATTTTGAATATTTTCCTCTTTTTTCGTTAGATTCAATTGCTCTGTTTTAGTATCTTTGATGCCCATTTTGAAAAATTTTGATTTGACGAATAGAAAATTAATGTTTACCAGAAAAGGGTCTAAAGGTTCAGGTTTACTTTGTAAATATTTAAGGAATGCTAAACTACACAATTTTATAGCTCAATAAATTGTATTCTTCAAAAGAACATACCCGTTTATTATATAATTGATAATTGCAAAATTTATAAATATTTAATGGGAAAAGCAATAACATTCTTTAATTGCAAGGGAGGGGTTGGTACATCCACAACAGTATTTCACCTTGCTGTAAGGTATGCATCTGAAGGTTATAAGACTTTGCTTATTGATTTAAATCCAAATGGGGGACTCACCAGCTGTTTTTTACTACCAAATCAGCCAAAAACAACCGTTTTTGAACTTTTTCACAAAGACGTTCCTGCTTCTGAATTATTAATGAATGTAGATGAAAATTTAGATTTGGTTCCAGCATGCGAAGACTTATACTCATTAGACCTGGATATTAAGCCGAATGAAGTATTCTATAATTTATTTAAATCAAAGTTTCAATCCGTATTCTCAAATTATGCTTTTATTTTATTTGATGTTCCCCCGGCAGTAAATTTTCTTACGCTTTGCGGGATGTATTGTAGTGATTCTTTTTTTGTTCCTCACATGCTTGATTTTTTGGGTACCAAAAACTTATACATATTGTATAATATTATTAATTATCTTGAGCAAAACTTTAATATTAAATTTGAAAATATTATTCCTTGCAAGGTAGATCAGCAGCATCATGACTTTGAGCATTTCACAACCCAATTGGAACACTTATTTGAAGGAAAAATATCAGATTCAATTATTCGGTATGACAGAAATTGTGAACCTGAATATAGCCTACTAGATTTCCGAACTCAAATTGCAAAAGATTATAAAGCCCTAGCTGAGGAGATAATTCAGGTGGAATACCATAAACAAGTCATAATGAAAACTACTGCTTAAGCTCTGCCTTCATTGATTTTTCTCCGTTTCTTATACTTATCCACTTTATCTACTAACTTATCCTTTGAAAGTTTAGAGATTAATTAAACAATAAGGGGGTAACAAGGTAAAGTCCTACTTTGACAAGCATTGTCATACTGATTCATTAGTTTTATAAGGGGAATTGTACCCGTATGTATTACTTTATTTTAGGTTTCCAACCTTTTTCGGAAACCAAAATTTGTAGAATTAATCCGTAGGGAAGTAGGGTATCATTTGCATAGGTTTGAAAACCTACCGATTGAAAAGCTTTAAATACAAATGAAAACTATTTATAATTCTTCTGATGGGATGTGCAAAATACGTCCGGCAAATGAATTAGTAGAAGTTTTATGTGCAGAGTTTATATACATCTATGATTTAAGTTTTAAGAATTTTGTTAGAGCTCAGGGTAATCCAATTGATATTAAAAACTATGGAATTCAGGTATTATTGAATAAACATCCTGATATGGATTATAAGGCCGCAGAAATTCAGGTTCTTAAAAGGTTTGAGTATTTAATGGGCAAAGGTAAGATATTTATAAAAAAGCAGATGTAATATTAATTAAGCGTTTTCCCGAAATATTTTAATTGATGCGATTTAGAAGTTGGGTGTGATTTTTACAATTATTTTCCTCCCATTCACGCTTTATTTCCAGCAATAAACTTTTGATTTTAACTGAAGTGTTACCAACCTTTATTGGGTTTTGCTTGGCTAACTTGATATTGATTAGACTTGTCATAAAAATAAAATTTAGCATTTAAAAAAATATTTTATAAATTTCATAACAAAGCTGGATTTTTGGCATGTTTTTTTTATGAAAATCAATCTTAGGTAAGGTTTTTATTTATTCTTTATTTTTTTCTTTTTTTATTAATTCCTCTTTTCCACCAAATTCTCCTATTTGATGAAAAAAATTAACTATAATACAATTTGGGTTAGCTATGTAAAGGAAAAATTTATGACTGAAGCGGTTATATCACTTGACTTGGGGTTATATGAGGTTGTTGATAAAAATAATTTGCCAATATTATTAATTGTAACACAACAAAGTTCATCCAATAATAAACCAGTTACTGATTCATCTAACCTTCAAATTGAACAATATCATTTTGAATCTAAGGAAAGTATCGATATGGTTTATGTAGGCCAGGTTTATAATGATAGGTTTATCTACCACTTTTATTATTTAGCAATCTCATTTCTTGAAAACTTAGATGAATTTTTTCCCGACTCAAAATATGAATTGATAGAAGATAAAAACTGGGATGTATATTTCAATATCTTGTTTCCTTCAGAAATTGAATTGATGTATATCACAAATGAAATCATAGTTAATCATTACCTAGATAATATGACGATTTCAACTCAAAAATTGAAGTTTAAGCATTGGATCTTTTTTAACTTGTACAATGACCAGAATAATTTTTTAGACTATGCTGAAAAAATTGATATTTCTATTGAAGAATTTGGATTTGATGAAAATAATAATAACTATTTTGTTGTGGTATGTCATGATGGTCAATTTGACAAGGAGAGTATCAATTTTATTTCCCATAGGTTATATGACAAGGCAAAGAAATTTAATGGAATTTATGATGGTTGGGCCCTTTGTAATGATTAATGAATCAAAGTATTATCAGAATAATTTTTAAATAAACTCAGTTCATCATTGAGGAAAATGCAATTTTTTGGTTTGAAGTTCCGCCTTCTATTTTATCCCGTGCAAAGGAAGTTTACGAAAGTATTATTCAATTTAAGATGTCATATATTAATAGGAAGGCAAGGGATTGGAAATGGTTATATTCCAGTAAGCGATGGGAATGGTAGGGCATTGTGTAGTAATAACGATAAAGATGAAAATAGAATTGGTTACCACTCTACCAATTTAATGAATAGTTAGGATTTTCCAAGAAAGTTTTGATGTCACGCCCTTTTAAGGTGCTTTTTTGCATTGGAGATTTATTTTTTTAAACTCAATATTTTATTTATTTATTCTCTAGTCATTTCTTTTCCTATTTTTGGGACGGTAAACATTTTATTTTAAAAATGTGTGTATGTTCCTGTCCACAGGAATCACGATATTGTCAAAGGAAGGCAAAGGTTAGTTAAATTATTACGGAAGTAAAGGCTCAAAAATTTCTTAAGGCCATTTGAATTCTATTTCCTACAAAACCAAGCAAACTATCAATTTTTAAACACAACTTATTCAGTTGAATTGTATGTTTGTATTTAAAAATATTATTATTGATTTTATGAGTGTTTTTGCTTTAAAAAACAATGAAAGTTATGTTACTTATGATCCAGTAATGGATACTTATTTAAACACGCCTTCATTGACTGATCTAAAAATTTGGGATTTCCATCACGACCCGAAGGTATTAGACCCTGAAATACCTGAAATAAAATGTGTGGAGCTATCAGATGTAGAGGTAAACCAGCTAAAAAATTTATTTGGCACAATTATTTGACCGCTTGTAATATTTTGAAGATTAATTACATTTAGCATGAATCAATCTAATGATGGGAGGTTTTCGTACCACGCAGAAGAAATTATTAAAAATATGGATAAGCAATTCCAAAATGATGATGGAAATAGTCAGAAAAAGGAAGAAATTGAGTGGCAACCATCTAATCGAGATGCTTCCATTAAAATAAATATTTCCAGAAACTCAGCAAATGTTTCCATTGAACTATCATGCTCTGAAAATAAGTTAGAGGCAATGGAGCCACTGATGAAGAGGTGGATAGCTTTTTTAGACGATTTTGTTTATGAATATGAGAATGAGGATATGGAACCAACATTCTCTGATAATGGAGGGGAGATTAATCCTGTAGAAATTGGCTCTATCGATGAGCTATATGATCGATTAAATTTCAAGGATATTGCTGAACTAATCCACCTTCAAAAATATAAATACTCAGACGTGGACCTCGTATTATTAGCCGGCTCATTTGCACAACTTAACAGTATGGATGCTTTTTTCACCACTTCCGATGTTAACAGATTAATTAGCCTTACAAAACTTCCAAAATTGAAAAATGCCTCCCACTGTATTAAACTAAACCTTGACTCTAAAAGACTGGAGAATAAAGGAAAAAAATTTCAATTGACTGAAAGTGGCATGGAGCGAATACTTAATTCGTTTGCTCCAATATTCACTTTGTACTAATTTGAAAATTGTACTAACCAAAATAATTATTAAGAAATTGTATTTAATTATTTTAGTACATTTTAGTGCATAGAATATATATTTAATTTAGCTATAATAACAAAAATATTACCTTGTAATAATATCTACTTTTTTTACTTTTTTTTGTGCTTCAATCTATGAAAATTCGGATAAATTAATTATACTGATAAAAGTATTACATATGTGCCATCCTGGCATAATTTTTCCTTGAATCTTTATCGTATTTTTATTTAAGCTTATGTAGTTCTAATTCTAGAATAAAAAGAAAAACAATAATATTTCAATTTTAAGTATATTAAAAATAATAAAATTATCAGATAAATGAAATACAGTAACATTAAAACTCCTATTCTTAATCAAAGCATAAAAAATACAAGGATTAAATTATGTTACTCTGAAAAGGAATTCGCTGAATTATTGAATATTTCATTATCTGAATTGATTCTAATTGAAAAGGGAAGGTTTCAAGTGACAAATGAAATCATTTCAAAAGTTAACCAAATTTTAGGAAAGTATCCCTCATTAAAGTGCAATAATACTTTCAATGATAATCCCATTACCCCTGGCTTCTTTGCTTCAAAGGAAAATTCATCTTTGTATACCATCGCCCAAAAGACGTTTGAAAGTAAAAAGAAATTATATGCACACAAGAAGCAACGGAAAAAACCTGCAAAAGGGAAGTTTGCTAGAAGAAATTATAAAAAGAATAGAAACCCTAATCAATTGGTTTTAATGTTTAGTCAGATGAACAAACAACAAATTGATAATGAAAATATTAAAGCCACAGAAGAACGTCCTGTGTTTGAAGCAAAGCTTAATGACCATCCATCTAAATCCGATACAAATGAAAAACTGTTACTGGATAGACTGGATACTGAAATGAATGGGTTTAACCGAATATATAACCAGAGTATCAATTATTACCAAAGTAAATCCTTAGACTCAAAAACAGAAACTGCTTTTTTGTTTGAAATGAAGAAAATCAAGGATGAATTTATTGCAAAGCTTAATGAAACTCACCTGGCTTCAAAAAATGATAAGGTTCATTTTATGGAAATTTTATATTCAATAAAAGAAATTTCTAAAATTCATTTTGATCGATTAATTGATAAGGTAAATGAGTACTCCTCCTTTGACAATCAGAAGTTTTTTGTCTCAAAAATGAGTTCTTCGCAAGTTTGAGAATGTTAACAATTTTATTGGTTAATGAGTATCTGGTTGGGAAGGGTAGGGGCCTCGATTTAGGGATAGTAGATAAAACCTTACTAACTATCACCTAGGATATTAAATTGAAATCAAAGGCCTCAATTCCATACTTTCAATTGGGCTTTACTTGACTTTGACAAATAATCAATCAAAATTATTTACCTTACGGTAGATATATATTCTCCTTGATTTACACAAACTTTCTTCTAAAAAACCACAATCTTTGGGCTATTTTTTTACGTATATTTGAACTACAATTCCACCCTCATACTAGGCAATTTAAAATTTTTAAATTGGCCTCCTTGCCGAGCAATATTCTATGAAATATTACCAAATTAATCACTATCTCAAATATACTTGGGGATATATTTATTCATAAAAGCTTCAGGCGTTGGAAATTTTTAAGATCGTCCTATAATAAAAATTGTAATTGGAATATCCAAAGTTATTGTGAATCAAATTTTGGCTGTCCTAAGGATAAGTTTCCCATTATTCCTCTGGATACTTAAAATAAAATTGAATTCTTTACAGTACCTTACATGATACTTATCCCATTAAGAACGTAGGACTTCGGCAACAATAAGGTGTACTCTATAAAACGATCATCATTTTAAATAATTATACCAAGCCTCTGCAGGCAACATACCTACCACTTCCGTCAGGCCAAAGGTCATAAGCAACAGTCCGGTGAGGTGCAGATTAGTATCGGTACCTCCGCCGATATGGGGTCTATCATCCATCCATTCAAATTTTGCTTCTGGTGCCCAGGAAATAAACTGTTCAAAGGTGATGGGAGTAGGCATCAACCGAACATCAGGGGCAAAAGGGAGGCGGAAATGGCTATACTCCAAACCTTCGGTATCCTTAACCCTGGCCAAGTCAGGTTTATCCTTTAAGGTATTCTTGTGGTAGTTTACCAGGTCTCTGACCCCTTGCCAGGGGGCATTTATTATTTCCCACAATTTGGCCGGGAACAAAGTTAATCCAGGCAAGACCTGGCAATCCAGCTTTTCTCCTTCTTTGATTTCCTGAACGGTATATGAACTTTCATCATGGCAATAGGTCATGATACTTTCTGATACAGGGTCAATGAGCCAGATTTCAGGTACGACTGCTGTCATGTATTGTTCAAGCCGCAGACCGGCATCAAAAGCCTTGGTGGCGGGGTGCAACACTTCAATAATGAGATCTGGGGCACCATAAAAAAAATATTCATGTTGCCGGGGATCGTGTTGATTGCGGTTGACGTAAATATCAGGCGTAAGTGCATCATCTCCTAATTTGACCACCAAGTCTCCACCCCAAACGCCAAAATAGTCAAGGGCAAATAAATTCATTCTCAATTCACTGGCTATGCGTGCCACATGAATATTTGTGGTTTCTACAACCAAGGGGGCGGTATCCCCTTTATACTTGGTCTTTTTTCCGAAAGACTCAATGCATGCTTCCTGTATTAGTTCCGGTTCTACCAATGACTTGATGTATTGAGCGCCATAGCTTTGCAAAATACTATCTAGCACCATCCGGGATACTTCCAGGCCGCCACTGATGAGGGTTTTACCATCCACCAGCTCAATTTTATGTTTGGGGAGACGATTATAAAAAGTTTTAGCAAGCATAGTTACAAGTTTTACGGGTTATCTGACCTATAGGCCATTAAGATAGGAAAATCTTCATTTACCTACATTATTAAAGACCTAAAGAACCGATAAATAAGATAGAAATTTAGAATATCCTTTAGTAATTTTTATAGAATGTTGGCCGATGTAAAAAAGCAATCAGCTTGCATATTTTTATTCATTCTCGTATCCAAAATTTATGGAAAATCCTTATCTTTAGTAATTGCAAATCAATGTTTCCATGATAAAGCACCTAGAAGAATTTCAAAAACAATTTATTGACAAGGTCATTAATCGTCAGCTCACCGATGAAACTGAAGAAACTGAATACTATGATGAAATTCTATTGCCGGAAGGGAAAAAAGATATTGAAGAATTCAGAAGTTATATTCGGGAAAATTTAACAGCTGAGGATAATGCTGATCAAACCCATTGGGATGAGATTCTTGAATTGATTGAAGAAGGTGAAGACATCGAAACCTACTTGGACACAACTCTGGACAATGAAATAGCTTTGGAGTTTCAGTATCTAAAGGAGCAGGAGAATGAAACAATGCCATTGGATATGATTCAGCAAACGTCGATGGAAAATGGCACTACTATTTATTACAGCATCAAGGATGATTTTCTGATTTCTGTTGAAGAGCTTGATCGGCTTATTAAATCCCTAAAAACTTCCCTGGCAATCAAACATACAAGAGGATGATTTCTTGATGTAGATAATAATGGCTGTTTAGTATTGGAAATTTTATAATCATAAACTACCAAAAACATGTCCACACAAGATGTAGCAAATCGCTTTTATGAATTAGCCCAGCAGGGCCAGTATGATCAGATTCAGTCCGAATTGTACAGCCAGGATGCAGAAAGTATTGAGCCAGAGAACTCAATGTGGCAAAATGTGAAGGGGTTGGATAAAATCAAGGAGAAAGCAGAACATTGGGCTTCCATGGTTGAAGAAATGCATGGAGGGCATTGTGGGAAACCGCAAGTGGCCGGAGGCTTTTTCACCTGCACAATGGGAATGGATGTTACTCTAAAAGAACATGGACGGGTAAAAATGGATGAAGTGGCGGTATATGAAGTAAAGGATGGGAAAATTGTATTGGAGCAATTCTTCTTTAACTCTTAATACAGATTATTTGTGCTACTAATACATCAACCCATGTCAATCAGGCTTCTGGTTTATCCTCGTTATATTTTATCCTGTTTATAGTAGCAGCATTTCTTATTAAGTGCCTATCCGAAAATAGAAAAAGGAGAAAAGTTGTGACGGAGAATATAGAAATTTGAGGTAACCAAACCAATAAATTTCATGCAATCTCTAGTCACAACCATTTACGAAGATAGTATAAAAGCTGAATTTTTGCCTGGTGAATCATTATGGGCAGCCGTAGAGCCTCTTTTGCCTCTTCGTCCCACTGAGTCAGGGCCAGGCAGAAAACCTAAACCAGACAAGCAAATGTTTTATGCAATTTACTATGTATTACGCACGGGCATCCAGTGGAAGGCACTTCCCAGATGTCTGGGAGCAGATTCTACTGTACATGATCGGTTCCAGCAATGGGTGGAAGCAGGAGTTTTTTACAGGCTTTGGCATCACGGTATCGTTGAACTTCATGTAGAGGGACGACTTAATTGGGAATTTCAGTCCATAGATGGATGTCAAACCAAAGCCCCTTTAGGAGGACAAGCTACAGGTGCTAATCCTACGGACAGAGGCAAGCAAGGAGTGAAACGTCATCTGTTAACCGATACAAACGGTTTTCCCATAGGGCTTGTAATTACTGGAGCTAATCAACATGACAAGACCCAAGTAGAAAATGTATTGGAAACTATGCCCATGTTGCCCCCTATGCCAACTGAGGAATATCCTCAGCATTTCTGCGCTGATAAAGGATATGATTATAATGATATTCGTAGTGTGGTAGGATTCTGGCAATATGAGAACCATACTAAAAGCAGGGGCGAAGAAGCGAAAGCTTGTCGTACCCCTGGGTATAGGGCTAGAAGGTGGGTATGTGAAAGGACTCATGCTTGGATGAACCGCTTTAGAAGGTTATTAATCCGTTGGGAAAAGAAAGTTGAAAATTATGAGGCTATGTTACATCTGGCGTGTGCTTTCATTGTGTGGAAGAATACTTTAATTTTCGGATAGACTCTAAATAAGTACTGAATTGGCGAATAATTTTTTTCAATTAGTTAGTTGCTCATTGTCTATTTCGATTCAGTGAAATATCGATTCTCATTGAGATAGCTATTAAAAAAATGAATCATAATGAGCTTGGAAGATTTTACATCTGAATTCGAGAAAATTAAACCGCAACTCAAATCCTATATCCTGCGCATGACAGCAAGTATCCAGGATACTGAGGATATTGTTCAGGACACTTGGATAAAAGCCAGCCGTAACCTTTCTTCCTTCAAAGGGGATTCCTCCATGAAAACCTGGATATTCTCCATCGCCTCGAATTTGGCAATTGATATTTTAAGAAAGAAAAAAAGATGGCCTGAAAATGTTACCGACATATGCAAAGAAGCTGCACTGAAGGATAAGGGGCATTTTCAAGAAGTCATGAAAATAGCCCAGGCTTCTGATAATGCCAAATTTGAAATCCGGGAACATATTGCATTTTGTTTTTTGTGTATCGCCAAATCCCTTCCCCTTGAGCAACACCTCTGCCTGTTATTGAAGGAAATTTGCCTATTTAAGGTAAAGGAGGTTGCCAAAATCTTACAAACAACAGATGCCCTGGTGAAATATCATCTTCATACGGCTCGGCAAAAAATGATTGAAGTATTTGATGGGCGTTGTGCCTTAATTAACCAAAAAGGGGTCTGTCACCAATGCTCCGAATTAAACGGCATCTTTAATCCCAAGCAAAATTCGCAGGCCGAAATGATGAAAATAAAATTGGTAAGCGAGGCCGCCAAAGCAAACAAGGAACATTTACTGGAGTTGAGAATGGAAGTGCTCAGGGAAATCGATCCATTCAGATCGAACGCTCATGAGTTGCAATTACATCACCTGGAATTCAACAGACGTGTCATGGAAAAATATTTGAAAGAAAACCAATAAAATCCTATCATTTTTATCTTCCCGCCCGTCAAAGTATAAAATCCTGTTAAATAAAAAATTTCATCCTAGTTTTTATGTTTATGGCAAGTCTATCATTATCAGCAAAAAGTGGTAAAGCCACAACGGTGAAAAAAACATTCAACCGTACCACCACAGTAAGTACAAAGATCAATGCGGATCTTCCGGTAATTTGGACATTGCTTACCAACGCTTCCGATTATTCAAGGTGGAACTCTACCATAGTTTTCATAGAAGGGGAAATTCAGGAAGGTGAAAAAATCAAACTGAAAAGCACCCTTGACCCAACCCGTACATTTAAGTTAAAGATAAAAGAATTGATTCCTGAACAAAAGTTAGTATGGGGCGATGCCCTGGGCAATAGGACTTACATATTGGAAAAATCAGGGGAAGCAACAAACTTCACCATGACAGAGAAGATTGGGGGATTTATTTTCCCGTTAATTGCCAACAAAATACCTTCTTTTGATAAATCATTTGAACAATTTGCAGCAGACTTGAAAAAGGAAGCAGAAACCATATCTAAATGAATATGTATTACGAAGAAAAATTAGGCACAAAAGCCGACGCGTCTGGGGGCTGGTAATGCATTTAGCCAAAAATTTGTGTGTTTTGGCAGGTTTCCTATTCTGGTAACAAACAAACACTGATAAAAGATGAAATACATTTTTACCTCTTTAGTCCTGCTTTCAGCAGGCATATCTTTTGCCCAACCGGATTTTCCCAGCTTTTTGCAGGGAACCTGGAAAATGGATAACAAGGAAGTTTATGAGCATTGGGATCAGCTGGGCAGCAAAAAATTGAAAGGGGTATCCTATAAAATCAATGAGGGAAATGTTGTGGTTTCCGAATATTTGGAAATCACCGAAGAGGACAATGAAATCATCTACACGGCTACAGTTCCAAACCAAAATAATGGGGTAGGGGTAGATTTTAAACTGTCGAAAATAGACACCACATTTACTTTTGAAAATCCGGATCACGATTTTCCTAAAAAGATTGTTTACCAGAAGTTGAATGAAACAGAGGTTTATATACATGTATCAGACGGTAAGCGGAAAGGTTTTTCCTACAAAATGAGAAAGCTGCATGAAAAATCTGCCGAAAAGGATACCACGGTTTCAAACCCAAAATATGACGCTGCCCTGGCCCGAAGGCTTGGAGCAGACGAATACGAAATGAAAGGGTACATACTGGTGATTCTTAAAACAGGCACTACTGAAACAACCGATAAGGTATTGATCAGAAAGAGTTTTCAAGGACACCAAGAGAATATCAGTCGATTGGTAAAAAAAGGAAAATTAATCGTTGCCGGGCCATTAGGAAAAAATGACAGAACTTATCGTGGCATATTTATTCTCAATGAGGAGAGCATTGAAGAAGCTGAACAGTTATTAAAAACTGACCCAGCCATTGAAGCTGGATTATTAGACTTTGAACTTTACAATTGGTATGGCTCAGCCGCATTGCCCGAATATTTGGAACTATCAGACAAGATTTGGAAAATGAAACCTTAAAACACCTTAATTTGGGATTGCCCAAAAAAAGTAAAAGGCCTTATTGATTGAGCTTCTGAAAGAATAGCGTCTATCTCCAGAAATATAACCGCTACTTTGGATTTGAAATATAAACGGTTTGAGGGGAATTTCATAAATTGCGTCTATACATTCTGTTTTGGTGCATTTAAGAACAAACTATTTGGCTAACATGGAAGATTTTAATCAGATATTTAGAAGCTCTAAAGCCAAAGAAATGGGAAATAAATTAAAAGGTATAATTGAATCCTACTTTGATAATATTGAGGGAAACATTGTTGGCGGAGCAAAAGTAAAACTAGTTCTGTATTCAAGAAATGGAAAAAATAATGTGCTTTGCGGAATTCAAGAAGGAAATAATGAATCTTGTATGCTTTATGTCCACCATATTGACGAAATTAATCATGAAAGACTAAAATTTAGTGGTAAAGGCAAACACGCCAAGCGTATCAAGTTTAATGATGTTGGTGAGATGATAGAAGATGATATTAAATGGGTATTATCTAAAGTAAATGAGAATGCTCCATATTGATTGAGGTCAACATGTTTAAATGATAATATATAAATACACTTTGCAAATGATATTTAAAAAATATTAAACGACACTGCAACAATGCATATAGCTTATGTCGGGTAAACGGCTGCCAGCATGGTTTTCAGTCAGTTCACTCATGGTGGTCAGGAAAGTGCTCCGAAATCACCACAAGGCAAATACAAACCGTTGGCGGTCATTAAACGGACGCTATCAAGAAACGATTACTTTAAAAAATTAATTATGAAGACAATGACGTGTGAGCAACTAGGTGGTGCCTGCGACAAAATATTCCTCGCTAACACCTTTGAAGAAATTGCGGAAATGAGCAAACAACATGGAATGGAGATGTATCAGAAAAAAGTCCAAGCCCATATGGCAGCCATGGGAAAAATGCAGGAACTGATGCAAAAGCCAGCTGCTATGCAAAAGTAGTTTGAAAGTAAAATAAAGGACTTTGAGTCGCTCCCTGAAAATGATTAATTCAATACAGTAATTACGTTCATTGTTAAACCTCAATTTATGGAAATTTCTAATTATCTTAGGTTGAGCTAATGTAATGAGGGGTCTTGGATAGGCAGGTTTTTCGCTTTTGATTATGACTTCGTAGAAAATCGGTTCGACAAATGGGAGGAAAGAGATAAAAGAGAAAGTGATGCCAAAGCCCTGGGGATAAATTACCAGTAAATCCTTTCCATAGGTTTGGAACGGATCATGTAAAATAAAGATGGATCCTACCAAAATATGGAGCAAAAGCAGAGGTTTTTGGGCGATGAATATATGACCCTTCAAAAGAGTCCAGAATTGTTTTTTATGGAGACTAGACCTCAGTTAACAATTTTCAAAATAATTATACAACTTGTCCTCATTTCAAAATCCAGTTTCGTCATCAAGGTAAATATCTCTAACCTTAATGTTACAATTATGAAAAATGCGATTAACTGGTTTGAAATTCCAGCAAAAAATTTTGAAAGGGCAAAATCATTTTATGAAAATGTGCTTGATGCAGAGCTCGAAACCATGGAAATGAAAGAAATGGGAATGACCATGGCATTTTTCCCCGCTGATTTGGAAAATGGTGTTGGAGGAGGCATAGCGTTTGGCCCAGGCTATGCGCCTTCTGAAGACGGGTCATTGATTTACCTTAATGGAGGTGATGACTTGTCTAAATTCCTATCTAGGGTTGAAAATGCCGGCGGAAAGGTTGTTGTGCCAAAAACCTCCATTGGCCAGCATGGTTTTATGGCACATTTTATTGATACTGAAGGAAATAAAGTCGCCTTTCATTCCAGAAACTAAAAATTGCTATTCTTCTATTATGCAGAGGATACCTTAATAATGTTTAAACAATAAACCAGATAACAATGAAAGAATTTATGATGATCTTTATTGGGGCTGACTATGAAGAGTTAGGCCTTTCCCCAGATCAGCTCCAGGAAAGAATGGAGAAATGGTTTTCCTGGGGTGATAAAATGAAAGAACAGGGAATATTGAGGGGAGGTGAAGCATTATACTCAAAAGGCAAGAGGGTTTCAGGGCCAAACCGTGTGGAATCTGATGGGCCTTTTGTGGAAAGCAAGGAATTGATTGGCGGATATTACACTGTGGCTGCCAATACCGTTGAAGAAGTTGTGGAAATTGCCAAGGATTACCCAGACTATGACCTGGACGGCACTGTTGAAATTAGGGAAGTAATTAAGTTTGACCGATAAAAGCAAACATATCATAGTCGACCATCTTTTCAGGCACCAATATGGAAAGATGGTCGCTATTTTGTCTAAAATATTTGGACTGGCCAACTTAGGGCTTATCGAAGATGCTGTTCAGGACACTTTCATTAAGGCGGCTTTAAAATGGAGAAATGAAATACCGGAAAACCCTGAAGCCTGGCTCATAAAAGCAGCAAAAAACCGTGCAATAGACCTATTGCGCAAGGTCAATACAGAAAAAAGGAATTATCAAAAAATCAGCCATGGATCCGTTGCACTCGAAATCAACGAATATTTTTTGGATCATGAGGTTGAGGATAGCCAGCTTAGAATGCTCCTTGTCGCTTGCCACCCTTTGTTTTCACAGGAGGAGCAAATTGCCTTTGCCCTTAAAGCACTATCAGGTTTCTCTATGAAGGAAATTGCCGCCGCACTTCTACAAAAAGAAGAAACCATTAAAAAACGATTGTTCAGGGCCCGCAAAAAAATCCAAAACCAAAAAATTAGTTTAGCTTATCCCGATCCAAAGGAAATTGAAGACAGGCTGTCTGGGGTGTTGCAAATCATCTATTTAATATTTAACGAGGGATTCCATTCTACCAAACCGCATTCCCTCATCAATAAAGAACTTTGCGGTGAAGCATTGAGGCTTTGCAAATTGCTTCTTCAAAAAGAACGGTTCAGGTCAGGCAGTTTGTACGCCCTGTTTGCATTGCTCTGTTTCCATTCTTCTCGTTTGGAAGCAAAGCTTGGCAGTAATGAAATTATTGATTTAAAGAACCAGGATCGTTCAAAATGGTATTTGCCCTTGATTGTCCTTGGCAACAATGCCTTGGAGAAATCCTGGCATTACGGGGATTTATCCATTTACCACTACGAAGCGGCTATAGCAGCGGAGCATGTGAAAGCAATAAAATTTGAGAACACCGATTGGCGACAAATTCTTGAATATTATGGAGTGATGTATGAAATCATGCCAACTGATAGCATACTATTAACCATGGCAACGATTCATTTGCAGTTGGGCCAGTTGGAACAAGGAAAGGCGAAACTAGAAAAGATAAGCCCTGATGTCTTGAGCCAGCGCAAATACCTGTTTTTCGGTTGTTATGCCGAGTACTATGAAAAAAACGGGATTACGGACCAAGCATTGAAAAACATTGAATTGGCCATTACAGCCTGTCCCAACCAATTGGAAAAGCAATATCTTGAACGAAAAAGGAAAAAATTACTATTGAAATCTAAACGGTAGGTTTCCTGTAGATTAGTTTCATCTGGAAAAAATATAATTGATATACATTATGGCTTCAAAAAACAAGACAACAGAAACAAACGCCAGCGTTATTGATTTTATAAACTCATTCGTTGACAAGGAGCAAAAGAAGGAAGATAGTTTTCGCCTCATTGAGCTAATGCGGGATTGGTCAGGCTTTGAACCTAAAATGTGGGGGCCTACCATTATCGGCTTTGGAAGTTATCATTATAAGTACGCCAGTGGCCATGAAGGGGATGCACCTTTGATTGGGTTTTCCCCCCGAAAAGCCGCGTTCTCCCTTTATGTTACTGGTCCAGGTATTGACAACAAAGAACTTCTTGCAGAATTGGGGAAATACAAAATGGGCAAGGCTTGCATTTATTTCAAAAAGCTGGATGACCTTAACCTTATAATCTTGGAAAAACTCTGTATAGCGACGATCAAATACATAAATGAAAACCACGAATGCGCTTGCAGGGAGAAAGTTTAACAAGAATATCCAAGCTTGTTCCAAAACCCGCACATTCCTTAGCTGGGCGTTATCAGGCAATTAAAAACTGTCCAAAACACAGCAGTTCAACTGTCATATAAGAAAAATCATTATGCAGGAATTCTTATTAATACTAAAAGGGGATGGCATGAACCATTTATCCCCCAGCGAATTGCAAAATATTATGGCAGAATATCAAGATTGGGTTGAACGCCTGGGCGAGAACTACCTGGGAGGCCAGCGATTGGAAAGTAAGGGGGCACTGCTAAGCTCTAAAACTGATAGCATCCTGACAGACGGGCCTTTTTTAGAACCCAAGGAAATTATTGCAGGCTTTTTCCTGATTCAGGCCAAGGACCAGGAGGAAGCCAATTCGATCGCCCTTACTTCACCTCATTTAGGCTTGTACACCATCGAAGTGCGGCCCATTGCATTCCCTAAAATGAAATAGGTTTTGGCAGAAAAAATTGAACAGGTAGTTGGGCATCTTTTCCGGAGCGAGTATGGCAGGCTGGTAGCAGCCCTGACCAGATACTTTGGCCCTTCCAATATTCAATTGGCAGAAGATGTGGTCCAGGAAACCCTGGTTTCCGCCCTAAACAACTGGAGTGTTGGGGGCATTCCGTCAAACCCCCAAGCCTGGCTGTTTACAGTGGCAAGGCGAAAAGCGTTAAATGAATTGGAACGCAGCAGGATGATCCGAAGGCATCATCATTCAAATGTGCCCCAGCTGGCTGGCAGCACAGATATTGATGCTATCTTCCTTGAGGAAGAAATTCAGGATAGCCAGCTCAGGATGATCTTCACCTGCTGCCATCCTTCGCTAAGCACAAAATCGCAAATTGCCCTTACCCTAAAGACACTTTGCGGGTTTGGGGTTAAAGAAGTGGCCAGCGCTTTGCTCTCCAATGAATCCTCCATCAACAAACAACTGTACCGGGCAAAGCACAAAATACGGAATTCCCATGCTACCTTTGACATCCCCCAGGGCAAAGCCTTAGATGAAAGGCTGGATACGGTCACCCTGACAATGTATTTGCTTTTTAATGAAGGGTACAATTCAACTTCGGGCGACCTGGTCATCAAGAAGGAGCTTTGCCTGGAAGCCATCCGGTTGACAAAACTCTTGCTTGATAAATTTGAAGGGAACCGCAGGCTCTGCGCATTGCTTTCGCTCATGTGCCTACATACCGCCCGGTTTGATGCAAGGGTTGATAATAATGGCACCATTATCCTTTTTGAAGACCAGGACAGGAGCCTTTGGAGCCAGGATCTGATTAATATCGGGCTGCATTATTTTAAGCGTTCGATCAATGACGCCACCCTGTCGCCCTATCATATTGAAGCAAGAATTGCTGCCGAACATTGCCTGTCAAGAAGTTTTGACCAAACCGATTGGCAGGTTATTTATGATCAATACCTTCTATTACACAAGTTAAAGCCGAATCCCATTATTCTTTTGAACCTTGCCATCATTAAAAGCAAGCTGCAGGGGGTTGAAGTGGGTTTATCCGAGTTGCAAATACTTGCTGAAAACCAGCTCTTGGCAAACTACCATTTGCTGCAAGCTACCCAGGGCATCTTTTATATGCAACTTGAAAACTATGGCAAGGCATTGCCTTACCTAAAAAAATCATTGGAACTGAAGCCTTCCCATAGGGAAGCCTCTTTCATTCGCGGCAAAATAGCCGAATGCGAGAAATTGCTTGCACCCGGGGGGCTGGATTAATCCCCCGGGAACTTGGTTTTTACCAGGGCTGCCCTTCCCGCCCTTCACAATAATCTACCAGGCTATTTACAAAATGGCTCCACCCTTCCTTCGTCATTTCAAAGGGGGGCTGGCCTTTCCATTTTTCATCAAAATCCGAATGGGAGAAAACCACTTCGCACCCATCCTTGGATTCGGTAATTTCGGTAATGATTTTAGTGCCTATCCAGGCTGGGTTTGCATTCTCAGTGCATTCCCATACCACCTTTTTGTTTGGTAATAGCTCTAAGGTTTTAAAGCCCATTTCCACAATCTTTCCCTGCTTGTCAAATTTCAGCAAGGAAGGCTCTCCTTCCGCTTCCCCCACTGCACAGTCTTTTGACCACCACCCGCTGATGCCTTTTTGGGTCGCTACGGCATGATAAATTGTTTCGGCTGAAGCTTTGACCTTTAAATGATGTGTAATTTCCATGTCTTTATTGTTTTAATGAATGATGCTACCTTAAAGACAGATTAGCCCTTAGAAATAGGACAGTATATATTAACATTCGGTGGTTAACCGGGTAGAAGCCTGGAATTAGATTTTACTAATTAGAACCAGCAGTATTGCTGTACTTCAACTTTTGTGTACTTGATGGTAATTTGTTCTGCAATCTCTTTCTCTTTCCTCTGCTTCTCTACCCCGTTTTCATAGTTTTTTGATATTGGGGCACTGGATTTTTAATAGGAAATTCCTGATTTTGCAATTCGGCACAGGCCTTTGTTTCGCATTTTTATTTTGGAAAGTGAAATTTATTGAAATAATACTTATTTTTAGTTTGGATATTACTGGGTAATTTCAATTTCTGGGTATTATGGGAAATTGGAAAGTAATGACTAACGTGAAAAAAACAGCTACTTCTGTTATACTATTTTGCTGATGATATTTGAAGAGTTTTCGCATTCTAGGTGTTATGGGATGTTGGAAAGTGCAACTATAAAATAACCGCTTTATAGCGGTTGTGTGCCTTACAAAAAGAGCCAACGCACATTCAAGCACATTTTGTTTTGCCGAAACGCAAAGCAACGCTGAAAAACCAAAAGAGCTTGAATTTTCCCAACGCTAAAAAGAAACGAATAAAGAAGAATAGACATAAAATGAATTTAGATACACAGAAGTAAAGAATGATAAAGGTTATCGAAATAGAACACATAAAAGGCATTCAATATAAGAGGTTTGAATTGGAGATTTCACCGAACAAGCCTAGTCTTTTGGTTGCTCCGAATGGTTTTGGTAAAAGCTCTTTGGCAACAGCGTTCAACTCCATGAACAACAACAGAATAAATTTAATTGAAGATGATTGTCACCTAGAGGACGATACATTACCACCAAGGGTTTATATCGAATATGAGCGAGTTGATTCAAGTATCGCTAATCTTGAGGCCACAGCTACAACAAATACAATTAGTTCAGAACTAGATTACTTTGTCATTAATAACCCGACCAAACCGAAAGGTATCGGCAATCAGTTCGGGCGTGCAAGTGCTACTTTGGAAATAAAAGATGTTGTTTTAGTAGATCGAATTCCTGCCAATGTTCCTTTCGGTAATCAATACAGAGCTGCTCAACAACGGTTTGGACAAAATGCTAGAGTACTACCCAATCCAAATGCTGCCTTAAACAACTTGAAGCTAGTTGAGAAATTAAGCCAAAACTTTCTAGCATTACAAAGAGCCAACGGTCAAAGGATTCAAGCTCGAATTGACGCTATAATCAATGAAATTAATCTACAAGGCGGCAATGCTGATGGTTTGACCAATTGGGTAGCTGCAAATAGGTTAAACGATTTAAAGCAAATTGAATATCTGAATACAATTGGCAACCTGATTCATGAATTTGATGTAGGGTATAATTCAGAAGCAAAAGCTTATTTGGTAGCTATTCAATTAATTTGGCTTTACAACAACGACCCAAATAACTTCAAAGCAGCTTGTTCGTACAGCAATTATCAATTGGATAAGCAACGTTTTGAACAAACACTATCAAACTTTAACTGCACTTGGAAAGGCATTCGGGCTAGCCAAACAGGAGGGCAACTAATTGTAAAGTTTCCAAAAGCAATACACATTTCCAACGGCCAAAGAGACATTCTGACCTTTGTTTCAATGCTATTCAGGGCAAAGCGTCATTTAAAGAAGGATGCCAACATTCTCATTATTGACGAAGTTTTTGACTATCTGGATGACGCAAATCTTACAGCAGCACAGTATTACATCACTACATTGATAAAGGAATTTAAGGATGAGGGCAAGCGTCTATATCCTATCATCCTAACCCATTTAAACCCCAACTACTTCAAGAATTTTGCCTTCAGCAATCAGAAGGTTTACTATCTCGAAAAATCAACCATTCAGGTGAATCAGCATTTATCGAGGATGCTCAGAATTAGGGATGATAAGACGATTGCCGAACCAATTAGAGATGATATTTCAAAGCATTTAGTTCATTACGAACCAACTCACATAAACAGACGAGCTGATTTCAGAGGTTTGAATATTCGAGAACTTTGGGGTGAAGGAGACAACTTCTATCAATTCCTATTTGGTGAGGTTGACAATTATCTAAATGGACGTGCTTTCTGCCCTTTTGCTGTTTGCGGGGCAGTTAGAGTGAAAATTGAAGATATAGCATACAATAAACTACAAAGTCCAGAAGCAAGAGCGGCTATTTTAGGAAAGCGAACGACACGTAAAAAACTTGAGAAAGCAGAAGAATTGGGCGTAGTATCTCCTGAATCTCATTACTTACTTGGAATAATTTATAATGAAGGAATGCACTGGAAAGAGAATCAAGATAACGTATCTCCAATTGCTTCAAAACTTGAGAATCTGACAATTAAAAAACTAATTAGAGATGTATTTGAATGACATGAAAAAGCCAACGCTTAGCAGCCATACACATTGGCAAGGCGCTCAAAGCAAACACACAAGCCAAAACTTGCCAAAGAGTATGGCTGCCCCAACGCACGGTAAAAAAGAAAAAATAAAACACGAGACCGTTGCGTCTGCCTAGAATACCGCTACCTGAACAGTAAAGTAAAATTAAATGGGTTCAAAAAACATACACATAGAACCGTTCGACAAAGGAACAATTACTAAACTCGAAATCTTTGAAGATTATGCTCAAGCTTGGATTCCTACTTTTGTAATGCTTTCTGTCAAAGAAATTCACATTTTTGATTTTTTCTCAGGACCAGGGTACGACTCAGAAGATAATCCAGGAAGTCCAATACGGCTTTTATATAAAATAAACGAACATTTGGGAATCATAATGTCAAAAAAGACAAAGATTGTCTTGCACTTGAATGAATTTGAACCCACTAAAAAGAAACAAGAAAAGTTTGAACTCTTGAAAGAAAATTGTAATACTTATATAAGCCTAAATCCAAAGTTCAAATACTTTCTCACCATAAATTATTACAATGAAAAAGCAGAGGGGTTATTTTTCAAACTGACACCTTTGATCAGCAAATACCCTTCCCTTCTTTATTTAGATCAAAACGGTATTAAGTTTATATCTAACGAATACATTAAGCAACTTGAAGAAATTAGAACAACAGACTTTCTGTACTTTGTTTCTTCCTCATTTTTTAAGCGGTACGGGAAAACAGAAGAATTTAGGAAAGCTCTGGAAATTGATGTTTCTGAGTTAGAAGCAGAAGAATACAGAAACATACACAGACTAGTCTTGAATAAAATGAAGTCAAGGCTTCCTGAAAAGACTGAATTGAAATTGTTTCCATTCTCAATTAAAAAAAAAGCCAACATTTATGGAATTGTATTTGGTGCAAAGAACTATGCAGCTGTCCATAAATTTCTAATAATAGCTTGGAAAAGAAATGAATTGAACGGAGAAGCTGACTTTGATATTGATGATGATAACACGAAAGATCAGTTGGACTTATTTGAAGGTAAGCGAATGACAAAAATTGAAAAATTCCAATCAGACCTTGAAAACAAGTTATTAGAGCATATTTCTGTGACCAATAAAGTGGTTTTGATTTATACGTACCAATGCGGTCATATTCCAAAACACGCAGAAGAAGTCCTGAAAAGACTCAAAAAAGAAGGGAAACTAAATTATGAGACAAGAACCCCATATTTGACTTATGATAATGTTTTTCGTAAAAATAACATTATCACATACCAAATAAAGAAATAGAAATGGCACAATCGAGCATAGAATGGACTGAAATGACTTGGAATCCAACAACAGGTTGCGACAAAATTTCAGCAGGTTGTAAATTCTGCTATGCAGAAGTTATGTCAAAGCGATTACAAGCAATGGGTGTTGAGAAATATAAAAATAACTTTGAAATAACCATTCATGAAAACGAATTAGAAACACCTTACACTTGGAAAAAACCTAGGGTGGTTTTTGTTAACTCTATGAGCGACCTATTTCACAATGACGTTCCAATTGACTTCATAAAAAAAGTGTTTAAAGTAATGAAAGATAATCCGCAACATGTTTTTCAAGTGTTGACAAAAAGAGCAGACGTTTTAAGATACTATGACAGTGAAGGTTGGTTAGAGTGGGCACATAATATTTGGATGGGGGTTTCCGTAGAAAATCGAAAGGAACTAAACAGAATAGACTTGCTTCGTGATACAGGAGCGAGAGTGAAATTTCTTTCTTGCGAGCCTTTGATTGGCGCTGTCCCAAATATGAAATTGGAAGAAATAGATTGGGTAATAGTTGGTGGTGAAAGTGGTCGCAAACCACGACCAATGAAAGAGGAGTGGGTAACTGACATAAAAAATCAGTGCTTAGAAGCCAATGTTTCTTTTTTCTTTAAACAATGGGGTGGAACAAACAAAAAGAAAACAGGGCGACTTTTGGAAGGAAAAACTTGGGACGAAATGCCTGAAATAGAACTTCCTAAAAATGTATAAAAAAGAAAGCCTAATGCACAACATCATTTATGAAAACATAGCCCCGCAAAGCCATCGCACAAACACAAGCTACAGATTCATACATTAAACGTTGAGTATATGCTGAAAAAAGATCCAATCTCAGAAATAGCACATTTGGATTTGCCTCCACCATAACTCAATCTAAAAAACCAAAAGATCTAAAATTTTTCCTGACATCCAAAATCAAATTATTGGCAGCAATGCTAGTTTGCTGCCAATAATTTGATAAATGATTATTTCTTAATTCAATGATAACCAACTGGATAACCTGTTCCTACCGTGCGAGTGCCGCCGATATTTTCATCCATTTATGGAAATGAACCCTATATATGGGATATTTAAATTACTAATCCATTTTATAGCTTCCTTAGCCATTCTTCCAGTTTTCTTGTGGCAAGCACATCATCCCTGTTGTATCCAAGAATCGCATTTTTAAGTGCGCTTCGTTCCTGTTGGTCTTGTGTTTCCAAAAAGCGGACAAATTGAACGATAGACCATTGTCCGCCGCTTCCCTCATCCTCCCATTGAAAATTCACCAATTCCTTATGTTTACAAATGTCTTTTAAGCCATATCCCCGCAAAGGCAAAATTAAATTATCCGAGACTGGTTTTTGCAAGTCATATAAAGGCGTATTTTCTCCCAGGAGCCATTCAACAATCGGGTGATCCGCCATCCCATACCGCTTCACGTATTCCTTAATTGTGCTCACTTCATGGTTTGTAAAGTGCACAATGTGTAAATCAGGGTATTCATCGCGGTATTTTTCAAGCAGATTGAGAAACCCTATCCATCCCTCATAATCATGTTCCATTTTATCCGACCATGAATATTCAAAGGAATCCTGTTCATAGTCAGGCTTTAAAAACCCCCATAAATAAACATGTTTTTCCCCGGTGATTTCCAAGGGATTATCTTCCAGATCAAAATGAACCCAGGTTCCGGCCGGTAATTCGAATTCATTTAATTTAAATATCTCACCAGTCAGCAATGCCTTTGCCTGAAGCACTGTTTTTTTCTTTTTCGCTAAACCCTTTAGAAAAGGAACATCCGGAATTTTTTCCGGGTTCGTATTGGCTAGGTCTTCAATACTCGTAATCCCCAAAGTTTCAAGCCCTGGAACGGCCCTTCCATCAATGTGATAGACAATGGAAAGCTCACCCTTTTGCTCAAACCCAGGATTGCAGATTTCAAAATACGGACATTGTTTGCATTTGCTATGAGAGTAATGGACAAGCGGGGGTTCAGGACTTGCCAATATTTCATCCATCCCGGTAATAAAATCATTCACCCATTGATTGACCTCATCATCGACTTCTGCCGTTTTGCCATTGCCCATGTACACAATTCCGGGCAAGCCGTTACCCAGCATACGGCGATAAAGGCCCACCTGTATCTTAATGTCCTTTTTACGCGCAATGCTTCTCGCCAATTTCGCATCGGCAGGTTGGTACTCACCACTTTCATGCAGGATCAAAAAATCAGGGTCACCTATTAAGTTCTCATCAGGTTTTATGAGTTTGCCCTGGTATATGACCGCCACTTTGTCTAGCATAAGATTTAAGGTGTGTTCCATTGAGGTTGCCATTTCCACTTGAAACTTACCTTTTAACTCCTCCAACACCTGCCTTTCATGCAAAAGACCTTTTTTTATAATAAGCTCGTCAAATGCCGATTTTGGTGCTTCAAAATCGTCTGGTGGGTAATTGTCAAACCACACACGCCGGGCACATGCTGCCCAAGCTTTAGCGTCACTGGGTTTAATTTGCGGATGGAAGGCAGAATGATATGGATACATTGGATGGTCATTAAGGGTAGCACTGCTTTAAAATTTAAATTACAAGAATTCTTGACTAAGTCAAAAACTTCCATTCCATGTCATACCGGGACCAGGTATTTCCAGGAATCCATTCCCTGGCCATGCAGGACTACATACCCAATATTTATTTGATACAATTGAAAAAATTAGGCCAGAATCTAATGATTTACCAGTCGCTGTTGTATTCAACAAACGCTTAAACCATAAAAGCTATCAATATGGAAACCAAAGTTTTTATCAACCTACCAGTAAAAGACCTGGAAAAGTCAAAAGGCTTCTTCGAGAGCCTGGGCTTTAGTTTCAACCCCCAGCTCACTGATGAAAAATCGGCCTGCTTGGTGATCTCTGATTCCATATTCGCCATGCTGCTCACCGAATCCTTTTTTAAAACATTCACGAAGAAAGAGATATGTGATGCAAAAAAGCACAGAGGTATTGATCGCCCTGGATGCAGCCTCCCGGGAAGAAGTGGATAGTACGGTGGCTAAAGCAAAAGAGTTGGGCGCCACAATTTATGCCGATCCAGTAGACCATGGCTGGATGTACCAGCACAGTTTCGCCGACCTGAATGGCCACCAGTGGGAGCTGGCCTATATGGATGAGTCCCAATTCCCAGGCTAATGTTTTGCATAAAAAACAAACAGTTTATCCGCCCGGCGGTACCAGGCATTGAAAAATATGCCGGCATCCCTAAAATTTTGGCAAAGAGGGGTTCCTGTGCTAATTATTTTTTATCTTTCTCAGTAAACAGGTATCCATGCAAACCGCATTGAGATGGATCAGGAGATCACATTACGCATTATTGTAGAAAACCCTCCGGAAGGGGTCACCTTTGGATTGCAAAAAGGCAGCGGCAACAACTATGAGACTGTGCAAAAGCAGCAATTCAATGTCGAATCCCTCTCCTTTGAATTTCCCATCCGGTTAAAGAGGGAAAAAGATGCGCCACCCAATTTTCTTGGCCCCTTTGCGCAAGGCTCCAAAAATGCCAGATTCGTTTACCTCGATATAGGCACCTCTGCCGGACAAGCGAATGCCGAATGGAGCAGGCGCTTAAAAGTCCCTTTAACAGGGATTACCTGGGAAATGCTTCATCAAATTACGGAAGATCCCAGCCTTTCCATTGTAGCCCAGGTGCCTGGCACTGGGAAAGATGGAGGTCCTAATTGCGGAACTGTCAAGCCATTTAATGGTTGGCACCTCAAAAAACTTCTTACGTAGTTAAAAATTTACCCCAATCCCTATACGAATGAAAAAACCTGAAAATGAAGAGGTTCTATATTTTTTGGACGAAATAAAAACCATAGATACTGAGAAATACAAAACCCTGATTGAAATACGTGAAATCATCTTTAATACTATCCCAAAAACGCATGAAAAAATAATGTTTGGCGGCATTGTTTTCTTTTTCAAGGATGAAATGTTTGGGGGATTATTTGTATATAAGAACCATCTCACTCTGGAATTTTCAAAAGGGTTTCTTATGGAAGATCCCAACAATTTCCTTGAAGGCAAAGGTAAATACCGAAGACATTTAAAAATATTGAGTAAAGATGATATTTTGGGTAAGGAGATAAAATCATTTGTGGAACATGCAATATAAATGGATTTAATTCGCAAGAATATAGATACTCCTTGACCAGCATTTATTTGTTAGAGACCTAAAGGGTTTGTTTTTTTATTTTAGTTGTGACTGGAAAGGAAATGGTCATTAATCCCATCCTAAACTTACCACTAACCATTAGTAGTGTTTTAAACGAAAAAGGTAAATATCATAAATAATGTACTGGTGTATTAGGTTATGTTTCATAACGCAACCTGAATAATTGAACCAAAATATAATTGCGAATTATCCCATTGAAACAACCTCGGCAACCAATACAGTTAATTTTAAGGAATATTCATAACGCGTTTAAATTATGGTAAGTCAAGACAACTTCTCTCATGCAGCTACAATTTTCCCTGTTAAAAATCTACAAAAGTCAATGGACTTTTACACCATTAAGCTGGGATTCAAAATGACGTTTTCCTGGGGCGAACCAGTTAATTATGTGGTATTAAAAAAGGGTGGGGTAAGCATTCATTTAACAACAAAAATAGATGACCACATTCCCTCAAAAGAACATTGTTCTTTGTACATTTTTGTTTACGATGTAAAAGAAATCTATCAAAAGTGTGTTGAGGAAAATATATCAATTATCAACTCGCCTGAAATTCGGGATTATAAAATGAAAGACTTTGATATAAAGGATCCAGATGGCTATATAATTTCATTTGGAAAAGGAGAATAAAGTATACCTACAACAGATGCCCCATCATGTGACCAATACGGTCTGGCATTAGGACAGTGTGAAAACCAGAATTGAATTAATAGGGGAATTCGTGTTTTCTTTAAAGACCCAAGTACAGTTAGGAAAAAAAATAGGTATTAGGTGAAATCTACCAGCTCATTTTCCTCCAGATTTTTGATTCATTCCTCAATTAAAAACTTGTATAAGTAACATTTGATTTAACCGATATAAGTTTCAAACATTTACGACTCAATTGATGTTGACTGAAATAAAAGATTTGAAAGCATTGAAACAAACCGATAATTGGGCAATAAATGAAATGCTATGGTTGGGAAGGAGTATATATTTAATTTTCTAAGAGACTTAAGCAACAATAATTCCAAAGAGTGGATGGATGAGAACCGCAGCCGTTACGAAACTGCCAAGGAACGTTGGATCGAGGAGGTGAGGCTTCTGTTGCAGCGCTTGTCAAAACATGATTCCTATTTTGATGGCATAAGCCCGAAAAGCACCCTGATGCGAATCAACAACGACATCAGATTTAACCCCAACAAACCGATTTATAAAGATTATTTTACTTTTTCACCCATGAAAAAAGGCGAACCCATCGCGAAAATCCATCTTTCCACGGGTATTAGCTGGTCTTTCCTGGGCGGCGGGCTGTATAAGCCGGAAAAAGCGGAATTAAAAAAGTTTCGGGACGCAATAGATTATGATGGGGACGAGTTCCTGGAGATTATCAACTCAAAGGACTTTCAAGGTTTTTTTGGCGGACTTTCGGAGGATGTGGATAAACTGAAAACATCTCCCCAAGGCTATCCAAATGATCACGAACATATTGAATTGTTACGATATAAAAGCATCATTGCACAGGCAAAGCTTACCCAGAAGATAGTAGTTAGCGATGGTTTTGTTGATTACGTAGAAGAAGCCTACCTAAAGTTAAGACCCTTCACCGACTATTTAATAAAAGTCATTTCAGTGGAATAATACGGCTTTTTGCATAGTTGACAAGTTCATTTCGTTTATCCAACCTCTAAGCTTATGTAGCCTGAAGGGATACGTCTGGCTGACCTGAAAACCGCTGACAAAACCAACTAAAAAATAGGGTAGGGGAGTAGAATAGGTAAATTCAGTCCTGTTGACTAATTTTACTATGCTTGGCAATCAGGTGCTTTGGAATTCCCTATTTCACCGCCAAGTCGGTAAACCGCCATTTGATTAGAAATGAATATAAAAGAAGAAATACAAGTATATAACCACAACCAAATCGAGGATGATAAAGTAATTTGTGACTTACTTGCAAAGACCATCAATCTGGAACTGGGTAAAGCGGAAAACAAAATTTGGCATGGCCACCCTGTTTGGTTTTTAGATGGCAACCCAATTGTTGGGTACAGTAAACAGAAAAAAGGCATCAGGCTGATGTTTTGGAGCGGTGCAGACTTTGATGAAGAAGCCTTAAACGTCAAGGGAAAAAAATTCAAAGATGCTTCCATTTTCTTCAACCATGTTGCTGAAATTGAAACCAATGGTTTAAAGCGATGGCTGAAAAAATCAACAGAAATTCAATGGGACTATAAAAACATAGTGAAAAGAAAAGGACAATTGGAAAGGTTGAAATAGTATGAAAACAACACCTGAGCATGATGCAAGAATGTCTAAAATGACATTTGCCTCGGTATATCCGCACTATCTCAATAAAGTTGAGAGCAAGGGGAGGACAAAAGAAGAATTACATCAGGTAATTGAGTGGCTGACAGGCTTTAATGAGCAAAAACTTCAAGAGCTTATAGACGAGAAAGCCACTTTTGAAACCTTCTTTACGGATGCAAAATTGAACCGAAACGCACCCCTGATTACAGGGGTGATTTGTGGCTATCGGATAGAGGAAATTGAAAATCCTTTAACAAGACAGGTAAGGTACCTGGACAAGCTTGTGGACGAATTGGCGAAGGGCAGGAAGATGGAAAAGGTCTTGCGGAAAGCTTAATGCTCATTACTTGGTTGGACTGTTCATGCCTTAAGTTACCGTTGAAATGCGGCTGACACAAAAAAGCTGGATAAAGGAAAAAATGATTAATGGCTTTTCTTAGCGAAAAATGACCCTAAAATACAAGTATTAACTTATCACTTTTCTAAATGAAAAGAGTATGCCACCAAACAAAGGCAATGAAAACATAAATACTGATAAGGTAGAATTAAATTTTCGAATAAAAACTGGTGCTTGGTTGACCAGAATGAGTTTCCACTCTACTTTACCTGGCTCAGTCTGTTAACCTCCATTGGTAAAAAAGCGATGAATTCAGAAAGTGAACATCTCAGTAAAGCCGACCCTGTTTTAAGAAAGATCATTGGCACTGTCCCACCCCCTGAAATAGAAAACACAAATAATGTTTTCCACGATCTAATGAGCTGTGTATTGGAACAACAGATACATTATAGGAGTACCAAAAAAATTTTTCAGAAGATGCTGGATAGGGCAGGCTTGACAGTCCTTACCCCTGATAATTTTTCAGATTTTGAAGAAAATGCTTTTGATGGTATTAAGCTTTCTGCGAAAAAGTATGAGACAGCTTTAAACATTGTTAAACATTGGGAGGAAAATGATGTTAACTGGACGGAGCTTTCCGATGAAGAAATAACGAATGAGTTATCGAGTATCAAGGGAATAGGCCAATGGACCATTGATATGGTACTGATCTATACTTTAAAGCGACCCGATGCATTCCCCTATGATGATTTTCATATAAAACAGATAATGGTATCGATTTATAGCCTCAATCCGCAATCCAAACTTAAAGCCCAGATGTTAGAGGCATCAAAAGCTTGGCGTCCCTATAGGTCAATGGCATTTTTGTATTTACTGGAATGGAAAAATTTAATAAATCGTAAACAATGAAGCGTGCAGGTTCGGCGGATTTAGCTTTAATGGGAGGGAGAATACCCAATTGGTTATTTGATAGAATGGTCAAATTGACACTACCTGTTGTAGAGGCTATCATTACAGAGTATGGAAAAAAGGAATTCCTCAAACGCTTGTCCGATCCTTATTGGTTTCAAAGCTTTGGGGCTGTAATCGGTATCGATTGGAATTCATCAGGGGTAACAACTGCCGTAATGGGGGCATTGCGGAAATCAATAAACCCCCATGCAAAAGAGATCGGTCTTTTTGTTTGTGGCGGTAAAGGGAAAGAATCCCTTAAGACGCCGAGGGAATTACTGAGGGTTGGGGAATTAACTGGCTTAAATGGGGAGTACCTGGCAAGGTGCAGCAGGTTGAGCGCAAAGGTTGATAACACGGCTATTCAAGACGGTTTTCAGCTTTACCTTCATAGTTTTGTAGTGAGTGATGAAGGAGACTGGGCTGTTGTACAACAGGGAATGCAACCCAATTCATCATCAGCGAGGAGATACCACTGGTGTTCGGACATGATTAAATCCTTTATCCAGGAACCACACACTGCTATTTGTGGTGATAACCAAGGTGAAATAATGAACCTGGTACACAAAAACGCTTTTTCAACCCAGGAAGGTATTTTGTCAATCACATATGAAAAGCCTCAAGAAATTTTGGATGAAATCCCACATATGAGACTGCCTAATCATTTTGGTGTCAAAGAAGCCGACATTGATGTAAAAAGATTGGGTAGTATATTGTGGTTAGCTAAGGAAAATGAGGTCAGTCAGTTTGATGAGCTTTTACTATTGAAAGGTTTAGGAGCAAGAACCCTGCAATCTCTAACCCTGGTGAGTGAAGTCATTCATGGAACTTCTACCCGGTTTACTGACCCAGCCCGGTTTTAATTTGCCCATGGAAGTAAGGGAGGGAAGCCATTCCCCGTGCCCACCAAAGTATATGATGAAGTTATTTCTACTTTAAAAAAGTCAGTAGAATTGGCAAAAATAGGTGAGACTGACAAGGTAAAAGCCATTCAGAAACTAACCCAACTAGCTCAAGAGGCAGAGGGTGAGTTTATTCCTAATACTGGGCTTGAGGATTATATAAATAAGGAAAAAGCGGATGCCTGGAAAAATGGAGGAAGATCGATAAGCGGGTTTTCAAAATTAAAGGACGATGAAACGAATGCTAAAAACCTGGACAATAAATTGAAGTAGTCAAGACTTAATCTGACAGTTAAGCTAAGGTAGTTAGATTGAGTTTTTTTTGGGGATTATACTCTCAAATTGAATTAGATTAGAAAAGTGGGGAATTCTCAATTACTTTTTAGCCCGCGTGGTCACCTGGCTTGACTTTTTCTTACAACATTAAAAAGTATCTCACAATCACAATGTCCCCCATGATCATCAAAATATTTCATTGTTCCCATTAAGTCAAAAGCACCCATTTTCTCAATGATTTTTTTAGCAAGTGGACGTTCCCTGGAACCATCGCACTCCCATGTGACTGACTGGAGGTCTCCATTAATTCCTTCCTTAAAATTACAACCTTCATTGCCTTCAAGCCTCTCAGTAAATTCTTCCCACCGGTCATGGTCCGGGGTTAAGATTTCTTTTTCCATTTTCATAAATTTTATCATTTGAAAAAATATCCTAAATGAATGCATTGGGCAACGGTTTGCCTCAATCTTGCCAAAGGGCATATTAAAATTTCAAGTAATCCAATACCTGGTTGATACAGCCTTCAAGGTTCTTTTTGACCTCATGTTCCCAAAATCTAAATACCTTAAATCCCATATTTTCCAATTTCCTTTGGCTTTCTTTGTCACGCTGCATGTTCCTTTCAATTTTGGGAATCCAGAAATCCCTGTTTGATTTGATTTTATCCCTCTGTTCTTCCCAATTGAACCCATGCCAGAAATCCCCGTCAATAAAAATAACAAATCCTTTTGAAATGTTAGCAATATCAGGCTTTCCTGGTAGTTTTTTTACATTAATCCTATAGCGAACCCCGCAATTGAACAAAGCCTTCCTGAACATTAATTCAGGCTTGGTGTCTCTTCCTCGGATTTTTGACATGTGATTGCTTCTACCCTCAGTTGTATAAAAGCCTAGTGACTCCTCAAATCTTGGCACTTTGATGGGCGGTTGTTTCTTGTGTTTTTTAGACATAACGAATATTTATAATTCCACTTTGCCTTAGGCTGTTGTTTTACCAGGAAAAGGCAAAGGGTCTTTGAGAACATGGAACGAAAGCAAAAAACCACACCCCATGACTCATAGGCTATCGTAGGCTTATATTGATATGGGAATAGGTTCCAAACCATGGCATTTGAATCTAAACGGCATTTCAGTTACATTAGATGGTAATAATTCAAATTAGGGAAAAGTCATTATACTTGGCGAGAGATATTTGAAAGGATTATTTGTCAAAACCCAATAAGATCATGACCGAGGAAAAAACACTGCTTTATGACAAGCTGGTAGCCAAATGCCCACGATTTGAAAGAAAAGGAAAGAACAATCCCTATACTTCCGCCAATGGTCACATGTTTTCACAATTAAACAAAGACGGGGAATTGGGCATCAGGTTTTCGAAGGAGGTCCAGGAAAAATATATGAAACTGTTGGGCACAGGACCTTTCAAGTCTTATGGGGCAATCATGAAGGGCTATGTCCGTATACCCGAAAGTATGTGGGACAACCTTGATTTGCTGGCTAATTATTTAAATGAAAGTTATGATTATGTGATGTCGATTGAAGCAAAATAAAATATGCCAAGTCCGGTGGACTTGCTATTGGAAGTAATGCAATCGATTCTCTAGTTTAACAACCTTTAATCTTATTGTAAAGTATGAAAGAGCTTTCCCAAGAGCAAGGTGAAGAATTAATAAAAACACTGAAAGACCGTTTTGAGAAAAACATGAGCAGGCATAAGGGGTTGGAATGGAATAAAACACTAGCTAGGCTGAAAGAAAATACTGAAAAATTGTATGCCCTCCATGAAATGGAAAGGACGGGTGGTGAGCCAGATGTTGTTGATTTTAATTAAAAGACGGGTGAATTTACTTTTTTTGATTGTTCAGTCGAAAGCCCTAAAGGCCGAAGAAGTGTTTGTTACGATCGTGAAGAGCAGGAATCAAGAAAAGAGCATAAACCGGCAAATAATGCTATTGATATGGTAACGGATATGGGTCTTGACCAATTAACTGAGGAACAATATCGTAAACTTCAGAAACTTGGGAAGTTCGATACCAAATCCTCAAGTTGGATTCAAACGCCATCTGATATCAGAGAACTTGGTGGTGCACTCTTTGCCGATTTCCGCTACGGTCACGTCTTTGTTTATCACAATGGTGCACAATCTTACTATGCTGCCAGGGACTTTCGCTGCTCAATTAAGGTCTAATTTATTCAGTATCAATATTTTGATGAGGTAGCTCAATCCTTCAAAGCTGTCTACCTTATCCCTGGCAAAGTGGTTTGAAAACATGGAAAAAGAAATTGGCGCACTCCCGGATAATGAATAAACTAAAAATTTGCTTACATTGTAATAAAAAATAGTTGCTACTCGGCAAATACAGAAAATTTGAATACGGATAAATTTCAATGCATATATAAAAAAACTTTTCGCACAAATACAAAATGTACTGAACCAAATCTAATGGATAATATTCGTTAGAATATTTCATTATTATGAGTAAATCAAGGAATACAATTGTTACCGTAGAAACCACAGTCTTGGTAGCAATCGAGAAAGCCTGGGAACTATTCACAAAACCAGAACATATCATCAATTGGAATTTTGCAACCGACGAGTGGCACTGCCCTTCAGCAGTAAATGAGTTTAAGCCAGGCGGAAAATTTGTTTGGAGGATGGAAGCAAAAGATGGCAGTATGGGGTTTGACTTTTCCGGGATCTATGAAAATATTATCCTAAACAAAAGAATTGCTTACAAACTTGATGATGATCGGCAGGTTACAATTTACTTCTCTGAACTGGCACAAGGCACCAAAGTAATTGAAACATTTGATCCTGAAAACAATAATCCAATAGATATTCAAAGAGAAGGGTGGCAGGCAATCCTTGAAAATTTTAAAAAATACGCCGAGGCATTGGATTAACTTAAATCAGCTTCATTATGTAGTATTCACTAAAGTTTTAATATAACCTAAATAATCATGACAGAAAAAAGTAGAATACCTGTTTGGTTTTGGATCGTAACTACCATATTGCTTGTCTGGAATTTGATGGGAGTAGGTTCTTTTTTTCAACATATCACTGTATCCGAAGAAGCCCTTCAAGCCTTGCCAACCAATGAAAGAGAACTTTATGGCCAGTATCCCGACTGGGCCAAAATAGCATTTGCACTGGCAGTTTTTGGTGGGGCAATCGGATGTATTGCCCTATTGTTAAGAAGAAAATGGGCCAGGCCGGTGCTAGTGATTTCGCTTATCGCGGTAATTATTCAAATGTTTCACAGTTTATTCATTGCAAAAGCAATGGATGTATATGGCCCTGGATCAGTGGTTATGCCAATTCTGGTGATTCTCATTTCCATTTTTTTGGTTTGGTTTGCTAATTATTCTTTCAAGAAAGGGTGGTTAAGATAGTCATGGGGTATGAATAGGCGAAAAGATTTCTCAGGATTATTTCAATAAATCAAGTGAGTTAGCCACTCAGTAATAAAGTTTCTTACAGAGCTTGCAGTAGAAAAAATTTGCTTATGCCATTTATTAAATCTTTTTCTTTTGAATTGGAAAAAAAGCAACCATTTCCATTCAATGTCCCGGCCGTGCAATTTGCCAAACAACTTAAACTGGACAATCATGTGACTATTTTTGTGGGGGATAATGGGTGTGGAAAATCCACAATTCTCGAGTGTATCGCCTATCAAATTAATCTTCCGTTAATTGGCGGGTATATTCAGTCCCATGCAGGTTTTGATGCAGCAAGGGTTTTGGATTCACATCTGAAATTAGTATGGCAAAGGCGGACTCGCAAGGGCTTCTTCTTCCGAGCAGAGGATTTTAGTGATTTCATTAATTCAGTGGAGAGGGATAAGAATAAAATTGCAGATAGCCTGCGGGAGCTGAAGGGCGAGGTTGATGATTCCATCATTGATGAGATGAGCAATAGCATGAATTATTCCCTATTTGAAATGCGCAAACAATATGGCGATAACATGCAAGCCTATTCGCACGGAGAGGCTTACCTGAAAATATTAGAAACAAGGATTCAGGACAAAGGTATTTATCTGTTGGATGAACCTGAGGCAGCACTTTCACCTTTAAAACAATTATCGTTGATTTCTTTTCTAATGGAGGTAATTGATAATAATTCTCAAATAATCATGGCTACCCATTCACCAATAATTATGGGTATACCTAATGCGGTCTTGTATGAAGTACAGGATGATCAAATAATGCAAGTAAATTATGAGGAAACAGAACATTATAAAATTACCAAAACCTTTTTAGAAAACCGCGAAATTTATTTAAGGCATCTAAGATAAAAGATGCTTTTTCAATTTTCTTTATTACAATGTAAGATCCAGTAAGTTTTGCGATAGAGAATTTGAATTCATTCACATACCTTTTCTTTTTACAAAAAAAAAGATTTATGAAAAGGTTAACCATATCCACTTCCATTACTCAGAGAGAATCTGGCTCCATAGAAAGATATCTCGGTGAAGTTGCAAAAATCCCATTAATTACCCAAGAGGAAGAATTAATTCTTAGTAGGAGAATAAAGAATAATGATAAGCGAGCTTTAGAAAAATTAGTAAATGCTAACCTTAGATTCGTGATTTCTGTTGCCAAACAGTATCAAAACAATGGCCTTCCTCTTGGTGACTTGATAACTGAGGGAAACATTGGATTAATAAGGGCTGCAGAAAAGTATGATGCCTCTAAAGGAGCAAAATTCATTTCTTATGCAGTTTGGTGGATAAGGCAATCTATTATCAATGCTTTGAATAATCAACGAGTCGTGCGCATACCAGCAAATTACAATGTAAATTATGCAGAATACAAAAGAAAGGTTGAAAAACTGGAGCAGGTTTATCATAGGAATCCAACTGAAAAAGAAGTTGCCTTAGAATTGAATATAAATGAGCGTTCAATTAATGATTTGGTAATTAATACGAAAAGACAATATTCAATTGATTGGCCAGTGGGAGATGAGACCGCGATATCCATGAAGGATTATTTGCCAGCAAAAGACGATTTACCGGATGAAGAACTAATAAAATCCGGAATATTGGAACAAATTAATTCGCTATTAGGCAACTTATCCAAACAGAAGTTAGAAATAATTTTTCTTTATTTTGGCCTTGGGGGAATGCCTCCTCACAGTATAACCGATATAGCTGATAGATTACAAATATCAAAAGAACATGCAACTCTCGAAAAAAATAGGGCTATTAATGAATTAAGGGCTATTATTAAAAAGGAGGGAATATTATTGTAAATTAATTTAGTATAATTAATTATAAATATAATCATATACCATACAAACGATTTAATTGTATTTTCTTACATGCGTTATTTATTAAGAATATCGCAAAATATTTTTTGCTAAATTATTAAATATTTGGGGAAAAGTTATTCAATATGAATTTAGCACTTTCCACAAATATTAATGTTGAATCTGAAAGGGTATTTGCCGATCCACCAGATGGAGTAAGAGTCCATATATATGCTAAACAAGAAAGCATATTTAATTGTGATTTTCAATCTTTTGAAAATCTGAGCAGGACAGGGCATTGGTATTTGAATCTAAAATCAAATGATCTAAATGTTACTCCATTCACCGCAAGGCTTCTTGGATTAAAGAATGGACAACACCTGACTACGCAAAATCTTTTCAACTATTTTCCATTTGGAAATGACATACAACTTCAGAAGATTCATCGGAAACTGTCATTTGGTGAACACTGTTCTTTTGAAACAGGAGTAAGGAATCAAATTGGAAAGATTTTTCCTGTTCAAATTTCGATACAGAGAAAAAGCTCCTCAGAATACTTTGGGACAATCCAGGCAACTAGTCATTTTAAAAGGAAAAGTGAGGATAAAAGCAATGGGAAAGGGGAAACTCAAAAATCCATTGAGAATAATGCTAGATACGTTTCGTTCATTTCACATGAAATCCGGACCCCATTAAATGCAATAGTAGCATTAACACATATTTTACAAGAAGATAATCACAATAACTTTGAGAAAGAGACACTTAATGCCCTAAAATTTTCAAGTGAGAATTTAGTTTCAATTGTAAACAATATACTTGATCTTAGTAAACTTAGCGAGAACAAACTTAATCTGAATTCATCTCCTTTTTTGCTCAAAAATTTTATCCACCACCTGTCCCAATCTATGGTGGTAACGGCGCAAGAGAAAGAAATTCAATTATTTTATCAACTAGACCATACAATTCCTAAAATAGTCCTTGGTGACCACATCAGGTTAAAACAGGTTCTTATCAATTTATTGAGCAATGCAATAAAATTTTCACCAGCCGGTGAGTGCGTCCAACTTCGAGTTGTAAAACTTAAGGAAAACCAGTCTTCCGTACATTTAAAATTTTCTGTGGAAGATAGCGGTGTTGGGATTCCGAAAGACAAAATTCCCACCATTTTTAAACCATATGAACAACTCAATGATAGCAACTCTAAACAAGGGTTAGGTACAGGACTTGGGCTTTCAATTTGTCAAAAAATTGTTAAACTTTTCGGAGGGGAAATACATGTTGAAAGTGAAGAGAATAAAGGATCAATTTTCTCATTTGATGTTGTTTTAAAAGTTGATAATCAACTTCAATACCAGGCAGTAAGCGAGTCGCTTACTAAGGAAAAATTTAACTTTTCACAGAAACGGTTCTTAATGGCAGAGGATCATGTTCTTAACAGAAATGTATTTGAGAAATTATTCAATAGGGTAGGGGCCAATGTGGATTTCGCAACAAATGGCCTTGAGGCATTGGCCCTTGTCCAAGAAAATGTTTATGACTTAATATTGATGGATCTAAATATGCCTGAAATGGGTGGAAGAGATGCCACAGAAATCATAAAAAATAAATACAGGATTACTACACCTATTTTAGCACTTACGGCCAATACTGAATCAGAGGTTGATTTCAATATTGAAATGGTTGGCTTTTCAGGTTTAATCACCAAGCCTTGCCCACCAGATCAGCTCTATCAAGTAATAAATTCTATTTTATTTCCTGCAGAAAACAGATCTTCTAAACCCAATAAAAATGATAGAAGATCGAATGATGAGGTAAAATTATCACAAGATATTATTAATTTAAAAATACTTAAAGACCTTTTTAAAACTGATGCAGAAGGATTAGATAAGGTGAAAGAATCGATTATAAATGAATTAAATGGAGTGCTTCAGGAACTTCCTACTAAAGATGTATTTTTATTATCCAGAAGAATCCACATGATTAAGCCCACACTAAAGCAAATTGGTGCTTTAAACTTATTAATGTTACTGGAGCATTATAAGGAAGCAATTGATTCAAGAAATAGTAAAATTTTGAACAGTTCTTTCAATCAATTGAAAGAAAAATTACTCTACACCATAAGGGAATTACAGAAAAATTAAATTTAACATTAATTATTAATTTGTGAGTATGGACGTGAGAACTATAACTATTAATTTAAAAGAAAAGTTAAAAGGTTATCATCTGGATTTACTGTTTGAAAAGCATGAATCCTATGGAGATTATTATTACAATTTAAATTCTACCATTCAATCACTGGAATTTGATGATTATTCAATTATTCTACCTATACCGGAAGAGCAAATCTGCAATATTGAAATATTGAATTTTTATCTGAATAAAGATCTCAATTTAATTACAATATTCATGAAAGATTATTCATACGGTGATAATTTAGCTGATAATTATATTGCCATTGCTGAGCGGATACCTGATACGAACTGCTTTGTTACAACCTATTATCATTCTTGTTACAATTTTCCAAGCGTAACATCTGATACCAAGTGCTTATTGGCTGGTTAGGCAACCATATATTAAGTTGCATTATTAATGTAAATGATTATAGCAAATCAAATTCTTTGGTTTGCTTTTTTTGATTTCAATCATGCCAGTTTACTCCAGTTGGACTAATTTATCTTTTCTGCCATTCCATTAGTTTAATTTCTACCCTTCTGCTCTCATCTTTTTTGCCTGCTTTGCCTGTAGTAGCGCCATAACCAATTGCTTTGATCCGTCTTCTTACAATACCGCGCTGGTTAAAGAAATTGAGTACTTCAATGGCCCGTTCATTGGATAACCGCTGGTTATCCTCTGCATTTCCTTCCGGGGATGCATATCCCGAAATCTCGACCCCGAGGGCCAGGTGTTTTTTCAATAAATCAGACACGTTTTGCAAATCAGCAGTAGCAGTTTCATCGAACTTGCTTTGCCCTATATCAAAATAGACTTTGGTTACTTTATTCAATAAGCTTTTGTCATAATCAGCCACAATAGGTTTTCTGTTCTTCTGTTTAATGGCTTCTTCAGTTACATAAAAAGTAGGAAGGGTATATACAGTTTCATTACCTACTTTTTTGGCCTCTAAATTATCCGTTCCGGTTTCGTCATAATAGTAAGACACTCCGGCGGCTTCTACCTTGTCTTCTTCCAGTGATTCAAAGTCTACTTCATCCACCGGATTGGTAGTATACATCAGGTCCAACAGGTACTCAAAGGCAGCGGTATCTGTGGCTGCAATGATAGATTCCATCATATCGTATAAATCAATACTATCTTTCTGAACCAGCATGGCTTCGTTAGCTTGCCTTACAGAAGTCTTGGCATTTTCATTTACATTATGGAAAGCATTTTTTACTGAAATCTCCTGTCCTACCACTACCCCAAATTGTTTGATGGGTTTCAAAATAATCTCCTGATAAAGTTCATAGAAATAATTCTGATTTGGGATGTTGATATTGACCGTATACGGCAAATAACCTTCCGATTCTATGATAAGATCATAATTCCGGCCCGGAGGAAGAATAATCAAATAATTACCTGTGGCAGCTTCGGGATTATAAACATAGTCTACTTTTTTATGAGCTTCGTTGTCTACTACTTTAATTTCTGTAGGGACAGGTTTCGGTTCGTCTTCACCTGCCAAAATTCTACCTTTTATTAAGGTGAGCGGAATATTGGCATCCTGCTCTGGCATTTCAAAATAGTAAATATCCTGCCCTCCTTGTCCACCTTTACGCTCCGATGAAAAATACCCTGTTTTTCCATTGGCTGTGAGTGTAAAGTAATTATCATCAGTAGGTGTATTGATAGGATATCCCAGGTTTTCAGGTGATCTCCATTTACCCCCCACATAATCAGTCCTAAATATGTCATACCCTCCCATAGAATTAGGCCCGTTGGAAGTAAAAAACAAAGTTTTGCTATCAGGGTGAATGAAAGGAGCATCTTCGTCATGTTCTGTATTTACAGAAGGGCCTAAATTTTCTGGTTTGCCCCATTTACCGCCAGGCAGCATTGAAACTTTGTAGATGTCCATGCCTCCGTAACCACTGTTCCGGTTACTGGCAAAATATATAGTTTTACCATTGGGCGTCATGCTGGCGGTGGTTTCCAAAAACCTGGAATTGACATGATCTCCCATAGTAGCAGGTACCGACCACCCTTTGGCTGTTTTTTTAATAGTATACAGGTTGCCGGTATTGTTGGCACCTCCTACAAATACCAGCATTTCCTGTCCATCTGCTGATATGCCTGCGGTGCCTACGTTGAAATTTGTTTTCAAGTCAATTTCTTTAGGATTACCCCATTTGCCATTACTTTCTTTTTCAGCAATGAATATCTTTTCTACCAGCTTGCCGCGTTCTTCCCGTAAGGCTGTATAGGCCATCATGCTTTCGTCAGCGGTTACCACCGGATTGTATTCTGTATTGGCAGAGTTAATTGCATCATTAAACCGATGGATTACAATGCCTTTCTTTTCGCTCATCAGGAAAAGGGCATTTTTGCACATCTTCATTTGCCGGGCTGCATCATCCAGTTTTTCCCGTGATTTTTTATCATCGGGCTTGGCCAGCTTTTTATATTGTTCATAGCTATCAATGGCTGCTTGCACCTGAATATTTCTATGATACGTTTTTCCCAAATAATAATATAGCTCAGCAGGAAGGCCGGCATCTAATTGTTTGCTGCGTGCTTGCTCCAGATAAGTAACTGCTTTCAGTTGTTCGTTCAGCACAGGAGCTTCAGCGTAACATACACCCAGCCTGTAATGAACAATCGGATCGTTAACCCCTTCGTCAACTGCCTGCTGATATAGGGGCAATGCAGCTTCGTAATTTTGGGCCAGTTCAAAGAACTTATTGGCCCGGTCGATGATCGGATCCAGGGAACCCTGGGACTGAGTTTGCGAATGGAACCCAATATAAATAAGTAAAAAAAGCGCTGAATAAATTATTTTTTCATGACCTCCTTTTATTGAGTTTCTAACCGCCTGATTATTTCTCGCTGAATTTATCATTATTATTAAATTATTCTGAATTTTAGTGGGAACATTATAAAAGACTTCCAATTCCAAAAATACAATTATGTATAACTTGCTAAAAATCAAAAAATTAATGCAACTTAGTTAAGTAATAAATTTAAACTATTGTAAGTATTGATTTATACATATATGAAATGTAGGAAATAACCTTAAAGTTAAATATTTATGCTATTGGTATTGCTGGCAATAAAAATAGAAACAGAGTTGTAAATCAATCTTTACAGGATTGAGATTAAATGAATAATTTTTCGATGCCTGGGTGAATACCAAAGTATATGTAGGAGATAGTAGATCACATGATTTGTTAATTCCAAAACCAGCAATAGTAGGGTTTAAACTCAATGAATTGGGTTAGAAAGAAAGTCAAAAAGTTAATTTTCTTTTGCACTATTTCCAATCTCGACCAGGGGTCAACTTTAAAATTGAATAGGATATTTTACCATAATATATAATAATTACACTAGGTTATTATTTTTATTTAAATGTTAGAAGTGTTATTTAAAAAAATGCCATCCCAATTTATTCATTGAGATGGCTTCAAAAAGTTAGAAGAATAATTTCTAAATCACCTTCGCACCAAGAAAAAATACGTCTTCCAAAATTAATGTTTTCCTCCAGTAAAATTTTTTTGAAATCATAAAAGTTTTTACAATGGTAAGTTTATATCCCATTTGTTAGAATGATGATTCTTACGTCTCTTCAAAAAAAAATTATGCTAAATGAAGCAAAATCAGAGATGAGGGAGCAGGGTATAAATCTGTAAGAAAATATTAAAATAATTTAATATAATCTTTGAAATAAATAATTTAAAACCATTAAAATCCTTTTTTATGGTTTCAATTAAAAGAATTATTATTTTCAAATAATTTTTTTATCAAAATTTCTATTGAATGAAACTATTATTGATAATTGGTATAATTACTGGAGGTTTTTTTGAAAGCCTGCCCCAGGCTGTAAAAGTAGAAGATATTGAAATACAAAAGATACGTCTTCCAAGTTCAATCAACTCTTCATTCGTAGAAAGCAGACCTTTGATTTCGGGAGACGGCAATACTTTATTTTTTTGTAGGAGAGAACATCCAGATAATATAGGGGGGAAAGGAGATCCACAAGATATTTGGTTTTGCAGAAAAGATAAAAGTAAAGAATGGGGTATTTCAATGAATGCAGGTAAGCCCCTTAATAACAAAATGGGAAATGCAGTAGTGACAATAAATCCAGAGGTTAATGAAGGAATATTCGTGAACACATATAGTAGCATTGAAAAAGGTGATGGTAAAATACTTGCTAAGTCATCCTTTGAGAATTCAATCTGGTCGGAGCCTTTACCTATGGAAATCCATAATTATAGTAATAAGAGCCCTTATGCTGATTTTTATTACTCATACAAGGAGGGGGTATTATTAATTGCTATTCAAAAAGCATCAAAAAATAATGTTGGAGGCCAAGATATTTATGTGAGTTTTCCTACTGCTGATGGTAGCTGGGGAAGTCCGGTAAATTTAGGTACTTCCATAAATACCAAAAAGGCAGAATATTCACCTTTTCTTGGTTCAGATGGTAAAAGCCTGTTTTTTGTATCTGAAGGTCATCCAGGAGAGGGAGGAGCAGATATTTTTTTCTCTAACAGATTAGACGAAAGTTGGACTAATTGGTCTGAACCAGAGAATATTGGAGCACCAATTAACAGTAGCAATGAAGAGGTCTTCTTTTCCATTACTGCTGACTTTGGGGAAATCTTTTTTGAATCTTATAAAAAGCGAAGTTCGAATCGCGATATTTTTAAAGCCAGGCTTCCAGAGAAATTCAAACCAGGCTTTAATATTTCAAGTGAGGTAATTCCGGATGTAACTTTTGAGTTATCAGCAAGAAAAAAACATGAAAGTGAAAGTTCTTCTAAAAATCCATCACACAATACCAATTCATCAGTTCATCCTGAAAAAATGGTATTTAATGACAGCATAGATCACGCTCAAGCAAATTCTACCCACGCAACCAGCACCAAAAGAATATTAAATACTTTCCCTTCAATCAATATTTTAGAAGGGAATAATATTATACAATTTAATTTTGTTGAAAACATATACTTTGAAAAAGATAAATGGGAAATTCAGGAAAAATATATTCCTTTCTTAAATAAAATTCATGAGATAATGTTATCTAATAAATACTTAAAATTAAAGGTCTTTGGTTATTCGGATGCCACAGGTTCCACATATAAAAATTTACAACTGTCAAAACGCAGAGCCGGTCAAATCGCTAAGTACTTTAAAGAAAAGAGCGGCATGAAAGATGAAAGGTTGATACCTCAGGGTTTTGGTGAAAAATATCCATTAGCAACAAATGATGATGAATTCGAGGGGAGGGAGCTAAACCGAAGAGTCGAGTTACAATTAATATATTTTATGCAAGTTGATTGAAAGAGTAATTTACTTTCATTTGGAGTTCCTTATTCTATCAGATTACTTTCTTCTTTTACATGGGAGTTTCCCAAAAACCAATTTGTACGCAGCAATTTCAGGTGGTATTTGATCATTAAAAATATCAATTTCTCTTTTTTTGAATTGCAACTTTACTTTTTGAAAACTCAATCTTCGAAAAAATAAAACGTACACTTGAAACGGGTTGATAAAGTCATCCATATTAAGAGCCAGGAAAAAATCCAGATCATTAAAATTAATGTGATCTTGGGGATAATGCATATTGAAAAACTGAGCTATAAACTCTGCACAACTTCTTCCGGATCCAAATTCGTAAATGGCTCCTGACTTATGTTGCAGTCGATAATTGTTAAGTAACTCATATAGGACTCGCCCTAGAAGCTCAAGTAGTTCAGCTTCAATAAATGTTGGGCTGTTGTCATCTTCAAATTCTTCAATTTGGGGTAGTGGTGTATCACCCAGAAATTCATAAAACCTTTTATGCAACCTAATATTTGCATGATATTGTTGTTCTGCCGTTGGATGAAAAAAAGGAAAGTATGCTGATGATGACCATCCTATTGGAGCGAGGAATTGAAGATTATCCTCCAAATTCCCAATGAGAATTTTGAGTAACTCGATTGATTCCTTTTTTGAACAAAATTTCATTAAAACTTATTCTTGTCAGAACTCTTCAAAATTATAAAGAATAGGGCAAACAGTATACCAAAGAAGAATATCAATAAGCACAATAACAACCGGGTTGGGGTTTCAAAATGGCATAAGGCAAATGTTAATTAAACCACGAATAATTTAAAAATGATTAACCATTATTGAGGGATGTAATATTAATTCTTCTAATCGTGGGAAGAAATGCAGTTTGAAAAAGAATTTTTTAAATTATCAAGAAAAATCTCAAGGTAAGATACTATGCGAAAAAAATGTTATTAAAATTATGAATTGACTTATAATTGTACTCTTTCGCTTTGATAAAATAAAAAAGCTCTGGAAAATTTTTCAGGGCTTTTTTGGTTATAAATAATGTACACAAAATCCTACTTTAATAGACTGTTATTTCATCTATGTCTAAACTTTGAATATAGCTGAAAATTTATAAGTATTAAGGAGGAGTTTGCGAGAGAAAGCAAGCTTAAAGGAAATAGTGTTACGACAATTTTAAGAGCGGAGAGCCATTATTTGGAAAAGGTGGAGCGATTTGCCCCAGTGCTAATAGAATTTTTTGAAGAGGCACTGGAAGCTGAGATGGAGGGGCTTCTGGCCAGTGATGAATCTGGCCGTGGATCTTGCAATAGTTACAATAACAAATGACGGAAGACCGTAAAGAATAGCCGGAGAGAAGGGGAGAACGAGACACCACAATATCGCCACAGGATATCTAGAAGCCTCGTTCTATCATGGTTGACATCCTGGACTAGCAAAATGTTAGCCATGTACGGATTAGGAAACAGTCTGTGGGATATTCAGAGCCACAATTCTGAGGTTTTTGATACAGAGATATCCATCTGATTACTTAGGGATAACACAGGCCAAAAAATCCTGAGGCAAAGTAGCAGCAGTGGCGCCCTTTAGAGCCAGAATAATGCATTGTGTGGCTTGATGTGATTCCCCCCCCCTTCGGCTTGGTTTAAAGTCTGGAGGGTAAGTTAAATCACAAAGCTCTAAATAGCATCCTGGGTATCAATAAGGAGGGTAGGAAGGAAATACTGTACTGGGTATGTATATCTCTGAAAGCAAAGGTGCTGACTTCTGGCTTCAGGTTTTTACATACCTGAATAAACATGAAGTCAACGACATATTTATTGCCTGTACTGATAATTTGACCGCCAGGTGAGATCATCCATACTTTCTTCCCAAAACAAGCATTCAACTTACTTTTCATGGTAAACTTCTTAAATTATTCTTATCTTGGGCAGTGTATTATTACTACTAACTGTTTTGCAAGCCAATTCTTTACCAGCAGAGTTGGCTTTATTTTTTGTTTTTCATTATTTTCAAAGCCATCTTTGCTATGATAATCCAATATTCATTATCTGAAAATGGAATCTTATACCAACCAGAAAATTTATTTTTGTTTTGAAATGGATTAAATTTTTCAATTTTGAAGGGATAAATATCTGTATCAATAGCACCAAATTTACATACCAGATATTTTTCTTTCGAGAGAAATGCGAAAACTTTACCATTGTAGACTACCGCTGGAGATCGCATCATTTTCCCTGGTTTTATATCAGAGCTAGTGATACATAGTCGATTCACAATTGTATTAAATAATCGTTCTTCTTCGCTCATAAAAACCTTGGTTTATTCTGCTAATTATATAATTTTTTGTTTTTGATATGAAGGTATATTATAAGTCTTGATTTCTAGTAATAACATTATTAAAAATTTTTCTCAATTATCTCGCCTTAAATATCGATTTTAGTTATTTCCATTTTGTAAAGTGGGTTTTTAACAAATTTTATATTCTTTAATGTTACATCCGTTCTATAAATTGAAAGGAAAAGAGCCGATTCCATGTTCCCTAAGTGAATGGAAAAGTTCTTTAGAAAACACACACAAGAATCTCATCGCTGAAGATAAAATTAACAATTTTATCATTAAAACCCATTTTAATGGGCTCGCATGGTATCATTTGCCCAATAAATGCCCTTTTTTGTTCGAGACAGTGATTGATAATGGATTAGAGGGAAAGCGGTTGGCTAGATATCAAACTTTTGAGGAAGCCAAATCTGGGCATAACATGCTTTTAAAAAAAATGTATAAGGAGAATTTTCCAAAGGCAATTTAACTCAGATTACACCAGTCAAACCACCAACATTTCCTTTCAATACCGGTTTCTTTGATCCATGGGATACATTCCTGCTATTTTCATAAATGGCACTCTAAATACCTTAACCTCGTTATAACCCACTTCATTCATTAATTACTTCGTTGATTCCTGCCTAATCTTCCTCCAGCAGTTTTTTCGTGGTCTCGATCCTCACCCATTGGAAATACTCGTTGAATATGTTTGAGGTAGCTTTTTTAAACCTTGTTTCAAAAGCCCTCCGGCCAATGCTAAACCATTCGGCTAGTCTATTCACAGTCAACTTCTCTGTAAAGTGTATCTCTATATACTTCTGGGCTTGCTTCACTTTCTTATGATTTATGTCTTTCTGTTCCCTGAAAATGATAAAAGGCGATTGGCTGTGACGATTAATGCGTATAGTAAATATTTTTGTGATATGCACAGCCATTTCACTGCCTGCGAATTTCTCCTTCAGGTAGAAACATAAGTTGAGTGAAGAGTGCGCTCAGCCGCTAGTGTAAACTCCACCATCATCTGTGATGATCTTATTGTCTACCAGTTTCACCTTAGGGTACATCTCCCATAACACTTTGGTTAATAGCCAGTGTGTTGCACATTTGTTCTCATCAAGTAGTCCGGTTCCAGTTAGCAGAAATGCCCCATTGTTCAAACTGGGTACATCTGAGCCCTATATGTGCCGCTTCATTTGCAGGAAATAAATGCAGCATTCAACTCAAGAATGGTTTAGATATCTCCATGAATGGCTGGGATTATGATTAGGCCTGTTTGTTTTACCAAATCAGGGAAAACCTGGTTGATGAATATTGCTTTTGTATCAATCCAGTCACGTTAGGAAAAGTTATGAGCATTTTTTGTCAAAGAATAAAATTCAGTTCGATAGCAGCCGATCTTTTGATTGCCATATAACGGTTCTTCAGTATAATAAAAAGTAGAAAATGAGAAAATTAATCTACTCAATGATGATCCCGCCGATGGACATGATCCAGAAGAATATTGGCACAAATGGTACGATGAAATAAGGGCAAATATGATGGATATCTTCAAAACAAATGATCTCTTCAACAACCGAAGGTAGTCCTAAGAGGAAATGATCCAATAATGGCCTCTACTAATCTATGATTATGCTGAAGTGATGAAATAAAACCCTAAACTGATTCATTACAAAACATTTAAATAGGTGGCATAGAATGCTAAATTTAGTCCATATGTAAACCAAGATGAAATTATAGCCATGAAAGGGCAATCTGGAAAGGCGTGGTGATTTTGCCGGACTCTCTATTACTTCCATACACACTAAAAATCATTTAGAATTCGGAGTGATGTCAATCCTTTCGTGCTAGGTTCTAGAGAATCATGATTTTATCCCACTCAGGTATCCATAAATTTGGTGTTGGAAAATGTTCGGTCTTTTAATTATGGTAGTGTGCAAATATTCTACAGCCCAATAAAATCAAGATTAAAATCACAATAACACCCTATTGAGGTATTGATCCAACAAAGATATTTCTCAGGGATTTTGACATTGCTTTTGCCATCGTTTATGTCGATATTATCATTCAACATTTCTTAATGATATTGAGTGGATAATCCATGGAGATATGCATATTTTTGGCAAGGAAGCTTTTGCTACAATATGAAAGATTATACATCCGATGAAGCAGTGAACCACACCCTCATTACCCATGGCGGGGAAGCAGCGCTGAATGGTAAAATGAACATAGGAGGTAAAACCTATGGCTTTCGTGATGTGTAACACTTTACGAATACAACGGGTAATATAAGCAAGCAGGAGGATTCAAATGTGGAGGTTAAAGGAATTGAATTTGATGAAAACTTTATCCGAACTATAGTCAGAAAAGGAGTTAGTTTTAAAGATTAATCAACTTTAAAGAAAGAGACAACCAAAAACTTCTTTTGTGGTTGCCTCTTTAAGATGCATTCAGTCCCATGTTTTGAGATGAATATAATAAGAGGAGAATGGTAACAATAAACGTGCGAAACTATTTACCTGTAAAAGTGTGGGGAATTTTTATTTTGCTAAAATTGCAAATCTGCATATTTATATTCTACTATTGCTTCTGAAGTATTTCCAATGGCTGATTTACCTCTTAATTTGGGGGTTGTGTAAGCCAATAGTTCATTATCGTCGTAAGGATGGATGAGTGCTTGAACTTCTTTTTTATCTAATTCATCATTTATTGGTTTTATCCAATTCCAAATAAATTCATTTGGTAACATAAGAGGCATTCTGGGTTCAGATAGCTTTGGGTTATTATGTATTTTCGCCATCAAAGGATTTGCCTTTGTTGTAACAATGGAAACAGTAAATTTCGTTATTCCTTCCTGCTTATATTCCCACTTATCCCATAATCCAGCCAAAAAAATTGGTTCATTATTTTTCAATTTAATAAAGAAAGGATAGATTTTACCATTGAAATGATGATGTTCAAAAAAACCATCAATTACAATAATACATCTTTTATTCTTTGCGGGTTCTCTGAAAGAAGGCTTTTCAAATATAGTTTCTCCTCTTGCATTAATTGTATTATTACTAATTTTGGAAGCACTTACTGAATCCTTTACCCAAAATGGAATAAGACCCCATGAGAAAAGTAAAGGGTTCGGATTTTCAAATGAGTTAATTACTATTAAATTAGGATGAGTAAATCCATTGGTATGGTATTGAGGAGAGAGGTTATTCTTAATTTTATTAATTTCTAATTCTATGCTTTTTTCCTTTTCTTTAGAGATCGATAATCGGGAGGCATATAATTTACTTTTTTTGGTAAGGTAACTAACATCATAGCACATAGCAATAGAATTTATTTTTGTATATTGTAAAGTAAAATCAACAAAAAAATAAAAGTTTATGCGTCTTAATTTGTTAGAAGGTAAATATACAAAAAGTTAAAGTTAGTGTAATTAAGATTGTAGGAAGCATTAAGTTTTATGTAAATCCAGTGTCTTTTTCCTGTTTTAAATCCATAAAAACCAAATTTAGATATTCCTATGACCACCAATTCAATATAACTGCTAAAATTAAAATACAAGAATTAGGAGCATAGCTTTTTTAAGGAAAGAAATTTGCTTAGTTTAGAAGTAAAGATTTACAGCTAAATCCAGAGTTTAAAATCTTGTTGCTTAATGATGTTTTAAGTATGCCCAGAAATTATTTTCTGGGCTTTTTTTATTGACCGTTTAGAAAACCACCGTCTATGACGGAGGTCATGTTTGAAGGTAATGCCATTAAGAGATAGTTTTATGTCATGACAAAATACAGAAAACAATCTCAAAGCATTTACTTGTTGTCTTTTGCTCTAACATATTAACTTTATTGCATGGAAATTTTCATGGCATATTATTAAATTTCTGGTTCTTGCAAGAAGATTTCAAGACCTGGTCTGAAGAGCCTACTATAATAGTTTTTTTGAATCCTTTTTACTCTTTTATTCATTTCATACCTTACGGCTGAAAACAGCCCTTGTATTCTTTGAGATTGGATTGGCGTTAAGAATATAGTTTTACCATTGAGAGTGGTATTATAATGAGGGTCTTTGTTTATCAATTTATAAATATATTCTAATTCTTCGTCACTAAAGCTTTGAACTTTACTTATATATTCAACCTCATTAAATGAATTTCCTGAATTCGATATTAAACTCGCGAACATTATAAAAAAATTTTCCTGTAAATAAATAAAGAGAAAATTCTAAGCAAAAAACGAGCCTTACATCATCAATTCTAAAAAAAGCCATTAAATGAATTTTTTCCACTTATTCAGTTTTATTCTTTAGAGTATCATAGAAATTTGAAATTGAATCTTGCATGCCATTAACAAATCTTTTTCGGATTGTAGAAAAAGGATAGATAGTTTCCTTACTATTGATATTTACCAAACACCATCCATCATCCTTTTTGTACTCCCAATCGCCCCCAAGATTTTTTCGTGTACATTCTCCGAAATATGAGCCAAATAATAAAACCATATCTTCAAGGTCTGTGGGAATACTTTTCGGCCAGTTTAACTCAATTAAATAATCTATTTTATGAATATCATCCTGGGTGTATTTTAATTTAATCTGGAAAACCTGGTAGGTTAATTTTATAAATTCAGAGGATTGTAATTTGAAATCATGCACTAGAACATATCATTTGTTTAAAGGCATACAATATAATAAATTTTTAGTGCAAATAATTATTTATGTTGTGCTATTAATAAAAAGCCTAAATGTGACTCAATCTATTTCCTATGTAAAATCAATTCTTTCTGAGTAATCAGTAATTTGTAATTTAAATAATTAATCGTGTTACTATATTCTTCAAGCGTTAATTATAATTGTTCGTTTTCGGGTTTATTAACTTTTAGAGTTAAATGAAGAAACTCTAATTTGTTTTCTGGGTTATCGATACTAAAGTATTCAAGGGCTTCATGATCTTCCTTTTCCATGGCAGTAAGAAAATTATTTTTATCTGATTATTAAGTTTTTTATAACATAACATATTGTGTAGACAAATTGTGTCAATCAATATTTTTTATCATTTATTCAATTCTCCAAGGTACCTTGGATCAGGTAAATAAAAACTTAATGTATGTGTGAAGACTGACGGAAATTGACAATAACAAAATCAGAACTTTTTTGTGTTTACAATGATTCTGCAAAAACCAATTAATTCCTGATTAAATCTGATAGTTGTAGATCTAATTAGCAGGTCATTGTCACAAATTAGATGCAAAGTGAGCTCATAAGATGGAGCGTCATTGTTTATCGTTGCTTGTAATAAGGATAGGGTATTAAATGTTTGAAGGGCTTGAGAGGGTTTGAAAAGTGCAGAAGAAATTTGCTGTGAATTTTTGTCAAGAAGTAATATTTTCCACATAGAAGTTGATTATTTATATCAATCAATGAGTGTTTGGTAGTGTAGTTTTTAATTCATTTTCAAAATTGTTAATCTTTACTTCTAATTCTTTTAACTCATTTGTTACCATCTTTAATTTACTGATTTTGTGTTCATGAATTGGAGTTTTTTGAGGATTGTATGTTAGCTGGAATAATTCCTGAATTTGCAGGTTTACGTCGGTTATTCTGTTATGAATTTCATCCAATTTCTGAAAAGAGTTTGGGGCATTATCTTGATTCATATGGCGTAAATTTGGAATTGAATTTTAAATTATGAATTATCATTAGGTTATTTTATAAACAATTGAAGTGCCAAAATTTTTTTGATTCATTTTGTTTAATGTTCCAAATAATTATTATTAATGTTTGGATGAAATAGGTGAATTTGTGGTCTTCCTTTAGTTTGGAAGCTTTTCTAATGGAATTCCACCTTTGTTTGCCTGAGTACTTGTATAAGGTGTTTTATATTTAAGCCCTTTCTGAGGGCGGTTTTCGTGATAATCCTTCTGCCAACACCATCTTCAAGTTCTCTAACATGGGCAACCTTTACAAGAATATACAAATTGTAGGAATCTTGCCTAACTGTGCCAGTACCACTGCGGCATTAAATTGCTCCACGTAAGCATTTTGAGTTGGTTTTCCTGTCGTACTGCGGATGCTGTTAAATGTGCGTCCACACGATATTGTTGCTTTTTCACCATTTCACAATCCCCTTAGCGATGAACTCCAGTCGCTGTGGCTCACCATTTATTATCAGAAGTTAACGATTTGGACTTTACTTGCTTATGATTCCAACCATATCCTTGTTGTCTCAAGCAATAAGAAATCCGTCAAAACCCATGAATGGAAATTTTTCATTCGATTGGTTGATGACCTGAATTATGACCTCATCGCTTTCCTCTTTAAGGCTGATAATAGTATATAGACCTGTTCAATTCCATCATCTTATAAGCCTACTGTATGCTCATTTGATACTTTTCAATATTTCCATTACGAACCCAAGCTTTTCTGCAGGCTTCAAAGCCAGTCTGTGGTCCGATTTTTCAGTCATCACTTTGAGGGTCTGGAGCTCAAAGCTAAAATTGGCAGATATCTCCATGAACTTACGGCTCTTTTGTTCTAACCCTTTTTGCCGTGAAAGATCCTTAATGCTAATTCCTGCCTACATATTTACTCTTCCAAAATTAGTAAGTCGCTTTACTAACCTAATGTTTGCGATACATATCAGATGCCGGTACACATGCATTATACTCCTGGACGATATTGTCGAACTGAGTCTCTGAAAAATGCTACCGCATTGGTTCGACTTTTCATGGTTTTTACCGTTTATGAGTTGAACCAAATTTACAAAATTTAGGTGTTCAACTTTTGGGAAGACCACATGTTCAAAACTATTGAGGATTTATTTGCCACGTTCAATTATTTTTTTGTTAAACGAAATTGGGAGGGTCAAATTAATTAACATGACTTGTAATAAGTGAGTGAGATTCTACTATAAAAAGTGTATTTTATAGACAGGACTGCTTGTTTTCAATGGCATCTTGTTTCACAATAGCAAAATATCATTATTTGTAAACACGAAATATTTACAAATAAAAATTTTGATAAAATTTAATACAGCTATTGGAACTGCTAAAATCTTATTCAAATTAAAGTATATTAACTTTTTGACTTTAAGACGAAACAATTGTTGTTGCAACAAACCTTCTTGAAATTTATTTTTCAATTCATTGAATCAAAATTTTTTTGGTGGTTATTAATTTTTACTAACCTGAATAAGGTATGACTTAAATTAAAGCCCTTTATTAAATTGGCAAATGATATCTTCAAAAATTGTATAAGTATTGGATAAATTCATTACCAAATAATTTACCCCAAACTATACATATTCCCCATCAAACTATCCTAAGATAATCGGTCATTTTTTTAAAATTTTCTGAGTTTGTGATGCATTATTTTCATGACAATACTTGCGAAAGTGGAGTTATAGAAAACTCCATTATTTCCAAGAACCCTTTTCCAGGGTTAAGGCCATTTGCTACTGAGGAAAGCCATCTCTTCTTTGGGCGGGAAGAACAGTGCGATGAAGTATTAATGCGTTTATCCGAAAATAGATTTGTTGCCATTACCGGCCCGTCTGGCAGTGGTAAATCTTCTTTCGTACGTTGTGGAATATTACCTATATTGTATGGAGGATTTGTGAGCGATTTTGGTTCTCGTTGGCATGTAATTCAATCCAGGCCCGGTAACTATCCTTTCCAAAACCTGACAAAGTCCATCTTAAGAAGCGATAATGAATACCTGACTGCTAATAAAGAAGAACAACTTGCCAGGGAAACAATTACCAAGGCTGCCCTTAAAAATGGTTCCACGGGCCTGATAGAAGCAATTGGACAACTGCAAACACCACGGGATACAAATTTCCTCATTATCATAGATCAGTTTGAAGAACTTTTCAGGGTTCAAAAAAGCGACGGCGATGCTATGGTTTATGCTGATGAAGCTTTGGCATATGTCGATTTGATCAATGAGGCTATTGCATATCAGGAGTTGCCTATTTTTGTCATCATTACCATGCGTTCCGATTTTATTGGAGAATGTGCCCAGCATCCATCACTTACACAGCTTATTAACCAAAGTAATTATCTGATCCCACAGATGACACGGGAACAGAAACGAAGGGCCATCACCGGGCCTGTGGCAGTAGGTGGGGGTACAATCTCGCAACTGTTGATACAGCAATTACTCAACGATTTGGGACATAACCCCGATCAATTACCCATTCTGCAACATGCGCTGATGCGTACCTGGGATTATAGCAAAAACAGCGGTGATATTTATCTGGATATAGATGACTATGAAGCTATTGGCGGTATGTCTGAAGCATTATCGCAACATGCCGATGAAGCCTATGAAGAACTTACAGAAGCGCAAAAACTAATATGTGAGAATATTTTCAAATCGCTTACCGAAAAGGGAGTAGATAACATTGGAATAAGGCGTCCTACACAAATATGTGAGTTGGCCGCCATTGCAGGTGTTGATGAAACAAGTGTGATTGAAGTGATAGAGAAGTTTCGTCAACCAAGCCGGTCATTACTGATGCCAGCTGCTAATGTTAAACTTTCAAGTGATACAACAATTGATATTTCTCACGAAAGTTTAATGCGGATATGGGGAAGGCTTAAACAATGGGTAGAAGAAGAATCTGAGGCTGCAGATATGTATTTAAGGTTGGCAGGAGCAGCAGAAAAGCATCAAATTGGAAAAACCAGCCTTTGGCGCCCGCCTGATTTGCAATTGGCAATTAACTGGGAGCAGAAGCAAAAACCAACCCTTGTATGGGGGCAACGGTATCATCCCGCTTATGAGCGGACTATGATTTTTTTGCGGGAAAGCACGGCACAATACTCGTTTGAACAACAGTCTAAATCCGCATCACAGAAAAAGGCGCTGAAGCGTGCCAGGATTACAACATTTGTGCTGGGGGTGGCTACTGTAATCTCTGTTGGGTTTTTGCTTTTTGCAATTCAGCAAAAAGTGGAAACTGACAGCCAGCGCCTGATCGCCGAAGAAGAACGCCAGGAGGCAGACCACCAAAAAGAACTTGCCCTATTGAGCGCCGAAGAAGCAGAGAAAAGAAAAATAGAGGCTGAACAGGCCAGGCTGATTGCCGAAGAAAAAGTAATAGAAACCGAACAAGCTCGTGAAGAAGCTGAAAAGGCGAGGATAGAAGCGGAGCAGGCCAGGCTGATTGCCGAAGAAAAAGTGGAAGAAGCAGAGCAAGCCCGTGAAGAAGCGGAGCGGCAGCGCAAAAGGGCAGAAGAAGAAAGGTACCTGGCCGAACAAGCCCGGCGTTTTGCTGAGGAGCAGCGTCGATTGGCAGATTCCAGAAAAGAGGCAGAAAAAAATGAGAAACAGGCCAAAAAGCTGCGATTTATCTCAATTGCAAAATCCATGGCCGTGAAGTCATCACAAGCTGTAGAGCCAGAAAGAAAAGCACTCCTTGCCAAACAAGCCTTTATGTTCAATGAAATGTATGGGGGTAGCAATCACGATAAAGATATTTATGATGGATTGTACAATGCGGTAAAACCATTTGAGCCGGAACTGTTCAGCAATATGTACGCACACGAAAGCGCTGTACGGTCAATTGTTCTGGCTCCGGATGGCGATTTATACTCAGCAGCCAATGATGGAAAGATTGTCCGTTGGAAGGTAAATGATGCGGATATTAAGTATGAGGAGATTACTCCGGGCAGTTTTATGGCATACGCCTTGGCGGTAAGTGAAAATGGAAGGTGGCTGGCTGCCGGAGGAGATGAAGATTACATACAAATTTATGACCTTAAGAATTCGTATAAAAAAGCATATAAAATAGGAAATTTAAAAGAAAACATACGCTTCCTTACTTTTATCAATAATGACAGTAGTCTGGTTTTTGCAGATTTATCCAATAACCTGTTTCAGTGGAATTTTGATCGTACCCGGAAACTTGCAGAGAGTATTGAGAAAATAGATGCGATGACCGTCAACCCAATGCAAAATATGATTGCATATGGCAACAGAGGGGGACAAATAACGCTTTTGCAAGGAAATGGTGAACAAGAGATATTTTTTGACAATGCAGGAACGGGAATAAATTCTTTGACTTTTTGCCATCAGGGAAAATTGCTGGCTGCCGGAGATGAAGAGGGGGTAATCAGGGTTTGGGATTTTGAAAAAAGAGAAATGATTGCCGAATTGAAGGGGCACAATGCAAGGGTAAATGACCTGAAATTCAGCCCAAATAACAAATTACTTGCATCTGCAAGTTTTGATAAAACAGTACTGCTATGGAATGTAGAAAAATGGGACGATCAGCCAATTGCCCTTAACGACCACAACGACTGGATGTGGTCTATTGCATTTAGCGAACGAGGAGATAAACTATTAGCAGGGAGCAGGGACAATTCTGTGAGGGTTTGGATGGCAACGTCTGATGAGTTAAATGCACTTGTTTGTGATCAATTGCATAGAAACTTGACCGTAGATGAGTGGAACCAATACGTAGGCACAGATATCCCTTATCAGGTTACTTGCAAGGAATTGCCACCTGATGAAAAGGCAGTAATAGAATCAATTAAAATTGATATCACAAAAAATATCATTTTGAAGCCTAAAGCTCCTGAATTATTCATGGTTACACCCCCAAAGATTCCAGTACCCCCCTTATTAAACAAGTATTAACCAGCCTAACATTAATTATGGAATGGTACAGATGGTAAACCTGTAAATAGTCAGTATATAATTGGGTTGGGTTACATATTTTGTATTTGTGGTAATTAGCCAAATGCTTTGTACCTTAGCAAACGTTACACCTGAATGCGATAAAACACCAATGGAAATGCTCATCCTTTCAATTAGCATACTTTTCATCAGCAATATGATAGAAAAGGCTTAAAAAGTGGATATTGAATAAATTATGCAGTACGAAGCAAAGACACCTAGTGAATATTTAGAGAAGTTGGAAACCGATTGGAGAAAGACCAAGCTGGAAAAGATTCGTAAAATGATAAAAAATCACGGGCCTTTTCTAAATGAAGGAATTGATTACAAGATGCTATCATACGGAAACAGCGAGAGGAAGATTTTTCATTTAAATGCGCAGCGTGCATATGTAAGTCTCTATGTTGGAAATATTGACAAAGTAGAAAATGCTAAAGAACTACTTAAAGACTTTGATAAAGGAAAGGGCTGCATAAGAGTTAAAAAGACAATTGACATTTCTAAAAGTGGACTTGAAGAGTTCATCAAAAGAACAATTAAACTTTGGGAGAATGGTGGAGATACTGCCTGTTAAAAGCATTTAGCCAAATGACTACCGATGCGCCTCTGGAATAACTGCCCTGTAGAACAACTATTCGCGCATGAGACTCATACATGGCGGTATGTTAGTCATCAACTCATTTACTTTTTTCACCAGTGAGGTTATTGGCAATTCGGAGATCCGATCTCTATTTTTGTAATGGGCTAAGCTCTCTATGGGATTCGATCACTCAATTTGGAAAATACTCTTCTGGTTCTATTTCAGGAAAATTCACATTAGTTTCAATCCCTGATACCATCGAGTCTGTGATCACTGCCTTTGAGCGGCTCATTAACTTAGATTACGGAAAGATATCCCCAGGTTAGTGCATCAATTTCTTGGCTCTAATCTTTCACTTTATCCCCAATACATCTACTCAAGAGGTACTCAACGTTGATGTTTTGGATATCAAAAAGATGTGTTTGCTCATCCGGCCTTTATGCCAATTATATTGTTTTTGTAAGTTGAAACCAGATTTTAAAGTATCGAATCCTTCAGTGCAAACCTCGTAGTAAGACAACTCAACTACTTCCTAATGCTTCAGGCTCCATCATGCACATAAAGGCTCGATCCGTGGTGGATTTCACTCATTAAATAAACAATCTAATCTATCCCTTGCTTTAAAGATGCTTACACATAGCATAAAAAACCATAGATCAGCGCTAAAGTGTAATTCAAAGCTACAACTATTAAGCTGACGTTCTTCCGGATTAAACTTCATTAATTCTTAATAGAGAAATACAGATTTGACAAAAAACTGGATTTTTTATAAATTAAACATTTAATTAGGGGTAAATTTGTAAGCTTAATATGTGAAGGCTTATCAAGAGTGCATATTTTTTAAACTTACAATTCTCTGTTTGCAATGATTAATTATTTGAATAAAAGCGTGGACCAAGATTTAGGAAGTGAAAAGAAAGAAGTAATACTTACGTTTTGGAAAGTTATCCACTTAATTGATACTTATATTGAGACTAATTTAAGTGATAATTTTGATAAAATCCAGGCGATTAAGATTGATGTTCGTTATGATAAAGAATTACAAGAAGTCGTGGTAAAACAATTGTCCGTCGATGTTTATTTGAAGGATTCAAAGAATGATGTAAATTTTCTTGCACACGAATTAAGTCATTGTATTTCAAAGTTTCTACAACTACACCCATACATTCCTACTGTTGAAGAATTGGTTTCTTAAAGTTTAATTATGAAAACAATGACTTGTAAACAACTTGGTGGGGCTTGCGACAAAGAATTCCACGCAAACTCATTTGAAGAAATGGCTGAATTGAGTAAAAAACATGGAACCGAGATGTTTCAGAAAGGTGCTGAAGCACACCAAATAGCATTGAATGAGATGCGGGAATTGATGCAAAAACCGGAAGCAATGCAAACTTGGTTTGAAAATAAAAGAAAAGAGTTTGATTCACTTCCTGAAGATAGCTGAGCATAATTTTTTGTCATGAATAAGCATAATGTGTGAAGTTTCAAGACGGAAGTCACAGAAGATTCACGAGCGGCTTAAAAGCTGACCATATCATAAGGAAAGTAGATGATGTGAATTTAATAGTTGAGCTAAATCATCAGGAAGTATACAATAAATTATTAAAGCTTTGAAAAATTTAGCGTACCCAAAGAGTATTACTTTATGTGTATCTTGGATCGTTAATTATGGGTAGCCTGGCCATTTTAATAACCTCAATGGAAGGAAAACCAAACTCAGCAACTACCTTTCCAGAAATAAGATAGCATCCTGGACCTGAAAAAGGATATTTATTTATGCTTTGAGGAAAGTGCGTAGTATCAAAAAAAGTGCCTTCATTATCAATCCAGGTGCCAAAGTTCATTAATTTCCCATGTTTGGTTCTGACATCTTTACGAGCAATAAAATATCCAACCATTTTTACGATTTTTCCAACAGAGTCAGATAGTTCTATTGCTTTTATTTGGCCCCTATATTCGGTAATCAGTAAATTGAAGGGAGAATCAAGAGTGAATCCAAGTAACTCGATTTGATCAAAAATATCTTCTTTCATATTTATGTCAAGGGATGGGAGGGTGTTTGTTGCTCCCTTCTCTTTAAATTTGATTGGGGAGGTAGATGCGTTGATATGGGAAATATAATGTTTACTTTTTGCCCACATTAGTTCCTGTTTAGTTCGATTTGTAAAACGCAATGCGTCTATTCTTATTAAAAGAATAAGTTGCTCTTTTGCAATTCTGGTTCGTCTCATGAAATCACCCAAATCCGCGAAAGACCCATTTAGGCTTCTTTCACGAATGATTATTGTCGCTGTATTGTATTCCAACCCTTTGATTAATGAAAATCCCAAGAATATTGTAGTTTCATGCACAGATGTTAGAAAGGTACTTTGCTGAACGCATGGTGCCTCAATTTTTGCTCCTGCCATTCTGGCTTCATGGATATACACTTCTTTCTTGTAAAACCCACCTGAATTATTGATCACACCTACCATAAATTCAATAGGAAAATAAGTTTTGAGAAAAAGGCTTTGGTAAGATTCAACAGCATATGAAGCTGAATGTGCTTTGCAGAAACTATATCCAGCAAAACTTTCAATCTGTCGCCATACTTCATTGGTCAAATTTTCCTCGTATCCTTTTTTAAAGCAGTTAGAGAAAAATTTATCTTTGAGGCGCTGAAATTCTTTCTTAGACCTGGACTTACCTGACATCCCACGCCTCAGAATATCAGCTTCAGATAAGTCTAGATCGGCAAAGTGATGTGCAATTTTTAGAACATCCTCTTGGTAGATCATCACTCCGTAAGTTTCGCCCAGCTGCTCTTCAAAAACCGGGTGGAGATATTTGAAAGAGGTTGGATCATGATGCCGACGGATGAATTCTTGCATCATACCACTTGAAGATACCCCCGGCCTGATAATGGAGCTGGCAGCTACGAGGGTCTCAAAATCATCACATTTTAATTTTGACAGTAAACCTCTCATCGCAGGTGATTCAATGTAAAAAGCTCCTATTGTTCGGGCTCGTTTTATTTGTTGGTTGATTTTATTGTCATTTTTGAATTTTTCAACCTGGGTAATATCAATATCAATACCTTTATTTTCTCGTATAATATGAACTGTATCCTTAATGTGTCCAAGGCCTCGCTGGGCTAGTATATCATATTTGTAGAAGCCAAAGTCCTCAGCTGTATACATGTCAAACTGAACGATAGGGAACCCTTTTGGCATCATTTGTTTTACCGAATATTGGCATATAGGGTCTTCAGTGATCAATACACCTCCTGCATGAATGCTCAGATAATTTGGAAAACCTTGTATTTGCATTCCATAATGCATTATTTCTTTTCCAATATTGTCATATTGTTGTTTTTTGTGTTTTCTGCCGTCTATCAAAACTTCAATTTCCCCGGGAGGCAAACCATATACCTTTCCAAGTTCTCTCAAAATTGCTCTTCCTTGAAATGTAGAATAGGTAGCTAGTAAAGCCACATTGTTGCTGGAGTATCGTTTAAATACATAATCTATAACCTCATCCCGCTCATCCCAGCTGAAGTCAATATCAAAGTCAGGAGGAGAAGTCCTTGATGGGTTGATAAATCTTTCAAAATATAGATTCAGAGAGATAGGATCAACATTTGTTATACCCATACAATAGGCAACCAGGGAATTCGCTCCACTTCCTCTGCCGATGTGCGGAAATCCCCGGTTTTTTGCATATTGAACGAAGTCATTGGTAATAAGAAAATAAGGAGAGAACCCAAGTTTATCAATTACCTCAATTTCTCTTTCAAATCTTTTAGCTGCCACCTTGTCATCATTTACGTATCGTTTCGGAAAGCCGTCCCTGGCTAATTTTGTTAAGAGGTTTCTATCATCCCTGGGACAACCGGTAAAAGTTTTTTTATTTTTCGCGCTTTTAAGATCAAGGGTAATTTCACATGAATTCAGGATTCTCCTTGTGTTTTCTATTATTTTTGGATAATCGGCAAAATGATTTACTAGTTTGGATTCGGATACGAAAGAATCCTCTGGTAATGCCCCATTTTTTTTTTCTAATTTATGCAGTAGTGTATTTTGGTCAATGGCCCTTAAAATACAATGTAATTTATGTTCAGTTTTATTTGCAAGTGTAACTGGGTGTAAAACGACCGCCTTACTATGCATATATCGAATCGGTGAAGAATAAATTTTGCTTATCTCCCTAGGTCTAATTCCGACAAACTCCCATTCTTCAAGCTGTCTTCGATAATCATACGAAAACGGGTAAATGATAAATGTGTTTGGTAGAGTAGGGGCATATTTAGGAAGAGGTGTGTTGTTTAGGGAGCAATCTGAATAATATTGATTCAATGCCATGAATCCTTGATTATTTTCTGCTAACCCGATCCATAATAATTCGCCTTCATGTCTGAACTCAAGTCCAATTACAGGTTCAATTTCGTGGACATAGCACAATTTAATAAAATCTAAGGCACATGAGGCATTATTGATATCAGTAAGAGCGATTTTAGTGCATCCGTTCTCCTTGGCCATAGTGACAAGCTTTTCTGGTGAGAGGGTGCCAAAACGCATGCTAAAATATGTGTGGCAGTTGAGAAACATATTTTTCTATTTATCGGTACTATTCATTTTTTTATTTCTTAATGATATTGCACGCATGATACTATCATTGCCATATCTGCTCTTAATTTTGTCTAATGATTGGGATAATCGTATCATCTGAGCTGTGTCTTCGAATAGAGAGATTTGGTAATGGCCCGGTATGAGGTGTGAGAGCCTTACTCCGACGAGGCGTACTAATAGTCGCTTTTGGTGTAGTTGCTCAAATAATTCAATTATTGTAGAGGTGATGGTTTGATCTGAAGCGGTAAGCGGGATTTTTTTTTGCTTCTCATAGGTATTAAAATCAGAATACCGGATTTTTACACTAATGCAACCAGTCAATTTTTTTTGAATTCTGAGTTTATATGACAATTTTTCTCCCATATAAAATAATTGGGATTTGAGAAATGTTTGGTCTGTAGTATCCTGCTGAAATGTCCTTTCCTGGGAAAGAGATTTTGCTTCTGAATATGGTACCACTTCTCTGTCGTCAATGGCATTGGCTTTTTTCCATAATTCTTTACCCAACTTTCCAAATTCTTTTTCTAGAAATGGAATTGGAATTTGACTTAGAGTTTTGACCTTTTTAACCCCCATGGAGCTTAAGTGTTGAAAAGTCTTATTACCAATTGACGGAATTTTTTTAACACTTAATGGTGCGATATATTCCTTCTCTATACCTGTTTCAATTTTTATATTTCCGGCTGGCTTAACTTCGTTAGTGGCAATTTTTGAGATTAATTTATTGATGCTTAATGCCATACTTAGTGGAAGACCGGACTCTTTTTCCACGTAATTTTTTAAATTCAGTGAATATTTATAAGCACCGAAAAATTTATCCATTCCAGTCATGTCAGCATAAAACTCATCAATCGATGCCTTCTCGAATAAAGGTACTTTTTCTCGAATGATGTCTGACACTAAATTTGAATAGTATGAATAGTTTTCCATATCACCCTTCATGAATATGCCTTTGGGACAAAGCATTTTGGCCATACGTATTGGCATCGCTGAGCTTATTCCGAACTTCCGTGCTTCATAGCTGCATGATGCGACAACTCCCCGGTCAGACCCGCCACCAATGATTATTGGTTTTCCTCTTAATTGCCTGTCTTTAAGGCACTCAACGGAAACGAAAAATGCATCAAGGTCAAGATGCAGGATGGCACGTTCGGTCATAAGGTTTGCGTGGTAAAATAATTTTTAATACTTTGGTGAATATTTCACCATTTTTTGGTGAAAAAATCACCAAATATGTATATTGTTTTTGATAAACCCAAGCCATGAGATGAAGTTTACACAAAATTTAAAATATCTTAGGGTCAAGGCAGGTTTGACCCAAGAACAGTTTGCAAAGAACCTTGGGTGTACGCGGAGTACATATAAGGATTATGAGAAAGGTAGGACTGAACCCAGTTTGGCCTTGATTATTAAGCTTGCAGACCTTTTTTTAGTTAGTATTGATAAGCTCTTACGGGAAGACATTGAAGCTTTGGACAAACAATTCATCGAATACCGGAACTTAGGAAGTATTCAAAGCAAACAGTTGCGGATTCTTAGTACAACAGTTGATGTTGGTGGAAGGGAAAATGTGGAAATCGTACCCAATAAAGCAAAAGCTGGTTATTTGACCGGTTATGCTGATCCTGAATATATAACTGAATTACCAAAAATGTATATTCCGAATTTACCATCAGGAACGCACCGTGGATTTGAATTAGAAGGGGATTCAATGCTACCTCTTTTACACGGCTCTATTGTCATTGCAAAATACGTAGAAGATGTAAGTGAATTCAAAGATGGGAATGACTATATTATTGTAGCAAGGGATGGGATTGCGTTTAAGCGAATTAGAATTCGAGATAAATCATTACAATTGATTTCTTTCAATCCAATATACCCTGCTTATGAACTTCCATTTGAAGATGTTAGGGAAGCCTGGCAGTATTATGCAAATTTTGATGTAAGCCCTTTGAAACATAAGGTATCTCTAGATAGCCTTCAACGGGATATTGATGGATTACATGGAAAGGTTAATTTACTACTTAAGAAGTAAACCTAAAATTTGGGCTTAAACCAAAATTAGACATTTAGTGCAGTTCGTTATCAAATATGGTTGGTAAAGAAAGGATAGCCAGTTTCAATTTAGGAAGCAGGTATTTGTGGCTTGTGCCGCCGTGACCCGATCCTCATAAGATACCTGAAAAGGTCTGTGAGAATTGGGCCACATTGGCACTGAACATGGTAAGGTTTTTTTAATGTGCTTTCCAAAGATAAAAAAATATGCCCCAGAAAAACTATATCTCAATAGGGGCATATTGGCAGAAGAATCATGAAGATATTTTTCACCTGTAAAAAACTCAAAAAGTTAAAAACCCAGATGAAAAATATCTGGGTTTTTGAATCAGCCTTGTCATCTGAAAATGCCATACTGAACAGATGAAGTATAAAGATAGACATTAGGTATTGTATAAGAAAACCAAGCAGTCTGCTTTTTGCACATTGTAAGTTTTTAAGAAATGGTTGATATTTAAATGCATTGAGTTAAGAAAAATTAGCAAAGATGTATCGATACGATAAAACTCCCCATTGAGCAAAATAAAATAAACTCATGTAATAACTTCTTGTTCTTACCTGAAAAGAAGCGAATAAGATCAGTATGATTACCTTCTTTTATACGCCAATCATTAAAAATTGAGGATATGTTGTTCAAAGAAATATCTGGAATATTATGTATTGATTTTTTTAATGATTCTGCAATATTAAGTGAATCTATTAATTCTACTTTCTGAGAGTGATTTGTAAAGTAGTTTTTATCCCAATTTACTTCTTCGCAACGGGTTCCCTTTGGTTTCCAATCATAAAAATAAGCTAGTTGTAAAACCCTGATCCAAAAATTTGGGGGAGAAATGAATTTGATTCCTTGCTGGTTTGTGAATTCATAAATCATAAGTTCATATATAAGGGTTGCTAGATAATTTGTTATTTATTTACAAGGAACAAAAATATTTAATAATTTACCATTGTAAATTCTCAAATCGCTTATAACCAGTAGGAAGCTTACTTAAAAATTTATTTCCATTTGAGTTAATAATTCATATGTGAAAATTGCTGCTACCGTTCGATACGATCAATATTGTGAATTTAACCGATAAAGTTTTGGCTTTTGTTTATCCAAATTTTATTAAAAATGAAATGAATTTTCGCCATATTTAGGTAGATGCTGTGTCGGCAAATTTAAACTGTGGTTTTGGTATTTAGTGAAATCGTAGGCTGAGATTACCATGAATCTACCCATATTGACATTGAAGTAGTTATCTGAAAGAACACAAATATTAAAATTTATGAAATTAGGAGCATTTTCTGTTAGTCTCAATGTAAAGGACATCGAGGTTTCAAAAGAGTTTTATGAAAAATTAGGGTTTTCAGTCTTTGCTGGAGACGTAAAAAAGCGGTATCTTATCATGAAGAATGAAAACACTTTGATTGGACTATTCCAAGGAATGTTTGAGCAGAATATTTTGACTTTCAACCCCGGTTGGGATGAAAATGCCGACAAACTATCCTCTTTCGAAGATATAAGGGATATCCAAAGACAACTTATAAGTAAAGGTGTCAAATTCGAGAAGGAGGCAGATGCACAAACTTCAGGGCCGGAAAGTTTTATAATTATCGATCCAGATGGAAATTCAATACTTGTGGATCAACATGTTTAAGCACCGGAATTTCGTATAGGCATTACTCATTAAATGAGTTTATATCTATTTACAAAATGGCGCTTTTTGAATTAGCCACCAGCAATGGCTGCGACAATATAATAGGGTTCTTTTCCTGATACCACCTCATCAGGAAGCAAAGTATCTGGTGACTCATGTGAAAGGTCTTCTTCACAAGCAAAAAACCGCAGGTACGCCCGGCGCGATTTCGTTTTGTGATCCCGAATTGTCCCTTTAAGCACTGGATAACGAGCCTCAAGTGCATCGAGAACAGACTTTTGAGTTACTTTGCCCTCAATATTTAGCTCGACTTCAGAGCCAATTTGTGCCAAGTTTCGAAGTGGAAATGGAAGCTTAATCCGAACCATAACTTATTGGATTGTTTGAACCTCAACGGAAAGTACTGCAGGAAGATCTCGAACAATCGCATTCCAATTCTCTCCAGAATCAGCAGAGCAGTAAACTTGTCCTCCTGTTGTACCAAAATAGATTCCACATGAATCAAGTGAGTCAATTGCCATGGCATCGCGAAGTACATTAACGTAACAGTGGCTTTGTGGCAGCCCATTAGTCAATGCTTCCCATTTCATTCCCCCAGTTCTACTACGATAAACCCGAAGTTTCCCTTCAGGAGGATAATGTTCAGCATCACTTTTAATTGGAATCACGAAAATAGTTTCCGGTTCATGAGGATGAACTTCAATTACAAAACCAAAGTCACTCGGCAGGTTTCCGCTAATTTCATTCCACAGCTTTCCTGCATTATCACTACGCATTACGTCCCAATGTTTTTGCATGAAAAGTACGTCGGGATTTGAGGGGTGGAAGGCTAAACGATGAACACAATGGCCAACCTCAGCATCTGGATCAGGGATATACTCTGATTTCAGCCCCTTGTTAATAGGAAGCCAGCTTTCACCTCCGTCATCAGTTCGAAAAGCTCCAGCGGCTGAGATAGCAATATAAATCCTGTTAGGATTTATGGGATCAAGCAGAATCGTATGAAGGCACATACCACCTGCGCCTGGTTGCCAATTAGGGCCTGATACATGTCCTCTTAGTCCCGGAAGCTCAAACCAGGATTTTGCTCCATCCTTGGTACAGAACAAGGCTGCATCCTCTACTCCAGCGTATACCACATCCTGATCTTTAAGGGAGGGCTCAAGGTGCCATACTCGTTTAAATTCCCAAGGGCGTTGGCTTCCATCATACCATTGATGTGTGGTAAGGGGCTTGCCGGTTTCCGATGAAGTGTTGTAAACAAACTTATTGCTTGTGCCGCCGGTGCTATCGTCCGTGGTCGGCATTTTTTCACCGCCCGGTGTTCCCCAGGTTTTACCCCCATCGTCTGACCGCTGTATTATTTGCCCGAACCATCCACTCGACTGAGATGCATAAATCCGGTCTGGATTTACAGGTGAACCTTTTATATGATATATTTCCCAACCACCGAAAAAAGGGCCATTAATTTTCCAATTCATACGTTTGCCATCAGACTCGAGGATGAACGAACCTTTACGTGTACCAACTAAGACTCTTATTTTGGTCATTTTGAAGATGAGTTAATGTTTGAAAAAATGCTTTTGCATTAAATACAAATTCAATTTACAAAATGCTATTGAAAAGCGATAGAGAATTAAGCAATTATGAATAGAATTACTCTTGGGTGAAAATTGAAGGATTTGAACTTATTAAGTTGGTATAAGCTAAAATTTTACAATTATTATCCTTAATAATTTAAATTTTGTATTCAAAGTTGTTGATGGGTTATCATCGTGCAATGAACCGGACGCTTGAAGTTTTAGCGTAGGCTTATATTTGATTATTACCTTGTGGCCTTCATGAAATTACTTTACATGTTGAACAATTATATAGGAGTATAGGAGTTAACATTTACCTTATTAATTATGCTTCCCCTTAAAAACCATCTTCAACATTACTCTCAACTATTGTAAGCAACTTGTAAACTCCAACAATAAGGGATGCAGATTTTACAATTTACCCTGAAAAGGAATGTGGTCCCTTAATGGCGAATATTATGGAAAAGCCTTGAACGTTATGGAAACAAAATATGCAACCTCATTCTTAATTTTAGATACCCTAACACGCAAGGTATCCTCATCGAACTCCTCAATCATCCAATTCTCATAGTCATAAGATTCTTCCATTGCATACCCATAAAGCATTTGATGACCGGAGGCAAAAAGAGAAACTGAGAAAATGTTGTGCTGCTCGTTGAGTTTCCATCCGGCGATATGGGGCTTATAGGCAAGATCGATTTCCTGACAAAGAGCATTTCCTTCTTCCCCATGCAGTTCACCCACTGTTCCGGTACCAGGGGCTTCGGTAGTAAAGGTATTGTCTTTTATACAGGATGGTAATTGCGCGTACCAATCCAGTAATTCTCCATCACTTTTTCTCTCAGCTTGCATGGAAATCACTTTCCAATTTTTCTGATGCAAAAGCTCCTTGATGGGGTACTTTGGGACGGCTTCTTCCTGAGGGTTACATGAGAAAAGGATTAGTGTTATGAAAGTAAAAAAATGTTTCATGGCTGAGGGATTTAAAGGTGTTAATAATCCAAAACAATGGTGCGGGAAATAGTAGCCCTTTCCAGCCTTTTTTGCGCTTGATCTGACTGGTTTTGCAAAGGTCGGCAATAGGCAATTTCCAGCAAAAGTTTATCTGATTTTTCTAGCATTTCACCTGCCAGTTGTAGGTACGCTTCTGCGTATGATTGTAAACGCATTATTTCGGCTTCTGTCATTGAAAAATGATTGTGCTGTTTCAAAACTTCATTCATCTCGGTAGATTTAAGTATCAAATCTTCAGCTAAATACTGATAAGCCACCACGGCATAAGCTTTTCGCTCAGCAGCAAACTGTTGAAAGCTGTTAGACAGGGTCTGGGATCTTTGCTTTGCCTGTTTAAGCGAATTCAGATCAGTGGGTAAACCGTCAGCCGATCCGGCTATGAACAAGTCCTGATAAATCTCATCCGGATTCTCTTGAAATAGTGGATGTTCTATCACATAATCTATTTCAATTCCAGGTTGTACCGCCCCTTTTATTAGTTCATCTGCCAGGTACAGGGATTTGGATAAATCTGCCCAATGTAGGTCTTTTACAGTTTCAGATTGTTTGAGGTCTTCCAGTACCATTTTTTGTAAAGCCTCAATTTGGGTGTAGCTGCCCAAGATTTCTTCATTAAAGCCAAGTATTTCTTCATATTCTTGCTGCTTGAAAATATTGAATGCCATGTTTTCGTTGCTTTTGGCAATGCCTTTTTTGTCTTTGATAATGATTCCACTTTGTTGGGCACTTGCTGAAATATGCAGTATCATTAGTAAGAGAATCAATAGAAATTTCTGCTTCATGAAATGTTAATTTATTCCTGAAATAAGGGGGTGTGGCTCAAAACTTTTCGCTTTTGACTTAGCTTAAATGAGTTCAGTACTTGTGCTTTGGAAAAGGAAGGCTTTGCACTTTGCTGTATCAACTGATCAGCTTTGACTTTCAATTGTTGACTGTGCTGTAAATATTCCTGCATTCTTTTTATGATTTCCAAACGTTCAGCCTCTGTCATTGAGAATGCCTGGTTTGTGGTCAACAATTCCTGAAGCTCGCTTGCTTTCTCTATTTTACTTTGGGCAAGTTGCCTATTAGCATTGGCTAGCTGTAACTTACGCCGCTGGATCATCTCCTCCACCGCAGAAACATTAAGGCTCCGGGCTTTATGGTATTCTTTAAAAGGGGCAAGCTGAGTGAAAATATAAGTTTCATTATAAGGAATGAGTTGCTCATAAAGTAACTGACTTTTTGCTAAAGGTTCAGTTTGTTGATAAAATACTTTATAAAGATGGTTGGCAAAACTGTAGTCATTCAAGTGCCTGGAGGAAGCTACTACTTGTCCAATTACTTCGTTTTCATTTTCAGCATTGGATAGGGCAAGGTTTGCCGTACTGGTGGTTTGTCTGAGAAATTGCTGGTAGTCATACTGAAGCTTTTCGGTGGCTTCCACCTTTTCTTTTGTTTCTTCGGTCGCCATCCGGATCACTTCCAGAATCCCTCCCTGTTGAAGATTAATTTTCATGTTATCCTCTATGCTTTTTTTAAGCAGGTTGTCCATTACCGGGACTTTGATCTGGGCATGGGTTTGGTGTCCTATTACAAATAAGGGTACTATGAAAAGAAATATTCTGTTTATCATTTTTAGTATATTTGGATAATTATTCATGCTGGTACAAAGGGGTGGTGGACAACACTTCCCGTTCCAATTGTTGTTCGTACTGCTTCAATGGCCCTGATTTACTTTTTTCCGCTTCTTCCATTACATCCAGCACCAATTGGTCAGCTTGGAGCTTCAAATCCATACTTTGCAAAATATAGTCATGGGCTTGTTTGATGCTAGCGAGCCGCTCGCCTTCAGTCATGGAAAAGCGTTCATTAACAAGCAGTGCCTGGCTGAGTTGCTGTGCTTTTTCAAGCAGGTCTTCGGCTAACTGGTTATAAGACAGTGCTACCTGCAACTTTTTCTTATAGGCCATCTCATCAAAAGCAGCCCGGTTGACTGATAATCCTTCCAGCATGGCTTCCAGGTCTAATAAGTTTTGTGGCAGTGCGGAGTGTGCGCCAAAACCATCCAATTGTTCATATAAAGATTGGGCGCTACCAGAACCGTTTAATTTGTCATAAGCTTTTTTGAGGGAAGCAATATTTTGATAGGCCGGGACATAGGCATCCATATTGGTTTCAAGGGCCAAAGCATGCGCCTGGCTTTCTGTCAGGTCTGCCCACTCCAACTCATTCACTGTTTCTGCCTGCTTCAAAAACTCCTGATAATCTTCTTGTAATTGATAGATATCCGCTACCTTCTGCTGAATCAAATAAGAGAAACCTACTTGCTCGGTGAGTTTATCCAGTTGGTCATCCAAAGTATAACCATTGGCAATGGTTACGGCGATATGGACAGGGTCAACCACTGGAATACCTTGTGCATACATATCCATTCCACTGAGAGAGAGGCATAATGAACAAATAATTGTAAACTTAATTGTAGACTTTTTCATGGTGTTGATGGTTGTTGGTTAACAAGATAAAGGGGATAGCCATCGGGTAAATAGATCGTGGATTGTTTACGTTTAGAACCCTGTAAGATATTGCGTCCTAATTCAACAGCAATATCAATGGGCAGTTTCCGTATGCTTCTTTGGCCTTGACGATAGGCAGTTTCCTGAGTAGCATCTTCCCAGATATTTTGCGTTTCATCCAATAAAATACCTTCATGATAGGTATGGTCATGTACCCTGTACTGCACAGCAAATTGTAAAACCCTGGATACCAAAACTTGTATTCGGTTTTGGGCTAACCTCACTGAACCATAGATGAGTGTGCCGGAAGGTATCTGCTGACCGTTGACCATAATATCTTTCGTAAGCCTTAGGCTCAGCATTTGGTTATTGCTAACTTCCTGTCCGCCATGTACGGAGCATGAAATAAATCTTTCCACTGATGATACATTCCCTACTTTCACGGGCTGAAAAAAGTCAAGATCAGCTTCTTTCTTTGCTGTGATTTTATGCTCTTGGGATGCTGTCTTATTGGGTCTTGACTTCTTTTTACTCCTTTTCCGTTTCTGTGTAATAAGTGGTTTGGCGAGTTTAACGGTATCAGTATGCGCCAGGTGGTTAATTTCCTTTACAGTAGTATCCTGAATTCCTACCTGGGCATTAGTCTTTGTATTTGTATTTCCAGAAAAATAGGATTCCTGCCAGTGGGGCTTTATGGGTTTATTATCTAACGTCCGCTTTTGTCTCAATTGCTTTTCCTCTTCCTTGAGGGTTTCTTTATACACTTGCGTTTTGTCGGGAAGTGGTTTTGGCGCAATCATTTTTTCCAGAAAAAAAGTAGGTATTGGTGTGCCCTTCAGGATTGTCAACAAGTGCTTGCCTTTGAAATGGAGAAAGGTAATAGAAAGTGCTGCCAGCCCAACAATAACGAGCAGGCTATACCGAGATAACCCCTTTAACAACTTTCGCCCGAAAGTATAGTGGGCCTTAGGTATTGGGGTCTCATAAGGCTCCTTTTTTTCAGCAATGATTTCTTCTTCCAAATTATCTTTAAAATCTTTCATTAGTTTAGGTTTTGAACCGCAGTGGAAAGGGATTGGGTTTTTGGGATTAGGAATGGTCAGTATTCCAAAACCTAATCCTCAATCTCCAAAACCTAATCAATACAAATCCGCCCTTCGGTTAAGCCGGGATGAAATTTTGAGTGAAACAGAGCGTCCATGGGCCTTTTCCCGGAGTGTGACCAAAATAGCTTCTTTATTGTCCAGCGATTGAATGGGCAGGGCATAATAAAGGTATTTTTGGGAATAGGGGAGAATTGATTTAGTGCCCCAATCTGCCAATGGGTCCAGGGGAAAACGGGCTTCCTTTTCTTTGGTGAAAAAGCCTTTCTTGTAGCGCTTTAAGCGTTCAAAACCGATAAAATCCGTTTGATAAACCAGGGAAGTCTGGTTGTCTACTTTAAACTTCAAATAAGTTGTAGACAAATCATGAACTACGCCTGCCAAAGTAAAACTTATTCCATTCTTTCGGGAGCTTACATAGTTTAAATCCTCATGGGATTGTAGGCTTTTCAATCTGCTCAGCACCTCTTGCTCAGTAATTGAATAATCAAATGAACTTGGCGGACTACTTCTTTCACGGAAGTCATAGAAAGCTTCGGGGTGCAGATTAAAGGCCAATCTGCCTGTAAAGGGTTTTCCTCCTACTACTGCATAGAAAGGTGTATCTGGTACGCTGTCTTGTTTAGCCACTACCAAAATGCTGTTACCCTCAATTTGTGCCTGGTAAAGAGAGGGGTTACCCACATCGGCCAAACTTACTGCTTCATCAAAAAGCAGGTAAGATTTAGCTTGGTGGGAAACATAGATTGTGTCTCGGGCGGCGTACCGCTGGGCAGTGCTGACACCTCTCTGGGAATAAGTAATAAAGGGCAGGAGTGTTAGTATTATGATTGGTAAAAATATAGATGGTTTCATGTTTATTTTTTGGGTTTACGGTCGTAAGCGATAAAGTCAAAGTTGGTCAGCTCTAAACCGTAAGGATTCTTTTCGTGCCGGTAAGTCTGGATAATCCTGAAGCTGGCCGCAATAGGCAGGCTGCGTACATCATTGCCAATATGCACCTCCTGCAAAGCATAGAACTTTCCGGTATTGGGAAAAGTATTCATATCCAGCACGACTGAGTCTATCTTAATCTCTGTGTGGGAGCCATAACGGACATAGTTTTTATGTACTTCCCCTTCTTCAAAATCATGGTAAATCCGCTTGCCAGACTCTTCGTCAATCAGGTTCAGGGCATGGTTGATATGTTCGTAATAAGTCTCGGCACTATGGGCAAACATGTTTTTGACGAAGCTCTCTACATGGTTTTGTGCTTCAATTTTTGATACTTTTCTGCCATCATAATAGCTGGCGGGAAAAGTGCCCCAATTGGTAATCACATAGGTCTTCTGCTGGTAATATTCCTGTATCTTGTGATACTGGACAATATATGCCACTGTGGCAACAACAAAGCCCATTACACTGATAATGGCAATGCTGCGCATGGCATAAAATGATTGGTTAAAATCTTTTAATTTGGTCATGGTAATAATGTTTAGGGTTTAAGGAGTTTTAAGTTTTGTGTTTGTTCCGTTCCACGGCGGCATTGCTCATTGCCTGTTCCGGTTGGCATAGCGGACGGTTTGGCTGGTTTTGTAAAGGTTCCTGACTGCTGCCCCGCCTGTTTTCATTACTGTTTTGCTTCCAGCGATGGCTGTCCTTCCGCCCTGGTAGGCCATACCTGCCCCTAAAAGGGCGGTACTGAACACCCGGCTCTGAAAAATAGCGGCATGGGAATGCCCCAGGTAGTAGCTGGTTAGGTGCGGTACCATAAAATAGAGGATGACAATTACCAGGCTTACCAGTACGAAATTCGCAGTTCCCAATTCAGTGGAAAATAGCAGCCCATTGAAATAAAGGCTGTTGAACTCAGATACCAAAGTATCCAAAATGATGAGCGTTACGCTCCAGAACTGTACCGTCAAATAACTTTGCAGCCACTTCATCACAAGGCTGTTGAAACCGGGAATGACTGATAAACCAATAGCCAAAGGCCCGACGATATAAAGAAAGCCCAGCAGCACCAGGCGGATAATTTCAATGCCTTTCCTAACGATATGCACAAAAGAGCCTTCCAGCAAGGCCAGCAGCCAGTTTACTATATCAAACTGCACAAGCCTTGTAAATGAAGCATACAATTCTTCCATATTGGTGGGCAGGCTTCCGTTCTGGTTTCCTGGCAACAGCAGGTTCCACATATCAGAAAGCTTTTGCATGAAAGTCTTATCTGGCCCAATGTAATCCGATAGTGCCTGGATAGTCCCGCTGACCACTGCCATAAAATCAGTATAAAAGGTCAATACCAATAGGATAACAAAGCCCCTTACAATGGGTTGCATATCCAGTCGGAACCGATTTTCAAATACCAATGCTGAGAACACCTGGTTAAACAAGACCACCAATAAAAAGACCGGCACCATCGCAAGGCCAATTGCCAGTGTCTTTTCAAGCAGGTTGTTTACCGCTGCCAGAAACTCTCCGCTTACCGCTACGTTGTTCATGAAGTTATTTTCTGGTTGTTATTGTCTTCCACAAACTGGTTGACAGCATAAGGTAAATTCCCCTGATAGCGATCAATGAGCTTCCGTAAATAATTGCGCTCGGCTGGCTTGGAGGAGAGTACCGCATCCAGGTGGGGCGAGGTTTCCAAAACGTATACCCGCGCTTCTTCTCCCTGTTTGATGAACAGTTCCCGAAATGATGCTTCTACCCGCATGGAATGAATTAACTCCACCTCATGAGAAGTAAAACCCAGGTGTACTGCCAGTTCCTCTACCAGCCTTTTGTCCTGGTGCTTTAAAATGATCTTGGTATCAGCATTCACCAGCACGGCTTCCCCAACGCTGGACTTCTTGATTTCCGAAAGCCCCTGGGTGATGATACAAACTGAGCCATTGTTTTTACGGATCGTCCTGAACAGGTCTTCAATAAACTCCTGCAGAGAACCTGACAGCATAGCCCATGCCTCGTCCAAATAAAGGTATTTGATCTCGTCAGGGTACTTGCGGATTTGATCTAAGGCAAGCTCGGTAATCAACAGCGTCACCACCGGGTACAAAACCGGGTCACTGTTGATCTTATCCATATCAAAACAGGTTAATTTATGCTCGCTGATGTCAAGCTCATGTTCTGCATTCAGTACTTGCTGGTACTCCCCTGAAACGAAGGGTTTGAGTACGAGCAGGAACTGCTCCATATCAAAGTATTTGATTTCAGAACGGTAAGCCGGGTCTGTTTTATTAGCGGAATGATAACCTTGCAGGAATTCGTAGAAAGAAGACATTCCTGGAAATAGGGTATTGTTTTCATTCAAATGCTGATAGTAGCGGGGCAGGATCATTTTGAAGATGGCACGTTCCACCGGGCTGAGGTCTTGCTTGTTTGGTTCAGCTTTATCTCCCCCTTTCCAGATGGTGCTCAAAAGGGCGATGAGAAAATTACTTTTCCCAGAGGTGAGCTTGTAATTACCTTCCTCATCTTTTTCAAGCAAAAACGGATTGAAGGCTAAAGGTTTGTCAGCGCTATATTCAAAATAAGTCTGTTCAAAATTCTTACCGTTCAATGCGTACATCACATTCCGGTAAGTTCCGCCCTTATCAATGATGATCTGTCGGGCACTGCGTTCTAAGCGTTGTGCAATAAAGTTGCCCATTGTATAAGACTTGCCCGATCCCGAAGGACCAATTACCACACAGTTCTGGTTAGATTGCCGGGTGTTGAAAAGATTTACCTGTAGAAGGTTTCTAAAGCGGTCGCAGAGATAGTCTCCCTTTTTATCCCCAGCGAAAGAGGTCATAAAGTGCAGGTAACACGCTGCCAGTTCACCGGAGGTAATGAGCCAGCGATAGTGCTGGAAACCATTGCCGGGAAGAGAAGCAAAAAACATATTGGCCGTATCAAAGCTTTCTACCAAAGCTTCTGCCCCGTAGAGCTGACGAATGGCTGATACTGTTCGTTCAATATAGCTTTTGCGCAACCGCTCATCACTCTCAAAAACAATCACCGATTGATGCAGACTCACCAGCCCGGCATTGGAAGAACGTACATAGGCTGTAAACTCGTCCAGTTCTTCTGCTTTGATTTCATGGTCCTGGGTAGTGAGCCATTCCAGTGAACCGTTTAACTTTCTTTCGAAGTCTAAAGATTTAAGCTCGCTCTCGATATCTTCCACCAGTAGGCATTGTGTAGTGATATGCGGGAACTGCATATATTGTGAAAGTCCGTATCCATAAGGACTGCTGACCCCATAATGGTTTTTGACACTGGTAAACACTTCATTGCCTTGCCCCGTCATGGTTATCACATTGGCTTTCTTTTCCCCCACTGCTAAACCGGATAAATCATTGTAGATTTCCCTGTTTAGCCTGGTGCAAGGTTCGTTAAATGAAAGGTTGAGATAACGGATAAAAAGTTCATTGACAGCATCTTCCTTGAGTCTTGTAAAAGTTACTTCTTTTAAGCTAAACAAACCTTTCACGAATTCTTCTGCCAGCGATTCTGCTTCTGTCAGGAGTTCTTCTATTCCGCTGAAAGGATTTTTAATGAGGTTGCCCCTTTGAGAAAACATACTGGTCACGGGGTTCACATGCTTGAAGCGATGTTTTGATTTACTTGGGAATGATAAAAACAAATAGCCCTCATGGAGTAGCGTCAGTCGGGCAAAGAAGTGGTCATACAATTTGCTTTCGTAGTATGCTGAAGGGCTTTTGTCAGGCTGAAATTCCTTATCAAAATAGATATCGGTTTTCTGAATAACTGTGCCCATGGGCAGCATTTTCAGTTGGCGGGTGAGTACTTCATTCGCTTGCTGGAAGTCCCCTTCTGTCCAGGATTCCATTGGGGCGCCTTGCACCCGGAATCCTACAGCGACCCTGCCGTCACGCAGGATGACTTTATCTTTTTCTAAGGCAAAGACTGGCAATTTATCAGCCAGGTAGGCTGTCTTTTTCAGCTTTTTTCTTTGAGATTTGGTGTAAAACATGATTGGTTTAATTTTTAATCACCCTTCTGTATTTCCAGATTCCTACCTTTCTATCTTGCAGGAAGCGGTAAGAAAAGTAAGAAAACAGAAAGCTGGGGTGTTTGCTTTTATTGATGCGTTTGAGTGAAAAGAAAGCCCCTACAGTTGAGAGCAATACTGCCGAAAAGTAGTATTTGGTTACCGGGACAAAGAAGTTGAGCACGATGCCCACCACCATTGCCAGCGACAGCCCAAACAAAAGGGCAAACATATCCTGCATGGGAAGTCCCAGCAACTGGGCTTTTTTCTCTATGGCTTTGAAGGTTTTCATAAACATTCTTAGTTATCCAGTAAAATATCCCCTCCCAGGAAAGCAGCCAGGTCATCCACGATAAACTGGAATCCACCGAATAGAAGAATCGCAATGACCACCCCGACCATGTACTCCATCTTGTCGGGAGCTCCAGTGAAAAACTTCATGGCAGCTTTGAATATGCCAATAGCAATACCAATCAGGAAAGCCACATTGAGGATGACCACAATCCAGCTTTTGATGTTGTTCATCGCGGTTTCTACCTGTGCCTGTCCAAAAGACTGGTGCACAGCAAAAAAGACAAGGGCCATCATTAGGACAAAAGCCTTACTCCGGGTCAATTGCTTGGCCCGTATTTTAAATTGATGAAAGAAAGTTGAATACTTGTGTTGCATAAGATAAGTTGGTTAGATTGTAAAGAATTGATTATAGTTACTGAGTTGAAGGTTATACATCCCAGACATTGGGTAGATCAGATTGCCCTGACTGCTTTTCTAGGCTGGGTTTTGGCTTAAGTTTGTTGATGGGTTTAGTTCCGGCCTTTTGCCGGGATTGATTTTCAATGTTTGCATCTGGCCCTGCATTCGTTACAAACTCAGAAAGTTTATATTCTTTGACTGGAATGGCCGGGTGATTTTTATAGATAATTTTTTCATTCCGGCTGGCTTTTCCCCACTTCCGGCACTGCCATACCGCTAAAAAAAACAGCAATACCCACAACAGCAGGGCAACCATCGCAAAAGGTGAGCTCATAAAGTTTGAGAGCGTTTGTGTCATTTTGATTTACATGGTAAAAGTTCAATTTATATTCATAAATCAATTGGCTATAAATAAGTGTAATTCTTATGAAAGAATAGTTTATAAGTAATTGATTATTAATCAATTATATAAAATAATTAATGCGGAACACAATAGGAATGTGAGTTATTCTATAGTAGTATTCTTAATAAAGGAAAGAGTAATTATATAAAAAATACAATTATTAAAAATTCATGAAAAGCCAAATATGTGAATCCTTTTCTTTTTTCTTACAGAAGTTTAGCAGAAATAATATCTTAAATTATTTAATTTATTTTTATGGCAAGATGAATTAGTTTATAAATAAATTATTATATAAAATAATTTTCTTTATATTAGAATATCCACCTAAGTATTGGAGTCCTGTTAAAACCCTCAAATGTTCAAAATGATTGAACAGCGAAAACTACTTCGGTTACTGAAACTCATTAGTTTGTTAAACTCCCCACGCAAACGCACTGTACCCGAATTGTCTGAAGTGCTGGAAACCAGTCAGCAGACCATATACCGTTACTTGGAACTCCTTAAGGAAGTAGGCTTTGATGTTCGTTCCGATGAATGGCACCAATATTATCTTGCATCTTCAAAATCCCATACTCAAGCTTTGTTACAACTCACCCATGATGAGGCCCAATTTCTCCAAAGCCTGGTACGTAGTGTTTCTTCCCCTTTGCAACAATCATTGCTCAATAAAATATATACAGGCTCAGCATTGGCTGAAAGTGCCTATAATATTAAAAAAGCCCAGATAGGCCTGTGTCATCAGAAGCTACAACAGGCACTTAATGAAAGAAAGCAGGTAATACTGGTACAATATTTTTCTGAAAACAGTCATGACGTTAGTAACCGAAAAGTGGAACCAGTACGCTTTATTGATGAGGAAATGGTACTGGAAGCTTTTGATGTAAAAAAGAAAGATATCCGGCACTTTAAGCTGGACCGCATGGAAGATGTAAGGGTGCTGGATACCCATTTGCGACATATCCCTCAACATAAACAGGAACCCACGGATCCTTTTGGTGTAGCTGGCCAGGCCAAAGTTCGGATAAAGTTACAACTCAGCTTAACTGGACAGAGAAGGCTATTAGAAGAATTTCCTGGCTGTGCTTCTTTTCTAAGCACTAATGGGACAGGCAGTTACTTTGAAGCTGAAGTAAATGCGGACTTCAAACTGATAGACCGCTTCCTGCTTAGTTACTGTGATGTGATTAGAATAATAACCCCAGAAGCGTTGAAAATGCATATGGAAAGAAAATGGGATAAAAATATTTTGTAAAATTTTTATTCATTCTCAGAAGTTGAGAATGGGCAAATATACTTTTGATGCAACCTAATAAATGAAGTATGAGATTTACTTTGATTCTGCAAATTTCAAGTAGTAACCGCATTTTGCCTATCAATTATCAGTACCCACTTAATAGCTGGATTTACAAAGTAATCCAGTCTGCCGATGCTGAGTTTAGTCGGTTTCTGCACGATGAGGGATACAGGTTAGGCAACAAAAGCTTCAAGTTATTTACCTTTTCCCCCTTAACCTGTCAGCCTTTTAAAATTTACCCGCAGGAGCAGCGGATAGCCTTTTATGGGCAGGAAATTAAGTTGCAAATTAGCTTTCTGATAGACCAGGCGGCGGAACATTTTATCCAGGGGCTGTTTGCCGGACAGCAGTTCTCATTGGGAGATGAAATCAGCAGAGTAGATTTTGAAGTGGTAAGAATAGAAGCCCACCCAAGACCGGTATTTGAAAGTACCATGCGTTACCGCAGTCTTTCGCCCATTGTGATCAGTACAAAAGTTGAAGGACAAGCGCATGCCCAATACGTTCATCCCAACGAAGAGCAATATCCCGACTTATTTTTAAGGCACCTGGTGCAGAAATATGCCGCAGTGGATGCTACTGCTACTGCTGCTGTTCCTCAACTATCAGATGCGACCAATAACCTTGAATGGGAGGGAAGGGAACGGAACGCCGCCCGCTGGCAGATACAGCTGCTTAATAAACCCCGGAAGAAAGGCATTCATATCAAACAGCACAGCAGGCAGCATACGCAAGTGATTGGCTACCTGTATGATTTTGAACTTACGGCCCCACCAGAAGTGCAGGAAATGGCCTATTATGCCGGGTTTGGGGAGAAGAATAGTTTGGGGTTTGGGTGTGTAAAGAACATAGGGTGATTTTTGAAAGATAAGATAAACAGATAAAACAGTGAGACTACATATTAAAACGAAATCAAGTTCAAAGAATCTCCCCTACAATTACCAACCAATATTAACAGGAGCAATTCATAAGTGGTTAGGTGAAAATGAATTTCACAATGATATTTCACTGTATTCTTTCTCATGGCTGAAAGGAGGAGAGGCTAGAAAAACAGGTCTTGATTTTCATCAGGGTACTAGCTTTTTTATAAGCTCTTACAATCCGGAATTTCTCAAAAAAGTGATTGGAGGTATTCAAAACGATCCCTCAATAGCTCATGGACTGGTAGTAAAGGAGGTGATTATTCAGGATGATCCTGAATTCAGTAATGAGGAGAGATTTTTTTGTGCCAGCCCGGTATTCATTAAACGAACCGAAAATAATAAAGAAATTCATCACACTTTTCATGAGGAAGAAAGCAGTAAACACCTTACGGATACCTTAAAGACTAAGTTGAAAAAAGTGGGACTACCAGATCAAAAGGTATCGGTACAGTTTGATAAGACCTACCACTCCCCAAAGACAAAAGTGATCTATTATAATAAAATTGGAAATCGGGTAAACCTATGTCCGGTGATTATTAAAGGAACACCCGAACAAATCGTATTTGCTTGGAATGTAGGAGTGGGTAATTCAACGGGTATTGGGTTTGGAGCTTTAAGATAGATTAAAAACTATATACGGATGAAGTACTATGTAGTGAAATATTCAGGCCCCTTTGGTTTTATCAAACCCTGGACGGCTGTCAGAGATGGTGAAACTTTCAGCCAGCAGTTCCTGACTCCATCTATTGTAGAAGGCTTGGAAAAGAAACTATTCCCGGAATTGCTCCAAGAGCGTGGTATAATCAGCAAAATCAAAAGGAATCGGCTGGCGTATCAGCAGATTTCACAGCAACAGGAGCAGATACAACCCAGAGGTTGGAATACCGGCATGCTCAATAAAAAGAAAAGCCTGTTGAGAGCATATGCTGTCATGACGAGAGGCGTACTGTTAAACCCCGTCCTTTGGCTGGCTTTTGATCATCAGGCAGATGCGGAAAAAGCGGCCGGACAGCACATTTGCCTAGCCAGGAATGAAGATATGCTTTTTCCTGAAGAAATGCTGGAAGTAACTGAAGATGAATTTGATAATAATGAGGAACTGTTCCCAGGCTTTGAACTCATCTTTGAGAAAACTGAACAATCCTTTTTGGTAGGATATAACCGTTTCGATAACGGAACCCCTATGTATGGGTGGTTAAAAACGGTAGGTCATCCGGTAAAAGCATTTTAATGAATATACACAAAGACATATTGGCCAAGAGTGCACCTGAATTTACCAGCCTGTACGATCATTTACAGCATGTTGAAATCGCCTCATTAAAAGTGGCAGAATATACCGGGTTGGACACAGCAGTTGCCTGTACAGGAGCTGTATTTCATGATATTGGGAAAGCACATCCGGTGTTTCAAAAACAGCTTAAAGGTGAAAAACCACGCAAACCATTCCGGCATGAAATCGCTTCGCTGTTCTTTCTTCCTCTTGTTAAAAAGGACAGGCAGGAACAAGTGATGGAAATGATCATTGCCCACCATAAATCCATCATCAATGATCCGGGAGAGCGAGGTATACTCGATCTTATTGAAAATGAAACCGGAGTTTTCGAATATCATCTCGGTGAATGGGAAACATGGATGCCGATAGCACTGAATATCCTGGAAGCATTTGGTATTGAAAAAAGCATCATAGAAAAGAAAGAAGCTGAAGCAGTTTTTGAACAGGTTCTTGATTATTGCGAAGACGTTTATCGTGAGAAAAGAGGACCTTCGATATGGAGAGGCCTGCTGATGGGTGCCGATTATTTTGCTTCCGCTATGATCGACAAAACTGAGCTGTATGTTCCTCGACTATTCAAAATCCCTGAGCTGAAATTCTTTGACCGCCAACACCCATTGTATCCATTATCTTTTACTCCGGCCGACTCACCGCGACCTCACACCCTGGTGGTGGCCTCTACCGGAGCCGGAAAAACCGATTTTCTCCTGCGGCGGTGCCGTGGACGTGTTTTTTATACCCTGCCTTTCCAGGCTTCCATCAATGCCATGTACAAGCGCCTGAAAAATGACCTCAGTCAGGATAACCCTGAACTGGACATCCGGGTATTGCATGCGGCTTCTTCACTGGTTGGAAAAGAAGATCCGGAAGTGGACCCTGGCCTGCAGGAGTTGATTGGTTCATCTGTTAAAGTGCTCACTCCTTACCAATTGGCGGGTATTGTGATGGGAAGTAAAGGATATGAATCGATTATTGTCGATTTAAAAGGTAGCGATATCATCCTGGACGAAGTGCATACGTATTCAGGCATTTCACAGGCCATTGTATTAAAAATTGTATCGGTACTGAAGCACCTGGGATGTCATATTCATATCGGAACGGCTACCATGCCTTCCATCCTGTACAGCAAAATATTGGAAATACTGGGTGCTGAAAACACTGATGAGGTAAAACTTTCAGAGGAAGAACAACATACCTTCGACCGCCATGAAGTACACAAATTGGATAGTTGGGAGGTAGCCGATAAAGTACTCCATCATGCTATTGAGCAAAATCAAAAGGTATTAGTCGTATGCAATCGAGTGGACAGGGCCCAGCGTCTTTTTGAAAAAATAAGTGTGGATTATCCAGAAGTCTCCAAATTACTCATCCACAGCCGCTTCAAAAGAAAAGACAGGAATGATAAAGAGCAACGACTGATGGGCCTTGATGCGCAGGGAAGTCCCACTGGTGAATTCAATACAGCGAATGAGGCCTGCATTGTTGTGTCCACCCAGGTAGTAGAAGTGAGCCTGGATATCAGTTTTGATGTGATGATCACCGAAACAGCTCCATTGGACGCATTGATACAGCGTTTTGGAAGAGTCAACCGCAAGCGAACAGAAGCTTCGATGGGCAAGCTGAAGCCCGTTTATGTGATAAGCCCTCCTGACGACAAAAAAGAAGCAAAACCTTATGACCTGGATATACTCCTAAAAAGCTTTGACGTACTGCCGGACGGGGAATGTTTGCATGAAAGAGAACTTCAGAAAAAAATTGATCAGGTATTCACGGAAATAGATTTCTTGAAAATCGAACAACATGCAGGTTTTAAAGAGGATGAAAAGTGGAGCATTCCTCTCCTTACCCATCATCCTAACTCAATATTAATGGATTTGCTGGAAATCGACAATGTGGTATGCATTACGGAAAGTGATATTGAAGACTACCGGGAAGCCGATCACGACGGGCGCATGGAATATGAAATTCCGGCAAGGTACTGGTCAGTAAAGTCTTTTCCTACCCTGGATGCAGGAAGGAAGCCTTTTATGATCCCGGATTCGAAATATGATCCACAATTGGGCATGTTGTTGAAAGCCCTGAAAGAAATCAATGTAGATGATCAAATATTATAAACATGTTTACCACTACCATAGGAAGAACATTTTTGACGGAATACAATCGCAGGGAAAACAAGAACCTCACTGCTGAGGAGTTTTATGATGAAGTATTCTTTCCGTTGTTCTTCGACCATCCTAAATACCTGATGTGGGCACAGAATTCACCTTTTGTACAGGGTATATCCAAGAAGAAGCCATTTTTTGAGCACAATGAAAGAGTAGAAAAGTTAGCGCAGTTTCATGAAAAAGTAGCAAGGGGAGAAAGGGATGCCAGCATTGCCATCGGATATCCGGCATCGGAAGTAAAGGAATTTGCCACTACTTCCGGTCTGGTTACTGACCTCGAAGTGCCTATGGATGAAGAAGAAGTGTATCATTCCTGGATCGGTGGAGCTTTGACGATAGGGGTGGCTGGGGGTTATGCTATTTTATTCAACGACCCTGAAATCACCTACGCTACTTTTGAAGGATGGAAACTGTACCGTTCTTTCCTCAACGATGATAGCCTGAGCCTGCTCCGGCCCAACCAGGTGACTACCTGGAACGGACAATGGCTTACGTATCGATTCGGGAAACGCTACCGGGAAGATGTGGACTTTAGAACGCTGGAAAGCCAAGGCGCTTTTTCCATTGATAAGGATAAAATTGAAGTCAACACGGTAGAATGGTCCAAACTTTTCTTCAGCCTGTCTTATCAATTCCCAGAAAGGGTGCAAACCGGGTATGTATTTTCTCTGGGGCAAACCAACAAAACCCTGGGTTTCTTCCCTTTCTATTTTAAAAGCGGACGAACGCTGGTGGAAATTTACCAGAAGCTGTTCAGCAAGGAAAGCTACGAAGTAAATAAAAATGATTTTGAGGCACTCTTCGGAAAACACATCAAAAGAGCCTGTGAGTTGGGCGCTATCGGTCTGCAAGCCCTGGAACCCAAAAACCTGAGCAAGTATTTCGCTGATGCCTCCAATCTGAACCTGAAAGCGCCTGACCTCTCAATGAAAAAGAATGAGAGTGAAGAAGATTATGCAGAGCGGAAAACCAAACTGGAAGGCAAAGACAAAGAAAATATCATCACATTTCAAACCTATAAAACCTGGTTAATTGCTATGATCACAAAAAATAAAGAAGAGATGCTGGACTACACCTCCGGCATTGCCAAAGCCCTCCTGAAATACCGGGAAGGTGCACGAAAAAACGACCGTAAAAACCTGCTTGAAAAGCAGTTATTTGCCTCTTCAAAAAAGCGAGACTTTCTGAAAGCACTGAATGAAATCGTCTCCGACTCTTCCGTAGAGACTGAAATAATAGAACAGATTAAAGAACTGCGGGATCGTGCCTTTTTAATGAGTGAGGAAGATTTTACTTATCTCGCCCTGCTCCTCAAATTTGATTATGCTTACCAGGAAAGAATTGCTAACAACTAAAAACTAAAATTCATGGATACCATTTACATCAGAACCCTCAAAAGAGCCGAGCATACCGTTTTTTGTGTTCAGGATGGCCAGAAAACTTATTACGATCCCCAATTTGGCAGGAGAATCCCGTTTTCTTCCGGTCAGCAGGTAAAAAGATCCATATTGGACAGCTTAAACAGGGTATTGAAAACACCAGGCTCGGCCACCACTTTCTTGTGGGACGTTACCAAAAATAAGGAATTGAAAGAGGGAGAAGTTTACGGTACGTGCAGCCCCGAAGATGCTGATCAGCTATTTGGAGGCTGGATGCGGGCTGCCAAAGGAGGAAAAGAACGTACACTCAAAAGAAGAAGCCCGCTTTCCATATCTGCTATGCGTGCTCTTCATCCTTTGTTGGCTAGCATAGACCGGGAAGACATTTCATTTGACAGAAGTGACCGCTCCAATAATGAGATCATCGTAAGAGACACCAACGGCAATGTTCTTTCAGATGAGGATGTCATAACTTACCTGGAAGGGAAAGACCGCAGCCTCAGAAGGAAATGGATTCCGGATAATCGTCGAGCTACCGGACTGTTTGTGCAAGATATCGCTATTGACCTGAGGCGCTTGTTTTCCGTAACGCTGAACCCTTTTGAGCCTGAAATCTCAGAAGCAACAGAAGAAGAGCTCCGTGAAAATGGGTGGCTACCCTCTGAAAATGTTTTTGGCCCCTGCCTGGTAGCACCGAAAGAAATTCGTGACCAATGGATAGAGGCACTGGCCGAAGCCCTAATCGGGTGGCAGATCACTTCCAACCAGGCTCGCACCTTCAGCCTCATGGAAACTCTGGCAGTAGCCATCAGCGACAAGCCCCAAAACGTAGCCGCCGCCATCCGTGCCAAACTCACTGAAGACGAAAAAGCCAAACCGATGATCGAAGAAGATCTGAAAGGAGCAGATGTATTTGTCACTTTGTCAGCTTCTGGCTATGTGCTGACTTCAAAAGAATCTGCCGACGCCTTGGAGAAGGCAAAAGAGAAGTTAGTAGAGATGATGGGCGGCTTTGCGTATGAGGGGCAAATCGTAAATGCTTAAAGAACAGCACCATGAAGCAGATCATATTTCATTGTGAAACGATTACGTCCCCTTGTTTCTAGATGGGGAGGATGGAAAAGAGATGGAATTGAGATGGTGGAGTTCATTACAAAAATATAAATGAATATATGGATTTTAATACGCGACGTTTTTTATTGAAAGTTGATGTTTCGGGTATTCAGTCATACATATTTGATACACCGTCAAAAGGTGCTTCAAAAGAACTGAAAGCACGCTCGTTTTATGTATATGCTTTGACTCATCTCGCTGAAAATTATTTTAAGACTTTTTTTCAGTCCAGATTTGAAAAAATTTATAATGGCGGTGGGAACCTTTTTGCTTTTTTAAATTCCGATAAAGAAACTTTGGAAAACAAAATAAATGAATTTCAAAGTTTTTTCGACAATGAAGACATATACCCCTTTATATGTTATATCGATGCCACTGATACGAGCTTTCAAGATGCGATGGGAGCTGTAGGAAAGAAAATGGCAATTGCCAAGCTTCGAAAGCCTGTGTCATTTAATCCCTATAACGTTACAAAATCCTTTGAATGGAAGGAATTTACAGAACATTTAGCAAAAGCAGCAGGGTTTACCATTCATCAAAAAACGGGAGATGAAATCGATGATTGGGGTGATAAGCATATTTCCAAAGCAGGGTTAGTACTAAAATTACAAGATGATGAAAAGACTCTATCTGAAGGAGATGTAAGCTTTAAAAATAACATCATCAACAAGCTTCCTTTGGATAATAGGGATAAGATTATTGATTTTGATACCATTTCCCAAAAAGCCCTTGAAAGAAGCGCCGACGATAAGTTGGCCGCGCTAAAGATGGATGTTGATGATTTGGGCATGTTATTCCGGGACAGGGAGCTTAATGAATACAAGATTGTTTCGGAAAGGTTGGAGGAGTTCTTTTCAGCAAGCATTTATTCAGAAATTCTTAATGAGCACATTCAGGAGGGCAATATATATCCTGTATTCGCTGGTGGTGACGACTGCTTTCTTATAGGCGCATGGGATATAATATCGGATATTGCCATACCCATCCGAGACAATTTTTTTGAATTTCAAGAAAAACTGAGAAAGGAAATAACCACTATTAAAAAAGAAGTTACCCTTTCTGCAAGTATTGTAGTGGTAACTCCGAAATTTCCAATGATACGACTGGCAGAAGAAGCGGAAAATGCGCTTCACCTTGCAAAAGAAGCCGGGAAAAACTGTATTACTATATTTGGTGAAATTCTAAGTTGGGAAGACTATAGAGAAGCAAAGAAAATGGCCAAACAGTTGCAATACCTGATAGCTGAAAAAGACGAGTCGAGAGGATTATTAGAAAGAGTTAAATCAAGCGACATTGGTTTCCGCAGTTTACAAGACCGGGCAATTAACCATCACAAGATTGACTTCCCGAAGGTGTATAAGTTAAAGTATTATCTAAAAAACGTAAAAAAGGAAAATAAAGAAGAAATTCTTAAGCTCTTTAGTGGTTATGAGAAAGCTCTTTTAAAGGATTTTATCTCAGGTAGCAGTAGAAGTTTAACCAACGCAGCCCGTTTTCCGGTAGCGGCACGATGGGCAGAATTATTAACTAAAAACCTAAAACAAAATCATAATGAGCAAGAAATATGAAGCAAAACCTCTTTCAGAATTAGCCGAGGTTATTAAGAACAGGTACTTCAAAGATGGCCTGTATGCGGAATTATTAAATCTAAATGCAAGTAAACGGCTGGATGCCGTATTTGATGGCCTAGAACGTTTCATGAAAGAAATTGGAAAGGATTTAACGATTAGTCAGTTGCGAAATATTTATAATCAGATTGTAAAGGTAAAGGGTGATACGCAAGCATTAAAATTAACAAGACCCAATCTGGCATATCAGGCAGCAAGACTTGAAAAAAACGAAAATGGGAAAAAAGTGATGGCATTCATTGATGATTTGATTAAACAAGTGGACAATGAAGAAAAACACAAGGCCTTCAACAAAACCATGGAAGCAATTGTGTCATATCATAAATTTTATGGAAGAACCAATTAAATAAAGAAGAAATGAATCTATTAAAAAAAATTATCCTTACGGGACAAATAAAGCTCGAAACTGGCCTACACATAGGTGGTTCTAAATCATCCTTAGATATAGGAGGTTTGGATTCACCGGTTATTAAAACTCCTGCTGGAGTACCTTATATTCCGGGGAGCTCGCTTAAAGGGAAACTCAGAACTTTGTTGGGAAGGAAAATTAATGGAGCTGAAGATGAGCATAAAGATGATCTAAAAGTGAAAAAGCTCTTTGGATATCATGGCAGGAAAGAGGATAAAGAGAAAAATAAAACAAAGCTTGACCCTGTTTTGTCGCGCTTATTAATAAGGGATGCCCATTTGGATATTGAACATTTCAAAAAAGAATTTCCGGAAGGAGAGGTTGTTTTAGAAACTCAATATACCCAAGAAAAATATGAAAACACTATTGATAGGAAGACGGGCAAGACGAAGACCGGAGGTTTACGCAATATTGAAAGAGTCCCGGCTGGTACCAAATTTAATTTTGAAATTGTCCTGGACGTATATCAAGAGGATCAGAATGATAATCTTTTAGACCTATTAAAACAGGGAATTTCAATTTTAAATGATGACTATCTTGGAGGAAGTGGCACCAGAGGATATGGAAAAGTTAAAATGGCAATACAAAAAGAAGAACCCAAAAATTATCATGTTAATGCAAGCAGCAATTCTTAAATGCCGGTCCGGTAGCCGTTTTCATTTGGGTGAATATTCAAGCGATCAAAATCTATCTTTGGCGGATACGGCTGAGTATTTTCATTCTGATGTGCTATTTGGAGCCTTTATTTCTTCTTTAGCTCACGTAAATCCAGATAAGATCAAATATTATAAAACCCTTTTTGAAACGGGTAAAATAAAATTCTCTTCCGCTTTTTATTGTGTAGAAAATAAGCAAAATGAATTTCTCTTTTTACTGCCAAAACCCCAAAGCTTAAATCTTGTGCAAACAAACGAGCACAAAAAACTCAAAAAAGTAAAATACATTTCCAAGGCTATTTGGGAGAGGGGAACAATGCCTTACGAATGGTTTGGAAATGGCAGTGAATGTGTAAGCCCCAACCCCGATTGTGTATTTCATAATTCGGAGTTAGAGATTGATACTCGATTTAAGCTATCTGAAAAGGCAGACAATCAAAAAGTAAGAAAAAGAACCACCGAGGAAGATGGAAACCTTTATACTCAAACCGATTTAGTATTGTTGGGTAACAATTCATATGCTGTTCACTGGTATTTTATTTTTGAAACTGAACTTACGGGCGATGCTTTAACAGAAATTCAAAACATTATCCGGTTGATGGCTGACAATGGCATAGGAGGTGAGCGTAGCACCGGATGCGGCAAAATAGAAGAAGTAGTATTTAAACCTTTTTCAATTAACCTGCCTGAAGAAAGTGTTTATCACGCCAGCATGGCATTGCTTATTCCCAAAGTAGAAGATGTACAAAAAATAAAATTGCATCAGGTGAAAAAAAGGGGCGGTAGATATATTAATCCCGGTAATCGTATTAAAACGGTAAATGCTGTATTGGAAGGCGCTGTTATCGACATTAATGCCATACAAGCGCAAATAATAGAATTGGGGGATTCTAATTTTCCATCCTGGCGTTATGGCGGATGCCTTACCCTGCCTCTTCCAGAAGCTTATTCTCTTAACACACTTGTATGAAAATGGACCAACATTATCATCTACAAACAGAAACCATAACCACAGTCAGCATTGGTACAGGCCAAACACTTTCGCCTTACGCCGATTTTGTCTTGGATGAAGAGCAAGGCAATGTTTATTACATCAATCACGATACGGTCAAGAAGGCCTTGGCTCAAAAGCCTGAGCTGATAGATGAATATGTGAACGGCGTAAGTATGATGGATAACAACCGAAGCAATTTTCAATTATCAGTATTCCTTAAAACTAAACTGGAAATAGATATTCGTAAAACAGCTCTGAAATCATATAAATTAAGTGCTAGTGCAAAGGGCCTGAAACAATTGTACACAATTATAAAAAATGCAGGTATACATCCCTATATCCCTGGAAGCAGTGTCAAAGGAGCTATCAAAACGGCATTGTTGTACGATTGGCTTTGGAGTGAAAATGAAAATAACAAAAAATGGTTGAGAAATTATTTGACAGCCAGAAAACAAGAAGAACGTGATCAACTAACCGATACATTAGAATTACAACTAAATAAATATCAACCGAATGTAAGTGACAGCAGTCTGTTTGACTCCAATTGTGTTGCTGTATATGATACTAAAAGGTTGCACTTAAAGAGTGGAAAACTTACCATTCCACAAACATGGGAAGCCATATCTGCAGGTAATGCTGCCTCTCTATCCATATCTGTTATAAGGAAAGCTGATACCGAATGGATAGACTGGGAAACTATGTGCGACAAAATCAATAAATACAGTTATAATAATGTAGCTCAGGAACTTGACTTATTAGAAGCCCTGGGTAGCAAGATTCCTCAAAGTATATTTAATCCCCTCTTTGATTTTAATGAAAAGATATTCGACAGGCTCCAAAATGCCCAAAGTGGTACTGCATATATGCGTATTGGAAGCGGCAAAGGATATTTTTTTAACTCTATTGGCTTGGGTTTGCATGATATAGATGAAAGCGATGAAAAAACAGATTTTCGCGACTTTTTAAAGAAAAATGGCTATGGAAAAGTATATAAAAAGGAAACTCGAAGATGGGAAGGTTATGATTTGAAAGGCGATGAGTTTCCTCTTACTCGACCTATTGATGTTCATTCTTATCTTCCTTTAGGGTGGGTGAAATTGGAAAAATTATAAAATAATAAATCATGTCAAAAGTTCTGATAAGTTTTCTCGGCGCAGGTAACTACACGCCCTGCAAGTACCGCATTAACGAGCAGGAAAGCCCAGTAGTGACTTATGTGCAACAAGCCATGACCGAAATATTTTGCCAGGACTGGATAGAAGACGATCGGGTGCTGGTATTGCTGACGGAAGCAGCCCGTCAAAAGAATTGGGAAAGCCACCTTGCCACTCAAATGCCCGATCATATTACGATCCAAACGGTAGACATACCCGATGGACTCAGTGAAGAGCAGATATGGCAAATTTTTTCGCTGGTTTTTGAGCGATTGCGGGAAGGTGAAGAAGTAATTTATGACATTACTTATGGTTTTCGTTCCCTACCTATGCTGGGTATTACTTTGTTGAATTATTCCAAATTCCTGAAGAACATTTCCGTACAAGGAATTTATTATGGTGCTTATGACGCACGGGATAAGGATAAAAATATTGCTCCAATACTTGATCTTACCAGCTTCTCTACGCTCCAGGACTGGAGTACGGCGGCCAGCCAATTTTTGCATTACGGTATTACCGATGCTCTGAAGTCCCTCGCCGAAAAGGAATATGTACCCTTATTAAGCCAAACCCTGGGTAAACATGAGACTGCCTCTCAGCTAAGAAATCTTGCCCAAGCGTTGGAAAAATTCAGCAGCTCCGTACAAACCTCTAACGGACCGGAAATTATTAGCGGAGAACAGATCGGCAACATAAGAAAGAATCTCAATCAGGATTATAAAAGCATGGTGCCTGCCTTTCAGCCGCTGCTCGACCATATTTCCAGAGCACTGGCAGATTTTGACGACCGGGAGAATATTATGAACGGCTTCAAAGCTGTGGAATGGTGCATTAAAAATAACCTGATCCAGCAAGGTTTTACACTGCTCCAGGAAAATACCATTACTTATGTGGCTGCACAACATCAAAAGGATTATATGGATAAGCAGATACGAGAAGATATATCAAGTGCTTTTAAAATTGTTTCTCAAGGCATTAACACAGAATTATGGAGTGTAAATGATAATGAATTTGTAAATACACTTATCAACTCCAATTCAATTTATTATCTCAAGAAATGCTTCGATGCAATTTCTCAAAGAAGAAACGAATTAAACCATGCACGGTTTAACGTTGACCCTTCCGGAAACATCGATTATAAAACAAAACTCGAAGAATTGTTTACCAAAGTTTTAAATTCTTTAGCATAATGCTCCTCAACCTCTCCAACCACCCTTCCTCCTCTTGGTCTGAAAAGCAAAGCAATACCGCAAAGCAACTTTACGGTTCCATCGAAGACTTGCCTTTTCCCGCTATTGCCCCCGAATGGACTACTGAACAAGTGGCAAAGTTAGCCTACCAATATGTAATGAAATGCCTTGATAGGTTAAAAGGAATTCCTCCCGACAAGGAAAATGCCGTACACATCATGGGCGAGCTGACATTTTGCTATGCCCTGGTAAACCGTTTAAGGGAAAAAGGAATTGCCTGTATCGCGTCTACTACGAAACGTAATACCATTAATCTTTCTGAAGGGAAAAGGGAAGTGACATTCCAATTTGTAAAATTTAGATCATATTAGCCCATGCCCACCACCCTCTTATGCACCGTAGGCACCAGCCTTTTCAGCAATCTTCAGCGATTGAGTGACCAAGCTGATAATAAACCTGCTAGTTGGAAGATACTGAAAGAGCATTGTGAAAAGAATCACTGGCTTCAATTATCCAAAGCTTTACTCGGACTGGATCCCGGAGAAAGGACTTGCGGCGCAGAAATCAATACCATTCATGAAGCCGGAAAAAAGAAGTGGCTGGAGCTGAAAAATATCGTATTCCTGGTTTCGGATACCCACCAGGGCAGCAATACCGGCACTGTATTGAAACATTATTTTGAAAACCGTAAAGACCTTCCGTTAAAGCAGGTTGAAGTCAAAGAAGTTGAAGACCTCCAGGATACTGAGCCCACCAGATTCAAGACCAGGGGATTGAGAAACCTCGTGCGGGTTTTAGGGGAACTCATCAGCCGGTTTGGAGAGAATTATGTAGCCATTGATGCCACAGGCGGCTACAAAGCCCAGATCGCTATTGCCGTCCTGGTGGGGCAAGCCATGAACATCCCTGTATATTACAAGCACGAACTTTTTTCAGAGATCATCGATTTCCCGCCACTCCCCATTTCCCTGGATTACGATATATTGGGAAATAATGCCGGATTGTTAACTGAGTTTGAAAGGGGTAAATCTTTCTCACAATCCGAACTTCATGCACTGGACGAAAAACTCCGGGTTTTTCTCTCCGAAGTGGAAGTAGATGACGAAGTGCTCTACGAACTGAATGCCATCGGTCAGTTGTATCTTACTTCTTTCCGGTTACGGTATCCCAAGGGTATAAACCTGGTACCAGCCACTAATGAAGAGCGCAAAGAACCTACTTTCGGAAATGATCATCACTATCCCAAAAATTTCAAAGAGTTTGTTTACAAAGTATGGCAGGAAAACAATTGGATAAAAACTTGTCATACGATTCCCTATGCGGGGCAGCATCAGATAAAAGGATTTGAATTTTATGTTAGACCAGAGGGTGGAGAAAACAAACTAATCGGAACATATAAAACTGACTTTGGAGCAAGATTCGTCATTCGTTTGACCGATGAAAGCCGTCCCAGTCTGAACTGGACTGCACTCAAATTGAATGAAAAATATAATAACTGAAAACATGGCTCTCACAGATTGCTGATTTTATTTATGAACATGTTGTTGCCAAAAATTAACAGGTCATTAATATGAATCTTCCTACATTAACAAAGAAAAACTGCTTACTCCCAAATGATATTTACCTTCAAAATTTTTTGGAAGGTCTATTTGCATGTCTGATCAATGAATTCAATCACTACCAGAATTACTCAAAACGGGAGGATGCGAATTATCAGGTTTGGGATTATGGAGAAATTGCCCTTGTATCCTACCTCACCCATGCTCTGCGAAGAATGGATCCAGACTATCAACGTTTTGTATTCATGCAAGAAGTTGGCTTAGAGAATGTTGCTCAAAAAGCACAGGGAAGAGCCGATCTGATTATACAAGATTTACCCAACAATACGGCTGTTATCCTTGAAGCAAAAAGACACTATTCCAGCCCTGATGCGCCAATGAAAAGTTGGGGAAAGGAAATTTCAGAAGCATATTACACTCAGATAATGGATCAGTGTAAGGCTTATTTTAAAACTGAAAAATCGAAACTTATAGCGTTTGACTATGTCTATCTGCTCACCATGGCGTTTGATTCTGTTTCCTTTGGCAGTAATAAAGAATATTTTAAAGAATGGATAAATTATAAAGGTTTGCTTGAGAATGAATATTACTATTTTTTTTCAGACTCTGATAAAAAATTTGGCTTGGCCATTTACGGTACTTTTGAGCGTAGGAAAATAGGAAACGTATGATTCTTACACCTACCCATATCAACTATTACCATGTATGCCACCGCAAGCTTTGGCTGTTTCATCATGGCATCCGCATGGAGCATACTTCCGATACCGTTACGGAAGGCAAACTCATTCATGAAACCACTTATCCACAGCGGGCTGCCAAATACACTGAACTGGAACTTCCCAATGCAAAAATTGACTTTTATGATGCCAAAACCCGAACTGTGCATGAAGTGAAGAAGTCAAACAAAGTAGAAGCTGCTCATATTGCGCAGGTGAAATATTACCTGTATTTGCTGGAAAAGGCCGGAATTAATAAACCCAAAGGATTGATTGAATACCCCAAGCTGCGGCAAACTGAAGAAGTAACACTACAAGAGGAAGATAAACAATTAATTCAGGGTTGGCTTAAAGACATAAACCAAATCGTAGCGATGCCAACTGCTCCTTCATTATTGCGTAGTAAAATTTGTAAACAATGTAGTTACTACGATTTTTGTTATATAGATGAGGTAACTGAATAAATTATGCAATTATTCTATGAGAAAATGATTATATTTAATAACCAAAATATTTTTTTATATGGCCCGAATTACCATTGATGTCCAAAATGAGGAAGATAAACAACTTATACAAAGCTTGTTAAAAAGACTAAGTATTGCGAGTATAGAAGAAGAAGGAGTGGCTTCCAACGCTGATATGTTGAATAATGGAAAAGAAGTGGCGAACTTGATGCAAGGGCTGGCCGAAAGTAGGGGCATCAGCGCAATTAAAGACCCTGTAGCTTGGCAAAAAGAAATTAGAAAAGACCGAAAATTACCCTTCAGGGATTAAATGATACTTCTGGATAGCAACATTATTTGTTACTGCCAATGAGAAAGACTTTTCTTGGATAACTGATCTTAAAGTTTATAACCCAATCCGTTGAAAAAAAGCTATTACCTCTTCAATCCCGGCCGCCTCAGCCGCAAAGACAATACCCTGAAGTTTGTTCCGGTAGATGAAGAAGGAAAAGCAGGGGAAGCCCGTTATCTTCCGGTAGAAAATGTAGCACAGCTGTATGTATTTGGCAGCTTGGATACCAATAGCGCCCTGTACAACTTCCTGGGCAAACAGCAGGTGAGCCTGCATTTTTTTGACTATTACGAACACTATACCGGCTCATTTTATCCCAAAGAATATTTGCAGGCAGGCAAGATGCAGGTATGCCAGACATTGCACTATGCAGATACCGTTAAGCGGATGTGCATTGCCAAAAAACTGGTAGAAGGGGCCAGCTACAACATGCTTCGAAACCTGAAATATTACCAAAACAGGGGCAAAACCCTGGAGCACCTCATTGCAGATATTTCTGCTTTACAGCAAAGTATTGCATCTGCCACAGATGTTCCCATGCTTATGGGCATTGAAGGAAACATCCGCCAGTTGTATTATCAGGGATTTGATGAAATCCTTTCCGATTTTCAAATGAAAGGCCGAAGCAAGCAACCACCTCTGAATGAAGTAAACGCCCTGATTTCTTTTGGCAATATGCTTTGCTACACCGCTTGTCTGGATCAGCTCTATCACACCCAGCTCAACCCTACTATCAGCTTTTTGCATGAGCCTGGCACCCGTCGTTTTTCGCTGGCACTGGACCTTGCAGAGATTTTTAAGCCATTGTTGGTAGACCGCACTATTTTTAGTTTATTAAATCGTAAAGTGTTACAAAGCAAAGACTTTGACAGCAAGCTCAACCGTATTGTGATGAAAGAAAATGGTAAGAAAAAATTTGTTCAAGCCTGGGAAGAGCGGCTAAAAGAAACCATCAAACACCGCAGCCTCAAGCGCAGTGTGAGCTACAAACACCTTATAAAACTGGAATGTTATAAATTGGCGAAGCAAGTACTGGACTTGCAAACCTATGAACCTTTTAAAGCTTGGTGGTAATGTATATTATTTTGGTGTATGACATAGGAGAAAAACGGGTAACTAAAATGCTAAAGCTTTGCCGGCGTTACCTGAGTTGGATACAAAACTCTGTGTTTGAAGGAGAGATCACAGAGGTGAAACTCAAGCAACTCAAAACTGAAGCGAATACCATCATGAAAGAAGGTGATAGTCTGATAATTTTCAAAAGCCGGGAAGCGAGATGGTTGGAGAAGGAAGTAATAGGTGAGGAAAGAGCCTCGACCGATCTAATTTTATAAACTTATTGAAAGTCGTCAACAGTGAGGTAAAATCAAGATGTATTCTTAATCTTGATAAGCAAAAAATATAATTGATTGAAAATGAGACGATTAAGAAGTCGTCGCAGCCCGGCTAAAATCCTATCATTACAGGTAGACGACAAAAAGCCAGGTAAAGACCAAAAAAACATTGCAATACAGCCCATTTAAGCCTATTTTTATACCCAGAGCCACGGCTCTTAATCGTACCATTTGTGGAATTGAAACAAATCATTTGTGGTTTGGCTGTACTGGCCCCACGCTCTTAATCGTACCATTTGTGGAATTGAAACCATATAGACAATACTGTCCATGTGCCGGTAATTTGACTCTTAATCGTACCATTTGTGGAATTGAAACAAACTGTTAACAATTACCTTATGTTTGCCGGTTAGCCTCTTAATCGTACCATTTGTGGAATTGAAACAATATCATCATCGGAATTCTTTTCCTGTACCTCTTTCTCTTAATCGTACCATTTGTGGAATTGAAACAAGCCATAGATGCACTGCCTGATGTGCAGCGGAGGGACTCTTAATCGTACCATTTGTGGAATTGAAACTTAATTATATTCATTAATATTCTAATTTTATAGTTCGCTCTTAATCGTACCATTTGTGGAATTGAAACATTAGTACATCACCTGCCGGAGCATTTGGTCTTGGCTCTTAATCGTACCATTTGTGGAATTGAAACAACCAGGACGGCACTATAAGCATGGGCTGGGATGCCGCTCTTAATCGTACCATTTGTGGAATTGAAACGAAACTATGCGTTAGCTTATGGGATTCATTAAACACACTCTTAATCGTACCATTTGTGGAATTGAAACCGGATTGCAGATTAACAATTGATCTAGGCGTTGTAATCTCTTAATCGTACCATTTGTGGAATTGAAACACGGCTGCATCATGCGCGGTAATATCGTTTGGGTTTGCTCTTAATCGTACCATTTGTGGAATTGAAACAAATTGGGAAATCATCATATCATCTGTATCAGCCATCTCTTAATCGTACCATTTGTGGAATTGAAACTGAAAAAACGGTGGATGGTATTTGTTCTTTTCCCTGTCTCTTAATCGTACCATTTGTGGAATTGAAACTACATTGAGTAGTTTCCCCTCTCCCATTGAAGAAAACTCTTAATCGTACCATTTGTGGAATTGAAACGGGTATCCATCGTCCATAGCGCGCCCTCAACGTCACTCTTAATCGTACCATTTGTGGAATTGAAACTTTCCCCTCTCGTTTCTTTGTTCTAACATGAGCCACACTCTTAATCGTACCATTTGTGGAATTGAAACGTTTCTAAACTGAATTTAGCAGTTGTCGGGCCACGTCTCTTAATCGTACCATTTGTGGAATTGAAACCTGAACACAAACACGCGTTCAGGGGAATGCAACCAGTCTCTTAATCGTACCATTTGTGGAATTGAAACTCATAATGCGCAAGATTGTTTTTCAGGAAATCAAAACTCTTAATCGTACCATTTGTGGAATTGAAACAGGTCTTTGAGATGCTCTAAGATTTCTTCTTTGTCTGCTCTTAATCGTACCATTTGTGGAATTGAAACTAGCTGCCCCATCATTTTTTTCTGGCTTTCACCTTGACTCTTAATCGTACCATTTGTGGAATTGAAACTGATAGGTGAGTAGTTCTTGGATAATGCCCATGCGTCTCTTAATCGTACCATTTGTGGAATTGAAACAAGACATATTCATTGGTAGCGGGTTCTGGTGATGATGCTCTTAATCGTACCATTTGTGGAATTGAAACAGGTAGTCCCATGATTTTCCATTCATCAGGTTAAGCCTCTTAATCGTACCATTTGTGGAATTGAAACTGCAATCACCTTCCCTGTCTGCTCCCCCTGAATTATCTCTTAATCGTACCATTTGTGGAATTGAAACTGGTACTTGCCCCCAGGAAGGGTAAAAGGTACAAACTCTTAATCGTACCATTTGTGGAATTGAAACAAGGAACACATCATAATCGGGGAACATTGTATGCGTCTCTTAATCGTACCATTTGTGGAATTGAAACATCACAATAGTGTCTTTATCGGCTGCAACTGTTTTCCTCTTAATCGTACCATTTGTGGAATTGAAACATCAATATCCCCGATCAACGTCCTCACTTGCACCGCTCTTAATCGTACCATTTGTGGAATTGAAATGACGGATTAATCACTGAAAATGATTTGCCTGAATTACTCTTAATCGTACCATTTTGGAATTGAAACTTGCAATGGCAACCACTACCGCATAACACTTAACTACTCTTAAACGTACCATTTGTGGAATTGAAAGAATGAACATCCAGCATAGTTTGCTTCCTGAAAGCCGCTCTTAATCGTACAATAGTGGAATTGATTTTATGGAGATCAAACATGGAGGACTATACTATGACATTCTTTTTGTCGCGCCTGGCTATTAGTGTGTCAATCTGAGTGCTGGGTGATTCGGTCTTTCTTTATAATTTCTCCTATTTGATTTCCCCATTCATCTTCATTCCCTAGAATGATTAATCACCTATAATGTATCCAACTCAATTGATAATACGGTAATTGAAAGGAAAGCAAGTTTTACCATATTATATCCATTATTTAGAGTAGAAATACCCCCCCCCCCACAAGGTGCATGTAAATTGATAGACCAAGGTAGGCTTGGCGGCCGGACAAAGGCAAGAAATTCCGGCATAAAGCTATCCCACCATCCATCGCAAGTTTATTCCGTTCCTACTTGCCCGTAATCCAACCTCAAGTCTGATGGTCTGCCCATCAATTTTTTTTCACCGTCCCACTCCCGGGACACAAAACTTCTACACTTATGAAAAAGAGAATCAAATCATCAGGCCGTCAGGATGTTTACCAAATGATCACTGACATCATTCTTGAAAAGTTAGAACAAGGCGTCATTCCCTGGAAACAGCGCTGGAGCACCCAAGGGCCTGCTGCCAATTACCTCACTATGAAACCTTATCAGGGCATCAACGCCCTGCTGCTCAACAGCATAGACTTTGCCTATCCCTACTTTCTCACTTTTAAGCAAACCCAACAACTGGGCGGAAAAGTGAAGAAAGGAGTCAAGTCGCTTCCGGTGGTGTACTGGCAATGGTATTACTATCATCAGGAAACTGCCCGAAGGCTCACTGAAGAAGAAGCAAAAGCACTGCCCGATAATGAAGTAGAACGAAAAGCTTTCCTGCGCTACTACCGGGTATTCAACATTCAGGATACCGAAGGCATCAAATTTAATTTGCCCTCGCAAAATACCCTCATTTTAAATGATGAAGAAAAGCTGCTCAAAGGCTTCCAACCACTTTCTACCATGCCGAAACCGGTAGCCACCAGGACCGAAAGCAGTACACCTTTTTACCACCCAAAGCGGGACTACATCAATATGCCACCTATGACCGATTTCCAAAGTACAGAGGCTTATTTCCAGGTGCTTTACCATGAAATCACGCACGCCACAGGCCACCGGAAGCGCCTTAACCGGAACGGGATTACTGAACCCCAACACTTTGGCTCATGGAACTACAGCCAGGAAGAGCTGGTGGCTGAAATGGGCGCCAGTTTTCTTTCCAACATCATAGGACTACAAACTGAAGCGGAACTCACGGATGCTGCTTCTTACATCCAGGGCTGGCTTAGGGTATTGCGTAATGATAAACGATTTGTCGTAGAGGCTGCCCAACACGCTCAGAAAGCTGTGGATTACATAATGGGTAATCTTGAAGGGGATTGATCTCCCCCTTTTTTTGCTTGAATTAATTTCGGAAGGCTAAAGGCAAAGATGATGATATATCATTTACTTTCTCCGGTGACACATTCATGGTTTGCAAAAATAGCTTTCCTGCCTTTATCTGTGTCAAGAGCTTCCGTCATAAAGCTGATGGCGCAAAGCCCGGCGGGTATAAGCCTTTGCCTCTTGACACAGAAACGCACATTGTCACCCCAAAGAGTAAAGCAAAGGTGAGGCAAACATGATGTATCACCAAAAGAAAAATGCTATGCAACCATCATCTGATTTGCCGCTTTACCAAGTTTCTGAAATCACCTTACACTACCAAAGCAAGGTCAAAGCCTCCCTGCGCCCCAAGATCACCAACTCGAAAGACGCTTACGGTATTCTCCACTTGCATTGGGACAAAAATAAACTGGAGCTGCTGGAAGAATTCAAAGTCCTGCTACTCAACCGCGCCAACAAAGTACTGGGCATTGTCAACATATCCAGCGGTGGCATTGCGGGTACTGTTGCTGATCCTAAGTTAATATTTGCCGCGGCATTGAAATCTGGATGCAGTTCTGTGATCCTGGCCCACTCACATCCATCCGGCAACCTCACCCCGAGCGAAGCGGATATGAAACTTACCCGTAAACTCAAAGAAGCAGGAAAATTTCTAGACCTGCCTGTTTTAGATCATATCATCATTACAGCGGAAGCATATTATAGCTTTGCTGATGAGGGAGTGCTTTAGGGCATTCCTTTTTATTGTCAGTATTCATTTTTCACTAAAAACTTTACATTATGAATTGTACACAATGCCAACGAGAACTACAAACCAACTGGAATTATTGCCCAGTTTGCGGCGAAGCAGTCAAGCAAACTTCAGAAGATTCCATAAGCCAAGATGAAACTATAGCAATGGACCTGGATTATTACCCAATGGGTTTTGATCCTGAGCTATATGATTTGTAGCTTAAAGAGTTTGCAGGTAACTCTTCAAAAACCTGTTTTTAAATCATATAACTTTGGTTGCATGACAAAAGCTATGTGATAATAGTATCAGCTTGAAAAAATAAAATAAATATTAAGGGCTTCCCACCCACCCTTTCAAAGGGTGAGTCAAATGGGATAGAGGATGTTTAACAGCCCTTCACCCATGAGCATTCATACCCTCACACCTGGCACCGCGATGAAACCTCTGGGGCCGCACCACAACCCAAACCAGCCCTGGCACTGACTACTGATTTCGCTTCTTTAGAACGCAGTACTTAGCCTAGCCGCTTCCCGGTCACAGTCCTGCTATTCTAAGAAGCTTCAAGGCCAGCACACTTCATAAAGGTTTGCATTGTATTTTCCAGCACACTTTGAAATAGGGTACTATCCCATCCAACTCAAGTTGATTGATCCCGATTAAAAAAAATTGGCGTTTAACTATTCTATCTTATTTCGTAAGACATATCATACCTGCCAACAAATCAGAGTAAATACTATGAAAGCTTGCCATAAAATTCGTAATTAGCGGAAAATAATACGTGTAGTATGGATGAGCCACAAAAAAGTGTACACGAAAAGTTCAATGAAGTATTCAAAGCCCTGGGCACCAATGCCAATCAGGTAAGCAAAAGGCTGGGATTGAGCCGGCCAGATAAGTACTATAAGATTGAAAAAGGGCAGGCCAAGCCCAGCTATGAAACCCTGGCAGAAATCGTCCAACTATTTCCACAGGTCAATGTCAACTACTACTTCAAAGACAATGTGCCGATGTTTGAGCAAGAACCAAATCTTTTTACTTCCGTCCCAAATGCCCAACCTTTGCGTATCAAGCACATGGAACAAAAAATAGCGATGCTGGAAGCCCAGAACAAAGAACTACTCCAACAACTAGAAAATATTCAAAGCAAATAATCAAGGGAAATTTGCCAAAATTGATTTTAAAGGTAGGCAAATCTCCTTCGCGCAAAGTCACTTCACAACGGTCCTTCGCACAGGGCAGCCAACCGGACCGACCGCCTTGTATCCTTTCCAAATTAATTGGCTTTTTGTTTCATCCGTAAAGGCAAAGTGCATCTCCTTCGTGCCTCAGTCGGCCTTGACTGATGAAAAAAGCCAATTACTCTGCCCTAGTGGGGGAAGGCTAGCAGCGGCGGCCGGTCCTCTGGCGATTTTCTTTTTTTGTGGGGGAGAGGTTACCTGCGGTGCAGTTATCATACCAAAAGTTCTTATAAATACGTAAAAGATTCGTGTAATCAATTAAGCATACTTAGAATAATACATTATATAGGCTAAATAATTAGTGTTTTTCTTGATTTATTTATATGATTTATACTAATGAAGTATAGAATTATACGTATATTATTCGTATATTTGAATATAATCAATCAGCGAGGTGCACCGAAGATTGAAGTATCAATTTACACTATTTTCAAACACAAAATTTTAAATATCATGGTAAAAGTAAAGGACATACCAAGCAACGGTTCAGTAAAGGATGAAGTGAATGTTTTGACACCTCCCAACTTTTTTGAAAAGGGGCATGAGATACCAGAAAAGCGTAACCAATTTATGAAGTTGGAATACGGCAAAAACCGTTTGCGCTTTGTAGGCAACCCTGTTTCCGGTTTTATCTTCTTTGGCAAAGTAGATCGGGAGGATGGGAGTGAAACTACCAAGCCTTACCGCAAAAGAGAAGCAGATGGTGAATTTTCAGTAGAGGAGATGATTAACCGTAATGTGCGGATGAATAAAGACGGGGAAATGGAAAGCCAGAAATATTTCATTGCCAGTCTGGTGTACAACTACCAGAAAGAAAAGCTACAGGTTTTGGAAATTACCCAGAAGTCTATCCTCAAAGCCCTGAAAAGCTATATAGAAAGTGAGGAATACGGCCACCCATCAGGCTATGACCTGACCGTTGAAAAGAAAGGGGAAGGCTTGAACACTGAGTACACCGTTGTAGTAAGCCCTCCCAAGCCTTTGTCTAATGAAATTGAAACCGCTTTGGAAGAAGTTTCCTGTGACTTAGACAAAATCTTTGAAGGAGAGTACCCTTTGGGATGAACCGCCATCTAAATTTCACAAGGGGAGGGGCTTTCTTTCCTTTCCCATTATTCATTTCACTATTAAACCAACCAAATTATGTTAGTTAAATATGCCCCAATCAAATCATCTGCTATTGTAAAGTTTCAGGATGAAACCAACAAGAAAATCAATGTCCTTGTTCGGGCAATGGATACAGTGGAAGTTGTTAATGACGAGGGGGACAAAGCCATTGTCGCCACCGCTATTAAGGAAGGCAAGCAGTTAATCAAACAAGTGGGTGCAGCGAGGAAATCCATTACCGCTCCCATGCAGGATGAAATAAAGCATTGGATTGCACTGGAAAAAGAGTTAATCCAGCCCATTGAACAAGCCATACAAAAAGCGGATGCCCTCATTCAGCAGTTTAACGCCCGCATTGCTGCCCAACAGCAAGCAATGCTAGACAAAATTGCCGAGGAAGAGCGCAAACGATTGAAAGAAGAAGGAGGCAATACAGAACAAGTACAACAGGAAAGTGAGTTTAAAAAACAAATTGTCCAAGCTCAATACAGTACCGAAGGCATCCGCCACGTCTGGGCATTTGAAATCAAAGACCTTAACCAAGTTCCCCGTGAATATTTAATGCTGGACGAACAAAAAGTAAGACGAGCTATCCGACAAGGAAAACGTGATATTGCCGGGCTTTCTATTTTCCAAAAACAACAAACAGTTTATCGGTGATTTGGGGGTTAGGGATTAGGGTTTAGGAAATGGCTCTTTTGTACATCACCATCCTAAACCCCATTTCTAAAACCCAACCCCTAAAACCCAATCCCCCAATCCCCAAAACCCAAATACCCATGTCTTACTACCAACTACACCGCATCAGCAACAGCGATTTAAGTATTGCCGAACACATCCTTAACAATACGCCTTACCAAAAGCCGGAAGCTGCATTCCGTTTGGGAGGGGCTTTTCACGAACTGCTTTTAGAACCGGAAAAATTCCGCACTGAAAGCTGTGAAGGTTTAGATATCAAGCTGCTTTACCGCATGTACCGAACAGTATTGGCCAACCAATTCTGTAAGAAAATATTGAGCCATTCTGAAAAGGAAAAAGTTATTTTATGGGAAGAACCCTTCAGTGGTATCAAGTGCAAATGCAAGCTGGATATGATTATTAATTCTAAGAACAGCCGTCCGTCAGTGATAGATATTAAGACAACTTCAACCACCAACTTATCAGCCTTTATCCAATGCTGCCACGAGTACAACTACGATCGCCAAATGGCTTTTTATGCGGATAGCATCGGGGCGAAACAGGTGTGTTTGATAGGAGTAAGCAAGAAAGCCAAACGGCTATTCTTTGTACAGAAATTTAGCAACAGCAAGTTCATCGCCAAAGGCAGAAAAAAATACCAGCACCTGCTGCAAAGGGTCAAAGACCTGGACTTGTTTGACACGATTTACTACGAACGCAAAAATGGAAGCTTTAATACAATGAGCAATGAGCAATGCCACCGTGGAACGAAGCAATGAACAATTAACTTTTGCTCTCTAAAACCTAATTCCCAAAACCCAATCTCTATTCCCAAATCCCTAATACCAATACACCATGGAAAAGAAAATACATTCATTTTTTGAAAAGATAGCCGAGAGCCTGTTTACATTGCCCCCTATAATGATAGGTATGTTTGCCATGTATGCCTATCTGGTTTATGAAAGCCAGGCTTTGCTCATTACACAGTTGCCAGATACAATCATTGGCTGGCAGCGGGAAGTCGCCGCATGGTTTTTAAGTATAGCCATTCATTTGACTATTTTAACGACTGCTGCCAACAGCAAGCTGGTCCACCAGGCTTTTCCGATTGCCTTCGCTATGGCTGGATATTTTATCACAACTCTTTTCTTTGATGCGTGGAACTTTGATAAAACCAGGCAGGATATTTTTGTGAGCCAGTTATTTAGTTTGTTGATAGCTGTAATTAACTACTTGTTTGTATACCTTTTTGTAGGCAAATGGAAAGAACTCAAAGGCCAACAAGCAGAAGAGAAGGCTTTACAACAGGCTGAGGAAACGGCTACCAAACTCAAGGAAGAAGTAACCAATGCCCGCTACTCGCTTACCAACCTGCAAGCACAACTTACCAAACGCAACGAAGAACTAACCGAAGGAAAGCAAGCCCTTACCAAACTACAACAAAACCTGACCAGGCAGCAACGAGCGCACCAGGAAGAGTTACAAATGGTTGCTGAAAACCGCATGTGCGTAAGTTGCGGTTTTAAAGCTGATACCTACCAGCAGCTTTCCCGGTATAAAAGGGATTGTAAGCAATGCATTCAAAAAAGAAAAGTCAGGAATGGAAAGGCAAGGGTAGGGTAGAACCTGTAATTATTGAATCAATGAATTAAGGGAAAATAAAAAATTATAATTTTATGTATATTAAATATAAATAATTTTATATATTTTTGGTTTTTTCTTTGAAGTAGCATCAGAAAAAACCATTGATTGTGTCTTACGAGCTTAATATCATCCACCAAGTGGTGCAGGGGAACCTGTCCCCCTTGTATTTTCCCACTGAAATTTCAGGTCAAGCCCAATTTTATCAGCATCTTTTAAAAGCACCTGAAACCTGCACGAAACAAATACATGCAAAGTTTGGGCGGTCTGCTGAAATGCCTCCTTCCATTGAAACTATTGACGTAAGGCTTTTAGACCATCATCATCCGCCGGTCTTTGTAAGCTTGGAACACAATGTACAAATGAACGACAAACAGTTGGGTGAAGAGCTTTTAAACAAGGTGTTTGAACAGCTTACATTGCCAACTGAATCAGTAACAGAATGGTATCACTGGCAGGATGAAAACGGGCAGATATATTTGGAGCTTTATGCGGACTATGCCCTGGATACATTGAGTTTTGAAGAAAAGCGTTATCATTTTTACCAAAGGCTTTTTATTGAACAGGTCAATGTTATACAACAGCGAATGTTACAATATGTTCACCAAGCGCCTTCCCGAAAAAAAGCCCAAAAGTATGTACAAGACCTCCAACAATCTTTATTAACCTATGCTGCCCAGGTTATTAAGCATTTGGAAAATACCGATTTGCAGATGTATTCATTTTCCGATGATTATACCCTTCCTGATGTATTTAAACACATTTTCCTTAGCCTGCAAGGTCTGATTGGCTTTATTGAACAACAATTTTCGCAGTATCTCAACCTTGCTAATACCGCACCTTACCATGATGTTTCCCCAAGTGAGGAGAAAATCAAGACTTCACTTTCGGTAGCACAGCTGGCTTTGTTGGTACGTCTGTTTAGGGAGGTAGATATTTTTCCTGATCAAAACCAAAATAATATCTTCCGTCGTTTGATTGGGATTTTGAGTTCAACAAAGCAAGAGGCCATTTCAGACACAAGCATGAAAGGTAAATTTTACCAGCACGACCGTCATACCATTTCTGTGCTCAAAGACAAAGTAATTGCCATGCTCAACTACCTCAACCAGATTTCATAAATAACATTGTTTTTGCCCTAAATAATAAAACCCCACAGTATTCATTTTTCATTAAAACAAGGAAAATCCCACTACTTTCCTTTATTCAAATACATTTGGGTTCAAAAATAATGATTTTATAACCCGCTCATTATCAATGAGTTTACAGGGGGTTAATCAACCCCGTTGACTGTTTTGGCTTATCATTTTTCCTCTACTTGCAGGCATATTATTCATCAAAAAAGCAAATTAATTATGCCTGCACAAATTGTTACAACCGACGACCTTTTATCCTTTAAACAAGAGTTACTGGACGAACTCCAGGAAGTATTCTCTCAAAACACCCCTCAAACCAAGCAATGGCTTCGCTCTTCAGAAGTGAGAAAAATGCTAGCTATTTCCCCAGGTACCTTGCAAAACCTGCGCATCAATGGCACACTACCATACAGTAAAGTGGGCGGGGTAATTTACTACCCATACGATGGTATTATGAAGGTGATTGAAGAAAACCTTGTAAACAACCATCAGCTATGAAATATCCGTCTTATCAGATCAACATTCCACCGGAAGTGCGTTTTGATAAAACCCTGCTCCCTAACGCCAAATTACTTTACGGGGAAATCAAGGCCCTCTGTGACCAACAGGGATATTGCTGGGCGGGCAACAACCACCTGGCAAACCTTTATGGCGTAAAAGCCAAAGTGGTCTCCCGTTGGATCAACCAACTCTGCAAAAAAGGGTACTTATATGTTGAAATTTGCCGGGGAAACCAACGCAAAATTTTCATCAACTCCGGTCTACCGGAAAAGGAGGCCCCATCCCCTTCTTCGGTAGAGGGAGGCTACCCTAAAATAGAGGGCGGTCTATCCAAAAGTAGGGTGGATGAGGGGGTACACCTTATAAATAATTTTATCGATTATAATTATCGAATAAATAGTGTACCTGTCAATGATTTATCTACTAAAAAGTGGAGGGAACGAAAAGAAAAAAACAGCTTGTCTCCAGATGAAAAGAAAGGCAGGACTTCTTCCTCCCCCCCGGTTGCGCCGTTCCCCCCTCCTAAGAGAAGTGAAGCTATCAAGGAATTTGTAAAACCCTCAGTAAAAGAAGTAGAGGCTTACATGAAAAATTCAGAACTCTGCCAGAATAGCCTTCCCGTTCAAGGGCAAGCCTTGCGATTTGTCAACCATTACGATGCCAATGGCTGGAAAGTAGGACGCAACGATATGCAAAACTGGCAGGCGGCTGCCAATAACTGGCTTCTCAATGCAAAAGATTTTCAAAAACTTAAAACCAATTCTAATGAACCCATACAATACAGCAGTGGAAATACAGCACCCCAACCCAAAGACTACAGCATCCCACTTTGAGTTTAAATTTCTATGGCAACAATTTCAAAAAGAACTCAAAAGAGTTTTTCCAAACTTTGAAATAGATGCTTCCAACAATTCTGTATTAGAGGCTGTACTGGCCTATTTTCTGGCCCACAAACCAAAGTGTCAGTCACTAAAAATTAACCCCAAAAAAGGATTGCTATTGCTCGGCCCTGTAGGTTGTGGTAAAACTACCTTAATGCAACTTTTTGCCAGGGGGCGATATCAAGTAATTGCTTCGAGAATTGTTGCCAGAATGTTCAAGGAAGAGGGCAATACAGTGCTAGAAAGGTACGGTTCAAAATGCTTTGAAAAGAAGTCTACAGGATTTGGGGCAGCGTTGCAGTATGATCGCCCCATCGCCATCTGCTTTGATAGTTTGGGTGATGAAAAACTGGTGAAATTGTTTGGCAATGAGTATAACGTAATGGAAGAAATTTTGCTGGACCGCGAGAACTTGTACTTACGATATGGAATGATTACCCATGTTACCACCAGGTGCAATGCAGAGGAATTGGAAAGAAAATATGGTAAAATAGTTCGCTCTTGCCTGAGAGAAATGTGCAATCTGGTCTGCTTTCCAGCAGAAGCCCCTGACAGGAGGAAGTAGTTTTTTATAGCAAGATGGGTAAGTGCAAGTACCCTGTTATTTTTCTGATTTTCAAGTACTTACATAAACCTTTTACTTATTCAGAGTACTTGTTCGCCCTAAATAATTGATAATCAACCCGTTTCAAAGTAACCACTAAAGTACCTTTAAAAAATCATCTCAAATGAGCAGTAGTAAAAAGATCAATGTTTCAAATGAAACCCACCGACAGATTGAACAGGAAAGCAGACGCTTTAAGTTATCCCACAAAGATTATGTGGAAACCTGTAGCAGGTTTTTCATAGATCGCCACTTAGACCCCAGGTCTTACCAACCGGAAACCAGTAAGCAAAGCGTGCAGCAAGCGGTAGACCGTATCTTTTCTTACCTGTCTTACCAGGAAAAGCACCAGCTCAGGGACTTATATATGGAAACTGTCAAAGCCCGGATTTTAAGTGAATTGTCAGTGAACCACCTGCTGACACTCATCACCGAAGACGAAACCACCTTCCGCCAATTGCAGCAGAAAGACCAACAGTACCTATCCGAAAGGTTAAAACAGGCCAATAAAAACCAGCATCATTATGATTAACAAATAGACAACTAAAACCCAATCCCGGCACAAGGCCGGGACTAGAATCCAAACCCTAATACCCAAACCCAAAAATCCACCCACCCATGCACAGTAAAATTATTGACCCCAGGCGCAATGGCCATTTTGTCTTTGCCAATCGTGGTTCCAGCAGCAAGGTTGTTACTTATCTGGGGCACGAGGCAAGGGAGCAAAATAAGGAAACCGAGTTCTTTAATGATACACAATCAGACATCACCGCAGAACAAGTAAAATCGGAAATAGATGTCAATGCGAAGGGTTTGCGAAAAGCACAGGAAAAGTTTTATTCCATTGTGCTTTCCCCCTCAGAAGATGAAATCAACCACCTTGGCAATGACCCCAAAAAATTAAAGGGTTATACCAGGGCGGTAGTGGAAAATTATGCCCGCAACTTTAACCTTCCTGATGGCAAGCAATTAAAATCCTCTGATCTGGTATGGTTTGCAACCATCCATCAAGACCGGAAGGAAAAAGAAGGCGAACAGAAGGGGCAAGTTAAAGCTGGTCAGCATACCCACGTTCATATTTTGGTCAGTGGTAAGGACAAATCAGGAGAGTATCGTTTAAATCCAAAAGGCCGTAAAAGCCACTTTACTATAAAAGATTGGCAGGTAGCAAATGGAAGGACTTTTCAACAGATATTTGATTACCAAAAACCTACCATATCTGCAAAACTCACGGCCGGTATGCCTGAAGTAACGGAAGCTCGTCACCAGGAGCGCATCCGTTACCGTATTAACCATCTCAACCAATATTTCACGGGTAGTCAAAAGATTGATGTAGACAAAGTTTTATCCATTGGAAAAGAAAAGGAATATGGAAAAGGTTTCTTTTTTAACCTGCACCACCTCACCCAACAGTATCAGCAAGGTAAGGGGGTTAACAATCCTTATCATTTCCTGCAAACCGGTAAAGATGAAAAAATCAATTTTCCCGAACCTGGCCTGATTAGCTGGTCTAAAGGTGTGCAGCATTTGGGGCAAAACTTTGAAGAAGAAAAAGGGCTGGGCAAACTAAAAAAGAAACGAAAAACTTCTCAGCAGCAGCACCAACAATTGGAGCAATAATGCAACATTCTTCTACTTTAGAAATTTTTTTTATGCTTTTTGCGGTACTCATCTTATCGCTGATGCTTGAATACTATCTTCTGGTGCTAATAGATGTTGATAGTTTAGTAAAGCTACATCCACTGTTACAAAAAGGTGCAAGATTGGTACTTGGACTAGGCAAAATATTAAGGGTTACCACTTTACTTACTTATTCAGCCCTGACATGGACAATTATCAAGACTACTTCACAAACAAAACAACCATCTGCAATAAAGCATAGGTGGTGGGGTAGGGTATTAGCAGTTGGCTCCTTAACTGTTTTATCTGTTTATGGATTATGTACAATTTCCACCTATAAAGCTTCATTGATTTACTACCTATACCCAGGTTCATTTTTAGGAATGCTGCTGGGTATTCCTTTGCTCTTGGCATTATTGAGAAAGCTATCTGTCAGCAAGCAAGAGATTTCAGAGAAACTAAAAATGGACAATGAAGATAGTATTTGTATCTCAACGGAAAAAGGCTTCATTAATGTGGCTAACCCATACCGGGGCACATTGGTCATTGGTTCATCCGGATCAGGAAAATCTGCCAGTATTGGCAATGCTTTTTTGCACCAGTTTATCCAAAAAGATTTCTGTGGCGTTTTGTATGATTTTAAATTTCCCACCTTAGCCAATGAAATCAATACCACACTGCATTTGTATGAAAAGGATAATAGAATCAATTTCTACATCATCAACCTTGAAAACCCTAACTTATCCCATCGTTGTAACCCATTATCGCCGGAGAATATACCCACTGTAGCCCATGCCGAGGAATATGCCCGTGCCATTGTCAACAACCTGGATACAAGTACCATTAAGCAGCGGGATTTCTTTTCTAATTCAGCCATTGCCTGGCTGGCTTCACTCATCTGGTTTTTTCGCTCTGAGCATTCTGATTATTGTACGCTTCCCCATGTAATTAACACAATACTTTATAAAGATTATTCCCATGTCATTAGTATGCTGGAAGCCAATCCCCAAAGTGCTGATATGGTGCGCAGCATTGCTACAGCTATTCAAAATAAAGCAGAAAAGCAGATTGCCGGGGTAATTGCCTCTTTACAAATCATGGTCAGTAAAATTAATAGCCCAGAAATTGTATGGGCCTTGACAGGAGCTGACTTTGATATGAACATAAACGACCCGGCCAACCCCAAACTACTCTGCCTCGGTTCTGACCCTGGTATGGTGGATACCTTTAGCCCGGTCATTTCACTCATTATCACTGTGGCTTTAAAGCAGATGAACAAACAAGGCAAACATAAAAGCTTTGTCTTACTGGACGAAGCACCCACACTTTATATTCCCAAGTTTGAAATGATACCAGCCACCGCAAGGAGCAATAAAGTCGCTAGTGTATACATGGCACAGGACTATGCCCAGATGCAGGATATGTATGGTAGGGACAAAGCGGAAGTTATAATTGCTAACCTTTCAAACCAGTTCTACGGAAAAGTGAGTTCCGTACAAACTGCCAAAGCGGTATCGGAGATGATAGGAAGGGAAGAGCGGTCGATTACCAATTACTCCAAAAGCAGTAGTAGGGGAAGTAAAGGCAGCCGGAACCTATCTTACAATACCAGCATTAGCCAGCAAGAGCGGTTCATTATCAAGCCTCAGGAAGTGATGCAACTACAACCGGGTGAGTTTATAGGACAAAGCGTGGAATCAACAATCCCTTACTTTAGGGCGCAAACCCAGCAAGTAAAATCAAAGCAAAAATATCAAATAGAGGGTTTCGCTAGTATTGAAGAGGCTACAGGGGCAGCAGCTTTAGATGAAAACTTCCAAAAAATTAGAAAAGAAGTAGAGGGAATAGTGCAGCAATATCCAAATATTTATGAGTAGAAATTGGGCATTTTCGTTAAACATCAATTATTGATTAAAGTCTAGGTTCATTGGATATGCTGGCACTCCCAATTCTTTGTGGTATACATTCAATGCTTTCCTGAGTATATCCCGCTCGTATTTCATATTTTGGTAAGCCATGAATAATTCCTTGTACTCAGATGTTAGCTCACCTTTTGATAAGTCATTTGATGCATTATTTTGAACCCTTTCAGGCTGGTTCTTTTCTTCCATTTTCAGTAGAATAATGTATTATTTATGGTAGTTTATCGAGGCTAAAGTTTAAAATTAAAGCCCAGCCCAACTTACGCCAAACTAACAGGGAACTTACTTTTCAAGCACTAACTGAAGGGGATGAAAGGGTATTTTAAGGGGATGAAAATAATGAGGCTTACTTGTCCTCAATGGAAAATCCACTGACATGCTGTATTAAATCAGGTCGGTAAGTCTCACTAACAGGTACTGCATTTTCATTATCCATCAGGACTTGCTTTGCTTCAATGCGACAGATTCGTTGAAGATTAATAAGGTAGGATTTGTGGACACGGATAAAGTTTTTGCTGTGGAGTTGCCGCTCCATATCGCTGAGCGAATTTTTTATAAGGTATTCATTGTTGTCCGTGACCAGATGCACATAATTTCGCTCACTTCGGATGAAAAGCAAATCATAGAGACTAATTCGCTCATATCTCTCTTTCCGGTTAAAACTTGTTTTGATAAAAACTGTTTCTTTTTCTTTAAGAATTGGGTGGTTGGTATCTGAAAAATTACCCTGCGAAAGTAAACGACGGGCTTTCTGAATAACGCGGAAAAATTCCTGGTATGAATAAATTTTTTCCAAAAAGCCAATGACTTGGTCATACTGGTTAATCCCTAAAATGGCAGGGGCAGTATGTCCGGAAGTAAACACAGTAAGGCATGAATGGGTGTTTGGCAACAATTCCAGGAAATACAAGCCGGAAATATCTGGCATTTCAATATCTAAAAAAATGAGATCTACCGGGTTGTTTTGCTTCAAAAATTCCAGAGCGGTTAGCCCCAATTCAAACGAACTTATCAAAGATATACCTGGGGTTTGATCTATCATGGCACATAGCAAATCCCGGTCAGCGGGATTATCATCAATGACCACACAATTCATATCAATTATTTTAGTAGATGGGTTAGATTGAAAATATCACAAGCTGGAAAGGTTGCGGGAGAGCTGTTGCACCAATGGACGATAGGTGATACCAATGGGAAGCTGCTCCCCATCGTCCAGCAAAAGATAGCTTGACTCAGAACGGGAGTCTATTTCCTGAATATGTTTTACATTAACCAAAAAGCTTTTATGGATCCTTAAAAAACTACTTTCTGATAATATATTTTCCATTTCCAAAAGGCTATAAGAGATATGTTTACGTGGTTGATCAGCCAGGTATAGATAACAATAGTGCCCATCTGATTGAATGTAAGTGATATCGTCTTTATGGACTTTAACCAGCTTTCTGTCATGATTAACGAAGACATAGCCTGAAAAAGCATGTTCCTGGCTAATAGCCTGTCCGTTTCCAATGAGTTCCTTTTGAGCTACTTGCGAAAGACGATCATACACCCGCTCAACCGCATGTACAAAACGGTTGTAAGAAATAGGCTTGTGTAGATAATCCACTACATTGAGTTCAAAGCCTTTCAGGGCATATTGCTCATGGGCAGATATTATGACAAATAGGGGTTGCATCATGCCTTTATCCTTTATGATTTTGATAAAATCTAAGCCAGATATATCATCCATTTCTACATCCAGAAATACCATATCCACCGGATGGTTTTTGAGATGGTCAATTCCGGCCAAAGCTTCCGTAAAGCACCTGTCCAGTTCAAGCCAATCTATTTTTCTGGCATATCCCTCGATCGTTGTGAGCGCAGCAGGATTGTCATCTACCGCAATTGCATGTAAAACCCTTTTCATAACAGATAAATTTTCACCCATAGAACTTTGTGACCACTCACTCTACTCTTGTCCTGATACATTGGATGGCCCATTGCTATGTTTCAAGCCTAGCTTCCAGCTAAAAAATGCAAACTTATCAGAAAGCATTTCTACAGCTTCTTCAACTGTACCACTTCCATGCCCACCTTCGTACAACCTGAATAAAGTAGGCTCATCATTACCCCTCCGGGTTTCAAATTTTGCAGCCACTTTAGCTGGTTCCCATGCCAGGGTACGCTGATCGTTTTTTCCAGCAGTAAAAAGAAGTGCCGGGTAGGAAGTGCCTTTCTGTATATGGTGATACACATCCATTTCATACAGATAGCTGAACTCAGTAGAATCCTCAGGAGAACCAAACTCCTCACTTTGTACATATCCTCCAGGCTGTTGATCTATCCGAGTGGTGTTTAACAAAGGAAATTCAAGCATAGCAGCGGAAAAGAGTTCAGGCTGCTCCGTAATAGCACTGCCAACGGCAATACCTCCAGCACTTCCTCCCATCACTCCTAATTTTTCAGGACGGGAATATCCATTATCAATCAAGTACTGTGCAGATGAGATTAAGTCATTCCAGGAATTCGGTTTATTTTCCTTCATTCCAGCTTTGTGCCAATCTACTCCCTTTTCACCGCCACCCCGAACATGCGCCACTGCCAGAATCCCCCCATTTTCATACCAAGGCAGCATTTCTACTGAAAAATAAGGCTCTAATGAATTGCCATAAGCCCCATAAACTTCAATGATGGTAGGGTTGTTTCCGTCTTTGGTGATAGAATTGTCATGAATAATTGACAAAGGTATTTCCTCTCCATTTTTGGCCCTGACATTTACTTCTTCCACTACCAGGTGCCCGGGCATATCATAAGGTCCTGCTGGGCGCATGTCAGTCCGGATTACTTTATTCTTTTCAGAATCAAAATAGTAAATTCCATACCCATGCGACCAGTTGGCAAGGCCAAAAAGAAGGTGATCTCCATCACTTATTGCACTTGAACCAGGTTCATGAAGTTTAATATTTCCTTTGAAAGGGATGGGTACCTGTTGATTGTTATTTACATCCCATAAAGAAGATATACCATCCTGAACAATCTCAGCATACACTGACTTACTGGTCACTTTCATATCCCGAAGAAAACCTTTTTTGGGAGAGGAAAGTATTGTGCTGAACTTTTTAGGCTTTGCTAATGGGGCTTTCAGGATTTCACCTGCTTCATCATCCATCATATAGAAATATTCATTGTCCGCTGCATCTTGGGATATTTGGTCATCAAAATCATAGACCAACTGCCATTCAGCAGAACCATTCCCTTTTAACACCTGTTCCAAAGGGGCAATATATGCTATCGGATAGGGGGATACGCCACGGGCAATACCACAGTGTATATATTCCCCTCCGGGCAGCACGGTAAAGGAAGGGAAATCACCTGCCTGATATTCAATTCCAGAACCGGTCTCTTGGGAAAGGAAAATCTTGTCTTTGGCCTGGTCGGTTCCTAACCTGTGATATTTTACTTTGATATTGCTAAAAAACTTATTGGGATCATCCGTGAGGTTGATTTGGGTATAAAACAGGCTATTGCTATCGATCCAACTTGGGAAAAAAGACATAGTGGCATCAATGCGGTCAGTGATACGCTTCTTTTCTATATCATACACATAGATTTCCATCCAGTCATTTCCATCTTTATCCATTTGAAGGGCCAGGTAACGATTGTCTGGTGAGGGATAGAATGAATAAACCCCATAAGTTGTACTATCCTGACGGTTTAGGTCTTTTGTAGAAAAAACCACTTCTCCTTGCCCCAAGGGATTTTGATAGCGGACAATCTGGTCACTGTTGGTAACGGACACGGACTGTAAAACATAAATATAATCCTGGGTCACTTTAGGCACTTTGGCACGTACATTTGAGGAAGAGGTAAGTTTTTTTATTTCGGTTTGCAGCTCCTGGTACCCGGGAACTGAAGCCAGGGTTTGTTTCGCCTGCTTATTTTTCCAGGACATCCATTTTTGTACAGATGCATTTTCCATATCTTCAAAACCCCGGAAAGGATCATGCAATTTGATACCAAACTTAACTTCGGTAACAGCACCTAATGAATCCGGGGTTTGTTGCGCTTTGGCATGAAATAGTAACAGACTAAAGATAAGGGTGTATAAAGCAATTAGAAATCTCATGATTACTGTTATGAATTAATGGATAAGTTATTATTAAGGTTTAAAGGGCTGTAATAGTGTATATCCCCGTGAAAGGCCACTTTGGGCAAGCTTAGCTTTACTTCAAAAAAAGAGTCTTGGTCCTGAATATCCAGTACAAACTCATCTCCATAGTAAGCCTTCAACATATGGTAAGTATTTTCCAAACCCACACCGGTACTAATGACCGTATAGTTTAATTTCTTCGCATTGCTTATGGTAAATTGTACCCGGTCATTGATGCAGAACTTCACTCTAATGGGATATTTTGGATCATTTCGTTTTCCATGTTTCAAGGCATTTTCCACATAATTGAGAAACACCCTGGGAAGTACTGCAATGGCCCTGGCATCACCTTCAATCGTAAGGGATACTTGCAATCCAGGAAAAATATAGCGGTACAACTCAAAATAGTCCTGAATGTAACAGATTTCTTCTGATAGACTGACCACCTGGTGGCCTTTGGTTTTTAGGTTATAGCGAAGGTTTTCCGATAGTAATAAAAGCGGCATAGCCACTGAAGGGTCATCGGCCACTTTAGAATGGATGTGTGACAGGGTATTAAAGGTAAGGTGCGTATTAAAAATGTTTCGGTAGGAATGTAATTCAAGTTTGGTAAGCTCCAGTTCCCTTTGGATAACTTGTTGCCTGCTTTGGGCAAGTTGCACTTCTTTTTTACTCAGATAACGGATTTTTGCTATGCTATACTTATGGGCAAAAATGGCTACTGATACGATAATGAGCACAAATGCAGTAAGAACAGCCCCAATCACACTATCTGAAAATGAAACTGCTGTATCAAAACCTGACCAAGGCTCAAACCAGTAATCAAAGCAAAAAAACAATAGGGCAAAAAATCCAACTGAAATGGATGCCCTTAGGTAAAATTGAGATTTATTGGTGTACCAGAAAGAATATACTTGAAAGATGAGTAGATAAAAAAAGGCTACATAAAGTAATTCCAAAACCAAATTTACTGATAGCAACAGCCAAAAAGGTTTTTCTACCACAACCATTGAGGATGCAATCATCATAAATAGAAAAATCAACCAACTTACAAAATGGGTAACCTTCTCGGTTTTACTTAACGATAGTAAAATGCCTGGACTGTTATCGTAATTATTTGACTTCAATTAATTATGTTTTTTAGGGAAATTTTTCTTTTCGGGAACAATATTATTGATTATTTATCAACTAATTTTTTGTTTGGAAAAGGTTCATGTTACCAAAAGCCTTGTTCATGTTGCACATTATATAGTTCATGTATTATTTGAGCCAGTTCATGATTTTTAGTTGAATTTGGTTTGGTACAATTTGTACTTGGCGTAATATTGCAAATGTAAATATTTATATAATTCAATGAATACACTATGTCAAATTTAACAACGGCCAGTAAAAAACTGGTGAAAATGAAAGTTCTGAGTACCGAAGAACAAGCTAAAATCAAAGGGGGCACAGACCTTCCAAAATGGTTAGAAAAAATGATGAACCGTCGTATGACGGATTAAAACCTGTCTAAAATTAAAAAGAAGGCCATTTTTTGGCTTTCTTTTTTTGTGCTACTACTGCTCTAATTTCACCTCTCCCTTAATGAAACCAGTTAATCTCCCCAATTAAGTTATGCAATTTTAAAATAATTTATTTTTAATATAATTATTTTAATATTAATTTTCCAAGTTGATTTTGAGTTATGAAAGATAATTTTAAAGCTTACCGTCAGCTTGACTATATGGATTGTGGGCCGACTTGTTTGCGGATGGTAGCCCGCCAGTATGGAAAACACTTTACGTTAGATGCATTACGCGATATAACCTTTACTTCTAACCAGGGAACCTCATTATTAAACCTTTCCCAGGCAGCCGAGCAGCTTGGCTTTCGTACAGAAGCTGTGGTTACTGACCTGGACACACTTACCCATGATGTACAACTACCCTGCATTGCCCATTGGAAAGACCATCATTACATAGTAATCTATCGGGTTACCTCAAAATATATTTATGTTGCCGATCCGGCAGCTGGTAAACTTCGCTATCATAAGATAGAGTTTTTGGAAGGTTGGCAATCAACTGAAGACCAAACGGGTGTTTTATTGCTCTTGGAACCTACCCCAGCTTTTCAACAATTAAAGGCTAATGAGAAAAGTATCAAGCAGGGTTGGTCTTTCCTAATCCCTTTCTTCCGCCCTTACAAACGCTACTTGTACCAGTTGCTGTTAAGCGTATTAGTAATCAGTATCCTGCAATTTATTTTTCCTTTCCTTGCCCAATCACTTGTAGATGAGGGTATTCGCCATCAAAACCTGCAATTCGTCTACATTATTCTAATTGCCCAATTGGTATTGTTCACTTCTCAAACAGTGGGGGAGGTTGTCCGTAGTTATTTACTGCTTTATGTGGGCAACCGGGTGAGCATTTCATTGCTTTCCAGCTTCTTGCAAAAGCTTATGCAGTTACCGCACCCTTTCTTTGAAAAAAAGAACCTGGGTGACTTATTCCAGCGTATCCTGGATAACGAACGCATTGAAAATTTTCTTACCGCACAGTCCCTTACCGTGCTGTTTTCAGTGGTTACTACTGCTATATTTTCTGCTATTCTTGCTTTCTATAATGTGTTCGTTTTTCTGGTTTTTTTTGTGGGTGCTTCAGTCTATATTGGATGGGTTTTGCTACTTTCCAATCGAAGGGCAAGGCTGGAATATAAGCGGTTTAATGTATCAGCCCAGCACCAAGGACAGATACAGGATTTGCTCTATGGGATGCCAGAAATAAGGTTGAATGGTTCTCAGCAAAGACGACGCTGGCGATGGGAAGCAGTCCGCATCAAACAACACCAGATAGCTACCCACGCCCTTTCTGTAGATCAGCTTCAGGTACGCGGGGGTGCTTTCATCCACGAACTCAAGAACATCGGCATTACTTTTTTATCGGCTTTTCTGGTAATTAAAGGTGAAATGACCCTGGGCATGTTAATAGCGGTGCAATACATTTCAGGACAGCTTAATGCCCCTTTGCTTAGTTTGATTGGTTTCATTCAATCTGCCCAGGATGCCAAATTAAGTTTGCACCGGTTGGGTGAAGTATTTCATAAACCCAATGAGAATGTGCAAACCGATGCTTTAATAGGTGTTAATGACAATGATACAATTCATCTGGAAAACGTTACTTTCTGTTATGAAGGACCTCGATCCCCTGCTGTATTACAGGATGTCAATATTTATATTCCTGAGGGAAAAGTCACTGCCATTGTAGGAACGAGTGGTAGTGGGAAAACGACACTGCTAAAGCTTTTACTCAGGTTCTACGAGCCTTCAAAAGGGAGGGTTTATACAGGCAGTAGCCCTTTGGATAAACTACCCTCGGATACCTGGCTATCACAGTGTGGAGTGGTCATGCAGGATGGTTATATCTTTGACGATACAATTCTTGCCAACATCACTGAATCGGACAGCAAAAACCCTTTAGATAAAACACGATTATCTCAGGCCGTGCATATTGCTCATTTGGAAGAATTTATCCATTCTCTGCCCAATGGTTACCATACACACATTGGACAAAACGGTATGGGGCTTTCCGGTGGTCAGCGGCAACGTATATTAATTGCCAGGTCTGTATACAAAGACCCTAAATATTTGTTTTTTGACGAAGCCACCAGCGCCCTGGATGCTGAAAGTGAAAGTTATATTGTGGGAAACCTGGAAAACTTCTTTCAAGGCAGGACGGTCGTCATTATAGCCCATCGCCTTAGCACCGTTAAACATGCTGATCAGATTTTGGTGCTAGATCAAGGGCGAGTAGTAGAGCAGGGCACCCACACCGAACTTGCCTATCAAAAAGGGTACTACTACAACTTAGTCAAAAACCAACTGGAATTAGGTGTATGAAGGTGATACCCGAAGATATTTCTGAATTGAGCGGACCTTCTGAATACCTGCAAGAAGTACTTACTACGCCTCCCCGTTGGGTAATCCGCTGGGGGCAGGTAGGTGTATTTTTGTTAGTAGTGATTTTATTGACCCTGGGTTGGTTTATCCGTTATCCTGATCGCATTTCAGGAAAAGTTGTGATTACTACTTTCAATCCACCTGTTGGGGTAGTAGCCCAAATGGATGGCTATATTATGGACTTGTTTGTAGAAGACCATGACATTGTAGAGGCGGGAAATGTAGTTGCGGTTATTCAAAACGCTGCTTTGTACGAGGATATTCTACAGTTACAGGAAACTTTACAATCATTAAACTCCAGCAATCTGATTCCATCTTTCTCTGATTCACTATTATTTCCTGCCTATCAACTCGGTGATATGCAGGAGTATTATACTAAATTTCAGGTTTCCTGGTCAGCCTATCAGAAATACCTTCAGCTCAGCCCTCACTACCGGGAACGCTTGTCAATCAATACTCAAATAGAACAATATCAACAGCTATTTTCTCAAAAGCAGAATGAACATGAGTTACTAAACCGGAAAGCCCGGTTAGTTGAAAAAGACTTTCTTCGTAACAAACTGCTTTATGATACCAAAGCTATTGCTGAGAAAACATTAGAGATTAGCGAGCAACAATGGTTGGAAGCGAAATACGCAGCCGAAATGCTCACAAGTGAATTAACACAGATTAAGCTGAAGATTAGCCAATTGATGTATAACCGCCAACAATTAGCCAATCAGCACTTCAAAACTGAAAATGAACTACAGAGCACATTACTCAGCGGCTTGGATAACCTGCATGCTGCCCTTTCAAGGTGGGAAGATCGCTATCTTTTACGGGCCCCACAGACAGGTAAGGTATCCCTTTTTGATTTTGAAAATCCAAAGCAATATGTACATGCCCTTGATACGGTGATGCGCATTTTGCCAGAAAATGATCAACCTATCTTAGGGCGGTTACTGGTACCGGTGCAAAACTTTGGCAAGGTCCAAGTTGGGCAAAGTGTACACGTATATCTGGACAACTATCCTTATGAGGAATATGGTATACTCTCTGCAAGGGTAGAAGATTTTTCAAAGTTGCCCCAGCAAGGATTTTACCGTGTCATCATCAGCTTTCCTGATGGATTGAAGACAAATTATGGAAATAGAATTCCTGCCCAGCAGCATTTGCAGGGCCAGGCAGAAATCATCACTGAAGATCGGAGGTTGATAGAGCGCTTGTTTGATAAATTGAGGGCGAAAATGCATACCTCCCTTTGAGTAGGAGAAAATGACCTTTAGCTGGTCATTTTCTTTTCGTATTTATTTTCAATTAATTTCCCTTTAAGCATTTTCATATCCTCGCTAAGTTTCTGCTCCACTACTTTCGCATAAATTTGGGTAGTCCGCAAGCTGGTATGACCAAGCATTTTACTAACAGACTCTATAGGTACGCCATTAGAAAGGGTAACTGTTGTAGCAAAGGTATGCCGGGCCAAATGATAGGTGAGATTTTTATCTATCTCGCATAAGTATGCTATCTCTTTCAAATAAGAGTTTGTTTTTTGATTGGTATAAACAGGTAGCACTTTCCCATTTGCCTTGGCAACAATGTTATCTTGATACTTTTCAATAATTTTCTGGGCCTGTGGAAGTAAGGGAACTGTGAACCATTCTTTGGATTTTTTACGCTGCCCTCTGATCCACCTCTCACCATCCAATCCAATCACAATATGCTCCGGTTTGAGATCATACACTTCAGCATAAGACAACCCAGTATAACAACTAAAGACAAAAATATCCCGGGTCTGGTTAAGACGCTCTAACCTAAAGTCTTTTTCCTCAATTCTCTTAAGTTCTTCTTTTGTCAGGTACCCTCTGTCTTTCTTTTCAAACTTTAGCTTAAACTTATGGAAGGGGTCTTTTTCAAGCCATTCATTTTTGATGGCCAGGTTGATCATTTTCCGCAATCGCTCAATATGTTTCATCACTGTATTATTTCCCATTGGTTTACGGTGATCTTTAGGCTGATAACCTTTGAGAAACATTTCAAGCTCAGTAATGAACTGATAAGAGAGCTGAGAAAGATAAATGTCTTTCTTGCGCAGCCTTTCAGTTAAAAACTCCTTTACATAATTCTGTGTAGTAAAATAGTTTTTCAAAGTTCCCCATTCCAGCGTATCTTTTAAATGAGAGTTATGATAGTCCATCAATTCTAACAGGCTATGCTGCTGCTTTTCCAATCCTAAATAGGCATTCTTTATATCTTCAGCAGTCATAAAGATATTGTTAGCAAGCAGATCACGGTAATGTTCAAACAGCTTGGCTTCTACTTGCCTGAGGTAGGCTTTCAAGGATTTGGCTTCTTCATTGTTGCTCTTTACCTTTCCATTATCCCATTTGTTAATGGCAACTGACCGCTTGATAGAAAACTCAGTGCGTTGTCCATTCACTGTAATGCGACAATAAATTGGGGCAGTTTTACCTTTAGAACGGGAAGTCCTTAAAATGAATGCTGTACTGTAGGTGTTTTTGTTGTCCATTTTTTTAATTGTTTTTGGTTCATTTTAGTTACATTAACTGACCTCTTATTTCACCAAAAACCAACAAAATAAATCAATATAAATAACTGATTATCAATTGATTACATTGATTTAGGTGAACAGTTACGAATATAAAAACTGTTCACCGAATAGTTCACCAAAGTATTGAGAAAAGTTGAATATTATGGAGGGGTAAGAAAATGAAAAACCCCCTAAACATAAAATTTAGAGGGTTTTGCCGACTTTTGAAGTCTTAAAAGTCGGGGTGAAAGGATTCGAACCTTCGGCCTCGTCGTCCCGAACGACGCGCGCTAACCGGGCTGCGCTACACCCCGAATAATTATTATTTTGCAATATTAACCAGAACCTTTGAAAAAGAAAAAAGGCCAAAGCTTTCTATGTTAGCAGCGGCCTTTTTTAAGTAACTACATTACAAATCCTGTTTATCCAAACCCTATGCAGGACATCCTGATCTTATTTCCCCGATTCTGCAGCATTGCCTTCGGGCATCAACACAACTTTTGCGTAATTGTTCATGTCAAAATATTTGTTGGCGGTTTCTTTTAGCTTTTCAATGGTTAGCCCATCAATAGCTTCTTTATAATTCAATATTTTCTCAGGATCCTGATCATACCAGTAGTAATTTGCCAAAGTAGATAGCCAAAATCCATTCTCCTTCAGTTTGGTTTCCATTTCCCGGTATTGTGCCTCTTTCACTTTATTCAGGTCTACTTCCGTAGGGCCATTTTCCATTATTTTTTTAATCTCTCCAAAAACACTTTCCGATAATTTATCGGCGTTTTCCGGTGCACAAGGGAAGCGAATGGTGATGGAATAGTTTTCATAAGGGTATTTTTCAGCATCTGCCATGGCACGTATAGAATAAACACCACTGCTTTCTTCACGAATTTGCTCTATCAATTTGATGTTTAATGCCTCAATCAACGAATTAAGTTTGAAAGCTTCGTCTTTGTTATAGTCAAAATCTCCGGTAAAGGAGATGGTAACAATACTTTTAGGATCTGTTCCTTTATTGATCGTTTTTTCTACCACGCCTTCAGGGGGCCTGATGCCTACGTCTTTCCAACTTTCATTTCTGTTGGTGCTGGGCAGGCTGCCCAAATAGCTTTCCAGCAAGGGCTTGATGGTTTCTACTTCAAAATTGCCTACAAAAACAAAAGTGAAATCGCTGGCATCGGCAAAACGGTCATTATAAATATTGTAGGTTTCATCAAAGTCCACAGCATTTAACTCTTCCTGCGTGGGGTAAGTACCTCCCCTGGGGTGATTCTGCGTCATAATCCTGGAAAGCTGATCGTAATAATAATTGGACGGATCTGACATCACATTGGCAAAATAAGCCTTTAACCTGGAGAGGTAACCCTGGAATGCATTCTGGTCTTTACGCGGGGCGGTAAAATATAAATGGGCTAGTTGCAGCATGGTTTCCAAATCTTTGGGGGCTGCACTGCCACGCATCCCTTCTTGTAACTCTGAAATATAAGGATTAGCCCCGGCGGTTTTATCCGATAAAAACTTTTGCAAGTCAATGGCAGAAAAATCTGTAACACCGGATTGTGTAATGATGTTATCTGCAAATAATGAAGATGGGTATTCTTCAGTGGGGTATAGTGAATTGCCACCCGGACTGAAGGAAGACATCAAAATTTCATCGGCTTTAAAATCTGTAGGTTTTAAAATAACTTTTACACCATTAGAAAGCGTTAACTCTGTAACACCGATGGCATCCCGCTTTTTTTCTTCAGTTACTTTTCCCGGCTTTGGTAGCGTTTCCATAAGGGTACTGGCTACTGCGGCATCTACATATGCCTCAACTTCCATATTTTCAGCCTCATCTAGTATGTGCATCACTTCTTCTTCGGTAGGAACTTCTGCTCCCTCTTTTTCAGGAGCTGTAATCAATACTACCCTGTTTTCATTTGTAATGAACTTATCCGTTAATTTGTTTATATCTTCTAATGAAATTGAAGGCAAATATTTTTCTGCAAACCTGTACTCAAACGCGATGCCTGGAATAGGTTCATTTTCCAGGAAGTTTCGGACATATTCATCGGCATAATTGCGTGACTCAGTTTTCTCCCTTTCTTTGTATGCCTGCTCATACCTTACGAGTAACTGACTTTTATATCGGTCAAGTTCAGTTTGGGTAAACCCATATTGTTTTACTTTTTCATTTTGCTCAAGCAGGGTTTTCAGTCCTTTTTCAATACCATTTTCAGCTACTGCGGCAGAAAGTGCGTAAAAATCTTTGGTACGCACAAAGTCACCGTAATAGGCAGAACCGAAAATGAAGGGCGGGTCGGCTTGTTGGGTAAGCTCACGCAATCGCTGGTTTAGCATTCCGGTGAATAGTCTGTACGTGAGGAACTTTCTGTAATCCCCTAAATTTTCTTCTTCTTCATTATCTTGTTTGTAATAAAGTGCCACCTGGTTTTGGGAAGCTTCTTTGTCGGTTACCACAGCAATTTTTACATCAGCATGGTCAGGCACCGGATACATTTCTCTTTCCCTGGGATTTTCCGAAGCAGGAATTTTTCCAAATTTATCTTTGATAAGTTGTTCCATCTCGTCTACTTCCAGGTCGCCTACTGCCACAATAGCCATCAGGCTGGGCCGGTACCAGTCTTTGTAGAACCTTTTGATGGTTTCGTAATCAAAGTTTTCCAGAATATCTTTGGTGCCAATGGGCAGGCGATCGGCATACCTGGAGTTTTCAAAAACAATAGGGAACCATTCATCACGCATGCGTTGGGAAGCCCCCCGGCCTCTGCGCCACTCTTCAATCACGACGCCCCTTTCTTTGTCAATTTCTTCATGCTCAAAAGTTACACCATGTGCCCAGTCGGCCAGGATTTGAAATCCTTTTTCAATAAATTCTTCATTATCCGTTGGGATAGACTGGATCATATACACCGTTTCATCAAAGCTGGTGTAAGCATTCAGGTCAGCACCAAATTGCACACCTATCGACTGGAGGTAATTAACAATCTCGTTTTTTTCAAAATTTTCCGTACCGTTAAAAGCCATGTGTTCGGTAAAGTGCGCCAGCCCCAGCTGGTCATCATCTTCAAGGATTGAGCCTGCATTTACCGCCAATCTCAGTTCCAGGCGGTTTTCTGGTTTGGTGTTTTTTCTGATATAATAGGTCAATCCATTGTCTAGTTTCCCAACTTTTATCTCATTGCCAACAGGTATTTTGCTGGACAGGTCGTCAGAAATGTTTTGGGCTTGAACGAAAAGAGCTGGCACAAACAGCATGGCCAATAACGCTAAAATCTTTCTGTACATGATCCTCATATTTTGTGGTGAATAATCTATGGCTACTAAATTAACATTCTAAGTACTAAATACTATCAACTTCTTTGAAAAACAATTCCTCTCAATAATATTTTGATATATACAAATGTTTTGAGTTTGCAAAAGTGACAGAAAGCCAGTTGGCTGTTTTGCTTAACCGGCAACGGGTAAAATGATTATACCTCTCAATTTGTTTCTCTGCTTGTTTAGTTTTTATTTGCGCCATAAAACACCGCTTTCCATTATCATGGCCTACACCTATATTAAAGCACTGCACATTATTTTTATTGTAACGTGGTTTGCCGGACTTTTTTATATTGTACGGCTATTTGTTTATCATACCGAAGCATACCAAAAGGCCGATCCGGAAAAAAGTATTCTGTTGAGTCAATACAAATTAATGTCATCCAGGTTGTGGTATGGCATTACCTGGCCTTCTGCCATTATTACCTTAGGCTTTGGCTTGTACTTTCTGCATGTATATGCCAGTAATATGCCCGGGTGGTTATGGGTAAAGCTGATTTTTGTGGCAGGGCTGTATGGGTATCATTTTTACTGTCATTACATTTTCAAAAAATTGCAAAAGGGAGAAACTGTTTTTTCGTCCCTCCAATTGCGTATATGGAATGAAGTTGCCACCATTTTTCTGGTCAGCATCATTTTCCTGGCAGTATTAAAAAACACGATGAGTATGGTTTGGGGGCTGCTCGGACTGCTGATTTTTACCGTATTACTCATGCTGGCTATCCGCCTTTATAAAAAAATAAGGGAGCGAAACTAAACCCGTAAATAGCCGTGTATGTTTATAATTTTAATTGCATAAATAAATTATTTTTAAAATGAAATTATCCCTTTCATTCGTAAATATCCTTTTTACATTTATTGGGTTAACCTTAATCGCTGCCTGCAAGCAAAATACTCACTCAGAAGGCCACAAGCTGCCTTTTCTGGGCAGGGCCGAGTACGTGGAAAAAAAAGTTGACGGCAAAATAATGGTGGATACGGTGCATCACCAAGTGGGTGACTTCCGGTTTGTAGACCAGGACAGCAGTATCATTACTCCACAAACATTTGATGGAAAAATTTATGTGACTGATTTTTTCTTTACAACCTGTCCTACCATCTGCCCGGTTATGAAAAAACAAATGCTCCGGGTGTACGAAACCTTTGAAAATAACAAAGAAGTGGCTTTGCTATCGCATACCATCGACCCCGAATATGACACGGTGGCTTTATTGCATGACTATGCACAACGCCTGGGTGTAAAGAGCGATAAATGGCATTTTGTAACCGGTGAAAAGGAAGCTATTTACGAAACAGCCCAAAAAAGTTATATGGTTACCGCCGACGAAGAAAGCAATGCTCCTGGTGGGTTTATTCATTCCGGGGCGTTTATCCTCGTGGATAAAAACCGGCATGTCAGGGGCATTTACGACGGCACCAAACCCGAGGAGGTTGACCATCTGATCAAAGACATGAAAATGCTATTGAAAGACGATAAAAGTATTGAAGCATAGATGCGGTATTTTGGATGGTTCATGTTTTTGCTGATTTGGGGGTGTGGAGGTAAGAATAATAATGAAAATGGGCAAAATGCCATGCGCCTACGGCAATATATGGTGCATGGAGAGCAGTTATATGTGCAGCATTGTAGCAATTGCCATCAGCTGGAAGGCAACGGCCTGGGGCAATTATATCCGCCTTTAGATAGTTCAGATTATATGCTGGAAGATGTTGACCGTACAATTTGCCTGATAAAAAATGGCTTGAAGGGCGAGATAGTGGTGAATGGGAAAGACTATAACCTGGAAATGCCTGCAAATGAAAAACTCACAAATATTGAGGTAGCTGAAATTGCTACCTATATCTACAACGCATGGGGCAATCAGCATGGCTTGATTTCTGTTACTGAAGTAAACCGAATCATAGAAAATTGCAATCATAACCTGGATGAGAGGTGATTTGTTAGAAAACTGACGCAATTTTGGTTAAAAACATACAATTGCTGTTACTCATTTATATGTTTGTTAAATTTTTATCATTTAATTATACATATTGCAATAATGAACATGTGCCGTTTGAAGGGTAAATAATTTTTTGTACCGAACCTTTCTCTTTTAAATCAGCACAGATTTATTACATAAGTGGTTACCAAATTGCGATAAAAAGTATTAAACATAAAGCGTAAGCTTTTTTTGTAATGAAAGATAGTGAGGTTCTTGCAAGGATAGGCCGTGGAGATGAAGGTGCTTTGGAGTATCTGTATAAAAAGTATTATCGGATGATGACAAGCATCATTATCAAGAACAATGGTACGGAATATGAAGCAAAAGATGTGTTTCAGGATGCCCTGATTGTTTTCTGGCAAAATGTTACCAGTGGCAAGTTGGTGCTCACTTCAAAAATTAGTACGTACCTCTATAGTGTTTGCCTCAATTTATGGCGAAAAGAATTGGACAGAAAGAGTCGGCTATCGCATGAAGAAAAAGAAGAAATTGAATATATTGATGATGAGCAAAAAGAACGGGCGATGATTATTCATCAATGTATTGCCAGAATGGACGAAACCTGCAGAAAAATTCTTACTTATTATTATTTTGATGATATGTCAATGCAGGATATTACAAAAAAGCTTGGATTTGCCAACACAGATACAACCAAAACCAGAAAGTATAAATGTAAAAAGAAACTTGACAGGGTAATCAAGGCCAAATATTCGGCCAGTGATTTCTTAGACTAATTTATGAGCAAAAACATAACACATCCGGACTTTATTGATGCTTATCTGAAGCAAAAACTTTCTGAAGCAGAAACTATTGCTTTTGAAAAGCGAATGCAACGAGACCCCTTGTTACAGAATGAAGTTAATTTACAGCGTGAGATTGTCGCATCGCTGTCAGATGTTCGTAAAGCTGAGTTAAAAGCCCGGTTGGATGCCATACCTGTTGATGGGCCTGTGGCCTGGTATGGTTTGAGCGGTGTAAAGTGGACTGCGGCTGCAATCACAGCCATTACCCTGGGTGTTTCTGCATACCTGTATTTCTCTCCCGAGGATGAAAAGCTGCACCAACCCAATGTTAGCATTGTAGAAAATACTATTCCCCTTGAACCTGAGGCAAAAGTAGAGAAACCTTCTCCGAAAGAAGTGTTTGCTGAACCCGGTGAAAATCAGTTGGAAAAAAATGCTGTAGTTGAAGAAAAAAGTTCGCTTGCTAATGCAAAAGATAAAAACACATTGCAGGCTGAACAAAATAATACCATTGCTGCAAGTTCTGGTAAGGAGCAAAAAGAAGAAGTTAAACTTCCTGAAATTGTTCGGCCAGATATCGTTACTGATTTTGATGATGATTTTCAAACTAAAGACTACGATGATATTAAAGCGCCCGAGAAGGGAGTAGGACAGGCTGAAAATGTATCAGCGCCCGCCATTGAAATAGAGAATGAAGTGGTGGACGGATATGATTTCCACTATAGCTACAAAGACAATAAACTATTCCTTTATGGTGATTTCAAAGGCATTCCCTACGAGATTTTAGCGCTTAATACCGCTGAAAGCACCAGGCTTTTCCTCAAATATGACACCAGCTATTACAGGATCAACCAATCGCAAACTGAGATCATCCCGCTGGAACCCATTAAAAACCAAGACCTGATCCGGGAATTGAAGATTGTGAGTGATTATAAATAATTAACACCACTTTTTGATAACTTTAATAATCCTATCCTGTTGGCCTCTCGTGAGGGCAGAGCCTGATGGAAGGCACAAGCCACTAGTAAAAAGCTTTTCTGCAATGCCATTTCCATAAAAAGGATAATTTTTAAATATGGGCTGTGTATGAAGGGGCTTCCATAAATACCGGGTTTCAATATGCTTTTCTTTTAATGCTTTTCTGATATTTTCAATTGTTTCAGAGGCTTTTTCTGAATCCATTGTAATACAGCTCAGCCAGCGGTTTGAATAACAATCCGGTCCCTCTTGCTGAAAGCCAATACTGCTTATACCAGATAATTTGTTCTGATAGTATTCAAAAATGTTACGACGTTTCTCTAGATGTTGCTCTAGTAACTCTATCTGAGCGTTCCCGATGGCTGCCAGCACATTACTCATGCGATAATTGTACCCAACGGCGGTGTGGTGATAATAGGGTAAGTCATCATGTGCTTGCGTAGCCAGAAATTTTGCTTTTTTCACTAATTCAGGTTTATCAGATACCAAAGCACCCCCACCGCCAGTGGTGATAATTTTGTTTCCATTAAAAGAATAGGTGCCCAAGGTTCCAAAAGTGCCGACAGGTTGCCCCCGGAAAGTACTGCCTACGGCTTCTGCAGCATCTTCAATTACAGGGATTTCATATTTATGGGCAATTGCTGAAAGTTTGTCCATATTACCAGGCATACCATAATTATGGACGGCCATGATGGCTTTTGGCTTTTTTCCATGATGTATGCGGTCTTTAATAGCTTCTTCCAATGTTTCCAGCTGCATGTTCCAGGCATCCGGTTCACAATCAATAAATATGGGAATGGCTTTTTGATACAGTACAGGATTGGCCGTGGCGGCAAACGTAAAAGTAGGGCAAATTACTTCATCGCCTGCGCCAACACCTAAAACGATGAGCGCTAAATGTAAGGCTGCCGTCCCCGATGACAAAGCTATAGCTGCCTTTGCACCTGTGGTTTTGCAAATATTTTCTTCAAATTTATTCAGGGCTTCTCCTTTGGGAGCGATCCAGTTGCTGGCTAATACTTCGTTAATGTATGCGCTTTCATTAGATCCTAAGTGGGGAGGGGAAAGAAATATTTGGTCTTTTTGGGAATACCCAATAAACTTTTTGTGTGAAGTTTCGCGCGGTTTGATGGTGGCAAAATCCGGCACATCCCGTTTTACGGTACAACCCGCACCTATTGTGGCCCATTTACCAATGGAAACACCGGGTAATACAACTGCACCTGCACCAATCAATGTGCCTTCCCCAACAGATACTTCACCACAAAGTGTGGCATTTGGGGCAATGTGGGCGAAGCTGCCCACTATGCAATCATGCTCCACTACGGCTGAAGAATTGATGATAACATGCCTGCCGATGGCTGCACTGGTTTGTACAACAGCCCGGTTAAAGATAACCGTGCCAGTCCCAACTGAGGAATGGGAAGAAACCGTAGCATGTGGGTGAATTACGGCACCTGCCTGATGCCTAATGGTATGGGCAATTTCTTTTCTGGTTTTGTTGTTGCCAATGGCAATTACCAGCTTTGAGTTGGAGTGAACGTCAGGGTCGTAAGCGTGGGTAACAGGATAGCCCAAAACAGAAATTTTGCTGACATCATTATCAATAATAGACTCGATGGGCTGCCCGCTAGCTTCCAGACAGTCTATTACTACTTTGGCATGTCCACCGGCTCCAAAAACAATCATATTTCCTGGGGAGTCATATTTTCTGGTAGCGGATTGCCCATAAACTTTTCGTGGGTTTGTAGCCCCTTTTCTTTCACATTTACTGTGTTCAGGATGTTTTTGATTGTTAGATACAAAACATACATGTCTACCGGAAATGAATAGTTCTCAACGTACCAAATATCCAGGGCAAACCTTTTTTGCCAGGGTATTGCGTTGCGCCCATTGATCTGTGCCCACCCGGTAATGCCGGGACGTACATTGTGCCTTCTACGTTGAGAAGCATTATATAAAGGAAGGTATTCGGCCAACAGTGGACGCGGGCCAATTATTGACATATCACCTAATAAAACATTTATCAGCTGTGGTAGTTCGTCCAATGAATATTTTCTCAGAAAAAGGCAAAATTTACTAACCTTTGGTGAGCCCTTAAACATTGTTTTAATCTTAAAAAGCTTAAAAGGTTGCTGTTGGAACCCCGGCCTTACCTGAATGAACAAAGGACTTTCTTTGGTTGTTAGGAATAATACAAAGAATATGGCTACAACAATTGGCAAGGCAATAACAAAGCCAGTAATAGCCATGCCTATATCGAGGATTCTTTTCCCTGCTCTTTTGTAAAACATGTCAAAAATGTTTACTATCAAACCTTGAGAAACCTTTTAGTTAGTGATAATTGACTAAAATTATGTAAAAAGTGAGAAAAATAAGGTAAAAGCCAAATGGATTTTCAGATTTTTGTCTAAATCTTATTTTCTCTAATTCACTATAAATGTTAAAGCTTGAAAAACTGGTTTAAACGCATATTGGTTCAACAAGAAGCAAAACCTGAGTCGTATTTTGTGGAAAAGCCCAGGAATAAAGGGCGAAGACTGGTCATTTCAGACATCCATGGTTGCGCAAAAACTTTTGAGGCATTGCTCGGGAAGCTAAACCTCTTGCGTAAAGACCAGCTTTTTTTATTGGGCGATTATATTGATCGGGGGCCAAACAGCAGCGGAGTGCTTGACATCATCATTGAATATATGAATAATGGTTATAATATTTATCCATTGAGAGGTAACCACGAGCAGATGGTAATGGATAAAGCTATTTTGGATGACGATCGATCTTTGATAACTTATCTTGAGAATAACAACTCAACAGACTTGTTAGAAAACAACAGAAGAGTGAAGCCTGCATATCTCAAGTTTTTTAAAAAATCCGCTTTCTATTTTGAGCTGGACAACTTTTTTCTGGTGCATGCGGGCCTTAACTTCAAAGCTAAGGCGCCTTTTGAAGCTTACGACGAAATGTTGTGGATAAGGCAGTTTGAACCTGATGAAAAGGTGCTGCAAGGCAAAATTTTGATTCATGGACATACACCCTATTTGATAGAAGTAATTAAAGAGGCAGTTGCGAGCAGAAGCCAGGTGATTCCGTTGGATAACGGATGTGTTTTTTACGGAGAGAATAAATTTTTGGGCAATCTGCTATGTCTCGATCTGGATTCTTTTGAGCTAATCATACAGGAAAACCTGGACGATATTATTGTAGAGGATGATCAACTGTGGTTGTAAAGGTATTTCACCACCTTGGTTTATACCTGCGAACTAGCTTTCCGGGTTTGTATCACTAAATCACTGATGCCTTCCTTAACTTTATCAATCAGCAACTCATACCCGCCCAAAAATTTTGGTGGTAATTCGTAGATGTAGTTGAGGGTATAATTGACTACAAGCGTTTTTGATTGATGGTAGGGGAAGTAGCAGGTCAGGGATACAGACATTTTTGACGTACGGTGCATCATTACCTTGCCATAATTGTAGTTGTGATGCAAGGAAACCAGGGCTGGTTTCCCTAATTCTGGATTTTGCGCTATGGCATAATCCACCAGGTCTTGAATACCGGGTTGCTGATAAGGGGCACGATAAAATGAGAGGTCATAATTGAATGAAGGCCCAAAATAACCACAATCTACTGCATATTTTCCCGGTGAAAGCTGGTCTACTTCATAATCTGGGAGGGTTTTGCGTATAAACTGTATATCTTTTAATTGCTTTTCAGAAAAATAAGAGACCTCACGGTTAACAGAATAAGCAACTTTCGTAAGAAAAGTTTTATAATTTTCATCGCCCCGCTTGTTCCAGTAATTATGAATATCCAGAGGCAAGGCATTATCCTCAAAGGAAAAAACACCATTTCCAGACTTGTACAAACAGTTGAAATCTTCATCTAATAAAATTCCATAAAACTGAATCCCCTCTTTACTTTGTATTTGGTGGTTTGCAGGAAAAGCAATATTATTTTCACGTAGAAATACAGGTTCATTGAGGGGAGCACTGCCAAAACAAAAAGCAAAAAAACATAAAAATATTGAAAGGAATTGGAAAATCATTGAAAGTTAATCAAAAATTAAAACGAATAATTATGAATTTTATCGCAAATATATATAATTTACATTAATGAAGATGGTACTAAAAACTGTCTTCATCATATGATAAAAAATCGCTTGTCCTGACAGAAAACAAAATACGCACCAGAAAGGTTTTTCTAAAAATAATTATTAAAAGGCTGATTTTTAACGTTGGGCGAGTTAATATATCATCTTATCGAAATACTATTGTAATTCTTATTCAACTCTATTTTTTTTACAACCAAAACCTAAAACTATCACCATGGAAAAAATCGAAGAATATTATGACCAGGCTATAGAATTGGCCATAGTTTATGTGCCCAAAGTGCTTTTGGCAATTATTGTCCTGATCATTGGTTGGGCTATTATCAACTCATTTATAAAAGCATTTAAAAAAGGCCTGGGAAAACGGGATTTTGACCCATCCTTAACCCCATTTGTAGCTGGCATTTTATCCGCACTGCTAAAGGTAATGCTCATTATTTCTGTGGCTTCGATGGTGGGTATTGCTACTACCTCTTTTATTGCTGTGTTAGGTGCAGCCGGCCTGGCCATTGGACTGGCTTTACAGGGAAGTTTAGCCAACTTCGCCGGTGGTGTGCTTATTCTTTTGCTCAAGCCGTTCAAGGTGGGGGATGTGATTGAGGCACAGGGTGTAATTGCCAGTGTTAGCGAAATCCAGATATTTCATACCGTACTGAAAAGCTATGACAATAAAACCATCATCCTGCCCAATGGCCCTTTATATAATGATAAAATTATTAATTATACCACTGAAGAAACCCGCACAGTAGAGTGGATTTTTGGCATAGGTTATAATGACGATATTGATAAAGCAAGGGAAGTGATCAAAGAAGTAGTATACAACGATGAGCGCATACTGAACCCCGATGAGCCTTTTATCAACTTATCAGAACTGGGTGATAGCTCTGTGAATTTTAAAGTGCGTGCAAAAGTAAACGGAGGTGATTATTGGGGAGTATTCTTTGATAAGACGGAAGCCGTGAAAAAAGCTTTTGATAAAGCTGGCATCTCTATTCCTTTCCCTCAGCGGGATGTACATTTGTACCAGGAAAAATAATTTCACCTTTAAATAAATTTTACGCAAAGCTGTTGTTACCCGGGTGGTAACAATAGCTTATTTTTTTTGCTTACCTTAAAATATTTTAACAATGAAAGTGTATTTAATATTCGCCGGATTATGCCTTTGTGTTTTACCTGCTATTGCGCAGGATGATGATATTTCTACTGTAGCTGATACTTTACAATCTTTGGAAAGAGCACGCCTTTTTGATACACCAGATTCCCTGGAAGGTTGGAGGGTTTCTTTCAACGGAGGGGCTACCTTTAACCAGGCTTCCTTTAGCAGTAACTGGACGGGTGGGGGTGTCAACTCCATTGCTTTTGGGCTTTATTCTAACTTTCAGGCAAAATACCGAAAAGACCGGTGGACCTGGGACAATGTGGTTGACTTGTTGTACGGCGTTGTGAATAATGCCGGAGAAACCGCGCGGAAAAACCAGGACCGTATATTTCTGGATACCAAAGTAGGCTACAACGTGAGCCAGCATTGGGATACTTACTTTTCCCTCAATTTCTTATCGCAGTTTGATAAGGGATACGAATTTAATGATGATGGTACACGCACCCTCATTTCCCAGTTTATGGCTCCGGGTTACCTTACCGGGTCATTAGGTTTTGAATACGAGCCGGTAGAGTATTTTTGGCTGCGGTTAAGCCCATTTTCACCCCGACTCACTTTTCAGATAGAAGAAGAAATTCGTGGAAATACAGAAAATAATTATGGGGTAGAAGAAGGTAAAGTTCGTTATGAATGGTTTGCCCTTCAGGTATTGGCAAGCTATAATAAGGATCTGGCTGAAAATATTAATTTAAAAGCCCGGTATCAGCTATTTGCCAACTATGAGCATTTTAATTTTGAAGAAATAGACCATCGGCTGGATCTGATTTTTACTGCCAAAGTTACCCAATACATTAGCGTGAACTTAGCCGGTACGTTGCTGTATGACTTTGACCAGCATGATGAAATTCAGCTGAGCCAAAGCATGGGTATCGGGCTGGTATTTACGGTTGATAATCACGATAAGGAGGAATAGTAATTAACCATTGATATCTTTTACTATTACTTGAGCAGCTTTTTGGGCTGCTCCCCCTTTTCCTAATTTTGTTACCATTGCCTGGTATTCTCCCAGCATATTTTGTTGATGTTCCTCATTATTTATTATCAAATTTAACTGGGCCTCTAAATTTTCTTCCGTCAACTCATCCTGTATCAGTTCCTTGACAACCTCTCTATCCATAATCAAATTGACCAAAGAGATGTATTTAATTTTGATGAGTTGCTTAAGGATTTTATATGAAAATCCTCCCATTTTATAACACACTACCTGGGGCACGTTGAACAGGGCTGTTTCCAGCGTAGCCGTGCCGGAAGTTACCATAGCGGCTTTGGCATTATTTAACAAAGCATAGGTTTTGCCAAAAACAATACTGAAAGGTTTTCCTTCAGTAAATTGTTGGTAATAGGCTTCATCAAAAGCCGGTGCGCCGGCTACAACGCACTGGTATTGTTGGAATTTTTCTGCGGCATTGAGCATAATGGGCAACATGGTGCTGATTTCCTGTTTCCGGCTGCCAGGCAGTAATGCAAGGATAGGCTTATCAGATAAGCTATTGTTTTTAATAAATGACTGATAGTCAGGGAGAGTATCTTGTTTTTCAGCAATGATATCTATCAGTGGGTTGCCTACAAAATTGACCGGATAATTGTGTTTTTCATAAAATGATACTTCAAAGGGAAAGATGGCAAACACACGGTCCAGGTATTTTTTAATGCTTTTGATACGGTGCTTCCGCCAGGCCCATACCTGGGGTGCCACATAATAGAAAGTGCGTAAACCGATGTTTTTGGCAAACTTAGCCATACGCAGGTTAAAGCCTGAATAATCTATAAAAATGACGGCATCAGGCTGATACTTTTGCAGGTCTTCGCGGCAAAGCTTAAAGTTTTTCCTGATGGTTCCCAGGTTTTGGATTACAGCCACAAAACCCATCACGGCATGGTCTTTATAATGTTTGACCAGTTCTCCGCCTTGCTCTGCCATCAAATCACCACCCCAAAACCGGAATTCGGCATCGGTGTCCCGGGCTTTGATGGCTTTCATCAGGTGGGCGCCGTGCATATCGCCGGAAGCTTCTCCGGCAATGAGGTAATACTTCATCAATTCTTTTTGTTTTTACCTGAATAATGCCTGTATTCAAAGCAATCCTCTTTGGTGATAGGGATAAAATAATCAGCTTCTTCAAGCAAAACTGCCGCAGTGGTTTGTGCAACAGCAGCAATCTCTACCCGCACACCTTCAGATTTCAGGTGATTGACCAACTCTACATAATCGGCGTCTCCCGAAAGGATGATGATGGTGTCTACTTTTTGGGCAATTTGCGTGGCTTTGATGGTCAGGGGTATGTCTGCATTTTTATGACAGGGCACTACCGATCCGTGGTAATGGCTGTGTAAGCGCTCGGCCAGCTTGGTAGAGATGCTTTTTCCTTCCCGAAAATAAATAAGGCGGTTTAGCCCACGGTTGTCCAATAATTTGGGTATGAGCGTATCAAAGTTGAGCATCACATCCTTGCTGCCCATCAGGTTGTGCAAACTGATTTCTATATTGTTACCATCTATTAAAATAGCAACAGATTGGTTTATATTTACTGATTCAGGTTCTTTCATTATAAAATTGTGTGATTAAAAAGCGTTTTGTATTCGGGTTTCCAGCCTGTAAAGGTAAACGATATTTGTTCGTTTCCTTTTAGCCCGGCCATTGATTTAAAGGAAATTTTGTTTCCGCTTCAATCATCAAAAGCCGGTTATACTTAGCCAGGCGTTCTGACTGGGTAATGGAGCCAATTTTTATTTGATTTCCTCCCCATCCAACAGCCAGGTCGGCCAGCCAGTTGTCTTCGGTTTCCCCACTTCTTGCACTTACGGTTACCTGCCATACGGCATCTTTTGCCAATTGATAGGCTTTGGAAGCTTCTGTCAAACTTCCAATTTGGTTTACTTTTAACAAAAGAGCATTGGCAGCATTTGTATTGATGGCTTTTTCAATGCGGTCAGGATTGGTACACAAGAGGTCATCTCCCAAAACCAGGGCTTTATCCTGAATTTTTTGCTTCAGCAGTGGCCAATATGTCCAATCTTCTTCTGCCAACCCGTCTTCTACGCTTACCAGTGGATACTGGTTTGTCCAGGTTGTGATAATATCCACCATTTCCTGGCTGCTTACGTTCTTATTGTCAATTTGATACATTCCCTTTTGAAAAAAACGGCTGGAAGCCACGTCTATGGCAAGAAATACATCTTTTCCGGGAATATATCCTGCTTTTTTAATAGCTGATACGGCATCTTCAAACATGGTGTTGGTATCAGAAAAAGGAGGGGCAAGGCCACCTTCATCAGCCCTAAGGGTACGCATGTTGTATTTCTCTAAAATCAAATCAGCGGCGGCATAGTAAATGGTATATACCATTTCCAGCGCTTCCATGGTAGTTTTGGCAATGGCTGGTACCAAAAGCACGTCCTGAATAGCTACCTGCTGTCCGGCATGCACCCCCCCACTGAAAAGGTTGATGGTGGGTTTGGGTAGGTGGCCTGGCTTTTTCCCAATTAAGGAAGCAAAATATTCATACAATGGCAGGTGCTGGTTTTTTGCCGTTGCCCGGGCAAAAGCCAAAGAACAAGCCAGAATCGCATTAGCGCCCAAACGTTTTTTCTGCGTTGTGCCATCCAGGTTAATGATAAAACTATCAAATTCGCTTTGGTTGGCAAATCGCCTTCCTGCACATTTTCGGCTGATTTCGGTATTTATATTATTTATGGCTTCGGTAACACCTAATCCATGAAACCTGTTTTTGTTATTATCCCGTAATTCATGCGCTTCGGCCATGCCTGTAGATGCTCCGGAAGGTACAGATGCCCCGGCACTGATGTCATTTTCAAATGTACATTTACAGAAAATGGTGGGCCTTCCCCGGCTATCCAGAATTTCGAGGGCTTTTAAAGATTTTATCGGGCTCATTTACTTTGTTAATGCATTGAAAAATTTGTGAATTAAATTTTCCACCGAAGCGGGCCTGTTGTTCAGTAAATTGAGCACGATGGATAATTGCTGCACCTGCTCATGTTTATCAAGATATTCCAGGGGTGACTTTCCTTTTACCCTGGCGAGCAGGCAAGCTAAGGTATGCTGCACGGCCCTGTTTTCAAATTCCGGCAACTGTAATAGTGGCTGCGTTTCGGTGCAATATGCTTTCCAGTAAGTTAGACTGAACTTCAGCATATCTTCCCGGTGAGTCTTCAGGTGGACTCCTTTGCTCAACAGATGGGTAAGCGAAAAGCCAATGTCAAAAGCAGGGTCGCCGTAATGAATCACTTCATGATCGAGTAAAATCAGTTGGCCATCATGTACCAAAATATTTTTCGGACTGAAATCACCGTGTACTACACTTATTTTAACCTGTTTTGTGGTTTCTGTCAATTTGCTCAGAAAACCGGCGACTTCGGGAAGTTGGCTTGCAGTGAATGCGTAATACGGGTTTAACCGTAAAGCTTCAAAAAAATGCGTTTCTGAGAAAGCTGTTTTGTACTCCTCTTTTTCTAAAGAATTTGCATGAATGCTGCCGAGCAATGCCCCTAATTGACTAGCATGCGATGATGAAATTTTTCCCTCCAAAAGCAAGGTTTTCAGATTATGATGCGGAAAAAGCACAGCCTTCATCACCAGCATATGCTGCTGAAAATCTTCATCTACAAAAGCCGGTGTATTTTGGTGTGGGGTTAATTGCTTCAAGTGCCTTAATCCCAATGCTTCTTTGTGAATTCTTTCCGGGGCGCACTTCCAGGTTTCCTTTACCCTCAGTTTTTCCAGCGCCTGTTTCACCACCAAATTCCCGGCATCACGTGTTACCAGCACACATCGGTTAGAAACGCCTCCTGTCAGGTTTTCATATTTTACCTCCTCCCGGGCATGAATTAATTGCTTTTCCACTAAATACCTGTGCAATTCATCATGCTTTTCAATATCAATCATCCGAGAGGAAGAGTTATACTTAAAAAATACAGAAAATATAAACTGAATTAAACCTTCCTGGCTTCAGCGATATTGATGCGTATTTAGGGAAATAACCGCTAAAAACAAGGAAGGTTTTTACGATATGATTTTCTGGCAAACGTTTTAATTTACCGGGTCCAGCATCACTTTTTCACCGGAAGCAATAGATTGATAAATAGCTTCTACCACACGCATATCTTTCAGCCCTTCTTCACCGGGTACGCGCATGGGTTTATTGTTCATGATAGATTCGGCTTGTTCATCCATTTGCGTAGCTTGCTGGTTGATAACCGGATAATCCAGTGGCCCATCTTTGGTTTCCCCTTTGATGCCCCGGTAAGCTGAAAACGGGCGGAGGCGGAACCAGCCATTAGCACAGGAAGTTTCCAGGTAGTTCATACTATTGGAAAAACTGGTGTGCAAATTGGCCACAGTGCCCCCCGGAAATTCCAGTTGGAAGGTGGTGGTTTCATCAACATCTTTAAAAATTTCAGGCCTTCGGGTAAATGTTTGTGCAGTAACAGACAGGGGTTCTTGTCCTGTGGTGTACCGGGCTGCCTGCAAAGAATACACACCCATGTCCATCATGGCACCCCCGCCCATGTGTTTTTGGGTTTTCCAGTGTCCTTCACGCGATTCTGTGTAACCTGCCCCGGCGCAAATAAAACGCACATCCCCGTATACTTTTTCCTGCCCAATGCGCATGATTTCCTGTGTGGTAGGTTCGAATTGCATGCGGTAGCCTATAGAAAGGCGCACATTGTTTTCGTTGCAGGCCGCAATCATTTCTTTACATTCTTTGGCATTCAGGGCCATGGGTTTTTCACAAATCACATGCTTGCCCGCTTTGGCAGCACGGATGGTATATTCGTGGTGCATAGAGTTGGGCAACACCACATAAATGATGTCAATTTCATCATTGTTGGCGATCTCTTCAAAGTTTTCGTAATTGTACGTGTTTTCGGGTTTTATGCCATATTTATCCTGCCATATCTTTTCTTTTTCAGGGGTGCCGGTTACAATGCCGGTCAGCTTTACATTTTTAGTTTCCTGCAAAGCCGGGGCCAATATCTGCGTACTGTAATAGCCAAGTCCTACCAGGGCAATGCCCATGGTTTCTTTTGGGGCTTTGGGTATAAATAAACTCTTTGAATAAGCAGAAGTGGCAAGTCCGAGTGTGGCGGCTCCCACACCCAGGGATGTTTTCTTGATAAAGCTTCTTCTTGAACTACTGTTGAATAGGTTGTGCATGAGGAGTTTCTGTTTGGTTTTTTCAAAATTAATAAAGAATATCAGAATCAATCTATTTATACATCTAACAATTTACGGGCAGCACCACTGATACGCTCAAGCGTTTCTGGCCTGATGTACCGCTTTTGGTCTATCTGCTGAGGTTGACTGTGCTCACAAAAGTAGCTGTGTACGGCCCGGCGGGGCTTTTCTGTGCGATTGATAGTACCCCCATGCCAGGTGTGGGAATTGAAGATGACTACCGTTCCGGCCGGGGCGTCTAAAATAATTTCGTCAGGATGAGAGGCAAATGGATCTTCCAATGCATCTTGTGGAAGCATACCATTTTTGTGAGTACCCGGCACCAGGCGGGTGGCCCCGTTTTCTGCCGAAAAATCATCCAAAAGCCAAATGGAATTACAAACTTTATAATCACCCGGTGCAACGGTTTCGTGCCAGTCGGCATGTAGTTTTTGTAACCCATACCCAGGCAGGGCTGCCCTGTAATTGAGGGAAGAAAGTTTGATTTTATTTCCAAGTACATGTGCAACGCCTGCCAGCACCCGGGGGTGGGTATAAAAAATGTCAAACAGCGGGTCTTTGTTGACCAAATCGGCCAGGCGGTCGGCCCCTTCTTCTTTAGGGTGGCGAATGTATTTGGAGTCCATCAATTCAGCACCGGCATTTTTACCTTCTTTTTCCAATAATTTTTGTAAACTGTTTCGAATGGCCTCAAGTTGTGGAGAGGTTAGTATTTGCCCCAGCACCAAATATCCGTTTTCATCTAAAAAAGCCTTTTCCTGTTGAGACAGCATATTTTCAGTTACTCCCATATTTTGTAACATAGATTCCATGGTTAGTAAAGCGTTAAGGTGTTTATAATTCCTAAAATTTACTGAATATTGCAGAAAGAAGGAAAAAGGAACGGAAATTAAAGAATAACCCCTACAAAAATAAGAGGAAACCTCTATATTATTTTTTGGAAATCAGGCATATCTTTTGCTCAAAATCAAGTCTGTGTATATTTCAAAAAATTATGGAAAAAATTAAGGATATTAATGCAGAAAAGTACTGGTTTTCTCATCAATATTTTTTTATCCCATTTTGGGTTCTGCTGCTAATACTTTTCTTTTCAGTAAACACAATGGCACAGGAAAGAGATAGTGATGAAATTCTCTGGCGTATCGAGACTTCAGATGGCAATGAGTTTTTTGGAAAGATTCTGAAAAGAGATCCCAACGAAATTGTTTTAGAAACTGAAAACCTGGGAGTTATCACCATTCAAATGGAAAATGTGCGAAAGATGGATGTCATTACTCCCGGGCAGGTAAAAGCAGGAGAGGTATGGATCGAAAACCCCCAGGCTACCCGTTACTTTTGGGCACCCAATGGATATGGATTAAAAAGGGGAGAAGGGTATTACCAGAATGTATGGATATTATTTAATCAGGTAAGTGTAGGGGTGACTGATAATTTTACGCTTGGCTTAGGCACCGTACCTTTGTTTTTTTTCGCTGGCAGTGCCACTCCGGTTTGGATTACTCCTAAGGTTTCTATTCCCCTGAAAAGAGACAAAGTAAACCTGGGGGCAGGTGCATTGGTCGGCACTGTGATAGGAGAGGAGTCGTCTTCATTCGGGCTTGCTTATGGAGTTACTACCTTAGGGAGTAAAGACAAAAACCTGAATATTGGTATTGGATATGGTTTTGCCGGAGGGGAATGGTCGGAAACACCTACCATCACCCTCAGCGGGATGCTGCGTACCGGAAAGCGGGGGTATCTTATTTCTGAAAACTATTGGTTAGGCATAGGGGAAGACACCTTTGTTTTTTTGTCATTGGGAGGAAGAACGGTATGGAACAAAATCTCTTTGGACTACGGAGGCTTTATTCCTGCGGGTACTTATGTTGACCAGTTTATCATCATCCCCTGGCTGGGTTTTGTGTTGCCTTTTGGGAGGTAATTATTCCGGTTTAGCAGTAAGTAATACTTTTGAGATTGCCTACTGCTTCCATCGCTTTTAGTTTGACAATTGAACATCATATATTTGAAAAAAGAAACATATGAAAACACCTTATACCGCCCCTTCCCAAACCCGCATTGGGCATGTGCATTTGAAAGTGGCTGATCTGCAAAGGGCGCTTGATTTTTATTGCGGGCTTTTGGGTTTTGAACTCATCACTACCTATGGCGATCAGGCGGCTTTTATCTCAGCTGGAGGTTATCACCACCACATTGGGCTGAATACCTGGTACAGCAAGGGGGCAGAGCCAGCCCCTCGTTACAGTACAGGGCTTTTTCATACGGCCATTGTTTATCCTGCCCGCAAAGATTTAGCTATTATCTATAAACGGTTGCGTGATGCCAACTATTCCTTTACCGGAGCGGCTGATCATGGGGTATCAGAAGCCCTTTATTTGGACGACCCCGACAAAAACGGCGTGGAATTGTATTGGGACAGACCCCGAACATTGTGGCCTAAAAATGAAGATGGCTCACTTGACATGTACACGCGCCCCCTAAATTTAGACGGTTTGTTGCAAGAACTGAATGAGAAATAACTTTAGTTTTTTAGCTTAAAACCTGAAAAATAAAAACAGTTGTACCAGGAAGAAAAAACTTATGAAAGTAGCCAGGGTCAGTTTTCCATCTGTTGTGCGTAAAACAAATAGGTATAACAGGTAAATGAAAATGATAACAGGAATGACAAAGCCGAAAACGGTGTAAATGTTGATGATTTTTTGATAGGTGAAATGGTTTCCATCAATATTTACCACCACTTCCATAGGTTTCCCGAAAAAGGGCGTAACATACACTTTGGCCAGGTCTTCATGTTTTGCATACCAAATTTCCCCCGATTCAAATTGAATGATGAAGTTCTCAAAATACATTTTGTCATAATAGCTTTCCATACTTTTTCCAGACCTTGAATTTCGATCTTCCATTGATTTGGAAATATTAAGAATACGCAGGTTTAATTCTTTTAAGGGCAAAAGATAATCAATACCCAGGACAACATTGAAGGTGATGATAAAAACCGCTAAATAATTAAACCTGGCAAGAATTTGCTGAATCAATTCATTTCTTTGTTGCTGTGCTTCCCGGGCCTTTTCCCAGGCATATTGCCGTGCCCTTGCTCTCCATCTGGCATATTCATCAGCCATGGGGTCATAATCATAAGCGGTTTGCTGCTGCTGGGGTTTTGGCCCCACTTCCATCAAAAACTTGTACGCTTCATTGATTTCAATAAATTGCTCTTCGGCATCTTCATTTTTGTTAACATCCGGATGGTATTGTTTGGAGAGCCTGCGGTATGCCGATTTAATGTCTTTTTTGGAAGCTCCCGGCTGGAGTTTAAGTATTTCAAGATATCTGTTGTGCATTTAAATTTATGGCATCCCTTTTGACCTAAAATAAATGATTTTCAAATGAAACGGATATTTGTCCTGTGTTTCAAGAATATTAATTTGTAATTTTGATTTTTAAAAGAATAATATTCTATAATTGCAAATTATTCAGATAGGTAATCTATGATATGGGCAAACGGTAGCGTTCACAAGTTTCATGTATTTGAAAATAATAATGGAAAAAAACATAGAAAAGAATAGGATATCAAATGCAAACGAAAATAAAAACTGGAAAAAATGGGGGCCTTATCTGACCGACCGTCAGTGGGGAACGGTGAGGGAAGATTACAGCCCGGATGGAAATACCTGGGATTGTATTACGCATGAACAGGCCCGAAGTTTTTCCTACCGCTGGGGAGAGGAAGGCATCGCCGGGTTTTGCGATCACCATCAGGTTTTGTGCCTGGCTCCGGCCTTTTGGAACGGAAATGACCCTATATTAAAGGAAAGACTTTTTGGACTTACCAACGGGCAGGGTAATCATGGAGAAGATGTAAAAGAACTTTATTTTCACCTGGATGCTTCACCTACACATGCTTATTGTAAATTTCTCTATAAGTATCCTCAGGCACCATTTCCTTATGAAGCCTTGGTCGAGAAAAATAAAAGAAGCCGGAAAAAGTCGGAATTTGAGCTTTTAGATACGAATATATTCTACGATAATCGATATTTTGATTGCTTTATAGAATATGCGAAAGCCGGGGTTGACGATATTTTGATGAAAGTTACGGTGCATAACCGCGGGCCTGAAACTGCCGATATTCATGTTTTACCACATTTGTGGTTTCGGAATTATTGGAAACACAATACGCGCTACCCCCAGCCACAAATGCTGGCCATATCAGACCATTGCATACAAACTGCTTCCAGCCGTAATGGCAATTATTTCCTGTATCATGAATATGGCGAACAGTTGTTTACTGAAAATGAAACCAACAAATCGCTGATTTACCAGGAAGAAAATGAGTTTCCCTATGTAAAAGATGGGGTGAATGATTTTGTGGTGAACGGAAAGCCTACTGTAAATCCTGAGAAATATGGTACCAAATCGGCTGTTTGGCAAAAAGCAGCTATACCGGCCGGTAGTTCTCACTCTTTCAGGGTAAGGTTGAGCAAACAACGCCTGGATGACCCCTGGAGTGAGTTTGAAGAAATTATTGCCGATCGCAAGTCCGAAAACAATCAGTTTTATCAGGACTTGTTGCCTGAAACATTAAATCAGGAACATACACATTTGGCTCGTTCTGCTTTGGGTGGCCTGTTATGGACCAAGCAGTTTTATTACCTGGATGTGTATAAATGGTTATTTGGTGAACCGGGCGATACTCCGCCAAAACGTAATTATAAACGTAATTTTGAGTGGCAGCATCTTACCAACCGGCATATCATCTCAATGCCCGATAAATGGGAGTACCCCTGGTATGCGGCCTGGGATCTGGCTTTTCATACCACTACTTTTGTACACATTGACCCTGACTTTGCCAAAGAGCAGTTGCAATTGATGTTGCGGGAATATTATATGCACCCGAATGGGCAAATTCCGGCGTATGAATGGAATTTTAGTGATGTGAACCCCCCGGTACATGCCTGGGCGGTTTGGGAAGTATACGAAAAGGATAAACATAAAACAGGCATTCCGGACTGGGCTTTTTTAGAGAAGGCTTTCCAAAAGCTATTGATGAACTTTACCTGGTGGGTCAACCAAAAAGATGTAAACGGAATTGATCTTTTCGAGGGCGGCTTTTTGGGGTTAGACAATATTGGGGTTTTTGACCGCAACCGTATGCCCGCAGGCATAAAAAAAATGCAACAGGCAGATGCTACCAGCTGGATGGCCATGTTTTCACTCAATATGTTGCGCATGTCGCTAGAACTGGCCCAGCACAATCCGGCTTATGAAGAATCAGCAGCTAAGTTTTTCAGGCACTTCTTAAACATTGCCTGGGCCATGCACCACATTGGGGAAAAGGATATTTCTTTGTGGGACGATGAGGATGATTTTTATTATGATGTGGTGCAGTTTGAGAATGGAGGGACAAAGCGCCTGAAAGTTCGATCACTGGTGGGCATCATCCCCATGTTTGCGGTTGATATCATCAACAGGAGTATTTTTGACCAATTGTATGAGTTTAAGATCAGGGCCGTCAATATTGTGCGTACCCGTCCTGATTTGGCTTCGTTGATCTCCCGGATAGAAGAGAAGAATAAAGATGGAAATTACTTGTTTTCCATCATGCGGGGCTACCGGTTGGAACATCTCTTGAAAAGATTATTAGATGAGGATGAATTTTTGTCAGAGTATGGCATTCGCTCCCTCTCAAAGCATCATAAGGAGCATCCATATGTATTTGACCATCATGGGAAGCATGTGATTCAATATGAGCCTGGGGAAAGTACTACTTCTATGTTTGGGGGGAATTCAAACTGGCGTGGCCCTATCTGGTTTCCTTTGAACTATCTCATAATCCAGTCGTTGCGAAAATATTACAAATATTACGGGCCTTCGTATGTGTACGAATTTCCCACGGGTTCTGGAAATAAGCTGAATTTGAAGCAAATTGCCCTGGAACTGACCAAAAGGCTGCTGAAAATCTTTGAAAGGGATGAAACCGGAAAGTTTCAGTACCACGATAATCGGCACGCGCAATTTGCCACAGATCCTCATTTTAAAGACCACCACCTTTTCTATGAGTTTTTCAATGGTGATTCCGGAAAAGGACTGGGCGCATCCCACCAAACCGGGTGGACAGCCCTGATTGCCAATTTATTGCTGGAAATGGATGAGGATGCTGAGCAGCAGGAGCATGTCCACAAAGATTACAACATGCATCAACATTGATGCCTGTAAGAACTTTGTCAAAGCTGATTTGCGCTGTTATGATGGCTTTGACAAAGTTTTCCAAACACATCTTTTACTGGCCAATAGCTTTAAACCACCACAAAATACCCGGATCTTGTTCAGTTCCCATTCCGCCCAGGTCATAACGTATGGGATATTCTTTCGGTGGCTGGCACCAGGGGTTTGAATGAAAGTGTACAGAAAGCCCCGGCCTTTTTTTGGCCTCAACGATTTCCTGGATATGAATTTTTTTACCTTCTTCGGTATAAACTCCCGGTGGCATAAATTTTTTCGTCCAACCCCCAAATATTTCCACATTCACCATGGGTTTGCCGGTAATGCCCATTTTTCTGAAATAATCGTAATGCCATCCGCTGTGGTGCCCGTTTTCAATATCCCCACTGAAAGTGTCAAACAATAAAACATCAACATATTCAGATTTTCCGATGACTACATTGCTGCTGTCTTGATAACCCCCACCGCCTGCAATACTTTCAGGGTTGGTTTCTTTCACTAATTTGCATAAATCAATGATATTTTGCGGATCGTTGAACTGAAAAGCCTCAAAAGCCTGGTAAAAGGATGAGTTCTGTTCGTTGGCGATATTGATGATTACATTCTTGTAAGGTTTAAGTTTTTTGGCAACAGTACGGGTGGCATTTCTCACTGCTGCTTCATCCTGTAAGTTTCTGGAATCATCCATATTATTCATAACCCGCTGATAAAAAATACCCGCGATTACCACCATATTACGATCTGCACAGGCCTCGATAATGCGCTGCAACCGCTTCATATGAGCTTTATCAATTTTTTTTCCATTCTTGGAGAAAGGATCACTGAATTTGCCACTGGAGCCTTGCAGGTATACGTTGATGGTATTCACCCCATAAGTTTTGTACGAATCCAGTGCTGATATTAGCTGGGTCGTAAGGCTATCAGTTTGTGAGGCACTGGCCACCCGAATGCCCCACATATCAATAGGCTGGTTATCCAATAAAAACTGCTCTTCCTCAATGGTCAGGGTTTGGGCTGCAAGCAAAAATGGAAAGCTGAAAATCAGTAGAGTGCATAGATATTTCATATTTTAGAATATTGACTAAATGCTAATGGGTTTTCAGAGCAACTTGTTTTTTTTGAAGTTATTTAATTTTCCACTTAAACATTTTTCCAGCTTTGTGAAGTCGCAGATGCCAATACTGCTTCACAAACTTTTTGGGTTTCCAGGGCATCCTCAAACGTAGGGGCACAAGGTTCACCGGTTTCCAGGCTTTTCAGGAAGTCGGCCGCCTGGTGCACAAAGGTGTGTTCATACCCTATGATCAGTCCGGGTACCCACCACTTGTCCATGTAGGGTTGGTCACCATCCGTAACCAGAATAGACCGCCAGCCCCGCACCTCAGCGTCATCGGCATAGTCAAAATATTCCAGGCGGTTCATATCGTGCAAATCCCAGCGGATAGAGGCATTTTCCCCATTGATTTCAAAAGTGTACAAAGCTTTGTGGCCCCTTGCATACCGGGTAGACTCAAACAAGCCCAGTGAACCATTCTGAAAATGGCACATAAAGGTGCAGGCATCATCAATGCCCACTTTTTGTTTTTTGCCAGTGAGTTGGTGTGTGCGTTCTTTGATAAACGTTGCGGTCATGGCAGACACATCTTTGATACCCCCGTTGAGCCAAATGGCTGTATCAATACAATGGGCCAGTAAGTCGCCGGTAACCCCTGAGCCTGCAACATCCGCATCCAGCCGCCACAAAGCATCTCCGCCCTGGGGCAAATCGGCGTTGATGGTCCAGTCTTGCAGAAAGTTGGCCCTGTAATGAAATATCCGTCCCAGTTTGCCAGAATCTATGATTTTTTTAGCCAAAGTGACGGCAGGTACCCTTCGATAGTTGTACCAGACGGTATTCTGTACGCCAGCCTTTTGAATTGCATCCACCATTTTTTTTCCTTCTTCCAGGGTGCGGGAAAGGGGTTTTTCACAAAGAATCATTTTCCCGGCTTCGGCAGCAGCAACGGCTATTTCTGCATGCATGTCATTGGGAGCACAAATATCCACAGCATCAATATCGTCCCGGGCGATGAGTGCTTTCCAATCGGTTTCATAAGAGGCATAGCCCCATTGTTGGGCAAAGGCTTTTACTTTTTCTTCCCTGCGTGCACAAACTGCTTTTAAAACGGGTTGGTGGGTAAGTTCAGGGAAAAAATCTCCAATGCGTTTATATCCGTTGGAGTGCGTTCTGCCCATAAATCCGCAGCCAATAAGGCCGATGTTTATTGCTTTTTTTTGTGTCATATTTGGTAATTGTTGTTTTTGTGGAAATATTTTGTCTGGTTTTTAGATGCTGGATGCTAAACTCTAACATCTAGCATCTAGCATCTAACTTCCAATTACTCCGCTTCATACCACCCGTGTAACTTTCGCACTTGAATCATGGTAGCCAGGATGTTATTCCAGGTTTGTTGTTGCATCATCACCTCATTGGGAAACATGCAGCCATCCCAGCAAATGTGCCGGAAAGCCCTGGTAAGCTCGCCATTTTCGTTCCTGAGCCAGTGGCCTGCGTCTTCGGCAACGTTTAGCTTTCCGTTAGGGTCGGTAGCGAGGCAATGCCGTCCTGTTTTGTCGTGTGTGCCAGAGCCGAATACGGTGCCATCATTCTGCGCTACATGAAAATCGATGGTCCAGGGGCGCAGGGCAGCAGTGAGTTTTTTAAGACCTTCCGTCAATGTTGCCCGGTCATTCCAGTCAAAATCTTTGGGCAGGATACGGTCTTCGGGGCTGTTGTACCCTAACAAATAGAGAAGCGTATGGGCCATATCGGCCTGGAAACCGACATTGGGGCGATCAACAGCTTCCAGCGTATTCAGCATGGCTTTCCAGGAGTGCATGCCCCCCCAGCAGATTTCTCCTTCCAGGGCAATACTTTCTCCAAAGTCTGCCGCTATATCGCAGGCTTCCCTGAAAGTTTCGGCAATTTTCCGGGTATTACCTACAGGATCTTCAGCCCAGCTTTTCGGGTCACAGGCTGAGTCTGCCCGCACCACGCCATAGGGCCGCACACCCAGGTCGCGCAGTGTTTTTCCAATGTGGCAGCTTTTGCGCACCTGATTGATAAACTGCTTACGTTCTTCCCGGCTGCCCATGGCCGAACCACCCCCGGCAGGAGGCCAGACTGGTGCCACCAGGCTACCAATATTCAGTTGAAAAGAAGCCACTTTTTCCGCCAGGGTTTTGATGCCATCATCCGTGCTGTCAATATCAACATGAGGTGAAAACAGGCCCAAATCTACGCCATCAAATTTGACTCCGTCTACCACAGCGGCTGCGGTCATGGCAAGCATGTTGTCAAAAGGAATAGGAGGTTCGGCATCATCTCCTTTGCCTACAATGCCGGGCCAGGTAGCATTGTGGAGTTTGGGAAAGTTGTTTTCTTGCATGGGTTGGTTGTTTTAGGTAGTAATAAAGTTTATGCTTCAATATAGTACTTTTTAGGTAACCTGCACAGATATTTACTTCCAGATTTGAAGAACCGCATCTTCCCAATTCAAAGGTGGTTTAAGTATGTCTATTTCTTCCAGTGACACATTGACTATCTGAGTTTTATCCCCATTTTTGGGGTTAAACCACATGATATTTACATTGTCGGCATCAAGCACAGCAGGTAATGCAAGGGTACAGGGGGTATTTTCTGGAAAGTAAACCAATACCATTTTGTCTACTTTTGATGTAACTGCCACTTTCTTAAGTTCCCCTTTTCCATGATTCCCGGTAATCAGGGTTGTATCAGGCTGCCATTGCCACCATTGATTTTCCGTAAGGAACTGCTTCAGGTAGACAAAAGATTGGGCTCCTTCCAGGTCGAGCAGGTTTTTCCAACCATTGGCTGGGCTAAAAAGCGGACCATGGCTAAGGCTGTCCAGAAAAGCACCATACGTATGCCCGGCACCTCCGGCAAAAAATGTTTGATAAGCTTGTCTACGAATATGAATGGGGCCTGCAAAATGTTTATTGGTCAATCCTTCATAATGACCTTCTCCAAGCACTGTGGGCTTTACAGGATTAGCTAACCGATAATCGTTCAAGATTGCCTTATACAGATCATTTCTGTGAATATGAGTTTCAATCATGTTAAAATCCAGCCAGGCATCACTATGAAACCAATTGGAAGAGTTATAAAATGGCCTTCCATCTGGATGGTAAGTCATCAAGGCAACGTCCCAGGCAGGGTGTGGTTGATTCCAGCGAACCTGTTCTCCGGTAATACCCATGATGATACCTTCGGCCATTGCCCTGTATATACTTCTAAAATCATTTCCTACCAAAGCCCCCACATCCCCTCCTAACACCCATATGATATTAGGTGTATTACGGTATCGTTGGCCTAAAAATTTTCCATATGCATAAGCATTTTCTTCGTTGAACAAAGAATGTGAATGATGAGTATGTGAAGCATTGACATATCGGCGTCCCCATACTGGTAATAAACCGATGTACATGTTTAGTTCAGCAGCTGATTCCAATATGTAATCTACATGATCCCAGTAATCATTGGGAGATAAAGGGGAACCACCAGCTACAGTATCTGGCCTTGCGGGGTCAGGTATGCTGTTGGTATACAAAAGCGCTCTTTTTCCATATGCATTTTCCGGATTCACTGGAAAATGCACCGGGTTTTCCTGCCTTTTTCCCCAAAGAAGACACATTTGAATGAGGTTAAAGCCTTTTTCCTGACGGTTCTGTAAGTACACATCCACTTCGTCACGGGTTAGCCATTCACTGATACCCCAGGCGGTTCCACCCAGCCAAAGGAAGGGCGTTCCGTCGTTATGCTGGATGTAACGTTGGTTCTTTGAGATGGTTAAAGAGCCGTGAACTTCCCATAACTTTTGTGGCTCACTTTTCTGTGTTTTTTCAGGCGAATGGCAGCCAAAGCATAACAATACAATGGCTAGAAAAGGTAAAAAGTGGAAAATGAAGGTCATTGAGAGATTTGGGCCATTTTTTCATTACCAATAAGTTGATTGTATTTTTTCCAGACGTCCCTTGCTACATTACGCCCCAGTTCCAGGCCGGCAATGTTATCAGCCTGAATATGATAGCCACCCATCACCCTGGAGATGCCCGCCATTTCAGCAGTTTTTGTAAAAGTAGGGAAAGAAAGCGTTACCGGGTCGCCTACGTTATCAGGTTCTGTCATTGCTCCGGGGATAAGTTCCACTTCTACACCGAATTCATCGCTTCCGGTAAACAGTCGTAATGCTTCGGCACAACCTCCACTGATACTGCTGTGGCCTGATACGTATGCAGGGAAAGGCGGGCATAAAAATGTTTCTGGTGAGTAAGGGCGCCATTCCTGTCCCTTCATTTCTGTCATACCTCTTTCGGGGCCTCCCCAGGCTTTGATGATTTGGTCTTGATAATAGTCATGCACCAATGCATAGGGTCGGGCGTAATCATAATACATTTTAGAATCCCAACAGGCAATGAAAGCATCCATTGCCACGGCTTCTACCAGAAAATACAACTTTACATCTTCATCCAGTGTATGCTGGTCTCTTTCAGATACATCCAGCGCGAAAATGAGCCAGTGTCCGGCCTGCTGTACCGATTGCGGGCCGTCCCGCATGAATTCAACCAAAGCTTTTTGTTCGTTGGTCAGGTTGGCTTGCAGATCAATCACTTCTTTTACTTCTTTTTCCAGTTGCTCAGAGCCGACCATTGGAGGAGGGCCAGGACGAAACTGATCAGCACTTTCAATAAGTAGTGGTTTTACATGCTGCCAGTAAGGAGTAAGACATCCGGGGGCATATTTACCCCCTTTTCCATCCGAAAAATATTTGGGTTGCCACCGGTTACCATCAATATTTTCGTCTGGGGAATTAACAGGCTGATAATGCGTATAATCAAAATAGGGTTCACCATCGGAGCCTTCTACTTCTCCGTACTGGTTGGCCCCGTCATTTTTCCTTGCTTCAATTACAGCTCTTGCAGCGAGGTTACCAATACCTTCAGGTGTAGTAGGGTCAACGGATTGGTTATCAGGGTCTAAACCCAGTTTAATCATGTGGTTCCTGAACAAAGCAGTATCCGAATAATAGTACTCGCTCATGGCACGGTAAGCGGCATAACTGATGGTAATTTCTTTGTTGCTCACAATATGTTCATCGGAAGGCCTCCTTGCTACATCTTGCAGGTATACAGGCATAGCTTTCGCGTCGTATCTGCTCCATGCATCAAATACAGCTGTAAAAATTAAACCCAAATACCGGGAGGTGATGGTTGGGCGGGGCTTGAATTTTTCTGTGTCGTTGGCGGTAGCTTCCAGGGCAATTTCTCCCCATTGGTAGGCTACATTATCAGGTGCTTTGGGTTCATTTTCTGTAGATGTGTCTTGCCCGGGATTACAGGCAGCAAAAATCCCAATGATAATAAATACAACAGTAAACTTTTTCATTTGATAAAATGCTTATGGTTTAACAAATTTTCAGCTTCAAATTATTAAAATAGCATATGAATGTAAAGTATTGAGGGTAGAAGAACGGTTCTTTATGAAATATTAAGCGTAATACTGGCTTACACATTCCACCAGTAAGTGATTTTAAACACCAATGCCCGGTTTCTGACAGCAAAAGGCTCAGGGAAATAGTTATCGGTATATACTATGAAAAAATCTGATGCTGGTTGGTATCGCCATTGAAAACGGGTGTTGAGGTTGATATTATCCTGTTGCTCATTGTACTGTAAGAAAGCCGTAAAAAACAGTTTGTTGGTCATGGTTACATCCAGGCGGGGGCCTACCAGCCAGAAGGTGGTTTTGTTCCACGGATCGGGCATATCTATTTTATTATAACTGGTACTGACGGCAAGGCTTACATAAGGCTGAAAGCGGTAACCCATTTCAGTACTGATATTCAGGCGGGTGCCATCCGCATAATATCCGCCATAGCGTGTGCTGAACGAATAAGTAAACAGGCTGTTTGGCGTAGAAACAAACTCAGTTCCCCATGCTTCCCAACTATGTTTTGAACCTATGGCCAGTGAGTCTTTTCCTGAGTTGGTAGGGTCAAACGGGTCTTGCAATTCCACATAATTGTGGGAAACCCATCCGGAGAACGAACTGCGGTCCCGGAAGGTAAGTTCATACACCATAAAACTCTCATCCTCAATATGTTGGAAAGACTCATCAAAATAGTAGGTGGAACTGATGCGGGGGCCATGGCTCAGTACAATGCCTTTTTTCGGAAAAAACCGATAAGCAGCCTCCGGATTTATCTTGATATATCCCCGCCGGGGCACAAAGCCTACTTCGGCGGTATAGTCTTCCCCTACATATTCGTGCTGCCAGCCTAAGGTTAGTTTACGACTATTGTACTCTAAATTAGCGGCATGGGTAATATCCCGGTTGCCTGCATCGGCGTTGAACGATTTCAGGAACATCATTTTTCCTGTCCATAAATTGTTAGCCGAAGCCAGGTTATATTCCAGACCAACATTGCGGTCGTATTGGGAATAGGGGGCATTGCCATTATCCGGCTCATAGTTGAGCGATTGTTTGTTGATAAAAATTACGCCAATGTTAGAGCGGGCGAAAACCCTTCTTTGTAGGGCAAAAACCCCAAAATTCTGTGCCGGCAGCGGTGCCGAACCATCCTCCGGATTGTCTACTTTCCCGGTTTGCATGTCCATGGCTCCAATGCGCCAGTTTTTATTCAGTTTGCCACTCAGCCGGGCTCCAAAATGGATAGGTACGCCCAGGCCGATGCGCCTTGAGAAAAACGGGCGCAGCCTGTCATACCCAAAATTGGCAAAGAGGTCGCCATTTTCCAGAAAAAACTGCCTGCGTTCAGGAAAGAAAAGCTCGAAGCGGTCCAGGTTGGTTACCTGTCGGTCTACTTCCACCTGCGAGAAATCGGGGTTTACCGTCAAATCCAGGTTTAAAGAGGAAGTAATGGCTATTTTGGCATCTACCCCCACTTCTCCCCGGTAGTCGGTAGGCTGTCCGTTTTCATAGTCCCGCGTTATTCCGCCCAGTGCGTAAGGAATGATGGAAACATTCGCTCCGGCTTCAGGGGGGGGATTGTCCCAAACCAGGATGCCCGTATACGCCAGAGAGGCCGTTGGAAACTGACGGGGTACGGGTGTCCAGCTCGATTTTTCGGCAGTTTTCAGGTCCAGGCGACTGAAATTGATGCCCCATTCGGTAATGCCTTTTTTGTACCGTATGGTCTTGAAAGGAATGGCCGCTTCAAAAACCCATCGGTCTTCATAGTTTTTTACTACCGAAGTCCATTTGTTATCCCAGCTGAGGTCTACACTACCGCCATCGTACATCAGCCCGTCCCACTGCGCCCCGGCAGCATTGGCACCGAAAGAAAAGCCGTTGGTTTGGTCATCAAACGGATCCATGAAGAGGAGGAAATTGTCATTTTTACCAAAAGAAAAATCCCTGCGCAATGACTCTACAATGTACCGGCCGGGCACGGCTTCAAAGTTTTCTACGATGAGATAGAGATGCTGGTCATCGTAGGTCATGCGTACGTCGGTGCGCACATTTGCCAGGCTGGTATCCATGGGCAATACCATGAAAAAATCGGAGGCCACCTGGGCTTCCTGCCAGGCGGGTTCATCCACTGCGCCATCAATCACAATAGGGGAGGAGGCTTTTTGGAGAAAGTATTTGTAGGCAGCATTCTTTTTTTGGGCCAAAACGGAAAAGCTGAGCACACACCCACAAAGCACAAGTACATATTTTATCACAATCACTGCCGGTTAGTAAATGCCGAACTTCTAAGGTTTTTTTGGAAAAAGCAAAGGTTGTGAAAGAAAAATATTAAGGATTTGTAAAAATGGAGGCTTCCAGCTTGAAGCCATCCACTTCAATCACTTTTCCTGAGGGTAAATTATTCAGTGAGATATTGCCAATCCGTACCCGGATTAACCGTAATGTGGGAAACCCCACCGCAGCCGTCATTTTACGTACCTGCCTGTATTTTCCTTCGGTGAGGGTAATGGATACCCAGCTTGTGGGACCGTGTCTTTCGTCCCTTATTTTTTTAGTACGTGGCGCAAAGGTGGGGGGTGGGTCTAAACGAAAAGCTTTACAGGGCAACGTCGTATATTTTTTCCTTTTTAAACCGATTTCCACGCCCTGCTGTAATTGCATGATGGCTTCATCGGTAATTTCCCCATCTATCTGGGCATAATACTCCTTTTCCACCTTTTTGCTCCGCACCTGCATGCTCACCTTTCCATCGGTGGTCAATAACAACAATCCTTCAGAATCTTCATCCAACCGCCCGATAGACATGGTGCCCTCGGGAAACGGATGAAGCTCGCCCAGTAACTTTTTATTTCTTCGCCTGTTTTGGTTGTACACAAATTGTGACAGGTACCCAAAAGGTTTGTGAATTATAAAGTGATGGTGTTTTTGCATTAAAAATTATATATGGGGTATACAATGTGAGCGCCCTCACAGGCGCAGGACTTCTAGTCCTGTGCTTAACTATTGATAAATAGGACTCTGTCCGTCGGCTTGCAAAAATGAACTTTTTTCGCAAAAGACGGACAGGGTCCTGCATTTCATTTGTTTAGCACCGGACAAGTCTGGTGCCAGAGTTAGTTGTGGTACGGGTGTCTCGCCTGTACAGGCAAGATGCCCGGGGCGCGTAGCCTGTACCACAGGTTTACAACCGATAGGGTCATTTCATTTTCACCTTATCAGGCTGCTTCTTCCAAATGGTGGCCAGAAATCCGGTGAAGAATATGACCAAAGTACCGAGTACAATGGTTAGGTAACCATGGAACGGGCTGGCAAAGCTACTGGCGGGTTCTTCGGTAAAGAAGATAGGCGAGAGGCTCATCCAGAGAATGAGCAACAGCCCCAAAATAACCCCGATGATGGTGCCTTTGATGTTGACATGCTTCACAAAGGCTCCCAACAGGAACAACCCCAGCATGCCCCCGCTGAATACCGCAGCCAGCTTCCACCAGGCATCCAGGGCAGATTTTACGTTAATCATGGCCACACCAATGATAATACCCACCAGGCTGATGATGAAAGAAGCGATGTACAATATTCGCATAGATTCGCTGTCGGTAATGGCGGTTTTCTTGTACCGCTGGTAGTAGTCTGTTAAAAATACCGTGGCTGAGCTGTTGATGCTGGTAGAAACCGTACTCATGCCGGCAGCGAAAATGGAAGCGATCAGCAATCCGGTGAAGCCGGGAGGAAGGTTGTTGACGATAAAGAATGGAAAGATGCGGTCGCTCTTGTTTACATCCTGCAGATCAGCTGGCAAAAGGTCAGGCTGGGCGGTGTAATAGGCAAACAGGGCCGTACCAATCATGAAGAAAACCAGGGAAACAGGGATATACAACATGCCTCCGAAAAAGGCAGAGCGTTTCGCTTCCCGTTCAGACCGGGAGGCCATATACCTTTGCACATAATTTTGGTCTATGCCATAGTTCTGTAAGTTGATAAAAATACCGTAAATCAATACGACCCAAAACGTAGATTCTGTCAGGTTTAAACTAAAGCTACCCAGGCTGAATTTGTCATGGGCTGCTGCGATTTCAAACATTTGTGCAGGGCCTTCCGGCATAGAAAATAAGATAAAAATAAGACAGAGCAATGCCCCCGAAATAAGGATGATACCCTGAATGGCATCGGTCCACACTACTGCCTGAATGCCACCCAAAAGGGAATAAATCATAACAGTAATGCCGGTAACGATGATGATGGTGATGATGCTCCACCCAAACATGGCATTGACGGGCAGGGCCAGCAAATACAATATGGTGCCTATGCGCATGATCTGGGACAGCAGGTAACAGGCCGATACATAAATGCGTGCCCAGGGGCCAAATTTGGTTTCAAGGTAGGTATAAGCCGAAGGGCTGTTGGCTTTACGGTACAGGGGTACGAAAAACTTCACGGCCATGTACGAAGCCACCGGAATAGACAAACTGAAAACAAAGGCATTCCAGTTGGAAAGGTAAGCATTACCCGGCAGGGCCAGAAAACTGATACTGCTCACAAAAGTAGCGAAGATAGACATGGTAATGACCCAGCCCGGGAAATCGCTGTTGCCCAGTGTAAACGCGGAAGAAGACTTGTTTTTACGGTAAAAGGAACTTCCGAAAACGGTAATACCCGTCATATAAACAAAAAAAACGATGAGGTCTGTGAGATTCAAGGGTGTTTGGTTTTTAGGTTCGGTTTTGAGCGACGGTAATAGTAGGCAGTAGGCAGTGGCAGGAAAGAAAGTACTGCCGCTGCCTACTGCCACTGTAAGAATAGCTAAAATTAACCGACAAAATAAAAGGAAGAAGTCCTTTTTTCGTAAAAGTTTCCTCAATGTACGCAGAATTGGAAGATATTAGCGCAAAATGCGCACTCTTCAAATTGAAGGCTCCCGAAATATTATGGATATTTACAGGATAAATTCTGATGATTATGAACCATTTATGGTGGATAGGACTGCTTGCCCTGGGGATGGCCTGTAATACGAATACGGATAAAGGAAGCGATTTACCGGGAAGTGCCCTGGCCGTTGAACATTGCAGTAGTTGTCATGTACATGTTACTCCCGACCAACTGCCCAAAGAAATTTGGAAGAACAAGGTGCTGCCTGCCATGGGGCACCGCCTGGGCATTTTTGAAGGGGATGGCCCTCCTGATAGTTTGTATGAAAGCGGGGAAGCCCGGCAGGCGGTGATCAATGGGAAAATTTATCCCCTGGAACCAGTTTTACCCCAGGCAGATTGGGAAAAGATAGTGGCGTATTACCTGGAAAAGGCACCTGATGCCCTGCCCCGTTCTACCGGAGAAAAAAACATCCAGATGGGTTTGCCCCATTTCAACTATCGTCCGTCGCAATATGGAGTGAAGCCACCCCTTTGTACCATGGTAAAAATCATTCCCGAACGTTCGCAAATCGCTTTTTCTGACGGTAAGCGCAACGTGAGCCAGTTGGTAATGCTGGATCAGGCGCTGGAGAAGGAATACGAACTGTTTTTACCTGCTACCCCCATTGATTATCAAATATTGAATGATACGGCGCATTTGACAACGGTAGGCACCAAAGTTTTCCCTTCTGATCACAAACAGGGGGTGATAGAACAATTATATATTGAAAATAATGCTCCCCAACCCAACCGCTCAACCGTGCTTTTAGAAAAGCTGCAACGCCCGGTGCATGTAGAATATACCGATTTGAATGTAGATGGCAAGACGGATATTTTAGTATGTGATTTTGGCAACTTACTGGGTAAACTGGCCTGGTACGAAAACAAAGGAAACAATCAGTACCAAATTCATTACCTGAAAAATGACCCCGGCGCCATTGCTACGGTCGTAACCGATGTGGATGAAGATGGGCTGCCCGACATCATCGTACTGATGGCACAAGGGAAAGAAGGAATCTATCTCTTCAAAAATAGTTCGTATGGGTTTTTGAAAGAAGAAGTCCTGCTCTCTTTTTCCCCCCTCAATGGTTCTACCTATTTTGAAATGGTTGACTTTAACAATGACGGCCACCTGGATATTCTGTACACTTGTGGGGATAATGCGGATATTTCTCCTGTTTTAAAAGACTTTCACGGCATATACTTATATCTGAATGATGGGAGTTTCCAGTTCAATCAAGCCTGGTTTTACCCATTAAACGGGGCGTACAAAGCCCTGGCTCGGGATTATGACCTGGATGGAGACCTGGATATCGCTGCCATTTCCTATTTTCCTGACTATGCCCGTTCCCCGGAGGAAAGCTTTGTGTATTTACAAAACGCAGGCAACATGGAATTTACCACTTATTCCTTTCCCGACGTAACCGACGGGCGCTGGATGGTGATGGATGCCAATGATTTGGACAAGGATGGAGATATTGACCTGGCTTTGGGTGCCTTCGTTAGCTTTTACCCGGAAGGGGATACCACAGGTTTGTTTGATAAATGGGTTGAAAGTAGCCCTTCGGTGGTAGTGTTGGAGAATATGGTAAAGTGATGTTTAAAAAATTGATTAGTTTTGAAACCATGCACAATCTTAACAAAATGTTATCCTACTTTCTTTTTATTTTTTCTGGTGTTTGGCTGCTATCCGCTTGTAGCGGAAATACTGCAGAAGAAGTTTCTACAAATACTCGTATAGACTCCCTCTTAATAGACGATGTATGGTCAGGACATCCGGTGGGTTTTGATATATTAACAGCGCCTCCCCATCAGTTTGTGGCATATTACGACAGTACACGGGCCATGATTGTTGCCCAACGAAAATTAGGAGAGCGTTCCTGGCAAAAGAAAACCCTGCCTGAAACCATTGGGTGGGATTCCCACAATTACATTGCGATGGCGCTGGACAGCAAAGGGAATTTGCATGTGTCTGGTAATATGCACGCTGATCCCCTCGTGTATTTTCAGGCTTCCACGCCTTATGATGTCAGTAGTTTGGAGCGAAAGACAACACTGATCGGAAACCTGGAAGATCGTGCCACTTATCCGAAATTTTTCCCTTCCCCGGATGGCGACCTGATATTTACCTATCGTGATGGGGGGAGTGGGAATGGCAACCAGGTTTATAACCGTTATGACCCGGAAACGCAAACGTGGAGCCGTCTGTTAGACGAACCGCTGGTAGATGGAAAGGGAGAAATGAATGCATATCTCCACGGCCCCAAACTGGGTCCGGATGGTTATTATCACCTTATCTGGGTATGGCGGGATACGCCCGATGCCGAAACCAATCATGACCTTTCGTATGCCCGCAGTAAAGACCTCGTACATTGGGAAAAAAGTGATGGTTCTCCCCAACCATTGCCCATCACTTTTGAAAACTGTGAAATCATAGACCCAGTGCCCGTAAAACACGGAATGATCAACGGGAATACCATTCTTGGTTTTGATCATAAAAACCGGCCTATGGTAACTTACCATAAGTATGGTCCAAACGGAAACACCCAGATTTACAATGCCAGAAGGGAAGCCGATGGCTGGCAGGTTTACCAAACTACCGACTGGAATTTTCGGTGGGATTTTGGCGGAAGAGGTTCCCTCAATAAACGATTGGGTATAGCACCTATTGAGATTGAAGATGGGCAACTTACCCAACAATACACCATTGATACGGTGGGTACGCAAAAGTTTTTGTTGGATAAAGAAAATTTATCTGTCATTAAAGAACTGCCTTACGACAAAGGGTATCCGGATCACCTTGAAAAAGTCCGGTCTTCCTTTCCAGGCATGAAAGTGAATATGGATTCTGATAAAACACCGGATGGGATTTTTGTACTACGCTGGGAAACCCTGACCCGGAACCGTGATCGGCCCCGGGAGGGCGATTTGCCCGATCCTTCAACGCTTATGCTGTATTATTTCCCGGAAGAATGAACCAAAACATAAAAATAATTTCTATTAAGCGGCTCATTGTTGACCAGCATTCTGAATAATCCATATTTCCGCTACCTGGGCACCTCTTTCTCCTTCGCCACAAGTCCAGGAAAATTTGACTTTTCCATCTTGTAAGGCTTCAGCAGGAATAGGAAATTCGTAAATGGGCTGGGTTCCGGTTTGAATGAAATCATGTATTTGGTAATTGTCATCAGCTATTAATTTCATTTTTGAGCGAAATCTACCAGTGTAAGCAACCCGAATTGTATAAGATGATTGCGGGTTTAAGTCATCATAAACAATCTCAAGAGGCTGGTCATAAAGGGTTGTTACCTGATTTGACCATGCAAGGGGGATGGCTTGTCCGGCGAAACCTTTGGCCGTAATTTCATGAACCCACTCTTTGCCTTGTATACCCGCTCCGAAGCTCACCCGGGGTGAATGCAGGCTGCCTGGGTCTTCTTCCCAGCTTTTATGCACGATAACTTTAGACCAACTTCCAGGTGACCCAAAATTATCGTAAAACCCTCCGGGGCCCGGATCAGTTCGGTGCAACGTTTTATGAATAGCTTGCAATTGCTCCTTTTCAGTTGTTATTTGTTCAATGTTGTCAATCTGGGCCATTAACCAAACGGCATCATTCAGTGGGGCATCCAGGTTATCAATAAAATTGCCACGACCTCCCATGGCGCCATGTTTTTCTACGGTGAGTTGCGCCCCAATGCTTTGGTAAAGGTTATCGGCCAGGGCCAGGCAGCGTTCTTTGTATGATTGGGCAAAGGGGAAGTTCTGCGTCAGTATTGCTTTGGCTTTTTGTAAGGCTTGTTCACTTCCTGTTTCATTTGCATTGCTCAGCACATCCCTGGCTTGTTGTTCCAGTTCTGTTTCGTATAACAACCGTCGGTGTACGTATGCATCAAAATAAGCCCGGATCAACCCCATCTGAAAACGGAAATTGTTGAGTACTTTTGGGGAAGCTTTCTGTTCCATGGCCTGCCACTGTTGCAAAGTAAGAGGTACATGCGCATTGGTGAGGAGCGGCCCCTGTATGTTTTTCTCTAAAGCAGAAAGCCCTTGTGCCACCGCCTCTGTATCGTCAGGGCCTATAAAAAACCGGGCATAATCCCTGAGGGTTTCAATTACGGGCGTTTCGGGGTTCCAGTCCTGCTCACTCCATACAAATTTATTTACATCATCATTGGTGCCCTCCGAATAACTGATGCTGCCTTGTGCGTATTCATCAAAGGCGTTGTGGATCATCTTTTCATCCTGTGGGCGTGGATTGATGCATTCCCTGCCCAATGTGATGGCATAAGCCAAATCCCAATGAGGAATAGGGTATTGTGCACTCAGGCTGTGGGTAATGTCCGGATACCGGCGGATGGGAATTTCAGGCTTTACGATACGTCTGATTTCCTGAATAGGCGTTTTGACCCAGGGGCCAAACACCACACCACCAAACCAGTCATATTGGCGATTGACCCTTTCATAAAAAGCATCAAACCAGGGCTGGGTTGGACGAAAAACCTGGGGAGAAACCCAAACCTTGGCATTGGGATGGTATTGATGCAAAACCTCAGCTACCTTTTCCAGCCAATCGAAGAGAATATCCGGCTCCAGATCTCCCGGGTCGCCTCCGGGGACAAACAGTGCATCCAGGCGTGGCACGGCTTTAAATATTTCATGTCTTTCTTTCAGTTCTTTCTCCAGGGAATCAGGGTGCTGGTAATCTGTGCCCATATTGGGATACCACATCCATACGTCCATGTCATATTCATCACAAATGCGTGACTGCTCGGCAATCATCTCAATGGCGGGCATTTTCATGTGTTTGCTGGTAAAGTCATCGTCGGTGCGGGGCGGCATGATTTCAATACTGTTGGCCCCGAAAATGGCGAGATCACGGATGTATTTGTCATATTGGGCTACGGTCCAGGCATCATACGCATTGGTTTTGGGGCGATAACCCAACTGGTGGCCCCTGATGGGATATTTTGGTGTAGAAGCCATCGTGATATTTTCAGGCACCAAAATTTGCCCTTTCCTGATTTCCATTTTCCGCAGGAGTTTCCCTATACCGTACAATACTCCCCTGGGATCATGTCCCGCTATGAGAATGGCATTGCTTTCTTGCATCATGACCAGTTGGTAACCTTCAGGCCCGGTGGATGGGAGCGCATTGACCGCCTCCTGAAATTGTGGAGGTAAATTGCTCAGATGCTGTGTAAGGCTGATCGCGATTACTGGTGTGGCAGATTTAGATTGTTTTTTCTCAACTTCCAACTGTATGCCAGATCGTTTTTCCACTTCTTCTTGTAGTATTTGTATGGCTTTCTGTACAACTTCTTGCTTCTTTTCAGGACAGTAAATGGTAGCGTTTGAGAAATCAATGTTTTGGGCAAAAGATGAAAATGATAACAGTAAGGGCAGTCCAAATAGAGTGAGTCTTTTTAGTAGCATATTTTGATGTTAAATTTTAATAATCTTTATGGGTTTACAGTAACTCTCACATCATCTACAAAAAAAACAGCTTTTGGAACCTGCTCATCCGCACCAGGCAGGGGAGGCCCTGGATCTTCATTGGGCGTATCCCGTCCGGGAAGGTTACGGTAAGTCCCGGTTCTTAAAGAAATCCGCTCTACAGACTTTACAGCCACCGCCAGCTCAGCCTGATTAAGTACTTGTTGATCATCTATATACAAATCATAACTTCCATACAAAGTAGCATCAATATTCAATCTGAGATTATACCACTGTCCGGGTTGGTACGTTTGAATTATTACTTCTTTACTGCCATTTATAGCTTTTAATTGTCCGTCATCGTCAAAGCGAATTTGAACGGGGCGGTTGCCGAAGCGGTCGGTGATGTCAATTTCCAATACACCTGTATCGGTTTGCTCAGGATAAACTTTTAGCTGAATTTCTGCCTTATTGCCTTCTTCAAACACCCGGATAGCCCGGGCATAATCGTACGGGTCTTTGTCTTCCAGTTTCAGGCTTTTGTTGGCAGTATTTGGGAAGTTTACAACAGACACCGGTGCCCAAAGGGGGGCGTAAATGTTCCAGCCGGTAATATTACCATCCACTTCTAAATTGTTAAAATCATCCTGCACGGCTCCCTTTACGGCATAGCGGATGGGCGTGGGAACCCGGCTTACCCACAGGTCTTCTTTGTTCATGCTGTAGGTCATCCACATATCATTGCCCGGTGGGTTGCCATTGCCGGGCACAATGCCCCGCATATAGCAGGGGCCAAAGTCTTTCCACCTGCCGAAAAAGCGGCGTGGTGGCACTTCTCCCTGCACCAAAAGCATATCATCGTAAATAATGCCGTCATCACTGGTAACGAGAATCATGGGGTATCGGTACTCACTGTTGTTGATGGGGTTATAGCTGATAGCATACCGTCCGTCTTCCGTTTTTTGTCCCCATACTTTGCCTCCATCCATTACCAGTGTAGGCACTTTTACCGGAGAAGAAAAAGTTTTGCCCCCATCATCCGAGAGGCCCGCCAGTGACCATTTCCACAAAGCCACTATTTTTCCATCTTTACGCTCATAGTAGGAGAGGGCCTGCCCGGCTTCATAATTTTCATAAAAACCATCCAGCCCCTGGTCTTCATCCCACCATTGTAACGTTTGCAATTTGTCACTCAACAGGGCATTGCAGGCCGTTACAAACCCCTCATCTTCCGATTCGGTGTAAAAAGGATAACTAGTGTTGGAGGCATTCCAGTCGGTATGGCTGCTGTAACGGATAAAGTAAATGGGGCCAAAAGTGTCATCTTTATAGATTTCACGCACTACCCTCCCTATGCCGCCTTCCTTGAATGGGTCTTCGGCATGGGCGTAGAAGGCCAGGGTGAGCAGCCTGTCATTGGGAGCCACATAAAAGCCCATCCGCTGGTGCATCATGTAGCCGTCATACCCTTCTGGAATTTCCACATCCGGCGGAGCCTGATAGGGTGGGAAAATAACTTCCGGTTTTGACCATGCACGGCCATCGGCAGAAGTAATGAGCAATGTTTGCCCCGGTGCGATGTGTTCATCCACCGGATTACTGAGGTATTGCTGGTAGAATGTATCGTTCCAGTAAGCCAGGTTGGAAGCATGGCTGTATGTCCATCCGTGTCCATCGGCCAACTCCGGGTGGGTGCGGTTCGCGCGGAAAGTTTGTCTGTTTTCTACGCCTATGGCATACCGCAACCGGCCTTCATGCACATGCGGATCAATGGAAGTGCCCCCCACATACCGCACGGGTTCATGCACACTTCCCGTTTGGGCCAGGGTGAAAAATGGTGTTAAAAAAATGAATGCATTCAGGCATGATAAACAAATCTTCATAAGCGTAGGGAATCGTAGGTTTGTTGAATATACTTGGTTTGGGTGGATTGGTACTATTGGTGGGGGGAATAATTGTGAGAATTGTATTGTTATTTTTTTATCTTGGGGCTTTTATTTATTATTAGGTAAATGCGCCAAAAATTTTCTAAAAGAAGAATTGTTATAAGATAAAAAATGTAAGTGGTGTATTTATCCTTTTGATTATCATTATAAATCAAATCTGTGGAAAATTATTCAGAGTTGTTTTCAACTGTATCATTGATAATCACTGTAATAGCCTTACTCATTGCTGTTTGGCAAACAGTACTTTCAATTCGATCCAGCAAAGAGTCATCCCAACTCACAAAAAATATTGAAAAACATGAAGAAAAGCTAAATAGGATTCAAGAGTCTTTGTCCACGAAGTACTTAGACCAATTTCCTTTTTATTTGAATGATATCGCCAAGCTTCTAGATAGAGCGAAACAGAGAATATTTATAATTGTTGATATACCTGGTTATGGAATATTTTCAAATCCAAATGGGTGGTTATTATTTAAACAATCAATTGAACGAAAAGTAAACGAAGGAATAGAGGTCTCAGTTATATTATACTCTAAAGAAAAACGGATAAAGATATTAAAAGAGCAATTTCATCATAAAGGCAATGAGTTTAAAGAATGGATTAACTCATCAATAATGAAAGATAAAGTAAATAAGTACCTACAAAGATTTGGTGAAGGTTTTAAATTGAGCGAACTAACACATGAATCTTATATTCAAATAAGTGAAAATGCTCAATTGAAAATTCTAAACGAAATCTTCTCGAGCATAGATATCTTTGAAACCGATGATTTTATTCCGATATATTTTTGGATGATAGATGATAGCGAAGCAATATTTTCAATACCTGCGTTCACAGAAGATGCAACAGAACATGGATTTTTCACATCTGATCAATCATTTATTAAGGCACTTATTCAAATGAGAGACAGATATAAATAAAATAGTCGATGCTTAATTGCGTAGCTTATAATATTCCGCATTCCCTCCGTACTGCAGTTATACCTAACTTAGTATATGATCCAGTACCGCCCTTTTCAATATGAACTTAATGAACTGGATGAAGAAAAACTTCAAATTCTAATTGAAAATGAAATTACCATTTGTTGGTATCCTTAGAAGATAAAAATGCAAAAGAAAACCCTCTTTGACATATATGCTAAGAACCTAGATTTCATCAAGAATAAACTTGGTATTGAATTTAGTGAAGCAGGAACAAATGATAACTACATCTGTCCTTTATCATTTAAATTACATACGAGTGATGGAATTAATCCAGAATATGACGATCAGTTGACTATTGAACACGTCCCTCCGAAATCGTTAGGGGGTAAGCCAATTACTTTGACGAATAAAATTCACAATAGTCAGTCAGGATATACTCTCGATAAGATATTGTTGGAATATATAAATAATAAAGATTTCAAGAGAGGCCTAAGTACAAAGTCAACAAAATTCAAAATTGATAGTGATGCGAACATAAGAGGCGAGATACAATTAGGTAAAAACCCATCAATTCATTTTATCACTAAGATGCATCCTGGTGCCCAAAAATTATTAAAATTTCTTGAAGATAAAACTAAATTTAAAGTCGACATTAACCTCAAGAAATATAAAAATCCTGAGATTACATTATTGAGGATAGCTTATTTACTTGCATTTGGAAATTTAGGTTATAGTTTTTTGTTTGGAGGAACAAAATTTGTTAATCCGAATATTCAAAAAGTTAGAGAGCAGATAGTAAATCCACAGGAAGAGATTATAAAAGATATTCCTATTATAAATGAAGAAATTCATGATGATTTTTTAGGTGTAAATATCATATATGAACCTAAGGAGATCAGGTCTCTTTTGATAGTGTTTGACTTGAATACAAAAGTTTCAAAATATAGATTTGGTATTTTCCTTCCAGGGCCTGACGATTTCGGATTTCAGGCATCAAAAAATGTTAAAAAGATCTTGAGACAAAATAAAAAGATCAATTTGAAGGCATACACTTTCCCCAATAAATTGACATTAAACAATCAAGAAGATAGTTTTGATTATTGGGCAAAATGGGAATCATTAAATGGCTGGACAAAAATAGACAATAACGGAGTATAAATAATCAAAACTATTCCATTCCCCAGGTTTGAATCTCTACCTAAATTTATATACAAAAATCCTGAAACCCCGGTCTCGTGGCACACAGACCGGAAAAATGGACTGAGACCGAGACTGAATGAAATAACACAAAAATGGCTCATAACCCAAGCTTAAGAGAACCGAGAAACTCAAAAATGCAGTTAGGAGAAGTGTATTTTTGGACTGATCCGGTGAAAGACTGGAAAAGGCTTTTCGATCAAACGAAATATATATAACTGGTTATTGATATCTGGAAAGAGTTGGTAGATAAAAAATTAATTATTGTATATGGATTTGTAATCATGCCCAATCATTTACACATCATTTGGGAACTTTTAGCCAAAAATGGCAGGGAGATGCCGTATGCTACTTTCAACAAAAAGACAGCCCATCTGATTGTTAAAGACTTAAAGAAAAATCATCCATTGGTTTTTCTTATTTCAAAGTCGATGAAAAAGAAAGGGAATATCGTATTTGGCAACGCGATCCTTTGGCAATATTGATGGATAGTAGGGAAAAGTTAGAACAAAAACTGGATTATCTGCATCTAAACCCATTACATGAAAGATGGAGTTTAGCACAAAATCCTGAAGAATATTATTGGTCTTCAGTCAGGTTTTATGAGGAAGGAAAAGATGAATTTGGTTTCTTAACTCATTATATGGAACGATTCGGGTAGGTGCCGGTCTGTGTGCCACATGACCGGGGTTTAGCGTACCGATACGATCCTGACTCTTTGGGAGAAAACTACTTATGCCTATAAACTACAAATAGTAGAGAAATACATGCAAAAATACAAAACCCTCTACAAATGGATGATCATCCCGATGGTGCTGATGCAACTCGGCATTTTTATGGATTATTGGGGTGATTTTGCCAAAAATGCATGGGCTGTTCATGTTCATTATTTTACGGGTACGCTTTGGTATTTTTATCTTATCATTCAGCCTTATCTTGCTACCCACGGTCAACTAGAGAAGCACCGTACCAATGGAATTATTGGAATGTTTCTGGCCGGGGGCGTTTGTTTAACCGCTTTGAGTATGCTGCATCGGGATATCGTGACCACAGAAAATGCCCTGGCACTGCCCGAAAGGTTCGGCCCGTTTCAGCCCTGGTTCTTCTTTGGGGTCGCGGCTGTAGAAATTGTGATGATGACCGCCTTTGGTTTTGCGGTGATAATGGCTATTATCTATAGAAAGCGCCTGGAAGACCATGCCTGGTGGCTCATTTCAACCGTATTTCTCATCATGATGCCTGCCCTGGGTCGGGGCATACAAATTGTTTATGTGGATTTTTATATAGAAAACTGGCCGAATATCAATATCATGACTCCCATTTATTTTACCCAGTTGTTGATCATTGGAATGCTGCTCTTAGCCGCCTGGAAATATGATAAACTCAAGCATCCGGCCACATACCTGGCTGTAAGCGTAAATTTGTTTGTTTTTATTCTGGAACTTTTAGGGAGGTCAGAAGCTTTACAATCGTTCTTAAAAGCAGTGATAAAAGGATAACGACTGAGCTAAAAGAATTCTGCCCTTTTCACTTGCGCTTGCGCCGTCAATCAGTAATTTTGGGCATTATATCATATTTTCGTTTCTTTTCACCATACTTTCATTATGAAAACTTCTGGTTTCGGTTTATTGTTAATGAGTTTGTTTACATTGTTTTTTGCTTGTTCACAGCAAAATGAGACAGATTACACTTCAGCCAAAAATATTGCTGTGCAATGGGAACTGCTCACCAATTTTGTGGATGCCAACAATACTTTTGAGGCCCGGTTTACTTTGGAAAATAAGAGTGACTTTACTTTAAATGCCTCCAACTGGACGCTTTTTTTCAACATGGCACCCCGGCCGATTCAGGAAAATAAATCGCCCCAGCCGGCTTCCTTGCAGCACATCAATGGGGATTGGTACAAGCTCACGCCCAATGATGGGTTTTCCTTGTCTCCGGGTGAATCGGTGGACATAAGCTATTGGGGCACTGAAGGGGTGGTTAAAGAAACCGACCGTCCGTTGGGACTGTATTTTGTATTTTATGATGCCGAAGGAAATGAAGAAAAAATTGTAGAGGTGGACGATTACTCCTTTGTTCCTTTTACCCGTGAGGAACAAATCAACCGCAATGCCAGCGATGAAGAACCCATTCCGACCCCTGCATGGCGGTATTCCGAAAACCAGTCTTTACAGCAAATATCAGAAGGTAAATTACAACTCATTGTGCCAGCCCCGGCCCACGTACAGGTAGGCAATGGTGCTTTTACAGTAGATAATGAACTGTCCATTATATATGGGGAAGGACTTGAAAACGAAGCCAATTACCTGGCCGGCAGCTTGCAAGCCCTGGCCGGCAATTCGTTTTCAATTAGTACAGAAAACACGAATAGTAAATCTATTCAATTGCAATTGGGCAATGTTGAAGTGAATGGAAATACAGAAGAAGCTTATCGTTTACAAATTGCTGAAAATGGCATTGTAATCACCGGAAGCGATGCTGCAGGCGTTTTTTATGGCATCCAAAGCCTGCGTTCCATGATTCCGGTGCAGGTTTATCAAAATACACCCGATTCTTTTTCCCTGCCTTATGTAACCGTTGAAGACGCGCCCCGCTTTCCGTTCAGGGGGTTGCATGTAGATGTAAGCCGAAATTTCCAGACGAAGGAAACCATCCTGAAAACGCTGGATATTATGTCATTTTATAAGCTCAACAAGTTTCTTTTTTATACCACGGAAGATGAAGGGTGGCGCATTGAAATTGAAGGTTTGCCTGAACTTACCGAAGTGGGGGCCCAGCGTCAGCACACTTCCGGAATGGAAGAAACAGCCCTTCATCCGGCGTATGGTTCCGGGCCGGTGGCTTATGGAGAAGGAACGCATGGCAGTGGCTATTATACAAGGGAAGACGTGATTGAGATACTGAAATATGCCGATGACCGTCATATCAAAGTCATCCCGGTGCTGAATTTTCCGGGACATGCCCGGGCAGCCATCAAAGCCATGGAAGCCCGGTACGAACGCCTCATGGCCGAAGGAAAAGAGGTTGAGGCCAATGAGTACCGCCTGATTGACCCGGATGACCAGTCGGTTTACCTTTCGGCACAAGCGTATAAAGACAATGTAGTGAGCGTGGCCCGGGCATCTACTTATCGTTTTTACGAAAAAGTTATTGATGAGTACGCCAAAATGTATGAGGAAGCAGGGCTGGAAATGGATGAAATTCATTCAGGGGGCGATGAAGTACCGGAAGGTGCCTGGACAGAATCCCCATTGGCCGATTTCATCATTCAGGAACACCCTGAAATAAACGACCCCAAAAACCTACAGGCTTACTTTTTTGACAGAATGCTGGACAGCCTGGAAGACCGCAACCTCACCGTTGGCGGATGGGAAGAAGTGGCTTTACTGAAAAACGATGCAGGGGAATATGAGGTCAACCCCGAGTTTGCCGACCGCGACGTGGTACCTTACATCTGGAACAATTTGTTTGATTACAAAGACCTGGGCTACCGCATGGCCAATGCCGGGTATGAGGTGGTTTTGTGCAACGTGTCTAACTTTTATTTTGACCTGGGTTACAACAAAGACCCACAGGAACCCGGCTTGTACTGGGGCGGTTTTGTGAATACCCGCGATGCCTGGACGTTCGCTCCATATGATATGTTCAAAACCACTTACCAGACGTCCATGGGGCGTGAAGTAGATTTGGAAACTGAATATGCCGATATGGAAAAGTTGAAACCCGAAGCCAAAGAGAATATTTTGGGTGTGGAAGCCCAACTCTGGAGCGAAACCATCAAAGGGGGGGAGATGATGGAATATTACATGTTGCCCAAACTGATTGGCTACTCAGAAAGTGCCTGGACAGCGAGAAGCTGGGAAACCGTAGAAAACTATGAAAACCGGGAAGCCGCCATTGCCGACCAATGGAATATTTTTGCCAATACCCTGGGCCAGAAAGAGTTACCCCGCCTCAGCTATCTCAATGGAGGGTACAATTATCGGGTGCCCTTGCCCGGCGGTGTGATAGAAAACGGTGAGTTAAAGGCAAATGTAGCATTTCCCGGCCTCACCATCCGCTATACTACGGACGGCTCGGAACCGAATGAAAATTCAACCGTTTACGAAGGGCCTGTACAAGTTTCGGGTACTGTAAAGCTCAAAGCATTTGATGCAGCTGGGAAGAGCAGCAGGACGAGTGAGGTAGAATCTGAGTAAGAAGAAATTAGGTAGGAAATACTCATTGCTTCCACACCTCACTTTCCGCTGTGATTTCAACATCCCAGGGTTGGTTAGGCAGTGGTTGATAAATGGGGTCATTGTCTTTGGGGGGAAAGGTACTGATTACTTTCTGTAATTCTAAAAAGTTACTTTTCAAAGTATCATTAGATAAGTTGTCAATCAGGTTGCTTTCTTCGGCCGGGTCATGCTTCAGGTCATAAAACTTGATGGCTTTTCGGTTTGTATCAATGTTTAGTTTAAATCGTTGGTTCCGGATGACCCGATCCCGGAATTTATATTGATTTTCCACTCCATTTTCAGTAAGCCGGGCATTGTTTTGCCCACCCATACTCAGTATCCAGTTGCGGTCTGAATTTGCGTTTTCGTCTGTCAGTACTTCTTTAAATGATTTTCCATCTATTATGTGATCAGAGGGAAAGTTTATTCCGGATATGTCTATACAAGTAGGAAATATATCCGAGAAATCTATCAGGGCATCAGAGGTAACATTGGAAGGTATAGTGCCCGGGCGACTGACAATGAAGGGGGCGCAAATTCCAGGCTCAGTGGTTTGGGCTTTTGCCCCTTTTACTTTCCATCCATTCAAAGTACCTGTGATGCTGCGGGTAGTACCATTGTCGGTCGTCCAGATGATGATGGTGTTTTCCCGTATGCCGGCATTTTCCAGCGCCTGCACTACCTCCCCGGTAATTTTATCGGTATAGCGCACCATCGCCTTGTGTTTGCCAAGGTTATCATCAGCAGAAGCATCAGGTGTATTTACCAAAGGCGTATGGGTAAGTACCATCGGAAAATAGATGAACATAGCCGTATCCTTATTATTATGGATAAAATCAATGAGAAAATCTTTGAAAATATCCGGTCCAAACGCCCCTTCATAAGTTTTACTGCCCGAGGCAGTGTGCAGGTAGGGGTTCCAATAACGTTCTGCACTTGCCTCTACGCCCGTTTCATAGCCTGTCCACATACAGTATTCATCAAATCCGTGTTTTTGCATGGCATCGGGTTGTACCCTGAAATCACTGACCTGCCATTTTCCGGCAACGGCTGTTTTATAGCCTGCCTGCTTCATCATTTTTCCCAAAGAAGGGTTCATTTGTTCGTCATAGTGGGCGCCTCCTCCCCATCGGGGCACATCCCAATGGTTGACCCATCCATGCCGGTAAGGATACTGCCCCGTTAGCAGTGTGAGACGGGAAGGAGTACATTGGGGCATGGAATATACATTGTGAAACAGCATACCTTCTTTTGCCAGTTTGTCTACATTCGGAGTTTGAATGTCTTCTGCCCCGTAACAGCTTACCCATTCTTTTCCCAGGTCATCTACCAAGAATATCAGAATATTTGGAGGGGTTTCACTCGTTACATGTTCGGTTTTGCTTGTGCATTGAAAAAGAGCTATTGTTAAGCAAATGGAAATGAGTTTGTTCATTTTGTTTTTTTGTAATTTTATTCTACGGGCACCCGGTACAGCCGAATTTCATGGGAATCGTTAGGGCGGGCAACTTCGGCATACACCCAAATTTCATTATTTACCCACATCCAATGCGAATACCGCCAGGTATAAAATTGTCCGGGTGTAGTACTGATTCCAATAGGAGAAGCTTCGGTAAGGTCAACCACATTATGAAGGTCAAAAGTGAAACCAAAGCCAGTTACTACATTGTAAACCGGATCGAACCATTGGGTACTGGAACCTTCGTAGATGAAAAGATAACCGATGCCCACCGGCAATACGGAGGCCGGGCGGATAAAGAAATTGTGCCATCCTTTCAGGTCCATCATAGGTTGGTTTACATCTCCTACAGGCTGCCAGTTTTCACCATCGTCACTGATAAAATGAAAAAGGCGCTCATTACGTCGGATATAACCGATAACATAGCAGTGGTACTTACCTTCCGCATGTATGATGAAAGGGTCTTTGTACTCGGTAACCGATACATCTCTTTCATAGGTGCGGGCCGGGGGCGTAATGACGGCTTTTGCCGTAGCCGGGTCAAATTGCATAGGGTTGTCTACATCGTCAAATTTGATGATAGACCAGGGACTTTCCTGTTTGGCGTCTTCCTGCCAGGGGCCACAGGCATACAGCTTGAATTTTTTAGTATTTGGATCAATCAGTAGCGCTGGACGTTCAAAGCCAGGAATAGGTACATCTTCTCGACGGATGTGATGAACGGGGGTAAAATGGATGCCATCTTCACTCCTCAGTATCCTAATTTCAAAACCGCGCAATCCCCGTGGATGCTCCGGGCTGCGCATGCGGGCAGCCAGCCAAAATATACCTTCATGGTCTTGTACTACTGAAGGCGCGCCAGCCCACCATTCCGGTGCATTTTCATCAGGTTCTAAAACCACTTCATAATTTTCAAATTTAGAGGCCACCGTTTTGAGTGACTCAGCCACAGTGGGTTGAGGCCCATGCCAACCAGGTTGCTGTGCAAGGAGGGATGTGGGAAATAAATAAATAACTGCAAGAGGCAGCCATTGTAGCAAAGAGCGATGCATTCTTTTCATTGTATCAGTTCCACTCACCTTGATTACCAAATTTATTTTTTGTGGCTTCTTTGAATTTTTTGGCTGCCTCATTGATATTTTTCAACACATCTGAAGCGTTTTTATCCCATGAACTTCTGGTAGCGGGTATCATGGTATTGCATTCGTTGGTATCCATAAAGCGGGCGGCATCCAACAAATCCTTTTCATCTTCTTTCGGAATACATAAAAAGCCATGTTTATCCGCATGAATCAATTGTCCGGGGGTTACTTTGGTGCCAAAAACCTCTACTTCACAATTCCATCGTACAGGAGTTGCATATGCATGTCCTACACAAAGGCGGCGGGCCAGTGCTTTGAAGCCGGCATTGGTCATTTCGTCCAGGTCACGGATGGCACCGTCGGTAATGGTGCCCACACAACCCAGTGCCCTGTGCAGGTTACTATTCACCTCACCCCACATTGACCCATAAACTCCCGGTTTGTCAAGGTCTTGTACCACCACAATTTTTGGTCCGGGCAAGGAGGCTACATATTGCCGGTAATCACTCAAAGCATTAGTGTTTTTTTTGTGGACAGGGTTGGAAGGCTCAATAACCAGTGTGATAGCATAACCGATCATAGGCCCCATTTGTGGCATAAAATCCCTTGTTTCTTCCAGATTGATACCTTCTTTGGCATGGTTCTTTTTGGTGATTTGCTCCCATCCGTTGTAGATAGTGGGCGTATTCCATCGTTTCATTTCCAGGAGTTCTGAGTGGCTTAGCATGGTAAGTTAAGTTTGTTAGCTTGTCATTGTAAGTTTGTAAAAAAAAGTGAAATGCTATTAGCTTGTTGGTAAAAAGCTAATGGGCTCATTTTTGAAATTATTAAAAAAATAGCAATACCGGTACTTTTTTCGTAAAATGAGGTATAAAAGACGCAAATCTCTACACATCGACAGAGGTTGTCTGATAACTTTGTTTTGTTAATTTTTATCGAGACAATGATCAATTTGCTGTGAATACTGTCAAAACAATAGGTGTTGATGTAGGTGGAACTAACATTCGTGCTGGTATCGAGAGCAATGGGGTTATTAGTCAGCAAAAACAAGCCCTTTTAGAAAATAAAGATTCCCTTTCAGCCACCATAGAGCAATTAACTACCTTCATCAGGCCTTTGGTTGACTCATCTGTCAGAGGCATTGGTATTGGCGTGCCTTCGGTGGTTGATGTGGATAAAGGCATTGTATTCAATGTAGAAAACATTCCTTCCTGGGAGCGGGTTCACCTAAAAGAAATATTAGAGGAAACCTTTCAAATTCCCGTATTTGTTAACAATGATGTCAATTGTTATGTATTGGGTGAGCATCAGTTTGGATTGGCTAAAGGGTTCAGTTCAGTAGTTGGACTTGCATCTGGAACAGCTTTAGGTTCAGGCATCATTGTAAATAATCAATTGTATGCCGGAAACAACTGCGGTGCCGGGGAGATTGGCTTGTTGCCATATTTGGGGCACAATATAGAATATTATGCCAGTGGTAACTTTTTTAAAGCGGTACACCAAACTACCGCTGTTGAAATGCATGATAAAGCATTAGAAGGTGACAAGCACGCTTTGCAACTCTGGAATGAGTTTGGTAAACACATGGGAGAAGTTATAAAAATTGTAATGTACACATACGACCCTAAAGTCATCGTAATTGGTGGGTCTTTAGCAAAAGCCTTCAACCTGTTTGCTGAAGCCATGTATGCCACATTGCATGACTTTAGCTTTCCGGAATCTATCAAACGATTGAAAGTTTTTCAGTCCCAAAACCCTAATATCGCATTGTTGGGAGCGGCCGCACTGGTTGCTCCGCATTAAATGCAAAGCCTTCTCTTAATTTCTCTTAATAATATTTTAATAATCCCCTAAAATTACGCATATTGAGGTGCTATATGCGTGCTATGCGTAAATAGTTGGGAAGAAATTCGGTAAACTTCCATTTCAATAAGATGCACCTAACCCTATTATGAAAAGAAACACATTCATTGTCGGCCTGATTTTACTGATATTTTTTGTCATAGCTTTCCTGACAAACATTCTTGGCCCCATCATTCCTGATATTATTGACAGCTTTACATTGAGTATCGGAATGGCCGGGTTTTTACCCTTTGCCTTTTTTGTGGCTTATGGCGTAATGTCCATTCCTTCCGGGTTGTTGATGGAAAAATATTCGGAAAAGATACTGCTCATAGGTGCTTTTCTGCTGGCTTTTGCCGGGGCTTTGTTGTTTGCGGTTTTCCCTACGTTTGGTGTTGCTCTGATTTCGCTATTTTCTATTGGTGTAGGTATGGCCATGTTGCAGGTAATTATCAACCCGTTACTACGACAGGCAGGTGGAGAAGAACATTTCGCTTTCAATTCAGTATTAGCCCAACTGGTATTTGGCGCAGCCTCTTTTTTAAGTCCGTTGTTGTATAGTTATTTGGTACAAAACGTGCATTCTGATAATACTTCGGCCCTTATTTCCCTGTTGAATAATTTGGTGCCAGAAAACCTGGAATGGGTATCTGTTTACTGGGTATTTGCCGTTACCTCCCTGTTGATGGTGGTTGTTATCAAGCTGGTAAAATTCCCAAAAGTAGAGTTGAAAGAAGAGGATATAATAGATACCGGGGCAGCCTTTAAAGAACTGTTGCAAAACAAATACGTTATTTTGTTTTTCTTTGGCATTTTCGCCTATGTGGGTACAGAGCAAGGCATCGCCAACTGGATGTCAAAATTCCTGCAATCTTACCATGATGTAGACCCGGCTACCCGGGGGGCCACAGCCATTTCTTATTTCTGGGGATTACTCACCATCGGGTGTTTGCTTGGGTTGGTATTGCTGAAGTTACTGGATAGCCGCACAGTATTGATCGTATTTACTTCAGGAGCTATTATCTCCCTGTTGTTTGCATTGTTCGGGCCCACAGAAGTAGCCCTGTATGCTTTTCCCCTGGCAGGGTTTTTTGCTTCGGTAATGTGGTCGGTCATTTTCTCCCTGGCGCTTAATTCGGTGAAAGAACATCACGGCACTTTTTCGGGTATTTTGTGTACGGGTATCGCCGGAGGTGCCATTATACCCCTGATCATCGGTGGCCTGGCAGAATTGGTTGGTTTGCGGATGGCTATGTTATTTCTTTTTATTACATTAGGATATATTCTGAGTATTGGCATTTGGGCCAAACCCCTGGTCAAAAATGCTACGATAAAGCGTTTTAAAGATTTGCTCAAAGCAAGTTAGTGCGGTTTTAAGAATAACTTAAATCGTTGAAGTATGAAGTCTATGATTAAAATCATCTTACTGATCGATTTTGCTGAAGAATATAGCAAGAGTTTACTGCGTGGTATTTCTCAATACTCAAGCGACCATGGCCCCTGGGCATTTTGCCGCATGCCCCTGTTTTACCGGGAAACCATTGGTTCTGATGGTATATTAAAATGGGCCAAGGAATGGGGGGCACACGGGATTATCGGACAATTATACAATACATTTGAAATAAAAAAATTCAAAGAAGCGGGCATTCCGGTTATCGGTCAGGATTTTAAGGAACGGTTTCGTGATATTCCGAATATTACGGGTAGTTATCGTGAAACCGGCAGCATGGGCGCTCAATATTTTCTGAAAAAAGGTTTCAAACACTTTGCTTTTTACGGGTTCAGAAACATCGTGTGGTCCCGTGAGCGGGGCGAAGGATTTGAAGAGTGCATCAGGGAAGCAGGACTTGAGGTGCATTATTTTGAACACAGAAAAGCCCGGTCCAGGGACATTTGGTATTACAAACCTTCCTCACTGAGCCATTGGCTGAAACAACTGCCCAAACCCATTGCGCTGATGGCTTGCGATGACAACCAGGGGCAACATATTACTGAAGCATGCCGCCTGGCAGGCATACGCATACCGGAAGAGGTAGCCGTTTTGGGCGTGGATAATGATGAAATGTTGTGCAATTTGTCTGACCCCCCTCTGTCAAGCATAAGCCTTGATGCGGATAAAGGAGGCTATGAAACGGCAAGGTTGATGGAAAAACTAATCAAAAAGGAAATAGAGGAGCCTTACGATATAGTTGTAAAACCCACACAGATTGTCACCCGGCAGTCTACCGATATTTATGCCACCAACGATAAATGCATTGCCACTGCCCTGAAGTATATCCATCAAAACATAGATAAAAATTTGAATGTAGAACATGTATTGGAGCAGGTGCCCCTGTCGAGACGCTCACTGGAAAAGCGGTTTCATAAGATTACAGGCTATCCGGTGTATGAATACATTTACAACTTACGCATCGAGAAATTCACCCAAAAATTGTTGGAAACGGACATGACCATCTTTGAAATCGCGTTGGATTTGGGGCTGAATGATAGTAAAAATATCGCCCGGCAGTTCAAACAAATCAAAGGGTGTACACCCATGGAGTACCGGAAAAAGTATTTAATCAGCAACTAAATTAAAGTTCTAAGCTCTAAACCCTAAGCCCAAAATAAACCCTAATCTCAAATCTCAAAAACTAAAACCGTTTTGGATTTGTAATTTGGTTATTTGTATTTGTTTAGGCTGGGTCGCCGGGCGATTTAGAAATTAGGTATTAGAAATTTATTACCATGAATAGATTATCCACACTTCTAATTATCTCCATTATCAGTTTATTATCAGCATCATTTTTTTTGAAAAAAGAAAAGTGGATTTGGCTCTTTAACGGTACCGATACCGAACATTGGGTGAGCATGAAAACTGGTCAATTCCCCGAGCAGGGTTGGGAAATTGTAGGTGATGCCCTGGTGGTAAACAAAGGTGGAAAGGCTGAAAACAGGGGAGGGGATATCATTACCCGTGAAAAGTATGGGGATTTTGACCTGCGTTTTGAATTTAAACTAACACCCGGTGCCAACAGTGGCGTAAAATATTTTGTGAAAAAATACGAAGACGGGCGCGTGCTGGGGTGTGAATATCAGCTCATCGACGATGAAGGCAATAAAGATGTGGCCAACGACCCGGATGGCAAACGCCTTACGGCCAGCCTGTATGAACTCTTTGAACCCAAAGGAAAAAAACTAAAACCCGCAGGCACCTGGAACAAAAGCAGAATTGTGGTAAAAGGCAAGCATGTTGAACACTGGCTAAACGGCAAAAAAGTTGTAGAATACGAAAGGGGCAGCGAAGCATTTCTGGAAGCACGTGCCAAAAGCAAATTCAAAGCGGTAGAGGATTTTGGCCTGATTGAAGAAGGCTACATCATGCTTACAGACCATGGAGATGAAGTGGCGTATCGGAACATCCGTATCAGGAAATTTTGATGATTGATTTTTTATAGTAGAGCGCTTTTCCAAGCCGCCAAAATCAGAATTTCATTATATGTTTTTGGAGAATTGAATAGACCTACGGTATGGTACTAATTCCATATAAAGTATTAGTGTTTGAAAACAGTTTTTCTAAAGAAGAAATAATTGCCCGATTTGAAAATTTATTTATCAAATCAAAGGACGTAAATTATTTTCTTGCTACAACAAATGAGATATTAATCTCTAAATTAAAGGTAACCGGCAGAGAAATAAAATTTAGACCTAAACTTGAAGGTAGAAGGTTATGGCCTACTAGGTGTGTGTGCAGGTTTGAACAAGATAATAATAATCCTAAAATAACGGTAACAATTAGGCCTAGTTATTTGAGTCTAATCTTTACCATATTTTTTATAGGATTTATTGTGGTATTTCCTATCCCTCTGATTTATAAAATAATTGTTGTTGGTATCTTTTATTTAGTCAATTTACTTGCCTTTACTTTTGGAGTTTGGTGGGTCAAAGATGTTTTTGAAAAAGAAATTTTATAATTCAATTATAAATGTACCCCGCACTTCTAGCCACTCATTCCCTGTTCCGCTGGTTCGTATTAGCAAGTTTGTTATTTGCTCTCTATAGAGCTTATTGGGGGTGGCTTACCAATCAATCATTTTCAAAATTTGATAACACAGTTCGCCATACTACTGCAACTATTGCCCATATACAATTGATACTGGGGCTTTGGCTGTATTTTATCAGCCCAATCGTTGATTATTTTCTTCATCACTTCAAAGCCGCCATTCATCAGCGTGAGCACAGGTTTTTTGGTATGGAACACAGCCTGATGATGTTTATAGGCATTGTCGTGATTACCATCGGCTCCATGAAGGCTAAACGCCAGCCAGCCGATAAACAAAAATTCAAAACAATCGCGATCTGGTTTACAATTGCACTGCTGATAATTCTTTCTTCCATCCCCTGGACTTTTTCACCGCTCGTCAGCCGTCCTTATTTCAGAGGGTTTTAATAATCTATGCTTATATTTACAGCAAACCCATGATTTATGAAAAACAAAATAGTACCCAAAGAAAGCTACGATGCTATTGAGAAAATGATAGCCAGTACGGCAAGCGTAGTAGGCATTGATGCCAAAGAAACCCACATTATTATCATCCATAAGCTGATGGAAATAGAGAAACGATTACAAGCATTAGAAGATAAAGTAAAGTAGTGTAATTGTCTAAAAATCAATTAGTTAAATTAATTTATTTTCATTAACACTTTAAATGATCTGTTCATATAAAATTGAAAGAGTAAATGCTAAGTAAAACACATAGTCTATGGATTGTTTTGGTGTTTGTCGCTGCACAGGCAACGATTGCACAATCTGAATTCATGGCAGGGGATGATGGCTTGCAATTCCGGTTGCATGAAATCAATAAAAATTCATTTTTCAGTGCATGTGCCGTAATGGATGTGAATAAAGATGGCAAGCTGGATGTAGTGAGTGGAGGCTTTTGGTATGAGGCTCCCAACTGGAAACAGCATTTTGTACGGGAGGTAGAAGTCATCAATGGACGGCCTGACGGTTATTCGCATCTTGAACTGGACGTGAACCGTGACGGATGGACGGACCTTGTACATGTTAATTTCCGGAGTAAATCTATCTACTGGCTGGAGCATCCCGGTGTGGAGCATCCCGGTGTGGAGCATCCCGGTGTGGAGCATCCCGGTGTGGAGCATCCCGGTGACTCGTTAGGCGAGTGGCAGAAACACCTGGTAGCAGAACCGGGAGCAATGGAAACCGGTCGGCTCTATGATGTTGACGGAGATGGACAAATGGATGTGTTGCCCAATGGATGGGAGTTTGCTGCATGGTATGAAATAAAACCGGCTGCGGTTGGTGAAGTGCCTGAATGGGCACGGCACGAAATTGTAACTGAAGGTGGTGGGCATGGCAGTGGATTTGGTGATGTGAATGGTGATGGGAGAGGAGACTTTATAGGAACGGGAGGATGGGCAGAGGCTCCGGAAGATAGAAGAAACGGCACATGGATATGGCATGCTGAGTTTGATCTTGGCCGTACTTCAATGCCGATTGTTGTGGCTGATGTAGACGAAGATGGGGATAACGATTTGATGTATTCGCTCGGGCATGATTACGGGTTTTACTGGATGGAACAATTGCTGGAAAATGATAAACGAACCTGGAAAAAGCATTTGGTGGACGACTCCTGGTCGCAGGGCCACAGTCCGCTTTGGGTTGACCTGGATAATGATGGGCAAAAAGAATTTGTGAATGGAAAGCGGTACTGGTCGCACGAGGGCAAAGACCCGGGTGCCCGTGATCCCCTGGTCATATACCGGTATGAGTTTGACAAAACATCCGGTAAATTTCAACGGTTTACTATACAGTCTGATGGCCCGGCAGGGGTTGGGTTGGACCCCAAAGCAGCCGACCTCGATGGAGACGGCGACCTTGACCTTGTGTTACCCGGAAGAAGTGGTTTGTATTGGTATGAAAACCTGCTGCTTTCCGATGAGTGATATCGTAGTCATCGCGTGTCAGACAAAATTTTATAATGCCATGTTAAGCATGATATCCCCCATCCATCAAAATATTTTCCCCATTAATGTAGGCCCCAGCCTCTGAAGATAAAAGCACCATTATTCCTTTAATATCGTCTTTGTTCGCCATCCTGCCTAAAGGCACTTTTTTGCAGTAATTTTCTAAAAACTGCTCGGGCTGGTGATTGAACAATCCGCCCGGACTCACGCAGTTGATACGTATATTTTTATTGGCATACACCTTGGACAGGTAACGGGTGATGTTGATCATGCCTGCCTTATGGAAAAAATAATCAGGTGGTGGAATCCCCATATCTGTTCCCTCATAATTGGATAAGTCGGGGCCATACATACCCATGAAAGAGCTGACATTGATAATGCTTCCCCCACCGTTTTGTGCCATTAATTCTGATAACTCACGCAGGATGTCCATTATGCCGGTAGCATTTACATCCATAGACTCTTCAAATCGCTCTATGGGGGCATCGTAGCCCTTCATGGGGCGGGCTACGGCATTGTTCACAAAAACATCCAGCTTACCATATTGATCCAGTAGGGTCTTCTTTGCAGCTAAGATAGAATCATGATCGGCCTGGTTTATTTGCATGGCATGTACATCCAGCCCTTGCCCAACAAATTGATTAGCAACAGTTTGGGCATTTTCCAGCTTTCGAGAACCAATAATAACTGTACCATCTGCTTCGGCCAGCCCTTCCACAATGCACTTCCCATATTGACCGGTACCACCTGTGACCAGAATAACTTTGCCTTTTAAACTGAATAATTCTTTTACATGCATATCTTGTTGTTCAATTAAATTCTTGTCAATAAATTTAGTGAAGACATCATGCCATATTTCATTGTTACGGCTTTTATAGATAAATCACCTTACCATTGTTGTTTAAGCTTTCTTGCGCGCCTATCAGCGTGTTTATCAGCCGTTCGGTTTTGTCAAAAGAAAGCCGGGGCTGCCCTTCTTGCGCAGACCGGATAAATTCAATTAAATTATCCCTGAACATGCCATAATAATTTTTCATCTCGATCAGCTCCCAGTTTTTTTGGCCAAATACAGAGATTTGAAAAGTCAGGGCAATGTCCATAAACAAGTGCACCGTTGCTTTTACGCCACTGTCAAATTCAAGGTATACCACATCTTTTTTGTCTTCACCTACATGCTGTACCGAAACAGGTCTTGGGTCATCCAGCAGCGCAAACAAAGCTTCCAGCATATGTATACCATATTTTAACCAGTCTTTTTTTCCAACGGCGGTTACCAACTCAATTTTACCCAAAGCATCAATATTCGTTTTAAGAGCGCGACACTCACTGGCATACCGCATGGAAGAACAAGACATGATGAATTTGCCTTTGGCAGATTGTTCGGAAAAATAGGCCAGATCTTCATAGGAAGCAGCCAACGGTTTGTCAATAAAAACAGGAATTTCAGCCTCAATGAACGGCTTTGCCATCTGAACATGATTTTCCGGGTCGTCTCTGGCCAGAATTACAGCATCCACTTGCCCGATCATATCTGCAAAATTATCCACAATGTGATCAACATGGGCAGCTTTTGCAATACTTTCGGAAATGCTGCGGTCTTGTGTCCAAACATGGGTAACCCTGGCCCCGGCAATGCCTATTGTATCTTTGTTGGCTTCCAGATAATGGGTGATGCCCGGATAACCGGTTTTGGTGATTTCTTTTCCATCAAAAAAACCATTGACAATGGCCGACCAGGAATAGGGGTGAGCATTGCCCGGACTCATACCAATGATGCCTAATTTAATCATATTGTTCATGCTTTCGGTTTAAATTACAAATTGCCTATTTCAACCATCCCATTTTATCCCATTTGTGTAAATCTAAAAAAGCAGGGTCTGGATAGTACAGTGCTTTGGCCTTTGATAAAGCATTCTTATCCAAATGCTTACCATCGGCTGCATCCAGTGAAGCATACAGATACGCCATACGGTCAATACCTACCAGTATGGAAGAAACTTCTTCATAGGATAGTGCAAATTTTGTGGCCAGGGCAGGTAAATCTTTAATGGAGTCATTCAAAAGTGCATCATAGTTTTTGATATGCGCAGCCACATCCTGCAAGGCAGGATGGAGGTTTCTGCTTCTTTGGCTCAGTATGCCTTTAAACAATACTGAGCGAACCACAATGCCAATACCTTTCTGGTTGGCCAAAGCAAAAGTAGCGGCTTGCCGTTGATCCATCAGATTAAATGGGAGTTGAATCATATCCCAGGCCCCCACCTCAATGGCCTTTTCGGTTTGTGTTACCGAATAAGTAGATGCTCCTGTCGCCCGTATCACTCCGGCATGTTTCAGGTCAGTATAGATGCGACAAACATCTTCATTCACTAATAAGCCTTCATCTGCCTGGTGTAGCATAAAAACGTCAATATAATCTGTCTGAAGGGCAGCCAGGCTTTCCTGCAGGGAAGTTTCTATAATTTTCTTCAGGCGGGTATACGCTGGGATTTTACCATTTTCATCTTTGAAATGTACGCATTTGCTGGCGATGATAACCTGTTCGCGCCGGTCATGGAAGGCTTTACCCATGATGGATTCGCTGTTGCCATACATGCGGGCGGTATCAAAAAAGTTAACACCTTCACCAAGGGCTGTATGCAGCAAATGTACAGCTTCTGTTTCCGTAAGCATATCCGATGTGTTTTCTACACCAATGCCATAAGGCATGCCTATTTCAACCCCACCAAAAGCTATTTCAGAAACTTCCATTCCTGTTTTTCCTAAAGCTCTTTTGCGCATGTCTAACCTTTTTTTGATTCATGGAATTTGCTGACCAGATCTTTGCAATAGTTGCTCAACCCCACCACATCAGCTCCCACGCTGACAAAATGGTATCCCAGGTCTTTGAACTCTTCGAGCCTGTCAATAGTACCGGTGGTAGCAGCGAATTTCCCGTATTTGTTGGCTACTTCGGCCACTCGTTTTCTGGCCTCGATAATTTGAGGATTATTCCAATCTCCGGGTGCGCCAATGGCCTGACTGAAATCGCCCGGGCCAAAAAACAAAACATCGAAACCTTCAAGGGCAGCAATAGCTTCCAAATCTTCCAGGGGCTCAGGGTCTTCAATTTGTAGCATGATGCATTTGTGCTGATTCGATTGTTGCAAGTATTGATTAAAATCAAGGCTGCTATAGTTGCCATCAGCATTTCCACCATCAATGGCACGCTTGCCAATTGGGTGAAAACGAGTCATCTTTATTACGTTTTTTGCATCTTCCACACTCATGATATGAGGTACAATGATTCCTGAAGCGTCCAGTTCCAGGGGCTTTACATAATCGCTGTAACTCCCACGGGGCACCCTTACCATCACATCCGTATCATGTGCTTTGGCAGCCCATATCTGTGCTTCCAATACTGACCAGTCCTGTGCAATATGCTCTCTGTCTAACCAGATGCAATCAAAGCCAGCCATGGCAGCGAGCTCGGCAACCTGTCCGTTGCCCAGGTTTACTTTGAAGCAACTGACAGTTTGTCCTTCTCTTAGTTTTTTTAATATTTTACTTGCTCTCATATTTGTAATGAATCAATTGAAGTTCATTGTTATTTCTACTTTTCAGGAAAAGAAAACTTGCCTCATGCAAAAGAATGTATGTATTGTAGCAGCTTTTCTCTGATGATGCTTTCTGCATTTTTTTCCAGGCAGGAAGTACGGCATCTCCAGGTTTCGTACCCTCCCTTTTCCAGCTCATGGGCTGGGGGCACATATCCAATATAATCATTCGCCATTGTAATGGTAAAATAATGAGGAACCCCAGTATTTTTTTTAAGTGCCAAACCGGTTTCTGAAAAGAATTCACCACCCAAAGCACCGATGACTCCATCACCAATTTTGATCGCTTGCACTGGAAAATCCAACATATCCGGATACTCGTTGAGCATTATTTGTTCCCTCGCATAAAGCGCCTGCATGCCTTTGCCTTCGATAGAAAGATTTTTAAAGTCAGTTTCACTTACCAGTATCTTGGCAGCTGCTAATTCCTGAGGTGTAGGTTTTCGCACTCCCAATGGAATCGTTGCGTATTGAATACTTAATTTGGGATCATCTTGCCATGCGATATCCTTCAGCGATTGTGTTACTTTTTTGGCGATGTCATTGCCTATCATCTTGCTTTTGGCAAAATGCTCTTTCGGGTAGCGGTCGGGGTGTAGAAAATCCCAGATATTTATCTCTCCGCTGGTTCCGTTGCTCATGATTCCTACAAATTCATCACCAGCGGCTAATTGATGTTGGAGATGATCTGCAAATGCCCCAAAATAATCGGCAGAGATGGTGCCGTTTTGCCAGTCGCCTACATAATGGAGTGAATAATTGGCCAGTAAACTGATCCATGCACCACTGGTATTTTGTATCGCCAGATAGCTTACTTCAGGGTCCGGTTGGGTGGTAGGGACTTCAATGAGATGTTCCAGGCCGAAAGGGTTGGTTTTTACCTGCTCTGTTTGTCCGTTAACCGGGTTGACAGGTACATATTCTTCTTTCATCTTATATCTTCTACACAGCATGTGTTCAGGCACATCTACCGACCCGAAACCAACTTTGGCCGGTTGTAAATTATTTTTTGCTTTTATCACAGCTTCTAAAAGTAATCCCGGTAACTTTTGGCGGTAGGGGAGGTCGGCCGGAGATAACAACAGGCTTACTACTGATCCGGCAGCATGGGTATGCGTACTGGAAATGAGAATGTTTCCTGCCGGAATATCAGTTTGCTTTTGGATGACAATTTTTACCTCATCCAGTAAAGTTTTATCCATTGCACAGATGTCTGCTACCACAATAGCAATGGTTGTATCATTATGTCGTAAAACAATTGCCTTTGCGTAGAGTGGATCATGAATGTAGTTGGCATAATGCATTACATGATCACCATTGATCACAGTTCCTAACGGAGGAGTGATGTCTGATTTTGCTGCACCTGCATACAGTGTTTGTGGTTCCATAAGTTTTTATTGCCAGGCTTTTCTTAAAAATTGTAACCAGTTACCATGAAAAATATTTTCAATATCTTCCTGAGTATATCCCCGTTTTTCAAGAATATGCTGGTATTTTTGCAGATCGGCGATTGAGTTCAAGTCCCAGGGTGATTGTTCCGTGCCAAAGATGCCGTCCAGGTCACTGCCAATCGCAATATGTTTACTGTTTCCGGCAAGCTGACAAATATGGTCCCAGTGATCTACAAGTTTTTCTAAGCGCACATTCAATTGCCAGGGATCAGAAACTGTATCTATGAAGCGGATGTCCATGGCCCAACAATCCAGCATTCCGCCAATAACAGCCCCCCTTTCAATAAGCAGCTTTATTTGATCATCGGTCAGTTGCCTTTGAGTGGGCACGAGTTTTCTTACATTGTGGTGGCTCGCCCAAACAGGCCCCTGGTATAAATCTAGCGCCTGATGAAAACCTTCATCGGTAAGATGGGTTACATCCAGAATCATATTGAGCGTATTCATTTCTTTCAGTAAAGCTACGCCTAATGGAGTCAGTGGGCCTTCCATTTTGGTGCCCGGCGCGTACCGGCCCGGGCCAAAATGAGACAGGCCAAGTGCCCTGAGGCCGTAAGCATAAGCAGTATGCAGATAAGAAATATCAACCAATGAATCAGCACCTTCCAGGCTGAGGATGTATCCTATGGGCTTGGTTTCATCAGGCGCTTTACCATTTTCCCATAAGGCTACGTGTGCATCCAACTCCGTAAGATTGGTGATTTGTACCATTTCGCCCAGGGCTTCCATTTCTTTGTACCAGGCCAATTGTGCCTGCGTCATGGCCCAGGCCTGTTGGGGTGAGTGCCATCCTGATAATGCACTGCCACTGGGGGTAAAGCGGGCAAGCTGAGTAGCCACCACCAAACCTATCTTCCCTTTTTTTAGTTCTGGTAAACAAACCGTGCCTTTTCCTCTGTCTGGCTTGTCCTGCATATGCATTTCCCGCTCACGGATTTCCTGTAATGGACGAGATAGATCCCGGTTCCACTCAATGGCATTCATAGCCAGGTCCAGATGGGCATCAATGATCAGTGTTTGTTTCATGAATTGGCGGGTTTATTTCTTAATATCCATTGTTTCTTCCAAATATTTAAAAGGGTACTTTGCAATAATTTGTTGAATCTGGTAGCTGAATTTTCTGAAGATGGCCTGCCGTTTTTCTGCTTCTCCTTCCTCATACTCGAAAAAACCTTTGCTATTCTCCATACCATAATTACTTTCTTCGATGATTTTCTTGAATAGGTCAGGAATATCACAATCTATGGATAGGTCTGGGTTTAAATCTTGCATAACCATTCCATAAATGTAAGTACCCATCAAGTCCATGTAACGGAAGTTGCCCGCAAAGGGAAAATAGTATCCGGGGTCATTCCGGCAAGCTCTGTCAATATCTTCGGGGGTTACATACCCCTTTTCAATCAAAGAAAAGGCCTCTCGTATCATGGCACATAGCATCCGCGTACGTATACCCATTCCATTGTTGAGAACATAAGGGTCTTTCTGCCAGTGGTATTTTGCCAAGATGAAGAACCTGTCTACCCATACCTGGGGATTATGCTCATTGGTGATGATCTCGAGAAAGAAAGTAGTATGCACAGGCGCTGCCCAATTGGCTCCGATGATTCGCTCTTTCTGGATAGCATTTTGCTGAATTTCCTGCAGGGGAATACTTTCCGTATTGATTGCAATGATAGATGCAGGAGGGAGTATCTCTTCCATTTCCTGAACAACCGCTTTTTTTGCTGATAAATTTTCATCCGTAATGGCAATTGCCAGCTTTTCATCCCGGTGGGCGTCCCATTGCGATATAATCTTAAAATCAGCCTGATTTGGAACATTATCCGGTTGGTATTTTTCCAAATCATCCAGGTGAATATTTATTTTTCCCCTGGCCCTTGATTTCTCTTCTGTAAAGAGTGTTACCGGATGCCCCGCCTGTAGTAAGCAAACTACGAGGCTGAAGGCCATGTTTTTATTCCCAATTACCAGAACAGGTTCTTTCGGGTATCCGTCATTCTTCATACTTCAAAAGTTTTGGAGGTGTGATACATGATCAGACATCCTTGCGTTTTTAAATTTTTCTTAATACCTCATGGGCAGTCTCGATGGCAAAATCAATATCAGCCTCGGTATGTGCAGCACTGATGTACCACAAGCCCCGCCCGATTACTCTTACTCCACGGTCATGTAAACCTGTTATAAGTTTACCGAGTTTGACTGTGTCATAAGAGAAGGTATCCCGGTAATCCTTTACCTTATTTACACTGGTAAACCCTGTATGCAACATGGGCCCAAGGCCTTGTACCAATAAGTTTTGGTTTGTTTCCTTCCCTGCCAGCCGCAATCCTTCCATGAGCTTTTTGCCATACTGATAAATGCGCTCATGTGGCTGTTCTTTTTCCAGTACCTCAATGGTGGCCAGGGCTGCAGCCACGGTTGGGTTGCTGGTATTCATGGTGCCTGCATGGATTACTTTACCTTCTTCAATAAGGCGCATCCATTCTTTTTTACCTACAATGGCACTGATGGGGTACCCGCTGCCGATGGCTTTGGCAAAAATGGAAAGGTCGGGAGTAATGCCGAAATATTGTTGCGCTCCTCCCAGGGCTACCCGGAAGCCCGTAATGACTTCATCAAAAATGAGCGCAATATCGTACCTTGTACATAGTTCGCGCATACCCTGCAGGAACCCTTCTTCAGGCAGGATACAGCCCTTGTTACACATAATGGGTTCTGTAATGATGGCTGCAATTTCATGATGATGTTGCTCAATGGTTTTTTGCAAAAGCTCCAGGTCATTCCAGGGAAGTGTCAGAAACTCATCAGGGGTTTGTGCAGGTAAACCTTCTGACCAGGGGTGTGCATTTGGGCTTTCCCGCTTTCCCAAAGCTTCTTGTGAAGGAGTGGATATACCCCAGGATACATTATCCAGCCACCCGTGATAATGACCTTCAAAACGGACGAACTTCTGCTTCCCTGTTTTTGCCCGTGCTACCCGGAAGGCAGTATGTATTGCTTCAGAACCGTCCAGGCAAAAACGCATCAATTCGGCTGAAGGAATCAGCTTGTTCAGTTTTTCGGCAAGTTCAATTTCACGGATGTGCTGGCCGGCAAAAAGCTGTCCTGTTTCTGAATATTCATGTACTGCCTGTAATACAGCCGGGTGAGAGTGGCCTAACAACAATGGTCCCTGGCTCAATGTAAAATCAAGGTATTCATTCCCGTCTACGTCGTAAACCCTGCTACCTTTGGCATGGGAATAAAATAAGGCATGGGGGTAGCTATACTTTCTAAACTCTGAAGATACCCCTCCGGCCAATACTTTTTGTGCCCTTTGGAGGAGGTTCGCAGAATTTTCATACTTGATATTTTCCATGTGGTCAGTCTTCAGGTTTTGTATTTGTTTTCTTTGCTAAATTGACAGGATATTCCTTCGCCAAATTATAGATATCCTTATTAAATGCCGCAAAAGCTTCATCCCACAATTTTGCTTCTTCCTTAGTATAAGTATAGAGTCCTTTGGTATTCTGGGTGCCTCTTGCATGTTGATTGATCATTTTTTGCATTAAAGGAGGAACATCCTCTCTATTGCTGAGCTTGGGAAAGATGTTTTTAAAAATGACTGGATAATCTTTCAACCCATCAAAATCCATCTTTCTGAACAATCCCATTAGCGTCATCCACGAGCCTGCATCGTATCGAAAGGCTTTGTCAGTGTCCTCCAGGGTGGCTTCTCCATTTTCTACCAAGGTTAACGCTTCCCGATAAATGGCATACATTAACCGGTTGGTGACAAAGCCCCGTATATCTTTTCGCAAGAGGGTAGGTTCTTTACCCCAATGGGGAGCTAATGTAAATGCCCATTTTGCGTGATGCATGGCCGTTTGCTCTCCACAGGTAATTTCTAAAAAACGGGACATGTATGCAGGTTCTCCCCAGTGTATGCCCAGAAATCGTTCTGGGTGTGGTATGTGTTTTTGTAGTTGGCTGATGGGAATGGCCGATGTGTTGCTGGCAACGACGGTATTGTCGTCAATTGTAGCTGCGACCTTTTGATAAACAGAAGTTTTAATTTCCAGTTTTTCAATCACACATTCCAATACAAGACTACAACCTTTAAGTTGGGAGTAATCCTGGGTAATAGTAAGCCGTGAAAGGTAATTTTCAATGGGACGAGAGAGTAAATCAGCTTTTTGGCAGTGTAATAATTGTTCACGGATATGGCCGGGCGCCTGAGACATATCATCTGGAATAGGAGCAATCGCTTTCACCGGATGGCCTGCCAGCAGAAAAGTAGTAACAATGCTTGTGCCCATTAAACCCAATCCTACCACTCCGATGGTTATTGCACTCGTTTCTATATTTTCAGACATAATGAATATAAATCAGGCTGGTACCTTAACTATGCAATCAATTTCTACTTTAATGCCCTCAGCCAATACTGACTGAACAGTAGTTCTGGCTGGCTTTACACCGGTGAAGTATTGGGCATACACATCGTTGAACTTGTTAAATTCGGCAATATCTGACAAATGTACCGTGCATTTTACCACATCTTCCATGCTTGCCCCACTGGCTTCCACAATAGATTTGATATTGCGAAGTGTTAGGTGTGTTTCTTCTTCAACAGTACCTAAAATAAACTTTGAAGTTTTAAAATCTACAGATGCCTGTCCGCTCACAAATAGAAATCCGTCTATAATTACGCCATCTGAATAAGCACCTGTAACAAAGTCAGGACTGCGGTCGGGGTGATTAACTTTTGATTTGCTCATACTGATATGATTATTTAAGAGAAAGTACTTTGACAAAAGTAAATGGACAAAATGCCAATTCCTGTTACTTTTCTCTACATTTATAATACTATTTTTCAGGAGTTTCCCGAATAACCTAATAATTGTTTATTATTATGAAAGTAATAAAATGTTAATTTATGTAAGATGAAATACATTGAAGTAAAGCTGCCACAGGATTTTGACAAATCTTTTACTGTATTTAGGGAATATGGCGAATTTTTTCCTTGCCCTTGGCATTACCATCCTGAATATGAATTAGTATTAGTTACTAAAAGCACAGGGCGCCGCATGGTAGGCGATCATATAGGATATTTTGGAGAGGAAGACCTCGTATTTATGGGGCCTTATCTGCCGCATGTGTGGGTCAACGATCCTGAATATTTTAATGGAGAGGCTGGTGGCCCGGCTGATGCCATTGTAATTCATTTTTTGGAAGATTTTCTTGGGGAGGATTTTTTTAAAATTCCTGAAATGGAATCTTTTATAAACTTTATGAGACTATCAAGCCAGGGGCTATCCATTCAGGGGAAAGCCCGGAAAGAAATCAATGTGATCATAAAAAAAATGATCAGGATGAATAGTATTCAACGCCTTTCTGCTTTAATGTCAATCATCGATATCCTGTCTAGAACCACAGAATATGAAGCCCTGGCCAGCCGGGGGTTTGTTCAAAAAACGACTTTGAGAAGTTCGGGTTTATTCAGTAAAATCAACGAATATATCATGCTGAATTTTCAGGATGAGATTTCTTTGCCCGAAGTGGCGCAGGTGGCCAACATGGCGGTAACCACCTTTTGTAACTTTTTTAAAGAAAACTATCGGGTAACCTTTGTGGAATATGTGAATACTTTACGCATAGGGCATGCCTGCAAATTATTGGCTGAAACCGATTTACACATTGTAGAAATCGCTTACAAATGCGGATTTAATAACCTGGCTAATTTTAACCGGCAGTTTAAAAAGTTTAAAAGAATGACGCCCTCTGAATACAGGAAAATAATAAATATTCAGATTGAATCATTTTAAGCAGTTAAATTCCCGGAATATGGAGAATTTGATAATATGAATACGCATGAAATACCCATTGGCGTAGTAGGCCTGGGACTCATGGGATGTAGCATCACTACCTGCCTGTTAATAGCGGGGCATACCGTGGTAGCAGTTGCCCCGGTTCCCGATGATTTGAAGTTTGCAGAAGGCAGAATCAGAGAGCATTTTAAACGATCTCAAAAAAATGGATTGATAAACGAGAATACTGACTTTTATATAACAAACCTGACCATTACAGAAGATTTTTCTCAGTTGAAAAATTGCCAAATCGTTTTGGAATGTACTATTGAAGGTTTGTCTATCAAGGAATCAGTTTATAAAAAAATTGAACCTATTATCAGCAAAGAGGCATTATTGACGAGTAATACCTCTGCCATTCCTATTTCCACACTTCAGCAACTAACGAAATATCCAGAGCGATTTTTCGGCCTGCATTGGGCAGAACCTTCGCATACCACACGATTTCTGGAAATTATTTGTGGTGATTTAAGCGACATCAGTAAAGGCGAATATTTATATGAACTTTCGCATCACTGGCAAAAAGAACCTACCCTGGTAAGGAAGGATATTCCGGGTTTTATTACAAACCGCCTCATGTATGCCATGTACCGGGAAGCCATTTATCTGGTAGAAAACGGATATGCCACCATCGAAGATGTAGACCGGGCCTGTAGAAACAATGCCGGATATTTTATGACATTTGTAGGAGTATTCCGCTGGATGGATCTGACGGGCGTGAAGGCGTATCATACCGTGATGAAAAATTTATTGCCTACTTTGAATAACAGTACAGAAGTACCCGAACTGATCAACAATGTAGTGGAAAAAGGAGGCAACGGAGTATCAAATGCCATTGGATTTTACGATTATACAGAAGAAGAAGCAAAAATGTGGGAAGAAACCTTTACAGAATTTACCTATAAAATCAGGGAATTGGCCCTTCAATACCCGGCTGATTTGGTAAAAAGGAAATTGAAAGAAAAACAGGAAAAATCTAAAGAATCATATGACTGAAGGCCAAAAGCCATTTATCATTGATGCTCATCTGGACATGTCCATGAATGCCATGGAATACAACAGAGATTTGAAACAGTCGGTGATGAAAATCAGAGAGCGTGAAGATGGGCTCAAAGATAAACCTGATCGGGCAAAGGGAGTGGTAGCCTTGCCAGAATTGCGGAAAGGCCGGGTAGGATTGGTCGTAGCCACACAGATTGCCAGATTTGTGAAAGAAGGAAGCGAATTACTGGGTTGGCATTCGCCTGAACAAGCCTGGGCACAGACCCAAGCGCAACTGGCCTGGTACAAAGCCATGGAGGCTGGCGGAGAAATGAATCAGATTACGAATGGTCAACAATTGGAAGAACACCTGAAATTATGGGCAAACACTTCAATTCCAGATCAGGATAAACCAGTCGGATACCTTCTCAGCCTGGAAGGAGCTGATTCCCTTGTTACCTTAGATTATTTAGATGTAGCCTGGGAATACGGACTAAGAGCTTTGGGCCCGGCCCATTACGGACCCGGACGTTATGCAGACGGGACGGGTATGGATGGTCCTTTACACAAGGAAGGCGTTCAATTGTTGAAAAAAATGGATAACTTAGGAATTATTCTCGATGTTACCCATCTTACTGATGATGGCTTTTATCAGGCTATGGAAATATTCAGCGGTCCTGTGTGGGCCAGTCATCATAATTGCAGAACCCTGGTGGATCACCAAAGGCAATTGAATGATGATCAAATAAAAATGCTGATAGAAAGAGGAGCCGTAATTGGTGCATCTTTGGATGTGTGGATGATGGTGGACGGGTGGGAGAGAGGTAAATCCGGTCCTGAAAAAGACGGAGCCCCTTTGGCACGCATTGTCGATCATTGGCAACATATCTGCGAAATAGCCGGTAATACTGATCACATTGCCATTGGCAGTGACCTGGATGGGATGTTTGGAAAAGAGCAATGTCCTTATGACCTTGAAACCATTGCCGATTTGCAGCAATTACCAGAATTGCTAAGCCAGCGTGGTTTTACCTCAATGGATATTCAGAAAATAATGCATGACAACTGGCTGCGGTTTCTTCGGAATGCATGGAATTAATTTTCGCAAATTGGATTATGCAGCCATTGAAAGCAAAAAACATTATCTGACATATATTTTTGTTATCCTGCACTTTGGAAGTATTATTAATAATGCAAATGCACTCTTTCATGGATTTTTAATGTATGGGGATACATTTAGGGTAACGTAAAATAGTATCATAATTGTAAATAATAGTAATAGATTAGATGCAATTCTACACCTACTTTTGGTATGAATCATTGTTGAAGCAAATTATGGATGAATAGTAAAAGGTGAAGTAAAATGCAAAGCTAAAACGACTCTGTATATACTATGACCGTTAGGTTATGGTTCTGTCTTTTTTCAAGCATGTATTCGCCTGTTTATTATTGTGCCAATCCATTTCAGTATATCTGTTGTAATCCACTAACATAAATGAATATTTATGTTGCCTGGAAGCTTATTGCTGATACTTTTTGCTAATATTTAACTATCAACCATATTTTAAATGCTTATGAAAAAGCTCGATCTACCTTATTTCAACTTGTGGAAAGTAATGCAGTGGAATAAATTGTTATTTGCGCTACTGTTTACTTTCACAATTTCAGCGCATGCCCAGGACAGTACCATATCAGGTACGGTAAATTCCTCTGATGGAGAAACTTTACCCGGAGTAAATGTGCTTGTGAAAGGTACCGAACAGGGTACCATTACTGATGTCGATGGAAATTTCAGAATTAATGCACCAGAGGATGCCACATTGGTGTTCTCATTTGTTGGCTACCTTTCAAAAGAAGTAGCCTTAAATGGGCAAACTACCATTGAAGTAACTCTAAACCCGGATGTACAACAGTTGGGTGAAATTGTGGTGATTGGATATGGTACAGAATCAAGAGAGGAATTAACTACATCTGTCAGTAAAGTAGATACCAAAGTATTGGAAAATGTGCCTTATGCAAATGCTGCATCGGCTTTGCAGGGGAACGTATCAGGTGTTCGGGTACAAACAACTACCGGACAACCAGGTGCTTCTCCTCGCATCATTGTGAGAGGGGGTACCTCTATTAATAATCCAAATGGGGCATCACCGCTGTATGTAATTGATGGGGTAATCAGGAATGATATGGATAATATTGACGCCAATAATATTGAATCCATGCAGGTATTGAAAGATGCAGCTTCCACTTCAATTTACGGGGCAAGGGGTTCCAACGGTGTGGTAGTGATTACGACGAAAAATGGAGAGGCTGGTAATAATCAAATAACTTATAATTATAATTTAATGTTATCCAAGGTGGGAAAAACCTATGACATGGTTCCGGCAAGAGATTTCATTAAGTTTTACAGGGAGAGTGTTGTGGCTATTTCGAGGAAAATACCTGAAAGAATGAGCCTGCTTGATCAGGCCACTCCCGGGGGCACCGGTAATGATCTTACTTCAGCTACTTCCTATACCACCCAATATCTGACTCCTGAAAATGAACACAAATTAAATGAGGGGTGGGAAAGCATGCCCGATCCTGTAGATCCTTCGAAAACCATAATATTTCAAGGTACCGATTGGCAGGATATTTTATTCCAAACGGGAGTATCTCATGAACACTTTTTGTCCTTTTCTGGGGGTACCCAAAAAGGCACCTATAGTTTAGGATTGGGATACCTGGATAATGAAGGTACGGCCGTTGGTACATTCTATAAAAGGTTTTCGGCGAAATTCAATGGGGAATTACAAGTTAGAGATAACCTTTCAGTATACAGCAGGTTGATGTATTCAAAATCCTCACACAGGGGAGAAGGGTGGAATTATGCCAGAGGGCAGGCAATTGCCCCAACTGCAAAATACCTCCTGGAAGATGGTTCTTTAGCACCTTCAGCGCATCCATCTTATAGAAATCCTGAGTATTATAATAATTCGCAGGACATAAAAAACGGAGAGGATAATTTAACCATTGCGGTTGGTTCTAAATGGGATATATTACCTGGTTTATCTTTTGAACCCCAGTTGTCATTATTTAGCACTGCTGTGAATGAAAGATTTTTCCAAAAGGCATCTTATATCAATAATCCTACAATATATGTGGATTCAAGGACTGCTACTGGTTATCATTCAGATCAAAATCAATACCAGGCAGATGCCATTCTGGCTTATGTTAAATCTTTTAATAATATTCATAATCTATCTGTAAAAGGAGGATTCTCCTACTATAAAACAGATAATAATGTATTAAGTGCCCGGGGACAAGGTGCTGCTTCAGATTTGATCCCAACCTTGAATGCATCTGCTGTTCCTGTATCTGTTGATGGCATAGAATCGCATCAACTGATTTTAGGGTATTTTTCCAGAATTAATTACAACTTTGATCAGAAATATCTTTTTTCCTTGAATGCAAGATATGATGGAGCTTCAAATTTGGGAGATGACTATAAATGGGGCTTTTTCCCGGGTATCTCTGCTGGATGGAATATGCACAGAGAAAATTTTTGGGGTAATGTGCCTGACATGTTAAGCCGGCTAAAACTGAGGGGTAGTTTTGGCGTGAATGGTAATATTTCTGGTTTAGGTAATTATGAGGCACAAGGGGTTTACAGCGTAGGAAGACAGTATGGAACCAATTCTGCAGTTATCAATTCAGATTTAGCCAATCCACAACTTCAATGGGAAAGATCTAATACATTCAACTTTGGAATTGACTTGGGGTTATTTAATGATAGAATTACCATTATTTCAGATATATACAGAAGGGTGACGGATAATCTTTTGACCGACCTGCCCTTACCCCCATCTACCGGGTTCAATAACGTTAGAACAAACCTGGGAAGCCTCGAGAATAAGGGTTGGGAATTTGAATTAATTGCAAACATTTTGCCTGCCCAGTCTGACTTTCAATGGGATGCTTCTTTTAATGTATCGTTTGTTAAGAATAAAATTCTTGAATTACCAGATAATGGGGTTGAAAATAACAGGGTAGGGGGTATCAATATTTGGGATCCCTCCATCCAGGATTATGCATGGGCCGGAGGATTACAGGAGGGACAACCTATCGGCAATATGTATGGGTTTGTACAAGAAAAAATATATACAACGGATGAAGAAGCACTCGCTGACCCTGTGGTTGACCAGATTGTTACAGTCACAGATAAAACCAAATTCGGGGGCGACGTTAAGTGGCTTGATGTAGATGACAATGGCATTATAGATTTACGCGACAGGGCTTATATGGGAAATGTTTATCCGACCTGGACAGGGGGAATTTCCAATTATTTTAATTATAAAAACTTTACTTTAGGTATCAGAATGGATTATACCCTGGGCCACACAAAATATGATTGGTCCCGGGCACTTATTTTGGCTGTTTATGGTACCCGAAGTGGATTAACCACCGATGCTTATAACTCATGGCAAGAACCCGGGGATGTGGCGCAATACCCTCAGATTTATTGGGCAGACCAACAGACACAGAGAAATATTGCCAGGACACAGGGAGATATAAATGGCGGTAATTCAATTTTTTATCAATCAGGTGATTATTTGGCTTTGAGAGAAATTTCTCTGGCCTATTCTTTCCCTATTGATATAATTCAGAAAATCGGACTTTCACACTTAAGCATAAATGTTACGGGTAATAATTTACATTACTTCACTAAATTCAGAGGTTTGAGTCCTGAAGATGGGGGCCGCGACAGTGGAACTTATCCTATTCCAAAGAATCTCATTTTTGGTATTAAAGTAGGTTTTTAGTCTGATAAAAATTAAGCAATATGAAAAATATAATCAAAGTATTAATAATAACAGTGATAACCGTATCTGCCTTTTCCTGTACAGAGCATTTAGAGTTAGAGCCAGTCAGTAATATTTCAAATGCCACATTCTGGAAAACTGAAGATGATGCTACGGGTGCGCTTTATGGAATGTATGACCGATTAAGGGTGGTAGCAGATAATACCAGTATGCTATATTGGGGAGATGGTAGAAGTGAAATTATGGGCTGGAGTTTTGGTACCGGACCCAATATATATTGGGAAAACTTATTGGATGCAAATAATTCGGGTGCCGATTGGAGTAATTTATATACAATTCTCCATCACACAAATTTGATAATAAAAAATGTGCCTGACATTCAATTTTCAGATGAGGAAAATAAGAATAATATTTTGGCACAGGCATACGCCATGAGAGCGTTTACCAATTTTTGGATTACCAGAATATGGGGTAATACCATTCTGATTACAGAGCCAACCGAAGATTTTTCGCCTGAATCCATTCAAAAGGAAAGACAGCCTGTTGAAGAGGTTTTTTCGTTGATAAAATCCGATTTAGAGATATCATTAGGTTTATTTTCTGACAATGCCATACCCAACGGAAGGTTTGTGTGGTCAAAACCTGCTGTCAACACCTTAAAAGCTGATGTGTTCCTTTGGACTGCAAAGAAACTCAATGGAGGTTCTGCTGATTTAAATACGGCCCTGACGGCATTGAATGAGGTAGAAAATGCAGATGTTGCCCTTTTAGAGGACTATAACAGCATATTTGATTATGAAAACAAAGGCAATCAGGAAATTTTATTTGCCATACGTTTTCAGGAGTTTGAACCAGGTGAAAACTGGGGTAGAGAATCTTATATGGCCAATGGGTATGTACCCTCAAATTTAACCGAAGCTAGTAAAGAAGCGATTGGTACAATGGGAACTGTGGGAGGAAATTTTACAGTCTCTGACCTGGTGCGTAATCAGTTTAATACAAGCGATCAAAGAGGAAATGGAGCTACTTATAAAGATGTATATACAGTAGAAGAACCGGGAGACTCTTTATTTTATACTGCATTTTGTTCGAAGTATGATGGGACGGTGAGTGGGGGAGTGCGGTTGTTTGTGGATGATATAGTAATTTATCGGTATGCAGATGTGCTTCTGTTGAAAGCGGAAATCAAAAATGCCCTGGGAGAAGATCCTTCTGAAGAAATCAATTTAATTCGGCAGAGAGCTTATGGAGAAGATTTTGAAGATTTTGTTTTTGTGTCAGGCAGCCAGGCCTATAATGATGAGGTTATCCTGCAGGAGAGGCTTTTTGAGTTTGCCTTCGAAGGAAAAAGATGGTTTGACCTGGTTAGGTTTGACAAAGCATTTGATTTGGTACCTTCATTAGAGGATAGAAAAGGACAGGAAGATTTGCTCTTATTTCCGATATCAGAAAATGTTTTGTCATTAGAGCCTAAGGTTGTACAAAATCCAGGATATTAATTAACGACATGAAAAGATCTGATTTCTTAAAATGTTATTGCATTCTTTTTCTTTCCTTATTTGCAATTAAAACTCATGCGCAATCCGAAATATCAATAGAAAACAAAAGAGAACTTTTTGTTGATAATTATCTCATTGATGAGATGGATGGTGTCGAGGTCGAGCTACATTCTCCGGTAAATGAAGGCCCTGTTTTAAAACTGGATAAACCCTGGGAAGGTGCGTTTAGTTTTTATACCACAATCATAAAGGATGATAATTTATTCAGGGCCTATTACCGGGGCGTGCGTGAATCTGGAAACGACAATAGTGAAAGTGAGGTGACATGCTATGCAGAATCAAAAGATGGTATTCATTGGGTAAAACCAAAATTAGGGATTCATCATGTGAATGGGACAAAGGACAATAACGTGATCCTAGCCAATGCAGCACCGGTCACTCATAACTTCTGCCCATTTCTGGATACAAACCCAAAAGTCAATCAAAAACAGAAATATAAGGCTATTGGAGGCTCTTCAAGAAGCGGGCTGATGGCCTATGTTTCTGAAGATGGAATTCATTGGGAAAAATTGCAGGAAGCACCTGTGATCACTGAAGGAAAATTTGATTCTCAAAATGTTGCCTTTTGGTCAGAGAACGAAGAAAAATACGTGTGCTATTTTCGTACTTCCAATAATGGATTTCGCTCAGTAAGCAGGACCACCTCCTCTGATTTCATTCATTGGACAACTCCGGTGGTGATGGAATTTGGCGATACTCCTTTGGAACATTTATACACCCAGCAAACCAGTCCATATTTTAGAGCACCTCACATTTATCTGGCTATAGGCGGAAGGTTTATGCCTAACCGACAGGTAATCTCAAATAGTCAGGCCAAAGCTTTGAATGTGGATCCGAAATACTACCAGGATTGTTCGGATGCATTTTTTATGTCAACCAGAGGAGGGAATCAGTATGTCCGGAAATTTATGGAATCTTTTATTCGTCCTAATATTGGATTGGAAAATTGGGTATCCAGGACAAACTATCCGGCGCTTAATGTGGTGCAGACCAGCCCTGCCGAAATGTCGATCTATGTAAATGAACACTATGCACAGCCGACGGCTCATCTTACCAGGTATTCAATGAGATTAGACGGATTCACCTCACTTTCTGCTGATTATGATGGGGGGGAGGTGATCACGAAACCTTTCACCTTTGAAGGACAGGAATTAGAGATCAACTATGCTACCTCGGCAGCCGGAAGTATAAAAATAGAGATTCAGGATGCAAATGGGAATCCGATACCAGGTTATACCATGGATGATGGGCAGGAAATCATCGGGAATGAAATCAAAAGGACAGTGAGCTGGAATGAAAATACCGATGTGAAATCATTATCATCAAAACCGGTCCGGTTGAAAATTTATATGAAAGACGCTGATTTATACTCCCTGAAGTTTAATTAAACCAAAAGCATTCTTTATGACTGATTATAGGGTAATAAACAATACTCAGCGGGCCATATTTCTGATTTCAAGGTTTTTTGTGTCAAATTACAGCCTCATTTTTAAATTTATGGGTTGGAAAAATATCATACTGTGCCTGGCATTCCTATGTTCATGTGTCATAGCATTTGCTCAACATGATTTGACCAATCAGTCTTCCAATGATTTTATTGATATCGGCCACACTAAGCAACTTTTCATAGACGACGAAATTATTGCATCCTCAAGTGCTATAGAATTTGTAATGCATTCTCCTTTTCCGACAGGTGAAGTACTGGTAAAAGCGGATCTTCCCAATGAAACCGGAGGGTATACCTATCTGTATTCCAGTATCTTAAAAGATACAACAGATGGAAAGGTTAAGCTTTGGTATGACTTTTTTAAGCCCAACAGCGAAGACCCCTATGATCATGACAGGCATGTGGCGTATGCAGAATCTACAGACGGAATTAATTTTACAAAACCCCTGATCGGATTATATGAAATCAATGGATCCAAGGAAAATAATGTGGTAATTCCTGGTGTCATAGGTGGCAGTGCTGTCTGGATTGATCCTAATGCTCCCCCAGAATATAAATACAAGTCACAGGCTAAGGTTTACCCATCAGGAAAATTTCATATGCATAGCTCACCGGATGGTATACATTGGAAGCATTATGCGGAAATAGATCCGCAAGGGCCCCATGATACACAAACTATCATATTTTGGGATGATAAGTTAAATAAATATTTGTTCTATGGCCGCTATTTCTTAGAACGCAATGGGATTAGAGAAAGAGGAGTAAGAAGAGCAGAGGTGAATAATAACTTTAGGGAAATCCTTAATACTGGATTGGCCATTTGGCCGGATATGAAAGACAAAAGTAAATATTCGGATATCATGCAAGTGGGGAATTCTGTTGATTATTATGGTGCCACCGTTTTTCCTTATGAAGGTATATACATAATGCTTGCCCAAGCTTTCTGGCATTGGATGCCAAATACTACCTATCAGGGAACAGATGAACCGGGTATGCGTGACATTAGACTGGCCGTTAGCAGAAATAGTATTGATTTCAGGCGGGTTGGAAACAGAAAACCTTTTCTGCCTCCGGGTCCGTTAGGTAGGTTCGATTCAAAGCAGATCTGGGTATTGCCCAATCCTGTCGTTATGGATGATGAGTTATGGATATATTACTGCGGAGTCAACTGGGACCGGGCAGGCAGGGTAGATCCGGAATCCAAAGACGGGAAGAAAAAAGCTGCAATCAGCCGGGCTGTTTTAAGGTTGGATGGATTTGTTTCTGCAGATGCTTCTTATGAAACCAAAGGAGAAATTATTACCAAACCCATTCAATTTACAGGTGATCGGTTAGAAGTCAACGCAAACACCGGAGCAGGGGGAGCTATTCAGGTGGAAATTCTTGATGAGGACGGGAACCCTATACCGGGATTTACCAAAGAAGAATGTAATTGGATCATTGGTAATTCAGTGCGTCATCCTGTCAAATGGAAAAATGAAGCAGAGCTTCAGAGTTTGAATGGTGAGGTCATCCGACTCAGGTTTGTTATGAGAGATTGTGAATTGTACTCCTTTCAGTTTAAGTAAAGCAAAACCTTCTGCTGAAAAAGAAAAATATTAATATGTTGAAATTAATTCTTAAAATTTTCACACTATGATAAAAATGATAGCTGTTTTTTTGATTACTGTTTTTTTTGCATTCTCTTCAAGTGTAGGTCAGGAAGTAATCTCATTAAAAAGTCAGCGAGAAATCTTTGTCGATAATTATTTAATAGCGCAAAAAGAGAATGTTGAACTTGCTTTGCATACCCCAAAAAAAGAAGGGCCTGTATTAGCTTTAGACAAACCCTGGGAAGGGCCCATTAGTAATTATACCACAATCATAAAGGATGGGGATTTGTACAGAGCCTATTACAGAGGCTTGAACGAGGCAGGAAAGGATTATAGTGCAACCGAAGTAACCTGTTATGCTGAATCGAATGATGGAATCCACTGGAGTAAGCCAAATTTAAGAATTCATGAAGTGCACGGAACTTTAGACAATAATGTCATATTGGCCAATGCAGCACCGGTCACACATAATTTCTGCCCCTTTCTGGATACCAACCCCAAGGTAGATTCAAAACAGAAGTACAAGGCCATTGGAGGGAATATAAGAAGCGGATTGATAGCCTATGTATCTGAAGATGGCATCCACTGGGAAAAACTGAGAACGGCCCCTGTGATTACTGAAGGAAAATTCGACTCCCAGAATGTTGCCTTTTGGTCGCAGAGCGAAAGAAAATACATTTGTTATTTTCGTACTACTAATAATGGATTCCGTTCAGTGAGCAGAACTACCTCAACTGATTTTATCAACTGGACAGACCCGGTTGTGATGGAATTTGGGGATACCCCGTTGGAGCATTTGTATACCCAGCAAACCAGTCCCTATTACCGGGCCCCGCATATTTATGTGGCGATTGGCGCCCGTTTCATGCCCAACAGACAAGTGGTATCCGATGCCCAGGCCAAAGCCTTGAATGTTAACCCTAAGTATTATAAAGATTGCTCAGATGCAGTTTTTATAACAAGTCGCGGAGGAAACGCTTATGACCGTACCTTTATGGAGTCCTTTATCCGTCCGGGTATAGGCCTGGAAAATTGGGTCTCCCGCACCAATTACCCGGCACTGAATGTGGTACAGACCGGTGATACAGAAATGTCGGTATATGTGAATGAAGATTATGCCCAACCCACGGCCCATATTACAAGATATTCCATGAGAATTGATGGGTTCACCTCGCTTTCTGCTGATTATGCAGGAGGAGAGTTGGTCACAAAGCCCTTCAACTTTGAGGGAGAGGAATTAGAAATCAACTATGCCACCTCAGCAGCAGGAAGTATAAAAATAGAGATTCAGGATGCAGAGGGTAACCCGGTTCCTGGTTTTACGCTGAAAGATTCCCAGGAAATCATCGGGAATGAAATCAAAAGAATCGTGAGCTGGAATGAAAATACCGATGTGAGTGAATTATCATCAAAACCAATCCGGCTGAAACTCTATCTGAAAGATGCTGATCTGTATTCTCTGAGATTTAATTAAATCCGAAGTATCCTTAGACCTTTGTTGAGGTGCCATAAAAATTGACGTTTAATCATACCCTATCTTTAATCTAACTACACGATGATAAAAAAAATAATACTGTTATGGATCGTTGTCTTTTTTAAATTCTCTGCAGGCTTTGGGCAGGATGTAATTTCAATAAAAGATCAGCGGGAAATCTTTGTCGATAATTATTTAATAGCGCAAAAAGAGAATGTTGAACTTGCTTTGCATACCCCAAAAAAAGAAGGGCCTGTATTAGCTTTAGACAAACCCTGGGAAGGTGCCTTTAGTTTATATACCACAATAATCCATGATAATGATATTTATAGAGCCTATTATAGGGGTGTTCCCATTGCCGGTGAAGATGGCAATTCCAGAGAGGTTACATGCGTTGCTGAGTCAAAGGATGGAATACACTGGGTCAAACCTAAATTGGGCATCTATAAGGTAAACGGCACCTTAGACAATAATGTGATTTTAGCCGATGCGGCTCCTGTAACGCATAACTTCAGCCCCTTTCTCGATAAAAATCCGGCATGCAAACCCAATGAAAGATACAAAGCCATTGGCGGAACTTTGGAAAGTGGATTGATTGGATTTGTCTCAAAAGACGGCCTCCATTGGAACAAAATTAAAGAAGAGCCCATATTTACTGATGGAATATTCGACTCCCAGAATGTGGTTTTTTGGTCCGAATCAGAACAAAAATACGTTTGTTATTTCAGAACATGGACGGGGGAGGGCTATTCAGGAGTTAGAACGGTCAGCAGAACCACATCTGAAGATTTCATTCATTGGTCGGAGCCCGAAAAAATGACTTTTGGGGATACTCCATATGAGCATCTATATACCCAGCAAACCAGTCCCTATTACCGGGCTCCGCATATTTATGTGGCGATTGGTGCCCGGTTTATGCCCAACCGGCAAGTAGTATCCGATGCCCAGGCCAAAGCCTTGAATGTTAACCCTAAGTACTATAAAGATTGTTCGGATGCAGTC
>OZ245942.1:0-802500 GCA_965230065.1 Cyclobacteriaceae bacterium | reverse complement strand
GCGAAGAAGGACGTGATAAGCTGCGAAAAGCCGCGGGGACTGGCACACACGGTGTGATCCGCGGATATCCGAATGGGGCAACCCAGTATTGAGCGATCAATATTATCCCGAGTAATCGGGGGGCAAACCCGGGGAACTGAAACATCTAAGTACCCGGAGGAAGAGAAAACAATAGTGATTCCCGTAGTAGTGGCGAGCGAGGCGGGAACAGCCCAAACCCTGTTAGTTACGGCTAACAGGGGGTTGTAGGACTTGCATACGGCAGCAGGCAAGAACTTGAAGCGATCTGGAAAGATCTACCAAAGAGGGTGATAGTCCCGTAAAGGTAAATAAATGCTGTCAGCGAGTATCCTGAGTAGGACGGGACCGGAGAAATCCCGTTTGAAACTGCCGGCACCATCCGGTAAGGCTAAATACTACTGAGAGACCGATAGTGAACTAGTACCGTGAGGGAAAGGTGAAAAGTACCCTGAATAAGGGGGTGAAAAAGTACCTGAAACCATACGCCTACAAGCGGTCGGAGTCCCGATTTATCGGGATGACGGCGTGCCTTTTGCATAATGAGCCTACGAGTTATGATCTCTGGCAAGGCTAAGTGGTAAAGCCATGCAGCCGTAGCGAAAGCGAGTCCGAACAGGGCGCATGAGTCAGGGGTTGTAGACGCGAAACCCGGTGATCTACCCATGGTCAGGGTGAAGGTGCGGTAACACGCACTGGAGGCCCGAACCAGTAAACGTTGAAAAGTTTTTGGATGAACTGTGGGTAGGGGTGAAAGGCCAATCAAACCGGGAAATAGCTCGTACTCCCCGAAATGCTTTTAGGAGCAGCGTGGGGTTTGAGTCTGATAGAGGTAGAGCTACCAATAGGACTAGGGGGTGTCACAACCTACCAAATCCTGATGAACTCCGAATGCTATCAGATATACCCTGCAGTGAGGGCATGGGTGCTAAGGTCCTTGTCCAAGAGGGAAAGAACCCAGACCACCAGCTAAGGTCCCCAAGTGTATGCTAAGTTGAACTAAGGACGTTTTGTTGCCCAGACAGCCAGGATGTTGGCTTGGAAGCAGCCATTCATTTAAAGAGTGCGTAACAGCTCACTGGTCGAGCGACAGAGCATCGATAATAAACGGGCATCAAGTATACCACCGAAGCTGTGGACAGATTTAATCTGTGGTAGGGGAGCATTCTATCAGGGCTGAAGCTGCACTGTGAAGTGTGGTGGACCGGATAGAAAAGCAAATGTAGGCATAAGTAACGATAATGCGGGTGAGAAACCCGCACGCCAATAGACTAAGGTTTCCTGATCAACGCTAATCGGATCAGGGTTAGTCGGGACCTAAGGCAAAGCCGAAAGGTGTAGTCGATGGACAACGGGTTAATATTCCCGTACTGGCGCATGCGAGTGATGGGGTGACGAAGCAGTGAAAGGTCTGCGAGGTGACGAAATACCTCGTTGAAGGGTGTAGGTATTGGAATGATAGGTAAATCCGTCAATCTAGCTGAACCTGATAGTACTGCAATGCTACGGCAGCGCAGATAATGACCGTAAAAGCTTCCAAGAAAAACCTCTAAGCGTTTACGCATGAGCTACCCGTACCGTAAACCGACACAGGTAGTCAAGTGGAGAACACTGAGGCGCTCGAGTGAGACGTGGCTAAGGAACTAGGCAAAATAACCCTGTAAGTTCGCAAGAAGGGGTGCCTCCCCCGGTTATAGCAATATAGCCGAGGAGGTCGCAGTGAAATGGCCCAGGCGACTGTTTAACAAAAACACATGGCTTTGCAAAATCGCAAGATGCAGTATAAGGCCTGACACCTGCCCGGTGCTGGAAGGTTAAGGGGGGATGTTATCCTTCGGGAAAAGCATTGAACCGAAGCCCCAGTAAACGGCGGCCGTAACTATAACGGTCCTAAGGTAGCGAAATTCCTTGTCGGGTAAGTTCCGACCTGCACGAATGGTGCAACGATCTGGGCACTGTCTCAGCCACGCGCTCGGTGAAATTGTAGTCGCGGTGAAGATGCCGCGTACCCGCAACGGGACGGAAAGACCCCATGAACCTTTACTATAGCTTCACATTGACATCGGGTAGATGATGTGTAGGATAGGCGGGAGGCTAGGAAGCGGCGTCGCTAGGCGTTGTGGAGCCGTCCTTGAAATACCGCCCTTTATTTATCTGGTGCCTAACCCCTTCGGGGGGACAGTGTGTGGTGGGTAGTTTGACTGGGGTGGTCGCCTCCAAAAAAGTATCGGAGGCTTCCCAAGGTGCCCTCAGTACGGTCGGTAATCGTACGTAGCGTGCAATAGCATAAGGGCGCTTGACTGTGAGGCCTACAAGCCGAGCAGGGACGAAAGTCGGGTATAGTGATCCGGTGGTTCCGCATGGAAGGGCCATCGCTCAAAGGATAAAAGGTACTCTGGGGATAACAGGCTGATCTCCCCCAAGAGCTCATATCGACGGGGAGGTTTGGCACCTCGATGTCGGCTCGTCACATCCTGGGGCTGGAGAAGGTCCCAAGGGTTGGGCTGTTCGCCCATTAAAGTGGCACGCGAGCTGGGTTCAGAACGTCGTGAGACAGTTCGGTCCCTATCTGTTGTGGGCGTAAGAAGCTTGAGAGGATCTGACCTTAGTACGAGAGGACCGGGTTGGACTAACCGCTGGTGTAGCTGTTGTGCCGTCAGGTGCATTGCAGCGTAGCTACGTTGGGCATGGATAAGCGCTGAAAGCATCTAAGCGCGAAACCATCCTCAAGATGAGGCTTCTTTGTAAGGGCCGTCAAAGACGATGACGTAGATAGGTGGCAGGTGTAAAGACAGAAATGTCAAAGCTGAGCCATACTAATTGCCCGTAAACTTCTAATCCCCGCCCTTTATAAACTCTATTCTTCTCTTACTTCCAGCATGTTCAACAAAATATTATGTTGGCAATGTTAAATGTTGTTCGTTAAAAGTTATTCGTTATTAACCAATAACACAACAACAATCCCAACAAAGACCTGATGGTGGTCCTAGCGCCGGGGTGCAATTGAAGGCAATCCCCGCTCTTCCCTTTCCGAATAGAGAAGTTAGGGCTATTTGACAGATGATATTAAAGACCTGATGGTGGTTCTAGCGCCGGGGTGCACCTCTTCCCTTTCCGAACAGAGAAGTTAAGACCGGCAGCGCTGATGGTACTGGGCTTTCACCCGGGAGAGTAAGTCACCGCCTCTTTTATTATTTTGAAGCCCCGTTCCAGGGGCTTTTTTTTGTTTTTTTAGTACTTACTCAACCCTCATATTATTTCTTCACCAGACTTAAAATAATCACTGCCTATTGCATATTTTGTTTTACCTTTGCAGCGAGAATCTAAATAAAAACTAAATTTGTCATGCTTAGATTTTTGTTTTCATGGTGTTTATAACAGGCGCGAATGGACTGCTGGGAAGCTTTATTTGTCGTGCTCTTTTATTGGCTGGATACGAAGTTAGGGCGTTGAAAAGAGCAAATAGTAATTTAGACCTGGTTGAAGATATTAAAGATCAGGTAGAATGGGTTGAGGGTGATATCCTGGATTTAATGGGTATAGAAAAACAGCTCGAGTGTGTAGATACTGTGATCCATTGTGCTGCACTTGTTTCATACAATAAAAAAGATAAACAGGCATTGTATAAAACGAATGTTGAGGGAACTGCTAATATAGTGAATGCATGCATTAATGCTGGAATATCAAAAATACTTTACATCAGTTCTATAGCTACTATAGGCAAAAAAAACCACCAATACGAAAGTGATGAAAGCACGCAGTGGAATGGAGCAGGAAGAGCCTCTGAATATGCCATAACAAAATATCTGGCAGAATTAGAAGTGTGGAGAGGGGGAACTGAAGGGCTTAAGCCAATAATTCTTAATCCATCAGTAATATTAGGGCCAGGAAGTTTAAACAAGAGCAGTACGAAAATATTTAAGTATATTTTGGACGAAAATCCTTTTTATACAAAAGGCTACATTAACTATATAGATGTGCGGGATGTAGCTGATATTACAGTGCAGTTGCTCAAAAAAAATATTCATAGTGAACGCTTCATAGTGAATGCAGGAAGCATAACATATCAAAATTTATTTATAAAAATAGCCAGTTTTTTTCATAAAAAAGCCCCATGGATCAAAGTTCACCCCGGTCTGATTAAATTCATCATTTGGTTTGACAAGCTGATATCTTGGCTATTCCGTAAAGAGACACTTCTGGGAGAAGATTTGTCTGGGGTAGCAAATAACCGGCATATGTATAACAATGCTAAGGTTCAAAAAATTATGAATTATAATTTCAGGAAAATTGATGATACGATCTCCTGGACGTGTAATATACTGCTTAAAAAAATAGAAATATAAAATTGTATATATGAAAATTTGAGCATATCATTACAGTACTGGTATTAAGCAAAATGTAGAAAGTTTTGGGGATTATTACTAACTCTAATTTAGCCAAATATGAGGGATGCATTTGATAGAAGAAAAAATGGTGAAGAATTAGTTAAAATGTATGAAGCACAGCTGGAAGGAACTGGTGTTTATTTTTTAGATTTGGATGCTTATTTATATGTAATAGACCATTATACAGGAATAGGGAATAATGAGAAAGCATTAGAGGCGTGTGAACAGGGAATACAGCAATATCCTTTTTCAGTAGATTTGTTATTGAGCAAAGCACAGGTGCTGATTAATGCTGAAAATACAGAAAAGGCCATCTCACTTATTGATAAAGCCAATAATTTGCAGCCAAATGATTATGAGGTATTGATGATGAAGGGCTTGGCTTTGTTTCAGTTAGGAAATTTTGAAGATGCTATCATTGTGTTTGAGCAACTTTTAACCATTGCTGAGGAAAAGGATGAGACCTATTATAATTTGGGGCTGGCTTACCAGAATCTTGCAGAGTATAAGCAGGCAATCTCTAATTATAAACTAGCGTTGGCATGTAATCTGAACCATCAAGATGCGATGTATGAACTTGCCTTTTGCCTTGACGTAATTGGTGAATTAGAAAGTAGCATAGCCTATTATCAGAAATTTATTGATGAAGACCCATACTCTCACTATGCATGGTATAACCTTGGGATAACTTATAATAAACTGGGCAAGTATGAAAAGGCAATAGAAGCTTATGAATTTGCTTTAGCGATTGATGAAAGCTTTGCTTCAGCCCATTTTAATTTGGGAAATACTTATATCAATCTTGAGGAGTATACAAAAGCTCTGGAAGCTTTCAGGCAAACTATCCAACATGAGGGCGAAAGTGCTGAAGCCTTTTGTTGTATGGGGGCTGTTTATGAAAAGATTGAGAAATTTGATGAGGCCATTAAATACTATCATAAATCTGCCAAGCTTGACTATATGTATGATGAGCCGTGGTTTGGTATAGGTTCTTGCCTAAACAAGCAGGACCGATGGTACGAAGCGATACATTTTTTAAATAAGGCTGTTAAACTCAACAGCGAACACCCGGTCTACTGGCGCATATTGGCCGAAGCCGAGTATAATATAGGCAATATCATGTCTTGCTTAGAAGCATTTCAGAAAGCCAGCCTACTTGACCCTGAAGATTGTGAAACCTGGCTCAAGTGGTCTTATGTATATTATGAACAAGGAGATTTTGATAAAGCTATTGCCACAATATTAGATGGAATTGATGAACAGCCTGAGGAATCAGAGCTGCATTACAGAGTAGTAGTATATCTTATTTCAAATAAACAATTCAAAGAAGCTTTTAGCTGTTTGGAAAATGCACTTGCATTAGATTACGAAAAACATATTGTGCTATATGATTTTTTCACCGATTTGGGCATGCAAAAGGCATTGTTTAAAATTATTGATCAGTATAAAAAAGCGTAATTTTAGATGAATTATACCCTCAAAAACATTCCTGAAAGAACCCAAAAACCCCGAGTTCACGGATACACCATGGCAATGGATAAAGGGTTAAGTATAAGAGAAGCAGAGGATTTTGTAAGCATAGCAAAAGAGTATGTAGATATCGTTAAACTGGGTTGGGCTACCTCCTTTGTAACTCCAAATCTTAAAGAAAAAATAAAAGTATACCATGATGCAGGTATACCGGTGTACTTTGGGGGAACATTATTTGAAGCATTTGTAGTACGTGGACAATTTGACGACTATCTGAAAGTATTAGACAAATATGGTTTGTCATATGCTGAAGTATCTGATGGGTCTATAGAGATGGATCACCAGAAAAAATGTGAACTTATCCATGAAATGGCTAAGCGCATAACTGTTCTTTCAGAAGTGGGCTCCAAAGATGCAGAGAAGATTATGCCACCCTACAAGTGGATTGAACTTATGCAGGCTGAACTGGATGCTGGCGCCTGGAAGGTAATTGGAGAAGCCAGGGAAAGCGGAAACGTCGGACTCTTCCGCTCAACCGGCGAAGTGCGATCCGGACTGGTGGAGGAAATCCTCACTAAAATACCTTTTGAAAAAATCATTTGGGAAGCCCCACAGAAAGAACAACAGGTTTGGTTTATTAAACTGTGTGGCACCAATGTAAACTTAGGTAACATTGCCCCACAAGAAGTAATAGCTTTGGAAACTACCCGCCTGGGGCTTCGTGGCGATACCTTCAGTACTTTTTTAGATAAAAATATTTTTGGATAAGATTTTGTGTATTGAAAAAACGTTATGCAAAACGTTAAAGATTATGCCCAGCTATTCCTGAAAGGAATGGCTATGGGAGGCGCTGATATTATACCTGGTGTTTCAGGAGGAACCATTGCTTTTATCACAGGTATTTATGAGCGCTTGTTAAATGCTATCAACTCAATAGATGCTGAAGCTTTTAAATTATTGATAAAGTTTCGCTGGCAGGAGTTATGGCGACATGTTGATGGCAGCTTTCTTGTTACCTTAGTGGGAGGCATTTTGTTGAGTATTATATCATTGGCAAAACTTATTTCTTTCTTGCTGGAAAGTTATCCCATCCAACTCTGGTCATTTTTTTTCGGCCTGATTATCATCGCTTCTTTTTCTGTAGCCAGGGAAATTAAAACTTGGAGGTTGAAAGTAATATTAGCGGGATTAATTGGTATTGCTGTGGCCTATTTTGTAACTGTGGCCACTCCTGCCGAAACGCCAACAGCATTCTGGTTTATTTTTCTCAGTGGTGCCATTGCAATTTGTGCCATGATCTTGCCGGGAATTTCGGGTAGTTTTATCCTTCTGATACTGGGAAAGTATACCTACATCATCAATGCAATAAAAGAGTTAGACATCATTACGATTGTGGTATTTGCCATAGGATGTGTGGTGGGCTTATTAAGTTTTGCACGCGTTGTAGCCTGGTTGCTTAAAAGGCATCATGATATGGCTGTTAGTTTGCTGGCAGGCTTTATGCTTGGTTCACTTAATAAAATATGGCCGTGGAAGGCCGTTACCGCATACAGGATAGATAGTCATGGAGAGCAAAAACCCTTCTTGACAGAAAATATTTCGCCTACTGAGTACTTTGCAGCAACCGGGCAAGAGCCTTTTATTTTGCAGGCCTTATTATTTGCATTACTGGGGATAGGCATTGTAGTAATTCTGGAGAAAGTGGCTGCCCGTAATAAAAAGGTAGTAAAGTCAGTATAATTTTTATCTTTGCATTTTCATTAGAAGTAATAAGCAATACTGCATACCATGGAAGAAAAAGTTAAAGAAGACGTAAAAAGAGAACATCAGTATAAAATTAAGCAGGTATTTGATGAAGTAAAAAAAGTGGTGGTAGGGCAGGAGTACATGGTCAACCGCTTGCTAATTGGCTTATTTACACAAGGGCATATTTTGCTGGAAGGTGTGCCCGGGTTGGCCAAAACGCTTACCGTAAATACCCTGGCCAAAGTATTACACCTCGATTTCAAACGTATTCAGTTTACGCCCGATCTGCTGCCTGCCGACCTTATCGGTACGATGATTTATAATCAGCAAAAGTCTACTTTTGAAGTAAAAAAAGGCCCTATCTTTTCCAACCTTATTCTGGCTGATGAGGTGAACCGTTCTCCAGCCAAAGTACAATCAGCCCTGCTCGAGTCAATGCAGGAAAAGCAGGTAACGATTGGGGAAACTACCTTTAAGCTGGACCGCCCGTTTTTGGTTTTGGCTACCCAAAACCCTATTGACCAGGAAGGTACTTACCCACTGCCTGAAGCCCAGGTAGACCGTTTTATGATGAAGGTATACGTAGATTATCCCAGTAAAGAAGATGAACTGGAAGTAATGCGGCGCATGGCAAATATGCGGTTTGAGGATAACTTGCAGTCCATCCTTACTAAAGAAGACATTACGGCCATCAGGAATGAAATCAATACCGTAAATATTTCTGAATCATTAGAGCGGTATATCGTAGAACTCGTATTTGCTACACGCAGGCCCAAAGATTACAAACTGGATGAGGAAGCCAATTACATCCAATTTGGCGCATCGCCACGGGCCAGTATCAATCTCAATATCGCAGCAAAGGCAATTGCCTATTTTGACCAGCGGGATTACGTATTGCCCGAAGACATCAAAGAAATAGCAAATGATGTGTTTAATCACCGCATACTGCTGAACTATGAAGCGGAAGCCGATGGCGTAACCACCCCCGAGATAATAAAGGCTATCCTGAACAAAGTGCCTATCAATAGTTAATATACTTACTATTTTGTCCGCTACTTTTTGTCCGCCGCACAAAAAGTGGCGGACAAGTATAAACTGAATTAGTGAATGTTTCATTGCCCGCAACTTCTTATATATGCGTAAGAAGTTGCGGACAATTTTGATAGACTATCATCTCCCAAAATACCATCCGCCCGGGACTGTTAACATTAAATTAATATAACCAGGATATTATTAACAATATCTTAACCACCGTTCCCCTTTTAATATTTATTCATTTCTCAATTTTGCAGTCAAATTAATTTGTCAATTAATCATAAAACAATCTGACTGTATGAAACGAGTCTCTAGGATTTTAATGCTGGTAATTGGGTTTGCAATTACCTTTTCTGCTTGTGAAGAAGATGAGGGGCCGACTGGTGACCTACCTTCAATTTCAGAAATAACCCCTGATACTGGCTCACCGGGCACTGCGGTGACCATCAAAGGAAGTAACTTTGGTACTTCCCCCACGGTAAAGTTTGGAAGCACAACAGCTACTGTTACAGGAACACCCACCGCGACATCTATTGAAACCACAGTGCCAGATGGATTGGCATCCGGTGAGGTAGATGTAACGGTTACGGCCAATGGTAATACTACTGCTGCCGCTAAATTTTCAGTAGAAAGTTCTATCATTACTGTAACCGATGCTGATTTGACAACCGAAACCTATGAATGGACCAAAGACAAAACCTACATGGTTGATGGTTTGGTATATCTTGAAGAAGGTGGTGTGCTAAATATTGAAGAAGGAACTGTAATCAAGTTTGTAGAAGTTCCTAGCAATGGTTCAGACAATACTTCTGCACTTTTCATTACTAAGGGCGCAAAAATAATGGCAGAAGGCACGGTTGATGAGCCAATCATTTTTACTGCCGAAGAAGATGATCTGAACGGTAATCTTACGGCAACTGATAATGAGCTCTGGGGAGGGTTAGTTCTGCTAGGAAAAGCCCCAGCATTCAAAGGTGGTGTGTCTGATGCTATTCAAATAGAAGGTATAGATTCTGAAGAATCCAGAGGACAATATGGTGGTAGTGATCCTGAAGATAACTCAGGTATACTAAAATATGTATCTATCAGGTTTACGGGAATTGGATTTCAATCTGGAGATGAACTACAAGGTCTTACCCTGGGTGGTGTAGGTAGAGGTACCACTATTGATTACATAGATATTTTTTCAAGTGCTGATGATGGTATTGAAATTTTCGGTGGTACGGTAAATATTAAGCACGTGAGTGTAGCTTTTTCAACTGACGACGATTTCGACTTTGACCTGGGCTGGAGAGGCAATGGGCAGTTTTTATTCAGCCTTATGGGAGATGATGGCGTAGGCTTTGATCATACAGGTGAATGGGACGGTGCTTCCCCTGATGATGCTGATTTATTCTCTGCACCTAATATATATAACCTTACTTCAATCGGTCCCGGACAAAGTGGAACTTCAAGTGATAAAGCTATTTTGATGCGTGAGAGCTTCGCCGGAAAATTAGGGAATTCTATCTTTGAAGACTTTCCTTTCCAGGCAATAGAGGTACAAGACCTTTCAGGTGATGGCAGGGATAGCTACGATATATTGGTTAATGGTGCAGATGGTAACCAAATAGAAGTTGCCAACAACACCTGGGCGCAATTTGGTAGCTACGATGCTGAAAAAGGTATGGAAAGCCTTGTGAAAGCTTCCATTGAAGAAGACGATCAGGGGAATGTAACATATACCGGCGAAATTACCGAAACAGTAAAAGAGCTGGAAGATAACAACAATACTTATTCAGCGGATGCTGTGCTTATGGGAATTAGTAGGGAAGCTAATGGTGGTTTGGATCCTCGTCCAACTGGTGATGTATCCAGTGTTGCTGCATATCCTAATGATTGGTTTGAAAGTGTAAACTACAGAGGAGCATTTGCCGCTGAAGGTCCTACCTGGTTATCAGGATGGTCTACACTGGCCAAATACGGCTACTTGTCAGAGTAGAAGATATATTAGTAAAAAATATCGCAATCAAATTTGAAAGAAAGGAGGCCTGGAGACAGGCTTCCTTTTTTTGTTAACAATTTCATAACATACCCATAAACTTTTCTTAATAAGGAGTGTGGTTATCGCTATCCGAATTGTGCCGATATTTGCAGCCAAAATAAAGAATGTAAGTTTGTATGAAAAATCTCATAAAATTATCAGCATTTGTTTGCTTTTTTCTCACTGTAAGCACAGCTATGTTGTGGGCGCAAGACGGGAAAATTACAGGGAAAATAGTCGATGTTGAAACCGGGGAAGAACTGATAGGTGCTACTGTGCTTATTCAGGGAACTTCTACGGGTACGGTTACTGATATTTATGGAAATTATCAGTTGAGTGTTGAGCCTGGTAACTATGCATTGAGCGTAAGTTATGTAGGGTATGCCAATAAAGTAATTGAAGATGTAAGCGTAACTGCTAATGAGGTAGTAACGCTGGATATTGATATGTCTACAGACGTAGAATTACAAGAAGTTATTGTTACGGCCGAGGCCATTAAAGACAATGACGTTACACTGTTAAAAATACAAAAGAAAGCACTGGCGGTGCAAGATGGAATTTCTTCCCGTGAAATGAAGCAACTGGGGGTTTCCAATGCGGCTGAATCAATGAAATCGGTAACAGGAGCTTCGGTGGAAGACGGCAAGTTTGTAGTAATGCGGGGCCTGGGTGACCGTTATTCTATTACCCAGCTGAATGGCGTAACCATGCCCAGCGCCGACCCTTACAGGAACAGCACCAGCATGGATTTGATTCCTTCAGATATGATTGATAACATCATTACTGTAAAAACCTATACACCTGACCAACCAGGTAACTTTACAGGAGGGAAAGTTGATATTACCACAAAGTCTTTACCCGATGAATTTTATTTGAATATTGGCCTGAAAACTTCTTACAATACCCAAAGTTCTTTGATAAACAATTTTGTAACTGACGGAACGGATGGAAAGTATGATTGGGCTGGGTTTGATGATGGCATCCGGGCCAGGCCTGATGAGGTGATACAGTATAATGACGACTTGAGGGGGATAAGTATTAGCTCTGCCAGGAACCCGGAGGATGTGTTTGAAAGACAGGTAATTACAGAAACCGTAAATGCGATGGATAACCCATTTGTAGAAAGCGTGCAGTCAACCCCCTTGAATTATGGAGTGGATTTTTCAACAGGTAACCGCACACAATTATTTGGTCGTGATTTTGGCTACAATTTGGGGCTTAGTTTCAGTTCTGATTACAACTTTTATGACGATGGTCGCACAGGAATTTATGCCGATGGGGGTGGAGAAGAGCTGATCAGAGAGCAGGACTTTGCTGAAACGAAAGGAACGCGAAACTCTCAACTTGGTGGATTGTTAAGCCTTTCTTACCAACTTTCCTCTAACCATGAACTTACACTGAGTAATTTGTATAACCATGATGGACAGAATGCTTACAGAATCTCTGACGGATATTGGAGAAATACTGCCCGGCCTAATTTTGTTTCAAGGAGCAACTCCTTTATAGAAAGGTCCTTAAACAATACCCAATTATCTGGAAAGCACTTCTTTCAGAAACTTAAGGGTATCAAACTAGACTGGATTTTGGGTTATGTTTATGCCAATCAGGATGAGCCGGATACCCGCATGTTTGGTTACAATACCAATACACTTCCTGATGGCAGCACGGCGTATATAATGAACCAATCTGAGGTAGGTATCCTTCCTTCTCATTTTTACAGGGATTTGACAGACAAACAGTATAACGGAAAAATAGATATTTCCGTACCATTGTCTGAAGAAGGGCCTAATGAAATCAAATTTGGGGGTTCTTATTCTAATAAGCAGAGGGAGTTTAACGAGTATATTTATAGCTACATAAGCATTCCAAAAACTTCTTCCAACCCTGCTTATACTACTTTTACAGAAGCGGACGGAGACCTTAGAAGTTTCTTTTCCCTGAACAATGCAGGAGTTTTGAATACACCTGAAAGTACTGGCTCTGGTGTGTATGGGTTTGGTAATTTTTACAGAAACCAAACCCAAATCAGAAACTCATACACAGGGGAAGAAGAAATTATTTCTGGATACTTAATGGCAGTGTATGGTCTAACTGAAAAACTGAAATTAATCGGGGGTGCTCGTGTAGAATCTACGAACTTATCTGCTACCAGCAGGGATGAAGCGCAGAAAGAAGGTAATGTGAAGACCACAGATATTCTGCCTTCACTGAACGTTGTTTATAACCTGAATGATAATGCCAACTTCAGGGCAGCAGCCAGCCAAACACTGGCCAGGCCCAATATGCGTGAGATCGCCCCTTTTTCATCAGTAGGTGGAGTAGGCTTCCCCATTGTTTTGGGTAACCCTGATTTGGAAAGAACGCTTATCCAAAACTTTGATTTGCGTTACGAAATTTATCCAAGTCCCGGCGAATTATTCGCAATCAGTGCGTACTATAAAAACTTCAATGACCCTATTGTATGGCAGTTAACCCCAAAAGCTTCTACACCGGAAATTCAGCCAATTAATGTAGAAAAAGCCACTGTTTACGGGGCAGAAGTTGAGCTGCGGAAAAACCTGGGTTTCATCACTCCTGCACTGGACAATTTTAAGCTGGCTACTAACTTTACTTACATTTACTCCCGTGTAGATAAAAGCCAGGAAGAACTGGATGCCCTTGCCAATGCCGACAGGCCCAATATTAAAGACTGGCGACCATTTCAGGGTCAATCGCCCTACATTGTAAATGTAGCTTTAATGCACAACAGTGATGCCCTGCAATGGGAAAATAGTCTGGCATTCAATATTTTCGGGGAGCGTCTGGCCTTTGTTACCGGAGCTTTAGATCCTGATGTGTACGAACAACCCCGTCCGTCACTGAATTTTGTGTCTACCAAACGCTTTGGGGAACATATATCTTTGGGCTTTAAGGCTATGAACCTGCTCAACATGACTTTTGAAAAGACGTTTGACTTCCCTGGCGAATTCATTTACGAATCTTATACCATCGGTACTACGTTTGAGCTAAGTTTGACGTACGGGATATAGGAAAGCACATATAATGCATAAAAAAACCCCTTCATTGAAGCTGAAGAGGCTTTTTTGTTTCTTTCGTGTCAGGTGTAGGGTGCTCCTTCCGTACAGCGAAATTGCATTTTCGCCTTACAAAACTTACTTTCCAGATTCCAGTCTGTAAGGCACCGTATTTTCAAAGGTGCGTTTGGGTACTGCATCTTTCTGTAGTTCAACAAAGGCATTGGGGGCATTATCTTTTCCTTTTATCAGGTCAAAGGCATCATACAGTTCACCAATGGCAGTGTAAGCCCGGTACTGCAAAGTATCACCGTTTACGTGGATGGTCTGGAAAAGCTGAGTATTCTCAGCTGCCCGGTCCAGCGATGCACCGTATTGGTCCCAGCCGTCGGTGCGGGCATTGTACATTTTACCGCCACTTACCGAAACCACATACACCGGGCCGGAAGCATCCCGTACATTTATGCCACCGGTAACATTTGAGGCCGAAAGGGGCGTATGCCCACGGGCGTAGCTATGGTCGTGTCCCTGCAATACGAGGTCAACGCCATATTTGTCAAACACTGGTTTCCACAAAGCTCGAAGTTCGGGGCTATCACGGCCTTCAGAAGAAGAAAACATGGGGAAATGACAAGTAGCAATGGTCCAGCGATTGGGGTTGCCTTTCAATAGTTTTTCCATCCATTTTGCCTGTTCCTTTTCCTTCACCATAGAGTTAAGCACAATAATGCGCACACCCTGGTAATCAACATAATAAGATGTTTCTTCCAGTTCTTCAATGCCTTTGGGGCCATTCATGGGCAGTGTAAACTGAGGGCGCCATTGTACTGATAAGCGTTTAATGTCGTTTTCTTCCTCTTCTTCGGTATAGCCTTCATACTCGTGGTTGCCGGGCAGCGGAATGCTGGGTACCGAACGGTGAATCCACCCACCGGCCGTAAACCACTCGTGCCATTCAATTTCACTGTGTCCGTCATTTATCAGGTCGCCTGCATGGATGATAAAGCGGGCATCTGGCACCTTGCTATACCCTGTGCGTATCAGCCGTGACCACAAATCGAGTACATTATTTTGGGCATCCCCCACATACAAAAAAGAAAATGGTTCGGCTTCCTGGCTGGCCGTTCGGAAATGAATCCACTCGCTCCAGTGTCCGCCGTCACCTACGCGGTAAGCATAAATCGTATCGGGCAGCAGGTTGGTGAAAGTAACCGAGTGGTAATTTGATATGGTATGCGCACTTTTTACCTGTGATGCATCCATACGTTCGGTTGTGCCCCTCACCGATACAGCATTGCGCCAAAAGCGGGGCGAGCCGGTAGCAATGGCGATTTCACCTACTGCAACATTTACGGTAGTGTCCGTACGCCAGGTTACGTTTTGGGTAGTGGCCGGGTCATCCGAAAAGTTAAGCACAATATGGTCAGGTTGTGCAGAGGGCATACGCCATGTAGGTGGTAAATAAGGTCTTGTATAGTCTTTTTTCTGGGAAAACCCTTCAAAAGAAAAAAGGGAAAGAACTATAAAAATGAGTATGAGCAATGCTGAAGGTTTCATCATGGTTGGTTTTATCAGTAATTATACAAATAAAAGTTTTTTTCAGGTATTCAACAAAAGTATATGTTCTCATGAAAAAGCACAGGAAAGCAGTGTTAAATAATTATGAAAACGAAGAATGTTTGGTGGGTAAACTTTCATCAAACATTCTGTAGAGATTCCCCGTTTTTCAATAGTATGAGCAAACAAGTATTGATTACAGGAGGAAGTGGCCTCATTGGTTCACACCTCACACAACTTCTTCTGAAAAAGAAATATTCGGTAGCACACCTGAGCCGGTCTGAAAAGAATGAGAACGGCGTAAAAACGTATGTGTGGGATATTGAAAAACAGGAAATGGACAAAGAAGCGCTGGCTACGGCTGATTATGTCATTCACCTGGCCGGCGCAGGCGTAGCTGATCATCGGTGGACAAAATCCTACAAGCAGGAAATCATTCAGAGCCGTACAGCCTCGGCTCGCTTGTTATATAATACAGTGAAAAACTTAAAAAAAAATAAAATAAAAGCATTTTTATCAGCCTCTGGAGTAGGTATTTATGGAGAAGATACCGGAAGTGCTGAAATTTTAGAAAGCAGTCCGCATGGCACCGATTTTTTAGCCCATGTTTGTGAAAAATGGGAATCCTCAGCCGATAAAATGGAAGCATTGGGCATGCGGGTAGTGAAGCTACGCACAGGCATGGTACTGAGTGAGGAAGGTGGTGCCCTGACAAAGCTGGTCAAGCCCATCAAACTGGGCGCTGGTGCTCCTCTGGGCAGTGGACAGCAATACATAAGCTGGATACATATAGACGACTTATGTCGTATGTACCTGGCTGCTATAGAAAATGAAAATTACAAAGGAGCTTTCAATGCTGTGGGCCCCAGGCCTGTAACCAATGAAGAACTTACCAAAGCAGCTGCCAAAGTATTAAAAAAACCGCTTTTTTTACCCAATGTTCCTTCTTTTGCACTCAAGCTGGCTTTGGGCGAAATGGCAAACATCGTGCTGGGTGGCAACAAAGTATCTTCCCAAAAAATTGAAGCAATGGGTTTTGAATTTAATTATAGTACCATAGATGCTGCATTAAATGACCTGCTAATACGCAAAGAAGGGTAAATGTTTTTTGAAACATTGTAGCGCGGCTTTCCAACCGGACTGCCGTCTTTGAAATTATTACAGTGCAGTTTTCCAAGCCACCTCTTAAAAAAATCAGAATATCATTTAATGCTTACCTGCGTATCGATTAACAGCAATTCGGATTGGATAATACAGTTAACTCCAACATATTGGTAAATTCGTATTTTTACCCCTCCTTACCCAATAAGGAGTATGATGATGGCGTTATTTTTTATGCCATACTTTTGTAGTATGTGTAGATTTTTTATTAATTTTTAAAACTATGTCAGAAGAAGAAAGAATCAAAAAAGCTTTTCGTGATAAAGATTGGAATGAAATTAAAAGTACAGATTCCTGGGCAATTTTTAAAATCATGGCTGAATTTGTGGAAGGGTTCGAGAAACTGGCAAAGATTGGGCCTTGTGTTACAATTTTTGGCTCCGCCCGTACACAGTCCAATCATCCCTATTATAAGATGGCTGAAGAAATTGCCGCTAAAATTGTCCGTCACGGCTATGGGGTAATTACCGGAGGAGGGCCTGGCATCATGGAGGCTGGTAATAAAGGTGCCCACGAAGAAGGAGGAAAGTCAGTTGGGGTAAATATTATCTTGCCTTTTGAACAAAATAATAATATCTATATAGATCCGGATAAATTAATTACATTTGACTACTTTTTTGTGCGAAAAGTAATGTTCATCCGGTATTCCCAAGGATTTATTGTGATGCCTGGAGGATTTGGTACATTGGATGAGCTATTTGAAGCACTTACATTAATTCAGACTAAAAAGATTGGCCGTTTTCCCATTGTGCTCGTTGGAACTGAATACTGGAAAGGGTTGTTTCATTGGATAGAAGAGATGATGCTTACACAAGAGCACAACGTCAATCCCGAAGACCTGGACCTGATCAATCTGGTAGATACAGCTGAAGAGGCAGTGAAGGTGATTGATAATTTTTATGCCAAATACATGTTGTCCCCAAATTTTTAATTTAATAGTGAAAAACAAGTTGCATTTACAAAGTACGATTCTGATTGGCGTGATCATCGCCCTGGTGGTTTATATAGGATGGCGCGAATCTTCGGAAGCAGAAGCCATGCCGAAGCCGGATACTGGCGAAAAAACGCAATCATATGTGGGGCCAAGGTACCAGGCCATGATTGTAGATGTACCTCGTTCCGTTACATTTGCCGGATCAGAAATTTCACTGGAGGAACCCGATTTACAGGAACGTTTGGACCGTGAACTGCACGTAAATGCCAACTGGCATTCCAATACCATATTATTGATTAAAAGGGCCAATCGCTGGCTGCCACAAATTGCCGAAATCCTGAAAGCAAACGGCATTCCTGAAGATTTTAAGTATGTACCTGTGATAGAGAGCGGACTGGAAGAACATGCACGTTCTCACCAAAATGCCATTGGCTTCTGGCAATTGCTCAAAGGTACTGCCAAAGACTTTGGCCTGGAAGTAAATAATGAAGTTGATGAACGGTACGATCCCATCAAATCTACGGAAGCAGCCTGCAAATATTTGAAAAAAGCATACGAGAAATTTGGTAGCTGGCCTGATGTGGCCGCTTCTTACAACATTGGCATGCGTGGTTTTGAGCGCAGGCGTGACGAACAGCAGGTCGATTCTTATTTCGATATTTTGCTCAACGAAGAAACTGCCCGGTACATGTTCCGGATTCTGGCAGTGAAAGCTATTTTAGAAGCTCCGGAAAAATACGGTTTTCATATCCAGTCCGAGCAACTCTATTACCCAGCCAAGGTGAAAATTGTGGAAGTAGATAAGTCTATCCCCGACCTCGTGGAATTTGCCCACAGTCAAAATATTACCTACAAAACCCTGAAGCGGCACAACCCCTGGTTACGGCAAAAAAAGCTGACTGTCCGGAGAAACACCTATCAAATCAAAATCTCTCAGGAACCTGCCGAACAATACGTGCAACCCATGGCCAAAGCCACGGAATAGTTGGTAAAAACCTCCCATACTTCATTGTGATAATCGGCCAGACAGCGTAAATTCGTTGGCTCAACTGGCAGAACCAATAGCTGTGTAAAAACGTTACTTTCTGGAAACCTCTTTAGTGGAGGCTGCCCTCTCTTATGTCATGCCGAGGAACGAGGCATCTTTTCTCTAAAGGGATAGGATGCTTCGTTCCTCGGCATAATACTGAGGGGGGGGAAGATAGGTGTAAAGTACTTTTCATTCTTACCTGACCTTTATGTCAAAAATAGATCATAATACCACCGTTTCTGACAAGAAACAACTTATTAAAGAAAAACCGCTACATAATGGCAACGGTCACCCCGAAACTGAAGCCATTGAGATTTACGGAGCCAGGGAACATAACCTGAAAAATATTGATGCCTGGCTGCCTCGCAATCATTTGATTGTGATTACCGGCATCAGTGGCAGTGGCAAATCATCTTTAGCCTTCGATACCATATATGCCGAAGGGCAGCGGCGTTACATGGAAAGCTTTTCGGCTTATGCCCGCTCCTTCATCGGCAACCTGGAGCGGCCCGATGTTGATAAAATCAATGGGTTAAGTCCAGTCATTTCCATTGAGCAAAAAACCACTTCCCGCAATCCACGCTCTACGGTGGGCACAGTTACCGAAGTGTACGACTTTATGCGCCTGCTTTTTGCCCGGGCTTCCGAAGCTTTTTCTTACCTTACGGGAGAGAAAATGGTGCGACAATCAGAAGACCAGATTGTTGACCAGATTTTACAACATTTTGACGGGCAAAAGCTGGTGATTCTGGCACCTGTGGTAAAGGGAAGAAAAGGCCACTACCGGGAGCTTTTTCAGCAAATAAGGAAAATGGGTTTTGCCAAAGTACGCATAGATGGGGAAGTACAAGACCTGGTGCCCAAAATGCAGGTAGACCGTTACAAAATCCACGATATTGAAATTGTAGTGGATCGGGTGAAAGTACGACAGGATGACCGCTTCCGCATTGCCGAATCGGTAAAAACCGCCTTACAGCACGGGAAGGGCATCATCATGGTAAGTGATGAGAAAGAAGAAACCCACCATTTTTCTAAATTCCTGATGGACCCCAAAACCGGACTGGCTTATGACGAGCCAGCGCCCAATGCATTTTCTTTCAACTCTCCCTATGGCGCTTGTGCTGTTTGTGCAGGACTTGGTGTCATTGAAGAAATCACCGAAGCATCGGTAATGCCTGATAAAAATTTGAGCATTAGCCGCGGCGGAATTGCTCCCCTGGGTACATACCGGGATATTTGGATTTTTAAAAAAATTGAATCCGTTCTAAAAAATCATGGAGCAAGCCTGAGCACACCCATCAAAGATTTATCCGATGAAGTAATGCAGGTCATTTTGCACGGAGATGATGCTAAGGTGAAGGTCCCTTCCATCAAATATCCAGGCTCAGACTATTTCGTCAAGTTTGAAGGTATTGTCAACTACTTGCAAAAGCAGGAAGAATACGGTACGGAAAAATCAAAAAAATGGATAAAGCAGTTTACGTCTGTACATGTGTGCCCCGAGTGCAACGGTGCCAGGCTAAAAAAAGAATCGCTGCACTTTAAAATTGACGGCAAAAATATTTCTGAACTGGCCGAACTGAATGTTGATGCCTTAGGAGAATGGTTTGAAAATCTGGAAGACCGACTGAACGACCGCCAAAAAATGATTGCAGCGGAAGTGCTGAAAGAAATCCGCAAACGCATCGGCTTTCTGCTGGATGTTGGGTTGACTTATCTTACACTCAACCGGCCATTGAGAACTTTATCTGGAGGGGAAGCACAACGCATTCGGCTGGCCACGCAAATTGGCACCCAGCTCGTGGGCGTATTGTATATTTTGGACGAGCCCAGCATTGGCTTGCACCAGCGTGATAACATGAAGCTCATCAAAGCCTTGCAGGATTTGCGCGACCTGGGCAATACGGTTATCGTGGTAGAGCATGATAAAGACATGATGGTGGAGTCTGACTTTATTGTAGACATTGGTCCGGGGGCGGGCAGGCACGGCGGAAAAATAGTCGGTGCGGCTTCACCCAAAGAATTTCTGAAAAACGGAGGCGTAACTGCAGAATACCTGAATGGAGTCAGGAGTATTCCTCTTCCTGAAAAGCGTCGGAAAGGGAGTGGCAAGAAACTGGTTCTGAAAAACGCTACGGGCAACAACCTGAAAAATGTTACACTGGAATTGCCGCTGGGAAAACTGGTTTTGGTAACAGGTGTTTCGGGCAGTGGTAAATCTACCCTCATTCACGAAACGCTTTATCCCATACTGAGCAAGCATTTTTATAAATCCCATGCCGATGCCTTGCCTTACAAATCGGTAGATGGTTTGAAAAACATTGACAAGGTAATAGAAGTAGACCAGTCGCCCATTGGACGCACGCCCCGTTCCAATCCTGCCACTTATACGGGAGTATTCACTGATATTCGGGCACTTTTCTCACAATTACCCGAAGCCAAAATCCGGGGATACAAACCAGGTCGTTTTTCATTCAATGTAAAAGGGGGAAGGTGCGAAACATGTGAAGGAGGAGGCATGCAACTCATAGAAATGGAGTTTTTGCCCGATGTACACATTCCCTGCCCTACCTGCAAAGGAAAACGCTACAACCGGGAAACCCTGGAAGTTCGTTTTAAAGGAAAATCCATATCTGACGTGCTGGACATGACAGTGGAGCAAGCCGTTGATTTTTTTGAAAACCAACCCAAAATACTGCGAAAGATTAAAACCCTGGAAGATGTAGGTTTGGGATACATCACCTTAGGGCAGCATGCCACCACATTGTCAGGAGGGGAAGCACAGCGGGTAAAGCTGGCTACGGAGCTTTCCAAAAAAGATACCGGAAAAACCCTCTACATTTTAGACGAACCCACCACCGGCCTGCACTTTCAGGACATTCAGCATTTATTGGATGTATTGAACATATTGGTAGATAAAGGCAATACCGTCCTCATCATAGAGCACAATATGGATGTAATCAAAGTAGCCGACCATATCATTGACCTGGGGCTGGAAGGGGGCGTGGCCGGGGGCACCATTGTATGTGAAGGCACACCGGAAGAAGTAGCCAAACACGAAAAGAGCTATACAGCGCAGTATTTGAAGAGGGAGTTGGGGGAGAATTAGTAGTGATATGTTCTTCATTTTAAAGTTTATGGCATAACAATTTGCTCGGCTTGTCGAATATTTTTATAATACACCGCATAATTTAAATTAGCGGTCTAAATGCAAAGCCGGTTTTTACATATTGACGACACCAAAACATGGGATGCTTTCCGACATGGTAACCACGCTGCTTTTGCCTACATATACCAAACTTCCTTCCAGGAGCTTTACAATTATGGTAGGAAATTTTGTAAAGATGACGCGCTAATTGGGGATGTTTTACAGGAACTGTTTACCGGACTTTGGCAAAAAAGGAAAAGATTAGGGTCAACAGACCACATCAAGAATTATTTGTACAGGTCGTTCAGGAGGGCCTTAATACGTAAACTCCAAAAGCAGAAAAAAAATAATACCCTCACCGATACAAACTTTTCCTTTGAAATCAGTTTTTCGCACGAGGCCCAGCTTATCCAACGGGAGCTTGACGCAGAGCAGTTTGAAACGCTCAAACTAGCTATTAACAGCTTAACAGATAAACAAAGGGAAATTATCTTTCTTAAGTTTTATGATGGGCTTTCGTATGCTGAAATTAGTGAAATCACTAATTTAAGTACAACTCAGATATACGATTTCATGTATAAGGCACTCCGTTCACTGCGAAAGAACATAAAGAAAGGCGGGGCTGATACTTCACTTTCCTCTTCTGCAATTTCTACAATTACAATCATCATGATTTGTAATATTTTCTCCACTTATTTTTGTTGAGCATTACCAAACTCATTTTTTCTTAGAGAGAAGGTAAAAATAACCGCTATTTTTAATTCATTTTGTAAAAATTAAAAAATTATTGTGGCCTGGCGACGAGATTTAGCCTATCTATGTCTTTCTATATTTAGAAGGCAAAAATATGGCTGAACAAAAAATAACAATAGAGCAATTAGCTACAGACGAGCATTTCCAGCAATGGGTGCTTTCCCCCAACCCGTCTTCCGACCAATTCTGGGAAGAGTGGCTGCTGGCCCATCCTCAACACAAAGGCACAGTGCAGAAAGCCAGGGATTTGATACTTAGCATGCAACTGGAAAGCGAACCCGCTCCAAAAGAATTACAACTTACAGTATGGGAACAGATTAGAATAAACACAGAAGGGACTTCCAAAAGAAAAAATATCAGCCATATAAGATTAGGAAGAAAGTGGTATGGAATAGCTGCTTCACTGCTTTTGCTAATGACAGTATTCACTTTATATTATTTTGCCAATAATTCTGTTTATTACCACACGGCATACGGCGAAACCAAAACGATCCTGCTGCCTGATAGCTCTGTTGTAACGCTTAATGCCAATTCGTCTCTTCACTTTACAGAAGATTGGAAAGCAAGTGAAACCCGGGAAATCTGGCTGGAAGGAGAAGCTTTTTTTGAAGTACGACAAATTTCCCTCTCGGGGGATAACAGGAGTAATATGCGTCTTCCTTTTGTGGTACACAGCCAAAATATGGATGTAGAAGTATTAGGCACTACTTTCAATGTCAAAGACCGGGAAAGTTATTCTGAAGTAACCCTCAATACAGGAAAAGTAAGCGTAACACCCAAACAAGAGCAAAATACAGCCCCAATTGCCATGCTACCCGGTGACCAGCTTTTATTTTCATCCATTGAGCATGAATGGAGAATTCAGCAAGTCAATCCGGAAGTGCCTACATCCTGGCGCAATAATGAACTCATATTTGACGAGATGAAATTAGAAGATATTGCCCTCATATTGGAAGAAACTTACGGGTATAAGATCAGCATTCCTCAGGCAGAAATTAGAAATTATGAATTTACAGGAAATATTAAAACGGATGAAATAGAAATGCTCATCCCAATGTTAGAAAGGTCTTTCGGCCTAAATGTAGATAAAAACAGCAACAATATTATATTTTCAAAAAAGTAGGATGCCTTTATCATGAGGGTAGGAGCTCATAAAAAGGCATCCGATTTTGTTACACTAAAACAACCCAAATATGCTAAAAAAAAGGTTTACAACACAACAATGGAAGATGTTATTAATAGCTTTCTGGTTATTTTCGTTTACATCCCATGCGCAAGACTTATCATTAAACCGTATTCCAGACAGATTGCCCACAGCGTATCCCTCGCAAGGAGAGAAAAAGCAGTCACTTAAATCAGCCCTGCAAAAGCTGGAGAAAATCTATGGTGTCAGGTTTAATTACGCGGCCAAACTTGTTGATGACAAGTACGTAGGTGAGGCTGAAAAATTAGAAGGTGCTGACAATATAGACCAGTCACTGAAAACTTTATTGCTTCCTTTGGGTCTCAAGTATGAAAAGCTAAGTGATGAATTGATTTTTATAACCCCGGATGACGATAATAAATTTAAGAAAATAAAAAGACAAAAGGTAAATGACACGCAGAATACCGGCAGCTTCTATTTTAATAAGTCAGCCATTAAAGTCAGCCAGGTGTTAGCAAACCCGGTCAACCCATACAACCTTGACAAAACCATTACCGGAAAGGTTATGGACCTGGAAAACAATGAGCCTTTACCAGGCGTGAATATTTTGGTTAAAGGCACTACCATAGGCACAGTAACTGATGTAGATGGAAATTACAGGTTAACTGTTGGTGATGAGGCCAAAACTCTGGTGTTCTCTTCTATTGGCTATACTTCTGAAGAAATTAATATTGGCAACAAAACTGTTATCAATGTAGAACTGGCCCCGGATGTACAGGCACTTTCAGAAATAGTAGTGGTAGGGTTTGGTGAGCGGGAGAGAAAAGACCTCACCGGATCTATTGCGACAGTAGGGTCAGAGGAGATTGGGAAAGTGATGACAGCATCCCCCCAATTTGCCCTGCAAGGTAATACAGCGGGAGTGCGGGTGGTCAATTCCAGTGGCGACCCCAACGAAGCCCCCCAGGTTTTTATCAGGGGTATTGGCACCTGGAATGGGGATGCCCAGCCGCTGTATGTAATTGACGGGCAGATCATTGAACCGCCCCGCGCCGGTAATGAGGATGTCATCAGTGGTTTTGGGCTGAGTACTCCGCCCAATCTCTTTAATCTGATTAACCCCAATGACATCGAGTCTATGTCTGTGCTCAAAGATGCCTCAGCAGCAGCTATCTACGGGAGCAGGGGTGCCAACGGTGTAATTCTCATTACTACTAAAAAAGGAAAGAAGGGAGCACCCACTGTAGAAATGAATGCCCGGACCGGCATACAGAACATTCCTACCTATGATATGCTCAACACCCAGCAGTTTGTGGATATTGCCCAGGAGATGTATGACAATAACCTGAACCCTGATATTACCATTGAAAATCAGCTATACGGGCGCAATGAACCTACCGATGCTACCCGTTTGGTGGCCTTTAGCCCTCAGTTTGATCCCCAAAGCCCTTACTATATCAGCGACCGGACAACTTATGACTGGCAGGATGAACTGGTAAGAAATAATGCTTTCACTCAGAGCTATGACTTAAAAGTGTCGGGAGCCACCGATGCTATTGATTATTATGTTTCAGGTGGGTATTTCGAGCAGGAAGGAATGCTAAAAGGTAATGACCTTACCCGGTATACGGGAGCGGTAAACCTGAATGCAAACATTACAAATTGGTTAAAGATCGGCGTTAATTATAAATATACGCACCAGGAGTCTTTGTTAAATGATCAGGGTGAATTACAAGATTATGCAGATGCAGCCCCCTGGCAGCCCCTCCGCGACCCCGCTAATCAATATGGTTATGCCGAGGTTTTGATGCCTTATGCCTTTGGGGATAGCTGGACACAGGCAAAAAAATACGGGCAAGGCTCTAATATTAACTATTTGGCACTGGGCAACCTCGACTACCGCAGCTTTACCATCGACAGGCAACTAGGGCAGTTCTATGCAGAACTTTCCCCCATTGAGGGCCTTACCCTGAGAGGGAGCCTTAACCTTGACTATACCAAACAGGACAGGTATACACTGGATACATGGTCCAGAACTAATATCTTTAAGCCTACTGGTTTAGATCCTGCCACCGAAGCGCCTAATGCCCCAAATAGCCTTGGAGGATTGGGACATAGAATTAATAATATATTCAATTATCAGTCGGACTTTACAGCCACTTATGCCCGTACTTTTGCCTCTAAGCATAACGTAACCATCACTGCGGCAGTACAAGATCAGCGGCATAAAAGAGAGCTTGTTAATTTAGGTGGAGACAATCTGCAAAATTTCACCGAAGATCCTGAACAAAATGGCTACTCTAATGACCTGGCCAACAACTCTTCCATTTATGGATGGGATCGTCGCTTTTGGTTTGGCATGGTAGGACGGGTCAATTACGATTATGAGAGTAAGTATTACCTGGATGTTTCTTACCGAAGGGATGCCAGTAATGGCTTTGATGATGACTACCGCTGGGGTAATTTTTACTCTGTATCCGGTGCCTGGAGAATATCCGCTGAGCCTTTTATGGAAACCGCCGTATTCCTCAATGATTTGAAGCTACGGGGAGGATGGGGAGAAGCCGGTAATGACCAGGCCGCCGTAGGGCAGTACCCTTTTCTTTCACGTACAGCAGGAGTATCTTCTTATCGCTGGGGATCCGGTGCTGGAGACCCGATCGGAAATTTTGTGCCTGGCACACGGGTGGCGGATTTTCCTAACCCGAGTTTGACTTGGGAAGTTGTTACCACTACTTATTTTGGTTTTGATGCCTTGATGTTTAACAACAAGTTTAACCTGACCGTAGAATGGTACAACCGTGCTACGGATGGCATTTTGCAGCGTGTAAACCTGCCTTCTACTGTGGGCACATTGGATCCGCTCTTCAATATCGGACAGCTTGAAAACCGGGGAGTAGACATTCAGCTTGGGTACAACGATCAGGCTGGTGAATTCACTTATGGCATATCAGGTAATATAAGCTTCCTGGAAAATGAAGTAACCAACCTGTATCAGGATCAGCCGCTTTCTACTGACTTTGGCAGGGTAGAAGAAGGCCGGTCTGTGGGACATATCTGGGGCTATAAAGTAGGAGGCATCTTCCAGAGTCAGGCAGAAATTGATACATATTATGAAAATTTTGATGATGAAACGATTGCTAATCAAGATTATGTAGCTTCGGGAGACATGTATTTCCAGGATGTGGGCGGCAACCCTACTGAAGAAGAGCCTTTTTACAGCACTACCCCCGACGGTTTAATCAATAGCTTTGACCAAACCGAGATTGGAAACACCATTCCGGGTTATACCTATGGCATTAACCTGAATGCTGGCTGGAAAGGGTTTGACCTCTCTATGAATTTTTACGGGGAAGGCGATGTAGACCGTTACAATGAGGTGAGAAGGATCTTTGAAGGTATGTCGGGGGCAGGCAGCAACTTTTTTGCCTCTACCTTAAACCGGTGGACTTCGCAAAACCCTGGCACGGATATGCCTCGGGCAGTGGTAGGAGACCCGGCCGGGAACAACCGGTTCTCTACCCGCTGGGTAGAAAGCGCCGCGTTTTTCCGCCTTAATACCTGGCAATTGGGTTATTCCCTGCCTAACTCAGTTCTGGAAAAGGTAAATTATGCAGTTCGTTCCTTCAGGGTATATGTGGGCGGACAGAATAACCTTTATATGTTTGACTGGTCAGGCATTGATCCGGTGAATGATGAATTTCCCCTGCCAAGGTCTTTTACCGCCGGGCTCAATGTTAGATTTTAATTACAACCATTAAATTATAACAAGATGAATATATATATAAAAACATTTTTGATGGCTATGGCTGTAGTCTTTATCAGTTGTGACCCGGATCTGGTAGATGAACCTCCATTGGGGCCCACTGAGCAAACATTTTTTAGCAATGTGGTAGAGTTCAGGCAAAATATGGCAAGTGCCTATGCGGTACTTTATGATTACTATCATTATTCAGCCCCTTCATTTAACCCTGGCGGCTGGGTAACAGCTACCTGGCTTTTACCGGGAGATGACCTTACTGAAACTAACGCTTATCGTTCTTCAGTAGAGTTATTTGATGGCAGCTTAAACCCAACCAACACACAAATCGGCTTTACTTTTGAGGCTTCATATAAAATGATTGCAAGGGCTAATGTAGTTATTGACAAAGTGCAAACAGTTGATTTCTCCGGTTTTGAAGGTGCCGATGAAATAGCGCAAATGGAGGGGGAAGCTTTATTTTTAAGGGCTTATGCCTACTATAAATTGTTCAATATTTATGGTAGTGTACCCATTGTGATAACCCGTATTCAGGATGAAACGAACACCAATACCCCGAAAAGCCCTGCTATTGATGTATTGAATCAGGTAATTGAAGATGCGCGTATGGCCATCGATATATTGCCAGAAAGCTGGGATGCTGGATATGCCGGCAGGGCTAATAAAAATGCAGCACGCGGTTTATTAGCCAAAGCATTGGTGATTCGTGCCAATAATACCAGCGATGATGCGGACTATACAGAAGCCATTAATGTTTTTAATACTATTACGGCTAAACTTGTACCTAATTTTATTGATAATTTCAGTTCATATACAGAAAACAATGAAGAATCTTTATTTGAGGTACAGGCTACAACACCCCAAAGTGGTAATAACAACCTTATTCTTCATAATGATGGTGCGTGGAGAGGAGTAGAGAACATGAGTGTTTTCCGGGGTTATATGATGGAGCCCGGTGATCCGGGCAACTTTAACGCTTCGGCTCCCACCAGGTTTTTAATTACTGATAAACTAAAGGATGATTTTGGTGATGACCCCAGAATATCAGTGTTCCTAAATCCGGATGATGGTTTTGATGGGAAGATATTTCAAAAGTATAACCTTCCGGCCGGAGTCAATGAAATTACTACATTTCATGGTGGTTCAGCCAATAATGAAAGGGTACTGCGTTATGCAGATTTAAAACTGATTGCTGCTGAAGCTTACCTTAAAACAGGCAATGCCGCTGCTGCTATTGAACAACTCAATGATGTAAGGGCCCGTGCCAGAAATTGGGGGCTTGATGCCGGTATTAATGATGGTACTGTACCTGCAAACTACCCAACCACCGAAACCAATGCAACCACTATCATGAATTGGATCATGAACGAACGTTTTGTAGAATTAGCAGGAGAAGGACAGCGCTACTGGGACCTGAAAAGATGGCATTCGGCAGGTGATATCGACCTGAGCGGATGGGACGGCAGTGACGCTGACTTTAGTACGGCACTTGCCTCACCTGTACAATTTGATGTAAATAAACACCTGGTATTTCCCATACCCCAGGAAGAGATAGAAAGGAACAGTGCAATTATAGATAACAATCCCGGGTATTAATGAATTGTTAATGACGGTAGTCTATTACATATGTGTTTATATGTGATAGACTATTGTTTTTGGCATATCCTGAAGCTGTCTCTTCAAAAGGACCTTATCAAACCTATAAGCTGTGATTTTATTGCAGCTTTAACTTTTTGGTAGCAAGACTGATCTGCCTGGTTAAACTTTTAGTTTATTCTATGAAAGATAGAAAAAGTAACAATTTCATAATAAGAAAGAAAAAATAAATTGAAGTTTTTGGGTTTCTTTGCCTTTTAGCTAAACTTACCTTTCGGTAGTCCAATAACCTTAACGAACTTGATCATTATGAAAAACTACGCTGTATTTATCTTTTGTTTATTGTTTTGTTTTAACCAGCTAAAGGCACAGAATACCGAAATTTTCCTGGGACCTTCTTTATATGCACCCACCCCTACCTCTGTTAATATTTGGTGGCATGTAAAAGAAGCAGTAGCTAATCATCAGGTAGAGTTTGGCACGAATAAGAAAAAGCTGGAACAGAAGGTTGAACGGGATGAAAATACGGCTTATCCGCATGTGGAACTAAAAGGTTTACAGGCCGGAACGGAATATTTTTACAAGGTAACATCAGGAAACATTAGCAGCGAAATTTTTTCTTTCAAACTGCCCGAACCCGGCAAACCTTTTCGAATGGTTTTCTGGAGTGATAATCAGGGGGGCTTTGAAACTTTTCGTGACAAAACAGTACCGCTTATGATGGAGCAAAAACCAGACTTGCTGCTTACGGCAGGTGACCTGGTGAGCGATGGTGCACAATACAGCCACTGGGTAGACCATCTGTATGCGCCTGCCAAAGAACTGCTTCGTTCAGTGCCTTGGTACCCGGTAAGGGGCAATCATGATTATAGCGAAGACAATGACCTTTGTTATGATATGCTGCCCCTGCCTGTCAACGACCATTATTATGCAGTGAGTTACGGGCCGTTGCGCATTGTGGTGATAGATTCCAACAACGATTCGGATGCGCAATGGGAGTGGCTGGATGAAGAAGTAAACGCTGATGCCTGGAAAAACGCCAAGTACAGAATGGTGGCTTTCCACCATCCGGCGTTCAACTCAATTTGGGACTCGCCCGGTTATGACGGGCGTGCCTTGTACCGTACCAAGCTTGTGCCTTTGATTGAAGGCGCGTACGGAGATATTGTCATCAACGGACACATGCACGCTTACGAGCGGTTGCGCAGGCTGATAGGTAATGATGAGTTTATTGAGTACGTAGTAATAGGCGGTGCCGGGGGAACGCTGGATACTGTGAAAGTATACCAATGGCCTTTTTCAGTAATCCAACACTCCACCCACCACATTCTGGTGGCTGATATTGACGATGAAAAAATGCTCCTGAAAATGATTGAGCTGGACACAGAAAAAGTGTTAGATGTATTTATGATTCCTGCCAATAAAGTGGGGAAAACAGAAAAAGATATGGCGGGTCACTGATCCAGCCACTCTTTAAATGCCTGTACCCGGTCCCGGCTGACGATGGTATCCATTTCATCAGTTTGTTTAAGATTTAATTTGAGGCGACTGCTGGAATAGGTGATGATGTCCTGAATGGCATCCATGCCTACAAGGTATTTTCGGTTAATGCGGAAAAAGTTGCGGGGGTCAACCATTTCTTCCAATCGGTCCAGCGGATAGTCTATAATAAACTTTTTGCCTTTTTCAGTTTGGAGGTAGGTCATCTTTTCCATGCTGAAAAAATAGGCGATTTTTTCTACCGGAATGGCGTGGAGATGTTCTCCTACTTTCACCACAAACCGGGATTTGTACTGACGGGTGAGCATACCGATGGCTTTTTGCAGGTTTTCCATACTTTCAGCAGTGGTAACCGGCTCATTTCCGGGCATGTGCAATTCTTTATACTTGTCAATGGCTGAGCTGAGTTCATCAAAATCAATAGGTTTCAGCAGGTAATCTACACTGTTGGCTTTAAAGGCTTTGATGGCGTATTCGTCATAAGCTGTGGTGAAAATGATGGGTGCTTTAAATGGAATAGTTTCCAGAATTTCAAAACTTAACCCGTCACCCAACTGAATGTCCATAAAAGTAAGCTCAGGTTTGGGGTTTGCCCTTAGCCATGCAACAGACTTTTTTACCGAATCCAGCCGGGCCACAATTTCAATATCAGGGTCGTATTGTTGGATAAGGGTGGTGAGCCGGTTGGCAGCAGGTTTTTCGTCTTCTATAAGCAGTACTTTCATGCCATTTTCAGGTTCAAAACAGGGATTTTTACCGAAAATTCTTGTGAGTTATGCAATACTTCCACCGGCTTTTGGGTCAAAAACTCGTACCGCGATTTGATGTTTGCCAAACCAATACCAGCGGATGCTTCGCGAATATTTTTCTTTTGCAAATTATTTTTCACCACAATGTAATCTTCTCTTTCCATAAACAGGGTGATTTGCAAAGGTTCATCATCTGTGATAATGTTGTGCTTAATGGCATTTTCCACCAGCATTTGCAACGAAAGTGGCGGGATCATGATTTCTATATTCCGGGGTAAATCAATACTGACTTGTAAATTATCTTCGTACCGTATTTTCTGCAAAAAAATGAACGAATCCAGAAAAGCCAGTTCATCACTCAACTTCACTACTTCTTTTTCACGGGTATCCAGCACGTAGCGGTACACTTCCGACAGCTTCTGGATGAACTTCACTGCCAAGTCCTGATCTTCATATACTAAATTGGAAAGCGCGTTCAGGCTGTTGAACAAAAAGTGAGGATTCACTTGGTTTTTAAGCGATTCGTACCGGGAGGCAATGCTTTCGGTTTTCAGCTTTTCGGCATTGATAGCCGCTTGCCTCCAGGAAATTAAAAATGAACGCCCATGCAAAAACAGAGAAATAATCAGGGTGACAATCACTGCTACAATAGAAGTGGGAATAAACTGGTCTTTGATGACTTCGGCTGAAAACTCACGTTGCAGAATGATGATGATGAAAATGTAGTTGATGAGCGTCGTAATGCCGATGGTATACACCAGCATAACGCCCAACCCTATAAAGAAACTTTTTACAGGTTCTTCAAGCCAGGAAACTTTTTTATCAAGGTTATTGGAAATAAACTCATTCCCTTTCCACAAAAACACCCAAAATGTTCCCGAAAAGGCCGTAGCAATAGTAGCTCTTTGAAGAGAAGTGAAGCAATCGGGGCAAGACAAGTACCCCGTAAACGCCCCTCCCAAAACACCCATAAGCGCAATTTCCCGCAGGTGCTTTATAATATTTTTGTTTTTTAGCTTCATAGACTTGGGCACAAATAATTATGTGCTTTTTCAAGGTCTGTGTGTCACAGACCTTTTTATCAACCATTCCGTTCTGTGTGCCACCATAGTCGTCAGGTTAATAATTTCCCCCAAGGTTTGTGCCGCAGTGGCCCGGTCCATACAAACTTTACAATTTCCGTGTGGGCTGTGTCCGCACAGCCCACGGGGAAGGATTTTTGACAACTAGCCTTACGGCTATGGTGTGCCATAGACTGGGGAAAGAGCCTCTACTGGCGAGACGCCTGAGCCACTTATTGGAAAAACTCCAACAACGCCAAAACGCCCGTATACGAAATAATACAGGAAAATATAAAAGCGGCGATTAGCCCAAAGTTTAACAACCAGCCTGCTTTGTGCTCTCCCATTTTGCTTTTCTGGTTCACCAGATAAATAATGCCTGCAATGACCAAAGGCAAAATAAACACATTGGCTACCTGCGTGGCAATTTGCGCCACAATGGGGTTAGCGCCCATGATGGGTACTGACAGCCCTACCACACAAGCCACAGCTGTTAACCCTTTGAATAATTTAGAACTGGTATCCAGCTTTCCTTCCTTATAATCGGCAATCAGTAATGGGGCAACCATCAGTATAGGAAAAACAGAAGAAATACCCGCACTCAATGCACCCGTCATAAAAAGTGCCACCGAAAACTTGCCAGCCACAGGCTCCAGGGTGTACACCATGTCAATTACTTTGGTAATGGTTTTCCCTTCTTTGAACAGCACACCCGTGGCTGTAGCCATGATAGAAGCACTGATTATGAACATCAGTAAAGCAGAAGTGAAAGCATCCTGGGCCTGGTCTTTCACATTGTCTTTGCCCCAGCCTTTTCCCTGCATGAGAAGCGGACGAACTACGAACGTGGGCGCTGCCATGGTAGTGCCCACAAAAGCTGCTACCATCAATTTTCCTTCCGCATCATCAGGAATACTGATAACGAAGCCTTTGGCAATTTCTGCCGGATCGGGAAATACCATGAACATGGAAATGAGAAATGAAATGCCCATGATGGTAACGAAAATGACCAGAATCTTTTCAAAAAACGAATACTGTCCCACAACGAGCAGTGAATACAAGACAATCAGTAAAGCGATGGCAATGCCCAGTATTGCCCAGTAATTAGTGGCACTCAAGCTTGGAAAGAACAAGCGCGTAATTTCATACAAAGCATTGGCCGAAAGCCCCACAATGCCCGAAAGCGAATTCCACTGCCCGATGACGATACCGACGATGAGCAAAATGGCCAGCACTTTCCCAAATTTCATTTCTGTTCGGAAACTGTACACGGCACTTTTTCCGGTAATGATGGCATAGCGGCCATAGGCTTCCATCAGCGTCCAGGCAAACAAGCAACTCAGGATAAGTACCCATAGTAATTGCATACCATACTGACTGCCCGCTTTGGACATAGAAGTAACACTGCCCGTACCAATGGTATAGCCGATACAGAAAATGCCCGGCCCCACAGCCAGCATGAAATACCAGATTTTTTGAAGAATGTTCGTTTTTTTGACGGTTTGTTGCATTGGGGTAGTTGTTGTTTTTTTATTAATACCAATCCCTCTTTCTGGCACCGGACGGAGTCCGTCGCCAGATTTTGTTGGGAGTACTTTCGCCGAACAAGTTAGCAAAATCTTTTATCACAAAACAAGCCCCGGATGTATTATTGGTTTTTATTGCAATAATCTTGGTACGTTCGTGCAATATACAAGCCCCAGGTGGGCATTAGGCTGTCTTTGGGTTGTGGTTGGTTTTCAAGCATGTCAATGGATTTTTGAATCATAGCACAGGGTTCTTTTACGCTGCCTCCAAAGTGTTGGGCACTGCCAAATTCCATTTGCCCCAGCAGCAGCAAAGCACGTGGGTTTTCCGGGTTCATTTTGCTTGCTTTGGTCAAAAGAGTAGTAGCTTTGGGAGCCATTTCTTGTCCGCGTGTGGCCGGGTCAGCCGTTAGGCGTATCATGTGTAAATAGCCTTCCAGGGCTACCAGCTCCGATTCGTTCTTTTTGAGTTGCATGGCTTCATTTACAAAAGGAGTAGCCTGATCCAGATATTCGTCTTTTTTGGTGCCGCCTTGTTCTATGGCCGCCATGGTAATGTAAGCGTAGGCCGCATAGTAACGGGGCAGCCATTCGTCTTCTTCGGCCTGGGCAATGCGCTCAAACTGGTGGGCAGCCTCCTGAAACCCTTCAATATTTTTGGCTTCATTCAAAGTGGAAATACTATTGTGCATGGCTTTTTCGTAATTTCCATCTTTTGGAATGAAAGCAGTTAGTGCAAAAATTAGTGTGAGTGAAATCATTGTCGTTTTCATAGTTGTCATTGTTTTGGTGAATAATAATTATAGATTATCAAGTTGGTTTTCAGTTTTGTCTTTGGTAAGGGTGATGAACAAACCCATGAACAGAAAGTGTTTTGCGCCTTGCCGGATGGGCATGCGGTCATAAATGTTCATTTCATTCGGTTGGGTAGCATATTCATATCCAAACACATTATCGGTACCCAGCACATTGGTAGCTGCGGCGTATAAAATGATATTTTGCCTTATCAGGTAAGCGGCATTCAGACTCAGATTGTGGTAAGATTTGGTGAAATCTGCATGAAATGCCTGGTTGTTGGGGTTTTCGTAAGGGCGTCCGCTGGCGAAAGAATAGCTTGCCCCAAACTGGGTTTTCAGACCGGTTACGAAATGTTTGTACACTACCGAAAAGTTGTGCCGGGAGGCGAAAGTAGGCATGGCCGCCACTGGAAAATCCCGGTAATTGCGCTGAGTGTCCAAAAATGAATATGAAACCCAGTAGTCACCATTTTTGATGGTTTGTCTATCCCGCCAGAAAATATCAATGCCCCGTGCAAAGCCCTCTCCGGTATTTTCGTAGGTTTTCGGATTTAAAGGGCTGGCAAAGCGCACCAAATCAGAATACTTTTTCCAATAAGCTTCCAGGCGGAAAATCCGGTCATTTTTGATGATTTGATAATTTGCAATCCAGTGGCGGGCATGTTCAAAAGTCAGCTTTTTTGAGATTGTGAGAAATTCATTTTCCGGGGTTTGGAAAAACTCACCATATGCCAGGGACGCCTGGCTGTTTTCTCCTGTTTTGTAAGCTAAGGAAAGACGGGGGGCTACGTTGATTTCATCAAAAAGTGTGGAATATTCAATCCGCCCACCTGCGCGAGCTACCAGCTTGTTAGATAGATAAATGTCGGCTTCTATAAACCCGGCCACCAGGTCGTTTTCAAACCAGCGGGTGAAAGTCTCGGAAAATTGTATGTCTGAATAATCTTCCTGGTAATGTTGGCGAAAATACTCCCCACCCATGCGCAAAGCCACTCGTTCTGATAGGTCGTATACAAAAGTTAGTTTAGAATGAAACCCTTCATCAGTTTCCCTAAGTTGGTTTCGGTTAATATCCAGCAAGTCTTTATTGTATGTGTAGGAAAGTCCTGCCTGTACCATCCACTTTTTGCTAATAGCTTCTCGATATGATGTGTTCACATAAAAATTATGGTTGCCCATGTCGAGGCTGTCTTTCATGGGTAGGCTGTTAATGTTGGGCTGGTTGAGGGCAAAGCGGTTGTAGGTGTAATTGGTATAAAATTTCAATAAACCTGTATCAGAAGTTTTTTGGCGGAACACCAAAGAAGTGCCTGCTGCTTCAGGCGCTTTTTCCCAGTCAAAATCTTGGGGCACAACGGCCATGTAAGGGAGTAAATTGGTGTATTCCCCTTTCACTGAAACTGAGGTTTTTTCCCAAAGTTGCTGGTGGGTGAAGTCAGCCCCCACCGTCATCAGTGAAATGTCTGTCTGGGTTTGGTCAGGAAAGTCTTTGGTTTCCAAAATAAGGGCTGAGGAAAGTGCCTGTCCGTATGCTGCCGAATAACCACCTGTGCTAAATGTAGTTCCTTTGAACAAAAATGGAGAATACCGCCCCCGGGTAGGCACATTGGGAATGGTAGCATTGTAAGGCTGATGCACCAAAGTGCCATCAATAAAAGTTTTGGTTTCGTAGCTATCACCCCCTCGGACGAAAAGCCTTCCCGATTCCCCCACGGTTTGGGTACCCGGAAGTGTGTTGATGGCCCCGGCGATGTCACCCAGTGCCCCGGCTGTGGTTACAATGTCCAGGGGTTTCAATACCACAGCTTTGTGGCGGTCGCTGGCCTCAAAAGCCCCGGCATTGATGACGACCCCGTTCATTTTGTCAATGCTTTCTTCCAGGTTTGCATTTTGCACCACCTCATTGTCTGAAAGAAAAATAACTTGCGTGAATTTTTTATAACCAACGGCACTGACCACCAGGGTTTGTGCTCCCGTTTCTTCTGTGGAAAAAGAATATTTCCCGTTCAAATCTGAAGAAGCTCCATCATACGTATTTTCCAGATATACATTTGCGCCTATGATGGGTTCTCCTTGCTCATCGGTAATTGTGCCTGAAATGGTAGTTTGTGCCTGGGTTGTTTGAATAAATAGAAATGAAAGCAGGAAGATGAAAGTGGAAATGGAGAGCGGACATCCCTGTCCGCTAAAACATAACTTGCGGTTGTGTTGGCGGGCAATGATGCCCGCCCTCCGGCTAAAGGGAGGGCTTTTCTTTCTGACCGGACAGGATTGTCCGGTTTTACTTTTGTGATATGAAGTGAAAAATTTCATCCCTGTCAGTTTTTTGGCGGTTGTATGACAAAGATGAAGGAATAGTTTCCGCCTTAATAACGAATACGACTGAGTGGTAGATTAAAACGGATGAATAGCATTAGCAATAAGATAAATGGAAACAGGCAAATCCTACTTTTGCGCGGGGGGGCTGTAAATGTAAGGGCCGTACAAAGTTTCTACATCATCTAAAATTTGGGGGTGGGTGAACTTTTTTTCTGTATTTACATAAAAATACCGGAAATCGGTAAGCATACTTATGGCATTGAGTGCCAGCAAACGGGTAGAGGAAAACTGATCCAGGAACCTGCCCAGGAAGTGGCGGTACCTGCCAGCATGCGGAGGTGTAACCTCTTCGGTAAGGTGAGGGATTTTATACCGTGGCAAAAGTTCAATAAACCCAGCCGAAAGGGAAGTGGGAATAATCATGTTGGACCCATGAATACCAATGACAATATGGCTTTGGGCATACAAAGCACACCATTGTTTCTCTTCCGCTTCTGTCATGACTCCGCCTTCATGCCGGTGGTCTGTGATGTTTTTCCCCAGGCTTCCTGTTTTTCCGATACCAACCGCCAGAAACCGAACGTTTTTTATGCGTTTATTAATTTTCTTCGCCGCTTTGGAAAATAAATGATTTTGACGGCGAACAAAATAGGGTTGGAAATACCGCAGCAATTTGAATTTAACGGCTGCCAGAAAAAGAAAATTTTCCAGGTAGTTGTTGAGCCAAACCCGGTCTTCCCGGCAAATGAACGTGATGGTGGGAGGGAGGCTATCAAATTTTACAAGGTCAAATTTTTTGGTTTTGGTAAGCGTGGATAAATCAAGGTTTGTGCTTTCCAAATGTGTGAACGCGAGGCTGAGGTACACTTTCTGGAAGCGCTTCATTTCTGTTTTTACAAAGCTGTCCAGGTTGCTTATCCAATTGTCACTATCCCTGAGCGAAATATCAATATGCCAGACTTCCGCCACACCATCGGGCACCAGCCACAGAAAGGATTTAGGAATGAGCAAAACCAATCCCATTTCAGGCTGGTGTTTGAGGTGCAGCAAAGCATTCATCATTTTATGGAATACATGGCCGTAGCAACTATCCAGGCAGTTGAGCAAAATGGCCTGCTCAGCTTTTTTATGTATGATTTTTTCAATTGTTACGTTGGTTTTCTTTTCATCATTTTGAAATGATTCTATGAGTGGTTGTGCAAGCCAAAGGTGTGCCCTGGGATGGTAGTTCGCTTCTTTTTCATTAAAACTTACCGGAAACCCCAAAAAATGCCCTGTTGGATATGAATAATAAGAAGTGCTATTACAATGCTTGCACCAGGTTTTAGCTAAAACTGCCTTACCAGGAAATAGCAGTTCTATGGCAGCCTGGTCTTTTTTATTACAGTTATGGCAGGTAAATATTAGATTGGGCGCAGGATAAATTTCAAGCATCAGCAAAAATAAATCTGAATTTACTCACAAGGTACGAATTCCCCAACGATCCAGGGTATACAAAAGGTTGGTTTTTATACGTTTCAATGATGATTTTCCTGTTTCCATCAGGGTATAAGGCAGATCAGGATTAAGTACCAGGGCAGTATAAGAAAGGTTTGAATGTACCAAAATCGCTTCTGCGCAATGGGCCAAACTGTAGCAGTCTGTGAGGGCTTCCAGTCCGAGCTGGTATCTGTTTTGAAAATTTGTGGTAGTGTGGGTTGCTACCTCATCGGCTGAGCGAACGGCCGGGTGGAAAAGTATTTTTTCCTTCCCAAATTCATCTAAAAATGTATTCAGGATATTTTTGTCGTCGGTGGCCAGAAAAATTTTGTCAAAAGCCTGGTGTTTTTTCTGAATAAGCCTGAAAAATTTCCTGATAGGTACTGGCTCAATTTCTGTAAAATGATCGCTTCCCCTAATGTGAACACCCAGTATTTTTTTCTGTTTAAAGGCGATTAGTTTATTGTCTATAGTAGCCTTTACATCTTTGTTTAGCTTAACATAGCGAGTAAAAATGTTGTGTAATTCTTTGATAAATTTATTATGCCATATCCGCAGGGGATACGTTTCATAATGCAGGTTTATCGTTGTCACATTCGCATTTAGTACATCAGGCCTTTGCAAAGGCTGTTCAAAATAGTAGTTCCAGAAATTACGGTCTCCCTCAAATTTCTCTGGATCGGAATAGGCGTATTGCCCATTGCCAAAATCTATATAATAATGAAGATTATGTCGTAATGAAAACCGAATGCCGTAAAGGGTTTGCAGGAATAAAGAGAAAAAACCTCTGTGGCAATGTTTTTTGAAATATTCCTGGCAGGTGCAATCGGGAGTAATACAGCAGATAATGTAAATATTGTCTTCACTTTTCAGGTCAGCAAGGCGGGCAGCAGATACCTGGTGTTTTTTCTTTTTGGCATATACAGATGAAAAAAAAAGGGGCAGTGTTATGCTACCCCTTTTACATTGGTTAGGTTGTATACTTCTATTAATATTCACTTTGTGCATATACCGGCTGATCAGTATGGGAGCCTTTGGCCACTATGTGTGGTGCTGATTTGTTTGTCAACCATTTATACACATATTTAGGATATTTGATCAGGTATCTTTTATACAGTCGCTTCGGGTTGAGCGATAAACGCATAAACCATTCGAGGCCCATGTATTGTATCCAACTTGGGGCTTTTACGGTATCGCCAGACATGAAATTGAATACAGCCCCTGCGCCTCCACCAACTACTGCATTGAGTTTATGTCTGTTTCTGTATAGCCAAAGTTCTTGTTTCGGGCAACCCAGGCTTACCCATAAAAAGTCTGGATGCGTGCTGTTAATCATGGCGATATGCTGATCCTCTTCATCGGGGGTTAGCTTCTTGAATGGAGGGGAATACATACCCGCAATGTTCAAGTCAGGGTATTTTTCAAGGAGGTTTTTCTTCAGGTTTTTCAATACCTCAGGACTATTTCCGTAGAAGAAATGAGAATAATTGTGTCCCTGGTTAGAAAGGTCAAATGCGGCTTCCATGATTTCTTCAATACCACAGCGCTCAGGTAAGTCATAGCCCAACCGGCGGCCGTACCATAATAACGGAATACCATCAGGTACTGAAAGGTCAGCACTACGCATTACATCATAATATTCAGGAGATTCTTGTGCTTCGGCTACATTATTGATATTAGTGGAAGAAATGTAATGAAAGCTGCGTTCTTGCTCTAGCCAATGTTGAATGATACCAATGGCTTGATTAGTCTGCAAAGCGTGGACTTTTACATCCAATACTTTATATTCTTTACTTTTCAGGTCAATCATTAACTTGAAGATTTATTGATTAAAGTACAAATATAATAATAAATTTATTACATTGTACTATTTTGTGTATTTCTTTTGTGAAAAAACAAAAAAATTATGGATAATCAAAATTTTTAAATAAAAATTTGAGAAAAAGCCAGTATAGGAACTAATTTGTTTTTTGCTAAAAATCATAAAAAATGTGCCAAATGAAAGAGAAATTACACAATTAGATTGTACGGGCTTTTTTACACTGATTTTCGCGTATGGCTTGATTGACAAATTATTGTTTTGAGAAAAGTTTCTTGCAAAATAGGAATTGATAATAAAAAAAGCTTTAGATTTTATTCGTAAGATGAATTTCTAAAGCTTTTTATGTAAGTACAGAAAGTGGAGGATTAATCACTCAGCTAAAAAGTGTATTTATTATGCTCAATCATAGCATCTGCTATTTGTCTGCGTAAAGCTTTTATATTCACCAACTCATTTTTGGTAAAACGTTTTAGCCCCATCAACATCATCTTTTGCTCTTCACCTGATGCGAAGGAAGCAACAGCCTCTCGTCCGCACACATTTACTTTCTCAACGGCGTCATAAAGGAAGGCTTGTGCCATATTAATATGCTGTTTGCTAAAATCTTCCCCTTTTAAACTGAGTAGCTTTTCAGCACGGAGCAGGGTGGTTTCTGCCGTATATACATAGGTCATCATGTCGGCAATGTTCATCAGTATTTCTTGCTCATTGTTGAGTTGGGGGCCAAATTGCTGGGCAGCTTTTCCTGCAACCATCAAGGTTGCTTTTTTTAGGTTTTTCAATACATTTTTCTCTTTGGCAAAAGGAGCTGAAAGGTCTTCATTACCAAAGTCAGGCACAGTAGTAAGCTCTTTTCCTACAGCCATGGCTGCACTCATCAGGTCCAGTTCACCCTTCATGGCCCGTTTGATGGCCATGCCCACCAGCAGCATACGGTTAATCTCGTTGGTGCCTTCATAAATACGGGCAATGCGGGAATCACGGTAAGCCCTTTCCATAGGGGCTTCGGCTGAGTAGCCCATGCCGCCGTAAATTTGTACGCCTTCGTCCACTACATAATCGAGGGCTTCTGAGCCGAATACTTTCATCATGGCACACTCTATGGCGAATTGCTCTACACCTTTAAGTTTAGCGGCAGCATCAGATAGTCCTTCTTCCTGTAAGCTTTCTATGCAATTATCTATGGCTTGCCCAGTACGGTAACATGCCGATTCGGTAGCAAAAATATAGGTAGCCATGCGGGCCAATTTTTGCTTGATAGCCCCGAAGTTAGAAATGGGTTGGCCAAATTGCTTCCGTTCATTAGCATATTGGGTAGAAAGGGTGATTACTGACTTCCCTCCACCTATAACAGCAGCAGCCAGTTTGATACGGCCAATGTTTAGGATATTCACGGCAATTTTAAATCCGTTGCCCCTTTCCGATAGCATGTTTTCAATAGGTACAGGACACTCATTGAAGAAAATCTGGCGGGTAGATGACCCTTTGATGCCCATTTTCTTTTCTTCATCATTCATGGTGATACCGCCAAAATCTCTCTCTACAATAAACGCCGTAAGGTTTTTATCATCTTCAATTTTGGCAAAAACGATCAAAACATCAGCGAAGCCTCCGTTCGATATCCACATTTTTTGTCCGGTGATCAGGTAGTGCTTTCCATCTTCGGCAAGCACGGCTTTGGTTTTGCCTGCATTCGCATCCGACCCGGCATCGGGTTCGGTGAGGCAGTAAGCACCTTTCCATTCACCACTGGTCAGCTTTGGCAGGTATTTTTGCTTTTGTGCTTCTATACCATAATATAAAATAGGTAATGTGCCGATGCCGGTGTGCGCCCCGTAAGCCGTAGAAAATGAACCGGTATCACCAAGCACATCGGCAATGAGCATAGATGTGTTGAAATCCATGCCCATACCGCCATACGCCTCCGGAACCGAAATGCCCAGCAGCCCCAGCTCTCCGGCCTTTTCCAGTAAAGAAGGCAAAAAACCTTCTTCCATACTTTCCATGCGGTCTATGTTGGGGGCAATTTCTTTCTCTACAAAATCACGGCAGGCTTGTACCATCATTTGTTGTTCTTCAGAAAATTCTTCGGGAATAAAAATATCGTTAGCTGCCGTTTCACGAATCAGAAATTCTCCTCCTTTCAATGCTTTTTGTTGGGTCGTTGCTGCCATCAGACTATAATTTTATATGAAAAAAACTGTTATGTATGCATAACAAATATACGGGAATATTATTATGCATGCATAACTTATTCAAAGGATTTTGAGATAATTTCTGTGTTTTTATTACTATCCGGGTATGAAGTATTATGAAGATCGGTATGACCAAGCACAAGCTTGTTGTTTACCACTTATTTTTATTTGATAATTTATCAAAAAAGTAAAAAATATCCGTTTTTCAGAAAACTTTGTAAGAATAAGCGTCAGATTCATCAAAAAGTAATAACTTTAAAGCCTCGAAGTTGATCTGCCGGTATAGTTACAGAAAATTTGATATCATTTTGACAGATGAAAAGAAGCAAAGGAAAATTAAAACAGGTTTCAGTATTTATTATATTGACCATAGCTATCATATTTCAAAGTTATACTACCGACTTTAGCATTGATCATGCTAATGATTTTGAGCCATATTCAGCGTTAATTCCGGGTACAGAAGCATCTTTTGATATGGTGCCCATTCCGGAAGGAAAATTCACCATTGGCAGTCCCGAAACAGCCGAATTTCATGAAGATGATGAAGGCCCACAAAAAGAAGTGAATATTTCCCCTTTCTGGATGAGTACTGTTGAAATAACCTGGGATATATATGATCTTTTTGCATTTCAGGAAATGGAATTACAAGCTGCGCAAAAAACAGGTGTGGAAATTAACGAAGCTGTGGATGCTGTGGCCCGGCCCACGCCTCCTTACCTGGATATGAGTTTTGGTATGGGGAAAGATGGCTACCCGGCAATTTGTATGACCCAGTATGCAGCCCAAATGTTTTGCAAATGGCTTACCGCCAAAACCGGTCATTTCTATCGTTTGCCGACCGAAGCAGAGTGGGAGTATGCTTGCCGTGCGGGTACTACTACCTCCTATTATTTTGGGGATGACCCTGCTCAGTTGGAAGATCATGGGTGGTATTATGAAAACACCTTAGGAGGATATGAAAAGGTGGGGGCTAAAGAACCGAACCCCTGGGGGTTATATGATATGCACGGCAACGTAGCAGAGTGGACAGCCGACCAATATATTCCTGATTATTACGCACAACTTGAGGATGGGGCAAAAGACCCGTGGAATAAACCTACGGAACTTTATCCCCGCACCACCCGGGGCGGTTCATGGGATGATGACGCAGAGGCCTTGCGTTCAGCAGCCCGCCTGCCCTCGAACCCCAGATGGAAACAGCAAGACCCCCAAATACCGAAAAGCCGTTGGTGGCATACTGATGCCCGCTTTGTGGGTTTCCGGGTAGTACGTCCTCTCAACCCACCTTCACCGGAAGAAATAGAAGCCTACTGGCCTGAACCTATAGAAGATTTATAATCATTCATTCAAATAAAACCATTTATCATGAAGCATTCTGATATCTTTTCAATTAACCGGCGCAACTTTGTGAAAAGTTCGGCCGCACTTGCCGGTGGTGTTATATTAAACCCTTTACCCGTAAGTGCCAGTGCATTTGTAGCGGGTGCTGAAACACTGAAAATTGCGCTCATCGGTTGTGGTGGCCGGGGTACGGGTGCTGCTGCTCAGGCTTTGAGCGTAAACGAAGATGTAAAGCTGGTAGCCATGGCCGATGCTTTTCGCGACCGCCTGGATGATAGCTATAATAACCTGAAAAAGAAATTTGAGAACTCAGAACGCCTGGCCGTACCCGAAGAAAATAAATTTGTAGGTTTTGATGCTTACAAAAATGCCATTGAACTAGCCGATGTGGTGATTTTGACAACCCCCCCCGGTTTCCGTCCTATCCATTTTGAAGCTGCCGTGAATGCTGGTAAGCATGTATTCATGGAAAAACCTGTGGCTACAGATGTGCCCGGTGTAAGGATGGTTCTGGACACAGCCAAAAAAGCCAAACAAAAAAACCTGAACGTAGTGGTAGGATTGCAACGCCATTATCAGAAAAGTTATCTGGAGCTAATGAAACGCCTGCATGGTGGTGAAATTGGAGATATTGTTTCTGGTCAGGTATACTGGAACAGTGGTGGTGTGTGGGTGCGCCCCCGTACGCCTCAGCAAACTGAGATGGAATATCAAATGCGCAACTGGTATTACTTTACCTGGCTGTGTGGCGATCATATACTGGAACAACATATTCATAATATTGATGTGGCTAATTGGGCCAAAAATAGCTATCCTGTGAGTGCTCAGGGCATGGGTGGACGTGAAGTGCGTACCGGGCCGGAACATGGAGAGATTTTTGACCATCACTACGTAGAGTTTACTTATGATGACGGAGCCATCGTTAACAGTCAGTGCCGTCATATTAAAGGATGTATGAATCGGGTATCTGAGTCATTTGTGGGAAGCAAAGGCAGGGCTACTACAGATAACCGCACTGAAATTACCGACCTGAAAGGCAATTCTATTTGGCGATACAGAGAAGACAAAGGAGGAGATGCCAACCCTTACCAGGTAGAGCACCATAAGCTTTTTGCTTCTATTAAAAATGGAGGCGTGATTTCTGATGCAGAAAACGGTGCATACAGTACTATGTCAGCAATTTTAGGCAGAATGGCTACCTATTCCGGAAAAGTAATCAGCTGGGACGAAGCCATGAAGTCAGACATCAGTTTGTTGCCCGATACTTTTGCCTGGGATGCCAACCCTAAGGTAATGCCTGGTAAAGACGGCCTGTATCCGGTGCCGGTGCCTGGCCAAACTGAAGTAATACATGCTAAGGCAACAGAGACGAAGGTGGGTAACGAATAGTTTATTTTTTTCTTCATCTTATTAGAAATTAAATGGCCTCTTCTCTAGATGAGGCCGTTTTTGTATATTTATGATATGTCTTTATCCAACTTGTTTTCAGAGCATACTGTCCTGCAAAATCAGCAAGTGTTGCTTACCCCGTTTTCAGAAGAGCATAAGGAGGGAATAAGAAAAATTGCTTTTGATGCAGATATCTGGAAATGGACAAGTCCACACATAACTACTATGAGTGATTTGGAAGCATATGTTACCCAATTGGTAATTTGGCGTAAAAAAAAGGAAAGATACCCCTTTACAATTATTGAAAAAAAAAGTGGGGAAGTGGCAGGCATTACCACCTATATGAATGTTTCTCCAGAACACAGAAGGGTTGAAATTGGCTCTACCTGGCTGGGAAAAGCATTTCAGGGTTCGGGAGTGAATAGAGCTTGTAAACTTTTGTTACTCGAGTATGCTTTTGAGAAGCTGGAATGTATTCGGGTAGAGCTGAAGACTGATTTCAATAACTTACAATCCAGGAAAGCAATAGCTAAATTGGGTGCAAAAGAAGAAGGAGTGCTTCGGCAACATATGACTATGCCTGATGGAAGGGTTAGGGATACTGTATATTATAGTTTACTCGCAGGTGAATGGCCTGAAGCCAGAAACAATAATTTTAGTAAAGTAACTAAAAGCGCTGCCCAATAAGACATGAGTGTAGAAGGATATTTCTGATGATGAAAAGGATGTAAATTGTACTTTTTATAAATATTTTAAAAATTATTGGTACAATAATTATATGGTTTGTTGCGAAATTATGAAATCACTTACGTTGTAATCACTTTTTTACTTTTTTCACAAGAAAATAAAATATTATGAACTAGATTAGTAACAAAACATAAAATTCAATAAATCGTATTGAAATATAAGAGAGTATTTGTATGTAGTTTTTGCTTTCAATTTTTAAGAAAGGTATTAGATTTTGCCCAGTACTAATAAAGACTACATACTATATAGTGCACTAACTTTCCATTACATTCGGTAATGTGTATTTTTGTGCTACCCAATCAAAATATTTATTGCAATTAGTCGGAAATCAAAGTGTCAATGCCTTCAAGAATAATACTTTTAGTAATACCCGTCTTACTTTTATCTACCTTATTATTTGCTGAAGATTTTGACAAAGAGCTTTGTGCTACCCGTATTCCTACTCCGCCTACAATAGATGGCCACCTGGATGAAGACGTATGGGTAAATACCTTTTGTTTTGCCACTGATTTTATTCAGCGTTCGCCAAACCCGGGCACGCCAGCTTCCCAACAAACAGAGGTGAAAATATTGTACGATGATGCTTCAGTTTACCTGGGCATTACTTTATACGATGTGTCAAGCGACAGTATCTTACAAGAATTTACCCGCAGGGACGACCTTGGTAATACTGATTATTTTACTGCTTATTTTGACACTTATAATGACGACCTGAACGCTTTTGAATTTTCAGTGACAGCAGCAGGCGTACAGGTAGATGCACGCCGTACTCCTGTAGGGTATGACAGAAACTGGAATGCTGCCTGGTACAGCGAAGTACAAATGGACGGGAATAACTGGTATATTGAGATGGAAATTCCCTTTTCAGCGCTACGTTTCCCAAAGTCGCCCATACAATTTTGGGGTGTCAACTTCCGAAGAACTATCCGAAGAAATAATGAGCATGCCTATTGGAATGAAATAGTGCCTGAAGTAAGTGGTTTTATCAACCAGTTTGGCAGGTTGAGTGGTATCAAAAATATAAAATCACCCATACGCTTATCAGTATCTCCTTATGTATCGGGGTATTTGAATCATTATTCCGGAGATGATGAAAATCCGGCTGGTGTTTCTACTACTTTCAAGGCTGGCATGGATTTACGGTACGGTATTAATGATGCTTTTACTTTGGATATGATTTTGATCCCAGATTTTGGGCAGGTAGCTTCAGATAATAAGGTGTTGAACCTTTCGCCTTTTGAGGTTCAATATTCTGAAAACCGGCAGTTTTTTAAAGAAGGTACTGAATTGTTTGATAAAGGAGACTTTTTCTATTCACGCAGAATTGGCGGTAAACCCATGCATTATGATGATGTAGATGATGACTTGGGAGATAATGAAGAAATTATTAGTAACCCCACAGAAAGCAAACTGATTAATGCTACCAAAGTATCTGGAAGAACGCGAAAAGGTTTAGGAATAGGCTTGCTCAACGCCATGACAAATACCACCTATGCTACTGTCAGGGATGAAGAGGGAAACGAGCGACAAATATTGACCAATCCGTTTACTAACTATAATGTGTTGGCAATTGACCAAAACTTAAAGAATAATTCATACATAGGCCTGGTTAATACCAATGTAATGCGAAAAGGAGGTGCTTATGACGCCAATCTGACAGGGGGAACTTTCAGACTGGCGAATAAGCAGAATTCATTTGCTGTGAGCGGACGCGGTGCACTCAGCCAGAAATATGGTCTTGCAGAAGGAGATGAATTTGGTTACATGACGTCTTTGTCAATTGCTAAAATCGGAGGCAACTTCAGGTCTTCTCTCACTTATTACATGGAAGACGACAAATATGATCCCAATGACTTGGGGTTTTTGAGGGCTAATAATGAAATACGTGCCTCGGCTTACATGGGATACCGTATATATGAACCTTTTTGGAATTTACTGAACTTTTCTGCCGACCTCAGAACAACTTACCAAAGGCTTTATAGGCCTAGTGTTTTTACCAGCCTAGGAATAAGTGCTTCTATGCACGCAACTTTCCGGAACTTTATGTCAATCAACATTAACCATTCCAATGCTCCCACAAAGCGATATGATTATTTTGAGCCCAGGGTAGAGGGGCGTTATGTAGTAGAACCTAAATACAACGACTGGTATGTTTCATTTGGCACTGACGGCCGTAATCAGCTAACAGTATGGAGTTATGTGGGTTATACCAATTATGACTTTAAAGACGGTGAAAGATTCAGAATAGGCATTAGGCCACGCTACAGAGTGAACAATAAACTTTCCTTTTCTGGCAGTATAAACTTCTCCGACAGGCACGATGATCTTGGTTATGCTGACCATGACAATGATTTAATCACTTTTGGGCTTCGAGATATCCAAACAGTTAATAATATATTCAGTACCAAATATACTTTTAATAATAAAATGGACCTTTCATTCCGAATGCGGCATTACTGGTCAGAGGCAGAGTATAAAGATTTTTATACCTTGACTGAAAGTGGAGGGCTGACTGATAGCAATTATAATGAAAATGAAAACCGAAATTATAATGCCTTTAATATTGACATGGTCTATACATATTCCTTCGCTCCTGCTAGTGAAATCAGCATTGTTTGGAAAAATGCAGTAATTAATGATGTTGATATACTCACAAAAGGATATGTAAATAATATCAATCAAGTATTAAACAGCCCACAAAGCAATAGTGTTTCGGTAAGAGTGCTTTACTTTCTTGATTATTCTATGCTCAAGAAAAGCAGCAGTGCCAATAATGGCTTCTTTTCTTTCCTGTAGACACTTTGGAAAATATCGGGTAAGAACACGGCTCCATTTTCACAATCCATCTATTTCCTGAAATTGATTTATAAATCACTTAAAATATCAGCAGCCCGCCGGCTGTAATCATTGCCTGAGGCTTTGATCTCTTCAAAAATACGGACAGCTGCCTGGGTTTCGCCTGTTTTGAGATGGGTAAGGGCCAAATACCATTGCGCCGGATTGGTAAATGTTGGATCTTGCCAGTCAATAACTTCTTGAAAATACGAAACGGCATCGTCCTCATTGCCTGTGTGTAGAGAAGCAATACCCGCATAAAATAATTGGTAGGCTTCCTCTTCACCTTCTGCCATTTGCCGGTTAAAAACCTGTAATGCTTCATCATACTTTCCAGCTTCATAAGCACGTAGGCCCTGATTTTCAGTACTGTTATCGGAGCGTTGGGTAGGGTTTACAATATTGGGATAAGGCTGATAATATTGTGCGTACAGTTGCTGTGGGTTAGTTTGCCCTGTGAATAGCAGAAAGTAGGCTACTACAGCTACCAAGATAATACTGGCAGCAATGCCCACCCATTTGTAAAAATTGATTGGTTTTTTTTTAAGTCTTTCTTCTTCTTCCTGTAATTTTTTCTTTAAGTCCAGGTTAAAATAGTGATTCATGCCTGCGAGCACATCCCGGTGCAAGTGTACTTCTTCGGCCAGTGCCACATTTTCCCGCATGCGTTGTTCAAATACATCAACTTCTTCGGCAGACATGCTGCCATTTACGTATCTGTCAACCTGGTTTCTTCTGTTTTCTGCTTCCTGATTTTTCATGATACTGTTTAAAAATCTTCACTGTTGTATCTGTCCCGAACCATCTTTTTCAAGGTGGTGATACAGCGCAGTTTTTGGGTTTTAACTACATTTTCATTCTTATATTCCATTTCCCTGGCGATAGAATCCATAGAAAAACCTTTAAAGTAGAAAAGCCTTAAAATTGTTCTACAGGGTTCTCCAATACTTTCGAGTAAAGATGAAACAATTCGTTGCCGTTCGTTTAGTGCAATGTTATCTACAACCTCAATGGTTAGTTTATCGGTAATATCATCTTCTTGATGTTCGGCAGTCAAACTCATTTTAGTGAGCTTTTTCCGAATGATGTTTTTTCCAATGGCATACACATAAGTTTTCAATGAGCTGGAAAGTTCGTACAACTTGCCTTTCATTATATTATTATGTAAACATACCATTGCATCTTGAAATGCATCAGCAGCACTTTCTTCATCAATTTTATAGTTTTGCTGTGCCCAATGAATAAAGCTATCTCTGAAAAGCCTGTATAATTCAAGTATGCCTTTATCGTTACCTTCTTTGATCTTTTCCAGCAATTGCTGGTCTTCTGAATATGTTACTTCTTGCACTTTAATACTTTGGTTAACGAACAGGTAAACAGTATATGAAAATTATTTGTCATAGTCTTAAAAAATATCGTCTTCGCTCAACCGCTCAACAGGTTGTTCCGTAAGCAGGGTGTCTGCCTCTTCAAACCCGGCATACTGGTTGCAGTCCAGTTCAATGGAAAGTCGGCGTCGAGGTTTTTTGAAAGCCCCCTTCTCTATATCGAGGCGTTCGTCTTCGTAAACTAGTTTCATGTAATCTCTCCAGATCGGCATGGCCATGCGCGCGCCTTGCCCCATTTCAATGGTACGGAAGTGTACGCTGCGGTTATCTCCTCCTACCCAGGCACCCGATACCAGGTCTTTGGTAACTCCCATAAACCAACCATCAGAGAAGTTGGAAGTTGTTCCTGTTTTGGCTCCTATTTCATTGTTTTCTTTTAGTTCAAAAGGCAAACCCCTGGCGGTTCCTATATCTTCTTCTACAGTTCCTTTAAGCATGTGCAACATAATGTAGGCCGTTTCTTCACTCAGGGCCTCCCTGGTTTCTGGTGTAAAGTCTTGTAAAACATTTCCATTTTTATCTTCTATGCGGGTAATGAATACAGGTTCCGTCCAGGTGCCCTGGTTCACAAAAGCACTGTAAGCGCCTACCATTTCATATACTGATACATCACCACCACCACCAAGGGCCAATGCCAAAACCGGATCCAGCGGGCTGGTAATGCCCAACCGGCGGGCGTAATCTACCACAGTGCTGGGGCCAATTTTGTCCATCATAAACACAGTGATAGAATTGGTAGAAGAAGCCATGGCACGGCGGATGGTCATGCGTTCGCCGGAAAACTTACCATCTGCATTTTTGGGTTGGTACACAGTTTCTTCCCCATTGGCAATAACCGGATAAGCTACCGGCGCATCTACTACTTCAAAGCAGGGGTTGTACCCATTGTCTATGGCGGCTGCATACACGAAAGGCTTGAAGGTAGAACCCGGTTGCCTGCGCCCTTGCATTACATGGTCATATTTGAAGTATTTATGATTAATGCCCCCAACCCATGCTTTGATATGACCGTTGTGGGGATCCATAGACATAAAGCCCGCATGCAAAAAGTGCTGGTTATATTTAATTGAGTCTATCGGGCTCATCACCGTATCAACTTCGCCTTCCCAGGAGAATGCCCTCATTTCTACAGGAGTATTCATAACAATGTCAATGGAGTCGGCATCTTTGCCATATTTTTTCTCGAGGCTTCTGTAACGCTCGCTTCTTTTGGCAAGGTTGGGAATGTAATTTTTCAATACGCGGCCTTTTTCATCACGCCAGGGGGCACCTTTGCCTTTCCAGTGTTCGTCAAAAACACCTTGCAGGTACTTCATGTGTGAGGTTACAGCGTATTCAGCATGCTCCTGCATCCTGCTATCAAGGGTAGTATAAATGCGCAACCCGTCTTCAAACAAATCATATCCATGTTCGTCGCACCAGCTTAGTAAAAAATTGCGAATTACAGACCGAAAATAAGTAGCAGGGCCTTCATTATGTCCGTCTACTTTGTACTCAAGGACGATGGGCTGGGGCGCAAGTGTATCGTAGGCTTCTTGTGAAATAAAATCATATTTAACCATTTGGTTCATTACTACATTCCGCCTTCTTTGTGAGTTTTCAGGATTAAGATGCGGGTTGTAATATGTAACGGCTTTTAATAGCCCTACCAGGGTAGCTGCTTCTTCTACCGAAATTTCGTGTGGGTGTTTATTAAAAAAAGTTTTAGAAGCTACTTTAATGCCGAAAGCGTTGCTGCCAAACGAAACAGTATTAAGATAAAGGGCAATGATTTCTTTTTTTGTGTAAAGCCGTTCCAGCCTAATGGCCAAAATCCATTCTTTTGTTTTTTGGATAAGGATATCTGATACATAACTGATGCCCAACAAATGACCGTCACTAAGATTACTGTCACTGTTACGTGTTTTGAACAGGTTTTTTGCTGTTTGCTGTGTTATGGTGCTACCTCCACCCTGGGTGTTAAACGTAATGATACCAAATGCTACACGTATCATACTCATCAGGTCGATGCCGCTGTGTTCTGAAAACCGGAAATCCTCGGTAGCGATGAGAGCATTTACCAGGTTTGGGGAAAGTTCATCATAACTTACAGGGCTTCTATTGTCTCGGAAATAACTACCCATAAATGCGCCATCGGCAGAGTAAAGCTCCGAAGAAAGTTCATTTTTTGGGTTTTCTAAAGCCCTCAGGCTGGGCATACCACCAAACAGGCCAAGCATATCGGTGCTGACTGAGTAAATATAAACCGGAAACAATATCAGGAAAGCTATCAATGCTATCCACAACCCTCTTACAGTGTAGGTATATATTTTTGCTTTGCGTTCTTTTTCTGCTGCGTTTTCAGACATAGAATTAAAAAATTTTGACAAACAAAATGTACAAAAACTAAGCTAAATTTTTCTGCTGCGTTAGTTTATTGACAAATCGCCATAATTATTCTCGAAAAAACGAAGATAAGTGTTAAGGTCTTTGGTTTGGTAAAAAACATTAAAATTATCCTCCGTTATCACAAAGTTATTAAACGTAGTTTCAGCTATCAGGATTTTAGACAGCTTTTTCAGTGGGGAGTTTTCTCCATTAAAGGCTTTATAATATTCGGAAGCGGTGGGTTTATCGGCAAAGTCCCGAACAATAATCATGGCTTTGTTCCCTTCCAAAATCAGGTTAGCAGTTGTTAGCCTGGCTTCTTTATAATAGTTAGCATTAAAAACCTCTGTCTGGTATAAAAGCTCTTTGGTCAGGTTGGTATTGCCGGCTGGTTCATATACCAGTACAAAAGTATGGAGCTGCTCAAAAGCAGTATAATACTTGGCTGCTGTTTCTCTTGCTGTTTTTTCTTTAAAACTTCGCATGCTTTCCTGTAGCTCTTTCACATAAGGAACCAATTCACTGTCAGGATATTCCATTTCAAAATTTTGCAGGGCCAGTTGGTAACGCACTGCACCGTCGATATGCCCCACTGCCTTGGCTTGCAGCAATGCCAAATGATCACTAAAGCTGTTATCGGGATACATTCTTAAATTTTCCCTGATTATCTGCAAAGCTTCTGCATATTGTTCTTGTTTGTAAAGTTCGTATGCTTTTTTATACACACGTTTGAGCTGTTCGCTAAGGGCATTGCTTTCTTCCCGGTAGTTGGGGTTTCTCAAAATTTTAGCATAAGTAGAATTCGGAAATTCCTGTAACAGTTGCTCTTTGTAAGAAAGATATGCTTCATCTTCCAGTTGTTTGGTAATCAGGTAAAGCTGGTACAAAACTTCAGGCTTGTATTCAGTATCCGCAAACCTATACAAGAGGGTGTCAAAAGTTTGTACGGCATTGTTAGGCTCCTCCAGGTCAAAGTTGTAAATATTCCCCAATTTGTAGTAAGCTTCCTCAATTTGGGCATAGGCCAGGTTTTTTGCTGAATCAGTAAATGGGATGGGGGCCATCATTTGAGCCTTTTCGTTCATCATGGCAGCTTCTTCCGAAATGTTCTGGCTGTCCGGAATATCGGCCATTGTAGTGTCACCTGGTTGGTCAGCGTTTGACAAATCGGCACTCGTAACCAGGTTCTTCAAGTTCTTTTCTGACCTTCTCCAGTTATCTTCTAAAGTTCGGTTTCCCCATTTTCGGATGAAAGCATTTTGTCCGGTACTGAGCGCAGCGGTATTGTAAAAGTACCAGTTTTCTCCGGTGTTCTGTTCCTGCTGCTCTGATTGCGCAAAAGGGTTATCTACTTGCTGGAGACTATTTACTGTTTGTTGCCGGCCTCTTCTCCGCTGTTTGCGGGCGGCTTCTTTTTGTGCGGCTTCTTCCGCAGCCTTGCGGTCTGCAATTACATCATCTAAATAAGCGCTCAAGCTTGCTGTATCCATAGCGGCAAGTGCAAGCAGGCTGTCTTGTTCTTCTATGATATTAAGTTGTTCTACAAAATTAGCCAATACTTCTTGGCGGTTGGCGATTTGCTCATAATCGTCTTCATCCTGGGGAAGAACCGTCATGGTGCTGTCGTAATATGCTTTAGCGAGCTCGTATTTTTTTAGTTCTTCGTAATATATTTTGCCCAATGCCAGGTATGCATAAGCTTTTTGACGTTGATTGCTCACGCTGGCAGCGATGGAACTGTTATAATGAGCTATGGCTTCATCCAGGTTACCCAGTTTCTGTTCAAAAGCAGCCATCTCATAATAGATTTTGTCTTTGAACTCAATATTCTTCTTGTCTTTCAGCAGCTTTCTGAAATATTTTCTGATTTTCCGGGTATCGCTGTTTTTACTCAGGTCGTACACCTGGGCCATGTTCAGCCGGGCATAAAAGAAAAGTTCGTATTCTGGGTTAGACCGAAGTACTTTTTCATAGTTGTGATATGCCTCTGCATCGAACCCCAGCATTTGATAAATTTGCCCGATAATGTAGTATATCTTCGCTTTCCCTTCATGGTTACGCATCAGTGGCGCAGCTTCCAAAAGGTTGCTCACCACATTGTCATAATCTTCTCTTTGCATGTAAAGGTAGGCACGTGTAAGGTGTAGCTGAAATTTGTTGCTTCTGTTGAGCTTTTCTTTTTTCAACACATCTGCAACGGCAATGGCATTATTGTACTCTCCTGCTTCAATAAATGTTCTCATCAGATACACTAAGGCCGTGTGGCGTGCGTCATTGTCTTCACTGGTAATATTTACATACTTGAAGGTCTCGATGGCGTTGCCAATATCTTCGGTGTACAAGCGGCACAACCCTACTAAAATGTAGTTGTCGTCGGTCCATTTGCTGTGTGGATGCCGTTCTATGGCGATAGAAGCAAACTCAAGGCAGTCCTCAATTTGTTCAGAAACACCCGCCACAATCGTGGAATCAAACTCAGGAAAAATTTTTAAAATTCTGTTAAAGTTATGTTCGTTGCTGTTTTCAATAGCAGTTTCAACTTCATCCATACGCTCGCGGGCATAAAAATAAGCGTTGTATTTGGACGTTGTATTATGGTAGACATTAGCCATTGGGCCTTTGCGTTGGGGCGAGCATGCCCCTAAAAACAATATGCAGACAAGACCTGTTAAAATGTAATGTTTGTATGAAAGTTTTATCTTCAAAAAAGTATTGTTTAGTTTTACGATAAAGCTAACAACTCTACAATAAATAATAGTGCCAGTTTACTTAATCATATTTAATTTAATGCTTACTTTTGTTAGAGTGTTCATAAAAAGTAGCAGTTTTGAAATCGAGAAAGACACTGTCGAGCCGGCTTATTAACCGGTATTTATTGATTATCCGAAATGAAGAAGATTTTGCCGAAAAAACTTCTTTTACATTTACATACGCAAAGATAATTGTTTTAATTGTGTTCGTATGTATATTTATGTTGGGAATTAGCCTGGTGCTGGTCAATACCCTATTAGAAAGGTGGCTTGACCCCCGGTATGCACAAGCAGAAACACAGCGTCAGTTGATAGCCCTGAAGATGTCAGTAGATTCATTGGAATGGGAAGTTGAAAAAAAGGATGATTTCATTACTAACTTTCAAAGAATTGCAAGAGGGGACAGTATTCCCGATCAGGCAGATGTATATGCTGCTGAGTCGCAAAAGGAAAAAATACCCAAAGAAAAAGTTGGAAAAGAGAACAGAGCAGAGATAGATGCTCAATTTAGAAAAGAATTTGAAGAACAAGGGGTGATGTTGCTTGCCAGTAGTAATACAACAAATAGTGAGCTGGAAGAAATATTTTTCTTTTCTCCCTTGTCGGGCATTGTATCGGCTTCGTATGATCCCAGAATAGGGCATCACGGAATTGATATTGTTTCAAAGAAAAACGAACCTGTAAAATGTGTGTCTGATGGCACCGTATTTATGTCATCATGGACCCAGGATGCAGGTTATGTCATAGCCGTACAACACCGAAGCGACATAATTTCTGTATACAAGCATAACTCTACACTCCTGAAAAAGACAGGGGATTTTGTGAATGCTGGAGATGTACTTGCTATCATTGGCAATACGGGTGAACTTACTACCGGCCCACATTTGCATTTTGAGCTTTGGTATAACGGAAACCCTGTGAACCCGGAAGAATTTGTATCATTTTAAAGTTATTTTTTATGTTTAATAACAGCTCAGACAAAACCAAAATTGTTGAAAAAACCACAGAATCTACCAGTAACATTGGTAAAGGCGCTACCATCACCGGTGATATTGAAACACTCGGAAATATCAGGGTAGAAGGTACAGTAAAAGGGAACATTACCAGCAAATCTAAAATAGCCCAGGGGCCATCCTCTTATGTTGAAGGCAGGGTGTTGGCGCAAAATGCTGAAATTGAAGGTGAAATTAAAGGCTCTGTTGAAGTGGCCGAATTGCTCATCTTGCGGCCTACTGCTATCATTCATGGTGATATTACTACCAATAAGCTGATTGTAGAGTCAGGTGCATCTTTCAACGGTACTTGTAAAATGGGTATTACCATTAAGGAAATATTGATAGGAGAAGAAAAAGATGCCACAAAAGGACCACAACCGCCCAAAAAAGAAGAAAAAATCTTTGAAAAACCAACTCCTCAGCAGTCAGAGTCAAAGCCAATTCAATAATTACCTGAAATATTCAGGGTTAGCTTTTCAGATGCTGGCAGCCATTGGGCTTGCTGTGTGGGCAGGTATTAAGCTCGATACATGGATGGGAAATAAATTCCCATTTTTTTTAATCGTTCTTCTGCTACTGGCTATCTTTGCAACCATTTATGTTACCATCAAACGGTTGCCCAAAGATTAAAAATGCCAAATAAAGTAGTAAAGTTTGTTCCCCTCATCTTATTTACTCTTATTTTGCTTGCCGGGGCGTATGTAGCAAGAGAAATCTTCAATATCGGCTATGTACATGCCGGGGCAGAACTGATCATCCTTTTCTTATTCCTCCAGGCCTTGCTTACTTTTCTCCTTACAAAACTCGGGTTTCAGGACAGGCAACGCTTTTCCCTCTATTACATGGCCGCTACGGCTTTCAGGTTTTTGCTCTCAGTAATTGTGGTTTTCTTCGCATTATATTTGGGTGTAGGCCAGACTGTAGTTTTCATAATTAACTTCATGACCGTGTATTTGCTGTTTGTGGTTTTTGAAATATATACCTTAATTACTAACTTGCGCCCTGATTCTGAAAAGCACATCTGAAAATGCAGGAAACGAAGTGTAAATTTATTCATAACTTACTGATTGCCAGTTTTTTATTTCTTTCTTTCTTTTTAGTTTTAAGTCTTCCGGTGAAGGCAGCAGACGAAGGGGGCGAAGGAAGTGAAACATCCTTTATCATGCATCACGTAAAGGATGCGCATGAATGGCATTTTGCTACCATTGGGCATACCCATATTACATTGCCCTTGCCCGTAATTTTGTATTCGCCCGACCGTGGACTGGAGGTATTTATGTCTTCTAAGTTTTATGATGAAAATCATAACCGGAAGCCATATAATGGGTACATTATGGATGCACACGAACATATTGTCCCGTTAGATGAAGGAAGGAAAATATATGATTTTTCTATTACCAAGAATGTAGCGCAGTTAATTATATGCTTCATTCTGTTACTGGTTGTGTTTTTGGGCATGGCCAGGCGGTATAAAAATAATCCACAATCACCTCCAAAGGGGCTGCAGTCATTGTTCGAGCCAATCATTGTCTTCATTCGTGATGAGGTAGCCATTCCCGGTATCGGAAAAGAACAGTATGCGCGTTTTATGCCTTTTTTATTGACACTCTTCTTCTTTATCTGGTTTGGAAATATTGTAGGGCTAATTCCGGGGGCAGCCAACCTGACAGGTAATATTGCAGTTACATTTACTTTGGCTATTTTGACTTTTATCGTTACCAATGTGAATGGCAATAAAGGCTATTGGAAACATATTTTCTGGACACCCGGAGTGCCTAAAATCATGTTGCCTTTGTTGGTGCCCGTAGAGTTTATGGGTTTGTTTACCAAGCCTTTTTCCCTGATGATTCGTCTTTTTGTAGCTATCACTGCGGGGCATATTGTAATTCTTAGTCTGATTGCCCTTGCCTTTATTTTCAATTCATTTGCTGTGGGTATTGGCAGTACATTGATTGTTACTTTTATCAATTTGATAGAACTGCTGGTGGCTACTATACAGGCTTATGTGTTTACATTGTTTACATCAATGTACATCGGGCAGGCAGTAGCTACACATGACGATCATTAATTTTAGTTTTGTATCTATTTGTTTCATTTTAATATAAACCACTTATGTTGTTATCATTGTTATTAACCGCTGGGTATGCGCTGATGGGCGCAGGTATCGGTGCCGGTGTTGCCGCGATAGGCGCAGGACTGGGTATCGGTAGAATTGGTGGTCAGGCTATGGAAGGGATTGCACGCCAACCCGAAGCAGCCGGACGTATCCAAACTGCTATGCTGATTATTGCAGCCCTTATCGAGGTTATTGCACTATTTGCTGTGGTAGTTTGCTTGCTGATTGCAATCGGCGACTATCAAAGTATTTAATGATTTGAGTTCCGGGCCGTATCGTTAGGAGAGGCCCGGGCTTACTTAATTCAACAAAAACAAAATGGATTTACTTACTCCGAGTTTAGGATTAATATTTTGGCAACTGGTTGCATTTCTGGCACTGTTGTTTATTCTGGGTAAATTTGCCTGGCGGCCTATTTTAGATGCACTCAAAGCCCGTGAAAACTCTATTGCAGAAGCCTTGGCAGCTGCTGAAAATGCCAAAAAAGAAATGGCCAATTTGAAGGCTGAAAATGAGCAATTGCTGAATGACGCACGCAAGGAGCGGGATAAAATTTTGAAAGAGGCTTCTGAAATTGCCAATAAAATTAAAGATGAAGCCCGAACATCTGCCAATAAAGAAGGCGACAAGATCATTGCCGATGCACGCGCTATGATTAATACTGAAAAACAAGCCATGCTTTCTGATGTAAAGCAGCAGGTGGCCGATCTCTCTATTCAAATTGCTGAAAAAATATTGCGTGAGAAGTTGTCTGATGATGTTACACAGCAAAAGTATGTAGAAGATTTATTAAAGAATGTAAACCCGAATTAGTTGTTAGATAAGCCTCAAGCTTTAAGCCATAAGCCGATGCTTGCAGCTTACTGCTTGCAGCTAAAAAAGAAACAAAGATGTCAGAAATAAGGGTTGCTACCCGATATGCTAAATCACTACTGGAATTAGCCATTGAAAAGGGGATTCTGGAAGATATATATGCTGATATGCGGTTGTTTGCGGGCATTGCAAAGGAAAACCCTCAATTTGCATTGATGCTTAAAAACCCCATCATCAATCAGGATAAAAAGCGCGCTATTTTGCACCAAATATTTAAAGATAAGGTGCAAGCGCCCACAATAACTTTTTTCGATATTATTCTACGAAAAAGCAGGGAGCGGTTTTTACCTGCCATAGCTGCTGCATTTGAAAGTATGTATAACCAGCACAAAGGGATTGAAAAAGCAGTAGTTACAACTTCTTTTCCCCTCGATGGTGGCTTGAGAAAAGATTTTGAAAAAAGAGTGGCTAATATCACAGGAAAAAAAGTAGTGCTTTCTGAAACCATAGACCCGTCTATCATTGGCGGGTATATTTTAAAAATAGGCGATCAACAACTGGACGAGTCTGTAAAAAGTAAGTTGAAAGCCCTTTCTTATGAATTTAAAGAGGACGGTTACACCAAGCTTATTTGAACGTAACCGAATAAAATAAAATTATCATCAACATTATTGATATATCATGGCTGACGTAGTAAGACCTGACGAAGTATCGGCGATACTTAGAGAACAATTATCTGGCTTCAAAACGGAATCGGAGCTGGAAGAAGTAGGCACTGTACTCCAGGTGGGTGACGGAGTAGCCCGTATTTATGGCCTCTCAAAAGCCCAGGCTGGTGAATTGCTTGTTTTTGAAAACGGGTTAAACGCCCTTGTTCTTAACCTGGAAGAAGACAATGTGGGAGCTGTACTCCTTGGCGAATCTGGCGACATCAAAGAAGGTGACACCGTAAAACGTACCGGACGCATTGCTTCTATCAAAGTAGGTGAAAATATGGTAGGAAGGGTAGTAGATACCCTGGGGCGGCCTATTGATGGAAAAGGCCCCATAGAAGGCGAATTGGTAGAGATGCCCCTGGAAAGAAGGGCGCCCGGTGTAATTTATCGCCAACCGGTAAATGAACCGCTACAAAGCGGGATCAAGGCGATTGACTCCATGATTCCGGTTGGGCGTGGACAGCGGGAGCTAATTATTGGCGACCGTCAAACAGGAAAAACTGCCGTAGCCATTGATACCATCATCAACCAAAGGGAGTTTTACGAAAGAGGTGAGCCTGTTTTCTGTATTTATGTGGCTACCGGGCAAAAAGCTTCTACGGTAGCAGGTGTGGTTGCAGCCTTAGAACGGTATGGTGCTATGGATTATACTGTAGTTGTTTCTGCATCCGCAGCAGACCCTGCGCCTATGCAGTTTTTCTCTCCCTTTACCGGTGCTGCCATTGGTGAGTATTTCCGTGATACGGGCCGTCCTGCTTTGGTGGTATACGACGATCTTTCAAAACAAGCTGTAGCTTACCGTGAAGTATCGTTGCTTTTGAGAAGGCCTCCGGGAAGGGAAGCTTATCCTGGTGATGTATTCTATTTGCACTCAAGATTACTGGAACGTGCCGCCAAGCTGAATGAAAGTGATGAGATCGTAAAAGAAATGAACGACTTGCCCGAATCGTTGAAAGGTAAAGTCAAAGGTGGAGGATCGCTTACGGCATTGCCTATTATTGAAACACAGGCCGGAGACGTATCTGCTTATATTCCTACCAACGTAATTTCAATTACTGACGGACAGATATTCCTGGAGACAAGCCTGTTTAACTCTGGTATTCGTCCTGCGATTAACGTGGGTATTTCGGTATCCAGGGTTGGAGGGTCTGCACAGATCAAATCTATGAAAAAGGTGGCAGGTACACTCAAGCTGGACCAGGCCCAATTCAGGGAACTGGAGGCTTTTGCAAAGTTTGGATCCGATTTGGATGCTGCTACTCGAAGAACCATTGACAGGGGACGAAGAAACCAGGAAATGCTGAAACAACCTCAGTTCTCTCCGGTATCTGTAGAAAATCAGGTAGCTATTATCTTTGCTTCTACAAAAGGTTACCTGGATAAAGTGCCTTTGGACAAAGTGAAAGAGTTTGAAAAAGAGTACTATATGGTCTTGAAAGCAAAGCATCAGGATGTGCTGGACTCCCTCAAGGCGGGTAAACTGGAAGAGAGTGCTACAGAAACATTGAAAAGTGTAGCGACTGATTTAGCAAAAAGATATCAATAATACAGTAGGCAGTTAGCACTTGTAAACTGCCACTGCCTACTGCCAACCAGCAAAAAATGCCGAGTTTAAAAGAAGTAAAAAACCGGATTGCTTCCGTAAAATCAACACAGCAAATTACCAGGGCCATGAAAATGGTGGCTGCTTCTAAATTGCGCAAGGCACAGGATCGCCTTTTGCAAATGCGCCCGTATGCCCAAAAGCTTGCCCAGATTTTGCAGAACGTATCCAATAGTTTGGGCGAAGATGTAGTAAACGAGTATGCGGTACAACGAGAAGTGAAAAATGTATTGCTGATCGCTGTCTCATCTGACAGAGGACTTTGCGGTAGCTTCAATAGTAGTGTATTTCGGGCTACCCGGGAGTTGATTGAGAAAGAGTATAAGGCTTATCAGAACGAAGGAAAGCTCCATATCATGCCCGTAGGACTGAAAGCTCATGCTTATTTCAAGAAAAGGAATTATCAGGTTATTGAAGCCCATAAAGACTTATTTTCCGACCCTTCTTTTGACCATGTTAAAGAAGGGGCCGTTTTTGCTATGAATGGCTTTGTCGAGGGAAAATTTGATAAAGTGGTCATTATTTATAACGAGTTCAAAAATGTAGCCACACAAATTTTACGTACTGAGCAGTTCCTTCCAATCGTGTCTATTGAACAGGCAAATGATGAAGAAGAAAACGAAAAACAAAGCGCTGTAGATTACATCTTTGAACCATCAGTACAATATATTGTGGAAGAACTGATTCCACAGTCGCTCAAGATACAGTTTTATAAAGCATTTCTGGAATCTAACGCTGCTGAACAAGGAGCCCGGATGACAGCGATGGATAAAGCTACTGACAATGCAGGTGAATTGTTGCAAGACCTAAAGTTGCAATACAACCGCACCCGCCAGGCTGTGATTACCAAAGAAATATTGGAAATTGTATCAGGCGCAGAAGCTTTGAGTGGTTAATCCCATTTTATTTAACAATATTAATACCTTTAAAGCCCCTGTTTAGTGGGCTTTTTCTTTTGATACACATCTGGGATGATAGCTTATGTAAGAAAAGTTTTCAACATAGCCAGAATATTGAGCATAGATGTGGCCGCGGGTGCTTGTGTATGTAGCTTATTCATTGCACACTCCCTCTCGGTTAAATTACCGCTTTCATGTGTATTAGCGTTAGGCGTATGTGTATGGCTGATTTATACTGCTGACCACCTGTTGGATGCGCAAAAAGTAAAACACAAAGCGCACTCTTCAAGGCATTATTTCCATCAGAAGTACTACAAAAATATTACGATCATTTTTATAGTACTTGCCTTTTGTAGTATGAGCCTATTATTTTTTCTCCCCAAAATAGTATTAACCTGGGGGCTGGTCCTGATGGGTTTCGTCATCATTTATTTTTTACTGGTAATTTTATTGAAACCAACAATTATATTTCAAAAAGAAGTGATGGCAGCTTTATTATATGCAGTTGGGGTTTTTTTGGCGCCGGTAAGCCTGGCAAATCAACCGATTACGCTGGTACTCATAGTGATTTTCGCGCAGTTTGTTCTGCTTGCGTTGATTAATCTGCTTATGTTTTCCTTATTCGAAAAGGAAAATGATTTGGCAGATGGGCACAGTTCTTTTGTGAGATTGGCTGGAGTCAAAGTTATTCGTTGGTTGGTAATTGGTTTGACTTTTTTAGTAGTGGCTTCAACGCTTATATACATATATTATTTACCAACCCACGCGCCAATGTTTAAGGTTGAAGTTATGTGGTTGCTTATGTCATTAACTTTGACTGGCATATTTCTAATGCCTTCTGTTGTTAAGAAGTACGAAATATATCGGATAGTAGGTGATAGTATTTTTTTTTTCCCATTGATAACATTATTGTTTTGAGCAGTGAAAACACAGGCCAGGCCAACTTTGATGTAATTGCACCGGTGTATGACCTTTTGGGGAGGCTAACATTTTGGGGAAATATTAAAAAATCGCAGCAATACTTTTTATCATTAATTCCTGAAAGTTCCCGAATATTGATTATCGGCGGAGGAAGTGGGTGGATATTAACCGATATTCTTTCACTGAACAAGAATATTCAACACATTACATACCTGGAAGCTTCATCCAAAATGCTTGCGTTCACAAGCGAAAGGGTCACCAGATTCAAAACATTGAGGCCAAACAGGCTGCTTCCTCCCGTTGATTTAATACAAGGAACGGAAGCTGATATTCCAGCTGAACAGCAATACGATGTGATCATCACTTACTTTATTCTCGACCTTTTTAATGAAGAAAAATTACAACAAGTGATGCGGTTTTTGTTCCGAGCCTTTCGTGATAATGGTATCTGGTTGTTTGCGGACTTCAATGTATCAGAAAAAAAGCCAGACAGATGGTGGCAATTGTTATGGGTGCAATGTATGTATTGGTTTTTTAAGATAACCTGCCAGTTGTCAACTGTAACCCTTCCTGATTTTACAACGACTTTTCAACAATTCGGCCTGTCACCAATACACTCAAAAAGTTTCTTTAGGAATATGATTGTTTCAAAGGTTTACCGTAAAGTTGATGCACATTAGCCCTTAGTTGTTTTTGCCAACTCTTCTACGTTTTCAACCATGTTTTTTGAGCCTACAAAAAAAGGAATTCGCTGATGAAGGGAATCGGGCATGATGTCCAGTACGCGCTGCTTACCATCACTGGCTTTGCCACCTGCCTGTTCTACGATGAAAGCCAGGGCGTTGCATTCATACATTAAGCGTAATTTGCCTTGTGGTACTTTGTTAGTAGAAGGATACAGATAAATGCCACCTTTGAGCAAATTCCGGTGAAAATCACCCACCAGTGAGCCAATGTACCGGGCAGCATATTCTTGTTGCTTGCATCCATCAATGTATTGGCGAATAGCTTTCGGAAAACTTTGGTATGAACCTTCATTGATTGAGTATATTGAGCCATCTTCCGGGATATTCATTTCTTTGTGGGAAAGAAAAAACTCACCCAGACTGGGGTCATAAGTGAACCCATTCACGCCACTGCCTGTAGTGTACACCAGCATGGTAGAGGAGCCATACAAAACATAGCCTGCCGCGACCTGGTGCTTCCCGGCTTGTAATACATCTTCTTCCTGCACGGGTGTGCCTGTTTCAGAATTTCGGCGGTAAATTGAAAAAATACTGCCGATAGATACATTTACATCAATGTTAGACGAACCATCCAGTGGATCAATGGCTACAATATACTTGGCGTTTTGGTGCAAATGGATGACCTTTTCGTTTTCTTCAGAGATGATGGCACAAACTTCTCCCCCATTGCGCAAAGCCCGGGTAAACCTAATATCTGCAATTACATCCAGTTTTTGCTGGTTTTCGCCTTGTACATTTTGCTCACCAAATCCGCCAATAATGTTATTCAGTCCTGCCCGGCTGATTTCTTTGTATAAAATTTTGCTGGCAAGTCCAATATCCCTGAGCAGTTGTGATAATTCTCCGGAAGCATAAGGAAAATCGTCCTGGTTTCTTTTAATAAACCGGTCTAAAGTGGTGCCTACGGGCAGGGCCAGTTTTTCTTTTTTCATGTTATTGCAGCTTTTATATAAAGATAATTCCTTCTGGAGTTGAAAGAAAGGAATTTCACAACTTATGCTCTATTTGTATATACTTTAAAAAATTGAGGATAGAACGGTCTAAAATATTAAAGACCTCCTGAAAACCATCGGCTCCGCTCCAGTAAGGGTCGGGTACATCTGATTCATCTTTTTGCTCATCAAAATCACGCATTAGCATAAGGCGGTAATGCTCATTAATTGCATTGTTTTGCATGGCTCGTATATGCTCATAATTACTTCTGTCCATGGCTACGATATAATCAAAATCTTTAAAATCCTGCTCAGAAAACTGCCTTCCCCTGTGGTTGATAGTAATTTCGTTTTGTTGGGCAATTTGAATGCTGCGCCGGTCGGCAGGTTCACCAATATGATAATCAGAAGTGCCGACAGAGTCACTGCTAAGCACATGGTTCAGGGATTGTTCTTCTACTCTCTTATTAAAAATACCTTCGGCCAGTGGAGAGCGACAAATATTTCCCAGGCATACAAAAAGGACTTTTATCATAGTTTTTTTTAATAATTGGATGAAAATGGCAGAAAAAAAGTTTTTATAAATTTTTTTTAGTACTTGGGTTACCTTTTTTCCGGAAGTAGTATATATAGATGCATAACACAAATTTATTCATACACCTGTTTTAAACAAGAATACCCTCCTTCAATAAGGAGGGTTTTTCTTTTTACCCAAAATCAAAACTATTTCACAATGAGTCAAAAAACCCGCTCTTTAATTAAAGTAATTGCTGTATTGATTGTTTTACTGGCTGTATTGATGGAAATGCAGTTTGTATTGATTCCTACCCTTGCACCCTACAAACTCTGGTTGGTCGTTATTGCATTTGCCATGGTATTATTCACTACAAAATGATTATTTGCAATTAGCATCAATAATAGCCTGTGCATCCTGATAACCCAGCGAGAGCGCTTTTTTTAGGGTTACGCAGGCTTCTTCTGTTTTTTGAAGTTGGTTTTGGGCTACACCAAGCCAGAAATAGGCTGGGGCATAAGCAGGGGCGTGTTCGGTTACTTTCATGAAATTATAACTTGCCTCTTCATACTCGTTAAGTCTCAGTTGTACCCTTCCCAAATTAAAATAAGCGATATGATCTGTAGGGGCTATTCGAAGGGCAAACTCCAGATCGTTGATGGCGGGCTGCAGCTGTTCCTGCAAGAAATAGGTAACACCCCTGTTGATGTAGATGTCTTTCTCATTTGCATTCAGCCTGATGGCTTCTGTATAATCAGCAATTGCTTTTTCATTCTCACCCAACTCGCGCAGGGCATTGGCCCTGTTGTAAAAAGGTTTGTATGATGTGCTGTCGATAATGATTGCCTGTGTACAATGGTGAACTGTGGAATCGTACTTTTCCAGGGCAAAATAAGCGACAGCCTGGGCATTATGTGCATCTGCATTATCAGTGTTTTTTTCAACGGCGCGGTCCAGGTATTGTAAAGCCTGTTCGTATTCGCCTTTGTCCAAATGTTCTTTTCCTTTCTGTACCAGTTCTTCTGCACTGGGTGAACAAGCAACACAAAACAAGGAAATAAGGATAAATAACTTTTTCATACTGCAAGAGAATTTCACAAATAAAAGAAAAGCAGATGACAAAAACTGTCACCTGCTTTCCTAAAAATTGTTGCAATCAGTAATGATTACATATTCTTCACGATGGCCTCGCCAAATTCAGAGCACTTGAGGAGGGTTGAGCCTTCCATCAGCCTTTCAAAATCGTAAGTTACTGTTTTGGCGGCAATGGATTTTTCCAATCCTTTTCGTATAAGCTCTCCGGCTTCTGTCCATCCTAAATGGTCTAACATCATGGCGCCTGATAAAATTACAGAACCAGGATTTACTTTATCCAGTCCGGCATATTTGGGTGCTGTGCCATGTGTGGCTTCAAATATAGCGTGTCCGGTAGCATAATTGATATTTGCTCCGGGAGCGATACCAATACCACCTACAATTGCTGCTAATGCATCAGAAATATAATCACCATTCAGGTTCAGGGTAGCAATTACAGAGTATTCGGCAGGCCTTGTCAATATTTGCTGCAAGAAAGCATCGGCAATTACATCCTTAACGATGAGTTTACCAGCTTTTTCAGCTTCAGATTGTGCCTGGTTAGCTGCATCTTTACCTTTTTCCTCTACAATCCGGTCATATTCAGCCCAGGTAAATACCTTGTCGCCATATTCCCTCTCGGCCAGTTCATAACCCCATTTTTTGAAAGCACCTTCGGTAAATTTCATGATATTACCTTTGTGTACCAAAGTAACAGAAGGCAGATTGTGTTTCAAAGCATAGTCTATTGCACCACGTACCAGGCGTTCGGTACCTTCTACAGACACGGGTTTTACGCCAAGAGAAACCGTATTAGGAAAGCGAATATTTTTAACATCCATATCGTTTATAAGGAAGTTCTTTACCTTATCACATTCGGGCGTTCCGTTCATATATTCAATACCAGCATAAATATCTTCGGTATTTTCCCTGAAAATCACCATATCGGTGGTGCTTGGGTCTTTCACAGGGGAGGGAGTGCCTTTGTACCATCTTACAGGCCGAACGCAGCAGTACAGGTCAAGTATTTGGCGCAGAGCAACGTTCAACGAACGGATACCTCCACCTACAGGCGTGGTGAGGGGGCCTTTAATACCTACCAGATATTCTTTAAAAGCATCCAGGGTGGCTTGTGGTAACCACTCTCCGGTTTTATTGTATGCCTTTTCACCGGCATATACTTCTTTCCAGTTAATTTTTTTGGCACTACCATAGGCTTTTTCTACAGCTCCTTCAATCACATGCTTGGCAGCAGGCCAGATATCAACACCAGTGCCGTCTCCTTCTATGAAAGGAATGGTAGGGTTATCAGGTACTTGTAGTTCTCCGTTTTGAATGGTTATTTTTTGCTCACTCATTTGTTTTTTTGGTTTGCTTAAAAGAATCGAAATGTGGGCGTAAAACTAATCAATTTTGCCTCAGGATAGAACGGATTGGGGCGAATATTTTGGTTGACGATATTTTGTTTGGCATGAGCCTGATAAAATAAAAAAAGAGGAAGCTCTGTATGGACTCCCTCTCTTTTAAAATGTCTTAATGAAATTACCAAATTAGCTGGGAACATTCCCTTCTTCCAGCGTGATTGTTCTTTCTACCGGGTTCAGTGGGCTGTCTATAAGGTTGCCTTCGCTATCCAATAGCTCAAGTTTAATGGTATTTTCTCCCATAGGCAGGTTTTCCAGCAGGTAAGGCTTCCATTCTGAAACGGTAAATTCAGTATCTCCATTTACGGTTATTCTTACCTGGTTCCCACCTTCGCTCAAATCTGTATTTATTAAGTAAAAATCCAGCAAAAGCTTTTCAGTGTCTGCTCCCGAATAAGTGCCTTTAGGACGGCTATAAAACATGTGTGGGGCTGTGAGGTCAATATCTTCACTTTCGGCATCGCCTACGGTAAATTGTATTACACTAAAGGCTTCAGGGTTTTTTACACTTTCATGATATGAGCGTGACAGGAACGACAAAGCTACATAATGCCCATCTTCCATTTCTTTTTGAAATGTAGGCTCATAGTGTGCAGAATAAGGGTCATTGTTCAATATCAGGTGGATATGTTGCCCATTACCCGAGTTGGCCAATGGTTTATCATTGGCGTCAGGAGTTTGTATGCCTAATTCATAATTAGTTACTGTGTAATCAAAGTCTATTGACCCTGAAGGCAATTCCGCTCCGTCCAGCGGGCTGTTAAGCTGGAGAATAGCATCCATGTATTCTGGTGAGTCAGGAGCTGCGGAAAGCACAACGGGCTGTTGCGTTTCCTCAGTTGTTTGTTCTTCAGTTTGCGCCTCTTGTCCTTCTTGCTGTGATGATGAGCCGCAGCTGTAAAGAAGTGTGGCAAGTAAAAATGCTGTACATGCTAAAAATAGATTTTTCATGGCTAATTAATGTTTAAGGTTTGTTGAATTACAAAGTTATTGTAAATTTTGCTCGAATTCATAATTCCTACTCTTTAATACGAAATAACGTGATGAATCGCAAACTGTTTGATCAAATTCCATCACTTGACCTGGCTGAGTTTCGCTCAGGAAATGAGCAGCAGCAAAAAGCTTTTGTTGAGGCATTGGGTGAAGCTTTTACGAACATTGGCTTTGTTGCCATCAAAAACCATGGCCTTACCGATGCACTAACTAAAAACCTCTATGATGTAGTTGAGCGTTTTTTTTCCCTTCCGGAAGAAGTAAAGCAAAAGTATGAATTAAAAGAGCTGTTTGGTCAAAGAGGTTATATTGGTAAGGGAAAAGAACATGCCAAAGGACGGAATACCGGAGACTTGAAAGAGTTTTATCATATCGGCCAGCCTGTAAAAAATAACGCATTGTATCCGGAAAATATCTGGCCTGATGAAATACCGGAAATGCAAGAAATTGGGGTGAATGTATACCAAACCCTTGAAAATACAGGAAAAGAGTTATTGTCAGCTATAGCGATTTATTTAAACCTACCCAGCGATTATTTTACAGATAAAGTGCATCATGGGAATAGTATCTTACGGCCTATTCATTATTATCCTATCGAGAACCCCGATACCATTCCTGAGGATGCTGTACGTGCTGCTGAACATGGAGATATCAATCTGATTACCCTGCTGATGGGCGCCAGTGCCGAGGGCTTACAGGTGCTTCGCAGGGATAATCGATGGATTTCTATTACGGCTCTTCCTGATCAGATTGTGGTAAATGTAGGTGATATGCTGGCAAGGCTTACCAATGATAAATTAAAATCCACCGTTCATCGGGTAGTAAATCCTCCACGTGAAAAAATGGGCACCTCCCGTTATTCTATGCCATTCTTTATGCACCCGCGTTCTGATATGGACTTAACATGTTTAGAAAGTTGTGTGGACGAAGCCCATCCTAAAAAATATGCAGACATGACAGCTGGAGAGTTTTTGGAAGAGCGTTTGGCTGAAATTGGACTTAAAAAATAAATACCATACGAGGCTGGCCCGGTGCTATTCTCCTTACCAACCTAATAGATTGCTTTGATCCGTCGCGTTCGATATTACATCTTTTTAAAAGATATTCTCACTATTACGCTGGGGAGTTTCGGTGGGCCGCAGGCACATATAGCGCTGTTTCTTAAGGTATTGGTTGAGAAAAGAAGGTATTTGTCAGAACACGATCTATTGGAACTATATGCTTTATGTCAAATTCTTCCAGGCCCAACCTCTACCCAAACCTTAACCGCTGTTGGCTATCGGATTGGAGGTGCTAAGTTGGCATATCTCACATTATTAGTTTGGTGTATCCCGGCTGTAACTGCTATGACAACTTTCGCACTTATCATGAGCAGGTTTCAGGAAAAGGACATTTCTCTTTCTTTCACCAAGTTTATACAACCGATGGCAGTGGGTTTTGTAGCGTATGGGGCTTACACCATCAGCCGTAAAGTGGTTAATACCAAATCGGGATATACATTAATGGGTATTTCGGCAATCGTTTGTTATTTCATCAGAACCCCTTATGTTTTTCCTGTATTACTGGTATTATCAGGGTTGGTAACTGCCAGTAAATATAGAAACCAGCCAAAGGAGGAGAAAGGGAAGCTGGTGATATACTGGGGAAATTTCTTTTTGTGGGGAGGGGTGTTTGTATCGGCAGCAATTTTGGGGGGCATTACCCGTGACCTTCCTATTCGGTTATTTGAAAATTTTTATCGGTCTGGCAGCTTGGTTTTTGGAGGGGGACAAGTATTGATTCCTTTGTTATATACCGAGTTTGTAGAGTTTAAAAACTACCTTACATCCCAGGAGTTTTTGTCAGGTTATGCGATGGTGCAGGCTGTTCCCGGCCCGGTCTTTTCTTTCAGTGCCTACATGGGGGCTCTTTCAATGCGGGAGTATGGAATTGGCAACGAAATATTAGGTGCGCTGTGTGCAGCTGCTGGTATTTTTTTGCCGGGTACTTTACTGATCTTTTTTATCATACGTTTTTGGGAATCGTTGAAGAAGTACCGTGCTGTAAAGGCCTCGCTTGAGGGAATTATTGCAGCCAGTTCCGGGATGGTAATTGCTGCTGCAGTGCTGTTATTCGAGCCTTTAGAAACCAATGCTTTCAATGTGTTTTTTATGGTAGGAACAGCATGCCTGTTGCGCTATACCAACATACCATCCCCATTCATCATTCTGGGAGGGCTTCTGGCCGGGTTGATACTCTAGGGCATTAATTAATATGCGTTTTCCTGCCCGCGCATCAGAGAGAAAATGGTGAGAAAAATTATTTTGATATCAAGTACAAAGAACCATTTTTCAATATAAAAAAGATCTAAGCGTACCCGGTTATTCATCATCTCAAATGTAGAAGTTTCTCCTCTGTAACCTTTGGCTTGGGCTAATCCGGTAATACCGGGCTTAACAGCATGCCTGTGGTCAAATTTACATATGATGGGAGAAAACTCTTCATTTAGTTGTACAGGATGAGGTCGTGGGCCCACTACAGACATTTTCCCCATCAATACATTGATAAACTGAGGGAGTTCATCCAAACTGGCTTTACGCAACAGAGCGCCTATAGGAGTAATCCTGGGGTCATTTTTAGTGGCTTGTTTACAATCTGCTTGATTGTTTACAAACATTGTTCGGAATTTCCAGCAATAAAAGACATTATTGTTCAAACCTGTTCTTTTTTGCTTAAACAAAATAGGGCCTCTTGAAGTTGCTTTAATAGCCAAAGCAATCAGAGGAAACAGCCAGGAGCAAATGAAGAACAAAACAAGGGAAGCAAAACCAATATCAAAGCAGCGTTTGATGAACCTGTTTTTCCAGTCATCCAGCGGTACAGAGGTAATGTGAAATACTGGAATGGTGCCATAGCTTTCGGGCTTAAACCCTTCAAGTGGCAATCCATGGAAATCACCTGTCAGTTTAATTTTTATCGTGTGCTGATGCCCAAAATTGACAAGGTTTTTCATGTGCTTATATTCCATATAAGGAAGGCAGCAATAAATCTCATCAATTTTATTATCGATTGCGTGTTGCTTAATTTGTGTAATATAATCTTCGTATGAACTTTTGTCATTACCATTCTGGCCAAAAACTCCAGACACTCTATACCCATATTCAGGGTGCTCTTCAAAATGTGTTACCAATTTTTTCGTAAGTTTATCATATCCCACCACTACTACTCTTTTAATGTTGTATCCTTTTGCACGAAGGATGCCCAGTGAATACACAAACACAAGCCGCCAAACAGAAAAGAAAAATGAAAAGGATAAAAAGAAGTAGATAAGCTGAACCCTGGAGTAATAAAATGCTTTGTTCCAGAAACAAAAAGCAGTTATTAGTAGCAAATGGATCAGTACCAGTGCATAATGCCGCTTAAGCAAAGATTTAAGACTGGTAGTACGGGCTACATTATAGGGTTTAAATGCTACAACCAGTACAGCCCAGAATACATTCACGAGGATCCATAACTCAAGATAGGGGGGGACCACCAATCCTGTGAATAAGTGAAACTTTAGAAGATACGCTATAACAAAAGCGATGTTAAGCAATAAAGCATCTCCTAATCCAAAAACGAACTTAATGTAACCGGAATTTCTGCTGGGCATTTGATGTAAGCAGTCTTAGGTTTTAATCAATTATTAGTATTAATTCTTGCCGAAACAAATAATCAAGAATTCTTTAAAAATATTTAGTAAAATCTATTACTTCGCGACACCTCAATGCAATAATGATGCAAGCGTCGATAATATCAAGTAATATTTTGCTTCAAAATTAGAAGATAGCATACTAAAAATAAATTTCAGATGATTTAAATATTACTTATGTTGTTCTTACATTAAGAATGAACGAATTATGATTTACTAGTATTAAACTTGCTAAATACGGCTGAAGAAGAAACTTTAAAAATTTAGCAGCACAAAAAAGCTTCTAAATAGTAACATGTGCGTATCATAAAATGGCAAAGTAATTAATAAAACTTACAATGTTTAAAGAAAAATCATTAAAACACAATAATCAATGGTTACGCAAATGTTGTGGATATTATAGGCAATAGCGTGTTTTTTTAACAATTGTTTATACTTAAGGCAAATATATTAAATATAAGACAAACCAAACGGGATAAAACTAATTTTTTGCATGTAAAAACAAAACTTAGAATACCCGCTTCATTTCACCTGCAAATATAAAGAAGAAAATGAAAAAGCAATTTATGGGAAAGAAATATAAAAATACAAATAGGCAGCAAAAGCAGGATTCCTCACCTAAGGAGGCTGAATCTCTCATTCGGCTTAATAAATACATTGCCAATGCAGGAGTATGTTCTCGAAGAGAAGCCGATTTACTTATTCAAAATGGGGAAATTACTATCAATGGAAAGATTGTTAGTGAACTTGGCTATAAAGTGCATCCTGCTGACAAAGTGAAATATAAAGGAAAAGCCCTGAAACCAGAGAAGCAGGTATACATACTGCTCAACAAACCAAAGGATTTTATTACGACTACCAAAGACCCCAGGAACCGCAAAACGGTAATGCAACTGGTTGCTAAAGCAACCAAAGAGCGTATTTATCCGGTAGGCAGGCTTGACCGAAATACTACGGGGCTTTTATTGCTGACGAATGACGGGGACCTGGCAAAAAAATTAGCGCACCCCTCTCATGAGATAAAAAAGATATATGAAGTAGAAATTGATAAGCCCATTTCTGAGGAAGATTTCTACAAAATAGTAGAAGGAATTACACTGGAAGATGGCCCGGTACAGATAGATCAGATTGCAATTGTCGACGATAAACAGACAAAACTTGGATTGGAAATACATATAGGAAAAAACAGGATTGTGCGGAGAATATTTGAACATCTGGGGTATGAAGTCATCAAACTTGACCGGGTTGTATATGCCGGGCTTACCAAAAAAGACTTGCCACGAGGTAAGTGGCGGTTTCTTTCGTCTAAAGAAATTGTACAGTTAAAGTATTTACGTTGATGATAAAATTAGATATACTTTTCATCCAAACAAAGCTGGCACAGCTGTTCCATTGCCATCAGGTGTAGTGTAAAACGGGCGTCCCTCAATTGTGTAATGGGTTTCAGGAGGGATTCCCAGTGCATGATAAATAGATTGGTGTACCTGGTCGATAATAACTGTTTTTTCTATGGAAGAACAAGGCCTTTCATCTGCAGTTTTGCCGTAAACGAGTCCTTTTTGGATGCCCCCTCCCCACAACAGGATTGAACTGCCATCGGTAAAGTGCCGGTGCATGCCATAGAACTTCTCGTCTTCAATCACGTCAGGTTGATTAACCTGATCTTTCACTTTTTCTCCCGGACGGCCTTCCAAAATAGCATCCCTGCTAAACTCGCTGGCCAGAATGATAAGCGTTCGATCCAAATGCCCGGTTTCATCCAGGTCTTTAACCAACTGGGCAATAGGCCTGTCTATCAACTGTTTCATTTTCACCAGGCGGGTATGTCCATTTTCATGCGTATCCCAACCCAAAAAAGGCTCATACTCCGTGGAGACACTGATAAATCGTGCCCCTTGCATAGCCAGCCGTTTTGCGAGCAGGCAGCCCAATCCAAACCGGCCGGTATTGTAAATATCGTATTTTTCCGCAGGTTCCTGGCTCAAATCAAAGGCTTTGGCTTCCGGCGAATTTAATAACTGGTAGGATTGTTCCATAGAGCGTATTAACGACTCTTTCTGATAATCACTGCCATGATCTTGCAAAATACTTTTCTTGGTTAACTCCTTATAAAGCTGATTTCTTGCTTCAAACCTTTGGAGAGACATGCCTTGCGGAGGGCGCACGCTCTCTAAACCGCTGGAAGGGTCCGGAATGAGAAAGGGGCCAAACTCGCTGCCCAAAAAGCCGGCAGAATGAAAGGCTTTTAGTTCTTCGGCTTCCCCTACGGTAAACCGCTGCCCCATTGCAATAAAAGGTGGAATAACAGGGTTGACAGGCCCCAGCTCTTTGGCAATCCAGGCGCCGATATGCGGAGGTTGCACCGATTGCGGTGGTTCGTAACAGGTGTGCCAGTGGTATTGATGGCGGGTATGCAAAATATGCCAAGGTCGGCCGAGCGGTAGGAACGAATAATAGTGCCTTTGTCCATCACACTTCCGATAGCTTCCAGTCCTTCAGAAAAATAAAGCCCATCTACAGCTGTGGGCACTTTGGGAAAAGTACTGAGTACCCGCTTACTTTCAATGCCTTTTTCATAGGGGGCATAGGCTTTGGGGTCAAAGGTTTCGGTGTGTGCCATCCCCCCGGCCATCCACAGCAAGATAACGGTATCTGCCGTAGAGGGCATTCTGCTACTACTTTCGCATGAACTAAGAAAGCTGGAAGTAGGAATTGAAGCTGCCATGGCAGATAAACTGGCAGCCCCCATTTTCTTCATAAACTCCCTTCGGGTATTTTCAGTAAAATGTGCCATAATATTCTTATGAATTGAAATCCATTAGTAAATAAACTGAAATTCTGGTAATAACAAGGTGGCCCAGAACAAATCCTGCACGGCTGCTTTGTCCGGATTTTCTCCCAATACATCCAGGATAATATCTTTTTCTGTGTCTGAAAGGTTTCTCCCCAAAGACTTTTGGTATAAGTTATCGGCAATTTTTTCACTATCGTTCCCATACCGTTCCAGCCAGTTTTCTGCCCCTTCTTCCAGGATATTATTGAAAAAATCCCCATTGGTAAGCTCCAGCGCTTGTAATAATGTAGCCTGGTCATCCCGGGTAGTAGTTACATTTTCGCGCGTAGGGCGGCCCAGTACTTTCATAAAAGGGTCTTGCTTCACCAAAGAAGCCCTGGCAAACTGGTGGTCAACAGAATCTTTGAAGGTAAAGCTTACCAGTTTTCCCCAATGTGTCGCCCCATAATTTTTGACATTTTTCCAGGCAGCATCGTCATAATCAATAGTTGTCCACTCATTCCCGGGTGTTTTTTGGGTGCTTTTCCAATCATTATTAGATTGTACTATAGCTTCATGCCCATTACTATATTTGATTTTTAGGGCAAACAAAATGCCCGCCGGATTAGGGATATTGCCTGCGTTGACTCCTTCGATTGCAATAATGTTTTTTCCGGGTTTTATGATGTTTTTTATCTCTACTTCATCAACTTTTCTCCAATCACTGCCTTCAGCAACCGGAACAGTATTGATAAATAGTTTATAGGCATGATCTACTGAAACCAGTACTTGGGCCGATTGAATTTCTTGATCCGGTACGGTGAGCCCATAACGAAAGTAGCGTTTCCCTGGTTTGGGTAAAACATCCCGGTCAAACTCCACTTCCCTGTGCCATATTCTGGAAGTAGCTAAATCCTCCTGGGCAGGATCGTAAGCAACAGCATAATACACCGGAGCAATGACCTGGCTAACGGCATCGGCAAACTGTTCGGCACTTAACCGGCGGATGACAGGCCCTTCAAATACATATTTTTCCGATTTTACCGATGCCACCTTGTCATAATGTACAGTAGGCAACTGGTAAGTTCTGGACGTCATAATCATTGCTATTAAATGCTTTAGATCATTATTTGATGTTACGAAATCTGTAGCCAGCCAGTCCAAAAGTGTAGTATTCCAGGGAGTATTATCCATTTCATCCAAAGGCTCTATAATACCCCTGCCCATCAGGCGCTCCCAAATTCTGTTGGTGATCGTACGGTAAAGCCTGCCATTATCAGGCTTCACCATGATTTCAGAAAGCAGCTTTAGGCGTTCTTTAATGGAGTCTGCCGCTACAGAACCCAACTCAGGATAGATAAACTGTATTTTGGCCATCCTGCCTGTAGGTTTATCGCATCGGTACAATTCCAGGGTTGTATCCGAAAACACATTGGCAAAGCCATAAGCTTGATCCAGCGTAAGGTTGCTTACAAAACTGTTGTGACAAGAGGCACACTTAAGGTTCAGCCCCATGAGGGACTGTCCGATGTTTTGGGCTGCCTGCATTTCTGTGGTTTGGCTGGCATTCACTGCTCCCCTCCACTCAATACCTTTGATGAAACCTTCGGAGGCTTCGGTCGGGTTGGTAAGCTCTTTGACCATCTGGTCGTAGGGTTTATTTTCCAGTAAGGCATTGTAAAGCCAATTGGTAATTTGCTTTCTTCCTCCGGTGAGGAACCCGGTGCCTGAGTAGTCGTTGCGAAGCAGGTCGTTCCAAAAACTTAACCAGTGCTGTGTATAATTGTGATTGTCATCCAAAAGTTGATGGATGAGTACGGCTCGTTTATCGGCAGCCGGATCATTTATGAATTTTTGAACAGCTTCTGGTTCGGGCAAAAGCCCAATGATATCGAGGTAGGTCCTTCGGATAAATTGACGGTCATCGACTACCTCTGGCCAATCTATATTATTTTCCTCAAAGTAGGCATTGATGATTCTGTCTACCGGATGTTGGATGCTGTTGCTTGCCGGAGGAAGGTCTGGTTTTGACAAAGCCAAAGGTGCTTCAGGAAATATTTTCACTTCACCTTCTGCCCAATGCGCTCCTTTATTAATCCACAAACGGATTAAAGCAATTTCTTCTTTTTTTAGTATTTTCCCCTTTTTGGGCATCACTTCGTCATGGCCCCGGGGTAAAGTAACTCGACGGATAATCTCACTTTCATCAGCATTACCTGCTACCAGCACAGGGCCTGATTCCCCTCCTTTGAATACACCTTCTTCATTGTCCAGCATTAGCTCTCCCTTTTGCTTTTCTTCGCTATGGCACTGGTAGCAATTATGGGCAAAAATTGCCCGTACTTCCAGGTTCAATTGGTCAAGCTGGGTTGATGAAATAGAATCCTGATGACTTGTCAGCTCAGCTAATAGGGCAGTAGACCTGCTGCTGTCATAATCTTCTGTATTTCCGGGAAAGGTGCTGGTAAGAAAATCTTCGCCATGCGTGAGGCTTGCCCCCAAGTGGCCGGTTACGGTAAGTACCATCACCGTAACAGCTAAAGTAATTCGATAGGGCAGGAGGTTCAGAAACTTGTTTTGGGCTCTTTTCAGAAGCCAGGTGGTCAGCATAGCCAAAAATGCTGTTGCCATACCTATATTTTGATGAAATTGCACCAGATCACCTCCGTAATCGTCCGCATTGCGCAGCAACCATCCTAATAAAGTGGCCAGGAGGGCTGAGAAAGTTCCCAGGTATACCATCCATACAATTCCCTCTCGCAACCCTGCCCTTTTGCCCCCTATCGTTAAAATCTCGAGAAATAGTGCTACCACCAAAAGGCCAATCGGGAAATGAATGGCCAAAGGATGCAGCCGCCCCAAAAACTGAAATATCCAAAACCACTCATTTTGTTCCATAGAACCAAATATAATCACTGTAAAATTGGGGAGCAATTGCTATGTTGAAGCCTGGGAAGAATAAGATATTACAATAACATTCTATTGGGTAACCATTGAAAGCCTTTAGATGTAAAAAGCATATTAGTTTGGTTATTTTTTGGTTATAGTTTCTTTACTTCCGAATAATGCCCACCAGCACTGCTGCCTTCAAAAAATTTAGTTCTCAATTGGAAAGTTTCCTGATAATTTTTCCAGAGGGTTTTGGCTTGCTTTTCGCCTTTTCCCTTCTGCGCTAAAATGCAAACGGTGCCGCCGCTGCCTCCTCCGGTGATGCGGGCTCCGTACAATCCGTGGGAGTGGCCAATTTCTTTTACTTTTTCTATTAAAATATCAGTGTATTCATCACCCAGGCCGCATTTTCCATAGCTTTCATGGGAAGCGTACATCCATTGCCCAAGTTGCTGAATGGCTGCTTCCCTGTCGGTTATTTTACGGTTATTTAGCCCCTCCAGGGTGCCTTTAAATAATTGGATGCGATGGTTTTCATAAACTGGGTGTGCCGTACAGTTTTTTACCGGATAATTCTCATTTTCGTTGATTTGAGTAACGTTGTCAATAATTGTATGATAACGCTCAATGAATTCCTTTCCGCTGATTTGTTCGGGTAAAAGGTGCTGATATTTTTCTTCAAATTCCTGTACGGCAATGTTTGCCAGATAACCCCGATAGGGCAGGTTATCCCATTTTCCTGTTTTTTGGGCTTCTGCTAAATCTTCAGGTTCCACGCCGAGGTTTTTGGCGATCATTGTATATCCCATAAAAGCGGAAGTACGGGCGCGTCCATAGGCATCGCCCCCCACCGAATGTTTTACGCCGCTGTCGATGCCCACAAAGCAAATATCTTCAGGAATGGAAATAGGGTCAGAAACCGAAATGGGCTGGCAAACGATGGGCAGTAATTTACCTGCATCGCCCAGATAAGAAGACACTTGGTCCATCAGGCCACAAGGCGCGCCCACTACCTGGTTTTCTACTTTTTGGGCCAAAACGGGCAGCTCTATTTTATTTAGTTCCAATGCATACAACTCATTGATTGCCATGAGTGTAGCTACTTCAATGGCTGCCGATGAAGAAACCCCTTTGCCAAAAGGCACTTCCGAATGCACATAAATATCGGCTCCCTGGCAGTTGAAACCCTTGGTATCCAGCAGTAAAAAAAAGCAACCCAGTACGTACAACGCCCATTCGGTTTTTTCAGAAAAGAATGGTTGGTAAAGTTGCTGGCTAACGATGTTTCCTCTTTTATCTGCCAGTTCATGCAGTGGAAAGGTTACTTCACTTTGTAATCCGGCTGCTGAGGCACTACTGCTGCGCACCCTGAGTACACCATCCTTTCTTTCGGCCATGTAAGCATAAGTTCTTTCCCGGATGGGCATTTGCAATAATAATGAGCCTGAATAATCGGCTACGCCCCCCATTACATCCATACGGCCTGGTGCTGAAGCCTGAAGGGTTTGTGCGTTTGAACCGAAGAAATTAAGTAATTCTTTATCTAACATAAGGTGTATATCGCCATCAGCGTTTGGCTTACTTTTCTTTTGAATTCCCTTTTTTGCTTTGCTTTTGCAAACTGGAGCCTACGGCAGCACCGATTGCAATGCCAAGGGCAACACCTATGGCTATATTTTGCATAGCTACTCCTATGGCAGTACCGATGCCCGCACCCAATGCAATGCCTACTCCGATGTTGTTTTTATTTTTCATGATTTCACGAGGTTATGAATGATTTGCTTTCAGTAAGTTTTTCAAAATTATCTCAGCTACCCGCTAATCCTAAACTCCCCTAAAGCTCCCTGAAAAGCCCCTTCCACTTCTTTTTTGATTTTTTCATTCGCATAAGCCACCCAGTTGACAGCCGAAGAGGTATCTAAAGGATAATTCAACAGATTTCCGGCAATGTCTGTGATAATTACACCGGCTTCCTGTCCGATCAAAATCGTGCATACATCGTAAGGATGGCATACGTGCCCGGTTTTTTTTCCTGCTTTTTTCATCTTTTTAAATAAAGCGGCCCGGATGTCAGCCACAAAGCGGTCGTGCCCCATCAGTATTTCGTAGAGTTGTCCGCCGCTGGAAATGTACTGGTCTTCAAAAACGATGGTTTTGCCTTCCGGGGCATCTGGAAAAATTTGCTCCAGCATGCGTTCTTCCACCGCTGCCAGCACCTCCCGCCCGGGCGGGAAAAAACGGGCGATTTGGGCAAAACCTCCGTAAATGGTAGCAGATTGTGAAGGGCGAATGGCTTTCTCTTGCACTTTTCCGGCTTCCAGATGGCGGGTATATGCATGCGCACCTTGCCCTTTGATAGCCCACAACGTATCGCTGAAGGCAGCCCGGGAGGTGGGCAGTTCTACCATCACCGCTACTTCAATATTTTGTAAAGAGGTATTTTGTTGGTTCAATGCTGCCCCAGCCAGGAAAAAGGCAGAACGTTTGTCATACATAATGCCACGGGTGCCGTCTATGGGATCCATGATAATTTGCAGGGCGGCTTCATTTTCGGGCATTCCTTCCGGGAGTACCAACTTTTCGGTTTCGCCCACGCCTTCGGCAATCAACACAATGCCCCCCAGCTTTTCAGCATGTTCCGTCAGGGCTGGCACAATGATGTCTTCTACTTCTTTATCTATCTGGTAAATGGTATCATCTTCCCCCTCTTTATGTACTGCCGATAAGCGTTCTAATGATTGGGTTTTGAGGGAGTGATGGACGTGCTGGCAAATGGCCTCGCCTAATTCGGTAAGGATGTCTTTTATTTGGGTATGGTCCATATATTAACGTTCAGGAAATGATGAAATATCTACGGCACGCAATTCGGCAGCTTTGTCTTCAGGCATGGTGTCGGCCATAAAGTTGCCCCCACCGATTTCCGGCCCCGCCAGGAATTTGAGCAGTCCTGGTTGCCGCAAAGGCGGTTGTAGCAGCATGTGCAGGTGGTAATCAGGATATGTTTTTCCATCTACCGGAGCCTGATGAAAAGCCATTACATACGGAAAACTCATGTCAAAATTCAGGTCATAACGGCGGGTTACTTCCTGAAATACGGCAGCCATTCCAGCAAGTTCTTCATCTGTCATGGTGGCCAGGGTAGCGTGTCTTTTTTTAGGAAATATCAAGACTTCGTAGGCATACCGGGCAAAGAAAGGGATAAAAGCGATGGCATGTTCATTTTCAGCAATAATCCGGGTTTTGTCAGCCTTTTCTGCCAAAATAATGGCCTCAAAGATGTTTTGGCCTGTTTCCTTCCGGTATTTTTCGGATGCCTGAATTTCCTTCTCTATGAGCGTGAATGAAAAATCGGTAGCGTAAATCTGGCAGTGCGGATGCGGATTAGAAACACCTACGGCTTCCCCTTTATTTTCAAAAATCAGTACGAAAGATATATCATCGTTTTGAGAGAACTCCTGCATTTGCCCTCTCCAGGCTTCAAATACTTTGGCTACGCGTGGCAACGGCATTTCCGACATGGTTACGTTGTGGCGGGGATCGTAACACACCACGCGCGCAATACCTTTGGCTGCTTCTTTTTTGTAAATGCCATGCTGGTCTAAAGAAAGGTCACCGGGTATTTCCGGGGCGGTCATGCCTACCACTGGGTGATCGTTGTCAAAAATAAATACGTCCTCGTATTTAGGGTTTCCTTTTCCACTCACCCGGGGGTTTCCGGGGCATAAATAACATTTAGCGTCATAAGCAGGGGCTTGTTGCTGGCCGGTTACCGAAGCTCCGCTCCAGGGGCGTGCATTGCGGTGGGCTGCATATACAATCCATTCTTCCCGAAGTGGATGCCAGCGTTTTTCCCATTTCCCCTGATATAGGTCGGAATTATGCATTTGATCTCAATTTTGCAGGCACATCTCCTTGTTCGCATTTTGCTTTGAATGTGCCAATGTTCTTTATGATTGACTTTCTCATCATAAATCGAAAGACCAAAGCTAATAAGCTGAGAACACCTTTCAAAGGCTGATAATGTAATTCAAATTTAAGTAGTGTTTCGGTAGCAGAGTGTGGCTCCAGGATAAAATAAAAATCTGCTTCTTTTACAAGCCCCGGGTTATACAGGCGTTCGCCATATATCCATTTCTCGGCACCGAAATGGTTGGTTATGGTTTCAAAATGCAGGTTAGCTCCCCCTACAATGCATGTGTGTGGAGTGCCTACCTGATTGATCTGGTTTTTATCATATTTCAATTCCCTGATACCGCTTGTCCACTGTTTTTTAAATTCAATATCCGTAAGTAAAGTATATACATCCAAAACAGGGCGTTTTATCCGGATACTGTGCCGGATAGGATTTTTAGATTTTTGAGGTACTTCATAGTGTGAAACAGGCGGCACAGCTTTATGCAGGTTATTTAATGGAAGATAGGTATACGATACTTCCTGGTTCGTATCGTAGGTGTCTTTCCCTTCCTGAAAGCTGATCCAGTTTTCAGAGGTATCAGGTAGTTTTTTTAATGCAAGCAAGGCATGGGTAAGTAGTAAATATTCCTTTTCAGGAATGCTATTTTTAAGTAACCGGTGCGCCAACACCACGGCACTTCCATAAGGCTTATGAAATTTGCCTACATCAATGAAAGAATAATTACCAGCATGCGCGATAAACTTCAACGAAAGGTTATTGGCTGAGCGACAAGCTCCACATTGGCAAATACGCAATACCTCATATTTTCGGAGATGGTGATGAAAACGAATGAACATCTCCCTTGATTGCTGAATGATGGCTTCAATAGTGGGAACTTCGGTTTTATAAAAGAGTATAGCATCGCCTTCTATTTCTGCGACTTTAAGCTCCAACTGATTGGCCGTAATGATGATCTCCAGCAGCTCTGCCACAATGTGCTGACTATGCCGGATTTCGGTATCATGTACGAATTTGCTAAACCCCGAAATATCAGGAATAAATAAGAAAGAAGCGCTCGTTGTAATACCGCTCAAAGATTTAGGTGTATTATCTTTTGAAAACTATAATAATACTTATACGTGTCGGGGTACTACAAGTTTGTGGCGCTATCTTTCGGTATTAACCATTAAAAGTCATCGTTTTGGATTTTCCTTCTGCAATCCATTATAAGTTGAAGTTGTATACAACTCCTCCGGTAACCCGGTCGGATTTACCTACATTACGTCCACTCACATATTTGCCATAGCCTGCTGAAATACCGAGTGCGGGGGAGATGGGGTAATACAAATTTACCCCGACTTGGGTATAATTCACCCGCGTTTCGTTGAAAGGCACTTCACCTGGCGTAATATCAGGGGCATCCGGGTCAGAAATCTGGGTGTCTGACCACAGGTCTATATAGAATTTGGCAGCGGCAAAACCGATTTTGGCACCCAGCAAGGTGGCATTGGGTACATTATTTCCCCGGAATGAATACCCGGCCTGGAGGTTGCCAAAAAGGCCCGATTCGGTTTTGTATTGCATAAGCAGGCGGCCATCCAGGCGGGTAGCGTGGTTGCCAATAGAGAGTACCGCATCAGCTTCATAATCGCTGAGAGGGGTAGAAACCCCGAGTGCTCCTACAAAGGAAAACATGCCTTCGCCTGCCTGTACCTCCAGGGGATTCCATTCCAGAAAGAGGGAAAGGTCTTGCATTCCGCCTACAGACTGGTCTACCATTTCATCATTGCCATCACCCATTGCATTGATATAGGGAAGGTTAACAATGATATCCAGGCGGTCGGTGAGTCCGTATGCCCCGTAAAGTGTGATGCACTGGGTTGTGATTTCCCCTCCATAGGGTGCCGGGGCATCCATGATTTCATCACCAAAGTAAAATTCGTCATAACGCTCCCAGGAATACGACAAGGCTACTATGCCTTTCCCTTTGTCTGAAGTAAAGCCATCTGTTAAGTTTTGGGCAGTTGCCTCAAATGTTAGGGGAATGAATAATACGATGGGCAGAAAGCATAGTTTGTTGGTGAAGTTCAGCATAATTCGAAAAGATTAGATGAAAAAAATATATGCTATAAAAAATGAAGTAAGTTGGCGGTGAGTATAAAGTAGAGAGTACGAAAGAATTGTCTTCTTCCTGACACTTAACAATTCTTCATCTATTCATAATACGAATAAATACAAAGGCTGGAGTTATTATTTTAATCACTCATCAAGCGTGCTAAAGTAGAGCAGGTTTGAATAGTAATTTTTCAATATTATAAATTAACTGCTATTGTTCTGGCATTTCCTTTGAAATCAAAAATCTTAATAGAAGCCACATGATTCTTATTCACAGAAAAGGCACTGGAAGATTGAGAAAGATAGCCCGCCCCCTGATAAAACTCATATTTCTGTGTGCTTCCATCTTTCCAAACGACTTCTGCCCACATATCGCCAGGTTCCGGGAAAATGGTGTGTGTATCTTCTTGGTGTGCCTTTTGATAGGTTTGGAGAGTATCATTGTTAATACTTGCCAGAAAAACGGGAGAATTACTTTGTAACCTGACCAAAGCTTTGGCATCCCCTGCCACCCACCATCCTGTATTCCGGTTTTCTGTGAATTCAAAATTTCCTGTACCATCTCCCAGCAACAGTCCTCCATAAGATGCATCGCACCAGCCATTGATAATTTCGGTAGATTGAGAGTTTCCTACAAACAGAATATCCAGATACTGATCTTTGTTAAAGTCATCTGTCAACATACCGAAAATAGGGGCAAATTGTGCTTCTATGGGTAATGGTTTCATGTTAAAAGCATTGTTCCCTTTATTTTCCAAATAACAGGAAGATAATTGGTATCCGTTGAGCAAGATGGCATCTTCCAGGTTTAGATAACTGAGCAGCGCCTTCATTTCAGCGTTGCCATATTGATTGTACCGGGGAAAAGCCCGTCTGATGAAGTTCATTTGCCCGATCATCGCATCTCTGGGAGCAATGGGGTATTCTGTACCCTGTACAAAACGGCTGGCTATGGCATCCAGACTGGTATTCTGGTCAAAATCTTTAGCGTAAATCCGGATGGGTTCCCGGAGGGTAGCTTTATAAGCTGTATTATTTCCATTATTACCCAATACATAATCGGTATCTCCATCCCTGTCAAAGTCTCCTCCTATAATGCTGTTCCACCATCCGCTGCTTTGGGTGTGATTTAGTGCTGTGGATTGCTCATTTTCTGTGAATTGAATAGACGTGCTTGTGTTTATTGATAATCTGCCACCTTGATTTTCAATTACCGTAACAGGCATCAATTCGCCTACCACTATTAAATCTGTATCATAATCATTGTCATAGTCGGTCCACAAAGCTGATGTGACCATGCCGATGGTATCCAGTCCGTTTGCAACCTGATTTGTTACATCCCGAAATATTCCATTTTGATTATTCAGTAAATAAGAACGAGGAGGAGTAGGGAATTTTCCCGGGTATACCCTGCCTCCCACAAACAAATCCAAATCCCCATCCTGGTCATAATCAGCTGCGATGACACAACTCCCACTGGCATCCATTTGGGGCAATGCGTCAGGGTGCTGTATCAGGTTTCCTTTTCCATCATTCAAATATAAGCGATCCTGATAATCGCCTTTCTGGAAATATTTGATGGCACTACCTCCACTTACCACATACAGATCCTGGTCTCCGTCCTGGTCGGCATCAAAAAACAGAGCACCCATATCCTCAAACTTTTCGGATTGTTCGAGCGGGAATGCCTGAAATGATCCGTCTGTTTGCCGATAGAATAATTGTCCGGGTTGGTTGCGTGCTCCTCCTATATACGCGTCTTCCCTACCATCACCATTATTATCTCCTACAGCGATGCCCGGCCCATTGCGGGAATACATTTGTAATAATAGCGGCTCCAGTTTGTAATCAATATGTGAATTTTCCTGGTGTTGGAAAGTAAGGCCAGATGCTTCTGTTAGAGGTTTAAATAGAGAAGATGAGTTTTGACCAATAGGAGCACTCGCTTGTAAAGTGGCTGCTTTTTGGCTTTCATACGTAAAATAGTAGGTGGAATCTGCTGCTAAATTATGATAATTTGTTTGCTTGCCATCGGGCCAGGTGATGATCAATTCGGTGACCTGCTTATGATTCCCAATGCCGAAATGTGCGGTTGGCTCTACGGTTGACTGATACCCCCGCACCGGGTAATGCTCATGGTATTGTTCTTTTCCATCTGGGAGGGTCAATTTTATTTTGGCACCATACGCATTCCGGTTGGCTGCATCCCCGCTCAGGTTAGCTCTGAGATAATGATGATTTCTGGATTGGTTTTCATAAATAAAAGCAGGCTGGTTGATGTTGTTTACTATCAGATCCAAATCCCCATCATTATCCAGGTCAGCATATGCAGCTCCGTTGGAAAGGGATGGCTGCTCCATGTCCCAGGCTTTTGTTTGATCCTCAAATTGTAGATTTCCCTGGTTTTGGAAGAGGTAATTAGGGATTTTCACAGGATCAAGCTCAGAGATTTTTTGCAACACTGTTTGAAAGTTGTCCCGTTCATTCCTGGCATTCAGGATTTGATTTTGGTATAACTGAAAATCATGGTTGGTAATATCCCGCATGTAACCGTTGGTGATAAACAAATCCCGCAGGCCATCATTATCAAAATCGGCCCACAAGGGAGCCCAGCTCCAGTCGGTTTGATGGATCCCCGCCAGTCGTCCTACTTCGCTAAACTTCATAGTTCCATCAGGTTGCATGCCCCGGTTTAGTTGTAGGGTATTGCGGATAAACTGAGGGGAAAAACCTGTTTGCAACGAACTCGAGAAGTAGTCGTAATTCATGTCAGCCGTCATGGTCTTTTGCCGGAGATTGGTTTCGGGCAGCATGTCGAGCACCGTGATGTCGGGGAGACCATCGTTGTTAAAATCGGCAATATCTGCACCCATCCCGTTCTGGCTGGTTTGTTGGGTAAATGCAGCTAGTTTGTCAGTGAAAGTCCCATCCTGATTATTGATGTAGAGTAAGTCATTGGCAACAAAATCATTGGCTACATAGATGTCCGGCCAGTTGTCCTGGTTAATGTCAGCAATACTCAGCCCCAACCCATACCCTTCCATCAAGATGCCTGCCTGGGCCGATACATCCCTGTAATAAGGGTGCCCCAATGAGTCGGTGCCTATGTTCTGATAGAGGCGATCGGTGCTAAGGGCACTGCCATCATTGCGTTTGATTTGCAGTTCTACAAAAGGTGCAGCTTCATTCGCATGCCGCATCACATACAGGTCCAGGTCACCATCCTGGTCATAATCAAAAAAAGCAGCTTGCGTAGCATACCCATCATCGGCAATGCCATAGGCTTCAGCGGCTTCAGTAAATGTGGGCGCTTTTCCCTGTTCAGCGCCATTGTTAATATACAATAAGTTTTTTCTTTGTGCGGGTGCTGCAAGTCCCGACACACAGAGATATAGATCCTGCCATCCATCGTTGTTGATATCTATTACGGAAACACCTGTTACCCAGCGGTCGGTAAGTACCCCGGCCTCTTCTGTTACATCATTAAACCGAAATTGCCCTTGGTTCAGATAAAGCCTGCCGGAGACACTATTGCCCGAAAAAAACAGATCGGGCAACCCATCGTTATTGAAATCACCTACTCCTGCTCCTGCTCCCATATAAATGTAAAAAAAATTGAAGCAATTGAGGGAGTCAGATTCCCGGATTTCGTTGACAAAATTTACTCCAGATGCCTCAGGAGAAATCAGTTGGAAGTGAATATCCCGATCAAATTGATCTGCACAGGATAGGCAGGAAAGGAGGGTGATAAGGAGTAACCAGGTTTTTCTCATTGACTCAAGAGTCTTACTTTTTATAGAACATGGTGTTCTGGGTATGGAGCGTAGTTTTGGTCCCGCTATGGTAATGACTAAACTTCTTCTTGCAGGACATTCTATTTATTCATCATCGAGGGGAAAAGGTATGAGAACAATAGCGTTTTTAATCATTGAAGGGTCCTCCATCGTTTATGGAATAAATATCCTCTGAACTATCATGCAGAAATTCAAAAGCAGGCTTTTTTGATAATGCATCTACCCATAATGTTTCTTCATCTTTTTCCGCATCAACCTCCAAGAGGATCAGCACTCGAACATTCCTATCCGACTGATCAAGCTGATAATCTATCTTTAAATTGATCGGTTTTTGAGTTTATATTAATAGCTCTCATCTTTATTTCCCTTTTAAACAAATATAATAAAATCAATCGTTATTTTTTTTGTTTACCTACTTAAAACCCTCCTTAACTTATGGATTACCCCCCAACAAAGAAACCAAAGAATCAGCAACCGAAGGTAAGAGAAAGCATTGGGTAGTATCCCGGTTACTGCCCACCATCAGTAAAGTGGTGCTATCTATCAAGGTTATTTTCTCCAAAGCCCGTACATCACCGGCAGCGATGAAGCCGCTTTTTTGGAGGGACAAGGGCTGAAATTCCCGTTTTCCATTGCCCAATAAGCAGAGGCCCAGGCCTGCATCATTCCGGGCGGTTTCTACCTCCCAATCATAGTGGTTACCGGCCATTATCAAATCTGTATGTCCATCCTGATTGATGTCGGTGGCTACTACACCCTTGATGGCGGATAGCTGGGCTTCTATGGGTAACTCCTGTAAGGTGAAAGTTCCATTGCCTTCATTATAGAGCGCACAGGAGGCCCATTGTGCGGCTTGCAAGTGGAGCACATCTTCCGGGTTTTCTTCGGCTAATAATTGGGCTATGGTAGTTTGCGCATAGGTTTCATAATCAGGAAACTTTTGCTGCCAGGAAGGGAGTTGGTTTAATAACTTGTCTTTTCCCACCACCGGATACAACTGCCCTTTATGCACATACCCCATGATGGCATCCAGGGAGCCGGTTTCGTCAAAATCTTTCGCATAGATTTCTAATGGTTCCTTCGGATTTGTAGAAAACCGCGTATTTAGCCCGGCATTGCCCAGGATAAAATCCAGATCTCCATCACGGTCGAGGTCAGCAGGGGTGATGCAGTTCCACCAGCCGGAAGTAGTACGAAGGTCAGTGGACAACGTATCAATCCCATTGACCTGCTGAACCGTATAATTTACATTGGCTACCAGTTCCCCGTTTTGATTTTCAAATATTGAGATAGGCATCCATTCTCCAACGACGAGCAAATCTTCGTCCTGATCATAATCAATATCTGCCCATACAGCATCTTTCACCATACCGGGCATATTGATGGCTTGAGGCGTAAAGGTGCCATTTTCATTCATCAATAAATAAGAAGGGGGTGCCAAAGGATATTGCCCCGGCACTAATTTTCCTCCGACAAATACATCCAAATCCCCATCCTGGTCTACATCGGCAGGAGCCACGCAACTTCCACTAATGCGAATATCTGGAAGCTCGGCTTTTGTAAAGTAGCCGTTTCCATAGTTGATATACAGCCTATCCTGCAGCCAGGGAGAATTGGGCTCAAATTCATTGCTGCCGCTTACTATATATAAATCCATATCCCCGTCCTGATCAGCATCAAAGAAAACGGCATCCGTATCTTCATAATTCCGGTCTTTTTCCCAGAAGGATTCCTGTTGTTTTTCAAACGTTCCATTTGTTTGTTGTATGTACAATGTGCCAGGATACCCCTTTCCACTGCCCGCATAAAAATCATCCAGTTGGTCGCCATTCACATCGCCTATGGCAAAGCAAGGACCATTGGAAGATAATTTGTAAGGAAGCAAAGGTTCCCTGCTGAAATCATCATACAAACCTTCTTGGTGTACATGCTGAAAGGTTTGTGTTGGCTGTAACCATGGTGAGGAAGAAGTTGCTGTTTCAGTGGAAGGCTGCGCATCTTTTTGGTCAATCAGAATTTGCTGGTCTGCCTTTACATCCAATAATTCCTGAGAGGTTCCGTTGGGCCAGGTGATGATTACTTTATCTATATTTTCATAATTCCCTAATCCAAAGTGTAGGACAGGTGGCACAGATGACTGAAACCCCCGGGTAGTAGTCAGTTCCTGAAACTGTTGCTGATCCCCGTAATAAATATGCACTTTTGCACCTAACCCAAAATGGTTATCCTCTCGCCCTCTCAGCCGGATTTGCAGGTAGTGCTGGTTCGCCAGGTTTTCGTAAATCATGGCCGGATCATCCAGGTTATTGAGTACCAAATCCAAATCCCCATCATTGTCCAGATCGGCATAGGCGGCACCATTGGAGAAGCCTTTGAAGTCAATGCCAGCCGTTGCAGAAACATCGGTAAAGCCCAACTGTTGATTATTGTGGAAGGCATAATTTTGTAGTTTCACTTCAGGAAAGTAAGCTTGCATTTCCATGAAAGTTTTTTTTTCCCGTCGGTGCAAATGGTTATTGATCGTACGCCAGGCATCTTTATTTTGGATGTCGCGGCGAATGCCATTGGAAATAAATAAATCTTTCCATCCATCATTGTCCATATCAAACAAAAGCGCAGACCAACTCCAATCGGTTGAGGAGATACCGGCCAGTTCACCCACTTCACTAAACAGGGGTAAGCCCTGAGCATTCAGGCCCCGATTCAGTTGCAAAGTGTTTTGCATGTACTGGTAGTGGTATTTTTCTTTCACCATGCGGGCAAATTTATTGCGGCTCATCCCCGCCATGTTGGCCTGAAACCTGTAATGATCGGCTGCACGCATGTCGGCCACCACAATATCTAACAGACCATCATTGTTATAATCGGCTACATCAGAACCCATGCTGGAAAAAGAAATATGGGCCATGCTTTCCTGCAAGTTTTCTTTAAAAGTAGGATTTCCATCCGGGCCATCCTGTTGGTTGAGATAAAGAAAGTCAGGCTCAAAAAAGTCACTGGCTGCATAAATGTCGGGATACCCATCTCCATTTATATCCCCCACCGTAGCACTCAGGCCAAAGGCAAACCGTTGGATACCCGCTTCTTTGCTTACATTGGTGAATATTCCCCCCCCTTTGTCCCCCGGAGGGGAATCATTGCGGTACAGTTGGTCGGCTTCTTCTGGTTCAGGGGTGAATTTTGCTTTAAAAATATCTTCCTGGTTAAAATTGAATTTATTAGAATGGTTGACCAGGTACATGTCCAGGTCTCCATCCAGATCGTAATCAAAGAAGGTGGCCTGGGTAGCATATCCATTGTCATTCACCCCCCATTCACGGGCTTCCTCAGAAAAGGAAACCTCCTGGGAGTTACCCTGATTGATATAAAGCAGGTTATGACGAAAACCCTTGTCGCCTGAGCGACACACATAAATGTCCAGAAAACCGTCATTGTTCACATCGGCCATGGTTACCCCGGTAGTCCAGAGGTTCTGCTTGGTGATGCCTGCCTTCAGGGTGACATCGGTAAATTGCAGATTTCCCCGATTAAGGTACAGGCGATCGCCTTCCATATTGCCTGTAAAATATAGGTCTGGCAAACCATCGTTGTTAACATCGCCAATAGCTACCCCGCCTCCGTTGTAAAAATAAGGGTAAGTTAGAAAGTTCTGCCGTTCGTTCTCGCGAATGCTGTTGACAAAGTCAATACCCGAGTGTTCGGTAGCTACGGGCGTAAACATAGGTTGGGTATGAAAAGACTCATCCTGCCCGGGGTGGCAGGATGAAATCAAATGTAAAACAGCTATGAAAAAAAGTCCCGGTGTTTGCCTATCAGGTTTACCTTTCATCAGATCATTCTCATTGTTGTTTATTTAGTTAATTATTCACTTTTATTCGGAATTAGTATACCTATATTCCAGGAATATTTTAGTTGGGGTACTGTGTCAGGTTCGGATTCAGGTCAAGTTCTTCCTGCGGAATGGGGAAATACTCATGAACACCCACCTGATAACCCAGGGGACCCAGCACATCGGCTGCCCTGCCTTGTCGTTTCAGGTCAAAGAAGCGGTGCCCCTCAAACACCAGTTCTATCCTGCGCTCATGGTAAATAATATCCCGCAACTCGCTTTGGGTGGTTGTAGAAATGGGATCCAAATCAGCCCGATCGCGCACTGCATTGAGCGGAGCCAAAGCTTCTGCCGAGCGGTTAAGCTCATTAAGTGCTTCCGCATAATTGAGCAAAATTTCGGCATACCGAATAACCGGGAAGTTGATATCATAATTATTGACATCGTTCAAGGTTTTCCCTTCCGGCAAGAATTTACGAACATTAGAATCAGTAAAGAACACCGTATTGGAACCTGCATCCGGATCGGGGAAAGGGTTTAACTGACCGTCAGCATCCAGATCAATAGAATCATTGACCCCTACCAATAACAAAGAAGCTTTGCGACGCTTATCTCCCTCTTCAAAAGACTCTATCAGGTCCACACTTGGGGTATACCAGTTAGCCCACCCTACCATGGGGCTCCACATAATGCTGTACATATTTTCAGACTTTCCATCCCAAAAGCTGGGTGCCCTGGTTACCGATTGCCACTCAAATACAGCTTCTTCGCTATTTTCATTATTTCCATTGAACATGCTGCCGTAATCCTCTATCAGGTCATACATATTCATTCCTATGATTTGTTCACAGGCACCGGCACATTCCTGCCATTTGTTTTGATACATGTAAACTCTACCCAACAATCCCAAAGCGGCTCCTTTGGTGGCACGGCCGATGTCTGCTGCATCCGGATAACTCTCAGGAAGCACACTCACTGCATCCATCAGGTCCTGTTCTACCTGGGCATATACCAGATTTTGGTCAGTACGTGTCAGGCTGTTATATTCTTCCCTTGTCAGTATTTCCGTGACCAAAGGAACATCCCCGTATGAAATGGCCAATGTGAAATAATATAAACCTCTGAGAAACTTGGCTTCAGCCGCATACCGCTGTTTTAAACTTTCATCCATATCGATGTCAGGGAGTTTCTCGAGGAGTATATTGGTCCGGAAGATGCCCTTATAAGAATCGTACCATCGTGCCATGAAGTAGGGATTATTGGGTACCCAGCGGTAATCGCTGATGGCTTTATAATGAAACCCAAAATCTCCGTTATCACCTGTTTGTTCGTCTATATTATCAGAAGAAGACTCCCCCATAGGAAAGATGCCATCCCGGTAATAGCCTTTTTGGCCCACGATGTCATATACGGACGTAAGGGCCTGTTCGGCATCCTGTGCGGTCTGGTAGAAATTTTCATCCACTACCCCGTTTTTGTATTCCTTCGTAACAAAATCTTCACCGCAGGAAAGCACAAATGCGATGAGAGAAAATACAAGAAGATAAGCTAAGTATTTCATATTATTTTTATTTTTTATAATGATTAAAATCCAACACTAAGACCTAAAGAATAAGTACGGGGCTGAGGGTACAAATCCTGGTCAATGCCATTAGCAGCCGTGTTATTCCCATCAAAACCAACTTCAGGGTCATTGCCACTGTAGCCGGTGATGGTAAATATGTTTTGTCCTGATACATAAACGCGTGCCTTGGAAAGTCCGATTCTTTCCAGGAAGGAGTCTGGTAAATTATACCCGACCTGAAGATAACGGAGACGCAAATAGGATCCATTTTCAACAAGGTGGGTCCCTACTCTCACATTCTGGTTTGGATCGGTAGTGATGGGGCGGGGGATGGTATTGCTGGTGCCCGGGCCGTTCCAGGCATTCACTACGGTACTGCTCTTGTTGAAAGCACGTCCGGATGATTCCCGGATGGACTTACCAATGTTCAGAATATCATTGCCCTGTACGCCAAAAAACTGAAAGCTCAAATCGAAAGCGCCATATTGCATGCTTCCGTTCAGACCGTAGGTAAAATCAGGTACCGGACTACCAATGATTGTTTTATCATCATCAGTAATGCGTCCGTCTCCGTTCAGGTCACGGTACTTAAAGTCACCGGGTGCGGTGCCTGCCAGTTGATAAGGGGTAGTCTCGTCTCCGTCAATGGCGTTGGCCTGTTGCACTTCATCAGGGGTTTGGAAAAGCCCTTCAGTAACCAATCCGTAAAAAATGCCCAAAGGTTCACCTACCCTGATCAGTGTAGTAGCCCCGGAACCTGAGTAGGTATAAGAAACAATTTCGGGCAGAACGTCAATATTCACTACTTCATTGTAGTAGGAAGTGAAGTTAAGACCCAGATCATAGGTGAATTTGCCGGATACTTGTCGGAAGTTAGTGCTAAATTCAAACCCTTTATTTATTAGTTCGCCTACATTATCTACCGTTTGGGTCAACCCCGAGGTGCCTGGCAGGGGAAGTGTGAGCAGCATATCGGTACGGGTTTTCTCAAAATAATCGGCTGTAATGGTGAGGCGGTTATCGAGCAACCCCAGGTCAGCCCCAATATTCCATTCGGTAGAGGTTTCCCATTGTATATCAGGATTTCCCAATTCTTCCAAGGCAGCCCCCAGATTTGAAACTCCGCTTTGGTTGGCGAATGCATAGTTAAAACCCGTATTCAATGCTGCCAAATACTTAAAGTTACCGATGGCATCGGAACCTACCTGTCCCCATCCGCCCCGGAGTTTCAGGTCATTGATCAGGTTTGATTGGAAGAACTGCTCTTCTGATACACGCCATCCTGCTGAAAAAGAAGGAAATACGCCAAATTTGTTGTTAGGACCGAACTTGGATGATCCATCCCTTCTAATATTGGCTGTAAGCAGGTAGCGTTCGTCAAAATTGTAGGTTACCCGTCCGAAGATAGAGGCCAGGGATTCTTCCGAAGACGCAGTAGTAGAATTGTTAGCCAGGGCACTGGTGGATACTTCTGTAAAGGCATCCGTATCGTATTCTGCAGAAGCAGTGACATTGATATACTCAAAGTTTTGCGCCGAAGTACCTACCATCACTGAGAAGTTATGTTTGTCAAAAGATTTTTGATACGTTGCAAAGTTTTCCCACAACCAGAAAGTGGTGTTGGTGGAAGAACGGTTTACGTTGGAAAACAAATCTTCCAACAACCCTTCTTCCCAGGGGGGTTCAAAAAAATAGGTGTTCCTCCCTGCAATATCTGCAGAAAAACTGGTTTTAAAAGTTAATCCTTTGATGGGTTCAAAGCTTATATACAGGTTACCTAGGAGACGGTTTTCAATATCCTCACGGGTAGGTAATTTTTGCACAGAAACTGCATTCCGGCGTCTTTCCAGGCGGGTATCAGTAGGGCCGGCAAAGCTACCATCCGGATTGTATACCGGCATGGTGGGTAGCATTTGGTAAATTTCGTTAAAGGAACCGTGGATAAAAGTACGGTTGCCTGACCCATTGTCGTACCGGGAGGTGCGGCTGAAAGAAAGGCTATTCCCTACCGTCCATTTGTCACTGATGTTATTGTCGGTATTAACCCGGAAGGCCAAACGTTCATGAAAGGTCTCAATCATGATCCCTTTATTCCTGAAGTAGTTGGCAGAGGCAAAGAATTTATGGTTTTGGGTACCTCCCGAAACAGATAGCTGATGATCCTGAATATTACCAGTCTGGGTGAGTTCGTCCAGCCAATCGGTACCTTCACCCAAAGATGCGGGATCAGGAAACGGAGCCTCCTGTCCGGCGGCTGTAAAGGCCTGGTTCATATTCTCGGCAAATTCTGCTGCATTCATGGCACGGGGCAGGTTGCTGGTAGGTTGCTGAATACCATAATAGCCATTGTAATTCAGCATGGGTTTTCCGGCATTTCCTCTTTTTGTGGTAATGATCACAACGCCATTGGCTGCCCGGGCTCCATAAATGGCAGCAGAGGCAGCATCTTTCAACACTTCAACCGATTCAATATCGTTGGTATTGAGCGTAGCCAGAGGATTACTTGTTTCGCTGTTTCCGGCACTCACTATTACTCCGTCAATTACATAAAGTGGGTTGCTATTGTTGATAGAGCCAATTCCTCTGATCCGTACACTAACACCACCTCCCGGTTGACCACTGTTGGAAGTCACATACACGCCGGCCGCTTTTCCCTGAATGGCCTGGTCAAAGCTGGCTACTTGCACCTTATTGAGTTCTTCGCCCGATACTGAGGCAATAGCCCCCGTGACATTACTTTTCTTTTGGGTGCCGTACCCAACCACTACGATTTCGCTAAGAGCGGCAATATCTTCGGCCAGTTGGATATTAATTTCTGTCTGGTTGCCTACTATTATTTCTTCACTTAAGTAGCCTACAGAACTAAAAACAATGATAGAATTTTCATCGGCAACGGTGAGGCTGTAGTTGCCATCAATGTCGGTAATGGTTCCATTGGTAGTCCCCTTCTCTACAATATTTACGCCTGGTAATGGCATGCCGCCTGATCCATCAGTTACAGTGCCTCTTACAGTTTTATCCAACATTTTGCTAAAGTCTATACTTGCTAATGGCATCTTTCCCATACGATCCAAGCTGCCGGATTGAGGACTTTTTCTCCCGCCGGGTGCCGGGGGAATGTAATTAATCTTCTGAGGTGAGCTTTTCTCTTCGTGTGGGTAAATGATGTAGAATTTATCTTTGATCTTCCGGAAGTCAAGTTGCAGTGGGGGCAGAAATTCATTTAAAATTTGCTCCAGGTTCTCGCCTTCCATTTCCTTTTTTTTCTTCAGTGCGTCTACTTTCACTACTTTGTCTTTTACAGTATTGACATCGTAGGTAAAAAAGACCTGATGTTCTTCTTCAATATCCAACAGTACTTCTTTCAGTGATTTATGTTTTTCGTGCTGAATTACCTCCTTTTGGGAGTAACCTTCTGAAGTTGCCTTGGGCAACGCTGCTAAATTTTGGGAGAAAGCGGATATGCTTATACTCCACAGTAGTGTAAAAAGCATGGTTTTACAAATGATTTGTAATTTGTTCTTCATAATTTTACCGTTAGTGTTAATTTAATTATTGGGCCTTGCTGGTTGGGCAAAACCGGCAGGGCTTATTTTCTCGAAATAAAAACATGATTACCTTGTCTGTTGACTTTGACTTCACATGACTGAGGCAGCGCTTTCAGCAAAATGTCAATATCATCCGAAGGTATAGTGGACCGGATGATTTTCCGGCTTACTTCTTTACCCTCAAAAGTGATTTGCACTCCATAAGTATCTTCAAGAATTTCGGCTACTTCATACAAGGGTACTTCATCAAATACAAGGTAGTTGTCGCGCCATGAGCTATAATTTTTCGGGTCTACAGTCTGCTTTCCTATAGTTTTGCGGTTCACATCATAAGCCACCATCTCTCCGGGCTCCATAAAAATCTCATTTCCCAGGGTATCGTCTGCTACCTTAATCTTTACCTTTCCCGAATTAAGGACCACTTTTACCTGGTCACTCCGGCTATTTACATTGAATTGCGTGCCCAGTACGATGATATTTAGGTCGTGGGTATGTACTATAAACTTATAGCCTTCCGGAACACTTTCGTCTTCCAGGCCGACATGCTGGCTTATATCCTGAACATGAAAAAAAGCTTCACCTTCCAGCCATACTTCCCGTGCTTCTGCCTCTTCCCAATGGGAAGTATAGTATAACCTGGAATTTCCGTTAAGCGTAATCTGGGAACCATCGGGTAATATAATTTCTTTGACTTCTCCATAGGTTGTAACATATGAGGTTTGCTGATGAAAAAATGTCCAATACACAGCCCCGGCCATTATGATAAAGCCAATAAAGACGGCAGCTGTCATGTACCAGTTACTTACTAAATGGCGTAACTTGGAGGGGGGAGCGGTTAATGTTGCCTTATATTTCGGCCGTTGATTTTTTTTGATGCCCTGTTTTACCCCAGACAGGATGCGTTCGATACTGGTGGCTGAAATCTCTTTCTCTTCAACACCATACACCCGAATCAGCATTTTTGCTTCTTCTATCATTGCCTTTTTTTCAGGATATGACCCAATCCAATTTTGCCAGAATTGCTCACTTTCCCGGGTAGGTGCGAGAACCCATGCCTGGAAGTTTTCATCCATGACAAAATCTACAGTAGTATAGGTGGTGTATTTCATCGGTTGTGCAATTATTAATGAGATAGCAAGCTCTCATAAGGTGCTCTTATTAAAGAAAGGACAGGAAAAAATAGAATTTGACCTCTTCGTCTCTCCTATTTTTGAATATTTACATTCCTAATAAAAAACCATTAAACATTTTAATAAAAGCGTAATATTTCTGGTACTCTATTGAGATATAGATAAAGTAACCCGGAAGAAATATTGAAAAGGCAAAGAGATACTAAAAAAGGAATAAGAATGCAGCAAGCAACGGAAAAAGGTCCAGGGTAGAATAGATTGTTTTTTTTAAGAAATGCTTGCGTAGTTTGTTGACCGATTTGAAAATTAAGCTATACACTGCTGATTTCTCAATTTTCATGATCGCAGCAATCTGTTCGTACGAAAGTTGGCAGTAAAATTTGAGGTAAATGGCTTCTTTTTGGCGGTGGGTCAGGCAAGTGAGTGCCTTTTCTATCAAGACTTTTTGTTCTTGGTTTAGTTCTTCCTGGATCAGGACAGATTCACAGGAAAATACTACCTGGAAGGCATAATCATCTTCAAGTGCACCACCCATTTGTAGGGTTTTCTTTTTAGAAATTTTTCTTATGATTTTTCGTTTCAGGGCTTTAAAGAGGTAGAATTTGATGGAATTAGTGTCATTCAGAAAATTTCTGCGTTTCCATAAATCTATGAACATCTCCTGAATGCAATCTTCTACCAAATCTTCACTTTGAACGATTTTGATCCCATAATTAAAAAGTGCCCGAATATGCTGATGATAAATCCAATTCAATGCTTCTTCACTACCATCTCTGAAAGCGTTCCAAACCTCTTGGTCGGAAGGGTATGCAGCCGTATTTTGAGAAGGTTTCATTTTGCAGAAAAGAGGTAGTTTACAAAGGTAATGGTTAGTTACAAAATATTTTAACAACTACCAAATGATACGATGCCCTATCTGATAAATACACCATTTCTTATCTACTCGAACAAAGAAGCTCATGAATAATGATTCGTAGATAAAGACCTGTCTATTTTAACCAATCCAACAAGCCGGCCCCCGTTATTGGGTTCTCCTCCGGATTGATGATGAAGTTGCCTTCGATATTTTTTTTCTGGTATGCGTCACGAGTTATACCCATGTCTTTTCCAAAATTAATAGCATTCTTAATCAATAATTTTGAAGGGGCCAGGCAAGCTGCCAAATCAGGCAAATCGTATGCAGTAAGTGCCCCGGCCACTGTTGCTGGAATATAAGCAGGGTCATATAATTTGTCCATAACCAGCGAGCGGTAGGAAGTGAACGGGTCAAGCAGGGCTATTTTTCCAAAATTTTGCTCGAATACTGCTATATGCAGGAGGGTGGGTGCCAGGCTTCCCCGGGCCATTCCAGTAAGGTTTTCCTTCGGTATTTGTAAATGTGAAAAAATAAAATGCGTTACCCGGGCTACGTCTTCTGCTTGTAGGCCCACAATACTTTTTGCCGATAAAATGCCTGCAAACCACTGGTTATAAGAAACGTCTTGAATGTATGCGTCGCCTTTCAGGTAGCCGGGGCCAAGCTCGCCAATACCCCGGATATCTGGCGCAATTACGTAAAACCCTTGTTGTACCAGTTTTTCCATTTCTCCACCAGGCATAGCTTCAGTGGCTTTTCCCTGTGGGTGCAAATACAAAATGGCTTGCTGACTTGCTGTATTTTCGGGTACCATCACTACCAAAGGAATAGCATACCGTTCATTGACTGGGAGCAGGTACTTTTCAATGGCGTAACCCGAACGCTGGTATCTTCCTGAAAAAACAGGTTCTTGAAATGCAACAGGTGGTTCGTAACCCGATAGATTTCTGGCGGCTTTCTTTACTGTTTCCAGGTGCTGAGTTAAGTTTTGCCTTTTGTTGTTGAGTTTTTGCAACAACTGTTCACTTTCTGTCTTGTTTAAGTCAAAAACCGTTTTGCTGTTCAAAGTAGTAAGGACCTGTCCGGTTTGGGTTACTTGCAGTTCTTCCGGCGTAAGGAAGGCTACTTTTTCATCGGAAGGGTCTCCAGGCAGGTTGAAGTGCTTTTGGAAGAAGGCGCACATAGCTTCCCTGTTTTTGGGCGTAGAAGCATGGGGCGCATCATCTTCTACCATGCTGAAGTTTTCTGCTTTTCCAAAAGCTTTGTATGCTTGCGATGCTTCCTTAAAGGTAGTTCTGGCTCCCTCAATGCTGAAAATGTCACGGGTGGTGGTAATCATCAAAGTGGGCTTGGGAGCGCGTATTTCCAGCAGGTCGGCATGGTCGATGCCGCTGGCAATGCCATGATAAAAGTTTTGTTCGGCATCCTGGGGGCCTCCGGTTTTTAGCTGATCTTCCAATGTGGTAATATAGCATTCAGGTGCAGCGGCTGTTATTCTTTCGTCAAAAGCGGCGATATAAGTAGTTTGCGTGCCTCCTCCTGAACGTCCGGTAACGCCGATACGCTGTGGGTCAACCTCGGGGCGGGTCAAGAGATAATCAATGCTACGAATGCCATCCCATATCATATATTTCGCCATAGAATTGCCAGCGATGAAACATTGTGCCCCCGGATAGGAATGCTCATGGGTAGAGCCAAACCGGCTCTTTTCTGCTGCTTCATCATAATATTGTAAACGTTCGCCTTGTCCCACCGGATCGAAGGCCAGCACAATAAATCCTTTTTTTACCAGGTTCAGGATCATTTGCTGGTAAGTTTCACTGCGAAAGGCCAGTGCAGTATGTCCACTGCAAAACAAAATAGCCGGGGTTTTTCCTTGCAAATTGTCAGGAATAAATAAGGCTGCCGTCACATAAAACCCAGGCAGTGACTCATAAATTAGTTTTTCCACCTTATATCCATCTTTCTGTAAAATACCTGTTACTTGAGGGTTTAAAGGTGTTTTTTCAGGGAAAGGCCCCACAAGCTCCATGAGGGTTTGTTTCACTTTTTCCTGTCTTTTTTGCCAATCGGTCTGGGAATGCAATTGAGAAATTTTTTGCTTGCGTTGGTCAAGGGAGTGAAAAGCCGTATCGCAAAAGCTTTTGTACAAAGCATTGGGGGCATCCGAGTAAATTTGCCAGAAATTGAGCAGGCGCAAATCTTCTTCCTGTGCCCATAATCCCGTGGACTGAAAAAGGAGAAAAAAGCAACCTAGAAGCGTTTTATAAGACAGAGAAGTTGATGGCAGCCCTGCCCGGACTCCGAAAGTGGTCATAAAACAAATTTTTACTATGAAACAATATCATTTACATCTATCATGTACATCTGCCGCTGGTTATTTTCATGGGTAGAGTCGAAAATCACCTTCGTGCCATCCTGACTGGAACGGGGGTGGAGGTCGCAACGCCATTCGCCTTTAAACTGCGGAGGTTCGTGAAACCTGCCCAGTACTACCTTTCTGTCGGTAGGCACATGGTACAGATACAGCGTTTGTTTCCGGTCTTTTTTATCAGGATAGGTGTCGTTCAAAATCCATTCATTATTGGTGTTGGGCAAGTAGGTGTTATGGCCATTTACCGTCATTTTATCTTCGCCCACTATTTTTACTTCTTCCGTTTTGTCTTTAAACAGGTAAAAGGCGGACTTTTTCCCTTCAGGTTTTGTCCAGGCGCAAATGTGTTGAGGATCGCGCCAAATGAAGTGGGAAGTGTGGCCGGAAGGATCCAGCATGTAGAGGTCATCCCCTTTATTGCTGGCGGTGAACATGCGGGTAGTAAACCCGCCGGGTGCTCCTGGCGTATTGGCCGGGGCTTCGCGCCACCGGTGCAGGAAAATAAAACGATCACTATCGGGGCTTACCAGCAAATGATTGAAGTAATGCCACTTATCAGCCAGTGATTTTCCATTATGGGGCATATCGGCTGTTTGTGCCAGGGAAATTATTAACTGGTTTTCACCTGTATCCAAATCCATTCGGTAAATGCCAATATCTTTTGGAGCTTTTACAGATGCGTAGGGATCAGGAACGCCAGGGTAGCCGTAACCGGGGCGCATGTTCTGGATGCGATTGAACTCAGTCCCCACAGCATATTTCCCATCAGGGCTGAGCGTATAAATAGCTTTGGGCATTGTACGGGTTTTTCCGGTTTTTACATTGAGAATACGGCTTACAAATTGTCCATCTTCCTGATCGTTCCAAATGATTTCTTCAGAAGAACCCGGACGCCATTGTAGCATGCACCCTTGTTGCCAGCCCCAGGCATTGCTTTTCCCAAGGTCTGTCCATTTATTATTGTCTTGCAAGTCTACCATCCCAATCCTGATTTCATCTTTTTCGGTAGGCGAACGCATCGGAATGTCTACCTCCATGCCCAACACATAACGGCCGGTGGGGTCTACCTGAAATTTATCATAATACCCAAACCAGTGCGATTTTGGCCCCTGGGTGAGTTTTTGTACAGGCGGAAACTTTTCTTTGATAGAAAAGGATGGTAAAGTATACAAGCCCAAGCTGGCTGCAGATGCTTGTTTGATAAAGGAGCGACGGTTGGTTTTCATGTGGCGTTAGGTTATAAGAAATTGTACTAATGCCCACGAATCTAGGAAAAAATCTTTAACTGACAATTTTCGTTCTAATCTTTGGCAATCAGAATAATAACCCGGATTGCTTCGTTGGAATAAAAGTTGTAAGTGCAGACAAAAAAAAGTGCCGTAAACCCTTCAGGTTTTAAGCATTTTTATTGCTATATAAGCATTATTGTGGCTGAAACCTGAAAGGTATAATGACGATATATCCGACAGAACTTTTTTGCCTGCACTCAATGAGCACAAGACAAATAGCTACCTTTGCCAAATGAATGACCTTATTTTTAATGAAATATATACTGATTGCTGTTTTTTTGATGGCTTGTTCCATACAAGCTTATGCACAGATAGATTCTATCAATTATCAGATTGAAGCTGCCGGGGCTGCTGCCACCGAAGGCTACCTGCCTTTATGGATTGTGTCCAATCGCTTTGGCGTGTTGGATGAAGATGGAGCCGATGGCTATCTGCGGGTGGGGGCAAGTATTCCCTTTAAAAAAGATAAGAAATTTACCTACGCCGCCGGGCTGGATTTACTCGCCAAGCCCGATTTTTCGGAAAGCCGGGTGCAACAGGGTTATCTTAAGCTGCGTTATTGGGCTTTTGAACTCAGGGGCGGATGGGTAGAGGAATCTATCAATGTGTACCACAAGAGTTTGTCAACTGGTGCACTGTATTTGAGCCAGAATTCCCGGCCTATTCCCATGATTACCATTGGGATACCCGAATATACTGATGTGCCTTTCACTAAAGGATATTTTGAAATAAAGGGGCGTTACGGCCACGGCTGGCTGGGTGACGACCGATTTGTGGAAAACCCTTACCTGCATGAAAAGTTTGTTTATGGTAGGGTAGGAGGTGACTGGCCTGTGCGGCTGTTTGGCGGCCTTTTGCATTCTGCCATGTGGGGGGGCACGCATCCCACAGAAGGAAAACTGAATTCCAGTTTTGAAGATTATCTCAAAATTATTACCGGTTCAAGTGGTGGAGGCAGCAGTCCGGGAGGCGAACAGGTGAATGCCCTGGGTGATCACCGGGGCACGATAGACTATGGGGCAGAGTTTTCTATCAAAGAATATGATTTTATCCTTTATAGCCAGGTTCCTTTTGAAGATAATAGCGGTTTTGAAACGACCAATCCAGACAGGCTGGTGGGCTTAAGTATGAAAAGCAGGGATAACACCAAATGGGTTACAGGAGTTGTATATGAATTTTTGCATACTAAATTTCAAAGTGGCCCAGGACTTACCGACCCTTTTCCCTGGGATACAGAAGATAATTATGGGTATGATTATGCTGGACGGGATAACTACTACGGAAATTACCTGTACAACACCGGTTGGGCGCATCATGGCTATATTTTGGGCACGCCATTGTTCCTGACCGACCAACGGGCTGATTTGTACTTTGATGGATATACCGAACCTTCCCGTGATGCGTTTAAGTTTTATGTAGTAAACAACCGGGTAGTGGCCCATCATGTAGGCATAGAAGGGCAAATTACCCCGAAGATAAATTATCGGTTTTTGGCCACCTATTCCCGAAATTATGGCACATATACCGGCCTGAACGGAGGCATACAACAGTGGGGCAGCATGGACCCGGATTATAATGTAGATTATGAATTTGATCCACCTCTGGACCAATGGTATTTGATGCTGGAAGCAAAAAGTAAGTTGGGCAATCACCTCTCACTTACTACCACATTGGGACTGGATGCAGGGGAAATGACTGATAACTTCGGCGCGTTTGTAGGACTTACCTGGGATGGCGCTATTAATGTGAATAGCAAGTAAACCTGAAACACGTTGGCTTTTGATGGAAGACATAAGTACTTGCCCTTTTTGAAAGGAAAATATGAGGTTTCCCCCGGGTTAAAGCCTTTGGGGACTGATTTCGGTAGGGGAGAAGCCGACCAGCAATTATTTCAGATAGGGGATGATGTGCAAAGTTTTCTGAAAAACAAACAAGCCTGCCGGGAAGAAAATATTAAAAAATACTACTGTACGCATCGGGAAAACATTCAAACTATACAATCAGTCAATGCTTTTATTATAGAAACTTTGGCTAGGGACTACCCAACATTTTTTCAAATACAAAAGGCTGAAAGTTTCAGCACATTGCATTGTGGCTTAACCAAAGAAAAAATCTCATTTTCAAAAGATTATACATTAAAAGATGGGCAGAACTACCTTTCCCTTTTTGATGCTTTATGTGCCCAGGTGCCGGAAGATATGGCCGTTTGGCAGGTAAAAGAAAATACTGATTGGCTAGCCACTCTGCATGTTTGTAGCCCAAATTATTGGTCGCCCCGGGAAAAGGTCGGTAAAAATTTTTCTGATTTTCACGCGCCTGTGCCCGGACTGGAGGGTTTGCGCCAGCGGTATTTTCCCATGTTACAATCTATTGTTGAAAAAGGCTCGTTTGTGCGTTTTTCCTGGGGGCTTACTACCGATTGCCGTCTAAATCATCATCCAGAACCACCCAATGGTATAAATGAGGATACCTGGCAAGGCCGGAAGTTTGCTACCCAATCCCCAAAACTTTATGTGCGCACGGAACGCCAAACTTTAACAGGGCTTCAGGAAGATAATGCAGTTCTTTTTACCATTCGCACTTATTTTACTGATGTAGCTTCGCTTAATGTGTCGGAGCTGCAAGCTTTGGAAAGTGCAGTGCTTTCCATGTCGGCTGCCTCTTTGGTTTACAAAGGATTGGATAAGAGCCGGAGTGAGGTTTTAGCATGGTTGAGGAATTTATGTGAGGAACTTTGACAAAGCTGCTACAGTTATAGCATCGTTGTGACAGAGAAAAACGAAGAAGCATCAAAAGAACCAGAACACATTGGTTTTTAGCTTTGTCAAAGTTTTAGGTTTATTACTATTACTCACTTGAAGCGGTTTTGCTGGGCACTACCGTCATGGTTCCCCGCATCACAGCGGCATGGCCGGGGAAGGTACAAACGTAGGTGTACGTGCCGGGCTCTGGTGCTATAAAATAGATGCTTTCCACACTTTCCGGCTGTAACAGGCAGGTATGGAACAAAATATTCTCTGATTCGGGAATGTAACCTACCTGCGGGCCATCAATGCCAAGTGCTATTGCTTTTTCGCCCACCTGGTCGGCAGTGTTGGGTTTTACTACCACCAGGTTGTGCAGCATATCGTCGTTATTACTAAAAGCCAGTTGGACTTTGCTGCCGGCTTCCACTTCAAAATTTTTCACATCATATTGCAAACCGGGTTCTGTGCCAATGTTGATAACCACGTCCGGGCCATCAGTCCAGTCATTAGGCATGGTGGTGGGGTGCTTGTCAGGGTTGGGGCCACAGGTTTGTTGGTTTTGCGTGCTTTCTTCAGCAGCAGCCATAGGCATGGCAGCGCCTTCCATCCTTTCGCCTTCCGGAAAATGATTTAAAGTATAATAAGCCGCATCGTGCAACAAAGGCGTTCCGTTGCTGGCCGTAACGCCGTTTACTTTTAGCTCGTGGATATAGCCTTCACGCAATCCGCCTACATACAAACGAACTTTTCGGCGGTCATCCGAAACTTCAATACGGTGGATATGGCAATCTTGCTGGTTGATGATAGGACTGCCATACGAGCGGTGGTAGCTATAAATGAAGCCGGTCATGTTATAATTGGACGGGTTGCTGGCTTGTGTGGCATTCACAGGCATGGTGAATTCCAGTTCAAAACCATTGCTTTTTGCCTGCATGGTCTTGATTTCAAAAGGCATTTTGCCTGTCCAGGATAGTTTTTGGAGACCAAAATTATCTTTTCCGGTAGAAGACCAACCCCGGCTGGTCATGCCTACGAAAAGGGAGCCGTCTTGGCCCCAGGCCGAGCGTAGCACACCAGAGGCAAATCCTTCGCGGAAAGGGAAGCAGGCACCCTGGTATTCATCGTTTACTTTCTCTAGAAAGACCCGCATTACCTTGCTGTGACCCTGATCGCCTACAAAAAGCTGACCGTTGAAGGGACCGAATTTACCATCGGTTGTATCGGCCAAAATAAAAGAAGTGGAAATGCCCATGATGGTATGCGGAAACCAAACGGTGGGTACTTTCAGGCTGGATACACTTTTGGCAAATTCGTGCATCAAACCTACCGAATCGGGAATGTATTCCCTTTTAAGTTTTAGGGGAGATGCGGGGTCGCTGCTCCAGTTCAGTCCTGCCGGGTTTCCTGCAAAATCCCCTGATTCGAGATGTGTAATGCGTCCGGAAGCAATCCAGTCACCTTGATTTTCGGCATAAAAAACATCACCTTCTGTGTTAAAACCAAAACCTGCCGGAGAGCGCAAACCCGTGGCGATGGGCGTCATTTCTCCATCCTGGGTAATTTTCAGCATCCACCCCCTCCATTTGGTAAGGCTTTCGCCATAGCCAATCCAGGCAAGGTTGAGCGTTATCAGCATATCGCCATTGGGCAGAAAGAGCGGCCCGTACGAATATTCGTGATAATTGCCTGAAAGAGGCCAGGAGTAAATGGTTTCGTACAAATCGGCCCGGTCATCGCCATTGGTATCGGTGAGTTTTGTCAATTCAGCTCGTTGGGTTGTGTACAAAGTACCTTTCCAGGTGGCGAGGCCCAGTGCTTCGTGCAGGCCAGAAGCAAACCTGGTGAAAGTGGGTGTGTTGGTGCGCTGCATGTAAGGGTCGTTGATTAACCAAACTTCGCCCCGGCGGGTGCATACGGCCAGGCGGTCGTCATCGGTAAAAGCCATGCCCCCTACTTCCAGCACAATATCTTCGGGAATGGGAATGGTGGTGAGTCGGTAATAATCGCTTTCTTTTACACTGGTTTGTGCGTTTGTTTCAAGGTGTGCCCAGGCTAACAGGCACAAGGAAATTGCAATTTTTGAAAAGATTATATGCAGCTTCATATCATTACCAAATTAAAGTGTATTTCACCATAGCTTCACCTCCTGAGGTATTTACAGGACAAATGAGTTCTGTCTTTTCCCCGGTATTTCTAAGCACCAATTCGTCAGCTGGGTCAGTTTCCAGGTAATAGCTTTTATCATCAATGGCATAAGTGCCATTGGGTAGTTTTTCAATCATATCCCCTTCGGCTATGCGGCAGTACAGGCGGTTGTCATCACCCTGAAAGTAAATTTCCCGGTGTAAAGAACGCTCATCATCCGTTTTTGGGGAAATATGGTCAGCAATTTTTGTATTTTTCAGTTGGAAGTTGAAAATGGGCAATCCTGTGCTGTCCAGGGCATACCCTTTATAATATTGGGGCGTTTTTGTTGCTATCGTATCCGGCCAGGCAGCCTGGGCATCGGCAAGGATGGCAAAAGAAGGCTTGCTGAAAAACTCAATCACATTGCCCAAAGGAGTCATTAGCTGGGCATTTCCGCGCTTATGCCACATATCCGTAGCATCAATGAATTCGCCACTCCAGGCATCCAGCAAAGCACCCTGGCTGAGGTCATAGGCAAAATGTATTTTTTCGGGTGTGCCTACCGCAATACAATGGGTTCTTTTTATATGGTTATGCATCAGAAATCCCCGTTGCAGCTCTGGTGAACTATTTGCGTGGACAATAATAGGTTCGGGTACATTTGGTGTGGGCAACGAAGCAGAGGCGTGTAGGGGCTGCATGGGAATTTCCGGCCCTTCGTAAAACAAACCCATGCCTTTTGCCCAGGGGCGGGATACTTTTATGTATAAAAACGAAAATGTATGATCCCCTTCCTCAAGGGTTACTTTATAAGCCTCATTTTTGTCCGTAAAATCATTATATGCATAATCATTCAATGGTTCCCCATCAATTTTCAAAGTATATCCTCCCGATGCCTGTACCTTAAAAAGGTATTCCCCAGAGGTGGGCACTTTCATGGTTCCGACAAATTGCAGAGCATATTTTTCATATTCCCGGTTGACCAGGTAGCTGAGGGAATCAGTGGTGCTTTCTTTTTGTGGCTCCAGGGAAGCCAGGGTATCAAAGGATGAAAACTCTCCTTCATAAAGCTGGTAATCGATGCTTTCCAACTGTATCTTTTTGTTCCCGTATTTTTTATAGTGGATGTTCCTGAATGCCACTGGACCGTGGTCGCCTTGGATCATGAGGGGGGCGAGGGGGGCTTCATCTTCAAAAGCCGCTGCCCGGGTTGGGCCGGTTACTTCTACATTTTCGTGGATGGTAACGCCGTTCAGGATAACCTCCTCAAATTTTGCGTTGGCAATTTTTTGTCCGTTTTCATCAAAATCAGGGGCTTTGAAGCGGATTTTCAAATGCTGCCAAAGGCCAGGAGCTTTAGCAGCATTGATACGGGGCGGATGGCCTTCGTACCCTTTTTTACCTTCGGGACGGCTTTCGTCCCAGCGTTGGTAAATTCCACCGCAATCGCCATATTTTGGGTCATTTACTCCCCAACTATCCAATAACTGCACTTCATACCTGCTTTGCAGATAAACACCGGAATTGGAGCCTTTGGGCATCATAAAATCGAGTTCCAGTTCAATATCACCATGCTCAAAGCCAGAGAAAAGGTTGCCTTTATGTTCTTCATCGGGCAGGTTTACCAATATGCCTGAGCCCTCATATTTTTCCAGATGCCTGTCTTCTGTGCGATTGACATACACATTTCCGGCGATTTGCCAGTTTTCGTCAGCATCTTTGAAAGGATCGGTGCTGGTGAGTGCTATAGCTTCATAAGGCAATGTGGTTTGGGTGGTAGCTGGGTTTTTCCGGGAATGGGAACATGCATACAAAAAGAAGATGATAATAATCAGATAAAAAGGGCGCACCATATATTAGGGGTTAAGTTAAAATTAGATAATACTAATTTTTTGACGCCCAAGATAGGGAGTTTGCCGTATTTGATAAAATGAAAATCGTATTTATTTCAAAAAATGGACGGAGACATTCCCATTAGTGAACCTCAGGAATTTGCTTATCTGTACAGTGTTTTACGATTAATTTATAGAGCTCATTTGGATTAAAAGGCTTGGTGAGGAAACCGTTCATGCCAGCTTGGCGTACTTTTTCTTGTGCATTAAGAGTAGCAGATGCAGTGAGGGCGATGATGGGTAATACTGGCTTTGTTTCCCTGATTTTCTTGCTGGCCTCATAGCCGTCCATTACTGGCATTTTCAAATCCATGAGTACCAAATCAAAATCCCTTTCATTTACTTTTTCCAGGGCTATTTTTCCATTTTCAGCTACCTCCAGGCTTACTTCCCATGTATTGAGGAACTTGCTGGCTACCATTACATTCACCGGATTATCTTCTACAAGCAATATACGGACCTCATTAAGTGGTTTTTGTTGTTGTGAACTACCACCCGGAGAATCTGTCTGTTGCGTAACAGAAGTTTTTGCTATGCCGTGTGAGAGTATAAAGTGGAATTTCGTACCTTTTCCCTCTTTGCTATTTACCTGTACTTTACTGCCTTGTAGTTCCAGTAATCGCTTTGTGATGGTGAGGCCAAGGCCGGTACCACCAAATTTACGGGTAACATCCTGGCTGGCCTGGGAAAAACTTTCAAAAATCATATCCAGATTTTTAGGTGCAATGCCAATGCCTGTGTCAGTTACAGAAAAATATAGATCAATTGTGTCTGTAAGCACATGTGCTACTTTAACTTCTATTACTACCTGCCCCTGATGTGTAAATTTTACTGCATTGCCCACCAGGTTGTATAAGATTTGTGAAAGACGGGTTGGGTCACCGATCACAACTTCTGGTAGTTGCTGATCTACCAATACTTTCAATTGTATTCCTTTTTCTTCGGCCCTAAAATGGAATGATTGTTTGATGCTGTTGATGAGGTCTTTTATCTGAAATTCAGCAGCTTCAAATTCTATTCTTCCGGCTTCTATCTTAGAAAAGTCGAGAATGTCATTGATGAGAGCCAAGAGGTTTTCGCCGGAGAAGCGCAACGCTTGCAGGTTTTCTACCTGGTCGGTCCGTGGATTTTCTTGGAGCAGCAGATGTGTCATGCCAATTACCGCATTCATGGGGGTTCTGATTTCATGGCTCATGGTAGAGAGGAATTCTGCTTTAGCGGCGGCAGCTTTTTCGGCAGTTTCTTTAGCAGCTAAAATTTCTTTCTCATACAGTTTTCTTTCTATTACTGACCCTATCCAGTTGGCCAATACCTGAAGAAAGCTCAAATCATATTTTGAAAACTCTTCTGGCTTTGGTTGTGAAGACACAAAGCTGACGGTGCCATATTTATTTCCATTTACCCATACAGGCGCACCAATATAGGCCTCAAATCCCAGCTCCTGATAACAGGTGCTGTCGGTAAAAGGGGTTTGTTTCACATCTGAAAAGGCAACTGCTTTTTCGTCTTGAAGGGTAAGGTGACAAAAAGACTTTTCGAGGGTCAATACTGCTCCTTTAAGGATTGGGGTATTGTTGGAAATACTGTAATACTCTTCTATTTCAAGGTTTGGGCCATTTAGTTTACCGATGCAGCCACAGGGTAACCCTAAATACTCGGCTACCGTTTTCAGGGCTTCGTGCAATTGTTCATCATGGTTGAGGTTGGTATTGGCAGCAATGGCATTGAGTGATTCCAATCCATCCCGGTAGTGCTCCAGTTCAATTTCCTTTTCCTTTGCTTCTGTGATATCTTGAAATACGCCATAAAGCTTAATAATATGTGTTCCTTCATCATTGAAGCTTACTTTTCCGATGGCACGGACCCATTTGTGTATACCTTTGGCTGAAATGATTTTTAATTGTAAATCCCAGGGCTTACCGGTTGATAAGCTTTCTTCAATCGCTTTTTTGATTAGTGGTTTCGAATATTCATCATAAAAATCGATAGTGGTTTCAAGATTGGGAACATAGTCAGCTGGGAGATCATGAATACGACATGTTTCTTCTGACCAGTATACCTTTTCTCGTAATGCATCTAATTCCCAGCTTCCTATTTTAGCCGTTTTCTGGGCCATTTTTAGTTTTTCTTCGCTTTCCTCAAGCTTTCGGATAATTTGTTGTTGATATTCATTAGACTGGCGAAGTTCTTCTTCACTGGCAACCAGTTCTTTGTTCAATATTTCAGATTTACCCAACGTTTCAGAAAGGCTGTATTCAAGTTTTTTCTGCGATTTGATGTACTGATTGGTAAGGTAATACATCACAATAAAGGCATTGCTAATGATGAAAGGAGTAGCAATAATATATTCTTCTTCTGTGCAAACCGGAGGAAAGAATACGATACCAAAAAAATTCAAAGCCATGATGCCACATAAAAGCAAAAAAGTTACTACTAAATATACCATACCTGCCCTGCTCCCCATCGTGAGGTTGGCTATCAGGTAAAGTAATATGAACCAAATGCCACTGGTAATCTCAATTTTGCCACCATGGTACACAAAAATACTGGCAGCAGATGCCAGAAAATTACCTGCAATAAAAACAAGCCCCGCCATTTTCAAAGAACGTGCGTATTTGAGTAAAAAAAGCGGAATCACACAGCTAAAGCTACCAATGAGGCTCAATATTACCTGGATGGAAATATCAAGATGGGTAATAAAAAGTTGTACAATGAGGGTGAAAAAGAAATAGTAGAGGGTAATATTATATAATAAGGATATGCGCAGCACTTCCTTCTTATTGATAGTACCTTGTAAAAGGTCGCCGATAAACCAATTCTTTAGTTTCTCCATCAGATGCTAAAACTACCTCAGGGGAGCATCAGAGAAAAGCCAGAATAAGAGCAAACCTTACGCCGGAAAGAAACATATATTTATGGAAAAGTACTTAATGGTTCTGAAAAATCAAGAGTGTGTAGCTTTGTTATGATTTAGCCGGGGAGGGATAACACAATAAAATAAAAAAAAGGCCCCCTTTTACAGAAGCCCTTTTGGGAAACTAACCTATTAGCTTAACCATTTTAAGAATTTTCTTTTGAGTTACTTCATCCTGATAGGCAGGGTCGTCTAATTTCCCTATCCTGATACTTTTGCTGTAATATTCCACAGCTTTTCCAGGCAGGTTACTGAGTGCGTAATAATCACCCATTACTTTTGTATTGTAAATAGTCTCTTTGATGGATACTGATTTGTCAATCCATTTGGCGGCTTCTTTTAAGTTAACATTTTTTTCAATGCACATATCAGCCGCCTTCGCCAAAGCTTCCCAGTCATCGGGGGTTGCATTATCTACAGCCTCCCGGGCTTTCTCGATAATTTTATCATTACGGTTGCCAGCTTGCACATGGGCAGTTGAACTCACGAGTGTAAGTATTGCCAACATTAAAAATGATATTGAAGTGAGTTTTAGTTTCATAATATTAAACATTTTTGAGTAAGAGAAATTCTTAGTTCAAGAATTGCCAACCTTATGCCATTATTGTAATGTTTTGATTTTCAGTTAATTATGAATTTCCTGTTTTTTGTCAAATGTTCGAATTCGATACAGCAATGTTCTATATCGAACAGGTGGGGTGCTTTTTGGCAGATTTTACTTTTTTACTGAAAAGTCGTCGCTTTTTCATACATTTGATTTTGTGTTTCTGGCCAAGATTTACTTGGTTAGTGCCTGAAAATGATAGCTGATGCTAAATGTGCCGGCACGTTTCAATACCATCTTTATCCCCTGCGTAGATTTTATGGACTCACAAAGCCTGGTTAATCAATATGCCCTGAAAGAACTGGAATTAAATTCCTTGCTGGAAGTAACCCAGTCTATCAATAATAATTTGCCTGAAGATTCGCTTTTCAAAATTTTTAATTTCACCCTCAGGGCAAACCTTCAAATCAAAAAACTGGCATTATATGTATTTAACGAACAGGCAAATACAGAGGCAGGCTGGGAATGCAAAACTAATTTTGGTACGGGAACAGACTTTTCCCATGTACAATTGCAGGAGGCATTTTTAAAGGTTGATGTCATTACTTCAATAGATAAACTTACCGGTATTGGCAAATTCAGTGAATTTGATATTATCATTCCTGTTTCGCATAAAGACCGCATGCTGGCCCTGGTTTTTATTGGTGGTGTAAACGATAAGGAAAACACGCCCAATTCGCCTGAAATAAGTACTAACTTTATCCAGGCGCTGAGCAATATCATTGTAGTGGCTATTGAGAATAAAAAGTTGGCCCGCAAACAACTGGAGCAGGAGGCCATACGGAAAGAAATGGAAATTGCCCGGGATGTACAACAATTTCTTTTTCCGAAAGAAATGCCCGATGAGGAAGGCCTCAAAGTACTGGCCAGTTATCTGCCTCATTACTCCGTAGGAGGAGATTATTACGATTTTATTCCCCTGGATAACGACCGATTTTTAATTTGTGTAGCTGATGTATCGGGAAAAGGAATGCCGGCTGCTTTGCTCATGTCAAACTTTCAGGCCGCCTTACGTGCATTGGTGCGAAAATCCCCGGACTTGAAAGAACTTGTAAGGGAACTAAATTTTCAAATTTACCAAAGCGCCAACGGAGAAAATTATATTACGGCATTTATTGGCTTGTATGACCGGCCAAATGCCAGGTTGCAATACATTAATGCCGGCCATACTCCTCCCATGATTATTTGTAATAAGGCAGAAATCCACCTGCTTACCGAAGGCACACTTATTTTGGGCAGCTTTTATCCTTTGCCCTTTTTGCGGGAAGGTGTGATGGAAAACCTTAAAAACTTTTTTTTCTTTGGATATACTGATGGGCTTACCGAAACCTTTAATGCGCAGGAAGAACAGTTTGGCATTGAGCGCCTGGAAGATTTCCTGGTCAATAATTATGGTAAAGGCTTGAAAGAAATGCACGAATTGCTGATCAGTACCTTAGATGAATTTAGTGCTACAGATGAACATCATGACGATATCACGTTTCTTTCTGTAAAAGTGGGAAACAAAGCTTAACTATGAATTTTTTTAAAACGCCGGCTTTCTTAAAATACCTGTATCCGCAATTGCTTTGGGATAGAACAGATAAAAAAACCGGTTCTCCCTGTATATACCTCACCTTTGATGATGGCCCGGTACCCGGAACTACCGATTTTGTGCTGGCAACATTGGAAAAATATAAGGCCAAAGCTACTTTTTTTTGTGTAGGCGAAAATGTACAAAAGCATCCGGAAGTGTATCAATCTGTGCTCAGAAACCAACACCATGTAGGCAATCACACCTTCAATCATTTGAACGGGTGGCAAACAGATGATCCTGCTTATCTTGAGAATATAGCGCTTTGCGATAATATGATTGATAAACATGCATCCTCGAAAAAATTATTCAGGCCACCTTATGGAAAAATCAAACGCAGTCAGATCAGCAGGGTGAGGCAAGACTATCAAATTGTAATGTGGAGCATACTTTCCGGTGATTTTGATCCTGGCTTTAATGCAGAAAAATGCTTAAAAAAATGCATTACACATACCAAACACGGAACCATCATCATTTTTCATGATAGCTATAAAGCTGAGAAAAACCTGAAGTATGTATTGCCCCGGTATCTGGAACATTTTGCAGCAGCAGGGTATCATTTTTCAGCCTTATGAGTTATTTTTTTGTCATCTCTTTGGTGCTTGCCTCGGTTACTGTGTTCATTTATTTTTTATTGGTTATTTTTTGGAAACGCAATGCAAAGCATACGACATACACTTTGGCAACATTGCCCGATATTGCTGTGTTGGTAGCTGCCCGCAATGAAGCACAAAACATAGCATCTTGCATAGAAGCGTTACTGGCTTTGGACTACCCAACCGGAAAAGTACAGATATGGGTAGGAAACGATGGTTCTTCGGATGATACCGGCAATATTTCCCGAAGATATGCCCAGCAGTTTGAGCGGGTTAAAGTGATAGACATTCATGAAAAACTTGGGCAGGCAGATGCCAAAGCCAACGTACTGGCACACCTGATACGTGCCAGTGCTACAGCCAGGCAGGTTGCTCCATTTTTGCTCATTACCGATGCCGATACGCGGGTAAACCCCGGTTGGGCAAAAGGGATGTTGCAACAGGGAGTTGGGGAACAAACCGGTGTGGTAACCGGAGTAACTTTGATCCGGGGAAAAAGTAAGTTTGCACGCATGCAGTGTCTCGATTGGCTCATTGGTTTAGGTATGGTAAAAGTGGCCAGTGAGTTCGGGAAACCCATTACTACCCTGGGTAGTAATATGATGGTGGGGAGGCAGGCTTACCAGGCTACCGGAGGTTATGAGAACATGCCTTTTTCCATTACAGAAGACTATGCCCTTTTGCACAATACTTATCAAAGAGGCTTTTTCTTCCGAAATGTGATAGACGCATCGGTACTGGCTGAATCGCTTCCTATTGGTACGGTGAAAGAATTGTTGCAGCAACGCATTCGGTGGATGCACGGTGCTATGCAACTGCCTGGCTGGCTGGTGGTTATTTTGTTTATACTTACCTTTTTTTATCCCGCCCTGGTTTTTATCGCTATTTCCGATTTTTTGCTGGCTTGTGCTTTGTTTTTTTTCAAAATAGCAGCAGAAAGTATATTCGCAGCAGGAGTAATGCAGGCCTTAAACCTGGATGGCAGAAGAAAGAAGAAACTCTTGGCTTTGTTACCACTGTACGGACTTTATACATTTACTTTGTCAATCAGCATGATAATCCTCTTTTTCCTCCCTCACAAGGTGCGGTGGAAAGAGCGGGATTTTTGAGAAACCCTAAATAAGCCCTGATAGTAAAAATCAAAACCCAAAACTTCTTAATATTCCCGGATTTCTTCGGATTCGGCGGTTTAAGATTTCAGGTTTTAGGTTTGAAATTTGTTTAGGATTTCGGCTTTAGAGTTTAGAAATTTGAAACCATGTTTATAGATACACACGCACACATATATGCAGATGCCTTCGGGGAAGATACTAAAGCTATGGTAGAACGTGCACTGGAGAGTGGTGTACGCGAAATCTACATGCCCAACATAGACCATACTTCCATAGAAAGTATGCTTGAGCTGGAAGAAAAATACCCCGGACACTGCATTCCTATGATGGGGCTGCACCCCTGCCATGTAAACGAAAATTTTGAGAAAGAACTATCTATCGTAGAAGAATGGCTGGAAAAACGCAAATTTTCTGCTGTTGGTGAAATTGGCATGGACTTGTATTGGGATAAAACCTTCGGGCAGCAGCAACGGGAAGCCTTCAAAATACAAATAGGTTTTGCCAAAAAATACCAAATCCCTATTGTAATCCATAACCGGGAGGCTTTTGAAGAAACCATCACTATAGTAGAGCAGGAGAAGGATGAAAAACTGGAAGGTATTTTTCATTGCTTCACCGGTACAGCGGCAGAAGCCAAAAGAATCGTAGATTTGGGCTTTTTTATGGGCATAGGAGGAGTGGCCACTTTCAAAAATGGAGGGTTGGATAAAGTGATACCGGAAATTGGCCTTGACAGGCTTGTGCTGGAAACGGACAGCCCATACCTGGCACCGGCCCCTTACCGGGGAAAGCGCAACGAACCAGCCTATATACCAATTATTGCAGAAAAAATTGCCGGTTACCTGCAAATCAGCAAAGAAGAAGTAGCCGCAAAAACAACTAAAAACGCTAACACCGTTTTTCGGAAATGGAAAAAGGGAACTACAGAATTGTAAACATCAATACGGCTGTCCCGCAAAATCCTAAGGGATCGGTGCTGATAATTTATACCGGGGGCACCCTCGGCATGGCTTATGACCGGGATGGGTCACTGGTGCCATTCAATTTTTCGAGGATTGTAGAAAAAGCCCCTGCCATTCAGGAGTTTGATTTATTCCTTACGGTAATTTCGTTCCCAACTTTGGTCGATTCTGCTAATATTCGTCCTGAGCACTGGGTACACCTGGGGTTCATCATTCACGAAAACTATAACCAGTACGATGGGTTTGTGATTGTACATGGCACCGATACGATGGCATATAGTGCCTCTGCCCTCAGTTTTATGCTGGAGGGGCTGAACAAACCTGTGATTTTTACCGGCGCACAATTGCCGATTGGTTCACGTCGATCAGATGCCAATGAAAATTTTATTACCGCATTGGAAATAGCCAGCGAAAGGGTGGGTAATATTCCGATGGTATCTGAAGTGTGTATTTATTTCAGGAATTTACTGTTAAGGGGTAACCGCTCCAGCAAAGTGCAAAGCATCCATTTTGATGCGTTTAAGTCTGACAATTATCCCCCATTGGCCGAAACCGGAGTGGTGATTGATTATAACCGCACTGCTATTCATAACTACAACCCTGCACAAAAGCTGGTTTTTTGTGATAAATTAGATGAGAATGTTACGATTCTTAAGCTTTTTCCGGGTATCAGCCGCAGGGTAGTAGAAAGCGTATTGAAAATTCCAGATATCAAAGGAGTCGTATTAGAAACTTTTGGATCGGGTAATGCGCCTACTGATACGTTTATGTTGGATAGCCTGAGCGATGCCGTGGACAGGGGGGTTATTATTCTCAACATATCACAGTGTAGTGGCGGAAGGGTAATACAGGGGCGGTACCAAACCAGCAAGTCGCTGGAAAATATTGGTGTTGTGAGCGGAAAAGATTTGACTACAGAAGCCGCTGTAACAAAAATGATGTATTTGCTGGGGAAAGAGGCGAATGCAGATTACATCAAAAAATTACTTTCTACGCCACTTTGTGGAGAAATGATGTAAATAATTTCCCAATAATTTTTCAATAGTTCTTACATTAGTTTGAATTTGTTTTAAAATATAGATACTTTTTCAAAGTATTTTGTGCGATTATTTATTTTTCAAGTTAACTCAAACGATTTCAATACAAAATTTGCATAAAGTATTTATTATTGATTTATTTGTAATCCGCTAGCTTTGTGTATCTTACACAATGTTGCGCTTTGTACGCAGGAGAGGTGACCGAGTGGTCGAAGGTGCTCGCCTGGAAAGTGAGTGTGCCCCCACAGGGGTACCAAGGGTTCGAATCCCTTCCTCTCCGCAGCAAGGAATTGTTTTTATTTGTATTAAATTTATTTAAGTTTTAACTATTATCTTACACTGACTACTAGACACTACTATGAAAAAGTTACTCACTGTATTAGCCCTTTCAGGCCTATTAGCACTAAGCTACTCAACACAAGTAATGGCACAGGACTCACCTGCTGCCCAAACCGAAGTGGTAGCTGAAGATGCCTCTTTCCAACAAGTAGTAAAATCAAAATTTATTGAAGGGGACTGGAGGTTTATGACTCCTGTACTTGTTTGTTTGATTCTTGGCTTAGCCATTGCTATCGAGCGGATTATCACATTGAACATGGCTACTACTAATACCAAAAAATTACTGGCAAAAGTAGAGGATGCCCTCAATACCGGAGGTGTTGAAGCTGCCAAGGAAGTTACTGCATCTACCCGCGGGCCAGTGGCATCCATCTTTACTCAAGGGCTGATGCGTTCTTCTGAAGGCATTGATATGGTAGAGAAATCTATTATTTCTTATGGTTCTGTTGAAATGGGCCGTTTGGAAAAAGGATTGGTTTGGATTTCCCTGTTTATTTCCCTGGCGCCTATGTTGGGTTTCATGGGTACTGTAATCGGTATGATTGGTGCTTTTGACGCTATTCAGGCTGCGGGTGATATTTCTCCCTCATTGGTTGCAGGAGGTATTAAAGTAGCACTTTTGACAACTGTTGCCGGACTGATCGTAGCCATTATCCTTCAGTTATTCTACAATTATCTGGTTGCCAAGGTAGATGGTCTTGTAAACCAAATGGAAGATGCTTCAATTACACTGGTTGACCTGTTGGTAAAATACAAGGTTACAGGCAGAACTACTGCTTAACGATTGATAATTAAAATCTTGTAATTTCTACCATCGTAAATTGAACATTTATGGAAAATATTGTTGTAAACTACGGACTCCCAGCAGCTTTTATTTTGTTAGGCCTTGCTGCCCTGGCTGCTATTCTTTTACCCCTAATTAATTCATTTAGTAACCCCAGGTCTCTGCTAAAGTCAGGTATTGGCATTGTTGTATTGGCTGTGATATTCATAATAGGATGGTCTATGTCAACAGGCGAAATGAATGCCACGTTTGATGTTACGGAAAGTACCTCTAAAATTATTGGAGGAGCTCTTTCCACTATGTATATATTGTTTATCCTTGCTTTGGTTGGGATAGTCTTTTCAGAAATCAATAAAATTGTACAGTAATGGCTAGAAAAAAAAGAACCAGTACCGAAGTGAATGCCGGTTCTATGGCCGACATCGCTTTCCTGTTGTTGATCTTCTTTTTGATGACAACAACAATTGCTTCGGACAAAGGGCTGGCAATTAGCCTTCCGCCCAAAGTCCCACCTGAAGAGCAAGTGGATATTGAAATTCCTGAAAGAAATATCTTTAAAATTTTGGTGAACTCCAGGGATAATATGCTGGTGGAGAATGAGCCTTTTGAAGATATGACACAGTTGAAAGAATTGGTGAAAGAGTTTGTGCTTAATTTCGGAAGTCCTTCTGAAGAGGCAGCAAACTTTTATAATACACTGCCGCCACAACTGAAGTCACTTGCACAACAAAACCCTGAATCTTCTGACTTCCCGTCTGATCCGGCAGTAGTTTCTTTTAAAACTGACCGGGGTACCACCTATGAAAAGTACATAGAGGTGCTGGACGAAGTACAAGGGGCTTATTATGAGATATATGCCGAATATTTGGGTGTTACTGTTGAAGAAATACGAAATATTGGTGAGGCCGAGCCCAGTTTAAGGGAAAGGTATAGTGAGTTGAAGAAACATATTCCTATGGCCATATCTATTGCAGAACCAAGTTCAGCCTCAGGAGGAGCTCAATAACTATGTCAAAGTTTAAGAAAAAAACCGGAACCAGTCAGGATATACCAACTTCCGCATTGCCTGATATTATTTTTATGCTGTTGTTCTTTTTTATGGTAACAACAGTATTGCGAGAAACCGAAATTTTGGTGGAGCAAAAAATACCCAGAGCCGAGCAGTTGCGGAAAATGCAGAAGAAAACGTTGGTAAGCTATATCTACATTGGTAAGCCTAAAGATACGGACAGATATGGTGAAGAACCCCGTATTCAGCTGAATGATGCGTTGGCTACTCCTGATGATGTAATACAGTTTGTAAACCAGGAGAAAGACAAGTTGGACGAAGCTGAGCGTGACCAAATCACCATGGCTTTGAAAGTTGATACAGAGGCTAAAATGGGTATCGTTTCAGACGTACAACAGGAATTAAGAGATGCTAATGCATTGAAAGTTTTGTATACTTCTTTGTTGGAAGTAGACGAATTATAAACATATCAACCTTACTTAGCATAAACAAAAAAACCTTTCCAGAACGGAAAGGTTTTTTTGTTTATAACGTTTTGTTTTCTGAATTTTCTATCTCAAATCAATCACTTCTACACCTTTATATTGTTTCGTATCAAAAGTAAAGAGTGAGTTTTGTATAGAGGTACTGCTGTTGAAATTACTGATTTGGTACGTATAATGCGTTCCATCTTTTGAGAATATTTTCCACATTTTAAGCGTGTTATCTCCCTTATCTATATGTAATCTGATTTTGTGAAAAGGATTATCAGTATTTTCAGGGGCAAGGTCTATTACATAGAAAGTGCGGCCGTCAATATTTTCTTCCGTTACATATTGATATTTGAAACCGCGCTTATATGCATTGAAGATTTCAGAGGGTGATATGTCTCCTTCATCAGGGTTATAATTGTCAATATTCACCTCATTCACATCTTCCAGATAAGTCCACACCGTTTCCCCATCATTGATGATTTCCTGCCCGCCCATGATGAGGCGGTATTTTTCGCCTTTCACGAAAATTTCACCTTGAAAATCCTCATTAATCTCCTCAGTAGGGTTTTCCATGGTATAGGTGAAATCCGATTTAAAGGCCTCCATTTTCTGGTATTTACTGCTCATGGCATCCAAAATTTCCCTGGCCTTGTCGTCGTATTGGGCAAAGGCATGGGAAGAGAGGAGGAACACCCCTGTGAGTAAATTTATAGCTAAGTGAAAAGTCTTGTTCATATAAATATTTTAATCGTTTCTGTATGCTAATCTTACATTAATGTATCTTTCAATAACTGTTCCAAACTTTGCTCGTCTGATACCAATACCTCCCTGGCTTTGCTCCCCTCAAACGGGCCTACAATCCCGGTTGCTTCCAGTTGGTCTATGAGCCTGCCCGCGCGATTATAGCCAATTTTTAATTTACGTTGTAACAGCGAAGTACTGCCTTGCTGGTTGATTACGATAACCCGGGCAGCCTCTTCGTACATAGGATCCAGATTTTTTGTATCTACTTCACCTGCACCCTGCCCGCTTTCATCATCAACATACTCAGGCAGAATGTAAGCCGATTCATAACCTCGTTGTGAACCAATAAATTCACAGATATTATCCACTTCGGGTGTGTCTATAAAAGGACATTGTACCCGTATCAGGTCTGAGCCCATTGAAAGCAGTGTGTCTCCCATACCCACGAGTTGTTCGGCCCCTCCTGTATCAAGAATGGTGCGGGAGTCTACCTTTGAAGTAACCCTGAATGACCATCGGGCCGGAAAGTTGGCCTTGATAATACCCGTAATCACATTCACGGAGGGCCGCTGTGTGGCAACTACCAGATGAATGCCAATGGCACGGGCTTTTTGAGCGAGGCGGGCAATGGGCATTTCTACTTCCTTCCCCGCTGTCATCATCAGGTCGGCCAGTTCGTCAATTACCAGCACAATATATGGCAAAAAGCGATGCCCTTTTTCGGGATTAAGTTTACGCTTCACAAACTTTGTGTTGTACTCTTTTAAGTTACGGCAAGCCCCGTCTTTTAGCAGGTCGTATCGGTTATCCATCTCTATACAGAGTGAATTCAAAGTATTTACTACTTTCTTCGTATCTGTTATAATAGCTTCTTCAGCATCGGGTAATTTTGCCAGAAAATGCCTTTCCAGTTTTCGGAAAAGGGATAACTCTACCATTTTGGGGTCTACCAGTACAAATTTAAGCTGGGAAGGGTGTTTTTTATAAACCAAAGAAGTAAGCAGTACATTCAGGCCTACGGATTTTCCTTGCCCGGTAGCGCCAGCCATGAGTAAGTGAGGCATTTGGGCCAGGTCAGTGATGTACAATTCATTAGACACCGTTTTACCCAGAATAACCGGAAGTTCTTTGTTACTTTTCATGAATTTTTCGGTAGTCATTACCGAATGCATACTTACAATCTCCCGGTTTTTGTTAGGTACTTCAATACCAATGGTGCCTTTGCCCGGAATAGGCGCAATGATGCGGATGCCCAATGCAGCCAGGTTCAGGGCAATGTCGTCTTCGAGGTTCTTAATCTTGGATATTTTCACACCCGGGTCGGGCACAATTTCATACAAAGTAACCGTAGGGCCAATAGTTGCTTTGATGCTTGATATACCAATTTTAAAATTGATAAGCGTTTCCAGGATTTTATCCTTGTTCGATTCCAGCTCTTCTTTAGTAACCTGCACTTTGTTAGCATTGGTTTCGTCGAGTAAGCCGGGTTCAGGGTGCCGATACTTGGGCAGGTCGAGGGTAGGGTCGTAATTCTCAATATGGTCGGCCGTTTTTTCTTGCTCCGGTTGCTCTTCCACCTCTAAAGCCAACTCCTCAGGTTTTTCCTTACTTTGTGATGGCTTATAATCTTCTGATGTACTGATATCCAGGGCAATACTTCCACTTGAAACCTCTTCCGGCTGCTCTTCTTCAAGCTCATTGCCTGCATCAATATCTACGGGTTCTGGATTACTTTCATGGTTTTCAGAAACAACAGGTTCATTATCAACAGTTTGTTTTGCAGGAGTCTTTTGTGGTGCATCCTTCTTCCGGGATTCAAACAAGTGCGTAACGTTGAAGAAATACACAACAAATGCAATCAGCGCAAAGGCGAGCAGCAAAATAGTGCCCCAACCCATGATGCTGTGGGACAGGACTGCCAGTTCGTACCCAATACCCCCACCCAGAAAGCTGAAAGCCTCGGTGCCTTCGGCCGTAATTACCAAATATCCAAACAACAGGCTCGACCAAATCAATACAAAGGTCACAAACACAAAAAAGTGATAAAGGGGTAGTAATTCTTTTCTGAAAACTATTTTATATCCGATAACAAAAAACAGTGGGGGGATCAAAAAAGAAGCGATGCCAAACCATTTAAATATAAAATAATGAGCGATCAGCGCTCCCAGCAAACCCAGCCAGTTTTCAGCTTCCAGCCCCGTATCTTTCATATCCCCACTAAGCACAGGCTCAATCAGGCTTTGGTCTGTTTGCCCGGTAAACAGATACGAAACAAAAGCAATGAAAAAGTATAGGGAAGTAACAATCAGAAAAAAGCCAAAAACAAGGTGAAACCTTCTGTCTTTCAAAAAATTAAGGCTAAAACGGGCCTTTTTTTTCTTCTTCTTTTTTGTCTTTTTATATGTATTTGTTGCCATCAGATTAAAACTATCTCGAAATATACAAAGCTAAGGAAAACGAGTGCAAAATAGATATAATTGTTGTATTTTTGCTCGATAGCATGAAAGCATATGAGTAAAGCAGAAGAAACAAAATTGGATCCAAAAAAAACTATCCCAAATTCTTATTCAGCCAGCAACATTCAGGTATTAGAAGGCCTGGAAGCTGTAAGAAAGCGTCCGGCAATGTATATCGGGGATGTAGGCCATAAAGGCCTGCACCACATGGTATACGAAGTAGTTGATAATTCTATTGACGAAGCACTGGCCGGCTATTGCGACAAAATTAGCGTAATTATTAACGAAGACAATTCCATTACCGTGACTGATGACGGGCGGGGTATTCCAACAGATATTCACGAAAAAGAAGGAAGGTCGGCCCTGGAAGTGGTAATGACGGTGCTGCACGCTGGTGGTAAGTTTGATAAAAACACTTATAAAGTGTCTGGTGGGCTGCACGGTGTGGGCGTGTCTTGTGTAAATGCACTTTCTGTTGACCTGAAAGCTACGGTGCACCGTGATGGCAAAATCTTCGAGCAAAAATATTCAAGGGGTGTTCCTTTGCACCAGGTAGAAGTGATAGGGGAAACCGAGGAAACCGGTACAATCGTGCATTTCAGGCCCGATCCTGAAATATTCAATGTGCTGGAGTATAAGTACGAAACCATTGCCGCCCGCCTGCGCGAACTGGCATACCTTAATGCTGGAATCCGCATTAGTCTCAAAGATTTACGGGAAAAAGAAAATGGGGATTATAAGTCGGAAGAGTTTTATTTTGAGGGTGGGCTTATTGAGTTTATCCGATATCTTGATAAAGGACGGGAAATGCTTATTCCTGAGCCTGTGTATATAGAAGGCGAAAAAGGGGGCGTGCCTGTACAAGTGGCACTTACCTACAATGCTTCTTATACAGAAAATATGGTTTCTTATGTGAACAATATCAATACCATAGAAGGCGGTACGCACGTAGCAGGGTTTCGTCGGGCACTTACCCGTACGCTGAAATCTTATGCCGATAAATCTGGCTTGCTGGACAAGGTAAAAGTTGAGGTCAGCGGAGACGATTTTAGGGAAGGGCTTACTGCCGTAATTTCTGTAAAAGTAGCAGAACCTCAGTTTGAAGGCCAAACCAAAACCAAACTGGGCAACTCTGATGTAATGGGCGCAGTAGAAACCTGCATGGGCGATGCCCTGTCTACTTTTCTGGAAGAGCACCCAAAAGAGGCAAAAACTATTGTGCAAAAAGTAGTGTTGGCCGCACAGGCCCGGCATGCAGCCCGCAAAGCCCGTGAAATGGTACAACGAAAAAATGTGCTCACTGGCACAGGGCTGCCCGGCAAGCTGGCCGACTGCTCAGACACCGATCCCGGAAGATGTGAATTGTACCTTGTGGAAGGTGATTCAGCAGGCGGAAGTGCCAAACAAGGCCGCGACCGGGCTTTTCAGGCTATTTTGCCACTACGGGGAAAAATTTTAAATGTAGAAAAAGCCCAGGAACACAAGATATACGATAACGAGGAGATCAAAAATATGATCATGGCACTGGGTGTGAGCTTTGGGGTCGAAGATGACGAAAAAGCCCTGAACCTGGAGAAGCTGCGTTACCACAAAATCATCATCATGACAGATGCTGATGTGGATGGCAGTCATATTCGTACATTGATTTTGACCCTCTTTTTCCGGTATATGCATGAGCTTATAGAAAAGGGCTATTTGTATATTGCACTGCCTCCGCTGTACCTGATAAGAAGAGGAAAAGAAGAACGGTATTGCTGGAATGAAGAGGAAAGGAAAGCAGTGGTTCAGGAATTGGCAAAAGATGGTAAAACCGATTCTGTTTCTGTACAGCGTTACAAAGGACTTGGAGAGATGAATCCGCAACAGCTTTGGGAAACCACCATGGATCCTGAAACCCGCAAACTTAAATTAGTAACCATTGATTCGGCAGCGGAAGCCGATCACCTTTTTTCTATGCTCATGGGTGATGAAGTAGCCCCTCGCAGGGAGTTTATCGAGAAAAATGCCAAATATGCTAATGTAGATATTTAGGCCCTCGTTTTTCCTGATAATACAGGAAAAAAAAGCCCTTGTACGAAATCCTAAATTCTGATCCAAACAATCTATGTTTGGTTAGGATTTAGGGTTTTTCGTTTCAGGTAAAAATTGCCGGAGAAACTCTTTTATTTCCAACATCTTTTGGGCAGTTCTTTCCGTACTTTGTAACTTAGAGACAAAACAAAACCACAATAATTCCCCCATTTATTATGACAAAAGTGACTGAAAAAGTAGACCGAATACAAGTTTCAATAGATTCCAGCGATTACATCAGCCGAGATTTAAGCTGGATAAAATTTAATTACCGGGTACTGGACCAGGCCAAACACGAGCATCGTACCCTGCTGGAAAAGCTCAAGTTTATGGCCATTACCTCCTCTAATCTTGATGAGTTTTTTATGGTGAGGGTTGGCAGTTTGTATAACTACCTTGATTATGGTAAGAAACGGATTGATTATTCCGGATTGAGGGAGCGCCCTTTCAAGAAAAAACTCTATCAGGAAATACAGAACTTTTTTACGGCACAAAATCAGTATTACGAACAAAACCTGGTACCCAAATTTCAAGAGAATGAGTTCAATATCATTACGGATATTAGCAAACTGAGGAAGCGGGAGCAATCAAAGATAGAAGACTATTTTACCAAAACGATCTTCCCCATGCTTACGCCCATGATATACGACACATATCACGCTTTTCCGATGTTGATGAACAGGATACTGATTTTTGGGGTGGTTACCAGTACTGGGGCAGGGAGCACCAATGGCGGTCAAAAAGATGCACATAAAAAACTTTCATTCGTGCAGATACCCCAAAACCTGCCACGTTTTTTTGAGCTTGAGCGGGAGGATTTTATCGTGTTTGTGCCCATTGAAAGCATCATTCGTCGCTACATCAACCGCTTATTCAGGAATGTACGTATCATTTCAGTCAATTTGTTCCGCATCACCCGTAATGGTGATTTTACGCTGGATGAAAGTGAAGACATAGAAGCCAACTTTCTGGAAGAACTCAAACAAAAGCTAAAAACCCGGAGAACAGGCAGGGTAGTGCGCATTGAAGTTGAAAAAGGGTGCGACCATTGGATGCTCCGCCTTTTGATGAACAGATGGGGTTTGGAGAAAGACAACGTATTTGTCTATAAAAAAGCAGATTTGATGGACCTGACTTCTTTATGGCAAATTGTAAACCATTATGACCTGAAAGATAAATTGCCCCATGAGCGGGCATCCGTTTATCCCATAACATATCCAAAGACCGGCTCTGACAATATTTTTGAAGTACTAAAAAACAAGGATATTTTGCTGCATACGCCTTACAACAGCTTGTTCCCTTTGTTGGAATTGCTGGAAGAGGCAGCAGAAGACCCTGACGTACTTTCTATAAAACTTACGATTTATCGGTTGGCAAAAGACTCCCGGATTATCGCCGCATTGCTTAAAGCCGCTGAGAATGGAAAACACATTTCAGTGTTATTTGAGGTAAAAGCCCGGTTTGATGAAGAGAATAACCTGCGGGAAGCACAAAAGCTGCAAAAAGCAGGCTGCTTTGTTATTTACGGCATTGGTAATTTGAAAACGCACACCAAGCTATTGCTCATTGTAAGAAAAGAAAAGAAAAACGTAACCCGTTATGTACACCTTTCCAGTGGTAATTACAATGAACAAACGGCCAGGCTGTATACTGATTTGGGCATATTAACAACCAATGAAGGCTATGCCCATGACATATCCGAGTTTTTCAACGCCATTACCGGGCATTCCCAGCCCGAGGAATACCAATACCTGATCACTGCGCCCCGTAATATGCGGCAACGGATTATTGCGCTGATCCGTAATGAGGCCGAAAATGCGAAAAATGGACTTCCAAGTGGAATCGTAATAAAAATTAATTCACTGGAAGATAAAGAAACCATAGAAGAAATGTACAAGGCTTCGCAAGCGGGTGTACCTATCAAACTCATTGTGCGGGGTATTTGCTGTTTGCGCCCTGGCAGGGCCGGGCTGAGCGAAAATATTACGGTGCGTTCTATCGTGGGCGATTACCTGGAGCATTCCCGCATGTTTTACTTTCATAACAATGGAGTCCCAAAACTATATGGTGGGAGTGCCGATGTGATGGTAAGAAGTTTTGAGCGGCGCCTGGAATCACTCTTCCTCATCGTAGATGAAACCATCAAAAAACAGGTGATTAATATGTTGAAGTACAACCTGCGCGACAATGTAAATGCCTATGTAATGCAGGAAAACGGCGATTATGAGAAGATCCCACTGAACGGTGAAAGGCCCTTTAACATCCACAAAGAGTTTTATAATATAACCCTGGAAGAAGTAAATAAAGTGGAAGTAATTGATTTTTCTGACCCGGAACTCTACGGTAAAGATAAAAATGCATCTACCATCCATCAGGAAGAAGAGGAAGCCTTAGAAAATAAAGAGCTTCCTGAAGAAGAAAAAGTAATGCAGGATTGATAAAAGGAAAACGCTCATTCTAGTGAGGAACCCTCTTCTCCGTATCAATCGTATTTTAGAAGCGAGCTGACTGCATAATCGGTCAGCTTTTCTTTTCCTTTCAGAAAGGCAAGCTCTACCAAAAAAGAAATATAGACAATTTCGCCCCCAAGTTGCTCAATTAATGAGCAGGCTGCTTCGGCAGTACCTCCTGTAGCCAGCAAATCGTCGTGCAATAATACGCGTTCGCCCGGGGCAATGGCATCCTTATGTATTTCTAAAGAATCACTGCCATACTCCAGAAGGTAGTTTGCCTGCAGTGTTTGGGCCGGCAGCTTTCCAGGTTTGCGTACTGGCACAAATCCGGCATTGAGTTTTTCTGCTAAAAGCGCCCCGAAGATAAACCCACGTGATTCTATCGCCACTACTTTATCAATATTTTTATCTGGCACAGCAGCATATAATTGGTTCGCTGCTTTCCCGAAAGCTTCCGGGTTTTTGAGAAGGGTGGTGAGGTCTTTGAATACTATACCTTTTTGAGGAAAATCTGGAATATCTCTGATATGTGCTGATAAATCATTGAGCATATTGTATTTTTTCAGGTTTTTACCTGCATAAACAGCTTGCCTTACAAAGGTATAGAAGCTTTAAACTAAACCTATTTCTCACTGAGTAATATATGACGGGATAATCAAAATTTTCTAAATACTATTATTAATACTTTTGACGAAACATTTTTTTCCATTCTTAAAATTCCATTTGATGATCGAAGGAAAGACAGCCAAAGAAAAGACAATTTATGATAATGCCAAGAATCATTTTTTAGGTAATTTTCCAGACAGCCTACCTATTGAGCAAGCTTACATCCATATTGGCATGTATCTGGGGTGGATCATAGAACAGGAACTGTATTCTGAATATTTTGAAGAAGAAGCCTATACAGAAATCTATAGGTTTAAGCGCAGAGAGATCAGTTGTACCATTTTAAGTGAAATTTGGGATGGTTACCTGGGCTTTGAGCTTTTTGGGAATGAAGGCAACCTTTTTACCTATTATTATTACGGAGGTGGTATTTACAAAAAAGATTATGAAACTTTGCTTGCCGACGACTTACCTTCAATTTATCACGTAAAAGATTCCTGGGAAAATTATGACAAGGTAGCTGCGAAAATCAGCGAGCGTTTTGCTGAGTGGAAAAAACTGGTAAGCTAGCCTGAAATAATTTTTTATTCGCTCTGTATTTCGTACTTTTCTCGCTAAAGTAAGTATTCGTTCAATCAATTTTATTGTTTTTTGGAACGCATAGAAGATATTTTAGCGCAATTTAGCGAATGGGCCTGGGGTATGCACCTGCTGGTACTTTTACTGGGTGGCGGGGCTTTTTTCATGATTTACTCCCGTTTTTTGCCTTTTCGTTACCTGGGCCACGCGATCAATGTACTCCGGGGAAAATACAATGACCCCAACGATCCGGGAGAGATAAGCCCCTTTGAAGCTGTATCCAGTGCATTGGCAGCCACAGTGGGTATGGGCAATATTGCCGGAGTTGCCGTAGCCATTACCATGGGAGGCCCCGGCGCCTTGTTTTGGATGTGGGTAAGTGCCTTTTTCGGTATGGCTACCAAATTTTTTACCTGTACGCTCGCCGTATTGTACCGGGGGCGCGACAGTGCCGGAAAATTACAAGGCGGCCCCATGTATGTGATACAGGAAGGATTAGGTAAAAAATGGAAACCATTGGCTGCATTTTTCTGTATAGCAGGGCTTATTGGGCCTTTGCCCATCTTTCAGGCCAACCAACTCACACAAATATTCAGGGATGTGGTGCTCATTCCCAATGGCATTATTGAAGCTCCATCTTTCATTTCCAATTTACTCATCGGGCTTGTAATTGTGGTGCTTGTATCCATCGTGATTTTTGGGGGCATACAGCGCATTGCACGTGTAGCCAGCATGCTGGTGCCATCTATGGTGGTGGTATATGTGGTTTCAGTATTATATATTCTCATTGTAAACTACACAGAAATACCAGCCTGCTTTGCCCTGATTATTACCGATGCCTTTACCGGTAATGCGGTGTTGGGCGGAGCCGTTGGCAGTGTCATTGTAATCGGGGCCAGGCGGGCAGCTTTTTCCAACGAAGCGGGTATTGGTACGGCCCCCATGTTGCACGGTGCAGCCAAAACGGATGAACCCGTGCGCGAAGGCTTGGCAGCTATGGTAGAGCCTGCCATTGATACGCTCATTGTATGCACCATGACAGCCCTTGCCATTCTGATTACCGGCGTGTGGCAAACAACAGATGCCGATGGCGTAACGCTTACGGTCAATGCCTTTAACAAAGCTATTCCGTACAATTTGGGTGGTTATATTCTGGTGATTTCGGTGCTTACCTTTTCTTTGTCCTCGCTTTTTACATTATCTTATTATGGAGGCAAATGTTTTTCGTATCTTTTTGGGGCACACAGGCAGCACTACTTCAATTATTTTTATGTGTTTTCTATTGTCCTGGGAGCCGTTGTTTCCATTTCAGCCGTTATCAACCTAGTAGACGGTATGTATGCGTTGATGGCAATTCCCAACATGATTGCAGCCCTGTTGCTCGCGCCCAAAGTAAGGGCAGCCGCCAAAAAATATTTTGGAAAAATGCGGGAAGAGGATAGGAAAAAAGTAGTGTAGTGTGAAAAATTTATGCTGTGTGACGAATCGGACTATCGAAGCAGCCATTACAATTTCGATTTTGTAAGCGAAATTGTTCCGGCTAATCTGTCAAGAAAGTTTTTGAAATTTTCCGTATTGTAATTCGCCATACCTTCTTCTTTAAACACGACTTTCCCTTCCGGTGAAATTACAAAAGTGGTGGGGATAGAACCTGATTGGTATATTTTGGGAAGTGGCCCATCAGCACGGTATACCGGAAAACGAAAGCCTTTTCTTTCCATATACTTTTCCAGTTTATCTATATTGTCGTCTACAGAAATCATCACGAATGCAATTTTTTCCTGATTTACCGATTGGTAAAGTTTGTGAATGCCGGGCATTTCGGCTACGCAGGGTGGACACCAGGTAGCCCAGATGTTCATGAAAACTACTTTATTTTTTAGCTCCTTGGGATGCAATTGCTGCCCATCTAAACTTACCAGTGAGAAATCATAACTAGCCTCACCGATAGCTTCTTCCGGTAAATTTTCATCCGGGTTCATGATGCCGGTAAGCAAAATACCCCTTTGTAAAAATCCGCCAACTTCGGCCTGCCAGCCACCAAAATAGATGACACCCAAGGCTGCTAAAACAAACCCCCATTCAAAAATTTCACGCTTTTTCAACATACCAATGAATGTAACTTTCAGTGCATTAATGTAAGTGCATTGCCCATAAATATTTAATAAATTCGCATTATACTTTTTCATCCCGGCACATTACCCAGACCCGGGAGTGGCAATTACGCAAAAAAATATTTTTAGCCAGATGAACAGAACACCTAATTTTTTTCCTATGCAGGTTTACGTATCATGTCATTTTTGGTTAAAAATAGCTTTTTGTTGCAGCATGCTCTTTCATCAGCAATATGACGTATTTGCTCATGACCCATATCCTAACGATCCTACAATTAACGTACAGCATTATGCTTTTCATCTTTCTCTCAGCGATCATACTCATGAAATTGTAGGAAAAGCTGAGGTTACTATTCAGTTTGAAGGCCAGGTTTCCAGTTTTTTCCTTGACTTTATAGAACGCGGTGATGATGGAAAGGGCATGCAAGTATCAGGAATTTCACAGAATGGTACTCCTGTAAAATATTCCCATGCCAACCAACGCCTGCAAATTTTTCCAGAGGCAGGTATGCAGGGCAATGTACACACTTTTACCATACACTACAAAGGCATTCCGGCAGATGGTTTGCTGATTGGCGAAAACAAATATGGGGACCACACTTTCTTCGGCGACAACTGGCCCGACCGCGCCCGGCACTGGCTGCCTACAGTAGACCATCCTTCAGATAAAGCGACTTGTGAGTTTATTGTAACAGCGCCTGAATATTATCAGGTGATTGCCAATGGTAAAAAACTGGAAGAAAGTGTGCAGTCTGTTGGATTGCAACAGGGACGGATGAAAATTACCCATTGGGCTATTACGGCTCCCATTCCTACCAAAGTAATGGTGATAGGCGTGGCCCGTTTTGCCATTCAGCATTTGCAATCGGAACTTATGCTGCCAGTGCAAAGCTGGGTATATCCTGAGGACCGGAAAAACGGGTTTAAGGACTTTGAGCAGGCACCGGATATTGTGGCTTTCTTTATCAATAAGATTGGACCTTATCCTTATGAGAAGCTGGCCAACGTACAGGCCAATGTTTCGTACAGCGGTATGGAAAATGCCAGTAATATTTTTTATGGGGAAAGTATTCTTACGGGAAATGGGTCCAGGGAAGCACTCATGGCACATGAAATTGCCCATCAGTGGTTTGGCAATGCCGTAACCGAAGCCGATTGGCATCATGTGTGGCTAAGCGAAGGTTTATCTACCTACCTGGCTGAGCTTTACATAGAACATACGTATGGCAGGGACAGTTTGAACCAAAGAATGGAGCATGCCCGCCAGCAAATTTTCACGTATAATGCCGACTTTCCTGAATCTTCTGTGGTTGATACCAAAGTTGTTCATTTGAATAAATTGCTGAATGCCAACTCGTATCAGAAAGGCGCCTGGGCCATGCACATGTTGCGGTATCATATAGGTGACGCGCAGTTCTGGAAAGGTTTACAGCTGTTTTATAAGCAATATTGCCATAAAAATGCCGTTACAGAAGACTTTCAAAAAGTGATGGAGCAAGTGAGTGGACAAGATTTGTCCTGGTTTTTCCAGCAGTGGATGTACCAGACAGGGCAGCCTGAATTTGATATAGACTGGAACTACAAAACCTTCGGTAAAAAACTGGAAGTACAGGTAAACCAGCAGCAAAAAAGTGATGCGGTTTTTCGCTCTACTTTAGAGCTGGGCATCTATTACAAAGGCAGAAAAGAGCCTGTCATTAAAAAATTGAACCTGAACCATAAAGAAAACACCTTTACACTTAAACTGGAAAAAGCGCCGGTTTCTGTTGTGGCAGACCCCAATACTTGGCTTTTAATGCGGGCCAGTTATAGCACCAAATAACCAAGTTTTTTGCAGATAAGTTTTCTTTTTCTCATTTTTAGCAAAATTTTTGCCTTACTAAATTTTTTATAAAAGATAAACCTGATTTTTTTATGTGTGGAATTGTAGGCTACATTGGCCATCAGCAGGCTCATCCCATTATTTTAAAAGGACTAAAAAGACTGGAATACAGAGGGTACGACAGTGCGGGTATTGCCCTGATGAATGGCAAGCTCAATGTGTATAAGAAAAAAGGGAAGGTCGCAGATTTGGAAGCCTTGTTACAGCAAGAAATAGGCGGAGTTAAAGAAGTCAGTACCATTGGTATCGGCCACACCCGCTGGGCAACGCACGGTGAACCTAACGATGTAAATGCCCACCCACATTTTTCTGGTAATCATAGGCTGGCCATTATCCACAATGGTATCATAGAGAATTACGCAGCCATTAAGCAGGAATTGACCAACAAAGGCCATGTATTCGAGAGCGAAACGGATACGGAAGTATTGGTGCATTTCATAGAAGATATTCAGGAAAACGAAGAATGTTCATTGGAGGAAGCTGTGCGTTTGGCACTCACCAAAGTAGTAGGTGCTTATGCCATTGTGGTGATGTCGGCAGATGAGCCGAATACCTTGGTAGCTGCCCGCAAAAGTAGCCCCATGGTAATTGGTTTGGGCGATGGTGAGTTTTTTATTGCCTCTGATGCCACGCCTATTATTGAATATACAAAAGAAGTGGTATATCTGAATGATCATGATATTGCCGTTATCCGGGATGGTAAATTACAAATCAAAGACCTGGAGGATATACCTGCCACACCTTATATCCAAACCCTGGATTTGGAGCTGGAAGCTATTGAAAAGGGCGGCTTCCCTCATTTTATGTTAAAAGAAATTTTTGAACAGCCCAAATCTATCAGCGATTGTATGCGGGGGCGGATCAATGCAGCCAAAGGGCAACTGGTTTTAGGAGGCATACAAGAACATGCCAAAGACCTGATCAATGCCAATCGTATTATGATTGTAGCCTGCGGTACTTCCTGGCATGCCGGGCTGGTAGCCGAGTATATTTTTGAAGATGTATGCCGCATCCCTGTAGAAGTAGATTATGCTTCTGAGTTCAGGTACCGTAATCCGGTGATTGGCAAAGGGGATGTTGTCATTGCCATTTCACAATCAGGGGAAACAGCGGATACTTTGGCAGCGATTGCATTGGCAAAAAGCAAAGGCGCAACCATTATTGGTGTTTGTAATGTGGTAGGTTCGTCTATTTCACGCGCCTCGCATGAAGGGTCGTATACCCATGCCGGACCGGAAATTGGAGTGGCAAGTACCAAAGCATTTACAGCGCAACTCACCGTACTTACCATGATGGCACTGATGACCGGACGGGCCCGGGGCACCATTGCTGAGGATAAATTCCAGGAGATTTTGACAGAAATGGAGACGATTCCCCAGAAGGTAGAGAAGGCGTTACAACTTAATGAAAAAATAAAATACATGGCCGATACCTATAAAGACGCGGCCAATACCATTTACCTGGGGCGGGGTTTTAACTTTCCAGTAGCCCTGGAAGGTGCCTTAAAGCTCAAAGAAATTTCATACATCCATGCCGAGGGATATCCGGCAGCTGAAATGAAACATGGCCCCATTGCCCTCATCGACGAAGAAATGCCCGTTATTGTAGTGGCAACCCGTGATAATTCTTACGAAAAAATTGTTTCAAATATTCAGGAAGTAAAAGCCCGGAAAGGGAGGGTGATTGCTGTGGTTACGGAAGGAGATGAACTGATTTCGGAAATGGCAGAATGTGTGTTGGAAGTTCCCGCTACGCTTGACCTGCTCATGCCACTCATTGCTGTTATCCCATTACAACTGCTTTCGTATCATATTGCCGTTATGCGGGGCTGCAATGTAGACCAACCCAGGAACCTTGCCAAGTCGGTTACGGTGGAGTAGTTGTTCAATTGGCAATGTGCCATGAACAAGTAGCAATCAACCTAACGGCTATCACGGCGGCGAACCGTCTTCACTGAGCTGATATCCGTTAGGCCGGTTCTGTCATGGGTAGCCAAACCAAGCCAACACTTGCCGGATGGAAAGAAAATTTTCAATTGCCTGCCTGAGCGTACAAAGCTTTATTTCACCATCATCACCATATATTTAGATGACTCCCAAAACTTATCGGGGTCTGAAACAATGAGGTTTACTTTTTCTCCTGATTCTTCCTTTTCAATCTTATAAGAACCAGGAGGATGAACCGTTACCAATTCTATATCTGTGCCTTCAATAGGGAAAAATGTAGTTTCCCTGATGTCAATACGGTTGAATTTTTCCTGGTTAAAATCGTCTTTAAGCACCTCAGTTCTTCCCAGGAATCCGAGAAACCCACCCTCTTTGTTTAATATTTGTTCGTCTTTTAACTCTTTAAAGTCACCGGTTACATAATAAGCTGTATTCAGGGCGATGGTTTTTTCTGTATTTGCGCTTACCAGGCTGTCTACTTCTGTATTTAAGTTTTCAATGGTAGCCTGGGCATTGTCCAAATCTGCTTTGAGTTCATTGATGTTTTGCTCACGGGCTTCAATTTGTTGGTTTAAGTCTTGTGTCAAGGCATCCATGGAGGTGTTTAAACTTTCATTTTTCTGGCCTGATCTCCACAAACGGGCGTTTAGGCTCTCAATGGTTTGCTTATTTTCACTGATCAGTTGGTCTATCACTTCTATATCTTCCCTGATCTGGCTTCTCAGGTCTTCCGGCGAAATGTCTTCGGCCTGTTTTTTCATTTCAATGTTCATTTCCCGAGCTCTGATCTCGCTCAGGTTTTTCTCAATTTCAGCAACAGATTTCGTAAAATCCTCAAAGGCAGATTTCTGTGCCTGCACTTCATCTTGTAATTCCTGCCGGATAGTTTCCAGTTCTTTAATCTGGTTTTGATATTCTGCTTCTTTTTCTTTGTTATCACAAGCGAAGAGCATGATTGTGGCTGCTAGTACAGTAAAGTATTTTTTCATGGCAGTAGCTTTATTAATTTAATAAAAATGTGTTTGGATTATTAGTATATAACAAAAAAACACCTCATAAAGAAGTTATTTTATTGATTATTTTAAAAAAATGTAGTAGCTTGATCCTTCTTTTCCTTATAAAAAAATATACCGGACACTTTATAAACCTGTGTCCGGTACAAGCCACCATTAATAAAATCTTTGTATTAGCCACTAGCCTCAAGCAAAAAAATCAGCTTGAACCTTATGGATAGGAGCTAAGGGCGAACTATTTCACCATCATCACCAGGTACTTAGAAGATTCCCAAAATTTTTCGGGATCGGATACCACAAGGTTTATTTTTTCACTGTCTTCTTCTTTTTCAATTTTGTAAGACTCGGGCGGGTGAATCGTAACCAACTCTACATCTTTGCCCTCCATGGGAAAGAAAATTTTTTCCCTGATATCAATGCGCGTAAACTTATCCCGCTGAAAGTCGTCCCGAACGGCTTCTGTTCTTCCTAAAAAGCCCAGGAAGCCCCCTTCTTTGTCAAGAATTTGTTCTTCTTTTAATTGCTTATAATCACCAGCTACATAATAAGCTGTATTCAGGCGAATGGTTTTTTCCTTATTAGTGCGCACAAGGCTGTCAACATCTGCCATCAGGTCCTTCACAGTAGCCTGTGTATCGTCCAGCCTGTCTTTCAGCAAAGTAATGTTATATTCCCTTTCTTTAATTTTCTGGGTCAGGTCTTTTTCCAGGGCTTTCATAGTAACCCTCAGCTCCTGGTTTTTGTCGTTAGATTGTTGCAAGCGTGTGCTGAGTCCGCTGATGGTACGTTTATTTTCACCAATCAGTCTGTCTATCACGGCAATGTCTTCAGAAATCTGGTTTCTCAGGTCATTTGGGGAAAGGTCATCTTCCTGTTGAGTCAGCTCAATGTTCATTTCCCGGGCCCTGATTTCCTGTAAGTTCCTTTCAATTTCAGCGATGGATTTCATAAACGTCATCATCGCAGAGTCTTTTTCCTGCACTTCATTTTGCAGTTCAGCCTGCCGGGCTTCCAGTTCAGTGATTTTATTGAGATATTCTTCTTCTTTTTCATTATTTACCTGTTTATCGCAGGCGAAAAACACTGCGGATGACAGTGCAATTACTAATATTCTCTTTATAAACATGATTGTCTTTAATTTGTGTTACATCAATACTTTAATTAATAAAAAGGTATGCCAAATGTAAAAAGGGGCAAAAAAGGGCAAAAAAGCAATTCTCTGTAAATCTGTTAGGATATCTGTCCGCAATAATGTGGAAGAATGTACACGGTTATTGAGGTTTTGTGGAAGGAAATAGGGTGACCAGTTGCCAGTTTGCCTTTGAACTGGCTACCGGTAACCGTTATCTACCACCTCACCAGCACCGAGCCCCAGGTAAAGCCACTGCCAAAGGCTGCGAGGCAAACCAAATCACCGTCTTTGATTTTTCCTTCTTCCCAGGCCTCACTCATGGCAATGGGGATGGAGGCAGCTGTGGTATTGCCATAACGCATGATGTTGTTGTACACCTGTTCATCAGACAAGCCCAATTGTTTCTGAATAAACTGGCTGATACGCAAATTGGCCTGGTGGGGCACCAAAAGGTCGATATCTTTGGGAGTGTACCCATTGGTTTTCAGGGCTTCCATGATGGCTTCGGGAAAGCGGGTAACGGCATGTTTGAAAACATAGTTTCCGTTCATATACGGGAAAATACCTTTGGGCTCAGGGTTGGATACCATCTCTGGGGTAAGGCGGGGCGTTCCCCGGCTGCTGCCCGGCTCAATTACTGATAATTCTTCGGCATGTTTTCCTTCTGAATGCAGGTGGGAAGACAAAATGCCTTTCCCTTCTTCTTCGGTGGCTTGCAATACGGCAGCCCCGGCCCCGTCGCCAAATAATACGGACACGGCCCGCCCACGGGTAGTCAGGTCCAGCCCACTGCTGTGAATTTCAGAACCAATGACCAGGATGGTTTTGTACATACCTGTTTTGATGAACTGGTCGGCTATAGAAAGTCCGTAAACAAAACCTGTACATTGATTACGGACATCCAGCGCACCCACTTCTTTGATATCCAGTTCGTCCTGCACCAACACGCCCGAACCGGGAAAGTTATAATCTGGGCTGAGGGTGGCAAAAATGATAAAATCTACATCATCGGGTTTAAGTCCGGCATTTTCCAGGGCTATGCGCGCGGCTTTGGTACCCATGTTGGCGGTAGTATCAATACCTTCTACATAAAATCTGCGTTCTTTAATGCCCGACCTTTCCTGAATCCATTCGTCGGATGTATCCATGATTTTTGCCAGGTCGTGGTTCGTTACCACACGCTCAGGAAGGTATCTTCCCAAGCCTACTATTTTTGTGTTTTTCATAACTTTTTCTACGTTAGCCTTCAAAATTCCTTATAAAGATTGTAAAAATCCTAAATCCAAACCTCTAAGCACAAAACAATCTCAAAATAACTAATTGAATAATATCAAAACGAACCTAACAGCTTGGTTGCGTTGCTACAGGGTTTAATCAGATATTGTTTTAAACTTTGTTATTTATGGATTTGTTTAGGATTTAGAAATTAGGGCTGCTTCGGCAGTCCGATTTGGATTTACAGTAATAAAATAACAAATAGTTTTTACTCATGCACTAGCTATCTTTGGATATTCAAAAATATGTTTCTTTGCCAGCCAGGTTAACGTTATGCCCCGGGCTATCATAAACACCAGCATGGAGAGCCACAATCCATGATTACCTAAAATGCCTTTAGTGGCATAAAATAATGGCAAAAATACCAGAAAAGTGCAAACCAGCATAGCATTGCGCATGGCTTGTGTGCGGGTGGCCCCGATATAAATGCCATCCCAGATAAAACACACGCTGTTAATCACCGGCGCTATGATGACCCAAAACATGAAAATTTGTGCTGCCTCAAGCACTGGGGCCTGGTCTGTAAACAAGCGCAGAATGGAGCCTCCAAAAAAACCATATATCACCGATGCCAAAGCGCCCAATCCGGCTGCCCAGTAAAAAAGCAGCCAAATCACCTTTTTATATTCATCAAACAATTCGGGTTTTCTGGAAAGTTTGCCTACATAATTGCCCACCAGGCTTTCGGCGGCATAGGCAAACCCATCCACGCCATAGGCCAGCATCATCCACAAAGTCATTAAAATCGTATTGGCCGCCAGGATTACTTCCCCAAACTCAGCCCCTTTGGCCGTGAAGAACGAGAAAGTGAAAATGAGGCACAAGGTACGGATAAAAATATCCCGGTTTACCGTGAAAAAATTTTGCAAAGCTGTTTTGTCCAGAATGTGGCGCAATGCATATTTTTGGACATACTGGCGATATTTTAAAGCAAAAAGGAAGGTGGCAAAAAGCACCCCACCGTACTGCGCGATGAGTGTGCCCCAGGCAATGCCATCGGCTTTCATGCCATAGTATTTTACAAATAACAGGTTGAACCCAATGTTGAAGGCGTTCACGGCAATAGTAATATACAGTGGAAAACGGGCGTTTTGCATGCCTAAAAACCAACCCTGCAACACATACAGCGAAAGGGTGGCCGGAGCGGCATAAATCCTGATAAAAAAGTAAATTTTGGCATGTTCCTCTACTTCCGGCGTTGCTTCTACCAAATAAAACCCAAGTTCACCGATGAATGTTTGTGATACAATCAAAACCAATCCGGTACTGAGCGAAATAATGAGGGCACGAATAAGCAAAAGGCTGATTTCGTTATGGTTGTCGTTGCCGTAAGCCTGTGCGGTGAGCCCGGTGGTGCCCATGCGGAGGAAACCAAAACCCCAGTACACAAAATCGAAGATAATTCCGGCAATGGCGATGGCGCCCAGATAGTAAACTTCCTCTAAATGCCCCATCAGGGCAGTGTCTACCGCGCCCAGCAAGGGTACTGTTAAGTTACTCAGAATGTTGGGAAGGGCCAGGTTGAGGATTCTCCGGTTCACGCGCTGATGGTTACTTGCTGATAATTTTTATCTAACGTGAACGCTACCCGGCTGTTTCCTTTATTTTGAGTGGTTTTAAAGTTTATCTTACGGCCATCGGCTTGGACTGTTTTTGCTTCAAACAGCAAACCAAAAACGCTTACTTTATATTGGGAATAATCAGTTTCATATTTTCCCTTTTTTGCCTGGGTTATTTTGAGTTGATTTTCGCTACCTTCTACCGAAAAAGTTTTGAGTGCGTATTTCCCTTTTTTGTAATCCTTATCCTGTCCGTTATCTTCATACAAAAAACTTTTATCTTTTCCATGCTTGTAATAAACATGCAATCTGAGCTCTTCAATAGGTTTTTCCCCCACATATTGCATGAGCGGGTAATGTGGAATAACAGCCCCGTCTTTTACGAACAAAGGCACTTCATCCAAAGGGGCATTTACCGTTACTTTTTGTTTTCCTTCAAAGGATTGGCCCGACCAGTAATGGTACCAGTTTCCTTCCGGTAAATAGGCGGTTTGTTTCTTCTTCCCGGGCTGCATTACCGGAAAAGCCAGGAAATGATCGCCCCAACCAAAACCGGAAGTTTGCCCATAAAACTGTTCATCTTCCTGATTGAGCAATATAAATGGGCGAATGACAGGTGTGCCTTTCGTACAATATTGCCAGAATGTAGTGTATAGATAAGGCAAAAGCTGGTAGCGAAACTCTATGTTGCTTTTGCACAGCTTTTCGTATTTCTTCCCGAAGGTCCAGGGTTCCCGGTCTATCATTTGTTTTCCAGACTTTTCCCCGGCTTCTTCTTCCGAACCGTTGCCATCTTCACCCTGCATTCCCTGAAAATGGGTGCGAAATAAAGGGTGAAATAAAGCCAGTTGCATCCATCGGGTATACAATTCCCCATCGGGCATGCCTACAAACCCTCCTACATCCGAACCGGTGAAAGAAATGCCCGAAAGGCCCAGCCGCTGGCACTGGATATTGGCGAGCCACAAATGTTCCCAGTTGGCGGTGTTGTCGCCCGTCCACACGCAGGCATGGCGTTGCAAACCAGCGTAACCGGAGCGAGTGATAACGAAAGGCCGTTTGGGATGGGCAAAATGCTGTAAGCCCTCTATCGTGGCCCGTGCCATTTGTGAGCCGTATACATTGTGCGCTTTTTCATGCGTGCAGGGGTTACCGTCATGGTCAAACTGCACATCATCCGGGAAAGTGTGGCTTTTGAAGTCAAATGTGGCGGGTTCGTTCATATCGTTCCAGATGCCAGCGACGCCTTCTTGTACCAACTTATGCACCCATCCTGCCCACCAATTCCGTACCTCTGGACGGGTAAAGTCAGGAAAATGGCAGGGGCCCGGCCATACTTTTCCTTTCATGTATTTGCCGTTCGCCCTTTTGCAGAAGTAATCTTTTTCCACTCCTTCCTGATAAACCTGGTAATTTTCATCTATTTTGATACCTGGGTCCAAAATCACCACTGTTTTGAAACCTTCTTCTTTTAAATCGGAAAGCATTTTTTCAGGATGGGGGAAACGTCTCTCATCCCAGGTAAAGCAGCGGAAGCCATCCATGTAATCAATGTCCAGGTAGATGACATCGCAGGGGATTTTTCGGGAACGGAAGCCATCTGTGATTTCCCGCACTTTCTTTTCAGGGAAATAACTCCATTTGCATTGGTGATAGCCCAAAGCCCAGAGGGGTGGTAATTCAGCTTTGCCTGTCAGTGCTGTATACCGCTCTACCACTTTTTGTATTTCCGGCCCATAAATGAAATAGTAATTCATTTCCCCGCCTTTGGTACGAAAACTAACCTGATTCTTTTTCTTTTTGCCAAAATCAAAAAAGCTGCGGTAAAAGTTGTCAAAGAAAATTCCATATGCTTGCTGCTGGTGCATGCCTATGTAAAAAGGGATATTTCTGTAAAGCGGATCGGTATCAGTTTTATAACGGTAAGCATCAGTGCCATAAATTTCAAAAGATTTTCCACTCAGGTTCAGATCAGTGGCTTTGTCGCCCAGTCCGGTAAAATATTCCTCTGACTGTATTTTCTTTTGGATATGGGGAGAATAACCATTTTTCCGGGTTTTAAATTTCAGCTTGCCTGCATCTTCATTAATGACATTGCCTTGTTTGTCCAGAAAAGTGGTTGCAAGGTTTTTCTTCTGGATTTTGCAATCAAGGGCGGCGGTAGAAATTATCACAAATTCATCTTCTAGCTGATAAGCAAATTCCTGCACATCACTCTTGAACCTTGGGTCAATTGCATAAGAAAAGTCAGGTTCCAACATTTCCACTCCGTACCGTAACCGGATGATGTGGTCAGCGAGGATTTCAACACGAAGGATAATGTTGTTGATAGATTTGAACAGAAAACAGGTGGGGGATATTTGTTCTGAGGAGGATAACCTTTCAGGTTGAATTGTGTGGTCCGAGGTATTTGTCATTCAGTGTGATTTAGTCTACAATCTTTAAGAAATACTACTGTTTCAGCTTCGGCGGTTCAATAAAATTATCTATTCTGGCGAGGAACTTCCTCGGCAGAGAGATTTGTTGATTAATAAATTATTGAAGGACAATGAGATACAGCAAACCGGCGATAGCTCCCCCTACAAATGGGCCGATGACCGGTATCCAGGCATAGCTCCAGTCGCTGCTGCCTTTGCCGGGAATGGGCAGCAAGGCATGCATAAGGCGGGGAGATAAGTCACGGGCAGGATTGATGGCATAGCCGGTAGTACCGCCCAATGACAAACCGATGGACAAAACCAATAAACCCACGGGCAATGCTCCTAAAGCTCCCAAACCAATTTTGGGTTCGCTCAGCCCAACAGCTGACATTTCTGGCCCTGCCATAAAAAGTACCACAAATACCAGCACAAAGGTGCCGATGGCTTCTGAAATAAAATTATGAACCTTATTTCTGATTTGCGGAGCAGTGGCAAAAGTGCCTAGTTTGGCTCCCTGGTCTTCGGTGACGGCATAATGCTGTTTGTAAAATAGCCATACGAAAAATGCGCCCAAAGCCGCACCTAACATTTGGGCAGTGATGAATATCGGCACCTTAGCCCAGGGGAAAGTTTCCGCTACGGCCAGCCCCAAAGTAACGGCCGGGTTTATGTGTGCCCCACTGAAATCGCTTACAGTGAGCACGGCTACAAACACAGCCATGCCCCACCCGAAAGTGATGACAATCCACCCGCTGTTGAAGCCTTTGGTATTATTCAGTACCACATTGCCTACTACTCCGTTGCCTAAAAGAATGAGAAGAAAGGTGCCGATAAGTTCTGCGAGAAATTCTGACATGTCGTTGGTAGTTTTTTGTTTGAAGTTGGTAGTTTGGTGTTTGTTGTTTTTGGGGTTGCATATTTTTTAAACAAGTAAATATCCTTCTGCCAGTTTTTGATAATCTTTCACCTGTTCTTCCTGCCAAAGTTCACCGTGCCCCAACTCTTTGGCCATCAGATAGGCTACTTCGGGGGCAGCTTCTATGCTGGCCCTGGCATTGAGTAGCAATGCCCGTGTCCTGCGGGATAGTACATCTTCTACTGTCCGGGCCATTTCGCTTTGTGCTGCCCATACCACCTGAGCTTTCAGGTAGGGCAAGTCCGGGTGTAAAAGTTCGCCCAAAGCCTCATCTTTCTCAATCATTCTGCGGATAGGAATGGCATCTGAACCGTAAAAGTGAAGCGGGTCATTGCGGTCAATGTTTTTTAGCCAGCCGTGAATGCGCAAGTCTTTGGTTTTGGTTTCCCTTTCGTCCAGCCCGGCAATCAGGGCGGCTTTGTCTATGGTTTCTTCTCCCATTTTCCGGTAAGTGGTCCATTTGCCTCCTGTAACCGTTACCAGGCCAGAAAGGGATATCAAAATTGAATGGCTTCTTGAAATTTCGGAAGTGCTCTCACTATCACCATCACTGACCAAAGGGCGTAATCCGGCGAATACGCTTAATACATCTTCCCGCTTTGGGTCTTTGGATAAATATTTGGCGGCATGTTCCAAAAGAAATTCTATTTCTTCTTCCGTAGCCCTGGGTTCCAGGGAATGGGTTTTCATCAATGTATCGGTGGTGCCTACTACGACCACGTTGTTCCAGGGAACTGCAAAAAGTACTCGCCCGTCATCTGTGCGTGGTACCATAATGGCCGAATCGCCCGGAAGAAATGATTTATCCAGCACAATGTGTACGCCCTGGCTGGGGGTTACAATACTTTTGGCCTCCGGATTGTCCATTTTCAACACATCATCCACAAACACGCCCGTAGCATTGATAACGACTCTTCCGTTGATTTTATACTTTTTTCCGGTCTCGAGGTCGGTTGCCTTCACACCACTAACCATGTCGGCGGTTTTCAGCAATCCATTTACTTTCATGTAGTTGATAAGCGTGCCTCCTGTATCCACATAAGTTTGGGCCAAGTTGATAGCCAGGCGGGCATCGTCAAACTGTCCGTCGTAATAAACGACTCCGCCCCGCAAACCATCTGTTTCCACGGTTGGGATTTTTTCTATGGTTTCTTCTTTGGTTAAACTTTTGGAAGGCCCCAGCCCCAATTTTCCGGCCAGGAAATCGTAAACTTTCAGTCCCACATTATAAAAAGGCCCACCCCACCAATCGAAGGTAGGGATAACAAACGCCTGGTTTTTCACAAGATGCGGGGCATTTTGCATCATCAGGCCCCGTTCGTGCAGGGCTTCCACCACCAGCGAAATGTCACCCTGTTGCAAGTACCGCACGCCCCCGTGGGCCAGCTTGGTACTTCTGCTGGAAGTGCCTTTGGCAAAATCTGCCTGTTCCAGCAGCAAAGTGGTATAGCCGCGTGAAGAAGCTTCCAGGGCGGTACCCAGTCCGGTAGCCCCACCGCCAATCACGATGATGTCCCATACACTATCGTGTTCGGCCATGGTTTTTATCATGATGTCTCTGTCCATAGTTTTATTTTTTCAGCTCTGGAAAGTCGTGCTACTAGCTATCTATCCAGTTTTTGGATTTGTCTACAGCTTTATTCCAGTATTTGGTGAGTTCTATTAATTTTTCAGGGTTTGCATTGGACTCAAAAGTGCGGTCTACCTGCCATTGGCTTTTGATTTCTTCCTGGTTTTTCCAGAACCCCACGGCCAGTCCGGCCAGGTAAGCGGCTCCTAAAGCAGTCGTTTCCAGGATTTTAGGGCGAATGACCGGAATACCTAAAATATCAGCCTGAAATTGCATGAGCGTATTGTTGGCCGTAGCGCCTCCGTCTACCCTGAGTTCTTTCAGTTCAATGCCCGCATCGGCTTGCATGGCACCTAGCACATCCATCGCCTGAAAAGCGATGCCTTCCAAAGCGGCACGGGCAATATGCCCGGCCGTAGTTCCCCGGGTAATTCCTGTCAAAGTACCCCGGGCATATTGGTCCCAATGAGGCGCACCCAGGCCGGTGAGGGCAGGCACGAGGTATACGCCCCCGTTATCTTCTACCGTATTTGCCAGTTTTTCTACTTCAGAAGAAGATTTAATAATGCCCAGTCCGTCGCGCAGCCATTGTACTACCGCTCCGGCAATGAAAATACTGCCTTCCAGCGCATAATGTGTTTTCCCGTTCACCTGCCAGGCAATGGTGGAAAGTAGGTTATTTTTTGAAATGATGGGTTGCTCGCCTGTGTTCAGTACCACAAAGCTGCCTGTACCATAGGTGTTTTTTGTCATGCCGGGTTCGGTGCACATTTGGCCAAATAAAGCTGCCTGCTGGTCGCCAGCAATACCGGCGATGGGGATTTTAGCTGCCATGATATTGGAAGTAGTTTCTCCGTATACTTCGCTGGAAGAACGCACTTCTGGCAGCATGCTTTTCGGAATTTGCAGCAGTTCCAGCAATTCATCATCCCAGGCCAGTTTTTTTATGTTATAGAGCATGGTACGGCTGGCATTGGTAACGTCGGTGATGTGGGTTTTTCCATTGGTAAGTTTCCACACCAGCCAGGAGTCAATGGTGCCAAAAGCCAGCTTTCCAGCTTCCGCTTTTTCTCTTGCCCCTTCCACATTGTCCAGAATCCATTTGATTTTGGTTCCGGAAAAATAGGCATCTATGATAAGCCCTGTCTTTTCCTGGATTTTTTCTGCAAGGCCCTGTTTTTTCAGGGTATCACAATAGCTGGCAGTACGGCGATCCTGCCAAACAATGGCATGGCAAATAGGCTTTCCGGTTTCCCGCTCCCACACCACGGTGGTTTCCCGCTGGTTGGTAATACCGATGGCCGCGATGTCTGAAGCGTTCAAGTTAGCTTTGGATACGGCTTCGGTAGCCACGCCCAGTTGGGTTGACCAAATTTCGCTGGCGTCGTGCTCCACCCAGCCAGGCTGGGGAAAGTGCTGTTGAAACTCTTTTTGGGCAATGGTGATGATGGTGCCGGCATGGTCAAAAACAATGGCACGGGAGCTGGTGGTGCCCTGGTCCAGGGCCAGGATAAAATCACTCATAGGTGTTTGGGTTAAGGTTGTTCGTTGGGCAATAAATCTAGGAATTATTCAGGCGTATGCCTAATAATGCCCCTACAAATTCTGTATTTAAGCATGATAAAATATATTTTTTAGCACTTAGGTAAAAACCCAAATTTGGCATGTGTGTTGCTGCAAATATTATATCAGTTACACATTACTTAACTATTATGAAACACATCTTGTTCATTGCATTGCTGTTCATGTCGGTTGGTTTTTCAGGGCACGCCCAAACAGAAAAAAACGCTAAGTCTATCGGAGGGACTTTTCAGGTTAGGACATTTTCTACTCCGGGAGGTTCAAACAATAGCTTCGAAATAAGCCCCAATTTCGGTTATTTTTTAAAGGATCAGTGGGCAGTAGGAAGTGGTCTAAGCTTTATAGTAAATTCAAATGACGGGGATACGGATTTTGATTTATCGGTTTCACCTTTCACCCGTTATTATTTTCCTATAGTAGAAAACAAGTTTTTCATTTTTGGACAAGCTGGTTTTATCGTAGGAGGAGATAGTGACTCATTCAATTTTGGCCTGTCAGCATGGCCGGGATTTGCCTTTTTCCCTACGGAACGCTGGGCTGTTGAGCTTGGTTTCGACCTGTTGCGGTTACACATTACAGACCGGGAGGGAAGTGACAACAACTTTACAAGCTTTTATTTTGGTACGAGTACATTCTCCCCTTCTTTGGGTGTAAATTTCTTTTTCTGACAAATAATTGCAATGGCAGGAAAGTATAGTTTTGTCTCATTGATTTGTATCTTTCCATTTGTTATAGACTAACTATCATGCCTGTGTTTCTTAAGAATTTTTTCCTTTTCCTCCTTTTGATTTTTTTGCCGAAACTGTTTGTTTCCCAAGATACTTCCGACTGGTTTGCCCTGGAGCCGGATGACGATTTTTCTGAAAGTGTGATAGACATGCGCCACTGGCTGGATGCCCCGGCCGGAAAGCACGGTATTGTGCAAATGCAGGGCAATCAGTTTGTATTTGAAGATGGTACGCCTGTCAAATTCTGGGGCGTAAATATCGCCAGTGGGCGTGTATTTGCTGAAAAAGACGTAGCCGAACAGTGGGCCATGTACCTTGCCAAATATGGAGTAAATGCCGTACGCTTCCACAAATTTACCCGCCCGGCATTGCAGGGCAATACTTCTACCGAATTAAACCCTGACAAGCTGGCTCAACTGGATTACTTTTCAGAACAACTTCGGCAAAAAGGTATTTATTACGGTTGGTCGCACATTTACGGGCATAAACCCAAACCCGGCGACAAAGACCAACTGCTGGCCTACGAAGAAATTACCAACTTCACTGTACCCTGGGCACACCTGAACGGGGCTACCTCCGGGCTGGTCAATTTTGCTCCCGATTTGCAGGACTTGCACATTGCACTTACGGTGAATATGCTCAACCATAAAAATCCTTATACCGGCTTGCGGTATGCAGACGACCCGGCCCTGAATTTCATTGAATTGCAAAACGAGGACAATATTTTCTGGGGTGCTGTGGAAAAGGTATTGGAACAAACACCCACCTACCGGGCGTTGCTGTGCGAGCAATTCAGCGAATGGCTGAAAGAAAAATATGGCAGCCAAACGGCATTGGAAGCAGCCTGGGGAGAAGAAGCCCTGGAAACGGACGAAACCCTCGATAAAATGAATATTTATCCCCATCCCAATCATGCCTGGTTTGATGGGCAGTTTTTTGCTGCAAAAAAAGATAATCGTCCCGTTCCACAGCATGTGCTGGACAAGGCGAATTTTCTGTACGAAACCCAGATGCAGTTTTACCAGAAGTTTACCAAAGCCATTCGTGAAACCGGCTACAAAGGCCCCATTGTAGCTTCCTGCTGGCAGGCCGGAAGCGGGCTTACCCACTTTATGAACCTGCATGCCGATTATGAAACCGGGTTTATAGACCGCCACAACTATTATGGCGGAGGAACCGGACATGGCTTGAAACCAGGAAATGTAAATAATCAGGCTATGGTAAGCCAGCCTGGTTCGGGGCTATTAAGTACCGGTATGCAGATGATAAACGAACGTCCCTTTGTTTTTTCCGAATGGATGAGCAAAATTCCCAATGAGTGGGTTGCCGAGGCACCCGTGCTGATTGCTGCCTACGGCATGGGCCTGCAAGGTTGGGACGGTTCCTACATTTATGCTTCCAACGCCCCGCACCTGACGGGCACTTTAGAATCGCCCCATCATGGTACATATAATGCCGATGCTATTTCGCAAATGGGCTTGTTTCCGGTATTGGCCCGGATGATTTACCGCAACGATGTGCAGGAAGGAAAGTCGGCTGCTTTACTGAAAACCAATATTCAACAAATAAAGCAGGGGAAAATCGGTTTTGAACAGGAAGTAGCGCAAGGCCATGATGTAAAAAGCTTTACGGGCGAAATTCCCACTGAGGCACTTGCCATTGGGAAAGTAGCCATTGATTTTACGCAGGGAAAAACGGGCGTGCAACAAAAAAATATTGCGAGGCATTGGAATAAAGAGACAAAGGTGATTACCTCCAATACCGGACAATTACAGTGGAATTATGCCGGAAAAGGGTATGTTACCATCGATACGGAAGGTACGCAAGCCGTTTTAGGTTTTGCCCAAAACACACCTATTCCGCTTTCTGATGTGGAAATACAAAGCGATGCATCTTTCTCAATGGTGAGTGTAAGCAGTCTGGAAAAAGATAAGAATATTGATGAATCTGAGCGTTTGCTGGTGACTACGCTGGCCCGGAGCAGAAATACAAATATGCAGTATAATGAAGATGGAAGCGAACTTTTGGCAACCGGTAAGGCCCCGCTACTGCTGGAACCTGTGCAGGCAAAGTTGCAGTTCAGCCACAAGAAAAGTGGGAAAGTGCATGTTTTAGACCATGTGGGGCGAAAAAAAGGAGTTGCCGTTCCCTTCAAAAATGGTAAAATTGTTTTGGACGGTCAGGAGTACCAAACGCTTTATTACCTGATAGAATTTGCAGAATAGCAGAAATTGTGGAATTTTGGATAAGCTTTTTCAAGTTATTCCACCAAAAGATGCGGCATAGTTTTTTGTTTTTTATAGCGATTGGTTTTCTTTTTTTGCGTTGTTCCCCGGAGAAAACCCGGCAGGTGCGGGTAGTAGGCCCTGCGCCTGATACGCAGGAACCAGTAAAAATCATTTTTGATACCGACATTGGCCCTGATTATGATGATGCAGGTGCCATGGCCATGCTTCATGCTTTCGCTGACGAGGGAGAGGCAGAAATACTCGCTACCATGGCTTCTAACAAACACGCGTTGGTGGCCCCGGTGATTGATCTGATTAATACTTACTATGGGAGGCCTAATCTGCCCATTGGCGTGCCCAAAGATTCGGGTGGCGTAAACATAACCTCTGGCTATAAATGGCCGGAAATGATTGTGCAAAATTATCCGCATAACATCACTTCTAATGCCGAAGCCCCGGATGCCACAGCCCTGTACCGTGAAATTCTTTCGGAAGAAGCAGACCACTCGGTTACCATCGTAACGGTGGGTTTTCTTACCAATATGGCTAATTTGCTACAATCCGGGCCGGATAAATATTCATCCATCAACGGAAAAGCCTTGGTAGCCAAAAAGGTAGACAAGCTAGTGGTGATGGGTGGTAAATTTCCGGATGGGGAGGAGTTTAACTTTAAAAAAGATTCGCTGGCTACAAAATATACCATTGAAAACTGGCCTACCCAAATCATTTTTAGCGGCTTTGAAATTGGGGAGAAAATCATGACAGGCGATGTGCTCGTTACCCGCGATTTTGAATATAACCCGGTTAAAGACATTTATCAGTTCAGTTTTGAACAAGAAGAAGCACAAGCCCGCATGAGCTGGGACCAAACGGCAGTACTGGTAGCTGTACGCGGTGTGTCCCCATATTTTGATGTAAAACCGGGACATGTTCTGGTAGACGAAAGCGGTTATAACCACTGGGCCGATTCCACCACTTTGCATCGGTATTTGACAGAAAAAATGCCTTTAAAAGCCGTAGAAGACACCATAGAAAAATACATGATGCACCAGCCTGTGCTGAGGTAGCCACACATAACAGCAAAGCATGAAGTTTATATTTGTAATTGGCGTAGAAGGTGCCGGGCATGATATGATCCGGGCTTTGCTGCAACCTGTCTTGACCCAACCTGATTTTGTGCTGTGCGGAAAATGGCGCAATGTGCTGGTTAATCATTGGGATTCCCGGGCCCGTTACCAGAAAGAGTTTAGTTTTCTCAGTAACCTCAACCGTGCGACTGTTAAAGAAGACTTTCAGGCAATCATCCGGAAGTACAGGGATGAAGGAAAAACACACCTGATGGAAGACATGTCTTTCCCGTACCACCAGCCAAGAAATGCCATGCGTCGTCCTGATATCATAGATTTTGTGGATATGTTGCATGGGCTGGCTGAATTAAAAATCCTGATGCTTTATCGTAATCCCATCACGGCTACCTACAGTGGCCTCCGTCGGGGGTTTACCAACAATGTGTATGAACAGGCGCGCATCATTGAGGATAATTTGGTGTATATAAACCAAAGTCTATCGGTTTGTGACCCTAATATTTATAAAACCCTGGTTTTTGAAGATTTTCTGAAAGCACCAGAAAATTATTTGCATGGCTTGTCTGAGTGGTTAGGCCTGGAGCAAGAAGTGCTTTTCAAAGGAATTCAAAACCTCCGCGAACCCCATGCGCCAGCAGCCATTCCGGAAAAAATCAGCACCGTGCTTTCTGACTTTTTCTCAGAAAACAGAAGGCAGTTGTGGGCACCCTTGCTTTTGGAAGAACATCAGATATTTAAAAGTAAATAGTTTTGAATTATTCCTCCCAATTCCAACCTTTTTCACTTACCCAATATCGATTATCCCGATACCCTACACCCTACACATAGATTACGGCACTTTCTTTACCAAAGTACTACCTCCTGATTATAAGCCGGAATAAAAGTGAATTTGCCCCGCTAAGAAAAAAGTCTTTGTGCCCTTAGCGTTCATTGCGGTAAAAATAATTGCCAGCCCACAAATTTCTTACATAATATAGGTTTACCTTTTAGCTAAAAAGTGTACTAAAAATAAACATCCAATCCTAACCTGCCACTGTTATGAAAAATTATGCTGCCTACTCAATTCTGTTATTTTTATTGGTATCACACATGGGCTGCCGGGAAATTCTGAGAGGGATTGAAAGGAATACCCACAATTTTCAGGTAAATACTACGGCCGATACCCCGGATGCCAACCCCGGCGATGACCAATGCCGCGATGGCAATGGAAAATGCTCTTTAAGGGCAGCCATACAGGAAGCCAATACCGGGCAAGGGCTTTACATTATTGATGTGCCTGAATATACCTATCCGTTGGATTCAACTTTAAATATTTTTGGCAATATCATCACCATACGGGGTGAAGGAGCCAATGAAACCATCATCAGGGGTAAAGGCAATGATGCACTGGCCGGGTTTACCATATTTCATATCGATAGTGCCCGTAATGAAAAATTACAATCAATCGTGATAGAAAACCTGGCAGTGGCTGACGGATTTGCCCCCAGTTTGGATGACCGTTACGATGACAATCCCCACCGCATATCGCACGGGGCAGGAGGAGGGGTGCTGATTCGAAGAAACACAACCGTACGCTTAAACAATGTAATCATTCGTGATAATGTGGCGCGTATTGCTGGGGGAGGCATTGCCAACTTTGGGCGTTTAACCATGATCGGGTGCAATGTGCAGGACAATAACAACGAGCTGCGTTATGGCGGGGGTATAATAAATTCAGGCTCACTCTCAATGAGCCGTTGCGCCGTGGTGAGAAATACAACCGGTATGACTGTGTCTACCGCAACTTTTCCTTACGGGGCCGGTATTATGAATTCTGGTTCGTTATCAATAACAAACTCCACAATTAGTGAAAATACAGCCGACAACCGGGGGCGCGGAGCTGGTATTTACATTAATGGGACCAAACCTGTAAGAATAAAAAACAGTACCATCGCCAGCAACCATGTAAGGTATGTAGACAATGGCGGTGGATTATATTTGCAGGACAGCGCGCAGGTAACCATTCTGAATTCAATCATAGCTGAAAACACCCTTTCTACGATCAGGCAGGTGAGCAATATCAAGGGCCCGGGAACAGTACAGGATGCCGGGGGAAATATTATCATGAACGATGCTCATTTAGAGTCCTTGCAAGCATTGAATAATACCTGGATACAGCCATTGGAAAGCACCAGCCCGGCTATAGATGCAGGTAGCCGCCTCACCCCCGGTTCCGATCCTGCGGCATGTCCTGATACCGATCAGCTGCGCCACGCACGCAATGGTGTTTGTGATAGCGGTGCCGTAGAGTACCAAAGCGATGGCCTTTGAGTTCTGTATGCCGAAACTGCAGTGGCTGCTTTGGCAGTCCGATTCGGCGTACTTTAATCTGTAAGAATTTTTGTCTGCAAACAACCTATGGTAGGTCTGTCAATCTTTTCCTGCTGCCACCCGCCTTGAAATGTTACAGGTATCGTGCAAAGCGCCTGAGGTGAAGCCTGCTAGTTTGTCCCTCCATTTTTCTGGTAAATAGGAATGTAACAAATGATGCAGATTGCCAAAAGGCTGGCTGGAAAGGATGAAAGCCAGGGTAACGCTCAACTGCAAAAAAGTACCTTTCAGCACATCCCTGGCCAGTTCAGTTTCATTGGGGTTGTGGCTTCCCCCGTAGCTTCTTTCAAGTTGTAAAACCTGTCCGGTTTCCCTTAACGGATAGGGGGGCAGGGCCTGCTCCACCTGCTTGCTAATTTTTACTTTACAGGAAGACTCAAAATCGCATATTGCTTGGTGGAATTTCTCTACAAAGGAATCAATCCATGCTTGTTGTGCTCCTCTCAAGTCCAGGGATATCCTTATTTTTTGAGTAGCATTTAAATAATTTACTTCAATGAATTCGCCCTGGAGGATGCCTTCTCCGCCGGCATCCACTGGCAAGGCCAGGGTATTCATGATAAAGCTTTGGATAGATTGAATCAGGCTGTTTTTTAATGAAACATCAATTTCTGTTTTACTAAGCACACCCAAAGTAATTTTACCAATATCAGGGATTACATTTCTGTTTTTTCCGGGTTCTACCTGAATCCCTCCGGCTTGTGGTACTAAAGCTATACCATGTGTTTCAGAAAGTTGGGCAACAGTCTCATAAAAATGATCTTTCAGACGGGCAATTGCCACGGCTGCATCATGGCGTTCATTCATAGGGGTGGCTCCGGCATGGTTTTTCAATCCGGTGAGTGTCCAACGCATACCAAAATCCAGGGGAAGGGCGGCAGCAGGCACGTGTTCCAGTGATTCAATAATGCCTGATGTTACCCTGATGCCCTCTTTCTCACTTTCACCGCTGAGCTGGCGCATGCTCTTTACCAGCATCAGGGCTACTTCCTCTGCACGGTCACCCTCAATCACATAATCTTCCTGATAAATTCCCATGATGGTCTCTACCAGTACCAGCGGGATTTTTTTCCGATCGAGCAGGTTGCCCTGTTCAATGTGCCTTTCGTAAGTGTGGGGTGAAAAGAAAAGCTGAGGGTCGTAACATGAATTTGTTAAGGCATCATCAGTATTTGCGGCTGTAAAATCATTGATTAACTCAATCGCTCCTTCTTTTTGCAAATCTTTCAGGAAAGTAAGCATTTCCACAAATTTATCATGAAAAGCCTCCCCATCCGAGTTGGTCATTTTATAAATAGCTTCCACTTGAGCATGCCCAGTAATGGCAGCACTCCCGGGCATAGATACATCTTCGCCGGTAAAGGTCATTTCTTCACCCATAAAAGCACTCACCATTACGGGGCGTCTTACTTTGGGGTATACCGTAGCCACGTTATAAAACCTTTGCAAGTCGTGCAGTATTTCAGAAATTTCAATGCCGGTAAGTACGCCCAGCCTTCCGTCGTATTTACCGCCATCAAGTACGGTATCTATGTGAGAACAGTGGCAAATAGCTTCGTGCGTAAGTTCTTTTATTTTTTGTGGGTTTTGCTTTACTTCTTCACGTAATGATTCTGCAATCAATAACCCGTGTATGTTCCCTGCTTTATCCAGAAAGACAGTCAGCCCTGCTGCATTCATTTGCTGAATACAAAGTGCCGTAGCAGCTACAAAGCGTTCGTTCAATGCACGCGCGTCAATTTGTCCGCTGGCGTTTTTGCTTACCCTGGCAAGTTCTTCTATGCGCTGGCGAATACGGAAGGCAATGCCAAAGGTGAGGTTCATCCCAAAAGGCTGTTCCAGTGCGTGGTGCAACTGCTCGCCTTTTTTGATACGGTCGGCTATTTCTTTGAGGGCAATATGATCGGAAAGGGTGTTGACAAAAAGTTTGAGGGGTTTTAGCTTATTTTCAGACCAAACAGCATCTTCTTTGATAATTTGCGGGATATTGTTGTTAACAATTATGTCCTCGAGTTGTGCTCGGGTATTGATAACCTCTTCTTCATGATTTTCCATTCTGTGTGCGGCCAGGGCTTCAAACAGATGAGGAATATCATCACCTTTGCCAGTGTGGTACAGTTGAAGGTTATGATGATCCTGGTCATCTACGGGCATATTGTTGGCATATGTCCAGGTGGCCGGGTCCCCCATGTTGCCTTCTTCTGCCTTCAGCAGGGAAGCAATTATTTCTTTTTCGGTATGAGGAGCATGTAACTTCAAGTCCGAATATTCTTTGTATTGTTCTTCGGTGAGGTAGCTCTCTGCAATGCGAAAATTACCCAGCATGGAAGCTTTCAGGATGAGCGCCTGGGAGGCATTCAGGTATTTCCTGGTTTGGGTTACCAGAAAGTACTCATCCCTGTCCAGGGTAGGGTCGATGACCCTTTCTTTCACGGTTTTGCTTTTATCATCCCAAAAAGATACAATGGTGAAGATGTGGCTGCGGGCTTTCACAAACTGAAGCAGGCGATCAAGAGAAAGTGTAAAGCTTCCCGTTTGTATGATTTGGCTTTCAGTATCTGTTTGGATCCGGGCTTCCTCCAGCATGGAACAAAGAATGCGGTCAGAAAAATCTACCCTGTGAAACAGCGCATTTTCACCCATGAGGGCATGCATTCGCTGGCTGAAATCAGTCTCCTGCATGGCATTGGCCGACATATCCTTCTCTATGATCATGCCCCGCTGAATAGCATAAGGGGGCACGCCCAAGTCTACCAGCTTACTGATAATCATACTGGCCTTTTTTCCGCATCCGTATTCTAACACGGAATAGGGCAAAGGCAGGTAATTCAGTACCAGCGATAATATCTTCTCCTGCTCTGATAAAAGTGGGAGAGAGGTAGAAGGATCCCGCTCGATGTGAAGGTCTATCTCGTCGTAATAAAAACTGTGGTTCATGGTTATTTTGTTACTATGTCAAAAAAAGCAAACCTATAATATAACAACGTCATTGCGATGAGTGCGACGAAGAAGCAATCTCCTCAATAGCAGGAGATTGCTTCTTCGTTCGTACCTCACTCGTCGCAATGACGTTATGATTATTTTTGAATGAAAGTGAATTCAAGCCTTCACTTCAAATATAGGATGTTTTGCCCCTTACTTCAAAAAATGGTTGTGAAGGATTTGCACACCCAGCAAATGATTGAGCAGGGCATCTTTTCTTACCAACGAAACGTTGTCCTGGTCACTTTTGTAGTCTTTCAGGAACTTCTCAATTCTTTGTCCAGAAAATATGCCTACTTCTTTTACAGCATCAGGACTCAGATACTTATTGATAAGCTGGTCTAATTTTACCCGTTTTTTCTCTTCGGTGTGGCCGGGAGGTGCCATGAAAGCGAACTTTTCACGTTTGTAAAGCACCTCGGGCAAAATGGTTTTCATGGCTTCACGCAACACCCACTTTTCGGTGTAACCATTGATGCGGTATTTGGGTGGAATGGTGGTAGCGGCTTCGGCCACGTGATGGTCCAGAAAGGCCGGACGCGATTCCATAGAGTTGGCCATATCAACCCGGTCGCCACCCCAGTTGAGGATCTGGCATTCCAGCATAGTTTTGCTCCAGGTGTATTGGGCAATGTCCAGTTCGTGCCGTCCTTTGATCATTTTGGTGTCAAAAGATTGGGCAATTTCGGCTATGGGGTCGTATTGGCGCAATTCGTCCAAAATATCGTCGTGCAGCAATTCACGGCCAATTTGCAGGGTATCCATCCAGGGTTGTATCCAGGAAGGGGTAAAACCGCAAATATCTTCAAAAGCTTCGTGTGAAAGGCGGTTTTCTGATAGGATAGCTCCGGTGAACAAGGCATTCTTTTCGGCCATTTGTTTGTACAGCACTTCCCTTTCCTCTTCGCTGATGCCGTACAAAAACATATCCCGCTTAAACTGTGGGTAGCCGCCAAACAGTTCGTCAGAGCCTTCGCCGGTTACCACTACACGGTAGCCACTTTCGTTCACTTTTTTGCTCATCCAGTATTTGGCCACGCCGAGGGTATTGTAAAATGTGCGTTCGGCATGCCATAAAGTCTTCACATAAGCATCCCCGTACAATTCATCGGCTGCGAGTTTGATTTGCTCCTGGTCGGCGCCCACTTTCAGGGCCATTTCTTTGGCAATGTGCGCTTCGTCATATTCTTTGTTATCAAAACTGATGGTGTAAGCCTTTACGGGCGACTGCTGCATGGAAGAAGCCAGCCCGAGCATAGAGCAGCTATCAATTCCACCTGACAAATAACATCCCACAGGCACATCGGCCTCCAGGCGGAACTGCACGGCTTTCATGAGTTCTTCCCGCACCAAATCAATGAAGTAATCGGGGCCTTTGTCTTCATACCCATCTTTTTCCGGGAAATCCATGTCCCAGTATTTCTTCTCGGTTACCTCAAGCTTTCCGTCTTTACGATCGATAATCAGCATGTGGCCGGGTTGCAGGGCGTGCATGCCTTCAAATGTGGTGGTGCCGGGCACCATGGTATGCATAAGCTGGTGCAAAACATTTTTATGGGAATAAGCTTTTGGCGTATTCGGGTGCGCAAAAATGGCTTTCATTTCAGAGCCATAATACACAGTATCATCGCTGATATGATAAAACAGTGGCTTGATACCAAAGCGGTCGCGCACCATGATCAGCCGGTCTTTGTTTTTGTCATACAGGGTAAAAGCAAACTCTCCCCGCAGGTGCTGCACAAAGTCCAGTCCGTACTTTTGGTACAGGGGAATGGCAATTTCGCTGTCCGATTTTGTAGTAAAATCAAAGCCATCCAGTCGCAGTTTGGTTCGGATGCTTTTATAGTCGTAAAACTCACCATTCACCGTGAGCACAATGGATTTATCACGATTGTACAAAGGCTGGTCGCCGGTGTGTAAATCGATGATCGATAAACGGCTGTGCCCCATGGCAACCCCGTCGGGGGCATCAAAATGCGAGCCGTATCCATCGGGACCCCGGTGGTGAAGGGTTTGTAACATATTTTGAAGGACTTGCCTGTCCGCATTATTCAAAGGATGGGTACTCCAGTACCCTGCTATTCCGCACATATATTTTTATATTAAATATTAATTGAAAGGTTGAATTGATGTTATGCTGGTAGACCTTTCAGGTTTAAGCATTAAGGATGTCTAAATAGCAACATCACCGCTAAAACCAGAAAGGTCTTATACAATCAATATAACATCAGTTATTTAATTGGTATTTTATCTTCCGGTAAGCGATCAAACCGATCCAATATTGAAATAAAGAGTGCCTGCCTGATAAATACAGCACCGTGTGCCTGAGTAAAATACAGGTTATGGGTGGTGCTGTCCAGGTTAGGGTCCAGCTCATCCAGCCGAGCCAGGGGGTGCAGTACTACGGCACCTTTTTTCAACTGGCTGTTTTCGTTTAGCTTAAACCGCGAATCCAATGACTTATAACTATCGCCCAAAAAAGCGATGGAATTCATGTAAACTACATCCAGGTCTTGTATTACTTCGTTGATATCTGACAAAATCCGGTAAGGGATGCCTGAGTTTTCAAGGGATTCGGTCAATTCTTCCCCCAAAGGGTCGGCCAGTTCAGACACAATAGATATTTCTTTGATGCCTTGTTTAAACAGCATAGACATTCTTAAGAAACTATTGACGGCCCGCATGCTGCCGGGTGTGCCCAATATACCTAAATGAATTTTATCTTCATCGGCCACATCTCCTTTCAGTTTCGGCTTCCACTTCAAAATAGCAAACCAGTCGGCCAATGCCTGGGTAGGGTGCTGCCCCGACCCGTTGCCGGCATTGATCATGGGCAGGCGCAGGTTTTTGGATATTTCCTCCAAAGCTTTAGTTTGGGTATGCCTTACGACCACAATATCGCCGTAAGCATTGAACATTTCGCCAATGTCCGATAGGGATTCCCCTTTGGCTGTACCGGTTGTACTTCCGCTGGCAATGCTGATGATTTTTCCATCCAGCCGAAGTACGGCACTTTCAAAGCTGAGGCGCGTACGGGTACTGGCCTCAAAAAATGCTGTAATGACGATTTTCCCATCCAGCGGATGTGAAGCGGCAATTTCCGTGGTTTCCAGTAAAGCTGCAAATTTGCATACTTCCAACACCAATTCTTTATCAAACTGATCGGCAGACATAACCGACTGCCCCACCAGCTTTTTTAGGATGGAAAGGTTTATCGTTTCTTTTTCCAGTAACAACTCCGGGTTTGGATACAAACCTTCGGAATCTAACGGATTTACAGGAGGATTTTCAACTTTTCTCGTTACCATAATTTTTTGTTTTTCAGGTCTATAAAAAACATAATTGCCAGGACGACCGACGAAATACCGATCAGCACCAGGGCAGAAATAATGAGTATGAACAGCAATGATTTTGGAAATAATGCCATGGGTTTACTGTTTGATGTCTTTTGTTTATTGTTTGCAGTTTCTTGTTGTACGCCTTTACGATTTAGTGTTTTTCGTTTAGGGTTTCCCAGGAAAACTCTCCTGGCTTTAGCCAGGAAAATAATACGGTTACTACCATAGATACACTGGCACCAATGAGGGAGGCGGTGTACCATCCTAAATAGAAATAAGCAATTAGCCCAATTCCGCTTCCCAACAGCATTGCCAGAAATGCCCCGGTTGCATTGGCTTTTTTCCAAAACAGCCCTGTTACGATGGGCCAGATGGTACTGCCCACCAATGGGCCGGCAAAAAACAGCACGGTAGCCAGCGTACCTACCCTGGGCAGGCATACCATCCATGCCAATACGCCCAACCCAATTATAATGATTTTATTAGCCCGTTGAATTTGCTGTTCGGTGGCTTTCGGATATAATAACTTCCTGTAGATGTCTTCTGTTACCAAATCGGAGGTGGCTGCCAGCAAACTATCAATACTGGAAGCCAGGGAAGAGAAGAAGACAATAAACACGATGATAGCGCCTACCTCACCTAAAATATGTGCTGCCACCATAGGGCCTACCATGTCGGAACTGGTAATGTTGATGCCCAGCGAGCCACTGGCAAGCGCGATAAACCCGGCTGCAATGGGCACGGGCAGCCAGAAAAAACCTGCCAGCGTGTAGGCTTTTTGCCCGATTCCCTTGCGCATGGCAAAAGCCCGACTCCACCATACATTGCTGTGAAATATCTCTCCTACGCCAAACAATAAGTTATTAAAAATAGCCATGATAGAAGCAGGCAACAAAGCATTGATGAGCATGGGCTTTTCTTCGGCCAGGTTGGCATACATTTGGTCAAAATCAAGGTAACTCATGACCCCAAAGCCAACGATTACAATACCAATCAGAATGATAAGCGATTGCACGAAATCGGTACCGATGACGGCGTATAACCCACCAAACAGGGTGTAACCCACACAAACCAGCAGAATGACTGTCATGCCCACGGTATAAGGAATGCCTGCCAATGCGCTCATCAATACCCCTCCGGCCATGCCCATGCTGATGAGCCAGGTAAAGCCGTAAAATATGGAAATGGCCAGGAACAAATACCAGGTGTTTTTGCCATACCGGAGGCGGATAAAATCACCGCTGGTAAACCCTTTGGGCATGAGGGCGTGAATCCGCTTGGCCAGGGGCGCAAACAAAAACAGGCCGAAAGAGGCTGTGCAATAGGCAATCATACCCCAAATACCCAATTCTAAAGCAAACTGCGGTGCCAGCATGGTGGTGTTGGAGGTTACCCAGGTAGCCATAGCGGTGGCCGTGCCAAAAGCCAGTCCCACATTGCGGCCTGCCAGCATAAATCCTTCTACATTTTTTGCTTTTTGCCCCCAATATCGCCCCAAAAGCACCCAGAGAATACTGAGGATGACCAGCAAAATATAGCCGGTGGCAGGGCTCATGATGGATGATTGATGATCCATATTATAATTTAGCAGTTTTCTGGGTTCTTACTCCTTTGATGACCACAAATGCCGTTAGTAAAAATACCAAAGCGCCCAAGGCTGCCAGGGTAAGTGCAAGGCTCACCGGGTGGTGTTCTACCGTCAACTGCACAGGCTCAGACCAGGCAGAAGTAGTTTCTTCGGATTGATTTACAGCCCGGACGCGGTAATGGTACGTTCCGTTGGGCAGCCCCGAAATAAAAGACGCCAGGTCAGGGCCTTCGTAAATGCGTTGGGGATTTGAAAACTCAGCGGAGGGGGCTTCTTCCAGTTCATAGATAACATTGCCACCGGAAGGTGAAGACCACTCCAGCCTGATGTAGCCTGAATTTGAATTAACCTGGGAAGGCACTTCAAACTTGGGCGTTTCTATCGTTGCAGCCAACAAAAGATGTTGAGAAAAAATAAAAAAGATGAGTATCGTGTGCTTAAAAAAGAGCATGACCGGGAGTAGCAAAAAGCTACTCTTACATGATTTTTGAGTTTGAGGGTTTAATGTAAAAAAGCTGAAAAGCAGTGGGTGCCTTTATATGCAGAACCCACCGGGCCACTGAATGGCTCAACCCTGCATGATATTAATTTTTCAGAATAGCAAAATTACCATTATCCATCGTTATATCAAATGTTCTTTGGGCTTAAGTCTTCAAAAGTTTAAATGTGCTATTGATAAATTTACCTTAAAAAGGCACTTTATTTAAATAAAACACATTGCGTTTGTTTTTCACCTCAGCTTCTCCCTGGTTTTTGATTCTCTGGAACCCATAGGCTAAAAAGTAGTTGCCGTACCAATATTCCAGTTTGTCCCGGGTAGAACGTTTTACTCGGTCTCCCTGGTAGTCGGTGCCGATTTGGGCCAGGGCTTCGCTTTCCAGGATTTCGCTGCCCCTTACGAGTTTGGAATGAATTTCACCTTCATAGCTGTACGAAAGTTTGAGTTCCCCCTTATCTCGGAAACCTACTTTTACCAAAGGTTGCAAGCGGGGATACAGTTCGTATTCCAGTTCAAAACTGTGGTCCCAGAGCAAATCGCCCTCTTCACTAAAACCGGCCACCATGGCGTGGGTATAGCGGTAACCGGCAAATACCCGTACCCAATCGGTATAATACCCATAGCCTGAGTAAAACCTTCTTCTTTCATTGCGATACACCGGATAATAAGCCTCGGCCACCATGGTAAACTGCCCATCGGCCCGGTGGATGAGGTCGTGGATGAGCAAGCGGTAGTTCATGTTCAGGTCTTTGCCTTTGTTCTTTTTGCGCTTTTGCTTTTCTTTCAGGTTTTCCTGCTTTCGGTCAGACAAATAGCTGAGGAAGTTTTCCAGTTCGGCAAAAGAATGGTATTTAATATACGAAAGGTCGTACCCGTTGTGCCCGGCCACAAACAGCCCGTCGGCCAGCTCGGAGCGGTTGTTGGAAAAAGTACCGATAACCATAGATTGCTGAAAGCCTGTGATAAAACGCTTGGCCGTTAGCAGGTTTTTCTCCCGGTCTTCCAGCACGATGGGCTCCTGGGCAGGTTCCCCGTCCGGATAAAAAGAATGCAAAACCAAATGGCTGTTTCTGCCTTTCCAGTACGTAGCTGTGAGGTTTACCACCTGGTTCACGGTATCTTTTTCCAGGTTATCCACTTCCGTTTTTTTATTGAAAGAAGTAGGGAGTACTTTCACTTTTTTTGTGCCTTTTTCGGCTAGGTTCATGTGCAGCAATACCGGCACTCTTTTCACCTCACCGGTGAGGAAAATTTTATCTTCCAGCACCTTGAAGTCAGTAAAACTCAGTTTTTTCAATGAATACACCTCATGCACGTTGATTTGCTGCGTGGCCGCGTTCACTTCCACCACATAATACAAGGGGCGGTTGAAGCGGCTGAAAAGCAAATACAGCCGTTCTTCATCCACATCTGAGCCTCTGTATTCATAGGACGATTTTACCAAATCCACCTGCTTTTGCCAGGTTTCGTTGAGTTCATGATCGTATCCTGTGAAAGCAATAGGGGTGGTGGAACTGAGGAGTTTATTTTCAAAATCAAAAACAACAACTCCGTACTTGCCCATGGGCACCACCTGGTAATCGTCGCTCAGTTGGCGTGCGTGCATCTCTGCCCTTTGGGTTTCCTGGGCAAATGCAGCAGAAAACGTAAAAAAGAATATATTAATACAAATTAATCGTTTCATTGTGTGCTAAATTTTGTAAAGTACCATAGTAACGCAAAAAAGCGTTGTTTCAGTGTATTGACACATAAAATGAGAGGATAGTTGGAATATTCCAGGACAGCATACTTCTTAGTCAGCAGAACAAAAAGTGTAGAAAGTCCTCTATTGAAATAAGAATTAGGATTCATTAGCTTTACCCCCATCAAACCAACTAACCTTATGAACTATTCCTCTTTACTTCTCTTATTCCTTTCTTTTTTCTACTTCACTGGGTGCACACAAAAAGAAACTATTGATACTGCTCCCTTTGAAAAAGCCCTGGCGAACGGACAGGCTGCCAACGAAGGCTTCAAAAACTGTATGGCCTTTGTAGAAGGCTGGCTGGCTCATGCCGATTCTGCTACCGGGCTGATTCCCCGAAATTTGGAAAGTAGCAAAGACATCTGGAATGCCAAAGATGCCGCCGCTGATAACTATCCCTTTATGGTGATGACGGCCGCTTTGCTGGACTCGGCACTGTATCATGGCAAAATGCGGGATATGTTGGAAACTGAAAAACGGTTGACCTCCCGGGTAGGTGCATTGCCCGATACGTATTCGTTTACAAAAAATGATTTTGCTAATGAAGGTGTGGAAATGGACGAGATTATCTTCGGCACATCCGAATATATGAAAGATGGGCTGATACCATTGACAGAACTGTTGGGCAAAACGCCCTGGTACGACCGCATGAAAGCAATGTTGGACGATTTACATGAACAAACAGGTGTGGTAACTGCCATGAAACACGAGGGACTCAGCCGTGCATCGGAAGAAGAAGTTAACGGCGAACTCATGCAAATACTTTCACGCATGTACTGGGCGACACAAGACCAAAAATACCTGGACTGGGCCATCAAAATTGCTGATTACTATTTGCTGGGTACTCACCTGCCTACCCGCGATTTGGAATATTTGCGCATGCGCGATCACGGGTGTGAAGTTATCTCGGGCTTGTGTGAAGTATATGTAGCTGTTTCTTTTGCAAATCCTGCAAAAAAAGAAGCCTATCAGCAACCATTGCATGCCATGCTGGACCGCATACTGGAAGTAGGCCGGAATGAATACGGCCTTTTTTACAACGCCATCAACCCAATCACAGGTGAGGTGCTTGACGAAGGCATTGCTGATACTTATGGTTATACCTACAATGGGTATTATTCGGTGTACCTGGTAGATGAAGAAGAAAAATACCTGGAAGCCGCCCGGCAAGCCATGCAAAGCCTGAACGATCACTATAAAAGTTACGCATGGGAAGGAGAAAGCAGTGATGGCTACGCCGATGCCATCGAGAGCGCAGTGAACTTATACAACCGCGAACCTATTCCCTCAGTAGCGCAATGGATTGATAGCGAAACACAGGTGATGTGGGGAAAACAACAACCCTCTGGTATTATTGAAGGCTGGCATGGAGATGGCAACTTTGCCCGCACCACGCTGATGTACTGCCTGTGGAAAACACAGGGAGTGCAAGTTTCAAACTGGCGTGAAGATGTAATTTTCGGAGCAGACAGATCGGGCGATACGTTGCGTATTGCTTTACAAGCAAGCGAAAACTGGGCAGGAAACATAACGTTTGATCCCCCCCGGCACAAGCAAGTACTGGGCTTGCCGGTGGATTATCCCCGTATCAACCAATTTCCTGAGTGGTTTACGGTAGCCACTGACAAAAGCTACGAAGTGAGAAATGTTCGTGAGGGTTCCAACAAAGTATATACAGGAAAAGCGTTGCAGGAAGGCATCAGCCTGGGCATTTCTGCTAACCAAGCAGTATGGCTGGAAGTGATTGAAAAAGAGGATAATTAACCGGCAAAAAAATAAATTGAAATTTTTTTCATCAGCTTTCCAACCTTTTTCTCCAAAGCTGTGTCATAGGAATAACTAAAATGTGCAAGCTTAAGGAGAAATCCTTGTTTGTAAGTTTTGGATTTATAGGCTGATGATCAATGGCGTGGGGCTCCCGCGCCTTTGATTTTTTTCAGCGTCAGACGTCTTCTACTTCCTGGGCGAAAGCGATGAGGTACCCATCCGGGTCTTTAACGGCAAACTCTACATTTCCATAGCCTTCTTTTAATTCAGGCCGATACGCGATAATCGCACCATTGGCCTCAAACTCTTTGAACAATGCTTGTACATCGCTTACCCAAAAGTAGGCATCCCACAAGCCGTCGTTTGTATTGGGTGCTTTACCTTCTGCTTTTTGGAGCATGATGATAAAACCTTCTCGGTGGGGCATGGCGAAACCGGGAGGATCTCCGCATAACTTTGGCCTTTAAAACCTAGTTTTTCTGTATAATAATCAACAGACGAAACCAAGTCATTTACAATAAATAAAGGGGCAGAGCCTAATATCATGAAGATTAGTTTTTATGAATTTAATAAGAATGGTCTAAAACACCACAGCAGCCAAAGCCCAATGCATTTTTCTCTCCAAACCCACCGAAATAAGCCAATTCGTGTACTTCTAAAGGTGCTGTCAGTTCAAATTTGAAAGAAAAGCCTCTTACTTTCGTTTCCCAGGGGGTGTTTTCCCAAAGCTTAATAATTCTGGAGCGTACCGGGCTGAGCAACTGGAAATGAATAGGCATATCTATCTCTTCTGTCATCACTTCTTCCTTATGTACTGGTTGAAGTTGCAATGCCGAAATTTTAGCAAGCAAACTGTTTTTAAAATACTGATCGTACCCTTTTCCGATGGGGTTCATGTATTGCGGATAGCCAAGCCCTTCTGTTTTTCTGCTTAAAATAATAGGCGATTGGCAGGCATACCGCATGGTTTCGGTAAACTGTGGGGGCGTGAGTGATGCAATGTGCCGTATCTCAAATACTACTTTATTACTACCATTGCCAATGGCAAAGCGCTGACGATCAAAGAGGTCTAATATATAACCTTCTGCTACTTCGTCCATCAAAAAGCTTAGCTCTAAAGTGGCCCTGCGCCCTGTTATTTCTATCAGTTGTTCAGGATGGTAATTTTTATACGGATAAAAATCCAGGTTAGAAAAAGTAAACAGCTTGCGGCGATGGCTTTCGTGACCGTTTCCGGCAGCAAACAAAAACCGTTTCATGGGGTGGTTGGAGGTTTGTAATAATTTATACACCCAGGCAGTGAGCTGGTACTGATAGTTAACCGGAATGATGTTGTTTTTGCTTATTATTACAAGTGATAATCTGAATCGCATAGCAGTTCTTCTTTTGATTGATATACCAAATGTAATTACCCTCTTCGACAATTTGTGTCAATTGTCAATGTGTAAAAGCTTTATTATTTTAACCTTTCATGCTCATTTTTTAGACGTATATGTATATGACACACAAACTATCATTTACCTCTTCTGGAAAAAAATGGCCAGTAGTACTGCTTCATGGCTTTTGTGAAAGTAAAGCTATTTGGCAACATTTTATCCCGCCTTTGGCTGACATTGCTCATATTATAGCTCCTGATTTGCCCGGCTTTGGTGATAATGAACCGCTGAAAGAACCTGTTACTATAGAAAAGATGGCCGATGAAGTATATCGCCTTTTGCTGGACTTGCAACTGGAAACAGGCTGCATTTTGGTAGGGCATTCCCTTGGCGGATACGTGAGCCTGGCTTTTGCCGAGCAATATCCCGACTTGGTAAAAGGCTTGTGCCTGTTTCATTCCACAGCTTTGGCCGATACGGAAGAGAAAAAGAAAATGCGTGATAAAACGGTTGATTTTTTAGAGCGAAATGGCATGCCTGCCTTTACAGAAAACTTTGTACCTTCCCTATTTTATGAGAAAAACAGGGAAGTGCTACAACCGGAGATTGAAAAAGCCATGCGAATTGCCAATGCTACCCTGCTCAGCACAGCCATAGAAGTAACCAAAGCCATGCGTGGGCGAAAAAACTCCATCCATGTGCTCAAAGCAGCAAAGTACCCGGTGATGTTCATTGCCGGAAAAGAAGACCAGGCGGTGCCTTTTGATACTTTGAAAGATCAGTTTTGGCTACCCCAAGGTTCAACTCACATTCAGGCCCTGCCCGAAACGGCCCACATGGGCATGTTTGAAAAAGAAGTAGAAACTTTGGAAGGGTTGAAGGGGTTCATCCGTTCGGTGACTTCTGCTTAAAGCTCACTTTGCTAACATCTTCATTTCATCTTCATGCAAAGCCCTGTCAAATACAGCCAAACCACCAATAAGCCCTTTGTAGAAATTGCCCATCCCTTTTTTCAATAGCACAGCGCCTACTGTAAAATCAGAGCCATTGTTGCCCATGCCATCGGGAAAGTGATATGGGTTTTTACTTTGTGTAAGGCCATCGGGATACCCCTCAAATCCTTTCGTATGTTTGATCAGTTCAGGCTTGCGGGGCTGAAAACTTCCATTTAAATAGGATTTGATGTATTGTCCGTCATAGGTAAAAGCTACGCAAGCCCATTCATTGACCGGAACTTTTTGCTTACTGGCCGAATAATCTATAGAGTATGGAAAAGGAGGTGTTGGCTTACCTGTTTTTGAAATATGACCGCATACCTGGTCTCTTCCATTATAATGCGGCAAAGAGATAAATAAACCATATTGCCGTTTCCCTCCATCCTGGTATTCATTCCACATGCCGCCCACAAATCCGGTTTGCTCGCCCGTCCATTTCACCCAGGCTATTACGGTTACCTCTTTGCCATCTCCGTGAATGTTCAGTGCCTTTGTCATGGTATTAGGCAAGCTCAGGAAGTTGGACCCATCCAGCATTATGGAATACCCTGAAACAGGTCCTTCCTTTACCCGCTCTATCTTGCCATTACTTGCTTTTAATGGAAATTTGCCCTTTCCTATGGCTTTTCTGGCTTGTCCCGGGCGTTCGTTAAACTTCCATAATGCGATAAATCCATCTGTAGATTGAATGCTGTTGATTAGTTCATGATTGGGGGGCGGTGGGTGATCTTGTCCCAGGCTTGTTTGTGCATAGAAAAAGAAAATTAAAAGAGTTAAGGATGTTTTGATAATGGTTCTATTGGTCATAATAATAATTTTGCTTTCGGTTTCAGTAATGTCAGCAGGTTGTTTGCCAGCAGGCTCTTGCACTTTATGGAGTCACACGGATGACAAACATCTGCCGGGTTTTGTTGTTATCAATGCCAGGTACGAGAATGGCATCGTTGGTCCGGTTCCAGCGCGGGGCCGGATCTATGCGGATGTTGCCGCTAAATGTCCCTTTGTCGAGCCCTTCGCTGCGAACGAAAGCGCCGTCGCTGCGGCGGTAGAGCGCATAAAGGTTTTCTGTGCCTTGCTTGTACCCGTTTACAAACCACTTGCCATCGGGCGAGAGGGCAATGTCACCTTCAGGGTCTGGAAATAGGGTGGGGTTGCCCAGTTGACCGACTATTTTCTGTTTTTCTGCATCATACAAAACCTGCTTGTTGCCTTCCCGTCCAATCAGCAGGCTGCCTTCAGCCCATTCAGGGTGTCCGCCGATATGCTGATCGTGCAGGACAAGGCCGGTACCATCTGCACGAATGGAGCAGGGGGTATTGATGCGCGTGCTACCCTGCCCGCTGTACCCTGCCCGCACGAAGAAGTAGATAAGGTCGCCATCCCGGTTCCAAAGGGTGTGGTTGATGAACAGCCCGCTGTGCTCCAAATCAGGATCGCGTTCCTTTAACTTCTCTTCAAGCTGACTGTAAGAAACAAGCAGTCGCTTCTCTCCGGTTTTGATGTCTACGATGAACATGCCGTCGTTTTCCGGGGCTATTTCCTCTTTTGACCAATCGAGGGCTCCTGGATAACCTGTTACCAGGCGAAGGCGTGCCAGGCGGCCGTAATTCAGACCAAGCCAGGCCGAACCATCTGCCGCTACACCTCCATTGCCAATGGGCGTATCATCGTACCGGTACTCCCGTACCCGCTTTTTCTGTGCTATGTCATAAACCACTGTAAATACCTCGCCCGTTTCCAAGTCTTTATCATTAAAAAAGAACTGTGTTTCGGGCTCCAGGGGGTTCCAGTAAAACATGGTGCCCTGCTGCGGATTCCAGGCATGCGTTTGATCTATTCGTAGTATCCTGTTGTTGTCATGTGTATCAATGAGGATAATGGTGGCAGCCTCTCCGGGTTCAGGCATGCGATCGATGGCCTCAATTTCAAGGCCCAGTATATATTGTCCGGTGGCATTCCAGGGTATGGTTTGGCACTGGCCGATGTACCCGAAAAAATGATGTTTTGTGCCGGAAGTTAATTGCTCAATTTGCAAATCAAAGGCAGGCGTTTGTGCCAGGGTGGTGGTTGGCCATAAATAGCAAAAAGTAAAACAAACTGCTATAACGGCATTAGTGAGTAAGTGGCTCATTACAGAGCACTGGATATCTGATACATTATTCCTTTTAGTGGAACAAGCAGAAAAGTATGGGTGGTGCATGTGGTTGGGCATAGGTTTTACTTATCAATCTATTCCTGTTATTCTGTCCCTGTGAACTTCTACCAGTTTGTGATTTGTACTCATTTTCATGATCTCTTCCCAGTTTGTAATCATGAACTGCCAAAATTCTGACAGTTTCATATTACCTATCTGCAAATGAATCACTTTTGGAGGTGGTTCTGCTGTAATAATGCGATTAGAAAAATCAGTATCTTTAGTAATGATCGTCAAATCTCTTTCTTTAGCATATTGCCAGATTTGGCTGTCACTCCATTCATCATCTATCTCCCTTACATGCTGAAAACGCTTATCATGCCAAAGTTTGAATTTGTAAGGAAGGTTCACATCTACTAAAAACTCTCTTGCGCGAGCCGTCATGCCGTAGGACGAATATCATAATGATTTTCCATGAGCTTGGAAGCAAATTTTAAACAAGCATCAATATCTTCAGGTTCTAATGAAGGGTATGCTGCTAAAATTTCTTTTTTACTGTCTCCAGCACTTAAAAATTCTATAACAGTTTGCACCGTAATCCTTTTGCCTCTGATTGTTGGCTTACCATTACAAAGATCAGGGTCTATTGTGATTCTATCTGTGATATATTCCATATTCTTTTTTGTGAAGATACGAAGTTTTCCTTTTTAGAGATGGACTTTCTATTTAGTCAAATGTAGCAGGGTCACTTTCTTGCCCACGGAGATAAACGCTAAAATATAGAACTAAGTTTGCAGTTACCACTGTCCGCCTTATATGTTATGTGTTATCCCGTGCTTACTTCCACCAATATCCAGAAACCCAAATAGAAAATCGATTGATTTATTGTCGGTGCATTTCACAGCCTCACATACATAGTCTACCTTGAAAGGATATCTCTTTTCTGCGAGAACTTGGCGTTTATCATCGAGAGAATTGGATGGAACTCCGCACAGAAAGAAAAGTACCCATCCATCATAATGTTGGAGCGATTTACCGTGAGCTAGACTCCAGTTTGTTGAGGCTTTGAGCTCTACATCAATTGGCTCAAAGCCCTTTTTTTTAAATTGCAGGTCAGGATATCTTTTCCCCGTTGACTTACCTCGCGTGGCAGAACCAGTTGTGATTTTTATAACATCACTGGGAATAGCAGCAACAAGTTCAACTTTAAACCACCCTTCTATCCCTCCGTTTGAACCATGCCAACGTTCAATATAAAACTTCAACGACTCTGACTGTTTAGTGAGCCGATCATATGTAAGTTTAAAAACGCTATTAAGAATATCTTGTCGTAATGCCTTTTTATTTCTTTTTTTCATAATTCGGTGAACGACTTCTGGGATCCCATTTTTTAGTCCGTTGTCGATATTTAACTTCAAGATAAATCAGGGTTGCATGTTTGTGCCGGTTATCTTTCTTTGATCTTACGGTATTTGCCTGTGAATGGGTTATGGAGGGTGTGGTACTAATCTTTCAATCCTTTTCCATCAAGAATATGCTGCATGTATTTTTTAACCCTGGCTTCCCGGGTTTTGGCCTGTTTGGCACTGGAAAAATACAGAAGATATCCTCTTTGCCGTCCTGGTGTCAGTGTCTCAAATGCAGTTTTCAAGGCTGGGTTTTCGTCTAACTTCTTTTGAAATTCTTCCGGTATTGTAAATGCTGAAGTCTTTTTAAGCTCCACCTTCAAATCGGCCTTTTCCACTTCAATGGCTTCATAAATATAGGCTTTGATGGTGGGTGCCATCTCAGTTATTTCCTGAATGCTGGTGAACCGTATCTGTCGGGCCGACTGCACATTTTCCGTTTGTTGCACCAGAATACCTTCGTCATCCTGCAACAAGACACCCTTGTGAAACAGAAGGGCGCAGTATGCTTTGAATCCATGTATTAATACAATATTATTTTTTCCGAAGGTGTAACAGGGGACGCCCCATTTCAATTCTTCGGTCAGTCCGCAGTCAAGCACAATCGTTCTTAATTTCTCATATGCTGCCTGCCACTTTCCAGCTTTATTGAAAAACCAGTCTACTTTTGGGTTCATATTGTCCATTAATTTCTAATTTCATTTATTTCTGCTTGGGCTTTAAGTACTTTCTTTATCACTTCGGCCGGCACTTTTTGGACAAACCTGATTTGTATGGTTTTTTTTCCGGTTTTGTAACCTTTTTCCTCAAGCAATCTGCGGTCTTCACTTTGAAGTGCGTCTGCACCAAAGCTAACGTGGTGCTTAGCTACGGAAAATCCAGCAAGAATACCGTGATAATGGTAGATCGGTACGTTCCAACTGATTCCTTCTTCTGCATCTGAAACAGTTGATTTTATTATTTTCCGAAGTTCTTCCATTACCGGACGGGCTTTTATGTCTGAGTTGGCAATATAAGCATCAACGTCTTTTGGCATTGACATTTTAAAGTTTCATTTTAATGGTTAAGTAAAATAATTTTTCTATCCGCAGGCCTGAAATACCACGAAGCCACGGTCATTAACAACAGGATCAATGAAGGAATTGCTTCGCCCAACGGTTGGCCCATTGCAATATGCGAAGCTGCCGCTCCTGACATGGCAAAGAAAAAGCCTGCGTAAGCCCATTCCTTCACTAAGGGGAATTTTGGAATTAAGATGGCAACAACTCCCAAAATTTTCCAAAACCCCAGAATAGACAATAAGTAGATCGGATAACCTAATTGATCTGCCACTATATCAACGTAACCTCCTGTTTGAAGGAGTTGCTGTACACCTCCTGCCAACATTCCAAATGCAAGGAAGCCGGTGGTGATCCAATAGATGATTTTGCCTGCCCGTCCGGCAGGCGGGTTTCTTCTTTTCATAATAGATATGTTTTATGCCGCGAAGGCACAGTGCTATTCTTCGTGCCTTTGTGCCTTCGTGGCAGGTTCATTTATATTTGCTTACAATTTCCTGTAAGCGGTTGTGTGCCATATTGATACCCTGGGCAAAGGGCAGCTTCAGCATTTGGTCCCTGTCTCCAACAGATTTATAAACTATATGGATGTTGAGTTGGCTGGTGTTCTCAGTAAGTTTTTTGAACTCTAGGAATTCAAGCTGAACTGGGAAAGGTGTATCTTCCATCTCAAAGGTGCGCGTGATTTTTTCATTTGGAACAAACTCATGGATTGTCCCGTTGAAACCATGTTTGTTTCCCTGAGGATCGGTGGTTTCAAATTGGTAACTGCCGTGCTTTTTATTTTCTAGTTTCAGCACTTTCGTGCCCATCCATTGTTCCACAATTTTGGCATCTACATGCGCTTTGAAAAGTAATTTCAATGGTAAATCAAACTTCCTGGTTATCAGCAATTCCTGTTTTCCATTTTCAAAATTAATTTTTGTTTTTAGCTCCATATGCTAGTATTTATCTGGCCTGCCTACCGTCAGGCAGGTTTGTAATTTTTCATTACTGCTTCCAGTTTATTAAATCGCTCATCCCACAATTTTCGGAATGGTTCAATAAAGTCCGCAATTTCTTTTAGCTTTTTGGGATTTAAATGATAGAAAATTTTCCTTCCGTTTTGCTCCTGTTTGAGCAGTTCACACTCGGTGAGGATTTGAATGTGCCTTGAAATGGTTTGTCTGGATGAATCAAAGTTTCCCGCGATTGCCCCGGGTGTCATGGCCTGAAGGGCAACTAAAGTGATGATCGCCCTGCGCGTGGGGTCGGCTATGGCTTGAAATACGTTTCTTCTTAACTCCATATATGCAGCTATTTGACTGCGAATATATATGCAGTCATTTAGCTGCGCAAATTTTCTGCGTTTTTTTTAACATTTGTTTTTCATGTATAAACTGTGAGGAGGACTTCCTCTTCAGTAAAGAATGTTAAGCTAACTGTCCGGCAACGAAACCGGTGCTCCAGGCGGCCTGAAAATTGAAACCGCCTGTGATACCATCAATGTCCAGCACCTCTCCGGCAAAGTAGAGGCCCGGCACTTTGCGGCTTGCCATGGTATGGAAATCTACTTCAGCCAGTGCTACGCCCCCGCAGGTTACAAACTCCTCTTTAAAGGTGGTTTTTCCCTGCACGGCATAATTATCGTTACACAGCACATTGATTAGCCGGTTTTTTTCCTTTTTGCTGAGTGCATGGCAGCGCTTGTCCGGATCTATGTCAACCCTGCTCAGCTGATAGCCCCACAGCCTTTTGGAAATGTCAAACGGATTGGCATTCTGGATTTTTTTATCCGTATTTTGCCATTCCTGCATCAGTTGCGTCCTTACCTGTTCTTCATTTTCCAGGGGTGTCCAGTTGACTGATACCATAAATTCATAGCCTATATCGTAAAGGTGGCGGGCGCCCCAGGCAGACAGCTTCAGTACGGCCGGGCCGCTCAGTCCCCAGTGTGTAATCAGCAACGCTCCTTTTTCCTGGAGTTTACTGCCCTGTATTTTTACGGTAGCCAGGGGAACAGACGTGCCTAGTAAAGCCTTTAACTTCTTTTCAGCGGGCACATTAAAGGTAAAGAGGGAAGGAACGGGCGGAACGATGTTGTGCCCGAGTTTGCGCAACCATTCATAGCCACTGGGTTTGGGGCTTCCGCCTGTGGCTACAATTACCCGGTTGTAGGTGTGGCTTTGACCATAGATTTGCAACTGAAAAATACCATCCTTATTTTCCAGACTTTCCACACGTTGTTTTTGCAAAAAGCTTATTCCTAAGCTGTCAGCCTCCCCACGCAGGCAATTGATGATGGTTTGTGAATCGTCTGTAACCGGAAACATCCTGCCATCAGGTTCTGTTTTTAGTTGTACACCTCGTTGGGTAAACCAGGTAACTGTATCGTCCCGGTCAAATTTTGAAAAAGTTTTTTTCAGCTGCTTACTCCCCCGTGGATATTGCTTCAGGAATTCGGCTTTGGATGCGCAGGCATTGGTTACATTGCAGCGGCCTCCACCGGAAACTTTTACTTTAGACAGGGTTTTGCCACTTGCTTCCAAAATATCTACGGCTGTACCTGGGTGGTGGGCCTTGCAGGAGAGGGCCGCAAAAAATCCGGCGGCGCCCCCGCCTATTATTGCTACTTTCATTTGGGGTTAGTTGCGGGATGTTGATTTTGCTTGAATAAGGTAATGTAGATGGTCATTAAGTTCACTCTCACCAATTTTTATTGCTGAAAAAGTCTTTTGAAGTCTTCACAAAAAGGTCTTTATTTTTATCCAGATGAATGCGGTGCTCTGTTTTTGGCACAACCCACAGAAATGCGTTTGGCATATTTGTTTTTGCCTTAATCACACAAGCCAACGGAGTAGCGTGGTCATTATCGCCCGCTACCAGGAGGGTTCTGGTTTCAATACTTTTGAGTTCATTATCACTTACAGTTACTGCGTAGTTAGGAAACTGCCCAAGAATGTTTTTTATACGGCCTTCATCGGTTTGTTGTTCACGCATCCAGGGAAGGTTTTCTACATTTTTATAGGATAAATACTCTACAAATTCGGGAAAGTCTTTAGCATTCCAGGTGCCACATGAACCAATGATGATCATTGATTTTATCAAACTTGGTTTTATAAGTGCCAGTTGGAAAAGTATATCCCCTCCATAACTATAACCAATGGCACTAATGTTATCTTGCCCTAAATGTTCAATTAAGTCTTTCAGGTTTGTGGCCGCAGACCTTATAGATACATTTTCTGTAAAAGGGCTTGATTTACCATGCCCCATCAAGTCCACCAAATAGATTTCGTATTCATTGCTATATTCGGTAATAAACGGAACCCATGATTTTGAGGACTGGGTGAAGCCGTGCAAAAGAAAGAGGGGGGCACCATGGCCATACACTTCATAATAGGTGTGTAAGCCGTTTAATTCTATTATTTCAGTGTGCTTTGGGTTTTGTGAATAGCCATTCATGTGCAGTGCAAAAGTTAGTAATAATGAAAGCCATTTCATGCTTATTGTTTATGGTGCAATTAATGTTTACCAAAAAATGAATAGGTGCAATTCATCACTTTTACTTTAGTTTACCACAATATACGGAATTCGTTATTTTTTGTCTTATTATTTTGAGCACAACCAACTTTCAATACAAGTAGAGTTTTATCGCAAAAGTCACTTCCATTTGACTAAAGAGAATCCGCCTTGTTAAAATATCCATTGAAAAACTCTTATCAGTCCAATTATCACCAAAATGGGTATTGCAATTAAACACCCAAAAAATAGTTTTTCAATTACTTTGTCTCTAAATGATTGAGGGGTTTCCTTTTCCTTTCTTTCCTTTTTGTTCAATTTTTTTGTGAACCTGGGTACGTATTGAGCTTTTTTCTTGCTATCGGCTTCCAATTCCTCTAACTTTTTTTGAGCGTATTCCGGGAGTTTTTTCTTTTCTCCACGAAATGTAATTTCTTGTAAAATTTGATAGCCTGAATTATTGACTGATTTCTTATAAGCTTCAATACTTTCCTTTATCCGATCGTCAGTTGGCTCAAACAATATCCAATATCTACCTGCTGCATCCAAAAAACCGCTTTGATAATATAATTCGGCAAGCTTATTCCATAAACTCAGCTCGTTTGGATAATCGTTTATCAAATTTCTAAGTCTGTCTGCAGCTTTAAGTTTTAGCCCACTTTTTATTTCCTCATCAATTCTATTCAGCTTTTCTTGTAAGTTCACAGGTTATTTTGCCAGTAAGTCATTAATACACTACACAAATAAATATACACAACTCCTATAAACAAAAAAAGGTATCCGCTCACGCAGATACCTTTTTGATATATAATTAATTTGGCTAAGATGATGCTTACATCATGCCGCCCATGCCACCGGGCATGCCACCACCACCAGGCATGGCAGGCGCTTTGTCATCTTCAGGCTCATCGGCTATCACACACTCGGTAGTGAGGAGTAATGCTGAGATTGAAGCAGCGTTTTCCAGCGCAAGGCGGGTTACTTTCGTAGGGTCAATCACACCAGATTTGATAAGGTTTTCAAATACATCGGTGCGGGCATTGTAACCGTAGTCGTCTTTGCCTTCCCTTACTTTTTGTACCACTACTGAGCCTTCTTTACCGGCATTTTCGGCAATGATTCTCAGCGGTGCTTCCAGGGCCAGTCTTACAATGTTGACACCTGTTCCTTGGTCTTCATTTTCAACTTCTACTTTGTCCAATGCTCCTGTAGCTCTTACAAGGGCTACACCACCACCGGCAACTACGCCTTCTTCTACGGCAGCGCGGGTAGCGTGCAGGGCATCTTCTACGCGGTCTTTCTTTTCTTTCATTTCCACCTCAGTGGCTGCACCTACATACAGGATAGCTACACCACCAGAAAGCTTGGCCAGGCGCTCTTGCAACTTCTCTTTGTCATAGTCAGAAGTAGTTGTTTCAATTTGCGCTTTGATCTGGTTTACGCGGGCCTCGATGTCAGACTTTTCACCTGCACCGTTTACGATGGTGGTGTTGTCTTTGTCGATGGTAATTTTTTCGGCTTGTCCTAAAGAATCAAGCGTAGCGTTTTCCAGTTTGTAACCTCTTTCTTCAGAAATTACAGTACCGCCAGTGAGGATAGCGATGTCTTCCAACATGGCTTTTCTGCGGTCGCCAAAGCCGGGAGCTTTTACAGCAGCTACGCGCAATGAACCTCTGATTTTGTTTACTACCAGGGTAGCCAAAGCTTCGCCCTCAATATCTTCGGCAATGATCAACAAAGGCTTGCCAGTTTGAGAGATAGCTTCCAATACAGGCAGCAGGTCTTTCATGGCAGATATTTTCTTGTCGTAGATCAGAATAAAAGCACCTTCCAGGTCAGCTTCCATTCTTTCGGTATCAGTTACGAAGTAAGGAGAAAGGTAACCTCTGTCAAACTGCATACCTTCTACAGTTTTTACTTCGGTTTCGGTACCTTTAGCTTCTTCTACAGTGATTACACCGTCTTTACCTACTTTGTCCATTGCATCGGCAATCATTTTACCAATCTCGGCGTCGTTGTTGGCAGAGATAGAAGCAACCTGAGCAATTTCGTTAGAGCTATCGATGGTTCTTGATTGTGAAGCCAAATGCTCAACAATAGCAATTACTGCTTTGTCAATACCTCTTTTCAGGTCCATAGGATTGGCACCAGCTGTTACGTTCTTGATACCGTGAGAAAACAATGCCTGGGCAAGTACGGTAGCCGTGGTGGTTCCGTCTCCGGCATTGTCAGAAGTTTTGGAAGCAACTTCTTTTACCAACTGAGCGCCCATGTTTTCAACAGCGTCTTTCAGTTCAATTTCTTTGGCAACGCTTACACCGTCTTTGGTTACGGTAGGAGCACCAAATTTCTTATCAATTACTACGTTTCGTCCTTTTGGGCCGAGCGTTACCCTTACAGCATTCGCCAGCGTATCAACGCCTTTCTTTACCTGGTCTCTCGCTTCGGTATTAAAAAAGATTTGTTTAGCCATTTCTTTTAAATTTTATAAGTTAAATTTTACTTCATGGGTGAATTAAACGATTGCGAAAATGTCAGCTTCCCGCATAATTAAGTATTCTTTGCCTTCTACTGTGATTTCAGTACCGGCATATTTACCGTACAATACCTGGTCGCCCACTTTCACGGTAAGCGGCTCATCTTTTTTACCGGAACCTACGGCTACTACCGAACCTTTTTGTGGTTTTTCTTTGGCAGTATCGGGGATGATAATTCCAGATGCGGTTTTTTCTTCAGCAGCAGCAGGCTCTACCAGAACCCTGTCTGCCAATGGTGTGATGTTTACTTTTGACATTTTTTATTGAATTTTAAATTAAAATGCTTTAAACTAATGGTTAAAAAAAAGTTCTTCCACAGACTAAACTATCACTTCTTATGCCAACACTGTCAGATACCCTCTTTTGTCACACTTTCACGTCAATATTGCAGATTAACTTACATAATAAGACTGACAGTGTTTTTCTATACTGACATTTTTTCATTTCTTCTATCTTATAAGCACCAAAATTTCTGGTTTTTTCCGTTATATATTTAACCAAACAAATATCTATGACAAAATTAGATAAAGACTGGCTCACCGAAGGGCTGATTGACTCGGAATATAAAAAGTATATCTTACTGGCCTACATACAGGAAGTAAAAGCAAACTTTGGGGTTAAGGTTTTGTACCCATTTATGTCAGACCTGGTTTTTCATTACCGCAACTTGCAGGCACTGAAAGACAACAAAACGCTGTTGTACGAAAATTTCCCCAAGCGCATCAGTAAAGCTGATTTTGAAAACCTAAAAGTTAATTACGAGCGGATTATCAAAGACGATCAGCTGATGAAGGAAATTGAGGACATCATCAATTTTTCTTTGCCCCAGTTTAAAAATACCCTGGAAGCAGGAAAAGAAATTTATGAAAATATTGCGCGGCATGTTGCCATTGAGCCTATCGGCATTATTCCGCTGTATATTTATGAGGGCTACCTTTTCCTCAGCGGGCCTGAAAGCACAGATACAATGGTTTACCAATATCAAATGAAAGTGTTTAAGCATGGAAACGAAAATTACCGGGCCATCAGCACTGAATTTATTGAGAACACGCAGATTGGCGTGGGCCATACTTTTGAAAGGCTGAAAGCAGACCTGATTGCCCGTAACAAGCAGTTGCCCAATCCGGCTACCTATTTGGTGCGTTCTGAGGTAAGATGCCCGGTGCGTACAACGTTACTGCCCATTACAAAGCGGCTGTTGATGGAGCATATTGGGGAGGCTGCCTGATATATTTTTACATTAGTGAAAAAACAGCAGTTCCGTATAATAATGTGATGTATCAGTCTTTGAGAGAAAAATGGTATTTTTGATAAAAGAGTAACTTTTGCTTAAATGTAATGGCTAAAAAAAGAATACTACTCTTCGTTACCTTCTTCTTCTGTAAGGCTCTCTATGTCAAGGGCAGCGCTATCAGCTGAGCCCGGTGCCGGTGAATTTAGGTTGGGCAATACATTTCTTTCCTGTGCCCTTTCTATGTTGGGGCTAATAAGTCCACCAGATTCAGTAGCGGTGCCAATGAGGAAACTGGATGAGAGAGTAAGTATAACCAGCGTAATACCAAACCCCCAGGTGATTTTTTCAAGCAAGTCAGTGGTACGTTTTACGCCCATCATTTGACTGGAAGAACCAGAGCCGCCAAACTGGCTGGATAAACCACCGCCCTTTGGGTTTTGGGCCAAAATTATCAATACTAGCAATACTGCTATGATAATGATCAGAATCATGATAAATGTCAACATCTTACTCGCTTTCCTTTAGTGCTTTAATTTTACTTGCAAAGTACGCCTTTTTCTGTGGAAACTTCCAAATTAATTTACGGTATATTTCAAGGGCTTTGTCTACCTTCCCCTGCTTTAGCATAATGGCAGCGAAGTTTTCGGTAAGTAAGTGATCAAGCACCAGGGTGTTTTCTTCTGATAAGTCTGACAGGGGCGTATCATCTGTGGGCTGGTCTCTAAAAGAGATTTCCGGCTCAGTATTGATAAACTTGTCAATCAAAGAAAACTGTGTCTGTTGCTTTGTTTTGGGTTGGTCAGAGGGTAAGGGCTCCAGCAATGAAATCTCGGTAATCAGTCTGGAATTGCCTTTTTCGCGCTTACTTTTGGTGCTTTTATTTTCTGTAGGAGAGGGTTTTTCTGAGGAAGCAGGAGGTGTTGTCAGGTCTGCTTCCTCATTTTCAGGCAAATCAGGGTCATTTAGTGTTTTTTTTTTACCCGACCCTTCAGTGTCTTCTACCTCGTCGTCAAATTTTATTTTGTTTTTTCGTAAGCTATTGAGGTTTTCTTGTAACTCACGGTAAACTTCTTCGTCTTCCTCTTTATTTTTTATACTTATTTCTTCTTTCCCCGTTGGTTCATCTATGATGAGCGTTTCTTTACCCTCTGTTTCTGTATCACTTATTTCTTCTTCGGTTTCATTTTTAACTTCCACTTCTTCTTTAGTTTCTTCAGCTTCGGCGAATATGTCGGCAGTTTCTTCTACCGGTAGTTGGTCGCCAACCGTAGAAATGGTTTCTGTTTCTGGGTGAATACCTTCACTTTCTTGAGGTACAGCTGTTATTGCTTCATGCTCACTTTCTTCAACCTCGCCTGCTTGGGTAATAGCAGAGGCAACATCTTCTTCGGGCTCATTGGCCACTGTTTGTATATCCTCTGTATTGCCTGCCTGATGATCAATACTCAGATTATCATAAAATATTTTCTTTAATATACCACGATTGGGCGCATATATGGCAGCATGGCTCAAACTATCGTAGGCATCGGGAGATTGCCTGTCATATTTGGCCTTGGCAATGAGGGCATGGCCTAACTGGAAGTAAGGGGTCTGACTAACGGCCTCTTCCAATTCTTCCAGGTCTTTATCAGATATCTCATTAGGACTTCCTAGAATACCCAATAACTTTTGTCTGTTGATACTCATGTTTCTATATAATTATTTTATACTGCAATTTCAAAAAATGTGCCTGTATACCTGCGAACAGAGGGAAAAGCGTAAATAACTTTTGGTTATCGCTAGTTTGCTACGCTTTACGAATGTGCCAGGCCTCTCACCAGTTGGCTACGGTTGCATTAAAAATATCAAAAATAATTTGTTCAAAAATAAGGTCTATCAGCCGTTCTTCTACGGTAGACGGGTCCTGATCTGCCGGAAAGTCTTCGTAAAATGAAAATGTTTTATTGTTGAAATCAAAAGTGTCGTCATACGTATTTACATAAGATGCTTTTACAGTAATGGTAAGCCGCATCAACCCGGCCTGGTCAGAGCGTTCGTCGGTGCCTGAAGCCTGAGGAGCCACGGGAGTAAACTGGTAGTTAACGATGCTTCCATCCAGTAGCAAATCGCCATTTGCATTTACTACGCCCAGGCTGGTATTGCGGGCATAATAATCTTTGATTTCTTCGGTAAACTGCTGGCTCATGTTCGGAGGCCCCCCGCCGGCATCATTATAAAAGTTATCTATTGAGATAGTTTTTATCTCGGGGCCCAGCGAGGCGCCTGTAAAAGAATATTTCACACTGCCACACTGCGTACAGGCCAGTGCCACCATACACAAAATTATCGCATAGGTTTTACTCAATTTCATATTGTTTGATCTTGCGGTAAAGTGTTCTTTCAGAAATTCCCAGGTCTTGCGCTGCGTATTTTCTTTTGTTGTTGTTTTTACGCAAAGCTTTGATAATCAGTTCCTTTTCCTTTTTCTCCAAAGATAAGGAATCATCTTCTTCTTCGGTTTCATGTGCAATATCTTCTATCGCATCTAATTTCAATGTTTTTCTTTCATTTCTGCCTGCATTGCCCGGGTTGATCAGATAGCGTCCGGGTGGAATATTTCCATTTTCCTGTCCACTTTCTTCTTTAACGATGTCTTCGTCTACATCATTGAAAAACGACTGGTGTTTTTGTAAGATGTGGGTGCCTTCCTGGTTTTCATTTTGTAATATTTGAAAGACAAGGCTTTTGAGTTCGTTCACATCATTTCTCATCTCAAAAAGCACTTTGTACAAGATGTCCCTTTCGGTAAACTGGCTGCTGCTGTTTTCTTCCTGGGGCTTTTTGTACAAGGCCGGCAGGCTGCTTTTCTCTTTGGGCAAATACCGCATCAACGTTTCCAGGTCTATTTTTCTTTCCATCTCCAGGGCTGATATCTGCTCGGCCAGGTTTTTCAACTGCCGGATATTACCCGGCCAGCGGTAAGAAATGAGCATTTCCCTGGCATCATCGGTAAGATGAATGGGTTTGGTGCGATATTTTTCTGCAAAATCAGTAGCAAATTTTCTGAAAAGCAGGGCAATATCTTCTCCTCTTTCGCGGAGGGGTGGCACATAAATAGGCACGGTGCTGAGCCGGTAGTACAAGTCTTCCCTGAACTTCCCTTTCTCTACCGCATCCATCAGGTTGATATTGGTAGCAGCCACCACCCGCACATCGGTTTTTTGCACTTTAGAAGAGCCCACTTTGATGAACTCTCCATTTTCCAGCACGCGCAACAGCCGGGCCTGGGTGCCGGTGGGCATTTCGGCAATTTCATCTAAAAAGATGGTACCGCCGTTGGTTACTTCAAAATAGCCTTTGCGGGCATCCTGCGCCCCGGTAAACGCACCTTTTTCATGGCCAAAAAGTTCAGAGTCAATCGTGCCTTCGGGAATGGCTCCGCAGTTGATGGCAATGAATTGCCCATGCTTGCGCCGGCTCAGGTGGTGAATTATTTTTGAGAATGACTCTTTACCACTGCCACTTTCCCCGGTAATCAGCACTGTCATATCGGTAGGGGCTACTTGTGAAGCCACCACGATGGCCTGGTTCAACCGTGATGAATTGCCAATGATGCCAAACCGCTGCTTTATACTTTGGATTTCTGATTGATCCAACATAATTTCTCTATTAATTTACCTCTGAAACTGCCTCGCCCAACAAAGTAGCTGCTGTGCAATCTTTTACCTCTACGTTTACATAATCTCCTTTTTGGTAATGCTTTTTAGGAAATACGATTACCTTGTTGGCAGAATTCCTGCCTTGCAAGTCTGCATCTGAACGTTTGGAGTAACCTTCTACCAAAACTTTATGCACTTTTCCTACTTCCTTTTGGTTGCGTGCCAGTGATAAGTCCTGTTGTTTGGCTATGATTTCCTGCAGGCGTTTTTTCTTCACTTCCAGCGGAATATCGTCCTTGTATTTTCGGGCCGCCAGTGTGCCGGGCCTTTCCGAATAATAGAACATATACGAAAAATCGTACTGCACATATTCCATTAGCGAAAGTGTTTCCTGGTGTTCTTCTTCGGTTTCGGTACAGAAACCCGCGATCATATCTGAAGAAATACCACACTCATCGCCAATAATGCGACGGATGGCATCTACCCGGTTGATGTACCACTCGCGGGTGTAGGTACGGTTCATCAGGTCAAGCACACGGGTGCTGCCACTTTGTGCCGGAAGGTGAATGTAGTTGCAGATGTTTTCATATTGCTTCATGGTGTGCAGCACCTCATCGGTAATATCTTTAGGATGAGAGGTAGAAAACCGTATGCGCAAATCGGGATGCACCAGGGCTACTTTTTCCAGAAGCTGGGCAAAGTTGACAATATCGGTCTCGCCTGACTTTTCTATCTGGGCCTTTCCCTTCAGTTCGGCATTGGGCGACCATTTGTAAGAATCTACATTTTGTCCCAGCAGGGTTACTTCCCGGTAGCCTTTGTCAAACAAATCCTGCGCTTCCTGCACAATAGATTGTGGATCGCGGCTGCGTTCCCGCCCCCTGGTAAAAGGCACTACACAAAAAGAGCACATGTTATCGCACCCACGCATGATGGAAATAAAAGCGGTAATGCCATTAGAATTGAGCCGTACCGGACTAATATCTGCATAGGTTTCTTCCCGTGAAAGGAAAGTGTTGACAGATTTTTGCCCGTCATCAGCTTTTTTTACCAAAGCGGGCAAGTCACGATAGGCATCTGGCCCTGCCACCAAATCCACGATTTTTTCTTCTTCCAGCAGTTTTTCTTTAAGGCGCTCGGCCATGCAGCCCAGTACGCCCACCATAAGTTCGGGTTTTTCTTCTTTTAGTTTATTAAATACCGTAAGCCTTTTGCGTACCGTTTGTTCGGCCTTATCACGGATTGAACAAGTATTCACAAAAATCACATCGGCTTCTTCATGGTTTGAAGTGGTATCAAACCCTTCTTTCTGCATGATAGACGTTACAATTTCGCTATCAGAAAAATTCATCTGGCAGCCATAGCTTTCTACATAAAGCTTCCTGTTCTTGCCAGTATGCGTGTTTTTTGTGGTTTCATATTGTTCACAAGACTTGGTTTCCGGTGATAGTATATCTAACTCTCTGATCAGCTCCATGTTATAATATCAATTTAAAAGAGTGTGTATGCTGTAACGTACAAAGTTAAGAATAGGTGGATAAAAAGTGACATTTTGTCAGTAAAAAATATGACGCGTTTTTTCCGGGAGGAATAAAAAGTGAATGCAGAAAAAAATAAATGTCAATAATTAGGCTACTGGTGTAACTTTTGTAATGAATAAGCTAATTGGGTAAAAAAACATGAAAAACCCATCGAATTGTTGAAAAATTAAAAATTTCATGACTTATTTGTTAGCTCATTGTCATAAAAATCAAAAATAATTTAAAGAATCATTTGTATTTTTGATATAATTCATATTTATTTCTTTCTTAATTTATCCATTAAAGTTTAAAAAGTACAACTATGAGTAAGAAAAATTACAGTAAGGTTTTTGTCCGCGGGTTTCTTTCTGTGTGTCTTTTGGGTGTGTTTTCTGTTAACACCTACGCCCAGGAAGTGGCTGATGCAGATTTATACAAATATGCTGTATTGATGGAAACGCTTGACCTCTTCAAAGCTGAGCTTTCTGCCCAGGTTACAGAGTATGTTGAAAAACAAGATCCTGCTATCAAAAATCGCTATAATGCATTGGCAGGAGGCGAAGCCCCGGCAAATGATGTAGAGAAGCAGTTCATTAATAACGTGAATAAAATGCAAAGTGAAAGAACATCAGAGTTTAACGATGCTTTCAAAACAATGGTAAAAAGAGTATTAGGGGCAAAAACATATTCTGCTGTGAAGAAAGGCATTGCTTCAGATAGTGACATCAAAGCACGCTATACGCAAATTGTACAAACATTGAAATCTGCAAAGGGAGGCGAATCATAACCCTGGCAGCATTAGACTTAACAAAAATATTTTAAAAACCATTGCTGAAATTCCGGCAATGGTTTTTTTATGCCATTCCTGCAAGTTTTAGCGCATTGTCCACACTGCTGAGCGTACAAAATTAGTAAACTTATTTCGCTGTTTTTTCACTTCCTGATAATTCACCAGATGAAATAATGTGTTTGTATCGGTAGGGTAGGGCGCCATGTTTTGTAAGCCTCGCTGCTGATGTATCGATGGTATGTTTTCAGCACCTAATATCCACGTTTCAGGAGTATGGTACAGCTCAGCATATGTAGAAGAAGACTGCTCGTGTTCTTCCTCAGCGTTAAAATTAAAAATAGTAATCATTAAAAAAATAAAAATCACTAATGCTTGGCTAGGCGTTCTTACTGGTTCCATAAGTAATATTAACTTCCTCAATTAAAGGACACGCAATTTCAGTAAAAGGTTGAAAGTATCGTGAATAATTTTTAAAAATACCTTCCTTGAGGCTATTTCCTCTTATTATGCATAAACGAAACAGCTTTCTTTATATTATCACAGACATATATCCTGAGTAAAGGGATATGCAAAATTACTTTCAAATTGGATAATCGGAAAGAAAATCAGTAAAGATAGTTGGTACCTGTAGTCGGTTAAAAATTGTATCGCAGCCCAAACGCCACCTCTTTCTTCCTCATTTCATTACCTGCTTCTTACATAACCCCTTCTTTAGATCAGAATTTGTGCTATATCCCGGCATTCAAATTAGAAGTATTATGAAGAAAAAAGTGATACAGAATTGGTTTATACATCCTTTGGTCTTTTGTGCGATATGCTTGGTTTACAATGGTTGTGAGAAGGCCGAACCTGCTGTAGAAAATACTCCGGAGACTATCACTACTACTCGTTTGGTTTTTGCACCTGTGCTGGGAGGTAATGTATACGTATATCAAGCGGTGGACCCGGATGGTGATGGACCGGAAAATGCCATTATAGAAGATGTTGTATTAGATCCCAATACTCCTTATCTTCTTTCTATAGAAGTTTTTAATGAGATGCTTGGCTCCAAAGATGAAGGATATGATATTACGATGGAAATAAAAAAAGAAGATAAAGCACACCAGTTTTTCTTTGGCGGAACAGGGGATATTTTCACGGATCCTCCCAGTGCTGACATCCAAAAGAATAGGGAGGAGATTAATTACCAGGACAGGGATGAAAATGAGTTGCCTTTAGGTATGGAGACCTTGTGGGTAACCAATGATGCGGGCAAGATCGGAACACTGAGGGTTGTTCTCAAGCACCAGCCCACCATTAAATCTGAAAGTACAGGAGTGAATGATGGTGCATCAGACTTTGATTATACTTTTAATATTTCCGTACAATAACAAGGGCGCGGTTTTTACTGGTAAATTTGCCTACACAATAGCATAGCCCATCGGTATCTCCAATAGAAAGTATGGCTCTGATAGCCTCACTATTGTCCATGCTTTATTATTTTATCCTGGTACGAATGCATTGTCAATCCTCTCGAAAGCCGTTAAGCGCCATAAACCCTTGTCAATATTCATCTAACTTCTTAACCTTGATGGTATGGAAGGCGTTTGTATATGTTAATAATATTCACTACTGATTAGAAAGATAGTGGAATGCTCGGCTGAGTGTGCCAAATATTAAACGTGGGTTTGCAAAATTTAAATGGATAAAGACCGAAAAGAGTACTATCAATTTGTCCTTTCTTCCGGAATAAAGGCGTTGATCTGGCTGGGTGTAATTGTGGGCGGGTATCTGCTGATTGAAAGGTTTATTCCCCATCATTGGAATCAATATTTGTCCCCATTTACCGGAGAGCCCGGGTTGATATTCATGATCTTTTTCACTTCTGAAACATTGTTTGGTATTATTCCGCTGGAGTTTTTCATTCTCTGGGCGAAAAAAGAGCCTTTATTTACTTATATTTTCTACGTGCTATTATTAGCTGTGCTTTCTTACACAGGGGCGTTCATTGCTTACTGGGCGGGTACCAAAGCCAAACAAATCAACTTTTTGAAAAGACTGACCCAATTGGATTCTTTCCGGTATTATGCTGGTATATATTCAAAGTTTGGCGGATTTGTCATCATTTTATCAGCACTTACGCCCCTTCCTTTTGCTACCATTAGTTTTTTGAGTGCTACTTTTCATTTTCCAATCAGGAAATATGTCCTTTATTCAGCTGCCCGCTTTGCCCGTTTTGCCATTTTAGGGTGGTTTTTATGGACAGTGTGAGGAGCAACAGACAGTTGCAGAAAGCAGTTCTTGTGCGACTGCCCACTGCTGCTGTCACTTTGCGAACCTACCATCTAAAGTATACCGTTTATACTTCACAAAACACATGCTGGCTCAATTATAAGCACCAAAGATGCCCGAAATCGTGAAGAATTTTGTAAAATTATAGATATAACCATTGCCATGCATGAAATATTGACTTGGATTTTGCATAAGGTAGCTTCTTTTTTTCGAATCATTTTTCACATTAACCATATATACTACCCATGAAACATGTTTACTTATTCTTGCTCATTTTCCTGTCTTATTCGTATGCATTTGCACAAAATGACGATTATCCGTACGTATACAAAACTTTTAAAGACACCCGCCTGATCAATAGCCAGTCTGTAGAGACTGAAGAGAAAGGAGTGCTGAAATTTATCATTTCCCACAGGTTTGGCACGCTTGACCTGGGGGCAGATGAACTCTGGGGGTTAGACATTGCCAATATTCGCCTCGGCTTTGACTATGGCATAACCAACAGGCTGATGGTAGGCATTGGCAGAAGCAATGTAGCTGATAAACCTCTGGATGCTTATCTTAAATACAAACTGCTTTTACAAAGAGAAGGACGCATGCCCATCACCATGACGCTTTATTCCAGCGTAGGTACCAACCTCAGTCAGGATGAAGGTTCGTTTCAGAATAAATCCTTTTTTACATTTACTCCCATTATCGGGCGAAAATTCAGCGATCGGTTTTCTTTACAATTTAGTCCTACGCTTGTTTTGCGCAACAGCGAAACTTTGGTAGATGATAAAACTGCTGTTATTTCTTTAGGGTTTGGAGGAAAGTACCAGATTTCCAAAACCCTGGCCATCATCGGTGAATACTTCTACAATTTGCCCGATCAGTTGCTGGATGGATATTACAATTCAGTGGGCATTGGGTTGGAAATTGAAACCAACGGACACATTTTCCAACTGAACTTCACCAACAGCGTAGGCATGACAGAAAAAGTTTTTATTACCGATACAAGGGATGATTTCTTTGATGGAAAAATCAGGTTTGGCTTTAATATTACCCGAACGTTCCGGGTAGGAGGAAAGAACTACCAGTAGCAAAATTAAGTAGCAGTAGGCAGCAGCAAAAGGCAGTAACTGACTGCTACCTGCCTACTGCCGCTGCCTACTTAAATAGCCCTGTTCTCAATAAAAGCCCGTAAGTCTTCCACCTGCTGGTCGCTCATGCGTTCTTTGGTGTACAAAGGCATGTAAGGCTTGTGGCCGGGCACGGCATAGGTTCCCTGCCTGATCATCTTATAAATAGAGAAATTATTGTCTTTTGCTATATTTCGGCGCAGTTTTCGAAAAGTAAGTTCCGAATCGTCAAGCCAGAAATTAGATACGCCATACGGCTTGTGACAATACTGGCAACTGGAGTTGTAAATAGCTTTCCCCCTTTCAGCGTTACCTTCATACGGGTAACCGGCTTGTTTATCTTCGGGCATCTCTACGTAAGTAGCGGGAGACTTTAGCAAGTAAAAACTTTTGATCCATTCTCTCAAATCTTTGTAGTTGGCCTGTTCGGCTGCTTGGGCATTTAATTTTTGATAGTCAGCCGCTGTCATGTTCAGATCGCCCAGTTTGTAGCCCAAATCCCAGAGATAAGCCAGAATGGCCTCCATTTCCCAGTCGGTGACTCGCCGGCCCTGGGCGCACTCAGTGGCACAAAGCTGAATGGCCGCTTTGATGTCTTCATTGGCTGCGTATACCATGTCGCCATATTTTTTCACATAATCATCGTTGTACCAGGTTTCTTTATTGACACTGCCATAAAAAGTAGTGCCTTGCAAAAAGGGAAGATTTTTTTTTTGCACAAAATCCAGGCGCGCTTCCGGGTCAGATGCCCGCAAATCGGGGTCTTCAATGGTAATATTGTGGCAGGATGTACAATCGTAAAACTTGCTTACGTAACCGGATAGTGTACCATCAGGCCCAACAGTGCGGCCTTTTTTGATAATATCTTCGCCACGTCTGACCATTTCTGGAGTAATGTTGTCCAAATAATGGTCAGGAGGCGTTTCTCCCAGATATTGCAAAACTTCATGTACAGGCGTGTTGGCGTCCCAATCAGGAGGTGGAGGAGAGCTGTTGAAGTTACTCATGAGCAGTAACAAGGCCAGCGAACTGCTGATGAGCAAATACTTGTTTGAAAACAGAAAGGTAGAAGAACGTTTCATATAAAATAGTTTTTTGGGTTAATATCATCCTTACTTATTTAAACCCTGAATCGCGCAAGTAAGTTATGCGCCCCTGCCTAAGCCTTCTACTAATATAAAAAAATAATCGGATTGTTACCCTGCTGAAATTTCCTGTAAATTGCAAAAAAAATATAAATGCAAATGATGGCAGATTTGTACCAAAAATTTCTTTCCTGTACCGGAGTTTCCACGGATACGCGCAGTATATCTCCAGACACCCTGTTTTTTGCACTAAAAGGCCCAAATTTTAATGCCAATGCTTATGCTGCCGAGGCAGTGCAAAAAGGGGCGAAATTTGCTGTGGTTGATGAAGAAAAATACCGGAAAGATGAGCGCTTCATTTTGGTAGAAGATGTGCTCACCGCTTTGCAGCAATTAGCCAATCATCACCGCAAACAACTCAATATTCCGTTTATTGGCATCAATGGCACCAACGGTAAAACTACCACCAAAGAACTGTTAACCGCCGTGCTCAGCAGGAAATACAAGACCCATGCTACCAAAGGAAATTTGAACAACCACATTGGCGTACCGCTTACTATACTCTCCATTTCAAAAGATACTGAAATTGCCGTGATTGAACTCGGCGCCAATAAAGTAGGCGATATTGCAGAGCTATGCCAGATTGCCGAACCTACCCACGGCCTCACCACCAACATTGGCAAAGCCCACCTGGAAGGCTTTGGCGGATTTGACGGGGCCATCAGGGGCGAGAGTGAGCAGTACCATTATCTCATCCAAACCAAAGGCACGGTATTCATCAACTCACAGGACGAAATACTGGCCAACATGAGCAAGCGATTTGAAAAACCCTTGTTTTATCCGGCAGCAAATGACTATTACCACTGCGAACTGCTCGGTGCCGACCCATTCATTATCTATCGGGATGAGCAGGGTAATGAAATACACACCCAGCTTTTGGGCACGTATAATTTCAACAACATTGCGGCAGCTTTGTGCATTGGTAAATATTTTGAAGTTCCTGCAAAGGCTGCCAACGAAGCAGTGAAAGCTTATAACCCTACCAACAAACGTTCTGAAGTAGTAAAAAAAGGAAACAACACTATCATTCTGGATGCCTACAATGCCAATCCTGATTCTATGCTGGCAGCCATAAAAAACCTGCAACATATGCAAGCCAAACAAAAGGTCGTAATCCTGGGAGATATGTACGAGCTGGGAGAAGATACGGAGAAAGAACATCATGAATTGGGCCAGGTATTAACAAAGGCAAATTTTGACCTGGTTTTGTTATGCGGAAAACACATGCAAACCACCGCCCGGGCCTGTCCTGCCTCTGAATATTTTTCAGAGAAAAAAGCTTTGGAAAGCTATTTGGAAAAAACCGTTATTGATAAGGCAATTGTGCTAATTAAAGCTTCCCGGGGGATGGCATTGGAAACATTGGTGGAAAAATTATAACGGTTTACCTGCGTAAATTGAGTTATTAGGTTACTTAAAACCCTTTCCGCTGTACAAATTAGCACCTTTGATAAGGGAATTTGTTTGAAATTAATCGGGAAAAAGGATATATTAAAGACATGTTTAGAGTGACCTGATCGTATATTATTTTTTTAAAAGATTACTAACCAATCAATTTAGCCAAATTTTTAAGTGGTCTATTCAGTAGCATATATTCTGTAAAGTCATGCGTTAATGTATATTTTTTGATATTTTTTTGAAGGTCAAGTGTAGCATAGGAGACAGTAAAGCTTGTCATGCCAATGGCATTTAATAAGCTTAAAAACAAAGCAAATGGACCACCTGCTCACCAATACGCTTGTACACACAGCCAGTGATATGATCATTGGCATTGACCTCACGGGTACTATTATTTATGCCAACCCTGCTGCACAAAAATTTTACGGATACCAGGAAGATGACCTGATTGGCCAGCCATTTACTACTCTTTTACCAAAAGCCATACTTTCAGAATTTGACCAAATTAAAGAGAACCTCCTTCTCAATGAATATGCGGATCCTTTTGAAAGCCAGCGGGTTACCATAGAGAAAAAAAAGGTAAAGGTTTCAGTTTCCTATTCGGTAATCAAAGGTGAGAAGAATAAAATTATTGGCATTTCCTGTATTGAACGAAAAATCACGGAATACCGCAATGCGGCAAGCAAAGCACAGGCCCTGCTGGAAACTGCCCCCGATGCTATGGTAATTGTAAATGCTTCGGGGCAAATTGTATTGGTAAATGCCCAAACAGAGCAACTTTTTGGTTACAAAAAAAGTGAGCTGCTCGGGCAGGATGTAGAAATGCTTTTACCAGGCCAACTCGGTCAAAAGCATATAAAGCACAGGGAAGCATTTTTTAAAAACCCTAAAGCCAGGCCCATGGGCACCGGCATGGAGTTGCTCGGACAGAAGAAAAGTGGTGGGCAGTTTCCAATAGAAATCAGTTTGAGCCCTTTTAAAGCAGAAGAAGGCACCTTGGTGTCGGCGGCTATTCGGGATATTACAGTGCAAAAAGCGGCCGAAGCAGCATTGCGCTGGAGCCAGCGGCAGTTAGACGCTTTTTTTACCCAGGCACTTGACGGTTTTTTCTTTATGATGCTGGATAAGCCCATCCAATGGGATGATACCGTTGATAAAGATGCTTTGATAGAGCATGTATTTAAGCAACAGCGCATTACCCGCGTTAATGATGCTATGCTGGAACAGTTCCGCACAAGCAGGGAAAACTTCATTGGCCTTACCCCTGCAGACTTTTTTGAACAAGGCATAGAAGAAGGGAAGAAAGCCTGGAAAGAGTTATTTACTAAAGGACGCTTACACATAGAGTCTAAAAACCGCCGTTTTGATGGTACAGAAATGTGGGTAGAAGGGGATTATATTTGTATGTATGATGATGAAGGGAAAATTGCAGGGCATTTTGGTATTCAACGTGATATTACGGACAGAATCCTGTCAGAGAAAAAACTAAGCGAAAATGAAAAAAAATATCGCTTACTGGCCGATAACATGCTGGATATGGTGGCTTTACATGCACCAGATGGTACGTACCAATATCTTAGCCCTTCGGTATATAAAATATTAGGGTTTAAGCCCAAAGAGCTCATCGGCCAAACCCCGTATGCATTTTTTCATCCTGAAGATATTGAACGAATCAGGGAAGGTTCACATACGCCGGCAAACGCTGGGGAGGAAATACCCAACATGGAATACCGTATTCAAAAAAAAGACGGTTCCTATATTTGGTTTTCTACCAATACAAAGCCCATCAAAGATGAAAGTGGAGAAGTAATTATGCTGCAAACTGTCTCCCGGGATGTAACAGAAAGGGTGGGTGTTTTGCAAAGGCTGGAGGAAATTAATGCCCAAAAAAATAAGTTGTTTTCTGTTATTGGACATGACCTCAGAAGCCCGCTTTCAAGCTGTATTGGACTGTTGGATTTGATCGATATGGAAGTGAAAGACTTGCAGCATAAAGAACTGGATACGTATTTGTCATTGCTCAGGCAAAGTGCTGTAAACCTGTTAGACCTGCTGGATGATTTGCTCATGTGGGTGAGCACGCAATCAGATGAAATAGCCCTGAAACCGCACATGTTAGATTTATCATTCGAGATAACCAAAGTGGTTCATCACCTTGCTGAGGCGGCTAAGGTGAAAAATATAGGTATCCGCGTTTCAGTTGACAAAACCTTGCGGGTATTTGCAGATGGGCATATGCTTGATACAGTAATCAGAAACCTGGTATCAAACAGTATTAAATTTACGCATAAAGATGGCCTGATAACGATAAGTGCCAGATTGGCCGAAAACATGATAATCGTTTCCGTCACAGATAACGGCATAGGAATGCAAGAAGAAACCCTCCAAATGCTATTTGCAAATACCAGAAACCATACAGTGCAGGGCACAAAGGGGGAAAAAGGAACCGGATTAGGGCTGCAACTATGCAAAGGTTTTGTAGAAAGGCTGGGTGGCAGCATTTGGGTAGAGAGTGAGTATGGCAAAGGCAGTACTTTCAGTTTTTCAGTGCCAAACTCTTCATGATTTCTATTTTTTTATGAATGGGTAGAGAAGGCTTACTGAAAGCAAAACCGGAGCTATAAAAAATACATAAAAAAGCCCGCAACAATTCCCATCCCAATGAATGCAGGAGTGTTGCGGGCTTTTAAGTTATAAGTAGGACGGCTCAGTGACCGGGCTGTCGACACAGCCGCCTTACAAAAAAGCAGAATGTTGCTTATCCTTCTTTTTCCTTCTGGCGGATAAGGTTCAGGGCCGAACCGGCTTTGAACCATTCAATCTGGTTTTCATTGTATGTATGGTTCGTCTTCACCAAGTCTTCTGTACCATCTGAGTGCTTGAAACGCAGGGTTACAGGCTTGCCGGGGGCAAACTGATCCAGGTCTACGGTTTCAATCACATCATCTTCACGCACTTTGTCGTAATCGGCAGGGTCGGCAAACGTAAGGCCGAGCATTCCCTGCTTTTTGAGGTTGGTTTCGTGAATACGGGCAAAAGATTTTACCAAAATAATGCGTACGCCCAAATGACGAGGCTCCATGGCCGCATGCTCCCGGGAAGAACCTTCCCCATAGTTTTCATCACCCACCACAATAGTAGGGATGCCATGCTTTTTGTAAACCCGTTGGGTGGCAGGCACTTCGCCATACTCTCCGGTTACAAGGTTTTTCACCTTATTGGCTTCTTTGTTAAAAGCGTTGATGGCACCAATGAAGCAGTTGTTGGAAATATTATCCAGGTGCCCTCTGTATTTCAACCAGGGGCCCGCCATAGAAATGTGGTCGGTAGTACACTTCCCAAACGCTTTCAGCAGCAACCGCATATCCGAGATATTTTTTCCATCCCAGGGCGCAAAAGGGTCAAGGAGTTCCAGTCGGTCAGAACCAGGTTTTACTACGACATCCACACTACTGCCGTCTTCGGCCGGGGCCTGATAGCCGGCATCTTCTACGGCAAAGCCCTGGGTAGGCAGTTCAATCCCTTTTGGTTCTTCCAGCATCACTTCTTCCCCGTCTTCGTTCATCAGTTTGTCTTTCAACGGATTGAAAGAAAGGCGGCCCGCAATGGCAAGTGCCGTGGTCATTTCGGGTGAAGTTACAAAAGAGTGGGTATTGGGGTTACCATCATTTCTTTTGGCAAAGTTCCGGTTGAAAGACGTAACGATGGTGTTTTTCTTGCTGGGGTCATCGCTGTGCCTTGCCCACTGACCGATACAAGGGCCACAGGCATTGGCGAGAACAACGCCTCCCATTTTGTCAAAAACATCGAGCAGTCCGTCACGCTCGGTCGTATAGCGTACCTGTTCAGAGCCGGGCGTAATGGTAAATTCTGATTTCGCGACCAGCTTTTTGTCAATCGCCTGCTGGGCTATGGAAGCTGCGCGGGTAATGTCTTCATAAGAAGAGTTGGTACAAGAACCAATCAACCCTACTTCAATTTCCTCAGGCCATCCTTCTGTTTTCACGGCCTCGGCCAGTTTGGATATAGGCCAGGCGAGGTCAGGTGTGAAGGGGCCGTTTACGTGGGGCTCCAGTTCAGACAGGTTGATCTCGATCACCTGGTCGTAATATTTTTCAGGGGCACTTTCCACTTCGGGGTCGGCCCGCAGGTGTTCCCTCACCTTATCGGCTTCATTGGCAATGTCTTCCCGCTCGGTTGCCAGCAAGTATTCTTTCATTTTATCGCCATACGAGAATAAAGAAGTGGTCGCACCAATTTCTGCACCCATGTTACAGATGGTTCCTTTTCCGGTACAGGAAAGGGCATCGGCACCTTCGCCAAAATATTCTACAATAGCACCCGTTCCGCCTTTTACGGTAAGGATACCTGCTACTTTCAGGATTACATCTTTGGAAGATGTCCATCCGTTGAGCTTTCCGGTTAGTTTTACGCCAATCAGCTTAGGGAATTTCAGCTCCCAGGGCATGCCTGCCATTACGTCTACGGCATCGGCTCCACCTACACCAATGGCGATCATGCCAAGGCCACCCGCGTTGGGTGTGTGTGAGTCGGTACCAATCATCATACCGCCGGGAAACGCATAGTTTTCCAAAACTACCTGGTGGATGATACCCGCACCTGGTTTCCAGAAACCAATACCGTATTTATTGGATACCGAAGCAAGGAAGTCATATACCTCTTTGTTTGTACTAATGGCCGTTTTTAAATCTTGTGCGGCACCTACTTCGGCCTGGATGAGGTGGTCGCAATGCACGGTAGAAGGAACGGCAGCCTGGGGCTTACCTGCCTGCATAAACTGCAAAAGCGCCATCTGTGCCGTAGCATCCTGCATGGCTACCCGGTCGGGGCTAAATTCTACATAAGACTTACCCCGCCCATAAGCTTCAGAAGGGTCGCCTTGATAAAGATGGGAATACAATATTTTTTCAGCCAGGGTGAGGGGCCTGCCTACTATCTCGCGGGCTTTGTTGATGCGCGCGCCCATATTGGCGTACACATGCTTAATCATGTCAATGTCAAATGCCATAGGAAATAATCTTATTAATTAATATAAACTTTGATTGTCAGTAGGCAAATCTACAAAATCTGATTCACTAAATGATAGCACGAAATAATATTTCACATTTTGGATGCATTTTGTTGAATTTTCACTGCCTTTCAGGTTTGTTATTGGTTATTTGTCATACTTTAATGGTTTTTTGCAAATAACTATTAACGTATAACAAATAACCTCACCGCGACATCCCCATCACATATAAGTCCAGGTCTTTGCCCCAGTAGTTTTTTTTGATTTTTTCTACCCTAAACCCAAACTTTTCATAAAAACCGTAAGCATGTTGAGAAGTCCAGACGGTTACAAAACGAATGCTTTGGTGGGTGGAAACCTTCCGTAACAAATAGGCTGTGAGTTCCCGCCCAAAGCCCATGCGGTGAAAAGCAGGGTCTACAAATTGCCACGAAAGCCGGGCAGTGTCCGGGTCATCTGTAAAATGATACCCACCTGCCCCAATGATGCGGTGCTTATTTTCAATCACAAAATAGGTGGTTGCAAACTGCTCCAGGTAATGGAGAAAGGTATGTTCTTCGGCAGCCGCAAAAAAATCGGGTACGTTTTTTCTGAATATTTCCAACAATCTTTTCCGATCGTAAAAATGGTAGGGCCTGAGCATTCAGTATATGTTTAATTGATCGCCTAAAAAGTAAGGGTATGTCTGCGGATTGACATGCCGTTTCTTTAAATTATAAAAAATTTGGCATAATCGCTCAAAAAAATACAGAATACAATGGGTTCAGATGATATATTGAATGAAAAACAGCAGCAAATGTGTTCGGAAAGCCAATGGGATTTTTCTGACCTGAAAGCCTTATTTCTGAATTGTACGCTGAAAAAATCTCCCACATTGTCGCACACCAGCGGGCTTATCCGCATTGCAAAGGCCATCATGGAAAAAAACAAAGTGGATGTAGAAGTACTCCGTCCGGTAGACTATCAAATTGCCAACGGTGTGTACCCAGACATGACCGAACACGGATGGGAAAAAGATGATTGGCCCGCGCTTTATAAAAAAGTGAAAAATGCTGATATTTTGGTTATCACTACACCTATTTGGCTGGGAGAGAAATCATCCATCTGCACCAAAATTATCGAAAGGTTATATGCCAATTCGGCTGAACTGAATGCACAGGGGCAGTATGCCTATTACGGAAAAGTAGGCGGCTGTCTGATAACAGGCAATGAAGATGGTGCCAAGCACTGCGCCATGAATATCCTGTACTCATTACAGCATTTGGGGTATACGATCCCTCCCCAGGCCGATGCCGCCTGGCTGGGCGAAGCAGGCCCCGGCCCTTCTTACCTGGACGAAGGCTCGGGTGGCCCCGAAAATGATTTTACCAACCGCAACACCACCTTCATGACCTGGAACCTGCTGCACCTGGCAAGAATACTCAAAGACGCCGAGGGTATTCCCGCCCACGGCAACCAGCGCTCTGAATGGGAAGCCGCCTGCCGGTTTGATTATCCGAACCCGGAGCATCGGTGAAATGTAATGTGTCTTTTTCTATAGAAATTTTGAGTGGAATTGTTAGGTTATATCATAATAAACATCTGTCAAAATGTGTAACTTTGGTATTATGAAAAATATTACTATTCCCATTGATATACCATCAGATTTATTGATTACACTCAATGAGTCTGAACAGGAATTGAAAACTCATTTTCAATCAGCAATAGCTTTAATGCTTTTTCATGAGGGAAAACTAACATTTGGAAAAGCTGTGCAATTATCAGGGTTAACCCGGTTTGAATTTGAAAAGATACTGGCAAAGAATAAAATTCCGGTTTCCAGACTAGACACAGATCAAATCATGGGTGATGTAGAGAAGTTAAGAGGGTTATAGTTTATGAAAATTGTCATTGCTGATACAGGAGTGTTAATTTCTCTCGGAATTGTAAGGCAGGTTGACCTCATTGAAAAGGTGTTTGGAGAATTTTATATTGCAAATGCTGTTTGGGAGGAAATTCAAGCCTATGAAAACCCTGAATTTGACAAAAAGCTACTTTATCAGCTGGAAAAACGGGTAGTCAAAATCAAATCAAAAAATCACCTGTCTGTTATCATGGATTATGGAGAATCAGAATCAGTGGTTTTATATGAAGAGCTAAATGCCGATTATTTGTTGATAGATGATAATAAGGCAAGAATCATAGCTGAATCCTTTGATGTAAATTGTATAGGTTCAATTGGATTGTTATTGAAGGCAAAGCAAAAGGGATTGATAAATAATTTGAAACCTGTTTTTGAGAAATGGCTTAAAAATAAAAGGTACTTCTCAAGAAAATTGCTGAACAATATTTTAAAACAAGTGGGTGAAGAAACAATGAAAGGATAACCGCAACACCACCTTCATGACCTGGAACCTGCTGCACCTGGCAAGAATACTCAAAGACGCCGGGGGTATTCCCGCCCACGGGAACCAGCGTTCTGAATGGGAAGCTGGCTGCCGGTTTGATTATCCGAACCCGGAGCATCGGTGAATTAAAATAATTTGCTCAAATAAAAATACACTGTTTATTTGTGTGAATTTTGCAAGAATTAGGTATTTTAGGGCAAAAATTTTATATCCAAAATTATGCCTTATGCTTAAGTTATATTTCTTTATAGTAGTATTTTTAATTACCTCTTTTTCTGCATTTTCCCAGGTGAAATTTGGTGTTAAAGCAGGGGGGAACCTGACAGATGCCACCTTTGGAAATATTCCGGATAATGCTGGTTTTGAGAACCCTACGATGAGACTTTCTTATCATGTAGGCGGGTTTAGTATTATTCCTGTTAGCGAACGGCTGTCACTTCTTCTGGAAGTTTTGTATAACAACAAAGGCTTTGAAATAGATCAAGAGGGTTTTGAAAAAGCAAATTTGCACCTTCATTATATCAACCTGCCAGTACTTTTAAATTATGAAATCATTGAAAACCTGTATTTGGGTATTGGGCCGGAACTGGGTTACTTGATATCAGCAAAATCAAAGTTTGATGATAGAACAGAAGATGTAGACTTTCTTTACAGCAAAAAGTTTGATGTTGGTATTGATGCAGGTTTAGAATATAGATTTATGAATTTTTTGACAGTAGGGATGCGTTATAATTACGGACTTACCAGTGTTACGGATGAACTTCAGATTGCAGATAATGATGGTAACCCTATTGCCGATTCAAAATTGAAATTAAAAAACAGGGTTTTACAGCTATATGTAGGATACACTTTGAATGCAGGCAAGCATTAATTTTATATAATTGAGTTGAATCCCTCTATCATTATGAAAATATCCTCATTATGATATAAAATTTTGCATTAATCATTCTCACTACCGGGGCTTTTGGCTTTTTTTTAAATTTTTTCCCCCGAATGTTGTGCAGAATAGTACATGTAGTTCCCTGTAGCGAAAATTTTCATGGAAATTGTTTTATTCTTTTATTTAACATTCAAAGGATAAACTTTTTTTATGGCGACCCTCTCTCCTTATAACCAGGTGCTGGGCAGAAGACTGGCTGCCCACCTTCTTCGGCGTACTACTTACCGTTATACCATCAGTCAGGTAAAGGCTCTCGAGAAAATGACACCTGCTGATGCCCTGAAGCAGCTTTTGAAACCGGCCAAACTCACCATGCCCGAACCGCTGAGCCTTGACAAAAATAAGTCGCTGATCAATGGCGGGTATTCTACCAACGATGATTTAAAAACCCAGCAGGAGCTGGTCATGGCCTGGTGGACGGGCGAAGCGCAAAAAGATACAACCATCACCCACCGTATGGTTATGTTTCTGCACACGGCATTCACAGCCCGCATTGACGGAGCCAGAAGCCCCAAAGTCAGGTATGACCACCTGGAACTGTTGCGTTACTTCACCCTGGGCAACTTCAAAACATTCGCCAAAAAGATGACGACGGATGTGTGCATGCTTTTTTTCCTGGATAACTATGCCAATACCAAAGACCAGCCCAATGAAAACTGGGCACGTGAGTTTTTTGAAGTTTTTACACTCGGCAAGGGCGAACAGGACGAAGCCACCAATTATACCGAGCAGGATATTCGGCAGGCGGCGCGTGTGTTTACAGGCTTTTATAATGGCACCATCAACTCCCTTACCCGCGGAAGGTACCTGGATGCTGAAACAGGTATTTACCGGGGTGATGCCTTTATTAAAAAACACGATACGGGCGATAAAACTTTCAGTGAGGCTTTTCAAAATACCACCATCAGGGGAGCGCAAACTTCTGAAGAAATGTGGCGTGAACTCGATGATTTTATCGAGATGGTATTTTCACGGCTCGCTACGGCCAAATTCCTCAGCCGCAGGCTCTACCGCTTTTTTGTGCGGGATAAAATCAACCAGGAAGTAGAAAATGGTATCATTACCCCTTTGGCTAAAACCCTTCGTGCCAATAACTATGAACTGAAACCCGCTCTGGAAATACTGCTTTCAAGCAAGCATTTTTATGATAAAGACGATGGCAATAGCAATAACGAAATGGTAGGGGCACTGGTAAAGTCGCCCATGGAACTGATGTTTCAGTCTATCAATATTTTTGAGCCGAATATGCCACATATTCGCAACCAGAATGCCATACATTATGAAACCTATTGGGGGGCTATGGAGGAGTTTTTTATCCCGGCCAGCATGCCCCGGTTTTTGCCCGAAACGGTGGCTGGGTTTCCTGCTTACTTTCAGGAGCCGGGATACTCCAGGCTTTGGTTCAATGCGTCTACCATGATTGCCCGTTACCAGCTTCCCGAGTTACTGCTCACCCACGAGCGCTTTAGCCGAAAATTTACCAAAGGCGGGATAAAGATTGATATTGTGGGCTTTGTACGAGACTCAGGGTATTTTCCCCAGCCGAATAATGCCGATGCGCTTGTGCAAACGTTTGTTGATTACTTTTTACCGGAAGCCATCACCGACGCACGTTTTCGGTACTTTAAAGAGGCCCTACTCAGCGGACTTGATGAAGAAAACTGGAAATTGGAATGGAATGATTACATAAAAACCGGCAATGCCTCTGCCATCTATTCTGCCCTCAGCAATTTTATCAAAACGCTGATGGCATCTCCCGAATACCAGTTGTTTTAATTTTTTGAGTTGATTAAGCAGCGTACCAGAAGCCCGCATTTTCCGGGTTTTGGGTGACTGCCAAGAACAAAATATATGTACATGAAAAGAAGAGATTTTCTAAGAATGTCGAGCCCCATGATGGCCGCCCCTTTGTTGCTGAATACATTTCCGGTAAAAGCCTTTGCCACCCGGAAAATGGTAGCCAGCCTGAGTGGCAGTGAGTTTAATGAAAGAGTATTGGTTGTGATTTTTATGAGTGGTGCCAACGACGGCATCAATACGCTCATTCCCATCGATCAATACGATCGGTATGCCAATATTCGACCTTCGTTGCGCATTCCCAGCAGTGGAAATCAGGCTTTTCTTCCTTTAGATAAAAGCCTGAAAGTGCCCGATGCCATTGGCCTGCACCCCCGCATGAACGATATGAAATCTATGTACGATGAAGGACAGGTCAACATTATTCAAGGTGTGGGATACCCCAGCATCAACCGCTCTCATTTCCGGTCTACTGACCTTTGGCTGAAAGGAAGTGATGGGAAAACGGAGCATGCTGAAGGCTGGATTGGCCGTTATTTGGAAGCGCAATATCCTAACTTCCTCAATGGGCCTACCGAAGTGCAGGAAGACCCCCTGGGCATTCAGGTGGGTGGCAGCACACTTTCGTTGGGTTTTCATACCACAGAGCAACATGCGGTGGCCCTTACCCTGTCGCGGCAGGACCCTTCCGGCTTTTATACGTACGTGGGAGATTCAGTAGGCATTCCACCCGAATATTTCCCGAATTCAGACTATGGTAACCAGTTGCAATACCTGGTAAACCAGCAAAACAACACAGGCGTGTTTGCCCAACGTATTTCTTCTGTTTTTGAAAAAGGAAAAAATGTGGTAGTGTACCCCCGATATGCCCTGGCTAACCAACTGAAAACAGTAGCCCGGCTCATCAGTGGAGGCAGTAAAACAAAAATATACTATGTAACCATCGGCAGTTTTGATACGCATGCCGACCAGGTAGACCGCAACAATACCACCTATGGACGGCATGCCAACCTGCTCAAAGAGCTGACAAGCTCTGTTAAAGCTTTTTATAATGACCTCAAAGCCCTGCGTGCAGACCACCGGGTGGTATCGGCTACCTTCTCGGAATTTGGGCGGAAGGCCAAACAAAACGGAGATTTTGGCACTGATCACGGCACTTTGGGTCCCATGTTTCTGTTTGGGCCAAGTGTAAAGCCTGGCGTTACCGGCACCAATGTGAATTTGCACAACCTGGATACCAGCGGCGCCCTCGATGATCAAAGCATGCAACATGATTACCGCAGGGTATTTGGCTCTTTGCTGGAAGACTGGCTGGGGGCTGATAAAAATGTGTTGCAGGCCACCGGGTTTGAAAGTTATATGGCGGGCGATCTGAAGCTTTCATTGCTTGACCCGGCCGTGGGCTCAGACCCCTGTGGCGAATGCCAGACAGACGGTTTGCTGGGTGAGGTAGGCAGGGTAACTGTTGACCAGCCCAACCGGAATGTATGGCACACAGTACAACTTAAAAACGTTTACAGAAACCCGGTGGTGGTGGTGTCGCCGGTGAGCATGAACGGATCTGACCCGTTGGTAGTACGTGTAAAAGACAGGGATGCCAAAAGTTTTAAATTCCAGCTTTCTGAATGGGAATACCTCAATGGTGTTCATGCTAAAGAAACCGTGCATTATATGGTAATGGAAGCAGGCACGCACTATTTGGAAGGAGGATTGCAAGTAGTAGCCGGTAATACAGATATACACTTCCAATGGAAAGAAATCAGTTTTCCTCAGTCTTTTGGGGAACGCCCCGTATTGTTTACACAATGTGCTTCTTTTAATGACGGGACGCCGGTAACCACCCGCCATAAAGATATTAACAAATACACGTTTAAAGCGCGCTTGCGGGAAGAAGAAGCAAGCAAAACCAATTACCATTTTGACGAGCTGCTGAGCTGGATTGCCATTGCGCCGGGCCAGCAAAATACAGGCAACCGTTGTGAAGTGAATACCATCGGCAGCGCGGTAACGCATAAGCTCCATAAAATATCGTTTAAGCAGAATTATGCCAACAAACCCATATTTTTTGCTGCCATGCAAACCCATAATGGTATCGACCCTTGTGTACTGCGTTACCGGGACCTCAACAGCCAGAGTGTAAGGGTATTTGTGGAGGAAGAAAAATCTGCCGATGGGGAAATAGTGCATAATGGGGAAACAGTAGGGTACATAGCTTTTGCCTCAGCCGGTATACTAAAAGGCACAGAAAGCAGTGCTGCTGCCCAAAGTGCAAACAATGCCAGTCAAAGTACGGCTGCTACTTCATTTACGGTAAATACATATCCTAACCCTTTCCGGGATTACCTGGAGGTTGTTATTGAAAATGCAGGTATGCCTACCGCGACTGTGGAGATTACAGATTTCAAAGGCCAGCGTATGTACAAAGAGGAGGCTTTTGCCACCCATCAGCCCAGCCGCATTGATACTTCCTTTTTTAATTTGGGAATCTATATCATGCGCATCACAGTAGGTGGAGTGTTGCATACGGTGAGGCTAGTGAAGGAGGAAAGGTAAGAACTTTAACTATACCTAAACATTAGAAGAACCACCTGCCTTTCTTTCCAAATATATTTCTTTTAATGCCGAAATTAATAATCCGGCCAGCAAACCACCTGTAAATATTTTAATGAGGTCTACATTTCGTATTTCTGAGAAAGTAGGTGAACTGAACCATGTGAACACAACGCTAATTAGCAAAATTGTTACTACAATAGCTTGTTTTTTGTTTCTCTTGTTTTTCATAGTTATGGAGTTTAAATATTAATGAGTAGGGAAGTTTCCCGTGACGATACGATACAGTATTGCTATGGCTACCCCTGAAACCAAACCTCCAATATTGAACGATATATGCGTCAGGATGGAAGGGATGATGGAGTTATATTTTTCCCGATATATTCCTGCTAAAATGCCCAATAAAAAAGTAGTGATTACTACCAACAAAACTGTATAATAATCTGTATGGGTAAATAATAATGACAGGTGCATGGTGCTAAATACTACCGCAGATGAAATTACAGGTATACTTAGTTGAAATCTTCCTTTACCAACTTTTTTGTTTTCAATGGGCTTAAGATATGATTGTACGAGTCCCCGCACCAAAACCTCTTCCGCTATACTCGACCACAACACAATGATCAGGACGAATTCTATAGGATTTAACTGTTTGATAAGGGCAATGCCTTTTGCCGGAGTAAAGAAGATAAGCACTGTAGCCAACGCACCAATAAACATTCCACTAAAAATAACTTTCCGTTTTTTTATTTTGGAGGTTGGCTTCCTGAAACCTGCTGCTGTGAAAGAAATTTTTAAAAAATAATGAATGCCAAACATTGATAAAGCAATTAATACCCCCTTCAATAATACCTGCTCTGTCCAAACAAATGAGTTTGGTACAAAATAGAGCAACCCTTTACTGATAAACACTGCGCATACAAAAGTGAGCAGTCCGATAAAGAAACCAATTGCAGCGCGTTTTCTTTTATAATTGAAAGGTTCGTTCATTGCTTTGTGACAAAATGCCGTTGAAAAAGTGTTTGTACGCCGGGTACCTCACTGTTGCGTAAGAATTTTTGTCCTTCAAGTATTTCTTCTATAGATTTTAATTTATGCTCAGAATCGGGCACGGCCATTAATTTGTGAAGCGTTTGTTCGCAAAGTCGTCCCGCATGCAGTATGCAAGAAAGGTAAACGTTGGTGCTCCAGGTGGCATGAAAAATATTTGTTAATGTTTGGTCAAATAGGGCAACCAGTGACTCACGGCCATCCACAACAACATTCAACTGCTGGCTTTGCCAATATGAAATGACTTCATTATGGTTTTGGGTGATGTTGATTTCTGCCCCATCGATCTCTATCTCCTGGTAAGATTGGATTACTACTTTTACTCCTCTTTTTATAGCTTTCCGGATAGGCTCAACAATTTCTTCAAGTGCTACCGGAAAAGCATCCACCACAATAATTGTTTTGCCTGCATTAATCATTTTTATGGCTTTTTCCAAAGCCAGGTCTACAGACTCTAAAGAATAGGTTTTTTCTTCCTCAACCCCAGGCTTTATTTGCGATAAGGCTTCTGCTGCTTCTTTTGCTTTATTGTCAAATTTGCGCTGTAGCAATGTTATAAACTCTTTAGGCTCCACTGCTTTACAGAGCTTATTTTTCCCTTCTTCTATCATAACGGCACCATCCTTCGCCAATACCTCAATGGCTTTATAAATGTTAGCAGTTGGTTTTTTTAACAGTTTACCCACCTTATATGCCGTCATTGGTTGTTCTCTGAGTAGTAAGTGATAAACTTCTGCTTCCAGTTGGTTTAACCCCAGTGCTTTGAGCTTGTGAATAATGTCGCTTTCCATGATGATGCAATATAATAAAATTTAGTAGTATAAGAATATACTACTAAAAATAATTATTCTTTTATGTCTTGTAAATGCTTATTTGAATAGCCCTAAAGATATGGTCTGTTGTAAATGAAAGCCTCCGGTTGCGGGTGGCTCGGAAATCCTGCACCTGGGTTGTCATAAATCCTAAACTCGAAGACCTAAATTGCCCGGCTTCGTAGCGAAATTCCTATGAATCGGAATGCTAACCGCCCCGGCCTAAATAAACTCAAAAGAAAGAGTTTTGATATTTGGGGTTTTGAAATTTAGGATTGTTTAGGGTTTTGTATTTTGTGCTTAGGATTTTTCTCCCTTAATAGAGGCAATAGTACGACGAATCGGATTGTCGAAGCAATTGCAATTTCGTCTAACTAATCGCTACATTCAAATACCGGTTGAAAGGCTGTAATATTTGAAACATACGAATGGTTTCAGGAATGAAGTTTTCAGAGATGACCTCTTCGTCGGTGAGTTTGTGTAGTACGATGAAGCTTTTGAGCTTGAGCAGTTCCACGTTGGGGTGGTCTGCAGGGTAGCCTTTGGGCGGACGGCTCAGTTTTTCTCCCTGCATTTCGCCAAAGTGGTTTTTGAAATCCGGGGCGGTTACTATCTTTTTCAGTTCTTCAGGGTTGTAATCTACTTCCTGCCGTATTTTTGCCAGGTGTTCATTGTCTGGTTTGTAAATACCCCCGGCAATGAACGATTCGTTGTGGGGCTGCAGGTGCAGGTAGTAAACCGCATTGGGTGAGCGGCGTCCGCCTTCTGACATGGCCGCCCCAAAGTTGTTCTTATAAAGGGTTTTGTCTTTGGAAAACCGAATATCCCGGTTGATGCGGAAGATGCAATCTTTGGGAGTAAGGCCGGCCAAATCTTCATCAAAACGGATAATTTCTCCCAAAAGGGCACTTACAATTTCTTTAAAAGCATCCCGGGCAGTTTCGTACTCCGCCCGGTTTGCATCCATCCATTCTTTACTATTGTTATTTTGTAGTTTTTTGAGAAAATCCAGTATGAGGGAAGTATCCATTATCTTCTCTTTTTACTTCTTTTTTTCTTGCTTTTGCCTTTTCCTTTTGCCTTGGCAGGTTCTACAAATACAGGAACACCATTTACAGTGAGATCGTTGAAAACCTTCAATACTTCCTTTTCAAACCGGGCATCTACTTCAAAAAATGAGAAGTTTTTCATAATCTCAATTTGCCCAATCTCTACACCTTTCTGATTGAGGTTTTTGTTTACAAGCCCTAAAATATCTTTTTTGGAAAGATTTTGCTTGGCGCCAATATTGATGAAAAATCGGGATAAGGGCACTGACGACTTATTATCGTATTTGTCATGTCTATCAGCTCCGGGTTTGGCATTCAGGTCTTGGGCATCTTGGTAGTATGCCAGAAAACGGTTAAACTCTACCGAAACAAAATGCTTGATAAGGTCTTCGCGGCTCAGCCAGTCCAGTTTTTTGAAAATAACAGGCATATACTGGTCAATTTGGGCCTCGTTTACTTCTATGTTTTCTACCTTGTCAATCAAATTGAACAGTTGCTTTTCACAAATTTCCTGCCCCGACGGCACTTTTTTATGCTCCATTTTCTTGTTCATCATCTTCTCTAACCGGCGCAGTTTGCCTGTTTCTTTAGAGTGGATAATGGCAATGGAAGTTCCGCTTTTTCCCGCCCTTCCGGTACGCCCGCTCCGGTGTACATACACTTCGGGGTCATCGGGCAGGTTGTAGTTGATTACGTGCGTGAGGTCATCCACATCCAGTCCGCGGGCGGCCACATCGGTAGCTACCAGTATTTGCAGGGTGCGGTTTCTGAAACGGCCCATCACATAATCCCGCTGTGCCTGCGATAAATCCCCGTGCAGGGCATCGGCATTATAGTCATCCTGCATGAGTTTTTCGGCAATGTCTTTGGTTTCCTGCCGGGTGCGGCAAAATACAATGCCATAAATGCTGGGGTAGAGGTCGGCAATCCGCTTCAGTGCCAGGTATTTGTTGCGGGCAGGCACCAGGTAGTATTCATGGTTGATGTTTTCAGCACCCACCTGCTTGCCTTTAATTTTAATTTGCTCAGGCGCATCCATATAATTGTTAGCGATGGAATACACCTCTTTAGACATGGTGGCCGAAAACAGCAGGGTTTGCTTCTCTTCTGGTGTGTTTTCCAGAATAGCATCCAGCTCGTCTTTAAAGCCCATGTTGAGCATTTCATCAGCCTCATCCAGCACCAGCCATTGTATGTTGGATAATTTAAGTGTTTTTCTGCGAATAAGATCCAGCACACGGCCGGGCGTACCTACCACAATGTGCGCCCCTTTTTTCAGGGCCTTGATTTGGGTTTCTATGCTTGCTCCCCCATACACGGCCACGGTATTGAGCTTGGGTAGGTAATTGGCATAACTTTCAAAATCTTTGGCAATTTGTATGCACAGTTCACGGGTAGGGCACAGCACCAGTGATTGTATGTATGGCAACTGGGCATCGGTCATGTGAATGATGGGCAGGCCAAAGGCCGCCGTTTTGCCCGTTCCGGTTTGTGCCAGGGCAATTAAGTCTTTTTTGGAAGAAAGTAGATGTGGAATCGTGTTGGCCTGAATGTCGGTAGGTGTGTGAAACGATAATTCGTTAATCGCTTTCAAAATTCGTTCATCTAATCCTGTCCCCTCAAATGTTTCTGTCATTATAGCTATGTTAATGGATTGCATTAATGATTATATCCAATCCAGTGATAATTCTGCAAAGGTACGATGACAATACGAATGTTTATGAATTTTGTTATTTAATTCAAGTAGAAGGGCAAGATTTAATGGTCATAAAGGTAAACAGGGGTTATTCTGCCTGCGTCATCTCTTGGTTGGTTGTCTCCTCCACCGTACTAATCACCCATTCTCCCACGTTCAACCCTTGTTGGGTACCGTTTTCATTGGCATCCCGGTAATGAATGCCCCCATAAAGACGGGACACGGCGGCTTCTTTGGCAGCAGCCATAAAGGAAGGGAAAGAACGGGCCGGAAGGCCATACTGCACTTCCACATCATCGGTAAAGTGAAAATCATCTCCCAGGTAATGTGTAAGAATATAGGCTGCTGCCCCCGAAATGGTAGAGTGCCCGCTGGTATACTCCGGAAATGGCGGGGTTTGCAGCAAAGGCTCCCAGGTAGGGTCAATGTATTTCCGGATAGCTGTTTCGGGTCGGATGCGGTTACTGCGGTATTTTTCGTCCCAGCAGGAAAGAAAAGCATCCATCAGCCCAATGGCTACCACTGTGTGAATTTTCATAGAGGCGGCAAAATCTTTTTCTGCCATACGGCAGGCTATACCGGTGATGCCCATCCAATGCGCACCCGGAGAGATTTTTTTCAGGGCTACCATGAGGTGCCCGGTAGTTTGCATGGCAAAAGGGTTACAATCCCAAAAAGAGGCGATGGTGCGATTTTCCCGGGGTAGGTCTACGCCCTCTTCATACACTTCCACTAGCATTTTGAAATAAGGGGAATCTTTATCTTCGCTAAATGGGGCAGGAGGGGCAGGCTTGAACTGCGCAGCCGAATCCAGCGTAAGCGGACGGAGGGTATTAAAATAAGGCTCAACTGCTGCAAAAAAAGCCGGGGGTGTGGGGTACCAATATCCTTTTCCCTCTTTGGGCGTGTATTTTGAAAAATTACTGGTTTTGTTATAATCATCAGCCTTTGCGTATGCCAGTATTTGCTGAGATATGTTTTCGGCATGCGCTTCAGCATTTTTTATGACTTCCTCCGGAAAACCAATACGAACACAGGAGTCTAAAAACTGCTGCTCAAAATCTGCCACTATTTTGCCGGAAGGCTGAATTTTTTGCGCTGTTTCCAGCATGGCCAAAATCGCGCTTAATGAAACGGAATTGGCTTCTACTGCTGGCTTCTCAATAACAGGAAATTCATTCAGCACGCTCGCCATACTTTGGTAAGCACTGTCGTTCAGGGCGATTACCTCGTAACCTGATAGACAAGTATAAGCAAAAAAGCGGGCTGCCAGGGGTGGATTGGTCACGTCATGCACCATCACTTCCGTTATTTTGGTGATGACCTTGTTGATGTCGTCGTTGCTCAGCTTTGGCAACTCTTTTTTTGGCTGGCAACTAAAAATTGAAATGCCTAATAAAATGGTAATGATATATCTCTGCATGTAGATTGTTTTTTGATATTGGTTACTAGATGCTGGTTTCTGGATAGCTGTGCTTTTCATCCAGCATCCAGCATCCAGTTGCCAGTATCTAGTACCCAGCATAAGTTTTAACTTCTCCCTGATTAACGCCAAATAAAAGCAAATTATTCACTTCCACCACAGAGCGCACATCCCCTCGTATTGCAAAACCAGATTTATTTTGGGGAATATAGGTGAAGCTTCCATTTTCATCCCCTTTGAGTAAAATTCCAAAATTAGCGTCTACATTACCAAAGCGCAGCTTGGCCTGATGAATATTGCCACACAGCAGCAGGTCTTTGATTCCGTCTTTGTTGTAGTCTAAAGCATTTATGGTGAAAACCGGGGAAGATTGCACTTCCACCGGCAAGGTTTTTTCCTGAAATTTACCGTTTTCACTACCTGCGAAATACAGGGTTTTCAGTTCATTGGCTTTTAAATACTGAACGCCTTCCAGTTCCTTTTCTGTGAAAATATCTTCCACTTGGGCATCGGCATAGCTTTTATAGTCGGGAAAGCGGTTTCGTACCATGCTTATTTGGTCTAATAACTCATCGCGGGTAACGGAAGGGTAACTTTTCCCCTGAATATAGAAACTAAAGATGGGGTCTACCGAGCCATTATCATCAAAATCTTTGTAAAACATTTCGGCAGGTTCGGCATCGCTGGCTTTGCATTGGGTATTTAAGCCCATATTGCCCACCACCAAATCAGGATTTCCATCATTGTTTAGGTCGTCTATCAGTAATTTATTCCACCATCCGCTGTATGCCTTATCAAAATAATCAGCCGTTTTATCTGTTAATTTCCCGCCTTCATTCGCAAATACTTTGATGGGCATCCACTCGCCTATTACAACCAATTCATCTTTTTGGTCGCCGTTCAGGTCTGTCCAGGCGGCATCGGTAACCATGCCTGTTTTTTGCAAATCAGGAGCAATATTCTGTATGTTGTCAGTGAAATTGCCCTTTCCATCATTCATAAGTAAATAGGACATAGGCGTTTCGGGATAACGACCGGGAATGACTCTGCTGCCTACGAATAAATCAAGAAAGCCATCGCCATTAATGTCTGTTGCACTGGCACAACTGCTGCTGGTGAGCATGACAGGCAACGCATTGGTGCTTTTGGTGAAATTGCCTTTTCCATCGTTCAGGTAAAGGTGGTCTTGCAAGGCCTTATCTTCCGGCATGAAATTGCCATAGCCTCCGCTGCATACATACAGGTCAGTGGCTCCGTCACCATTCGCATCAAAAAAGAGGGCGTTTACATCTTCACTGTTTTTGTCTTCTTCAAAAATGGATTCATTCTGTTTTAGAAATTTTCCACTTTTTTGCTGAAAATACAGATGGGCTGCTTGTCCGCTGGCTCCGCCTGCAAATACATCTGCCAGTCCATCCCCATTTACATCCGCTTTAGCCAGAGAGGGGCCGGAAAATGAAACCGGATTCACCATAAGTGGTTGCCGCTTAAAGTCGTTGAGGGAGTTTTCAGGGTGCTGAAAAGCAATAGGGGGGGCAACTTCCTTGTAAAAAGGTTTTGCTTTCTTAGGTGGAGCATAAGTTGAGGTAGCTTCCGCTTCATTTAAAGTGAGTGTTTGGTCAGCTTTTACATCGGTTAGCAATTGCTGTTTTCCACTCAGCCAAACTATTTGAAGGGTATCAATAGTTTCAGTTTCCCCCAAACCAAAATGCATTACAGGCGATACGCTGGACTGATAGCCTCGGGTAGGCATCTGTTCCAGGTACTGTTTTTTGCCATCATTGAAAAGCGTGACTTTAGCGCCGAGGCCTGTTGTGTTTTTTCCTGCCCCTTTTAGTTTCACTTTCAAATAATGGTTTTCTGTCTGGTTTTCGGTTTCATTCTGGTAAATGAATGCCGGTTTATTAATGTTGTTGACTACCAAGTCCAGGTCTCCGTCGTTGTCCAGGTCGGCATAAGCGGCTCCGGTGCTGTTGGCGGTTTTGTCAATGCCCCACTGTTCTTTTTTATTGGCAAACTGCAAGTTGCCAGTATTTTGATAAATGTAGTTGGAAATATTGGATGACGGCATTTGGTGTACCAGTTCCAGCACGTCCTGCCTAACCAGCTTCCCCTTGCTTTGTGTGAAATCGCCCATGTATTTCATGAAATCCATATTGGTGTAGTCGCGCACATAGCCATTGGTCACGAAGAGGTCTTTCCATCCGTCGTTGTCATAATCGGCAAAGAGGGCAGCCCAGCTCCAGTCGGTATTGGAAATGCCTGCCAACTGGCCTATTTCGCTAAAAGTCACTTCTCCCCTCCCTTTATCCCCCCTGGGGGGGATAGACCCTACATTCAGTTGCAGCATATTGCGCATGTATTGGTAATGAAAACCCACACGGAGGTTGAGGTTAAACAGTTCGTAATTATCCGGGGCGAATAACAACTTTTGGCGGCGGTTATCTTCGGGCAGCATGTCCAGCGTATAAATATCCGGCAGGGCATCATTGTTAATATCAGCAATGTCGCTCCCCATAGAAAAATGGGAAGTATGTCCAAATGATGTATGCAGTTCGTTGGTAAATGTGCCGTTTTGCTGGTTGATGTACAGGTAATCAGGAATAGAATAATCGTTACTTATATAAATATCCTGCCAACCATCCCCATTGATATCGGCCACACCTACGCCCAGCCCATAAGACAAAGAGGAACTGCTGATGCCAGCTTTTGTAGTCACATCAACGAATGTCCCCTCCCTTTGTCCCCCCTGGGGGGGATAGGGGGGGGAAGTATTTTCATACAACCTCGGGCCATTAATGGGGTCTTCTTTTTTCAAATATTCAGCGGTGGTTACGTCATCCAGCACGGGCAATGGAAAGGGGCTGTGGTTGAGCAGGAACATATCTAGGTCGCCATCACGGTCATAATCAAAGAAAGCAGCCTGGGTACTGGTAGAAGGGCTTGCCAGGCCATAAGCTTCGGCTTGCTCTTCAAAGTACGGAATGCCCAAAGAATCGGCTCCCTGGTTGATGTACAGTTCGTTTGTCCTGTTTTCGGGGCGTACGTTGCCGGAATAACAAACGTAGATGTCCAGCCAGCCATCGCCATTTACGTCGCCCATGGTAACGCCTGTGGCCCAGGGGGCTTGCCTGCCTGCCACTCCTGCTTCGGTTGTAATATCCTGAAATTGCATGGGGGCTTCCTGTCCTTTGTTCAGGTACAGTTTGTTGGTAATCATGTTTCCGGTGAAGTACACATCTTCCCAACCATCATTGTTCACATCGCCTACGGCTACGCCTCCTCCATTGTAAAAATACTCGTAGGCCATTACGTTGGTGTTCAGCCCTTCGGTAAGCACGTTGTTGAAATTTATTTTTGTTTGTTGGGCAGGCAAAAGGGTAAACAGGGTAGGTTCTTTGGGTTTTGTTTCGGCAGCGGGGTTTTCCGCCATTTTTTCGGGTTGGTTTTGGCAGGCTGAGGCTAAAGCCAGTATAGCCAGAAAAATGAAATAGGTTAGTTTATTAACAGCCAAGTTGCTGGTGGCAGCCCCGACTGTTTCATAATTTTGTGGCGTAGGAATGGAGGGCAATGTGGCTGTCATTATTTGTTCATTTAACTTTCAACAAGGTTTTTCGGGTTGCAAATCCTTCATGTATTAAGTTTCAGATTGCAAATCCGAAACAGCGGTTTTTTTCTTACCGTGGCGTGTGTCCCCACAGGCCACTTCGTTCCAGTTTGTGAGGACACAAACCAGGGAGTGGGAAATCCATGCACTTTTTAAGGTAGTTATCTTTGTTTTCAACCGTGCTAATTTCATATGATGATAATATAAGACTTCCGAAGTTTCCAAAATTCTGGAAGTCTGGGAATTCAAAAACCTAAGATGCCCTAAAATAAAAAAATCTATGCTGGTAAAGATAATATCCAGCATAGATTTTAAAATAGTTCAGTAAAACCGGAGTTAATAGCCGGGGTTTTGCACTAATTTGTCATTTCTGTTGACCTCATCCCGCTCCAAAGGCAGGAAGTACATTTTATCGAGCCATTGTCGGTTCTCGAAACCGGGATCCAGGTCAGCAACTGTATAGGTATAATCGTAATTGTTGGTATCATACTTATACAACGTCACGTTGGCCCCGGGTTTCAATGTGCCTTCTACCAAAATTATTTTGGCTGTTTGCCCTAAGGTTTCAGGCGCAATCATCCAGCAGCGGGCATCGTGGTAGCGGTGTTCTTCATACACCAGTTCTATCCTTCGCTCGTTCCGGTAACGCTGTCGCAGGGCATCTCCGGTTTCGGTAATAGCAGGCATGCCGGCACGGTAGCGGATTTTGTTGAGCCATATTTTAGCCTCATCGTCCTGCCCCAATTCTATGCTGGCCTCTGCATAGTTGAGCATAGCTTCGGTATACCGCAATTCTGGCCAGGGTATGGTCTGGCGGATACTTTGGTCTACAATACTGGGATCTTTATTAAGAAACTTGTGCATATAATAGCCCGTGCGTGTTCCGTTCCAATCTTCCACAGAGCTTTGGCGGGTATCCAGTCCAAAATAATTTACAACTTCTCCACCCTGGATAATTTCATACTGTCCGGTTTGTATCTCGTTGGCCGGATCTTTGGCTGCTACATCAGGAGTACGTGGCTTCCATCCAGAGCCATCATGTAAGATGGTAGCATAGAAACGGGGGTCCCGGTCTTCATAGGGTGCACCTGCATGATCAGGATTGTCCCAATCGAATTTAGAGCCGTCCATCATTTCATAATCGTCTACCAGGTTTTGTAAGGGCGTATTCCCTGCCCAGTTGTGGTATCCGTTCGGACCATTGTCCAGGGCAACTCTTCTTCCGTCCTCATTTTTTTCCTGGATAAAGTAGCGGGCAAAAATCAGTTCAGCTTCACCTCCGTTTTTAGACAGTGACATGTTTTCATAGTTTTGCTCACCTTCTTCAGCGGAAACCGGGGCGGCTAAATCAGTTTTATAACCATATCCTGATAAATCCAGTACGTCTTTGGCGGCTGCCTGTGCTGCCTGCCAGCGTGAAGTGCGGTCGCCACTGGTGTAGCCTAACAGTTCAGGATTTGAAAACCCGGCGATTACAGAAGACTTTGCTGAAGCCGTAGGGATGTCATGCAGGTCCCTGGCGGCATAAAGCAAAAAACGAGCTTTTAAAGCAAGGGCTGCTGCTTCGCTGGCCCGCCCATTGTCCAGGTCTTTTCCTCTCAGTAATTGGGCGGCCATATCACAGTCAGCCACAATGAAGTTGACACACTCTTCAAAAGTGTTCCGGGGTATTGAAAAATCAGGATCATCCAATTGATACGCTTCATCTACAAGCGGTACCCCTCCCCATAAACGCACCAACTGATGGTAAAAGAATGCTCTCATAAAATAGGCTTCTCCTTTCAATCTGTCAGCCAATGCTGGGTCATCAAATTGAGGTTCGGCCAAATTTTCTAAAGCCAGGTTGGTTGCCCTTATCCTTTGGTACAAACTAGGCCATCTGAGCCGGGGGTCTCCCCAGTTGATGACATTCTCAGGGCTGGACCGTGATTCTGTAACAGTACTCACGCCCCGACCGGGATGGGTAAAGACCGCTTCATCAGTGGTAGAGGCAAACATTTCCTCATTAAATCCTCCCTGGGCCAATCCGTTATAGATTTCTGTTACAAAAGCTTCGGAAAGGCCGGGGTCTGTCCACACATCAGCCTCTGACACCTGGTCCAGTGGCTTGGTGCTTACAAAGTCATCATTACAACCAGTGGCAATACCTAAGGCCATGATGATGGTCAGTGATATAAATTTGAGTTTATTCATCTTCTTAAATTATTTAGTTCTTAAAATGTAACATTCAAACCCAGGTTAATAATGCGCGACTGTGGATAATACTGCCCACTCTGGCTTACTGCTTCAGGGTCAAAAATGTTAAATTTATCAATAGTAAACAGGTTAAGCCCGTTGGCATATACCCTTAGGTTATTAATGCCTACTCTTTCAGTAACCTGAAGCGGGATGGTATATCCAATCTCAAAATTCTTCAACCGGATATAATCTGTATTCCTGAGCCAATAGGTATTGTTGGTAGAATACCATTGATTGTTCCTGTCGGCAATGCGGGGATGCTCGCTGCTGGGGTTGTCTATCTGCCAGCGGTTTTCATACGTATCCAGCAGGTAGTTTCCAATACTGCCCGATTCGGTTATCACAAAAATCTTGGCACCCGCGGCACCCTGGAACAGGATAGATAAGTCAAAGTTTTTGTATTGTGCGCCTATATTAAATCCTCCCTGAAATAAAGGAATGGCGGTATTATCAGTCCGTATCTGGTCATCCGCTGTGATTTTACCATCGGGCACACCGTCGGGGCCATACAAATCTTTGTATTTCATATCACCCGGACGGAGGGTATTGGTGAGGGCAGAGTAATCGATGGTGTTAGCATCAATTTCAGCCTGATCCCTGAATACACCGTCATATTCATAGAGCATATAGGTATACATGGGTTTTCCAGTGGTTTTTTGCCAGTCTGGTGCACCGGGAGCTTCGTCCCAATAAAGAATCTCATTTTGGGCATATCCTCCATTTACACCTACATTGAAGCTTAGGTCACCTGCTTGTCCGTTGTAACTTAAAGAGAAATCATAACCCTCGTTTTTCACCTCTCCTATATTTTCAGGCGGTAAAGACATACCGGTGGTTTGAGGTACTGACCCAAATTTCGGCCATAAGATATTGGTCCGCTTGTTGATAAAATAGTCAAACTCAAAGGAGATTTGTCCTTGAAACATCTGGCCTTCTACTCCAATATTCATGTTATTGGCTACTTCCCAGGTAACATTATTGTTAGGTACACGGGTCTCAAACAAAGTTTTTTCTTCCTGCCCTCCAATAATATAAGAGCTGAAACCATAGGTAGACAAGTATTGGTATTCCAGCAATGGCCCGTCAGGCCCTAAGGTTATATTATCATTACCCATTTGCCCCCAGGATCCTCGTAGTTTGAAGTAGTCCATGAAAGAGATATTATCCTTCCAGAAATTTTCTTCAGAAACTACCCATCCTGCCAATACACCGGGGAAGAAGCCCCATCGGGTATCTTCAGGGAACATATAGGAACCGTCGTACCGCCATAGAAATTCCAACAGATATTTTTCCTGATAGTTGTAGGCAACCCGGCCAAAATAGTTGAGGCGGGCACGCTCCCAGGCACTGCCTCCATTGTCTTTTTCAGCATCCCCACCAGCAAATAGTTGGTCAACAGCCGTTGAGATAAAATATCGGCGATAGGCGTTAAACCCTGTCCATTCTATTGTTTCTCTATTGACGCCTGCCAGGATGTTGAAACTATGGTCGCCAAATGCTTTCTCATAAGTAAACACACCACCTAATAATATATTCAACTGATCCTCATTACCCTGACTGAGGTTCGGGTCTGCCGGGCCACGTAACCCTCTCACAAGTTCTGGCTCTCCATCATCTCCATAAGTTGTGCCATCCCATGTGTACAGAAACCAGGGTGTATTCCAGCGTTTGTTAATTCTGATCAATTTATCCACAGAAGCAGTACCGGTAAATTTCAGTCCTTCTACTCCCGGTATTTTTATTTCTAAACTACCGTTGGTTTGGAAATAGTTGCGGGTATCCCTGTCGTATCCGGTTTGGTCAGTGGTAACTACCACCGGGTTGGTGCCGTTTTCAATGTCCGGGCCTGGCAAGCCATTGGGCCAGAAGGCCGGAGATGTGGGAATACCCCGCATCTGCATCCTGAAAATCTGGCCAGCACTTACTGTGGGGAAATTTCGGTTTTCCTGACGGGCCAGTAAGCCAAGGTTTATTTTGAAATATTCGTTAATCGTTCCATCCAGGTTTACACGCATATCATACTGCTTATAACCGGTGGCAGATTGCTTATAAAACCCATCCTGGTTCTGGTAGCCCAGCGAAGCCATATACCTGAAATTATCTGAGCCTCCTGAAAGCTGAAGGTTGTGCTGTGATTGGGGCGACCAGTTTTTCAAAGTAGCATCATACCAGTCAGTATTTGGGTGTCCCCAGGGGTCAGACCCATCCCTGTATAGCTGTATATCTTCAGGAGAGTAAGGAGCTTCAATGAGGTTCCCATTGTTCCGGGTATATGCGCCTGTTTGATCAAATGCTGTTTGGGCAGCAGCCCATTCATCCACCGGCAGGTTAAAAATTTCCAGTTCATTTCTCATTTCGGCAAATTGTACGGCATCGGCCAGTTCAGGCACTACGGTGGGCTGTGCCCAGCCCTGGTTGAAAGAATAAGTAAGCTTGGGCTTACCAGATTTTCCCCGCTTCGTGGTAATCAGGATTACGCCATTGGCAGCCCTTGCGCCATAAATAGCCGCTGAAGCATCTTTCAATACCGAAACGCTTTCAATATCAGCCGGGTTGATACGGTCCAGCCCACCGGCCCGGTCAGGGATACCATCAACTACAACCAGCGCATTGTTATTTCCCAGTGTATTCGTACCCCGTATCCGGATGGCTGAGCCATCGTAACCAGGTTCACCACTTCTGTTTACAGCAAATAATCCGGGTATCCGTCCAGCTAATGAGTTGGAAAGGTTCACTGTTGGTGATTTTACCAGCTCTTCACCTTTTACCGCGGCTACCGATCCTGTTACTGTTACTTTCTTTTGTTCGCCATAGCCTACAACCACTACCTCAGAGAGCGACTGTACATCCACATCCATAGCAATATTAATAACTGAACGCCCATCTATACTAATTTCCTGGGTTGTATATCCTACTGAAGAAAAAACAAGTATGGTGGTTTCGTCAGGAACATTTACTCGATAATTACCATCCACGTCAGTTACAGTTCCCTGGGTAGTACCTTTGGCGATGATGTTCACGCCGGGCAGTCCCGTACCATCTTCACCATCGGTAACTGTACCGCTGATGGTTTTTTCAAAGTTTTTCAGGGTGGCTTCAAACTTGGTTACTGAAATACCTTTTGCCTGCAAAGATTGGGAAAGGCCGGGCTGCACAGAGTTTATTTTGTTCAGCTTGTTTTTGTCCTCTTCTTTGTAAATTACGTAATAGTTATCCTTAATTTTTTTGTAGGATAAATTTAATGGGGTGAGGTAGTTTGTCAGTAATTCTTCGAGTGGCTGGTTTTCTGTTTTGTTGTTCAACGCTGCTACTACCTTGTCCTGAATTACTTCAGTATCATACGTAAAGTAGATGTTGTACTTGGCCTGTAATTCTTCCAAAACACTTTTCAGCGTTGTGTTTTGCAATACCATGCCGGGCATTTCCATGCGGGACATATCCATGCGGGACATATCCATGCGGGACATATCCATTTCTGGATCACTTTTCATCGCCATGAAATCATCTGGCGGTTGTTGCAAAGATACCAGTGTTTGTGCGATGGCGAAGTGGGCATAGCTCCCCATTACCACGCTCAGCACTGATATTCTGAGTAGCATTTGTAATCGGTTCATCATAGTTATATAGGTTTAGTTTGAAATAATTTTTGATTTGACAGGTTGAGCATTTCTAAGTGCTAGTGATGCAATAAAACTGTATTACCTTCTTTTTTTATCCGGATATCATAAACCGTTTGTAAGGCCTCCAGAATTACCTCTAAATTATCTGCGGGTAAGGTTGTGGTAATTTTTCTGTTTGCCAGCATTGGGTTTGCAAACACTACGTTGATGCCAAAATTTGTTTCCAGTATGTCTGCCAATTCCTGTAAAGGCTGCGCTTCAAAAATCAGATGTTTGTTCTTCCAGGAGATATGCTTTTTGGGGTTTACCAGGCTTTTCAGCAGGTCTTTGGATTTTACTGAATAGGTAAGCATCTCGCCGGGCATCATGTTTACTTGTTTGCCGTCATTGGCCTTTATGCGCACTTTTCCCTCATTCAAAACCACCTTTACAGCACCATTCCGGTTATTCACATTAAATTGAGTGCCTACTACTTCTACATCCAATCCGTCTACATGCACAATAAACTTGGTGAAAGCAGAGTCTTGTCTGTTTTTTTTGCAGATTGCCAGCTTTTCAACATTAAAAAAAGCTTCACCTTCCAGCCATATTTCCCGCACTTTTCCTTTTGTCCAGTCAGGAGAATATTCCACCATAGAATTGGCATTGAGTGTTACTTTTGAGCTATCTGGCAGCATAATTTCCTTAATCTGTCCATAGCCGGTGGCAACGGTCCGGGGATAATCAAATTTGAGCAGGTAAATGCTAATTCCAGCCATGATGGCGATTACCAAAGAGGCGGCCACTTTATACCAAAACCATGACTTAGCCGGTTTGCTTATGGCAATTGCCGGGGAGGATCCTTTTTTAGCCTTTATATTTTCCCTGATAGCTGCCAATCGGGTATTGGGTATGGCAGCGTGTTTGAAGCGTTGCAGTAAAATCAACTTTCTGGCTTCTTTTATTTCATTATCCTTTTCAGGGTGGTCTTTCAGCCATTGGTACCAGTAAGCATCTGTTTGCTTATCGGGGTGTAATACCCACTGCTGAAAATATTCGTCCATCACAAAGTCGATGGAAGTGTAGTTTATGTATTTCATGTAAAAGGTAAATGGTTGGGGGTTTATATAGAGAGTGCAGGAGTGATTAAATTTGACCGAAAAAAATGGAAATACTTTTCAGTTTTATGCTATTGATAAGAATAGCGGATACTGACTGAGTATTTGTTAAATAACCTGATGTTATTTTGCTAATTTATTAGCCTGCCTGAGCCTGTTGGGGTGAGAAGTAGAAGGATATTTGTTACTAATGGAAAAAAAGTAAGAGAAGGGTAAGGAGACTAATGTCAGCATCTATGGTGAAGTGGTTGTCTTTTAGTTCATGTCTGAGTTGTGTCATGGCCTTGTAGATCAGGGAATATACCGCAGACTTTTCCAGGGTCATGATTTCGGCAATTTCCACATAGCTGTAGCTTTCATAAAACTTCAGGTAGATGGCTTCCCGTTGCCGATGGGTCAGGTTTTGTAAAGCTTGTTGCAGGTTTTTTTGCTGTGCTTTACAAATTTCATCCTGAATGAGGACAGCCTCGAATGAAAAGGAGATATTAAAAGCTGGTTCTTTATCAAAAAAAGGGTGGGGCATTTTTTGCTGTTCAAGGCGCAGTTTCTGAATGACCCTTCGGCGGAAAACCTTAATGAGGTAGGCTTTGGTGTGTTGTATATGGTAGATATTATCCCGTTTTTCCCACAATTCGGTAAAAATGTCCTGTATACAATCTTCGGTTAATTGCGTATTGGAGGTGATTTTTTGGCCATAATTGTAGAGGATAGGGGCACAGCTATTATAAACCAATTCCCAATTGGCTTCATCGCTCAATTTTCTATCCAACGTCATAATTGCAAAAAAACAAAAGAATATAGAAACAAAGCTAAAAACTCGTGAGAAATATACTTATTATTATTAAAAACAAAAAATTGGTTTAAAATGAGAGGAATCCTTTCCTTTGCAGTTTTGTAATTACAATGACCGGGAATAATTAGCGTTAGCCATAAAATTAAACCGCATGAAAATTTTTGTTACCTTATTATCCATACTTTCTATTTCTCAAACTTTGATGAGCCAGGAAGGCTATTGGCAGCAGCGGGCTGAATACACCATGGAAATTGATATGGACGTAGTTACCCATCAGTTTACGGGCTCGCAAAAGCTGGTGTATACCAATAATTCGCCCGATACGCTTCATCGGGTTTTTTACTACCTGTTTTTCAATGCCTTTCAGCCCGGTAGTATGATGGACGTGCGCTCACGCACCATTGCCGACCCTGATGCCCGGGTGCGTGACCGTATTTTTCACCTGAAAGAAAATGAAATTGGATACCAAAAAATCAATTCCCTGAAGCAGGACGGAAAACCGATTCAGTATGAAGTAGTGGGAACAATCCTGGAAGTGACATTGAACCAACCCATCCTTCCCGGCAAATCGTCTACATTTGAGATGGAATTTGAAGCACAGGTTCCCCAACAAATACGCCGCTCGGGCCGCGATAATGCCGAGGGCATCGATTATTCAATGGCGCAGTGGTACCCCAAGATGTGCGAGTACGATTACGAAGGCTGGCATGCCAATCCGTACATTGCCCGGGAGTTTCATGGGGTGTGGGGCGACTATGATGTTAAAATTACCATTGACTCTGCTTATGTAATTGGGGGCACGGGCTATTTGCAAAACCCACAGGAAATTGGGCATGGCTATGAAGCCCCCGGCAAAAAATTAAAACGCCCCAATAGCGATAAACTTACCTGGCATTTCAAAGCACCCAATGTGCATGATTTTGTGTGGGCGGCCGATCCGGATTATGTGCATACTACCGCGCAGGTTCCGGATGGTCCAACGCTCCACTTTTTGTATGAAACCGATACATTGGCCCAAAACTGGCAAATTCTTCCTGAGTTTACTGTGAAGGCTTTTCAGTACATGAACGAGCATTTTGGCGCGTATCCTTATGAGCAATATTCGGTGATACAAGGGGGCGACGGCGGCATGGAGTACCCGATGGCTACGCTGATTACGGGCCATCGTAGTATTACCAGCCTGGTGGGGGTTACGGTACATGAGCTTATCCACAGTTGGTTCCAGGGCGTGCTGGCCACCAACGAAAGTTTGTATGCCTGGATGGACGAGGGTTTTACTTCTTATGCCAGTAACCGTGTGATGAATCATTTATTCCCTTCAGAAAAACCCCGTGACCCGCAGGCAGGCACCTATGCCGGGTATTTTGCATTGGCCAAATCGGGCAAAGAAGAACCCCTCTCCACACATTCAGACCATTTCAATACCAACAGAGCTTATACCACAGGTTCGTATGGCAAAGGGGCCGTTTTTCTGCACCAACTCAGCTACATCATTGGGCAGGAAGCTTTTGACCAGGGCATGCAACAATATTTTGATACCTGGAAATTCAAACATCCCAACCCTACAGATTTGAAACGAATCATGGAAAAAATATCGGGGCTGGAGCTGGACTGGTATTTCCAATACTGGATCAACACCACACATCAGATTGATTATGGTTTGGAATCTGTGAATAGCGAAGAAAAGACCACACAAGTGGTGATTTCCCGGGAAGGTAAAATGCCCATGCCTTTGGATGTGCTGGTAACTTATAAAGACGGTTCGCAGGAATTGTATTACATGCCCCTGCGCATGATGCGGGGTGAAAAACCAGTAGAAACAGACACCCCCCGGGTAGTGATGGAAGACTGGCCCTGGGTATATCCTGAATATGACCTTAGCATCCCTAAACCGTTAAGTGCCATAGAAAGGATTGAGATTGACCCTTCTGCCCGCGTGGCAGATATTGACCACTCCAACAATACGTACCCGGCCACGAAAGAAGTGCAGTATGAGGGAGAACCGGTGGAAGGAGTGAAGCAGCCGTAGGACGAAATTATAATCGCTTCGGCGATCCGATTCGTCTTACACCTGGTTAAAACCTCCAGCCAATCAAAAGTTCTGCATGGATAACGTAAGGATCGTAGGAGTCTGCGGTATAAACGCCACTAAGCCCAAGTTTGGCATCAAGACCAAATTTTGTAGTAAAATTTACACCTACGGGTATTTGCAGCATAAAATCATCGTACATTATGCCGCCCAGCAAGCCCGCGTAGGCTTTAAACATTGTGGGTTTATTTGGGGAAAAATAATGCTTTCCCTAATGCAAACCCACCGTTGCCTTCAGAGCCTGGTTCAATAAAAGTATTCAATACAATATTCAACCCCGGGGCAACGAAGTAATCGGCTTGTAATTTGAGAAAACCGGTTGATTCTGCCGACAGTTCAGTCATCAGTCCGGCATTGATTGCCAACCTTTTATCCATCCGGATTCCTACGGTCTCAGGCTGATCTCTTTTCCATTTCAGTAAACAATTTTTTCTACTTTGCTGGTTTTAAAATAATCATCGGGCTGTTGTTGGCATCTGTTAATCGGTATTTGATTACTTTATCCGACTGTTCCGTAATCCAACCTTCCTTTTCTTCCCCGGCTTTTAAAATAATTTTGTCTTGTGCAAAGGTGTGGGTAAATGAAAATGCCAGTGTTGTGAGGCAGAGTAATATTATTTTCTTCATATCAAAAAAATCGATAGCAAGTTATGCAAAGCAGGAAAAATAATAAAAATCCGCGGAACGGAAATACAATTATTTTTACTCATCTGTTGCAGCGGGCAGCACCTCGATATAAGTATTACCTACCAAAAAGTAACAGATTACCCATTTTCTCACATGGGTAATTTGCCCCTGCAATTACAGTATTCATAACATTTACTTTTCCTTAATATCGCATCATAAAAGCAGGTAGTACCCTTAGCATACAATGAAACATCCTTTCTTTCATCTGCGCTGAAATTTTTTACTACCGAAGTGTGAATTTTTTAACCGGCTCATGAATGAGCCATAATACAACGCAAAAATGCAATTATGTCGTGCTTTTAAGTGGGGTTATTGTGTCTTTATTATTTTTTTATTGGTCACATCGTTTCGGCCAACCTCAGAGGCCCAACCCGTTATTGGAACTACTACCTTTGACGGTTCAAATATCAATATAGCTCCATTCGGAGCATTACCTCGTAGTGGAACAGTAAATGGGTGGAGTATTTTCATTAATGGTTCAGGCAGCGGATCAATCAACCATAATGGTGCAAACTCCCCCAGCAATGTTAATACATTTGTACAGACAACCAGCACAATTAATATCGGAAGTGATGATGGCTCAGAGTTTAATTTTGAGAATTTTAGGGCTCAGTTTTTTTCATTTGCGGGAACATACACCATAACAGCTTATAAGGATGGGGCTTCAATTGGCTCAACTACAGCCACTGCATCTTCTAGTTATACCACTGTAGACCTTTCTGCAAACACAGATTTTGATAATATCGACGAAATCAGGTTGTCCGGTTTTGGCGGCAGCAATGTAACATTGAATATTGATGAAATTAGTATCAGCGCTGCCGTTAGCCCTAACAACGCCCCAACCATTTCCCTGCAAGATACTGAGTCATCTACCAACAGTACGACGGCAATAACTTTCAATGCAGGGAATAGCAACTTGATCAGTATTGCTGATGTAGACGGAGATGCTCAATCAGTGACCATTGCTGTAACAGGAGGAGGTACTTTTTCTCTTTCTGGGACAAGTGGATTATCAGTAAGTGGCAATGGTACTTCCAACGTCACACTAAGTGGCTCTCTCGCTAATGTGAATACTGCCTTAAATGGCGCTTCCTTTAATCCAGCTGCAAACGTAGGACAACATGTGATCTCCATTTCTACCAATGATGGCACTGATTCGGATGGGCCTGATGACATTACCATCGGTGTATATCCAGCTTCTACCACGCTGACAACTGAAAGTTTTGAGTCTTTTACTAACCTAGATACTGATTTTACCAATAGTGCGACCAACCAGACCTTCTCTTTTACGGCTTCTACATTTACAGTCACTGAGTTTGCCGGATTTGGTATAGGTGGCAGTGACTTGCTGATAGATAATGTAAATAACTGTAACAGTTCCGGCAATTTAACGGCAAGTTTCCTGATTGATAATAGTCAGGAATTCTATGTAAAAAGCTTTTGGCTTTTCCCTTCCGAGAATTGTGCAATTAATGGTACTGGTGGATCTGTCACTATCCGGGGAAAAAACAACAATGGTACCCAATTTACGAAGACCATACTCTCAGGAGAGCTTAACAATGATCAGGGTACAAATGAAGGCTTCACATTCATCCCCATGGATGCCTTTGCCGGTTATACGATTGATGAACTGGAATTTGAAACCGCCGGAAGTATCAGTTATGTGGGTATCGATGATTTAGAGTTTGCGGCAGCAGTTTATTCACCAGTAACGGCTCCTACTGTCGCCACCTCAGCAGCGACTTCCGTAACTGACACAGAAGCCACCCTAAACGGTAATGTTACTTCCGATGGCGGAGCCAGTGTCACTGAACGTGGATTTGTCTATGCGCTTACAGCCAATGATGCTACACCGACAGTAGCTGAAGTCAATGGTACTACCGTATTTAAACAAACTGTAAGTGGAGCCACAGGTACTTTCAATGTAACCCTCTCCGGACTTACCGCTTCCAGTGGGTATAGTTATGTGGCGTACGCTACCAATAGTGAAGGTACCACCGAAGGCAGTGTGCAGACTTTTACCACAAATGCTCCGGCACTGGATCCACTTCAATCGCTGTACTGGCCCAACTATAGTAATGACAAGATTGAAGGGATTTCTGTGAGCGGTACGCATCAACAGGACGTTGTGTCAGTTGCCGCTTCCGGGGAACTCATTGCCATAGACATTGATATTGTAAATGAAAAAGTTTATTGGTTCGATCAGAATGACTCTAAGATATACAGAGCCAACCTCGATGGAACCGGGACGGAAGTGTTTGTGGCGGCCCCTGGTTTCGCCTCTACTATTTTTGTCGACCATGTAAATGGTTATCTGTATTGGCCTAACAACAATGATTATAAGATCGAACGGATCAAACTTGACGGAACTGGCAGGGAGGATGTTATCAGTGCAACGAACCCCATCGCTTTGAGTGTTGATTTGGGTAACTCGAAAGTTTACTGGTTTGACCAGACTAACCTTAAAATTTACCGTGGTAACCTGGATGGAACTGGGACGGAAGAGTTTGTATCAGATCCCGGTTATGCTTCTACTTTTTACATTGACCAAATAAATGACTATCTGTATTGGCCAAGGGATGACGGTTCTAATGATAAGATTGAAAGGATCAAGCTGGATGGAACCGGCAGAGAAGATGTTGTGACAGCCACCGACCCCATTGGTATCAATGTGGATGTGAATAATTCAAAAGTATATTGGTATGATTTGACTAATGATAAGATATACCGAAGTAATCTGGATGGAACAGGTACTGAAGTGTTTATCTCCAGTCCTGGTTATGCCTCTACGCTTAGCATACCCTGGGAGCTACCAGCTAATAGTGCCCCATCTTTCAATTCTTCAGCTACAGTATCTTTTGCTGAAAACACCGCTACCAGCACTGTAGTGCTGGATGTCAATGCGGATGATGGAGACGGAGGTGCTAATGATGCAGGTATTACCTACAGCCTGGCATCCGGAGGGGATAATGATCTTTTCAATATCAATTCCGGCAATGGTCAGATCACCTTCAAGGCTTCCCCAGATTACGAAACCTCAACAGATGCCAATTCGGACAATGCCTATGAAATCACCGTAACGGCTGATGATGGAGAGGCCAGCAACAACACTACCGACCAAAGCATTACCATTACGGTAACCGATGTAGATGAAATAGCACCTTCTTTTGAGAATGGAAGGCCCGCAACTGCCAACGTTGGTGGCACCAGTTTTAACCTCAATATTGATATAGATGAAGCCGGTACTGTTTACTATGTAGTGGTAGCGGATGGAGATACCGCACCCACTTCGGCAGAAGTGAAGGCAGGGACCGCTTCCGGTGGAGGAGCCGTTGCAGCAAGTGGTAGCCAGGTGTTAAATTCTGGAGGGTTCACCCATAGCTTCAGCGTAACCGGTTTAACTTCAGAAACAGCTTATGATGTATATGTGGTGGCTGAGGATGATGAAGGTACACCCAACCTTCAGGCTTCACCTGCCAAACTGGATGTGAATACCTCGGATATCACAGCCCCTTCTTTTGAAAACGGAAGGCCCTCAACGGCCAACATAACCGGTACCAGCTTTAATCTCCATAACGATATAGATGAGGCGGGTACTGTTTATTATGTGGTAGTAGCAGACGGGGCTACTGCACCCACTTCAGCAGAAGTAAAGGCAGGAACGGCCTCAGGAGGAGGAAGTGCCGTGACGAGTGACAATCAGGCTTTAAATTCCGGTGGTTTTACCCATAGTTTTAATGTAACAGGCTTGAACTCTGCTACCGCTTATGACATATATGTAGTGGCAGAGGATGATGAGGGTACACCCAATATTCAGGCATCTCCCACCAAACTGGATGTGAGTACCATTGCCGTACCTGGATTGACAATCGTAGAAAGCAGTGCTGCTACAGCTACTGCTGAATCAGGCAGCACCGATGACTTCACCGTAGTGCTGGATGCGCAACCGGCCTCAGATGTAGTGGTCAATGTGGGTGTAGGTGATGCCACCGAAGGAAGTGTGGACAAAACAAGCCTTACTTTTACCAACGGTAACTGGGATACACCACAAACGGTAACCGTAACAGGTGTGGATGATGATATTATTGACGGTACCATTTCATATAATATAACATTCTCTATAGATGACGCCAGTTCTGACGACGACTATGACGGGCTTGCTGACAAAACAGTAAGTGTAGATAATAGTGATGATGATGTAGCAGGGTTCACCATTGTTGAAAGCAGTGGAAGTTCGGCAACGGCTGAATCAGGCACCACCGATGATTTTACCGTAGTACTGAATGCTGAACCCTCCACAGGTGTGGTGATTGATATAAGTTCAGGAGATACCGGAGAAGGTACTGTTGACAAAGCAAGTCTTACTTTTACCAGTGCTAACTGGGATACCCCACAAACGGTAACCGTGACGGGTGTGGATGATGATATCATTGACAGTGCTATTTCATATAATATTACCCTCTCCATAGATGACGCCAGTTCTGACGACGACTTTGACGGTGTCTCGAATCAGGTGGTGGGTGTAGACAATAGCGATGATGATGTAGCAGGTTTTACTGTTACGGAAAGTAGTGGTTCTACTGCTACCTCAGAAACAGGAACCACCGATGATTTTACGGTAGTACTGGATGCCGAACCCTCTTCAGATGTAGTTATTGATATAAGTTCAGGAGATACCGGAGAAGGAACTGTTGATAAGAGCAATCTTACATTTACCAGCGGTAACTGGGATACCCCACAAACGGTGACTGTGACAGGCGTGGATGATGCATTATTAGATGGAAATATAAGCTATAATGTCACGGTCGCGGTCAATGCGGCAAGCAGTGATGATGATTTTGATGGAGTGAGCGGGCAAACGGTTTCAGTCACGAATCAGGATGATGATCAAAGAGAAATTTCTGTGAGTGATGACAGCGTGGCCGAAGGGGATGCTACTGCAACCCTTCAATTTACGGTTAGCTTAAATTATGCCGGTTCCGGTACCATAGAAGTGAACTATGCTACCTCTGATGGGTCTGCCAAGGCCGGTTCTGATTACACTTCTGCATCAGGAACGCTGACCTTCAATGCCGGTGAAACCAGCAAAACGGTAGGTGTTACCGTATCAGGGGATGCAATGGTGGAAAATGATGAAACGATCACCTTGACTTTGTCAGGTATTACCGGTGATGCAATTATGGATGATGCTATCGGAACGGGGACTATCACTAACGATGACCAGGCCACTGTGACCATTGCTGATGTAAGTACTGACGAAAATGATGGCAAGAGCACCGTCACCTTGTCCGTAGACAATGCCGTGGATGGTGGCTTTACGGTGGATGTGAGTACTGCCGATGGATCAGCCAAGGTGGCTGACAGTGACTACACTGCCATCAGCAGCCAAACGCTGACCTTTACCGGCACAGCCAGTGAAACACAGACTTTTGATATTACCCTGGGTTCAGACAGCAAGGTAGAGGCTGATGAGACCTTGACGGTGAGCATGAGCGGGCTTTCAGCTGCAACCGTAGCTTCCGGGGATATAGACATTACCGATGGGGCTACTGTGACCATCACCAATGATGATGCAGCAGCCGTTACGGTCGCTGATGTCAGCGGGAATGAAGATGATGGAGCCATTACAGTAACCGCCACATTGGACAATGCCGTTCAAGGGGGCTTTACCGTTGATGCCAGCACCTCGGGTGGTACGGCCACTGCCGGAACAGACTATACGCCGGTAAGTAGTGAGACCTTAACTTTTACAGGCACAGCCGGGGAGACCCAAACTTTTACGGTAACCCCTACTCCTGATACTGATCCGGAAAACAATGAAACCATTAATATCGCACTGAGTAACCTGATATCTGGCCTGGCAGTAGATATTACTGATGAGGCGGTTGTCACCATTGATGATGATGACGCTTCCCAGGTAAGTGTGTCAGATGCAAGTATGGCAGAAGGAGAGACAGGCACAACGAATCTTGACTTCACAATAAGTCTTGATAAAGCCGGCCCGGCTGCCATTACGGTAGATTATGCCACCGCTGACAACACAGCGGAAGCAGGAAGTGATTACACAGCTACCTCCGGCACTGTAACTTTTGCCGCTGGTGAGACCAGTAAGACGGTGAGCGTGGCAGTAGCAGGAGAAAAGGTGCTGGAAACAGATGAAACATTTACCCTGAATTTGAGCGATGTAACAGGTATGGCAACCCTTGCTGATGCCAGCGCAACCGGTACAATTACCAATGACGATGCTGCTACAGTAACCATTGCAGATATTAGCGGCAATGAAGATGATGGAAGCATCACCGTTACTGCCACCTTAGATTTCGCAGTGCAAGACGGTTTCTCAGTAGACGTAAGCACAACAGATGGCTCCGCTACTACTGGCGACAGTGATTACACTGCCGTGAGTAGCCAAACACTGACCTTTACCGGAACAGCAGGTGAAGCACAGGCCTTTGCTATTACCCTGGGTACAGATAGTAAGTTAGAGACTGATGAGACTCTGACAGTGAGTATGAGTAATCTGGTTCCCACTACTGTGGCTTCAGGGGATATTGATATCACAGATGGAGCTACGGTTACAATCACTAATGATGATGCAGCAGCCGTTACAGTCGCTGATGTAAGTGGCAATGAAGACGATGGGGCTATTACGGTAACTGCCACGCTTGACAAGCCTGTAGACGGCGGCTTCAGCATAGATATAAGTATAGTAGATGGCACAGCCACTGCCGGAACAGATTATACTGCACTTAGCAGTCAGACATTGTCCTTTGCCGGAACAGCAGGTGAGAAGAAAACCTTTACTGTGAGTTCCATAACGGATACCGAAACTGAGAATGATGAAACGATATCGGTAAGCCAAAGTAATTTGACAGGTACATCATTGAGCATAGATATCAGTGATGAAGCTACAGTAACGATTACCAATGATGACAATACACCGGTAATTACTGCTTCTCAAAGCTTCACTATCCTGGAAGAAACAACCAATGGTACTTCCGTAGGCACAGTAGAGGCGAGTGACGCTGATGCAGGAGCAGTTTTGCAGGATTGGATGATTAATGGAGGAAACACGGATGCTGACAGCGATAGCAATCCTGCTTTTGCCATCAACAGCAGCACCGGGGAAACCACTGTCAATGATGCTGATGACCTGATAGGGGGTACCAGCTTTGCACTTGAACTTACCGTGAGTGATGGGGTAAACACCAGTGCTTCAGAAACTGTAACAATTAATATCGGAGAGGTCAATGATGCACCTTCCTTCACGAAAGGAGCAGACCAAACTGTATTGGAAGATGCCGGAACCCAAACTATTGACAACTGGGCAACCGACATCAGTGCCGGCCCGGCCGATGAAAGCGGGCAAAGTGTTACTTTCAGCGTAAGCAACGATAACAACGCTCTTTTCTCTTCCCAGCCTGCTATTGCGCCCAATGGTACGCTTACTTACACTCCGGCAGCCAATGCTTTCGGTACTGCTACGGTTACCGTATCCCTGTCAGACAATGGGGGCACGGCCAATGGAGGGGGTGATACTTCCGATGAAGTAACTTTTAACATTACCGTTACTACGGTGAATGATGAACCATCTTTCACGGCAGGAAGCAACCTCGCCATTCCGGCGGGAGCGGGTACTCATCAACAGTCCGGGTGGGCATCGAATATCAGTTCAGGCTCTGCCAATGAAAGCAGCCAGCAACTTACTTTTGATGTGGGTAATGATAATAACGCTTTCTTCACCACCCAACCTGCTATCAATAGCAATGGAGATTTGAGTTTTACCCTGGCCGAAGGAGTGAGCGGGCAGGTAAATGTAACTGTAAGCCTGTCAGACGATGGGGGCACAGCCAATGGAGGGGATGATACTTCTGATGAAGTAACCTTTACTATCAATATTGGAAAGTTACCCCAAACCATCACTTTTGATGCTATCAGCGATAAAATGGTAGGGCAAGACCCTGTTGTGTTGACAGCTACCGGAGGGGATTCCGGCTTACCGATTACTTATTCCATCACCACTGACCCGGCCTCCGGTGTAGCGACATTGGAAGATAATACCATCGCAATTGAAAATGTGGGTACAGTTACCGTTACAGCCAGCCAGGCAGGCAATGCGCTTTACGAAGCTGCGGACAATGTATCCCAAACTTTCAGTATTTCGGCTAATGAACTCTTCCTCCCTACACTATTTACCCCGAACGGAGACGGAAATAATGATCGCTTTATCCTGCGGGGAGGAGGGGGCATAGCCCAGATTGAGTTCAGTATCCTCGACCGGGATAACAACCTGGTGTACCACACGAGCAGTTGGAAAGAACTGACAGAACAGGGATGGGATGGCATACACAACGGGAAAGTACAACCGCTGGGCACGTACGTATGGGTCATCAATGGAAAATATACCAATGGATTGCCCCTGCTGATCAATGGTAAGAACACAGGCATTATCCGATTACTTCGCTAATATTTTTTCAGATCGTCATAATCAATCAATAAGATGACAAAAATGATTTTTTCAAAGAAATTATACCTGTTCATGGCATGGGTGGCTGCACTGGCTTTTGCCCATCCCTTATGGGCACAGGAATCCAATTTTTCCATGTATCAGTATACCCCTTTCCTTACCAATCCGGGAAGTATCGGGATGGTAGAAGATGTGCGCATCTTTATGAACTATCGTAACCAATCGGTAAGTGCAGGGGAGAACTTTCAGACTTCCATGCTTTCGGGATATTTTCCTGTAAATATCGGCCATCACCGGTTAGGAATGGGAGCTACTTTTATTTCTGATAAATCTTCAGACTTTGTGAAATCCAACGGAGGGATGATGGGACTGGCTTATAGCATTCCGTTATTTCCCGGCAGTGAGCTAAGCCTGGGTTTTCAGGGAGGGTTCTTTCAAAGGAATATTGATTTTGATTTCACTACCGATAATCAATTTGTAGATGGGTCTTTCAACCCGGGTGCCGGTACCGGAGAGCCTGTGGTAAACGATTCTAAAGGATACCTTACGGCAAGTACCGGATTGTACTGGCAACTGAAAGATAAAACCGGAAAACTCAGGGGGTTTGCGGGGGCTTCTATCTTTAATTTTAATCAGCCCAATACTTCTTTCATCAGCGAAGGTACGGATAAACTTCCCCTCAGTTGGAAAGCAACGGCCGGTTGGAGGGTCTATCAGCACATGAAATTTTCGGTAATGCCTACGCTGCGGTGGGTACGCCAGGCAGATAACGATTTTGTGAATGCCGGTACCTGGCTCCGATATGAAATGAACAAAGAAAGTGCCCAGGAACTAGGATTGGGGTTGTGGTATAATACCAACAAAGCAGGGGTAGTTTCCCTGGAATACAACCAGGCAAACCTGACATTGGCGGCAAGCTATGACGTGCCTATCTCATCTGCGCTCAATACCGCCTTGCAAACCGGTGTTTTTGAGATTGCCCTGTCGCTGCGGCTAAAGAAAAAAGCCCGTGTTTACCCTGTTGTGGAAACTACACCAGTACCTCCGGCCACTCCGGTAGCCCCGGCAGTAGCAGCAAAAGAGGAAAAATTGCCTGAACAAAAAATTGAACCGGTAGGAGAACCAACACCTGTCAGAAGCAAATCTGGTACAGTAGATCGTTTAGATGGCCGTCAATTAAATGACGGAAATTCTAATCTTTCAGCACAGCAAACCGAAATGAAACTGGCCCAACAGGACCGGTTGCAATTAGAGAAAACTGTGGAGTTTGACTTCCAAACCTCAGCGTTATCCCCAGATTCTCAACAGTTTCTGGATGATATTGCCGGTATTATGCAGCAAAACACCTGGTTTAAGATAGAGTTGACCGGACATACTTGTAACATTGGCTCTGAACAGGATAATGCCCGACTTTCTGTAAAAAGGGCCAATGAAGTACAAGGCTACCTGACTGCCCGGGGTGTGGCGTCTTCACGCATCATTGTTAAAGGAGAGGGTGAGCTTCATCCAATTGCTGATAATAGCACTGAGGAAGGGCGGTCATTGAACAGAAGGGTATCGTTTAAAGTTATTGAGGATTGATTGCAGCAAAATTCACCTCACAGCCTTTGGTACAATTGAAGGTTGTGGGGTGAAAACTGTATGCTTACTTTTCTTCTACCTGTGCTACCTGTTCCTGGGTAATCATTCCCTCAGGTTCATTTCCCCAATTGTTCATTACGTAGTTCATTACATCGGCCACCTCCTCATCGCTCAGGCCCAGGGGTGTCATCACATTGTTGTAAGTTTCTCCATTTACCGTGATTTCACCTTGCAATCCGTATTTTATGGCGCGGATGGAAGCTTCTGTATCTTTCAGGTAATCGGATTGGGCCAGAGGCGGAAATACGCCGGCTACCCCGGTGCCATCGGCCATGTGGCAGGCAATGCACATCGTAGTATAAACTTCTTCTCCTCTTTCTATACTTGCCTGCAGTTCCGGTTCCGGTTCTGTTGTGGTAAAGGTAAAAGCATAACTTAGTGCTGCCGCTATCAGCAGCTTTCCGGTTTTTAGCATTAGTTTTTTTAGGTTTTTTGATTAAGTATCTGAAGGAACAAGCTTTACAATCCCGGTGCCTTCCAGGGCTACATAAATATAGCCGTCAGGGCCTTGTTTTACATTGCGTATACGGCCGGCACCTTCCAGTAACTTTTCTTGGTGCACTACATTATTTCCTTCCAGCTCACAGCGGACGAGGTATTGAAATTTTAAAGAACCCACCACAATATCCCCTTTCCAGGCAGGATACACATCTCCTTTTACGAAGGTCATACCGCAGGGGGCGATAGAAGGTTTCCAGTAAACCACCGGTTGTTCCATGCCTGCTTTGGCAGTGTCTTCTGTGATGATGGAGCCATCGTAGTTGATACCGTAAGTAATTTCGGGCCAGCCGTAGTTATTCCCTTTACGGATGATGTTCAGTTCGTCTCCTCCCTGGGGGCCATGCTCATGTGCCCACAGTTCTCCGGTTTCAGGGTGCAAGGCCAATCCCTGCGGATTGCGGTGCCCATATGTGAAAATTTCAGGCATGGCTTTTTTCTGGTCTACAAACGGGTTGTCTTCCGGCACGCGCCCATCGTCATGCAGTCGGAAAATTTTACCGCTGTGATTGGAAAGGGTCTGGGCATTGCTGGGTTGCCCCCTTTCACCTACTGAAAAGTAAAGGTACCCTTCCCTGTCAAATTCAATCCGGCTGCCAAAATGCTGGCCCTTGGTACTGTTTGGTTCGGCTTTAAAAAGCACTTCTTTGTCTACCAACGTATTATTTTCCAGCCTGGCCCGCATGATGGCCGTATTGCCGCCGTTTCCCCCGTCGGAAGCCGGAGCAGCGTACGAAATATAAATCCACCCGTTTTCTTCGTAATCGGGATGGAGGGTAATATCCATCAATCCGCCTTGTCCCCTCACATAAATTTCGGGCAAGCCCTCCACCTTTTCTTCCAAAAGCTGTCCGTTCCGGGTTATTCTTAATTCTCCAGACCGTTCGGTAATGAGCATATCGCCATTGGGCAAAAATGCCATCCCCCAGGGTGTTTGTAAGCCCGAAACTACGGTATCTACACGAATATTTGCCTCGGCAGAAGGTAAGGCTGGCCCTGTAACACTGGGTTCTTCATAGCAGGATAACGTAGAGAAACTCAGTAGAAAGACTGCCAGCACTGGCAAAAGAATTGATTTGTGGATTTTGGTCATAATTGAAATCAGTTATAAGGAACAAATATATATGTGTACAGATAAATATATACGCCACTCCCTCAAAACTGTTTATACTCATAATAGTTCACGAAACGGTAAATAAACTTAATGAGGTAGTTTATCTCTTATCAATCCATACACGAAAGTACCAAGTAGGGCACTTAACAACACGGCTAGCATTACAGAAAAACCGTAGCCAATCAAAATATAAATTGGGCCGGGGCAGGCACCTACCATGGCCCAACCCAGACCGAATATTATACCACCGAGCAAATTGGCGCGAAAGTTTCGTGGTTTGGGCGAAAGGTCAATGGGTGTGCCATCTGCTGTTTTTAACCTGTATTTTTTAATTAAAGTAGTCATCAGGATACCCAACATAACCGCCGAACCGATGATGCCATACATATGAAAAGATTCGAAACGAAACATTTCATAAATACGATACCAGGAGATTACCTCGGCTTTGGTAAGGATGATGCCGAATAGTATGCCAACAATTAAGAATTTTATTAGTTTCATGTTTTTTTTGTTTTTGGATGCTGGACTCTGGATACTGGGTTTCTGGATGCTAAATTATCCAGAACCTAGCAACCAGAGTTCAGCAACCAGCATCCAGAAATTACCAGGTTAGAAGATAAGGGAGAACTCCGAATGTCATGATGAGGCCACCGATGAAGAAGCCTATTACAGCAACCAAAGAAGGCAACTGAAGATTGCTCAATCCGCTGATGGCATGGCCGGAGGTACAACCATTGGCGTAGCGGGTACCAAAGCCTACCAAAAATCCCCCACCAACGAGCATGACAAGCCCTTTCAGTGAAAATAAAGTGTTCCAACTGAATATGTCCGAAGGCAGGTAATCTTTTCCCGGAGCTTCTATCCCCAATTCCTGCAGATTTGCTACAGTTTCCGGGTTTAAATTAATGGCTTCGGGGCTTTGCAGCCAGGTGGCGGCTACATAACCGCCCAGGAGCGTTCCAATAACAAATACTATGTTCCAAATTTGTTCGCGCCAATTAAGACGAAAAAAAGGGCTTAGCTTACCTGCCCCTACCATAGCACAAGTAGCCCGGAAGGTGGAGGAAATACCGAAGGTTTTTCCAAAAAAAAGCATGGTAAACAAAATTAAACTTATCAGCGGCCCGGCCACATACCAGGGCCAGGGCTGCTGTAAGAGGGAAATTATATTATTCATTTTATTTCTAAGTTACTTTGGCTGAAAAATAAATTCACTTTACTATGCATGTTGTTCTATTACTTGTTTGAGTTGGGCAGACTGCATTACGCCTGAGTTACGCCATTTTATATCGCCATTTTTAAACAGAATCATGGTAGGCACGCCCCGGATGCCATATTGCCGGGCAGCCTGGGGGTTTTTATCCACGTCTACTTTGATAATTTTGGCTTTGCCTTTTACTTCTTTGGCTAGTTCTTCTAAAATAGGCGTTATCATTTTACACGGGCCGCACCAGGTAGCGTAAAAATCTACCAGCACGGGTGTATCGCTATTGATTATTTCTTTGAATTTGCTCATGATATTTATCTTTCTAATCGGTTAGACAGCTATATGCAGAAGCACAAGAGCGGTCAGACCGATTACGCTTTACTTAAATTTTTCAATATCTTCTCCTAAATCATATACTTTGGTAGTGCTGTGCAGTTTTTTCTGGAGGATGCTGGCACCGGCTGCCGAGCGGTAACCGCCTGCACAATGTACTACAATGGGTTTTTCTGTTTTTATTTTACCTGCTTTCTCCCGTAGTTCTGGCAACGGAATGTTAATACTTTCTTCAAAAAACTTACCTGCTGCAACTTCGTTTTTGTTCCTGATGTCAATCACAGTGAAAGCCTCTGGACGGGCTGTAAACTCATGTATATCTAATGCAGGTGCAGTGGTAGCAGCTTTATCCGGATTGAGCAGGGCTCCTGCAATATTTTTTTCGTACCCGATTTTGGCTGTTTTTATTATCATTTCTTCCAGCTTGCCTTCTGTTTCAGCAATCAGGTAAAATTTTTCATCGGGGGCCACAATAGAGCCTAGCCAGGTTTCAAATTTGCCCCCATCCTGAATATTAATGGCACCTTCCAGATGCCCTTTCTTGAAAACGTCTTCCGGACGGGTGTCTATTGCTAAAATAGAATTATCCAAGTCTGAGGTTTTGTCCAGGCGGGGCACAGCCTGAATGCTCTCTTTCATGGGGGCTACACCTTCCCGGTTTATTTCCACATCATGGGGAAAATATTTGGGAACGAAAGGCTGATCTTCCAGTAAATTATTGACAAAAGCGTCTTCATTTTTTACCTGAAAAGCCCAGTTTTCTGCTTTTTCCCGCCCAAGCGTACTAAATGTGTCGGTACTCATATTTTTTCCGCAAAGCGAACCGGCACCGTGGGCCGGGTACACCAGTATGTCGTCCTGTAGTGGTTTGTACACTTCCTGCACAGTTTTGTACATCATCTGCGCCAGTTCTTGCCGTGTTGCATGTATGTTACCTGCGCCTTCCCGCAAATCAGGGCGGCCCACATCACCTACAAACAAGGAATCTCCGGTATAAACAGAGTGTGGCTGGCCATTTTCATCTATCAATAGATATGAGTTGTGATCGGGTGAGTGACCGGGGGTAAATAATGCTTTCATGCTTACTTTTCCAAAGGTGACTTTGTCTCCATCTTCCATTGGTTTGTGGGGATAGGCAACGCCTACCTTTGGATTGATATAGATGGTTGCCCCGTGTTTTTTATGGAATTCAAGGTGGCTGCTGGCAAAGTCGGCATGGGGGTGCGTTTCAAAAACTGCTACGATTTTGGCATTGTGCTTTGCTGCAAACTCCAGATAGGGTTTTGGATCACGACCTGGGTCTACCAGTGCCACTTCATTTTCGCTCACGATGGCATACGAACCATGTGCCAGTGCTTTATCATAAAATTGTTCTACTTTCATTGATTTAAGTTTTATCAGTGTAAAAATATTTCTTGAATAATGATTAAAATACCCATAATGAGTACAAACCAGCCGAAACCTCTTTTGAGTTTGTGCCCTTCAATAAAGTTAGAAAGGTAAGAACCCATAAAGATGCCTGCGGTTGCCAGTCCGGTAAAAAGGAGCAAAAAAGCCCAATCAATAGACGGTTGCGTACTTAGGTCGCCCAAAAAACCGATGAGCGATTTGGTAGCAATAATGAGCAGAGAGGTGCCGATGGCCAGTTTCATGGGCAGGCGTGCCAGCAATACCAGTGCCGGAATGATTAAAAATCCTCCGCCTGCCCCCACAATGCCGGTGAGCACTCCTACCACCACGCCCTCCAATACAATCACCAGGTTTTTGAAATGAATGTTCCTGGCATTTTTATTTGAAAGGTCATATTTAGGGAGAATCATAGGAATGGCAGCCACCAGCATGATGATACCGAAAAATATCATCAGTGCAATGGGCTTTGTCAGGGTAAAAGATTCCCAGATGAAGAGCGTTTCCGGAATGGAAGGCAGCAAAAACCTTCGGGTGAGGTATACCGCAATAAACGAAGGAATGGCAAAGAATAAAGCCGTTTTGTAGCATACCAGCCCTTTCTGCATATTTTGAATGGCGCCTACCAATGCACTTATTCCCACAATAAATAAAGAGTAAGCCGTGGAAAGCACCGGATTTATTCCCATCAGGTATACCATCACGGGTACGGTAAGGATAGACCCACCCCCTCCGATGAGGCCGAGTGCTATACCGATGAATGCAGCTCCTATAAAACCTAATATTTCAAGCAAACTCATTTTTTATTGTTTTTTTAGCTCTAAGCACTAATTTCTAAATCCTAAACAAGCTCAAAATATAAATTTCAAAATCTCAAATGGTTTGAAATTTTTGGCTTAGAAATTTGATATTGTTTTAGATTTAGAGCTTAGGATTTAACCGGGGATTGCTTCACAACTTTCCATACACTCGATCACCTTCACCACTTCTTTCATTTTCAGGAAGTAATAAATGTTTTTGCCTTCCCGGGTACTGCCCAAAATGCCTTTCAGTTTCATGTTGCTGAGGTGGTGCGAAACCAGCGATTGTTCGGCTTTCAGTTTCTCACAAATTTCATTTACCGAGAGGCGGTCGTAGTGTGTTAATAAATCTACCGTGCCCAATCGCAAAGGGTGCGCAATGGTTTTTAAAATAAAGGCTACTTTTTCCAGCTTTTCTATGCTCAGTGTTGTTTCCATATCATTAGATACGGAACAAATGAAAATATGTTCATATATTCATTAAATATTTTTTTATATTAAAATTTGCACATAAGGGAAAGTTATTTGTAAGATTAGGAAGTAAAACCATAAACTAACTTTCCATGAAAAAGCAAAACAACAAGTTTGCCTGGGTTTTTACCTTGTTTTTAGGTCTGGGCTTGCTGGCTGGTTGTGCTGCCAGCAAGACGGCATACAGCCCCTCTGGTATCTGGGAATATGTTGTGAAGAATACGCCCAACGGAGATTCTAACGGAAAAATGGTGATTGCCAAAGAAGGGAACGGGTATTCGGGTAACTTTCAAACCTCTGAATACGGAACCATTCCGATGCGGGATGTAATCCTGGAAGGCAATGCGCTGAACTCTACTTTTAATATAGAAGGCGCTACTTTTAACCTGAATGGAACCTTTGAAGGGGATACCTTCTCAGGAAAGATTACTTCCAATTTTGGCAATTTTGATGTGAGTGCTGATCGGGTGCAATAATGCCTTATCAGCAACTAAGAGATAGGGGGCTCGTGAGAGGATAAAAAGTACTTATTCTTTCACCATTTTATAGTGCGGAATATCGCATTCATAAAATAGGTCACCAGCTTTTTGAAAACCATAATTTTCATAAAAACCTACGGCAGCTTCCTGGGAATGCAGGTAGATGGTGAGGTCGAGCAGGTCGGCGTATTGGGTGATGTCTTTTAGCACTGACTGAAGCAACTGTGCGCCCACGCCTTTGCTCCGGTAAGGTTTCAGTACAGCAAATCGTTCTAATTTGATACCATTTTCGGTTTTTCGCCACCGGGCAGTACCACATGCCTTTCCGGCATCATCATAGGCCAAAAACTGTGCGCTGGTAAGGTCAAACACATCAAACTCATCCGGTTCAGTTACGCCTTGCTCATTGATAAATACTTCTTTTCGAATGGCAAAGGCCTGCTGCAAAGCTTCGGGATGTGATATTTTTTTTACTTCAAACAAGCGTTGTTATTATTTCTTTCCTTCTTTCAGTTCGTAAGCTGTGATGATGTCTTTCACAATTTTGTGGCGCACCACATCGGCATCGTTGAGCTCTACAAAGCCAATTCCTTTGATATTGCGGAGGAGTCCGACTGCATCGAGAAAACCTGATTTTTGGTTGCGGGGCAAATCTACCTGAGAACCATCACCTGTAATAATCATCTTTGATTGTGGGCCCATGCGTGTGAGGAACATCTTCATTTGCATGGGGGTGGTGTTTTGTGCCTCATCCAGTAAAATGAAGGCATTGGGCAGGGTACGTCCCCGCATATAGGCCAGGGGTGCTATTTCAATTACATTATTTTCTTCGTAAAATTTCAGCTTTTCGGCAGGCACCATATCGTATAAAGCATCGTAAATAGGACGCAGGTAAGGTGCGATTTTTTCTTTGAGGTCGCCTGGTAAAAAGCCCAGGTTTTCGCCCGATTCTACCGCCGGGCGGGTGATAATGATTTTCTTAACTTCCTTGTTTTTCAAAGCGCGCACGGCCAGGGCTACAGAAATGTAGGTTTTTCCGGTACCTGCCGGCCCCATGGCAAAGGTGAGGTCATTATTTTGCGCTTCTTCTACCAATCGTTTCTGATTCGGTGTCTTGGGCTTCACAATCACCCCTTTGGTGCCATACAACAACACATTGCTGTGTCCTTCTTCCAGGGCAGCCTGGTTTTCTTTCAGGTAGTTTTGGACATTATCGTGGGTTACTTTTCCATATTTATGATAATGTTGCAGCAAAGAATTAAGAATGTCATTGATTTTGAGTATTTCGGGAGGGGTGCCTTTAATACGTATTTCGTTCCCTCTGGATACAATCTTGCTCTCAGGGAATGCTTCCGCTACCTCTTTGATATTTTTGTTTTCTACTCCCAGAAAATCGGTCAGGGAAACATTTTCTAGTGTAATTACTTTTTCTACCAAATGTACCAGTTTACAGTTTAAAATTATTGGATTATTGTTACGTTTTCTAACGGCTAAAATACCTACTTTTGTTTTATAAATTTAAAAAAATATTTACTTTGTTTCTATGCCGCTCATCACTTTTCTTTCAGATTTTGGTTGCAGGGATCATTATGTGGCAGCAGTAAAAGCAAAGATTTACACCCTGGATACCCAAATTGATATTATTGATATTTCTCATCAAATAGAACATTTTAACATTGCGCATGGTTCTTTTGTATTGAAATCGGTGTTTAGCGACTTTCCTGAAAATACCGTACATATGGTGGCAGTGAACTCGGTAGCCCGGGTGCGCGAACCCTACATTGCCCTTCGTTTGGAAGGTCATTACTTTGTGGGTACTGATAACGGGTTGCTGGGCCTGATAAGTGAACATGAGCCGGAAGAAATTGTGCGGCTTCCTTCTTCACCGTCCACATTTCCGGCAAAAGATATTTTTGCACCTGTGGCTGTTTCCATTGCGCAAGGCAGTTCGCTTACAGCAGTGGGAAAACCTACCGAAAAATTCAATAGAATACTGCCACGGCAGTTGAAGGTAACCAAAACCCAAATTTCAGGAAACGTAGTACAAGTTGATGGCTATGGCAACTTAATTACCAATATTGATAAACAAACTTTCAATACACTGAATAGCAACAGCAATTACAGAGTGGTTTTTGGAAGAGAGACGTTTGACCTTGTACACCAGTCGTATCGGGAAACCGATTACGGGGATTGTTTTATCCTGTTCAACAGCCTGGGGTTGTTAGAAATAGGTATCAACAGCGGCAATGCCAGCGAACTGCTGGGGTTAGATTATGACAGCAGTGTGCATATACATTTCGGTTGAGTATTGCAAAATATTAAATCTTTGAATAGGTTTGCACTCACTTTTAACTACCACACCCAACACACAAATGCCCAGGTGGCGGAATTGGTAGACGCGTTGGTCTCAAACACCAATGGTGGCAACACCGTGCCGGTTCGACTCCGGCCCTGGGTACTTTCAAGCTTCTTGCTCAGTACATACCTACTCATACACATCTACCAACCCATTTTTGATGGCATAAATGATAAGGCCTGCCGTGTTTTTGGCATTGCACTTTTCCAGCAGGCGGTTGCGGTGTCCGTCCACTGTTCGGGTACTGAGTGACAAATGTTGTGCAATCTCTTTGTTGGTGTATTCTTTACAAATGAGCAACAGAATTTCACGCTCCCGGGCCGTAAGGTCTGAGCTTTCCCGAAATTCATGTTTAAACTTTCCCTGGCTTGTCAGTTCTTTTCGCATTGCATCGGTCATGCGTTTGCTAAAATAATATCCGTCTTCATATACCGAACGGATCGCCGTTTCCACCTCCTCTTCGTCGCATCCCTTCAGCATATAGCTGCAAACACCAAGCTTAATCATCTGAATGATAAACTTGTGGTTTTCGTGCATGGTAAGTACCAAAATTTTTACATCAGGGAAATGCTTGTTCAGGTAAGTAGTTGCATCAATACCATCCATTTCGGGCATTTCCAGGTCCATAAGAATAATATCGGGAGGGTCTTCTTTTACCTGGGAGATGGTTTCTTTCCCATTGATAGCTTCCCTGACGCTGGCTTCAGGAAAAATTTGCTCAACCAGGGAAACCAGGCCTTTTCTGAAAATATGATGATCGTCGGCAATAATAAGGTTCATAAAAAAGGTTTTAGTTTAACGGAAGGTCTACTACAAAACAACACCCCTGAATGATGGAAGACTGCTGATACATGTTACCATTGAGCACACGCACGCGGTTATGTACATTGAGTAATCCAATGCCTTTATTGGCAAAAGAAGTATCATGTTTATCCCATACAAAACCTTTCCCGTTGTCTTGAATGATTAATTGCAGATTGGTATGCCCTATCATTAGCTTTACTTCTATCAGGGTAGGGTGTCCGTGTTTCATGGCATTCATGATGAGTTCCTGGGCTATTCTATAAATGGAAAGTTTTGTGAATGCATCGGTGAGGCTGCCATTTGTTTTCTGGGCTGAGTATTTGATTTCCACTTCATCGGTGCTGTTAAAACGTTCGCATAATTCACTCAGGGCTTCATCCAGGGAAGAACGGCTAATAGTAGGAGGGAGCAGATTGTGTGAAATTGCTCTGACCGAAGAAATAGTTTCTGAAAGCATGTTTTTTGCCTCATTGATGCCTGATTTGGAGGTAGGATGTATTTTACCAAACTGATAAAGTTTCATCTTGATGGCGGCCAGCATGGGGGCCAGTCCATCATGGAGTTCGCTGGCAATGCGTTGGCGTTCATCTTCCTGGGCCTGCACGGCGGCTTTTTGCAGCTTCATTGAATAATCATGTTGTTGCCTGGCATACTTTCTTTGATAAATAAGTACAAACAGAATAATTCCGAAAGCCATAGCACACATAATAACTACCCCTAATAAAATAAAAAACGGTGTAGTTACTTCTGAAGCCATAGCCCTATTGCAAATGATATGTTTTTTGTAATAGTTAAAGATGAATGTATTGGCCAAAAGCTCCAATACGACATCCGGTTACTAAAAATAAAGTCGCTGAACAGAAAAAGAAACAAACTGCCCGAAAAATAAATCAATATGCCGGAATTGATCCAAAATATAGGATACTTCTCCAAATTTGGTATAGCCATTTCCTTTAATACCTGGTCGAAGTAGAGTAAGCCAAAAGTAATCATTACTATGCTTTCCAGCGTCATAGCCAGGGTATCATGTTCTTCTATATTTGATATCAAAGTAACATCAAATACTTTAAAAATAAGGAATAATGCAATAATAACTTTAATCCCTTTTTTTATGTGTGGGTTATGAAAAAAATGCTGATATAACAAAGCATAAATTATAAACTCCAGAACGGTATAGCCATGAAACAGTACAGCACTGTTCCATCCGTTGCTTACAAAAACAAATTGATTGATTATATCGGTAATGGCTGAGATAATCAGCCCGAAGAGGAGGATTCTAACATAATACTGATGACGCCGGTTTTTGCCAATGGCTATTACCATTGGCAAAAAAACCGATGCCATAGAAATTAATTCTAATAAACGTGAATAAGGCACTGTTACTTAAGCGGTGAAGTATAACCACAGATAGGTGGGCAGGATGTTCCCCGGTTGGCAATAACACCATCGGTCATATCATTTTCGTCGGCTTTTGCCCCTACCAATACTAATTTTTGCTCGCCCTGGTCATTTTCGGCATAATAAATACGAATACCCATGCACTCATCCTGATCCAAAATTTTATGAATCAGGTCTTTGCCGATGAAAGTAGCAATGGTGCCCTTGGGGTTTTTGTTTTGATAATTTGATGTCAGCTTTTTTGCTTCCTGAAGGTCGATAGCCTCGCCTTCTGATCCGTTGAATGGCATAATACAAGTTGATTTAAGGGTTAAAAAATAAAAAAAGTAAAAAGTTATATCTAAGAAAAAATAACGCCTAACTCCTCAATAAAGCCTTGAGAATGTAAAACTAGCAGAATAAATGTATTATGAAACTGGTGTGCTGAAAATAAGGTGAAAACACCTGCAAAATTGGGCTAAAAGGCTTCTTTTTTTAAAAGAATACGCACTGATTAATTCGCCAAATCAGACAATTACATACCCAGTACTTGCTCCCAGTATTGCGGATTTACCAGTACGCCTTTTTCCATATTTTCTTTACGGGTAAGCAAGGTGCGTTCGCCCGGGTAATATACTTTTTCGCCCATGTGTACAGGGGAAGCCCGGTGCAGATTGTCAATAATACCCTGTATATGATTTTGTGCGCCTTTTTTGCCCACTACTTTTTCCAGGTCAATCGCAATGAATATTTGAGAAAGGTCAAATTCAGTGGCATGTTGCCCGATTTGCCAGGTAGCTTTCCCCATGGCCAGCACCGAAACGATAAGGTCTAAAATCAAAGAAAGACCGGAGCCTTTCCAGTAGCCAATGGGCAAACCTTTGAAAGATTTCTCTATGGTCGCCGGATCGGTAGTCATATTGCCTTCTTCATCAAAACCACCGGGCACGGGCAATTGCTCCCCTTTCCTCCGGTATGATTCTACTTTGCCGAACGAAAACTGCGACATGGCCATGTCCAAAACAATATGTCCTTCTTTTCGGGGAACTGCCATGATGAGCGGGTTGTTACCCAAAACAGTATCAAGACTACCCCAGGTGGGCATGTTGGGCTGGGTGTTGGTCCAGCAAATGCCGATACAGCCAGCTTCCGCAGCTTGCCACCCGTAGCTGCCGCCCCGCATCCAGTGGTTGGTATTGCGCAAAGTTACCATGCCCAGCCCATGCGTTCGGGCAAGTTCAATACTGTGTTGCATTGAAAAGTGGGCATTCAGGTTACCCGGCCCGCTTTGCCCGTCCCATTGCTCAATGGAACCAATGCTATTTATTTTCTTCGGACTGGCATCTACTTTCACTACCCCATCCTGTATGTTACTGATGAAGCGGGGAAATCGGTTCAGGCCGTGGGAATACACCCCATCCCGGCTGGCTTCGGCAAAGAGCCTGGCACATAACGTGGCATGCTCCTCCGTAAATTTGTACTTTAACAAAACTTTTTTGAGTTGCAGAAATAAGGTGTCAAAAGGAATTCTCATGCGATGTTTTTACAGTTGTAACCGAATGCGCCAGCGGGTAAGTATGGCCGCTATGCCTAAAATGATTAAAGAAAAAATGATTGACCATAGCACTCCCTGAAAGCCGTTTCTCCATCCTTCTCCCAAGAAGGCAGTACCGATGGCGTAGTAAAAAATAAAGGGTAAAATATAAGTAAGCAAAGGGTTGACAGCTGCCGGTTTCAGGAAATTGGCCCAACGGCTTGCCCCTTTTATATCAACCAGCCAATACAGAAAAACGAACAATACACAGCAAATGGCAGCACTGTACAAGCACCAGGTAGGCGTAGCATAGATTTTGGAAATGCCCAGCGGTGCAAGTAGATATCCTGCCACAGCCATGGCCAATGCAAAACACACCACAGTGGCTAACCGGAGACTGACACTTTTAACAGGGGAATTTTTCAGAAATAACATAGACGTAATTACTCCGGCTAAGGTAATAGAAGCATGGGCGCCATCTTGTACCGGGTAAAGAATAAGTTTGATGAATTCGGTAACATTCATTCTGGAGATGGCTGCTTTATCCACCACATTGAGTAGTACAAGGGCTACAAATATTCCTGCAATCACATAAATATTTTTTCTGAATGCCCAGTACACAGCTGTAGCGGTGAGGTAAGCCCAGCCAATAAGTCCCAGAATACCCCACCATTCCGGTCGCATCCAGGTAATATTTGTGGCTGCATCTCCTCTGCGATAAATAGCTGCCAATACGATCAGGCTGAGCATACCGATCAACCTAAGCGAAATGAATAGTATCTTTTTTCTTCGTTCTGCTTCTGGATATTTGTTCCAAACCAATATCACACTTAAAAACATAAGTGTATTCCAGAGGTCTTTGCCTATGCCTGTAGCTTCGGGGTTCAAGGCCCTTCCGTTTACCATCAAAACGCCCAAAATGATAAGCGCAGCCGAACGCACCAGAATGTGTTGCCACAACTGCCAGGTGCTACCCCCGGCTTTCAGTCTTTTGTTGATAGAAAGGGGAATTGCCATACCCACGATGAACAAGAAGGCCGGAAATACAACATCTACGAAGGTCATTCCATTTACTTCGGCAGGTACATGCTTCATCCAGGCAGGTATGCCTCTTACACCGGCCACATCGTTTACAAATACCATCACAAAAATGGTGAGGCCGCGCAAAATATCTATTGAAGCTACACGGGTAGTTTTTTGAGGAGAGGCCTTGGCCTCTTGCGTAAGTGTAGGCGCTGAGGTGTACATATAATAAGGATTATTTGTGGTTACATTCCATCGGATGGACGCAGGTTTTCATATAGTGTATTAAGCAACTCGTTTTCCTTATCCTGGCTGTACTCCCAAAACATCACCCCACCCAAACCTTTACTTTTTACAAAATCTACCTTGTGGGCGAGCGATTCCACATCATCATAACTGATAAAAGTTTGACTTTCTGCGTTCCATAAATACGGCGCCCTGGCTGACTGGTTCCAATAGCGTACGAACCCGTTTTTGTCAATATATTCCTCTGCCAATGTGCGGTAAGGAAAGGATATGCCTTTGCCGTTTACGGGTTGGAAAAGCCCCTTATTTTCATCATTAACATCAGTCCAGCCCCGGCCGTAAAACGCTACGCCCAGCACAATTTTTTCAGGAGGCACTCCGGCATCAATGTGGCCTTGTACCGAGGTGATGGCACTCCGGCGCCGGGCATCATCATACTCGGATAGGGCCAGGTTGGTATGAAAGCCCGTAACAGGAGCATTTCCGGTATAAAAATCATAAGTCATGATATTGATAAAATCCAGGTACTGCTGTGCATCTCCCAGGCTGGTGGTAGAGAGAAACTCTTCCTGGGCACCTGTGGCTATGGTGAGCAGGTAACGGTTACCCCCTTTCAGCCCATCGGCGTCACTTTGGACATCCAGCTTTTCCCGCAAAGCTTTTAACAGCAAGGTAAAGTTTTCTTTATCTTCAGGGCGGTACACGTTATCTTCTCCGGGCAGGCCGGGGTATTCCCAGTCTATGTCTACACCATCTATTTGGTGCCTTTTCATAAAATGAACAGCACTGTTGGCAAATACCTCACGGGAAGCCTTGGTAAGTGCGGCATCCGAAAAATTTTCAGACCAGGACCAGCCACCCACTGAAATCAGGATTTTCAGGTTAGGGTTTTTCTCTTTCAAAGAGCGGAGCGTAGCAAAATTTTCAGCATCCCGGGCTGATCCCTCCACTACTTTTCCATCTGCCACATTGGCAAATGCATAGTTAATGTGGGTCAGCTTTTCAGCGGCAATATCCTGCGCCCGCAAAGGAGCCCGCCATCCTACCACATATCCGATGATTTTGTGATCTTGGGCTTTCTCCGGCACCATTGTACTGCCAGTGGCATCTTCTCCAAGATTTTCTGAAGTAGTACACCCGGCAAGCAACAAGCTGCCTATGGCCCAGGCCACTAATATGATTTTACACTGATTCATACTTGTTTTTCTTCAATAATAGTGGTTTCTGCTGCTAATATCAACTTTATACTTTCGCCACCTTTTTATAAGAATAGTGATAAAAAGAGATGCATTTGCAGGAGGCGTGCTAATGGAAAAATTTGACTTTTTTATTATATAAAATAGTAATTAATTGCATGTGTAAGGTTGAAATAAAAATATAGTATGCATGCATAAAAAAATGCATTTCATTTAACTGATAGTAATTTTTTCTATATAAAAATATTAAAATAAAAACATTTCATATAAAATTTAATAATACTTTTAAAGTCTTTGATGTAATTTATTTTTGAAATTACTCCAAAATTTGGACTTTTCATTTTTTTAAGATTTATTCGAAAGACTGTTTTTAGGAAAACACTGGTTCATTATTAGATAAGTAATACTAATCACACTTCAAATTACATTTAACCTTTTCTCCGGTTTAACTAAGTTTATTTATAGCAGTGTTTTCCCCTAAAAAAGTACTGAAATAACTGGCAAACGATTTCGGTGCTGTAAGCCACCTAAGTATTAATTTGTTTAAGTAAGTCAAACCTAAAATGTAAAGCTATGAGGACTACTTTTATCACCTCATCGGGTTGCTGCAAACTATTGGGTAGCCTGATGATTCTATTGATGTTGTCTGTGCATGTACAGGCACAACAAACAACGATTACCGGAAAGGTAACTTCCATAGACGAAGAAGGCCCCTTACCCGGTGTAAACGTAATTGTTAAAGGTACTACCATTGGTACGGTAACCGACATTGAGGGGAATTATCGCCTCAATGTGCCCGAAAGCGCAGAAACACTGATGTTTTCCTTTATTGGTTATGTGCAAAAAGAAGTTGAAATTGGTAACCGCACTACGGTAAATATTTCTATGGAGACAGATGTTGCCCAGCTCAGTGAAGTGGTGGTTACTGCCCTGGGTATTGAACGTGAAGAGCGTGCCCTGGGGTATGCCGTTCAGGAAATCGGCGGGGAAGAAGTAAGCGAAGTGAAAGACATGAACATCGTAAACTCCCTGGCCGGTAGGATTGCCGGTGTGCAAATTACCGGGGCTTCCGGTAATATGGGTGGTTCGTCCCGTATTCTTGTGAGAGGGGCCAATTCCATCTCTGGTAGCAACCAACCCCTGTTTGTGATTGATGGAGTGCCCATCGATAACGATAACCTGGATGACAATACATACTATGCCAACCAGGAAACCGGAAGGGGCGGCTATGACTATGGTAACCTTGCCCAGGATATCAACCCAGATAACATTGAGTCTATTTCCGTACTGAAAGGAGCCAGTGCAGCTGCATTGTATGGTACACGGGCTTCTAACGGTGTTGTACTGATTACCACCAAAAGCGGTAAAGGAAGAAAAGGCATTGGGGTAGACATTAACAGTAGTGTTACCTTTGACCAGGTGTACACTCTGCCCAATTATCAGAATGATTATGGTGGAGGCTTAGGGCCCTTCTCCCAAAATGACCAGGGTGAAGATGTAGCCTTGTTTTCTATTGACGAAAGCTGGGGTCCCCGCCTGGATGGGAGGCCGGTCAGGCAATGGTACAGCTATTATTCTGATGATCCCGATTTTGGCAAAACCACCCCATGGGTAGGCCATCCCGGCAATATTGAAGACTTTTTTGAAACCGGAACTACCTTCAACAATACCGTAGCCTTAACCGGAGGTAATGAAAACTCTAATTTCCGCCTTTCGCTGGGTAGTGTGAACCAGGACTTTGTGCTGCCCAATAGCAACATGGACCGGTATACCATCGGGTTTAAAGGAAAAACCAACTTTACTGATAAGTTTTATACCTCTGTTTCTGCCAATTATATCGCAAACAAAGCGGTAGGAAGGCCTGGCACCGGTTATGATGGTAATAACGTAATGCAGCAGTTCAACCAGTGGTCGCACCGGCAAATGAGTATGGACAAGCTGAGTGATTATATTGGTCCCGATGGCATCCAGCGTACCTGGAACATCACCTCTGCTGATGACCTCACGCCCAAATATTCTGACAACCCATACTGGACCCGTTATAAAAACTATCAGAACGACGACCGGGAGCGCATTTACGGTTTTGTGGAATTGGGGTACCAGCTCACTGACTGGCTGAGTGTAAGGGCCAAGATGATGACAGACCACTACAATGACCGCCGGGAAGAAAGGATTGCGATAGGTTCGCAGGCTACTCCGGAATATTCGGAAGGAATTCGTGAGTTTACCGAAACCAACAATGAATTGTTGTTCCGGATTGACAAAGATTTTAATCAGGACCTTTCTTTCTCCGGTTATGTGGGAGGTAATATCATGAACCAGAAGTATAACCGGAATGTGGTTACCTCAAGAGGTGGTTTGTCTATCCCGGATTTTTATAATATCAAAAACTCAGTATCACCGGAGGTAGAAACCGATGATTATTTTTACGAGAAACAAATCAACAGTGTTTTTGGAAGTGCTACCCTGGGCTGGCGCGATTTGGTGTATGTAGACATGAGCCTGCGTAACGACTGGTCGTCTACCCTGCCGGAAGACAACAACAGTTATTTGTACCCGGCCGTTTCTGGTAGCTTCGTCTTCTCAGAATTGGGCATGCCCGATTTCATCACATATGGTAAAATCAGAGCCTCATGGGGACAAGTTGGTAGTGATACCGATCCTTACAGACTGGCCAATACGTTTGTGCCAAAAGCTAACTTCGGGGCCAATCCCGACTACTCGGTTCCCAATTCACAGAACAACCCCAACCTAAAGCCGGAAACGACGACTTCCTGGGAAGTGGGTGCTGACCTGAGTTTCCTGGGTGGCCGCATCGGATTAGATTTTACTTATTATGACATGGTAAGTACAGATCAGATTATTGCCGTTGATATTTCACCTACCAGCGGATATACCCGCCAGTGGATCAATGCCGGGGAAATGACCAACAGGGGCGTAGAAGTAGTACTGAACCTTACCCCTGTGCAAACAGACAATGGGTTTAACTGGGACATCAACCTCAACTGGGCCCGAAACAGAAACGAAGTGGTAGAACTGACTGATGGCGTAGATACATACGTGCTGGGTTCTATTCCTTTCAGCGGTGATATTGTGGCACGGGAAGGACAACCTTATGGAGTAATTCTTGGTTCTGGCGTGGAGAAATCACCTGAAGGGCAGCACATTCTGTCAAAATCATCTACAGCCACTTATTACTCTTACCAAACCACACCCAACCTGGTGCCCCTGGGCAATGTGATGGCCGACTGGACGGGCGGTATTTCCAATACATTTGCTTTTAAAGGCATCGTAGCCAATGTGTTGATTGATGGACAAAAAGGTGGAGACATCTTCTCCATTTCCAATTTGTTCGGTAAATACAGCGGTATGTTGCAGGAAACTGTGGACGGAGGAATCCGCGAAAGAGGTGTTATTCCTGTGGGAGTAGTGAATACCGGTACTGCTGAAGACCCTCAGTATGCTTCTTATGAACAAGAAGTGGGAGAGGCCATTCCAGCCCCAAATTATTTTGCAAGCCTGTACGGAAGGGATGAGTTCTTTGTGTATGATGCCAGCTTCATCAAGCTCAGGGAAGTAAGGTTGGGTTATTCTTTGCCCTCTTCGGTGATTGATAACACCCCTTTCACCAACGTTACCTTTTCCGTCATAGGCAGGAACCTCGCAATTTTATTCAAAAACATCCCGCACCTGGATCCTGAAGCGGCCATTAGCACCAGTAACGTGCAAGGCATTGAAGGGGCACAGCTTCCCAGCCTCAGGTCATGGGGATTTAGTTTAAAATTAGGATTGTAGTACCATAAAAGACATTGAATTATGAAAAAGATAATAATATATATACTTCCTCTCGTACTGCTGCTGGCTTGCACAGATGATTTTGAGGAAATGAACACAAACCCGAACGAGCCAACCGCGGTGCCTACCGAGTATTTGCTCACTTCGGCGGAAAAGTCACTTTTGTGGCATTCGCACAATGAATGGTTTAACGGCCGCCTGGGCATGGTATACAGCCAATACTGGACCCAAACCCAATATACCGAAGAAGACCGGTATCAGCTGCGCGCCGGAGTAAACAATGATTATTGGGCATATTTCTATGCAGGCAGGGGCGGCTCCGATTATGGTGGTGGCCTGAAAGACCTGCAGGAAATTATTGCACTGAATGAGGAGAACCCAACTTCAGCCAGCCCCAATCAAATGGCCGTGGCCAGGGTCTTAAAAGTTTGGATGTTCCAAATTCTTACCGATCTCTATGGGCCTATTCCTTATGCAGAAGCATTTCAGGGCAATGAAGACCCTTCGCCGGCTTATAGTTCACAGCAAGACATTTATATGGGCATGCTGCAAGAGCTTACCGAGGCCAGTAACCAAATAGATGTGAATGCGGCCAGCTTCCCTTCCGGTGACCTGATTTATGACGGGAACATGGAAATGTGGAAGAAATTTGCCAATTCCCTGAAACTGCGGGTAGCCATCCGGTTGGCCGATGTGGATGCCAGCACGGCTGGAGCTGCCATCAGTGAAGCGGTAAATGCCGGGGTTTTTGAAAGCAATGATGACATCGCGATGGTGAAGTGGTTAAGCTCACCGCCTAACAATAATCCTATGCACGATGCGGTAATTATTGATGCCCGGGAGGATTTTGCCACCAGCAAAAACCTGATTGACAGGCTCAATATGTATGAAGACCCACGCGTGAAGTACTATGCCAACCCCAATGAAGACGGGGAATATGTAGGGCAAACGTACGGTCTTACCCGCGAAGATGCTGCCAATATTCCTAATTCCGCGGTTTCTTTGCCTTCTGATCTGGTTGCGCGCACTGCCACAACCCCCAATGTGTATATGGATTATGCCGAGGTAGAATTCATTTTGGCAGAGGCTGTAGAGCGAGGCTTTATCAGTGGCAATGCTGCTGAGCATTATAACAAAGGCATTGAGGCTTCTATGCAATACTGGGCAGGACTTGGAGGGGAAACCATCCCTGATGAAACTATCCAGAATTATGTCACCAATACGGCCCCTTACGATGCTGCCAACTGGAAACAGTCTATCGGTGTACAAAAGTGGATTGCCTTGTATTTACAAAACATCCAGGGCTGGACCGAGTGGAGAAGGCTTGATTTTACCGGGGTTTTCACGCTTCCTGCCGGGGGTGTATTAGTAGGTGATGGCATTCCCATGCGTCGAACCTATCCTAACGATGAGCAAACGCTGAACCTGGAAAATTACCAGCAAGCCCTGGACATGCTTGGCTCCGATGAACTGAGCACCAAAGTATGGTGGGATGTGAATTAATAAGCATAGGGCTTTGGGCAAAGGGCATAGGGTTTATCGTTAGTAACCCTATGCCCTCTGCAAAAAAAACTTTAAACCATAAACTATAAACTAAAATAATCATGAAGCTCATAAAGATGTCATTTATACTTTTATTCATCCTGGCATTCTCATTTGCATGTGTGGATGAAGGGGAAGAAATTGTAGAATGGAAAGCGGGTAATGAATTATTAATCAAGGGCAGCAAAAGCCTCGTAGCCGATGGTACAACTGAAGTTACCTCTGCATACACGGTAGACGGGTATACCATAAATAAATCCTACAACTGGACGGTTACCGGCCCAGGTGCTACTCCCGCTTCTGGCAGTGGAGAGGAAATAGAAGTTACCTTTTCCGAGTCTGGAGCCTACACAATCCAGGTTGATAATGGTGATGAAATAGGCAACATTGAGGTTGTTGTTACCATTTAAGTTTTTAACAATTAAATTAAAAAGCCCCATCTGTCGTAATTACAAGTGGGGCTTTTTTGTGTTTTTCAGAAGTTATAACTCACTCCCAGCAACACATAGTTGATGAGCGAAAAGTTATACACCTCATCATTATCAGCGCCTCCTTCTAAAATGCGGTACGCTGCCCGCAGGTGCAGGTTTTCATTCAGGTAAACAGGCACGGCCAGTTCAAAATCAAAAGCCCGGCCCTGTCCTGAGGCCAGTCCATCTCCTTCCAGGATTACGTGAACATGGTCAAATAACTGGTAATTTGCATACAGGTTGATAAGCGGCACAAACCCAAAGTTTGATTTTCGAGCCTGGGTGTTTTCCTGCTCAATGTCAATGTAAGCATCCCGTATTTTTCCGGTAATACCGGCACCTACCCTCCACTTTTCGTTACGTACAAAATCGTACCGGTATGTGAGGCGGTATGAATTGAACACATAAGTCAGTTCAGAGGGAATACCAGCTTCAAAAGTGGCATCGTCAAAACGTATGTTTTGGTCAAACTGTCCCTGATAGGTAAGGGTAAGCGGGGCATACAAGGCGAAGATATTGTGTTTATCGGCAATGCGATACCCGGCCCGGATGCGAATAGCTGGTTTCACATCGGCCTCCAGGGTTTCATTGGCATTGAAAAGTGTGCCTCCATCGCCGGGGATGCGTATTTTGTTGTAACCTGAAAAGGCTGCGCCCCCTTCAATATCAAGCATTATCTGAGAAAAACCGGGAGCAAAAAATAGCAAAAACGAGATTGTTAAAAAAGTATATTTCATGGTTGTTTGTTGTATATGGTTTATTGTTCAAAGTTTGTTGTATCAACTCAATTGCTTAGGGTTTTGTTTGGTAGAAAAGCAGCATATTCACTGGCCTTATTTATTATATTTTCACCCAAATTATTGACAAAACACTTTTTTTTGTGTGTATTAGCAAAGAGGACTTGCTATGAGTTTTGAGCCATGAAAAACACCGCATATATCAATGACAAGAAAGAGATAGTATTTCAGGGAGTGGATGGGGCCGTGATGGCGATTGACCCTGAAAATGCCATTGCTCTCAGAAAGCTTGTGATTAACCTGGGGGTTAAAATCAATGAACTGCCCACAGAAGTGCTCGCGGTTATAGTAGAACATCAGGACATTCCCTCAGAAATGGAAACAGGGGCCAATGTATACCTTACAGCTTTGGCAGAAAAAGTGAATTATTCACAATCTGCCCTGAAATTTGGCCTTACCATTACCAACCTCATCAAAGAAAACCGCTACTTTAACCAACCCTTTTTCAAGGTAAAACCCAAATTTGAAATCAAAGACGGGGTGGAAAACGATACCTTTGTGATGTTTCCGGAACAAGGTAATACGTTTCCCAAAAAACTGGAATACGGCGAGCCCCTCTCGGTTACCTACAAACTGGAACCTGTGATGAAAATATGCCAAAGCCTGCTGGAAAAAGACGGCAAAGCCTTCATACAGGGATATGTGAGCACCACTGTAGGCGAATTATACGCATCCAATACATTCCCTATCAAAAAACTGTTTGAGTATGTGAATAGTTTGCACAGATCATAGATTCCAGGTTTGGCGTATGTGGACTAAGAAGTCCGCTCTACTACTCCGCACTTATATTTGTTCGCTCTTAGAACAGCAAACTATTTAGTATTACCTGTTCAGGATGACTCTGTGTGTTTGCATGCCCTGCGCACTGCCCACCCTGCAAAAGTACATGCCATTTTGTAAACCTTCCGCATCAAAACTGATGGACAAGGGCTGGTTTGCTTGTATCTTGCCTTCATACACACGCCTGATTCGATCCCCTTTCATGGAATAAATATCCACCGTAGTTTCCCCTTCCGCTTGTGCTACATAACGAATGTTTAGTTGGGAGGCAAATGGATTGGGATAGGTAACAAGGCTCAGGGAGCCAAAAGAATTTAGTGCCTTATCAAAGCTGTGATTTTCCGGGGATATGGCTTTACGGACTGTCGCCGTTTGCGGGATCGGCACATTGGGGTCGCCATACAAGTAAATCTCAAACTCAATAGGCGTGCCGGCTTTTCCTTTTCCCCTGGGTTTTGAGTAAGGGGTGGCTTTTACAAAGTAAGTCCCGCCCACAAAGGGTTCGCTAAAGTAATTACCGTTTTTATCACCAAACAAAGCATAAGGGTATACGTTTTCCGTACGGTACTGTGTAGTTGTTCTGTTGCCTTGGTAATCTTCATAACTATGTTCAAAAACCACGCTCCCCACCTCTTTGGGATTAGTATTCACCCTAACGTTGAACATGCGGGGCGTGCCAAAACCAAAATAATCAAAAGAAGTGCCTTTGTAGGTTACCGTTCTCTCGTCTTCATCCGTATCAGCATTCACTACTGTAAAACTACCAGCCAGCTGGTTTTCTGAATTGGTTACATGCATAATTACATTGAGCTTGGCATTTGTAGAGAATGTACCATGCGGATAGTTGACTGTAAATACTTCTATGGGAAAACTTTTATTGTAGGTGCCTGGTAGCAAGTTTTTGGCACTGGCCATGAGCTTATTTTGTCCAATCTGTAAACCTGAAGGTAGTCCTACCCACTCAAGATCGACATAGTCATGTACTTCTACACCAAAAGCGTAGGGAGAAGGGCTGTGGGTGATCTCAAAATTAGCCATGCCATTTTCACCGGATGGCACAGTAACCATAATAGGATCAGGATCAATAAAAACTTCTATAGGTTCTACATCAATCACAAAAAAAGAGATAGTTTCTGAACCCAATACTTTGCCTTTTCCTTTGGGCTTATTGTAAAAAACTACGGTAAGGGTATTACTGCCCAATGGTATCTGGTAAGGAAAATAGTCGCCGTTTATATCACCGCCAATGGCATAAGGCTTCACATTTTCAATCCTGGCTCGTTTTCCATTCATGATAAATTCAACACTGCGTACTTTCTCTATAAAAGGGTCATATGCAAAAGTGAGCTTTGGTGGGTACATGGCCAGATTAATTTCATCACCGTGACTAAAAAAGCCTACAATTTCATCAGTTTCGGCATTTACCAGCTCAAAGGCGGGGCCTTCCTTTACGCCAAATGCGGTACAAAGCGACCAGGACAGCAGACAGAAAATGTTCAGTAGCACAGAAGAGAGGGTGGCAAATTTCGTTTTCATGGCTTTATGGATTTAGGTAGAAAAATTTGCGCATCAATGATTTCCGGAAGTTGGCAAAAGAGGGAGGCAACTTGGGAAATAGCCTATGAATATAATTAAATTACGATTATTTATCAAATAAATAATTATATGTTTTAAAGTAATATATGAATATGTTTTAATAATTATATTATGCAGATAATTTTGGTATTTTTCTCTGTCACCACCACTCATTTTGATAAACTTTAAGGTACTTCAAAATAGCAAGCGTGATATAAAAAAACGTCAAAAAAGTACTTCAACACACTTTTTTTGATGTAAAAAAGGTCAAACATGGTGGAAAATATATCGTGTTTGCTATAAAAAGGTGCAGACTTGATAAATCCCCCTGGCTTGTGGCACACAAGACAGCTAATCGACTGCCAACTTAAAACCATCCATTCCATCAAAATATCCCACGCCCCGGCCGGAATCTTCCTTCTTTACCGTATGTGTTCCCAATAAATTCATTTACTTTGCGTTTTTCTTGGTTATATGCGAGTTTTGAAACATTTTCGGCGCACAACACTAATTTTTAACACTTCGGATGATACCTTATAAAAAGATAAATAACCTAACAGGCTGGTTTGTTTTCATCATTGCCACCGTGGTTTATGCCCTCACTGTAGAAGAAACTGCCAGCTTTTGGGATTGCGGAGAGTTCATTGCCGTATCGTACAAACTGGAAGTACCCCACCCTCCCGGGGCCCCGTTTTACCTCCTCATGGGCCGCATGTTTTCTTTCCTGGCCGGGGGCGATGTAACCGAAGTAGCCTACTGGATCAACATGATCTCAGTACTGAGCAGCGGGTTTACCATCCTGTTTCTTTTCTGGACTATCACCCTGCTGGGCAAAAAAATATTGAAAGTAAAAGAAGGTGAAGAAACCCTGCACCAAACCCTGCTGCTTATGGGCGCTGCGCTCATTGGCTCCCTGGCCTATACTTTTTCAGATTCTTTCTGGTTTTCAGCCACCGAAGCGGAAGTGTATGCCTTGTCTTCCTTCTTCACAGCATTCGTATTCTGGGCCATCCTGAAGTGGGAGCTCATTACCGATGAAGCCGCCGCCAACCGCTGGCTCATCCTGATTGCCTACATGATGGGCTTGTCTATTGGCGTACACCTGCTCAATTTGGTTACGGTGCCGGCCCTGGGATTGATTTACTATTTCCACAAACACACGCCCAAGCGCCGGGGCATTATCCTCACCCTCGCTATTAGTTTTGGTATTATCCTGCTGATCATGTATGGCATCATTCCCGGCTTACCCTCCCTGGCGGGTTCGTTTGAAGTATTTTTCATTAATAACATTGGGCTCCCCTTTGGTTCGGGCGTGATTATCCTGGGCTTGCTCATCGTTGGTGGTATCGTATACGGTATTATTTATTCTACCAAAAAAGAAAAACCTGTACTCAACATGGCCCTTCTGAGCCTTTCCTTTATCCTGATTGGGTACGCTTCATATTCGCTCGTGGTCATCCGTTCTAATTACAACCCGCCCATTGACGAAAACAACCCGGAAACCATCATCAGCTTTGTGTCTTACCTGAAGCGTGAGCAGTATGGCAGCCGTCCGCTTGTGCGTGGGCAGTATTTTGATGCGGAACTTACTGAGCAAAAACAAGGTGCGCCGGTATACGAGCGTGGAGAAGATAAATACGAAATCACCGACTACAAAATAGAAAACGTATACGACCCAAATAGGACGACCATCCTGCCCCGTATTTATAGTACACAGGGCAACCACAAGCAACTGTACCGGCAGTGGATTGGCTTGCGGGAAAATGAAAAACCCAACTTTGCCGATAATATTGTATTTCTTTTCCGCTACCAACTGGGCCACATGTACATGCGCTACTTTATGTGGAACTTTGCCGGGCGCGAAAGCGACATCAAAGAAGCTACCTGGCTCATGCCCTGGGATACCGACGAAGGCGTGCCCGAAGTAATTGCCAACAACAAAGCCCGGAACAATTACTTTTTGCTGCCCTTGCTTTTGGGTATCATCGGGCTGTTTTACCAATATAGAAAGGATGCCAAGAGTTTTGTAGTGGTTTTCTTTCTGTTTATTCTCACAGGGGTGGCATTGGTGCTGTACCTCAACTCCCCTCCGGTAGAACCCCGCGAAAGGGATTACATTTATGTGGGTTCGTTTTACGCTTTTGCCATGTGGATTGGCTTCGGGGTAATGGGCGTGGCCCGTTTCCTGGCCCAGTTTGTGAAAAACAAGAAAGCCGTTCCGGTGCTGGCTACCACTCTTACGCTGGTGGTGCCCATCATCATGGCTGTGCAAGGGTGGGACGATCACGACCGCTCTGACCGTTATTTCTCGGTAGACTCGGCCAAGAACTTCCTGGCTTCCTGCGCGCCCAACGCTATTTTGTTTACCGGGGGCGACAACGATACCTTCCCCCTTTGGTATGCACAGGAGGTAGAAGGTTTCCGCACCGACGTCCGGGTAATTGTGCTCAGCTACTTCAATACCGACTGGTACATTGAGCAAATGACCCGCCCGGCATATGAATCGGAGCCTTTGCCATTCAGCCTTCAGGAAGAGCATTACAGGCAGGGCGGTCCGAACGATTATCTGCCGTATGTAGAAAACCCCAATGTGCAGGGAGCAATCAATTTGGAACAGTATTTAAATCTTATCAGGAAAAACTCTCCGGCCCTGAAGTTGCGGGGTTCCATGAGTAGCTATAATACGGTGCCAGCCCGGCAGTTTTACGTGAACATTGATACTACGCAGGTATTGAATATGGTGAGAAAGGCATTCAGTGAAAATGGTGAGGTTATTACTGAAAACCAGGGACTTATTCCGGCCGATAAAAAAGACCTGCTTACAGACAAGATGTTTTTGCAGTTGAAAGGCTCGGCTCTGGAGAAAAAAGACCTGATGATTCTGGACTTAATTGCAGCCAACAATTGGGAAAGACCCATTTATTTCAATAATACTTCCCTACAGGGCGTTAATATAGATGTAAAGAATTATGTTGTACAAGAAGGAAATGCTTACCGGCTGCTGCCTGTAGAAAATCCTGAAACGAATACGGAGCTGGTGAATACCGACATCATGTATGCCAACATGATGCAAAACTTTTACTGGAGGCAACTGGACAACCCGGATGTTTATTACAATGAAGATTACCGGAATTTTGTCCTGAACCACCGTTCCAGTTTCAACAGCCTGGCAGAAACATTATTACAGGAAGGAAACCGGGAAAAAGCCCGTGAAGTGCTGAACAAAAGCCTGGAAGTGATGCCCGATGCTGCCATTCCTTACGATTATGTAACGGCGCAATCAGTGCAACTGCTATTCAGGGCCGGGGAAGAAGAAAAAGCCATAGAAATAGCAGAAATTGTAGGCGACCGGGCTGATGAGATGCTCACGTACCTGGCAGAAAATAACATGCAGGGAGGATATGAAAGGCAAAAAAGGTTGATTATCCTGAACGAATTGGCACGTTCGCTGAAAAATGCAGGACAAAGCGACCTGGCACAAAAGTATGAAGAGGCTTTTGCCCGACATTATAACCAGATGCGGATGTAAGCAGAAAAAAAAACTGCCGAAAACCCTCGAGGTTTTTAGCTTTTTTTTTACTACTTAAGCGTCATTCTTGCTGAAACCTCGAGGGTTTTTAGAAGAGGTAACAAGGTAGCGTTTCCGGACAGAAACCGTGAAAATATATGTCTATACAAAAAGCTATTACCAAAGCATATCTGTTGGCTGCAATATTACTATGGGGTTCGTTGGGGTTTGCACAAAATCCTGAACGGGATAACCTGAGCTACCTATACGACCCGGAAGCCCCTTTGCGTTGTGCTTCCCGCGTGGCTGTTTCCGATGCTGAAGCTACCATCTTTTTACAAGTTACGCGTTCACCCGAAAGCCCTGAAGACATCCATGTTCGCTATCGTGAAGCAGCGGCCTATGACAGTGAAGGGGAAATACAGGAAGGTGAACTTGCCAACAGCCAACACCTGATAAAGAAAGAAGGCAACCAGTACTATTACCAGTTTGCCGTCCCCCTTTCGCGGCCTACAACTTTTGTGTTTGTGTATATAGCGCATGGTGCCAATACATTCCGTTTTGATGTTCCGGTGGTTACAGAGGGGAATTTTCCACCTACCGATCTCCTGCTGATGCGGCCGGATGAAGATATACCGCTTTTTAATGATTACATGGAGCCGGATGAGTATTTTCGTATCGTTTCCTGGTATGAAAATGATACTACCGGGGCATTTCTGTATTATTATGACCACGATTTTGCGCCCAATTCTCCGCCTATGTCTACCAGCTCCAGCAGTGCGGATAAGAGCTTGCAAATAGATTCACTTTTCTCGGTACCGCTCAATCAGGAAACCAACATGGGCGGGCAAGGATTATATTTTGTGCAAACCGACACTACCTCTCTTTCAGGGATTTCTTTTGTTGTTACGGCACCTTATTATCCCCGTTATGTGCGGGCACCGCAGTTGGTTGACCCTTTGATTTATATTAGCACTTCCCAGGAAATAGAAGAACTGGAAGATAGTGAAAACGCCAAAAAAGCCCTGGATAATTACTGGCTCAAAGTAACCCGCTCACGGGAACGCGCCAAGGAGGTGATTAGGGAATATTACCGGCAGGTAACCGAAGCCAATACGCTGTTTACCCATTACAAAGAAGGATGGAAAACCGGACAGGGCATGGTGTATGTGCTGTACGGCGCCCCCGATGTAGTGTACCGCACCGCCGACCGTGAGACCTGGGTGTACAGCGAAGAGCGGAACCTGATAGAAATTCAGTTTGTGTTTGCCAAAGTCAAAAATATTTTCACCCAAAAACACTACGAACTTATCCCCGACAGCGATTACGGTAAGTTCTGGTACCGCAATATTGATTTATGGCGGAAAGGACGAAAGCAGATTTAATACCTGTGTCCGCCACTTATCATACGCCCCACAAGAAGTGACGGACACATTCTACACACAATAGTTAATAAAAGTGTCCGAATTCGCATGCAAGCTGTACGTAACCGAACAAGCCAACGGGTGTGCAAGGGTGTTTACAGCCCAACAGGGCATTTTTTACAAATGGCATATTTTTTAAGCGTTGCTCCTATATCCCGTACAGCTATTTCACAGCTTCTGAGTGATTAATAAACATTAATTCAGGACCTATGCTTAAAAATATCCTGCTCACTGCCTTCCGAAATGTAACCCGGTATCGCTCCTTCAGCATCATTAACCTCATTGGTTTGTCTGTCAGTATGTCTTTAGGATTATTGATTATTCTCATCATACAAGAGCAATATACCTATGATAATTTTCATCCAAATGCTGATAGAATCTATCGTGTAGATACCAAAGCTATCCGCAAAAATGGCAGTACCGAACCTTATGCTTCAGCGCCATTGCCCTTAGGACAAGTGCTGCGCGATAATTACACTTTTACAGAAAAAGTAGCGCGTATTGACAGACAACTGCATACCGATGCCAATTTCGAGTCAGTTTCTGTTCCGGTTTCTGGCTTTTTTACAGACCCCTCTTTTTTAGAGATATTTCATTTTCCATTAGCCAATGGCGATGCTGTTACTGCCTTAAACGAACCCAACAGTTTGGTCTTAACACAGGCGGCAGCTAAAAAGATATTGGGAGAAGAAAACCCAATGGGAAAGGTGATCACCTTGGGTAAATATGGGGAATTTAAAGTTACCGGGGTTTTGGAAGAATTTCCCGGCCCAACTCATTTTGATTTTGAGATCCTGACCTCTACATCCTTATTACCCCTGTTAGAAAAACAAAATAAAATACCTCCCAGGTTAGATAACTGGAACAATTACTATTCGGGTTATGTATATTTTATGCTACAAAAAGGAGCTAATGAAAAAGAAATAGCAACAGCCTTATCGGATATTGCCAAAGAACAATATGCCAATCTTGAACTCGAGACCAGAGATAAGGGATATGAGTTTTTTATCCAGCCGTTGTCTGAAATTACCCCAGGCCCAATTCTCTCGAACCAGATGGGAAGTGGTATGCCAGAACTGTTACTCGTTATTCTCGGCGTATTGGCGGGCATCGTCATGGTCATGGCTTGTTTCAATTATACCAATATGACCATTGCCCTATCGCTGGCAAGGGCAAAAGAAATCGGTATACGGAAAATCAATGGGGCGAGTCGTTGGCAGGTATTCTTACAATTCGTGGGCGAATCGGTTGTTTTTGCGATGGTAGCGCTGATTTTTTCTTATATTTTGCTTCAACTAATCAGGCCGATTTTTTTGCAATTGCACCTCAGCCAGGAGTTTTCCATACATCTTGAAGAAAACCATGTTGTATACATAGCCTTTTTGCTCTTTGCCATTGGCATTGGGATTATCGCTGGTTTGTTACCATCCTTTTATCTATCGGCCTACAAGCCCCTGAAAGTACTCATGGGCGTTGGCAATATAAAAGTTTACTCCCGCCTTACTTTACGAAAAGTACTGATGGTAACACAGTTTGCCCTTTCTGTTATCTTTATCATTTTCGTGCTGGTCATCCATAAACAAATACAGTTTGTATTGAATGCCAATTATGGCTTCAACGATAAAAACATCATCAATATAAGACTAAAGCATGTTGACTTTGAAAAGTTTGCTCATGAAGTCTCTACATTGGCAGGAGTGAATGCAGTAGGGGGAGTGTCTCATAGCTTAGGCACATGGGCCGACCGCTCTGATGACTACAAGCGAAAGCCGGAAGATGAGACTTTTGTGATGCGCGATTTTTTGGTAGATGAACATTATCTGGCCAACCTGGAAGTACCCTTCATCGCAGGAAAAAACTTTGAAGCGTATGCAGGTTCTCAGGAAAAATTCATCATCCTGAATGAAACGGCCCTCCCAAAGTTGGGTTTTGAAGATGCTCCTTCAGCTCTTGGACAGGCTGTTATCGTAAGCGATACCTTAAATTTACAGGTGATAGGGGTGATAAAAGATTTTCATTTCCGTCCTTTGAACTATGCCATTGGCCCGGTGGCATTCCGCTATCAACCAGATGGTATTAACATTTTGAGTGCCAAGGTCAATACAACTGATATGGATACATTGGTCGCCTCCATAGCCACCCTCTGGAAAAAGTATGAACCAGTACATCCGATGGAATGGCAGACCATGGAAGATGAAATTGATAGGGCGTATTCAGATTCAGGTTTTAAAGATGTGCTGGCTATCGTTGGCTATATTGCATTGGTGGCAGTCAGCCTGGCCTGTTTGGGGATGTTAGGAATGGCGATGTACACCACTCGAACCCGTGTGAAGGAAATAGGTATACGTAAAGTAATGGGAGCCAGGGCAATGGATATTACGCTACTATTGAGCCGCTCTTTTCTCTTATTGATTGGCATAGCTGTTGTCATTGGAACTCCATTGAGTTACCTGCTGAGCGATTTGTTTTTAAGTTCCTACGCTTATAAAATTACGATTACACCAGGTTTGATGATTTTGGGAATTGCTTCGCTCATTCTATTGGGCATAGTAACCATTTGTACACAAACGATGGCTGCTGCCTTGAGAAATCCGGTTGAATCGCTGAGGTACGAATGAGAAAGATGGATTTACTAAGTTTTGGTCAGAAAGAACGGAAGCAAATTTAAAAAACCTACTTGCATTCAACTCCCAATCCGCCTATCTTCCGGGGGATGTTACGGCTGAATTTCAAACTGAATGTACTGCTAAGGGTAATGCTTATCCTGGGGCTGGGGTATGGTATGGTTTATATCCTGGCTCAAACCCACTTCTGGCTGGTGGCCTTCTGGATTGGGCTGGTGATGCTGTTGCTGGTGAGTGATTTGCTTCGGTATTTACTACAGTCGCACCGGGAGTTGGAAAATATGCTCATCGCCATCCGGCACGGAGAATTTTCCAGCACAAGAAATACCCGTCTGCAAACACCCGCTATGCAGCAGGCATATGCCCGTGCCATGCATGCTTTGCAACAACTGCGGCAGGAAAAAGAAACCAACCACCTGTATTTACAAAATGTAGTGGAACATGTAAATATAGCCCTGCTTTGCTTTGAAGCTGAAGGAAAATTTATCCTGACCAACCGGGCGGCCATAGACCTTTTGCAAAAACCTTTTCTGAAAGAACTGAATGATCTCAAGACTATTGATTACGAACTGTTTTCCACGATTAAAAAGCTGGAAGCCAACGAAAGATCATTGGTGAAAATCATTATTAACGGGCAATTGCTCAATTTGCTGGTGCAGGTTACTGAATTTAAAATGCAGGGGGAGTATTACAAGCTGGTTTCTTTGCAGGATTTTCGTTCCGAACTGGAAGAACAGGAAATTGAATCATGGCAAAAGCTCATCAGGGTGCTTACCCACGAGATTATGAATTCTGTAATTCCCATTACCAACCTTTCTGGTATGGTGAACCAAATGCTGGAAGACCCCTCGGGAAGAACACAATACCGGAACCTGGCCACCCTGGAAGCCGATGAAATTGACGACCTGCATGGCAGCCTGCAAACCATAGAAAACCGCAGTAAAGGCCTGAGCAATTTTGTAAAAGCTTACAAAAGCCTGACCCAAATGGGTGAGCCCACATTCAAAAATGTTGCGGTACAATCCCTACTGGAAAGGGTACAAAAGTTAATGCAAGGCAAGCTTACTGAAAACAAAATATTTTTGCACATAAAAGTATCCCCGGAAGATATTGCCATAAAGGGAGACCCTGAATTACTGGAACAAATGTTGATCAATTTGGTTATCAATGCTATAGAAGCTTTGTCTGGAGTAAGCAACCCCCAGATTAGGCTATTGGCACAATCCAATGATGATAATAAGACAGAAATAGTAGTAGCAGATAACGGCCCGGGCATACCAGCTGATATACAGGAGCAAATATTTGTACCTTTTTATACTACCAAAAAAACAGGCTCAGGCATAGGACTCAGCCTGACCCGGCAAATCATGCGGTTGCACAAAGGGGCTATCTCGGTACAGTCTTCCTTTGGAAATGGGACGAGCATTCTGCTTATTTTTTAACAACTGAAAAAACCTCCTTAAAAAAGGGATATTGGCACGGTTTTATCGTTTATCATATTTTTTGCTATTCATATTTTAATCTGCTGTGCAGGATTAATCTTACATTTTTTTAATGAAAGACTTTAGGATATTGTTGGTAGAAGATGACCCTATCAATGCGCTGGTGGTAACGAAAACATTTAAAGAGTATGAATTTACGGTTGCGAATAGTGGCCGTAGTGCATTGGAAAAGGTTCTTGAGCAAGAATTTCACCTGATTTTGATGGACATCAACCTGGGAAACCCTGATATGGATGGCATTGCGGTAATGAAGAAAATCAGGAACAATACAAAATTTGACCATATTCCAATATTTGCGGTTACCAGCTATGGTATGAAAGATGACCGCGAAAACCTTTTGCAGGAGGGATTTGACGATTACGTTTCTAAACCTATTAGCAGGGATAATCTGGGTGTTAAGATTAAGGACATCAGGCAGAAAATGGACAATACGGAAGGATAACCTTTATTGCCTGGTTATTTTGATTTTTAATTTCCGCTCAGCCCGGCCAGTTGTTCTTTGATGGTTTTTATTTTGGCTTCGGCATCGGCTTGTTTTTTCTTTTCCAGGGCCACTACCTGTTCGGGGGCATTCTGCACAAACTTTTCGTTGCTTAGCTTTTTATCAACAGCCTTGAGAAAACCCTCATTGTATTCCAGTTCTTTTTGCAGGCGGGCCGTTTCCTGTGCCACATCAATAGTACCTGCAAGTGGAACATAAATTTCGTCCGGCTTGCCATGCACGGCATTCACCATAAAACTGGCAGCATCGGCTGGCTTGTCTTTGGTAAAGGTTATGTCGTCTATGTTGGCAAGTTTCTTAATAATGCCACCAAATAAGGTATAAGTTTTAGGATAATCAGATTTTATTTGCAGGGATAAAGCTTTTTTATCCGGAATCTGCTTGGTATTGCGGATATTGCGCACGTTGGAGACAATTTCCAAAGCCATATTGCCACCACCCAGCAGTTCTTTTTCCATTTTCTCCCTGTTTTCGGCATTATCTACCTGTGGCCAGGAGGCTACAATCAGATAATCTTCAGCGCTTCTCTCGTTAAGGTGATGCCATATTTCTTCGGTAATAAAAGGCATAAAAGGATGCAGCACTTTCATCAGGTTTTCAAAGAAATGGGTCGTATTAACGTACGTTATCTTGTCCAGGGGTTGCTGGTAAGCAGGTTTTACCATTTCCAGGTACGAAGAACAGAAGTCATTCCAGATGAGATTATAAATGGTGTGCAGGGCGTCTGAAATTCGATATTTCGAGAAATGATCTTCCAGCGTAGCCAGTGATTGGTTAAATTTGGCTTCAAACCAGGCGATGGCCGTGCGGTTATCTTCTACAGTTAAGTTTTTATCTACCTCCCAGCTTTTTACCAGGCGCAGGGCGTTCCATATTTTATTGGCAAAGTTCCGTCCCTGTTCGCAAAGTTTTTCGTCAAACAATAAGTCATTACCGGCCGGGGAACTGAACAACATGCCTGTGCGCACACCATCGGCCCCGTATTGTTTAATCAACTCCAGCGCATCGGGTGAATTGCCAAGGGATTTCGACATTTTACGACGAAGGTTGTCACGCACAATGCCCGTAAGATATACATTTTTGAAGGGTTTTTCGCCCGTGTACTCATATCCGGCAATGATCATCCGGGCCACCCAGAAAAACAGGATTTCCGGGGCAGTTACCAGCGTGTGGGTAGGGTAATAATAATCCAGGTCTTTGTTTTTGCCGGGGATGAGTTTACCCTTTTCTTTGTCGAAATACTCATCTTTGAAAGCATGAAAAACCTCCATCGGAAACAGCCAGGAAGAAGCCCAGGTATCCAGTACATCGGCGTCCTGGGTAAGGTCAGGAGCTTTTAAATCACTATTTCCTGACTTTTGTTGCGCTAATGCCAAAGCTTCTTCGGGGGTTTCGGCCACCACAAAATCATCTTCTCCTTCCCCAAAATAATAAGCCGGGATGCGCTGCCCCCACCAGAGCTGGCGGGAAATACACCAGTCGCGCACATTTTCCATCCAATGGTTGTAGGTGTTTTTGAACTTGGCCGGGTGCAGCACAATCTCATCGTCCATTACTGCTTTGTGGGCCTTCCGGGAGATTTCCTTCATTTTGATAAACCATTGTAAGGAAAGCTTAGGTTCAATCACACTGTTGGTACGCTCCGAACGCCCAATGCGGGTAGGATATTCTTTCTTTTCTACCAAAATACCCGCCTCTTCCAGGTCTTTTATCATGGCTTTTCGGGCAGCAAAACGCTCCATGCCTACATATTTCGGCATTTCGCACTTTTCGTTCAGTGTGCCGTCATCATTGATGGTATCGATGATAGGCAGGTCGTGCCGCAGGCCAATTTCATAATCATTCGGGTCATGGGCGGGCGTTACTTTCAGGCATCCTGTACCAAAGTCCAGTTCTACATATTCATCGGCAATTACCGGAATTTCCCGGTTGATGAAGGGTACCAGCACTTTTTTGCCAATGAGGTGCTTGTACCGCTCATCTTTGGGATTTACGGCAATGGCCGTATCACCCAGGATGGTTTCGGGCCGCTGGGTGGCGATGATGACGAAATCATCTTCATCTTTAATCTTATATTTTACCGAATACAAAGTAGCCACTTCATCCTCTTTATACAGCACTTCTTCATTAGACACAGTGGTTTGCGCTTCCACGTCCCAGTTAATCATGCGCAGGCCGCGGTAGATGTAGCCTTTTTTGTATAAATCAACAAAAACACGGATAACGGCTTTGTAATAATCATCATCCATGGTAAACGCCGTGCGTTCCCAGTCGCAGGAAGCACCCAGCTTTTTGAGTTGTTCCAGGATGATGCCCCCGTATTTTTCTTTCCACTCCCAGGCATATTCCATAAACTCATCACGGCTGAGGGTGTGCTTGGCAATGCCTTTTTCGCGCAGCATTTTGACCACACGGGCCTCAGTAGCAATAGAGGCATGGTCTGTACCCGGCACCCAGCAGGCTTCTTTGCCTTCCATGCGGGCCTTGCGAATGAGTACATCCTGAATAGTATTGTTCAGCATGTGGCCCATGTGCAGCACGCCCGTTACGTTGGGCGGGGGAATCACAATGCTGTAAGGTTCTTTATCGGGGTTTGGTTCAGAATGGAAAAAGCCTTTGTCCATCCATTGCTGGTACCATTTGTCTTCCGTAGTTTGGGGTTCGTATTTGGTGGTGAGTGCCATCCGCGCAACTTTGTTTAGTAATTTTCGAAATTTACAGGCTGCAAAGATATAAACTTATCTTTTCCTCAACTTTGTCAATGTTCAAAACTTTGACAAAGTTCCTTTATCAAATGTTTCCTTCTGCAAAAAGATAAAATTGACGCATTCTTTCCGAAGCAAGAAACCTTATGCCGTTAAAAAACCAGCCAAAAGTTGAGAAGCTGAAGGCTTTCTTTCAATACTGCCCAACGCAAGCAGTGTTTCCACTACTTTTTCCAGCATTTCTTCAGAAATTTCTGTGGTTGTAGCCCAGGTGGTTTGGGCAAACCAGGCTTCAGCATCTTTTGGTTGCAAACCGTATTTTTTCGCTACTTTCTGGGGTGCTTTTGCATCTTCTATAAATGCCCGGTTTGACTGGTTAATAACTTCCTGTAGCTTGGGTAAAATAGCTTTCTTTTCCACAAGGGCTTTTTTACTCACGGCAATTACAAAACAGGGCCAGGGGGTAGGGCACTCGCCTATCCGGCGGAACTCACCTTTGTCTACCAGTGGCTTCGTCATGAACTTTTCCCACATAAAACCATCGGCTTTTCCGGTGAGCAGGGCATTGCGGGCACCGTCCAGGTTGCCTACGGGAATCAAGGTGAGTTCTTGCGGATTCCAGCCTTGCTGCTGTGCGTTTACAAAAGCCATGAGGTGGGAGCCCGAACCCATCCGGCTGATGGCAAAGCGTTGGCCTTCCAACTGGCTAACATTTTGAAAGTCAGATTCTGCGCTTACGTGGATGCCCCAAATTAATGGAGAAGTAACAAACCACTGCAAAATGGCGCAGGACTGGTTATTTGCAATTTCGGCCACCACACCTTCGGTAAGGGCGACGGCCAGGTCCAGTTTATCTTCCCGCAGGTCTTGCATCATGGCCCCGGTGCCGCCCGGGTAATCTTTCCATTGCAAATCAATGCCTGCTTGTTCAAAATCTTTGTTGGCGATGGCCTGGTGCCAGGGCAGGTTAAAATGTTCGGGCACGCCGCCTATGTGAATAGTGTTCATAGTTTTATGTTTCAAGTTAGATGTTTGAAGTTTCGATTTTTATGTTTTGAGTTTTTTCAACTCCAAACTAAAAACATCAAACAACAAACTCAAATCACCAAACAAAAAACACCCCCTTCTTTGATTAATCTTCGGCTGCCAATACATTTGCAAAAATTTATGTCTTGAAGCTAATCCATCGATATATCACTTTTCTGCTGGCAGTAGCCATGATGCTCAATGCATTGGTGATGCCGCTGATTTATATCGACTTCAAAATTAACCAGGATTACATCGCCAAAGTGCTGTGTATCAACCGTGACAAGCCAATCACAACTTGTGGCGGGCAGTGTTTTTTGAACAAACAACTGAAGGAGCAGCAAAAACAAGAACAAGCCCCTGAAAACCAGGCTTCTAAAAAACAATCTTTTGATACTTATTATCAATTGTTGTTTGATTTTGAGGCTTTGGCTTTTACAGAAAAAGCAGTTTATTTCATCCCTTACAAGAACCTGTTCACTTCACAATTTCTTTTCTCCGTCTTTCATCCTCCCCAATTGCATGGGTAAATAACTGAGTACAGACAAAAAAATACTGTAGGATTGTGGTACAGGCTTCCAGCCCAATGCTGTCAATCACGCGGTGTTCCGATGAATCGGAATGCCGCCGCTTAAGCCCACCGCACCCCTGCAATCCCTGAAGGGACCCGCCGCACATGATGATTGTGCGCTGGGTCGCCCCTCTAGGGTGGGGGTGTGATGGCAAATTTCCTTAAGTTGGCAGCATTATGCAAGATGCCTGTACCACAGCCTGATACTTTATATTTGTCTGTACTTACCACCTATCCGCCTGGAATTCTATCAATAATAACGGCGCATTTCATTCAACTATTTCTTAAATAAACTAACCTTATTTTACCCATGCGTAAAGCAATTCTATATGCACTTGTGGTGCCGTTGTGGCTCACAAGCACCTTTTTGTACGCCCAATATACAATTTCAGGAAAAGTTATTGATGCTGTAACCCAGGAGCCTTTGCCCTGGGTGAGCGTGGTGGCAGAAGGCACTTCCAAAGGAACGACCACCGACCAGGAAGGCGGTTTTTCAATGAGTATTCAGGAAAAAAAGCCGCTTGTCGTTTCTTTCATCGGTTATCAGAAGAAAACCATTACTCCGGAAAAAAATGAAATTACCATTAGTTTGCAGCCTTCTTTGTTTGAGTTGAGCCAGGTGATTGTATCGGCCAGCCGCGAAAGTCAGGCGCGAACGGATGCCCCCATTGCTATCGGGAAAATTACGCCCAAAACGCTGGAAGATACCAAGCCCGCCAGCCTGGAGCAGGTCGTCAACAAAGTGAGCGGTGTGTACATGATGAACCTTGGCAATGAGCAGCAGGGCATGAGCATCCGCCAACCCTTGTCGCTCAAAAGTTTGTTCCTGTACCTGGAAGACGGTATTCCCATCCGTCCCACGGGTGTATTTAACCACAACGCCCTGATAGAAATTAACATGGCTGCCCTCAAAGCCATTGAAGTGGTAAAAGGCCCGGCTTCTTCCATTTACGGCAGTGAAGCCATTGGGGGCAGCATTAATTTTATTACCCCAGAAGCCCCGGCCATTCCTACTGCCAACATTTCTTTGCAGGGCGATAACCTGGGTTATAAAAGAGTAGATTTTGGGGCGGGCACTACCGTGAAGAAAGTTGGTTTGTATGTGGGCGGCTACTATGCCGACCGCACGAATGGCTACCGTGAGCATAACGATTTTAACAAACTAAGCCTTACCCTCCGGGGCGATGTGCGCATTGGTAAAATGGACAAGCTCACGACGACGGCCTCCATTATCAATTACCAATCGGATATGTCGGGCAGTATTGACAACGCCGATTTTTATAGTAAAAATTATCCCAGCGACCACACGTTTACCGAGCGTACCGTAAAAGCCCTGAGGGTGAGAAGCACTTTTGACCACTATTGGAGCGATAAAGGAAAAACAGCTTTCACGGTATTTTTCAGGGACAACAGCATTGGGCAAATTCCCTCGTACCGGGTGCGAAACAACTTTACTGACCCCACCAGGGCTTCCGGGGTAATCAATGACAACAGTTTTACGAGCTATGGAACCATCATCCAGCACAATCAGGAGCTGGGGTGGTTTAATGCACGCCTGATTGGTGGCTTGAGTATAGACTACAGCCCGAATTCTTTTTTTGAAGAATTTATCTATATCACGCGCAACGAAGAAGGCTTATATGTAGATTATACTAAGGTAGATTCCTTGCTTACCGATTATGCAGTGGGCTTGCTCAATACAGCGGCTTATGCCCAGTTTGAGTTCAACCCCCTGACCCGCCTGCACGTGGTGATGGCCGCCCGCTATGACCGCTTCGATTACGATTATGACAACCATTTAACCCCTGATGCCTTTTCTGGCGCCCCCGATTCCAAAGACCATTTTGAAAACTTTAGTCCTAAAGTTGGTTTCACATATGATTTTGGAAAAGAGCGGGGTGTTTACGGAAACTACAGCATCGGTTTTGTGCCCCCACAGGTAGGTGAACTGTACCGGGGCGTGAAAGTATCTGTGATGGAGCCTTCTGTGTATTATAACCTGGAAGCTGGCGGATGGTTTGCTTTTGCCCAAAAAGCGAAAATAGACGTAAGTCTCTACCAGCTCCGGGGCACCAACGAAATTATTACTGTGTTTTTAGATGACGGAACTGTTGAAAACCGCAATGCCGGGAAAACCCTCCACCAGGGTATTGAATATTCCATCAATTATGCACCGCACGAAACCCTCAGCCTGCGGTTTGGGGGCACCAACGCCCGTCATGAATATGTAGAATTTGAAGAGTCGGGAAAAAACTATGATGGCAATACCATGGCAGGGGCACCCAATTGGATTGCCAACTCGGAGGTAATGTACTACCCTGCCTTTTTGAAAGGCGCGCGCATCGCCCTGGAATGGCAGCACCTGGGGCCGTATTACATGGGCCCGGCCAATTCTGAAAAGTATGAAGGATTTGATGTGCTGAACCTGCGCATGGGTTATCGTTTCAAAGGGTTTGAAGGCTGGTTCAATATCCTGAACCTTACCAACCAATTGTACGCCACCCGGGTGAGCAAATCAGTTTGGGGAAAAACTTATTCGCCCGGCGACCCCAGGACTTTCAGTGTGGGGGTTGGTTACCGGTTTTCTGCTAAATGATAATCAGGATGAGTCAGGGAGTATTAGAAAGCTTCAATGGGTGCTTTTTCCCCCTCCTAACCTCCCCCAAGGGAGGAAAGGTTGTGTCCTCCCCAGGGGGAGGCCAGGAGGGGAGATGCCTGCGATAAAATGAACAAATTTACGCCCTGAATTCGCATTAAGAAACACAGTTTTATGTGATATAAAAAGAATTATTATGCTAAAAATAAAGAAAATACCCCAGGTTGAAACTTTGCCTAAAGAAGAAAAAACAGGCAAAAAAAGCAGGCAAACTGCCCTGAAAAGAAGCCTGTACAAATGGCACAAAATTATTGGGCTGATTGTGGTGGTCCCGGTCATTTTCTGGACACTCAGCGGACTGGCGCACCCTTTCATGGCCAATTTTATGAAACCGGAAATTCCCCGGATGTTTATGGGTAGTCCGCTGGGCGGTCAGCAGCCGGAGCTTTCATTGCAGGAAGTTGCGGGGCAAAACAATATCCAATCCTTGCGCAACTTCCGGTATGTGGCCTTTAATGACAGGCTTTTTTATCAAATTACCCATACCGACAACCGTTTGCGGTATTATGATGCCAATACAGGGGAACTGCTTCCCGGGGGCGACAACATGTATGCGGAATACCTGGGGCGGTATTTTGCTGATGATGCAGCTTCGCCCGTGTCGGTAACGTATGTGAAAGCCTTTAATACCGAATACCGGGAAATCAACCGCTTGCTTCCCGTGTACAAAATCGCTTTTGACCGTGCTGATGCCATGGATGTGTACGTGGAAACCGGGCAAAGTCGATTGGCTACGTACAATACCGGGGGACGGAAGTTTTTACTGGGATTCTTCCATATTTTCCACAACTGGGCGTTTCTCAGCCTGATTGTCTCGGATGGGGTGCGGCTCACCATCATGATTGCTTTGCTGACCCTCATTTTTGGTTCGGCGCTCAGCGGCCTTTGGGTATATGGGCTGATGTGGAGTCGCTTCAAAAAGATGCGGAAGCCCCAAACACGCCAGGGTTGGTTGCGCAAATATCATCGGCAGGTGGGGGTGGCCGTTTCCCTGGTTACTTTTACGTTTGCTTTCAGTGGGGCTTTTCATGCCTTTATGAAATACGAACCCGACGACCGCCTCCGCTTTGTAAAAAACGCTGTGTTTGAACTTGATGAGCTTGCAGTAAGCACAAATGACCTGCCCTGGGAGCGCACCGGGGCGCAAAATGCTTCGGTCATTTCCATGCCGCAGGGCGTTTTTTACCAGTTATTTGGCAAAGAAGGAGAAGCTTCCTACATCAATGCCAAAACAGGCGACGTACTGGAAGACGGGGATTTTGTGTATGCCCGCTACCTGGCCAATAAGTTCAAGGTGCACAAAGCCAACGTTGATGCCGGGGTAAGTTTTAGCTGCTGCCTCCCGCCCGATACCATTCCGGATGGCATCGAAATAGCCAAGGCCAATATTACAGGCACAGCATTGATTACAAAATTTACCCGGGAATATGGCTTTATCAACAAACGCCTGCCCGTGGTAAAAGTAAGTTACGATACACCCGACCATTTAACGTATTACATAGAAACAAAAAGCAATCGGCAATCGGCACGCATTACCAACCTGGACCGGGTCGAAGGATATTCCTTTGCCATGTTGCACAAATACTCACTGATGAACTGGGCCGGAAAAGGCATTCGGGACACCATCATGTCGCTGGCTGCCCTGGGTGTGCTGGCGGTTACATTGATGGGCTTGTTTGTGTATTTGAAGTTTTAAATCAGGATAATTTATAAGCCGTAAGCCTTTAGCTACAAGCCACAAGTTATGGATACCCTACTTGTAGCCTGTGGCTAGAGGCTCATGGCTTGCAGCTTAAACTTTAAATCAAAATTGAATAAAAAAATGAAAAAGAACTTTGTATTACTTATCGTATTAGGACTGGCACTTGTAGCCGCCTGCACTTCTCAAAAATCAGAAGAAGAGCAGAAGATTGAATCGCTCAAAAAAGAAGTAATTGCCGTACATGATGAGGCCATGGCCCGCATGGGAGAAATCATGCGTCTGAAAAAAGAATTGCAAACCAAAGCCGAAGCAGATACTACGGTTGAAATTCAACAAACCATCCAAAACCTGGAAGCAGCCGATGAGGCCATGATGAATTGGATGCGGGGCTTTAAGTTTCCATTAACAAACAATGCCGATGAAGCTGCAGATACAACCGATGTTGCTGCTAAAATCGAGTATTTACAACAAGAAAAAGAAAAAATGGAAATCATAGACCAGCAAATGGTAAAGGCCATTGGAGCTGCAAAAAAAGAACTGTAGCGCGACTCTCCGAGTCGGCCGAAAAGCGAGGTTACCAATTAACAAATACAAAATAAACGTAAATGAAAAACTTAAGAATATTTCTCATCATCATCCTTATCACTTCAATTACAACGAGCCTCACTGCCCAGGAAGCAGAAAACCCCTGGTCATCTTCCCGCCCCGATGGCCATGCCCCCATTGGCGTAATGGGCGACCACCGGCATAGCAAAGGGGAGTGGATGCTTTCTTACCGCTTTATGCCCATGTGGATGAACGGCAACCTGGATGGTAGCAAAGAAGTAAGTAACGAGGAAATTTATCAAAACTACATGGTAGCCCCCCAGGAAATGAACATGCAAATGCACATGATTGGCGTTATGTACGCACCATCGGACAAACTTACCCTGATGGCTATGGGTAATTTTATCAAAAATGATATGGATTTGCAAACCAGAATGGGGATGGCCTTTTCCACCAAAAGTTCGGGGTTTGGGGATATTAAACTATCAGCCTTGTACGGTTTGTTCAATAAAAACCGCCAAACCATGCACCTTAATCTGGGCGTAAGTATCCCCACCGGAAGCATTACCGAAAAAGGCGATACCCCTGCAGGGGAAAACATGCAGTTGCCTTATCCCATGCAGGTAGGTTCCGGCACCTGGGACATTATGCCCGGCCTAACGTATTTGGGGCAAACCGGTAAAATTTCCTGGGGCGCGCAGGCTATGGGTACACTTCGCTTGGGTGAAAATGAGCGGGGCTATGCTTTTAGCAACCAACTAAACCTCACTGGCTGGGTAGCTTATAAACTCAGCGATTGGTGGAGCGCTTCTTTCCGGCTTAACGGCAACAGCACCGGGAAAATAGAAGGAAAAGACGAAATGCTCAACCCCATGATGGTAACCACTGCCGACCCTGATAACTTTGGGGGCGAAAGCTTGTTTGGTTACCTGGGCGTAAACTTTTACGTGCGCGAAGGTGTGTTTAAAGGCCATCGCCTGGCGGTAGAGTATGCCCTGCCTTTTTACCAAAACCTGAACGGCCCGCAAATGGCTACGCAGTCGGTGCTTACGGTGGGGTGGCAGGTGGCGTTTTAAGCGTTGCAGTTTGGCGGGTTACGGGTTGAAAACTGACAACTCGATAACACGCAACACGCAACTTCCGGCAACTTTCTTTCATCATCAACACAACTTCATTACTTTTGCAGTCCATTTTAATTAAACGCTAAAAAACTATGAAACTGGCTGTTGTAGGTGCTACCGGGTTGGTCGGTGGCGAAATCATGAAAGTGTTGGAAGAACGCAATTTTCCGGTAGATGAACTGCTGCCGGTGGCTTCCGAAAAATCTGTAGGTAAAGAAATTACTTTCAAAGGTAAGCCCGTAAAGGTGGTGAGTGTCGAAGATGCCATCGCGGCCAAGCCTGAAATCGCTATCTTTTCAGCAGGCGGAAGCACTTCTAAGGCCCTGGCCCCCAAATTTGCCGAGGCAGGCATTATCGTGGTGGATAATTCTTCGGCCTGGCGGATGGACCCTTCCAAAAAGCTGATTGTGCCTGAAATTAATGCCCACGTGCTGGAAGATGAAGATAAAATTATTGCCAACCCCAACTGCTCTACCATTCAAATGGTGCTGGCATTGTTGCCTTTGCACAAAAAATATAAAGTTGAGCGGGTGGTGGTTTCAACGTACCAGTCGGTGACCGGAACAGGCAAAGCCGCTGTGGACCAGCTCATGCAGGAGCGTGCTGGAAAAGAAGCAGAGAAAGTATATCCGCACCCGATTGACATGAACATTTTGCCGCACATCGATGTGTTTTTTGACAATGGGTACACCAAAGAAGAAATGAAAATGGTGAACGAAACCAAAAAAATCTTTGGGGACGACAGCATCCGGGTAACGGCAACCACTGTGCGTGTTCCGGCTGTTGGCGGGCACGCGGAAGCGGTAAATGTAGAGTTTGCCGAAGAATTTGACCTGGACGAAGTGCGGCAATTACTGGCCGGTACGCCAGGCATAGTGGTGCAGGATGATGTGAAAAACAACATATATCCCATGCCTATTTATGCCCACGGTAAAGACGAAGTATTTGTAGGCCGCCTGCGCCGGGACGAAACCCAGCCCAAAACCCTGAATATGTGGATTGTGGCCGACAACCTGCGCAAAGGGGCTGCTACCAATGCCGTGCAAATTGCCGAGTATTTGGTAGAACGGAGCCTTGTTCATCAGTAACGAAATTACAATTTCGTGTTACAAGAAATATTACAGCCTGAGGTACAGGCATTCATCAGGGATCATGCGCACCATGATCCCTTTGCTTTGGCGCTTCAGGCTAAAAAGTACCCACACCTGCCCATCAAAGCCATTGCCGAACAAATCGCGGCACGCCAAAAAGCCCGGCATAAGCTGCCGGAATGGGAGCAAAAACCGCAAATTGTTTTTCCATCCGGCATTTCCATAGAGCAAAGTTCTTCTGAAATCACGGCGAAATACAAAAGTACTTTGGTAAGGGGCAAAAAGTTGATCGACCTCACCGGGGGAATGGGCGTAGACACTTTTTACCTCGCCTCTTCTTTTACAGAAACCCATTATGTAGAAAAAAATACCGAATTGGCCGAAACCACCCGGCATAACTTTAACATTTTGGGCAAGCCTGATATACAAGTACACACCGGGACAGCCGATGATTTTTTAGAAAAATGGGAACAAAAAGCCGATGTGGTTTATATAGACCCCGATAGGCGGCCCGGAAGCAGCCAAAAAACGTTCAGCCTTGCCGATGCTTCCCCAAATGTGCTGGAAATGAAAGCCCGTCTGCTTCAAAAAGCCAATTCGGTTTTGATAAAAACTTCCCCTTTGCTGGATATTGACCTGGCCGTAAAAGCGTTGGAATACGTGCAAAAGGTATATGTGGTTGCCGTGGACAACGACTGCAAGGAAGTACTTTATCTGTTACAAAATAAGCGGGAAGAAAACCCTGAAATCATAGCAATAAACCTTTCTTTAAAGGGAAAAGCTGCACAGGAGTTTTCTTTTACCCGTAGCCAGGAAAAAGAGGCTGTTTCCCATTTTTCAGAGCCTTTCAAATATATTTATGAACCCAATGCGGCTATTCGCAAGGCCGGGGCGTTTAAAACTGCAGCCTTAAAATTTTCGTTGCAGAAATTGCATCCGAATAGTCATTTGTATACTGCTGATGAAGTTGTTGGTGATTTTCCCGGTAGAGCTTTTGTGGTCAAACATATTTGCCCTTACAACAAAAAGAGGCTGAAAGAATGCATGCCCGAAGGCAAAGCCAACATTGCTACCCGCAACTTTCCTGATTCGGTGCAAAGAATACGTAAAAAAATGAGTATAAAGGAGGGTGGTAGTACTTATGTTTTTGCTACTATTTTGTCAGATAACCGTCCTGTTCTTTTAATTACAAAAAAATATAATTAATTATTGTAGGCTTTTGTAAGGTAACCTGATCAGTTTTTCAATTTGCATTGAAAAAGATAAGTATTTTAAACTAAGTTTTTTCTTGTGTTGCAGAAGCAATTTTATTATAAAGACTATTTTTACAATCTGGGGTTAAAAAACCGTTAGGTACTCACGATTCCTTTGATAACTTTTTTTAATTTTTCAAGCTAGTCTGGATAATGACGAAAGAAATCCCCGCTATTTTAAATTGTACCGAACAAGGCTTTTGGAGCTTTGAACCCCAGAAACAACAATTGAATGTACTGAACGAGGCATTCTTCTCAATTCTAAAACTCAATCGTGAAGAAATTACCTCACCCGATAGTTGGATAGAACATGTTTATCCCGAAGATATATCTTTAGTAAAGCAGTCACTGAAGTCATTAGCACATCAGCATGAAATAAAGTTTGAATACCGGTACCAACCCCCCGGACACCGTATTCGATGGATTTCAGAACATCGGCTACTTATCCAAAACGATCAACAGGAGGCTTTACAAATCGAGGGAGTACTTACAGATATCACGTCTATAAAAGCAAGTGAAGAAGCTTTTGCCAAAGAGTTGCATCAAAATAAACTGGAGATGGAAGCTGCAAATGAAGAACTGGCAGCTCTGAACGAGGAATTGCAGGCTTCAAATGAAGAAATGCTGGCAGCCAATGAAGAACTACAGGCAGCCAATGAACAGCTGATTACGGCCAATGAAAAAATCAAAGAACAGGCTGCAATCATCGAGCGCCAAAGTGAAGAAAAAATAAACCGGATATTAAACGCTTTGAATGATGTGGTGTGGTCGGTAGAGCTTCCATCGGATGAAATTGCTTATGTAAGCCCGTCTGTAGAGGCTATTTATGGGATTTCAATGGAGGATGTTGTCAGGAACCCATTTTTTTGGAAAGACGCCCTGCACCCGGATGATAAAGCTTTGAAAGAAGCTAAATTATCCCGGGCTTTTGATGAGGGCTATGCTGAATATACGTACCGGATTATACGTCCCGACAACTCCGTTTGCTGGTTGCTAGATAGGGTAAAAGTAACCCACAATGCGCAGGGTAACCCTGTTAGAATTGACGGCATTTCAACAGATGTTACTGATTTGGTAGAAACCCAAAAAGCCCTGGAATATCGTGAGTCTCAACTAAGAAATGCCCAGCGTATTGCAAAAATTGGCAATTGGAAGCTGGACTTTGTGGCCCAAAAGCAATATTGGTCTGATGAAATATATAGTATCCTTGAAATTGAACGGGAATCTGATGAAATCAGTATTGATGCCTGTTTGACTTTTATACACCCTGAAGACCGGGATAAAGTTTTAAAAGCCCAGCAAAATGCAATCAATGGAGATGGATTTTATGATGTAGAAAGCCGGGTAATATTGTCTGATGGTAGAATAAAACACATCAGGGATACCGGTGAAATTACTTTCAATGAAAAGGGGGAGCCAGTACAGGGAGCTGGGGTTATCAAAGATATTACTGAGCAAAAGCAAACGGAAGCGCAGTTGCTGGAAACTACAGAAAGGTTTGCCCTGGCCACTCAATCGGGTAAAATAGGAATTTGGGAATGGAATGTCCGGGAAAATTCGTTAATCTGGGATGACATTACCTGCGGTATTTTTGAAATAAAACCAGAAGAATTTTCGGGCAATTTGGATACCTGGGCTAAATTTTTACATCCTGATACGCAATCGTATGCCCAACAGAAAGTAGAAAAGGCCCTGAGCGGAGAGGAAAATTATAACGTAGAACTGAAAATTATTACGGCAACTCAAAAAATAAAATATGTAAAAAGTTATGCTTACGTTTTGTTTGATGAAAACAAGCAGCCCCAAAGAATGGTGGGCAGTATGTGGGACGTTACCTGGCAAAAATTTGCTGAGGAAGAGCTGATCAGGTATTCAGAAACCCTGGATACGGTGATAGAAAGCATTACCGACGGTTTTTTCATAGTAGACCTAGAGTGGAAGTTTGTTCGTATGAACCGTACTTTTGAACAGCTCAATAATGTTTCGGAAGAAAAAGTTGTTGGTAAAAGTATGTGGGAGGTACTTCCCAGCCTTAAGCGAACAAACCTTTACACAGAGTATCATCGGGCTATGGAAACCGGAGAATCGGTTAATTTTGAATTTAAAAATCCTGCCAGCCGGTGGTACCACGTTAGCGCCTATCCTTCCAAAGTGGGTTTGGCGGTTTATTTCAGGGATATTACTCAAGAAAAAGAAACGCGACAAGAGATATTTCTGAGCCAACGGAACCTGGACACACTTATTAATAATACAGCGGACCTGATATGGTCTATTGATAAAGACCTGAATATTGTTTCTGCCAATAATGCTTATAAAAAAATATTAACGCACTTTGGGGCGCATGTAGAAAAAGGTAACTCTGCGATTACGAAACGTGATGAATACGATATAGCTCAAAAATTTGAAAAACATTATCGGCGAGCGCTTGCAGGGGAAAGATTCACTATTGAAGAGCGTTCTGAAGTGCCAGGCAAAGGAATAGTGTATGTTGAGGTAAGCTTTAACCCTATGTATAATGAAGCCGAAGAAGTAATAGGCATTGGGTGTTTTTCAAGAGACATAACTGAAAGGAAAGTGGCTGAGAAGGAAAAATCACTGCTGATACAAAGGTTGATGGAGCAGAATAAATATCTGGAAGAATTTGCTTTTATAACATCACATAACTTACGGGCACCTGTGGCCCGGATTTTGGGGTTAACGGGCCTTTTTAACCGGAATAACCTGGAGGATCCTCTTAACATTGACCTGATCGATAATCTCGAGAAATCAGCTCATTTGCTGGATGAAGTTATAAAAGATATTGCCCGTGTGCTTGATATAAGAAAGCAGGAAGATGAAAAAAGGGAAAATGTATCCCTTGATAATATCATGCTGGAAGTACGGGAACTGCTGGCCCAGGAAATTGAGAAAACAGAAACAATAATCACAGCAGATTTTTCAAAAGCTCCGCAAATTTATACGATCAAAAGTTATTTACGGAATGTACTGCTTAATCTGGTCTCTAATGCTATCAAGTACAAAAAGCTTAATCAGTCACCCAATATTATTGTGAAAAGCCATTACAAACCGGGTTTCCTGTGCTTTTCGGTAAAAGATAATGGTCTGGGAATAAATATGGAGAAATATGGGGCACAGGTTTTTACCTTATATAAAAGGTTTCATTCACACACAGAAGGGAAAGGTATGGGTATGTATTTGATAAAGTCACAGGTTGATGCATTGGGGGGCAGTGTTCATATTGAAAGTCAGGAAAATGAAGGCACTACCATAGAGGTTTGTCTCCCGGAAAGTAGTTTGCAGTAGCAGTAGCAGTAGCAGTAGCAGTAGCAGTAGCAGTAGCAGTAGCAGTAGGCAGTCTTTCTACTGCCACTGTATTGCAGTTACCTATTGAATAACCAAATGTTCTTGCAACAGCTCCCGTATATTATCAGGAATTGGGGATGATTTTTTGTGTTGGTAGTCAAAGTGTACCAGGGTGGCGTGGCCTTTGGCGCATAATTTTCCCTGCTGGTGTGCTTCCTGGGTAATCACCAAAGAAGCATTACCAATCCGGGTTAAATAGGTTCTGAGTTCTACTTCATGTCCATAAATCAATTCGCCTTTATATTCCACTTCAATTTTTGCTACAATCAGTTTCCATTTTTTAAAATCCAGGTCAGGTGTAAAAAGACGGAATACGGGAGCGCGGGCCTGCTCAAACCATACAGGCACTACAGTATTATTGATATGACCCAGGGCATCGGTTTCGGCAAAACGGGGGATTATGTGTGTGGTGAACATGTTTGGTAGGTTGTTTTTAGTTTGTTGTTTAGAGTTTTTAGTTTATTGTTTGTCATGGTTAAATTCATAATCATGTTCTACCATGCAGATGCGTATTTTGTAGCGGGTATACCACTTCTTCTTACCTTTTTCCTGCGCTTCGCGGTGTTCCCAGTGTGTTTTCCAGTGTTGGATGTCTTCCCGGGTTTTCCAATACGAAATGGTTACCCCAAATCCATCGTCATTCCGGAAACTTTCGGCACCCAGGTAGCCGGGTTGCGCATTGGCCAGGGCAAACATTTTATCGGCCATTTCATCATATCCTTCTTCTACCGGTGCCCGGTTTGAAGTAAAAATAACAGCATAATAGGGTGGGGGTGGCGTAGCAGCTAAGGTATTGATACGCATAAGACGAGCTTTTTTTTAGTTAATGCCGCAAAAGTAAAGCTTTAGTTTGGAATTTTTATGCTCTTGGAAACGAAGCACACATTTACCAGTAGATTAATTATCATGTAGATGCCCCTTTTGCAAAGGCAGGGTCTTTATTTTGTGTTGTATCAATACAATGATTTTGTTATACTGATCGTCTACATAATTAGCAATATTCTTGATTTCGTCTTCTTTCTTCTCATCTAAAACGCTCAATTCTTTGATAAAATGCAGAAAATCGTGTTGTTGAAGCATGGCCATTGTAGCCAGCGAGCGATGCCGTATTTTTGCTACTGAAGTGTTATTTTTTTCCCTTACAGCTTTAAGCAAAGCGGCTTTGTCATTTTCAAATTGCTGTTTCATCACCTCCAACAGGCGATGGTATTCTTGTTTGTCGCTTTGGTAAATTTCATCCAATTGGGAAAAAGCCAGCCTGTTTTTTTCGGTGGTTCTTTGTATTACAGCATTTTTCCGTATTTGCTTAGGAGCAAACCTCAGCAGGTTATTATATAATGTTTCGGGGTTGAGTGGCTTGAGAATAAATCCATTCATGCCGGCTTTGCTGTATATAGATGAGTTGGCGCCATTGGTAGAAGCTGAAACCGCGAGGATAGGAATGGTTTTAAAGTATTTGCCCGACAGGGTTCTTATTTTTTCCGTTGTTTCAAAGCCATCCATTCCGGGCATTTGAATGTCCATCAAAACCAGGTCATATTGCTGCTGCTTTAGCTTTTGTATCCCTTCCTCTCCGCTAGAAGCCATATCCAGCGTTACATTCCAATGGGAGCAATACCCCCTCATTAAAAACTGATTGGGTACTACATCTTCAATATACAACACATGCAAATTAAGGTCATCTTTATTAAGTCCTGATGGCTGTTTTTCAATTACTTTATCTGATTTATTAAACTTTAATTTTACTTCAAAAGTAGAGCCTTCATTTACTTTGCTTTGCACGCTTATCTTCCCTTTTTGCAGGCCTACCAGGTTTTTAATGATAGAAAGCCCCAATCCGGTACCACCAAACCTTCGATTAATATCTTTATTACTTTGCTTAAAGGGTTCAAATATAACTTTAAGTTTATCTGAAGGTATGCCAATACCTGTATCAGATACTCTAAAAACCAACGAATGCCCCCGCTTGGTTTGCCTGTGCAGGTCCAGCGAGATTGTTACACTTCCTTGCTCGGTAAATTTGATGGCATTGCTTACCAGGTTATTTAGTATTTGGCCCAGCCGCATAGGGTCTCCTTTGACGAACCGGGGCACATTTTCATTTATGTGTAAGTGCAAGTGGATACCCTTGTCTTTGGCTTTGTTGTTGTAAAGTTTCCGGGTGTACTCCAGGGTGGCCTGTATGTCAAAGTCAATTTCCTCAAACTCCAGTTTACCGGCCTGTATTTTGGAGAAATCCAGAATATCATCAATCAAAACCAATAAGTTATCAGAGGAGAATTTGAGGGTATCCACAATCTCAATTTGATTGTTGTCAACCGCACTTTGCTGTAACAGGTGGATCATGCCGGTGATGGCATTCAGTGAAGTACGAATTTCGTGGCTGATAACAGAGAAAAACCCTTCTTTGGCCGTGAGTGCTTCTTCCAAAGATAGCTTTGCTTCTACAAGTTCATTCTCCATTTTTTTTCTATGGGTAACATCTTCAGAAATTCCCAAAAACTGTTTAGTACTTCCGTCCGGATTTTCTTCAAACACAATTTTGCGGCTGCGCAACCATCGGTATTCACCTTTTTTTTGCCGTACACGGTAAGTTACATCCACTTGCCTTTTTGTGCCCGCCCGAATGGCCTGATATGTTTCGGTAAGCATTTCCAGGTCTTCTATATGAAATTCATCAGGTGCAGGGTTAGCAAGGATCCTTTCTGCTTCTTCAGTAGGATACCCAATGATTTCCTCAAAATTGCGATTGGTGTAAATGAACTTATTGCTGTTGAAATCAAACACATAAATAGTGAAAGGAAGGATTTCAGTGCATTTTTTCAATAAGTCAAAAGTATTAGCACCGTGAATATCCATTACACTCAACTTATAGGCTGTGATAAAAAGTCATCTGCCAACTAAGTTATATTATTTTGATGAAATTACAATATATATAGATGTTTTTCATGATATATTGAAATATTGAAAAATGTAAACGTTTGTAATTTTAAATATTGATAATATTATAGCTATTTCTAATGTTTGTATACCATATGTAAATTCAGATTACAAAGTGTCAAGGCAGCATGGCACGAATATTTTCGTTAAATTGTTAGTTAATATAAAGTGAATGCCAGAGGTAATAGAAAAAGTTTTTATTCTTGTAAAGAATAGTAATTGAGAGTGAATAATTTAGCAAGATATGCAAAAGACACCTATTGAAACTTCACAGGCACCGGCACCAATTGGGCCTTATAACCAGGCTGTTATTGTAAACAATACGCTGTATGTATCCGGACAAATTGCCATAGATAGTGCCACTGGAAAATTGGTCATTGAGAATATTGTGGAAGAAACAACGCAGGTATTGAAAAACATGGGGGCTATTCTGGAGGCAGCTGGCCTGGGTTTTAAAAATGTAGTAAAATGCACCATATTTATCAGAAACATGGATGATTTTGCTGCTATTAATGAAGTGTACGGACGCTATTTCACTGAAATACCTCCTGCCCGTGAAACGGTGGAAGTGGCTCGCCTGCCTAAAGATGTGAATGTAGAAATATCTTGTATCGCTGTAGTGTAACTTAATATGTATTTATTACCCAGATCAAGAGAAACCATTGTGTTGCCCTTTCTTGCCCGGGAGGTGTATGAAAGAATATGGAAAAGTGTGAAACCGGTAAAAAATGGCTTATTGTTGATTGAGGAGCCTGAGCAACCTTTTCTTTTCAACGGATGGGTGAAAAAGGATAAGTTTAGTATATCGCTAAAGGTAGCCCGGCCTCAGAATTTCCTGCCGGTGATGAATGGTACGATTGAAGAAACCTCAACAGGCAGTATTATCTTTGTTAAATATCGAATGTTCCCCACCTCTGCTACTTTTTTAGTGTTTTGGTCAGTGGTTACCCTGTTAATGGCTGTTTTTTTTGGTTACATTGGGCGGTATACATTTTTAGTATTATCCGTAGCCCTGGGTGTTATTAATTATGTTGTAGCTGTTGCTAATTTCAAAATACAGGTACGCCGAAGCAGCCGGATTTTCCGCAGTATATTTTACAAAATTGATAAATATTCATGAAAATTATTTTGCGATGGTAAAATGAAAGGTAGCTCCCTCACCTGTTGCAGATGAAACGCGTACCTTTCCGCCCTGCCCCTCTACCAGTTTTTTGACAGTGGCCAGCCCAATGCCTGACCCCCGTACTCCTGCGCGGTCGCGTAGATGTGATACTTCAAAAATTTTGAATATTTTATCCTGGTCTTCTTTTTTTATGCCGGGGCCATTGTCTTTCACATAAAACTCATAATATTTTCCATATACAGCAACCCCAATCTCAATACTAGCCCTGTCTTTGTTGTTGTATTTGAGGCTATTCGAGATAAGATTAACCAATATTTGCTCAAGGGCAACTTTATTTACCGTTATTTCCTGTGTGTTTTTGGGGTAGGTGAAAGTGTTCTCTCCGGCAAAATCCAGGAGACTGATAATTTCTTTGATGAAATTGCCCATGTTTACTTTTTCCCGCTCTTCAGATAATAATTTTTCACTTTTACTGTAAGATAATATACCATCTACAAGCTGCCTGAGATGAAGGGTAGAGGTGCCCATGAGTTTGATAAGTTCTTTTCCCTCATCATCAAGGTTGGTAGCGTGGTTTTGCAGTAGTAATTCAATAAGTTGTGAAATATTGTTCAGTGGCGATTTAATATCGTGGGCGGCTATCCTGGCAAACTGTTCCAGTCCCTGATTAATTTTTTTCAATGCTTCGTTAGCGTCTTGTAAAAGCTTTTTACTCTTTCTTAACTCAAGCATTTTCACTACCTGCCTCGAGAGTGCCTGTAATGATTTGATTTGGCCTTGGTCTAATGACCGGGGTTCATTGTCGATGACGCACAACGTGCCCAGCGAATGGCCCTGGGGGCTTACCAATGGTACGCCGGTGTAAAAAATAACATGGGGCTCACCAGTAACCAGGGGGTTGTCATGGAAACGTTCATCCAGTCGTGAGTCGGGCACTACTAATATTTCGTTGGGGTTGTGAATGGCATGGGCACAAAATGCGTGCTCCCTGGGGGTTTCTGTAACACTTAGCCCGTGGTGCGACTTAAACCATTGCCTTTTTTCATCTACCAATGTAATTAACGAAATAGGGGTTTGGCATATTTGGGAGGCTATCTGGGTAATATTATCATATTCCTCTTCCGGAAGCGTATCCAAAATGTCGTATGTTTTCAGGTCTTTTAACCTTTCCGGTTCATTGTCCGGTGATGCAGGTGTTATCATCGCAATAATTTAATGACTGCCAGGGCCGATGCCCAATTCTCTCCAAAATCTCCTAACTTTGCTTGCTTGAAAATACAAATAGCTGTACTTATTTAATGTAAAAAGAAGAGGTTTAGTTTCAATGAGTAAATATTGTCTTACTTAAAATAAGTATTGATACTCAAATTTTATTAATATCATCATTATTTCAAAGAATTATTAACAAAAAAAACATTATACCTGATGAAGCAGCAAGTAAGAGTTCGATTTGCCCCCAGCCCAACAGGAGCCCTGCATATTGGAGGCGTCCGAACGGCATTGTATAATTATATTTTTGCACGCCAACATGGAGGAAAATTTATTCTGCGTATTGAAGACACTGACCAGGTACGGCTGGTGCCCGGTGCAGAAGAATACATTTTGGAAGCACTCAACTGGGTAGGCATACAACCCGATGAGGGAGTAATTCAGGGGGGCACCCATAGTCCGTACCGCCAGTCGGAACGCAAGGAGCTGTACACGGCACACGTGATGCAACTGGTAGAAGCCGGGCATGCCTATTATGCTTTTGATACCCCTGAAGAACTGGAGGCCATGCGCGAACGCATGAAAACTGCCGGTGTGGCAACGCCCCAGTACAATGCCATTGCCCGCACTACCATGAAAAACTCCCTTACTTTACCGGATGAAGAAGTAAAAGCACGTATTGATGCCGGGGAGCCTTATGTAATCCGCCTGAAAGTGCCCCGTAAGGAAGAAATCCGGCTGAATGACATGGTCCGGGGCTGGGTCATGGTACATTCTTCTACCTTAGACGACAAGGTATTGCTTAAATCGGACGGTATGCCTACATACCATCTGGCCAATGTGGTAGATGATCATCTCATGGGCATCACGCACGTAATCAGGGGTGAAGAGTGGCTGCCCTCGGCACCTACCCATGTTTTACTATATCAATTCTTTGGATGGGAAGGTTCCATGCCGCAGTTTGCCCATCTTCCGCTTTTACTCAAGCCCGATGGCAATGGTAAACTGAGTAAGCGGGATTCACAAAAACATGGCTTTCCCATTTTTCCCATCAACTGGAAAGATGAAGATGGTTCTACCCTTATTGGCTTTAGGGAAGCGGGTTATTTGCCCGATGCCCTTATCAATTTTTTGATGTTTTTGGGATGGAATCCCGGTACGGAACAAGAACTGTTTACGGTGGATGAACTGATTGAGGCATTTAGCATAGAAAGGGTACACAAAGGGGGCGTAAAGTTTGATATTGATAAGGCGCATTGGTACAACCAGCAATACATCAAAGCCAAACCTGATGAAGAACTTACCCGGTATCTCTTGCCCGACCTGGAACAGGAAGGGATACAGGCAGAGAAAGCCAAAGTGGCTAAAATATGTGGGTTGTTGAAGGAGCGGGTTACTTTTACTACTGACTTTTGGGAACAGGGACAATATTTTTTCATACCGCCCGAACATTATACTCCCAAAGTCGTGCAAAAAAAATGGACAGCCGAAGCGGTAAAGGCACTGAATGCCTACAAACAGGAGTTACAAAGTGCTACTACAACTGTGTTGACAGCCGAACAGGCCAAAATTACGTTAGAAGAAGTACTGGCGGGCCTGGACATCAAAATAGGTAAAACAATGCCGGCACTTCGTTTAGCCATTACCGGAGTAGGTGGGGGCCCCGACCTGATGGAAATCATCGCTGTAATCGGCAGGGAAGAAACCGTGCGCAGGATTGAGTTGGCCATAAGCCGGCTGGAAGATCAAGTTAAAATGTAAAACCATGAGTACGAAAAAAGATAATAAAAAAAAGAGTAAACAGGAGGAAAAGGAAAAGCCCAGGGTAAACCCCGAACTGGAAGGCTTTGACATTACCATAGACTCTTTTGGAGAAATCAACACGAATTATAATATTGATGCTATCAATAAGTTTTTGAACCGGCACGTAGATGATAAAAAGCTACGCGACCGGGAAGACATTGATAAGGCGGATGATTCACAGAAAAAAGCTAATGAGGATTGATTATTTTAAACCCTAAAATTTAAACCCTAAATCCCAAATAATTTCAAATTAATAATATTCAAAACATTTACTACCTGGGTTTCTAACTAAGTTTGAGGTTTTGGTTTTTGATATTGTCGCTTCGGCGATCCGATTAGAATTTAGCGATTGGAATTTAGGATTTGTTCACAAAACGATTACACAACATAAAACTTCAAAATACAGTTATGCCACAATCACACGAAATAGATTACGAAATTCTTGGAGATGGAGTACAACTGGTAGAAATAGAGCTTGACCCTGATGAAACTGTCATTGCCGAAGCAGGGGCAATGGTATATATGGATGATGGGATAGCGTTTGAAACCAAAATGGGTGATGGCTCGGAACCCAATCAGGGTTTGTTTGGTAAATTACTTTCGGCAGGTACGCGCATGCTCACCGGCGAATCGGCCTTTATGACACATTTTACGCACCGTGGGCATGGAAAAGCCAAAGTTGCCTTTGCAGGGCCGTATCCGGGCACAGTCATTCCCATAGACTTATCAGGGGTTAATGACAATACGCTGATTGCCCAAAAAGACAGTTTTTTATGTGCAGCCATGGGCACCAAAGTGAGCATCACTCTCAACCGAAAGCTTGGCTCTGGCCTGGTAGGTGGAGAAGGTTTTATCTTACAAAAATTGCAGGGAGATGGAAAGGCCTTTGTGCATGCCGGAGGTACTGTGGTAGAAAAACAACTGAATAATGAAACCCTGCGCATTGATACAGGTTGTGTGGTGGCTTTTGAATCTTCTTTAAACTTTGATATTCAGTCGTCAGGCGGGCTAAAATCTATGATTTTTGGAGGCGAAGGAATCTTTTTGGCTACCATATCCGGCACAGGAAAAGTATGGCTACAGTCCATGCCTATCCGCAAATTGGTTGCTGCCCTGGCCCCATATGGGAAAAACAGTAATAAAGAAAGCGGTTCGGTTTTGGGCGGATTGTTTGAGGATTAATCCTGTTTATTTCACAATTCCTGCCAACTTAGGCCTATATTTTCTGCCGAGTTTAGATTTTTTCAGGCAAAACTTTTATATTTGCAATCCTTTTTGTTGAGCAAGACGGAATAAAGTGAAAATATTTTAAATCTTATGAGAAAAGACATCCATCCCAACTACAGAGACGTGGTATTTCATGATACAACCAGTGATTTCAAATTCATGACACGCTCTACTATTGATACTAAAGAAACCGTAAAATGGGAAGACGGGAAAGAATACCCTTTGGTAAAAGTAGAAGTAAGTTCGGCATCGCACCCATTCTATACCGGTAAGAAAATTTACCTGGATACTGCCGGGCGCGTAGAGAAATTTAACCGCCGGTACAGTAAAAAATCAGAAGAGAAAAAGTAAGCTGTTCTTTTTCCTGAAAAAGAAAGCCTCTGGTACATACCGGAGGCTTTTTTGTTTGATCCTGTACACCGAAGTTGTAATTTCGCTAAAAAGCTATCCTTTATGCGTTTTGACGAAATTGTTGGCCTGCACGAAACCAAACGCTTCCTTACGGGTTCTGTACAAGCCGGACATATAACCCATGCCCAGCTCTTTCTGGGCGCTGCCGGCAGTGCCAACCTGGCCATGGGCCTTGCTTATGCCAGTTTTTTGAACTGTGAAAACCGGCTGGATGCAGACAGTTGTGGCACTTGCCCCTCTTGCCAAAAAATGCAAAAGTTTATCCATCCGGATGTACACTTTGTGTTTCCGGTAAGCTCTACAAAAAGTATCACTGGCAAAGATGTGGTCAGCGATAGTTTTATGCCCCAATGGCGTAAGTTTCTCAAACAAAACCCTTATGGCAGTGCATCCGACTGGAGTTTTTCTTTTGGTGGGGAAAACAAACAACTCAATATTTCCAAGGAAGAAAGCCGGAACATCATCCGTAAACTCAGCCTGAAAGCTTTTGAAGGGCGTTACAAAATCATGCTGATCTGGTTGCCCGAATTCCTGCACCCCTCTGCGGCCAACGGCCTGCTCAAAATATTGGAAGAACCCCCTGAAAGAACCATTTTTTTACTGCTTGCCCACGATCAGGAAAAGATATTGCCCACCATTTTGTCGCGTACCCAAAAAGTAAACATCCGGGCTTTTACCGATGAGGAAATTATTCAAATACTTACCGAAAAAACAAAGGACAGCCAGGAAGAAATTTCTTCTGAAAAGATAAAAAAAGCAGCTCATTTGGCCGAAGGTAACCTGAATGAAGCCGCAAAATTATTGACCAACGTAGAAGAAGCCACGCACCGCCTGTTTCATGAGTGGATGCGCGTATGCTATAAACGTGACCTGCTACAACTGGCCGGGGAAAGCGGTTTTTTCCAGCAGCACGGCATGGACAACAAACGGGTAAGCTGGACAGAGTATTTCGCAAAAATGGGCAAAGAATCGCAAAAAAGCTTTTTGCATTACGGCCTTAGCATGATGCGGGAAACCCTGATGATGCAGGCAGCCACCCGCGAAACCGCACCGGAAAATGCTACAGAACTGGTACGCATTTATGGAGACGAACACACTTTTGTGGGCAATTTCAGCAAAATTATGCATTGGGAAAAAATAGGACAGGCCACACAACTGCTGAACGAAGCCTATTATCACCTGGAAAGAAACGCCAATGCAAAAATTCTTTTTTTGGACCTTTCGCTTAAAATCGCGGGGCTTTTGCGGAAATGATGGTGAAAACAGTTGCCTGTTACCAGTTGCGGATTGTCGGGTTTTAAACTGGCAACCCGCAACTGGTAACAGGGTTATAGAATTACGGCATTTCAATCAACAATTGTAAAAACTACGATAAACCAAATAGACATAGATTAATCATGAAAATAAAAATAGGAACCCGGGGCAGCAAACTGGCATTATGGCAAGCGTACCACATAGCTGATTTGCTCAAAAAAGGAGGAGTAACTACCGAAATTGTTACCATCGAAACCCGGGGCGATAAAAAGCAGGATGTATCAATCGCTGAAATAGGAACCCGGGGCGTGTTTACCGAAGAAATAGAAGCCCAACTCAAAACAGGGGCCATCGACATCGCGGTCCATTCAGCCAAAGATATGCAATCGGAACTACCGGAAGATTTTGAACTGATAGCCTTTACCGAACGGGAAAAAGTACATGACGTATTGGTCGGGAATAAAAAAATTAGCCTGAACGATTCCCAAAAACCACTCACCCTGGGCACTTCCTCGGCCCGCCGGAAGGCATTTTTTAAACATTTCTATCCTCATGTAAAAACCGTGGAGATCAGGGGTAATTTACAAACCCGCATTGCCAAAATGGAAGCCGGCCTGTGCGATGCCATTGCCCTTGCCTATGCCGGCGTGCACCGCATGGGCTATGATGAGCAAATTGTCCACGAATTTTCTGCTGAGCAATTTATTCCAGCCGTAGGGCAGGGCAGTGTAACAGTAGAAGTGCTGGCCGACATGCCTGATGAAAAAAAGAAACTCATCCGCCATTGTGTAAACCATATTGAAACCGAACAATGCCTGCTGGCTGAGCGGGCTTTTCTGAAAACCCTGCGGGGTGGGTGCAGTATTCCGGTGTTTGCCCTGGGGCGGTTGTCAGGTAAAGATTTGCACTTACGGGGTGGAGTGATTAAATTAGATGGAAAGGAAATGATACTGGAAAGTGTTGCAGGCCCGCCCCATATGGCAGAAGAGCTGGGCCATCAGTTAGGCCAAAAAGTACTACAAAAAGGGGGGGATGTGATTTTGGAAGAGATAAAAAAACAAATGAACCGCTAGTGGGTACCTAATTACTTTGGCCGGTTTTCTTAATTTTTTAATTGCCTGTTGATTTCGTGCCCCTGGCTGTTCTGCAGATATTGTTGTCCAACCAAAAAATGAAGGCTATGGAAACACCCGGAATGGAAAGTCCCGGAATGGAAAGTCCCGGAATGGAAGAGTCGGAATCAAAGGATTCCAGACATCTTGAGCTAACTGCCCTGAAATACGGACTTATTACCACCGCGGGCTTAATCGCATATTTTCTCCTGATGAAGCTGGCCGGGCTGGTACAAATTGTAGAACTGCGCATGCTCAACCTCTTTATCCTGATTGCAGGCGTAGGCTTTGCCATTCGGGAATATAAAAGAAGTTCGGATGATGAAATGGACTACCTGCAGGGCTTTGGCATCGGCATGCTAACCACTGCTGTAAGCGTAATCACCTTCTCTCTTTTTATCTTTTTTTACCTGAACTTACTGGATCCTGCTTTTATGGAAACCATTAAGCAGGAAGAAGCTTTTGGGCAGTACCTTAACCCCTATATGGCAGCCCTGGCCATCTTTTTTGAAGGCATGGGTTCCGGGCTGATTTTATCGTTCATCATCATGCAGTATATGAAAAGGAGCATGTTGAGTGATATGAGAAGGAAAGATCCCGAGGAAGATAAAGTTTTTCATTAGTCAGGAAAAACGTTATTGGTTATTAGTTATTCGTGTGCATCGCTCCTGACACGAATAACTAATAACGTATAACAATTAATCCACAAAGTTCTTCCAAATCATATTAAGCCATTTAACCTTCCTTTTCTTTTTTTATAAACCCGGCGGCCAGCCACAAGCCGCCATTTTTTATGTCTATTAATTGAAAACTGCAAAATAGATTTTAGCTTTGCTGGTTATCCACAACTGATTATTTAAACATAATTATCTAAATGTGGACATTACACGAAAATCAAGCTAAATAAATATTACAACAAATTGAAAATGAATAGTTTACATCCTGGCTATCCAAAAGCATCAGGTTCACCCTGGTTTAATAAGCAGTTTAAAATATTTTTTGTCTTTATCATTACACTTATGGTTACAGCATGCAATACCGAGAAAGACCAACTGGTTACCATCCACACCGAATACGGCGATATGAAATTAGTATTGTATGATGCTACGCCTGTGCACAAAGAGAACTTTCTGAAGCTGGCACGGGAAGGCAGGTACGACAGCACCATTTTCCATCGTGTTATGCAGAAGTTTATGATACAAGGGGGCGATGTTTTACAACAAAAGGGAAGCGACCCCAATGACGAAGAAATCAAAAAAATTGCCGCAAACAAATTACCTTCCGAATTTGTGGATACTTTAATTCATAAAAAAGGTGCATTGGCTGCAGCCAGGGAACCCGATCAAACCAACCCTGAATTTAAATCTTCCGGCAGTCAGTTTTACATAGTGCAGGGCAATGTATTTACTGAAGAGCAACTCACCACCGACCAAACTAAATTGAATAATGGTATCCGGCAGTTGTTGCAAATGGAAGGGTTTGACAGCCTGCGGCAGGAGCTGATCGGTTTGTACCAATCGGGCGATTACGATGCTTATACACAAAAGGTGATGGAACTAAAACCTGTGGTAGAAGAAGAACTGGATATGGAACTGGACATAGAAGTTTCACCTGCAAAACTGGAAGCCTACACCACGGTAGGTGGTGCGCCCCACCTGGATGATACGTATACCGTTTTTGGGGAAGTAATTGATGGCCTGCAAGTAATTGATTCCATTGCTAACCAACCCACAGGGGCAGCCAACAGGCCCATGGAAAATATTTACATGACCGTTGCGGTAGAAGAAGTGCCCAAAAAGAAAATCACCGAAATGTACGGGTATCAGTATCCTGCTCCTTCGGAATAAAACATTATCTATCATGAAAATACTCATCACCGGGGCCAATGGGCTGCTGGGCCAAAAGCTGGTAAGTTTGCTGGCCCCCAAAAAAGACATTGAGCTCATTGCTACAGGCCGGGGAGAAAACCGCATTACCGGAGTCACAGACAGTTTCATTTATCAGTCTTTAGATATTACCTTGCCTGAACAGGTAATTGAGGTAATTTCGCAGTCCGCTCCAGATGTTATCATCCATACGGCAGCCATGACCAACGTGGACCAGTGTGAAAAAGAAAGGGATGCCTGTATTGACTTGAATGTAAATGCCGTTAACTATTTGCTTAAAGCTGCTGAAAAAAACAACGCCTTTTTTCTGCACCTTTCTACTGATTTCATCTTCGCTGGTGATGAAGGGCCACTGCGGGAAGATGCCCAACCTGCCCCGGTTAATTTTTATGGGGAAAGTAAATTACAAGCTGAACATTTAGTGTTGGCAAGCAATGTGAAACATGCCATTGCCCGCACGGTGTTGGTATATGGCATTACGCCCAATATGAGCCGTTCTAATATCATTCTCTGGGTAAAAAACAGCCTGGAACAAGATAAGCCCATACAGGTGGTAAATGACCAGTGGCGTACGCCCACCCTGGCCGAAGATTTGGCGATGGGCTGTTATTTGATAGCGAAACAGCAAGCGGAAGGTGTTTTCCATATTTCAGGGGAAGAAATGCTTACACCCTACGATATGGCAATTTACACTGCCGACTACTTCAACCTGGATAAAAGCCTGATTACTAAAACTGATTCTACCAAATTTACACAACCAGCCAAACGTCCCCCAAAAACTGGTTTTATCATTGAGAAAGCAAAACAGCAACTGGGCTATCAGCCACACACCTTCCGGGAAGGCATTGGTACGCTGGACCGGCAAATGCAATCGTTGTTATAGGTTTTACTTCGGGAAGAAGTGACCGGAAATAATTATCTTTGGTATAAAAACCCGAATAAAAAATAAGTTTTCAGTCAAGATGTATTATATTTTGAGCTTATTTACTGTAACCTAAATCAATTATGCGTAAAACCGCCCTCTTATCTTTTGTTTTTATTTTACTGGCCCACCTGCAAAGTTTTGCACAGGAAGCCGAAAAGAGTATTGACGAACAAATAAACGAGTGGTTCAACCCTATAGCTGAAGTTATATCGTACGTCATCTTTTACCCTATTTTCTCTATAAATGGTGTAGAAGTTCCTTTTATGATTGTGTGGCTGGCAACGGCTGCTGTGTTCTTTACAGTTTATTTGAAATTTGTCAACTTCCGGGGTTTTCGAACAGCCATTGATATTGTGAAAGGCAAATATACCCATGAGGGGGACCCCGGGGAAGTAACGCACTTTCAGGCACTTTCCGCAGCACTCTCCGGCACTGTAGGCCTGGGAAATATAGCGGGTGTAGCCATTGCCATCTCCATAGGCGGGCCGGGTGCTACCTTTTGGATGGCCTTGTTTGGCCTGTTTGCTATGACAGCGAAGTTTGTAGAGTGCGCGCTGGCAGTAAAATTCCGTAACGTACATCCTGACGGTACCGTATCTGGCGGCCCCATGTATTACCTCCGCAAGGGCCTGGCCGAAAAGGGAATGGGCAGACTGGGGGCTTTTCTCGCCATGTTATTTTCTTTCCTGGCTGTAGGCGCTTCCTTTGGTGGGGGCAATATGTTTCAGGTAAACCAGGCAGCCCAGCAGTTTGTAAATATTACGGGTGGTCAGGAAAGCTTTTTCGGGCAAAATACCTGGGTTTTTGGACTGGGCATGGCCATTTTGGTAGCCATCGTTATCATCGGAGGTATTAAGAGCATCGCGAGGGTTACCGAGAAGATTGTTCCTTTTATGTGCGGGATTTATATCATTGCGGCTATCGTTGTGATTGTAACCAATATCGCCCAGGTTCCGGCTGCTTTTATGACCATCGTAGACGGTGCCATCAATGGGAACGCGATGGGTGGTGGACTTATTGGTACGTTGATTTGGGGAATGCAACGGGCCACTTTTTCCAATGAAGCCGGAGTAGGCTCCGCGCCTATTGCCCACTCGGCCGTTAAAACCAGCGAACCGGTTACCGAGGGTTTTGTGGCCTCTTTAGAACCTTTTGTAGATACCGTTATAGTGTGTACAATGACCGCCCTGGTGATTGTGATTTCCGGCGTATACCAGGATGATACCATCAGTGATGGTATTGAACTCACTTCTACAGCTTTTGCTACGGTAATAGACTGGTTTCCTTACTTGCTGTCCATTGCCGTGATACTATTCGCTTTTTCCACCCTCATTTCCTGGTCTTATTATGGCGTAAAAGCCTGGACGTATGTGTTTGGGGAAAGCAATTTTGCCGTAGTAAGTTACAAGGTGATTTACTGTAGCGTTGTGGTTGTAGGCGCTTCGGCCAGCCTGGGCGGGGTCATCGCTTTTTCTGATGCCTTGCTTTTCAGCATGGCGTTGCCCAACCTACTGGGCTGTTACATTTTGGTGCCTTTGGTGAAAAAAGACATGATATCCTTCCAAACCCGCATTAAGAAAGGGAAGATTGCGGTGTATGACTAAAAATTATTGCCTCAACTTTGTCAAAGCTCTGAACTTTGACAAAGTTAAAACATCAACATGTCACACACTTACAAAAACTACCGCTTCAGAAAAGCTTCTAACCACGACCAAACGAAAATTATTGACTTGATTTCTTTGGTTTTAAGCGAATATCAACTCGAGTTTGATACCAATGCTGCCGATGCTGACCTTCTTGATATCGAGCAAAACTATTTTGGAAATAACGGGTATTTCGGAGTTATTACTACCCCGGATAATGATAAAATTATCGGTACGTTTGGGTTATACAATTTGGGAAACCAGGTAGGAGAGATAAAGAAAATGTACCTGCTGAAACAACACCGGGGCAAGGGGCTTGGAAAATACGCATTACAATTTTTGATAGGCCAGGCAAAAACACTGAACTACAAAAAACTGGAAATTGAGACCGCTTCCGTGTTGCATGAAGCCATCGCTTTGTATAAAAATTTTGGCTTCACTATGTATGAAAAGAAAAATGTTTGTGCCTCCCGTTGTGACACGGCTATGCAGATGATTCTTGAGTGAGTATTTTGAAATTTTAAATTGGCAAAAGGAAAAGGTGAGATTATAACTCTTCAGTGTTGCTTACTATTTGATTATACATTAAGCTCAATATCAAGATTTTTCTGACTGTCGACCAAAACAGAATAGCCGTAACGAGGTAACATTTCTTCAAAATCCCGGCGGGAAATACCCAACATTTCCCTTGCTTGTTTTTCCGATAATTTGCCCGTATGATAAAGAGCAGCTGCAAGTGCTTCTTTTATAAAGTGCTCATCTACTCCTGCTGCTTCAGGTATGTTTATAGATATTGTCATGATTTATCCACTTTATTGTTCTTACTAATGATAACGCATGCCTGAATAATGTGTTATAGTTAGAATATTGACATTATCACCCCTTACCCCTGGTCACAAAAAACCATATCATAATCCTCCGGTTTTAGGGCCTGGCGGCGGATGATTTCCCCGGAGGCATCTATGTGGATGATGATGTAGAGGTCGGCTTCTTTTACATACTTTTCGGCCAGGAAAATGCGGTCTTTTTGCCCGCCGGTGTTGCGGTCGGCCATAAGGGTAATATCATCGTAAGTGGCACCCAAAACTTCCCCGTACCGGTTGCTTAGGATGCCATAGCCTTCTTCCTGGTAAATTCTCAGGATGATTTCCTGCGGGTCATTTTTGATATAGTCAAAATCAATGATTTCATCGTATACTATTTTTTCTTCTTCTGTCTGCCTGTCTTCTTCACCGAAGCTAAACTGATAAACTTTCCAAAACTCATCCCCTTTTACCAGGGCGGTGCTGTCAGTCCAGAAGCGTACCTCTTCAAAATCAAAAGGTATTAATACTTTGTTTTCTGCATTAATCAGCCCGGTTTTACCTTTCTTTTTGGCAATGAATAGTGAGGCTATGCTATCGGCTTTTTGAGGGTGATACACTTTCAGTATGGCATCGTACGCCGGCTTGATAAATTCATTGCTTTCATACTCATACAGGCCAAATTTTGAGCGGTCCAGCACGGCCAGTACGCCATCGGCATGGTTGCCAATGCCCTGGTAGCGAGTGCTCAAAAGCGTATTGCCTGTGCTGTCAATCAAGCCTTTTTTTCCCCGGTTGCTGATGACAAACAAGTGAGGTGCTTCCATGCTTGCTTCATCAAAATCTCCCTTAAAAATTATTTTCCCTTCCTCATTATAAATTTGTTTTTTGCCTGAGTGGTCATTTGCCAGTAAATACTCCGGGCTTTCACCTGATGCTCCGGCAGCTTTAGCGCGCAACAGTTTGAAAACGGGCATTTGGTTTTTCTTTGAAGAAGCAACCTCTACTCTTTTTTCGTTCTGAAAAACCACCGTAACGCTATCGGATGCCTGGGTAAGATTAGGAAACAACAGCACGAACTTTTCACTCAAAATTTTTACCGAATCGTACGTGGTGGTGCTTTGCTTGTTTTCATAAAAGTCGAAAAGGGTAAACTTATCATCAGCTTTTAAGGCGAGCCAGCGGTTGTCATAGTAGGCAGATTGATATTGGGCACTTTCTTTTTCGCTGCTATTTCTGCTGAACAAAACATATTGCCGGGCTGCATCATTTTTACGGATGAGCCAGTATTTATCAGGATGTGCCTGCGTACGCACCGGGCGGATAATGCTGTGATTGTTCAGGGGAACAATGACTTCCAAAGCGTCATTGAGCACGGTTTCTTCATCAGCGGTATAGGCAATGAGATGGGTGTCATCAACCATGGCTACATCTTCATATACGAATGAAAGTTGCAAAGGCTGGTTGTTGGCTTTGGAAAAAAGGCCTTCCCGGTTGGTTATTGCCATATTTTTATTTTTTGTGAGTACCACAAACTGCTCCATCAGTTCAATTTCATCGTATTCGGCTTCCAGCAAAACTCTTCCTGCAAAGGTGGCCAGGCCCCACTTTCCCTTCAGTTGGAACTTGATGAATTGATAAGGGGAATAATTTCCTTCATCATCCCTGGTTGCAGCACTGCTTACCAATGCAATTGCTTCATAACCATCTCCGCTTGGGGCATCCAGTACTATCAGCCCTGATTTATGAATCAGGACATGTTGCTCATTATTGGTTACTTGTACCAGGCCGCCACCCAGGTCGGTAAATGTAGCAGAAGCTGCCTCAATTACCGAAAGCGTCGGGTTTACCGATGTGCCAAACATCCGTTGGTTGTTCTTGGTGAGCAGTAAGCTAAGGTTACCTTCTTCAGAAGCGATGGAAGCTTTTACAAAATCATTGCTTAAACCTTCACAAAAGTAGGGTTTGGCAATGCCATCATATTGGGGGGAAATGATTACTTCACCTTCACTATCAAAAAATCCATATTTGCCATTTTCGTAAAAAGGGATTAATATTTTGTTTTCCAGGCCAATGACTGAGCGCAAAGAATCGGACAAAGGCAAGGGGGCATATTTTGTGAGAAAATCTGCCGGGTTTCCGTTTTCTTTATACAGGTGATACAAAAAGTTTATGGCTTTTTTTGTGTGTACACTGTTAGGAAACCTGCGGATAAAGACCAGATAACTGTTCAGCGTATTTTCTGCTGTACTGATCTCAAAAATTTCTTTTTCTGCCAGGGAACGGTAGGGCGTATCCGGGAAGTTGACCAAAAATTGCAGGTAGCTTTCTACCGTTCCCTGTTGGGTCATATCACGGAATACCAAGGTGTTGTAACGTTCTTTGGCTTCTTGAAATTCGGCAGCTTCCGGGTAGGTCTCCATAAATTCCTGATAAGCCTGATAAGTATCTGCCTTGCTGGCGGCTTCAAAAGCCAGGGCATTCCGGTGGGTTACGGCTTCCTCGTACTGTGCAGCCGTGCTAAAATGATCCAGGAAAAATTGATAAGATGCTACTGTGTTGGTGTCTGTAGCGCGTGCAAAAGCCAGGCTGTCAATCCGTACTTTTTGCAAAGCAATGGCCGCGCTGTCTACCCACATTTTCTTTACCAAAATTTGTTGTTTAGCTGTGGTATCCGGATGTGCAAGGTCGTGTGCAGCTTCCAAAATATAAGCGTAAGCGGTATCGATCTGGTATTGGTAATAGGCCGTATCGGTGTACAAAAGCGAGTACACATACCTGGCCTGGGGGTTGATGCTATCTTTTGCCAAAGAGCGGTCGAGAATCGCCATGGCCTGCTGATGCTTTCCTTTTTCCAGAAAACCCAGGGCCGTCTTTGTATTGGTACAAGAAGTGATACTTACCAGCATTAGGGCGCATTGAAATAAAAATCTACCCATAACCCAGGGCTGTGTCGCCGGGAAGCCGGCCCACACAGACCTTTGCTGGTTTATTCTTCTATGCCCCCTTAAAAAAGTAAATACAATAAAATGTACCTTCTTCAAAAAAAACTTTACCTTCACAATGCTATAATTTGTTGCGAATATACAATGTTATCCCTTATTCAAAGACTATGCTATGCTTCTTCTTTCAGGCTGGTTTCTTTATTCAGATCGAGGTTAATGGCTGGGTTTTCCCGTATGGCTTTGTCTCGTATCCATAAGGTACAGGCATATTTTTTACCACCTGTTACGCAAAGCCCGGCATGCAAAGCCTCTTCGTCAATAGCGCCATTGGCATCTACGTTATAAAAAAAGATAGCCGTACCCCGCTCAGGTTTTATTTTCATATCCAATACCGGGAAGTAAGTGCAGCCACCCTCAAAATCATCATTCAAATAAACCAGAAAAGTACACACTCTCTGTCCTCCGTTCTCTACTTCTTCGCGCATCATGGCATCCCTGGTATCGTAAGCATCGTAATGGGAACGGTATTCTTCTCCTGCGGTATAAGCTACACATTGGATGTATTCAATATGGGCTTCCGGTATGTTCCCCATATATCGGGCCGTTTTTTGGTAAATACGGTTTAGTATTTCATCGTCTTGTGTGGCAATCTGGGTAGCCTGATTGGTACAGGTTACGGCTTTCAAAAGCTTTCCCTCCACGATAGTCTCACTTTCTTTTAGCAATGGAGAGGCCAGATTGATCACATATGCACACTCTTCTTCAGAAAAAAAATTCTTAATGACTTTTACTTTGTTGGTTTTGGGTAACAATTTATCCCGAATATTTTCCTGCTGACGTTTGTGTTCATAATTTTCTTCTCCGCTTTCTGTTGTTTTCCCTGCTATGAGGATAGCACCATTCCATTTTTTTGCAAATACAGCCAATGGTTCTTTAATCCACCCTTTGCGTGGGTGAATCATTTGCACCTGATTGCTCTCTGAAAGTTCGTAAATAAGCACATAAAACCCTGTGCCTTCTTCCTCATAAAAAGCAATAGCGGGCAGTGGTACCTTTGATAATTCTTCAGGCTTAATTTGAACAGCCAGTGATTCTATTCGCCATTTGCCTAATATCTCATTTAAATCCCAGAAAGAAATGGCAGGGTAGGAGGGGCGTTGCGCTACAGCCTGTTCTATACTTGTTTTGGTTACCTGTACATCCAAATAATATATAAGATTTCTGAGTACGGCAACGGTATTATCGGTAGAACTTCTTTGGGGAAACCAGCATTGTTCATTCATGGCGGATCAAAAAACGGTAAAAAAATCAGATACTTGCTGTAAATAATAATACATGAAAGTAATGCAACTGTATATAATTTCCAAAATAGTAATTTTCTTAGCATTTTAGCACCTGCTTTTTTTAAAATACATAAACAAACCACCATGAGAGCTTTTCAGTATGCTTTATTATTATGCAGTGCTTCCGTACTGTATTATGGATGTAATCAGGAACCCGAAATATCGGATGAAGAAAAATTTGCCCAGCTAACGGAAGCAGAACAACGCCTTCCCCAAAATGCTTTACTTGGGTTAGAAACACCGGATGACCTGGAAGTTACAATGTTTGCTTCCGAACCCATGCTCATTAATCCCACTAATATAGATATTGACGCCCAGGGCAGAGTGTGGGTCTGTGAAGGTTACAATTACCGCCCTACCCTCAACCCTAACAACCCCACCGAACCTGAAGGGGACCGCATTGTGATTTTGGAAGATACAGACGGGGATGGAAAAGCCGATGACACTAAAGTATTTTATCAGGGAAATGACATAAACGCGGCCCTGGGTATTGCCGTATTTGGCAAGCATGTGTATGTTTCGGTCAGTCCCCATGTTTTCATTTTTACCGATGAAAATGGGGATGGAAAAGCCGATGATAAAAAAATATTATTTACCGGATTAGGCGGTGAACAGCACGACCATGCTGTACACGCTTTTGTATTTGGCCCCGACGGAAAAGTGTACTTCAATTATGGAAATGCCGGAGAGCACTTAAAGGATGCTGAAGGCAATATCATTGTAGATGAAACCGGTAATGAAGTAATAGCAGACGGCAACCCTTATCGGCAGGGCATGGTATTTCGCTGCAATCCCGATGGTAGCGAATTTGAAGTGTTAGGCCATAATTTTCGCAACAATTATGAAGTGGCTGTAGATTCTTACGGTACTTTATGGCAATCAGATAACGATGATGATGGCAACCGGGGCGTACGCATCAACTACGTGATGGAATATGGCAACTATGGTTATAAAGACGAGATGACAGGGGCCGGATGGAGAGCCCGGCGCACCAATATGCATTCCGAAATTCCCAAACGCCACTGGCACCTGAACGACCCTGGCGTTGTGCCCAACCTCCTGCAAACCGGCGCTGGCTCACCCACAGGCATTCTGGTTTACGAAGGAAGTTTATTGCCCGAAAGATATCATAATCAGGTAATCCACTCCGATGCAGGCCCTAATGTAGTGAGGGCGTATCCGGTAGAAAATGACGGGGCAGGATACAAAGCAACTATCGATAACATCGTACAAGGCCGTGACCAGTGGTTCCGCCCTGCTGATGTATGTGTAGCTCCCGATGGCTCCCTCTTCATTGCCGACTGGTACGACCCCGGCGTGGGCGGCCACCAGATGCGTGATCAGGAAGAAGGCCGTATTTTCAGGGTAGCACCCCATGGCAGCCAATACAAAATTCCTGAACTTGACCTTTCCTCTGCCGAAGGGGCAACAGAAGCTTTGCAAAGCCCCAACATGGCTACCCGCTACCTGGCCTGGAACAAGCTGAACGAAATGGGCGAGCAGGCAAAACCCGCCCTGGAAAAAATGTACAACTCAGAAAACCCGCGGATGAAAGCCCGGGCGTTTTGGCTGCTGGCTGATTTAGATCCAAAATACATTCAGCAGGCTTTACAGGATGAAAACCCGGATATTCGTATCACCTCCATCCGCGCTGCCCGTCAGCACGGCCTTGATTTGGTAGCTACACTTACGCCACTGCTGGAAGACCCTTCTGCTCAGGTAAGAAGGGAAATAGCCATTGCCATTCGTCACCTGGAAGCGGAAGAACAGCCTGAAATGTGGGCCACACTGGCCGACCAGTATGATGGTGAAGACCGTTGGTATTTAGAAGCGTTAGGCATTGCCTCAGACCTTAATGCCGATGCTGCTTTTTCTGCATGGATAGCAGGGAAAGAAGACCCGGTAGCTAATAAAGCCAGCCGTGATATTATCTGGCGGGTGCGTTCCAAGGATGCGCTGCCTTATATGCAAGAGGCCATTCTGGCTACAAAAAATGAAGCTGATACCACAGAAGTATTCCGCTTTTTCCGGGCCTTTGATTTTCATCAGGAGGCTGAAAAGCAGGAAGTGCTGAGCAGTTTGTTAAAAGAGGGTGAGCACCCCTTACAAGGGCAGATCATGGTGCTGGCGCTCAAGCATTCTGATACGGAGAAGATTCGCAAGGACCCAACGCTTCGCGCTTATATTGACAAAGCCCTCACTTCGGTAGAAGGTACGCAGGATTATCTGGATTTGATAGAAACCTATGAGCTAAATACCCAAAATGACCAACTGATTGCCATGGCCGAAAATAATATTGACAACAGCATGGGGGCAGAGGCTCTCGGACTGGCTTTGCGTATGGGAGGTGAGCAAAAAGTAAAAGCAAAAATTCAGCAAGCCGATGAAATGCAAGCCATTGCCTGGGCACAGGCACTAGGCAGGGTGAACTCCGAAGAATCAAGAAATATCCTGAAACCCATGGTTGCTGATGCCTCGGGTAATATGGAAGTGCGCAAAGCCGCGGTAAATGCCATAGGCGACGGCGGCTGGGGCGGAGAAAACCGCTTGCTGGACATGGTAAAGAACGGGGAAATTCCTGTCGAATTGAAAGAAGCTGTGGCCCAGCGCCTATCACAAGCCCGGCGGGAAAGCATCCGCAAAGAAGCTGCCCTGTACCTGGATATTCCGGAGGAAGCAACTAACAAGGCGTTGCCCCCTGTGAGCGAACTGGTGGCTAAAACCGGTGATGCTACCAATGGAGAAAAGATGTTTACTACCAAAGGCTGTAATGCCTGCCATCAGATTAACGGGAAGGGCATTGATTTCGGCCCAAACTTATCTGAAATTGGTAATAAATTGTCAAAAGGAGCTTTGTTTGTATCCATCATGTACCCCAACGAAGGGATTAACTTTGGTTACGAAGGTTTTGTCATTAAGCTGAAAAACGGGCAGGAAGAAGTAGGCTATATCGCCAGCGAAACCGAGGATGAAATCCAGTTGAAGAAAATGGGTGGATCCACTACCACCATCGTCAAGTCAGACATACAATCACGGGAAGAACTGGAAACTTCACTAATGACCAACCTTTCCGGTACCATGAGCGAACAGGAGTTGGTTGATTTGGTAGCGTATTTGAGTTCGTTGAAAAAAGCGGCGATTAGCTCGTTGTAGCTGTAAAGCCACAAGCTGCCAGCCATTAGCTATACTTATCGCACACGTGTCCGCCACTTCAGTACACGCTTACAAGAAGTGGCGGACACATTCTTTTTAAAGAGCTGCCAGTCATTAGCCATAAGCGACTTGCAGGCATGGCTTGCAGCTAGTGGCTAAAAGTTTGCCGCTAAAAGCAAAAAAACCGTACTGCAACCACAGTACGGTTTTTTGCTTTTTATATGTCAAACAAATCCTACCAGATATTTCAGTGCATTGTCAAGCTTAAATTGCCGATTGTCTTTGGCGTATTTTGAGTCTGTACTTCGTTGGAGAACCGCTCATTTAGCTTTGGGCTAAAATCGCGAACCTCCGCCTCGTCCAACCTCAAACTACACTCAAATCCAATTCGACATTCAAACTTTGACAAAGCACTATGCACTTTTTTTAATGAATTGTCCGTTTTCCATTACCACAACATTATTGGTTCTTTTAATGCTGTTCTCTATAGAGGTCAGGGTTACCAACAAAGTTCTCACACTTGACTCTCCAATGAATTTTACTAGATTTTTGGTTGCTTTCATAACACTTCTCTTTTTCTGAAAATAAATAAAAATACACCTTCACAACTATTTGTTAGTTGCTGCTATTATTAAAAAGTCACCCTTTTGGGGTGAAAAAAAAATCTTACCGCACATACGTAGGGCAAGTGAGGCGGTCGCCTCCAAAAATGAAGCGGTAACTGACCAACAAGCTCAATTGTGCGCTTCCTGTATTAATTTCTGTATTTTCTGCACCTCCCAGGGCATATTCCCCTTTGCCAGTGAAATAGGTAAACTGCGTCCCAAAGCCCCATCTTCCGAGATAATAGCGCGCACCAACCCCGGCTACCAAACCTACCCCTCCGTCTGATTGAAAACGGTTGTCATCCGGCTGGTTAGGACGCTCATCGGCCAGCCCGGCAGTCCAGGGAGAAATGCCCGCCAAACCGTATATATCCAGCTTTTCAGGAATAAAATAGAAAAGAGGGGCTACGTTGTATTTGGCATAAATGGGAATGTAATCAGGCGTGAGTACCACCCCTTCCTGCACATACCGCCCTCCGGTGTTGAAACCGATGCCTACACTGAGCAGGCTGGACGTTTTGCCATATTCGGCAAAAAAGTGGAAGGGAAGGAAGTCATTTTCCAGCCCACTTTGAGTTGACGTATGCCATATACTTACACCACCGCCGATTTCCAGGTAACTGAAACCTGCTGCCCGCTGCGGGTTGTAACCTTCCTGTACGTTCAACCCGATTTCCAGGCCGGAAGTAGATTTTTTCTTTTCAGTATCCTCTGTGGCCAATGCAAAATTTGCAAAAGCCATGAGGAGAATACCGGAAATTAAGAATACAAAATTATATTTATTCATACACCTATTAAACACCTTATGACTATTACATTAAAATTCGTGCCATTTAGGTATATAACTGTGCTAGCAAGTTAATTCTTGTGTTTTGAAAAGGTTTTTTTCAAAATGAGATTTCACTTTTTTAGCTGGCATACTCTTTTTGACTTAATAAATCTTGTACATCTTTTGGCATTTGTGCCATGATGTGCTCTTCCTGTCCTTCGGTGAGGTACTTTCGCAAAGACGCAAAAACAATTTGAATCAGTTCCCCGGTAGGTTTTTTCCAGGGAAAATCCTGCTCTCCGAAGCTGGACTGTTTTGCTTTCACTTTTTCTATCAATTCCTCTGCTGAAGTAAACTTATCGGGCGTTTCTTTGTACTTCCACTGGTCTACATACATTGCTTTCAGGAACATAGGCAACTGGGCCAATAAATCAAGCGATTCGCTGATAATCATCCTGTCACGTAGTACGTGCAAAAAAGCTTTTAGCAAACGGGCTGCCCTTTCTTCTTCTTCAGGGTGTCCTAAGTTGGCGGCCAATTCATTGATGAATTCCCTTGTTTCCTGAACATGTCTGTCTAGTTGGGCAATCATAGTTGAAAAAGTTTAAGGTTAACAAAAGTTACGTGTGCTGCTTACTTGAGCACCAAAAAAATGCGATCCGTACAGATTGCATTTTATATTTTTAACGAACCTCCCTTCGGGTAATGTTTCATATAATCGGTACGGATTCTGATTTTACGCTTGTATATGGCAAATACGTGCTGTACATTTTTCAAAAGAGGTGGAATACTTATCTTTGGTCACATTGGAAAAGTCAATATTCAAAATAAAATACAATGCAAAAATTCATACTACTTTCGGGAGCTGTTTTAGGCACATTGGCCGTCATGATTGGGGCATTTGGGGCGCATGGGCTGAAAGCTATGCTGGAAGCCAGCGGGCGCATGGATACTTTTGAAACAGCCGTAAAATATCATTTTTATCATACCTTCGGCTTGCTCATCATCGGTGTACTTTTGTTCCACATCCAGGACAAACTGCTGGCATATGCCGGAATTTCCATGCTGATAGGCGTACTCATTTTTTCAGGTTCCCTGTACATTTTGTGCCTGAGCGGTATCCGCTGGCTGGGCGCCATTACGCCTTTTGGTGGTTTGTTGATGATTGTAGGTTGGGTTTTACTTTTTGTAGGAGTGTATAGACATAGTTTCTGAATTCTGAAGTATTCGAGTAGCGTATCAAAACACCCAAATAAACGTCATACCTGTTGCGTGGGACGGGGCTCCGAACGCCCCACCAGTTGCATTGCGCGTTTATTTTCAATACATTATTTAATTATACTGAAAGAGGCAGTTATATTCATACGGTTGACCTATTTTCTCACATTCGCAACTCAGAGGTCTGCAAGTCTTTCATGAAGGGTTGGTTATAAAACCGCTGTCCGGTGGCCTTGTACAAAGCATTTGCCACAGCGGCAAACACGGGCGGAAACAAGGGCTCACCCAAACCCGTGGGATCATGCTCGTTTTGTACGAAATGTATCTCAATGGATTTGGGTGCCTCTTTTTGTCGGATGAGGCGGTATTTGTCGAAGTTGTTTTTTTCAGGCACGCCGTCCACGAACGTCATTTCACCGAACAGCGCATTCCCGATACCGTCCACAATACCCCCTTCGCCCATGTTTTTAGCAGCATCAGGATTGACTACGATGCCACAGTCTACGGCAGCATACACTTTATCTACCTTAGGCATGTTATCTTCCATCTTCAAATCCAGCACCTCCGCTACATAACTGTTATGGCAGAAGTAAGCAGAAACGCCCCGGTGTACATTGGCAGGGGATTCATTCCATTTAGACTTATCTCTCACCAATTTCAATACACCGGCATAACGGTCTGGGTCATAGTCATTATTATCACCTACCGGATTGTTTTTGGCACGTTCCAAAAGTTCGAGGCGAAATGCAATGGGATCTTTTCCCGCCAGTTCAGCCACCTCGTCCAGGAAGGATTGCTCGGCTCCGGCAATGAAATTGGACCGGGGTGCCCGGAAGGCGCCAATCGTAATGTTAGAGTTTAATGCCCAACCTTCTGCCAGATAGTTATCTACCGCACCTGCCGGGAAGCGGTTGGCAGCCACCGGGTGCTCAGGAATGCCGCCTCCTTTCACATGAAAGGCAATCAGATTGTTGTTTTCATCCAGTGCAGCTCTGTAAGTAGCCGTGTAGGTAGGTCGGTAAATGCCATAGGTCATGTCATCTTCCCGGGTATAAATCATCTTGATGGGAGCGTTCATTTTTTGTGAAATAACGGCTGCCTCCACCATATGATGCCCATAGGCCCTCTGACCAAAGCCTCCGCCCATTCGAGCCAGATTGATTTGTATCTTTTCTTTAGGCATGCCCAGGCGAGCAGAAAGAGCCTGCATAATAAATTCAGGAGCTTGAATAGGGCCATAGAGTTCAGCTTTTTCCGCAGTAACATGCGCAAAACAGTTGACAGGCTCCATGCAGTTGTGTGCCAGATAAGGCGCATTATAAGTTCGCTCAATCACTTTAGCGGCATTTTTAAAAGCAGCTTCAGGATCACCGTCCTTTCGAAGTTCCTGGGCAGCTTTTCTGGCCGTTTCTTCCATGCGGGCTTTATGGCCATCGGTACTTTCTATGCCACCGGGTATCAAAACAGTTTCTTTACCCCTCCAGCCTCTTACTACAACCTCTTTTTCAGGTGCTTCTTCCCATTTAACTTTCAACGCTTTTTTGGCGTTCATCACCTCCCAGGTGGTATTGCCTACAATAGCTACCAATTCTGTGAAAGTAGTAGTGTCGAAACCGTTTCTTTCATAATCGTCCTGTAGGGTTTTGAAGATGAATACATCTCTGATGCCAGGCATTGCTTTAACGGAAGCCTCATCAACTGACTTTACTTTTAAGCCGAATGCAGGAGGGTGCGCAATCATGGCAATGAGCATTCCCTCCTGATGATGGTCTATGGAAAACATGGGCTTGCCCGTTACAATATTTTTCCCTTCCACATTTTTTCTGGAAGTACCAATGATTTTAAAATCATTGACCTCTTTCAGTTTCACCTCTTCGGGTACAGCAAGGGTGGCTGCCAGGGAAGCCACTTCCCCATAGCCAGCTTTTTTCCCGCTCGGCTGGTGATGCAGTGTTCCGGCTTCGGTAGTGATTTCCTCGACAGGAACATTCCAGTTTTGTGCAGCAGCATTTACCAGCATTTGACGTGCCGTAGCACCGGCCGTCCGCAAAGGTTTCCATCCCTGACGAATGCCCTGGCTGCCGCCTGTAAATTGTCGATCAAACCGCTCGGGATAAAAATCGGCTTGCTCTACGATGACGTATTTCCACTCAATATCCAGCTCATCGGCCAGGATCATCGGCATGGAAGTTTTTACATTGGACCCAAACTCGGGGTTGGGAGACATTAGAGTCACTACACCATTGTCGCCTATTTTGATATAGCTGTTCAGGTCAAACCACTCTTTGGGAAGGGTTAATGCCTCATCGGCCGAAGGTTTACATCCGGCCAGCCAGCTAAAGCTCAGCATCATGCCTCCGCCTGCCAGGGCAGAAACCTTCATGAAAGATCGTCGGTTCAGGGTTGTGTTTACGCGTGTCATGGGGTGGGGTGTTTATAGGGTTGTAGCTGTTTTGATAGCCTGTTTGATTCTTAGATAAGTGCCGCAGCGACAGATGTTGCCATTCATCGCTCCCTCAATCTCCTCATCGGTAGGATTGGGATTGTTCTGCAAAAGTGCAGCGGCGTTCATAATTTGCCCTGCCTGGCAATAACCACATTGGGGGACATCATGATCGAGCCATGCCTTTTGTACCGGATGATCTCCCTTTTCTGACAAGCCTTCTATGGTAGTGATGGCCTGGTTACCTACTGCTGAAACGGGCAACTGACAGGAACGCATGGCGGTTCCGTCGAGATGGATGGTGCAGGCGCCGCATTGGGCAATACCGCAGCCATATTTGGTACCTACCAGCTTGAGATGGTCTCTGAGTATCCAAAGTATGGGGGTAGCAGGGTCAGCATCTACCTGCTGTTTCTTTCCATTGATGGTTAGGTTAAATGTTGCCATTGGAATAATCGTTTTAAGGAGAAATATATTTATGTATTCTGTTAGCTCTCAATCCTGCAAAGAGGAATGAGCTGTCAATTATCATGGAGCATCCGGTATTCATTGGGAGATTGCCCTACCCGCTGTTTAAAAACGCGGCTGAAATGTTGCGGATATTTAAAGCCTAATTCATAAGCAATCTCATTGACTGTTTTGTCCGGGTCAAATATTTTCTCTTTGGCCACTTCAATCAGCTTAGCTTGAATGTACTCCTGGGCAGATTGCCCGGTTTCTTTTTTCACCAGGTCACCAAAATAGTTAGGCGATAAATGCAACTGCTCTGCACACCAGGCTACAGAAGGCAAACCAATCGTCTGTGGTTTGTTTGTCTGAAAATATTCGTTCAGCAAGTGCTCAAACCTTTCTAAAATCCCCTGGTGAACGTTATCCCGGGTAATAAACTGGCGGTCGTAAAAACGGACACAATAGTTCAAAAACAGCTCAATATTGGATACAATCAACCTTTTACTATGCTTGTCAACGGCATGTTCCAGTTCATATTCAATCTTGGAAAAACAATCCAAAATAATTTTCCTTTCACGTTCAGACAAATGCAGTGCTTCATTGGATTGATAACCAAAGAAAGTATAATCCTGCATATTTCGTCCAAGCGAAGTGCCATGTATTAGATCAGGGTGAAAGATAAGGGCGATGCCTTTCGGTTGATACGTCTCTCCACTGTTGGAGACGCGCACCACTTGTCCGGGGGCAATAAATACCAATGTGCCTTCCTGGTAGTCATAGGTATGCCGGCCATACCGCAGGTCACCGCAATTGACTTCTTTCAAAAAAACGGTATAAAACCCAAAGTACATATTGGAGGCTTGCCTTGGACTTGCCCTAGACACATCCACTACACTTACCAGCGGGTGCAGCGTTTCATTGTTGTTGAAGGCGTTGTAATCCTTTATGGTCTCAAATCTCCGCAGGTTATCCATGTCATGATTGTTTTAGCTAAAACGAATTTAACACTTTTTTCATTTCTTAATGGATGAGCCTTCCCTAACCAGTAATATTGGTAGATAAATCCGTAAATTGTATACCATGCAGGCAAATAAAAGATAAGACCTTTGCCTTTCATCATTACAAACGAGGTAAACCATGTAAAGGGTTAAGTTGCACATACAACAAGCAACAATTTGTTAAACCAGTAAATAACCGAAAAAATGAAAAGATCAATCATAGGACTATTACTTATCATCCTGAGTGTGCAAATGTCCTTCGCACAAAATTCTGCTACTGAACAGGAAATTAAAGATCTCTCCAAAGCGAAATGGGAGTGGATGGCAGACAAAAATGTAAATGAGTTGGCTACGCTCTTCCACGATAAGTCAAAATTTGTTCATATGAGTGGAACCTGGAAAAAAGACAGAGAACTGGAAATAATTGAAACTGGTAGTATTTGGTATAAGAATGCGAAAGTACATGATGTTGCTGTAGAACTTTTTGATGATTCCGCCATCTTATGGAATCGAATTACACTAGTTGCAGTGGTCCGGGGCAATGAAGTATCAAATGAGTTTACCGTGACCGAAATCTACAAAAAACAAAACGATGATTGGAAACTGTTAGACCTGACGTTTAGCAGTGTTAGGGACACCCATAGTATTGAACATTAGAAAAATCATGAACATGAAAACTTCAATTTTAGGGCTAATACTCATCCTCTTAGGAATCCAATGGTCCTTTGCACAAAATCCTTCCGCCGAACAGGAAATCATCAAACTCTCCAAAGAAAAATGGCAGTGGATGTCGGACAAAAATGTTGATAAATTGGGTAATCTTTTTCACGAAAAAGCTGTGTTTGTCCACATGGGAGGTTCTTGGGGAACGAATCGGGAACTCGATATCATCAAAAGCGGAGGGATCTGGTACAAGAAAGCAGATATTCATGAAGTATCTGTGAACATCATAGATAATTCCGCCATTCTGCTAAACAGGATTGATCTGCTGGCCGAAGTGGGTGGCAACGAGGTTACTAATCCATTTGAGGTCACGGAGGTGTATGTAAAACAAAATGGTAGCTGGAAATTAGCATCCCTATCGTTTACCAAGCTGCTTAGCAGATCTGGAGAATAATCATATATAAAAATATCCTTCTATGACCTACCTGCTATTGGCATTTTTTCTTTTGATTACGGCTTGTTCTTCCGCCCAAACGGAGGATATAAATACAAAAAGGGACGCTGCTTTTGATCCTGATAAAGTATTGATCGTCTATTTATCCCGTACCAACAATACCAAGGCAATAGCGGAAATGATTCACGAACAGGTAGGCGGAACTTTGGTAGCACTTGAATTGGAAACACCCTATCCTGAGAATTATCAGGCTATTGTAAATCAGGTAGCAGAGGAAAATGAATCAGGTTATTTACCACCATTGAAAACAAAAATTGACAACATACAAAAATACGATGCAGTGTTTGTAGGCTTTCCAACCTGGGGAATGCAGTTACCTCCACCTATGAAAAGTTTTTTGCATCAATATGATTTAAACGGAAAAACCGTCATACCCTTCAACACCAATGCCGGATATGGCGTAGGAAGTAGCTTTGAAACCGTGGAGAAGTTATGTCCTGATGCGAACATACCGGAAGGGTTTTCTATTAAAGGTGGCATAGAGCGGGATGGGATTTTATTTGTGATGAAAGGCGAAAAAGCAGAAGAAGCGGAAAAGGAAGTAACGAAGTGGCTACAAAAAATAGAAGTGATCAAATAGCAGATGCGGAATGCCGCCCAGCGGACAGTATCCACTGGGGATGTCGCCCAAATGCATTTACCTAAAATAAGATGATAATTCAAAGCCCTGATTTTAAGACTAAAGCTCCTAATCCACTCATTTCTCTTTTGAGCCTGGTATTAATGATGGCTGGTGCTTTTCCCGCTTCGGCGCAGCAAAAAATGATGATCCGTATTGCAGAAATTGAAATTGAATCGGCCTATCTGGAAGAATACAAGGCTATACTCACAGAAGAAGCGGCGGCATCGGTCAAACTGGAGCCGGGCGTCATTGCTATCTTTCCGATGTATCCAAAGGAAAATCCCTCATTGGTAAGAATTTTAGAAATATATGCCAGCCAGGCAGCTTACGATCAACACTTAAAAACACCCCACTTCCAAAAGTACAAAACCACTACGCTTAACATGGTAAAATCATTAAAGTTGGTAGATATGGAAGCGATAGATGAGGCAACAATGCCCCTGATATTTAGAAAGTTAAAAGAAGATAATTAAATACTACTCGTATGATACCCATAAAGTTCATCACACTTCTTTCTTGCCTTGCTTTTCAACTTATGAATACTACCAATCTATCAGCCCAGACCAAAGCGGACTCCGCTTCAACATTAAATGCCAAAGAACAGTCCATCGTAACCATTTCCGCCTTCACCACTCTTGGTGATCTGGAACAACTGAAAATAGCCTTGAATAATGGTTTAGACGCTGGGCTGACCATCAATGAAACCAAGGAAGTGCTGGTACATCTATACGCCTATTGTGGTTTTCCCCGCAGCATCCGTGGGCTGCAAACTATGATGACGGTAGTAGAAGACCGTCAGGCAAAGGGGATTCAAGATGAAGTAGGCAGGGAAGCTACACCCCAGGAGGAAGGGAAAGATAAGTATGAAAAAGGTAAAAAGGTACTGGAAGAACTCGTCGGAAGGCCGTTAGATGGCCCAAAAACTGGCTACGCGGATTTCAGCCCTATTATTGAAGTATTTTTGAAAGAACATTTGTTTGCCGATATTTTTGGCCGGGATATTCTTACTTACCAACAGAGAGAGAGCGCGACCCTGTCTGCCCTGATCAGTATGGGAGGCGTGGAACCTATGGCGCAAGGCCATATGGGCATCGCACTGAATATTGGGATCACAGAAGCTCAGTTGGAACAACTCCTCTCTCTCATTGAAGAAAATGTGGGCAAAGCAGAAGCAGAGGCAGGTAGACAGGTGCTGTCGCAAGTCATGTCTTCCAGATAATAATCTTCATTCACCAATCTATTAAAATCACGAAATAATGAATAAAATAACAACTTTGGTGCTGGCGGTTTTAACCTGCACTATTATTTCCTGTAGTAATGCTGTAGATCAAAAAAATAATATTCTTAGTAGCGAACAGGAAGATTTGCTTTACCCCAAAGGCGAAAAAATAACCAACAGCAACTTTGTAGGCAATGCCTGGTTGACCTGGCTGGTTCAGGCAGATAGCACCAATGAAAATTCGGTGGGCAGTGTTACCTTTGAACCAGGAGCAAGAACGAATTGGCATTTACATCCGGCAGGACAGATTATTTTAGCTACCGGAGGTATAGGCTACTATCAGGAGGAAGGCAGTCCGAAGCGAATCCTTCAAAAAGGAGATGTCGTAAAGTGTCCGCCCAATCTTCCCCACTGGCATGGGGCAAGTCCGAATCAGGAGTTTATTCAAATTGCGATTACAGGCCGACAAAATGGCCCTACTGAATGGTTACAGGCAGTTACTGATGAAGAGTATTTACAGTAAGTAAAACGAGCCGATTGTAAAATGAAATGTATGTAAAATTTGCATTCTTATATCCTTTCTTAATTTAGGTTAAGCGAACAGGGATGCCTCCGTAGTCCGGATCGCTCTCCTAAATCATTCAAAAATCATACGCCTTACGCGTAACAATACTTCGCCCCAGGGTAATTTCGTCGGTGTATTCCAGCTCGCTGCCAATGGGAATGCCCCGGGCGATGGTACTGATTTTTACGTTGAAAGGTCTCAGCTTTTTGGTAATAAAAAAGGCCGTCGTATCCCCTTCCATGGTGGCACTTAATGCCAGTATTACTTCTTTCACTTCAGAAGTAGTATCCTCTATTCTGCTAATGAGGGAGTCGATGTGCAAATCGCCGGGGCCTACGCCTTCAATGGGGGAAATCACACCGCCGAGCACATGATAAAGCCCCTGGTATTGGGAAGTGTTTTCAATGGCTAGCAGGTTGGTGGGGGTTTCTACCACACACAGTATGCTTTGGTCGCGCCTTTTGCCGGCACATATCGCGCACACGGGAGCATCTGCAATGTTATGGCATTTTTGGCAGTACTGGGTTTTGGTACGCAAATTTACCAGTGCCTCAGACAAGGCGTGTGTGCTTTGCTCTTCTTCTTTCAGCAGGTGCAATGCCAGGCGCAATGCCGTTTTTTTGCCAATGCCGGGCAGTTTGGCAATTTCATTCACGGCTTCTTCAACCAGTTTGGAGGGGTATTCCATGTAGTCATAAGTTAGAAGGCCGAAGACCGAAGACCGAAGACTGAAGTATGTAAAAAATAACTTCCGTCTTCCGTCTCCGGTCTTCCGTCTATGTTAGATTATTCAATCACCGCGCCGATTCCCTCCTCACGGATTGCGTCACGCATGGGCTTGAGTTTGGTATAAGCACCTTTTTTTACAGCACACTTCCCTTTGTAATGAATGATCCACGTGCATTGCTCGGCTTGTTCCGAACTGTGTTTGCACACCTTAATGAGGGTGTTGATTACATGGTCAAATGTGTTAAAATCGTCATTCAATACTACGAGGTCTTTCCATTCCGAAGTGTCCTGGTCCTCTAATACTTCTACAACTTCTTCTTCTTGAAATGAGTGTTTCATCTGCACAAATGTATTTTCAATTTTCAGATCGGGCCTCGGGAATATGCTAAATTTACAAAAAGCATGAATAAAATTCATGTTCGTTTCATAGCTTTAGGCGTTCAATCAGTAAAATTAATAAAAAAGCGATAAATTAAAGGTTTATAATTACTTAACTTATGTCCCCACTTTTAGTTTTATTAGTCATTTCCGGGTATTTTGTGCTGCTGTTGCTTATTTCTTATTTCACTTCCAGAGGGGCTGATTCCGAAACATTTTTTACCGGAAACCGGCAATCGCCCTGGTACCTGGTGGCTTTTGGAATGGTGGGGGCTACGCTTTCCGGGGTTACTTTTATATCAGTGCCCGGTGAGGTGGGCAACTCGCAGTTCACCTATTTTCAGATGGTGTTGGGCTATGTGCCGGGTTACGCTTTCATTGCGTTGGTACTCATGCCCTTGTATTATCGCCTCAACCTCGTCTCAATATACGGGTATCTGGACTCACGGTTGGGGTTTTGGTCATATAAAACGGGAGCTTTTTTCTTTTTGCTTTCGCGCATCATTGGCGCTTCCCTTCGCCTTTTTATCGTAGCCGGGGTGCTGCAAATCGGGTTGTTTGGCGCGTATGGCATTCCCTTTTGGGTTACCGTGGCGGTTACGATCATTCTTATCTGGCTGTACACGTTCCGGGGAGGTATCAAAACGATTGTGTGGACTGATACCCTGCAAACCTTGTTTATGCTATCATCGGTAGTCGCCAGCATTTTCCTCATTGGCAGGGAACTGGACGTGTCGTTTGGGGAACTGGTAGCCACCGTAGATAACAGCGGGTATTCCCAGATTTTTGACTGGGACTGGGCCAGCAGCCGGAATTTCTTCAAACTATTTTTGTCAGGTGCACTCATTGCCATCGTCATGACGGGCATGGACCAGGACATGATGCAAAAAAACCTTACCTGCCGCAATATCAAAGACGCGCAGAAAAATATGCTTTGGTTTACGGTGGTGCTGGTATTTGTGAATTTGCTTTTTTTGAGCCTTGGCGCATTGCTTTACATTTATTCCAATGCCAAAGGCATTCCCATTCCTGAGCGCACCGACGACCTTTTTCCTATGCTGGCTATCCACCACTTTAATCTATTTGAAGGCGTGGTTTTTCTGCTGGGTATTACGGCCGCTGCTTATTCCAGTGCCGACTCTGCCCTCACAGCCCTCACCACTTCTTTTTGTGTAGATTTTCTGGGGCTTAACACCCAGGAGCTTCCTGAAGGTGCCAGCACCGCCGAAAAAAGAAAAGTGATTGCCCCCGCCACACGCATGCGGGTACACGTCGGCTTTTCTGTGGTGCTTTTCCTGGTTATTTTGGTATTCAAGGCCATTAACGATGAAAGTGTAATTAATGCGGTGTTTACCGTGGCAGGTTATACGTATGGGCCGTTGCTGGGCATGTTTAGTTTTGGGCTGTCTACCAAACTGGCTGTAAAAGATAAGTTCGTGCCCTTCGTCTGCCTGATATGCCCTGTTTTGTCTTACATCATTGATACCAACTCGGCAGCCTGGTTCAACGGTTTTCAGTTTGGTTTTTTCATTCTGATGGTAAACGGTGTGCTGACTTACCTCGGATTATTACTAATTTCCAAAAGATAATTGTAAATTAACCCGGAATTTTTTATTATTTTCATACGCTATGAATATCTTAGTAAGTCATTTATACGTTTATGGATAAAGAAGTGAAGTTGGGTTATTTTACATATCGGTTATTATTTGTGGTTATTGTCCTGGCTGGGCTGACTTTGGTGAATTCCCAATCGGTACAGGCACAGGGAGAGCGGCAAATTTTGCAGCTTTCCGGCTTGGTATTGGGTGAAGACAGCACATCAGGGCTGGGCGGAACGCACATATTTGTGCCCGAAGCCGGACGCGGAACCACTTCTAATCCTTTCGGTTATTTCTCCTTGCCGGTTTTGGCAGGCGATAGTATTGTGTTCAGCTCGGTCGGTTATAAACGGCAGCATTACATAGTTCCCAAAAATGCTATGGGCAACCAGACCATTGTGGTAGAAATGCAATCTGATACCACGTATCTTGAGCCCATCTCTATTTTCCCATTTCCTACTGAAGAGATGTTCAAAGATGCAATCCTGGCTTTGCAGTTGCCTAATGAAGACCAGTACAGCAACATGCGTGAAAACCTGGGGGCAGAGCTACTGGCCAAAATGTTTGAGAACATGCCCATGGATGCCAGCATGAACCACCGTTATTACATGCAACAGCAATTTGACCGCATGCAATACAGTGCCGGTCCACGACCCAATCCCCTGCTCAACCCTTTTGCCTGGGCGGAATTTATCAAATCGCTGAAGCGGGGTGATTATAAGAAGAAGTGATTTCCCTGTATAATATTCTTTTGGTTTACTATCGTTTGGGTTTTTAGGATGCTAATAATACGTCTCCGGAGATACCAAGGTGTTTGTGCAAAGCTTTCATTACTTCGGCTGTCAGCGGTTTTTTTCTGTTCAAAATTTGCGAAACATAACCTTTACTCCCTACCCATGGCGTTAAATCCTTAGCCTTTAAACCTTTTTCCTGCATTGTAAGCTTAATGGCTTCTATGGGGTCGGGAGGAGGTATTGGATGATGTTTGTCTTCATAATCTTTAATGACCAATAGTAATAATTCTAATTCATTACCTGCTGAAGTACCTGGAATAGCATCGAATATTTCTTCAGCCCTGTCCAGGGCTTTGTCATAATCTTCTTCAGTTTTTAAAACCTTAATTTTCATTTTTTTTGAATTGAATTTTGGTTACATCTATGAGGTCGTATTCTTTGTGTGTACCAAACCACTTTATCATTATTGACTTAAATTGAAAGTTAACCCTGACAACCAAACGGTATTTGTTGCCACAAATATTGAATACGATTCGGTTATCACTTACCAAACTGGCATTACCATAGGCAGACTTTAATTCATTAAAATTGGTGAAATCAGCGTTACTCACTTCTCCATACCATTTGCGCAATGCTTCAGCTGCTTCCGGATATTTTTTACAGTATTGGTTCAGTGTACGTCTGGCAATAATGTTAAACACGAAGTAAAAATAAAAAGTTTACTTATAGAAAACAATTATGCGGCTAAATTATATCAAACACCTCCACCCAATGCATCGCCTTTTTTCCCGTAAAATGTTCAATCTGGTGGCGGCAACTGAAGCCGCAGGCAACAATGGCCGTACCTTCTTTGGCTGCATTTACAGCCGGAAACAAGATGGATTCCCCAATTTTTTTTGAAAGGTCGTAGTGCTCTTTTTCATACCCGAAAGAACCGGCCATGCCGCAGCAGCCTGAGTTTATTTCCTGCACTTTTGCGCCTGTTTTTTCCAGGGTAGATTTCATATTTTTGGTGCCATACAAGGCTTTTTGGTGGCAATGCCCGTGTATCATTACTTCTTCTACTTTGGGGGCTATAGAGGTGGAAATATCTCCATCTTGCAAAGCTTTTTCCAAAAACTGGTCAATCATCATCACTTGTTTTTCCAGGCGGTGGGCCAGTGCTTCATCTTCTACCAAATCGGGCAGGTCGGCGGTGAGGGCAGAAGTACAACTGGGTTCGCATACCACTACGGTGAGTCCTTGTTGCAGGTATTGGTCGAGTTGTTGTGCCATTGCAGTGCCTGCTGCTTTGGCTTCCCGTAAAAAACCGTGTGATATTTTTGGCCTTTGGCAGCAGCCTACGTTGGCCAGGAGTACTTCGTATCCGCAAGCTTTCAAAAGTTGGTAGGCAGCCCGGCCAATTTGGGGTTCGTGGTAATTCAGGTAAGTATCTGCAAAAAGCACTACTTTTTTGTCATTATCTGCATCAGGTTTGTGGTTTTTGGCATACCACTGGTAAAAAGGCTGTTTGGCATAAGAGGGGAGTGTCCGTCGGGCATCAAACCCGGCTGTTTTTTCAAGCATATTCCGGAAAAGGGAAGTTTGCTGTAAAGCATTGACCATGCCCGCCATTTTTCCACTGAATTGCGCTGCTGCTTTGGCCGAATTTTTAATCATTTTATCCCGGGTGGAAGTGCCATGCTTGTCGTAATATAGCTGGGAAACTTCGCTTTTCAGTTTAGCCATGTCCACATTGCTGGGGCATTCCGATTTACAGGCTTTGCACGAAAGGCACAAGTCCAGCACCTGGCGCAAGCGTTCGCTGGCCAGTCCTTCCCCGTTCAACTGCCCCGACATGGCAAGGCGCAGGGCATTGGCCCGCCCCCGGGTAGAATGTTCTTCATCGCGGGTGGCCTTGAAACTGGGGCACATGGTCCCGCCCAGCATTTTGCGGCATTCACCCACGCCCGTACACATATGCACGGCAGCGCCAAAACTTTCATCTTTACGATATTGAAAGGTAGTATCGACATGGACATCCTCGTAAGATGCCCCGTACCGAAGGTTTTGGTCCATGGGCGGGGCTTCCACAATTTTACCCGGGTTCATGAGGTTTTCAGGGTCAAATAAACGCTTGATAGCTATCAAAGCCTGATAGATTTGCTCTCCAAAAAAGCGTTCGTTGAACGGGCTGCGAACAAGCCCGTCCCCATGTTCCCCACTCCAGGAGCCGCCGTATTCTTTTACCAGTTCAAAAGTATCTTCGGCAATTTTCCTGAAACGTTCCACATCTTCTCCCTGTCGCAAATCAAGGATGGGACGGACGTGAATCACACCCACACTGGCATGGGCATACATGGCTACCTGGGTGTGGTGCTTTTCACATATCTTCAGTGTGCGGTCAATGTATTCGGGCAGCACATTGGTTGGAATGCCCGCATCTTCAATGAAGGGCAGTGGTTTTTTATCGCCTTTGATGCCCAGCATCAGTCCCAGCCCTTTTTTACGGACAATCCACACATCTTCGTAATCGCTGCCTTCCAGAAAGTGGGGGTAGGCGTAGCCCATGCCCAAAGATTTCAAGCGTTCAATCATTTGCCAGGGGCGGGCGGTTACATCTTTTTGGGTTTCCCCATAAAATTCCACAATCAGGATGGCTGCCGGGTTTCCTTCAATAAAATGACAGCTTCGTTTGGTGGTCAGGTTTTCCCTGCTGAGTTGCACTACGGTGCTGTCCAAAATTTCAATGGCCGCTGGTTGAAATTCAAGAATGGGGGTTACGGCCCGGATGGCCTCCAACAACTCGGCAAAATGTACTACACATACAGATTTATAGGCAGGAAGTGGCTCCAGGTTTAGTTTTACTTCTAAGGTAGTAGCCAGTGTGCCTTCGCTGCCCGTGATGATTTTTGCGAGGTTCCATTGGTCAGTATACACAAATTCGTCCAGGTTATAGCCACCTACCCGTCGCATTACTTTGGGAAAACGACGGGTGATTTCCTCTTTGTTTTGCTGAATAATTTCCTGAAAACCTTTGTAAACCTCTGCTTCCCGTGTATTTCCTTCAATTTTTTGGGCATATTCTTCCGGGTTGTGGGATTTCAACTGCATTACCGTACCATCTGCCAGTGCCACTTTGGCTTCCAGCACATGGTCTACGGTTTTCCCATACAAAATGCTTTTAGTACCCGAAGAATTATTACCTACCATACCACCCACATTGGCCCGGCTGGAAGTAGCCGGGTCGGGAGCGAAGTGCAGGCCATGTTCACTGAGTTGCTCGTTCAATACATCCCGTACCATCCCCGGTTGTACGCGCACCCACCGTTCTTCCACGTTCAGTTCCAGCACCTGATGCATGTACTTTGAGAAATCCAATACCATTGATTTTCCTACGGTTTGCCCGGCCAGGCTGGTGCCTCCGCCCCGTGGCAGTATACTTACTTTGTGCTCACGGGCTAGTTTCAGGGCGGTGAGCACATCGGTTTCGTCCTTGGGAAGTACGATAACCAGGGGGCAAATTTGGTATACGCTGGCATCGGTAGAGTACAAACCCAGGCTGTATTCGTCGGTGAGGATGTCTCCAAGGATTTCTTGTTGTAGCTGGTTAATAAAGGATGTATTATCGGGCATTGGTACTTCTATTTATCAGGTTTTTTGCGATTTTTATAAGTCAGTTTCTATTATTTTACTTCCTTCCAAGGTGCGGCCCCGTGCCCACGTACTCGTTCCGTTCTGTGTCTGTGTGCCACAGACCGGGAGGGGGTGTAATGGGTTGATTAGCGAACCTTTGCGCCTCTATTGTGCCCTTTGCGGTTTCTAATAAGCAGCCAAACTCAATTTTTTTTTACCGCAAGGGACGCATGGATATTTTAAGCTTTTTACTTGTATTTGTCTATTTGTCCGCCACTTCTTGTGCTGTTGTACAAGAAGTGGCGGACAATGCACCATGTTGCCATTTTATATAATATCCCGCAAAGCAGACAGAAGCATGTTTACGTGGTTAGGGTTAGAACTTTCGCCCATCAGGCCGATGCGCCATATTTTTCCGGCAAAATCGCCCAGGCCACCGCCTACTTCAATGTCGTATTCATCCAGCAATTGCTTTCGTACTTTTGCATCGTCTACTCCGTTGGGCAGTTTTACCGCATTGAGCATAGGAAGACGGAAACCTTCTTTTACCACAAATTCAAACCCTAATTCACCCAATCCTGTCTTTAACAGTTCATGGTTTTTTTGGTGGCGTGCAAAGCGTTCCTCCAGCCCTTCTTCCAATACCAGTCGCAAAGCTTCCCGCAGGGCGTACATGGCCGAAATGGGGGCGGTATGGTGATAAGCCCTTTTGGCACCTTCCCAATAGTTTTTGACCAGATTAAGATCCAGGAACCAGCTTTGTACTTTGGTTTTTCGCTGGTCTAAGGCAGTAATGGCCCTTTCGCTGAACGACACGGGAGAGATGCCGGGAGGCGCACTCAGGCACTTTTGGGTTCCGGTATAAATAGCATCAATCCCCCACTCGTCTACTTTCAGTGCTGTACCGCAGAAAGAGGTAACAGCGTCTACCACAAATAAAGCCCCCGCCCCATGTGCCAGCTGAGAAATTTCCTGCAAAGGTTGCAAAACACCCGTGGAGGTTTCGGCATGTACAACGGCTACAATTTTAGGGTTGCAGGTTTTCAGGGCTTCTTTTACCTGTTGCGGATCGATGGGCTCGCCCCAGGGTGCGTCAACGCGGATGAGTTTGGCTCCGCAGCGCTCTACAATGTCGGACATGCGGTTACCAAATACCCCATTTACGCAAATGAGGGCTTCGTCACCAGGCTCGAGCAAGTTGACCAGGCATGTTTCCATACCGGCACTGCCCGGGGCCGAAACTGCGAAAGTGAGGTGGTTTTTTGTCTGGAAGGTCTTTTGCAGCATTTGCTTGATGTCATCCATCACTACCAAAAACTCAGGGTCTAAGTGGCCAATGAGGGGTGTGGCCATGGCTTTCAAAACGCGGGGATGTACATTACTGGGTCCCGGGCCCATCAAAACACGGTTGCTTGTATTTAATTCTTGTTGGTAATTCATAAAATTAGGTTGAGGTTAATAGTGTTTACAATTCTATCCTGAATATCTTACAGTATCCAGTTTACGCTGGCATAAATTTATAAAAAACAATGGAATTCATATCATGATACACCCAATAAGCCCCTAACTTTGTAGGAAAGGTGTACGCCAAACCGGGTCGCCGGCGATTGCAATGGCTTCGGCGGGGCCGTCCCGGCCATTCGATTTGGTGTGCAAAAGTGCAACGCATGAACAAGCAACAAGCCATTTGGGAAATGAATACGCTGGGGAAAGACCGCTTGCCATTCCTGTTCGTGATCGATTTTGACATTCGCAAACCGGTGGTGATTCCTTTGTCGGAAGTGGATGACAGTGAAGTTCTTTTTGTAGTGAGTGAAATGAAAAACTATTCAGAAGTCCCTGCTTTGCCAGAGAAGGAAATTTGCTGGGAGAAGCAACCTGTAAGTTTTTCAGCCTATTCCCAGGCTTTTGACAAAGTGATGCGCCACATCCATTCCGGTAACTCATTTTTAGTGAACCTTACCTTTCCTACCGAGGTACAAACCAACCTTTCGCTCAAAGAGATTTTCTTGCTTTCACAGGCAAAATACAAACTGTGGTTCAAAAATCAGTTTGTGGTGTTCTCGCCCGAAACTTTTGTGCAGATTACCAATGGCGAAATCGCTTCTTACCCGATGAAAGGAACCATTGATAAATCTGTACCCGATGCTGAAGAGAAGCTGCTTCAGAATGCGAAAGAAATGGCAGAGCATGTAACCATTGTAGACCTGATCCGCAATGATATGAGCAGGTTTGCCCGGAATGTGAATGTTACAAAGTTCAGATACATAGATGAAATTGAAACCATCGGGAAAACCCTGTTGCAGGTAAGCTCTGAGATTAAAGGACAACTTCCTGCGAATTATCCTGAAATGATAGGTGACATCATTTTTTCCATGCTGCCGGCTGGTTCGGTGAGTGGGGCACCTAAGCAAAAAACCATAGATATTATCAAAGAAGTAGAAGCCTATGAACGTGGCTATTATACGGGCGTTTTCGGTTATTTTGATGGACAAAACCTGGATTCTGCCGTGATGATTCGTTTTGTGGAAAAGGAAGGCGATAAGTTGATATATAAAAGCGGGGGCGGCATTACGGCCAATAGTGATGCAGCTTCTGAATATCAGGAAATGATTGACAAAGTATATGTGCCGATTGATAGAAAGCATTCGATTATCCCATAACAAACTGGAAAACCTGCCCTATCACGAAGCCCGGATGAACCAGGCACGGGCAGCCCTTTTTGGCAGTAAGAACCCCATCAAACTATCTGCTCAAATTCAAATTCCTGAGAGGTTGGACGAAAGGATTTATAAATGCAGGGTATTGTATAAAGACCAAATAGAGGAAATAGAATTTGTTCCTTACCGCATACGAGCTATTCACTCTTTAAAGCTGGTACATTGCGATACCATTGAGTATGCTTATAAATTTGAGAACCGGGAATTACTAAACCAATTATTCACACACCGGAGCAATTGTGATGACATCCTGATTATAAAGGACGGCTATATTACCGATACGTCTTACAGCAACATTGCTTTCTTTGATGGAAACCGTTGGGTAACACCTTCCACGCCTTTACTGGCAGGTACGCAGCGGCAAAAACTACTGGATAAGGGCATCATACATGAACAGGAAATTAGGGTAGATGACCTGCAAAAATTTACACACGCCAGGCTTATGAATGCGCTTATGGGATTTAGTGACACCAAAGTGCCGGTTAGCCATATCATTTAATAGCTCATGTTGTACCTAGAGTGCGGATACCCATGTCCGCATTTATACTGGTTGTTATTCCCTCGGTTTTTTTTGTTTAAAAAATACTCTGCATGCATACCTTATTTATTGAAAAAATTATATTATTTCATAAAAATAATGAAGAGGTAGAGGCAGACAAAACTTTACTTTTTTTCATAAAAAAAATTTAACTTAAAAAGAAACATTACAAGGGGGCTAATGTTGTTATCTTACCATCCGGGAGAGAGGGGGTTTCGATAAAATTTTAAAAATCACAATAATGTAAAATATTATTAGGCATAAAATAAAAATTTGCCAATAAAAGAAACTTCTTATAGGGTAATCGGTTTTTTGGCTATTCTTTCAGAAGATTATTGGGGCAAAAAAATAAATCCAAAATATTGCCTTTTGAAAAATTTAAGATTAGGTTTAAGAAAGGGATTCTGTTTAATTTTAGCAAAATCTTGAAATAATTCTATTCTGAATTGGTGGGTTTTTGCCTTATTTTATAGACTAATTGCCCGATAATATTGCTTTTATAAGATAAAGTTACGTCCGCAAAAGTAAAGGTTTGGGGCAGGCGGTTAAAGTTTTACAGAATTACCAACAAGTTCAATTAGTCAAATTAAAAATGTAAAGCTATGAGGAGCACTTTTACAAACTTTTCCTCATCGGGCTATCAAAAAAACCTCGCAATATGGTTTTGCTGCCTGGTAGGAACCTTATTTTTTGCGTCCGGATTAATGGCGCAAACAACATCGATTTCCGGTAATGTTACTGCTGCTGAGGATGACAGTGCGTTGCCCGGTGTAAATGTTATCGTGAAAGGTACAACCATCGGTACTGTTACCGATATTGACGGAAACTACCGTCTGAACGTGCCTGCAGATGCGGAAGTCCTTACTTTTTCGTTCATCGGCTACTCCGAGAAAGAAGTTTCAATCGGAGGGCGGGATGTCATTAACATAGCCCTGGATCAGGACATCCAGCAACTTTCTGAAGTGGTGGTAACCGCTTTGGGTATTGAGCGTGAAAAACGTGAACTTGGTTATTCAGTTACCAGCGTGGATGGAGATGAACTCACCAAAGTGCGGTCTGACAATGCACTCAATTCATTGGCAGGGCGTGTACCGGGCGTTCGGATTACCAGCCAGTCGGGTACAGCCGGTGGGTCGGTAGCCATTCAGATCCGCGGGGCCAACTCATTGGCCGGTACCAGCCAACCTTTATTTGTGGTAGACGGATCCCCCATTTCAAACTATGCCTACAATGGCTCAAGAAATGACATCATTGGCGGGGGGGCTGATGTGGGAAGTCGTGCCGGGGATATTAACCCCGACGATATTGAATCAATCAACGTGCTGAAAGGGGCTTCTGCTGTGGCTTTGTACGGACAGCGTGCCAGGGATGGTGTAATTGTTATCACCACCAAAAAAGGTAAAAAAGGCGGGGCAAAGGTTGAGGTAAACTCTTCGTACAGGTTTGATAACCCGCTGAGATTGCCCGACTTCCAGAACGAATATGCCCAGGGTGATTTTGGTGTTTTTGACTCCAACAGCTTCACCAATGGCTGGGGGCCAAAAATAAGCGATACCCAGGGAGAAAGCTTCTCCCAGTTTCCTTATGATGGGAATGACCGCCCCCTGCAAGCCTATCCTGACAATGTGAAAGACTTTTATGAAACAGGTAAAACCTTAATTAATAGTGTGGCAGTATCGGGTGGTAAAGAAGATGCCGACTTCAGGCTTGGATATACCAATTTGAACCAGGCAGGAATTGTCCCGAATAACGTATTAAAAAGAAATACGGTTTCGTTGAACGCGGGATCAAAATTCTCTGAAATGCTAAGTGCACGGACTGTGTTTAATTATGTGCGTACCGAAGGCGAAGGACGGCCCCGGCAGGGAAGTAACGACCCTAATGTTGTGGTGAGCCAGGTAAACGGTATGCCCCGCACAGTAGATAGCAACCTGCTAAAAGACAATGTGGTTGATGAAAATGGAAACGCCATTGGACTCGATGGCAATAGCACAACGAACAACCCTTACTGGGTGGTGGAAAACAATCCCTACAACAATAGTGTGGAAAGGGTGTACGGAAACATTCAACTAAACTTTACCCCTGTAGATTGGCTGAATATTATGGGAAGGGTCGGTACTGATTTCTTTACCGAAGCCAGGAGGTCCATCGTGCGTAAAGGGACTATTAACAATCTGAACGGGTCGTTTACTGACCTGGAGATTTTCAGAAGGGAAATTAATACCGACCTTATTGCTACGGTAACCAAAAACTTTACTGAGAAACTGGGATTTCAGGGGTTTGTTGGATGGAATGTAAACCAGATTACCATTGACCGTACACAGGTGGTAGCCAATGACCTGAGTGTGGACTTGCTTTATAACTACTCCAACGCCCAATCTACTGCGCCTACCAACTTCGAGTCTATCAGGAGGTTGTATGGGGTGTATGCAGATTTAGGTTTTAGCTATGATGATTTTCTTTTTGTAAACCTCACAGGACGGAACGACTGGAGCTCAACCCTGCCCGAAAATAATAATTCTTTCTTCTATCCGGGCGTGAGTGCCAGTTTCATCTTTACCGATGCATTCAGCATAAGCAACAACATTCTGTCGTATGGTAAAGTTAGGGCAAGCTGGGCCAATGTAGGTAGCGATGAAGATCCTTACCAGTTAGCGTTTGATTACATTCCGCTCTCTGACTTGTTTACTCAGTTTGTAAATGACAATACCTATCCGCACGGTGGGCAGTTGGCTTTTGCGGCAACAGATGTCATTCCTCCCGGAAACGCACTGAAGCCCCAAAACCAGAATACCATCGAAGTGGGGGCTGAGTTGCAGCTTTTTGACGGAAGACTGGGGTTAGACCTTACTTACTATAATACCGTAACTTCCGACCAGATTGTGTCAATTCTTTTGCCCCAGTCTACCGGGTTTGAGTCTAAACGCCAAAATGTAGGTGAAATTTCCAACGTGGGCTTTGAAGCCCTGGTATCTGTTTCCCCTATAAAAAATGAGGCTTTTAACTGGGACCTGATATTTAATTTCAGCAAGAACAAACAAACTGTTGAAAAACTCGCTGACGGGCTGGAAGAATTAGGCCTTACATCCGGGTTTAGCGGGCTTTCAGTACGTGCCGAGCCCGGGCAAAGCTTTGGCATGTACGGTGTTGGCTGGTTGAGGAACGATGATGGTGAGCTGATTATCAACCCAAATACCGGAGAGCGGCAAACCGGCGTGCGTGAGCGGTACGGTAGTGTTTACCCTGACTGGCTGTTGGGTATCCAAAACTCCCTGACTTTCAAGGGGGTTAACCTGAGTTTCCTTGTTGACATCAGGGAAGGGGGCGTAGTATATTCTAACACAGTGAGAACCCTGCGTTCTTCCGGTCTGGCCGAGGAAACCCTTGAAAACCGGGGCAATATATTTATTGACGAAGGCGTGCTGGAAATGGAAGATGACGAGGGTAACAAAACGTATGTGGAAAACAATGTGCCGGTACGATCAATGCAGGATTTCTGGGGTTCACATAGTGCTCAAAGCATTATTGAAAGTGGCATTTTTGATGCTTCTTATGTGAAGCTGCGCGAAATTACGCTGAGCTATTCACTGCCACAGTCAGTTATTGAAAATACGCCTTTTGGTAGCTTTAGCATTGGTTTAGAGGCCCGCAACCTTTGGCTGATCCATTCTGAAGTACCGCATATTGATCCGGAAACTAACTTTTTCGGAACCAGCCTTATTGGAGAAGGTGTAGAGTTTAATAGTATACCCTCTACAAGAAGCTTTGGTGCAAACATTCGGTTTACTTTCTAAAACAGACAGTTATGAAGATTCTTAAATATATTCCATTAGTATTAGTATTTCTGGTCGTATCGGCTTGTGAAAGCGAATGGCTGGATGTGAACACAGACCCGAACACGGCGTCTACGGCCGATCCGGCTTTATTATTTACCAATATTATTAATCAGTACTCTACCAACAGGGTTATTGATTTTGGCGCGGCTGGTGGTCCTTTGGCCCAACTTTGGTCAGGGGGAGGCTCGCTGGGGGCTAGTGTATTTACCAATCCTGAAGTGTACAGCTTTAGTATTTTCACTACGGGCAATACCTGGCGGACATATTATCGTAATATGCTCAAAAATATTGAGCTGGCGATACAGGGGGCTGAAGGTGCCGACCCTGTGCAAAACAACGCGGCCGCTCAATGTAAAGTTATCAAGGCCCTTACTTTTTACTCAGCCACTGTGTTGTGGGGAGATGTGCCTTACTCTGAAGCGGTAAATGTTGATTTTGAAACGTTGGAACTGATTTCACCCAACCCCAAGTTTGACCCACAACAAGAAGTGTTGAATGGGGTAATTTCCATTCTTGATGAAGCCCTTGCCCAAATTGACATGGAAAGCCCGTTGAGCATTGGTAGTAATGATCTTATCTATAATGGGGACATGGAAAAGTGGAGAAAGTTTGCCAAGTCGTTAAAATTCAGGACTTTGATGACCATGGTAGATGCTGACCCTTCCAAAGCAGCCGGTATTGCTGCCTTAATCAATGAAGGGGATATGATTTCATCAGTAGCTGAAAATGCCGCTTTTCCTTTTTTCAGTGAATCAGGCAACAGAAATCCTTTCTGGGAAACATTGAATGCTTTTACTGGTGGGCAAAACTTCTTTTATTTCGGTAGTGAGGCTATGGTAGAACTGATGAAAAAGAGGAATGACCCCCGGTTGAAAGTATACTTTGAGCCCTTTCCTGCTGAGGATGGCCCCTCTCCCGATGCGGAAGTAATGGGCGTATTCCCGGGAGGAAATGGTGATCCAACAGAATCCTGGGTATTGAGCACGGCACCTGTAGGTTCTGATGGTACAGTTGAGCTGGTTAGGCCGGCTTCACCCGATGTGTTATTCTCACATCAGGAGCAGTTGTTTTTGGAGGCTGAAGCCATAGCCCGTGGACTGGCACCCGGAGGAATCGCGGCAGCAGAGGCAAAAATGAGGGAAGGTGTACGTGTAGCCATGATGCATTACAATATTGAAACAGCCACTATTGACGCGTACCTGGCAGGCATTCCTGCTTTTAGTTCAGCAGAAGAAGCAAGACAGGTAATTGCAGAACAAGAATGGATTGACTTGATTATCAGGCCTGTAGAGGGATGGACTACCTGGAGAAGAACGGAAGTACCCGCTTTGGAGCTTCCTGAAGGAGCACAAACAACTAATTTGGTGCGCAGGTTTGCTTTGCCACCTGATGAGCTTGATGCTAATACAAGTGCACCGGAACCAGAACCGCTTGATACAAAAATGTGGTTTGATAAATAACCTTAAAACGCGACAAATATGAAAATGATAAAATATATTGGCTTTTTGGCGGTATGCCTTATCGCTTTTAGCTGTGAAGAATTTGAAGATGACAGCTACGATATCACTGATCCATTACCTCAGTTTGTAGAGCTGAGCAGCGGTTCTGACCTGGAAGCTGCTCCTACTGATACAATTGCAGTTACTATCAGGATTCGGGAAAGTATATACTCCGAAGTAAACGTAGGATGGGAAGTAACTGGGGGTTTGGCAAGCTCTGGAACAGCAGTTATTCCCAAAAATAAGCTTAGCGCCAGCGTTGAGTTTATTTTACCGGCTTCTGCAGGAGAAGCCACTTTTGAAATTTTGAGTGCAGATGCCGGATATAGCTTAGGACGGCCTAATGTGGCTTCTTCTGCGGTAACCAGAAAGATTGTTTGGGAATAAGATTATTTCCTGAAAGATTGAAAAAGAGGGCAGGAATATTTTTCTTGTCCTCTTTTTTTTGCAAACCATTGTAGATGTTCTTGGTAATTAAAATCCTAATAATTCGTCCATCCTTATTGCAAGGTTAAACGCAGAAAAAGTAATTGCATCATCCTTTCGGCAGAGTTCCCTGTGTTTGTAAGCATTTTCAACAGGGGTGTGATAAACTTCTATTTCCTGTTCAATCAAATTGACCAACCAATATACCGGAATGCCTGCGGAAGCATACAAAGGTATTTTCACCTCCCGGTCATACGCTAAGGAGGTATCGGCTACTTCCACGATCAGTAAAATATCTTCGGGACGGGGATGCTGCTGTGCATAATAATGGTCGACAGGTTTTAAAATAGCAATATCGGGCTGTGGTTCAGATAAATCACTAATGTGGACTGGGTTTTGGATTCTTACAATAGCATCTTTACTTAAATATTCTTTGAGAACATTACTGATGCGGTCAACGGTTGCTGCATCTTTACTTCCAATAGGACTCATTTCCAATATTTTTCCATGTATTAACTCTACCCGGTCTTTTTCTGTAAGAATACCCACTTCGCCCATGCGGTAGTATTCGTCTGTATTTATCAATTTTAGTGTTGGAGAATAACTCATTGCCAGAAAATTAATATTTTACATCTAATTTAATAAATCTGAAATTACAATCATAGGGGCATTTTACCACTTTTCAGTTCTTTTAACGATTCTTCTTTAGTTGTTTATGGTAAACAGTAATTCAAAAAACACCCTGTCAAATCAAACTTTTGCGTTATTTTTGTGATAGGTTAACCCATTTGGGCTATCACCATAATGTTACGTTATGCGCGTCATTTTTACCGCTTACCTCTTCCAGTCTTATCAAAAACAGGTGAAGGTACAGTTTGCTTGCCTGATGCTTTTCTTCTTCCATACACCTGCTTTGATAGCGCAAACAAATACTATTTCCGGGCATGTAACCTCTGCTGAAGATGGCAGCTCCCTGCCCGGGGTGAACGTGATGGTTAAGGAGACGCCCATTGGTACGGTAACGGATGCCAGCGGCAACTACCAACTGAGTTTACCACAAAATGCAGAAACCTTGATCTTTTCCTATATCAGCTTTACAGAGGTTGAAGTTTCCATAGAAGGGCGTTCTGTCATTGATGTCCAAATGCTTTCTGAAGTGCGGCAACTTACCGAAGTAGTTGTAACTGCGATAGGGATTGAGCGGGAAAAACGTGCTCTTGGGTATGCCATTTCCAGTCTTGAAGGTGAAGAGGTAGCCCAAAAATCAGAACCTGATCCGGTGCGGGCCCTGCAAGGAAAAGTGCCCGGAATAAATATCATTGGGGGAGGGGGCGCCGTGGGTTCCGGTACCAACATCACCATACGGGGCAATTCTTCCCTTTTGGGTAATAACCAGCCTTTATTCGTAGTGGATGGAATTCCTTTTGATAATACGGCTTATCAAACAGGAGGCTTTGCCAACGGGGCTACTACTTCTGCAAGCCGTTCTTATGATATAGACCCTAACAATATAGCATCTGTAACTGTACTCAAAGGGGCGGCAGCTTCAGCTTTATATGGTTCGAGGGCTGCTAATGGCGTAATCGTGATCACTACCAAATCAGGCAGGGTAGGAGGCCGTCAAAAAGGAATGGAAGTTACCTATAATGGAGCTTACAGTATGGAAGAAGTGGCCAACCTGCCCAACTACCAAACCCGTTATACCCAGGGCAATAATTTTAAATATGTGGACGATAATGTAGCTACCTGGGGACCTCCTTTTGATATTACCACAAGACCCTGGCAGAATCCCCTAAATGCCAATTTAATCCTGGGAACTGATGAAAATTGGTTTCCTCTGGTAGCCCATCCTTATGACCGGTATCCGGAACGGTTCCCCGAGCTGGTAGGTTCCACCGTGCCTTTGCGGGCGTACAATACCCCCAAAGATTTTTTTCGAACAGGGCATGTGCTTGAGAATGCTATTTCTGTGTCGGCGGGGGGAGAAAAGGCCAACTTTACGGCAGGGTTTTCTCATATGGGCAATGAGGGCATTGTGCCTGAAAATGAAGTTACCCGCACCAGTGTAAATGCCGGGGGGAATGCACAATTAAATAATGGGCTTTTCATTCATGGAAGTATGCATTATGTGCGAAACGATATGGTTTCACCGCCCATGGCAGGGTTGGGTACCGGCGCAACCAGTGTTACCGAACGCCTGTTGTACACACCTCCGAATATAAACGTAGCCGGATATCCCATAGAAGACGCGGAAGGTAATTCTGCTTTTTATCGCCCGGATGACGATAACCCGTACTGGCTGGCCCAAAAAGCCCCCCATACAAGTGAAGTGAACCGTTATTTCGGAAAAGTTTCGGTTGGGTATGATGTATTTGACTGGCTGAATGTAACCTATCAGGCTGGTTTTAATGCATACACCGACCATCGCATCAATGTGATGCCGATAAGCACCAATGCTTTTCCTACCGGCCGCATTGTGCAAGATGATATTGCTTACCAGGAAATAGATGGGAACCTGATACTTACAGCCCGGAAGGATCTGAATGAAAGTTTTGCACTAAAAGTAATTGCCGGGCACAATGCCAACGCCCGCACCTGGGATCGGCAGTCGTACCAGGGGACAGGTATTATTGTGCGGGGTATTCACGACCTGGACAATACCCAAAGCGTAATCCCAAATGGAGGCGGTTATGAACAGGTACGTTACCAGGGCGTGTATGCAGATGCAGGGTTTTCGTTCAGGAATTATGCGTTCCTGAATGTGTCGGGCCGCAACGATTGGCACTCAGGGTTACCGAAAGGCAGGCGTAGTTTCTTTTACCCGGCTGTGAGCGGGGCTTTGATTTTTACGGATGCCTTCAATATTTCTTCTGATTTTTTGTCTTTGGGTAAAATCCGGGCAGGCTGGGCATCCTCTGGCAATGATACAGAGGCTTATTTGACACAGACGGCATTTGAGACGAACGCGGGGTTGCGTAGCGTGGTAGCTGCGTTTGATTTTCCTTTTACAAATCCTGCACTAAACAGCCTGGTAAATACACAGTTCTTGAGCAATACACTTGGGAATAATAATTTGAAGCCCGAGCAAACAAAAGAGTTTGAAACGGGGTTGCTGTTACAGTTTTTCAATAACAGGGTTGGAATAGATTTTACCTACTATAACCGCAACTCCACCGACCAGATTGTGCCCATTGCAGCCTCCCCCTCCACAGGCTATCAGTTTACCGTAGCCAATATTGGAAAAGTGAACAATGAAGGTTTTGAGTTGGGCCTAAACCTGGTTCCGGTGCAAAGGGGCGATTTCCGCTGGAATATTTACTCTGCTTTTACCCGGAACAGAAACACAGTAGAAGAAATTGGCAGTGGGTTGGAACAAGTTTTTGTAGGCGGGTATCCCGGCGATACAAGAATAACCCATATAGAAGGAAAGCCTTACGGGCAAATTTTTGGCTCAGTAGCCGCGAAAGCCCCCGACGGGCAACTGCTGGTTGACCCTGCTACCGGAAAGCTTTTTGAGAAAACAACATCTGAAGTAATTGGCGATCCCAATCCTGACTTTATTTTAGGGGTCACCAATAGCTTTAGCTGGAAAGGTTTTACGCTGAGTGCGCTGCTGGATTGGCGGAAAGGAGGGGATATGTATTCCGATACTTATGATCAGGTAATTGGCCGCGGGCATACCACCGAAACCATCCCGGACGGCCCCAGTGGCAGGGAAATAGCCCTGGTAATCCCCGGGGTGCAGGGAGACCCGGCTACCCAGCAACCTATTCTGAATGACAATGGTAATACCATCCCTAATAGTACGCAGATTACCGTAAATGATTGGTTTTATCTCAATACGTTTGCTTCCGCGGGCCCTGACGAGTTTTCGGTATTTGATGCCTCTACGGTACGCCTGCGGGAGTTATCAATTTCTTACGAACTACCCGCTATCTGGCTTGAAAATTCGCCTTTTGGCTCAGCCAGTATTTCACTCACCGGGCGTAACCTTTGGTATGAGGCTTACAAATTTCCCAAGGGCCTGAATTTTGATCCTGAAACCAACTCAATAGGATCAGGAAATATGAGAAACTTGGGGGCTGCATCCGACGGGTCAGGCAATGCCCAGGGGATTGATTTTGGCATTGTGCCCACCACCAAACGCTACGGAGTCAACCTGAGGCTTACTTTCTGAAATGTTGAATATTGATAAAATATTGCAAACAATGGTAAGGAAAAAAATACATCAACTACTTCTGTTTGTGCCATATGTTTTTTTACTGGGCAGTTGCTCGGAAGCATGGATGGATGTAAACACAGACCCGAACAACCCTGCTGAAGCAACTTTAAGTTTGTTATTGCCCGGGGCACAAGCCGCCAAAGCCTTCAGCATGACCCAGGAAATGAACAAGAATACGATGGTTTTTTCCCGCATGATGTACGATTTTTCAGCAAGCCGGTACCAGCAAGACCCTTCTGTATATACAAATGGCTATGACGGGTTGTTTTACAATTCCCTGAAAGAAACGCAGGAAATTATTGATTTGGGCACGGCCAACGCCTCCTGGCATTATGTAGGTGTGGCCAAAGTCATGAAGGCACATACGTATGGAGTTATGGTAGATTTGTGGGGCGACCTGCCCTACACGGAAGCTTTGCAGGGAAATACCTTTCCCACCCCGGCTTTTGATGATGGTGCTGCCATTTATGATAAGCTGATCACCCTTTTGGACGAAGGTATTGCCGATTTGGGTAAAACCTCTGCCGTGGCTCTGGAAAATGACCTTATTTATGGCAATGACCTCGAGAAATGGGTGACTGCCGCCAAAACCATTAAACTGAGGTTGTATCTGAACCTGCGTAAAGTAGATGCAGCCAAAGCTACAGCCGGGATCAATGCTTTGGTAGCCGATGGGGACTTTATAACTTTTAATGATGAAAATTATACTTTCCGGTTTGGGGCCGGGGATGCACCCCTGAACCGCCATCCTTTGTACCAGATAGAATATGCAGGTTCCGGGAACAAGGAGTACTACATGAGCAATTATTTCATGTACAATATGATTGATAAAAACGACCCCCGCCTGCCTTATTATATCTACCGGCAGGCAAGTAACGATGCACTCACTTTTGAGACAACCCCCTGCAATAGCCGGGAAGATTGCGAATATTGGCAGAAATTACAAAACCTGGGAGGGGCAGCGGATGGCTACATTGGCCGTGACCACGGAGATCCTTCCGGTTTTCCGGGAGATGGTGCAATCAGAGCTACTTTCGGTGTGTATCCCGTTGGGGGCAGTTATGATGACGGTGGTTTTTCAGAAAGAACGGTTGGGGATGGTGGCCGGGGAGCAGGTATCCTTCCTTACCTTACGAGTGCCATGCGGGCGTTCATGCTGGCAGAGGCCAAACTCACCCTGTCCGGAATAGTAGGAGGGAATTCTGCGGTAGCTTATCTGGAAGAAGGCATAAGGGCTTCTATGGATGCAGTGGAAACGTTTAGCATGGAATTGCCCGGGGCCGGAGCTGTGGAAATGACAGACTCCCTGGTAGCCCGGTATGTACAGGAACGTATTGATGAATTTAATGCAGCTGAAAACAATAGCTTGAAACTAGATGTAGTCATCAAAGAGAAATTCTATGCCCAGTTTGGCAATGGGATGGAAACCTATACGGATGTGAGAAGGACGGGCTTCCCTGCAGGGTTGCCTGAAAGCCTGGCGCCCCTGGCCCCTTTTCCAAACAGGTTGCCTTACTCCAGCACCGAGGTTGGCAGCAATCCCAATACCCCAAAAGTCACCCAAACTGACCGGGTTTTCTGGGATGTGGATTAAGTGAAGCAGTCAAAGAAAAAGACATGAAAAAGACATTAAAATATACTGTGTTGATGATGAGCGCCGCGGGGATAATGGCTTTGCAGGGTTGTGAAGAAAGATGGGGCAACATTCCTGACCTCAACGAACATGTAGGTGCCATCACTCGCATTCAGGTGAACCCGGAGAAAAACTTCTTCAATGCCCTTAATGATTTGAGTGGTGAAGAAGTAGAATTTGAACTCGATGTAGATGGCTTTGACATAACTGAGGTGAATTCAGTGGAAGTGGAAATGATTTTTACGGAAAAGGGTGCTACGGTAGATGCTGAAGGAAACCCAGCTGATTCTACGTACACTCCTGTGGTGGTGCAAACCATCAATACATTTCCTTCTACCATAACCTTTACTGCCGCCGAAGCCGTGGAGGCCATCAGCACATTCAAACCCGGTTTCACCATAGATTCACTGGAAGTAGGGGATGGGTTTAATTTGATGTTTCCTATCAATACAGCCGATGGGAGAAGATTGACGATGGCTGTAAATTCTGATTTATGTAATGAGCCTGTACAGCCCTCTTTCGGGGGGTGCAATGTGGCCTGGACGGTGGCATGCCCTTCCGACCTGGGTGGGACTTACGATTATTCTACAGAAGTTACGGCCGTGGGAGCAGGGGGAAACCTCAGTGCTTGTGCCAACCCTGTTACCGGGTCTGGTACTTTGGAAGATATGGGAGGAGGCTTTTACAAAGTTTCTGATGCAAGCTTTGGGGAGTATGGCTGTGCCTGGGGCGATTCACCGGCCGTGGGCCTTACCCTGATCGATGTTTGCAATACAATATCCACCGGCGGAGCTGACCAATATGACCTTCTGTACGATTTTGAGATTATCAGCAATGATGGCACCCACCTGACGATTAATTGGTCCAATAGTTATGGGGATGCCGGAACCACCGTTTTGACAAGAACCGATGATAAAACATGGCCGTTGGATTTAACCAATTAATTGAATATGTTTCTTACTCTTCCCCAATTACCGTTTCAGGCTTTACCTCCGGAAAATTCTGTATCGTTCCGCTGAAAATCGAATTAAAGATAAGCTTGTAGGTCCCACGTGGCTGTCCACGGAACTGTGGCCTGAACCCAAACAAGATCACATTACCACTACCATGACGAACTCGTAACATGGCGGCTTTATTGGCAAGGTATTTATCCTCGCCTAATGCCCATCCGCTCATTAAGAGGTTATCTTTCGCATAGCTGGCAATTACTTCTACCGGAGGTTGAGGGCCATGTTGTATGTTTTCATTGCCACCTTCCCCTTTTCTATCCTGCTCAACTACTTCAAAAGCCCGGCTTTGGTTAAAAGAAGCTGCAACTTCGGTTTGCATACCATACGCAAGCGGGTGTTGGTTTTTTACTTTTGTGCGGATGAGCGAGCCGGGTATAAAGAACTGTTTGGCAGAAAGGCCTTTGGTAACGTTTTTCACAGGAAGCCCAAATTGCTCTATGGCAAAGTCGCTGGCCTCGTCAAATGTGATGAGGGTGCCACCTTGTTTTACATATTCTTCCAGGGCAAGTGTGCCTTCCAGCCCCATTCCCCCGGTATATTCCTCCGGCATCCGGTTAGGCCCATGTCCGTGCAATATATGGGGCGGATGCTGGTCGGGGATAATGATGGCATCGTACTGTGATAATTTCCGGTTGTGGATATCAGCATCGTGCAGGGTATCGTATACAAATTCATATTGGTCCAATAACCAGCGCGTCCATCCTTCGTCCATATTGGCTGCCCATGATTTGTACAATCCGATTTTGGGTTCTTTTATTGAAAATAAGGCAGAAGGTGTATCAGCAACGCCTGTAAAATCAATACCTAATTCTTTTGCGAGGGAACGAATGTTATTTTCTGTATTACTATTCTTTTTGACAATAATACTTCCTTCCTCAAAATCGCTAAAGTCTTTACTTGCCCAAAAAACTTGTTCATTTTGATTCAAAAGCCGGTTAACTGCAATGGTACTTATATTTTCGCGGGGCGAGAGTGCATAACCAAAATCAGCATTGCCGGAAACATTTCCCGGTTGGGGGTTTACTTTTTCGGTCAATATTTTCGCATTGGCCTTAAAGTCATTTTCAATGGGTACAACGGTTACGCCCATTTGTAAGGGAAGCGTCCACCCGGCCAGGTCATACGGGGTTTTAGGCGGGCCATCAGGACTGGTGCGTATATCAGGATACACCTGTTTTTCCAGTAAATCTTTCACAAAAGGACGGAACGCCTGTGCGCCATAAATGATAAATGAACCAGCTTCATAAGTTTTATTGTTGACCTCAAAATTTTTATCTGCCTGATGCACTTCTATGCCGCCCTGCATAAGAATATTCACCAGGTTGCTGGCTTCCCCGGCATCCCACTGGCTGGAAGGAATGATGTAGGCAAAAGCGCTGTTTTCATCTTCAATGGCATCCCTGCCCATGGCGTAAATGTTGTAGAGCCATTTTTCTTTCATATCGGCACCGATACTCAGGGTTGCCATGGCCGCCGTGAGCATATATTCCACAGCATCCCGAAAGTGAGATTCGCCTCCTTTCCAGGGATCAGGATAATTAATAGCCGTGCCATTGGTAGGCACACCTCCCCTTAGGTTTTTCGGAATAGAATCGGGAGGGTAATAGCGTGGTGTGGGTGTGGCGTGTGCAGTTTCGGTAAGTATGCCTATTTGGTTATGAAAGTAGGGAGCTGTACGCAGTCCTCCGTTCCACCACATGGTATAACGGATGCCCGAAACAACACCGGGCATATTATTCGTGGCAAAACGCTGGGTCATGGCATTGCCTACCATATTCACCCCTGCCACTACGCCGGGATGAATGTTGGGATTCGCCGGTTTGTCAAATGGAGGTACGAAAATACGTGCCCAGGCCGGGGAGGTCTGGTGCTGGTTGTGTACAATTTGTGGGTACCATTCATGATACAAAACCTGGTTCACTGCTCTTGTTTCAGGCTGAGTGTTCATAAACCAGTCGCGGTTGTCGTCGTGCCCCACATAATAATGGTACAGTACAGGTGGATTGGTGGTTTCGTAAGGTGTGCCCAGGTATTTTTTGTACCAGTCAGCAACAATGTCCAGCCCATCCGGATTGATATTGGGCATGAGTAAAAAAATCACATTATCACGGATTTTCCGCATTTCAGGGGTTTCTTCGGTGGCTACCATGTAAGCCAGTTCCGGTGGGAACTGGGTGGCTGCTTTTTCGGTGGAGTGGATGCCCCCGTCAATCCATACCACGGCTTTGCCTTCCAATGAAAGCTTTTGTGCCTCTTTTTCGCTGATGTGTGCCCTGGATAGTTTTTCACTGATGGCGCGCCATTTTTCCAGGTTTTTCAAATTCTCGGCACTGGAAATACATAATAAATAAAGTGGCTTTCCTAATACCGTAGTCCCGATTTGCCGCATTTGTACCCGCTCACTTTTTTCGTCTAACAGTTTCAGGTAATCGGTGATTTGTGTGTAATCAGCGATTTTATAATCGGCTCCCACTTGGAAGCCGATTACTTTTTCGGGAGAAGGTATTTGTCCGCAAACAAGCGTAACTGAAATAAGCTGGGCCAGTAAGAATGAAATGATAAAATATACAGGCATAGGATTTTTTGGTAAATGCTATGAAATTGTGCAATGATTGAATTATAAAGATATCCCTAATATCCTAAAAGTAAAGGATTTCGTGGGTTTGTCCAAAATGGACAGGGATGTCTGTGTTTTTCTGCATCATTGGTGGTGCAATGTTATGTGCCGGGGCTGTTTATTTTGCGATTGTGTAAAAAAAGATGCTATCGAACCATTGTGATTTTTAAATAATTTCATGCCTTAGTCATAAATTTCAGGAGGGAAGAATCCATTTCGGATACCTCCTCTTTCTTCTTTGGAAAGCTAAATCAAAATTTATTATCTCTTCCTTTAAACCTTCCTGCTTTTATTGCATCCAACCCATATAATTCAGAAATATTAAATTTGGGGTTTGGGGCTGGTAAAAAAAACATTGGAAGACCAACAGATATTAGCGCAGTTTAGAAAGCAGGAAAGCAGACATGCCGCTTTCACCATGTTGGTAGAAAAATACCAGCAACGGGTATACCGGCACGTGCGCCGTATGGTGATAGACCATGACGATGCCGATGACCTGATGCAGGAAGTATTTATCAAGGTATATAACAACCTGGATAAATTTCATGGAGAATCGCAGCTTTTCACCTGGATTTACCGCATTGCTACCAACGAGTGCCTGCGGTTTCTGGACAAAAAGCGAAAAAGGTATTTTCTGCCCATTGCCGATGTAACGGGTGAGTTGGTCCAAAAACTGGACAATTCGCCACACATTGATGGAGACGAAATACAGTTGAAGTTGCAAAAAGCCGTGCTTACCCTGCCCGATAAGCAGCGGGCTGTATTTCACATGAAATATTATGAAGATATGAAATACGAAACCATCGCAGAAATAACCGGAACGAGCGTGGGTAGCCTGAAAGCCAGCTACCACCATGCCGTTAAAAAAATTGAAGAAATACTTACCAATACTGAATATTAAAGGGAGATGAAAAAGAAAATTAACCTGGAAGACCTGGAGCGAAAAGATATTTTTTCTGCCCCGGAAGGATACCACGACAAACTGGCTGACCGCATTCAAAAGCGGATAGCAGAGCAGAAATTGGAAAGTAAAAGGCCAGTTTATCAACTGGCATCTAAGAAAGTATATTATGTTGCTGCATCAGTAGCCGTTCTTTTTATCGCTGCTATTATCATGTTACGCACGCCAGAAGAAACCAGCGCTCCGCAAAATATACTGGCTGAAGTTTCTACTGATGCCATGATAGAGTACCTGGAAATGAGTGATGTGGGAGTAACGGAAATATCGTTGGCAGAAGATGAGCAATCGGAACTGCTGGAAGACCAATGGCAAAACCTGACCATTCCAGAAGAATATACGGATGAAATAGCAATAGAAGAGCTTGAGGAGTTTTTGTGAGAGAAGATGGAATACGGAATACCGGAGACAAAATATCAAACTATAAACAGTAGACTTAAAACAAAAAAAACATATAATGAAAAAATTAATTGTATTGACCGGATTATTATTCATTATTTTTCAGGCCGCAGAGGCACAGCGTGGGCGTGAACAACTGCAATCGGCGCGCATCGCCTTCATTACAGAGCGTTTGGATTTAACCCCTGAGACTGCCCAGAAATTCTGGCCTGTGTACAACCAAATTAATGGCCAAAAGCAGGCATTGCGGAAAGAAGAATTTTCTCTCAGAAGGTCGGCAGCGAGTGAAGAACTTACCGAGGAAAAAGCCCAAAAACTTCTTGAGGATATGCATGCCGTCAAAGAGCAGGAGCTGAAGTTTGCCGGGGAAGCTATAAAAAAATACCAGGAGGTGATTTCTTCTGTGCAGACCGTAAAATTATTGAAAGCCGAAGAAGATTTCAGGCGCATGGTGATTGAGCAACTGAAAGAACGCCGGGGCGGAAGGCATTTTGACCAGGGAAATAATGATAATTGAGAAGTAGAAACGAAATTATGTGAACACTTGCGGCTGCTCCCGGGTTATATCATAAATACATCAGTATGAAAATATTACTCACAGGGGCAAATGGATACATTGGCAGGCGGCTGCTGTCGGTGCTGGTAAGAAATGGCCACGAAGTAGTGGCCCTGGTCAGGGACCGCAGGCGTATCGAAATAGAAGCATCACTGGCAAAAAAAGTTGAATTTTATGAAGGGGATCTTTTAAAAGCAGAAACCCTGAAAAACCTTCCTGCTGATATAGATGTAGCGTATTACCTCGTACACTCTATGGGCAGTTCTTATAAAAACTTTGCCGAACTGGAAGCAGAGGCAGCTTCTAACTTTGCTAACCAAATAGCCAAAACCCGGACACGGCAGGTTATTTATCTGAGCGGCATCGTCAACGACGATGACTTATCGGAACACCTTCAGTCCAGAAAAAATGTAGAAGATATTCTGATGAAAGGGAAAGTTCCGGTAACAGTACTGCGGGCTGCTATCATCATCGGTTCGGGCGGGGCTTCTTTTGAAATCATCCGCGATTTGGTTGAAAAACTGCCTGTTATGGTAGCGCCCCGCTGGGTAAATACACGCTGCCAGCCCATCGCCTTGCGCAATGTGTTGCAATACCTGGAAGGTGTTATCCTGAAAGAAGAAGCCTACAATAAAGTTTTTGACATTGGCGGACCAGAGGTGCTCACCTATAAGCAAATGCTGTTGCAATTTGCGGAAATCAGAAAACTGAAAAGGTACATCATCACTGTGCCGGTACTTTCCCCAAATTTATCGTCACTATGGCTGTATTTTGTAACAAATACTTCCTTTTCATTGGCCCGCAGCCTGGTAGACAGCATGATTAATGAGGTGGTGGTAAAGCAGAAAGGCATTAACGAAATAGTAAATATTGATTTGCTTTCATATAAAGAGGCTGTTCAGCGTGCTTTCGACAGAATTGCCCAGAATGAAGTGGTGTCTTCCTGGAAAGATTCGCTCAATAGCAGCAAACTCATCGTCAACCTCACCGAACACATTCAAGTACCCAAATATGGCTGCCTGAAAGACGTGCGGAAGGTATATTTTGAAAAGCCTGAAGAAGTAGTGTTGCATAACATCTGGAGCATAGGTGGAGAACGGGGGTGGTATTATTTAGGCTTTTTGTGGAAAATCAGAGGTATTCTCGATAAAATGGCGGGAGGGGTTGGGCTGCGCAGGGGCAGGCGCAGTTCCGATACATTGGTGGCCGGGGATGCCCTGGACTTTTGGCGTGTGCTGGTAGCGGATAAGCAAGAAAAAAGATTGTTGCTGTACGCCGAAATGAAGCTGCCCGGAGAAGCCTGGCTGGAGTTCAGGATTTGTAAAGATGAAGATGAAAAAACGTTTCTTTTACAAACGGCCACCTATCGGCCACATGGATTGCTGGGGCGATTATACTGGTATACCGTTTTACCGCTGCACGCTTTTGTTTTTCCAGGCATGGCCCGGCGTATTATCGATTATAACAAGCGACAAGATGAAGTAATGACATCGTCTTGATTTTTTGCAATCGGTTTCACTGATTGTAGTGGTATTTCCTTCCTTTCTTTTATACTTCAATGTAATGTGACAACTCACAGGGGTGTGCGATATTTGTATTGTATAACATTCTGTAAACCAGTGTTTTAAACATCATATATATGGGCTGCTATTATTGTGCCGGCCTACTTCTGATATGTAAAATCTCCAATTTTATTCCGCTATATTATGGAAGGTTAAATTTTCGGTTTATATTTATCATCGATTATTCAAAAAAAACCTTCAGCAACTAGTTTAAATTATCATTTCAATATTATACATGCAATTTTCCTGTTTTTAAATAGAACTACTAGTTTCGCAATCTGTTTTATTTTAATCCGTTGTTGGCATATTAAAATATTAATAACCTAAAACTTAAAATCAATGAACGAAAACGTTAACAAAGACGCCTTATTTTATGGGAGTTGCTTTGCACTGATTACCACCGCTTTTTCATTTTCAATCAGGGCTGGCATTTTACCTGAACTTGGCAACCAATTTGGCCTTACTGCTGAGCAGTTAGGGTTTATTAATTCAATGTGGTTTTTGGGATTTCCCATATCTATGATTATTGGAGGGTTGGTGTACCATACATTTGGCCCTAAAAATATCATGCTGGTAGCTTTTGTCGCCCACACCCTGGGGATTGTGCTGACTATTTATGCAGGTGGCTATGCTACTTTACTGATTTCCACGCTTCTCATTGGTATTGGTAATGGATGTACCGAAGCAGCCTGTAATCCCATGATTGCAGATACCTATTCCGGAGTGAAAATGAATAAGATGCTCAACAGGTTCCATATGTGGTTCCCTGGTGGTATCGTTCTCGGGTCCCTCATCTCTAAATTCATGACGGATTTTGGATTAACCTGGGAAGCGCAGATGTGGGTCATTATGATTCCAACACTTATCTATGCCGCTTTATTCTATGGAAAAACTTTTCCCAAACCCAAAGTGGAAGGGGCCAATTCGCTTAAAGAAAACTTTAAGGCAATGCTCACTCCTGTGTATATATTCTTGTTTTTCACCATGACGCTCACCGCGATTTCAGAGTTTGGCCCTCAGCAGTGGGTAAGCATCGTATTGAGCAGAAGTGGCGCTGAGCCTATGTTGCTGTTAGCCCTCACTACTGGAATGATGGCATTTGGAAGGTTCTTTGCAGGCCCGGTGGTTGATAAACTTGGCCAGACAGGGGTTTTGCTGGCAGGTTCAATCTTAGCAGCTATTGGTATTTATATGTTCAGTACGGTTACAGGGCCTTTGGCCTATGTGGCAGCTGTCATTTATGCTTTTGGTATTTGCTATTTCTGGCCGGTGATGGTAGGGGCCGTAGCCCAAAGAGCTCCATTGAGTAGCGCCCTGGGTATGTCCATCATTGGTGGCGTGGGTATGTTTTCTTCCGTTATCTGGCAGCCTATTATCGGTAGCTGGATTGACAATTCCCGTGCAGAATATGTGGCAGAAGGCCTTACCGGGGACGCATTGGAGCTGGCAGCCGGACAAGAAACCCTGGAAAAGATGGTTTTATTTCCTGCCATATTAATTGTACTGTTTACCATATTCTTCTTCTGGCAAAAAAATACAAAGAAGACAGAAAAAATTCCTACAGAGGCCACCTCTGCATCATAAAAAAATATATAGCGTGCTTGCTCATCAAAGCGATGAGATGAAGCCAAGATAAAAAGGCACATCAACGAATAATTGATGTGTCTTTTTTTATATATAGACTGAAACTGGAATTCGCCCTAATACCGAAAATCAAAGGTTTTTGGATTATCCATCTGAAAGTTAATACCCCACCTAAAGTTTGCATTCTTTGCCGATTTGGGCACTACCATATTGGTAATATTGTCTGAAACAAGGAGTGCCTGCACTGTTCCCGATCCTATTGTCTGAGGTAGCCCCAAATTGTTGTACGTGTGGTTTTGATGGAATAGGAAAGCCCTATAGCCAATACTTTATTTATTCTAAAATGTATCCGCAGCTAGTCAGGGCTTTTAGAGCGGAGACCGATTGACTTTGGCCTTTTTTTATTTAGCTTCTATATGCGGCATGTCGTTTATGAGAAGCCATTGTTGGTCAGGAGTGCGTACAAATGAGTAAAGTGAGGTGAAACGTAACTTGTCGCTTTCCAGCTTTACTTTGGCAGTGGCAATATTGTCTATGGTTTCTAAAGACAGTATTTGAATACTGCGGGGAGTGCCGCCAATTTGCCCCTCTTTCATCAGCCCCAGATAAGCCTCTTTGGTCATGATGTCTATTTTGTTACTGCCAAACGCATTGTTTACGACAACCCTGAACCCGGGATGCATCACTTTGTCCAAAGATGCTACATCTTGCGCATCCCCGCCTTTTACAAACTGTGTAATGGCTCGTTTGATTTTTTCATTTTCACCCCCTTGTGAAGCTTGTGCCATTACGCTTTGCCCAATTAAAAAAACGCATGTTGTGAGCATTGAAATTAACTTTAACTTTTTCATAGTGATTTACATTTTAATTATAAATTGATTGAAACAGAAGTACGCATGATAGAATGGTGCTGGAAGTCGTCTTCCAGACTGTATGCCAGTAAAACGTAATAAGTTTTGCCGGGAATTAAATCCTGATGATAAGCGTCTGTTGTTATCAGGGGCACAGAGAATTGCATGGTGGTTTGGTTGTCACTTTCGGTTACACTTTTGTTATATAAAGCTTCCTGCACGCCCAGTTCCAGCATGTTTTTGTGTAAACCGGGGCGTACAATGTAGCGGTCATCCATTTTATAAAAGCCTTCTTCAGCAGCACCCATGATAAGGTGTGTGCCCGCTAATTGGTCTTTAGTATGAAAACCTACGGCTATCCATCCTTTGCACGGAGCGATGGCCTTGCAATGCAGCATATCTCCTTCTACTTTCCATTGAAATGCCATCCCGTTAATAGAAATTGATCGATAATTTTCTTTTTCACGGACGTTTGTTCGGTTTTGCCAAAATATCCCAAAGTACAAGAGCATCATAAAACTTGCGACCATAGAAGCATTCATTATATTGACTTTTAAATAATTGATATATCAACTAATATGATAAAATTTTTTAACTCATATTCTCATATATTTTATTCAGTGTATTTTTCAGGTTTTCCAGTTCATTCTGTTCAATATCCCGGATGCCTGTTTTTCTTATTTCTACTACTATCGGTAAAACCTTGTCTACAGTAGTTTTGCCTTTAGGGGTGAGATAAACGTTAAACTTTCGACGATCTTCCGCGTTCATACGGCGCTCAACCAAATTTTCTTTCACCAAAAAATCAATAATCCGGGTAATGGCAGCAGGATCTTTATAGGTAGATTCTGAAATTTCTACCTGGCTTACCCCGTTGCTTTCACTGATGCGCTTTAGGATAACCCACTGATCTACCGTTAAACCGAAATCCCGTTGTACAAATTCTTTTTGAGAATATTGTTTGGCTCGTCGTATGGTTCGGTCCAACAGAAAATAGATTACTTCTTCCAGTTTGTCTTCGCTATTATTCATTTAATAATCAATTATTGATTTATCAACCAATAACGGAAGAAGAGAATAAAAAGTTGCTGATAATATGAAAATTTTCAAAATAAAAGCAGCTTTTTGAGGAAAGCAGCTTTTGAAGTTTCTATTGATACAGATGTAAATGAAAGTGTCCGCCACTTCTATGCTTCAGATGTGGCGGACACATAACTATTTTATATTGTCTCTATTTCCATCATGGCCTTCACCGTATTGGCAATAGCCTCCGGGTCATAACCGCACTCCTGGTGCAGTTCTATTTGCTCCCCGTGTTCTATTACCGCATCGGGGATTCCCAGCCTTTTTACTGATGTGCCATGATAATCATGATCAGCCATAAACTCAAGCACAGCACTGCCAAAGCCACCCATGAGGCAGCCGTCTTCCACGGTAATCACTTTCTTGAAGCGTGAAAATATTTCGTGCAATAGTTCTTCATCCAGCGGCTTTACAAAGCGCATGTCGTAATGAGCGGGGGACAAGCCTTCTTTCCCAAGGGCAGCACAAGCCTCTGCTGCATAATTGCCAATGTGGCCAACAGTAAGTATGGCCAGGTCTTCTCCCTCTTTGATGATTCTTCCTTTTCCAATTTCAATTTCTTCCATAGGCGTTTTCCATTCGGGCATCACGCCTTGTCCACGGGGGTAGCGAATGGTAAATGGCCCGTCTTGGTGAAAAGTAGCTGTATACATCAGGTTGCGCAATTCGGCTTCATTCATAGGGGCTGAAACTACCATATTGGGCAGGCAGCGCATGTACGCCAAATCATAAGCCCCATGGTGGGTGGGGCCATCGGCACCCGCGATACCGGCCCGGTCCAGGCAGAAAATCACAGGCAGGTTTTGGATGCACACATCGTGGATCACCTGGTCATACGCCCGCTGCATGAAAGTACTGTAGATATTACAGAAAGGGATCAACCCTTGCGTTGCCAGCCCGGCCGAAAAAGTAACAGCATGTTGCTCAGCAATGCCCACATCAAAAGCCCGGTCGGGCATGGCCTTCATCATAATGTTCATAGAAGAACCGGAAGGCATGGCCGGGGTAACGCCTACAATTTTTTCGTTTTTTTCGGCCAATTCCACAATGGTATTGCCAAATACTTGTTGATACTTGGGCGGCTGTGGGGTGTCATAGATTTTTTTATGGATTTCTCCGGATACTTTGTCAAACTTACCGGGCGCGTGCCATTTGGTTTGGTCTTTTTCGGCTTGCAAGTAGCCCTTTCCTTTTACGGTAACACAATGCAGGATTTTTGGGCCGGGTATTTTTTTCAGGTCAGAAAGAACGCTTACCAGGTGGTTTACATCATGCCCATCCACAGGGCCGAAGTAGCGAAAATTCAGCGACTCAAAAAGGTTGCTTTCTTTGAGCAAAAAGGCTTTCAGGCTGGTTTCCAGGTTAGAAACAATTTCCTGCGCGCTTTTGCCAAACTTGCTAATCTTCCCCAGTATTTTCCATACATCTTCCCTGAACTTATTGTAAGTTTCAGAAGTGGTGATGTCAGTAAGGTAATCTTTCAGCGCGCCCACGTTGGGGTCAATAGACATACAATTGTCATTCAAAACAATCAGGATATTGGCATCTGAAACCCCGGCGTGGTTCATAGCTTCAAAAGCCATACCGCCCGTTAAGGCACCATCGCCAATTACAGCCACGTGGTATTTGTCATCATTGCCCTGATATTTTGAAGCTACTGCCATGCCCAGTGCCGCAGAAATAGAAGTAGAAGAGTGGCCTACGCCAAAGGCATCGTACTCACTTTCGCTTCGTTTAGGGAAACCTGAAAGCCCTTTGTACAGGCGGTTGGTATGAAATACATCCCGGCGCCCTGTCAATATTTTATGCCCGTAAGCCTGATGGCCCACATCCCACACCAGTTGGTCGTAAGGGGTATTAAATACATAATGGAGGGCCGTGGTAAGTTCTACTACGCCCAGGCTTGCCCCAAAGTGCCCACCGTAAACCGATACCATGTCTATGATAAATTGTCGCAATTCCCCGGAAAGCTGTACCAGTTGGTCCTGATTAAGTTTCCGAAGGTCTTCGGGAGTATTGATGGTAGCAAGTAAATTACCTGGCTTGATTAGCATTATATTTGTCAATTTGAGATATCAATCATAGAAACTACTGTACAACAGGATTGTTTCGTTGAGCAGGTGAAGTGTGGAAATTTAGAATCAATATAAATCGCCCGTTGTAAAAATTTTACAAAAGTAAATGATACAGAGTGTTATATGACAATATAAATTATTTATTTTGTGCGATTGAAATTTAAGAAAAATCTTAAAGAAAAAACAAATTTGAGCTTTGAAATAAAACTGCCCCTTTTCGAGGGGCCTTTCGATCTCTTACTTTTTTTCATTGAGCGCGATGAGCTTGATATTCACGATATACCTATCTCAAAGATCACAAATGACTTTTTAGATTATATCAGAGAACTGGAAAAAATGAACATAGAGGTAGCCAGCGAGTTTATACTGGTGGCAGCCACGCTTATGCGTATCAAAGCCAAAACATTGCTGCCCCGCCCGGTGCTGGACGAGGAGGGTAACGAGGTTGATCCCCGTGAGGAGTTGATAAGGCACCTGCTGGAATACAAAAAGTACAAATCTGTGATTGGGCAGTTGGCCGACCTTGAAGAGGAGCGGATGGATAAGGAGAAGCGAGGGAACCTGGCAAAGGAGATAAAGTCTTTGTCAGAAAACAATGACGTAGAAGCCGAACTGCAAGATTTAGATTTATATAAACTGTTGCGTGTGTATGAGAAGGTATTGAAGCGGTATGCCAACCAGCAGAAAGTTACCAAGCATTCTATTGTACAATATCCTTATACCATTGCCGGACAAAAAATATTTGTATTAGGTTTGCTACAAAAGAAAGAAAACGTTGCTTTTGAGCAGATAATCGCAGAAAATAATCATAAAATTGCTGTGATTTTTAACTTTTTGGCCATTCTGGAGTTGCTCCAATTAAAAGAAATCACCATACAGGTGGGGGAAGGATTTAATAATTTTTGGGTAAGAAAGATGCCCGTACCCGTTGATTGATGGATATTAGTTCAAAAAAAATATTTAAAACGCTTAATCCGAATAAGATTTGGATTCCTGTATTGATAGGAGTGGGTATCGTATTCTATCTGTTTTACAGCGATCCGGACCTTACCGCAGCAGACCTAAAGCTGATTTTTGAAGCGGCCCCTTTGCCTATTCTGCTGGCCATTCTGGTTATTTTGGCGCGTGATGTGGGATATGTTTACCGCATCAAAAAGATTACCCATCACGAACTGACCTGGACGGGCAGTATTTTCGTCATTATTCTTTGGGAATTTGCTTCTGCGCTTACGCCTTCGGTGGTGGGGGGCACATCGGTAGTGGTGCTGGTTTTGATGAAAGAAGGCATCAGCTTTGGCAAGTCACTGGCATATGTAATGCTCACGGCCATTCTGGATAACCTCTTTTTCGTATTAGCCTCGCCCATTGCTTTGCTTTTTACACAAGAGCAGCTTTTTCCGAACGGACAGAGCATGCAACTCGAGTTGGGGAACAGCCTGCCCGTACTATTCATTATTAGCTATGCGCTGATAACGGTGTACACTTTTGTGATGTTTTATGCACTATTCATCCGGCCACGGGGTTTTAAATGGCTATTGCTCAAAATATCTTCCCTTGGTTTTTTGCGCAGGTGGCGGTTGGCTGCCAACCAGCAGGGAGATGAAATAATTCTGGCTTCCCAGGAGTTGAAAGGTATGCCTCTCGGGTATTGGATTAAAATTGGGGTGGCAACCATTTTCATCTGGGTAGCCCGTTATGTTATCTTAAACTGTCTGATAGCAGCTTTTACCGATCTCTCTTTCATGAATCATTTGCTGGTTTTTGCCCGTCACCTCATGATGTGGATTGTGATGCTCATTTCACCCACGCCCGGCAGCAGTGGATCGGCTGAGTTTTTCTTCCCCCGGTTTTTTAGTGAATTCCTGAACGAATTCACGTTTGTGACCAACATTAGCTGGCGTTTACTTACTTATTACTTTTACTTACTGCTGGGCGCTATTTTCCTTCCTCGCTGGATTAAAAGGGTATTTTTTAAAGCCAAACCTTCAAAAACAGTAGAATCTTAAATTAACTTCTTGCACCTTCCATCACTTCCTGCAACTCCACAGCAGCCCCCCCTTTTTGTTTGCTCACATCGGCGGCTTCCATAAAAGCATAAATTTCCAAAGTTTCTTTGGTTGCAACGGGAGAAACCCCAGAGCGGAAAAACTCTACCACTTTGTGTACCAGCCCTTCGTATCCTTCATAAGGCCCTAAATTTACGTTTCCCTCTGTGCCGAAAGCAATGCCTCCGTATCCATGTTTTCCGGCACGCGTACCCCTGAATGTGCCGATGCGCCCGTCTGCCCAGGTGCCTATTACCACATCAGTATCTTCAGTATACGTGCGTTGTACGGTTTTGCAGCCGGTGCCCATTACCGTAAAAAGCGGTTCTACGCCATGAATGCCATACCAAAATAAATCGGTATGTGAAGGCTCCAGCTTGGCTGGGCTGAAAGTATCAGCACCTTGCACCGCTCCAATTTTATTTTCGTGGCGGACTGCCTGCGTATTCGTTGTGTAACGTAAAGAAGAGGAAGAAAATACAGGCGTACCATATTTTTCAGATGCTTCATAAATGGCGAGTACATCTTTTAAATGCGCAGCTACGGGCTTGTCAATGAACAACCGTTTGCCTGCTTTTAATACAGGCAGTGCCTGCTCCAGATGCGGATTGCCATCATTGGTTTCCAGCAATACTACTTCTACTTTTTGCAACAAATCATCGATAGAATCCACAATTTCTACGCCCAGGGCTTTTACCTCTTCAGTATATTTTGGAATGCGGCTGTAGCTGGATTCAATGGTTTTGCTGCCATGCGGATAGGCTGCTACTATCCTGTACCCGGCTACCTCAGGGGCAGGGTTTTCAGCATTGAAAATCTTGGTAAATGCCGGGCTGTGGGAGGTGTCCAGCCCAATGATGCCTACGGGCACGGCTTGCTGGCGTGGAATAAAAGAAAGTGAAGGCAGTGTGGAAAGTCCGATGCCCGCACTGCTGCTGAGGGCTGAATGGAGAAAGGTTCTTCTTTTCATCGTATTTGTTGGTTTTAGGGTTTCGGGTATATAGTTGTTGCATCATTTCGCTAAAAATACAGATGCATTAGGAATAGAATTTGTTTAAGTATCTAAAAATACATTGATCGTAAGTTAGAACGCAACCAAATATGAATAAATATTACTTTTTCCTCGGATGTTTGGCATTATGCTGGCTGGCAGCCTGCACCTCAAGCAAAAAATTGCTGGAAAGGGGCGATTATTATGCAGCGGTTTTTAAAGCCGTAGACAAACTGCAAAAAAGTCCAAACAACAAAAAAGCACGCTCTGCATTACGGCAGGCTTATCCCTACGCATTGAGCCAGTTGTTGAACCAGGCCAAACATGCCGGAGATGCCAACGACCCGTTGCGATGGACCAAAACGGCCGATGTGTATCAGAAGATTAACAGAATGTACGAGTCAGTAAAGCGTTCTCCTGCGGCCATGCAGGTTATCAGCAACCCCAAAAATTATTATAAAGAATATGCCGGGGTTAAAGAAAAAGCCGCGGAAGAACAGTACAATCTGGGTGAAAAGGCGTTGGGTTTTAACACCCGCGAAAGTGCCAAAGAGGCTTATTACCACTTCATGAAAGCCAGTGAATATGAACCGGATTATCGGGATGTGAATGATAAAATCGCTGAATCGCATTATTATGCTACCCTGAAAGTGGTGGTAGAGCAAATATCCCTGCCTTCGCGCCATTTTAAAGTAAGTGCCGATTTCTTCCAGGATCAGATAGCCGGATACCTGCACGATTTCTCGAACCGTAATCAGTTTGTCCGCTTTTATACACCAGATGAAGCCAAAAGGGAAAAGCTGGAACCCGACCAGATTATGCGTTTGCAGTTTGAAGATTTTGTAGTGGGGGAAACCAATACGTTTCAAAAAGAAACCACACTCACCAAAGACAGCGTGAAAGTGGGCGAAACCACCCTGGAAAACGGTGAGAAGTTACCTGTGTATGGAAGCGTATCTGCCAAATTTATTACCAACCGGGTAGAGGTGGGTTCTCGCGGACTGCTCAGCATGCGTATTGTAGATGGGTATACACAAGGTACGGTTTATAATGAAAACCTTCCGGGAGAATTCGTATGGTTTTCAGAATGGGCTACGTACCAGGGCGATGAGCGGGCGTTGACCAAAGAAGAAAAACGTTTATGTGGTTTGCGTCCAGTTTCCCCACCTCCCCCACAACAAATGTTTGTAGAATTTACCAAACCCATTTACGACCAATTGACCAGCCGAATCAATCGTTTTTACCGGAATATTTGATATTTTAGAGGTATGATTTGGAGTGCGGGCTGCCCGCACCCTAACAATAAAAATATCAAAAAAATGAAAAATCTCATTATCTTTTCTATCCTATCTATCCTACTACTTTTTACAGCCTGCACCCCACAAAAAACGGCAGAACAAGCTGAGGCAACTGATACTGAAAAAAACTACCAGTCTTTCGGGGCTTCCATTACACCGGATGATGCCCTTGCCCCGGCTGCTTTTTTGGCTAAAATGGAAGGAAAATCATCAGTACGTATGAAGCTCGCAGCCGATATTGATGCCTGCTGCCAGGCCAAAGGCTGCTGGATGCAACTGAACATGGAAAACGGAGAGCAACTCATGGTTCGCTTCAAAGACTATGGCTTTTTCGTTCCCAAAGATGCAGCCGGAAAAACAGCCATTATAGAAGGAGAAGCTTTCCTGGATACGGTGACAGTGGATGAGCTACGGCATTATGCTGCCGATGCCGGAAAATCAGAAACAGAAATCAATGCCATTACCGAACCGGAATATACGTTGGCTTTTACAGCCGATGGGGTGTTGATTGAGGAGTAGGGAAGACGGAAGACCGGAGGCTGAAGACTATACATCCCTGAATAGAGTTGACAGTTTTTTAAACTAAAGCAGTAAACTTCCAAAGTTTCCGAAACTTCGGAAGTCTGTTCTGTACATCCCATGGCGTGTGGCACACAAGCCATTCAGGAATCTTTTTTTTCGGTTTGCGTACCAAAGCCCGGGGCTGAAATTTATACGGTGGGTAAAAGATTGTTTTCCAATAGCAACGGCCGGAGCTTTCGTCGGAAATTGAGTTGTTGCCCTGAATTGGGAAACGGAATAGCCTCTTCGTGTAGCACATGAAAGCCACTTGCCTGTAAACTTTCACCAATCGCCCTGTTCACCACAGCCGAGATCAGCACAATAGGAACTGTGGGCCTGGCAATTTGCAAAATTTCTTTGATGAGGAAAGGCAGTTGTTCCCGGTAAATTTTAACGCGGGCAGCGTCTGTTTTAGGCAACGGTTCGTTGTAGGCATTGGTCAGAAAGTAGCCTTCTTCCTGAAACCTTTCCAGAAAATAACCTTTGGCAGCACGGATGCTTTTCGCATTTTCAAAAGTAGCTATCTCTTCGGCAAACAACACTTTCATGAGTTCCAGAAATAAACTGTCACCTTTTCTCACATTCTCGAAATAAAAATACCTGTAATCGTTAAAAGTAGGAGGGGCTTCCGTAACAAAAATTAATCTGGGGTTTTTAGGAATATATGGCTGTCGGGCTTGTTGGTAAATGTTGATGCTTGGTTGCATGGCTACTGGATACTAGGTACTGGTCTCTAGATACTGGGTTCTAGTTACTGGTTACTGGATAAATAACAAACGATTAGCTACTACTTCTTGCTAATTTCACCTTCTACCTCCTCCAAAACTTGAACAGTGCGGGTCAGCATTTCATCGGTAAAATCAAGGTGCGTTACCATGCGTACTTCGTTTTTCCCGAAAGGAATGGCCCGGATATTATGTTTTTCCAGTATTTGCAGAAAAGTATTGACTGCAATGTTTTTCAAAGTAAAAATCACAATGTTGGTATCCACTGGGGTAATGTCAGCTATATACGATTTCGTCTTCAAAATTTCGGCCAATGCTTTAGCCTGGCTATGGTCTTTTTGCAGGCCCTGTATGTGATGGTCTAAGGCATATATGCCGGCAGCGGCAAGGTAACCAGCCTGGCGCATACCGCCACCCAACACCTTGCGCACCCTTTGGGCTTTCCGTATCAATGCTTTACTTCCCAACAAAACCGAACCTACCGGAGCACCCAAACCCTTAGACAAACATACCGAAATCGTATCAAAATACTGCCCATACTGTTCAGACGATTCACTTGTTTCTGTCAGTGCATTGAAAACCCGTGCCCCGTCCAGGTGAAAGCTGAGGTTATTTTCTTTACAAACTTTACTGATGGGCGCAATTTGCGCCAAAGTATAATAAGCCCCTCCGCCCTTATTCACGGTGTTTTCTATTGCTACCAAAGCGGTTTCGGGATAATGAATGTTATCGGCATTGATGTTTTCCAGCACATCTTCTGCCGTAAAGCGTCCCCGGTCACCATCTACCAGCCGCACCGATGCCAGGGAATTATAAGCAATGCCTCCGCCTTCATAGTTATAAATATGTGCCTGTTTGTCGCAAATCACCTCTTGCTGAGGCTGGGTTTGTATGCGAATGGCAATTTGGTTGGTCATGGTACCCGAGGGGCAATACAGCCCGGCTTCCATGTCGAACAATGCGGCTGTTTTTTCTTCCAGTGCTTTCACAGTAGGGTCTTCCGAAAAAACATCATCACCCACTTTGGCCTGCATCATGGCTTCCAGCATGCCGGGGGTGGGTTTGGTTACGGTATCGCTTCTGAGATCAATTATCATTAAATCCTAAATTCTAATTTCTAAATCCTAAACAAACCCAAAACAACAAAATATAAAGTTCAAAACAAATGCAAAAGGCTTCAGGGATGTTTTGAATTTAATCACTTTTGTTTTGATATTGTCGCTTCGGCGATCCGATTTGGCTTTAGGATTTAGAGATTAGTGCTTTTTTTTAACAATGATGCAACCTTTCACAATCAGTCTGCATCTTTACCATGAATACCGGACAAATTAAATGAATTTAACCATTCGCCGCAGTAAAACATTGGAACAACTCATTGAAGGTTGTGTGAAAAACGACCGGAAAGCGCAGCAAATGTTGTATGAGCGCTTTGCCCCGGAGATGTTTACCGTGTGCCTGCGGTATGTGCGTGAAACTGCCGAAGCCGAAGATGTATTGGTAAAAGCGTTTATGAAAGTATTTCAGAACATAGAGAAGTTTAAAGGAAAAGGCAGTTTTGAAGGATGGGTCCGGCGGATTGTAATCAATGAAGGATTGGCGTATTTGCGGGCCAATAAAACCATGTATCTGGAAGTAGACATAGAAAAGGCAGACAAAACCACCGCGGCCAATACCGACCATCTGGAAGCGGAAGAACTGATGGCGATGGTGCAGCAGTTGCCAGTGGGGTACCGCACAGTGTTTAACCTGTATGCCATAGAAGGGTACAGCCACGCTGAAATTTCTGAAATGCTGAATATCAGCGAAGGTACTTCCAAATCGCAACTGAGCCGGGCGCGGCAACTGTTGCAGAAGATGGTTGCTGATAGTGATAAAGGAATGCAAAACCAGGTAGGATAAAGAAAATGAAGGAGATGAAGAATATGAAAAAGCATAAGATAGACCAGCTATTTGCTGAAAAGCTAAAAAACCACAAAACCCCGCCATCCGATAAGCTGTGGGAAACTTTGGAGGAGGAATTGGGTGAACCCTCGGGTAACCGCATGGGCATGTGGTGGAAAGCAGCCGCCGTTATTTTGTTGTGCCTCTCCACTGGGCTGTGGGTTTATAAGGCTTCTAATCATGACGAACGCATGATTGCACAAGAAGAACAAACCTCCGAAGTACCGGAACAAACAGTACAAAATGATACAGAAGCAGGTGCAAATGAGGGAAAAGAGCATGTTCTTCCGGTTTCACCTGATAATAATGAACCTTCTTTGGTGGCTGAACATCAGGAAGCACCATCCCCTGAAAACATAGAAGAAAAGCAACCAGCACAGCGCAAGCCTGCACCAGTGCTACCAGCACAAACTGAAGCAGCCGGCACCGAAATCCTGGTAGCTGAACAGCCTGTGAGCACTATTGAAAAGCTTGAGCCGATAGCGGGTATCGCTACAGAAAAGGAAGAAACAATATTAGAAAACAACGATTTGCCAGCCAATATAACCACGGTTGTGGCTGAAGCACATGCACCGGTAAAAATCATTTATAAAGCCAATACACCTAAGAAAGAGGAAAAAGACAGTAAGTTTTTTGAAGTAGTGAAAGACATTAAAAACGGTGACCTGGGGCTGGCCGAACTCAGGGATGCCAAATCTGAATTGATTGCTTCGGCTTTTTCAAAATTAAAAGACAAAAAAGAGAAACAGTAGGACAAGGAGCAGAGAGCTTAGGGCAAAGAGCATGGAGCATAATAGATAATGCCCTAAGCCCCAACACCCAAAACCCAATCCTTAACCCCTAAATCGAGAACCATGAAACGTATCTATATCATAACTTTGAGCATTTTGTTTTCCGGCGCCGTAATGGCCCATCCGGGAAGTAGCAATCCTGAACTTGCCTACGCGGGCGATACCGTCATCATTAAAATTGGGGATGGCAGTGAAATCGTGATTGTAACCAAAAACAAGGAAGAAATTCAGAAACTTTCGGAGTACGACCTGAATGCCATCATTGCCGATTTGCAAGAATCTATCGAGGAGGCAGAAGACAATACCCTTTACCTGGAAATGGAAGATTTATCAGGAGAGAAGTACCTGAAAGAACAACAGGGCTACGAAACCCGTCCGTCAGATGAAAACCTGACCTTTGACGAACGCATGGAACGCTTTGAAGAGCGGATGGAGGATTTTGAAGATAAAATGGACGATTTGGACGGGGGAGATGGTAACTGGGAAAATGATACGCAACAGTCTAATGAAAATTCCTCATCAGCAGGCGTACAGTTTAACAAAGACCAAAAAAACAAGGGTACTTCTTATTCTTTCAACATTGACTTTGGCATGAACAACTACCTGGAAAACGGCAAATTTCCGGATGATAACAACGCCCTGTATGCCGTCAAACCTTTTGGCTCCTGGAACATTGCCCTGAATTGGGTGAACAGCACGCATGTAAGCGGGCCAGTATATCTGGAATGGGGGCCGGGTGTAAGCTGGTACAACTTTAAATTTGAAAATACAGATACACGCATCCTGAAAGCCGATGACGAACTGGTATTTTATGAAGCACCCCTGGATGCGAATAGCATAAAAAGCAAAATAGTGGCTTCTTATGTAAATATCAGTTTGGTGCCTATGCTGGATTTTGGGCGCAAAAGCCACAGGGGGAAGTTTTCTTTCATTGAAAAAAACAGCCGTGGGTTCCGCTTTGGTTTCGGCGGATACGGAGGGTACCGCATTGGCAGCCGTACTAAATTTGTAACCAAAGAAAATGGCGACCGCCAAAAGACAAAAGACAAGCGGAATTTTTACCTAAATAACTGGCGGTATGGCCTGCGCTTCCAGATGGGCTACCGGGGTATTGATTTTTATGCCAACTACGACCTCAACGAACTTTTCGTAGAAGGCCGCGGCCCCCAACTCAATGCTTTTAGTTTTGGTATTGTGTTGTAATTACAGAAAATAATAATTAGAGATCCATCCCCGGCTGAGCGCAGCGAATGCCGGGGCCTCTCACTTCTAAGCAGGAGACCCCGGAATTCGCTATGCTCATCCGGGGAAAACGCTCTTGGTTTTTTCTTTCTTCTTAAAATTGACAAAGTAGAGTTAAAAAACACATTTACCGGTTGAATAAAAGACATGCCGAGGTCTGTTTTTCCTAGATTTTATACAAACACATTGTTGTGAAAAAAATCTATGGGCTTGACCTGGCACAGCAGAGGTCGATGGCTCTCTGATTCATATTCCACAGCGACTCAGAAAAGGATTTATACTACTCCCTAAAGTTTTTTGTTCTGTAATTCTCTATTTGCGTAGGATGAGTTTGTTTTTCTTTTATGTTAACTTCTCTACTCTTTTTTTCCTTATATTTCAAACATTAATTGGAAATAACTAATGAAATATGAGAAGTTTAGACCTAGACGAACTCGATAGTAAAATCCACGAATATGCATTAGAAATAGAATATTTTGACATTGATCATTTACAGAAAAAGCTCAAACAATTTATCGTTTTCTTAGAGATTCAACCCATATCCCAAAGAATACTCGAGCGGATTAAGGAAGATTATGCAGAATTAAAAGAAAAAATTCCTTTCGAAGCTTCAAATTCGCCAACTTGGAAAACAAAGAAGCGGGAAGTTTTAAGTCAGTTAAATACACCTCTTGAACAAGGAGCATTTGGGTACTTTTTAATAGATCATTTATTAAGTTCGAATAAAACACAGTACAATAGTTATTTGTACCTTGCTGATAATTGGTATGATGGAAATCACGAACAATGGAAAGATCATTTTAATACTTTCTTTTTCAAATCATTTGTAGAGTTACTTAATTGGTATATCTCTGAAAGTCGTTCACGTAAGCCTTACGATTATTTTTCTAAGGAAGAGGTTAATGAGCTTTCTGACAAAATAGATGATTTAAAACATGATATACAATTAGGACAAAATGTTTTATACGAAGTCTTATCTGAAGAACTTGAAGAACTGAAACGGTCATCAAAAAATTTAAATAAGAAAAATTGGAAGGAACAGGTAAAGGGCAAATTAGTAGATTTGGTTTTAAATAAAATTATTACAACAGAAACATTTAAATTAATTTATCGAGTTTTGACAGATGAGGATTTAAAGTTTTTGCCTTCATGAAATTCGCTCTCATTTCATTGAGTAGTTCGCCTTTAATTACCCTATTAGAATTTTAAAAATTTCACTAAAGAGTTAATTAATTAGCTAACTAATAATATCTAATTCCATTTGATAAATCAGTTTTTAACCATTCTGTGTGTCACGAAGATGCCATTTAGACAGACCGCGGATCTAGCTCATGGATCAACACCAAACTTCAAACAACAGACAATAATCACCAAACAATAAACTTTAAACCAATCCATACCACAATATCCAATATTATAAATAACTTTGCATCCCATAAGCATAATTTTGACGCCCCATTGGGCATCCTTTTTTTAAAAATTACTTATGGCATCCGTAAAATATGTTTTTGTAACCGGTGGGGTTACTTCTTCTTTAGGTAAAGGCATCATTGCCGCCTCTTTGGCAAAATTATTACAGGCCCGGGGCTTTTCCGTTACCATCCAAAAATTCGATCCTTACATCAATATTGACCCGGGCACCATGAACCCGTATGAGCATGGGGAATGCTACGTGACAAACGACGGGGCCGAAACCGATTTGGACCTCGGGCATTACGAGCGTTTTCTGAATGTAAGCACGTCACAGGCCAACAATGTAACCACAGGTCGCATTTACAACAATGTGATTACCAAAGAGCGGAGGGGCGATTATCTGGGCAAAACCGTGCAGGTAGTACCCCACATTACCGACGAAATCAAGTACAATTTCTTCAAACTGGGCGAAACGGGCAAGTATGACATCGTAATTACCGAGTTGGGCGGTTGTGTAGGCGATATAGAGTCATTACCCTTCATAGAAGCCGTGCGGCAAACGCGCCTGGACCTCAACCCAGAAGATACCGTAGTGCTGCACCTTACGCTGGTGCCGTACCTGGAAAAAGCCAAGGAGCTTAAAACCAAGCCTACGCAACATTCGGTAAAGCTTTTGCTGGAAGCCGGGATACAACCCGATATTCTATTGTGCCGTACCGAACGGCATTTGCCCGCGGATATCCGGAAAAAGATTGCCCTGTTTTGCAACGTAAACATCAACTCGGTAATTGAAGCGATGGACGCGGATACAATTTACGATGTGCCCCTGCTGATGCGCCGGGAAAAGTTGGACGAACGGGTATTGTTTCGGCTGAATTTACCCATGAACGGCCAGCCGGATATTGTAAAGTGGAAAGAGTTTTTAGGCAGGTTGAAGAATCCACTGCGTGAAATCAACATCGGGATTGTGGGTAAATATGTAGAACTGCCCGATGCTTATAAGTCTATTGCCGAATCATTTGTGCATGCAGGGGCTGAAAATGAATGCAAAGTGAAAGTCCGGTGGATTTCCTCCGAGAATATCACTGATGAAAATGTAAACGATGTACTGAACGACTTGCATGGCATTTTGGTAGCACCCGGGTTTGGCGAACGGGGCATCACAGGCAAGCTGGTGACAGCCCGCTATGCACGGGAAAATAAAATTCCGTTTTTCGGAATCTGCCTGGGATTACAATGCGCCGTGGTGGAATTTGCCCAAAACGTGCTGAAGCTGGAAGACGCTGCCTCTGCTGAAATGAAATCCGGGGCAAAAAACCCGGTGATTGATATCATGGAAGACCAGAAGCATATCAAAAACAAAGGCGGTACCATGCGGCTGGGGGCTTATCCCTGCAAGCTCAAAAAAGGAACCATCGCGGCAAAAGTTTATGGAAAAACAGAAATTGAGGAGCGGCACAGGCATCGGTATGAGTTTAACAATAAATACCTTGAAGCATTTAAAAAAGCGGGTATGGTGGCCTCCGGGGTCAATCCTGATTCTGACCTGGTAGAAATTATGGAACTGAAGGATCACCCATGGTATTTGGGCACACAGTTTCATCCTGAACTGAGGAGTACAGTATTATCCCCTCATCCCTTGTTTGTTAGCTTTGTACATGCTGCCAATCAATACCGGAAAAGCCAGCAATCGTCAAGGTAGATGTAGCATATTTGACCAAAATAATTAGGAATTCAGGGTGGTTCGCTACTATTATTGCACTTTCTTTCGTAAGGATAATTTTCGAACATGCCTAAAGACAAGTAGGGAAGGAGTGTTGTTAGAATTGAAGTTTGCAAAGCCAATCAATTGTCATGGATAAGAACCAAGCCATCGGTTTATTACTTATATCGTTATTACTCGTTGTTTATATTTACTTTTTTGCGCCACAGGCCCCTCCTCCTGAGCAGGCCCCGCCCCAGCAGGAGCAGGTAGATACACAACAGCAACAAGGCCAACAGGAATTTCAGGAAGATTCGCCTGAAAGCGATTCCCTTCAACAAATCCGAAACCAGGAAAAATACGGCAGCCTTGCCGGTGCCGCCACTGGCGAAGCCCGCAGTATTCAGTTTGAGAATGACGATATTATTGTGCGTTTCAATACCAAAGGGGGCGCGATTGAGTATGTTGAACTCAAAGATTATAAAACTTACTACCAAAAACCTCTGGTATTGCTGGACAACCAAAGCAATGCCCAGGAACTGCTGGTAAGCACTGAACGTGGGGTGGTTAACCTGTACGATTTCTATTACCAAACCAACAGTACCGGCAGTACGGTAAGTGGTGAAGATACGTTAAAGATTGAATTCAGCATTCCTTTGGGAGACGGGCATATCCGCCATGTATATGCCATTCCCGGCACTGGCTTCGAACTGGGTTATACCCTGGAAATGCAGGGTACGGAAAGCATTATTCGTGACCAGCAACTAAGCTTTAACTGGTCGAACCGGGTGCAACCCACCGAAAAGGATTTGCAGGAAAGCCGCCGCCGGAGTAATGTCAATTATTACTTTGCCAACGGTTCAGTAGACGACCTGGGGGCGGTAACCGGCAGCGACACCAAGGAAGAACAACTGGAGCAGCCACTCAAGTGGATTGCCATGCAGCAGCGGTTTTTTACTTCGGCAATTATTGCCAATACCCAATTTAATAATGGCAGCATCCGGGCCGAGTCCAGTGAAAATGATACCAGTTTCGTGAACTTTTCCAGCCTGAGTATCAACATGGCGTTGCCCGAAGGGCGTTCAGGAAATGTGGGGTGGGACTACTACTTTGGCCCCAACCGGTACGAAATTATGAAAGAGGTGACCCCCGGGTTTGGTGAAAACGTAGATTTTGGGTGGGTCATCATCGGCTGGATCAACAAACATATTGTCAGGAATATGTTCCGGTTTCTGGAAAACTTCATCGGCAATTACGGGGTCATCATCATTATCCTGGTGCTGATTATCCGCGTTGTGCTTTCCCCACTTTCTTATAAGTCTTACATTTCAATGGCAAAAACCAAGGTGCTGAAGCCCGAAATGGACGAGCTGAAGGAAAAGTATGGGGAGGATATGCAGAAAATGCAGAGTGAGCAGATGAAGCTCTATCAGCAGGTGGGCGTGAACCCCTTGAGCGGGTGTATACCATTGCTGTTGCAAATGCCTTTTTTGCTGGCCATGTTCTACTTTTTTCCCAATGCCATAGAACTGCGGCAAGAATCGTTTTTATGGGCCGACGACCTCTCCACCTACGATGCCATCATTACCTGGAATGCCCACATTCCTTTGGTGAGTGATTTTTATGGCAACCATGTGAGCTTGTTTACCCTGCTCATGACCTTGTCCACAATTTTATATACCTGGTCCAACAGCCAGGTGACCACCGTGCAGGGGCCTATGAAAATGATGCAGTACTTTTTCCCCGTCATTTTCATGTTTGTGCTGAACTCTTTTCCGGCCGCCCTGAGTTTTTATTATTTTGTATCCAATATCGTTTCTTTTGGCCAGCAGGCGCTCATTCGGAAGTTTGTGAATGAAGAAAAAATCCGTAAAACTTTGGATGAAAATAAAAAACGGAATGTGAATAAGAAAAAATCGAAGTTTCAGACTCGTTTAGAGGAGGCCATGAAAACGGCAGAGGATACCAAGAAGCGGAAGCGGTAATGTGTAGTTATTGGTTATCCGTTATTAGTTATTTGAAGGAGATAAACGTATAACTAATAACATATAACCCTTTGGTGCAGGGTGCAGTTTTCATTTTCACTATTGTTTAAAAAGAACAAAACTGTGCAAAAAAAGAAAAAACTCGGTAGTTACCCCTTTGTCAGTGTCATTTTTAGCATCAGCCTGGCACTTTTTGTCATCGGCCTGTTTGGCTTATTGGTGCTGCATGCCAACAAACTTACCGACATCGTTCGTGAAAACATTGAAGTGCAGGTGTACCTGGACCGCACCATTACCGAAAACGAACGCATTAAAATACAGAAAACCTTATCTACCAAAGATTACATCCTGGAAAAAGAAGGAGAGGGGCAAATCCGGTATGTTTCCAAAGAAGAAGCCGCAGCGCAATTCATTGAAGACACGGGTGAGGATTTTACAAAATTTTTGGGCGAAAACCCCCTGCGCGACGCATATGTAATTGTGGTAAAGCCTGAGTTTCACGGTGCTGAGCAACTGGCAGCCATCAAAACGAATATTGAAGAAATCAGTGGTGTGTTTGAGGTAACTTACCTCGAGAGTTTCATTGCTTCGTTAAACCAAAACCTCACCAAAGTAAGCCTGATCCTGATTGGGTTTGCCGTATTGCTGGTCATCATCGTGATGATATTGATTAACAATACCATCCGCCTGGCTTTGTTCTCCCAGCGTTTTCTGATTCGCAGCATGCAGTTGGTGGGGGCTACCAAAGGTTTTATCCAAAAACCTTTCCTGATGCGTTCTGTAATGCATGGTTTTCTGGGAGGTTTTTTGGCGTCGGCCTTTCTCATGCTCGTATTGGAATATGCCAACCGCCAAATATCAGACCTGCGCCAACTGCAGGAGCCCGAAAAAATTTACATCCTGCTGGGCTTTCTCTTTCTGCTGGGTGGCTTCCTTGGGTTAATCAGTACCTACCGCGCCATCCGGAAGTATTTGCGGCTGTCGTTGGATGAGTTGTATTAGTGTATTGTCCTGAGTCGCTTAACTATTCAACCAATTTTAACCTTTCAAACTATTGAATTCTCCATTGATTAATTCTTTCCCGGACTTTCTTAAATTTATCTAGTTGATCCTGATCCATCACCGGACCATTTAAAAGAAGCGTTTTAAGGTGGTCCTTATCCTTATTCCCCTTTTTTTCCATTTCTTTTTCTATGGCGCTTTTCAATTGTTCAAGCTCCGAAGGTGGAAGCTGCTTGATGATGTCCTTGATTTGCTCAAAAGCTATATTGATGGTAACACTCATTTTTATTATTAATAATTTAAATGAATAAAAACCGCCTGAATATCTTCCTTTGTTAAGTGTGGATAAGAAGTTAATATTTTCTCTTTAGACCAGCCGTGGGCCAATCTCTTGAGGATAAAATCGACGGATATTCGGGTACCCTTGATGACAGGCTTTCCTAAAAGAATATTTTTATCAGATACGAGTCTTTCGTTCCAGTTCATATGCAGTAATACGAAATTTCATAATGAATCGTTTTTAGCATTCATTGTACATTCCCTAAATCACAAGAACATGGCATCCGGCAAGGCTGTACCATTTATTTTTTGCTCAGATGCTTAATTGTCGTAAGTACGAACAAATAAAAAAAACGTCCGAAACCCTCCCGGTTTTTAGCGAATTTTTTGCCGAATATGCATCAAAATCGCTGAAACCGGGAGGGTTTTAATACCTTACATCCGATACTAGACTACCTGCCCCAGCGCCTCTAGTTGTTGTTTGTTTTCTTGCAGGGCATGGCGGGCAATGTAGAAGAAATCGCGTCTCCACTTTCGCATGGCTTTGAGTGCTTCCCTGCTTTCAGCACTGGCCTGCTGCCTTTCGCTTTTGCCTTTTGACTGCCGCAGTTGGTAGGCGTCAATGGCTTCTATCATGGCTTTTGCCTGGGCTACTTCGGCTTCGGTAATGCCATGCTTGTCCAGAATATCCTGCACCCGGCCAATGTTGTCATAAAATGCCGTTACCTGCCCCAGCCACCCGGAGATGGTCTGTTTGCGTGGGCCATTTATTTTCAAAACATCCCGGTACTCCGACTGTGGGGCGAGGTCGAGGCGTACCAAACCTGCCTAAGCACCCCCTCCCCAAAATACATAAGGGATAGGCCGTGCCTAAGCAATAGATACTCAATTAATAATGTAAGATGGTTTTATGTTTTTTTATTTGTGTACTATATAAAATGCATTTATTTTTAGGAGTATTACTATTGTTTAGATTTTGATCAGATGTGGAAAGAGGTGGTAGGAGCTATATAATCATGATAAGCCATTGAGGTTTTTAGAAGATAAAACAGTTTGTTTTCAATAAATTGTGCAAATTGAACTAGCACATTACTATTTTAGATTCATAAACTTTCTAAAATGAGTGAGGAAATAAAATTTAACCAAAGGGACATAATTGAATTCAATGTTGATAAAAAGAATGAGGTAATCGTTCATAGACTTTTTTTTGGGAAAACAGAGCGGGATAATAATATTGAAAATTTGGCAGTTCCCAAGAGACCTTTTTGGCTTTATATTCTTGTTAAATCTCTTAGGTTTTATCAAAAACATATTTCCAGTAAACTAGGAAATAGATGTGTTTTTGATCCAAGTTGTTCACATTATTCAGAGCGAGCATTTAGAGAAAAGGGGATTAAGAAAGGGTTTTTGTTGACCGTAAAAAGATTAAATAGATGCAGATCCTCAAATGGAGGAATTGACGAATTGATTTAACCAAAACAATAGATACCATTATGCAGTACAAAATCGAGCAAATTGGATCTGAATTTTCAAACAAAGCAATTAGTGGGCTTGAATCTAGGTTTAATAAATATGCAGAAAATGGGTATAAGTTTCATTCTGTTTTTCAAGTTCAAAAGCCTGGTTGCTTAGGATTTGGTGCTCCGACTATTACCTATTTAGCGGTATATGTAAAAGAGGAGTAGCCACTTACAAGATTGTGTATGACATACGCCTTACAGGACATCGGCCATACACACCGTTATGAACAAGTCAAGATAAAAGAAATGACAACAATCCTTATTGTAATCTCAGTAGTTTTATTAGGATATTTCATTTTGAATTCATTATCTAAGAAAAAGAATATTGAAGAAGAGGTGAGTAGAAATCAGAATGATGGTATTAAAAATTCCGAGATTCCAAAAAAACGAAAGAAAGGGAAGTTTGATGTGGTAGGATATCATTATTTATCAGAGGATATGAAGCGAGTTGTTTGGAAAGAACTAAAAGAGGGCGATAGCTTAGAATTAATGCCAGACCCAAATAACGAACATGATATTAATGCAGTGAAAGTTTTTTTTAAAGGAAATCAAATTGGATGGGTAACTAAGAAATACTATCGGAAAGAAGAGCTATTTAACTGCCTTATAAAAAACATAGAAATAAAGGTAAAGTGTTCCAGCAACCAACGGAAGAAGGATTACCGAAGGGCTTCCCGGCCTGACAAAAATGGAAAATGGAATGATAAGTACCTGGGAATGGCTCAATTTGTTGAAGCATCTTTTGAAATTAATCATCAAACTTGAAGCCCCTACCGGCGCAAGTCTTCCTGCACAGGCCAGAGCGTTGGGGAGACTTGGGCCTGTTCCTTACGTTACCTCCACTTGTTATTTGACAGGCAGGGCCTTTATATCCATCTTAAGCACAGGGCTGGCTACGATGGAATGGACACTTTGCGCTTTTGAGCAAAAAAAATAAAATATATGAAAACAATCTATTTGATATCACTAATTGGTCTGATTACCATCTTGAGTTCATGTAAAGAAACGGATGAAATAAAAGTTTCTGAAATTGCAAATGTCTGGAGATTAGAGGAAGTATACGTTAACGGGCAACTTCAAGCCTCAAATCAAATGCCCGTTACTCACTTAGGTATTCAAGAAGATAATAATTATTTCAGAGGCTATGTGACTGGTACGTGGACTTTGTCAGGTGACAGGATTGAATTTAAACCAATTGAGGATTTTGTTGGACTTCCTATAAGCCAATATCAGATTTTAGAAAACTCAGGAGAGATACTGATATTAGAAAGTTCAATGACTGAAAAGGAGTACTTGTGGGACTTTGCAAATATTGCTGACGAAGAAGTAATAACGATAAGGGAAAAATTTGTGAAAAATTGAAAGACTGCTGCTATAAGGTAGCGCAAAGAAGTATTGAGATTTGGTTCTCCAAGTATTTCCCACTGACGCAACCGGGCCGCCGGAGCGGTCTTCCTGCGGAGGCCAGAGAGTTGGGGATACTGCTCCGGCAGCCCGGTTGTGCCGGTTCCCCATAGTACCTCCACCTGTTATTTGACAGGCAGGGCCTTTGTATCCATTTTCACCACAGGGCGGGGCCACCATGGAATGGTCGTCCTGCGTTTGTGAGATCCAGCTTTGGCCGTTATGCACAAGGTAAAAAGATAAATTGACATCTTATTACAATCTAAATTCGTAAATTTAAGGGATGAAAAAGCAGCGAATTTATATTGACACTTCGGTTTTCGGTGGATACTTTGATTCGGAATTTGACACATTTACCAAACCATTGTTTGAGCGGATTGATAATGGCGAATTTATTGTTCTTTACTCTACTGTAACCCAGGAAGAATTAGAAAATGCGCCTGAGCGTGTCCAAAACTTGGTAAAAAAACTGAAAGTTGAGCAAACGGAATTTATTGAAGAAACGGATGAAGCGGTAGAATTGGCTTCCGAATATATATCTGAGAAAGTCGTTGGAAAAACAAGTTTTGCAGATTGTCTGCATAATGCATTGGCAACTATATATCGTGCTGACTTGTTAGTAAGTTGGAATTTTAAACATATTGTTAACCTTGAGAGGATACGCGGTTACAATTCTGTCAATATCAAAAACGGATACAAACAATTAGAGATACGTTCACCAAGAGAATTAATGAATTATGGAAACAACAACTAAAAAAGAATTTGATGCTGTTCAGTATATGCGAGAACAACGAAACTCGTTGAGCGAAAAACTGAGTAAAATGACAAAACCAGAAATCGTAGAATATTTCAGGAAAAAGCGAATAAAAAATGGAATAAAACCTTGTGCATAAAAAGTTAACCCATCCCTCTCCCCCTACTGGGGCAAATCTTCTCGCTACTAGCGCAAGTCTTCCTGCGCAGGCCAGAGAGTTGGGGAGACTGCTCCGGCAGCCCGATTGTGCCTGTTCCCCATAGTACTTTCACTTGTTATTTGACAGGCAGAGCCTTCATATCCATTTTCAGCACAGGGCGGGGCCACCATGGAGTGGACGCCCTGCGTTTGTGAGGGATGAAGAAACCAATAATCGCATTAATACGCTCTCTGTTTTATAGAACCTTCGTTTATCACAGTCAGTTTGTCTGCAAAACTAATTTCTTGACTAATCAATTCAAGCAAAATTTCCCCTGGATCAGTGGGTTCAAAATCATAAATCCTAAAATAAATTACGCCTGCCTTGGGTCTATATCCAAATTTAAAAATCAGCTCGCCATAGTCACTGTCATGTGTTAAGATGATCCGCCCTTCATCAATTCCTAGTTTCATGACTTGTTCATCTGAAATTCCTGGGTTTTGCTCGGCTATTGATTTTACATTAACACCATTTTTCCGTAAAAAACCGATACTTGGACCAGGGAAATTTTCATTGGCTAGAAATTCCATTAAGCAGTTTTACTTCTAGGTTCGACCATTAAACCATCTTTAACACAATCATTCAGATAAGCAAAAACTGCTTGAATATCTTCTCTTTTTAAATGTGGATAAGATGTTAATATTTTTTCTTCTGTCCATCCATTGGCTAATCTCTCAAGAATAAATTCAACGGATATTCGGGTGCCTTTAATTACAGGTTTTCCCAAAAGAATATTTTTGTCAGATGCTATTCGTTCGTTCCAGTCCATAAATTTCTCGAAAAGTGGTTTTAACTAAGTAATCAATTTTTTTCCTATTATATATATTCGTCCAATTTTTATTTCTATCCTAAGTTTAACGTTTAAAGTTGGATTTAGATAAAGAATTTACCCCATCACCTCCTCATACTCCTTCCTGTACGCTACCGGGTTTTTGCCCGTAATTTCACGGAATTGCTTGTTGAAATTAGACAAGGTAAAGAAACCACTGGCATAGCAGGCCTGGGCTACGTTCATCTTTTCTTCAATCAACAGTTTGCAGGCATACCCTACCCGTATCTCACTCAGGAAGCTGGAAAAGGTTTTGTTGGCATGGGTTTTAAAGTAGCGGCTGAAAGACGTGGGCGTCATGTTGGCGAGGGCAGCCACTTCCTCCAGGCTGATTTTGCTTTTGAAGTTTTTCATCACATGCGCGTGTACCTGGTTCATCTTCTCGGTATCCCCCTCTTTGAGCAAATTGGTATACCCGGCACTGGAAAGCATACGGTATTCCCGGGAATTAGACAATATATGCAGCACCTTTAAAAGGTGGATAATGCTTTCAAATCCCTGCATGGTTAATAATTCCAACATCATTTGACGTATCTTATCTGCCGTGCTGCCTGTAAAATGAAGTCCGCGGTTGGACTTTTGCAGGAGCTTTCTCACTTTAATGGCCTCTTCCGTGTGTAAAAGCGCATTGTGTAAAAAATCCTCGTGGAAATAAATGACAATGCCCTGCGTACCCAATTCCTTTCTGCCTTCAAAATAATCATCATCACTCCGCCACAAATGCGGCAGGTTGGGACCGGTAAATACCATATCGCCTTCCCGGAATGCCTCCACATGGTCGCCCACAAAACGGGTGCCTGTGCCTTTGAGTACCACAAACAACTGATATTCGGGGTGAAAATGCCAGTTGGGGTCAAAATGCGGGTCTTGCAGGTCTTTTACCACAAAAGCATGGTTATCAGGAATGGGTGATTTTTGCAGGGCTGCTTTCATATTGACACTTATTTGGCTTTCAATTTACAATAATCTTAAAAGTAATGACAAAAAACAGGTAATCTTTGCTAAAATATAGATAGACTTTCTGTTTCTTTTTGATGAAAATTGTAATAGTTGTAGGGCGGCTGTCCAAGCCGCTCCTTACTCATGGCCTATACAGTCCAAAAACTTGTAAAACGAAGAAATGAGACACAAATTTAATTTGGTATTATTTATTAAACATGAAGTTTTATTTCAAGTTGTATGCATTGCCTCTCTGTTCTTTTTGGCATTGCCCCAAAAAGAACCAAAAAGGTCTAGGAAATTCAATGCTTCCCCACACAGGGCTTACGCACGCCCGCTGAATTTCCAGGCCAGCGCACAATTTAAACAATCAAAGATTTTTCTATTGAAAATACCTCAAATGAACCAAGTTAGTTTTTTTTACCTGACAGCTATGGTATTTCACAAACCGGGGTAAAAGGAGACTTTTTATAGAAAATTATATAGTTAATAAACTGAGGAGAAACCACATGAAAACCAAAACCCTTTGTCTTAGCCTTACCCGTGGCCTGTGTCCCCACAGGACACTTTGCCTGCTGCTGCTTTTAAGCACATTTTTGTTAAGTTGCCACAGAAAGCCCACTTCATCTACTGCCTCATCACCCAAAAGTATTGACATCCTGTTTTTGGGGCACAACAGTGAGCACCACAACTCGGCTCTGATGATGCCCCTGCTGGCTTCTGCCCTGGCGCCCAAAGGTATTTATTTTACCTACACGGCCGACCCCGATGACCTGAACCCGGAAACGCTGAGCAAATACGACGGGCTGATGATTTATGCCAACCACGATGAAATTACCGAAAGCCAGGAACAGGCCCTGCTAAATTATGTAGCCGACGGCCATGCCTTCCTGCCCATTCACTGCGCCAGCTATTGCTTCAGAAATTCCCCGGAATATGTGGAATTGGTAGGCGCACAGTTTCAATCGCATGGTACCGATACGTTTACCGTAGATATTGTGGAGCCCGCCCACCCTTCTATAGAAGGCGTGCAGGAATTCGAAACCTGGGATGAAACGTATGTGCACCACAAGCACAACCCTGACCGCACAGTACTGATGGAACGGACAGAGGGCGAACACCGGGAACCCTGGACCTGGGTTAGGGATTACGGAAAAGGCCGGGTATTCTATACCGCTTACGGCCACGATGAACGCACCTGGAACAACTCCGGTTTTCATACTTTGATAGAAAAAGGAATCCTATGGGCCGTAGGTGATACAGTGAAAGAAGAATGGGCACAGTTTGCTTCCACCATTCCTACTTTGAAATATCGTCCCGAAGACAGCATTCCCAATTATGAAAAGCGCGACCCACCCCTGCAATTTCAGTTGCCTTTGCAAGCAGTGGAATCCCAAAAGTTATTACAAATCCCCCTTGATTTTGAACTCCAACTGTTCGCTTCGGAGCCGGACATCATCAACCCCATTACCATGGCCTGGGATGAAAAAGGCCGTTTGTGGGTGGTAGAAACCGTGGATTATCCCAATACCGTACGCAAAGCCGATGGTGTGGGAGATGACCGCATCAAAATTTGTGAAGATACCGATGGGGATGGTAAAGCGGATAAATTCACCGTTTTTGCCGAAAACCTGAACATTCCCACCAGCCTGGTTTTTGTAAACGGCGGGGTAATGGTTTCCCAGGCCCCTCACTTCCTCTTTCTGCAGGATACTGATGGGGATGACAAAGCCGATGTACGCCAAACCATCATCAGCGGCTGGGGCACGTTTGATACCCATGCCGGCCCTTCTAACCTGAAATATGGGCTGGACAACCACATTTGGGGCACGGTGGGCTACTCTGGTTTTAAAGGGGAAATTGCCGGAAAAAATTATGAGTTCGGCCAGGGTGTTTACCGGTTCCCTGCTGATGTTTCTGACTTTGAATATGTAACCCGTACCAGCAACAACACCTGGGGGCTGGGCTTTACGGAAACCTTTGAAGTGTTTGCTTCTACGGCCAACAACACCCACAGCGTATATGTAGGCATTCCGAACCGCTATTATCAACAGGTAAACGGATTGGAAGGACAAGGCAGCAAAAAAATTGACGGGCATTATGCCATGCACCCCATCACGCCCAATGTACGGCAGGTAGATGTATTTGGCGGGTTTACGGCAGCCGCAGGGCACAATTTCTATACTGCCCGCGCTTTTCCCAAAAACTACTGGAACCGCATCGCTTTTGTATGCGAGCCTACGGGAGGACTGGTCTATCAGGGCATTACTGAGGAAAAAGGGGCAGGTTATACCAATAAAGACGGGTGGAACCTGATTGCCGGGGCTGATGAGTGGTTTTCGCCTGTGCATGCCGAAGTAGGTCCTGATGGCGCTGTGTGGGTACTCGATTGGTACAACTTTATTGTGCAGCACAATCCCACACCCCGCCCCGACTTTGGGGGTTACCAGGCCGAAAATGGGGAAGGCAATGCCTACATCAATCCGTTGCGCGACCGCTCCCATGGTCGTGTTTATCGGATTTCCTACAAAAATGCCCCTGATTACGAACCCATTACTTTGAGTAAAGACGAGCCGGAAGGCTTGCTGGCAGCTTTAAAACATGACAATATGTTTTGGCGCACCACCGCTCAGCGATTACTGGTAGAAAGAGGGGAAACCGATGTGTTGCCTGATTTATACCAACTGGTAAAAGAAGGGCGTACTGACGAGCTGGGTTTGTCAGGCCCGGCTGTGCATGCGCTTTGGACCATCCACGGACTGGGTGCACTGAACGGCACCAATGATGAAGCGTATCAGGTCGCACTGAATGCATTGCAGCATCCGGCAGCCGGGGTGCGCAGGGCGGCTTTGCAGGTATTGCCCCGCACAGAATATGCCCTTATGGCCATGCTGTATGCCGACAGTTTCAACGACCCTGATTTGCATACCCGCCTCGCAGCTTTCCTGGCAGCATCAGAAATGCCTGCTTCTGAAAGAGTGGGCAAAGTCATTTATAAAGCCAGCCGATTGGCGGAAAACGCGGAGGATGAGTGGTTATCGCAGGCTATTTTTATTGCAGCATCCACGCATCCTACGGGCTTTTTAGCGGCTTATGAAGCAAATGCTGAAAATGTACAGACAGATACATCTTCTATTGCCCATAATTTTGCCACACATTATACGGTTAGCACTGCCAGTGCCCAATCCGGGGGAGTGGTTAAAAATCAACTGGCGACGGATGAAGAGACTGTAGACCAAACCATCCACATCCAGACGATAGAGCATCAGATGAAATATGATATTGATCAATTTACCGTAGAAGCCGGGCAAACCATTGAAATCATTTTTGAAAACACAGACCAGATGCAGCACAACCTGTTGATAGGGCAACCCGGAACTTTGGAACAAATAGGTGCGGCCGCCGACCAACTGGCCCGCGACCCGGAAGGCAGTGATAAACAATATGTGCCTGAAATGGAAGAAGTATTGGTAGCCACAAAGTTATTAAACCCGGAGGAAACGGTGCGTATCCGATTTACTGCTCCATCTGAACCGGGAAATTATCCGTATCTGTGTACCTTTCCGGGGCATTGGCGGTTGATGCAGGGAACGATGGAGGTTGTTGGTGCGAATACATCTTCTATTAATGAAAAGCAATAAGCACAAAGCTCTAAATCCTAAATAAATACAAAATACATAAATTCTAATGTTTAAAAATTTGAAAATTAGGATTTCGGATTTGTTTTGGGCTTAGGATTTGGAGTTTAGAATTTTTTAATAAATCTCTATCCCTGGCCTGTGTCACACAGGACAGCAGAAAGCACCTTCCGGTCTGTGCGACACAGACCGGGGTAAGAAAATTAGAATTTGTAATTAATCCTTAAATTAATTAGTAATGAACATATCATTCGGCGTAAGCACCTGGCTTTGGACATCTCCATTTTCTACAGAAACCGTTGCCTTATTCCCCAAAATAAAAGAAATGGGGTACGATGCTGTGGAAATTCCGGTGGAATATCCCGAACTCATTGACGGGCATAAAGTAAAAGATGCATTGCAACAAAACGGCCTCAAACCTGTGGCATGCGCAGCCTTTGGGCCCAGCCGTGACCTCACCCACGATGACCCTGCCGTACATCAGCAATGTTTTGATTACATTGAGGCTTGTTTTGAGTTGTGCAATATTTGGGAGGTAGATTTCCTGGCCGGGCCTATGTACTCAGCCGTTGGAAAAGCCCGGCAGGTACCACCGGAGCAGCGAAAGATTGAATGGGAAAGGGCAGTGAATAATTTGCAAAAAGTGTGTAAAATAGCAGAAGCAAGTGGGCTTTCCATTGCATTGGAACCCCTCAACCGCTTTGAGTCCGACCTCATCAACCGGGCTGAAGATGTAATGCGGCTGATTCATGACATTAACCATCCGGCGGCCAAAGTGCTGCTGGACGGCTTTCACATGAACATAGAAGAGCCGGATATGGAGCAGGCCGTAAAACAGGCAGGCGAGCGGCTGGTGCATGTACAGGTTTCTGAAAACCACCGGGGCACACCCGGCACCGGACAAACCCGATGGGATGCACTGAAAAAAGGGCTAGAAGCTGTAAATTATCAGGGCGTAATTTCCATAGAAAGCTTTACACCGGAAGTGAAAGAACTGGCCGGCGCCGTTTGCATCTGGCGCCCACTGGCTGATGACCAGGATAAGTTTGCTTCAGAAGGACTTCACTTTTTGAGAAGGACATTTTGAGACCAATCGGGGTACTCGTATTTTGGAATACTGGAATACTGGAATACTGGAATACTGGAATACTGGAATACTGGAATATTACACCCATCTTTCCACCATTCCATTCTTCCAAGCTTCCAAAAAAACTCAAAACTCAAAACTATAAACAACAAACAAAAAACATACAACCATGACAAAAATCAACATCGCCATCGTCGGCCTCGGCTTTGGGGCTGAGTTTATCCCTATTTATCAGAAACACGCCAATGCCAATATGTACGCTATTTGTCAGCGGACGGAATCTAAACTGAAGGAAATTGGGGACGCATTTGGGATAGAAAAACGCTACACTTCGTATGATGATTTGCTGAAAGACCCGGATGTGGATGCCGTGCACATCAACACACCCATTCCAGACCACGCTTCCCAGTCTATCAAAGCCCTGAAAGCTGGAAAACACGTAGCCTGCACCGTGCCCATGGCTACTACCGTGGAAGAATGCGAGGAAATTGTAAAACTCACGCAGGAAACCGGACTAAAATACATGATGATGGAAACGGTGGTGTATGCCCGTGAATTTTTATTCATGAAAGAATTGTACGAAAATGGCGAATTGGGCAAAGTACAGTTCCTCAAAGCCAGCCACCAGCAGGACATGGACGGATGGCCCAACTACTGGCCGGGATTACCGCCCATGCATTATGCTACTCATTGTGTAGGCCCTGTCCTTGGACTTACCAAGGCAGAAGCTGAATATGTTTCCTGCTTCGGCTCCGGTACCATTCGGGAAGAGTTGCACCAGCATTACAATTCTCCTTTTGCTGTGGAAACCACGCATATTAAATGCAGAAACTCTGATTTAAGTGCCCATATTTACCGTTCCCTTTTTGACACCGCCCGCCAATACCGGGAAAGCTTTGAAGTGTATGGGTCTAAAAAGTCGGTAGAATGGCCGTTGATTGAGGGAGAACCTCTGGTAGTACACACTGCCAAGAAACCAGAACCGGAAATTCCCGAAAAGGTTGAAAGCCCGGATTATGCCAAATTACTGCCCAAAGAAATCCAGCATTTCACCACCGGAGGCGTTTACGATGCCGATGAGCACCAGCACCTTTCGTTTACCCAGGGAGCCGGACATGGCGGTTCGCATCCACATTTGGCACACCAGTTTCTCAACATGTTGGTAAATGGAGAAGAAGCGTACCCCAATGCCGTACAATCGGCCAATATCACCTGTGTAGGCATTTTGGCACATGAGTCGGCCCTGAAAGGAGGAGAAATCATCCGCCTGCCGGAGTTTACTTTGACTTAACTTTTCCAAGTGTCCGCCACCTATAACCACCATGCAGATGGGTGGCGGACATTTTAATATTGCTTGTCCGTGCTTGTCAAATTAAAAGCATTTTTAGCTTTAGCGGACTGAGAAGTCCGCTGTCCACAATAGTCCAAGCCTACTTCCCTCTCAATTTCTCCCTTTTCATGGCAAGTTTTATTTAAAGGATAAATATATTTGAAGTTTAGTTCATATTAAAACTACCTATCATCTCTTCACTTTTATGAATTTTACTTCAATGAATCGTTTGAGCACCAAACCGGACAGGAAGGCTGTATCTCATAAACAGCCATCTTGTGTGCGTATTTGGTATGTGGCCCTGTTGTGGGGCGTGTGTGGGTTGTTGGCTTCTCCTGCTTTTGCACAAAAAGCCCTTCCGCTTAATGACCTTTCGGCTTTTCAAGACCCGGGCAAAACCTGGAAAATTGTGGGTGACGTTAATGCCGACCTACAGGAAAAAGGTGTGCTAAACACCACCAAAGGCGAAGGCATTCTGGCAAATGTGCCTACCAAAAAAAGGACAGGCAAAGATTTATATACCCAGCTTGAGCACGGTGATGTAGACCTGGAGCTGGACTACATGATGGCCAAAGGTTCCAATTCAGGCATTTACCTGCAAGGACGATACGAAATTCAGCTTTTGGATAGCTGGGGTATTACCAATCCGCGCGCAGGTGACAATGGCGGCATTTACGAACGCTGGGACGAAAGTCAGCCGGATGGACAAAAAGGCTATGAAGGGTTTGCCCCCCGCCAGAATGTGAGCCGTGCACCCGGATTGTGGCAGCACCTCAAAATTTCTTTCCAGGCGCCCCGTTTTGATGCACAGGGTAATAAAACCGAAAACGCTAAAATCCTGAGTGTAGAGCTGAATGGGGTTACCATCCACGAAGATGTAGAACTTTCCGGCCCTACCCGGGGTGCGATGGAAGACAATGAAGTTGCCCAAGGCCCATTCCGTATCCAGGGTGATCATGGGGCCGTGGCTTTCAAAAACATTGTGATTACCGAATATGGCAAACCGCAACCGGAACTATCTGATTTACAATATTCCATATACAAAGGCATTTTTGAGAGTGAACCAGATTATGCTACCCTTGAGCCTGTAGCAGAAGGTACAGCCGAAGAACTTACCTTCACGGTAAGCCCGCTGACCGATGATGTTTTGTTGCGTTACCAGGGAACTTTGTCAGTAAAAACACCGGGAGAATATCATTTTAACATGGGATTGGCCGGAGGTGGTGGCCTGTTGCGTATCAATAATAAAGCGGTAGTGCCCATCAGCCGCAACAGAGGACGGGGTTCTGTTACCCTGCCAGCAGGAGAGGTGCCTTTTGAGTTGGTTTATGCCAAAATTGTAGACTGGATAACCCCTTCTTTCACCCTCTTGACCGAAGGGCCAGGCATCCGTGCATACGAAATGACTACCGACTTCACCACCAACGAAATTCCTGACCCGATTTTGGTGCATGCACCCGAAACCACCTTGCTGCGTAGCTTTATGGATATCCCAGACGGCCCAAAGGTAGTACATGCCATCTCAGTAGGCAGCCCAAAGCAGGTACATTACACCTATGACCTTGACAATGGCATGCCGGTGCAAATCTGGCGTGGCGATTTTCTGAATACTACCCCCATGTGGCACAGCCGGGGCAACGGCACTTCCCGTCCGTTAGGCTCTGTGTTGGGATTAGGAAAACCCACACTCAATATCGCCCAACTTTCTTCCCAGGAACAAACCTGGAAAATAGACTCAGCCCAGGCTGCTTTCCAACCAAAGGGTTATGTATTGGATGCCAACGACCAGCCAGTTTTCCAATATGAAGTATACGGCACCCAAGTGAAAGACGCAGTGCACGCCAGGGAAGATGGGCAAGGCATTTACCGCAGGCTGGAAGTGGAAAATCCTGCCGGAGACCTGTATGCCCGTCTTGCCACTGGTAAATCCATAAAAGCAGTAGCCGATGGGTTGTACCTGATAGATGACAAAGCCTACTATGTGCAATTAGAGGATGCATCTGTAAAGCCTGTAATCCGCAACAGCGAAGGCGGGCAGGAACTAATTGCCCCTTTGCAAACCCAACTCAGCTATTCCATACTTTTCTGACGAAAGACCTTTTGAAATCATGAAATATTATTTGAAAAATATACTCACACTGTTTACCATTTGTGCCCTCTTTGTACCGGAAGCCTGGGCACAGGAGTCGCCCAAAGAGGAAGACTTTTTCTCCATCATGCGTGTGCCTGCACCGGAAGGAACGATTTTGGAAGTGGGTGGGTTGGTAACCCTGCCCAGTGGCGATTTGGGCATAAGCACCCGCCGGGGCGATGTTTACATTGTAGAAAACCCTACCTCTTCCCGCCCATATTTCAGGAAATTTGCCTCCGGTTTGCACGAAATTCTGGGGCTGGCCTATAAAAACGGTTCCCTGTACTGTGCCCAGCGGGGCGAACTTACCCGCCTGGCCGATACGGATAAAGATGGCAAAGCCGAAGTATACGAAACCGTATACGCCTGGCCTATTTCCGGACATTACCACGAATACAGCTATGGGCCAAAAATAGCGGAGGATGGTTCCTTCTTTGTTTCGGGCAATGTAGCCTTTGGCAGTCAGGAATGGTGGAGAGGCGAAAGCCGTGTGCCCTGGAGAGGTTGGATTATGAAAATATCACCTGAAGGAAAAATGGAACCCTGGGCCACCGGTATGCGCTCTCCCTGCGGACTGGGCTTTATCGATGATGAGCTTTTCTATACCGAAAACCAGGGCGACTGGATGGGTTCTGGTGGATTGTGGCATATAGAAAAAGGAAGCTTCACCGGGCACCCGGCTGGTTTGCGATGGGCAGAAGAACCTAACTCTCCGATAAACCTGACCACAGAACAATTATACGCCAAAGTAGATCCTCGTCAGGAAAAAAATGAAGAGGGAAGCTACATCAAGCCCGAAAATGTGGTGGATGAAGACTTTACCACTTTGTATGAAGTGAAAAAAGAATTTCCGGAAGTGCAGTTGCCTGCCGTATGGCTGCCTCATGGTATTCTGGGCATCTCTACCTCAGAATTTGTAAAAATACCGGAAGGCCACTTCGGCCCATTTGCAGGGCAGGTGCTGGTGGGCGACCAGGGACAAAGCAAAATTTCCCGTGTCTTTCTGGAAAAAGTTAATGGTGAATACCAGGGTGCTGCCTGGGATTTCCGTTCCGGTTTTCAGTCGGGTGTACTGCGCATGGCCTGGGCCAAAGACGGCTCTCTCATGGTGGGCGAAACCAACCGGGGCTGGGGCTCGGCCGGAGAAGCCAACGAAGGCTTGCAACGCCTGGTGTGGAACGGACGTGTTCCTTTTGAAATGCGTGCCGTGCGTGCCATGCCCGATGGCTTTGAGGTAGAGTTTACCAAACCCGTAGATAAAAAATCAGCCGAAGACCTGGCCTCTTATTCAGTAAACAGCTACATCTACAAATACCATCCGGTATATGGCAGCCCTCCGGTAGAAAACCTGACGCATACCATAAAAGGCGTAAAAGTATCAGCAGACGGGATGAAAGCCCGGATTATCGTGGATAGTTTGCAACAATACCACATCCATACCATTACTTTGAGAGGTGTGAGGGCAAGAGAGAATTCTTATTCACTGGTACACCCTACAGCCTATTATACATTGAACAATATTCCGGAAGGTAAAAAATTATCCATGGAGGAAGTAAGTACTTTCAACTCTTCTAAAGTAGAAAAGAAAGCATCTATACCCAATAAGAAGGAAGCACCAGTTGCTGCAAAAAGTACTGCTGCTACGGCTTCGGCCAAAACGGTAGCGGCTGCTCCTACTTATGCAGAAGTAGAAGGCTTGCTTACGCAGTATACCTGCCTGGCATGCCACCAAACCGAAAAGCGGCAGGTAGGCCCAGCCTATGTGGATATTGCCAAGCGCAAGTATTCCAATGAAGAAATCGTAAAGTTGATTTATAACCCACAGCCCCAAAACTGGCCCGATTATGCCACCGAGATGCCCCCAATGCCTCAGGTGCCTGAAGAAGATGCCTTGAAAATAGCGGACTGGATCAACTCACTGGATAAGTAAACCTATGCACAAGATTGTAGAAGGGATTCTACAATCTTGTTCCCTTTCTTTATTGAGAAATCAGCCGGAAATACCAAATTTTCCTTTCAATCCGGTTTTTTCAGAAACAGTCATGTTTCGCCGTGTTTCAATTCTGATTTTCTTAAAAAAGAAGAATAAAACAAAATAGAGCGCATTTTCCCCGGATGTGTGTTAGCCATTGGGGGCTGGCAAATTCCGGGGCCTCCTACATTGGAAGCGGGAGCCCCCGGAATTCGCATGCGCTCATCCGGGGAGAATATCCTTTTTTGGTACTTATTTATAATCTGACAAATTACAGGTAGCAGGTTGGCAAGATAATTTCCCTACTATATGATGAAGCGTTTGTTTCAGCAATAAAAAACCGATTTTTATTAAAACTATAAATGAGATGAGTAACGACGACAAAGAAAAAATTCAAGGAGCAATTGTGGCGGGTGCTACCATGCTAAGTGCCTTTCTTACCCGCAAACTGATAGAAAAAGTATGGGTAAAAGTAACCGATGATGAGCCTCCTTCGGATCCGGCTGACAAAGAAATTTCATGGAAAGATGCTCTGGCCTGGACCGTGGCTACCGGAGTATTGGTGGGTGTAACCAATGTGCTGGTAAGCCGCAGCGTTACCCAGGGTACTGACAAGCTTTTGGGCTAAATATGCTGGAAGCATAACTTCCCCGATCTTACTTATTGCTACTGGGACAGTCTTGTAGAAATACGACGATTTTATGAATTGTCTGCGGGGCTTTATTGTATCTGTCGTTTTATCAATTTTACCAGACTTTCTAACTGGGTAAGCAATAAAACAATGAATATTACCTGAAATGGAAGCAAGAGCTTATCAGGAGAAATGCCCAAAAAGCTTCCTTCTAATTTTGGTAATAAGATGGAAACCAAAATACCAAATGCAGTACCGATGATAAAGAAAAAAGTAGAAAGTTTTATATCCTGAGAAATAGATTTTTTGTGTCGTTCCTCCTGATAAATTTTCTGCATTGTTTTGTCTTCAAAATCGGAAAAAGGCATGTGTAACCTACTTTGCTGCATGAGTTGATAAAACGCCTTGTCGTTATCTTTAAAGTTTTCCATACATTCTATTTTTATAGTTCCGATTTTATGACTTGCTGCAATACGGTTTGCATTTTCTTACGGGCACGATGTAATATCACTTTTATGTTGGAAGCAGACCAGCCTGTCATCTCACCCATCTCTTTGATGCTTGCTTCTTGCAGATAAAACAACCGTAGTGCCAGGCTTTCTTTGGGAGGTAGTTTTTTCAGCGCCTCGTTGATACAATGCCGTTGCTCATCTACGGATAAGGATGAAAGTACATGATCTTCTGTATGCCCTTGCTCGTATTCGGGTACAAAGGATACAATTTCTTTCTTCATTTTTTTCAGCCGCATGAAAGCTTCATTGATAACGATGCGATAAAACCAGGTGCTGAACTTAGCTTTCCTGTTGAATGACTTTAATCCTTTGAATGCCTTCAGAAAGGCATCCTGCACTACTTCTTCTGCATAGTACTCATCTTTCACCACAGATACCGCTACGGTAAAGGCCATGTCTTTGTAGGTTGTGATAAAATACCGAAAAGCTTCTGTATCTCCATTGCATACTTTTTCAATGTGTGAGTCCTCCATGCGCTCATTCTTTCTTTTGACGCTTATCCACATAATGAGCAATGATCATGGATACTCCTCCACAAAACCCAAGAACAAAAAGATATAAAGGTTCATTACCTGTAACATTCTTATTTACCAGGAAGCCTTGTCCTAAAAATCCAATGCTCAAGCCTGTGATTAGTATTCCCAGCTTTAACCAGGGGAAAGAAGACCTTTTCTCCTTTTTATCAAAGAGTTCATCAAGATTTTCTCCTTTTTCAATCAAAATGAGCCGTTCCTTGTTTATGGCTTGCTGACGGAAAAACCAGGCAAAAAAGAGGGCAATAATTAAAACGGTGGCGACGAATACAATACCTATAAGCATATTCTAAAGTTTAATTGTGAATAATAAGTATCTCTTTGATTGCCGTAAACCAAAAAAGGTTACATATCCCATTATTTTTTTAGTAAATTTCCTGTACCATATAAAACCAGGCAATTATTCTATGGATAAGTATAGCTTTCCGGTAAGAAGTTTCTTAGATAAGTTTATCCTGTTACTTCCTTTACTAACAGGGTCTTGTAATGGTTCAAGTACGCAAGCGTCGCAGCAAGAAGTACAGCCGAATACCTTTGCTGCTACTCCTACCCAGGCCCGGACACCACAGGGTGAATTTATTTCCTGGAAAGAGCATCTCATCGACGATGTGTCCATTTCCGGAGTAGCCATCAGTGGCAGTGACGGCCTGGTGATGGCAGACCTGGACCTGGATGGGTTTGAGGATATCATTTCCGTCCACGAATCGGATACAGAATATGACGGAGTACCTGAAGGACATATTCGCATTGCCTTTGGCAGTCAGGATCCGGATCAATGGGAGTTGGTAACCCTGGCTGAAGGGGCGGAGGCCGGAGCACCAGAAGATGTAGCGGTAGATGACCTCAATGGAGATGGGTATCCGGATATTATGGCTGCTTGCGAACTGGCTCATTTGATCTATTTTCAAAATCCGGGCAAAGCTATCCGAACTACCCAGTGGGAGCGATTGATACCTTCTATTACCAAAAATAGAGGCTCTTTTATCAGGGTATTTTTTGCTGATTTTAATCAGGATGGCCGTCCGGAAGTAACTGCCCCCAATAAGGGAAAACAAACGCCGGGTATGGAAGGGCCACCCAACCCTATCTCCTGGTTCGAGGTCAAAGGAGACCCTTTACAAGATGAAGCCTGGACAGAACATGAACTGAAAAGAGTAAAGATTCCTATCAATTCCCAGCCTGTAGACCTGGATCAGGATGGTGACCTGGACATCATAGGAGGCTCAAGGGGACAGGGGAAAATCTATTGGTTTGAAAACCTGGGTACTGACCCTATTTCCTTCCGGGAGCATCCGATCAAAGTAGCCGAAACCGTTACCCCTGTAGAAAAACGCACGGCTACCTTTAAAGATTGGGAAGAAACTTTTACCAGTGGCTTCAATATGGATTTTTATGATTTTAATCAGGATGGTCGCCTGGACATCCTCCTGGCAGAATTCCTTTTTACTTATCTGATTTGGCTCGAGCAACCTCTTCACCCTGAAGATACGTGGGTGGTGCATTCCGTAGGAGATATGTACCCGGAATCCCTGGTTGGTTTTGTGCTTGGTGATATCAATGGAGATAGGTTGCCGGATATCATGGCTGGTAGTTACAGTCAGGGAGCGAGGGCGGAGGATGGGGAAGTAAAGCCCACGGATGCATTGGGCCGCCTGGCCTGGTTTGAACACCCCGGAGACCTCAAGCAGCCCTGGAAACGGCACGATATATCCCGAAGAAAAAGAGGAATGTTTGATAAGTTTATTGTCAGGGATATGGACAAGGACGGAGATATGGATTTTGTAGGTACCCGTGGCAATTCTGTTCCCTATGATGGCGTTTTTTGGCTAGAACAAGTACGAACGAACGCAGCACTTCCTTCTTTTGAGCGTGCACGAAAAGTTGATAGTGAAGAGGTTAGCCATATTGGGAATTGATATTTTTTTCGATTTTTCACGAAACCCCTTCGGCTGTAGCCAATAATTAGCTCACATTTGCTAACTTTAAAAGGTTGAAAATCAGTTCAACATACATTTTAACACAAGTAATAAAATTTAACCCACACCATGAAAAAACAACAAAAGAAACCATCAAACACCTCTCGCCGATCATTTATTAAAAATGGGGCCATCGCGTCTTCCATATTTTTTGTGCCCAGGCATGTATTGGGCGGTGTCGGCTTTACGGCCCCCTCTGATCAACTAAATTTGGCCGCCATTGGTGCAGGCGGGAAAGGCAGGAGCGATATTATGCATGCTTCCGTAAAAGGGCGGGAAAGGGTCGTTGCCCTTTGCGACGTAGACTTCTCCGGCTCAGCGTCAAGCTCAGTGGAGTCATTTCCCAAGGCAAAATTATATGCTGATTACCGGGAGATGCTGGACAAGGAAAAAGACATTGACGCGGTTACCATCTCCACGCCCGATCATGTGCATGGTCCTGCCGCCGCCTATGCCATGGAAAGGGGAAAACATGTGTATGTACAGAAGCCACTAACCCACAACATCCGTGAAGCCCGTTTGCTTACCGAAATGGCAAGAAACAACAAAATTGTCAGCCAAATGGGCAACCAGGGTGGCTCAAACCCGCTGCTGGATATGGTGCAAAAATGGGTGGATTCCGGTGTGCTGGGCAACATATCAAAAGTGGAGGTTTGGACAAACCGCCCGGTTTGGCCCCAGGGCGGTGCCATGCCAAAACCTGATGAAAGCCTGAAGCCTAAAGATTTAGACTGGAACCTTTGGTTAGGCCCGGCCGAATATAAACCCTATACGCCCAATATACACCCCTTCAACTGGAGAGGCTGGTGGGACTATGGTACAGGTGCATTAGGCGATGTAGGCTGCCATTTGATAGACATTCCTTTCAGGACATTGGGGCTGAAATATCCTACAGACGCGGAATGCAGCGTGGCTTCGGTATACTCCCAAATGTGGACGGCCGATTATCATCCGGAAGGGTGCCCGCCTTCTTCTTTCATCACCCTGCATTTTGGGGCTACTGATAAAAGTAAATCTCCCATAGAAATGACCTGGAGTGATGGTGGTATCAGGCCTTCCCACCCTGAAATTATTCCTGCCAATCAGGATATTGGCGGGGCCAATAGTGCCAATGGCGTATTGATTATCGGGGAAAAAGGGCTTATTTCTACCAATATCAACGACAGCTCTCCCCTGATGCCCAAATTGTACCTGAATGACGGAACCACAGAGTTTGGACCGGAAGTAGAAAAGAATGATGAGCCAGAGTATGGCCACCAGCGCAAATGGGTAGATGCCTGTAAAGCAGGTTTCAACAGCCCGGAACACAAGGCGTTAACCTCTTCTTTTGATTATGCCGGGCCTATGACCGAAACCGTTTTGATGGGCAACCTGGCTATTCGCTCTTATATGCTGAGAAAAGAAGACAGCAAAGGAAAAATGGATTTTTATGCCCGCAAAAAACTATTATGGGACGGTGAAAACATGAAAATCACCAACCTGGAAGCGGCCAACCAATTTGTAGGCAGAACCTACAGAAAAGGGTGGGAGGTGTAATACAAAAGCTATAAAATAACTTTAATACTACTGCTCCCTGTCTGTGCTTCGTTTTGCACGACAGGGAGCTCCATCTCCCTGGCTGTGTCGCACAGGCCAGCACGCTGACTTCCGGTCTGTGCGACACAGACCGGGGGAGCGGGGAGAGTTTCATTTCTAATTGTTCATTGCCCTCTGTTAATTGCTCATTGAACTCACTCAGACCGCAACGATTTCACCGGATTGGCCGTAGCCGCTTTGGCCGACTGCCAACTTACCGTAAGCCAGGCGATGAGCAATGCAGACAAACCTGACAGAATGAAAATACCCGGCCCAATGGCGATGCGGAAAGCAAATCCTTCCAGCCAGTAATCCATGATGAAATACGCTACGGGAATTGACAAGACGAAGGCAATAACCACCAGCTTGGTAAAATCTTTGGACAGCAGCAGCATTACGCTGGCTACCGAGGCGCCCATCACTTTACGGATGCCAATTTCTTTGGTGCGCTGCTCGGCCATAAAAGCCGCTAAGCCCAGCAACCCGAGGCAGGCCACGATGATGGCCAGTCCGGTGAAAATAGAGAAAACTTTACCCAACCGCTGTTCGGCCCGGAAAAGAGCATCGTAATCTTCGTCCAGGAAAGTATATTGAAAAGGCTCGCCGGGGGCGTAATTTGACCACTTACCTTCAATGATCTGTAGTGTTTCGTTTACATCACCTGAAGCGATTCTTACCGACAAATTACCGCCACGGGTAGTGAGCATGAGGCCCAGTGGGTTTATTTCATTGCGCAAACTTTCATAATTAAAGTCTTTGTATACGCCAATCACTTTTAATTCCTGCATTTCCCTTCCACCAAAAAACAGCACAGTTTCGTTCAAAGGCTCATCAAAGCCAAATTCCCGCACAGCCGCTTCGTTGAGCAGTATGGCAGCCGTATCTGTTGGGAAATCGCGCGAAAAGTTGCGCCCTTCCAGCAACTCAATTTGCATGGTGGGCAGGTGCTCATGGTCTACGTTGTAGCAGGAAATAAGAATGTCCTGTTCGGTACCTTTCTTTCTGAAAATGGTGGTATTGTTGGTGCCGGGGGGCACATGGTTAGAAATACTGGCGTTCACCACCTGCGACTGGCTAACCAGTTCTTGTTTAAAGGTTTTTTGCTTTTCTTCCGACAATTGCCAGAGACCCTTCATCACCACTACATTTTCTTTCTCAAAACCCAGGTTTTTGGTGCGGGTATATTCCAGTTGCTCGTACACCAGCAGGGTGCAGATAATCAGCGTAATGGAAATAAAAAACTGAAAAACCACCAATATGTTTCGGATACCGCTGCTTTTCATCCCAGCCTTGAGCTTCCCTTTCAACACCTCTACCGGACGGAAGGAAGAAAGATAAAATGCAGGGTAACTGCCTGCAACGATTCCCACAACGAGTATCAAGCCTATCAGGCTTAAGATGAACCAGGGCTTTCCAAAAAGGCTGCTGGATATTTCCTTTCCGGCAATGTTATTAAAAGGGTCAAGTAATAATGTGGCGGCTGCCAGAGCGAGAATAGTAGCGATCAGGCTGAGTATCACCGATTCAGTTAAGAACTGCCGCACCAGATGGATGCGCAATGAGCCTAAAGTTTTGCGGATGCCTACTTCTTTGGCGCGGTTGGCCGAGCGGGCAGTAGCCAGGTTCATAAAATTGATACATGCCAGCAAAATAATAAAAAGGCCAATAGCTGCAAAGATATACACATAAGTGATGTCACCGACCGGCTCAGGTTCGTCCCTTAAATCTGAGTGCAGGTGAATGTCCAGAATAGGTTGCAGAAAGAAACCATACTTATTCCCTTCATTTCCAAATGATTCCATAGAAACGCCCATAAACTGCTCTACTTCCGGGCCTACATATTTTATTACTAAGTCAGGAAATTTAGCTTCCAACGCCACAGGGGATGCACCTTCATGAAGTAAGAGATAGGTGAGCGTATTATTGTTGAGCCAGTGTTCACTCCGGCTTTGCTCATAAGAAGCCATGGAGCGCAGCATGTTGAAATGAATATGGGAATTGCCCGGCACGTTTTCCATTACCCCGGTTACCTTGTGGGGCGTTTTGTCATTGCCCAGCAGCAGGGTTTTTCCCAGGGCGGATTCATCCCCAAAGTATTTTTCGGCAATATCTTCCGTAAGCACCAACGTATGCGGCTCGTCCAATGCCGTTTGTGGGTCGCCCTCCAGCAGTTTGAAGCTGAACACATCAAAAAAAGTGGAGTCGGCGAAATATACTTTTTCTTCGGTAATTACTGTTTCCCCATAGCGGACGACCCATTCATTCCAGTGCGCATAAACCCGGGTGGCATTTTCTACTTCGGGAAATTCCTGTACGGCGGTGAATGCCATCACCGGGGCTGTGTTAGTGGTAAATATTTCCTGGTCAGCAATTTTACCATTCAGCCCTACACGGTAAATGCGGTCGGCTTTGGTATGGAAAGTATCATACGTCATTTCGTTAAAGACATACAACAAAATGAGCAAACAACTGGCAATACCAATACTAAGGCCAAGGATATTCAAAAAGGTGTAAAATTTATGATTAGCCAGGTTACGGAAGGTGATTTTTAAGTAATTCTTAATCATTTTATGTGTTGTTTATAGTGTTATTTTTTAGATGTTGATTTTGGTGAAGAGGTTGCATCTGTCAGCATCGCAGCGGCGAACCGTCTGGATAATCAGGATGAATAAGATAGCCAGGATAAAAAAACCCTGAGTATCTAAAGTATCCTGAGCATCCTGATTCAGACATTTATTCATCCTTCAACGATTCCACCGGATTTGCCAACGCTGCCCTAATGGACTGATAGCCCACCGTAAGCCAGGCAATAGCCAAAGCAATGATACCTGCCACTATAAATATCCAGATGCCTACATCAATGCGATAGGCAAAGTTGGACAGCCAGCGTTCCATGGCCCACCAGGCTACCGGCACGGCTGCTACCAGTGCCACCAGCACCAGGATGGTAAACTCTTTGGAAAGCAAATGCACCAGTCCGGGCACGGAGGCGCCCAATACTTTGCGGATGCCTATTTCTTTGGTGCGCTGCTCGGCGGTGAAAGTTACCAGCCCAAACAAACCCAGGCAGGCAATGAAAATTGCCAGGCCTGCAAACAGGCGAAAAAGCATGCCCTGTTTTTGTTCGGCTTTGTAAAGATTATCATATTCCTCGTCCAAAAAATTGTAAGCGAAAGGGTACTGTGCTGATGCTTGTTGCCAGGTGTCTTCTACCGTAGCTACGGCTTCCTGCATATTGCCTGCCGCCAGTTTGATGGCAATCACCCGCTGGTCATTCCCAATTGAAATAGCCATGGGGTCAATGGTGTTGTGCAAAGAGGCGAAATGGAAATCTTCTATTACACCCACTACTTTGTGGGGAATAGAATCGCGGAATTTGTTGGTGATTTCTTTGCCCAGGGCTTCTTCCGGAGTCCAACCCAGGAAACGGGTTGCGGCTTCATTGATGATGACGGCTTCCTGTGTATCGGTGGTAAAATCCCGGGAAAAATCGCGCCCTGCTATGATGTTCAATCCGAAGGTTTTCACATAATCGTAATCAGTGAAAACGGTGCGTAGGTCATGGACTTCTTCCTCATGGTTTTCTATTTTAAATGCGTAAAGGTCATGAAACCCGCCCGGTTCGCCCGACATGCCGGATACGGACAGGATTTGCGATTTTTGCCTAAGTTGTTCTTTGAACTGCTCCCGGTTGTTTTCTATTTCCTGGTTGTTGACGGACACAACCAGCATGTGTTCCTTGTCGTACCCCAGGGTTTTGTTGCGTACAAACTCAGTTTGCTGTCCAACCACCAGCGTAGCCACAATCAGCACAATGGAAATGAAAAACTGAAATACCACCAGCCCCTTACGCAGCCACACCGCCTGCCTGCCCGATTTGCTTTTGCCCTTCAACGCCACCACTGGACGGAAAGCCGAAAGCACCAGCGCCGGATAACTGCCTGCGAGTAAACCTACAAAAGTTACAATCAGCAAGAAAATCAGGATGCTTGTACCGCCCCCAAAAGTCCAGAAAAGGGAAGCTTCTACCAGGTTGTTAAAATATGGCTGCAAAGCCCCCACCAATACAATAGCCACCAGCATGGCAATGAAGGCCAATCCTATCGATTCGGTGATAAACTGTAATACCAGGCTTTGCCGTAATGCACCCAACGTTTTGCGCACACCCACTTCCAGCGACCGTTTGGCCGACTGGGCCGTAGCCATGTTCATAAAATTGATACAGGCTATCACCAGAATGAACAAAGCCACCATGGCAAAAATGTAAACAAAAGTGATATTGCCATGCTTCACGCCCCTGTCAAACATCATGTTATCTTGAAAATAAATTGCTGAGAGAGGTTGAAGCTTCGGGCGTATCTGTGTGCCCTTTTCGCGCAAATCCTCGCCCATGTATTTATTTATGAAGTCGGGAAGTTGGGATTGCAGTGTCGCTGGTTTTACATTCTCTGGCAATAAAACATAGGTGTGCAGGGAATTAGCCCACCAATTGCTGAAATAGTCGAAGTTTTCATAAACTTTCAAAGAGGCAATAAAGTCAAAATCAATATGGGAGTATTCCGGCACATCTGCCAGTATGCCGGTTACGGTAAACTGGTCTCTTTTTTCAAATTCCAGTACTTTTCCCATCGGATCTTCGTCCCCAAAATACTTTTTTGCCATTTTCTTAGTAATGACCACGCTGTTTTTTCCGCTCAGTGCCGTTTCCGGATTCCCAAGAGCGAGCGGAAAAGTGAATACCTCCAGAAAGTTTTCATCAGCGAAGCAGAATTTTTCCTCTACAAAAGAGTTTTCTTTGTACGTAACCAGCCCGTCATTTGGAAGAAAGCGTGTAGCTTCGGCAATAAGCCCTGGATAATCATTGGCCAGGGCATCGGCATAAGGCGGGGATGTGACGCCCACCAGGTTTTCCCCATTTTTGTTTTCAAACATACGCACCAGCCGGAAGATACGCTCTTTCTTTTCATGGAATTTGTCATGGCTCAGCTCATGGTGAACGTACATGAAAATAAAAATACAGCACGTCATCCCGATGGATAATCCGGCTACATTGATGATAGCGTATACCTTGTTTTTCAGGATATTGCGGTAAGCGGTTTTCAGGTAATTTTTGAGCATGGTAATTATTTTTGTAGTCTAATTGTCAGAATCTGGATAGTCTGGATTTTCAGGATGACCAGAATTTTTTATATCCTGGCTATCTTGTTCATCCTGAACATCCTGACGGTTCGCCGCTGTGATTCAGACAGCGATTATTCATCCTTCAACGATTCCACCGGGTTTGCCATCGCGGTTTTCAAAGAACGATAGCTCACCGTAAGCAAAGCAATCAGTAAAGAAGCCAACTCTGCCAGTATAAATAGGCCGATGTTCAGGTCAACCTGGTAGGCGAAGTTTTGCAGCCATTGTTCCATGAGGTACCAGGTGAGGGGTGTGGCGACCACGAATGCCAGGGCCACGAGCCATACAAATTCTTTGGAAAACAATAGGACAATCTGCTGCACCGACGCGCCCAGCACTTTGCGGATGCCTACTTCCTTCGTCCTTTTCGCAGCCATAAAAGAGGCCAGTCCGTACAAGCCCAGGCAACTGATGAAGATGGCGATGAGCGCGAAAACAGTCAGGATTTGCGACATGCGTCTTTCTTCTTTGTAGAAATTGGCAATGGATTCATTCAGGAAATCGTAATCAAAAAGTCCTTCGGGATAAGTGGCCTCCCAGCTTTCTTCAATGTTTGTCAGCACTTCCTGTACCGGTGCATTTTTGTTGACCAGAATACCAGCCTCCCAGTATTGGGATGCATTGGAAGTAATAATACACGGACTGATACCACTGTGCAGGGAGCGCATGTGGAAATCGGCCACCACGCCCACGATGGGTACATATTCGTTTCCACCTAATTTGATGCGCTTGCCGATGATTTCTTCGGGTTGTTGTGCACCCAGTTTTTTCATCAGCTTTTCGTTGATGAGCAACTCCCGCACCGAATCGCTGGGGTACAAATTTCTTCCGGCCACCAGGTTAAGGCCATACGTATCAAGATATTTGTCATCAGCCATTTTTACCTGCACCTTAAAGTTGGAAATGTCTTCCTGGTTTTCATAGGTGAATCCCATCCAGGAATTGTTGCCGCTGGCCGGGGCACTCCCAAAACTTACGGAGGCAATGTGCGGGTTTTGCAGCAGCTTGTGTTTGAAGGCGTCCAGGGCATTGGGTGAATTATCGGGCAGGGAGACAATGACACGAGACGCGGTATCAAACCCCATAGAAGCATTGCTGATGTAGTGGGTTTGCCACACAATCACCAGCGTAGCCACAATCAAAATCTGGGCAATAAAAAACTGAAACCCTACCAGGCTGCGTCGAATAGAGATGCCCCCAACCTTTGTGTCCATCGTTTGCCCTTTTAGCACTTTGGCAGGTTGAAATCCGGAAAGTAAAAAGGAAGGGTACAGCCCGGCCAGGAGTGTAGTTAATATTGCCACTCCGGTCAGAAACAACAGCAGCGTAGTGTCTTCAAGGGGTTGAATTGCCAGGGATTCTTCAATAAAATTATTGAATACGGGCAACACCCATTGCAAAATACCAAAAGCCAGCACAATGGAAATAATGGTAATCAGGAAAGTTTCACCCATAAACTGGGTTACCAACTGCCAGCGGTAACTGCCAAGCACTTTGCGGATACCCACTTCCTTTCCCCTGCGCATGGCCTGGGCGGTAGCCAGGTTTACAAAATTTACGCAGGCAATGGTAATTAAAAACAAGGCAATCAGGCCGATGGCTACCAATTGGGTGTAGGAAGTTCTTTTGCTAAAATCTCCATAACTTTCATCAAAATGAATTTCATGCAGAGGTTGCAGGGTATGAAATTCAGTTTCGGCAGCCCGCCCTTTTTTATACTTTTCGTTCAGTTCGGGCAGACGGGCTTCCACACTTTCTTCGCTCACATTTTCAGGCAATATCACGTAACATTGGTTATTACTGGCAATACTGGCCCAGTTACCAGGATTATTAATTTCTGCATCTTCTGTTTGAAAAGAAACCAAAGCCGTGTAAGGCAGGCTGCTACTCGAGGGTGGGTTTTCAAGGATGCCTACTACCTTAAAATCGTAAGCACCTGCCAGGCTCACTGTATTGTCCATCGGGTTTTTATCTCCAAATAAAGTTTTTGCCAGTTTCTCGGTAAGCACAATTTCGCCTGGGGCAACCAAAGCCTTTTCCGGATTGCCCATAAGCCAGTTGGCTGAAAACACATTGAAAAAAGCAGAATCGGCTACCACGATAGATTCGCCGGAAATTTGTTTTACCTCACCATTTTCTTCCACGCTCAGGGGCACTACGTGCATGTATTGGATGGGGGCTACGGCAGCAATTTCCGGGAAATCCAGCCGCAACGCTTCGGCCAGGGGAAGGGGCGTGCCGGCTACGTAAGAAACGCCCCCGTCGGCCCGCTGCATATTGGTGGTAACGCGGTAAATGTTTTCATAGTTGGCATGATGGTGGTCAAAGCCCAGGTGAAAGCGGACGAACAGAAAAAGTAGTACCGCACAGGAAATCCCCAGCGCCAGCCCCGAACAACTCACCAGCGCATAAGCTTTGTTTCTCCAAAGGTTTCTGATGGCAATTTTCAGGTAGTTGTGCAGCATAATCTTTTGGTTTAAGAGCGCAGATAAATTTTCTTTATCAAGCCTAGCCAATAGATATGCCAATATGTTACTTTTTGATTTTCAGGTAGTTATAAAATAGGGTATTTTTATGCTTGTCCGGTATCGGACAGGGTTGTTCGGTGGTGGACAATGGAGGTTTTCTCAATGTTGTTGTATCAATTCATCAATTTTGGCAACCAATTTCTCAACCCTTTCTATGAGCGGACTTATTTGAGACTCTTCTACATCTTTAAAGTCTCGGTAATCTGTATCTTGTCTGAGACTGAATAGCTCATAGTAAAACCCCTTCGTTTTTGATATTTTTATAGAGTGGAGTAATGGCTAAATCATCCCATATCTTTTTTTGCTCGATTACAGCACTGATGACCTGTTCCATTCCAAGCTCAAGTTCATAAAGTTCGTTTCTGATAGAGTCTTCAAGGTCATCATTTGGAAAGCTTTCCAATAGTATTAAAAAATCCCAATCCGAATCAGGGCGGGCATCCCCCCGGGCATGGGAGCCAAAAAGAATTATCTCGGCCTGTGGATCAATGGACTGTACGGCTTTTTTAACGCTGGAAAGAATAGATGCACGCATATTTCCCATAGGGTAAAGATACGGTTTTTTGTAAATACTGGATGCATAGGCATTTGTCCGCCACTTCTTGTAAGACGCACAAAAAGTGGCGGACAAATCAAATACGTAAAGTTTTTAAAACTCCCGGTCAAATTCCACAGCAACATCTCTGCCTGCTACTTCCCGGATGATTTCAAGGAAATCTTCATAATGGTTCACCTTCTCGGCGGCGGTTTTTTGCAGAATGGTGTAGAGTTTTTCTTCCCCTGTTTCATCCAATAAGTCCAGCATCACCAAGCTTCCTTTCCAGTATAAATAATGATTCCTTTGGCCCGAGTTTTCCATGTTCCACGCTTTGATGCTGCCCAGTTCTTTCGTGTTTTTTCTGTATCTTCTTATTGTAGAAGCTATTTTTTCCTCACCATACGTTTCGTTAATGAGCATCAAGGTAGAAAATTCTGCAAGCCCCTCATTGAGGAAGTCGTGATAATTGCCCAAGTCGCCGTGCCTCCACCAAAAATGCGCGATTTCATGGCTTAAAGTTGCAAACTGCTGATATGCATCCCGCTGATTGGTAAGCATCACGAAACTCCCGTTGGAAGAGTAGGCCCCCTCCGAAGCACTTTCCAAGTCCAGGTTGGGAAAGCAAATTTTCAGGTGTTTATTGCCGCCTTCCACAGGATCCAGTTTTTCTTCAAAGAACTGTAAAGCCGTTTTGGCAAAATTTTGCAACGTATCCAAAAAAGGATCGGCCTGATCTATTACAAAGAAATCAATGGTATAATTACCGTAGCGGGTCCTTACTTTATGGAGTTGGTCAGACAGCACCAGGATAATCCTGCCGGGGGTTTCCGTATCTTCACGGATGAGCCATCTTGTATCCCCGAGCGGGATAATCTCCCCTGCCGATTCCACCGTGTATTGTTTTGGGGCTGTCAGCGTAATTTCATACGTGAGCATGGCTTCTTCCATGGACAAAGGATACCACAACGCCCCCACCGAGAGGTCTGTCCAGGCAGGGGTAATATCTCCCGGGTCAATAAATTGGTCGGCACTCAAAGTGCCCTGGTAATCAAAGTCTATCTTGGTCGCTTCCCCTTTTTGCAGTGTATTTTTAAAACGGATGTGTACCTCTTTCATCTGGGCAGGCAATCCTTCCGGCCCATCGGTCACCCATACCGAATCAATATCTGCTCCTTCCACTGCTATGGGCTGAAAAGCGTCGTTCATCCAATAGGTGATTTCTTTGGTTTCTTTATCAGCCACAAAATGCAGGGAACAATGGCTTTTGACAAACCCTTTGGCCGGGTCAACTTTTACGTTGATTTGGTAATGATTGCTGAGCGTTTTCGGCTCTGGTTTGAGAAACGCAAGGGCTTCGTTATAAAACATTAATAACGCAACTTCCCGCGCATGTAATTCTTCTAAATGCATTGACAAAAGCAGCAAGTTGTTTTTAGCTTGTGGCTCATTTAAGAACTCTCTGTCTATGATGAAATTGTATATCTCATTTATAAAATCAAGTATATGTGATTGTTGTCTATATAACTTTGAGAGGAGTTGTGCCTGCTCTATGTCGATCTGCGAAAGTTGGCCGGTGGCCGAAAGTATCTCCCATGCTGAACTACCGGGTGATTCCTTCATAACTCCCTGTGGAAATATAAAACACCGTAAATCAATGGTCTTTCCAACGCATTGATGGCCGAATCGTTTTCCGCAATGGAAGCCAGCCGGGCAGCACCTCCCTGGTGATATGGCATGAATTTTTTCAGGATTTCCCGGTTGTTTTCTATTTCAGTGGTAAGGTTTACCAAAGTTTTTTCCACTTCATTTTTTGCCTTCAGGTTGTTCCTGTACTCATTCAGAAAAAGGGCCAAAATCACGCTGAATACAATCAGCATGGCTTCAATGAGGTATTCATGCGCTTTTTTGCTCATATTCCAGCTTTTTAGTTTGGTGTTAATGCGGTGGTAAAATTGGGAGAAGGTACGGGTACTTTTATTCATGTGATAAAAATACAAATTTTTACAAAACCATGCCTTTTAAACCTTTGCGGGAATTTGAACAGAAATTTGAAGAAATATTGACGAGGTGAAAAGGTAATAAAATTTTGGCTGTGAATGAGCACACAAAATCAATAAAGTAAGACACTATAAATTTAAGAAGTTTCTAAGGTCACCCTTCTCAACCCTGGTGTACTTACCTTCTTCAAATTCCTGCTTGCTTTAAACACATTAAATAGGTGCATAAAAAAAGGTGCAGGACAGCGTCCTGCACCTTTTTTTATGCATCGTACTTCACTTAAAGTCAAAATTATTCAACTTCGTTCACGATATTTCTGGTGTACTGGTAACCATCTCCGGTTACGGCCAAAGAATACCGTCCAGCACCTACTTTAGATAAGTTAAGGCCTTTGGCAATGGTTGCCTTGGGGGCGATACTTTCTTCGTGCAATACTTTCCCGTACATGTCGTACAACCGCAGTTGCAAGGCAGTTTCTTTTTCGTTTTGTACCAACACTTTCACCAAATTAGGTTCAATGTCTACTACTGACCGCACTTGTGTGAGTGCTGCATCGTTTTTGAAAGAAAGTTCCTTACTTTCCAGGTTGAACGACTGCTGGGTTACTTCCTTACCCTGGGTTACCTCAATGGCGTACACACCGGCAGGTAAGTCAGAGAAATCATATCTTTTGGCATATACATCACCGCTCTTGATATTAGTTTTATATAATGTATGACCATTTTGGTCTTTGATTTTCAGAACGGAGGCTTGTTTGCCAGAAAGATTCACAACTCTTACGACAGCTTTCTTTTGCCCTTGCATAGCTTTTACGCTAAGTTGGGCCTTGTCGTCATCGGCGGCCATTGCCTGGGTATTTACAGACCATAACATGGCAAGGGCGGCGGCGGTTACTTTTAACATTTTCATCTTTCTTGTTGTTTGAGTGATAAATTGAAAAATTTGAAAACTAACATTGTTTTCGTTGCAAACTTACTAACAAATCACGAAAAACATTGCAAAGGGTTTCATTCTAACGTTAAGAAATTGTTAACAAATAGGGTGGAATTGCGCTTTGGTGAACATAAAAATTAGTGCTTTTTTGAAAATTTGTTAAAATGAATGCAAATGAAAAGCTGTGTTCAATACGCTTACAAGAAAGTGGGAGGTTGTTTGGCAGGATGGAAAAAATGCAAAATGTAATGGTGGCGTACTAAAAAAGTGATTTTTTTACTAAAATTTTTTATAAAAAAACCTTTTTGATAAGAGATTTTCTTTTGAAATCCCAAACTTTGCTCTCCCCGTATACATATTTGAAAGATAAAAAGGTATACTATTCAGGAGAAAAACATGAATTATCAATCGTTTAAAGACAAGCTGGACAGCCAGCATCAATGGCCATCTTTGTATATGTTTAAATTTATCGTGCCTGCCGGGAAGGAAAATGAAGTTTTTGCCCTTTTTCCGATGCACGAACTCAAAACCAAACCTTCAAAAAATGGCAATTACATCAGCGTAACGGCGCAAATCATGATGCCATCCAGTGATGATGTGATGAAGATATATGAAGAAGCGCACGGCATTGATGGCCTGGTGGCACTATAATTAATTTTTTTAACAATCAACCTGTATTTTATTATGTGGAAAGAAGAAAACAACAAACTCAAGAAAACTTTTGAATTTAAAGACTTTGTAGAAGCTTTCGGTTTTATGTCGAGAGTGGCGATAGTAGCCGAAAAGATGAACCACCACCCGCACATGTCCAATGTGTACAACCAGGTGAGTTTTGAACTAAGCACGCACGATGCCGGGGATATCGTAACAGACAAAGACCGGAAGCTGGCCGATGCTATCGACGGCTTGAAATGATGTTAATTGTTATTTGTTAAAAGTTATTAGTTCATGTATAACTAATAACTTTTAACGTATAACATGTAACCCCTCCACAAATACAAAAATTTGAAAGAAGAAACCTCCCTCTTCATCGTACCCACACCCATTGGCAACCTGGAAGATATGACATTCAGGGCCGTGAAGGTGCTGGCATCTGTAGATACCATTTTGGCGGAAGATACGCGCAATACGGGCAAGTTGTTGAAGCATTATGAAATCAGCAAACCCAAATTGCAGAGCCATCATGCCTTTAACGAACACAAATTTTCTGACCAATTGGTAGAAAGGCTAAAAAAAGGAGAGAAAATGGCATTGGTAAGCGATGCCGGCACGCCCGTCATTTCAGATCCGGGCTATTTGCTGGTAAGAAAGTGTCTGGCCGAAGGCGTGGTCGTAGAGTGCCTGCCCGGGGCTACGGCTTTTGTGCCCGCCCTCGTAAAATCTGGCCTGCCTGCCGACCGCTTTGTGTTTGAGGGGTTTCTTCCCCATAAAAAAGGACGGCAGAGAAAAATTACTGCCCTGGCCGATGAAGAGCGTACCATCATTTTGTACGAATCGCCCCACCGCCTGTTGAAAGCCTTGCAGCAATGTGCCGATATTATGGGGGGCGACCGCCGGGCCTCCGTTTCCCGTGAACTTACCAAAATGTATGAAGAAACCGTCAATGGTACGCTTGATGAACTGATAGGTTATTATACAGAGGCTACCATCAAAGGTGAAATTGTTATGGTCATTGAAGGAAAAAAGTAAAAACTTGGAAAACACACGATATTATCCCCTCATTTTGGTAGCAGGTAGTGGCTTTCTGTTTTGGGCCGGTTGGCCGGTAAGCCCATTACCGTTTTTTTTGTTCATAGCCATTGCCCCGCTGCTTGCGCTTGAAGCGAGTATTACCGCTGAAAATTACCGCCGTCCGGGCTTGGCCTTTTTTGGCTACATTTACCTGACTACGTTTATCTGGAATATTACCACAACCTGGTGGGTTTACAACTCTACCGTGGTAGGCGCCCTTTTCATGCTGGTGGCCAATGCCGCCCTCATGACAATTCCATTTATGTTGTACCGGAAAACCAAACAGGCCGCCGGGCAGGGCTGGGGCTTGTTCGGTTTTGTGCTTTACTGGATGACTTTTGAGTATCTACATTTAAACTGGGATTTGTCATGGCCCTGGCTCACCTTTGGCAACGCCTTTGCGATGGTGCCCAACTGGGTGCAGTGGTATGATGTTACCGGGGTTTTTGGCGGCACATTATGGATACTGCTCGCCAATATTGGTTTTTATTATGGATGTTTCAAAGGGGAAACTATTTTCAGTAGAAAAGTCAACAAAAAGCCTTTTTTCGCAACCTTATTGCTCATACTGCTTCCCATTCTTATTTCATACATCATTTATTATAATTATGAAGAAAAAGGAAGCCCAACCGAAATAGTAGCGCTACAACCCAATATTGACCCATATACTGAAAAGTTTGCCGGTACCGAAAATTTTATTCCCTTTGAGGAGCAGGTAGCCCGTTTTATCAATCTTTCTGAACAGAAACTGACCGATAGTACCCAGTTTTTGCTCTGGCCCGAAACTGCCATAGATGCTGCTTTTGAGGAAAAAAATATTGCGCAGTATCCTATTATCGAAAGCATTCAAAATAATTTCTTGCCCAATTATCCGACCCTTTCTCTGCTTACAGGGCTCACGAGTTACGTTCGTTATGAAGGTACGCATACACCTACGGCCCGTTATAATGAAAATATTGGCTATTATGATATGTTCAACACCGCCTGCTTTTTTAGCGAGACAGAGGAATTATCATTTTATCACAAGTCAAAACTGGTGCCGGGGGTAGAAATCATGCCGTATCCGCAGGTATTTGGTTTTGTTTCTGAGTTATTATTTAGCCTGGGAGGCACCTCCGGTGGATATGGACGGCAAAAAACGCCTTCTGTATTTGCCAACGCAGAGGGCACCAAAGTAGCCCCGGCTATATGTTATGAGTCTATTTACGGGGAATTTATGGGCAGGTTCGTACAGCGGGGCGCCGGGCTAATTTTTATCATCACCAACGATGCCTGGTGGGGCAACACGCCCGGGCACAAGCAGCACCTGCACTATGCAAGGCTCAGGGCCGTGGAGCTCAGGCGCAGCATTGCCCGCTCGGCCAACACGGGTATTTCAGCATTTATCAACCAGAAAGGAGAAATTTTACAAGCTACCGAATACTTGGAGCAGGACGTAATCAAAGCTAAACTGTTAGTCAACGACGCAATGACCTTCTATGCCCGTTATGGCGATTACCTGGGCAGAACAGCCGCCTGGTTGTCGGTTTTTGTGTTTTTGTCGGCCATGGTGAAGAGAAGGGTTAAACATTAAGTCCTAAGCACTAATCTCGAAATCCTAAACAATTTCAAAATTCAAAGCCTTAAAATTCAAAACTATGCAATATGTTTTGATGAGTATTTTGAGTTTTATATTTGGACAATTTAAATTTATTTAGAGCTTTGAGATTAGGATTTAGAAATTTCCCATGTTATGAATTTAGAAAACATACAACAACAAGCCATACAACTCATCAAACAAACCGGTATTTTCATTCTGGAAGAAAAGAAAAAAATCACTGCTGATGTAATTGAATATAAAGGAAAAAACGATCTGGTATCGTATGTAGACAAGGAATCGGAAAAGAAGCTGGTGGCCGGGCTGCACGAAATACTGCCCAAGGCCGGGTTCATTACCGAAGAAGGCACCACCGAAATTGGCCGCAAAGAAAAATACAATTGGGTGATTGACCCTGTGGATGGCACTACCAACTTTTTGCACGGACTTCCCATCTTTTGCATCAGTGTAGCACTTATTGAACATGAGCAGGTAATTGCCGGAGTAGTACACGACCCCAACCGTAACGAGTGCTTCCATGCAATTAGAGGTGGAAAAGCCTACCTCAATGAAGAAGAAATTCGTGTTTCATCTGTAAGTTCTCTCAGTGAAAGTTTGCTGGCAACGGGCTTTCCCCACCGCAGCATGCACAAAATCAATGATTACCTGAAAGTGATGGGAGTACTGATGAAAGATACCCACGGATTGCGCCGCATGGGCAGTGCCGCCATAGATTTAGCATATGTCGCTTGTGGCAGGTTCGAAGGATTTTTTGAGTTCAGCCTCAAGCCCTGGGATGTGGCCGCCGGGGCATTCATCATACAACAAGCCGGTGGAAAAGCCTCCACCTTTGATGGGGGCAGCAACTATCTTTTTGGGGGCGAAATTATTGCAGCCGGAGCTGTTCATGAGGAAATGAAAGATGTAATCAATCAATATTGGAGTTAATTAGTAGGCAGCGGTAGTCAAAATAACATGTTGCCTGCTGTGCTGCCTCCCGCTACTGTAATCTCTTCTTTGTCCTTTTGCAGACAACTTTTTTCAAACAATTTACTTTAATAGCTGTATTTACATGTAAGAACTATGCCTGGATAAGGAATATTTCTGTTTTTTTTGAAATGCAATCGTTTGCATTTCACACAAAAAATACTTAGTATATTTAAAATATTTACATCCTTAACAAGGAATAGTTTTCAAGTATTCAAGAAAAAGGCTAATATTTTTTCATCTATAATATTTGGAATATTGTAATTATTCGCTATAATATTATTGAGTTGAAAAAATTAATATATAGTTTTGTTTGTTAATTACATTTATATTAAAAATATATTTAAATTATGAGTTGATATTTTACCATAACCAAATCAATTACTTATGAGAATTTCTACGCGCTTTAGATTGGCATTTATGCTATTTCTTGCTTGTGTAATGGTAAGTAGCGTTTATGCGCAGGAAAGGACTGTTTCGGGGAAAGTTACCGCAGTCGGAGAAGGGGAGTTACCGGGAGTAAACGTACTGGTAAAAGGCACGACCACAGGTACCGTAACAGACCTCGAGGGTAATTATCGGTTAACCGTGCCCGAGGGATACGATGTCCTAGTTTTTTCGTCTATCGGATATCAAAACCAGGAAGTAACCATTGGCAACCGTACTACCATTGACATTGAGATGGCGGAAGATATACAATCTTTGAGTGAGATTGTGGTGGTAGGCTATGGAACACAGGAGAAGAGAGATGCTACAGGTGCGGTTGCTTCTGTTAAAGCCGAAGATTTTAACCAGGGGGTAATTGCCTCCCCGGAGGAGTTGATCCAGGGAAAAACAGCCGGGGTGCAGATTACTACTGCCAGTGGGGAACCCGGCGCAGGAGTAAATGTACGTATCCGAGGTACATCCTCAGTGCGTAGTGGTAACGGCCCTTTGTTCGTAGTAGATGGGGTTCCGTTAAGCAATGATAATACACAATCGAGTGGAACCAACTCAGGATTTGGCGAGAGTTCTCCCAGAAACCCTCTGAATTTTCTGAACCCCAATGACATTGCCAGCATCGATATTTTGAAGGATGCGTCGGCTACGGCCATTTATGGTTCCCGGGGTGCCAATGGCGTAGTACTCATTACTACTAAGAGTGGTACAAAAGGGGAAGGGACCCTGGACGTTTCTATTTCAGGAGGTGTTTCTACAGTGGCAAATCAGTACGATTTATTAAACAGGGAGCAATTTCTTTCTGCCTACACCCAATTTAATGGTCAGGATGCAGCGAATACTTTTGATCGGGGAGGAAACACCGACTGGCAGGATGAAATGTACCGTACAGCCCTTACCCAAAACTATAACATGTCGTACGGAGGAGGAGGTGATGATGGAGACTACCTGTTTACTCTTTCCTACTTTGACCAGGAGGGCGTTATTGATGAAAGTGCCCTCAAAAGGGTAACAGCCCGCTTCAATGGTTCCAAGTCATTCATAGACGACCGTCTGAAAATATCAACCCAGTTTACCGTTGCCGATACCCGTGACGAGGTGGTGCCAGTTACCCGAAATTCGGGATTCAGAGGAGATTTGATGGGCGCTATCTTAAAGTTTGCACCTACTTATCCGGTTAGGGATTCGGATGGTGATTTAGTACAACCCAGCCAAACCGAGATCAACCCCAGGGCCATTGTAGAATTACACAGAGGTTTTGTCAATACCCTCAGGGTTTTGGGTAACCTTTCTGGTGAACTCACCATTACAGAGGGGCTAACTTTCAAAACAGTGGTGGGTCTCGATCGCTCCTTTTCTAATAGAACGGATGCTTATTCCAGGGATTTGAATATGGCTGGTATTATTGACAAGGGAAGACTTTTTCTCAATGATGTGGAAATTGATAACCGCCTTTGGGAAAATTACTTTACCTATACCAAAGATATTGGGAATACATCGCTTACAGCACTGGCCGGATATTCCTACCAAAGCTTTGGTTTTAAAGACAGAAACTTTGAGATGGTAAACTTCAGGACCAGTGATCTGGATATTATGATCAACAACTTTGCTTCTGTTGAGACTGAAGATTCAGATGGCGTATTGCAAAATTCTGTGGTGGCCAGAAACTCTTCACGAAGAACAGACGAATTACAATCATTTTTCGGCCGGGTCAATTTCAATATTCTGGACAAATATATTTTCACCGGTACCATCCGGGCCGATGGTTCCACCCGTTTCGGAGGTGATAATAAATATGGTTATTTTCCCTCTTTTGCATTCAAATGGAGGGTGTCTGACGAAGTTTTTGTGCCCGATTTATTCACAGATTTAGGCATTAGGTTAGGTTACGGCATTACCGGTAACCAGGAGATTCCCCACAATCTATATCAGGAACGTCAACGATACGATAATTGGGACATAAACGAAGGAGGGGATATTACCGGAGGTGGTTTGGGTACAGTAGCTTTTGCCAATCCAGACCTGAAATGGGAATCTACAGCACAGATTAACATTGGGGTTGACTATGGATTTCTGAACAATCGCTTGACAGGTACTTTAGATTTTTACAGGAAAAACACCAATGATTTATTGATTCAGATTACGAGTGCCCAACCGGCTGTGAATGAATTTGTGTGGACTAATCTGGATGCAGATGTAATTAACCAGGGCGTTGAGCTTTCATTGAATGGTATAGCTATTGATCAGGACAACTTTTCGTGGGACATTACCGGTAATGTTGCCTATAATGAAAATGAAGTCCAAAACTTTGATGGTTTGATCAATACAGGTGACATCGACGGACAAGGGCTTACAGGTGCTTTCTCTCAGCGTATTGCGGAGGGGCAGCCATTATTCGCTTATTTCCTTCGGGAATTTATTGGTTTTGATGAGGAAGGAATTTCAGAGTATGCGGAGGGTGACTTTCAGAAGTTTACAGGTGATAGCCCTTTGCCATACTGGAATGTGGGGTTAAACAATTCTTTTAAACTGGGCAATTTTGATTTGAACATCTTTTTTGCCGGGCAATTCGGTCATTCGGTGTATAGTAATACGGCCAATGCTTTTTTTACCGCAGGTTCGCTGGCCAATGGAAGGAATGTAACCCGGGATGTGGTAGGCAACGGGGAATCAAACCTGAATGCGCCGGATGTATCCACTCGCTTTCTTGAGAAAGCAGGCTTTGTAAGGCTGCAAAATGCGACCCTGGGATATAATATTTTCCCGAATGTAAACTTTATCTCTTCCGTGCGCCTCTACCTAACTGGTCAAAACTTGTTTGTAATTACCAATTACAGCGGGCAGGACCCGGAGGTTGACGTGAACAAAGAGATTGACGGTGTGCCCTCCTTTGGCATCGATTACACCACTTACCCAAGAGCGAGAACCATTTCGTTCGGTGCGAATATTTCTTTTTAACTCAAAAATGATATAGCAATGAAGTATCATAATATAATAAAAAATCTTATGTACGTACTGCTGGGTATTTTAATTGTTCCAGCCTGTACCGATTTAGAGGTAGATGAAGTAGATTCTATTGTAGTGAGTGGATCGGACGGTGGTTTTACTGCCGGTGACCCTGCAGCCCTGCTGGAAGCACTTTATACAGCTGATATGGGCGCACTTACGGATCAAAATAATACGTATGCCCTATTTACGCATACTTCAGATGAGTTGATTCCGCCTACTCGTGGGGTAGACTGGAGTGATAACGGAGTATGGCGCACCCTGCATGCCCATACCTGGGACCCTACCCACGCGTCAATCAGGGATGCATGGAACCAATTGAATGAACGCTCTTTCAAGACGAACCAGGTATTGGCATCTAACCCGAATGCACAACAGGCTGCGGAAGCTAAGTTCCTGAGGGCGTTCTTTATGTGGCAGGTAATGGATTTGTTTGGCCAGGTGCCCTTCAGGGAAGTCGATGAAGGTGTGAATGTCGACCCAAGAGTATTTACACGAGCCGAGGCCTTTGACTTTATTATCAATGATTTGACTGAAGCCTTACCCGATTTACCGGAATTGGGGCCTTCTCCTACCAATACAAAAGCTTCTAAAGCAGCAGCAAATACTTTACTGGCAAGGTTATATTTGAATAAAGCAGTATATACATCTACCGATATATCAGAAAGCGGTGAGATTATCTTCACTTTTGACAATGCGGATATGCAGAAAGTGATAGAACATGCCGATGCAGTAACTTCCGCCGGATATGCTTTAGAAGATGAGTATTTTTCTAACTTCACCCCGCTGGCAGATAGTGAGATTATTTTTGCGACATCGGGTGGTACTCCTCAAAACCGCTGGATGATGACGCTGCACTACAACCAAAATCCGAGTGGATGGAATGGTTTTACAACCCTTGCCGATTTTTATAATAAATTTGAGGATGGTGATGTGCGCAAAGGTGTTTCGGCCACTCCGGATGGAAGTGAATTCTCAGGTATCGGAAAAGGCTTCCTGATTGGGCAACAGTATAATGATGATGGAGAAATGATTATTGATGACAGAACACAAATTCCGCTTTCATTTACCCCGGAAATCAGGCTCTCAGGCGCGCCTACTGGCACAGGTATCCGGGCTATCAAATACCACCCTGATGACCACGGACTGTATATATTTTTCCGTTATGGAGATGTGTTCCTGATGAAAGCCGAGGCTTTGATGAGAATGGGCAATTCTGGTGAAGCATTGACTATGGTGAATGAACTTAGGGCAGCGAGAGGAGCAAGTGCTTTGGGAAGCTTGGATGATGCAGCCCTACTTGACGAGCGAGGCAGGGAATTGTATTGGGAAGGCATCAGAAGGACAGACCAGGTCAGGTTTGGTACTTTTACCACTACCTGGCACGAGAAAACCGTTACTGACCCTTTCCGTGTCTTGTTCCCTATACCACAGCAGGCGATAGACTCTAACCCTAACCTGGTGCAGAATCCAGGGTATTAATCAACAATTCATTTTATAATTTTTGTAAACAAGTAGCTTCAAAAGGGCTACTTGTTTTCTTTTAGTTTTTTCTTTATTTGCAGGCAGGGCTTAATTTTAGATATATGCGAAAATATCTATGGTGGTGGATGGCAATTGTATTGTTAGGCTGTACAAAAAGCCAAAATAGCAATATATCACATCAATTTACATCAATGCCTGAAGAGGAAACCGGCATTGATTTTAAGAACGAATTGGTACTCTCTGAAGACTTCGATGTGTTTCGGTACCGAAATTATTACAATGGCGGAGGGGTAGCGATTGGTGATGTAAATAATGATGGCCTTCCTGATATTTACCTAACGGCCAACCTGCATGAAAACCGAATTTATTTGAACAAGGAAGACTTTACATTTGAAGACATCACAGCAGTAGCTGGTGTCGGCGGAAGTAAAATTTGGTCTACCGGCGTAAGTATGGCTGATGTGAACGGTGATGGCTGGCTGGATATTTATGTGTGTAATTCAGGAGATATTGAAGGAGGTAAAAGGGAAAATGAGCTATTTATTAATCAGGGAGTGAATCAGGAGGGTATTCCTTCTTTTGTAGAAAGTGCTGCTCAATATGGGTTGGATGACAAAGGTTTCAGTACCCATGCTGTTTTTTTTGATTATGATCAGGATGGTGATCTTGACTGTTACGTACTGAATAACTCTTTTCGCCCAGTTTCTACATTAGGACTGGAAAATATAAGGCATGTGCGCGATAGTACCGGAGGGGATAAGCTTTACCGCAATGATTCCCCCCCCTTTGCCCCCCCGGGGGGGGGCAAAGGGGGGGGAGTAAAATTCACAGACGTAAGCCAACAAGCAGGTATTTATGGAAGTGTCATTGGCTTCGGCCTGGGCGTTACCATTACCGATGTAAACCTGGACGGCTGGCTGGATATTTACATCTCCAACGATTTTTTTGAACGAGATTACTTGTACATTAATCAAAAGGACGGGACTTTTAAAGATGAACTTACCCAAAGAATGGGGCACATCAGTCAGTTTTCTATGGGTGCCGATGCTGCGGATATCAACAACGATGGCTTATCTGATATTTTTGTTACCGATATGCTTCCTGAAAGCGACTATCGCCTCAAAACCATGACTCATTTTGAGTCTTATGATGTACAGCAGCTCAAGTTGGCCAATGATTATTATGAGCAGAATATGCGCAATACATTGCAGCTTAACAATGGGCGAGGCAACTTCTCAGAAATCGGACAATATGCCAATGTAGATGCTACCGATTGGAGCTGGTGTGCCTTGCTGGCTGATTTTGACAATGACACCCACAAAGAAATATTCGTAAGCAATGGGATTTACCGGGATGTGACCAACCAGGATTTTATCGATTACCTGGCCAGCGATGAAAGCCTGTTAACGGCTATGCGACAGGAGACAGTAGATTTTGAAAAAATGGTGGATAAAATGCCTTCCAATAAACTAAGCAATTATTTATTTAAGAAAGGGGAGGGGCTGCAATTTGAAAATGTGGCTAAGCAATGGGGGCTGGCAGAGCCTTCGTTTTCAAACGGTGCTGCTTATGGTGATTTAGACAATGATGGCGACCTGGACCTCATTGTGAATAATGTAAACCAGGAACTTTTTGTTTACAGAAATGAAGCTAATAAAATTACGGGAAATAACTACCTGAAACTGTCGTTTCAGGGGCCAGACCGTAACAAGTTTGGTGTAGGTGCCCGGGTTTGTGCATACACTGATGGTAAGGTAATCATGCATGAGAATGTGCCAACCAAAGGTTTTCAGTCATCTATGAGTTATAATATGGTTGTTGGTTTAGACACGCTCCAAATTTTGGATAGCTTGGTGATTTATTGGGGGTATGGCAAAAAACAGTTACTTACGGCAGTAGAAACCAATCGGCATCTGGTGCTAAATATTGAAGATGCCGTTCCTTTCCAGAACGTACAGGCTCCTGAGCAACCTGCCCTGTTCAGTAAAGCCAAAGTCCAGCTCAACCCTCCTTATAAACATACTGAAAACTCCTTTGTAGACTTTAATTATGAAAGGCTCATCTACCACATGTTATCAAGGGAAGGTCCGGCACTGACCGTAGCAGATGTAAATAATGATGGGTTAGACGATTTTTATGTAGGAGGTGCCTCGGAAAATGCCGGCATGCTTTATCTGCAAAATGCACAGGGAAGCTTTAACGCAACAAATGTGGCAGTTTTTGAAAAGGATAAAATACATGAAGATGTAGATGCCGTATTTTTTGATGCTGATGGTGATAACGACCTTGACCTGTACGTGGTGAGCGGTGGTAATTCATTCCGTGAAAATGCACGTGAATATCAGGACAGGCTTTACCTGTTGAAAGGCTTTAATAATGGTATACCTGTTTATGAACCTTCTCCCCAATCTTTACCGATGATGTATAATATGGGTTCGTGTGTAAAACCTGCTGATTATGACCAGGATGGCGATACCGATTTGTTTGTAGGGAACAGGGCGGTTCCCCAAAAATATGGGGTGCCGGCCAGCAGCCACATTCTGGAAAATGATGGAAATGGTAATTTTACAGATGTAACCATGCAGGTGTCTCCCCGCCTTAATAGTGTGGGCATGGTAACCAATGCCAATTGGGTAGACTTTGACAATGATAATGACCTGGACCTGGTGGTAGTAGGAGAGTGGCTGCCCATCACCCTCTTTAAAAACAATGGCCAAAACCTTGAACGCCTGAATAATGTACCTGGCCTGGAAAAGACAAATGGATGGTGGAACAGCATCATAAGTACAGATGTTAACGAAGATGGAAATATAGATTTTATAGCAGGAAACTGGGGGCTAAACTCAAAGTTTAAAGCCTCAGAAAACAAGCCATTTACTCTTTTTGTAAATGACTTTGACAACAACCAAACCCTCGACCATGTATTTGCTTATTACGAAGATACTTCAATGTACCCTACAGCCCTTCGGCACGATATGGTTATGCAACTCACCTACCTTAAAAAGAAGTTCAACTATTACGAAGATTATGCGGGTAAAACAATAGAAGAAGTTTTTACTCCGGAAGAGCTCAATAAGTCGCTGGAATACAAAGCATACCAATTTGCGACATCTGTCATTATCAACAATGGGGATGGTTCTTATCAGCTAAAGCCGTTGCCAGAGCAAGCCCAGTTTTCTCCTGTTTTTGCCATTTCCAATAATGATTTTGACAAAGATGGCATAAAAGAACTCTTAATGGCTGGTAATTTTTCAGGAACCAAACCCGAAGAAGGAAAATATGATGCCAATACCGGACTGCTTCTTAAACCTAAGAGTCAACTTGATTTTGAAGCTTTATCAGTTTCGGGTTTGAATATCAAAGGAGATGTAAGGAATTTAGGCATAGCCCGAACCACAGGAGATAAAAAGCTGTTGATTGTAGCCAGAAATAATGAAGATTTGGAATTTTATGAATATTGATAATAAATCATACTTAAACCCTACAGGTTTTAGCAAAAAATTTGCATTATACGCATTATTATTTGTTTTTTCAGCCCTGCTCATTTCTTGCGAAAGTGTTATTCCCTCAACCAGGTTTGAACTTCTCCCTTCTTCCCACACAGGCATTGATTTCCAAAACAAGCTGGAAGAAACATTACAGATGAATATCTTCAGCTATATGTATTTCTATAATGGCGGGGGCGTAGCCGCCGGCGACCTTAACAATGACGGCCTGCCCGACCTTTATTTTACCTCAAACCTGGATACCAATAAATTATTCCTGAACAAAGGAAATTTTGAGTTTGAAGAGATTACCCAAGTGGCCAATGTAGGAGGGCAAAAAGGATGGACTACCGGCGTAACCATGGCCGACGTAAATGGAGATGGAAAACTCGATATTTATGTAAGCCAACTTGGGGACTACCAGAACATAAGAGGAAAAAACCAACTATACATTAACCTGGGAAATAATCAGGAGGGTATTCCACAGTTTGAAGACCAGGCAGCACAATATGGCCTTGACCTGGTGGGCTTTTCCACACAAGCTGCTTTTTTTGATTACGACCTGGATGGCGACCTGGACATGTATATGATGAACCATTCTGTGCATGCCAACGGTACTTTTGGCAGGGCAACGCTCAGGCAACAAACACATCCTTTGGCCGGTGACAAACTAATGCGGAATGACAATGGAAAGTTTATTGACATAACCAAAGAAAGTGGTATTTACAGCAGTGCTTTGGGTTACGGGTTAGGCCTAAGTGTAGGAGATATAAACTGGGATGGTTTCCCGGATGTTTATGTAGGTAATGACTTTCATGAAAACGACTATTTGTATATAAATGAAGGAGGTGCAAACCCCGCATTTTCCGAGAAACTGGAAACCTCCATGCGACATACCAGCCGTTTTTCCATGGGCAACGATGTGGGTGATATTAACAACGATGGCCTGCCCGACATCCTCTCGCTGGATATGCTTCCATCCGATCCGGTCATGCTCAAATCGTCGGCCAGTGAAGATGCTTACAATGTATATAATTACAAACTAGAGTTTGGTTATCACCACCAGTTTGCCCGCAATTCACTCCAACTCAATTTAGGCAATGGATATTTTAGTGAAATTGGCTTGCTCGCTGGTATGTATGCTACTGACTGGAGCTGGGCAGGACTGATTGCAGATTTTGATTTGGATGGAAATAAAGACATTTACATTGCCAATGGCATAAAAAGACGTTCCAACGATCTGGATTATATCAAATACATTTCTAATGAAGCAGTTCAACATCGGTTGGAAGGTGATTTGACAGAACAGGAACTTGCTTTGGTTGAGAAAATGCCCATTGTAAAAGTCCCAAATCATGCCTTTCAAAATCAGGGGAATTTACAGTTTAAAGATGTTTCGGCCCAGTGGGGCTTAAATCAGGCATCTTTTTCTAACGGGGCCGTTTATGCCGACCTTGATAATGACGGAGATTTAGACCTAATAATTAACAACATTGACCAGGAAGCCTTTGTCTTTAAAAACCTGACGATTGATGGGGAGAAGATTGAAAACAACTATTTGAAGCTAAAGTTTGAGGGGAAAGCGCCCAATACATTTGGCATTGGCACAAAAGTAATCATTCCTTTGCCTGACGAAACCATTGTGCAGGAAGTGTATACCACCCGTGGTTACCAGTCTGCTGTGGCAAGTGATGTAATTGTCGGACTTGGAAAAAGAGAGGCAATTGATTCATTGATTGTTGTTTGGCCTGACCATCGTTTTCAGGTATTAAATAATATCCCTGTAAACCAAACATTAACTCTAAAGCAGTCAGAAGCTGAGGGTAAATTCAATTTCTCTAAAAAACTCACTCCTGTTTTTGAAAACGTGGGTGATTCTTCACTAAATATTGAGTATATACATCAGGAGAACAAATTCATAGAGTTTAACCGGGAAGTGCTGATTCCACACATGTCCTCTACCGAAGGGCCCAGGCTGGCCGTGGGCGATGTAAACGGAGATGGTAAAGACGATTTTTTTGTAGGCGGTGCCAAACACCAACCCGGGGAATTGTACGTGCAGACAAGTGTCGGTTTTGAAAAACAGTATCAAAAAGCTTTTGGACAGGATAGTTTGGCCGAAGATGTGGATGCCCGGTTTGTAGATATTGAAAATGATAATGACCTTGACCTCATCGTGCTAAGTGGTGGTAATGAATTTCGGAACGAACACGAAGCCTTGATAGTTCGCTTATATGTCAATGATGGCAAAGGAAATTTTAGCAGGAATTTAGAGAGAATGCCTGAAATTTATGTGACAGGAGCCTGCGTCCGTACTGCCGATTTTGATAAAGATGGGGACCAAGACCTGTTTATCGGAGGACGGGTAGTTCCACGAAATTACGGAAAAATTCCGCAGAGCTATTTATTGCAAAATGATGGCAATGGATATTTTACAGATGTTACAGGGCAAAAAGCCAAAGAACTAACAAATGTGGGCATGGTAAAAAGTGCCCGGTGGCAAGACCTGGACGGCGATGGGTTTCCCGAACTTATTGTAGCAGGTGAGTGGATGCCCATTACCATTTTTCGCAATAATGCAGGTAATTTAGCCAAAGCAAATGTTGCTTCATTAGAAAAAAGTAATGGATGGTGGAATGCCATTGCAACTGCCGATATTGACAATGACGGGGATATGGACATCATTGCCGGAAATCTGGGCCTGAACTCAAAACTGAAAGCTTCTCCTGGGCAGCCTGTTAGTTTGTATGTAAAAGATTTCGATAATAACGGGCAACAAGACCAGTTACTATTTCATTATATCAATGGTAAAAAACATTTATTTGCAACGAAAGACGAACTTGCAAGCCAGCTTGTCGAAATAAAAAGTAAGTTCGTTAATTATTCTGATTTTGCTAAGGCTGAAATCCATGCTATTTTTTCTGAAGAAACATTGGAAGGAGCTGATAAATTATTTGCTTACGAATTCCGATCCGGAATATTTATCAACAAAGGCAACTTTATATTTGAATTTCAGTCTTTTCCTATGCAAGCTCAAGTTGCACCTTTAAACGCTTTTCATCTTTTGGATTATAATCAGGATGGGCTTTCCGATATTATTACTGGTGGTAACTTTTATGAAGTGAATATTGAGAGAGGTAGGTACGATGCTGATTACGGCACTTTACTAAAAAATTCCGGGGAAGGTAATTTTGAATGGGTTTCGCCCACGCAGTCGGGCCTGGCAATTATGGGGCAGGTAAGGGATTTGCAACAAATCAACTTTAAAGGAGAACCGTTGATTGCCATTGCCATTAATAAAAGCCCTTTACAATTTATTAGGTTGCCCAACCAATCATTCTCACACACATTAACAGGAAAATGAATAAGCTATTTGTATTAGCCATCATGATTTGTGGTTTTATTGGATGTACTACCGAGCCCGAAGTAAAAATTGAATTTTGTGATACTCCTGACTTTCAGGGAAGCTGTGAGGACGGGCAGGATGAGTTTCTTTTAGGGAAAATTTATGTAATCCTCGAGGCCTCCACTTCTTTCAAGACAAAAAAAATTACCGGAACTGTTTACTCGTTGCTTAATGGCCAGAAGATCTTTCTGGGCTCTAAAGACTTCATACCAGAACCGGACGGCCAACACATTGCTCACAGCATTCCTTTTGATGAGTTTGGGGAAAGAGGCATTGGCGAATTTATGGTTGAGTTTGTGGATGAAAATAATGCATTATTAGCTGAAAAGGCCATACAAATAAAAAAATAGTTATGATAAACATATTTTAATCTGTTGAGTTGAAGGAACCAAATCCTGTGAATTTGTCATTTACAGGAAACTCAAAACCTAAAAAAAAATGTAATTTTGTTATTAATTTGAACATTGGCAAAGCTCAATTACGGTAGTAAAACATTAAAACACTGAAAATGATTTGCCGGGCGATGGCTTTGTAAAAGTTTTCATAAAAAAGTATGGATGATGAGTAGTATGCAAATTAAAACCTTGCTCGTAAGTTTCAGCCTGATTTGGATGTTTGGTTGTGTTGAAAAAACCAACCCTAATTATCAGGAAGAAGTGAGCAACCCCGAATATTTCCATCATTCGGTGAAAAAACTGACGGATGTGATTGTACACGATATCTTCTCGCCCCCGGTAGCCAGTCGCATTTATGCTTATCCTAGCATTGCTGCTTACGAAGTAATGGTGCATGCACAACCGGAAAAATACCAATCATTGGCCGGGCAGATTTCCGGACTTGAAGCTACCCCAAAACCTACTGCTTCTGAAGAATACAGTTTCCCTATTGCCAGCCTGCATGCTTTTCTTACTGTAGGAAAAGCGATGATCTTTTCAGAGCCTAAGATTGAAGAATTCCAAAATTCATTGTATGCAAAAATCCAGAATAAAGGGGTGCCCCAGGCAGTGTACGAGCGTTCTTTGGCGTATGGGGAAGACGTAGCTAAACACATTTTGACCTGGGCCGATGAAGATAATTATAAGCAAACCCGCACATTCCCAAAGTTTGAAATCACAACCGCCGAATCCAGTCGCTGGCAGCCTACCCCACCCTCTTACATGGATGCCATTGAACCGCACTGGAGCGAAATCAGGACATTGGTATTGGATTCTGCTACACAGTACATTCCGGTGCGCCCTACAAAATTTAGTATGAAAGAAGAAAGTGATTTCTATAAAGAAGCCGTGGAAGTGTATGAAATAGGTAAAAACCTGACCGACGAAGAGGAAGAAATTGCCAAGTTTTGGGATTGTAACCCGTACGTAGCGCACTTGCAGGGTCATTTGATGTTTGCTACCAAAAAAATTACACCCGGGGGGCACTGGATTGGCATTACAGCCATCGCCAGCCGGAAAGCCAAGGCTGATTTTATGCAAACCGTAGAAGCCTATGCCGTTACTTCCGTTGCCCTTTTCGATGCCTTTATCAGCTGCTGGGACGAAAAATACCGCTCTAACCTCATCCGCCCCGAAACGGTCATCAACCAACACATCGATCCAGACTGGGCTCCTACTTTGCAAACGCCCCCTTTCCCGGAATATACCAGCGGGCACAGCGTGATTTCTGCTGCTGCTTCCATTGCCCTTACCGATATATATGGAGACAATTTTCAGTTTACCGATACCACCGAGGTGGAATATGGCCTGCCACCCCGTTCTTTCAACTCATTCATTGAAGCTTCAGAAGAAGCCGCCATGAGCCGATTGTACGGAGGCATCCATTACCGCCCCGCCTGCGAAATTGGCGTGGAGCAAGGAAGAAAAGTAGGCCGTTTTATTGTAAAAAACCTGAATACCAAAAAAGGGGAAAGCATGGCGGCGAAAGAATAGTAATTTTCTCAAAGTTCTGAGCTGTATGTGATTAGCATAAAAAAAGAATAAATCCGTCATTGAGTGGATAAATTCTGTCATGGAATAGGAAGGTACAAACCTGAAAATATGCTACATCAGGTACAATCAATATCACGCCATCAAAGCTTCTTTATTATATTTATTCTTATATGCAACAGGTGGCAGTCCGGTGATTTTTTTGAAGGTGGTGCGGAAAGCTTTATGGTCATAATAACCGACCTCGTACATTACTTCGTTGATGTTTTTCCTGCTGGTTTCAAAGGTTTTTTTGGCGGCTTCAATTTTTACCCGCTGTATGTATTCGGTTACCGTATTGGCGGTGGCTTTCCGGAAACGCCGCTCCAGGCTTCGGCGGCTCATGGCCAGCATAGAGGCAAGCTGGTCTACCGTAATTTTTTCCTGATAATGCACTTCTATAAACTGCTGGGCTTTTTTGATAGCTTCGTCCTCATGTTCTTTTTGCCCCTGAAAAATGATAAAAGATAGTTGATTGTCGCGCTCTATTTCTATGGCAAACACTTTGGCTGCCAGCACTGCCATATCCCGGCCTGCATATTTTTCTATCAGGTACAAAATCAGGTTCATATAAGAAAAAGCTCCTCCGCTGGAGTACAAACCCTGCTCGTCGGTAATGATGCGCTCTGTAACGAGGTTTACGTCCGGAAACATTTGCCTGAAATTATTGGCCGCCATCCAGTGGGTAGCGCAGGTTCTTCCCTTTAGCAAACCCGTAGAGGCCAGAATAAAGGCTCCCAGGCAAAGACTGGCTACTTCAGCTCCGTTTTTATACTGATTTTTTATCCAGGGAATAAATGCCCGGTTGGTTTCCAATGCTTTTTGAATATCCCCATCAACGGCCGGAATGATGATGAGGTCGGTGTTTTCTACTTCACCCAATACCACATCAGTATTTACTGTGAATAAACCGCCACTGAGCTGGGTTTCTTTTGCCAAACCCACCAGTTGTACATTAAATAAAGGTGATTGTCCCTGATTTTTTCGAAATGTATTTACTTCAGTAAATAACTGCCGAGAGCCTTCCAAACTGCCTAAAATAGCACCTTCGGGTACTAAGATTGATATGTGTTTCATAGGAATAGTCATTTTAACGCTTTTTCAATACACGAATCGGATATGTTAAGTTAACTGCAACAAATTTATGTTTCGGCCATGACAAAGAATGTCGCAGTTATCCTCTTGTTTGTAGTATCTGCACCCGCGTTATTTCAACGAATTCCCCAACATTTGTATTGGTTTTTTGATAAAAATTTCTCCATTTAAAGCACAGTAATATGCTTAAGCAACAGCAACAAAAGCATTTATGAGAAAAATAGTATTTCAAGAATTTGTGACCATAGACGGCTTTGCTGCAGGTCAGGATGGCAAAACAAGCTTCGTTGATTTTCTGGTTGCAGAAGGGGGTAAAGAGGTGGATAAAGATATGCTACACTTTATCGGTACTATTGATATGATCTTGCTTGGAGCCGTGACGTACAGCATGTTTGTGAACTACTGGCTATCACCGCAGTCGTGCGTGTCTTTTTTTTGCTACAGGCAGAACTAAATCACTTTTCCATTATCTATTGCTTAATGTACACATATATTTGCAAAACAAATTGTAAAATATGATGACATTCTTAAAAGTTAGTTTACCTCTTATTTGTGTTGTATTTACCTGTTTCAGTCAGCAGTTATTTGCCCAACAGTCTTTGTTCTCTTTTGGCGTAATGGCTGATGTACAATATTGTGATTGTGACAACGCAGGTACCCGGCATTATCGTTCTTCAGTTAGAAAGCTGCGAGCAGCCGTAGATACTTTGAATAGTAAGGACATCGAATTTGTTGTGAGTTTGGGCGACTATATTGATAGAAGTTTTAACAGCTTTGATACACTCAATCAGATTACAAGTCGCCTGAAAGTTCCCCTGTACCATGTAATTGGAAACCATGACTATTCAGTAACAGCAGCGCATCAAAATGAAGTTCCGCAGGTACTCGGCTTAAAAGAGCGGTATTATACATTTAGCCAAGCAGGCTGGCGATTTATTGCGCTTGATGGGAACTTCGTCAGCATTCATGGAACAGAAAAGGGAGAAAAGCGTCATGAAAAAGCGGAAAGTATGCTAGAGGAATTAAAAGCCAAAAAAGCCCCCAATGCGCACGATTGGAATGGCGCTGTGGGAACGAAGCAACTTCGATGGCTGGAAAAAAACCTTAAGCAAGCAGCAAAGAAAAACGAAAAGGTAATTTTGTTGTGTCATTTTCCGGTTACGCCTGAAGATAGGGCAGAACTTTTGTGGGATGCAGACCTGGTAAGAAACCTGTTGAAAAACAAAGAGCACGTTTTCGCCTATTTCAACGGGCATGCCCACCAGGAAAGGTATCTACACGAAGACGGACTGCATTACCTTACATTTGCTGGTATGGTAGAAGAAGAAACCAACGCTTTTGCCATTGTGCATGTATATGCAGACCATCTGGAGATAGAAGGGTTTGGACGTGCTACCTATCGTCGTTTAGATTAATATTATAGGAGCCGGATTATTTTTTCCAGCCCGTAACTTCAAGCATTTTGTCAAATATCTCCGTATTTTCATAAATACCAGAAAAAGCCTCAGCCCCCGGGCCAAAAGCAAAAACAGGAATCAAATCGGCAGTGTGGCTGCCTGTGGTGAAGGTACCTTTCAGTTCATTGTAAGACTCTCCTTTGGATAAGGCAAACCCACCCGTTTCATGGTCGGCGGTTACCACAACCAGTGTATTTCCATCTTTTTCAGCAAAATCAAGGGCAATGCCGAGGGTTTTGTCAAAATCTTTTACTTCTTCAATAATGTACTCAGCATCATTGTCATGTCCGCCCCAGTCAATTTGCGAGCCTTCTGCCATCAGGAAGAAACCGTTTTCATTTTGTGAGAGATGGTCTATAGCCATTTGGGTAGCCTGAGGTAGAAAATCACCCCGGCCATCCTGCATTTTGGGCATTCCATCAGGAGCCAGTAAAAATCCATATTTTTGGTCCAGGGCAAGGGTGGCAGGTCTTTCTAAACCAGTGCTGTCCATTGCAAACCCATGCTGTGTCAGGGTATCATAATAATTCAACCCGTCTTTTCTGCTTGAAAAGAATTGGAGGCCACCCCCGGCGAAAAAATCTACAGATGATACGGGCAATTGTGCTGCAATATCTTCATTTTGACTTCTGGAGGCAACATGGGCAAAAAACGAGGCCGGAGTAGCATGTGTGATGGATGAAGTGGCTACCAACCCGGTACTAAGGTTATCAGCTACTAATTCGATAATGGTAGGTACTGAGGCCGTATCAGCATCCACACCGATTGCTCCGTTATAGGTTTTCTTTCCGGCAGAAAAGGCAGTAGCCCCGGCAGCAGAATCAGTAATTTTATGGCTTGAAGCAGAAGTTTTGATCAGTCCCACATACGGAAACCGTTGGAAGTTGGGCTTTCCTTCCCCAAAGTAAAAACGGGTGGTTACCTGAGTGAGCCCCATGCCGTCGCCAATCAGTAAAATAACATTTTTAGGCTTTTGTACTTCATGGGTATGTGTGTGTTGCTCAGTTTCTGCTGAGTCGGGTTGCTGGCATCCATACAGAAAACAAAGAAAAATGATGAGGGTGACAAGTGACTTAGTATTCATGTTTATCAGTTTTATCAATGATGTAGGCAAATCAAATACAACATAGGCGAAAGTGCTACATTAACCTTGAAAAAATACTCATCATTGCATCTCAAAAAAAGCAAAAAGTGTTCACTAACGGAGTGTAAGTGTACGAAAATGAACATGCAATTTTTTCAAAAACCTTCTAAAAATCATAATAACGCTAATTTTTGTTTTGGCACACTACTTGGCATTACATAGTACATACGGATTATTTAAACTATAAATGACAAGAAAATGACAACGACAATAAATAACACACTGGAATATATATTAGTAGATGCTGAAAATGTACAGATTACATTAAGTGATGCATCTCTGAAATTGAATGAAACACAGGCTGTGCCTGATAGAAGAAAAAGCCAGTATACGGTTGCTGAGATGGCAGGAGGAAGATTTAGAAGATTATTTAACCGTCATCATACTGCATACCGGTTTTTTAACTAGACAGGTATACCACAAAACCAGAAGAAGGTAATACAATAAACAGACATTTTAAATTTGAAAGCCATGATTAATTTCATAAAAAATAACCTGAAGAATATATTTGTAGATGTAGAAGGAGCCAGCATTCCAATCAGCAGAACTTTCCAGAAATTGAACCAACCTGCTCCTAAAATTGCCCGCAGTCTACGCACCGTTGCAGATATGGAGCGAGGAAAATTCAGAAGGCTCTTTAACCGCCATCGTGTAGCGTACAGGTATTAGCATAAGTTTAGCATTTTTTGTTTACAGTTTTATGTTTCTTGTTGGCAGAACATAAAACTGTAAACACTAAACTTCAAACTCCATTCATCAAAACCAGGGCCGCGCAACCCGGCTGAAAGGCCAGGGAATGGAAATCAGGATGAGTATCAAACCGATGAGAAAGAAAATAGCGGCCTTTTTATGTTTTTGGACAGCCGTGGCTGCTTTTTTAGAAGAAACCCGCCCAATCGTAATCAGCACAATGGCTATAATCATTAACGAAATATGCTCTACGGCCCAAAACCGCAAAGTGGTATCTTTCATCGCCCCACCCATATCAGATAAAGCACTTTGTACAATAGGACTGATAAAGTAAAGAATTAATCCTACCAGCAGTTGGGTATGGGCAAAAATCAGCGTAAACAAACCCAGTTTATTATCAGTACCCGTAAATTCTTTTTTATTGAGCCATCCGTCAAAGCCTTTGATAATCGCCGCAATAATGACAATAAGCAATACATAACGCAATGAGGAGTGTAGGTGAAGCAGTCCGGTATACATAGGGTTGTTGTTTAAAGTGTGTAGTTGTTTTCCTGTAAGCAAACATAGAGTGCGGGGGCAAGATTTCAAAAGGTTCCAGGGGAATTCAGTCCGCTTATTAATACTATCAATGCTTAACTTAGAATAGTAAATATTTTTTAATAATTCTAATTGTATACATTTTCAAAATGATATTGGATACATTAATTAATAATGTTGTAGCAATCTATTACCTCATGACAGGAGGTTCCGAATCTTGGAGAAAATGAAAGAAGTAAATGTTCCTGTGGTGCAGATAGACGAAGCCATGATGGAAGAAGGTGTGCAAGCCGGGGGGGGGATCCTCGTCATTGTAACCCATGGGCCTACCGTAACAAGTACCCAAAGTTTGCTACAGGAAACTGCTGACAGGTTGGGGAAGCAGATGAATTTTACAGGTGCCACCGTAGAAAAAGCCTTCGATCTGCTAGGAAAGGGAGACATTGCCGCACATAACGAAGTAATTGCCAACGCCATCCGGGAAACTCAGCAAAAGGAAAAAATAGACATTGTGGTGCTGGCCCAGCTTTCTATGAGCGTTTTTGCCTTCTTTTACCCCGATCCTATGAAAGAGTTTGGGGTAAATGTTTTGAATTCTGGGGAAACCGGTTTTAGAAGGGCGGGAGAGGTGTTAAAAAAGGTTAATAAGAATTAATTTTAATTAAAAACCTTTGATACTGATATGAGAACTACCCTAAAATGCAGGTAGTTCATCGAGAAAGCAAAAGAGACCTATAACAGTAAGTTCGTATCTTAAGAAAACTAATAATCTGTCCTTTCTTTCATAGGAATGCTCTCACCATGCCATGGAAAAGCGTAAGTGGGAGGATTTTCGAAGCGGTCAATCTCTAGTTCCAGTTGGGCTACACTGCCCGGCCCCAGTTCTACCTGAAAATACCGATGGTCAATGGTATCAAACTGGTACGGATATTCAAGCACTTGTCGTACTCTTTTAATAGTATGCTCCCCAAACATCCCGCCCTGAATGATTATTTTTTTGGTTTCGGTAGGATGCAGGTTTACCAGTTGGAGCGAAATGCCACCGGGGGTGATTTGCCGTACCAAAGCCGCTACATCCTGTGGAATGCCTGGGCGTTGGTTTTCCGGGTCAAAATAGCGGACACTGGTTTGTAACAACCCCCCGTGATAAATGTGGTTGGGTGCGCCCAGCATGGTTTGTACCAACCCTTCCAGCACTACCGGATTGCGGTTGAGCCAGTGGTGAACATCCTGTTCATCCGGTGTAGTTTCATCGTTACGGATTTCATCCAGTCTTTTCAACATTTCATTGTAAGTGGCTTGCAGAATTTTGACCGGATAATCAGGATTTACGCCTTCTAAATAACCCAGCCAGGCAGCAGTGTTTTCAGAGTCGCCTTTGCCTTTGCGATAGTGCAGATCGTTCCAGTTGGCCGAATCTATCAAATTTTTTACCCGGTTCCAGTTTTCTTTGGTTCGTGACATATACCACAAATGCGTAGGGTATTTGGGGCGCATGGGGCGGAAATCGTACCAGCCCCGGTCATCGTAGCGATAGGGCACCAGCACCCGGCCACCCTCCGCTTTTCCCTGCGCAGTTACGGTATTGATAACCGAATAGGGTAATTCCAGGTAGTTTGAATCTCCGCTTACCAAATAAGCATTGCTGGCTCCGATGGTAGTAGCTTCCAACTGATTGGGCAGGCCATGAGGCCATCTCCACCCATAGTAACCGCCCCACCAGTTGCCACCCATATTTTCGCCAATTTTCCCGGAAAGCCCTACATTATCGGGCAGAATGCCATCGTTTTGTTCCACCCTGCCCATCCATGCTTTTACATAATCCAATACCCATTGTTTGTACTTTTCATCAGCCGTATACATATAGGCATTCAGCATCATGCTGGTGCTGGCCAGGTTCAGGGGCACGTCCCCTTTCATCATTCGTTTATTAATCGTCTCCAAAATATATTGGAACTTTTCCTCATCATTCCAAGCTGCACTGGATTCTACATTAGGGATATCATCATAAGGCAAAGGATAATTGGCGAGAATAGGGCGGTGGGTTACCCAGTCTTCGGCTGTATTCTTGAAACGAGGTCCCAGGCTGCCGGTGAGGGGGGATCGCATCAGTTTTAATTCGGCGTCATAATTAGATTTTTCCGTGCCATCATCCATATACATTTCGGCAAACCTGATAGCCCTGTTTCGCATTTTTTGGTCGGTAGGGTCGGCTAGTCCAAAGAAATAGAAGTAGGTGTAAGACTCTCCATGATGCATCCAGTCATAGCCTTCGTCAAATTCACCGGTAATCAGCCCATATTCGGTAAACTGTACCGTCACGGCATCCCAAAGTTTGCGGGAAAGAGCGTCAATTTCTTCAGGGCCACCGAGGGCATAATAGAGAGGGAAATTATAAAAGCTCTCGTATCCGTCGTCGGAGCCATCCATACCCGGCCATTCATCCCGCCAGATGAGGGAACCATCCGGGTTGGTATACTTTTCTACAAATTCCATGGCAGCCGGATAAAGGGCATGCATCAAATGCCGTTGTAGTAAAGCCCATTCGGGGGGCGGAGCAGGCGTATCATAGGGAATGGTTTTTAGGTTGGGTATTTCAAATTTGCTTTGCGCTTGGCTAACTTCTACAGAAATAAAAAGAAAAAGAAGGAGTAGTTTGTGTTTGCTCATTGGTTTTAGAATAATGATATGGCAGATGTGGTAAGGTACAGAAAACTCCCGGAAATCGCAGAAGTTTCAATTTCCTCTCAAATAAATTAATTTTGTTGAGTTGTACAAACCTGACTTATGAGCAAAAAAAAATTACGAATCATTTTTATGGGAACGCCCGAGTTTGCTGTTCCTTCTTTGGAAATATTGCTTGAGCATGATTTTAACGTAGTAGCCGTGATTACCGCTGCTGACAAACCCAAAGGGCGAGGAAGGCAACTGGCGGCATCACCAGTAAAAGAAGCTGCCGTGAAACACAAAATCCCAGTGTTGCAGCCCACCAACCTGAAAAGCCCTGATTTTGTTGAAGAGCTTAAAAGTTACCAGGCTGATTTGCAAGTGGTTGTGGCTTTTCGAATGCTACCCGAAGTAGTTTGGAATATGCCCACGATTGGTACTTTCAATTTGCACGCTTCTTTACTTCCTCAATATCGGGGCGCTGCGCCTATCAACTGGGCCGTCATTAATGGAGAAACCGAAACCGGTGTAACCACTTTTATGATAAGGCATGAAATTGATACCGGAAGTATCATTTTTCAGGAAAAAGAGAAAGTTAATCTTGATGATACCGCTGGAACACTGTACGGGCGCCTGATGCAGAAAGGGGCAAAGCTGGTACTAAAAACCGTAGAGGCCATCAGCCGGGATGATTATACGCTCAAGCCACAAAAAACAGAGGGGGTTGCGCTAAAATCAGCTCCAAAAATTCATAAAAAAACCTGTGAAATTGATTGGAACCAGTCTGCTGAAAAAGTTCGAAATTTTATTCGGGGGCTATCTCCTTATCCGGCAGCTTGTACAACTTTGTCTACGCCACAAGGTGATAAAAACTGTAAGATTTTTAAAACTTCTTTTACAAGCACCAAAGATGAAAACCAACAGCCGGGTGACACCAAAACTGATAACAAAACCTATATTCACATCCAAACTGCTGACGAGTTATTAGCGGTAGACGAATTGCAACTGGAAGGAAAAAAACGCATGCCGGTGCAGGAGTTTCTAAAAGGAAATAAATTATGATCAGATCCATCATTGCGGCTGTGGCCGAAAATAATGTCATTGGAAAAGATAATGACCTGGTGTGGCACCTGCCCGCTGACTTGAAATTTTTTAAAAGTAAAACCAAAGGGCATTATGTAATCATGGGGCGCAAAACTTTTGAGTCACTAGATGGGCTATTGCCTGGCAGGCCCACCATCATTGTTACTCGACAGCAAGATTATCATCCCGAAGGATGTTACGTTGTGAATGATATACAGCATGCCTTTGCTTTGGCAAAATCAAAAGGTGAAAAAGAAGCTTTTATTTTAGGAGGTGCCGAAATCTACAAACTTACCCTCAAGCTTGATGTAGTAGACAAAATGTACCTTACTGAAATTGAAGCTACTTTTGAAGGAGATACATTTTTCCCTGAATTTGACAAAAAGAAATGGAAAGAAGCCGCCAGGCAGCCTCATGCACCCGATGAAAAGAATAAATATTCCTTTGCTTTTGTAGAATACGTGCGCAAAAAATAATTATACTTCACTTAAAGCTTTCATCAACGTATCTTCCATTTCCTCAAACCGGGCGATGGCTTTTTTCATAAACGCTTCGTTGAGCATGGCCCGGATATCTTCATCTCCGGTTACATCCATTTCGCTTACCTTAAAGGTTTGCTCAATAGATCCTCTCTCAAGTTTTATTAAATACTTCCCATTCCACGAAAAGATGGTGATTTTGCATGCAGGATGTGGTATTTCTCCAACTACTCTCATAGGCAACTTTTAATTTCTTTAGTTTTTAATGTAAAATATTACATACAAAGATAACAGTTGAACTTAACCTTTTAGTAGTAAGTCACATTGCTTATTTGATGATTTACTCAATAACAGACCGATACCTGCTTCATTTTATATATCGGGTTCTTTCTCTGTAAAACTTATTTCAAGGCAAAAAGAATAATTTTTTTCATATACCAAGAAGATGCTGAGACAGTATATGTGAGGAAAGAGGCATTGATGTAAGAAAAATATAAATAATTATATAAAAATTATAAATATTTTAATATATTTGTGATATGAAAACAATGTCTACTCTTTTAATTGCATTCATTGCTTGTTTTATTAGCCAGGAAATACTGGCGCAGGTAGTGACAAACACGAATGATGCAGGTGCAGGTTCGTTAAGACAAGCAATTATTGATGCCAATGCCGGTTCAGGAAATGGCACCATAAAGTTTAATATCCCCGATACAGACCCCAATTACGATATAAGCCGTGGAGTATTTGTCATTAGCGTGCAGTCAACATTACCCGTAATTATGGTAAATAAGCTCGATATTGATGGGGCTACACAAAGCAACTTTACTGCCAATACCAATCCAATCATGTTAGGTACGGGTGGAGAGGTTGGTATAGAAAACCTAACGCTTGATAAAATCGAGGGGCCTGAAATAGAAATCGTAGGACAGCGTAATATCAAATATGGTTTAAAAATAGATGCTCCTGGCGTTTCTGTTAAAAACTTGGCAATTTTTGGATTTGCGAGTAAGAGTGGTAGTGCAAATGCAAACATCATTTTTACCGATAAAGCCCATAATGGACTGGTTCAAGGATGCATTATTGGCACATATGCCGATCAGCTTACCGATCCTGATACTGCTCGCTCAGGCGGCAATGGTATTGTGGGAGACGGGGCCGATAGCGTAACTGTTCGAAATAATATTATTGCGTATCAAGAAGTAGGAGGGATTTATTTGCTCAATAACGCGGATGTATGGCAAATAGAAAATAATGAAATTATTCACAATGCCCTACGGGTAAAGGAGTTAGATGGCATTGATTTATCTCAAAACCGTGAATGTAAAATAATAGGTAATAAAATAACCGATAACCTGGGTATAGGTATTGACTCCTATATTTCTGAAGGATACCATCTCATAGCAAATAATACAATTGCACGTAATGGTACCGGAGAGCACGAAACCCCGGGTATTCGTTTGTATGGCAAACGCACTGATGTCATTAAAAACCTTATTTATGATAATACTGGGGCTGGCGTGCTCATTACCTCTTCGGCTACAAAGCATAGGGTAAAGAAAAATTCTATGTATAATAATGGAAGTGTAGGAGACAACCCTACCGGAGAAATAGGCATTGACCTGTTGGCTTCCAAAGAAAACCATAAACGTGGTAAATCACCTTTTGTAACCCAAAACGACCCCGAAGATTATGATATAGGGGGGAATGGCCTTCTAAATTTCCCGGTTCTTGACTCGGCTATTGTAAAGGAAGGAAATTTATTGCTCACAGGTTGGGCAAGGCAAGCAGCCGAACTGGAATTTTTTATGGCAGATACTTCTTCTGACAATTTTCCACAGGGTAAAACTTATTTGTTCTCACTCATTGAGGGCAGTACAGATGATTTGGATAGTACAGTGTCTGTATATGGCCCGGTAGTGCATGGTATTTCAGTGGGTAATGATAGTACATCACGGTTCCGGTTTTCATTCCCCTTGCCTAATGGAATATCATTGGGTTCAGTGTTGACTGCTACGGCTACCCTGGATAGCACCACTTCAGAGTTTAGCAATGCTGTTGAAGTGACCGAAGAACTGACTTCTGTAATGCCCATAGCAGGGTGCCTGATGATAAATGCAGATAGTTCTTATGCTGTAAATTTGGGTTATTATAATCCGAATATAAGTGAGATTGAAATTCCTTATGGAGAAAATAATATCTTTAGCAATAATGAGACTTTCACCAGTCATCCTACCCGGTTTGCTCCTGGCCTGCATACCAGCGTTTTCACTGTAAACTATGATAAAAATGGCCTCATTTGGACATTGGATGGAAATGAATTGAAATTAGATGGTGAGGTAGCTTTATGTGTTACCAATATTTCTGTGGAAGCCACAACAGCCCGGCCTTTTGTTGAGGAAGGAGACACTACCAAGATCAGGGTTGTAATTAAAAATACAGGCGGACAAGTAACCCATGGTGTTACCATAGATGCACCAATACCTTCTGAATTAACCTACCTGGCTTCCCAACCCTCGGCAGGTTCTTACAATACCAATACCTGGAATGTTGGTACCCTTAACCCTGGCGATTCTGTAGTGCTGGAATTTGAAGTGAAAGTGAATGAAAATGCAGATTTTACTGCAAGCTTGGGAAGTATTTTTCAGGAAGACTCCAATGAGCTGGATAACTCATCTACTGTTTCTATAGGAGTAGAAGCTTCTACTGGCGGTGAAGATGGTGGTGTAGAAAGTAATGGTAACCTGGCAACAAAATTAGCTACCAGAAACTTTAAAAGAACTTTCAGTGAAAAGAAAGCGAGCAGCGCCAGAAAAACCAGATTTACCAGGGCGAATGTTAAAAATGGCAAAATCAAAGCAGCCGGTGCCAACGCCAGGACAAAAGGGGGAGTAACTCCCTTAGACTTTATACCGGAAAATGGACCAGCCAGCACCCAAGCTTTCATTACTACACCAGGGGATTTGATAGGGGTTACCAATGCTTCTACCGTTTTTGCTGTAGACTACCTGAATGAGAAAAGCCAAAGGTTGGGTGCTATGTTGGCTATCACTACCACAGGCGGGGAGTTGTATGAGCATACAAAAGTGATTTGCGACCGTCTGAATGGAGCTGTGTTGGAAGATATCTGGCATACTGAAGTTCTGCGTAAACCTTTCATTATCTTTAAGTTACGCCAACCAGGACAAGAAGTAGATTACGCGATCAACTTCATCGTAAAACGCAGGGGAGGCCAGTTCATTATTGATAACCGCTGGGGGTTGGAAGAATATGACACTGATAATACAGAGGAAATATTTAACCTCCAGATTTGGAGTACCTCTCCTGAATACACAAAAAAACTGTTATCAGATTTTATCAATAATTTGTCTAAAACAGAACAAATGAAGTTTGATAATAATTATCCTCCCGTCATTCCTGAAGTATATGTTAAAAGCGGAAAGTATGAAAATGGACAGATCATTCTTGATCTTTCCAACCAGGTAAATGCTACAGAACTGGCCGTACGTGGAACTTCAGCTGCTGTAGAAGATGGCAGGCGTCAGTCTTTCCTTTACGAACTACCCATAACATCTGAAGAAAGTGCTAAGGTAAGCGTTCCTGTGAATAATGTGTTTGATGCAGGGTTTTCAGTGCAGAATGACCTGGTTGGAGGCATGGACGTATTGTATTTTGCTGATGGGCCATGGGGAGTTGATTATGAAAAAGGCGGGGCTGTAGTGAATGAATTTTATGCGCTTCAGCAAGAAGAAAGTGATGTTGTAGAAGAAGAGTTACTGATAGAAAGAAAAGCTGTGATGAAAGGAGAAGTTACCACCTATGCCTCCTTGTTTCGCTATCTGCGTCCTGGCCTGCAACCCAGAGATTTACAGGCCTTTAACCAGTTACGGTTTACAGCCAATGGTACAGGCGAATTAGAGGTAATTCTGTTGAAAAAAAGTGTAGAGGGGTCAGCCGGCCAGTACCGTAAAACTGTAAAGCTTACGGAAGAAAAGAAAGAGTTCTTTATCAACTTCTCTGAACTTACAGACCGCATGGGGTTTGGGGCAGGCACATTCAAAGCAGATGATGTTACGGCTATTGTTTTTAATGTATTAGGTGACCAGCAAACAGCACACCCTTTTGAAATAAACATTGAAAATGTGGTCTTTACTACACAATTTATCACAGCTACCGAAGAAGAGTTAGATAGAAAAGAAGAAGTGTTGAAAATATTTCCGAACCCATTTGAGGGTAAAACCAATCTGCTTTTCTACCTGAAACAACCTCGTAATGCAGTACATCTTGAAGTACTCGATGTCTTAGGTAACAAAGTTGCTAATCTGCTGGAATCGGAATTACAAAGTGGATTTTATGAGATCCCGGTAGATGGAAAACGAATTGGAAAAGGAGTGTTTATCGTACGGCTTACCATAAATGGGCAGGTGTATGCCCAACGGATAATAAGTCAATGATAGTAGTTGAAACAAAAAACATAAATAAATATGAAAATATTAGTTGCTGATGACGATGAGGCTTTATTGAACATGATTGCCTTCAAATTGAAGAAAGAAAATTTTGGCGAAATCTTTACTGCTACCGATGGCAAAGCTGCCAAGCAAATTGTGGAAGAAGAAACCCCTGATGTCATTGTAACCGACATCCTGATGCCTTATTGTTCAGGATTAGAACTCATTTCTTTTATACGAAATGAATTACACTGGAACACACCAATAATCACTCTTTCTGTAGTAGGTTTAGAAGATACTGTGTTGGAAGCATTTGAGTTGGGGGCTAACGATTTTATGTCAAAACCCTTTAATCTTGCTGAATTACTAATTCGGATCAGAAGGGCAATTGCTTTGGTAAGCGAGAATGCCGGGCACTCTCATGCAGCTTAATATATTTCGCACAGACGCAATCGTTTTATGAGCAGAATAATAATTACCGGAATATTTTTCATGCTATGCCTTGGTAAAGTACCATTAATAGCACAAGATGCTTATGCTGATGCTGCAAACAAGGCAAAGAATGGAGAATATGATGAAGCCCGCCAACTTTTGCAAAAAATCTTAGTAAATATTCCTGAGCATCAGGATGCGAAATTTCTTATGGGAGTGGTACATGCCTGGGACAAACAATATGATAAAGCCCGTCCTGTTTTTGAAGATTTGATTGCGTTTGGATATAACTCTGTAGAGGTATTTCAGGCATTGTCCAGATTGGAAATTTGGGATAACAATCCTGTGCAGGCCCTGGAGGTGACTAAACGTGGACTTGAAAAATACCCAAATGACATTACACTAAAGTATTTGAAAGCAGCTGCGTTGGCAGCATTGGAGAACGACGATGAAGCCATTGCTATACTGGAATCTGTCTTAGCCGAAGAACCTGAATACGAAGAAGCCCAAAAGTTATTGAAAGAACTACTTGCGAGAAGGAGTAAAAACGCAATATCGGTAGATTATTCCTATGCTTGGTTCAGCAATACTTTTACTCCATGGCACCGTACTTCCCTGGAATACAGGCGAAACTTGCCCATTGGGCCTGTAATTGGCCGTGTGAATTACGCTTATATGTTTGACCGTTCTACGCTTCAGGGTGAAGTGGATGCCTATCCTGCCATTAATTCACTGACTTATTCTTACCTCAATGTAGGGGTTTCTGACGGAAAAGTATTCCCCAATTTTAGGTTTGGGGCTGAGCTTTACAGATTACTCCCCGCGAATTTTGAAGCTTCGGTAGGAATGCGAGGGTTATATTTTACTGAAACGGATGTCTACATATATACAGCCCAGGTTGGTAATTATTTACCTGGTTATTGGGTTTCGTTCAGAGGATTCTTTACTGCGATTGATGAAGAGTTCAATGCTACAGGCCTTTTTGTGGGAAGAAAATATTTCAGTAGCAAAGACCATTATTTTTCTGTTTATGCCAGTAGTGGGGCAGCTCCATTAAAAGTAGCTACACTGGCTGAAATACAAAGACTGGATGCCAATATGGTGGCCCTTGACTACCAATACCCACTTTCTCATCAGTTTTTTATCAGAGGTTATGCTGAATATCAGCATGAAAGATATCCTGAGATCAGGTCAACTCATCGGTACACAATTTCGGTTCGGTTAGAAAAAAGGTTTTAAAGGTTTGTATACCTAATTATCATGATACTATCAATTGAAGATTACTTTGAATATTTGCTTGCAATGAGTAAACAACATACAGAGGTGTTTGTTTTCTTTTTGCTTGCCCTGGTGTTTTTTATGGCTATTATCTTCTTTATGCTTGGCATTTTTACTCGAAGAAGCATTAGGGTAGCCAGAAATAGAAAAGTAAAAAATTACCAGTTCAAATACCAACTACTCATATATGAAGCCATCATAGAAAGCCAGGAAATCAATGCATCGGAACAAGTGAGTGCAGTGGCTCAAAAATTCAGAAATCATGGATTAAAAAGCAGGCTGAGCCAACAAGCATTGATAGAACTAATGATCAATTTGAAGAAAAGCTTTTCTGGTGAATTTGAAAAGCAAATAGACCAGATTTACAGGGAGTTAAGTTTATATGAAATTTCTCTCAGCAAAGTAAAGAAAGGAAAGTGGAGCAAAAAAGCACAGGGCATGCGGGAACTGGCTGCCATGAATTATCAGGAAGCCTGGTTAGAAATTGCCAAGTTACGCCATTCACGCAATCAGGTACTGGCACAGGAAGCACAAACAGCTTCTATTAAGCTGGCAGAAGGAAAACCACTATATTTTCTGGATAATTATACAAAACCCCTTTCCCTTTGGCAGCAGATAAATTTCTATCAATTTCTATTACAAGTAGATAAATCAATGTTGCCTGATTTTCAGAGATGGCTCTCATCAGATAATGAAAGTGTAGTGGTTTTCTCTTTAAAAATGATTGCAACTTTCAACCAGAGAGGAGCAGTTCCATCAGTAGCTGAACTACTGCAGCATTCAGCTTTCCAAATAAAGTTACAAGCCATACAAACACTGACAAAGTTAGAAGCGGAAACTTATGTAAACCACTTGTTCCATATGCTCGATATTCAGGATACAAATATCAGGGTAGCCACTATCAAAGCCTTGGGAAAATTAGGAAATGAATATCATAAAAAACTGTTAATTCCATTTCTACGAGATGATGCCTACCCTGTAAGGCTGGCTGCTGCAAAGGCCTTGAAAGGAGTTCCTGTAGAGAATAATGAATTACTGGATGTCCATGGGCAGGTTCGGCAAGAAGAAATTTTAAAACACGCAGCAGACCCAATGTTATAGATTATGACAACATTTATTGAAATACTGGCTTATTTGGCCGAAAATATCATTTTTGGATATGCCCTCATTATATGTTCGGCTTATCTGGCACTGGCAATAGTCTCGTTGTTTGAGATTGCAGGTTATATGCGAAAGAATCGATTTGTGGACTACGACACAATTCTTGCTTCTCCACTCGCTCCCTCCATTTCGTTGTTGGTGCCTGCTTATAATGAAGGGGTAAATATCATAGATAGTGTGCGTTCCCTCTTGTCACTGCGGTACAATAATTATGAAATTATTGTAATAAACGATGGAAGTACTGATGATTCTTTGGAAAAGTTAATTCAGCATTTCGATCTTGTAAAAGTGAATTTTGCAGTTAACGATGAAATCCCTACAAAACAGGTAAAGGGTGTTTATAAATCAAGCAATCAGGCTTTCAAAAGGTTGGTGGTGGTAGATAAAGAAAATGGCGGTAAAGCTGATGCCCTGAATACCGGATTGAATATTTCTCAAAGTAAACTGGTGGCTACTATGGATGCTGATTCAATCATTGCTCCTGATGCATTACTGAAAATGGTAAGGCCTTTTTTGCATAATAATACCAGGGTGATTGCAACAGGGGGCGTAGTACGCATTGCAAACTCTTGTGAAATAGAAGATGGTCGTTTGGTAAAAGTACATTTGCCTAATAAAATGCTGGCTCGTTTTCAGGCCCTGGAGTATTTACGTGTATTCTTGCTCAGTCGTATTGCCTGGAGTCGCCTGAATGGCCTGTTACTTATTTCCGGGGCTTTCGGACTTTTTGACAGGGAGATTGCTGTAAAAGCCGGGGGATACAGTCATAAAACGGTGGGAGAAGATATGGAATTGGTAGTGCGGATGCGTACCTATATGCACCGTAATAAACTAGACTACAAAGTATTTTACATACCCGACCCTCTTTGCTGGACAGAAGCTCCTGCCAACTTAAAAATTTTGGGTAAACAACGCAACCGCTGGGCAAGAGGCACCGCACAAACACTGCTATTGCATAAAAAAATATTCATGAATCCGAAATACGGCTTAATGGGGATACTCAGCTATCCGTTCTGGCTTTTGTTTGAGTATTTGGCCCCTTTTGTTGAGATAGCTGGTATTACCTATTTCTTTATTTTGGTATTCATGGGTAACGTGAATTGGATGTATTTCATCTCACTTTTTTTGATGGTCTACATATTTGCCGTATTTATTTCTGTACTTGCGTTATTGGCCGAAGAAATTACATTCCACAAATACAATAAAAAGTCGGACGCTTTGAAATTGGTGGCCATGGCTTTTGTTGAACCCTTTCTTTTCCACCCCCTTACCTTGTGTTATGCACTCATGGGTAACCTTTTCTTATTATTTGGAATTAATGAATGGGGAAATATGAAGAGGGAAGGATTAAGCAAAGAGAACAAAAAAGAGCAAAAGCTGCCACGACCTATGGTAGTTGAATAATGCGCTAACTGAAGCCAAAATGTATCCAAAGTTCAGACGATTATATATCATTTTTATCCTTTCTGTCCTCATATTGATAGGAGGGGGGCAACTGCTTATTCAATATCACATCAGTGCTTTAACACAAATGCAGAATCAATCTGATTGGGAGAGCGGATTGATAGCTTTAAGATACCTGGAATATGGGATAGCTTCAGTTATGCTAACCTTACTGATGGCTGAGATGTTTTTTTTATTTAGGCCAGCTATCCGCACTATGAGGTTTTATAAAAAGAAAGTAACGCTCATTAATCAGGAGCTACAAGCAAGTAATACCCAACTCTTATTAGGAAAAACAAAACTCAAACGATATGTGAAAGAACTTCGAAAACAGGAAACTGCTTTAAAACTTGCTAAACAGAAAGCTGAAAATGCTTCACAAAAGAAGGGTCAGTTTTTGGCTACCATGACACATGAAATCAGAACACCCCTGCATGCAGTAACCGGGATAGCGCATCTTCTTTTGCGGGAAAACCCCAAGCCGGAACAACTTGAATACCTTGAGATGCTCAGGTTTTCGGCTGATAATTTGATGGTACTGATTAATGATATTTTGGATTTTAACAAAATAGAAGCCGGAAAAATTGAGCTGGAAGAAACAACATTCAACTTAACCGATCTCATTCAGGGTATTCAGCAGTCATTAACCTACAAAGCGAAAGAAAAAGGCATTAAGTTAGAGCTTGCTATTGAGGGAGGTATTCCGCCCCACCTTATTGGCGATCCTGCCAGGGTTAGTCAGGTATTAAACAATCTGGTTGGGAATGCCATTAAATTCACCGAAAAAGGAGGTGTGACCATCCGAGTGGTAGCCATTGAGGAAAATGAAAAGTTCATTAACCTGGGCTTTGAAGTAGCTGACTCAGGCATTGGTATACCAAAGGATAAGTTGCATAGCATTTTTGAAAGTTTCACCCAAGCTGCTTTAGACACCACTCGTAAGTTTGGTGGGTCTGGATTAGGACTAACTATTACAAAAGAATTACTCAGGCTGATGGGTAGTGAAATTACAGTAAATAGTGAAAAAGGAAAGGGCACTGTCTTTGGTTTTAATTTGCAGCTGGAAAAAGGAGAGATACCAAAAAACGAAGTTGAGCCACCCTTTCAGATTGAGCAGTTAAAATCCTACAAAAGATCAATTCGCTTACTATTGGTGGAAGATAATGAGATCAACCGTGCTATTGCAGGTAAAATATTAAGAAATTGGGACATTGAAATCGAGTATGCAGAAAATGGATTGGTTGCCTTAGAAAAATTAAAAAATAAACAATACGACATCATTTTAATGGATTTGCAAATGCCCCAAATGGATGGCTTTGAAACTGCTAATCATATTCGTTCCCAGGATGATGTTTATTATCGGTCATTACCCATCATAGCACTGACCGCCTCAGCAACTACCGAAGCGAAAAATAAAGTGAGAGATTGTGGCATGGACGGGTTTATTACCAAGCCTTTCAAGCCTGATGAACTTTTTCAAACAATAGTAAGCCACCTTGATATCGATTTGGAAGTGCAGGAAAACATTGCAGAGCAATACCACCTTAAAGATAAAATTGAGCAGTTTTGTGAAGGAGACCAGGGTTTCAGAAGGCAATTAACTGAACTTTACATCCAAGCCTTTAATGAGCTGAAATATGAATATAAAGAAGCTTTGGATCAAAAAGATGCCAAAAAAATTTCTTTTGTTATTCATAAACATGCTACCACAATTACATTGTTGGAGTTACCTCATCTTTTGTCGGAAATGGAAAGAGGCAGAAAGCTGATTAATACTCTCAGTGTTGACAATAAAAAGATGCATGCTTCAATAGCCAGAGTAATTTCCATGTGTGATGACTTTCTTGCTGAGTTAAATGCCAGTGTTGATTTGGTATAAAATTCACTTAAACATTTGAGAGAGCTTCTCGTAACATAGCAATGCTTTTAGCAACGCCACTTTTAGCAGCTTCTTTTCCCTCAAATTCCAGGGCGATATACCCGCTGTAGTTTACATCTGCCAGTATACGGGCAATGCGCGCATAATCTAAATCCAGGGTGTACCATTCCCCTCCTCCATAATAAGTTTTGGCTTGCACAAATACAGCTTGAGGCGCAATTTGCGCTAGTTTATCGTAAGGGCTTTCCAAAAAGTTACCTGTATCCATTAGTACTCCCAGCCAGGGAGACTGGATCGCATTTACAATCCGGAGCAAGCCCTCAGGCGTACGCGTAAGCCCCCAATGGTTTTCAAGTGCGAGTAGTACGCCATTTGCTTCTGCTTGAGGAAGACACTTTTCTATGCTATCAATACACCATCCAAAAGCGTCGTCTTCAGTGTAACCTTCCAAAGGAGGTTCTTCTCCACGCAGTTCCATCAGTTTGTCAAAAGATTCGGTAGTACCCCAACGCCCCGAATTGAGACGGATACATGGAATCCCCATTTCATAAGCCAGGTCAATACAGTGCAGGGTATGCTCTATGTTTTGTTGGCGCTCCTCAGGGGCAGGCGATACGAAATCCTGATGAATGGAAAGACAAATGAGGTCAACGCCATTGGTGAATGCATGCCTTTTCAGCTTTTGTAAGTACTGTTTATCTTCACTATCCATCTGCCGGTGCAAAATATCAACCCCCTCCACACCCATACGGGCAGTTTCATCAATAACTGTTTCAATAGACACTTTGGGAGGGCGGAAATGCCAGTAAGAGTATGTGGAAACGCCCAGTTTTATACGTTTTTTGAAAGGGGGGGTAAGTATTGAGGAAGGTAGGGTGGGTGCGGATATAGCGGCAGCACCCATAAAACTTTTGCCCAGAAAAGAACGCCGGCCATATTTCATGGTAAGAAAATTAATGGTTTCCTTATAAAGCTAAGATAATTATCCCAATTTTGGGCTTTCATAAAGTATTAATTTCTAATTATGAAAGTCGGTTTCGAGGCAAAGCGGGCATTTTTTAACCGGAGAGGGCTGGGCAACTACGCCCGTAACCTGATTGAGGGTTTGTGCCGATATTTTCCACAGGAAGCATATTTTCTTTATACACCTCATTTTCGGGAAAATTTGTTGGGTAATGCACTTGATAAATACCAAAGTTTGCAATTGCGTTTGCCCCCTGTGTGGATGAAATCTGTATTGGGCAGCATCTGGCGTACCTATCAGACAGGAAATAAAGCTTCGCAAGATCAATTAGATATTTTCCATGGCTTATCGCATGAAATTCCTTATGTGCAAAATAATTTCAGCCCAAAGTTATTAGTTACCATACATGACCTGATTTTTCTTCGTTACCCGGAATTTTATAAGAAAACTGACCGGGCTATCTATTTAAAAAAAATCAAGTACAGTACAGAACGCTGCGATGGCATCATAGCCGTAAGCCAGCAAACGAAAACTGACCTCATCGAGTTCCTGCATATTCCAGAACATAAAATAGAAGTTATTTACCAAAGCTGTGATGAGGTATATTATCAACCTGTTGAAGAAGCACTAAAACAGAAGGTGAAAAAACGTTTTGGTTTGCCCGAAGATTTCATGTTGTACGTGGGGGCTTTGTCAGAAAATAAAAACGTACTGACGATTTTACAAGCCATGACATTCAGCAAAGAAAAAGTACTGCCCCTTGCCATTGTGGGTGCCGGCAAAGTGTACAGGAAAGTTTTGGAAGAATTTATTACCCGCCACAAATTACAAAGCAAGGTACTTTTTCTAAGTGATAAAGGATGGATAACACCTCAAGAACTGGCCTGCATTTATCAGATGGCCACTTTGTTCATTTATCCTTCTTTATTTGAAGGTTTTGGCATTCCCATTATCGAGGCGTTGTTCAGCAAAACGCCAGTGATTACCTCAAAAGGAGGGTGTTTCCCGGAAGCAGGTGGTTGCGGTAGTTTATATATTGACCCTGAAAGTTCAGTAGAACTATACGATACGATGCAAAAAGTATTGGGTGATGAAGCATTGGCGCATCAAATGCGGGAAACAGGATTTCAATATGTGCAACAGTTTCACTTAGAACAAACCACCAAAAGATTAATAGAATATTATCAAAAAATTATAGATGGATAACGTTCACATAAGAGTTTGTCATTTCATTGTTTACTGAAACTTACTCGAATATTTTCTTAAAGTTTCTTGGCCTCCTTTGAATACTTTAACGCTCTTTCGTAAAGTGTCTAATATGGTGAGATAATTAAGATTTTGTAAGTAAAACCTGATATTTTTTTAATAATATATTCCATCCTTTTTGTAGCATATATTCAATCACCAATTTACCTTTTCCACCCCCAGGTCTGCCGCAGTCATCTATCAATACAATGGATTTTTCATGTAATTTGGGTTCAATGGCCTGAAATTCCTTCAGGTGATGCTCCTGGCTGGCCTTTTGTCCGGCTGGGTCTTTGGGTGGATAATCATAACTATCAAGGTAAATAAAATCAACTTTATCCTGAAAAGATTGCAGGAAAGCTACGGAATCTTGCAAATGCAGTTGTGCATAATCCTGTAAAGACAACTCATCCAATTGTTTTTGTGCAATATCAATGGCTTTCGGGTCAATATCTATAGAATGCAGGATGGCATCGTTTTGTTGGGCCCACTTGCTAAATACAATGGTAGAAGCACCATCACTTTTGGTGAATTTAAGCCCTTCCCTGGCTACTCCGGTTTCTATCAGTATTTTTGCTTGTTGTTCTTCCAGCAACTTAAGGGTAGCCCGGAAAGTAACGCGCCTTTTTCCAAAATTATATTTTCTGGGCATCAATGGTATTAAGGGTTTGTGTTTGGCTGATTTATATACCAAATAAGAAATAACCAAAAAAGCAATAATCAGTAGTGTGGTTTCCATGTAAATTGATAATAGCAGTGAAAATTGACAGATATTCAGTAAAGTGAGCGTAATTAAATACAATATTTAGCAAAATGATAAAAGAAAAAATAAAAAAAATACTCATTATCCAGTTTCGCCCTTTCGGAGATGTGCTGTTGGCTACCGCTGGTACAGAGTTGCTCAAACAACATTTTCCTGATGTTCAAATTCACTTTTTAGTTACCCCTCCTTTTCATAACATTCTTGAAGAACACCCATTTATTGATAAAGTCATAACAATTCCCCATGTGAAAGGCATCAGGCGTTTTTTCCGCTTTGGGGGGTGGTCAAAAGTAAGAAAAGAAAAGTATGATTTGGTAATGGATTATCAAAGCGGCACAGAATCGAAGCTATTTTTTTTATTTCTAAAAACGAAGTACAGGTTAGGCTGGGGCAATAAAAAATACGCCTTCCTGCTTAATATGAAAGAAAGTTACCCGAATGGCGTTTATGCAGCCAACCGCAATTTGGCGATGCTTCGCCCTTTGGGAATTGAGGCTACAAGTTGCAGGATGTATGTTACTCCCTCGCAAACGGGAATAGAGCAGTGTGCTGCTTTTTTTAGGGAAAAAAACATAACAGGGAAAAAAGTAATTGGCATAGCAGCAGGTAGCAAAGACCCCAGGAAACAATGGTTTTTGGAAGGGTTTATATCACTGGTGAAAAAAATTAAAACCCTGCCAAATGTGCATATTATTTTACTGTATGCTCCCAATGAATTGGCTGATGCTATGAGTGTGTACAAGCAAACAAAAAGTGAACAAGTATCTTTATATGTACCTACGCCTTCTATGCGGGAGGTAGCTGCTTTATTGCAAAAATTAGATGTATTGGTCTGTAACGAAGGGGCTTTGAACCACCTCTCTTGTGCCACCCAAACCAAAACCCTTTGCTTAATTGGCCCTACCGATCCGGCCACCTGGTCGCCCCAAGGTTATTTTCCTGGTCACTATCATTTACAAAACCCCCAAGAAAAATTTCGGAAAGATTTTGGGTACGATGCAGAAACAGTCTTTAAAAAAGTATGTAAACTACTGGAATAATATTAAATGTTTCCCTGAAACGTGCGGTTCGATATGTCAACTAAAACACATAACTTATCAGAAAGCCCGTAAAAATGGTAAGTTTAATAGGAAAACTTTAAATTGGTAGACTATTCATAAAGTATCATTACAACATTACTCAAAAATTAAAGTTCAGGCGAACGATGAAAGAATTTCAAAAAATCATAGAAGCTTACGACAACTTAGACTTTAAAGAAAGAAAAGCAGCCCTGGCCACGGTAGTGAAAATAAAAGGCTCTTCCTATCGCAGGCCCGGCGCCCGTATGCTCATGACCGATGACGGACGTTGGGTAGGTGCCATCAGCGGAGGCTGCCTGGAAGGGGATGCTTTGCGAAAGTCCAGGGAAGTGATACTGGAAGGGAAGCCCCGGGTAGTCACTTACGATACCATGGACGATGAAAGCGCCCAAAGCCTGGGCGTGGGGCTGGGTTGTAATGGCGTAATAGACGTGATTATTGAGCCTATTCACGAAAACAGTGCTGCCAACCCAATAGATTTGCTCAAAGCTTTTCTTACCAACAGGACCACTGCCGCCCTTGCCACCATTTATCAGGTTGAAGGCGCATTGCAGGCAGCAGTAGGCCAGCGGATGATGTACAAAGCCGGGGAACAGGTGCAAAATACAATACAGGACAAGGAATTATCAGCATTCATCGGAAAAGACCTGGCAGGTATTCAAAACACCGGTCAGTCTGTTTCAAAAATTTATCAAACAGAAGAGGGGAGGGTAGAGGTTTTTCTGGAAGCCATGAATCCGGCCATTCACCTCCTAGTGTTTGGCGGAGGGTATGATGCCGTACCTGTTACCAAACTTGCCCGGGAAATTGGCTGGCATGTTACCGTAACCGATGATTGCATTGCCCACCTTGCGCCCAAGCGATTTCCGGACGCGCATGCCACCGTACCTATTGACCGGCATGAAGTAGCCCAAAAACTGGAGGTGGATGAACATACTGCCGCCCTGCTCATTTCTCATAATTATAAATACGATTTGGCTGTGCTGGAATCTTTATTAAGTACAGACCTCAAATACATAGGCTTGCTTGGCCCACGAAAAAGGGCGGTAAAAATGTTTCATGAACTGAATGAAAAAGGAAAGTTAAAAGAAAGTGATTACAAACGAATTCATGGTCCAGTTGGACTAAACATTGGGGCTGAAACGCCAGATGAAATCGCACTTTCCATCGTTGCCGAAATTCAGGCCATATTTTCAGACCGACCGGGTAGTTTCCTGAAAGATTTGGAAGGCCCCATTCATGACGAATATCCTTTTCATGAAACCTGATATACTGTCAATTAATTTATCAAATAATGCTGGAGACAGGATCGGGTAACTTTGACTTCCCAGTCCGGTATAAAAACTTGCTACCTATGAACTGGAGCCAAACCAAAGCTGTGGTATTTGATGCCTACGGTACATTGTTAAACATCAATTCTCTGGATGAAAGGCTGCACCATTATTACGGAGAAAAAGCTTCAAATATCAGCGAAATCTGGCGAAGGAAACAACTGGAATATACCTGGTTGCGTACGCTCATGCACCGTTATGAGCCTTTCTCAACGGTAACAGCAGAAGCCCTGGAGTTTGCCTGCAACTCGTTGTCTTTCCCTCTGAAAGATGAGATATTGAAAGACTTGATGCAACGATATTTTGAACTGCCGGCTTTTCCTGAAGTACCGAAAGTGTTGAAAAAGTTATCCGAAAAATATTCCTTGGCTATCCTTTCCAATGCCGATTTGCCCATGTTGAATGGTGCAGTGAAATATAATAAACTGGGGAGTTTGCTTACTGAAATTATCAGTGCAGATCAAATCAAACAATTCAAACCCATACCGGAAGTGTATGGTCTTGCAACGAAAACCCTGAAGGTGAAAAAAGAACAAATCACATTCGTTTCTGCTAATCCCTGGGATGTTGCCGGAGCTAAGTCTTTCGGGTTGCAAACAATCTGGTTGAGCCGAAAACCTGGTGGAATGGAAAAGCTTGGCTTTACACCAGATACTGAAATCAAAAACCTATCTGCATTAACCGGCTTGTTGCAATAAAGAACTACAAAAACTGCTGTTTTTTTATCAATTCTGCTTTCCATAAAAATAATTATAAAATTGTCTGCTGGTTTACTTGACTTTTTTCTATATTAATAAAATATTGTGAACTGCGCTCGCAGACGGGTATACTTACCGGAAGCGTATTTTTTCAGCCTATTGCCTTCATCCAACAGCAAGGATGTTCCGTCTGCCATTACAATTTATTATATAACAACCATCAACCTTAACCTGAAAAATGCATCTCGACGGAACCCATACCCTAAATGCCCCCCGTGAAAAAATTTGGAACATGCTGCTAGATCCGGAAGTTTTGGAGCGGGTGGTACCCGGTGTCAAAACCCTGGAACCGGAAGGGGAGGGCGTGTACAAAGCCATTTCGGAAGTGAAAATGGGGCCGGTAAGCGGTTCTTTCACCGGACAAATGGAAGTGGCCAATCAAGAGCCTCCAGAAAGCTTTGTGCTCAAAATGAAGCAAAATAGTAAAATTGGCAACGTAGCTGCCGAAGGAACTATCGGGCTCAAACCACTGACAGACGACCAAACCGAAATCACTTTTTCAGGAGATGCCAAACTTTCAGGAACGCTCGCCCGCATGGGGCAGCGCGTATTGAGCGGCGTAGCCAAAAGCATGACCAAACAGTTTTTCCAGGCATTGGAAGAAGAGCTTGCTACCGGCCAAAAGGAAACAGAAAAAGAGGTTGAAACTACATCGCCACCTTCAGATACAGAACCGGAGGAAGCCCAAGCCAATAAAGATGATAAAGGAACCTGGCAAAAATTCCTGGATAATTTCCGCTAAAAGTAGTGAAACAGGCGTCTCGCCTGTTACAAAAAAACCATACAAAACCATTTTTCACACCTAAACAAGCAATTTATGGGAGTTCCAATCAATGTTAAAGTAAATGGAAAAAACTACCAACACGAGGTAGAAGGCCGCTTATTGCTGGTACACTACCTGCGGGATGTGCTCCGTCTCACAGGCACGCACGTCGGCTGCGATACCAGCAGCTGTGGTGCCTGCACCGTCCTGGTTGATGGCAAGGCCATAAAATGTTGCACCATGCTGGCTGCTCAGGCAGATGGCTCAGAAATTACCACCATTGAGGGGCTTTCTCAAAACGGAGAATTGCATCCTTTGCAGGAAGGTTTTAAAGAAGAACACGGCTTGCAATGCGGCTTTTGCACCCCAGGCATGATTATGACGGCCTCCCAGCTGCTCAAAGAAAACCCTGACCCCACCGAAGCTGAAATCCGGGAAGGACTGGAAGGGAACTATTGCCGTTGCACAGGTTATCATAATATCATAAAGGCTGTACAATTTGCTGCCAAAAAACAAGGAAAGGAGGTTGCTCATGGGTAATATAATCGGACAAGCCATCAAAAGGGTTGAAGACAAACGCTTTATCACCGGAAAAGGAAATTATACTGATGATATTGTGCTCCCCGCCATGACGCATGCTTACATCGTGCGCAGCCCTTATGCACATGCAAAAATCAATAGCATTGATACTTCGGCAGCCAAAAGCGCGGATGGCGTAGTTGCTGTTTTTACCGGAAAAGACATTGCTGATGCCGACATCAATGGTGTGCCTTGTGGCTGGCAGGTCAATTTTAAAAATGGGGATACCATGAAAGAACCACCCCACCCCTTGCTGGTTTCTGAAAAAGCATTGTACTTGGGTGATGCTGTAGCCGTAGTAATTGCCGAAACCCGGGAGGCCGCCAAAGATGCCGCCGAGCTGGTAGAAGTAGATTACGAAGAACTGGATGCTGTGGTAGACGCTGCCAAAGCCCTGGAAGAGGGCGCGCCCCAGGTACATGAAGAAGCCCCCGGCAACATGTGTTTCGATTGGGAACTGGGCGACAAGGAAAAAACCGATGCAGCCATGGAAAAAGCCCATCATATCACTACACTAGAATTTATTAACCAGCGTGTCATTCCCAATGCCATAGAACCCCGGGCGGCCATCGGACATTATGAAGATACTAGAGACAAATATACGCTGTATACCAGTTCGCAGAACCCCCACCTCATTCGCCTGCTTTTGAGTGCTTTTGTATTGAATATTCCCGAGCACAGGGTGCGGGTCATTTCCCCCGATGTGGGCGGTGGTTTTGGCAGTAAAATCTTCCATTACACTGAAGAAGCCCTCGTAACCTGGTGTTCCAAACAAATTAACCGCCCCGTAAAATGGACCGCCGAACGGAGCGAAAGCTTTATGACCGATGCCCACGGCCGCGACCACATTACCAAAGCAGAAATGGGCTTTGATAAAGATGGTAAAATGGTTGGGCTTCGGGTAAAAACCGCTGCTAATCTGGGTGCCTATCTTTCTACTTTCGCGCCTTGTGTGCCTACCTATTTGCACGGTACCTTGCTGCAAGGACTTTACACCACACCTGCCGTTCATGTAGATGTAACCGGGGTATTTACCAATTCCACGCCCGTAGATGCCTACCGGGGCGCTGGCCGCCCGGAAGCTACTTACCTGCTGGAACGTTTGGTAGATACCGCTGCTATGGAAATGGGTGTAGATCCGGCAGATTTGCGGTTCAAAAACTTTATCCCACCTTTTGATGGCGTGAATGAACCGGGTTACCAAACAGAGGTAGCTTTGCAATACGACAGCGGCAATTATGAAGCCGTGCTGAAACGCGCCCTCGAGATGGCCGATTATAAAAACCTGCGCAAAGAACAGGAAGAAGCCCGCAAGCAGGGAAAACTGATGGGTATTGGCTTCTCCACTTATATTGAAGCCTGTGGCATCGCGCCCTCTGCCGTAGTAGGCGCTTTGGGTGCCCGTGCCGGATTGTACGAATCGGCCCAGGTGCGGGTGCAGCCTACCGGAAAAGTGAGTGTGTACGTAGGTTCTCACTCTCACGGACAAGGGCATGAAACCACTTTTGCCCAGGTTGTGGCCGATAAATTGGGCGTAGGTGTAGATGATGTGGAAATTGTACATGGAGATTCGGAAGCCGTTGCTTTTGGTATGGGAACGTATGGATCCCGCAGTCTGGCGGTAGGTGGAAGTGCCATCGTGAAAAGCATAGAAAAAGTCATAGAAAAAGGAGCGAAAATCGCTGCCCACAAACTGGAAGCAGCCGAAGACGACCTGGAATTTGCCGAAGGAAAATGGACGGTAAAAGGCACTGACAAATCTGTCAGCTTCGGGGATGTAGCCCTCACAGCGTATGTGCCCCACGATTATCCGCAAGGCTTAGAACCCGGCCTGGATTTTTCCAGTTTCTACGACCCGGCTAATTTTACCTACCCGTATGGCGCGCACATTGCCGTAGTGGAAATTGACAAAGATACCGGAAAAGTTACCCTGAAGCGTTTCATTGCCTGTGATGATGTGGGCAACGTAATCAACCCCATGATTGTGGATGGGCAAATTCATGGAGGCATTGCGCAAGGCGTTGGACAGGCTTTGTTTGAAGGGGCTATTTATGACGAAAACGGCCAGCTTACCAATGGCTCATACATGGATTACACCATGCCCCGGGCAGACGATTTGCCCATGTTCGAAATTGACCGTACGGTAACGCCTTGTCCGCACAACCCATTAGGTGTAAAAGGGGCCGGGGAAGCTGGCACCATCGGCTCAACCCCCGCCGTGGTGAATGCCGTGGTAGATGCGCTTTCACAATTTGGTGTGAAAGATATTCGGATGCCAATCACTCCAGAACGTGTATGGAAAGCAATGCAAAATGGTCAAAATTCTTAAACAAAAAATAATATGATTCCCACAACATTTGATTATCATAAAGCCAATACCATAGACGAAGCCATCGGTTTGCTAAAAGAACACGGGGCAGATGCCAAACTCCTGGCAGGAGGTCATAGCCTGTTGCCTTCCATGAAACTTCGGTTGAGTGCCCCGGGCAAGTTGATTGATATTACCCGTATTTCCGAATTAAAATATATTCGGGAAGAAGGTGATGTGATTACCATTGGTGCTGGTGCTACCCATTATGATATACTGTCTTCTTCATTAATAAAAGACAAAATTCCCATGATGGCACAGGCCGGAGAGCTGATAGGAGACATACAAGTACGCAACATGGGCACCATCGGCGGCAGCCTTGCCCATGCCGACCCTGCTGCTGACTGGCCTGCTTCATTACTTGCGGCTGAATCTGAAATTGTTTTACAAGGTTCCGGCGGCAAACGCACCATGCCTATATCCGATTTCTTCCTTGGTTTGTTCATGACGGCTTTGCAGGAAGATGAAATTATTACCGAAATCCGTGTACCCGCGCCGCCTGCCAATACAGGTACGGCTTACCTTAAGTTTATGCAGCCAGCTTCTCGCTTTGCCATTGTGGGATGCGCTGCAATGGTAACATTGAAGAATGGAATTTGCGAACAGGTGCGGCTAGCCTTTACCGGAGTAGGGGATATGGCATTCCGGGATACGAAAGTGGAAGATGCCTTACAGGGAAAAGCCCCCGATGAAAGCAATATTAAAGCGGCTGCCAGCGAAGCCGCAGAAGGAGATATAGACATCTTAAGCGACCATTTTGCTTCGGAAGCATACCGGAAACATCTGGCAAAAGTGTATGCAAAAAGAGCGTTGCTTCAGGCAATTGACACCGTAACCTAACATACAGCATAAAACTAAGTGCATATCAATACCAAGAGGACGGCACTCCCTAAGTGGAGTGCCGTCCTTTTTAGGTTTGTACCAAAATTTTAAATTTATACCAAATGCCCGGCATATTTGCATTGTTTTTGGAGTTTTGCCGAGGTTATCATTGATAAATACTGTGGGATTTACGATTTTTCATACTTTGAGCATGGTGGTCTGTCAAAAGCACTATGTTTTTTGCAGTAACTTTGGTAAACAGGTAATAATTTCAATTGATAAAATATTAAAATGACAAATACCAGAAAGCGTAAATTCAATGCCGAGCGGTTAATTAAGATAATGTTTGTGTTTTCCTTATGCATCCTGATATTTTGTTACGGTTACGCTACCCACCGTTTTGAAATTTTTCCGGCAGAGCTTATGGAACAGGCCAATATCGGGATACGGCAAATTTTTTCTTATGCAAAAGGAAAGAAAAGCTGGTATTATCGTGAAACAGATGAAACAGTTAAAGTACCTGTTTATGATAAAAATTCCGTAGAAGAACGCCCTTCATTGGTTACCTCTATTGCAACAAATAATGGGTTATCTGCCAGGGTAATTGGTATAGATGCTACGCTTATTCATGAATGGAAAATAGACTGGCATGGAATATGGCCTAATGCTACGCATATTCCCGAGAAAGACATTCCCAAGGCACGTCCCGGTACGCACATACACGGAGCCGTATTACTAGACAATGGGGATTTGGTTTTCAATTTTGAGCATCTTGGGCTGGTTCGTCTCAATGTTTGTGGTGATGTAGTATGGCGGCTGCCTTACAGAACGCATCATTCTATACACAAAGATGAACGTGGGAACCTGTGGGTATCCGGGCAAATTAACCATGACAAACCCCTGGAAGGCCTGCCTAACTATAAACCCCCGTTTATTGAGCCTACGGTAATAAAAGTATCCCAGGAAGGTGAAGTCCTTACAGAAATATCTGTACTGCAATTATTGAAAGAGAATGGCCGGGAAGGCCTGTTGTATATGTCTACCACTGAGACCGACAATACAGAAGTAACCGATGATACGATGCACTTAAACGATGTAGAAACATTTCCGGATGATAAAGAAGAAGGGGTTTTTAAATCCGGAGATATTATGCTTTCACTCCGGAATATAAATACCGTGCTTGTATTTTCTGAAGCCGACCGAAAAATAAAGCATATCAGTGTAGGGGAGTTTGTGCGGCAACACGATCCTGATTTCATAGATGGCAACACGATTTCAGTATTTGATAATTACAACATAGCTCCGGATGACTACGGTCACCAGAGTAAAATTTATATTAAATCTTTCAAAGACAATGACAAATATGTGTATTATACCGGGAATAAAGATAAGCGGTTTTATACCGATTTGATGGGCAAGCACCAATGGCTCCCGAACGGAAATCTACTTATTACAGAATCTGCCAAAGGAAGGGCTTTTGAAATAGATGAACATGGTAATATTGTATGGGAGTACTTTAATATCATTGAAGAGGGATATGTAGGAGTAGTAGAAGAAGTAACACGCCTGCCCCATCGATACAATAAAGCATTTTTTGAACAGCAGCTTCAAAAATGCGGAATATGAAGTGCAGACAAATAAAAGACGTCTCCCGGTGACCCGGCACAAACCCTCCAGGTTTTTAGCGTTTATTTCACTTTATATGCTGAATGGTTGCTGAAACCTGGAGGGTTTCAGGATGATATATCCTGCAGAATTCAATTGTCTGCATTAAACCCAATGAACCAAACATAACATAATGCTCTTATTTGCTACATTTTCTTCTTCTGTATTATTATCTACTGGTATTTTACTGATAAGAAAGTTTTTTTTCGGACTGGGAGAAAACACTTTGTCCCTGCTCAATACGTTGCTGGATAACCACGATGAAGATGAAATAAAGCAACGAAAACTGATAAAAAACCTGGGAAAGACCCTTACCTCATTATTTCTTTTTTTGGTGTTTTTGGCGTTGGTATTGTTCATTACCCTTTTGCCGTTTCTGGTTTATGTGAATTTTGACTTGGCGGCTTTTCAGCAATTGGATACTGAATCCTGGGCCTTTGTAGTAGTTTTTCTGGTAGGTTCTGTGCTTCCTTTCTTATTCATTTCTTTCCGGAAGCCCAAGAGTGATTATTCTGAACTCTCCGTATTGTTGCACAGAATGGTGCTGAATAACCCGAATATTGCCCTTTCCCTGTTCAAAATGGAAAAGACTTTCTTCAAAAAGAAAACACAAAACCCAAACCCTGTTTTTCTGGTGGTTTCAGGACTGGCCAGAGCGGGTACAACCGGCCTAACCACCTTATTGCACCAGTCTGATAAATTCTACTCCCTGTCGTACGCCAATATGCCATTTTTGATGAACCCTAATAGTTGGAAGCTGGTGTATAAACCCCGGGATTCAAAATTGAAGGAGCGGAGCCACGGCGATAAGGTAATGTTTGGCCTCAATACAGTAGAAGCCCTGGAAGAGTTTTTTTTCAAAGCACAATTGAGGGATGGGTTTATTAAGGAAAAAGAACTGATAATGCATGAAATAGATGCAGATATCCATAGGGAATACCTGGTTTATCAGCAGTTATTAAAACCAAATGGAACCCTGTCAACCTATCTTGCCAAGAATAACAACTTACTGCTCAGGTATCGCTCATTACGGACACATAACCCGGAGTTTATTGCGGTTTTTCTTTTCAGAAACCCGGTGGAACATGCATATTCTCTATTGAAACAGCATCAGGGATTCTTGAAAAAGCAGACCGAAGATGCTTTTACCCTGGAATATATGAACTGGCTGGGACATCATGAATTTGGGCGAAACCACAAGTATTTTGCTTTTACAAAGACAGCTATTTCTGATAAATATGAGCCTGGTTCTATTAATTACTGGTTGTGTATATGGATAAATTATTATACAGAATTACTACAGTTTGTAGAAGACAAAAACCTTTACTTGCTGAATTATGAGGATTTTTTGCATAATCCGGCAAAAGTGATAGCTTCGTTAGAAGAAATAATGCAGGAAAGCCTGGGCATAACCCAAATTGCGCCATTTAAAAATACCAACCAATATGCAGGTGAGATAGACGAAACATTGCAAAAACAGGCATTAGGTATTTTTGATAAATTGAAACAACACCAAATCAGGGTTTAGTAATATTAAATTGTTCAGTTTAAATAAAAACAAATAATGATAGATTCTCTTCTTTATATTGGCCCCGGCCTCGGTTTGGGGGCTATTGTCCTAATCGTCATCATTTTACTCATTATTATTGTCTCGTTTGTAGCCATACTCTGGATTCCTATCAATAAGTTTTTCAGAAAGTTATTCGGGAAGAAATCATCAGAGTGATCGGGTTTGTAAATTGTTACAAGAATGATCAACGATTAGCGTGAGGCCTGATTCGTAAGGCCTACTGAACTATTGCACAAATAGCTATTTCCATTTTAGGGTAATTGAGCAAACTGGCTGAATATGAAACAACAACTGGAAAAAAACAAAGCAAACGCCAAAGCTTTTTACCATCTTATGTTCAACGAGTGCAAGCCCCGGGAAGCCATTGAACAATATGTGGGTGACCAATATATCCAGCATAATCCACACGTAGGAGACGGAAAGAAGGCGTTCATTGCCTATTTTGAAAAAATGGCCAAAGAATATCCCGGCAAACGCGTGCATTTCAAAAGGGCTATTGCCGAAGACAATTATGTGATTTTACATTGCCTGCAAGAATGGCCCGGCCCGGAAAGGCCCGGCGATGAAGACTACGCCGGGATTGACATCTTCCGCTTCGACGAAAACGGAAAAATCGTAGAGCATTGGGATGTGCTGCAAACCATTCCTGAAAAATCGGCCAATGATAATACAATGTTTTAAACTTTCACAATCATTTTGCCCTTGTTCTTGCCTTCAAAAAGATCTAAAAAAGCTTGTGGAATGTTATCAAAACCTTCTACAATGGTTTCGGTGTAAGTTAATTTTTCCGTCTGTATCCATTCGGATAATTGCTTCAATGCCTCAGGGAATTTGTCTTTATAATTGAAAATAATGAAACCCTGCATGAGCGCAGAGTTTTTTATCAATAAGGGTTGCACACGCGGCCCTACGGGCACTGAGGTTGCATTGGAAAGGGAAATAGCACCACAAGCAACAATCCTTGCAAATTTATTGATATGAACAAGCACAGCATCAGAAATTTCACCACCTACATTGTCAAAATAAATATCTACGCCATTTGGGCATACTTCCACTATGGCTTTTCGCATGTCTTGGGTAGTGTTGTAGTTGATGGCTTCATCAAACCCAAATTCAGTTTTTAAGGAGTTTACTTTTTCATCAGTACCGGCAATGCCAATCACCCGGCAGCCCAATAGTTTGCCAATTTGCCCCACAGCACTTCCCACTGCTCCGGCAGCCCCGGAAACCACCAAAGTTTCTCCTTTTTTCGGAGCGCCAATTTCGGTTAAGCCAATGTATGCCGTCAAGCCGGTCATGCCTAAAATTCCCAAATAGGCAGATAATGGAGCTGCTTCTGCATCTACTTTTTGTAATCCCTCACCATTAGATTTTTGATATTCTTTCCATGCCAATAACCCCGAAACAAAATCCCCTTTTTTGAAATTATCATGGTTTGATTCAACAACTTCGGCAATAATCCCGGAACTGATAGGCTCACCCAGTTGAAATGGCTCAATATAAGATTTTGCATCCCTCATTCTTCCCCTCAAATATGGGTCAACCGACACGTAGGTTGTTTTCAGAATAATCTCACCAGAAGCTGCTTTTGGCTTTTCTTCTTCAATAAATTTAAAATCTGTAAGTTGAGGTTTTCCTTCGGGGCGATTGTTAAGCAAAATAGTTTTATTCATGGTTTCATGTTTTAGTTTTCAAGTAAGTCTCCAATATAATTGCGTAGGATTTTGTTAAATTCCTAACGAAGTGTAAATAAATTTCTATTACTTTTATAATAAAGTTTAGTCCCAAGTCATAAAAAAAGAGATGAGTATGGTTCAAATGACAATGAAAGTACCAGATGAATTAGCAAAGCGGCTGCAACATATTCGCTCCTGGGTACCCACCATCCTGGAACTAAGCCTTGTGGGTTTTAAAACATTAGCCACTCAGACGGCAAGTGAGATTATTACATTTTTATCGACCAATCCTACTCCCCAAGAAGTACTCGATTATCATGCTTCGGAACGTTCGCAAACAAGGCTGCAACAATTATTGACGTTGAACAAGGCAGGCCTTTTGGGTGAAACAGAAAAGCAGGAATTGGATGAGTTAGAGAAAATTGAGCACATTCTCATTATGCTGAAGGCGCAAGTGGCAGGACAACAGAAAACAGAAAACTAATGCCATCTGATGTGTCGGTTCGTTTGCGTGAAAAGGTGACCTAGCGTGCTTCCTATCGGTGCGAGTATTGCTTGTTTCCACAGTCAGTGGCTTTGCATAAACATGAAGTAGACCACATTGTGCCTACTCAGCACGGAGGTAAAACGAAAGAAAATAATTTGGCCTTATCTTGTATGCGTTGTAACCGCCATAAAGGTCCAAATGTAGGCCCATTTGATCCTAAAACCGGAAAACTTGTCCCGTTCTTTAATCCAAGAACCCAAAGCTGGGAAGAACATTTTGTGTTGGAAGATGCAGTGATCAGGCCACTTACAGCAGAAGCTCGTGTAACAGTGAAAATCCTCAGTTTGAATGAGGAAGACCGGATGATGGAGCGAAAACGTTTACTGGAAGTTGGGTTGTACGGCGACGGTGGAAATTAAATAATGTTGAAATGATTATGCCACTGTGATCGACATCTTCCGTTTCGACGAAAACGGAAAAATCGTAGAGCATTGGGATGTGCTGCAAACTATTCCTGAAAAATCGGCGAATGATAATACGATGTTTTGAGTTATATGAAGCCCGTATTTTCTTGCATTATGGATAAAGAATACCGAAATTACAAGTAGACTTATCCAGAAGAAAGGAGGAAACCCAAATGGCATGTGATTGCAAAGTTGAAGACTTGAAAACAGTTACAATGACAAAGACCCTGCCGGGTGGCCCCCCACAAAATATCGTCATTTCTGTAGTTATTAAATCGGAATGTAATGAAAGTGAAGATGACCCGGAGAACACGGGTATTGATAAGATATTCCTGCCAGAGTCCCGTGTTTTTCAGGCATCAGTTCGTTTAAAAAAAACCGCCCAACAACTTGCTGTAGAAGAAATCAAATCTTACCTGAAACAGGACGATGAAGGGAAACCAGATGAGGAAGAAGAAACCCCAGAAGAGGAAAAACCAAATGATAAAAAAGGAGGTATATGTTTTGTAAACTATGTAGTAAAGTTAGATAAAGGCTCAACCCAGGGATTGAAAATTACCGAGGTTAAACTTGGCCCTGATACTTTCGCGGTTGAAATTCCGGCAGGGGGCTTTGAAATAATTGTAGTGAGTTGCGATGAAGCATGTGCCCCTTCCCGGGCAGGTGCCGTAAAAATTGCAGATCCCTTCGGTAATTTTTTGGCTGAACTCACCCGCCTTAAAATCTGCGAATGCGGGCCGTTTGGCTAAGCACTTATGTCAATTATGCCAATACCAATTCTGAAAACCATATATTACTATGCCGCTATGATTGCCATTTCGTTACTATTTGCTGGGTTTTATGGTCCTTAATCAGGAAATTTTATCAATTCTCCCCCTTTTCCTGTAACTTGTCCTGCACACAACAAATTAAGTGAAACAAGGTTCATTTTTTAGAAAAAGGTGCTTTGCATGAAACACAAAGAACTCGACCGCATTCAGCAAATGCTGGACAATCAAGGATATGTAACGGAACGCAACATTGTAATGTCGGTTTTTCTGGCGATGCAACTGGGCAAGCCGCTGCTGGTGGAAGGCCCGGCCGGGGTGGGCAAAACCGAAATTGCCAAAGTGATGGCCAAAGCCCTGGATACCGACCTCATTCGCCTGCAATGTTATGAAGGCTTGGATGCTACGCATGCTTTGTACGAGTGGAACTATCAGCGACAACTGCTGCACATCAAACTGGAAGAACAAACCGATAAAACGGTAGAAGAAAAGGAAAAAACCATTTTCAGCGATGCTTTTCTGCTCAAGCGCCCTTTGTTGCAGGCCATCACCCACCACAAAGCCCCGGTGCTGCTGATTGACGAAATTGACCGGGCCGACGAAGAATTTGAAAGTTTCTTACTGGAAGTGTTATCGGACTGGCAAATTACCATTCCGGAAATAGGAACGGTTTCGGCGCATCACATTCCGTATGTGGTAGTCACCAGCAACCGGGTGCGCGAACTTTCGGAAGCCCTGCGGAGGCGTTGCCTGTACCTGTGGATTGAATATCCCGAATTTGAAAAAGAACTATCCATTGTACAGGGAAAAGTACCGGGGATTGACCAAAAGCTGGCCGGGCAAATTTGCCATTTTATGCAGGAAGTTCGGCAGATGAAACTCGACAAAGTACCCGGCGTGGCCGAAACCCTGGATTGGGCCATGGCACTGGCATCTTTGCACATTACACATTTAGATAAACAAATCGTAGAAGACACCCTGGGCATTGTGCTGAAAGACTGGCAGGACATCCGCCATGCGCAGGATTCCTTATCCGAGCTTTTTGAGAAAGTCGGGGTAGTTTCCAAAGTGGATAAATTATAAACATAAACCTCTACAAACTTTTCCTTTGGGGCGATGATCCAGTATTCCGAAATGCCATATTTTCCGTAAAGCTTTTTTTGCTGATAAGATTATAATAAGCCATAGCCGGGGATAAAATTTCAATGACCATATCATGCACACCCCGTACCACAGCTTCTTACAATATGAAGGAGAGCTTTGGTAATGAACAGTATATCCGGCTGATAAACGTTGTGTTCATCAAAATGTACATTCAAAGGGGCGAAATACATTTTGCCCAGTTGATGTTTTTCGTTGTGTATAGCAAACTTTAATCATCCAAACCATAAATTAAGCCCTCTTCTTCCTGCTTAAATCTTATTAAAATAGTATTATTGTCCTTTAAGGATTAATAAACCCGTTTACATTAAACAATATTCTGATTTTTTGTTACAGTAGAGCGGCTGCGTCGGCAGTCCGATCACTGAGCCGCCTTACAATAAATCAGAATAAACTTTATTAAAGACCATTAAATAAAACTCATTATGTTTTTTAAGAAAAGTAGTATGTTCAGAAAGCAAGCCATTTACACCCTGCTCCTGCTGACCCCATTTTTACTGGCCACACAATTTGATTTTAATAGTAAGTCGGATTTAACCGCCAAATGGACCAAACTATTCAACGGTAAAAACCTAAAAGGCTGGGAGCAGAAAAACGGCACCGCCACTTACAAGGTAGAGGAGGGCACTATTGTAGGCACTACCTCCGAAGGAAGCCCCAATTCCTTCTTATGTACCAAAAAAGAGTATGGCGATTTCGAGCTGGAATTTGATGTGAAAGTTGACAATGGCCTCAACTCAGGGGTACAAATCCGGTCAAAAACCAGGGAGGAATCGGTGGGTAAGAAAAAAAACGAACAGGCTGGCCGGGTGATGGGGCCACAGGTTGAAATTGAATCTAACGGGGCTGATGGCTCAGAAGCAGGTTATATCTACGGTGAAGCGACCGGCAGAGGCTGGCTGACTTCCAAAGATCGCCTTATTTCCCATAAAGTATTTAAAGATGGAGAATGGAACCATTATCGTATTCTGGCAGAAGGCCCAAGAATTCAAACCTGGATCAACGGGGAACAAATTTCCGATCTTACCCATGAGGAAATCTACCAGGAATTTCCAAAAGGATTCATTGGCCTGCAGGTACACGGTATCAAAGCAGGTACCGGCCCTTTTCAGGTAGCCTGGAAAAATATCAAACTGAAGGAATTGTAACCGAAAATTTTAATGATCAGATAAGGGTATGTAGTCAGTGTTAACCCGTGAACATATCCTTATTTTTTGGGATTCTGATTCCTGTTCCTGCTTTGTCAACTTACCAATCTTTTCATCAGTGGTAGAAATGAAAGCGGCATAGTGGGTGAAGGCATGTGGATCAGGTTTGCATCAGTGAGTTGGTAAGGCACCCCTTCGGGCAATTCCTCATAATCAGCGGCTGTATAAACTTTATCAGCTACTATAGTTTCCATACCTGATATATTTTTATCTCACGAAAATATGATATTCCTGTCGTTTCAACAATGAATAGGTTGTTTGTATGCTCAATTGATTATCACATATTGTTGTGCAGAAGACTTCAGGGAGCAAATTGTGGGTAATTTGTTATTCCCTTGACATCAAAATAACTTATTTTCCTATAAATGTTATTATATCTCATTGATAATAACATACCTCTTGAAAAATATTAGTAATACTTCTGTGGTTCTTGTAAAAAAGTTATCAAGAAGCACTCCTTATGCATATATTTCTTCGGATAAGTTATGCGGAGGTGCTCCCAATAATATGTCCGGCTGTATATATTATGCGGAGCTGCTCCCAATAACATATCCGTCCAGATATGTTATGCGAATACACTCCCAATTACATATTTTCATTCCATTACTGAAAATCGCTGCTTACCCACTGCCGGTGCATTTCATTGAGGCGCTTTAACACGACAGGATGCTGGCTTGCCTTGTTTTTCAATTCTGATATATCTTCGTTCAGGTTAACCAAAAAGAGGGAGTCGGCTTCGGTAATTTCTCCTTTTTGGCTGGTATCTCTGGGATTTCCAATCAGTTTCCACGCCCCATCCCGCACGGCCCACTGCTTGCCCAACTGCCAGTACATGTGCGCATGGGGCGAGGCTGCTTCTGCTGATTGAATAACGGGCATCAGCGATTTGCCGTCAATATCCATATCAGCTATATCGATCTTACACAATTCGGCAATGGTAGGAAACCAGTCTATACCCACACCCATTTGATCCCTCACCTCATTTTCAGGAATATGCCCGGGCCAACTGATGATGGCAGGTACGCGGATGCCTCCTTCAAACAAAGAAAACTTAGCACCCCGGTACGGCCCGGCATTGCCACCACCCCCAAACGTACGTTCTTCGGTAGAATGCCCGTGGTCTGACATGTAGATGATGATGGTATTTTCCCGCAAACCCAAATCTTCCACTTTGTTTATCAACTCACCAATCTTTTCATCAGTTGTAGAAATAAATGCGGCATACTCACGACGGGGCGAAGGCAGGTGCTTGTACTTTTCAAGCCACTCCGGTTTGCCCTGCAATGGGTAATGTGGGGTGTTGATAGGCCAGTACAAAAAGAAAGGTTCATCCTGATGTGCTTCTATGAATTGTGAAGCTTCTTCCACCATCATATCCGGAAAGAATTCGCCCGGGTGGTAAATTTCTTCTCCATTGCGCCACAAATCATGTCGGTTGGGACCATTCCAGTAAAAAAAATGGGAATAGTTATCAATACATCCGCCCATGTGCCCAAAGGAGGTATCAAAACCCTGTCCGTTGGGCATGGTTTCGGGGGAATAGCCCAGGTGCCATTTGCCCACATGCCCCGTGGCATAGCCGCCTTTTTTCATCATTTCGGCAAAAGTTGTCTGTTCAGCAGGCATACCGGCATGCCCCTCCGCTGAAGAAACATTGCCCGGCACCCCGGCTCTTTGCGGATACCTTCCCGTAAGCAAAGCAGCCCGGGAAGGAGAGCAAACAGGCGCCGCTGCATAAAACTGCGTAAACCGCACACCCCTTCTTGCAAGGGCATCCATATTCGGGGTAATCAGGTCATCAGAGCCATAGAGGTTGGTATCAATACTGCCCTGGTCATCGGTGAATATGAGAATAACATTGGGGCGGTTTTGGGCTGATAGGTATAATGGAAAGAGTAAAACAGCAAGTAGCAGGCGTGGATGCATGGTCAGTATTGAAAAGTTATTTTATCAGTTGGAAGTATTGACAACATTAAACTTGTGCAACAATTGTTATCTTTAGGTTCAATAATACTCATTACGTTCTTTACATCAAAAATAAGTGCAACTGAAAGGAAGGGAGATATAAGACAAAAATTGCAAGCGTACCTCTGCGGTGGAATCAACTCCTGTTACTATTAAATATATTCCGAAAAAAGTCTTTGATCTTATCCCAGGTGAGGGCATGCTTTTCGGTGCCTTCAGTACCCAGCAGGAAGGCATAAGGGTGTAATACTTCAATATTCTCACAAACAATTTTGAACATGGCAATAAAGGGCAGCACAATGAACATGCCGGCCAGCCCCCAAACCAGCCCACCGATGATAATGCTCAGTATTACAAAAAAGGGGTTGATGCGCACATTTCCGCCAACAATATTGGGCGTCAGGATATTATTCTCGATAAACTGAATGATCACGAAGAGAATTATTACGCCCAGGGCATACCGTGGAGAATCTTCTGTAATCAGGGCTACCAAGAGAGGAATGGCTCCCCCGATGAGCGTACCAAAATAAGGGATGTAGTTCATCAATGCTGAAAGGATGCCCAGCAGCAAAGCATATTTGATGCCTACAATCATCAGCCCGAAGGTGTTCAAAAAGCAAAGAATAAATACCACGATGGTGATGCCCGTCATGTAACTCTGCGTTACCCGCGAAATTTCTTTAATCACCCGGTCGGTTTTTTTATGCTTATGCCCGTCGGTAAGTTTTAATATAAACTCTTTGTACTTACTGCGGTAATAAAGCATAAAAAACACAAATACAGGTAACACCACTATTTTGGCAACGGTAGCCGTAGTTCCCGTAAATATATTTTGAAAGGTTTCGCCCCCTTGCGCAAAGGCGTTGGAAATGAACTGCCGGAGCCAGCGTTGCTGCTCTGCCCCGCTTACCCCAAAGTTGCCCTCCACAAACTGTGTGAGTTCCCTGATGTTGTTCAAGGACTTTTGCCTGAGTTCGGGAAAGTCCTCCACGAACTGATTGAGCTGAATGTAAACCAAATAAACGGCCCCACCCAAAATGACAATGCCCAGGATAATAGTGAGTAAATTGGCAATAATGCGGGGAAAACCGCTTTTCTCGAGAAAACTGGCAACCGGGTACAACAAAAAAGCCAACAAAGTACCCAAAGCCAGGGGCACGAGTATATCCTTTGCGGCAATTAACCCGTAAAAAAATAAAATAATGAACAGCAAAGAAGCTGTAAGCCGTACAATCAATGGGTTTTGTGGTTGCGTATTCAAGGCAAATTCAATTAAATACTGCTAAAATAAATAGGTAAGGACAAAATTCCTGCCCACCTCGATTAATATTTTCTATTCTTAATCTATTACGTGAAAATTTGTAGAAATAGCGTGATAAAATTACTGATTTGTTATTTTTGAAACCAACCCAACCCAACACAAATGAAGAAACCTGAAATACCTGTAGAAAAAGAACTGCTTCCCGAAGATATTACACCACCTCCCTTTTTTAATACCTGGCCTACCCTGTACTGGCTGGTGCTGGGTAACCTCGCCTTCTGTATTTTGCTGTTTTACTTACTGACCATCGCCTACAAATGAGCACACTCGACTGGATTGTACTGTTCGGTACTTTATTGTTTATTGTTTCTTATGGTGTATACAAAACCCGGGGCAGCCAGGATATTCACGGTTACCTGAAAGGGGGCAATACCCTAAAATGGTGGGTCATTGGCCTCTCGGTGATGGCTACCCAGGCCAGTGCCATTACTTTCCTTTCCACACCAGGGCAGGCTTATGATGACGGGATGCGGTTCGTACAATTTTACTTTGGCCTGCCCATTGCCATGATTATCCTTTCCGTTACCGTAATTCCGGCTTATTACAAGCTGAAAGTATACACGGCCTACGAATACCTGGAAAGCCGTTTCGACCTGAAAACCCGCAGCCTCACTGCTTTTTTCTTTCTCGTACAAAGGGGGTTGGCCGCCGGATTAACTATTTACGCTCCGGCTATTATTTTGTCTACTATTTTAGGGTGGCACCTTACCAATACCTGTTTGCTCATCGGTATTTTGGTGGTGATTTATACCGTAAGCGGGGGCTCATTGGCCGTGAGCCAAACGCAAAAATACCAAATGGCCGTGATGATGGGTGGGATGGTTGTAGCCGGGGTAATGGTAGTGGTATTACTGCCCGAAGATGTATCATTTGGGGATGCCATGAACGTGGCCGGCAATATGGACAAGTTCAATGTGGTTGATTTCTCTTTTGACCTGAACGACCGCTACAATATTTGGTCGGGTATTTTGGGCGGGTTGTTTATTCAGCTCGCTTATTTTGGTTTCGACCAATCGCAGGTAGCCCGGTATTTGGGTGGAAAATCTATTGCCGAAAGCCGGCTTGGGTTGCTGATGAATGGCTTGCTGAAAGTGCCCATGCAGTTTTTTATCCTTTTTGTGGGGGCGATGGTGTTTGTGTTTTATCAGTTTTATCAGCCTCCTGTATTTTTTAATGAAGCTGCCAAGCAAGCCGTTTACCAGTCGGGCTACGAACAGGATTTTCAGCAACTGGAGGGAAAATATGCAGAAACCTTCCAGCAAAAAGAAGCAGAAATCCGGGAAATGCTAACAGCCATTGAGGCAGACAATGAGGCGGCCATAGAAACACAAAGAAATAAAATTTCAGCCCTGGAAGATGAAGGGGAAGCCATACGTTCTGATGTAAAAGCGCTTATTACCAAAGCCGACTCAGAAGCAGAAACCAACGATACCGATTATGTGTTCATTACCTTCATTATGAACCACTTGCCCAAAGGGGTGATTGGGTTGCTGCTGGCAGTGATTTTCTCGGCTGCCATGTCTTCTACGGCTTCTGAACTGAATGCCCTGGCCTCTACCACGGCGGTTGATATTTATAAGCGGTCTGTAAAACCTACTGCCAGCGACAAGCATTATGTGGTGGCTTCCAAATTGTTCACGGTATTTTGGGGAGGCATGGCCATTTTGTTTGCCATGTATGCCTCACTGTTTGAAAACCTGATAGAATTTATCAACATTTTAGGTTCCCTCTTTTATGGCACCATCCTGGGCGTTTTTCTGTCGGCTTTTTATATCAAATATATCCGTTCCCATGCCGTGTTTATAGCAGCCGTCCTGGCCGAAATTATCGTGATTATAGTTTTCCGTACCACAGGTGTTAGCTATTTATGGTACAATGTGATTGGCTGTGGTGGCGTAATTGGCATAGGCTTGGTGATTCAGTTTGGGTTGAATTTGCGGAGAGGGTAAAAGCAAACTATGGTTTTTCTCGCAGAGTACGTAAAGGAAAAGTTACGCAAAGAGCGCAAAAGACTGTGTTGCGGTATTTGTGATTTATAGGAAGCTTTGGCGTTTGTAAAGTGGCTCGCTGAGCTGCTCTACTCTACTTTTATTAACTTAGGGTATGTGCTAAATGAAAAGTTTGAAAGCAATTTGGAAAAACCTGGCATCTGGTTATACTAATAATTTTGAAATTATTGACGCGCTGTGGACAGAATTAGAAAAGAGTTATACCACTAAAAATCGGTATTATCACAACCTAAACCATTTGGAGTATATGCTGGACAAGGCTTTTCGTTACCAAGAGAAGTTAGGTGACCAAGATACGGTGCTGTTTTCTATTTTCTATCATGACATTGTTTACGATACCAAACGTCGCGATAATGAGCAAGAAAGTGCCGACATTGCCCAGGATCGCCTAACCAAACTCAGCATTCCCACCGATAAAATAGCCAAATGCCAAATCCAAATTATTGCTACAAAATACCATGAGTGTAAAGGTGACAATGACACAAAATATTTATTAGATTTTGACCTTGCTATTTTGGGGGACACGCCTGAAAACTACGAGAACTACACAAAGAAAATCAGAAAGGAATATTCAATCTTTCCTGATTTTCTATATAAAAGGGGCAGAAAGAAGGTTTTACAGCATTTTCTTAACATGAATAGCATATTCAAGACCCCTGAGTTTATTGAAAAATATGAAACACAGGCACGGAAAAATTTAACAACAGAATTACAGAAGCTTTGATAAGTGTACATAATGCAAAAACATAATATTTTTTTATACTCCAGCCTGCTTACTTTTTCACTCCTGCTATGGGGTTGTGATATTGAAACCCAATCTATCGTAAATCCAACAACATTTACGTTTGCGTATGATTTTGAAGGGGATGAACAGGGGTGGGAAGGTGATTTTGCCAACTACCCGGTGGAAGAAGAGGAACTTTATGAGCTGTCGTTTATGTACGATACCTTACCGGAAAGTTTGCCGCAGCAAGGGGCTTTGCGCGTTTCGGGCAACAACCAGCGTGAAGAATTGCTCATGTTTCTTAAAAAAGAAATAACCGGATTAAAGCCCAATACCACTTACAATATTGTGTTCAATGTAGCATTTGCTTCCCAATATCCTGTAAGTTCACCGGGGGCGGGCGGTTCGCCCGGGGCTTCGGTAGGCATGCTGGTGGGGGCCATGCGAGAAGAACCCGAAGTATTCCAAAGTGATATTGGCTTTGGTGTACAAGCCAATGTTACCAATTTTGACCATCGCATTCCCAATGAGCGGGGCGCAATGACGGATGATGTACTGAACATCGGCAATATTGGCATTCCGGGTGAGCAATTTATTTATACCCTCATCACCCGCTCTAATGAAGATATTCCTTTCACAGCAACTACTGATAAGGATGGCAGGCTGTGGATAATCGTAGCAACAGAATCTTTTATTGGGGGAACTACTACTTTGTTTTATGATGAAATTGGGATTGTTTTTACGGAAAAATGATACAAGTAAGCAGCGGCAGTAGGCAGGAAGCAGTCATTGAGAACTGCCTACCGCCACTGCTACTGCCTACTAAATCTCAACCTCATCCAAATTAATAAACCTGATCTCCCGGTTTTCGTCCAGGTCAATACCCACCACAGCGTCTTTCTCTACGTTGCCTGCCAGGATTTCTTTAGACAGTTTATTGAGTACTTCCCGCTGCAATACCCGCTTGAGTGGCCTTGCACCAAACTGCGGGTCAAATCCTTGCGCGCCCAGGTAGTCCAGCACAGCATCGGTAGCTTCTATCTGAATGCCACTTTCTGCCAGGCGGTGCTGTATGAGCTTGAACTGAATATCCACAATCTTCCGAATGTCGGCTTTGGACAGCGGACGGAACATAATGGTTTCATCTACCCTGTTCAAAAACTCTGGGCGTACCGACCTTTTCAGTAACTCAAACACATCAGTTTTGGTGTTTTCAAGCACTTCCTCTTCATTAGCCGGGTTCATGGTTTCAAACCTTTCCTGAATGAGCGTAGAACCAATGTTGGTGGTCATGATGATGATGGTGTTTTTGAAATTGGCTACCCGCCCTTTGTTGTCGGTAAGCCTTCCATCATCCAGCACTTGCAGCAGAATGTTGAACACATCGGGATGTGCTTTTTCAATCTCATCCAGCAAGATGACCGAATATGGTTTTCTGCGCACGGCCTCGGTAAGCTGTCCGCCTTCGTCGTACCCCACGTAGCCCGGAGGCGCTCCTACCAACCGGCTCACGCTGTGCCGCTCCTGGTATTCCGACATATCTATGCGCACCATGTTGTTTTCATCATCAAACAGGAACTCGGCCAAAGCTTTTGCCAGTTCGGTTTTACCCACACCTGTTGTTCCCAGGAAAATGAAAGAGCCAATGGGGCGTTTGGGGTCCTGCAACCCGGCCCGGCTCCTGCGCACCGCGTCCGAAACGGCCTGGATGGCTTCTTCCTGTCCGGCCACCCGCCTGCCCAGTTCAGCTTCCAGGTGCAACAATTTTTCCCGCTCGCTCAAAAGCATTTTAGATACTGGAATGCCTGTCCACTTGGCTACAACTTCAGCGATGTCTTCAGAATCTACTTCTTCTTTCAGCAAAGATTTTTCATCTTGCATTTCCACCAGTTTTTGCTGGAGTTCTTCCAGTTTTTTCTCGCTTTCTACCAGCTTGCCATAACGCAACTCGGCTACTTTTTCATAGTTGCCGGCCCGTTCGGCCTGCTCGGCTTCCCCTTTATAACGGTCAATATTTTCTTTCTCGCTACGAATGCCCTGGATTACGGCTTTTTCGCTTTCCCACTTGGCCTTCAGGCTGTTCCGCTTTTCGTTCAGCTCAGCGATTTCTTTGTTTAGGGATGTTTCTTTTTCCTTGTCTTTTTCCCTGCGAATAGCCTCCCTTTCAATTTCCAACTGCATGGTTTTCCGGTTCAGCTCGTCCAGTTCTTCGGGCAAAGAGTCAATTTCTATCCGAAGCTTAGCAGCCGATTCATCCATGAGGTCTATCGCCTTATCGGGCAGATAACGGTCAGAAATGTAACGGTTGGAAAGCTCTACCGCCGCAATCACCGCGTCGTCTTTGATGCGTACTCCGTGGTGTACTTCGTATTTTTCTTTGATACCCCGCAGAATAGAAACAGAGTCGGTAATGTTGGGTTCATTCACCATTACGGCCTGGAACCTTCTTTCCAAAGCCTTGTCTTTTTCAATATACTTCTGGTATTCTTTGAGGGTAGTGGCACCAATGGCGTGCAATTCACCCCTTGCCAGTGCGGGTTTTAACAGGTTGGCTGCATCCATCGCACCATCCCCACTGCTACCGGCCCCAATGAGGGTGTGGATTTCGTCAATGAAAAGAATGACTTCCCCGTCAGAATCCACCACTTCTTTGATGACGGCTTTGAGGCGTTCTTCAAACTCTCCTTTGTATTTGGCACCGGCCACAAGCAGGCCCATGTCCAAAGAAACCAGGATTTTTGTTTTCAGGTTTTCGGGCACATCCCCGTCTACAATCCGCTGTGCCATGCCTTCCACAATGGCGGTTTTACCCACGCCCGGCTCACCCAGCAAAATGGGGTTGTTTTTGGTTCGGCGCGAAAGGATTTGCAGCACCCGGCGGATTTCATCATCCCGCCCAATGACCGGGTCAATTTTTCCGGCTTTGGCCAGTTCGTTCAGGTTACGTGAATACCTTTCCAGAGAACGGTACTTGGCTTCGGCATTTTGGTCGGTTACCCGATCGTTGCCCCTCAGCTCTTTCACCGCCTTTATCAACTCTTTTTCGCCCAGGCCCGATTGTTTCATAAGCTTGGCCGTTTTGTCGCTGCCATTTAATAAACCGAGCAGTACGTGCTCAATGGCAATGTATTCATCATTAAATTCTTTTAGGTATTTTTCCGCTTTTTGCAAAGCCGCGGCCGTATCGTTGGCCAGATAGGGTTGTTGTCCGCTTACTTTGGGGTACGAGTTGATAATTTCTTCAATACCCGTTTCAAACTGCGCACGGTTTACGGCCAGTTTGTTCAGCAGAAAAGGCACTACATTTTCATCGGCCTGGATGACCGCTTTCAGTAAGTGGCCCGGCTCAATGGCCTGCTGCTGGTGGCTGGCTGCAATCTCGGCAGCCTTCTGAATGGCCTCCTGTGATTTTATGGTATATTTATCAAAGTTCATGTTGTTTTCCTCCTTTTTTGTTGTTTCCTAAACATGAAGCAATTCTAAAACCAATACAATTTTATGCAAAAATTCGGACATAATGACCTGTTTTGTTCTGAATATTGTAATATATCAGACATTTTGTCTTACGTTTTGTAATGCAATTTTGATGGAAAATAGGTGTGATAGAGTGAGCGGAATACCCAATCCCTCCATAAAGTCAGGGCTACACGTACGCATTATTTTTTTATGTATTGGAAGAAAGGTAGCCTTGATGCCTTATGCTGTTGGTTGGGAGAAAGTATCTTTGAAAAGAAACTTGACTGCGAGACGGTTTTGGCTGTTTATTCGCACAGAATACTTATATTTATACTAAAATGCAGGACCGTTTTTTTTATAGTATACGAAGTTTCTTGTCAATGCACACACCAAAAAAAGGAACCTGCTATAAGGGAAATAACCGCTATATTGCTGTTATACATTACGAGCAATTTGAGAGATGAAGAATCTACAAGAATTAACAAAATCAATTAAGGAACATAATGAAACCATGCGGAAGGTTGGTGGATTTTCATCTTTGTCAAGTCTTGTTGAATCAATGCAGAAAATGAATCAAATAAACCTTGACTTGACTGGATTGAGTGGAATATTTGAGGTTGCACGAGAGATAGCGTATCAAATGGAAGGTTATGACACAACTTCTAAAAAGTTGGCAGCACAAATGGCTGCAATACAAACTTCCCAAAACAATTTTGCATTATCAGGTTTGACTTCTTTACTATCACAAATTGCTAGACAGAACCAATTAGTTTCTAATAAATTAGCTGATTTAGGAACAAGTCAACTGTTAGTATCTCACAACTTAACTAAAATAGCAAAATCTTTTAACCAGTCTCATTTAAGCCAGTTTAATTCGCTAAATATTGCTTTTCAAGGTATAACGAGGAAATTTTTGAGAGAGATTTCTGTATCAAAAGCATGGAGTGATTTTGATATAGCAGAAGAAGCTAATGAAACCATATCAAATCTCGCTGAAGATGCTATAAGTAACACAACTGCTATTACACAAACAGATTTAGAGAATTTTAGAACCTCGATAATAATTGAACTTTCGAAGTTACTAACTAAAAGCAATAGTGAAAGAGTTCGTCAGTTTATTATTGAACTAATTACTGTTATTAGTTTTATCCTTACTCTTTACAGTGTACATCAAGTGTCAAGTGATAAGTCTAATAACAAAGTAATTATTGAAACAAAGAAAGAGTTAGATAGACTTAATACTGAATTCTCACAGAGAATTACAGAAGAATTACAGAAACTGAACAAAAAGAGAACTGCACTGGTAAATGTTAGCTTGAGATATTCAGTAAAAAAGAATAGTAAAATAATAGGACTTGTAAAAAAAGACCAAATTGTCACTGTAATTGAAATTAGGCATAAGTTTTTGTTGATTTCATACCTTGACAAAGAAACAGGAGAGCCTAAATCAGGTTTTGTTATAAAAAAATATTTTATTGAAGCAAAATAGAAAAGCTGATAACACTATTTAACAAATTATGGCCACCAATCGACAGGTTACGCTTGTTATACTAACCGCTGGTGGATATTAAAACAAGAAAAATGAAAATAGAAGAAATAAAAGAGACCATTATCCCAATTTTGAATAAACACAAAATAAAACGTGCGGGGATTTTCGGTTCAGTAGCAAAGGGTAAGGGGACTTCCAAAAGTGATATCGATATTTTGGTAGAACTGGGAAATAAAATTAGCCTATTGGAATTCGTAGGAATTAAATATGAATTGGAGGACTTGTTGGGTAGAAAAGTAGACCTGGTCGAATACCAAGCAGTTAAGCCAAGGTTGAAAGACCAGATATTGTCCGAAGAAATCAGGATTTATGGCTAATAAACAGAAAAGGGATGAACTGGTATTTCTCGAAGACATTTTGGAATGTATCGAGAAAATAGAAGATTACATTGATGATCTGACCGAAAAGGAATTTGAAGATAATTCTGAAAAGCAGGATGCTGTGATCCGTCGGATAGAAATAATTGGTGAAGCGGTAAAGAATATATCTAAAGGAACAAAAGAAAAATATCCTGACATTCAATGGAGAGAAATTGCAGGGATGCGAGACGTTGTAATCCATCAATACTTTGGAGTAACGATTGGATTGGTTTGGAGAGTCGCAACATCCGATATACCGAACTTAAAAGGAAAAATAAAAGAGATAATTAATGAAACAGAGAAGGAATAAATACAGGCACAACCTATTTACCCGTAATGGAAAAACCATGATCATAATCACCAGATATTTCCTATCAGTTAGCCTCTTATTTTTTACCACCACCCAAGGAATTGCACAAAAAAACTGGGAGGCAATAACTTCTGTAGAGGATGTATGCGAAGCTTACCCCGAAACGATGCAAACGATGCTTGACCAATTCAATCTGGATTATCCGGGGTTGGAAAAAGTGAAAGCAGCCCATAACAAGGGCGATCTGGTAGCTGCCTGCCAAAATTTGCTGGCATACTATAAAAACAGCCATACTGCACCAGATTTAAAAAAAGAACTGCCATCACCCACAGATAAAACAGAGGCAGCCGCCGATACCACGTTGAACAATGTATTCATTGTACAAAATGTGCGCGGACAAGTGCCTTACCTGGAAAACGGCCATCGCGACTGGTACTACAAAGGGCCGAATAACGACCGGGAATGGGCCTGGCTTTCCAACAGGCACAGCCAGTTGTATTCGGTTTTTAATACTTATTTTGAAACGGGTAACCCCAAATATGCCGAGTATATTGATTTGTTCCTGAGGGATTTTATCATTGCCAGCATGCCTTATCCGGCAGCAAAGGGTGGGGGATCTATTTGGAGAGGGTTGGAAGTAGCTGCCCGGGCCAAAATATGGACCCGTATTTTTTATGGTTTGATGGATAGTGAATACTTCTCTCCGGCAACCCAACTGTTCATATTGAGCAGCCTGCCCGATCATGCGCACTATAACCGAAACTTTCATGGGGGCAACAACTGGCTCACCATGGAAATATCGGCTTTGGCCACCATTGCCGCCTATTTCCCTGAATACAAAAAAACCGATGAATGGTTGGACTATGCCATTGACTCGATGGTAGAAAGCATGAAAGACCAGGTGTATGCCGATGGGGTGCAAACGGAGCTTACTTCCCATTACCACAATGTGTCATTGCGCAACTTTGAGCTTTTTGAGGAAATCTGCCAAAAGGCAGACAGAGACCTTCCTGCTTTTTATACCCAAACCATTGAAGACATGTACCGCTACATAGCCCACGCCGTGCGCCCTGATGGTTTTCGCACATTGAATAATGACGGTGACAGGGGAAGCGATCGTGAGCTTATTTTAGAAGGAGCCAAAAAGTATGATCATCCAGATTGGGAATATATTGCTACGAATGGGAAAGCCGGCACCAAACCGGCTGATGGCCCCTCTTATTTTCACTCCTGGGCAGGGCAACTCACTTCTCGAAGCGGGTTTGATACCGATGCCCACTGGTCTTTCTTTGACATAGGCCCCTGGGGCAGTGGCCACCAGCACAATGATAAGCTGCACCTTTCGGTAGCGGCGTATGGCAGGGATTTGCTGGTAGATGCCGGAAGGTTTGCCTACACCGGGGCAGTGGCCGAAAAGTTCAGGCCATACGCCCGGGGCAGTGCCGGGCATAACCTGATTTTGATAGACGGCCAGGGCCAGGATGCAGGCCCCAGGCTTGCCACTGAACCATTGGGCAATAGTTATTATAAAATTACCGATGATTTTGATTATGCTTCCCATGCGTTTGATAGTTTTAAGGGTGTTGAGGGAGAGGCCAAACACACCCGCTCGGTTTTTTATGTACGGGGAGCATTTTGGGTTGTAGTAGACAAGATAACCACCGACCGCCCCAGAAAAATTGATGCCATCTGGCATTGGCACCCAGATAATGAGGTGGTGCAGGACAATGAAACCGTGAAAACAAATAACCAAAAAGGAAACCTGGCGATCACCGAGGTAAGCAGCCAAAAATTTGATGTGGCGTTTATCAAAGGGCAGGAAGCACCGGAAATACAGGGGTGGTACAGCCCTGAGTATAATATTTATGGGCCAAACATAGCAAGTGCTTATAGCACCGAAATAAGCGGGAATACCACCTTTGTTTGGGTGCTGCTGCCTTCAGAAAAGAAGAAAATACCCAAGATGGAGGCCAAAATCATTTCGGAAACGGATGATGAAGTAAAAGTAGAGGTACAATCAAATGGAAAAGGGTGGGAGCTTACCATTCCTTTTATGAACAGCGAAGGGGCTGCGTTGATAAAGCAGTAATAGAATAGTTCCTGTTTCTTTCCGTAATGCACTAGGTAAGTATAAAATTGTATTTAGTGTTAAATTAGAAACGGAAGATTTATTAGCCGCATAAAGAGAGTACTATGAGCACAGTAAAACATATTGCTGTTTTTATATTATCGTGTATACTTTTAGGTTGTGAAGATCCTGAAATCACGGACAATGGTATTGAGCAGTCAAAATGGAAGGAAATCACCTCCATAGAGGAAGTATGTGAAGCTTACCCTGAGACGATGCAAACCATGCTTGATCAATTCAACCTTGACTATCCTGGCCTGGAAAAAGTCAAAGCAGCTTATGGCAACGATGAACTTGTCAATGCCTGCCAGGCTTTGTTAGAATACTATAAAACTGCCAATACTGCACCAGAATTAAGGAAAGCATTGCCCGCAAAAACAGATAGAACGGTAGCCGAAGCTGATACTATTTTGAACGACATTTTTGTGATTAATTATGTGGGCGGAAAGGTGCCCTATCTGGAAAACGGGCATCGGGATTGGTATTACCTGGGACCCAATAATGATAGAGAATGGGCCTGGGTATTAAACCGGCATCACCAACTCCTTACAGTTTTTGAGACCTATTTTGAAACAGGAAACCCTAAATATGCTGAGTACATCGATTTGTTTCTAAGGGATTACATTATCGCAAGCATGCCCTACCCGGCAGTAAAAAGCTCAGAATCTGTATGGAGAGGGTTAGAAGTGGCAGCCAGAGCGAAAGCCTGGACCCGGGTTTTTTACGGGTTGATCCAAAGTGAATATTTTTCTCCAGCCACCCAGCTTTTGATGTTGAGTAGCCTGCTAGACCATGCCCATTACAACAGAAATTTTCACTGGGAAAATAATTGGTTAGTGCTGGAATTATCTGGCCTGATTACGGTGGGAGCCTATTTTCCCGAATACCAAAAATCCGACGAATGGCTGACCTATGCTGTGGAAACCATGACAGCGAGTATGGAAGAGCAGGTGTATCCTGATGGTGTGCAATTTGAACTGGCTTCCAGTTACCATATCGGCGTATTGCGTAACTTTGAACTCTTTCAGGACATTTATAATAAGGCTGATAAACCACTCCCTGATGTTTTCAATCAGACCACCGAAGCTATGTACAGTTACATTGCCCATTCTGTACGTCCTGATGGCTTTGGAGCTTTAAATAATGATAGTTACAGGCAAAGCAATCGAGAACTTATTTTAAGCGGTGCTGAAAAGTTTAATAAACCGGAATGGGAATACATTGTGACCAATGGTCACTCAGGTGTCAAACCTGCTGAGGGACCTTCCTATTTTTATCCCTGGGCCGGACAATTAATTTCCAGAAGTGGATTTGACGCCAATGCCCATTGGTCATTCTTTGATATAGGTCCTTTGGGTAAAATCCACCAGCACAATGACAAACTGCATATTTCCATAGCCGCTTATGGCAGGGATTTACTGGTAGATGCCGGAAGGTTTGCTTACCAGGGAGACATTGCCTATAAATTCAGGCCTTATGCCATAAGCAGTACCGCACATAATGTAATTTTGATAGAAGACAAAGGCCAGGATGACGGCCCCCGAGTGGTTGACGAGCCTTTAGGTAATAATTACTTTAAGATCACGGAAGACTTTGATTATGCTTCCAACGCATATGATCGTTTTGCAGGGATTTTAGGAGAAGCGAAACATAACCGGTCGGTTTTTTATGTGCGGGGAGAATTCTGGATAGTAGCAGATAGGATAATTACTAACAGGGCAAGGAAAATTGATGTCCTTTGGCATTGGCATCCGGATAATGAGGTGGTACAAGACAATATGGTGGTGAAAACCAACAATCAGCATGGAAACCTGGCCGTGATTCCAATTCAGCGAAGTTTTGATGTTGAGCTGGTCGAGGGGCAGGAAACCCCGGAAATACAGGGATGGTATAGTCCGGAGACTAATTTATATGAACCGAACACTACGAGTATCTATAGCACCACTATCAGTTCAACGGCTACCCTGGTATGGTTGCTTTTGCCTTCAGAAAATAAAATACCAAAAGTACAGGCCGAAATCATTTCGGAAACGGATGATGAAGTAAAAGTAGAGGTACAATCAAATGGAAAAAGCTGGGAGCTTACCATTCCTTTTATGAACAGCGAAGGGGCAGCGTTGATGGGGCCATGACCTTTACAGGGCAGATGAACCCCAAAAACTCTCGTTTGAGGGGAGGTGTTTTTTTGTGTTATCCATCAAAACTTTGACTAAGATGTATGGCAGGTTTTTGTGTGTTATGAACAATTTGTTCTAATAAAAGGAGGTTACTAAATAACGTGAATTATGGGTTAAGCAATCAATAGTTTTTCTTGATGAGCTATAAATACTGAAGGCTTATCCTGATAAAAACAATAAGCAATCAGAGAAGCCATCATATGGGCTAATGCATTCATGGGACTTCTGTGCCGGGTATGTTCTAAATCAAAAACACTGGTTAGTATATCATTGACCGATTCAATTACAGCTCGTTTGCGTAATTTCAGATAGTCTGCTAAGGGGATCAGGCGATTTTTCATATTGCTTCGCACTTTGGTAATGAGATGAAGTCCTTGCTGATAGAATTCCTCAAAAAGCTTAGTTATATACCCTTTATCCCCAAAGCACTGGCCTTTCAAGCCAGTAAGTAACTCTCGGAGCACTTCTTGATTATTATCTGCTACATTGCCCCTTGTAAAGAGAAAATTGATAATCTCCCCATAATTATTGATGACCAAATGTATTTTAAAGCCGAAAAACCAGCCTGTGGAGGACTTACCCCGAGTCGCATAGCCATCAAATACTTTATGGTTATGAATCCGGCGGTTATCGCACACAGGAAGCTTTTTGGAGTCAATAAAATAACAATTGCTGCGTCGGCTCAGCAGAGTACACCACTTCAGCAATAGATACAACCCAGGCAAAAGTCGGGGGATCAGGGCTACAAAGCGTGGGTAGCTTACTTGTTGAGGAAAATAACTCTTCAAAATAGTTGCTACAAAATCCTCATAATAGTATTGAAAGCATTTATAACCTGAATACTGATAATAAACCAGGATAGTGAGCATTTCGCTATCACTCATGAAAGGTTGGTTTGTCACTGAGGTACAAAACTTTGGATGTTGGCTTTTCCAGTTTTCCAGAGCAATACAAAAATCGTCCACGGTAATGAATAGTTCTATGAGTTTATTTTCTTTATCTTCGTGTAGCATAGGTTACAGAATTAAGTTTTAGATGTTAGCGCTTCTAATTTCTTAAATTTTGTAACCTTTTCCCTTATAAAAGGCTAATTATCAATTATTTAAACCCATAACTCACGTTAAATAAAAAATAACAGGCGTATCGATGTTATACACTCGGTTAGGTTTCATTACATAACGTAGAAAAACCCACAGTACATTTTAGCACATTTGGTTTTTGTCAATTCAGATATCAACCTCAAAAAAATAAAAGAGCTAACACCACCCACCCTCTATTAATCTTGACAATAATTTAGAAAATCTAAACTAATGATGGAATTTTCGTACATTGCAATAAAATTTCTAAATTGAAATGACTCAATTAGGCGAATACTTGGAAAAGAAGTCCATAAGCAAGGCTGCAGTAGCTAACAGAACTGGTATCAGCCGCTCTCGAATGAGTGAGCTTACTAATAACCCATCTACTCATTTGAAGGCCAAAGAACTTTATTTGATTGCTCTTGCCATTGATGTTGAGCCTAACGAAATTTTAAAGGAAGTATTTAAAGAAGTCAAACTGCTAGCATGAATAACCAGAACACCTATATTGACCTTTTTGCAGGATGTGGGGGTTTGTCTTTAGGCCTTCACCTATCGGACTGGAAAGGGTTATTTGTAATAGAAAAAAATAAGGATGCATTTTCTACACTCGAACACAATCTAATTCACAAGAAACAACATTTCGATTGGCCTAATTGGCTACCTCAAACTAACCATGACATTAATGTCGTTTTAAAATCCTATTTTGCAGAGTTAAAAGGATTAAGAAATAATGTCGACTTAGTGGTAGGAGGCCCTCCCTGTCAAGGGTTCTCGTCTGCAGGTAAACGCTATGAACAAGATGAGCGAAACAAGCTAATTGATAGTTATATAAAGTTCATTCGAACAGTTCAACCCAAAGTTATCTTCTTTGAAAACGTCAAGGGTTTTACTCAGAAATTCGATCGAAATAAGGTTAAAGGTAGAATTTACTCCAAATATGTAACTGAAGCACTTGAAAGGAAGGTTAAGGACTGTCCTGGCTATAAAGTATTCGGAGAGTTAGTAAACTTTGCTGATTATGGAGTTCCTCAAAAGAGGACAAGGTTTATTCTGGTTGGAATAAGAAAAGATATTGCCAAGTCAATCGACCCTGAATTGTTTTTTGAACAACTAAGAGATAATAGAGAAGCCTTCCTTTTATCCAAAGGAATTTCTTTAACTACATCGTTAGAGGAAGCTATTTCTGATCTTTTATATTCTCATGGGCAAGTCGATTCGCCAGATACGATTGGATTTAAGGCTGGAGTTTATGGAAAGGCACAATCAGGATATCAAAAATACTTAAGAACCCAACATAGTAGCGAGGTTCCAGATAGTCACAGATTTCCAAATCACAGAAAAGCCACACGGGAAAGATTCGAGCACATTCTTGAAAATGCACAAAAAAACAAGACTCTAAAGGAAGAGCTTAAAAAGAAATATGAGATCAAAAAACATACAGTAATTCCTCTTGACGCAAAAACCCCAGCATCTACAATTACAACCCTTCCTGATGACTACCTTCATTATCGTGAGCCAAGAATCTTTACGGTTCGCGAATATGCTAGAATTCAGTCTTTTAAAGATTGGTATGAATTCAAAGGTAAGTATACAACAGGGGGTAAATTGAGGACTCAGGAAGTACCGAGGTATTCTCAAATAGGAAATGCTATCCCGCCGCTTTTTGGTGAGCAAAGTGGACTCATATTAAAAAAACTAATTACCCAATGACCCAAGAATATTTTAGAATAAGTTCAGGGTTAAAAAGCCTTATCGGTAGTGAGTTGATTACTGATAATTTTGTTGCTGTATTCGAATTGGTAAAAAACTCGTTTGATGCCCAAGCCAGTGAGGTAATAATTCGCTTTGAAAATATTTATTCAGATAATGCCAAAATCATCATCCAAGATGATGGTAAAGGAATGGATCATGATGACCTTTTGAACAAATGGCTTTTTGTTGCTTACTCAGCTAAGAGAGACGGTACGGAGGATCCAGATGATTCTGATGATTATCGAAATAAGATAATACCTGAAAGGTATTACGCTGGTGCTAAAGGTGTTGGACGGTTTTCTTGTGATAGGTTGGGAAAGTACTTAAATCTGGTAACCATAAAAGATAACACCAAGGCGAAAATAGAAAACATAGTAGTTGACTGGAGTAAGTTTGAAGAAGACCAAAAAAAGGAGTTTATAACAATTCCGATTGAACATAAGGTTCTCAAAAAGAACCCTTATGATATAAAACATGGTACTGTACTCGAGATATCTGGAATTGACAAAGAGGAATGGAATCGGGAGAGTCTTATAAAATTAAAGGACAAGCTTTCTAAACTTGTTAGACCCGATTTAAACAAATCAGTTAAAGAAAGGGCATTTAAAATTCTTTTAGAAGTTCCGGATGAATTGGAGAACGATCGTAATGAAGCTGAAAGGCTGAAAAACAAAGGAGAAGATGCGGGTAAGATATATTATAACACGGTCAATGGAGAAATCCAGAATTTTGTTTTTGATGAGCTTGATATCAGAACAACTAAAATCGTTTCTACGGTTTCAGAGGATGGAAAATTCATTACAACAAAACTTATTGATAGGGATCTGTTTATCTATGAAATTAAGGAACAGAACAGATATGAGCTACTCAAAAATGTTTCAATTACCCTTTACTTTTTAAATCAATCGGCCAAGAACATTTTCTCAAGAAGAATGGGTATTCAACCTGTTGTGTATGGTAATCTTTTTGTCTATAAAAATGGGTTTCGAATATACCCGTATGGTGAACGCGGAGATGATTCCTTGGGTATTGACAATAGGGCTATTCAAGGCTATAGTAGATTTATTGGGCTTAGGAACCTAATCGGCCAGGTAGATATTCAAGGAGAGAACCCTGAGTTAAGAGAAGCTACCAGTAGGGATGCCGGATTAGTAAAAACCAAAACTTATTATGAACTGGCAGATGCAAGTCCTTTTGCCGATAGTTTATTGGTAACGACCCTGAAAAGACTTGAAAAATACGTGGTTGATGTTACCCAGTGGGGAATTAATGATGAAAATTATCAAGTTCAGGATAGTTCAGATGCTAAAGAGGGTTTGGTAAAGTTGATTTCAAACATTTTTGATGATAAGTCCTTAGTCAATATTGAATACAATAAAAATATTGTTGATATTCTTGATCAGAAGGAAGAAAAAAGTGCAAAAAAGTTACTTGCAAATTTCAAGCGTGTTGCTGCTGAATCCAAAGATGATCGACTGATAAAAGACGCCAAAAAATTAGAAAAAAGAATAGTTCAACAATCAAAGGCACTTGAATCAGCCACAAAGGAACTACAGGAAAAAGAAAAAGCAGGTAGGGGCTTAAAAGAAGAATTAGAGCAACAAACAAGTGAAACATTATTTGCCAGGGCAGTAGTGGGAACGGACAACAAGGAACTCCTAAGCATCCAACATCACATTTACCGACATTCTGCCCAACACATTACCAGTTTTTTGGATAACCTGGTGAACGCTATAAATAAAGATGCTCCTAAAGAAAAGTTGCTTGACATTGCAAATAAGATTGCATTTGAGAATAAGAAGATAATTACTCTTTCCAGGTTTGTAACAAAGGCACACTTTGATACAACCACCAACAAGATAAAGGCTGACCTTGTCAAATTCGTAAATGAATATGTTTTAAATGTATACTTAGAATACAAAAACTTAGCGGCTGCTAATCAAAACGTGGATATAAAGGTTACTGTACCCAAAAATTTATCATTTACTCCTTCTTTCAAACCTATCGAATTAATTATCATATTGGATAATTTACTGAATAATGCTTTTAAGGCTAAAGCCAAAAAGGTAGAGTTAACTTGGGAAAAGAGGGAGAATCAAGAAGTTGCTTTGCATATAATCGATGATGGAGTTGGTATTCCAGATAAAAACCTTCCTAAAATATTTGATTTTCGGTTTACAACAACTAACGGTTCTGGATTAGGTCTTTACCACACAAAAGAAGTAATAGAAAAAATGGGAGGCTCAATTGACGTCAATAACCAAATAAAAAAAGGTGTGGAGTTCATACTAAAGTTTAAAAAATGAATGGATTAAAATACAGAATACTCTGGGTTGATGATAATATCGAAACTTTTATTGACCTGTCAGTTGATACGGAATTTGAGGAGTACTTGGAAAAGTTAGGTTTTGTTCCCGAAATCCTAAAGTTTGAAACCGCTGATAAAGTTCTTGACCATTTAAAAGAAGACAAAAAATTCGACCTTATCCTTTCAGATTTAAACCTTGCAAACAACGAGAAAGGAGATGCTCTTATCAATAAAATCAGAGAGGGAGATATCTATACTGAGGTTTTATTCTACTCTGGGAAGCCTGGATTTGAAGAAACTGCCAAATCACTTTACCAGGACAGAGTATCCTTTTTTAGCCTAATGGATGATGAAGGATTCAGGAAATTCAAGGAGAAGATTTATCTATTAATTCGACTAACTATCTCTAAGCTCCAAGAATTAGATAACATCAGAGGTCTTGTAATGGCTGAAACAAGCGAGCTAGATGTACAAATTGAAGATATGCTAATTGAGATAGTGTCGAAAGATACAGACTTGACCAAAAATCTTAGGACCTATATGGTCAAGAAAGTAGAAGATAACAATAAAGAGAGGGCAAAGCTGTACGAGGGGATTGATAAGCTTTCAAACTCAGAATTAATAAAAAATCGAACACTATTTGATGCAAGCAAAAAGTCGAGAACTTTAAATGAGTTCTTAAAAAAATCTGGCTTAATTAAAAAGGAAGATTCATTCAAGGATTTCCACCAAAATTATGAAAAAGATGTTCTAAAAGTAAGGAATGACTTGGCACACGCAAAAAGTGACGAGATAGACGGAGTTGAGTATTTAATTTTATCAAGGAAAGATGGAGACCAGCCTATTAAATTGGATCAAGAACAATGTGTCAACATTCGAACAAACTTGAAGAAGTATTCTGATCTATTAAGGAAAATCAGAAGTGAAGTTTTTGAAGAATAGTTCCTTTGTATGGTTCTCTTTTCTAAGATCTTTTTCACTATAAATACATATTCTTGTCGCTCAAGCCGACCTCCACAACCAAAACCTGCAAAAGAAAATTATAGCTCCATCGCATAGACTAACAAACTAAAACTAACGTAAAATCCGAACTGATCCGTATTCTGCAACACAAGTTTGAAGATGTGAACTTTAGAGGACTGATATAATCGAAAGCAAAGACCGATAACAGATGGGAAGCTCCATAGGCTAAATTTGCTATTTGCAAAAGGCGGTGCGAGATGCTTGGTTTCAGCTTTCAGTAAAGGGTTTAATTCCTAATGGCTGGTTCCCATTTTGCAACATTGCGTTTCGGATGTTAATACGGAGCGTACCCACCTATAACCAGGGATTTCTTATTTTCAGTCTGGGGTTCAAACCTTATGATTAAAATTGCTTGAATTTTTTTACATTTAAGCAAATTCTCAAACCATGAAGCTCAACCGTAAACAGTTTTTAAAAAACCTGACTTTTCTAAGCACTGCTTTCACCTTTTTCCCATTAAAAGCATTTAGTAGTTTAAAATATGATTTAAATATGCTAATTCAGAAAGTAGGAAATACAAACGGTGAAAAAGAAAGGGCAAAGATTTTATCGGATATTATTACTTCAGAAAACCTGAGTGCCGGAGACAAGGAAATATTTGATAAGCTGTATTATATTTCAGATCGGTGGGCAAACGGAAAAGAAAAATATGCAAACCCGGGCACTGAAGGAAACGAAAGCAGCGGTTATCTGTGCGGTTTTATAGGGAAATGTAAAATCAACAAATTTTATTTCCCACAACTGGAAGCATCAAACCCTTTCTTCCCCTTGATTGCTTTTTACCGTTCCCGGATGTTATTGGCAAATCTGATTCAGCATGGGAATATCAGCATGGTCCCCGAAAACAGAAAAATGTATAATCAGGAAAGTGTTCGTTTGTTATCCATTGCAGCAAAACATTTTCCTGAGAATGATTTGATTCAGGCTTATCTGGGAAATTATACACCTTGGGAAGAACGGGTGCCTGTACATAACAAAGCACCTGAGTGGGCAAATACTCAACGAATGGCGCTTGAAAAATTAACCTATTTAATTCATTGGTGGGTAGATAATCGCCAAATATCTGACGGGCAATTTGGAGGTGGCTGGGGCGATGATGTGGAAATGTGGAGAAGCTGGGTTCCGGTGCTTTTTGCATTTTCCGATAAAAAAGCAGTTAAAAGTCAGGATAAATTATTCGAGGGCCTGTACAGCTTATCTAAAATGAAAAAGGGATATACCACCCAGATGAATGACGTAGAACATACCTCTGAAGAATATTCTGATCCGTTGACCTGCATGTTAACCCTGCAACCAGAAAATCCCGTTTGGGAAAAAAGAGCATTGCAAGTGCTGGATTATATTGAACAGGTTTGGAGTGGAAAAAATGAACGCGGTCAGTTGCAGTTTAAATCAACCTGGTTTAACGTTGAAAAAGTTGATACCGATGTAAAACGTGCCTGCGATTCGCCATATCATACCCGGTTGCTTCAACCATTAATGTTGATTTGGTTGCGAACCGGTAATGAACGCATTGGGAAATTTGCAAAAGAATGGCTTAAAACCTGGGTGGATGCAACTTTTAGCAAGGAGTGCGGCAAACCAGCGGGAATTGTGCCGGCAGCCATCCATTGGCCTGATGGAAAACCCTGTAGTGGCAAAAACTGGTGGGAACCAGAAAATTATCCCTCTCCCTTGTATCATTATCCGAGTCAGCAGGCAAATATGTACGAATGTTTTTTACAGGCTTACTATATGACAAAGGATGAATTTTACCTGAGGCCTTTACGATTTATTGCTGAAGCACGTTTGAAGGGTGTTGGAAATAAAAATCCTGAGGAGTATACGCCTGGGTCTTTTGAGTGGGCAGTTTCAGAAATAAAAGGAAGTTTGCCGGAAATTCTGATAAAATATCGACTGATCACTGGCGACAATTCCTTTGATAAAATCCTGGAAAAAGATTCCGTTGGCTATGAAAGATTTCTTTTTGATAAAGATGTAAATGTACTTACAACCTCCCTGAAAGATTTAAATCTTTCACTTTCACTCCCTGAAGTATTTTTCACAGAAGAAGTTCGATGGACTGATCGTTTATTTTCATTCACAGATAAATATTTCAACGATATTCTGGATACTCCCTTGCCCTCATTTAACATAAATTTGCTATTTTCAAGCCTGACCGGAAATATTGGGAATTTTAAATTTTTACCCATTTTCGGTGTTCAGTGGCTAACTAATCCCGAAAAAATAGCAGTTTTAACAAAAACTAATGAACAACAAAAATTTGAGGCCCAACTTTTTCATTTTGGTGAGCAAACAAGAGATATGGGAGCCCGGTTTTTTAACCTGGAAAATGGGAAATACAATGTCCTGTTAAATAATAAAAGGATTTCAACAATTGAGTTAAATATGAATAGCCGTGAAATTTATTTTAATATCCCGGCTCAGCAAATGGTATCTTTACAGATGGAAAAAACAAACTGATTTGTATGAAAATTTCAAATCGCATGTCCGATCATATCCACTCATTTTCAGTTATTACCTTGCTCTATATCACTTCTTTTACTGCCCAGGCACAACCTATCCATGAAGAAAAGTTTATTTCCATCGGTGGAATAGAACAATGGATGACCATCCATGGGGCAGACCGTACCAAGCCCGTCGTATTGTTTATTCATGGTGGGCCGGGGAGTGTAATGAGTCCGTACAGTAAGGCAATGTATGGCGCATGGGAAAAAGATTTCGTTTTGGTGAACTGGGACCAAAGGGGCGCAGGAAGAACGTTTGGGCAGAATACCCCTGAAGAAGTTGATGAGAATTATTGGTTAGAAAATCCTTTGACACTAGACCAAATGGTAGCAGATGGTATTGAAGTTACGCAATACCTTTTAGGGCATTTAGGCAAACAAAAAGTCATTCTTGCAGGAACTTCCTGGGGTTCAATTCTCGGGGCAAAAATGGCGTTAAAACAACCGGAACTTTTCCAGGCCTACCTGGGTCATGCGCAATTTGTAAGTTATAACGAAAATCTAAAATTTGCCTATCAGGAAGTGTATGAACTGGCTAAAAATGCAAATGACCAGGCATCCATCGAGAAGCTGGATGCTGTAGGGAAACCTCCCTACACTGATGCCAGAAATTTAGGGCAAATGCTGCGTATCGTGAAAAAATATGAAAGTGAAAGGTCGGCACCTGCACCTGATAACTGGTGGGAAGTGGCCCTGGAATATGATAATGAAAAAGACAGCAGGGACCGGTACAATGGAGATGATTATTCCTTCCTCTATTTTGCCGGGCACGAAAAGCTTGGCATTACACCCATGGCTGAAGATGTAGACTTTCAAAAGGATGGCCTTGACTTTAAAACACCTGTATTTTTCGTGCAGGGCGAACATGATATCCTGACCTCAAAGAAACTTAATAAAGCATATTTTGAGAAACTGAGTGCACCGGAAAAAGCGTATTTCCTGATCCCCGATGCAGGACATTCCCATAACCGTTCGGTTGTAGAGAAACAATATCAAATATTAAAAGAACGGGTTGTGAAATAATCGGTCTTCTATACTAAGAATGTTAAGCAGGTAGATTAAAAAGTATACTAATATATTTACAATTAATTGAACTTTTCTTCCTTAGGCATAGTTATTGTTTTAATTACAATGCGCAGAGATTATTCTTGGCGTTTGTTTAAGGTTGATAGTTGGCCCCGGATATTTAGGTATCCGGGGTTTTCTTTTGTAAATGTAGAACGAAATTGCAATTTCGCTCTACAGATGCTTTGTCATCAAAAAATACTTTTCCCGGGCCGTGAAGCCACTTCTTTTGTAAAATTCCTGCGCCTTCTCATTCACATGCCCTACTTCCAATAGCATTACCTTGATGTTATTTTCCCTGCCAAATGTCGATAAAAAATCAAGGGCTTTTTGGCCAATGCCTTTGTTGCGGTACGGCTCTTTCACGTAGATTTCGTCAATGAAAGCATCCCTTCCGCCAAATTCAAGACAAAAGCCAAAAGTGAGTATCATGTACCCGGCAAGGTGCGCGTCAGCATACATGAGCCAGGTGCGCCCAAAGTGGTGGTTACTTATGAAATGGGCAAGGGCCGATTGTACAGTTTGCTCGTGAAAAGCAATTTGCTCAAGGGCATAAAATTCCCGTACTAGCGGAACGAGCAACGTAATATCATAGGTCTGGGCTTCTTTGAAGGTTATTTTCATGAGGGTAGATTAAGATAAATTATGGATAATAAATAATTTAAAAAGGTTGTTGTCTTAAATAAAACCATAATCCACGTTAAATAAATCACTTTGATTTCTAAGAAGGAGGTGCCGTCGGGGCGCCGAACGCAATAAATGCGGCAAAGCAATCCACCAACTTCCATAAATCTTCTTTCTCATTATACACATGGGGCGATACCCGCACGGCATTGCCCCGAAGGGAAACGTGTACCTGTCGGTCGGCCAGAATTTGTTTGAGTTTATCAAGGTTGGCGTGCGCTGGCAAACGTATGCCAAACAAGTGATGCGCCCTGTGTGTTGCTGCTTCCACAAAATAGCCCATGGCACGCAATTCCCGGATGGGTTCATCGGTCAACTGCTTACAATAAGCCTGAATGTATTCGGTATCCCAACTGCGAATCATACGCAAAGCTTCATTCAACATGGGAATAAGGATGAAGTTACTGCGCTCCCCCATATCGTACTTGAGGGCGCCGGGCTGGTACGCATCTACATAATTCACCAGGTTGGCAAAATTTTCACTCCCTTCCCGGGCAATCCACCCTTCTTCCAAAGGCTCACCTTTGTCAAAATACTCGCCATAGTAAGCCAGGGCGGTGGCATACGGCCCCATCAAGCACTTGTAGGCCGCGCAAATGAGGGCATCGGGCTGTATTTCCTGTACATCAAATGGGTACGCACCTACCGACTGCGTGCCGTCTATTACCAGTAAGGCATCAACTTCCCTTGTTCTTTGGCGGATGGCTTGCAGGTCAAAACGGGTGCCATCGGCCCAGTGATGATGTGGAATGGCCACGAGGGCGGTGTGCTGGTCAATGGCTTCCAATAAAAGTTCGTTCCAGGTTTTGCCCCTGTTTTCCCAGAGGTCCGGGGCATTGATGATTTTCAATTGCCCGCCCTGCTGGTCTGCTACTTTTTTCCAGGAATAGTAATTACTCGGAAACTGCTCGCCAGCCATCACGATATTCGCCCCTTTTTCCAAACGTAAATTGTTGGCAACCGTAGCCATGCCGTAAGAAACTGAAGGTAATATGGCAATTCGGTTTGGGGTAGGGGCGTTGATTATTCCGGCAAACGCAGCCCGGAGCTGGTCCACATCTTCAAAAAACTCTTTGGGGGTAATTTGGTAAGGCATTTGTTTCAGCCGCAACCCTTTGATACCGGCTGCTTCCACCGCTTTGGGCAGCGGGGCCATGTACGCGCAGTTCAGGTAAGTTACCTCCGGGGGCAGGGAAAATTTATCTTTTTGGGAAGTGAATGAGGTGTTTGTATCCATAGTGGTTTGTTCAATAGCATAAATATATCAACTATTTTAAGCAATTTGCTGCTTAAAAAAAGGAATGTGATGATTTTCGTGGAAAACTTTGACAAAGCTATCGTGGGGCGGTTCCCCTCTGCCGGGACGAACCGCTTTTAATGCTTGGAGTGGTTTGTTACTCCAATTAGCTTTGTCAAAGTTATGACTCAACACAAAATGATATGAATAGTACCGACATTGCCCAAATGCGCTTGCACAACCAACAAATTGCAGGCACAACCCACAAAACCCCAAAAGACCTTGTAAACTGGATGGGTGCCATGCAGGCCCAGGATTATGCTATGGCAAAATGGGCATTGGGCGTGCGGCTGTCCAACGCAACGGATGCAAGCATAGAAGCGGCCATCAGTAGGGGTGAGGTTATCCGCACACACCTCATGCGGCCTACCTGGCATTTTGTTTCGGCAGATGATATTTATTGGATGCTTGACCTTACCGCGCCCCACATCAAGTCCTTGGTGCGGACAAGGCATAAAGAGCTGGAGCTTACTGAAGATATTTTCTCCAGAAGCTATGAAATTATGTCAAAAGCACTTGAAGGAGGAAAGCACCTGACACGAAAAGCATTGGGCGCAGCACTTGAAAAAGCCAACATTGCGACCCATAGCCAAAGATTATACCATTTGGTGCTGCGGGCCGAGTTGGACGGTATTTTGTGCAGTGGCCCCCCGGAAGGCAAACAACCAACCTACGTCCTTCTTGAAGAAAGCGTGCCTGAAAAACAAACCTTGGTAAGAGAAGAAGCGCTTGCCAGGCTTGCCAGAAAGTATTTTACAAGCCATGCACCGGCCACATTGCGGGATTTTGTCTGGTGGTCGGGCTTGCCTGTTAAGGATGCCCGGCAGGCGGTAGAAATAATAAAACCGGATTTTATTTCAGAAACCATACATGAAGCAACCTATTGGCTGACAAATGATTTTAGCCAGCCACAAAACAAAGAAAACTCAGTGCATCTCCTGCCTGCCTTTGACGAGTTTATCATCAGTTATAAAGACAGGTCGGCCACCATTTCATCAGGACATCATAAGAAGGCCGTTTCATCCAATGGCGTTTTCCGGCCAATTATTGTAGTGGATGGGCAAGTAGCAGGAATATGGAAGCGCATACTCAAAAAAGATAAAGTAATCATTACACCCACACTTTTTCAGCCTCCTGCAAAGCATGTAAGACGTTTATTTGAAAAAGAAGCTACCGCGTTTGGTGATTTTTTGGGTATGAAAGTAGAAATTCATGACAATGCGGGTTAAATTGAAATATTGGCAACCAAACCCACTGAGCGTTTTCCGTTGAACAATAGAAGGATGAAAATAGAACAAATACGCGCTACCACAGCACACAGGCCCTGGAAATTGCCAAATAAAAATTGGCGGTATTATCAGGAATGGAACGATGCCATATTTCTGCATTGGCCTGTACCAGTGGATAGCTTGGAGGGTTTTGTGCCAAAAGAACTTTTGATTGATACCATAGATGGACAAGCATGGGTGTCGCTGGTTGCTTTTACCATGGAAAAGGTAAGATTAAACTACCTCCCAGGCTTTCCGCCTCTGTCTGATTTTTATGAAATTAATCTCCGGACATACATCAAGAACGGAAATCGCAGTGGGGTTTATTTTCTGAGTATGGAAGGCGGTAAAAGATGGTCGTGCAGGTTAGCCAGGCAGTTATCGCAATTGCCTTATCAGTATTCAAAGATAACCCGAAATGTTGGTACATATCAGGCAAATAATGCAGTGCATCAGGATTTTTTGGAAATAAAATATGAAGTAACACAGCAGAAAGTTGAAAAAGATAAATTAGATAAATGGCTTACCGAAAGATACGCATTATATCAGGATTATGGTGATTACATCAATGAATATGAAATCCATCATGTTGAGTGGCCAATGGTTGGTATAAATATCAAGACATTAAAGTACAATTATCCACGGTTTGATGAGCTTTTGCAGGGAAAACCTGTGAGAATTCACTTTTCTCCTGGCGTTCAGGTGATTGCCTGGGATAAGAAAAGAAAGCTGAAATCTGAGTATTTAAAATCCCCCACCTTACCTCCCCCAAGGGAGGATACTAAACTTTCCTCCCCTGGGGGAGGCTAGGAGGGGGAATTTCCTTTGTAAGTTGTAATTAATTTTTAACTACCATGAAAACCCTCCGCACGCCCGACCATCGTTTTGAAAACCTGTCCGGCTTTCCGTATGCCCCGCACTATCTGGAATACGAAGGCATGCGCATCCATTATATAGACGAAGGGGCAGGAGAGGAAACTATTTTGGCATTGCATGGCGAGCCTACCTGGTCGTATTTGTACCGGAAATTTGTGCCGGTGTTGTCACCCAAATACCGGTTTATCGCACCGGATATGTTGGGGTTTGGGAAATCAGACAAGCCTGCCCGGCAGGATGATTATTCCTTCCAGTTGCATTATGCATCGCTCAAACATTTTATCCGAACGCTGGAACTACAAGATATTACGTTGGTGGTGCAGGACTGGGGCGGGCTTTTGGGTTTGAGTATTCTGGGCAAACATCCTGAGTGGTTCAAGCGTGTGGTCATTATGAATACTTTTCTGCCCATTGGCAAGCCGTTACCACTGGCGTTTAACCTATGGCAGACTGCCGCCCGGTTGATACCCTCTTTGCCCATCGGCATGATTTTACGGGTTGGTTGCTACCAAAAACTTTCCAAAGAAGTATTACAAGCGTACCAGGCACCTTTCCCTACCCGGAAGTACAAGGCAGGCGCTAAGGCTTTTCCGCAATTAGTACCCCAGTCACCAGACGATGCGGGTGTAAAAGAAATGAAACGGGCCAGGGAAACCCTGTTTATGTGGAACAAACCAGCGCTGGTGCTGTTTTCAGACAAAGACCCCATCATGAGCAAAGCAGCTGGTTTTTTTTACAGAATCATCCCATCTGCACAGGAGCAGGAGCGCATCACCATCCGCAATGCCGGGCACTTTTTGCAGGAAGACAAAGGAGAAGAAATAGCCGGGTATATTGATCGGTTTATGCGGGGGGAATTGAAAGCAAAAAAGGTGTAAAGCAATTTTCGCTTGCTTTTAAAAATTTCACAAAGCTCCAGAGAGTAAGGAAGGAAAATAACATAGAACACAAGCTAAATCGCCATGCCCTTACGGTCTACCTGGCGTTTAGACAAAACGTTGAATCATGAACAGAAACATCAAAGCAAACAAGTTGATAAAGTGAAAATAGAGTAAAAAATGCACCAAAGCAGCTACACCCCTTGTCCAAATCATTCTCAGAACCCCCTCTCTAAAAAGGATACCCAATCGCGATATTCCACAGCAGGTTATTTTTCCGCCATTTTGCATTGAAAATGTTGATATCATCAATTACCCAGCGCTCGCCTTCTGGCAGGGAAGGGTCGTGCAGGGGCCAGGCAATATCTAACCGGAACACCAATACATTAAAATCAAAGCGCAAACCAAAACCACTGCCGATGGCAAACTCTTTCCAAAAGCGGTAAAATTCAAAGTTAGCGCCCTGCCTTTCGTCATCTTTCTTTTTTAGCCAAATATTGCCTGCATCTAAAAATAACGCACCTTTTAAATACTTGCTAAACCCCAACCGGTATTCAATATTCCCTTCTATGTTGATGTCGCCCGTTTGGTCAATTCCCTGGTTTTCTTCGGGCAGGCGGTAACTGCCCGGCCCCACGGTGTGGGAAGCAAAAGCCCGGATGCTGTTGGTGCCCCCGGTAAAAAACTGCCGTACGTAAGGCAACGCGGCTGAGTTGCCCCAGGGAATGCCATAGCCCAGCTTCAGGCGGGTAGCCAGGGTGTGCCTGGCAAATTCAAAGTGCCGCCTGACTTCTGCTGTTAACCTGACAAATTGTGCGTATGGTAACCCCAGTAAACGGTAAGGGTTTTCTTCGGAGGGCTTATCTTTTTTGGCGGCACTTTGTATAAAAAAAGGCAGGTTTCCGGAAAGGCCGATATCTCCCTGAAAATAAAAATGTTTCTTGCCTGGGACGGGCTTTGTAATCCTATCAAGGGTAAAAGTATAAGAACTACCCAAAATGAACTGGTCTTCAAAACTCTGGCGAACAGAAGGGTTATTTTCCAGATAATCCAGAAACAAATCTGTTTCCTGCCCTACCTTGTTAAACGAAATATCTGCGAAATTAAGCTGATGATAAATATTGCCGCTTCTTTGCCAACTGTATCCATAGTTCACAAAAAATGAATTGAGGGCAAAAAGCTCAACCCTGTGAAAAAAAGTAAAACCACCCCGCACATTGGTACGGGGTATGTAATCTTCACCAAATTTTTTAAACTTTATGGGAAACAGCCTGGGAAAAGCAATGCCGGCATCCAGGCCAACCTGATACGTGGTATTGATAGAATCTACACCAATTTGTGTTTCAAAACTACCTTCCAGGTTCATCGTAAGCAGCTCAGCCCCACCAAACAAGTTTCTGTCCTGGTAGCTTAACCGCACCCCGGGGCCGGCATAACTGGTCGTACGCACTACTGCATTCAGTTCTGCACTTACAGCATTTTTTTTCTGTGGGGTCATGTACACATAAGCATTGAGTGCATTGCTCAATGAATCGTCAATGTAGGTAATATTCACATATTGGTGTACTCCCAGGTTCATCAGGCGCTTTATGCTCTTGTACTGGTGGTTACGGGAATACACCTCACCTGTTTTCAAATACAGTTGATCCAAAACAATATCTGGCCTAAAACGATGGCGATTGGAAACATAATGATATCCGTCCTGCAAAACCGTATCCGGATGATAATCATTTCCCGGGGAAATATCATCAAATACATATACCTCTCCCAACCTTTTCTGTTGGTAGGCTTCTGCCGGAATATCAGGTTTTAATTTGAGCTGTAGGGCCACATTATGGTTTCCTATGGAAGAATCTGCCTTAAACAACAAAAAGTTTTGATCGAAATAATAAAATCCGGTGTCTTTCAGTGCAGCTTCTATCCTTCCTCTTTCCCGGATAACAGATTGTAAGTTATAAATATCATCTTTTTTCAGGGAAGTATTGTGGAGCGAACGGCTGATGCTTTCTTCCAGCAATGAAGTGCCATTGGGTGATGCCACCGTATCAATGCGGTAATAAGGCCCGGGCATTACCTGATATTGCACCGAGGCAGTCCGTTTTTTTTGGGTAACGGTGTAATCTACTTTGCCCCAAAAATGGCCGTTGTGGTACAGGCGGTTTTCCATCACATTTGCCACATTTTCAGGAGAAAAAGATTGTAACAGCACAGGTGGCGAACCTACCTTATTTTTCAACCAGTTTTTTACTCCTTTTTCCTTCTTTACCGTATCTATGCTGTTATAGATGGCAGGGCCAGGTCGCATCCACAGAAACTGTTTATTGGGCACAGGCTTTAATACTTTATTAAGTTCTGTTTCAACGTCCCGGTAGGTAGGTATTTCTTTGTCTGCAATGATGTCAAAGGTGTGTCCGGTAAGCAGCGGGTTTTCAGAGCTGACAGAACGCAATCCGGTGCAGGAAGAAAAAAGAAGAAGAAATAGTAAACAAAGAAGTTTTGACATTGTGGAGCACGGACATCCTTGTCCGTGTACCCCAAAACTGCAGTTTCGGAGTACAATACCTGACTGAACTTTTTTGTTTGCACTTAGTTGTACTTTGTCAGGTTTGAATAACCTAAAAAAATAACAAAAAAACGAGCGTGTCTTGCCGGGTTTATTCCTGCACCTCCAGCTTGCGATGAGGGAGACCCCGGAATTCGCTCTGCTCATCCGGGGAGAATGCCCCTTTTCCGTGGACTGTGCCGCCGTGGCCCGGTCCCCACAGCCCACACACCAGGGCGAAAGAATGAATAAAAATAATTTCCAGCGGACTGGGAAGTCCGCTCTCCAGTCCGGCAAAGTAATTTTGTACGTACTTAGAAGCCTGTACCACATGCTATTTATTTCTTTGCCCTTTTGCATTAATCTTTTTGCTCCCCGGAAGCTTTCTTCTTACGGTTGCTGTTACTTTTCTTCTTCTTTTCCTGCTCATTTGCAGGGTCATATTCCTTAGGGTCATATTCTTTCACAAAAATTAAAGAAATGCCACTGGTACGAATATCTTTATAAACAACATCATAAGAAGAAACATTAAAAGCCTTAAGTTTATAGTCTTTATCTTCTGTGAGGTTATACACAATGGCTATATCATTTTGTGTATCGGAATAGTTGCTGTTTCCCTGAATGTTGAAGGAACTCTCAGCTACCACTACCATCCGCTCATTGAACAGTTTTTTGGATACCTTCACATCCATCATGGTAGTCATTCCCTGGCTTCCCGAAGCAATATCCTGGGTAGATTGCAGCCCAAAATCTATATCTACTCCTTTTAAGTATTGCCCGGTTAGTTTGTTGAGTTCATTGGTCAATATGCCATTGAGGCTGTTGAAGGCAGCGGTAGAGGCAAACGCGACGCCATAGTCGGCCCCTACATCCGTAGAGCTTTCGGGAATAAAGCTACCGATGGTCAAAAGCCCAAATACCTGCTGGGTAAGCAAGGTTTCATTTCCTTTTTCATTGAGCCGCTGCAATTTTGAAGATACCAATGGATACCCCAATTTGTCTTCTTCTGGTAAATCTATGGAAAACCCCAGGTCCGTATCCAGGGTGTTGCCTTTAATAAAAATATTCACCTCATAGGGCAGTAGCTTTTTGTACTGCTGTTTCGCGTCTTCGCTCAGCCCGGCAATTTCATTATTGACCAGCCCTGTAGAAGGGGCTTTGGTGGTATAACTGGCCTGAATATCGAAAAGCGGATTGTACGGGTCGCCCGTCCATGTCAAAAGGCTGCCATTATCTATCTGAAAGGTTTTCCGTGCCATGTTGTAAAAAGAAACCTCGTAAATACCTTCGGTTATTTTGTAAGAGCCGGTAACGCTGGGCGGCTGGCCTTTGCTTTTGCCAATATTCAACTGGCCTTCACCTTTTACGGTGGCATAGTCCCCTGAACTTGGGTCTACATCTATCCGGAAAGAAGCATTTTTGTGGATATTCAGATTGCCTGCCAGCTCCAGGCCAGGGAATTTGGTGAGCAAAATATCAGGAACCTGGTCTTGCATATCTAATGAATCGCTCGACGCCACACGGTTGGGATCAATAAACTCAACGATGCCTTCATCCGAAATCAGGTTAATTTCAGAAGCAGGCATCACATAGGTAAGTTGGGTGCCATCATCTACCGATAAGCTGGCTCTTACAGTAACATCCGGCACCTGCCCCTTTACACTGGCTTTGGCACTCATTATTAAATCACCAAAAAAAGTTGGGTTATCTTCTGCCGTGCTGTTGATGACGGTAAATTTATTCCCGCTAATATTCAGGTCAGCATCAAACTGCTGGTAGTCACGGGTTTTCAGGCTGCCTGCTACCGTAAACTTATTTTGCTGGTCATCCTGAATGGAAAAGCTTTCAAAATTCAACCCGGCCTGGTCTATGGTGATTACTTCATCGTGTAAGCTGAACCGGTTATTAAGTGAAGTCACCAGAAAGGCTGCATCCCGAAAATTAACGCGCCCGCTGGCATTGATATTTTCAAGGTTTCCGGTAGCCCATACGGAAGATACGACCTGCCCGCTGAGTTCCGTGATTTCGCCCGCGCCAAAAGCTTGAAACACAGACAAATCCCTGAAATCCATATCGAATTGCAAAGCAAGGGGAAGTGGCGTTTCTTTATAAGCATAACTCCCCTCCAAAGTAGCAGTATTGTTTTCGTTTTTTAGAGAAAGCAGCCATTCCAGCCGTTCGTTTGGGTGCGAAATGGCTTTGGCTTCCACATACCCAATGTTTGTGCCCATTACCAACAGGTCGGAAACCTGCACATCCGCATCGGCCCGGAGCAGGCTATCACTGTTTCGTGAAACAGTTACTTTTCCATCCAAAATACCTGAGAACAAAGCGGAACTGCCCTGATGATAAACCAGGGCTGAAAAAAGCGACAAAGGCAATTTTCTGCTTTGTATTTGCACGCTGCCAGAATCCAGCCGCACGCCCAATGCCTGCTGTTGAAAAGTAGCTTCCAGCGCCCCTTCATTTGGCAGGGAATCTTTTAATATTATCTGGTTTTCACCGTTTACTGACCATGCATCATAGTTAAGTATGGTTTCACCGGGCACCAGACTGAGCGCAATATCACCGGCCCCTGCACCTTGCAGTAGAAAAGCAATTTTATACCAGTCTTGCTGCAAACTGTCCTGAATAGAAATTTGGTTTATCAGTTTTCCTTCTGTCAAATTGCCCGAAAAGGAAAGGTTTTTTAAAGAGAATTGGTCCTGGGTTACCGAAGGCACCCGCACCAGATATTTCATGGAATTACTATCCGATTGAATATCAAACAAAAGCGAATCAGCCTCTATACCCTCGTACTTCACATAAGGAATGTCCATCAGGAACTGAAACTTTTCCTGAGCGGGATTGAAAGTACTTTTCAGGGAAGTAATTTTCATATCTTCTACGCCCGGTAGTAATTTTCCCAGCGAACTTTGCTCGTCAATATCAATGGCCAGTTGGTAATAACTCTCTGTATTTACACTGTCACTTACTGTTTTTGCCGACAAATAGGATTTGAAATGAGAAAGCAGCAAAGGCGTAAGCTCAGCCGGGGGAATATTGCTCTCAAAAGCTCCCTGTACATACCGGGAACGTGCATCTGCTTTCACAAAGTCGGGTTTGATTTCAGCATTCAGGTGCATATCGCTCAACTGATAGCGGGTATCTTCCAGTATTTCAAGATTGCGCAAATCAGCAGCCAGTTGAAACGATTGATTTTCCACCGCTATTTGAGAAGCCACTTCTCCCTTCACAGTAAATGGCTCGTTAGCAAATTGTAATGCATGCAAGTTGGCTTTCTCAATATGCATATTCGCTTCAAAATTATGAACTGAATCTTCACCCTTCCATTTTCCCTCACCTGTTAGCTGTAAAAAAGGGTCACCTACCTGCATTTGGGCTGCTCCCTGCTCGTTTTCGTATTTTCCCTGCAATGCTATATGCTGGTAAGTATATCCGCCGTACATGAGGGAATCCAATTCAATTTCTGCTTGCAAAGCGTATTGTTGATTGGCAATGCCTGTTCCGGAAACCTGCAACTTTCCCTGCATATTGCTGATGGCCGCAGCCGGATATATTTTTTCCGGGACAACATCAGCGAATGCAATTTCACCATGAAAAGCATCCCCGGCAGACACATATTGATAACGAAGCTGTGCTTCTGCATTGCCTACCGGACTGGTGAGTTGAAAACTGGAAGTAAAATCATTTTGCGAACCTTTGAAATTGCCCGCGATGGTAAGAAATGGTGGCAGCAGGATGCCATCAAAAGTCAGGTTTTGGGCAAATATTTTTTGTAAACCCGTACGGGAACGATACCGCGTATTCATTTCTATATCGGCTTGCGTTTTCTCAATTTCCGGTAAGCCTTTAATATTTCCGGAAGTCGTCAGAAAAACTTCTTCATCCAGGTTCGCCTGAAAATTGTGGATAGCCATGTCGCCAAGCAAGCCTTCCATTTTGGTTTCCAAAGCAATGCGGTTGACGGCAGGTAGCGTAGCCGTATCGGCAGGTAGTACAAGTTGTAAATCTTGTTTCCCAATATACGAAGGGTGTATTTCTGCTGAAATGCCCAGTTTTTCCAACGGGTACGAAAAGGAAAACAATGATGGGTGTTGCATCATAAAATCACCTGCCAACTGGCTGTGTGGTGTTTTCAGTAATAAATTTTGCACTTCAACTTTATCATTACACAAAAACAAAGCAGACTCAAACGTTTGCAGGTTGATGTCCTTTTCCTTTTCATAAAAAGCAAATTGTGCTACATTCAGCCGAAGGGAATCCTGTCTTGCCGATAGGTCAGTAGCTTCCAGGTTGATATTATCTACTTCTATCATGAAAGGTGTGCCCAGGGTATCTGATGGCGTTTGGTGCAATGAAAAACGATTGTTGTGCAGGCTGAGCGTAGGCAGGTCAACATCCCAGCCAAAATCAAGGCTAACGGGTGCTGTAGTACTTTCGGTAGTGTCCTGTTCGGCTGAAAGCGTTGCTATTGCCAACTGGCTGTCGGCAATGCTAAACGCCTCAGACTGCACACTGGATTTTTCAGTATCCAACTCCAGGTTTGTTAGCGCAACTGTTCCCACATGCAAGTCGGTTGTTTCTGCTTCGGAGGTACCTTCGTAATGCAGGTTACAATTTTCTAAAGTTAAGTGGTTTACACTGGCAAACAGGCCATTTCCAGCTCCGGTTGTATCCACTTTAGTTGCTGAATTTGCACTGCTTTCATTCGTATTTCCGCTTTTGATGAAGAGACTGGCATTTTGCAAATGTACCTTTTGCAAGTGGAAGTTTAAGGCAATCAGCTCGCTTTGTTCTCCCTCAATTTCCAGTTTGTTTAGGCGGAGGTGTATTTGGCTTGCGTTTTTCCGGTCATCGTACAAAAAGTCAATGTCTTGCAAAGAAATATTTTGGCCCATTACCTTCCACGCACTTTCGCTGCTATCACTATCGGGCGGACTGCCGCTGAAGGCGTTGATGATGAAGTCTATATTCGTTGCGCCTGCCTCCTCATCCAATATCACATATTTGCTTTTTATGCCTTGCAGGGAAATATCCGATAAAATAACCTGCTGCCTGAACAGTGGAAAAATGGAAATACGCACGGCCACGCTTTCGCCCCTTAGAAGCGTATCCTGCTGCTGGTCTTCTACATATAAGTCTGAGATTTCCACCTGGCCTGCAAAGTTCAGGTGTATCGCTCCTACCGCTACTTTTGTATTAAGTTTTTGCACCAGGAACTGTTCGGCTTTTCCGGTAATCCAGTTTTGCACCGGGGGTACATACAGCAAAGCGATGAGCAGGGCAACGAGCAAAAAGAAAATCATACCTGCCCACAAGATGAGGGTTCCCAATCGGCGGAAAGCAGTTTTTTTATGTACAGGCGTAATTTTCTTTTTATTCAGCAACCCCATCGGCAATCTATTAGCACTTGCCTAAATTTATGCAAAGCCCGGCAAAAGCATAGCCCCAAACTTAAACTTTTGGACAAGTATGGGCAAATTTAAGAGGTGATGGCGTTTATACCTATGTGGGTAAATAGTTTTAAAGCTTCGTCATGGGTTTACTTCCCTTGATACGCGGCAACTGGAAGCTGCTGTAACTTTGTTAGAGAAGGCAATAGCCAGAAATTACTGAACAGGTTAACCTGTGTTATTCTTTAGTATTTGCTATTGAACATTCTATGAATTAGTTTATTACAAAAGTTACAGAATACCAATAAACCTGAATCAATGATGAAAGAGACCTGTACTGCCCAAAACACTCTTATCAATAAGAAAAAGAAAATTCTTTTGTATGTGTTTTTGGGTATCACATTTTGTGCCTGCACTACAGCCCGGGAAGAAAGTGAAGAAACGAATACCCTTTTCCAACATCACTACATCACACAAAACCTTCCGGATGCCGAAAGATCCCATTATGGCTCTCCCATTTTAGCTGACCTGGATAATGATGATGACCTGGATTTTGCTTTTTCTATTACAAAAGATAAGATTTTTTGGTTTGAGTACCAGGATGCTGATACCTGGACAAGGCATGAAGCAGGGGAAATCCCTACCGGACAACTGGGCGGAGCATCGCTGGATGTGGACCAGGACGGGTGGACAGACATTGTGGTGGGAGGATATTGGTTCAGAAACTCCCAAAACCCAAAGGAAAATACTTTTGAAAGGTTTGTGTATGACAGCACCATTGCCCATGAAATTCATGATATTGTTGCCAAAGACATCAATGGAGACGGGCAGCAGGACGTTTTGGTGTTGGGTGATAAAGACGGATGCTTTTGGTATCAAATTCCGGAAAACCCACAGGACATCTGGAAAAAAGATACGGTAACCCTGGAAGTACTGGATGAACGGGCCGACATCCACGCGGGCTTTTTCCCCAATGGTGTGGGAGATATTGATATGGACGGGGATGTTGATATCGTGATGCCCGGTCGCTGGTACCAAAATGAAAACAATGGCCAAACATGGCACCGTCGTTTCCTGCCGTTCGGAAGTATTGGTTATTGGGGCTTGTCTTCCCGCAGCTGGGTTATCGACATGGATGGAGATGGTGACAACGACATCATCATGGTGGGAGGAGATCAGGTAGATTCCCGGGGCGCATGGCTGGAAAACAATGGAAAAGAACTGCCCCGGTTTACCGTACATCTGTTGCCTCTCAAAGCAGAAGGCCGCAGAGGTTCTTTTCATTCCCTGGCTGTAGCCGATTTTGATAATGATGGGGATGTAGACATTTTTACCATGGAGCAGGAAGACAACCAAATATTGCCTACTAGTGCTACGATGAGGGGTTTTTTATGGGAAAACACAGACGGGCAGGGCAAAAACTTTGAAGAAAGGGTGGTTTTTGACAAAAATTTAGGCGGCCACGATGCCCTCATCGGAGACGTAGACCAGGACGGGGATATCGATATTTGCTTCAAAATCTGGAAGAAATTGTCTTCCAATGCCAATGAGGGGAATTTTCATGCGGGGTATCTGGAAAATAAGATGATTCCGTGAATAAATTGTAAATATTTATGCTTCTCAACTTATAATATCAGTTAACAAAGAAAAAGATAAATTATTTATAGTTAATTTGTGAGAATAGTTTTATCTTAAAAAGCTGAATTCCCAGAACCACTTTTACTGATAAAACTATCTGCCCATGCTACTGCTTTCCAAGAGAGCCTCTTACGGGCTTATCCTGTTATTTTGTTGCCTGAATTCTCCGGCAATTGCACAAGGTACACTCACACCCCAACCCCGACAAGAACCTTATATTCAGGGCGAAACGTCTTTTTTCGGATATTATGAGTATTTGCCTGAAGGTTATGATACTGATACCGTAGGGCAGTTTCCGTTGCTTATCTATTTATCTGGCCTGGAATCGAGAGGGGATGGCATTGTAGATTTGGACACTTTGTTAGAAAATGGAGTAGGAAAGGTGATAAAAGAAGGCAGGCAATTCCCTTTTTTAACCATGATGCCGCAGTCAATTGGGGGCTTTTGGAACCCTGACAGGGTGAATGAATATCTGGACTTTATTGTAAATAATTACAGGGTAGATACCAGCAGGATATACATAACCGGCATAAGTGCTGGAGGCTCAGGGGCGTTCTCTTATGCAGTTCTTTTTCCGGAGAAAATAGCTGCTGTTGTGCCAATAGCCGGGAGAGGTAATAATTTAGATATGTGTGTTGCCAAAGATGTACCCATTTGGGCATTTCATAATGCTGATGATACGGTATTTAGTCATGTTTCTTCTATTATTCCAATTGATAATCTGAATAAATGTGAACCTCCTCCCGCTCTTCCCGGAAAAGTTACGATTTACCCTAGCGGTGGCCATGATGCCTGGACAAAAACATACGATGGCAGTGGCATGGGTACAGAAGATACCACGTATGATGCTTTTGATATGGACATTTTTGAATGGATGTTGCAATTTGCCAAAGATACCATTCTGGTTGATGTGGGAGCAGATCAATTCTTCTTTCGCCCGAAAAAGGATTTGCTGATTGAGGCATACGCAGCTTCTCATAACGGGCTACATACCTATGGATGGTCACAGCTTGCGGGGCCCGAAATTGACCTGGACGCACAGGATGCTGCTACTTTGGAAATAAAAGATATACCTACCGGAACATATACATTTGTGCTCACAGTTACCGATAATTTTGAAAGAAGCAGGTCAGACACGATTCAGGTGGTTGCCAGACCACCGAACGCGCCTCCGGTTGTAGATGTGGGAGAGGATCAAACGATATGGCTTCCGGTAGATAGCGTGGTGTTGAATGCTACCGCTTCCGACCCGGAAAACGATGCGCTGTCTTTCGAGTGGGCACAGGAAACCGGCCCGGCCGGGGCTGCACTGCAATATGAAGAATCACAATTGGTTATCAAAAATCTTGAAGATGGCGTATATACTTTCAGGTTGACAGTTACCGATGAATATGACAGTGCACGTACTGACGCGGTACAATTAACAGTAATCACCCCTATTCCTGACGTAGGCATAACCGCCATACACCAGCCAGATACAAGCAGGTTTCCTTATACATCAGAAGAAAAGGTCATGGTCACCATTAAAAATTACAGCAATGTACCACAACATCATTTTGAGGTAGGGTATCAGTTGGGCGATGGCATACCGGTGGTGGAAATAGTAACAGATACCATAGCTCCTGACTCTGCGAAAACATATATTTTCAATATGAGTGCAGATATGTCTTTGCTGCAAAACTATACGATACAGGCTTATACCGCTTTACCTGATGATGTAAACCCCGAAAATGACAGTATTCATCTGAACCTAAACAGGTTTAATATCATCCATACTTTTCCTTATGCTGAAAGTTTTGAACAAACAAACGCAGGGTGGCGGGCTTATGGAGAAAATAATTCCTGGGAACGCGGGCAGCCTGTAAATACAGCAATTGATACCGCTTCTGATGGCACCATGGCCTGGGTTACCGGATTGGCAGGTGATTATCTTGCCGATGAAGCTTCCTTCCTGCTGAGCCCTGTTTTTGATTTCAGTAATTTTGCAGCAGACCCTGTAATTACCTACGATGTATGGCAGGTAATAGCTTCCGGGGACAGCGCCAGGCTAAGTGTTACCACAGACGGAGGGGCAAATTGGCAATCACTTGATTTGGTCAGTGATGGTTTTCTCACAAAAGACAGCGCAAAGTGGATTACAGTAACCCGTACCCTTGAAGGGTTGGCCGGTGAAAAATCGGTGCTGTTGCGTTTTGAGTTCTATTCAGATAGTATGGATAACAACGAAGGAGTGGCACTCGATCATTTTTTTATATGCAGTATGTTACCAGAAATCCTGGCTATTCCTGATACGGTTATCGAAATGGGAACGGTCATAAATATTCCTGTTGAAGTTGAGAATGCTACTACTGCTGCCCTCACTTTTTATGCTTTTTCAAGTAACCAGGAACTCATTCCTCATGAAAATATCCAGATAACGGAGAATATTTTAGGCATAAGTCCGGCAGATGAAACAGAAGGAGAGGCCGAAATTCTTGTGTATGCCCGGGACAATTGCATTAGTCAGACAAGTTTTCAAATCACAGTTGCTGCCATTACGGCAACTGAACCTGAAATAGAAAAAAGTATCAACGTATACCCAAATCCCGGTACAGGCATATTCACCATAGAAATGATACATAGCATCAAAGCCATTGATTTACTGGGGCCGACAGGACAACGCATACAAAGTTTTTCTGTAAATCCTTACCAGCCTAATGGTTTATCGCTCGATATGAGTGCGCATCCCGCTGGCTTGTATTATTTGCGGGTAGCAACAGCCAAAGGAATTGTCACCAAAAAGCTTATCAAACATTAATTTTCCTGCTTTCGTATTAAACATATTGTTTAATTCAGGTTTATCCTAAAAGTATGGAAAAAGAGACAGAGCGTATAGGGAAATATTCTTACCAAATCAGGCCATTTGAAGTAGACTTTACAGGAAAAGCACCATTGACGGTGGTTTGTAATTATTTGCTCAACAGCGCCGGGTTGCATGCCCGTGAAAGAAATTTTGGTATAGACGATTTGTTAAAACAGCACAAAGCCTGGGTGCTCAGCCGTTTTAATGTGGTAATTCAGCAATACCCCAAAAGGGACGACACAATTTTGGTAGAAACCTGGGTGGAAAGTATGCAGGGGCTTTTTACTTCCCGAAAATTCAACCTGCTCAACGCAGACAAACAACTGTTGGGCAGTGCCAGCACTTCCTGGGCTTTGATAGACTGGGATACCCGCCGTCCGCAGCGCATTGAAGAATTTGTGAAAAACCCACCCCTCATACAAGGAAAAGAATGCCTGGCCGAAGTACCTGAAAAAATCATCCTTCCCCAGCCTGCAGAATTCTTAGAAACCGTAACGGTAAAGTACAGCGACCTGGACATGCTTCGCCACCTCAACTCAGTAAAATACATTCAGTGGATTGTTGATACTTTTTCAATAGAAAAGCTTGAAACCAGCCAGGTTTCGCAGTTTCAAATCAATTATCTGGCAGAAACGAATTTTGGGGAAGAAATTGAAATTCACAGCGCAAAAGAAGGAGAAACCTGTTGGCATGAATTGAAAAGGAAGACTGATGACCGCGTGGTATGTCGAACGAAAACGGTTTGGGGAAAATGATACCAGTTCCCGGTTTCCTGTTACCAGTTGCATGAAAAAACTGCTAACAGGAAACTGGTAACATGCAACCAGCCTCTCAATAACTCCCCATATACTTCCGGATGCCCCACTCCAGGGTAATTAAAGTCAGCAGCAGGAAAAATATCCATTTCAGGTTGATGATGGGCAGGTAGGCCTCGCTGGTATAAATACGGCTTTTGGCTTCTTGCTGAGTAGTAACATCTGCCAGTTGATCCAGGTCTGAGGCTGTAAAAAACTCTCCCCCTGTTTCCTCAGAAAGCTGCCTGAGCAGTTGGTGGTTGGCCGTGAGGTTGAGGTTTTCTATTTGCAGCCTTTCTACGGTAAATTCACCTGCGCTGGTATATTCCTCTCCGTTGATGTTGGTAGCCGCCTGATATTGATATACGCCCTCTGGCAGGTTACTTACCCGGTATTGGGTGTTATTTTCGTTGGTAGTATAGTTGAATTTACGCTGGGTGCCGTCTTCTCCTGTAATGGTAAGGCTTACCGGCTGCCCGTAAATTTCTTCATAAATATCATTGTATAACTCAGTTTCGAATACAGCCGGTTGGGTATCTTCAAAAGTTTCGCTCACAGGATATACTTTGAACTTTCGTTTGTCTTCTTTGGCCGAAAGGTATTGGACGAGTTTGCCTACCAAATCGTCAAAAGCATCTGTTTTTTCATGCCGTGCATATTCCTGCATGCGCCACTGCCAGAATCCTTCCCCCAGCAGGGCTGCCGACTTCTTACCTTCATTTTCACGCAGCAGCAGCAAAGGTTTGGTAGTTTCTACATTTCCTACTTTTTGGTAGAGCAGCACTTCATTGGCACCTTTGGGTTCCAAATTGCCAAAGGGGACGGTAATGGGCAGGTATTCTTCAATGATAGCCTGGCGTTCTGCATCAATTTTAAAAAGATTAAAGGCATTGTTATACACAGCCCCTACTTCATCCACATCATTATTGATATTGATGACACTAATGACGGAATTTTCCTGATTAAATCTCGGCAGGTACGTTTGACTGCCTATAATGTACCAGTGGGCATCTGATTTTTCCTGAAATTCTTTCAGAAGGTTCAAAGAAGTAGCTGTGTTTTCCGGTAACTGGTGAAAAATAATCAGGTCATATCGGGCTTCCAGTTTTTGTTGTTCATTTGATGCATCCAGAGTGGGGATATGAGTTTGTAACTCATAATTCTGGTTGCCATCAATAGCTGCACGGATGGCCTTGATATCCGGGTGGGGGGCGGCGGCTACCAGTAAAATCTTTTCCTTGCCCTCAATCACATCTATGTAGGCATGGGCGGTATTGTTCTGGGTAGTAAACTCTGCTTCTACAGGTTCTATTTCAACCACATAATGTTGCATACCTTCCTTTTCTGCATCCAGTAAAAACTCTACCCGGTTTAGTTCCCGTTCCGAAGCCAGTTTTATTTCTTTGGCATCCAGCACCTGGCCTTGTTTTGTGATGCGTACGCTTACATTTTGTCCGGCAAAGCCTGTGTTCAGTATTTCTGCCACTACCGGAAATTTATTACCCTGATAGGTGATTTTATTGTAGTACAGGTTCTTCAGGTTGATGTCCCTTTTAGGAATGGTATCTCCCAGCCCTACGGTATTTACCAAAAAGCGAAAAGGCGTGTAGGTGGGAGAAATACCCTGGTTGTATATACCATCTGAGAACAATACCACCGAGGCCAGGTTGCGCCCTTCATAGTCATTGGCGATATCAGACAGTAGGCCATTGAGATCACTGCTTTGGTGATTGAATGCCAGTGTATCAAAACCCCCGGAAGCATCAAACGCCCTGAATTCCACTTCATAATCAGATGCACTGATCGTATTGGCTACGTTTCCGATTTCCTGCTTGAGCGTTTGCAGCCTGGCGCTGTCTTCAATGGCTGCCAGGGAAGAAGAGTTATCAATGGCGAATACCACGATGGGAGATTCCACCGTATTTTTTATTTGCCTTATAAACGGGCCTACCAGCAATAAACACAGAAAACTCACCAGCAAAAACCGCAAAGTTGTGAGAGAATAATTAATCCTTTTACCCCAGCTTTTGTTGACAAACGACTTGCCTCGGACATACAGCAAAGCAGCATACAATACGCCCGCAATCAGGCAAACACCCACAAACCAGGGAGAATAATCAAAAAGTAATCGAACCCTTTCCATGATATATAAAAATAAAAAATCCGGTTTAATGTTAAACGCTATGCGCTGTTTTTATTGTTCTTCTAATTCTCATCCTCGTTTGCAACGAGGATGCACTGCTTTAGCGTTTAAAACGCAAGGCTACCAAAACCTCGTTGCAAACGAGGTTTATAACTAATTCTATCGTCAGACTTCGGAAGTTTCGCAAACTTCCGAAGTCTTCAAAAAACAAAACTTACGTCAACATTCCCCCATCTACCTGAATCACCTGTCCGGTAATGTAGGTGGCCATATCAGAGGCAAGGAAAACAGTGCAATCGGCTACATCGTTCGGGGAGCCGCCTCTTTGTAAAGGAATGGCTTCCCGCCAGCTTTGTACGGTTTTGGGATCCAGTTTTTCGGTCATTTCCGTTTCTATAAACCCGGGGGCAATGGCATTACAACGGATGTTGCGCGAACCCAGTTCCAATGCTATTGATTTTGTGAAACCAATAATTCCGGCTTTGGAGGCTGCATAGTTGCCCTGTCCGGCATTCCCTTTTACACCTACTACCGAACTCATGTTGATAATCACTCCGTTTTTTTGCTTCATAAAAGTACGGGCCGAGGCCTTTACGGTATTGTAAACCGATTTCAGGTTGACGCGGATTACATCGTCCCACATTTCTTCATTCATGCGCAGCAGTAGCGTGTCTTTGGTAATACCTGCATTATTTACCAAAACGTCCAGTGTACCAAAGTCACTCACTACATTGTTGATGAGTTCTTCGGCAGCGGCGAAGTCGGAAGCATCTGAGCGGTAGCCTTTGGCTTTTACATCCAGTTTTTCCAGTTCTTTTTCCAGGGCTTCCCCCTGTTCAACGCTGGAAAGGTAGGTGAAAGCCACGTTGGCGCCATGTTCGGCAAATTTGAGGGCTACGGCCCGCCCTATGCCTTTGGAGGCGCCTGTAATCAATGCTGTTTTTCCGGTTAATAGTTTCATGATATTGTATGTATGCTTGGTTTAAAAATGCTAAAATAGAGGGTTTTGGTGGGAAAAGAAATTGTAATTACTCTGGTAGAACATTATAAATACATTTCCAATAGTTTAAATGATATAAAATTATTTAAACTTTAGCTTATAATATTTTTAATTATTCAATTTGAAGATATTATTCAATTCTTCATCTTGTAATTGACCAATTGCTTTTATTAGCGCCATCTCATACTTGGGGTCAAAATATACTATATGGTCTTCCCCCGTTAAAGTAGACACTGAAAAAAGAGTAAATTAGTAACCAAATCAGTGTCAAATATGAGAACTAGAAGAAAGTATACCAAAGAATTTAAAGAGGAGGCAGTTCGCCTCTCAGAGAGTAATGGTAGTAAGAGCCAAGTAGCTCGTGATCTAGGAATTCACATGAGTATGTTACGCCGCTGGAAACTGGAATTACAAGAAGAGGGAAAGAAAGCGTTTTCGGGTAAAAACCCTCGGGATGAGGAAATGACTCAATTGAAGAGAGAGAACAGACGTCTTCAAGAGGAGGTGGAGATACTAAAAAAGGCGGTTGGTATCTTCAGTATTCACCCACGCTAAGATACCAATTTGTTCAAGAATATGATGGGTGTTTTTCCATTACTGCTATGTGCAGAGTACTACAAATTTCAAGGAGTGGTTATTACGCATGGTTAACACGACCTGAGAGCAATCGTAGCCGAGAAAACAGACAATTAGTGGAACAGATCAGAGATATACATCAGCAAAGTCGTCAAAGCTACGGTAGTCCCAGGGTACATGCTGAATTACAAACTATGGGAGTAGCATGTGGTAAGAACCGCATTGCCCGCTTAATGCGGCTCAATGGTATTGCGGTGGAAAAGAAAAGGAAGTTTACCAAGACGACAGACTCAAATCATCATCTTCCTGTAGCCCCTAATCTACTAGATCAGCAATTTGAAGCAAGCAGACCTGATGCGGTATGGACCACTGATATTACGTATATCTGGACAAAAGAAGGTTGGCTGTACTTGGCTATTGTACTTGATTTGTTTTCTCGACGTATTATCGGCTGGTCTATGGCGTCCACTTTAGAGCGAACGCTGGTCATAACGGCATTGCGGATGGCAATCATGGTACGAAATCCAGTGAAAGGATTGATACATCACAGCGATAGAGGAAGCCAATATGCGAGCTATGACTACCAACGGATTCTTGAACAAAAGGGAATAAGGTGTAGCATGAGCCGTAGAGGAAACTGTTACGATAATGCCCCAACAGAGAGTTACTTTGCCACTTTGAAACGGGAGTTGGTTTACCGTAGAAATTACTCGAGCCATACTGAGGCTAAACAAGATATCTTCGAGTATATTGAGGTATGGTATAACCGAAAGAGGAAACATTCTGCAATTGAATATATGAGTCCGATAGAATATGAGCATCAGTGGAAAAAATCAATATCTACTGCTGCTTAACTGAATGTCTACTAAATTAGGGGAAACCCAATATACCTCCTTAAATCCCCTACTTGACTTGGAATGTGAAATTCTGGCTCGATATCTTTTTGTTCAATTAGATAATCTTCGATATAGTCAAACAACTCAGTATCTTCAATTCTTAAATACAATTCATTGTATTCTGATTTAATCAGAACTACATGAGGCTTCTCTAATAGAATACTGTCTGTTATCGGAAAATCAGTTATTTCAACACCTAAATCGAGGGGGATTTTTTCAGTATACCCACAACTGTTAAAATCAAAAGGGTTTTCTTCATACTTTTCACAAACATCGTAAAATTTCCCTGCCATTATCCCCCATGCATGATTTGGTAATTCAATCCAGTTTTTCTTTTCACTATCACTCGAGATATAATCTGAAACTTTAAGAGTCAACTTATCAAAACTAATTAAATCGCCATTTTGTAATTCTTCAATCTTGCTTAGGTCTCTAGCAAAGAGAAATATATCATTTTGAGGTCCAATCAAGCGAACTTTATCGTTAAACCACTCCAATTTTGAGTTTAGTGGTACCTTAATATTGAGTTTATATTTAGGGAAATTAAAAAAAGACATTACTCAATTGTTTATGAATATTACAAAGCCTCCAACAAAGTACGAAAAGCCGCATACTTTCCTCGGAAACGAGCGTGGTGCTCTTCCTGAAGGGCCGGAGCATACCGTTGTTTGTATATTTCTATGTGCTCCATTGAGTCGGCCAGGTATTGTACAGCATAAGAGGTGCTTTCTGCTTCCTCTTCGTTCAGTACCTTGAAGATGCGGGCGCTTACAAACATGCCTGTGTTCAGTATATCAGGAATGTGCTTGTCTTTCATCCAGGCTACCCAATCGGTTTCCACATCGGTATCTATGCTTACAGTTACATTGTACAAAATCATAATTTTTGCTTTTCAGTACTGCTGGGTTCCGGTATTTTTTCTTCCACATATTCGGCATCATTTTTCAGCACCAGGTCTTTCAGGCACTCAATCCAGATGGGGTTTGTATTCAGGCTTTCTACCAGTTGCCAGCGTTCACCTCCTATGTTTTCAAACTCTTCTTTGTACGTTTCGCCTACTTCTATGGTAGTTTCCAGACAATCGGCTACAAAAGCCGGGGAAAAGGCCAGTACTTTTTTCTTTCCTTCCTCAGCCAGGCGTTTCAGGGCTTCGTCCGTATAAGGCTTAATCCAGGGCACCGGCCCGAGCCTTGATTGAAAAGCGACCGAATACTTTTCTTCGGGAATATCCAAAGCATTGGCAATCAGGCGGGAAGTATGATAGCACTGCGCCCTGTAACAAAACTGATTTTTTTTGTGGTAGGTATTACAACATTGGCCTATTTTGCAATAATTATCCACCGAAGCTTTATAAATCTGGCTCTCGGGTACGCCGTGGTAGCTGAACAACACATGGTCGTATTCATCTTCTTCCAGGTATTTTCGGGCAATTTCCGTCTGGGCTTTGATAAAAAGTGGATGTTCCAGAAAATTACTGACAAATTTCAGGGAAGGAATCACCTGCCATGCCCGCACAATTTCCATAACTTTGTCGATCACCGAGCCGTTGGTAGCCGAAGCATATTGTGGAAACAAGGGAATGCAAACGATACTCCCTACATTGGCTTTTTGCAGAATTTCAAGCGCACTGGCAATACTGGGTGACTGGTACCGCATGCCGAGTGCTACTACATATTCATTGCCCAGGCTTGTCTGTAACAAATCCCGTACATCTTCCCCATAGAACTTCAAAGGCGAACCCCGGTCTTCCCAAAGCTTCCGGTATTCTTTGGCAGAGTTGGGGGCACGAAAAGGGGCAATAATCATATTGACCAGAAACCAACGGAACCACAACGGATAATCCACGACACGCCCGTCCATCAGGAATTCCCGCAAATATTTACGCACGTCTTTGGTTTTGGTGCTGTCGGGCGTGCCCAAATTTACCAGCAACACCCCGGTTTTACTTGTTTTTTTCTGCATCTTCTTCTTCTGTTTCTACAAAACTAGAAAAATTCTAAACTCTAATTCCCAAATCCTAAATAATATCAAATCTCAAAATACCAATATAAAAACCTTTCCTGGCGAGGAATCGGACAGCAGCAGTTACTTCTGAGTTTAGGAGAATACCTTTGGAAGTAACTTCTTCGCTAGTAAGTATAGCCATTGTTTTGAATTTTATTATTTAAAAAATTAGAATTTGTTTAGGATTTAGGTTTTTTGATTTAGAGTTTTCAATATCTCTCTCATAAAAGTATATATTTGAACCATGGCTTTAAACAAACGTAAAATCGCCATTTTTGCTTCAGGCAGTGGCACCAATGCTCAGAAATTTTTTGAGAAATTTGAGCATCATCCACTGGCTGAAATAAGCATCCTGCTGACTAATAACCCAAAAGCCGGGGCCATTGTTCGGGCTGAACGCTTTGGTATTCCGGTTGAAAAATTTGACAAAGCTACCTTTACCCAAACGGATCATATTGTGCAACTTTTGCAGGATATGGGGATTGATTTCATTGTGCTGGCCGGTTTTATGTGGCTGGTGCCCGATAACCTGGTGAAAGCCTTTCCCAACCGCATGGTGAATATCCATCCGGCCTTGTTGCCCAAATATGGAGGCAAAGGCATGTATGGCATGAACGTACACAAGGCGGTGGTGGCAGCAGAAGAAAAAGAAACAGGCATTACCATCCATTATGTAAACGAACGGTACGACGAAGGGCAAATCATTTTCCAGACAAGCTGCGAAGTGGAACCTGAAGATACACCCGAAGACGTGGCCGAAAAGGTGCATTCTTTAGAATATTTGTATTACCCCAAAGTGGTAGAAGACCTCATCAAAAACATTCAATAACATTTCAAAATTACCTCGATAATGAACAAAAAAATCCAATCTGCACTTATTTCTGTTTTTTATAAAGACAAACTGGAGCCCATCATCAAGCTGTTGCACGAGCAAGGGGTGACTATTTACTCTACCGGAGGCACCCAAAAATTTATTGAAGAACAAGGTGTGCCCGTTACGGCTGTGGAAGACCTCACCGGCTATCCTTCTATTTTGGGCGGAAGGGTAAAAACCCTGCATCCCAAAGTATTTGGCGGTATCCTTTCGCGCCGCGACCATGAGCAGGACAAAGAACAGGTGCAGGAATACGAAATTCCTTCCTTGGATTTGGTCATCGTGGACTTGTATCCTTTTGAGCAAACCGTAGCTTCCGGGGCTGCTGAGCAGGATATTATTGAAAAAATTGACATTGGAGGCATTTCCCTCATCCGGGCGGCTGCCAAAAATTTTAAAGATGTGCTCACGGTTTCTTCCCGCGAACAGTATGATGAAATCACCAGCTTGTTGCAGGAAAAAGCTTGCTCCACCGACCTGGCCGACCGCCGCAGGTTTGCCGCCCGGGCTTTTGATATTTCTTCCCATTACGATACAGCTATTTTCAATTATTTCAATCAGGAAGAAAACATAGGTAGCCTGAAAGTGAGCGAGCGCCAAAGCAAAGTATTGCGCTATGGAGAAAACCCGCACCAGCAGGGTTCTTTTTATGGTAACCTGGCAGAAATGTTGGAACAACTGCACGGCAAAGAACTTTCTTATAATAATCTGGTAGACATTGACGCTGCCGTCGCCCTCATTGACGAATTTGAAGAAAGGGAAACCGCTTTTGCCATTTTGAAACACACCAACGCCTGCGGGGTAGCCATTGCCGGTTCTGTAAAAGACGCGTACCTCAAAGCTTTGGAGGCTGACCCGGTTTCGGCTTTTGGCGGGGTGCTTATTACCAACCAAACGGTAGATGCTGCGGCTGCCGAAGAATTGCACAAACTTTTCTTTGAAGTATTGATTGCCCCCGGATTTGCAGACGCTGCTTTGGAAATACTGAAAGGCAAGAAAAACCGGATTTTGCTGGTACAAAAACACCCGATTACAGCCACCAAGCAAATTAAAACTTTACTAAACGGGATCATAGAGCAAGATCGTGACATAAAAACCGATGCGTCCGAAGACCTGAAAGTAGTTACCAAGCGGGCTACTACTGCGGAAGAAAATGAGGCTTTGCTTTTTGCAAGCAAGGTTTGTAAACATACTAAATCTAACACGATAGTCTTAGCCAACAAAGACCAGTTGCTTGCCAGTGGGGTAGGGCAAACCTCCCGGGTAGATGCCCTGAAACAGGCGATTGTAAAGGCCAAAAGCTTTAATTTCTCATTGGAAGGTGCTGTAATGGCTTCTGATGCTTTCTTCCCTTTCCCCGATTGTGTAGAGATTGCTCAAGGCGAAGGAATCACTGCGGTAATCCAACCAGGTGGGTCAATCAGGGACCAGGATTCAATAGATTTCTGCGACAAGCATGATATGGCGATGGTAGTAACCGGGTTCCGCCATTTCAAGCACTAGGAAACCAATTCGCTTTCTACAGCCTCTTTTTTCATAGATTGAGGCTGTAACTTTTTACCAGGGGAAGATTGTAGATGCATTTGAATTTGTGGCAAAACTTGTCTTTTGGGAAGGGGCATGGCGTCTTTTCTGAAAGTGATAGCGTAAATTACAAAAGCAAAAAACAGAAAAGAAAAAGAAACAGGCACTGAAGCATTGGCCCAAAATAAGTATCCTGTTACAGAAAGCATCATGCTTACACTGGTAAGCGTAAGTGTAGCTTGACCATGTGAGAAACCGGCATCTATCAGGAAATGATGAATGTGCGTCCTGTCAGCCTGAAAGGGGCCTTTTCCGTTCATTATGCGTTGCACAAATACCCTTAGCGTATCAAAAAGCGGAATAGCAAATACAAGAATTGCCATGGTTGGGGCATTGGTAACTCGTGCCGTGAATGGCATGGTTTCATTAAGCTGTAAAAAATGCAAGCCCATTACAGCAAGGGTGAAACCCATTACCAGGGAACCACTATCGCCCATGAATATTTTTTGCGTACGCGAAAAATTAAAATAAAGGAAGCCTGCCAATGCACCTATCAATGCAGTACATAGTATACTTTCCTGATAAAAACCAGCATAGAAAAAATAAGTGCCAAACAAAGAAGCTGCTACTATTCCTAACCCCCCGGCCAATCCATCAATACCATCCACCAAGTTATAGGCATTGGTAACTACGACCAGCACAAAGACGCTCACACCAATGCTGAAGGCATAAGGCAATTCATAAAGGTTGAAAAGGCCAAAAAAGTTCTCAATTCGAATACCTGCCCCCACTACAATCACCATAGCAGCGAGTATTTGTGCTATTAATTTTTTATAGGCTGAAGCTACCAGAATATCATCTTTCAGTCCTATAAAAAACAAAATAACCAGTGCCGGAATGAGCAAGTAGAGTTTGCTGTCAGTAGCAGTAAGGTCAGCAAGTAAGGAAAAAACAATGATAAGCGCTGCAAAAATAGCTGTGCCGCCGTGGGATGGTGTTACTTTGGTGTGGGAACTTCTTCCATTTGGAACATCCATCAATTGCTTTTGTTCGGCTACTCTGATAATTACGGGGATCATAGAAACTACGATACCACATGACGTAATAAGGGCCACTCCCACTGTAAACAGAGGAAGGTTAAAAAAATCGTATATCATATATAAAAAAATAAGTAGGGCACTATTTACGAAATAGCAGGCTCAAGAATCTTTGTGTCTTGATGTCACTACTACATTTCCCCTCTAACTCTCCTACTTCATCCAAAAATGGAAATTATCAACTACTTGATCGCATAATTAATGCCAATAGCTGAATAAGTCAAGCAAAACTATGCACTAGATGTAGCATTTTATAGAAAATAAACAAAAAACTTATACGTTACACTATACCTATAAGCAATAGCTTATAGGTTTATAAAAAATCACTTAAGCAATTGTGACTTGTGTGTTAAATTCGGGTAAATGAATTTGTGATACCAACTGTGCTTCGAGTAAATCGGCCCATGCATTCATATATTTCACCACATCTTCGCGGTGATTATAACGAAGGTTTCTCTCCTTAATAGAAAAACGCTTTAGAATTTCCGGGTCAGATAACCGCTCCAAATGCTTAAAATCTGCTACATCCATACCTGCATCCAGCATAATACTGATTACCTGGTCTATCAGATAGCCGCTGGTGGGACAGTAGTCCATGCTTTGCTCACTCCAGTCTCCCCCCCGGGTCCGCATGGCATATTCATGAATTTGGGATTTAGAAAGTTGTGTAACTTCCTGTACAAGGTGGCCACAGTTGCAACTACCCATATGTCCCCACTGATAATCAGCCGTATGCAGTAACTTTTTGGCTGTTATCCTCAATGCGTTGATTAATTCTGGTTTCGGTCTGGCCATAACATTTTCAATTTAATCAGATGTGTCTTACAACATAACAAGATTACTAAAATTATGGTTTAATTTATAAATTTGGAAATATGAGACAATATATTCAGATTTAGGAAACAAAAAATAAACATTCTTATGGGAAGAGGTGATAAAAAAACCAAAAGAGGAAAAATCGCAAAAGGGTCTTTTGGCGTAAGAAGGCCCAGAAAGATTAAGAGCAAAAAGGCAAAAGATGTAAAATCATCTCCTAAAAAATAATGTGCCCTGCATGTAGGCCTGTAACATTTTTGCAGATTTATCTGGTCAGCGGTTTTTCCGTTGTTTCCATGTCAGATACATCCATACCGGCCAACATAATATTTTCTTCTTCCGAAGTATTGTATTCCAGTGCATCGAGCAGCTTTTTCATGGAAGAAACAGTTGCCTGATAATCCTCTGCGTTTTCTTCATAGACAGGCTCAGAAGGCGGGATGTTTACTTTCAGTGCATCTATTGGTCTTCCGTCTTTCCAGAACCGGAAGTCGAGGTGGGGGCCGGTTGAAAGGCCCGAACTGCCAACATAGCCGATGATGTCGCCTTGTTGTATGCGGGCACCTACCCTGATGCCCCTTGCATATCTTGACAAATGTAAATAGCCAGTAGTATAAACTGAATTGTGCTTAATTCTGATCATGTGCCCGGCTGCGCCATTATACCCTGCATACATAATTACTCCATCACCGATAGCCCTTACAGGTGTGCCAATTGGGGCTGCATAATCAATACCATAATGAGGGCGGCGTATTTTCAATACCGGGTGCAATCTGCTGTTAGAAAACCTCGAGCTAATGCGGGTGTAACTTAAAGGGGCTTTTAGGAAAGCTTTTCTGAGGCTGTTCCCATTTTCATCAAAATAGTCAGTATCTGTATCCTGATTATAATAGAAACCATAATGGCCATAACCCTCATGTTCAAAGTAAGCGGCAAGCACTTTACCCAGCCCAATGGGCGAACCATTTACCTGTAATTCTTCGTAATAAACCTTAAACCGATCGCCTTGTTGCACATTGAAAGGGTCAATCTGCCAGGCAAATACGTCTGAAAGTTTGTACACCAGTTCGGTTGAAGCATTGCCCCGGGCCAGCGTTTCGTATACGGAATTATCGATAATTCCTGCAAAGGTTTTCTGCACAGTATCTATTTTGTGCTTTCGGGCAATAGCTACTGAATCTACGAAATCAAGGACTACGTAGTCGAGGGGGCTTGGTTCATAAATAAAATAACGGGCAGAGAGCCCGGAAGACTGTTCTTCATTGCATAATACCGTGTATTTGTTGTTAACCTTGATTTTTCTTACATCAAAAATCCCTTCGGTACGTGCCTGGTTTATCAGTCGGCCCACCAGGCTGGGAGATACATTGTATTTTGACAAAATGCTTGATAATGCCTGGCTGGGCTGTATGCGGTCTTCCACTACCCGCATGGTTCTTAAGGGTATGCCATAGCGCTGGTTCAGTGGCTGGGGGGGGGCATCAGGAAGTTCCGTTAGGGGGCGGATGGGGTAGGTTTTGTCTTCAAAGTTTACTTCAGGCTCGTTTACATTAAAAAGCCAGTATAAAACAATGATCGCAATTGACGGAATAAGAAGAGGTAGTTGTTTCTTGCGGTTGATAAATTTTTTCACTCGCTGGTAGTTTTAGGCTTTGGTTTTCAGGTTGTATAGTATTATATACTAGAATGCTAAAAATATGTTTTTTCTTTACCTTTCTTCCTACATATTTGTTCAGCAATTCAGCATAAAATTACTTTTTCAATGCAAATCTTACAAGAAATACCAGAAAATAAAATTATCCTTCGCAATTTGCGGTAATCATTCTATTAATATTTGCTGTATCATATAGTTTTACTAATCTTACACTTATTCTATCTTTGTAAAAATAAACGACGCCTCTTATTAAAAAGAAAGATTGAGAACGATGGACGAGTATTCTTATATTGCCAATGCCGATGTGAGTTATATTGACGAACTCTATAAAGCCTACCAAAAAGACCCTAATGCAGTTGACGTAAGTTGGCAAAGATTTTTTGAGGGTTATAATTTCTCCAAAAAGCGCTATGATGGAGATGAAGAGTTTGACGAAAACGGTTCGGCACTTACCGTAGCAGAAGGCATTACCCCGAAAGAAGTTAAAGTGTTGAAACTGATCCGCAACTACCGGAGGCGTGGCCATCTGGAATCTAAAACCAATCCGGTGCGCCAGCGCCGGGATCGCAATGCACAGTTGGGTATTGAGTTTTACGGGCTTACAGAAGAAGACCTTGACGTTGAATTTCAGGCAGGTGCGGAAATAGGGATTGGCAAAGTGCCCTTACGAAAAATCATTGATACCCTCAGAAAGATTTATACCGGCCCTATCGGTTTTGAATATACCTACATGCGCGACCGGGAGATGATGGAGTGGATGAAGCAAAAGGCCGAGCAGGTATTCCCGGTTTATGACCCCACTGAAGATGAAAAGAAACGCATTCTTTCCAAACTCAATGAGGCCGTTGTTTTTGAAAACTTTTTACATACCAAATACCTGGGGCAAAAGCGGTTTTCGCTGGAAGGTGGGGAAACTACCATTCCCGCCCTGGATGCGATCATCAATATTTCAGCCGAATCCGGAACCAAAGAAGTGGTGATTGGCATGGCTCACCGGGGCAGGCTGAATGTGCTGGCCAATATCATGGGCAAAACCTATGAACAAATCTTCAATGAATTTGAAGGTAAGTTTGAACCTGATCTGGCACATGGCGACGGGGATGTGAAATACCACCTGGGCTATTCCAGTGAAATTACTACCCCGGAAGGCAAGAAGGTGAATGTGAAATTAACACCCAACCCATCACACCTGGAAGCAGTAAATCCGGTAGTGGAAGGCTTTGTAAGAGCGAAGGCAGACAGGATGTACTCGGAAGATTATGACCAAATTTTGCCGGTGCTTATTCATGGGGACGCGGCTTTGGCTGGGCAGGGCGTGGTGTATGAGGTGGCGCAAATGTCGCAACTGGAAGGATATTATACGGGTGGTACTTTACATTTTATCATCAACAACCAGGTCGGTTTTACAACCGATTTTGACGATGCCCGCTCCAGCGTTTATTCTTCGGATGTAGCGAAGGTGGTTGATTCCCCGGTGTTTCATGTAAATGGGGATGACCCTGAATCAGTATTGTTTTGTATAAAAATGGCTGTGGAATACCGCCAGAAATTCCACCGGGATGTGTACATAGATATGGTGTGTTACCGCAGGCATGGGCATAACGAGAGCGATGAGCCTAAGTTTACCCAACCCGCCCTTTACAACAAAATATCAAAACACCCCAACCCAAGGGAGGTTTATAATAACCACCTGATAGAACACGGGGAGGTAAATGCCAAGCTGGCCGAAAAGATGGACAAGGAATTCCGTTCTTTGCTGCAAGACCGCCTGACCATGGTAAAACAAGAGCCGTTGCCTTACTACTATCAACCCTTGGAGGAAGAGTGGAGGGAACTGCGAAGGTCAAAGCCGGAAGATTTTGAAAAATCACCCGAAACGGCTGTTTCTCAAGAAATGATTGATAAAATTGCTAAAAGTTTAACAACACTCCCTGAAGGCTTTAACCCCATCAGGCAGATACAGAGGCAGTTTAAGCAGCGTAAAGAAATATTTTACGAAAGCCAGGAACTCAACTGGGCGGCTGCCGAACTGCTGGCCTATGGCTCTATTTTATTGGAAGGAAAAATGGTTAGGCTGGCCGGGCAAGATACACAGCGGGGTACTTTCTCACATAGGCATGCCGTTATTCATGATGCCGTTTCCAGTGAGCCTTACGTAAACCTCAACCATATTGAGGAAAACCAGGCTCCTTTTAAAATTTATAATTCCTGGCTTTCCGAGTTTGCCGCCCTGGGTTTCGAATTTGGATATGCCATGGCCAACCCCAATGCACTGGTTATCTGGGAAGCGCAGTTTGGCGATTTTGCCAACGGGGCGCAGGTAATCATCGACCAGTTTATTTCTGCTTCCGAAACCAAGTGGCAGCGGATGAACGGGGTAGTGCTTTTGTTACCGCATGGGTACGAAGGGCAAGGGCCTGAACACTCTAATGCCCGTCCTGAAAGGTTTTTGCAGCTTTCTGCCAATGACAATATCATTGTAGCAAATATGACTACACCTGCTAACTTATTTCATATCATGCGCAGACAACTGGCCTGGCCTTTCCGTAAACCATTGGTTATTATGTCGCCCAAATCTTTACTGCGCCATCCAAAAGTGATCTCACCTGTAGAAGATCTTACAAAAGGTGGTTTTCAGGAAGTAATTGGTGACAGTTATGCCACTACCCGCTCCGTAAAAAGGGTTCTTTTGTGCACCGGAAAAATTTATTTTGAACTGCTGGAAGAGCAACAAGACAAAAAGCGCAAAGATGTAGCCATTATCCGGATTGAGCAGTTACATCCTTTCCCAAAAACGCAGGTGAAAAAACTGATGAATAAATACAAAAACGCTGAGGTATATTGGGTGCAGGAAGAACCGGAGAACATGGGGTGTTGGGCATACTTATTAAGAACAATTCCGGAAGTTCCTATGAAGCTTGTTTCCAGAAGGGCGAGTGCATCCCCTGCCATAGGCTATGGAAAGATGCATGCAAAAGAACAGACTGAGATAATTAATAAGGCATTCGGGTAAACAGTGCATTCCGTACACCAGGTTTTGACGAATAGGCGAACAACTAAACTAATTGATGTGTATTTCGTCTACAATTGTGTTGATAACAAAATCATATTTTTACCTTAAATATCATATAAGATCAGGTTATGAACTTAGAAATTAAAGTACCTGCAGTAGGAGAATCTATCACCGAAGTTACGATTGCCGAATGGGTGAAAAAGGATGGGGAGCACGTAGAGATGGACGAGGTGATTGCCGAATTAGAATCGGATAAAGCTACTTTTGAGCTCAATGCCGAAAAATCAGGCATTTTGCATACCAAAGCCCAAGAAGGGGATACCCTCGAGGTAGGTGCCCTTATTTGTGAAATAGAAACAGATGGCAATGGGCAAGAAGATAAGTCGGAAGAAGCCCCCACTTCCAAGGATGAAAAAAGTGAAAAAGAAGATACGAAAAAGCAAAAATCAGAAGGCAGTGATGAGCCCAAGCCTACCGGTGAAGTAATAGAGGTTAAAATCCCTACGGTGGGAGAGTCTATTACCGAAGTAACCATTGCCTCCTGGGCCAAAGAAAATGGAGATTTCGTGGAGCTTGATGAAGTAATTGCCGAAATAGAATCTGACAAAGCTACTTTTGAGCTTACAGCGGAGGCTTCAGGTATACTCAACATCAAGGCAGAAGAAGGGGAAACCCTGGAAATTGGGGCATTGGCTTGTACCATTGAGGTAGCAGAAGGGGAATCTGCCGGTGCCAAAGACACTGCTGATCAGGAAAAGCAAAAGGATAAATCAGAAGAAAAAGAAGCAGAAAAGGAAAAATCTACTACTTACGCCTCGGGACATCCCTCTCCAGCAGCCGCAAAAATATTGTCGGAAAAAGGCATTGATCCCAAAGATGTAAACGGTACTGGAAAAGACGGAAGGATTACGAAGGAAGATGCCGAAAAAGCCGAGAAGAAAAAACAGGAATCTGAAAAGAAATCATCTAAAGTAGATACTCCGGCACAAAGCAATGTAATTAAAAAAGACGCGCCCCAAACGGCTGCACAGGAAGCTGGCCACAGGGCACAACGCCGTGAAAAAATGACCAACCTGCGGAAAACTATTTCCAAAAGATTGGTGTCGGTGAAAAACGAAACGGCCATGCTCACCACTTTCAACGAAGTGGACATGCAGCCGGTGATGGACATGCGCAAAAAATACAAAGAGGCTTTTAAGGAAAAATATGAGGTGAACCTCGGTTTTATGTCATTCTTTGCTAAAGCCTGCTGCATGGCCTCGGAGGAGTACCCCGCCGTAAATGCCATGATCGATGGGGAAGAGATTGTCTACAACGATTTTTGCGATATTTCCATCGCGGTTTCTACGCCCCGCGGACTGGTAGTACCCGTTATCAGAAATGTCGAAAGCATGTCTTTTGACCAGATTGAAAAAGAAATTATCCGTCTGGCAACCCGGGGGCGTGAAGGAAAGCTAAGCATTGAAGAAATGACGGGCGGAACTTTTACCATTACCAATGGTGGCGTATTCGGTTCTATGTTATCTACGCCTATTATCAATGCACCCCAATCGGCTATTTTGGGTATGCACAATATTGTGCAGCGTCCGGTGGCGGTAGATGGGGAAGTGGTTATCCGGCCTATCATGTACGTGGCTTTGTCTTATGACCACCGCATTGTGGACGGACGTGAGTCTGTAAGCTTTCTCTATCGGGTTAAAGAATTGATTGAAGACCCTGCCCGTTTGCTTTTGGGTGTATAATCTAATTTTCAAAACTTTCACTAAGACTTCCGAAGTTTTCGAAACTTCGGAAGTCTCCTCGAAAACAAATTTCCCTAAACATAAATAAAAATTAATGGATTACGACGTAACGGTAATAGGCTCGGGCCCGGGCGGTTATGTAGCGGCCATTCGCTGCGCACAACTGGGTATGAAAACAGCTATTGTAGAAAAATATGAAGCTTTGGGCGGCACCTGCCTGAATGTAGGCTGTATTCCTTCCAAAGCCATGCTGGATTCTTCAGAGCACTTTCATAATGCTAAAAATCATTTTAAAGCCCATGGTATCAGCCAAACCAACCTGAAGGTAAACCTGACACAGATGGTGAAGCGCAAATCAGAAGTAGTGAACCAAACGGTGGAGGGTGTCAAATTTTTGATGAAGAAAAATAAAATTGATGTACACACCGGCATGGGGGCTTTTAAGGATAAAAACACCATTGTCGTTACGGGTAGTGATAAAAAGAAGAAAGAATTTACCACCGAAAAGGTAATTATTGCCACTGGCTCCAAACCTGCCGTGCCTCCTTTTGCCAAAATTGATAAGGAAAAAATAATTACCAGCACCGAAGCCTTGGAACTGAAAAAAGTGCCCAAACACATGATCATTATCGGTGGTGGTTATATTGGCCTGGAGCTGGGTTCTGTGTATGCCCGCCTGGGTGCCAAAATCACGGTGCTGGAATACATGGACAAAATCACCCCACTTTTGGATACCACCCTTTCCAAAGAACTGACCAAAGTGTTGAAAAAGCTGGATTTTGATTTTAAAGTCAGCCATAAGGTAACTTCTGTGGAAAATTCGGGAAAAGAAGTGGTGGTAAAAGCCGAAGACCCCAAAGGCAATGCCGTAGAAGTGAAAGGCGATGTTTGCCTGGTTTCGGTAGGAAGAAAAGCCTATACCGAAGGGCTGGGGCTTGACAAAGCAGGCATTGAGGTCAACAAGCAGGGCAAAATTGAGGTAGACGACCACCTCAAAACCAAAGTAGATAACATTTATGCCATTGGTGATGTAATAGACAAAGGCCCCATGCTGGCCCACAAAGCGGAAGAAGAAGGTGTATTTGTGGCAGAACTGATGGCCGGGCAAAAACCGCATATCAATTACCTGCTGATTCCCAGCGTAGTGTACACCTGGCCGGAGGTAGCCAGCGTAGGATATACCGAAGAGCAATTAAAAGAAGAAGGCAAAGCCTACAAAAGCGGTTCATTTCCTTTCAAGGCATTAGGGCGTGCCCGAGCCAGCATGGACCTGGATGGGTTGGTGAAAGTACTGGCCGACAAAGAAACCGACGAAATATTGGGTGTACATATCATCGGCCCCCGGGCTGCCGATATGATTGCCGAAGCGGTGGTAGCCATGGAGTACCGGGCCTCAGCAGAAGACGTAGCCCGCATGTCGCACGCGCACCCTACGTTTACCGAAGCCATGAAAGAAGCTGCATTAGCGGCCACTGACAGCAGACCCTTGCATCTTTAATTTTTGGCCGGACTGGAAGCCCGCCCTCCGAGAGCAGGCTTCCAGTCCGGCTTAATTCAACCTCACCCGATAACTACTCAATATTCACGCTGAGGTTTTCAGTGATTTCCTCCGCTACCCCCCAATCATCAATTACCCACGGAGATTTTTTGGCAGCTACCATTACTTTTTTAGCATAGGTGAAAATCCAGATTATTCTCTACGCCAAAATATAACCAGGCTTTCCTTCATCCATTTCAAGAAAAAGTATTCCAGCATTTTCTTCATTTTTGCACCTCTCTTTTTCGCTATTGTTACTTCCATAGGGAGCGGTTAGTTATTACTTTCCAGGGTAATAGTTTATTCAGGCAAAACAAATAAACTGTGCCAACCTGAAACACCAACTGTATCAAAGTGAAACACTTGTTTTTTGTTTTACTTTTCAACTATTTCAAAATCAGTGACTTATGTTTATGGCACGATTTTTCACTTCTTATCAGAAAAGTATTCATCAAGGGAGTGGATAAAAAGTTAATTTTATCCTGAAAATCAATTAATACAGACCATCCAGATTCCGACAATATGCTGAAAAACTACCTGAAAATTGCCTACCGCAACCTGCTGAAAAATAAGGTTTTCAGCTTAATTAATATTGCGGGTTTTTCTCTGGGCTTTATTGCTGCTATTTTCATCTCACTCTACGTGATTGACGAACTGAGCTTTGATGCTTTTCATACCCATGCTGACCATATTTACAGAATTACCGAAACAATACAGGACGAAAACGGAGAAAGACAGGTGGTGGGAGCCGCTTCACAAGTTGCCCTGACAGCCATAGAAAATATTCCTGAAGTAAAAAATGCAGTAAACTTAACAGTATTGGGCAGGCTTACGATGGGATACAATGAATTTCGTGCCTATGAAAACTTCTTCATAGCTGACTCTACTTTTTTCCAGATTTTTGATTCCCGGTTTATTGAGGGCGATCCGGCAACTGCCTTAGATGAACCTTATTCTGTAGTTCTAACCGAAAGCCTTGCCAGGAAATATTTTGGCAATTCATCTCCTTTAGGCAAAAGCATGTATGCAAGTTGGTTTGAGGATGAAATAAGTGTTACCGGTGTCATAGAGGATTTTCCATCCAATTCACATTTCACTCCGGCACTTCTTTTTTCCATGTCTACGGCTTTATCAATGGAAAACTTTAGAAAATTCTCTGAGAGTGACTGGAGTTCTCATGCGTTTGCTACTTACCTTTTGCTCAATGATGATGCAAACCCTGAAGTCATTGCCGGGCGTTTGACTGACATAGCCAATGTAAACAGGACTGCTGAGTATCAGGGCAATAAGTATGCTTTGCAAGCTCTTACCGACATACATTTTCATTCACAATACCTGGAAGATGATTATGCGTTTCATGGTGATATTGCTTACGTCTATATCTTTTCAGGAGTTGGGTTATTGATTTTGCTCATTGCATTTATCAACTATGTCAACCTTTCTACTGCCCATGCCATGAAACGCTTTAAGGAGGTAGGCTTACGAAAAACCGTTGGGGCCAGCCGTAAGCAACTAATTTACCAGTTTGTCGGCGAATCTATCCTGGTCGTGATGATCACGCTGGCATTGGCGGTAACGATAGTGCAGCTCCTGATGCCATTCTTTAATGATTTGTCTGGAAAAACCCTTGCGTTGAACCTTTTCAATAGCTCAATTTTGCTGGTTTTAGTAGGAGTAGGCATCATTTCGGGTATACTGGCCGGTGCTTATCCCGCTTTTTATTTATCAGGCGTCAAACCCTCTTTGATATTGCAAAGGTATACTGCTTCACGAAAAAACATATCGCTGCGCCAGCTTCTGGTAGTAGCACAGTTTGCATTTGCCATCGTAATGATCACAGCTACTATTGTTAATTACCAGCAAATGAATTTTATACGGAATACCGACTTGGGATACAATCGCGAGCAATTGGTTACTGTAGATATCAATAGCTTGATTTTGAGGGAAAAGTATGAAACTGTAAAAGCTGCCTTTCAGAAAATTCCCCATGTCAAAAGTGTTACTGCCACTACCCGGGTACCCGGAGAGTGGAAACGCATTTCTACCGCTGGTGTGAAAAAAGAAAATGGATTGGTAGAGTTCCTGTACTTTGCCGGAGATGAGGATTTTCTGCCCACCTATGATATTCAATTGATAGAAGGCCGGAATTTCAGGCATACACCGGCCGATTCGGCCAAAGTTCTGATCAATGAAACAGCAGCGAAAGTAATGGGATTAACGAACCCTATTGGTCAAATGATTGATGTTAGCCACTTTCAGCAGGAAGAACTGGAAAAGCCATTTATAATAGAGGTGATTGGTGTGTTCAAAGATGTACATTTTGAGTCGGTACACAAGAAAATAGCACCTACCATGATTGCATATTATACAAACCCATTATATCCGATTGACTATTATACCTTGCAGATTGGCACCAAGAATGTATCGCAAACCATCGCTGCAATTGATAAAGTTACCCAGCAGTTTGATCCTGCGAATCCGTTGGAATATCATTTTCTGGATGATCAATTTGAAGAGCTATACAGAACCGATACCACGACAGCAAAGATCATTGGTATTGCGGCAGTGTTGGCCATTTTCATCGCCTGCATGGGCTTGTTTGGGCTAACCCACCTGTCGGTGGCTCAGCGCACCAAAGAAGTAGGCATCCGCAAAGTGCTGGGGGCTGATGTGCTGCACATTACCTGGCTGATTGCCCGGAATTTTCTCAGGCTGGTCGGTATTGCCTTTATCATTGCCGCCCCCTTTGCCTGGTGGGCTACTCATGCCTGGCTCAGTGAATTTGCTTACCACATCAATATGTCGGCAGGCCTGCTATTTTTATCAGGGATGGTAGTGCTGCTTATTGCGATTATTACGGTCAGTTTTCAGACGATTAAAGTGGCAATGACAAACCCTACAAAATCATTAAGGTATGAATAAAACTTAACTCGAATTCCAATGCCAAAAACCCTTTATCCTGTTAATCCATAAATCCAGATTCTGACAATATGCTAAAAAATCACCTCAAAATCGCCTACCGCAACCTGCTGAAAAATAAGATTTTCAGCCTCATCAACATCCTCGGTCTTGCCTTTGGTATCGCCGCCTGCCTGCTCATTTTGCAATATGTGAGCTTTGAGTTGAGTTATGATGATTTCCGCAATCCAAACATTTACCGGATTTCAGCACATGGATATATGCAGAAAGAAGAGGTCAGCAAACGGGCACAAACTACACCTGCGTTGGCCCCGGCTGTAAAAATGGAAATTCCGGAAGTTGTGCGATCTGCCCGGATCGTACATACGGCCCCGCTCATGTCAGGCCCGGTAATACAGGCAAATAACCGGAGTTTTCATGAAGAAAAGATTTATTTTGCCGATTCTTCTTTCCTTCCCATGTTTTCTTATCAATTGTTGCAGGGAAATCCCGAACAGGCGCTCACCCGGCCAAACACTGTGGTAATTTCCGCCTCAATGGCACATAAATACTTTCCTGATGAAGAAGCTTTGGGGCAGGTGGTTACTTTTCACCAGGGTGAACGCGGACAAACCCAACTGAAAATAACAGGCATTTTTGAAGATATTCCGGCGAATTCCCACCTGCATACCGATTTCCTCGTTTCCTTCAATTCCCTTCCCTGGAACCTGGACGAAAATTGGGGCTGGGGAAATTTCTATAATTACGTGGAGCTGATACCCGGGACCGACCCGGCTGTGGTCAGGCAAAAAATGGCTGATGTGCTGGAAAAATACCGGGGAGAAACTTTGGCTGAATGGCGAAAAGCAGGGTATTCCCGCAAGCTTGACCTCCAACCCATCCAAAGCATCCACCTCAACTCAAACCTGGAAGCAGAAGCAGAAACCAATGGCAGCCGCAGCATGGTAGAGTTTCTTACACTTATTGCTTTTTTCATCCTGCTCATTGCCTGGATTAATTATTTGAACCTGACCACCGCCAAATCGGTGGAACGCGCTAAAGAAATTGGTATTCGGAAAGTAGTAGGTTCCAGCAGGCGGCAGTTGATTGCCCAATTTCTGTCGGAATCGCTGATGGTCAACCTGCTGGCGGTTTTGTTGGCACTTACCTTTTCGCAGTTGCTGATGCCTGCTTTTCAAAACCTGACCGGGGCGCATTTTAGTACGAACTTCAATATTGAAATGGCAGCTGTTTTCATGGGTGTTTTTATTGCCGGGACGTTTCTATCAGGATTGTATCCGGCTTTGGTACTTTCTGCTTATCAGCCTTTGCAGGTGCTGAACGGTAATATGAGAAGTTCAAAAAAGGCGGCACCGCTCAGAAAAGCACTGGTCATATTTCAGTTTGCCGCCTCCATTGCCCTGATTGCCGGGACGCTTGCCGTACAGCGACAGCTTCATTTTATGCGGCAGCAGCATCTGGGAATTGATATAGAGCAAACTTTGGTGGTAAAAGGCCCCGGCCTGAAAGACTCCACCTACCAACATCACCAGGCTTATTTTAAAAATGAAGTGAGCAATTTGCCAGATGTGCAGGCGGTGGCAGCATCATCCGCTATTCCTGGGAAAGAGCTGAGCTGGGGGCGGGAGTTTTACCCCCCTACGCAACCTGAAAGCCGAGCAGGTATCAACATTATTGCTGTAGACGAAGACTTTTTCGATTTGTATGAGGCGACTTTTCTGGCAGGCCGTAATTTTTCCACAGACTTTGCATCTGACCGCGATGGGGTGATTTTTAACGAAACGGCCATTCGCCAGTTGGGCTTTCAAAGTCCTGAAGAGGCTGTGAGACAGCCTGTAATTTGGGACGAATCAGATGATGACCAGCAGTCAAAACAAGTTATTGGGGTGATCAAAGATTTCAATCAGGAATCATTACACAAGCAGGTCGGGCCGATGGTTTTTGCGCTGAAAAAATATTTGAGCGCCCCCTGGGCGGGTGAATATTATTCTTTAAAAATCAGTACAAAAGATTACCCCAACGCTTTGGCACAAATACAGGAAAATTGGAAAGAAGCCTTTCCCAATAGTCCGTTTGATTACTTTTTTCTGGAAGAATATTTTAATCACCAGTACCAGGCTGATTTACAATTTGGAAAAATCTTCGGACTGTTTGCCGGTTTGGCCATTTTGATAGCCTGTCTGGGCCTATTCGGTTTATCTTCTTACATGACGTTGCAACGCACCCGGGAAATAGGCATCCGCAAAGTACTGGGGGCTTCTACCCAAAGTGTGGTAACGCTGCTCTCCAAAGACTTCATACGGCTGATTGCAGTAGCCAGCGCTATTATTTTACCTGTCATTTACTTTGTTATAAAACACTGGCTGGAAAACTACGCCTATCGCATGGAAATACGCTGGTGGCTGTTGCTGCTGCCCGTACTGCTGGTTTGGCTTTTGGCTTTGGTCACCATTAGCCTTCAAACCATCAAAACGGCCCTGGCCAACCCAGTAAAATCATTGCGGTATGAATAAAATATTTTATCCTGAAAATCAATAAATCCTGAAAATCCTGATTCTGACAACAATATGCTACGAAACTACCTCAAAATCGCCTACCGCAACCTGCTGAAAAACAAAGGGTTTTCACTCATCAATATTTTTGGCCTGGCCACAGGTATTGCGGCCTTCATCCTCATTTTCCAATATGTGCAGTTTGAACTGAGCTATGATACTTTTCAGGAAGAAAGTGAAAACATATGCCGGGTGCGGGCAGACCATTACCAGGAAGGTGAACTGGAATACAAAAACGCGTATACAGCACCGGCATTAGGCCCTGCCATTAGCGGAGAGGTGCCGGGCGTTAAAGGTTATTTTCGGCTTGCCCCCTGGGCCAAAAGCAGTACGCTGATATACCAGCCCAATGAAAATGAAACGCCGCTGACTTTTAAAGAAGAAAACGCCATTTTTGCCGACCCTGCTTTTGTCCGGTATTTTTCTCTTAAGCTTCTTAAATCACATACGGACTCTTTACTTTCCCAACCCCATCAGATTATGGTGGCAAGGTCTGTGGCACAAAAGTATTTTGGAGATGACTGGCAAACAGAATCCTTAGGAAAAATGCTGACTGCCTACAACTCTACCGGAGAAGTGGAAGTTAATTTTGAAGTGGTTGGCGTTTTTGAAGACATTCCCAAAAATTCTCACCTGGATTATGATATTATCTTTTCTCATGCTACGCTCCCACACTTTTTGCCAAAGGAAATACCGGAAGAACAACGCCTCAGCATGTTTGAAACCACCTGGGGTCCCAACGCCTGGTACACTTATGTGATTTTGAACGAAAAGGTGGACCCAAAGGAAGTTGGTCAAAAAATTACCGAATTGGTAGAAAGTCGCAACGAAGTGGAAAACAGCAAAGATATTTACCAATTGCAGCCTATCCAAGACATCCACCTGCATTCTGAATTGATGAATGAACCAACGGCTACCGGCAACGCCAACTGGGTATATGTAATGGGCATTATTGCTTTGTTTACCCTCAGCATTGCATGGATTAACTATATTAACCTGTCTACCGCCCGGGCAGTGAACAGGGCGCGTGAAGTAGGGCTAAGAAAAGTAGTGGGTGCAAGAAAAACCCAGTTGCTGGAACAGTTTCTGGTAGAAGTGGCCATCATCAATTTTATTGCTTTGGTTTTGGCGATTACGCTGGTGCAATTGAGTACGCCATTTTTCAACAATTTGAGTGGCATCCCTTTTAATCTTTTTGCACCGGGGCAGAGCCTGCTATGGCTGATTATTCTGGGAGCATTTCTGCTCAGTACTTTATTGATTGGCCTTTATCCTGCGCTCATTCTTGCTTCCTTCCATACGACAGCCGTATTGAAAAACCAGCTTGTCACGCCCAAAAGAGGAATCAACCTGAGAAAAGCGTTGGTGATATTTCAGTTTGCCATTTCTCTTATTCTGATGGTAGGTACGATGGTCATTTATGTTCAGGTTTCATTTATGAGAGAACAGGAACTGGGCTTTGATACTTCACAAAAACTGGTGATAGAGGGAGCCAATGTAATGGAACAGGAGACTTCTTTTTTGCAGACTGTCAACAATTTGCGCAGTGCCCTCATCAGCCACCCTGCCATTCGGGAGGTGAGCGCTGCCAGCCACGTACCCGGTGAAACAGAACGACAAACCCGGATGATGGGAAGAGACGAAGAAAACGTGAAAGAAATTCGGGAAATCAGCGTGGATGCCGAATATTTCCCGACCATGGACATTGAGTTGCTGGCAGGCCGGAATTTTTCTGAGGTGGCAGAACAAAACCAAAACAAAGTACTGCTTAACCAATCTGCACTAATCTTGTTTGACTTTAACACCCCAGAAGCCGCCATTGGGGAAAAAATCGGTATGATGAATTTTTGGGGCGTTACAAAATGTGAGATTATCGGGGTAGTGGCTGATTATCATCAAAACGCCTTGCAGTACGATTATGAACCTTTGGTTTTCTTTCAGGAGCTGTTTGATGGCAGCTACATTGTACACATTGATGTTTCATCAAACATGCCTGTCAGTGATATTCTGACTTTCCTAAAAGCAAAGTGGGAAGAAGTGTTGCCCAACAATCCTTTCAACTACTACTTTCTGGATACTTATTTTGACCTCCAATACCGGGCAGACCAGCGGTTTAGCAAGGTTTTTACCCTGTTCTCAGTACTGGCCATCATGATTGCCTGCCTGGGGTTATTGGGCTTATCCTCTTTTACTGCGGTACAACGCACCAAAGAAATTGGCATCCGCAAAGTAATGGGCGCTTCGGTCAACAGCATATTGGCGTTGCTCTCCAAAGACTTCATAAAGCTGATATTGCTGGCTGCCATACCCGCCCTGCCACTGGCCTACTGGCTTATGCAAATTTGGCTGGAAAATTACGCTTTTCGCATAGAAATCACCTGGTGGCTGCTGGCTGTGCCTTTGCTGTTGGTACTCGTGCTGGCAGTAATCATCGTATCTGTGCACACGGTTAAAGCAGCACTGGCAAACCCGATAAAATCATTACGGTATGAATAAGACATCTATAATCCATTTTATCCATAAATCCTGCAAATCCAGATTCTGACAATATGCTCAAAAACTACCTCAAAATCGCTTACCGCAACCTGCTGAAAAACAAGGTTTTCAGCCTGATTAATATCTTCGGGCTTGCCATTGGCATGGCGGCTTGTCTGCTCATTTTGCAGTATGTGAGCTTTGAGTTGAGTTATGACCAATTTCATGAGAAAGCAAACGTAATTTACAGAGTCATCAATGATCGGTACCAGAATGGAAAGTTGATTCAGCACGGTACCATTACTTATTCACCTGTAGGCGCTGCTCTGAATGAAGATTATGAGGAAGTAGTCGCTCATACAAAAGTGTTTCCAACCGGAGAGGTTGTTGTGAGTTATCAGGACAAAAAGATCGTAGCTACAGAAACCATCGCAACTGATGCTTCCTTTCTTACCCTTTTCTCTTTTCCAATATTGGCAGGCGATGCTAAAACGGCTCTCCAGGATATGCATTCTATCGTCCTTTCAGCTTCTCTGGCCCAAAAAATATTTGATGGGGCCTCTGGTCAATTTGAAACACTCATCGGTAAAACTGTCCAACTGGCTACTTTCCCCGATCCTTTTACCGTAACTGCCATTGTTGAGGTTCCTCATAATTCTCATTTGCAGTTTAGTTTTTTAGTTTCTTCACGTGCCGTCATTGACTGGACGCAAAATGAGGATTCACGATGGACATGGTCAGATTTTTATCACTATGTACAACTGCTGCCCGGCACGGATCACCATATTTTCGAAAAAAAATTAGTCAGATTTAGTGAGCGGCATTTTCAGGGTAACTCAGTTTCAGGCAGTGAGGAGAAATTTTATTTACAACCTTTACGAAAGGCTCATTTATACTCAGACTTTGAATATGAAATTGGTATAACAGGAAGCAGTATTGTAGTATGGGGCCTGTTATGTATTGCTATTCTGATCCTTTTCATTGCCTGGATCAACTATGTGAATTTATCTACCGCTCGCTCGATGGAACGTGCGAAGGAAGTAGGGATTCGCAAAGTAGCCGGAGCTCAAAAGGGGCAACTGGTCAAACAGTACTTGATAGAAGCATTGCTGGTTAACTCATTGGGGATTATCGTTGCCTTCACAGTGATGCAGATTGCCCAGCCTGCATTCAATAATTTACTGGAACAAAAGTTATCCATCACCGGTCTTTTTACTGCAGGTTCATACTGGTTACTGATCTCACTAGTTTTAATAACCATAGTTGGTATCTTTTTGTCTGGTTTATATCCTGCCTTTATTTTGGCTTCTTACACACCTATCAAGGTACTGAGGGGTAAATTCTCCAGCAGCAGTAAAGGAAATAGGTTGCGGAAGAGCCTTGTAGTTACTCAGTTTGCTACTTCCATTGCACTCATGGCCGCTTCTTTGGTAGTATACCAACAAGTTCAATTCATGCAAAAGGAAAAACTAGGAGTTGATCTGGAACAGGTACTGGTTATTCGTTCTCCTGACCTGACCCAATGGGATTCTACTTATATTGACCGGATGGACAGCTTTAAAGAAGGGGTCAGGGGAAACGCATATATCAGTCAGGCAGCCAGTTCAAATAGAGTTCCCGGGCAACGGTTGGGAAGGGTTTTTGAAATCAAAAGCCGCTTCTCAGAAGAAGGCACCCAATATACCAGTAGCTTCATGGGCGTTGATCCTGATTTTTTTGACCTGTACCATATTCCTTTATTGGCCGGAAGGAAATTTCAAAACAGTGATTACAATCCGGATTGGAACAGATTACATCATACCGTGCTCAACGAATCCGCCGTAAAATTGCTTGGTTTTCCTGGTGTGGAGGAAGCTATCGGTGAAACGATTCATATTTTTGATAAAGCATGGGAGGTGATAGGAATAGTAGCTGATTTTCACCAGCAATCCTTGCATTATCCCGTAAAACCCATTGTATTCCAACCCACCTATTCTACCTACAACCCTATTTCAGTAAAGCTTTCTACAAAGAATTTGTCTGAAACAATAGCGATGTTGGAACAAAAGTATGCCACTTTCTTTCCCGGCAATCCTTTTGATTATTATTTCCTGGATGAACGCTTTGCACGACAATATCAGCAGGACAAATTATTCGGAAAAGTCTTTGGCTTATTTACAACGCTGGCACTTTTAGTTTCCTGCATTGGCTTGTTCGGTCTTTCCTCTTATACCATCGTGAAGCGCACCAAAGAAATTGGCATCCGGAAAGTATTAGGAGCTTCCATATTAAGCATTGTAGCCTTACTCTCCAAAGATTTTATCAAACTCATTTTCATCGCCAGTCTGCTGGCTATGCCAGTAGCTTATTGGATCATGCAAAAATGGCTGGAAAATTATGCATTTCGGATAGATATAGGCTGGTGGCTGTTGTTAATCCCTGTAGCCCTGATTCTAATGATTGCCCTGTTGACAGTGAGTGTGCAGACTATTAAAACAGCTTTGGCTAATCCGGTAAAATCTTTACGTTATGAATAAGATATCTATAATCCATTTTATCCATAAATCCAGATTCTGACAATATGCTACGAAACTACCTCAAAATCGCTTACCGCAATCTGCTGAAAAACAAGGTTTTCAGCCTGATTAATATCTTCGGGCTTGCCATTGGCATGGCGGCTTGTCTGCTCATCATCCACTATGTCCGGTTTGAGCTGAGCTATGAAAATTTTCATAAAAACGCGGATAACATTTACCGGGTAACGCTTGACCTGTACAATGGGTCAGAATATGTGGTAACCGATTGTGAAACGTATGGTCCGTTAGGCCCCATGCTGAAAAGTGAGATGCCGGAAGTGGTAGATTTCGTCCGCATGTTTCATAATGAAGTGCGGGAAGTGAAAGTAGGGGAGAAAAAGTTTTATGAAGAACGCATTTATTTTGCTGATTCTTCGGCTTTTAAAGTCTTTTCATATGACATACTCAGCGGAAACCCCGAAACAGCCCTTTCCGCCCCTCATCAGACGGTGATTACTGCTTCAACGGCCAAAAAGTATTTTGGGCATACCGATGTGGTAGGAGAGGCAATGGAGATTGCTAACCAATCGTGCCAGGTTTCAGCAGTGATTGCAAACCTGCCCCCCAACACCCACCTGAAGTTTGATTTTTTGCTTTCCCATGTTACCATTAATACAATGTGGGATTGGTATGAAGACAATGCCTGGAATGGTAATAATGAATATACCTACCTGCTGATGACGCCCGGAACAGACCTGGCAAGTTTCAATAAAAAACTAACCCAACTTTCTATTGATCTGAAAGAGAAAATTGGTGATGAACGCTTTACAGCCGAACCCATCAATGACATTCATCTTTACTCGCACAAAACATTTGAGCCAGAAGTAAACGGCAATGCGGAAGTTGTTTATTTCCTGCTCATCATCGCCATTTTCATCATCATCATTGCCTGGGTCAATTATGTGAACCTTTCTACCGCCCGGGCTGTGGAGCGTGCCCGAGAGGTGGGCATTCGTAAAGTAATGGGCTCGGGCAGGGGGCAATTGATTGCTCAGTTTTTACTGGAATCGGTCATGGTAAGTTTGCTGGCGGCGGGGATTGCAATTACGATATTGCAAATCAGCTTACCTGCATTTCGAGATATTACCGGACAGCCTTTGCCCCTCAACCTGATTGCCGACCCTGTATTTTGGTACTTGTTGCTGGGCTTGCTGGGCATTGGAACAGTAATATCAGGTTTGTATCCGGCATTTGTGCTTTCTTCTTTTAAACCCACGCTGGTATTAAAAGGAAAGCTGCGCACTTCTTCGCACGGGCACTGGTTGCGCAAAGGGCTGGTTGTTTTTCAGTTTGCGGCTACCGTAGCACTGATTGCCTGTACGGGCACGGTATATTTACAAATCAGCCACCTGCGCCATCAGGATTTGGGTATGGATATTAACCAGACACTGGCAGTTCACGCACCAAATTTGGACGTGCCCGATTCGGTGTATCAGGAAAAACTTCAGAGTTTAAAAACCGAATTGCTTCGTCATACCGAAGTTAAAAGAATAGCAGTTTCCGAATCATTACCAGGGCTGAGCCTGCATGAATTAAGCACAAACTCTGGAATAAGAAGACTTGGGCAAGATGAGCAGGAAGGAACATACAACTATTACCTGATTTTTATAGATGCCGACTATATTCCTACCCTGAACATGCAAATCATAGCCGGGCGCAATTTTGAGCCAGGGATGCCAAATCATGACCAGGTGATAATTAATGAAGAGGCGGTGCGTACGCTGGGATTTGCCAGTGTGGAAGAAGCTTTGGGTTCAAGGCTCAATTACAAAACCCGTTGGCCGGATGGAGAGCCTTCTACTATCATCGGGGTTATTAAAAATTACAATCAGCGGTCGCCCAAAGAAACCCACTTGCCGATGATATTTCCTTATACTGCTTCGGGTGGGTATCTTACGCTCCAATTAAATACTTCAGAGATACGTGAAACTGTAAGTATCGTAGAAAATACCTGGCAGGAAATTTTCCCTACTTCCGCTTTTGACTATTTCTTCCTGGATGAAAAATATGACCAGCAATACCGGGCTGATACACAATTTGGGCAGGTGGTGGCTATTTTCTCAACATTGGCGATTTTCATCGCTTGTCTGGGGTTATTTGGGCTTTCTTCTTTTACCATTTTGCAGCGTACCAAAGAAATTGGTATCCGCAAAGTGTTGGGCGCTTCCGTCACGCAAATTGTACGCCTGCTCTCCCAGGACTTCATCCGGTTGGTGCTGATTGCCAGTGTGCTCGCTATTCCCATTGCCTGGTTTGCCATGAATGAGTGGCTGGCCGGATACGCCACCCGCATTAGTTTGCAATGGTGGTTGTTTGCCCTTCCTTTGGGTGTGGTCTTGCTGATTGCCTTGCTTACGGTAGGTTTTCAGACGTTGAGGGCAGCCTTGGCGAATCCGGCGAAGTCGTTGCGATATGAGTAATCAATATTTGTCTAAAAACACAGATGGGGTTATGATAGGAATATTTTGAATGGATGCAATACCAGCAAATCTTTATCACCGGAGATGATACAATCGGCCTGGCCGGATAAGGCGAGTTCAAGGAATTTGTTGTCTTTGGGGTCGCGGCAATCTGTTACGCTATGTGTTATAGTTACTAATTCAGCTAAGCTACTATATTTTCGGATGAAAGCTATTTTGTCTACTAAGCTTAGATATTTGTCAAATTTTGGGCGGTTGATGACTGCTATTAATTCTGCGAGCACTTCTCATGAATACAAAAGTTGCCCAATAGCAACTATCTTATCAAAAGCTTTATCAGGCACAGAATTTTTAAAAAGTGCAGCACTGAGGAGAACATTATTGTCTAGTACAAATCTCAACTATTCTTCTTTAAGCAGCTTTTCTAAAATTTCAGGGGTTAAGCCTTGTTGTTGGGCATACGCACTAATATCATCCATTACCTCCCGTAAGGGGCGATTATCCTGCACCCAAAGGTCAATCATTTGGGCAAGTGTTTCTTTCTCTTTTGGAGATAGCTGTTTCACTTTTTGGGCAGTATCTTCTTTTACTTCTAATTGAATAGTACGCATAATATCAAAAATTTGAATTATACAAATATAACGAATAATGCTCAAAAACTATTTCAAAATCGCTTTTAGAAACCTGCTGAAAAACAAGCTTTTCAGCCTTATCAATATCCTCGGCCTCGCCATTGGTATTGCCGCTTGCCTGCTTATTTTGCAATATGTGCGTTTTGAGTTGAGTTATGATGATTTTCATACAAATGCACCGAATATTTACCGGATAAGTACAAATGAAGCTTTGTTAACACCGCCACCTTTAGGTGCTGGATTGCAGCAGCATTATCCTGAGCTGATGAATTTTGCCCGTCTAATTCTTCCATGGAGTGGACAGGCAGCGAGCAGTACGCTGAGCTGGGAAAACCCGGAAGGTAACCTCGTGAAGCAAAACTTTCAATGGGGTTTTTATACTGACCCTGGCTTTTTAGAAATGTTTTCTTTTTCCTGGCTTAAGGGAGACCAGCAAAGTGCTTTGGAAGGGATAAATAAAATTGTGTTGTCTGAAAGTGCAGCCCGCAAGCTTTTCGGTAATGATTGGGCAGAAAATGATCGTATCATTGGGCAAACTTTGGAGTATATCAATGAATACGACCGCTTTTCATTGGTAATCACCGGAATTGTTACCGATGCTCCTGAGAATTCCCATTTTCAATACGATTTCCTGGCTTCTTTTGCCACTTTGTCTATCGGCCAGTTCAAAGAGGTAGTTGAGACATGGGACGGAAACGGTGTGTATACTTATTTGCAATTAACGCCCGGAGCCAATATCAATATATTTTCTCAGAAGGTCAATGAATATGTGGTCGAACATGCACCTAAAGAAGTTCAGGAAAGTACTGATTTTGGATTACAACCTTTGCAGGATATTCATCTGCACTCTCATCTGGAAGAAGAACTACAAGTAAATGGCAATGCCACCTATGTTTCTTTTCTTTCCCTCATTGCAGCACTGATTCTTTGTATTGCCCTGGTAAATTATATCAACCTGACAACGGCCAAAGCGGTAAGCCGGGGTAAGGAAGTGGGGCTTCGAAAAGTGATAGGTGCGCAGCGAACCCAACTCATCTGGCAGTTTCTTTTTGAAGCCCTGTTGCTGAATGCTTTTGCTTTCATGCTGGCGTTTACGCTTCTTCAGGTAGCAATGCCTTTTTATGCACAACTGACAGGAAAAGCATTAGACTTTGATGCCAGTCAATTATGGGGTTTTATTCTTTTACTATTTCCGATAAGTACGTTGCTTTCCGGGTTGTACCCGGCTTTTGTGCTTTCTGGTTATCGTCCAATGCAGGCACTGAAAGGCAAGCTGATCTATTCTCAGAACGGAAAACAATTGCGCAAAGGAATGGTTGTGTTTCAGTTTTGCACCTCCATCATCCTGATTATTTTTACTTTTACCGTGTATCAGCAATTAGACTACATGCGCACCAATGATCCGGGGTTTAGCCGGGAAGGAGTGATGGTAGTAAAAGGGCCTGCCAACCGTACGGAAACCTGGATTGAACACGACCAGCAAAAGCATACAAGGACTTATGAAGATACTTTTAAGGATGCTATATCCCAATATGCGGATGTCAAAGCTGTTTCCCTTTCCTGGTCAATCCCTGGCGAGCGAAGCAGTATCTGGCCGATAGAATTGGGTGAGGCTTATAATAATGACAAAATTGATTTATTGATAGCGGATAATGATTATGCAGATGTTTATGGTTTAGCACTGCTGGCTGGCCGCTTTGATACGGACAATGGCTATGTAATCAACGAAAGTGCCGCTGAAATTTTGGGATATAACGACCCCACAGTAGCCGTAGGACAGGTTTTCAGAGATGATAGGAACCATGAGCGCAATATTGTAGGGGTTGTCAAAGATTACCATCATCACAGCCTTCAGCAAGAGATTGCCCCGATCATATTCGCAAAGAATGACCCCACCTACAAACTGGATTCCTATTACAGCATAAAAGTAGGAAGTGGCCACCTGGATACTATCCTTGGGCAAATTGATGCTGCTTATAAAAAAGCCTATCCGCACGATGCTTTCGAGTACTTTTTTATAGATACTTATTTTGATGCACAATATCGGGAAGATGTGCGGTTGGGAACGCTCTTCGGGCTTTTTTCCGGCCTGGCTATTTTCATTGCCTGCTTGGGTTTGTTTGGCCTTTCGTCTTATACAACTATCCAGCGCACCAAAGAAATTGGCATTCGTAAGGTACTGGGTGCTTCCGTGGGCAATATTATTACACTGCTTTCCAAAGATTTTATGAAATTCATTTTTATTGCCAGCATTTTGGCTTTACCCCTGGCGTACTGGGCCATGCATCGTTGGTTGGAAAATTATGCTTTCCGCATTGACATTAGCTGGTGGCTGCTGGCAGTTCCGGTAATTTTGGTACTGCTGCTGGCGGTAGTTACGGTAAGTGTGCAAACAATACGGACTGCACTGACAAACCCTGCGAAGTCGTTGCGGTATGAATAAGATCATCGGTCAAGCAGAGGAAATAATTGAAAATTTGGATTATTTTAGATATGTTCAGGAAAATTATTCATTGTCTCACATATCTTTTCTATGATGCTATTCAGAAGAAATTTCCTCAAAAAACTGGCAGGTATTGGCAGTATTTTTTCCATAAGCCCATTTTTGGCAAAAGCCCTGGCAGCCGATGTGCATGATGCGCTTTTGCGGTTGAACAAGCTCAGTCCCCAAGAAGCAGCCCTCGATGAAGATATTTGGATGAGCATTCAGCAGGCTTACACAGTTTCTCCCAATATCATCAACCTAAACAATGGAGGCGTGAGTCCGCAACCCTTGATTGTACAGGATGCCGTAGACCGTTACTATCGATATTCCAACGAAGCCCCATCGTATTATATGTGGCGTATTCTGGACCAGGGGCGTGAACCTCTTCGGGAAAAGTTAGCAGATTTGGCAAGTTGTTCGCCGGAAGAAGTAGCCGTCAATAGAAACGCTACCGAAGCCCTGGACACCATCATTTTTGGGATGCCATTGCAGAAAGGGGATGAAATAGTACTTTCTAAACAGGATTATCCCAACATGATTTCTGCCTACAAACAGCGGGCTTTGCGGGATGGCGTGCAACTCAAATGGGTAAACCTGGAATTGCGCATGGAAAATGATGATGAAATCATTGCCAAATACATGGATGCCGTTACGCCTAAAACGAAAGTGATGCACATCACCCAGGTAATCAACTGGACAGGACAGATTTTGCCAGCCCAAAAGCTTTGCGCAGCAGCAAAACAAAAGGGGATTGCTACCGTGGTAGATGGGGCGCATGCTTTTGCTCATATCAACTCCAATATTCCAGAAATTGGCTGCGACTATTATGGTACCAGCCTGCACAAATGGCTATCAGCTCCTTTTGGTACCGGAATGATTTACGTCAAAAAAGAAAATATTGCCAACCTCTGGCCTCTCATCCCCGACCATGACCCTACCCGGGATGACATTCGGAAATTTGAGAATTTAGGAACGCGCTCCTTTGCCAACGAGCAAGCCATTGGCCATGCCATTGATTTTCACAATGCCATTGGGGCAGAACGCAAGCAAGCCCGTTTGCAATACCTGAAAATGTATTGGGTAGAGAAAGTGAAAGATCACCCCAATATTCGTATCAATTCCCCCCTTTCTCCAGCTTATTCCTGTGCCCTTGCCAATGTAGCCATTGAAGGTATAACTCCTGTTGAATTAAACAGTCGATTGTTCAGGGATTACAAAATACATGCTTCACCGGTTGTTTGGGAAAATATATCCGGAGTTCGCATCACACCCCATGTATATACCAAGCGCAAAGACCTGGATAAACTTTCAGATGCCTTGCTTCATATTGCAGATGAAAAAACGGATAAGAGTTAAAGTAGGGCGATTTTGCAAAATCGCCCTACTTATCTAAACCTGTACAGTTTTCCATTTTCCTCTTCGGAACACCAGAATGGCTACAACGGCCAAAAGTGACTCAGCAATTGCAATAGCCAAAAATACGCCCATCGGCCCCCAGTCCAGCCACACCGAAAGCGCATAGGCCAGGGGTATCTGAAACATCCAGTAGCAGAAAAGATTGATGATGGTAGGCGTTTTGGTATCTCCCGCACCATTGAATGCCTGGCTTACCACCATGCCATAGGCAAACAAAATGTAGCCCATGCATATATAACGCAAGCTCATGGTGCCATAATGAACGACTTCCGCTTCGGTAGAGAAAATACCGATAAACTGCTCGGCAAAAGCGATGAAAATAAACGATACCAATGCCAGGAAAACCATATTATAAAAAGAACACTTCCATACGGATTGCTCGGCCCGGTCAGGGAGTTTTGCTCCCAGGTGTTGCCCTACCAACGTGGCTGCCGCGTTGGCCATGCCCCAGGAAGGCAAAATAGTAAATATGATAATTCGGAAAGAAATAGTATATCCAGCTACCACTTCACTGCCAAAAACCGCAATAATACGCACCAAAAATATCCAACTGGCTGAGCCAATCAGGTATTGTGCCATGCCGCCGGCTGATATGCGCAACAGCCGTACAATTACGGGTATGTCTACCTTTATATTTTCTAAAGCCACCCGCAATACGCCATTTCCTTTTAATAAATGGTACAACTGATACAGCACGCCAATGCCCCGCCCGATGTTGGTTGCGATAGCTGCCCCGGTTACGCCATAAGCTTCGATAGGGCCCCAGCCAAAGATGAAAATAGGGTCCAGGATAATATTCAACCCGTTGGCCAGCCATAAAGACCGCATAGCCAGGGATGCATCACCAGCTCCACGGAACGCTGCATTTAACAGGAACAATAACATGATGGTGATGTTTCCGCCCAGCATGAGTTGTGCATAGCCTTTTCCTTCAGCAATCAATGCTTCCGAACCGCCCATCCATCGTAATATATCTTCAGCGACAAAAATGCCCACCAAAGAAATCATGATGGAAAATATGGTAGCAATGATAACAGACTGCACTGTGGCATCGGCAGCATCTTTTTTGTTTTTCTCACCTACGCGTCGGGCTACCATCGCTGTGGTTGCCATGCTGAGGCCGATGGCCGTAGAATATACCAGTAACATCACCGATTCGGTAAGGCCAATGGTAGCCACTGCATCCACGCTTACTTTGCCCACATAAAATATATCTACCACGGCAAAGAGCGATTCCATGACCATTTCTAAAATCATGGGTACCGAAAGCATGAATATGGCTTTATTCAGGTTTCCGGTGGTATAATCTTTTTCTTCTCCGGAAAGGGCTTCTTTGAAATTGTTATAAAGGTTTTGAAACCAGTTTGGTCGAGGGTTGCGTTTTACTTTTTGCATCACAAAAGCTCGTTTGTTATGACTAAGGTGAGGCATCAAACCGACACCTTACGTCATTGAATAAGAAATTAAATGGGAAAGAAACACCGATTAAAAAACGGTATGTAACCTTGAATAAAAGAATAGTTGCCCGGGTGTATTTTTAACCCAGTACTATTGCGGGATTGGTGCTAAAACGAGCTTTAATGATTAGCATAATTTCTAAAAAATTGATGGGTATTATAATGGATTACGGGCGGGGTAGAAAAAGGTTCATAAGAGAGAATAAAAAAATACGAAAAACTTTGACAAAGCTATCATCACAGCGGCTTGAAGCTTTGTCAAAGTTTAATATAATACTACTTTATTTGATATACGCAAGGATGTCGAGGACGCCTCCCTAAAGCTTTCTTTACCGGAGAATGGTAACACTGCCCGTGGCACTGCCTGCATCCCCTCCGCAGGAAATGAGATAATAATATGCGCCTGCAGCAGCCGGGCTTCCGTTAAATGTTCCGTCCCAGCCAGCATTGTTGTCATACGGAGTTACCCCATACACTTTGGTGCCCTGGCGGTCAAAAATATTCACGGCGCAGTCTTCATACAATTCTATTCTTTCAATAATCCAGGTATCGTTCATTCCGTCATTATTGGGGGTAAAGGCTTTTTTGGCGTTTACTTCCAGGGTTCTTTTTACATTCAGGGTATATTCAGTGGTGTCCCGGCAGCCATCAGCACTGGTAACAATTACCTGATAAGTAGTGGTCAAAAGCGGACGTGCCATCGGGTTTGCCGCGGTTGAATCGCTCAGGTGTTTTGCGGGTTGCCAAAGATAAGAAGCTCCGCCGGATGCAGAAAGTTGTACAGAATCACCCAAAGAAATTAAATCAGTAGAGGCCTCTATCACAGCTTCAGGATTGGGTACGCGCAAAATTTCAATATCCTCTGAAATGGTACAGTTTTCGGTTGAAGTAACCGTTACCGAATGTGTACCTGGTTCATTTACTTCGGTAGCGCTGGTGGTGGCTCCGTTGCTCCAGGCAAACGAGGCAAAGGATTCATCTACCATCAAAGTTACACTTTCGCCGGGGCACAAATTACGAGAGCCTGATGTGCTGATTTCTAATTCCGGGGTATCAATAATTTGAATATCCTGCTCGTGTTTGTGTGCAGGAGAACCATTATGTATGATTTCTACAGTAACAGGAAAAGTATTGGCAGTATTGTAAGTATGTGCAACGCTATCGCCCTGTACCCGGCTGCTGTTATCCCCAAAATCCCAACGATATATTACATTTTCCCCATTGATGGTGGCGGGAGTAATTGTAAATGCAGCAGCTTCGTTCAGGCAGTTTTTGGTAGGAATGTCAGGTTGTGCAATCGCAAGGTCAAATGCAGTACTGGTTTTTGTACATCCAAAAGAGTTTTTTACTTCTACAGCATAACTTCCGGCATCGGTGGCTGTATAGGTATTGCTGGTAGCCCCTGAAATAAAAACATCGTCTTTCTTCCAGCGATAGGTATTACCTGCTGTGTTGTCATCAAGTGCTAGAACGGCTTGCCCTCCTTCAAAAAATACCGGAGCATCAGCAGTAGAAACATTAATGTCATTTGGCGTATTTACATTTATGTAGGTAGTTGCCGTATCGCTTTTGCACCCTCCCTGATCGGCACTGGCCTGCACATACAAAGTATATTTTCCCGCATGGGCCGGGGTGATTTCGTTAATTACTGGGTTTTGTTCAGTAGATGTATATCCATTGGGGCCTTCCCAGAAGAAGTTTGCGTTTACATTTACTGCTTTCAGGGTAACAGAAGTGCCAGCGCAAAAAGGTTCAGTAGGGTTAGGATTCACGATGGTAGGTTTGTCAGGTACAAAGCCATCTGGTCTTATCACTTCTACTGCATTTGAAGTACTATTGCACGTAAATGTATTATTGGTAGAAGAAATTTTTACCTGAAAAAAAGCTTCCACACCCGTAGTATAAGCAAAGGTATCCACCGCTGTGACAATTGGTGAGTACGTATTTCCATCCATTGAGCTTTCCCAGGAGTAATTAACACCAATAGCTTGTGTAGCCTTGAGTTCAAAAGGAAGTTTGTCGCATACACTCAGCCCGGCGATAGGTTCAAGCACAGGCTTTATACAGTTGCGGTTGAGCAGTACATAAATCACATCTGTTACAAGGCCTGTATACGCCAGGTCAGGCTTGCCATCCCCGTTAAAATCGCTTGCCCGTACACTGATATTAACTTCTTCGGTGCCCACGTCCCTTTTTGATGAAAAGTCAAGAGTACCTGGCGAACTATTATTGAGAAGCACAGTGATCTTTTGCGTAGCACTGTTACTGCCATAAATTACATCCAGCTTGCCATTTCCATCCATATCGGCCAAATCCAGCCCTTCCCGGTTACTGGAAGTTTGGTCAAATCGTACTTGTGGGGCAAATGAAATAACCCCATCTTCTCCTATAGTGTTTTTTAAGAAACCTACATGGGTTCCTGTATTGATTACGATGTCGGGTTTTCTATCTCCATCCAGTTCACCTACTTTTATGTTGGTAGTCGTACCCGGAGCATCCAGTTGGGTATAGCTGCTGAAAGTGAAATTTCCAGGGGTGCTGGCATTGGTAAATACAAAAATACCATTACTTTCATCTTTTCCGGCCAGTATCTCAGGCTTGCCGTCCCCGTTCAGGTCTTCAATATCCACACTGCTCAAACTGGTTGTGGAAATGCCAAAGTCTGTAAAAGGGGTGATGGGTGTAGGCTTAAAACTGATAGCACCGCCCGAACTGGTATTTTGAAATATGGAAATACCCCCATTTTCAGAAAAATCAACAGCTACAATCTCGGGCTTACCATCCCCATCTACATCACGCATTTCAATACGAGAGGCAATGTTTCCGTCAATCGTATAAGAAGGTAGGGGGTCGGTTACATCTGTGTCTTCAAAACTGATAAGGCCACCGGGGGTACCGATATTTTTTACGGTAAAGATGCGCTCTTTATTGCTATTATTGTTAGAGGCAGAAAATACCAAATCAGGCATTCCATCCCCATTCAGGTCACTGCAACGTACAAAACGGGTTTCTTCACCCAGATCTAACTCTATTTGGTCAAAACTAACGGTATCCAGCCCCGAAGTTGTGTTTTGAAAAACAGAAACTTTATCATCTGTCAGGTCAGTGGTAGCAATGTCATTCAGTCCATCCAGGTTGAAATCACACACACAGAGGTTGTTTAGGTCATCACCACCTGTTGGAAAGGAGTATCCACTTTCCAGGGAGGCTGTATTGAAGCTGTTGCCATCATAGCTGAGGGTGAATATTTCTTTTGAATAGGCGGTGAGCCTGCTGTTTAGGTTGGTCACAGCAATGCTGCTGCTGGTAGCACCTGCCGGTACTTTCACTTTCAGTTCCAGGTTGTTAACGCTGATAATATCGGCAGCAGCAGCCCCAAAGAATACTTCTAAATTACCTGCTATACTGCCAAATCCATTGCCACTGATGGTAACAATTTCATTCACAGTGCCATACGTTTTGTCAATGTCTGTTATCTGTGGGGCCTGCGCATGCAACTGTAAATAGCAAAATAGCAAAATAGTAAGGGAGGTAAGAACTTTTTTTCCGTGTGCTTTCATATCTTTTGAGCAAATAGTCACCAAATACAAAATAAAGCCTTCTATATTGTATTCTGGTTTAAATTTTTGCCATGCCCATCGGGTGTAATGAATGCTATAAGATTGCATCATTCTCAAAAAATCCTGGAAATCACCGAATCAGGTGAACAATCCTATACAGGAAATCGATAAAATAGTTATAACTATGGATTGAACCTTAAAAACCATCAACTATGAATGCATTGATTTTAGTAGACCTTCAAAATGATTTTTTGCCCGGAGGGGCTTTGGAAGTACCGGAAGGGAACCAGGTACTCCCGGTTGTCAATAAGTTACAGGAACATTTTAATTTGGTAGTGGCTACCCAGGACTTCCATCCTGAGAATCATAAAAGCTTTGCAGCGAACCATGAAGGGAAAAAACCGGGCGATTTTATAGAATTGCAGGGCATGGAACAAATTCTCTGGCCTGTTCATTGTGTGCAAGGAAGCAAAGGGGCTGAATTTGCCGATGGTGTACACCTGGAAAAAGTTGATAAAATTTTCCAGAAAGGAACCGATCCTGAAATTGACAGTTACAGTGGTTTTTTCGACAACGGCCACCTGAAAGCCACCGGCCTGGGCGATTATCTCAAAGAAAAAAATGTAAAGAAAGTTGTGGTTGCCGGGTTGGCAGCAGATTTTTGTGTCAAATTTACTGCTTTAGATGCTGTTGAACTGGGCTTCGAAACAGCGGTGGTAAAAGATGCCACCCGTGCCGTGAACCTGCAAGAAGGGGATTTTGGAAAAGCCCTGGAAGAAATGCAGCAAAAAGGCGTAAAAATCATTAACAGTAAAGAAATAACCGGATGAAACTATTTCAGGTAGATGCTTTTAGCCAAACGAAGTTTAAGGGAAACCCGGCCGGGGTTTGTATTGTAGACCAATCCCTCAGCGAGGCACAAATGCAAAGCATTGCCGCTGAAATGAACCTGGCAGAAACGGCTTTTGTACAACTGGAAGAACCGATAAACAAATTGAGGTGGTTTACACCCACGGTAGAAGTAGAACTCTGTGGTCATGCCACTTTATCTACAGCCCATATTTTATACGATTGCGGGTATATTGACAAAGAAAAGGCCATTCGCTTTGAAACAGCCAGCGGTGTGCTCACTACTTCATTGGAAGATGGACTTATTGCTATGGATTTTCCGGCCATTCCCTCAGAAGAAATTCCTGTGCCTGAAATATTCACAGAAGTTTTTGATAAGAAAATCATATCTGCCGCGGAAGTTTCCAATGACTTTGTATTGGAACTGGAAAGCGATGAAGCCGTTAGGAACGCAACACCCAGGATTGACCTGTTGAAGAACAAGCAAAAAGGTATCATCATCACAGGCCGCTCTTCCGGCAATCCTTATGATTTTGTGTCCCGGTATTTTGCCCACCATGTAGGCATTGATGAAGACCCGGTTACCGGATATGCGCATTGTGTGTTAACCCCATTTTGGTATAAGCGTTTACAGAAAGAACACTTCAAAGCCTATCAGGCCTCGAAGAGGGGAGGGGAGCTGACATTACAAATGAAGGGCAAACGTGTTTTGCTGAAAGGGCATGCTGTCACTGTTTTTACTACTGATATTTCAGTATAAATTTTTGTGTCGTAAATAACTTTGACAAAGCTATAAACCGCAGCACTGATAGCTTTATCAAAGTTCAGTACCAAAGCCCACAAAAAAGCCCCGAACATTTACTGCCCGGGGCTTTTTTAGGTAAAGTGGCTTTCCAAAGCCACTTAAATCAAAATTTTATCCAACCCTGGCAATCAGGTCGGCAGTCCTGGCTGAGTAACCGGCTTCGTTATCGTACCAGGAAAGTACTTTTACCATGTTGCCGTTTACAGCAGTCATTTGTGAATCGAAGATTGAAGAGTGTGGGTTGCCGATGATGTCGGTAGATACCAAAGGATCTTCGCTGTATTCCAGAATACCTTTCAAGGCACCTTCGGCAGCAGATTTCAAAGCAGCGTTTACTTCTTCAATGCTTACTTCTTTGCTTACAATGCAGGTTAGGTCGGTAAGCGAACCGGTAACAGTGGGTACGCGTACGGCATTTCCGTCCAGTTTACCTTTCAGGTCAGGCAGTACCAATCCTACGGCTTTTGCAGCGCCAGTGGTAGTAGGAACGATATTGATGGCTGCGGCCCTGGCTCTTCTCAAGTCTTTGTGCGGTCCATCCTGAATATTTTGGTCGGCAGTGTATGCATGTATGGTGGTAATAAAACCTTTTTCCATGTTAAAATTGTCATGCAATACTTTTGCCATAGGCGCCAGGCAGTTGGTAGTACAAGAAGCATTAGACAAAATGCGCTCGTCACCGGTAAGGGTATCATCGTTTACACCCAATACTACGGTAGGAATGTCACCACCTTTGGCAGGAGCTGAGATAACTACTTTTTTAGCACCAGCTTCCAGGTGTTTGCCAGAACCCTGACTATCTACAAAGCGTCCGGTAGATTCCAATACTACGTCAATACCGTGGTCATTCCAGGGCAAAGCGGCAGGGTCACGCTCAGCCAATACCTTGATTTTTTTACCATTCACTACCAAAAAATCACCCTCGGTATAAACTTCTCCGGGAAATTTTCCGTGGGCTGAATCAAACTTCAGCAAATGGGCAAGTGTGGCGTTATCAGTAAGGTCGTTGATGGCTACTACATCGATACTTTCATTTTTTAGCAGGTTTCTGAAGGTAAGTCTTCCAATTCTGCCAAAACCGTTAATCGCAACTTTCATTGAATTTAGCGTTTATGGTTAATAGATTATTAAATTAAGAGGCAACAAAATTACAACCTGCTAATAGATAATGCAATCAAAGTAGTTGAAACCGTGAAAGATATTTAGCAGCTTTGTAATTTCTTAAACAGATTTGGGATGCCCTGGTTGCGAAAAAGCAACAATAAATCAAATTTTTAATTTTTTTTGAAATTGCTGGCAGAAGTTTTGCAATGTTCAATACGGCATTTATATTTGCAGTCTCAAAAGAAAAACGTTCTTTTTTAACTCACTGTTTGCAACAAATACGGTCCGTTCGTCTAGGGGTTAGGACGCCAGGTTTTCATCCTGGTAACAGGGGTTCGATTCCCCTACGGACTGCTTCTTAAAACCCTAAGCTGCTTGGTTTTCAGTAGTTTAGGGTTTTTTTATTTCGATTTGATTCACTTCCTTGCTAATTTATTTTATTAAAATTATATCCTGCATTAGGAAAGAAAATTGATAAATAGTTTGGGTATCTTTATATATGTCGTATGTTTGCGACATACTTCATAGTTAACCTGATATGTCTTATACCAAATCCATGGAATTTGAAAAAGAGTTGCAGGAAGTGGCGCAGATTGCAAAAGCACTGTCCCACCCCGCGAGGTTGGCCATTTTACAGCATTTGGCTGAAACCAAAACCTGCATATCAGGAGATATTGCCAACGAATTGCCCTTGAGCAGGACAACAGTTTCTCAACATTTGCAGGAGCTGAAAAAACTTGATTTGATTAAAGGCGAAATTGACGGACAGAAAATTTGTTACTGTATCAATGCCAAAAAATTTAAAGCATACAGGCGGTTGGTAGAACAGTTTTTTGGAGATATTGAAAGTGCTATGAATTTTGACTGCGAGTGCTGATATTTTTTTATACGTGATGACGTATGTTTGCGTCATACGAAATATGACTTCATTTTAACCGTAAACCTATTGTGTAATGAAACCTATGTGTTCTTTAGCCCTCGTATTTTTCTTGTTTTTGTCACCTGGTTTTAAACCCTTTGAAAGTAAAAAAATGCATAAAAAATTAGTGAAATACTCCGAAACCCTGCCGAATGAATTTAACCAGATTCCTGACGAGCGTAAAGCTGCTTTAGAAGAATTGGGAGATTACATTTATCAAAAAAAAGTAGCAGGAAAAGCATCCAATATTGTGGTGATCTGTACACATAATTCCCGCCGAAGCCATTTTGGGCAGTTATGGCTCAAAACTGCCGCAGTATACTATGGCATTGAGGGTGTTACTACTTTTTCGGGAGGTACAGAGGCCACGGCATTTAATCCCAGGGCTGTGGATGCCCTCGATAGGGCTGGCTTTCGGATTATGAATTCAGGCAGGGGGGGCGATAACCCACGCTACCTGGCTTCTATCGGTAATGATTATGGCGACATCCTTATGTATTCCAAGCGCTTTGACGACAGGCAAAACCCCCAAAATGAATTTTGTGCAGTGATGGTTTGTTCCGAAGCCGATGCATCCTGTCCTTTTGTACCCGGGGCAGATGAAAGATTATCTATACCTTACGAAGATCCTAAGCATTTTGATAATACTCCTTCGGAAACCCAAAAATATGACGAGAGATGTCGCCAAATAGCCAGGGAGATGTTCTATGCCATGAACCATGCTAAAAGTCTGTTGGTAAAAGAAGTGGAAAGTAAGAAATGACCAGGATGTAAATTCAAGGTCAAGGTTGTAGCGCTGTTACGCATCGTTTTGTACACAGCCTGCTCACCGTCCAACGGGCAGTTGGATTAAAATACGGAAAATAAAATTTTACATGAATATTACCACCACAAAAAAAGAAAGTAAAAAGAAGAAGGGACTATCATTACTGGATCGTTTTCTTACCCTCTGGATTTTTCTTGCCATGGCTTTCGGTGTAGCCCTGGGAAACCTAATCCCTGATGTGGAAGGGTTTATGCAGCAATTCCAGGCAGGGACTACCAATATTCCGATTGCCCTTGGCCTGATTATGATGATGTATCCGCCATTGGCAAAGGTCCGTTACGAGCACCTGGGCAAAGTATTCCGTAACCTGAAAGTAATCACCCTTTCGCTGGTACTCAATTGGTTGGTCGGCCCCGTATTGATGTTCGTACTGGCGGTTATTTTTCTGCACGATTACCCGGAATACATGGTTGGGCTTATCCTGATCGGGCTGGCCCGCTGCATTGCGATGGTGTTGGTGTGGAACGACCTGGCCAAAGGTGATAAGGAATATGCCGCTGGGCTGGTAGCGTTAAACAGTATCTTTCAGGTATTGTTTTACAGCCTGTTTGCCTGGCTTTTTATTACAGTATTGCCTCCTTATTTTGGGATAGAAGGTTCTATAGTGGATGTAAGTATGGGGGAAGTGGCCGAAAGTGTTTTCCTGTACCTGGGTGTGCCTTTTCTGGCAGGCTTTCTTACCCGCTACTTTTTCATAAAAACCAAAGGAGAAACCTGGTATGCGCAAAACATCATTCCAAAGATCAGTCTGCTCACCTTGATCGCTTTGTTGTTTACCATCGTGATCATGTTCAGCTTCAAGGGTAAAATGATTGTAGATATTCCTTTGGATGTCTTCCGCATTGCCATTCCTTTGGTCATTTATTTCGGGCTTATGTTTGTACTCAGTTTTCTGACTGCCAAAAGCCTGGGTGCGAATTATGCGGAAAACACTTCAGTTTCTTTTACAGCCACCGGCAACAATTTTGAGCTGGCAATTGCTGTTGCCGTCGGGGTATACGGCATTGACTCAGGGCAAGCTTTCGCCGGGATAGTAGGGCCTCTTATAGAAGTCCCTGCGTTAATTCTGCTGGTAAACCTGGCATTTTGGCTCAGAAAAAAACTGTATCCTGCAAAAGCAAAGTGAATAAGCAAAAAAATGAAAATTTATGATGTGATCCTCATTGGGGGATGGCAAAGCAGGCTTGCTGCTGATTAATATCTGAGACAGATCTGGATCGGGAAGAAAACCCGGGAGGGGCATACATGGCACTCGTTGCGCCTGAGAGGGAAGGCAACTTTGGCGAGATTCTGGGCAAAGTTTCAAAAGTTGCAAATACTTTCTGAATGCACGAAAAAGCAACCCCTTTGCTGTCCGATTATTTTGATGGCAGGTATTTGTTTGATGTGGATATACAAATGTATAAATCAAAAACCCCCTAAACATAAAATTTAGAGGGTTTTGCCAACTTTTGAAGTCTTAAAAGTCGGGGCAGCCCGACAAACCTATTTCCTTAAATCCTGAATATCAATAAGTTAAAAAGAATAATTTCAATAATAGGCCACGAATTGGACACCTGAAATTTGTGCTTATTTGAATGTGTTTAAAATTATAAAAATCAAATTTAATATCCATGGACTTTGGTACTTTATAAGAATTCTTCCAAAGAAGTTTCCCGTTTTTTGAAATCTATCGGACACTTAAATCTTGCAAGTACTCGAACCTGGGATACTATTTATGAGATTTTTTAATATAGAAAGACAGTATGCCGGTGTAAATTAATTTGGGTAAACACTGACTGAATTATATCATGGTTTTTTCCAGTCTTCAGGATGAAATTGAAGGGAATTCACGGGAAGTAGATATTCTTCCTATTAGCACCAAACAACAAAGCTATAAACTAAGGGTAGAGCGTTACCTTCGTGAAAACGCGCATATGCTGGCTATCCAGAGGGTAAGAAAAGGGGAAAAGCTAACCATTGCAGAGCTTGAGACTCTCGAGAAAGTTATGTTTGATGGAGGCTTGCTGGGTGGGCACCAAAGAAGAGTTTCAGAAAGAATATGGTAACGATAAACCACTTACCTATTTTATCCGGGATATTTTAGGCTTTGACAAAGGGGCAGCTAAAGAGGCATTCAGTGAGTTTTTGGAAAAAGGAAATCTGACAGCAGATCAGATGACTTTCATCAATAACATTATTGATTCCCTTGAGAAAAACGGCATTATAGACAAGGGGATGCTTTTTGATCCTCCATTTACCAACTTACATGACAATGGTCCCCTTGGCCTCTTTCCCGAAGATGATGCCAAAAAGATTTTCTCTATTGTTGACAGATTGAATGAAGGATTGGGGTAAAGGAACAGAAATAATCATAGTATGAAGATAGTAGTTGAAATTTTCAGTAAGCCACCTTATCAGTGGGGGTTAAGGGGAGATCCACATTTGTGGGATGAACTCAAAGAGTACTTTCAGGATAACAAATTCCCTGAGACAGCCTCCCAGTTTGAAAAAATTCTCTTAGAAGCATTTGATGCACTCATCGCAGATGGGGTTACTCGGAGCACTAAGAAAATGTTACACATAGAAAGATATCCTCGTAATGGAATGTCCGGTGGTATAATCTCTATTGAATGGTGGCAAGAAAAAGGATTACCACTTTTGAAAAAAATGTTTGATTGTTGTTTAATCCTCTTTTTATAGAAATTTGAAATAGTGGAATAAGTTTTACTGCCCAACTCGAGCAGAAATTCTTGCAGGTGGGTGATAAGATGTAATAGCCGCTCGTATAGTTGATACTGACCTGCCGCTCCAATTGTCAGACAGACCATTTGTTACAATGTAGAAACTTCTTTTTTCTTCGTCATACAATCGGATGAGAAGCTTGTAATGGCTCCAATTAAATTGCTAATAGGATACATTCACAATTGTAAAAGTATGGTCCAACTGTCACATTAAATCCAATTGTCGTTTGCCAAAGCCGTTGCCAAACTCAGGTTCCAATTGCTCGGATCATGTACTTTTCATAATCCGCTCAGTCATTCCCTTTCTGTTCTTCTTCAAAATCCCGCTCTCCAATATGCCAGTGCATCAACACCAAGCCGTTGTTAACAGCTAGTACTGCCTGTTTTCGACTTTTGGCAATGATGTCCTTAATTTCTGCATTAAGTTTCTCTTTGGTCTCATTATCCAACATTTAAGTATAGAAATACCCCCCCCCACACAAGGTGCATACAAATTGGTAAGGCAAAGGTAGGCTAATGATGTCGGACATAGGCAAGAAATTCCGGCATAAAGCGGGTCGCGCCAGACCGGTGCTTCCCAAGCTCACCCACTATCCATCGCAAGGTTATTCCGTTCCTACTTGCCCGAAGCGGAACGCCGCCCGATCCAACCTCAAGCCTGATGGCCTGCCCAACAATTTTTTTCACCGTCCCACTCTCGGGACACAAACCTTATAAACTTATGAAAAAGAAAATACATTCATTTTTTGAAAAGATAGCTGAAAGCCTGTTTACCCTGCCCCCTATAATGATCGGTATGTTTGCCATGTATGCCTATCTGGTTTATGAAAGCCAGTCGTTGCTCATTACACAATTGCCAGATACAATCATTGGCTGGCAGCGGGAGCCGCTGCATGGTTTTTAAGTATAGCCATCCATTTGACTATTTTAACGACTGCCGCCAACAGCAAGCTGGTCCACCAGGCTTTTCCGGTTGCCTTCGCAATGGCAGGGTATTTCATTACCACACTTTTCTTTGATGCCTGGAACTTTGATAAAACCAGGCAGGATATTTTTGTGAGCCGGTTATTTAGTTTGTTGATAGCTGTGATCAACTACTTGTTTGTATACCTCTTCGTAGGCAAATGGAAAGAACTTAAAGGCCGACAAGCCGATAAGCAGGCTTTACAACAGGATGAGGAATCGGCTACCAAACTCAAGGAAGAAGTAACCAATGCCCGCCACTCGCTTACCAATCTGCAAGCACAACTTACCAAGCGTAACGAAGAACTTACAGAAGGAAAGCAAGCCCCTACCAAACTGCAACAAAACCTGACCAGGCAGCAACGAGCGCACCAGGAAGAGTTACAGATGGTTGCTGAAAACCGCATGTGTGTAAGTTGCGGTTTTAAAGCTGATACCTACCAGCAGCTTTCACGGTATAAAAGGGATTGTGAGCAGTGTGTAAAAAAGAGAAAAGCCAAAAATGGGAAAGCGAGGGTAGGTAATTGATCCATTGATTTAGAATGTTATGATACAATTATAACCTTATGTGTATTAAATATTAATAAAGTTATATGGTTTTGTTTTTTCTTTGAAATAGTAACGGAAAAAAACATTAACAGTGTCTTACGAGCATAACATCATCCACCAAGTGGTGCAAGGGGGACTGTCCCCCTTGTGTTTTCCTGCTGAAATTTCAGGGCAAGTGCAATTTTATCAGCACCTTTTAAAGGCTCCTGAAACCTGCTTGAAACAAATACATGCAAAGTTTGGGCGGTCAACTGAGATGCCTCCTTCCATTCAAAATTCGATTTTGCATGGATTGGCGCACAAAGAGGGAAAAGGATTTATCAAAATTTTTGTCAGAGAAGAAGATAATGTGCTAAAATGTGCCATTGAAGACAATGGTATTGGCAGAGAAAAAGCCCTGAAATTGAAAGAAAAGGCAGTGATGAAAAGAAAATCTATGGGCTTAAAAATTACCGAAGAAAGGTTAAAACTACTCAGCAAAGAAAATTTACAAGAATTGATCAGGATTACCGACTTAAAAGATACATTGAATCATGCAATAGGTACTCGTGTGAATGTAAGCATTCCTATTCATAGCTGACTGACAATATCTTTGACAAAGATATCGCTGCGAACCCTCTTCAAAGTACAGCTGGTGTGCCACTCCCATTAGCTTTGGCAAAGTATTCCGCAGAATTAAAAATTACTGAATTGTTTCTTATATTTCAAAGGGGAGAGTTTGGTGATGGATTTGAACTGCCTGCTGAAGTAAGAAAAATTGTTGAACCCACTTTCATAGCAAATTTGAGAAACCGTAAAATCTTTTTCCATGAGCAGTTTGCAGGCGTAGCCAATCCTGAGTTCATTCAGGAAACTGGAGAACGTTTTGCCAGTTCTTTTTTTGAAAAAACGGCAAAAAGCCGAAGGGCTCATGTTGATCTGTGAAGCCACTTCCTCCAGGCTTACCTTCTCACGGTAGTTGTCTATCATGAACTGATACACCTGGTTGATCCTCTTCATGTCGGCAGAAGTATAAGCATGATCAAACGCCATGCTGGAAAGTATATGCAGTTCAGAAGATTTGGACAATACATGCAACAGCTCAATCAACTGCAAAATTCTTTCAACCCCCTCCAAAACCAGCATTTCTTCCATCATAGAAGCCACAGAAGTACGTGTTTTTCCCGTAATATGAAGCCCTTGTTTAGAACGGGTAAGCAACTGCTTGATGCTAATCATTTCGGGACGGCAGAAAAAATCTTTTCCTAAAAAGTCTTCCAAAAAATGGATAACCACTGCCCGCACTCTCAGTTGTTCAACACCTTCGTAGTAGATTTTTGAATTGCGATGAAAATGAGGCAAATTAGGACCAATCAGTATCATATCACCTGATTCGAAGAACTCCATATGATCGCCTACAAAGCGCTTTCCACTGCCTTCGGCAATCAGGGTCAATTCATATTCCGGGTGTAAGTGCCAGGGGGTAGTAATATGAGGTAAAATGTCTTCTTTAAGGGCAAAAGAATTCTTGGAGGTAAGTGGTATTTTCTCAAGCAAAGGTTCCATTTTTCCAATTTTTATAGAATATATACTTAATTTTCAAGTAAATATAATAAATGCGTAAAAATAGTTCATAAAATTGTGAAAATAGTAGATGCGTTTGGTAAATCACTCCCCTATTATTGGGTAATGAAAATTTTACAAAAATGTCGCTGGCTGCTTTACCAGCTTATTTATTTGTCTGCATTTTCTCCTTAGCTGGTGGTCAGAAGACGCTGGTAAAAAGCTGTTTTTGTCTTAAAAAGAGAAGGATTTATATAGCTGCAAAAAAATATTGGATTTACCATAAATGCTGAATTATTAAAAATAAACTGTCAATATAGTGTATAAAGTTGCAGAATGAGTGGAAGCATTTATGCCTGGTATCTTGTAGGTTTGACGACAAAGATACTCTTAAACATTTTTTGATCGGCAAAATATATGATGTACTTATTTCTCAAGCTAATGAAATTAAACTACCTCGGCCTGATAGGTCTGTTGATCCTGTTATGGGCATGTACCCAAACAAAACAACAGGCATCATCAGAGTCAGAAAAAGAACCTGCACCACAATGGACCCATTTGTCTACCACCCAAGGTGATCTGGAACCTCCCAATATCGGTAACCAGCAAACGGCTTCACTGGTAGCCGATCTCGATAAAGATGGAATCAACGATTTTATGATTACTGAAAGAACAGAAGCGCCTTCTGTGGTATGGTACCGTCGTACCCCCGAAGGGTGGGATCGGTATGTGGTAGATGACGAACCCCTGCACATTGAGGCAGGATCGACCCATTATGACATTGACGGGGACGGAGACGAGGATGTGGTATTTGGAGGTGACGGCCAAAGCAACCAGGTGTGGTGGTGGGAAAACCCATATCCCGAATTTGATCCGGTACAGCCCTGGAAAAGGCATCTCATCAAAGACGGAGGTGTCAACAAACATCATGACCAGTTATTTGGCGACTTTGATGGGGATGGCAAGCAAGAGCTGGTTTTCTGGAACCAGAATGGCATGCAACTGGTGTTGGCCGAAATCCCCGAAAATCCCCGGGAGGCTGAGACCTGGGAAATGCATACCATCTACACCTGGAGTGATGCAAGCGAAATACCGCAGCGTGGAAAATATCCGGGGTGGAAAAAAGTAAATGAGCATGAAGGGTTAGACGAAGCAGACATGAATGATGATGGGAAGATAGACATCGTGGGAGCCGGACGCTGGTTTGAGCATATCGAGGGTTACACTTTTAAAGTGCATACCATAGATGAAAGCTATGCCTTTTCCCGCTCACTGGCAGCACAATTTATTTCAGGCGGACGGCCAGAAGTGGTGCTGGTTGCCGGAGACGGGGTAGCTCCCCTGATGTTCTACACATGGAATGGCAATAGTTGGGATGCCAAAACCCTCACCGACTCAATTTATGACGGGCACTCTATTTCACTGGTTGATTTTAACGATGATGGCAACCTCGACATCTTCAATGCCGAAATGGGGTTGGGCAATAGCGAACACCCAAAAGCCCGCGTTTTCCTGGGTGATGGAACAGGAAACTTTACCATAGAAGAAGTGCTTACCGACTATGGTTTGCACGAAAGCGTAATGACCGACCTGGATGGAGATGGAGACCTGGATATTTTGGGCAAACCCTACACCTGGAAAGCCCCCCGACTGGACATCTGGCTGAACAATGGGACTGTTGAGAAAAACCCTAATCTTTCTTCAGAAAACTGGGAGCGCCATCTTATCGATCCTGAACTCCCCAAAAGGGCCATGTATATCCAAAGTGCAGATATTGATGGGGATGAAAAAAAAGACATTGTGGTGGGAGGAACATGGTATAAAAACCCCGGCAATGCCGGAGGAACATGGGAAACGAAAAATATAGGTGCCCCCCTGAACAATATGGCTGTATTGTACGACTTTGATAAGGATGGAGACATAGATGTCTTTGGTACAGAAGGGGTAGGTGCTGAGGCAAATGCTGATTTTGTATGGGCAAAAAATGATGGGAAGGGTACTTTCACCATCCTTGATAACATCGAGGCTGGGAAAGGTGATTTTTTACAGGGAGTTACTGTTGTGCCTTCTCAAAATGGAACATCTGTTGCTATTGCCCTTTCCTGGCACCGGGCAGACCAGGGCGTACAGCTGATCAGCGTGCCTGAAGATCCCTCTGCCGATACCTGGACATGGAGGGTGATTACTGAAAACTCACTGGACGAAGATTTAAGTACCGGGGATATTGATGGGGATGGGGATATAGATCTGTTTCAGGGCACACAATGGTTGGAAAACCCCGGCGATGATGCAGCGGCTTGGACTTCGCATGTTATCGGAGCGGTAACGGAAGGAGAGCCGGACCGGAATGATTTGTATGATTTTAATAAGGATGGAAGTATGGATGCCGTTGTGGGACTGGAAAATGGAGATGATATTTTGCTGTATCTATCCGGTAACGATCCCACACAACCCTGGCATAGAAAGATCATTGCTACCGGAGTAGGGGGAGGGTTTAGTATGGATGCCGCCGATATGGATGGTGACGGAGATGTAGATGTGATCCTGGGAGAACACCGGGCACAACCCAATCGTCTCATTATTTACGAAAATATAAATAATGCCCGCAACTGGTTTCCTCATATTATAGATGATGGCTTAGGCGATGAAACAATAGATCATCATGATGGCAGCCAGGCTGTGGATATTGACGATGATGGAGATTTGGACATTATTTCGGTAGGGTGGTACAATCCCAAAGTATGGATTTATGAGAATAAGACCAACCACCCTTTGTAAAAAGTTACTGAACTTAAAGAAACTAATTGCGCATTGAAATGAAGTTATCGAAAACACTGCTCAAAAAGATGTACCGGCAGATTTATACCATCCGTACTTTCGAAACCCGGGGCATCAAATTGTACAGGGAAGGATTGATCCGTGGCTATTTTCATCCCTATTTGGGGGAAGAAGCTATTGCGGTAGGTGTGTGTGCCGCTCTGCGTGAACAGGACTACATCATCAGCACCCACCGCGGGCATGGTCACTGCATTGCCCGGGGGGCCAAAGTAGACCGTATGGTGGCCGAACTCCTGGGCAAAGAAACCGGCTACTGTCACGGACAAGGCGGTTCCATGCATATTGCCGACCTGGCAACCGGGAATTTGGGAGCGAACGGCGTAGTAGGTGCAGGGGCCCCTATGGCTGTAGGGGCTGCTTTGGGGGCCAAAATCCGGGGTGAAGACCGAATTTGCGTAGCCTTTACCTCTGATGGGGCTACCTGTAATGGCACTTTTGGGGAAGCCCTTAGCCTGGCCGTAATGTGGGATTTACCCATGATCATGATCGTAGAGAACAACCAATATGCGGTATCTACCCCTATCGAAGATGTGAGTCGTACCGAAGACCTGTACCCCCGGGCAGCAGGCTTTGGCGCGGAAGCCTACAAGGTGGATGGTCAGGATGTAGTGGAAGTATATAAAGGAGCACAAAAAGCGGTAAAACTTTGTCAGCAGGGCAAAGGGCCGGTGGTAATAGAAGCCAAAACCTATCGTCATGCCGGGCACCATGTGAACGACCCGGGCACGTATATGCCCCAGGAAAAACTGGAATATTATAAAAAACATGATCCGGTACCCATTTGCATGGATTATATGCAAAAAAACAATATTACTGAAAAAGAAATACGACAAATAGAAGCTGATGTAGAACAGGAAATGGAACAGGCGGTTGCATTTGCGATAGACAGCCCTGAACCCAATTTGGAAGACTTTTTAGCCCATATTGCATAATGGAAAAAACATTGACAAAAGAGGTGCAATCAAAAGAGAGAACAGCAGGACGAGAGCTGGAATACCGGCAAGCCTTGAACGAGGCGTTGCGGGAAGAAATGCAAAGTGACCCCACAGTATTCATTATGGGAGAAGGCATTGCTCAGCGGGGGGGCTCTTTCAAAGTAACGGCCGGTTTGCTAGATGAATTCGGTCCCCAGAGAGTGATGGACACCCCTCTTTCAGAGGCCAGCTTTACCGGGGCGGGGGTAGGGGCAGCCATCACTGGCATGCGCCCCATAGTAGAAATTCTGTTTATAGATTTTTCCATGCTGATCCTGGACCAGATCATCAACCAGGCGGCCAAATACAAATTCATGACCGGAGGCATTGGGCGGGTGCCCATGGTGCTCCGAACACAGGGAGGTGTAGGCAATGGCGTAGCTGCCCAGCATTCCCAAAGCCTGGAGGCAATTTTCTACCACATTCCCGGTCTCAAGCTGGTGATGCCCTCCTCCCCATACGATGCCAAAGGGCTACTCAAAGCCGCCATTCGTGACGAAGACCCGGTTATTTTTATAGAACACAAACTGTTGTACCTAAACAAGGGCGAAGTGCCGGAAGATGACTACATCGTTCCATTGGGAAAAGGAGATATCAAACGGGAAGGAACAGATGTAACCCTGATTGCCTGGTCGGGCATGGTGCCGCCGGTATTGAGCGTAGCCGAACAACTGGCCGCAGAAGGCATTGAGGTGGAAGTGGTTGATCCGAGAACATTAGTGCCGATGGACAAAGAATTGATATTAAATTCAGTAAGAAAAACCGAGCATGTGGTGATTGTGCAGGAAGCTGTGAGAAGGGGAGGTGTGGCTTCTGATATTGCCTCTTTTATACAAGAAGAAGCCTTTGATTATCTGGATGCCCCCATTGAAATTGTGGCAGGGAAGAATACACCCATTCCCTTTAACAAAACGCTGGAAAAAGCCTGCATACCGAACGAAAAAGATATTGAAAATGCCATCAGAAGATGTTTGTATTCAAGTGATTAACAAAAAGCTAAAAACATGACCTGTGTTACCCTGAATGAAGTACTCGGCAAAGCCCTCAAGGAAGGATATGCCGTTGCGGCCTACAATATCATTGATTACCAAAGTATGCGGGCCGTGATAGAAACCGCTGAACAACTGAGCGCCCCGGTGGTTACCCAGGTATCTGTCAAAACTATTAAATACTGGGGATATGAACCCATTGCAGGATGGTACCGGCAGCTGGCAGAAAAATCATCCGTTCCCGTGGTGTTGCATCTGGACCATTGCAAAGATTTGGACGTGATTCAAGGTTGTATTGATGCCGGGTGGACATCGGTGATGATAGACGGCTCCAGTTTTCCTTATGAAGAAAACCTGGCCATCAGCCAAAAAGTAAGGGAAATTGCCAATGCAGGCGGGGTTACTTTAGAAGCCGAATTGGGGCAAATTGGGGGCGTGGAAGACGACATGGTGGTAGATGAAGAAGATGCCCACTTGGCCGATGTGGATAAATCCATTGCTTTTTGCGATGCTGTGCAGCCCGACTTATTTGCTCCGGCCATTGGCACGGCCCACGGCATGTACAAAGGGCAGCCCAAAATTGCTTACGACCGCATTGAAGCCATCTCCCAAAAAACAGGTATCCCTATCGCCCTGCACGGAGGCACCGGGCTTTCTGACGATACATTTAAAAAATGTATTGCCCTGGGATGCGCCAAAATCAACATCAGTACCATGCTCAAACATGGCTTTATCGATAGTTTTTTGGAATACCGTGCGCAAAACCCGGAAGATTATGAACCTTTAAGATACCTGGGGCATCAGTTTGAATATATCAAAAAAGACATGTACAAAATCATCAGTCTCTTCGGCGGCGCTGGTAAGGCTTAAAAATGTGGTACAGGCTGCGCGCCCCGGGCATCTTGTCTGTACATAAAAGCAAACAGGGGCACACAGCCTGTTTAACAGTTTAGAAGAAAATTTTTTATATAAAAATATGATAACCATCAACATGCCCGTCATCGGGCAGGATATTCCCACCGGAGTAGTGGTAGAATGGCTGAAAAAGGAGGGCCAGCCTGTGGAGAAAGAAGAAGTCATTGCCACTGTAGAATCTGAGAAAGCAGCTTTTGATGTGGAAGCGCCGGCAGACGGCATTCTGCTCAAAATTTTGCGACAAGAGGGGGAAGAAGTGGAAGTGCTCACACCCATCGGATTTGTGGGAGAACCGGGAGAAGTGTATGAGAATAAAGCAGACCTGCCTCCCACAAAAAACACAAAAGAAATAGTAAGAAACGGACAGGAACAAATACATACTGTCAATCATTTAACTAAGCATGATAAAAAGAAAGTGGTGGCCTCCCCATTGGCCCGAAGAGTAGCCAGGGAAATAGGTGTATCCTTGGATACGGTCAGCGGCACCGGCCCGGGAGGGCGCATTATCAAAAAGAATGTATTGAAAGCTAAGGAACAATCGGAACCTGTTAAAGCACTTGAAAGAGAAATACCACAGCCCGGCCTTTCACCCATGGCCAATAAACAGACAAATGTTGAAAACCTTGCTGCTTCTCAGCCGGGCGATCAGTTGGTCAGTTATTCTCGCACCCGGCAGGTGATTGCCGATCGAATGTTGCTGAGCAAGCAATCCATTCCTCATTTCTATCTTTTTGTGGAAGTTGATATGGATGAAGCTATGGCCTGGCGGAAGACTTTCAATGAGATAAATAACACCAAGATTACCATTACCGATTTAGTATTGCAGGCAACTGCAAAAGCCTTACGGGAATTTCCCCGCATGAATGCCCATGTAGGTCAGCAAAGCATGGTATTGAAAAAGCAGATCAATATTGGTATCGCTACGGCAGTGGAGGATGGCTTATTAGTTCCCGTAATTGCCAATGCCGACCAAATAGATACGCTTGAAATATCCCATGAAATTAAACAAAAAGCAGAAAATGCCCGGAAAGGCAAACTCGATCTGAATACCAAAGGCACATTTACCCTTTCTTCCTTGGGAATGTATGGCATAAAAGAGTTTTTACCCATTATCAATCCGCCGGAAGCGGGTATTCTGGCCATTGGTAAAGTAGAACCTAAAGTGGTAGCTGAAGGGCAAATGTTTGGGGTAAAAAACCGCATGAACCTCACCCTGGCCTGCGACCACAGAGCCGTGGATGGTGCCTATGGAGCACAATTTCTGAGTGCTGTTAAGAAAAAGCTGGAAGCTGCTAATTTTAAGATATTTAAAAGATAAACAAAATATGAAAGCTTTGATCTTTGATTGCGATGGGGTATTGGTGGATACAGAAAAGGATGGGCACCGGGTAGCCTTCAACGAAGCTTTTCAGCAGAAAGGCCTGGATATCATCTGGGATGTATCCCTGTATGGTGAATTGCTGAAAATTGCCGGAGGCAAAGAACGGATGCGGCATTATTTCAACCAAAACGGCTGGCCCGAAGGCGTAACTGATCAGGACAGCTTCATTATAGAGTTGCACCACATTAAAACCGATGCATTCATGAAAATCATTGCCGAAGGACGCTTACCCCTAAGGCCCGGAGTGGCCCGTCTGGTAGATGAAGCCATTGCTGATAACATCACCCTGGCTGTTTGTTCCACCTCCAACGAAAGGGCAGTGAACCTGGTGGTAGAAAGAATGTTAGGAGCAGAACGAAAAAAGAATTTTAAAGGGATTTTTGCCGGGGACGTGGTTTCCCGGAAAAAACCCGATCCGGAAATATACCTGCTGGCAAGCGAAAAGTTGAAACTAAACCCAGCTGAATGTGTAGTGGTTGAAGACAGCCGGAATGGATTGCTGGCTGCCAAACAGGCGGGCATGCACTGCATTGTTACAAAATCCAGCTATACCGGTGGTGAAGATTTTACAGAAGCTGATGCCTTGTATAAAGAACTGGGTGATCCACCAAATGTGCAAGTGAGATTGAATGATTTAAAAGAAATATAAACCATGAAAATATTCTTAGATACTGCCGACGTTGAAGAAATCAGAAAAGCTTATGATACAGGCATGCTGGACGGCGTAACTACCAATCCCAGCAAGATAGCCGCTACCGGAAAGCGATTCACCCAGGTAATAGAAGACATTTGTTCCTTCTTCCCTGGCCCTGTGAGTGCAGAAGCCGTAGCTCATGAGGCACCTGACATTATTAGCAAAGGCGTGGAAATTGCCTCCATTGCACCCAACATAAACATCAAAGTACCGATGACCCCCGAAGGGCTAAAAGCGGCCAAAGCCCTGGAGGAAATGAAGGTGCGGGTGAATGTAACCATGATCTTCTCGCCCGACCAGGCATGCCTTGCCATGAAAACAGGGGCTTTGTTTGTGAGTATTGTGCTAAGCAGGCTGGACAAAATTGGAGGGGAAAGCGAAAATCTGGTCAAAGATACGATGCTTATCAAACAGCGTTATAGCTTCAAAAGCGGGGTGCTGGCAGCCAGCCTGAAAACCCGGAATCATGTAATCTCCTGTATGCGGGCTGGCGTTGATATCATTTCTATCCCCGAAGCCTTGTTTTTTGAAAGTTACCAGCACCCCCTCACTACACAGGGACTGGAAGAGTTTGACAAAGCCTGGGAGAAGGTGAAGCAGTAGCGCAGTAGCAGTAGGCAGTTTTTTACTACTGCTGCCTACTGCCACTGCTACTGAAATAAGTATTGCAAAATATGGAAAACCATAAACAACATACCGTCGTAGCTTTTGGAGAAGTGCTTTGGGATTTGTTGCCCACAGGCCCCCTGATTGGGGGAGCACCCTTCAATTTTGCCAATCGAATCAATGAATTGGGGCATAACAGCCTGATGGTAAGCCGGGTAGGCACCGATGTGTTGGGTCAGCAAGCTATCCATCGTGTTAAAGCATTAGGGCTTTCTACCGATTATCTGCAATGCGACAATAATTATCCTACGGGTACGGTAGAAGTCTTCTTGGATGAAGATAAAAATCCGGATTATACCATCATTCCCAATGTGGCCTACGATTATGTTACTTATAATTCCCTGTTAGAAAATTTAATGAAAAATGCGGTATGTTTATGCTTTGGATCTTTGGCACAGCGGCATATCATTTCCAGAAATACGCTGCGGAAGTTGCTTGATGTATTTGCCGGTCAATATACTTTTTTTGATGTAAATCTTCGTAAAAATTGCTATACTGAGGAAGCCATTTTCTTTTCCGCTGAAAAAGCCAATATTCTCAAACTCAATCACGAAGAAATAATGGTATTGGATCAAATTTACGGATGGCACGAAAAAGATCTGCTCACCATTGCCGAACGGATGGTGCGGGAAGCGAAGCTTATGTACTGTTTAGTTACATTGTCAGAAAAAGGCATACTGGCCGTATCTGAAAGTGGAGAAAGAGTATATGTGCCGGGGTTTCGGGTAAATATGGTAGACCCTCTGGGGGCCGGAGATGCTTTCTCTGCGGGGTTTATGCACTCTCTGCTGATGGAAAAATCACTGGAGGAAGCCTGTTATTTTGGCAATGCAATGGGAGCCATGGTGGTGGAACAACAGGGGGCTACCCAACCCTTGCAACAAAACAAACTTAATCAACTGATAGAAAACAGGGAATTTGGAAAGGTGGATGAGCGGTTTAAGCATTTAATGAAGAAATAAATATGGAACCCCAAGCCATTAGCCGCAAGCTGCCAACCGGCAAAAGCTTGTAGCTTGGGGCCGGGCGGCGACCCGCTAACAGCATGTAGCTTATAAAACACAAACACAAAAGGATATGAAAAAAGAGCTAAAAATCAGTATGGGTATCTGGGGCATCAACAACCTGCCTGACCGTTTCAATACCAATGGCTTTGGAGAATTTATCCCAGTCATTGACCGACTAAAAATGATTGGTGAAACAGAAGGCATGGATGGTTTTGAACTGCACGTGCCTACGGAAATTGATAACAATAACAAAAAGGACATCCGCAAGGTGATGGATGATTATAACCTGAAAATGGTGCAGCTTTGCGGGCATACCTGGACGGAAAAACAATACAGGGATGGTGCCCTGGCCGATTTAGAACCGAAAGTCCGGAACCAGGCCATTGACCGGGTGAAATGGGCCTTGGATATGGGCGCAGAATTTGATGTGCCCATCAGTGTACTCTGGCCAGCTACTGATGGCTCCGACTTCCCTTTGCAATCTGATTACAATGAACTGTACAAACTGTATGTGGATTCGGTTTATCAGATCATGGATTATATTGACCAGAATAAATACACTACAAAAGTTTGCATTGAACCAAAACCCTTTGAACCCAGGTCACGGATACTCTACGGAACCACCGGACAGGCGTTGGCCCTGGTGAATGAAGTGAACCACCCAAATTTTGGTATCAACATAGATATTGGTCACAGTCTGATTGCTTCAGAACATTCCGAAGATCAGGTGGCTTTGGTTTGCCATTATGGCAAATTGTATCATACCCACTTTGATGACAACGACCAACAAGCCGACATCGATCTGCCCCCTGGTACGATCAGCATGATCCGGTTGGTGTCTATCATGTATGTGTTGGATCAGAACGGTTATGATCAATGGTACGGATTGGATCTTTTCCCTTACCGGGACGATCCTCAAAAATTCATGAAGCTTTCTGTAGAAAACCTGAACTATGCGCAAAATGTGGTAGATCTGTTGAATGAAAGAGGCGCCCGGGAACTGCGCAAACAAAAAGGGATAGGTACAGAAATGTCAGCCTTGATGCGCGACTGTATTCGAGAGGCTGATTTTGAACCAAAATACAGAAAAACCCTAAGCTCGAAATTCTAAGCTCTTGAGCTTATTTGGAATTTCGAGCTTAGAATTTAGTAATTGAAAACAATATGACAAAAATAAAAGGCCCTGCTATCTTCCTGGCTCAGTTTTTAGGAGATGAACCTCCTTTTGATAATCTGGAAAATATCTCCCAATGGGCTGCTGATTTGGGTTTTGCAGGCGTGCAGATACCTACCTGGGACCAACGGGTGATCGATTTGGATAGAGCGGCTGCCTCCAAAACCTATTGCGATGAATTGAAGGGTAAATTGCATGAAATCGGTGTGGAGGTAGTAGAATTGGCCTCTTACCTCCAAGGACAGGTATTGGCCATGCATCCGGCCTATGAATTGATGTTTCAGCCTTTTTTCCCTGAAGGGTTAAAAGATGATAAGATAACGGCCTGGGCTACCGATCAACTGGAAAAGTCGGTGCAAGCTTCAGTAAATATGGGTACGAAAAATATTTCTGTACTCTCAGGTGGACTCGCCTGGCTGATGATGTATCCCTGGCCCCAGCGCCCGGAAGGCATTATAGAAGAGACTTTTGATGAACTGGCCCGCCGTTGGAGACCTGTTTTGGATATGGCACAAGAGCATGGCATCACTTTCGGCTACGAACTGCACCCGGGTTCTGATCTTTTTGACGGGGCTACCTATGAAATTTTTTTAGAAAAAACCAACGACCATCCGGCCGCCTGCCTTACCTTCGATGCCAGTCATTTGTTGCTTCAACAACTGGATTACCTGGATTTCATCAAACGATATGGCGATCGTATCCGTGCTTTTCATGTAAAAGATGCCGAATTCCGACCAGATGGGAGAGTAGGCGTTTATGGAGGCTTTCAGCCCTGGCAACAACGGGCCGGCAGATTCCGCTCACTCGGTGACGGACAGGTAGATTTCAAACAAATCTTTACATTGCTGGCCGAGGCAGGCTATGATGGGTGGGCGATCATGGAATGGGAGTGCTGTGTAAAAAGTCCAGAGCAGGGTGCCCAGGAAGGTGCTCCTTTCATCAAAAAACACATTATTGAAACTACTGAACAGGCTTTTGACGATTTTGCCGGGGGAAAAACGGATAGGAACAGAAATAGGCAGATTTTGGGGTTGGAATAAAATTATTAAATGCATGAATAATTCATGATGAAACAACAAATAAATATCGGCATTGTAGGTACCAACTTTATGGGCAAAGCCCACAGCAATGCGTTTATCAAAGCACCGTACTTTTTTGACTTACCTGCTCACCCTGTGTTGAAAGCTGCCTGCGGAAGAAACCAGGCCAATTTGCAAGCTTTCGCCCAACGTTTCGGATGGGAACATCAGGAAACTTCCTGGGAAAAACTCATAGCACGAGACGATGTCGATTTGATTGACATATCTACTCCCAATGATTTGCACAAGCCGATTGCCGTAGCAGCAGCGAAAGCGGGAAAGCATATTTTGTGCGAAAAACCCATGGCGGTAAATGAAGCAGAAGCCCGCTCTATGCTGGATGCCGCCCGGGATGCCGGAGTAGTGCATATGATGATTTTTAATTATCGTTTCCTCCCGGCCCTGCAACTGGCTCAACAAATGATAGCAGCAGGAAAAATAGGTAAAATCAATCATTTCAATGCGGTATATTATCAGGACTGGCTGGTAGATCCGAAATTTCCCATTACCTGGAGGCATGACAGCAAAACTTCCGGCTCGGGAGCGCATGGGGACATGAACGCCCATATCATTGACCTTGCCCGTTTTCTCCTGGGTGAATTTGAGGCAGTGTGTGGAGAGCAAAAAACCTTTATCAAAGAACGCCCCTTAGCCGATGGTTCTGGTACAGGTGAAGTTACTAGCGATGATGCCACCAGCTTTATGGCCCGCTTTCGTAGTGGAGCCATTGGCTCCTTCATGGCCACCCGCTATGCTACCGGACGGAAAAATTTTCTCCGCTTAGAAATTTTTGGAAGCGAAGGAAGCCTGGGCTTCAACCTGGAGCGATTGAACGAGCTGGAATATTTTTCCCGGAGGGATGAGGGACCGGAACAAGGTTTCCGAAATATCCTGGTAACGGAAGCCACCCAACCTTACGTACAGGCCTGGTGGCCTCCGGGGCATATCATCGGATGGGAACATACTTTTATCCATGAAGTAAGTGAACTCATCAAAGGCATTGCTACCCAAACCCGGGTGGTCCCAGACTTTTACGATGGATTGCGCTGCCAGCAGGTGCTGGATCGGGTGATGCAGTCGGCTGATGAGCAGGGATGGGTAGGTATTCCGGAAAAATAAAGGAGGGATGTTGTTACATATTTCATCAGAAAAACTTCATATTCTCCAATGTCAAAAAGCTCACATATTTTGAACTAAATGTCCAATACGAAAGAGGGTATACTGAATACCCTGTTAATATAGTGTCGAAAATTGCAAAATATGTGGAAGCTTCTCACCTATGTTTTCCCTATCTTGAAATAGTTTTTTGAAATGATATACTATTTTCCGTGGATGATTAAAATCATATAAAAGGCAATAATATCTACAGCATTTTATGAGGTAGCATATATACAGCACGTATCTGTATTCCGGATTACCCTACCCATACCATTATGATGAGAATTATCTAAGAGAATATATACAAATTAAGTTTTTCAGGAATGTACGAGCTGCCATTGGATGCAGCCAGGCTATACAGTGAACGTTAAGCAGGAAAGGTTTGCAGGGACAAAAATAAGTAGTTGTATGCAAAACACTGTCTGGTTGTGGTGGATAATTCATTTTCATGATGTGTAAAACCAAAACCCAAATACCTATGGAAAATTGTAGACATCTACTTTGTAAGTTTTTGCTAATGCTCTATTTGGCATTAGCGACGAATGCACCGGTATTTTCCTTATCAGAAAGCGAAAGCTTTGCTTTTCAGCAAGTACAGCAAGACAGAACTGTTTCTGGTACAGTAACTTCTGATGAAGATAATGAATCCATTCCCGGGGTTAATGTCCTGGAACAAGGCACATCAAATGGTACCATTACGGATGCAGAAGGAAATTATCAAATCTCGGTGAGGGAGGGGGCCACGTTGATATTCAGTTCCGTGGGTTTTCTTACGGAAGAAGTCCTTGTCAATGGTAGGTCTACCATTGATATTACAATGGCTCCGAATATTTCCGAATTGCAGGAAGTAGTTGTTGTTGGATATGGCACGCAGGAAAAGGCAGATCTAACCGGGTCTGTGGCCTCAGTAACTCCTGAAGAAATCAGTATTATTCCAGTGGAACGCTTAGATCAGGCCCTTCAGGGGCGTGCCGCCGGAGTAATGGTAAGGCAGAACAGTTTTGCACCCGGACCAGGTAGTCTTTCAATAATTATCAGGGGTTTGAATTCCATCAACGGTAACAATGCGCCCCTTTTTGTGATCGATGGGGTAATTGGCGGAAACATCAATACCCTTGATCCACTTGACATAGAAAGTATTGATATTCTGAAAGATGCTTCTGCCGCCTCGATATATGGTTCACGGGCTGCCAACGGCGTTGTGATTGTTACTACCAAAGAAGGAACAGAAGGAAAGCCGACAGTAAGTTTTGACGCATATTACGGAGTTTCGCAACCTACCAGGACCTATGATGTGATGGGCCCAAGAGAGTATATGGAATATGTAAATGATGTGCGGAGCCAAAGCGGTGCACCACCAGCCTATTCCGATATCCAGGGTGTTTTAAATCAGGTAGGTGAGGGCACTGACTGGCAAGAGGAATTGTTTGATCAGGGATCTCAACAAAAATATTACTTATCAGTGGCAGGCGGAACAAAAGATATAAAATACAGTGCGGCTGGCGGTTACCTTAAGACTACGGGGTTGATGCCCAGTGTTGATTATGAGAAATATACGGCACGCTTTAATATTGATGTAAAAGCTAACGAAATGTTGAGCTTTTCAGGCTCTATGTCCTATGCATCTGATGTCACAAACTCCATCAATGAAACCTGGGATGGGAGGTTTGGCACCATCAACATTATATCAACTCCTCCCATGTTATCACCAACCGATGAATTTGGTGACTATCCTCCCATCATTTATAATACCTTTGAAGAAGGAACACCCAAGCAATATGCCAATAGTTTTGCCGCGTTAGACAGGGAAATCAGGGAATCCCTGGGTTCTTATGTGCAGCTTAACATCGGCTCAGAAGTTAAATTTACTGATTGGCTGAGATATAATATTACCCTTGGATTACAGCCCACAATTACAGAAAGCCGGTTCTTCTCACCAGAAGAAATTCCTGATCCCCAGTATTTTGAACAAGTGGCGGTTGCCTCAAAAAACTCTACCAGAAATAACAACTGGCTGGTTGAAAATATGCTCACGTTTGAAAAAAGTTTTAACACTGGTCATCAGTTAACCGCATTGGTAGGAACATCCACCCAGAAAACCAGTTTTGAAAGCACAAACGCAGGCACAGAAGGCTTTGTCTTTGAACAGTATCAATTTCACAACCTGGGGGCAGGCCAACAGGCCAACCACCGCGTGGGTTCTTCTCAATGGGAAGAGCAATTGCAATCCTTTTTTTCCAGGATCAACTATAACTATAAAGGAAAGTATCTGTTGCAACTCAATGGACGGTACGATGGTTCTTCCAAATTTGCCCCTGGCAATAAATGGGCATTTTTCCCTTCCGGTTCCATCGGATGGAGACTTTCAGACGAAGGCTTTATGAGTGACATGGGGGTGGTTGACAACCTGAAACTTCGGGGAAGCTATGGTAGCATCGGTAGTCAGGGGATCAGCCCTTATTCAACCTTGCAACTGATACGTTCGGCATTTAGCTATGGATTCAATGATACCAGAGTCGGCACCTATGCACCGAGTGGAATTGCCAATAAAGAGCTAAAGTGGGAAACCACCACCCAACTGGACATAGGTTTGGATATTGGCCTGATGGAAAGCAGATTAAACGTTACCCTGGATTATTACCATAAAAAGACAACTGACCTGCTTTTGAATCAGTTAATTACGATTGTTAATTCCCCAGCCAGAAACCATAATCCAAGTATTACCAAAAACATCGGTAGCCTCCAGAATTCCGGGTTTGAATTCAGTATCAATTATCGCCCCAGAATTAATTCGGAATTTCAATGGTCGGTTAACTTAAATGGCACCTTCCAACAGAACAAATTACTTGATCTGGCATTAAACGAAGGGCAGGATTTCCTGCTGTTGGGCGACAATTTAAGGCGCAACTATCATAAACTGGAAGAAGGCAAACCGTTTGGAAACTATGCCGGATATGAAACCAATGGCTTATACCAAACCCAGGCAGAAATTGATGAGTCTGCACAGTCTGCGGCCAGCCCTGGCGACATGAAATACGTTGACCAGAACAATGATGGGGTTATCAACACCGATGACTTTGTAATTCTTGGAAATGCTTACCCTGATTTTTTTGGAGGTATAACCAACAACTTCACCTACAAGAATTTTAATTTTTCGTTCTTCTTTTATGCGATGGTAGGACAGGAAGTATTTAATTTTGAATTGGCACAGTGGAAGTATGACCTGTCATCAAGCGAATTCAATAAGTTTAAAGAAGTTGCCACCGAAAGATGGACAGGCCCCGGAACATCCAATGATATCCCAAGGGCAGGCTACAAACCTGTTAATATCTCCGATGGGGCAGATGGTGCTATAGATCGTATGGTGGAAGATGGAAGCTTCCTGAAGCTTAGGAATGTAACCCTTACCTATAATCTGCCAGAATCCTTTCTCAATAAGATTGGTATCGCCAACGCCAACGTCTATGTTCAGGGCAACGACCTCCTGATACTTACAAAATATTCTGGTTTTGATCCGGAAGCGAATCAAATGGGTGGAAGCGCAACCTTATTGCCGCTTAACTCAGGTTATTATCCCCCCACACGAAGCTTTATGGTTGGATTACATATAGGATTTTAATTACTAAACACAGAGAAAAATGAAAAAGTATTTTATAATAACATTCCTCATACTATTGATAGGGATGATGGGTATAGTTGCCTGTGAAGATTTTTTGGAAGAAGAACCAAAAACACTGGTAACGGAAGGAAACTTCTTTGGCTCAACTGCAACAGAAGAGGGCGTTGAGCAATTTATCAATGGCATTTACCCGAGTAACTTCTGGACGATCCAGGACAGAAGGTGGAGTTGGTTTGCTACAGTACCGGCAGATGATTTTAATCATACCTTAGCCTTTGATGCAGAAGGGCAGGAGTATGACCAACATGACTTTAACGATACTCAATTTAATATTTTCAGGCAATGGAATTACGTGTGGTGGCCAATGGGCCGGGCAAACACTTTCTTTTCACATTATGATGAACTGCAGGAACAGTATGGTGAAAGATGGACTAAACTTGAAAATTTTAAAGGCCAGGCGCTGTTTTTTAGGGCTTACAACTATTTTCTGGGTGTGCAAATGTGGGGGCCCATTCCATTGTTAACCACGCCCCCCGACGGGCAGAACTATCCCAATAGCACGGTGCCTGAACTTTATAGCCAGGTTATTGCAGATTTAGAGGAAATTATTAACAACAATTATTTACCTGAATGGACAGCACTCAATGAGGCAGACAAGGGCAGGATCACCATGGGGGCAGCAAAATCGCTGCTGGCAAAAGTCTACCTGACCAAGTCATACAATGGGGAAGCTGCCGCTGCAGGCGATGTTGACATGGCAGTTTCCTATGCAAAAGATGTTGTGGATAATGGGGGTTATGATCTGATCACTGAGGCCATATTGGATGAGACCGGAGATACCCTTTTCACAGCCTATGAAGCAGCCTTTTTACCTGAAAATAAAAACGGTAAAGAAGGAATCTGGGAATATCAGTTTTATCCTGGCGTAAGCGCCAATGGGGTGAATCTTGAGTTTGCGCTTCCTGGTTATTTTGGCAGTTGGGGGAATGCCAGATATGAAGCAACACCGCTTTTATATAACAGTTTTGAGCCGGGTGATCTCAGGAAAAAATCATACATTTTCGGTACGGTTGTTAGCCCGATAACCGGTGACACCCTCAGCACAAACGGTAAAATATACATGACAAAATTACAGGATTCCGATCGGACGACTACACCCCAAAACCATAAAAATAACTGGCCATTTATCCGTTTTGCCGATGTGTTGCTAATATATGCAGAGGCTTTAAATAAACAGAATAATGGCCCGACTCCTGCTGCATTTGATGCCATCAACCGAGTTCGGAACAGGGCAGGGTTAGCGGACCTGAGCGGCACTTATACCCATGACACATTTCTGAAAGCCATACAGGACGAAAGGTTTAAAGAACTGGCAGGAGAAGGACATCGTTTGGTTGACTTACGCCGTTGGGGATTCAATACCCTAAAGGAAAGAGTTGAAATGTCCCATCCCAATGCCAGTGTTGAATCGCATGAAGTATTGTGGCCGATACCAAGCTATGAACTGGGATTGAATCCTTTATTGCAACAAAACCCCGGGTATTAAGAACCACGAATAAAAGGTAGTACTGTGTCCATATTGATGAGAAGGCGGGTTCCACGGAATCGTCAGACAGACGCTGATTCCGTACCGCTTCTCATAAGCTGCTGCGTTTAAAAACAACCATTTATTAAACTATTAATGAAAGATTAAAAAAGTAATGCTAATTTAGGTTGAAAATCGTTTAAATGAGTTTTCTTAAAGATTTAAGAAAGAGTCCATCCATTTGGTCACAGCTATTTTTTTCAATCCTGATTGTAGTGTTCATGGACTTTCTGGCCGGATTTATCATTATCCCTGATAATTATAATGCTTTCAGGGCTCCCCATTATTATTATCATCACGGGCTGCAGCGAGGTCAGGATACTTGGGCGGTATGGGGGGCTTCTTTTTACCCTTTCAAGACCAATTCGTTGGGCATGGTAGACTCCGCTGTGTATCAGGTGCAACTCGAAACAGATAAGCAAAGACTTTTGATCCTGGGAGATTCCCATTCAGAAGGGGTAGGAGTGCCCTATCCTAAAACATTCAGTGGAATCCTCTCAAAACAAATGCGAAATGACATGGAAGTGCTCAACGCCTCCTGTATTAGCTACAGCCCGAAAATTGAATACCTGAAGGCTAAGTTTTTGTTTGAGCAAGGTTTGAAGGTCGATCATATTTTTGTATTGATTGATATTTCAGATATGCAGAATGAACTGGTATATGAACACTTTGAGCCAGGGGATATATCGTGGGGGCATGAGGCCTGGTATCAAAGTAAATTTTTCCTGAAAAAATACTCCTCTGTCTTTTACCTTGCTACCTCAATTATTGAGAGGCGACAATCCAGACAATTTTTTGAAAGGGCAAAATTTTTTAATGAAAAGGGTGTTGTAGGCACCCCTGCCAATGCGCTTGAATTATATGCTTCCTTTTTCAGTGATTTTGATGACAAAGTTTTACTGTCAAATCCTCAGTTTCACGGAGTGGGGGAGTGGTATTATAACGATCGTTTCAGAAAATTGGCGGATCGGGGCATTGCATTGGGGCAGGACTACCTCTTAAAACTGAAGCAGTTGTGTGATACACAAAATGTGAAACTTACGATTTCTGTGCACCCCTGGCATTATCAGATTTTAAAAGCGAATGAGCATGATTATTATGTAGAAAAGTGGGAGTCTTTCGCCGAAACCCATGCTATTAATTTTGTCAACTTGTTTCCATTGTTTATTACTTCACAAAACCCTGTGATTACGACTAAAATGTTTTTTATTGAAGGGGATAATCATTGGAATGAATTCGGACATGCCCTGGTAGCTGACCGCCTTGAAGTCTACTTCCGTAAGAAAGAAAATTTAGAAATCAATTGAAGATCATGAAATATTTAATTGCCCTGTTGACATGCCTGTTTTTACTTTCCTGTAATACTGACAAAAAAACTATACAACAGCTTGCATCATTACAGCATTCGAACAAAGCGGAAAGGTATGAATTAGGACTGGCCTGTATGCGTTACATTTTGCAACATAGGGATGATATTGAGTACAATAAAAGTTTGGTAAGGAAATTATTGGAGAACGGCTTTTATGAGGAAGCTATTTATGCTGTTGAAACCTTGTTGGAGAACTCCCCAAAAGATTCGGAGTTATTCTATCTGCGGGGTTTGGGATACCGTAACCAGCATCAGTACGAGCTGGCCATGCAGGATTTTAACAATGCACTTAAAATTCAGCCGCAGAATAAGCTGTTTACAGAGGAGGCGGGGTCTACGCTGGAAGAACAAAATATCTGGAATGAAATTAATACCATAAGTGATGCGCTGGTCCATGCTGCTGATTCCTCCGAAATATTGCTTGACAGAGCCCAAAAACTATTCAGCATCGGGCAGTATGATGCCGTACTCTATGACCTGGGTTCCGTATCGAAAATGGGCTCAAGGGCTGATAGTGTCTATTTCACCCGCAGTGTATCCTCTTTATATCAGGAAGGAGGGGAAAAATCAGTAGAAATACTTGCCGAAATGGTGAAGTACTATCAGGCAACAACTGCCAAAATTTCATCCGAATGAGAAGAAGGTTTACAGGAGTTTTTATGAATATAGTCAATTGAAAAAATGGTGGTTTACAAAAAAACTATGCTGATCTTTTGGGTATTGCTTTGTTTGTCTTGTACAAAACAAAAACAACCCCGGCATCTGCTGGAAACCCATATTGGCACAAACACATTCCAGCATCATTACATAACAAGGGATTTACCAGGCACTACCGATTGGGGATATGGATGCCCGGCAATGGCAGATTTTGATAATGATGGGGATCTGGATTACGCTTTCACAGGAGCTGAAGCCATGTACTGGTTCGAAAACCTAGGCAATCTTAAATGGGAAAGGCATGAGGTGGGGACCATGCCCATAAAGTTTTTAGGGGCTACTACTTTTGATGTGGATAGAGATGGCTGGGAAGATATTGTCATCGGAGGGTATTGGTATAGAAATAATCAGCACCCTCAAACTGAAATGTTTGAAAGGTACCAATTTGATGATGCCATAGATACAAATATCCATGACATTGTGATGGCTGATATTGATGGAAACGGAAGAAAGGATGTAGTATTGACGGGAGAATCCGAGGGAGTGTTTTGGTATGAAATACCCAATGAGCCAAAAAAAGATATGATCTGGAGAAGAACAACCATAACACTGGATGTTTTAACCGAAAGGGAACATATTCATGCGGGCTTTTTCCCACGGGGCGTGGATGACCTGGATGGGGATGGTGACAACGACCTGGTGTTGCCTGATAGATGGATGGAAAATGTTGATCATGGGAAGGCATGGAAGAAACATCAGCTACCTTTTGGAAAAAGAGGCCCCTATGGGTTATCTGCCCGCAGTTGGATTATTGATCTGGATCAGGACGGTGATAATGATATTGTGATGACAGATGCTGACCAGAAGGCTTCCAGAGCAGCCTGGTTAGAAAATCACGGCAATACCCCCCTTGAGTTTACGGCTCATTTTCTGCCTATGACAGCCCCCGGGATCAGAGGGTCTTTTCACTCCTTGTTTGTGGGTGATTTCGATAACGATGGAGACCTGGATATTTTTACATGCGATCAGGAGGATGATACGCTTTTGCCCGAAGGAGCCTTTCCCCGCTGGTATATATGGGAAAATGTAAGCACTTCTTCAGGAATCCGGTTTTTAGAAAGGGTGATTTTTGATGGTAAATTAGGCGGCCATGACGCCCTCGTAGGTGATGTTGATGGTGACGGCGATCTTGATATTTTTTCAAAGGTTTGGAACCTTTGGCCGGATAATGCTAATGCAGGCAGGGAACATGGAGATTTATTAGAAAATAAAAGCCTGGATAACAAAAAAACGGAGGCTCTCAATTGATATGAGGCAAAATGTAAGACTTTATATTTCCAGAGTAACCTAGAGACATAACAACAAAGCATTGGTATTAAAATACGCCATAGGGAAAATGTTTACTGTAAAATAGCTTTATGTCATTCATCACCTTTTGTTCTTCTTCCGCAGCCGCCTCCCCGGTAAGACTTATTTGTTCCAGTTCAACATACGGCTGAAAAGCTTGTATAGCATCATTGACCATATTTATTTTCTCTGAATTAGTTTGGGTCGAAAGTTCCGGTGGGATATAACTTTTTAAAATTTTGGCGAATTTTAGTGCCGAATAGTACTGATGCGTAATACAACATAATGAAAAACGGGTATATTGTACATACATATCATTTTCATCCTTATAGGCTGATGCATTAATGTCTTTGATTTCATTGAGGCTGATGCTTTGGTGGCTTGGAGATACGGAAATCAGGTTGCTATGTATGATCTGTTTAGCTGCTTCATAGGCGATCACCAAATTCCCCTCTTTGTTTGGATGTACATAATCAAGAAATAAATCAAAGCCGGGAATACCATGGAGCGAATAGGACTTTATCCATTGTTCCATGTCCAGTAAAACAACCTGTTTATTGTTGGTTGCTATGGATCGCAATGTGTGGTTAAAATCGCTAATGGCCCGGAATGGATTGTAGTCCAGATCTTTTGCTTTGATATAATAATTGAGTGCGACGAGAGAGTCATTCATATTTTCGTAGGCCTTGGCCAGCCAAAAGTAGGTATCTGCATGCAGGGGGGCTATTTTACTTGCCGTATGCAAGGCCGATATCGCCTCTGCATAGTTCGAACTAAGGTATTCCTTCTTGCCTTCTTTAAATGCTGTTACCCAGCGTATTGAATCGGTAACATTCAACAACCCAAGGTAGGATACGTTCGGTTCCCAATCCCGCAGGTTGACGGGTACTGTCATAAGCATTAATCTGATATTGTTGTGTTTTGCTTCCTCAACCATATGCTCTATTGACATACGGTAATGCGCTTTTACCTGCTCAAATTGTTCAGGATTGCTCCGAAGTTCAAGGGCCTCTTCATTTACTTTTTTCCAAAAGGTTTCTGCTACCTTCGGTGTATCACCGAATTGATGTTTGGTTAATAATTGACGGGCTAGCTGGATTGACCGGAAATTGCTGCGAAATTGAATAAGTGCGTTTTTCAGATCGGACGTTTTGTAATTGCGTCTTTCTAAAAACTCATTATTACCCGCCCAAATAATCACGACATCGGGTTGCAGGGGAATAATAGTTTCAAATACCTGTCTGACCCGGTAGCTTGCAAAGCCATGGGCGCTGCAGTTGATGATTTCAATCTTTTTTGTCGGATAGAGCTTTTGTAATGATTTTTCAAGGTAGGTACTGTAAATCTCATCAGGTGGATGTGGCCAGCCGGCACTGGCAGAACCCCCTAAGCATATAATACGAATCTGATCTTTTTCTTTTTTTTCCTTGAAAAGGATATTCCGGTCGCTATAAGCATTTTTATTTGAAATTCTATACCATTTTTCCCCATTAATAATTTCCTTGGTAAACAAGTTGATTTGGCCAATATCAATCATGTTGTCCGTTGGCCCGGGAGGAGAGAATATCCGGACTAAAATTTCAATTGCAACAAAAAAGCATAAAACGAGAAATATACTAGAAAGCTTTAGTATTAACTCTTTGTTCCTGGAATAGAAAGAATTGGACACAAGACTACATTTTAAAAATAAAGATAGATATACATTTTAGGGCAAGCAATGCCTCTTTAATTTTTTTAAAGTTTTCTATAGCAAAAGGCCGCATTGAAAAAGATGAAATGAAGTCAATCAGAAATACAACTTTATCAGGAGATCGTCTAAAATGTCGTCATGGTTTTAAAAAATCAATATAGTGCAAAAGATTGCCAACAGAGTGGAGGTATTTCATCCGCAGGTACTCTATATTACAAATGTTCAATTGTTGTAAATATTCCTACCGAGCGTTAAACGCTATTTTTAAAATGATTTTTTTTTACAATATTTTCATCATAATAATCATCAGTGTTCTGATGAGCTGTAAGGAGGAGAAACCTCAATTTACTGAAAAAGTTATTGATGACCGGGCCCCTGAAAACCTTTGGATGAAAACTACCGGTGATCTCAACAAAGATGGTAAAACTGATATTTTAGTCGGAGGATGGCAGCAAGGTGGGATGGTTGCTTATCTGGCTCCGGACTGGAAAAAACAAAGCATCAACGATTCATTAAAGATATCTACCGATGCTGAAGTTCGGGACGTTGACAATGATAAAATTCCGGATGTGGTGGCCGTTGTGCACCAGGCCATCATCTGGTTTTCCGGTCCCGATTGGGAAATACATGTGATTGATTCCATTATAGGGCATGATATAGAAGTGTATGACTTTGATAACGATGGCTTGACAGACGTAATAGCCAGGAACCAGGGAGCCTTTGGCAATGCTGGTGGTCATACGCTTTTCTTTTATCAGCAACGGCCTGTTGGAAACTGGATAAAACACGAAAAAGAAATCCTGGACGGGGAAGGATTAAAAATGGCAGATATCAATAAAGATGGCAAACAGGATATCGTAACCAACGGACATTGGTTTGAAAACACCGGAAACATGGGGGATTGGAAGGAGCACAACTTCACTGATACGTGGAAATGGCCCAATACCTTTATTGATGTGGCGGATATGAACAACGATGGGTTGCCTGATATTTTACATTCTCCTGCTGAATTGGCAGGCAACTATTATCGGATTTCCTGGTTTGAAGCGCCAGAAGATCCTACATTGATGTGGGAGGAGCACATCATAGCTGATTCTGTTGAAACAATAGTACATTCCATAGGCACTGCAGATTTTAATTCAGATAGAAAAATGGACATCATCATCGCGAAGATGCAGCAAGGCGCTGACCCGGATGAGGTAGTTATATTTTATAATCAGGACGGAGATACCTGGGAAAAACAGGTAATCAGTACCGGAGGTTCTCACAGTATGCGTTTGCATGATTTTGACGGGGATGGGGATATGGATGTTTTTGGGGCAAACTTTGCCGAGCAGGTAGTAAAAATGTGGGTGAACGAAAAGCAGCACTAACATCGACACATATCCATACGGTTATCATGAAATCAACCGACATGGTTTTTAAATAGTAGTTATTTTAACCAAAACACAATGCGTTATGAAACTGAGTTTAGATGTTATCGGCTACGGAGGGTATTTTACCTCGAAAGGGGAAAATCTCGTACTTGAAGATGCAGTAAAAAGAGCAGCAGCATTTGGATACGATGCCGCCTGCATTTATGCGCATCGTCCCTTGGGGTTCCCCATGGATTTAAATACTGAGAGACGGAAGAAACTTGTGAGTTTATTTGAAGAACTCGATTTGGAAATGGGAGCGGTGGTTTGTTGTACTAATTTTATGCAAGGCAACCATGTGTTATTGTATCCCCAGGAAAAAGAGATTTTATACGTGAAAGAATGTATAAAAATGGCCCAAGAATTAGGTTCACCCATTGTCCGGATTCTTTCCGCATTTTATGGTTTTTTTCAGAACCCATATGCTAATACAGGATATGGTTTTCCTGCATTTGAATCCCGTTCAAGAAGGGTTTCACGAGGAGAGGACTGGCTGGAAGCATGGCATGATGTAAAGGATGGCCTGACCGAAGTGTCAAAATATGCAGAAGACTTGGGCATTTCATTGGCGCTGCAAACACATCCCGAAATACTAGGGAATAATGAAGAGACACTCGAAATGCTGGCCGAAGTTAACAACCCCAGCCTGAAGGTAGGCCTCGATTTGCCTTTGTTGGAATCACAGGATCACGATTTTATCAGAAATACCGTGCGCAGCATGAAAGACTATATGGTGTATTCACATACCATCTCTTTGGCCAAGAATCAAACCATCGGAGGGGCACCCTATAGCTGGGAGGAAGTGGCCCCTGGTTCTGAAAAAGACCCCATGCAATGGGAAGTATTTATCCAGGCACTAAAAGAGAACAATTATAAAGGATTGTTGTCGGCTGAAATATGCTCCCCGGTGGTTACAAAAGGTCACAAATTAGGAACGATAAAGACTATTGATGAAAGGTATCAGGAATCGAAACAATACATGAAAGGTTTGTTGCTTAAATACAATTGTTATAGCGGACATAAAACCAAAGCCAGCAGAGAAGAACAACCCGTAACATAAAGGAGTTTGTCATCTACAAATAGTGAGATTCCCATGCTGGGTATACCCAGCATGGCAAATAGTTGATACGAGGAACACGCATTGAAAATAATAATGTGCATCAATTGGGCGACCCCGTCTGGGCGACCCCGTCTGGGCGAGGCAGAAGGGTCTCTTATCAATTTTCAATGTTCAGACTTCGCACCTCGAGTCTGGTTTTAGATAAAGATAATGTCATGACCTATCCTGAATGTAGACAAACTCCATGTAAAATGAATATAGCAACAACATTCATATTGGGTTTGACAATGCTGCTCAATGGTTTTTCAGGTTCCGCACAAAAGGCAAGAACTTTTGAGTACAAAATTATCGATGAGGAGCCGCCTGATAATGTATGGATCAAGAGCACAGGAGATTTTAATGCCGATGGATATATTGATCTTTTAATTGGCGGCCATAACGGTAAGGCCCATGATTTTATCATCTGGTATCAGAACCCGGGTACTACGGAGGGCAAGTGGATCAAACATAGTGTTTATGAAGGAGAAGAGGCTTTTGGTTTTGAAGGGGGGGGTACGGGTGACCTGGATGGGGATGGGGATGTTGACCTTGTATTGGGCAGTTACTGGCAGCACAAATTGTTCTGGTTGGAAAATCACGAGGAAGAAATAGGGCAATGGAAACTACATGAATTGGGAGCTCCGAAATCGGGCACTACTTACCTTTATGATTTTGATAGGGATGGTAAGTTGGATATTATAACAAGAGCCTCCCAGAAATATTCCGGAGACGTTGGCCGGGATGTCTGGATTTGGAAACAAAACACCCTTACTTCCTGGAGCAAATATAACAAGCATATTGGCGATGGTGAATTTTTTAATGTGGGTGACGTGGATATGGATGGGAAAGCAGATGTTGTTTTTGCGAACAGGTGGCTGCGTAACAACGGTAGTATTGATATTGGGACATGGAAAGAATATACATTTACCGTTGCTTACACTTGGCTATGCACTTTCCCCATTGTAATTGACATGAATAAGGATGGTAGAAATGATATTGTGCTGACGCCTACGGTATGGGCAGGAGAATACGCTAAGACGGCCTGGTATGAAGCACCCAGGGTACAGACCGCTGACAACTGGGTAGAACATATTATTGAAGATAATATAGAATGTGTTACGCATGCACTGGGTGTATATGATTTTGATAATGACGGGAGCCTGGACGTTTTTACAGCAGAGATGCATGTGAGTGAGGGATCCGATGAAGTGCGGGTTTATTACAATGAAGGTAAAGGCAATACCTGGCAAAAAAGCCTGCTACCGGTAAGTGGTTCTCACTCGAACCAGTTTTTTGATTTTGACAAGGATGGAGACGTGGATATTATAGGGGGCAATCATGGTGGGGATACCAAACCTGTAGTTGAGTTATGGATCAATAATACGAATTTGCCTTCACACTAAAAGATGGAAATTTTCATGAATACATAAAGAAGCAATGAATAAAGGAGTATTTTTTATTTTGGCTTTGATGATCTTGGGCAACGGTTTTTCCGGCACAGCTCAGGTGTCCGGAACTTTTGAGCATAAAATAATAGAAGCCGGACCCATGAAAAGTATTTGGGCAAAAGGCAAGGGCGACTACAATGGAGACGGGCATATTGATTTTATGATCGGAGGTGAGGGTACGGTGATCTGGTATGAGAATCCTGGAGGTATGGCTCATAAGGAATGGATCAAACACATAGCGTACGCTGGCCCCGCAGAGATTGGGTTTGAAGGTTCGATAAGCGGCGATATTGACAATGACGGTGACGATGACATCATCATTGGAGGTTATTATACCCACGTTGTCTATTGCCTGGAAAATCCAGGCAAAGGGCAGGGTAGCTGGAAATTGCACAACTTGGGTGGACCGAAAACCGATGCAACCTATCTGCACGATTTTGACAGTGATGGTAAACTCGATATCATCACCAGGGCTTCCGAATTGTATTCCGGAGGCGTGGGGCGCGACATTTACATCTGGAAACAGGGAAATGATCCCTTTAATGCTGCTGATTGGAAAAGGTACCGGAAGAAGGAGGTGGGTACCGGCGAGCATTTTAATATAGGCGATGTAGATGCTGATGGTAAAATGGACATGGTGGTGGACAGAAAATGGTTCAGGAACAATGGTAATATCAATCCGGCTGAATGGACCGAAACAGTATTCACCACCGCCTGGGATTATGACAATACATTTCCCTTTGTGGCTGATATAAATAATGACGGCCGTAAAGATATCGTACTAACTCCCACTGAAAAGTTGCATCAAACGTATAAGACCGCCTGGTATGAAGCCCCTGCCGACCCCACACAAAGTGGCTGGATTGAACATATTATCGATGACAATGTGCAGTGCGTTACTCATTCTCTCGGTGTTTATGACTTTGATGGTGATGGAAACCTGGACGTCTTTACTGCGGAGATGGAGCAGAGCGATGACCCTGATGAAGTGCGGATTTATTTTAATAAAGACAATGGGATTTCATGGACTAAAAATATACTCTCCCTGAAAGGTTCTCACTGGAACCAGTTTGCCGATTTTGATGCTGACGGCGATGTTGATATTTTCGGGGCCAATCATGGGAGCAAAGGTCCACCCAGAGTCGAGTTATGGGAGAATAAAACAGACCCGCCCATACCTCTGGATAACTTTCACCTTATTCTCATAGACAATCAACGCGAACAACCCAGAAATTTTGGCGTTGCCGCAGAAGATATTACAGGGGATGGGATGAGCGACATTGTAGCCGGAAGATATTTTTACAGGAATCCTGGCAGGGATATGAGCGCAAAGTGGAATCGTACGATATTTCCAGGAAAACCCAGCATGGATGCCATGCTCATTCTGGATGTGGATGATGATGAATATGGAGATGTGATTGCAGAAGACTTGCCGGATGTATATTGGTTGGAAGCTGATGATACCCAAGGCACGTCCTGGACAATTCGCACTAAAATTGGGGAAATACCCAGTGGCCCTCACAATACTTCTGCACAGGGCTACACTTCTGCCCAGATCATACCTGGTGGAAAACCTGAGATACTGTTGTCATCACGGGGCGTATATTATTTTGAAATTCCCTCTGATCCGGAGCAGGGCAACTGGCCCCGTCACAGAATTACTGAATCCCCCAATTCTGAAGAAGGTATTGGTGCAGGTGACATGGACAATGATGGAGATATAGATGTTTGCGGTTCTATCAACAGTGATGCCGAACCCAATGCCGTTGGCTGGTACGAAAACCCAGGTGATGGAAGTGAAGACTGGCAATATCATCAGGTGAGTACGGTAGGTAAGTGGGCCGACCGTTTTTATATGGCAGATCTGAATAAGGATGGCAGCATGGATATTGTGATTTCAACGGCCAATGGTACGGAGGATGGGGTTTATTGGTTTGAAGCACCGCCCAATCCCCGGGATCCTAACTGGGAAAAACACACGGTAATGGTTCAGGACCTCACTAACAGTATGGATGTGGCTGACATGGACAGAGATGGTGATATCGATCTCATCGTAGGGCAACACTATACCAAGAATATGATGACACCCAGAAAATTACATATTTTCGAGAATGACGGTGCGGGCAACTTCACACCGCATTTGATCCATACAGGTGTAGAAAGTCATTTGGGCGCCCGTGTCTTTAATCTGGATGGGGATGGGGATTTGGACATTGTTAACATAGGCTGGGCTGACTGGCAATATCTTTACATATGGCGCAATGATGGAGTAGGGCAATAAGCACTAAAGTCGCCAATATAAAAATATGTACGAAACTTTTTTTCTGAATAAGCAATATTCTGATTTTTTGTTACAGTAGAGCGGCTTAGTGATCGGCCGAAGCAGCCGCCTTACAAAAATCAGAATAAACCTTAATATTTTTACTGATAAAGTATAAAACATGAATGAGCCCCTTACCAGCTACATAATCAAAACAAACCCAAAATTAATGATTCTGTTCACGCTTTTGAGCTATGGTTTATATGCTCAAAATACGCCCTTTCAACTTGATGTACTGGACCTGGTTACGGCACTAGCATTTTGCTTACGCTTTCTATTGGCACTCCATTGGCCAGGGTTACTGTGGTAGCAAAGGTATGACGTGCTAAATGAAAAGTCAGGTTCTTTTCAACCTGACAGAGGTCAGCGATCTCTTTCAAATAGGCATTTGTTTTCTGATTGGTAAAAACAGGCAATAGCTTGTTATTGGCTTGTACTACAATATTATTTCTATATCTATCAATAATATTCTGTGCCTGAGGTAGAATAGGAACCTTGAACCACTCACCTGACTTTTTTCTCTGTCCTTGAATCCATTGTTTTCCGTCCAAACCTACAATAACATGGTGATGGGTGAGGTTGTAGACTTCTATATAGGACAAACCTGTATAGCAACAGAAAATAAAAATATCCCTTACCTGTACGAGTCGTTGAATTTTGAATTGTTTTTCTTCAATGCGTTGTAATTCAACTTTCGTTAGAAAACCCCGTTCCTTTTTTTCAAATTTAAGCTTGAACTTTTGAAAAGGATCTTTGAAGAGCCATTCTTCTTTGATACCCAGATTAACCATTTTTTTCAGCCTTTCAACATGCTTCATTGCGCCATTCTGTCCACAAGGCTTCTGATGGTCAGTGGGTTTACGGTTTTTTAAATATTTCTCAAAGTCTTTGACAAATTTGTAATTGAGTTCAGCCAGATAAATATCTGAAGTTTTGTGTTTTTTGCTTAAGAACTCGAAAATATACCGTTGTGTGGTAAAATAATTTTTTTGAGTACCCCAGGCTAGTTCATCTTTCATCTCTTCATTATGGTATTCTATTAACTGCTTCAGGGTTTTACCCCGGTCATCTTTTCCCAGATAGTGGTTTTTAACACTTTCAGCAGTTAGAAGTTTTCTTTCCTTTTCTAACTCCTGAACATTTTCATACAGTTGGTTTCTGACTTGTTCCAGGTAAGCGTTCAATACTTTGATCTCATCCCGGCTACCTTTGGCATTTCCCCTGCTGTTGTCCCAGCGGTCTAAATTTACTTTCCTTTTGATAGAAATATCCCGACTGATACCATTAACCGTGAGTCTGCAATAAACTGGTACTTTTCCTTGTGAAACCCGATGTTTCTTCACATAGAATGAAATGCTAAAAGTGTTTTTGGATCGCATAGTAATTTCATTTAGTTGGTTATGAATAAATTACATGATGCCCATTTCAAAATGGACATATTTTTGATTCAATTCAGCACAAATTTTACTAAATATTAAGAGTGTAACTATCTGGCATACAGAATGGTACATTCATTTTTGTGTCCAAAAGATAGGAAATAAAAATGGACCATGAAACGGACACATTTTTATTGAGATTGCATGCATGATATGGAGGAAAAAAAATAAAAAACCCCTCAAATCATATGATTTAAGGGGTTTTAAAGTTGTTTGAATTATACTAAGTCGGGGCGGCAGGATGAGAACTTTGTTTGTACCCCCCCTATTTATCAATACTTTATGAGAACATTTTTTGTCAGTTCATCGAATAGTTCACCTCTCTAACAGAAACAAATGGTGACAATTCGTATGAGTGAAGTTTATTGCTTCAAAAGTACAGAAAACCCGAATAGAATTCAATAAATAACTCTATATTCAACCAACTTATACTAATGGGTACAGTTCACTCCTCGGGGGAGGTTATCACCATGCATCTTTGCCAGGAATTTAAACTAAGTTTTAAATGATTCCACTGCATCAGCAGTTCGAATTCAATTTACTCAAACTGTCAGATTAAATCATGACTACTTCAATTTATTTAACCCAAGTTGCGATCGATAATGATTTATTGAGAGTATAAGCTAAAATGATCAGACCGATTGAAGTAAAAGAAACGTCTCTGGTAATAATCTTCCAATTCATAACCAATGTAAGCATCGGGATCCACAAACTGTCAGTAAAAAAGTTCACTACCAGCAGGCAAGTCAATGTTCATACTTTTATCACTCCTACAATCCTTTACCGATATTTTTACCAAGGGCAGTTACAAACCCTAAAAATTTCTGAAAATCAGGGTCGGATAATGTTCTGAACATATCCCACAGCCCAACTTTTTGAGGAGGGTTTTGTATGACCTTGTGATGAGCACTCACTATCATAGAAAGGAATTTCAGGCCATCTTCACTCATTTCTTTCGCGTCTAGTCCATGATTTTGTAATACCATCACAAATTCATCCAACTGGTCTACTGCAAAGGTGATCATGTCATCGGTTTGTTCCACTGCCTCCAGTGCTGCATTGGCTTTGTCCAATACTTTGGGTGAGGTAGCCCAATTGACCATTGTTTGCAATTTTTCTATCCTTTCTTCCAGATCAATACCATTTTCAACCGCTTTGCCCATCATGTCATCTACCATGTTAGTGACGTTGCTGATGATTTGCGGCAGTTGGTCTGCCAAATCGAGCAAAGCATTGAGCTTTTGTACTGTTTCGGGCTGGGATAGCCGGTCTAACAGTTGAAGATTAAGCGTTGTCCTTTCTTCCAGATTTTGCCCATTTTCCTGTATGTACCCAGCAGTATCATCCATGAGGTTGGTGGCAAGGGACAATGCCTCCGGAGCGAGTTCTGCTGCTTGCTCTAACCTGTTGACGGTACTTTCAATCTTATCCAGTTTGCCCAAAATCATCTCCAAGGTAACCTGGTTCTCTTCTTCCTGCCATTGGGCTGTCGATGTATTTCTTTTGTTTTTATCTGATATTTTTTGTATTGTTTCTCCCATTGCTTTGTGGTTTATGCAGTTCCTTTTAAAATCTTGTTCCAATACATCCAGGGCAATACTCTTTTCTTGAGCTGGTACATGCTAAACCTTTCTCTGGCCTGATCAAAAGGGAAACTTTCTTGCGGCTCGTTGTTGTAATCAAACTCAGCCAGGATTAATTTACCCACTCCCGTTACCAGAGGGCAGGAACCATACCCGTTGTATGTACCTGTCAGTTTCCTGTTTTTCATCACAGCCAGTAAATTTTTCACAAGCACCGGAGCCTGTTTGCGCACAGCGGCTCCAGTTTTGGCATTGGGAGTGCTGGTGGCATCACCAATACCAAATATGTTCGGATATTTGTTATGCCGTAAGGTGTATTTATCTACATCTACCCAACCGGCTTCGTTGACCAAAGGACTATTCCTGATAAAGTCTGGCGCACTTTGCGGAGGCGTCACATGGATCATATCGTAGTCTTTGGTCACTTCAGATGTTTTACCGGAGTTGTCAGTCACTTTGAATACCGCTTTCTTGTTAAGGCCGTCTATTTTGATCAGATCGTGCTTGAAGAGAGGATGAATACCATAGTTGTCTACTACCTTCTGTAAAGCAACAGCATATTTTTTTACACCGAAAATTACACTTCCTGCCGTGCAAAACTCTACATTGGTATTTTTAAGAATTCCTTTGCGTTTGAAATGGTCACTGGCCAGGTACATGATCTTCTGGGGAGCTCCTCCGCATTTTACCGGAGTGCCCGGACTGGTAAACAAAGCCGTTCCTCCCTTAAAGTTCCGGATGATTTCCCAGGTGTAGGTACACTGATCCACAGCATAATTACTGCATACATTGTTTTTACCGAGGGTTTCCTGCAGTCCCTCCACCCAATGCCAGTTGAGTTGGATGCCCGGAGCTACCACCATATAATCATAGGTAAAGTCTCCGCTTTTTTCCGTTTTTACCAGATTATTCTCAGGCTCAAAACCTACGGCCCGATCCTGAATCCATTTTGCCTTTTCCGGCATTACATCAGCTTCGTTACGGATGGTATCCTCTACATCAAACTCGCCCCCTCCTACCAGCGTCCAGGCAGGCTGATAATAATGCTTTTCTGAAGGTTCTATAATCGTGATGTCAAGGTTCGGGTCTTTATTGAGTAACTGGGCGGCCACCGAGATACCGGCATTACCACCTCCTATGATGAGTACTTGAAAGTGATTTTTCATGGATGAAATTTTTAGATAATCATTAAACTTTTCAGAAAGATTGTAATATTTTTCCTGCCATATTGTAACAATTGTTACATATCCCCCTGGCAACCATTCGTATTGAAAAATAAAACCGCCTAAATTGAACAGTCATGTATGAAAATGTAAAACAAATCCTTCAATACCATCAGTTGGAAGAAAAGCTGATAGATGAGATCATCACGGCAGGAAGGTTGAAGAAAGTGAAAGCAGGCAGCTATGTCATTTCTCCCGGGGTGGATGCCCAGGAAATTCCTCTCGTAATTGATGGAACGCTGAAGGTAATGCGGCAAGATAGTGACGCCAATGAAATATTCCTTTACTACCTGGAGGGAGGAGAAACCTGTGCCATGTCGATCACCTGCTGCCTGGAGCATAAGAAGAGCGAATTTAGTGCTATTGCAGAGGAAGACAGTACCCTCTGGTTGATTCCGGTGCAGGCCATGGATAGCTGGGTCACAAAATATGAATCCTTCCGAAGATTTGTGTTTCGCTCCTACCAGACACGCTTTGACGAGCTGCTGCTGGCTATCGACAGCATGGCTTTTATGAAAATGGATGAAAGGCTTTACAAATATTTACTGGATAAAAAGCAGGCTTCCGGCTCGTTTGTCATCCGCAAAACCCATGAGCAGATTGCCAATGAACTAAACACGTCCCGGGTGGTGGTTTCCCGTCTTTTGAAGAAACTGGAACAGGAAGGAAAAATTGAGCAGCACAGAAACAAGATAGAGATTCTGTAGCAGGTTGTCTTTTGGCATTCATTGGCTCATGCGTTAATCTGTGCTATGTAACAAAAGTTACAATATAACTGTCTTTCCCTGCCTAATTTTGACAATATTTAAAATAGAGTCAATCATGCGTTTTTTGGATATTATCAGAGACAGTTATTCAGGGTATGCCAACTATTTGTGGAATGAGATTACCCATCCCTCGTGGTATAATTATTTTTATTGGCTCATTGGTATTTCCCTCTTCTTCTTTGTGCTTGAGGTCGCCAAACCTTGGAGCAGGCATAACAGGTTCCGGAAAGATTTCTGGCTTGATTTCTTTTATATGTTTTTCAATTTTTTCCTGTTTTCTTTGATTATCTACAATGCTGCTTCTGATGTGGCCGTACATTTTTTCAATAACCTGCTTGCTTCTGTAGGTATTACCAACCTTGTAGCTTTTGAGGTGATGAACTGGCCTGTGTGGGCACACTTGTTGACCGGATTTGTGGTCAGGGATTTTGTACAGTGGAATGTACACCGGCTATTACACCGGGTTCCCTGGCTGTGGGAATTTCACAAGGTACACCATTCCGTAGAGGAGATGGGGTTTGCGGCTCACTTACGATATCACTGGATGGAAAACGTGGTGTATCGGACTATTGAATATATCCCCCTTGCCCTGATTGGGATTGGGCTGCGCGACTTTTTCATCATCCATATTTTTACCCTGGCGGTAGGGCATTTCAATCATTCCAATATTAAATGGAACCTTGGGTTTTTAAAATTTATATTTAATAACCCGCAAATGCATATCTGGCATCATGCGTATGATATCCCAAAAGAACGGAAATATGGAGTGAATTTCGGACTCACGCTCAGCCTCTGGGATTACCTTTTCGGTACTGATTACATTCCCAAAGAAGGGAAGGGTATCAGGTTGGGATTTCCAGGAGTGGAGCGATTTCCGAAAACATTTATCGGACAAAACCTTTATGGATTCCAGAAGAAACGAAAAAGAAAAATGAATAAAAAACTGTTCCTTTTCTTTTTGCTCTTCACAATATACTCGGGAAATATATTGGCACAAGAAATAGATGAATTTGTAGAGGTAGCATTCTCAGCAATGACCGTGCTGGCAGAATATCAGCAAAATGGTTTTTCTGTCCTCTATAACTAATTATTCAGGCATATACCTTCAATCCGTTCTTTTCAGTCAGGCCGTTATCCCTAGCCATAGTTTCTGGGCTATACCATCACCGTTACGCATAATCTGCTTCAGTCAATTCTATAATTTTCATCCTGCTTTTTCATAGATGATGGATGCTACTCCAATGCAAAGGCTATGTAACAAATGTTACAACTAACCTGATTTTCCATCCTTAATTTTGAATTTGATTTAAACTAAAAACAACCAAATTTATGGATAGAATAATAGCGTTTTTGAGTCAACCCTGGCCCTGGTATGTGGCCGGACCTTTGATTGCAATTGTGATGATGCTCCTGATATATTTTGGCAATAACTTCGGTATTTCTGCCAACTTCAGAACGATGTGTTCCATGTCAGGTGGGGGAAAAACCTGCGACTTTTTTGCATTTGACTGGAGAAAACAAATCTGGAACCTCGTATTTGTGGCAGGTACCATCATCGGAGGATTCGTGGCTTATCAATATTTAATGCCAGACACAGCAGTGCATATCAGCGAAGCCACCAAAACGGAATTAGCAGGTTATGGGATAGCAGATGCAGGCGAAAATATATTGCCTCAGTCCATATTCAGTTGGGAATCACTATTCAGTATCAAGGGACTGATCATCATTGTGTTAGGTGGCTTTTTGGTAGGATTTGGTACCCGCTATGCCGGAGGATGTACTTCAGGGCATGCCATCAGCGGCCTGAGTGATCTGCAACTCCCTTCATTGATTGCAGTGATTGGCTTTTTCATTGGCGGCTTGCTGATGACGTACTTGATTTTGCCACACCTGCTGGCACTCTGAAAGCAGGTAAAGCATATATAATATATTTAGTTTTTAAAACTTAAGAAATAATGAAATACATAAAATATTTGATAGTAGGAATTGCCTTCGGCATCATCCTTACCAAAGCAGAAGTAATCTCCTGGTACCGGATTTACGAGATGTTCCGTTTCCAATCCTTCCACATGTACGGCATCATCGGTTCGGCTATTTTGGTAGGTGTTCTGTTCATACAATGGATTAAAAGGAAGGAAGTGAAGTCGATGTACGGAGAAGACATCAAAATTCCTCCCAAAAAGTTCAGTATTCCGCGTTACCTCATTGGTGGTATCATTTTCGGGTTGGGTTGGGCGATGGCGGGAGCCTGTCCGGGGCCTATGTTCATTTTGCTTGGCAATGGGTTTCTGGTCATGATTGTAGCCATTGGCGCCGCTATCCTGGGAACCTATACCTATGGCCTGGTAAGAAACAAGTTACCTCATTGATAATGCCGTGCTTTTTTGTGTAAAAAATAAAGGCTGTTTTTTTATCCTACTTTGGATATTCACTCCTTTATTTGCCATTGCCCAAACCGATTCTTTGCATTCAGGGGGAAAGGTTTCCGGGCAGTGGCGCACCCATTTCATGAGTACTATCAATAAAGGTAAGCTAAAAGACTTTTCAGCCCTGGCTACCGGAGGGAAGTTGAAATACCAATATTATTTTGGCAGGCATGTGGAGATGGGAACTGCTTTTTACAGCTCCTTCAACCTAGGTATCAGTGATATGTTAGCTACTGATCCTACTACAGGCAAGCGAAGCCGGTATGAATCCGGGTTGTTCAATGTGCAGGATCTCTCCCAAAAAGAAATTATTTTACTGGGAGAGGCCTATCTGAAATTCAGTTTCAAGCAACATAAACTTACTGTTGGACGGATGAAGGTAGAAACGCCTTTGCTGAATCCACAGGACGGGCGTATGATTCCCACCCTGGTGCAGGGCATTTGGTATATGCGGGAATCAGGAAAATCGCTGGAGGTTGGGTTAGGTGTTTTCAACCAAATAAACCCCCGGGCTACAGGCCGGTTTTATGGCATTGGAGAGAGCATTGGCACTCTCTCTGTCGGGCGGAATCCTGACGGGAGTCCGAGTGGGTATGCTGGAAATACCTCCAGCAATTTTCTGGCGGTGGGCAACCTACAATGGTCACCCACCAAAAGTATTTCATTGAAAGTATCGGATTATTGGGCGGATAACGTTTTTCATACCCTGTATGTGGAACCAACGTATGATTTTGACATCGGAAAAAAGACGCTGCACCTGTCGGCACAATGGATACATCAGGGCAGAATCCAGGAAGGGGGCAACCCTGATCCTTCCCAACGCTATTTTAGTAACAGGGCTGCTAATGTATATGGTGTACAAGTAAGCATGAAGGGAAAAACTGCCGTAGTAAGTCTGGGCTACAACCGCACAGATCATACCGGGCGCTTTCTTTTCCCCCGGGAGTGGGGACGTGAACCTTTGTTTACCTTCCAGAAACGCGAACGCAGCGAAGGAAATGCCAATACCCATGCCTTGATGATGACTTTTGACAAACAGTGTTCATTCCACCATGGAAAACTCCGCACACTACTTTCCGCAGGCCGGTACTGGAAAGCGGAGGTCAGTACGGTGGAAGATAATAAGTACGCCATGCCAGACTATTCCCACCTCAGCCTGGACCTTTTTTACACTCCCAAACGGTTGAAGAATCTGCAACCCGAGTTATTGCTTGTCTACAAGCATGGGAATGGCAACATTCCTGATGACTCCACCTTGATTTTGAATAAGGTAGATTTGCTGCACATCAACCTGGTGCTCAACTATGACTTTTGAAACCTTTTTCTATATATTGAATGGTTGATACTGGATAATAGATTAGCTGGCATCTAGTATCAAGCATCTGGTTACCAGTATCCTGTGTAGTAAAAATGATATATGTCAGCTCTGTATGTAACAATTGTTACACTGAAAAGGGATATTTTGTACGTACTTTGAACAGTTAACACCAAAAAAATTGTATCATGAAAATACAACAGATTTATACAGGATGTTTGGCCGAAGCTGCCTATTACATCGAGTCCAATGGAGAAGCAGCCATTGTAGACCCCTTGCGGGAAGTGGCCCCTTACATTGAGATGGCGGAAGAAAATAATGCAAAAATAAAATATGTGTTGGAAACCCATTTCCATGCAGACTTCGTCTCGGGTCATATTGATTTAGCCAAAAAGACAGGCGCAAAAATCGTATACGGACCTACGGCACAACCTAACTTTGAGGCTTACATTGCCAAAGACGGAGAAGAACTTCCTCTTGGAGATATAAAGATCAAAATACTACATACTCCCGGTCATACGATGGAGTCTTCCACCTTTTTGTTGATGGATGAAGAGGGGAAAGCACAGGCCATCTTTACTGGCGACACACTTTTCATAGGGGATGTGGGGCGTCCTGACCTGGCAGTGAAAACCGATCTCACCCGGGAAGATCTGGCCGGACATCTGTACGATTCTCTGCGCAACAAAATCATGCCTTTGCCCGACGATGTGATCGTATATCCCGGTCATGGGGCAGGCTCTGCCTGTGGTAAAAATATGAGCCAAGAAACCACCGACACCCTGGGGCATCAGAAATTGTTCAACTACGCGCTCAGGGCAGATATGGGGAGAGAGGAGTTTATTAAAGCAGTGACAGATAGCCTGGTGGAACCGCCCCAGTATTTCCCCAAAAATGCCGTGATGAACAAAATGGGCTATCCCAGCATTGATAAAGTGCTTGAAAAAGGGCTGGTAGCTTTGGAGGTGGATACCTTTGTGAACCTGGTTGAGCAATACGATGCGCTGGTGCTGGATACCCGGGACAAAGATGCCTTTGCCCAGGTTCATATCCCAGGTTCTATCTTTATTGGCATTGATGACAACTTCGCTCCCTGGGTAGGTGCTTTGATTCCTGATTTGCAACAACCCATTGTATTTCTGGCCGATGAAGGAAGGGAAAAAGAAGTGGTTACTCGTTTGTCGAGGGTAGGCTATGACAATACCTTGGGATATCTGAAAGGTGGCATTGCAGCATGGCAAAACGCGGGCAGGGAAACAGATAGTATCGATGAAATTTCAGCAGAAAATTTTGCAAAAATATACGATGAAAACTTTCCCTTGCTCGATGTGCGAAAAGAAAGTGAATACGATTCCCAGCACATTGAGGGAGCTGAAAACTTCCCCCTTGATTTCATCAACAGGAATATGGAAAAAGTAGATATAAACACCCAATACTATCTGCATTGCCAGGGAGGATATCGTTCTATGATCACCGCTTCTATTCTCAAGGCCCGGGGGTTTGAAAAGTTAGTAAATATTAAAGGTGGCTTTGATGCACTGAAGCAAACCCAACTGCCTTTGACAGAATATCATGAGCCAGTATCTATGTTATAGTATAGCTTGTGAGGTTGAGGTGCTATCCCATCGCTGTATACAGTGGTGGGGCATTTTTTTGCCGTTGCGCTTAATGGCTATGTAACATTTGTTACGCCCTCTCAACGCTCAGTATTGTAAGTTTACTCTATCAACAATCAAGTTACAAACAGATAAACATTATGTCATTGATAGAAATAACAGGTTTTGTCGGGGCTGCCCTCATCGGGGTGTCTTTGGGGCTCATCGGAAGCGGAGGCTCCATCCTGACCGTGCCGGTGCTGGTGTATCTGATTCATATAGAACCCGTGCTGGCCACAGCTTATTCGTTGTTTGTGGTAGGTGTTTCAGCGCTGGTGGGAAGCATTAGTTATGCCCGGAAAAAGCTGGTGAGCTACAAAACAGCCGTTGTCTTCATGATTCCTGCCTTTATGGCAGTATATCTCACCCGTTTGTGGCTGGTGCCTGCATTACCGCAAACCTGGTTCCATATAGGTTCTTTTACAATGACAAAAGATGTGGGAATCCTGCTGCTGTTTGCCTTTCTTATGCTTTTTGCCTCAGTGGGCATGATCAGGAATGGAAAAAAAGGGAACGAAAGCACATCAGAAGAAGCTGTGCCCCGGTTTAATTTTTCCATGATCATATTGGAAGGAACGGTGGTGGGAGTGTTGACCGGACTGGTAGGGGCAGGAGGAGGTTTTCTGATCATTCCTGCACTGGTACTTTTTGCTAGGCTTCCCATGAAGATGGCGGTGGGGACTTCACTTTTTATCATCGCTGCAAAATCACTGATTGGCTTTATCGGAGATATACAGGCAGAACAGCCTATCGACTGGGGATTCCTGTTGGTCTTTTCGGCCATCGCTGCTTCCGGAATTTTCCTGGGAGGATACCTCTCCAGTTTCATTCACGGGAATAAACTGCAAAGAAGTTTTGGATGGTTTGTGTTGGTGATGGGAGTTTTTATGATCGTTAAAGAGCTTATTTTTCCCGGTATATAAAACCGGGTGTGTAACAAAGGTTACATTCTTTCAATGATAAGCGACGTATTATTGAAGTATAAATAATAACAAACAAGAACTATGGAAATGCAAGAAACAATAATAGCAACGCAAATGCCCAGAATTGGAGATAAAGCCCCAGATTTTCTGGCAAAAAAATAGATTTCTATTTGGCTAAAAAATCTCTCAACTAAAAACACGAAAAGATGAACATTGAACAAATCTATGATAAAGCACTGGCACACGGATCTTATGCCATAGAAAGTAAAGGAGAAGTGGCCCTGGTAGACCCAGGCCGCGATCCTCAGCCTTATATTGACTTTGCGGAAAAACATAATGGGAAAATTATAGCTGTGTTCGAGACACATCCCCATGCCGATTTTGCCAGCAGCCATATTGAGTTCCAGCAAAAATTTGGAGCAACTATTTATATCAATCCAAAGGTAGGAGTATCGTATGAGTTTAAACCTATGGAGCATGGAGATGAGGTGAAAATTGGAGATGTTACTGTTCGTGCCTTATTTACTCCAGGCCACTCGCCCGATCATAACTCCTATCTCTTGTTGGATGAGCAAGGTAAACAAAAAGCAGTATTTACAGGAGATTCTCTCTTCATAGGAGATGTAGGCAGGCCCGACCTTCGGGAAGGGGCCGGTAACCTGAAAGTTGGCAGACAAGAGCTGGCCGAGATGATGTATGATACGGTAAATACCATTTTTGCTGACATGCCGGATGAGGTGCTGGTTTACCCTGCTCATGGGGCCGGTTCGCTCTGCGGTAAAAACATGAGCGATGCCTTGTACAGTACCATAGGGGAACAGAAGAAAGAAAACTGGGCCTTTCAGATGAAGGAAAAACAGGCTTTTGTAAACAGCTTTCTGGAGGGGCAGCCCTTCATTCCCAAATATTTTCCCTATGATGTGGAGCTGAACCGGCAAGGTGCCGAACCTATGGAAGACAGTGTGAAAAAAGTAAAGCGACTGTCTAATGCTGATACGCTCGAAAAGGGAGTACTGATCATTGATACCAGAAGGCAGGAAGCTTTTAAAGCAGGGCATCTGAAGGGCGCTATCAATATTCAGAATAAAGAAGAGGATAAATTTGAGACCTGGTTGGGTTCGCTGGTAGCCCCCAATGAATCATTCTATCTGGTGACAGAAGATGAAAAAGACCTGGAAGCAGCGATCATCAGAGCGGCCAAGATCGGGTATGAAAAGCTTATCAAAGGAGCCTTGGTAAATCCGGCAAATACCACTGAAAAAAGTAGTCAACTGACCATAGCTGATTTTAAAGTCCATCCTGACCATTATACCATTATTGACATAAGAAACCAATCGGAAGTGGCGGGAGGTAAGTTTTTTGACAATGCCGTCAATATCCCACTGCCCGAGCTGCGGGAAAGGATCGGTGAGATAAAAACAGATAAACCTGTAGTCGTACATTGTGCAGGAGGATACCGGTCTGCTGCCGGATCCAGTATACTGGAAAGTAAACTCAATGGAACGAAAGTATATGATTTGAGCGAAGCAGTGAATGAATTTAAATAAGGAACGTTATGTTTGGTTTTGGTAAAAAGACAAAGAAGTATGAAGACATCGATGCCCTAGCATTCAAGGCATTGCGTGAAAAAGAAGATGCGGTGGTGCTGGATGTTCGTTCGCCTGCAGAAGTAAGCGAAGGGGTGGTCCCTGACTATACGATGATCAACTTTACAGCACCCTCTTTCCGGGATGAGATCAGGAAGCTTGATAAATCCAAAACATACCTGCTGTATTGCCGGAGTGGTAACCGCAGTGGGCAAGCTTGCAGGGTGATGACGGATATGGGCTTCGAGAAGTTGTATAATTTACAGGGAGGTATTAAAGCATGGAATAAAGCTTTCGGAAAATCATAGATGCCAGCTCCGTCTGGTTTAGTTAGCGTTACATCGGCAATTTCTTTGATTTCTGATGAGGCGTTATCTACCGCTACGGAGAGTTCTACTTGCTCGAATAAACTGCGGTCGTTTTGGGCGTCACCAAAGGCGATTAGATTGTGGGGTGAATACCCTAAATCATGAAGGGCAATTCTTAAACCGGTACCCTTAGAAGCCCCCGGAGGGAGGATCATCACCGCCCCTTTATTGTACTCAACGGATGCGGCGTATCCCGTTTTGGTTAAGATTTTAGTCACCTCACGATCATGCGGGGTCCAGGTAGCGACAATGGCCATGCCTACTTCCACCGGGATCTTAAGATCAAGTAACTGTTTTTTTACATCCACCGCCAGTTCTCCAAAAGGTAGGGAAACGGTATTATTATTTGGAAAATAAAGAACTGCCCCATTTTCCGCTATTATGGTTTCACAGATGTCCTCAAAAAAAGTGATGTCAGGTATGGCCTTTAATCTTCTGCCCGTCACCAATAGTACCATGAAACCTCCATTCTTCACCTTTGACAACATAGCCTTTACTTCTTCAGAGATGTGTCGCTTTCGGTCAAAGTGCCATCAAGGTCAAAGGCCAATATTTTTAAATACATTTTGGACCATTTATATATTCTGATTCCTGTAGCTATACGTCTTGAATCGATGGGGTCAAACCCTACCTATTTTCACAAGTAAGTTACTGAGTGCCGGGGTGAGGGAACAATGATACACATCAGCGATTTATTGGATTAATATCACCTTGCTATACAATTGTTCCGTATTTATGAATAATTGCCATCTGGCCAGCGTGGTAAGTTGTATGTGATACAATTCTGCCAAAGGCTTCTGCTTTCGTTTTTGATCCAAATTCTTTTGTGGTGACGATGGTTTCCCAATCTTCATCCGTTTGTTTTTCAACAATGGATTTCAGTTTTTCAAAAGATCCGGCAACATATTTTTTCAATGCTTCTAACTCTGTCCATTCACCTGTATCCCGTTTTTCAATGACTGTTTTGGCAGAAACTTTTACCGAACTGTCGCCAAATACATTTTTGGCAAAAAGCAATTCCACATCGCCAATATGACGAATGAGGAATCCTACTGAATTAGGTGAATCGCCTAATTTCTTTGGCAAGTCGTTTTCAGAAAGGTTTTCCAATTGATTGGAAAATCGAGTTCGAGCTTCTGAGAAAAGTTCAAGTAGTATGTCTGTTTTTGTTTTCATAATAAAATCTGTTTTTCTGCCACGTTCACAGGTGTAAATATCTTCGGTTATTGTTGTGGCTATTCCTTGCGTTACGCTTGCAGTTCCATTGCAATCTGTAACTTCCGAAGATTTTATTATGTCATTCGTTGCTTTTTTGATTTGTGTTTATTATTAAATAGCGGTGTACCCACCATCAATTAAGTAATATCCACCAGTCATAAATGATGATTTTTCAGAACTTAAGAATAGTACTAATTCAGCTACTTCTTCTGGTTTGCCTAATCTATTCATAGGATGCTTGGAAATAATTTGGTTCATCAATTCAGCATCTAATGCATCTAATAACGGTGTTTTAATGTAAGCTGGTCCTACTGCATTACATCGAATGTTTTTTAGACCATATTCTGCGCCTATATTTTTTGTTAAGCCAACGATTGCGTGTTTAGTAGCAGTATATGCAGGGGACATAGGGGCAGCCACAGTTCCGTGAATAGAAGCCATATTGACAATCACTCCACCACCGTTCTTTTCCATTTGTTCGAGTTGATACTTACAGCCAAAGAACACACCATTTAAATTAATATCAACTACTTGCTTCCAGCTATCTATTGAATATTCTCCAGTAATATTCTGTTCTCCTCCAATTCCAGCGTTATTGCAAGCAATATCTAACCTTCCATATTTTTCTACTGTTTTTTGAATCAAATTCAGAACCTCTTCCTCTTTAGAAGCATCTGCTTCAATAAAAAAAGCTTCTCCACCTTCTGATTTTATTTGGTCAACAACAGATTGACCATTTTCTTCGCTAATGTCATTCACAATCACTTTGGCCCCTTCCTTTGCATAAAGTATGGCAATGGCCTTACCTATTCCTGATCCAGCTCCAGTTACTAATGCTACTTTGTTCTCTAATAGTTTCATATTTATTAATTTAAGATTTATTGTTTCTATATTGTAACCAACATTGGCATATCACCAATGCTATTCATGTTATCCTTGCTTCGTACATAAGTTTTATTCATGTACTGTTACAATTATAATAAGCTCCAAATAGGCTTCTTTAAGCATGTTGAGGATATCCCAATCTAAAATAAAGATAGAAACGCTACGTGTCACAAATATGTTAACGAAATAGATCACAAACAGGGGCCATAAATAGGGATTGTTATCTTCGTAAAACTTTTTCAAATCCATCACTTCTTTTGGTACATCGTCGGGAAGCGCGGCAGCGTTGATGAGAAATAGGATAATAAGCTGAGCGGCCAGCGGAAGAAAGCCGGCAAGCGTTTGATACAAAGTAGCCTCCTGTTCTCCATAGAACATCCACCATATGTCCAATACGGCCAGGATAGCCATAAACGCGACAAGGAGCAGAAGCCAATCCCATTTGACTCTGTCACGGGCACGCAGTAATCGGTTCAAACTCATCGCCAAATCGGTGATGGCCAGGCCGACGAGTACGGAAACAAGTGGAATGACATATTCAAAAGGGGGCATATTATATTTCAGTTTAGCCTCATGGTTTTATACCCGTACCACTTCATAAAACACTTCGCCAGTGTCTTCCACCACTGCCTTGTAATAAGTCTCTCCTAAACGGTAGTAAACCTTGCCATCTATTTCGAAAAATTCATAGCCATCAGACAGGGCATCCACCCTTGCGCCGATTTGGGCTTCCACAACTTCATAGTTATCGTCAGATGTTTGGATATAGAATACCCCGTAATAATAGATGTATGGCTTTCCGAGGTAGTTAAATTGGAAAACAGTTCGCGGCAGCACAGACACCCGGATACCGATGGGCGGTGCTGTAACTACAAAACTGTTATTGACTGGCCGATAAAAAATACCGTCGTGAAAATGGTAGTTGTAACGTCCATGTTTAATGATTGTAGCTTTTTGTGGCAGCGCGGTCAAAACGTACTGTCGGTAGCCATGCCATCGTCTATTTACCACTTACTTCAACGGGTGCATCGCTGCCCGTATAAAGCTGATATTTTTCCCGGATCGTTCCTCTCAGGTGGGCTATCTCCTTAGCTAAATAATCCTGAGACAGCTTCAGATGTTTGTTGACCACATACCCCGTGAGGCTTACCGCTCCAATGGCATATTCATGATGGAGGGGATGCCCGATTTTCCTGACGATCACTACATCTAAGCCACTGCAAATGATTGGCAATATACTGTCCTAAAGGTACTCCTCCCCTTGGCAAGGCCAGTACAACGCCGGTATGTTGCCAATAGACTTGTAAATGCTCCATCAATTGAGCCGCTACGTCTTTTCTGTTAAAAAATATCATACGCAAAAGTTAATAGAAGATAAAGTTGCATGACAAGAAAGATACTCAAGCATTGTTTCATGTCATTTGTCATTTCACTTGGTAACTGTTTGAAGCTGTTCGGCCTTGTTGATGTTCTCAATACCTTTGATCAACGCGTCCGGACTGAAAGAAATGCTGTTAATCCCCGCTTTTACTAAAAACTGAGCGAACTCGGGATAATCGCTGGGAGCCTGCCCGCAAAGCCCGATTTTTGTATGGGTTTTTCGTGCTATGGCAATCACGTCAGCAATCATTTTTTTCACAGCCTCATTATTCACATCGAATAGGTTGGCCAGGATTTCCGAATCCCTGCCAATGCCCAGGGTCAACTGGGTCAGGTCATTGGAACCGATGCTGAAACCGTCAAAAATCTCAGCAAAATCTTCGGCCAATACTACATTGCTTGGGATTTCTACCATCACATATATCTCGAGCCCTTTTTCTCCTTGCTTTAAACCATAGTCTGCCATCAGTTTCACTACTTTCCGTCCTTCTTCCGGGGTTCGGCAGAAAGGGATCATCAGTTTTACATTTTCCAGCCCCATCTCTTCTCTTACTATTCTCATGGCCTCGCATTCCAAGCGGAAGGCTTCTTTGTAACCTTCGTGGTAGTAGCGGGAGGCACCTCTCCATCCTAGCATGGGATTTTCCTCGAAGGGTTCAAACTCTTTTCCCCCAATCAGGTTGGCGTACTCGTTGGTCTTAAAGTCACTCATCCTGACGATTACGTCTTTCGGATAAAAGGCAGCCGCGATGGTGGCTACCGCATGGGAGAGTAAGTCTACAAAGTAGTCTGTCTTTTGATGATAGCGGTGGGTGAGTAATTCTATTTTCTGTTTTGCTTCGGCATCCTTCAGATCAGGGTACCTGACCAACGCCATCGGGTGCGCCTGTATGGTATTGTTGATAACAAACTCTAGTCGCATCAATCCTACGCCACGGTTGGGCAAGGCAGCCAGTTGAAAAGCCTGGTCAGGGTCGGCCAGAATAAACATAGGTTCGGTTTGAGGCATAGCAATGTGTGCTACATCAATGGCCTTTTCTTCCCAGGACAAGATACCATCGTAAATAATGCCTTCGTCTCCTGATATGCAGGACACGGTGATCTCTTGTCCGTCTTGGATTACCTGAGTAGCATTGTGCGTACCCACCACGGCTACGGCCCCTGTTTCCCGGGCTACGATGGCCGCATGGCTGGTCCTGCCGCCCCGGTCTGTTACAATGGCCGAAGCTTTTTTCAGTACAGGATCCCAGTCCGGATTGGTCATTTCGGTAACCAGCACTTCACCCTTCTGAAGCTTATCAATTTCCTCGGGGGACTGAAGAATCCTGGTCCTGCCTGCTGCGATTTTAGAGCCCACATTTTTACCCCGTGCAAGCACTTCTCCTTTTTCTTTGAGCTTGTAGGTCAACACGTAAGTGGCTTTCTTCTTGATGGCATGCACCGTTTCGGGCCGTGCCTGTACAATGTACAACTCACCGGTGATGCCATCTTTCGCCCATTCTATATCCATGGGTCTTTCGTAGTATTCTTCAATATACAGTGCCCATTGGCCCAGGATTTCTACTTCTTCCCGGCTTAAGACGAAGCTGTCTCTTTTTTCAGGCGGAGTATCCAGATTGAGGGTGTATTCACCCCCTGTAGAAGTTGCATCTTTCGGAGCATATACCATGGTTTGTGCCTTGTCGCCCAATTTTCGATTGATCAGGGCCACTTTCCCGGTCTTGATCGAAGGCTTGAACAGATAGTACTCATCTGGGTTTACTGCCCCTTTCACCACATTTTCCCCCAGTCCCCAGCTTCCGCTAATCAGGATCACGTTGTCGAAGCCGGTTTCCGGTTCCAGTGTAAAACCCACACCAGCCGAGGCCAGGTCTGAACGTACCATTTTTTGGACTCCGATAGAAAGTGCTACTTTCTCGTGGGCAAAGCCGTTATCTTCCCGGTATTTGATGCCCCGGTTGGTAAACAGAGAGGCATAACATTGCTGGCAGGCTTCCAGCAGTTCTTCTTCATTGCTGATGTTGAGGAAACTTTCCAGTTGTCCGGCAAAACTGGCGGTGGGGAGGTCTTCGGCGGTGGCACTGCTCCGGACGGCTACCTGAATAGGTTCTGTATATTTTTGCTGCAAAAGGCGAAATGCCTGCCGGATAGATTCCTGCAAATCTTCCGGTAAGGAGGCCGATGCTATGAGCTTTCGGGCTTGCTGTCCAATCTCATTTAAATTAGAGAAGTCCTTGTGGTCCAGTTGGTTGAGTAATTGAACCAGCGGCACTCGTAACTGCGCATGATTTAGAAAAGCCCAATAGGCGGTGGCTGTAATGGCAAAACCATCAGGCACGTTGATCCCTTGCGGCACCAGGTGCTGGAACATCTCACCCAGAGAAGCATTTTTCCCACCTACTTCGGAAATATCACGAAGGCCGATGGTGCTGAAATTTAGGATGTAATCGGTATGCTTTTTCATAATACGAAAGCTAGACTTTTCTATTTTTCTCCTCAATGGTCAATGTCATGGGATAGGGTGATTTTTATCATGAGTTATTTAAAGGGTATATACAAGATCGAATGCTGTTTGAAGAAAAATATCCGGATTGACATAAATCATTGTATTCCGTGGACAAAGAAAAGATATTAACGCATCCTAACTATCTAATCAACCTTTTGCATTATGAAACTCTTAGCGCTCTTATTGCTTCCTATCACATTTGCTTTCGTCCAGTTTCCGGTAGGTGATAAGTTTAAAGCAGGCGAAAAAATAAACGTGACCACCCCCGTAGGACACGATTTATACGCAGCCGGAGAAACGGTGGAAATCAATGCCCCCATTAGCGGCGACGTGGTAGCTGCTGCAGGCTCGATTATGATCCGGGATAGCATTCAGGAAGATCTCACCATTGCCGGAGGGGAAGTGACGGTTGACGGATGGGTGGGTGATGATATCATGGCTATGGGAGGACAAATCAGAATATCCCAACCCATCCGAGGTGATCTGATTGTGATGGGCGGGGATATTACGATTGATAAAACAAGTAGGATAGGTCAAGACCTGGTAGTAATGGGAGGAAGTGTAAACATAGCCGGAACCATAGCCGGGAATCTGATTGCCAGGGGAGGTGAAGTTGTACTGGATGGAGCCTGTGAGGGAAATCTTGAAATGAGAGGGGGAGCACTTGAGGTCAACGGGCCGGTACGGGGTACGTCGGTCTTGGTAGCAGATAATATCAGGATAGAGCCGAATGCTCAATTTTACGGTAATGTGAAATATTGGCTTCCCAATGAAGATGAGGGACAGCATTTTACCGCTGCATTGCGCAACAATGCTACTGCTCAATACGACGAAACCCTGCAATCGGAAGACGAATTTTCCTGGTTTGGCCAGGTTCCCTGGTTCTTATTGATCGTAGGCTACATCCTTTCTGTATTTTTGATCATCTTTTTGCTGCACCTCCTGTTTCCTAAAATCATGGGAAACGCCGGTCAGGTTTTGAATCAGGATTTTGTAAGAAGCTTTGGCTACGGAATGTTGTATCTGGTAGGCATTCCTCTGGCGGTGATACTACTGTTCATGACCTTCATTGGCATTCCTATCGGCCTCTTTGTGCTGGTGCTGTTTCTTTTTAGCCTGCTTTTTGGTCATACCCTTGCTGCGGTAGCCATTACCTATGCCATCAATGCTCGACGTCAGCACCCCTGGAGCAAAGCAGTGATGATGTTTATCTCTCTGGGAATTTTTGTCATTCTTCGTAGTCTTACCTTCACCCCCGTAGTCGGAATATTTGTGTCGGTCATCCTGGTAGGGGCTACCTTTGGGGCATTGATCGTCCCTCTATTTCACAAAAAGGAAGCGGTTCCGGCTTAGTTTGCCCAACAGCAATCATTGACTAAAATCATTGGAATAACAGATCAGGCTCATAGCACAGATTGGGATTTTTCAGGATATTTAAAACAAAAAAGCCATGAGACAACATATTTTACACGGGGGGCTTCACAGGATTGGAAGCCACCCCAACCATATTTTTGACGGCGAACGCTTCCTCGGACTCGATCCTTACGATATGCTGTGGATGACCAAAAAGCAAACTCCGATGACAAACGTAATTGAGCATGATAAGTCGTATGAATTAAAAGTGGCTTTGCCTGGCTTTAAAAAGGAGGAGATTGAGTTGGCGATGGACGGAAATGTATTGACCGTGAGCGCAGAGAAAAAAGGGCAACCTGCCAAAGAAGCCACGGTGCTTCGGAATGAGTTTAACAGGCAATATGCCAAACGGCTGTACTGCTTACCGGATAACGTTGATTTGGATACCATACACGCATCATTTGAAGATGGTATATTACACATTCGATTGCTTTATCAAGGTGCGAATCCATACAGGATCATACCGATTGAATAGTACGCAATGGAGGACAGGCTTTGTGTTAATGCCTGTCCTCCCCTCTATGAGATACGTAGCACTTTCGCACCCCTGATTTTCTGTGCCTTCATTTCCCGAAGTGCTTTATTGGCATCTTCTAAAGCAAAGCTTTGTATTTCCGGCTTGATGGGAATATTGGCCGCGAGTTGTAAAAATTCCTGCACGTCCTGCCGGGTGATATTGGCCACGCTTTTGATCTCTTTTTCCATCCACAGATGTTCGGGATAGCTCAAATTTCCCAGATAAGGTTTGTCTGCCTCTTCTTTACGGATGGCATTGATGACTAATCGGCCACCCCCTTTCAAATTCCGCAGGGCTTCTACAATGGGCTTCCATGCAGGAGTGGTATCAATGATGCTATCGAGCGGCTCAGGAGGTATAGCTTCAGTATCACCCGCCCATACGGCTCCCAGTTCCCGGGCAAAAGCCTGTTCTTTTTCGCTGCGGGCGAATACGAAGATTTTGGAGTGAGGATATTGATACTGCACCATCTTTATGACTAGATGACCCGAAGCCCCAAACCCCGTTAACCCCAGATTTTGTCCATCCTCTAAATGGGCCAACTTCAGCGAACGATAGCCAATGGCTCCGGCACAGAGGAGGGGGGCGGCCTCCTCATCGGTGAAAACTTCGGGAATGGGATAGGCATACTTTGCCGGTACGGTCATGTATTTGGCATACCCACCTTGAGCGTCCCGCCCGGTGGCACGGAATGCGGGGCATAGATTTTCCTGTCCTGATAAGCAATAGGAGCAATGCCCACAGGCAGAAAAAATCCAGGCTACCCCCACCCGCTCGCCCACTTTATGTTGCGTTGCCCGTTTCCCTGTTTTTTCCACCCTGCCTACCACCTGATGACCCAGCACAACAGGAAGAACCGGAGGAGGAGTACGCCCCTCGATTTCGTCCAGTTCGGTATGGCAGACACCGCATACACTTACTTTAATCAGGACTTCCTCATCGGCAGGAACCGGTGTGGGCATATCGACCAGCGTGAGCGGATTATACTGCTCACTGAACTTACCTGTCTTCTTAAGGATCATAGCTTTCATAACTCTAAGATAGATTTCTCTTTCCCGGATATCACTGACATATGTCATTGAGCCCAATAATCCTACTCATTGAACATCTTATCCCTCATACATAACTTTATCAAATCAATTTAACACTAAATTAAATACTATGGAAAGGCTAAAAGGAAAATCAGCAGTGATCACTGGGGGAGCCGGAGGCATTGGAAGTGCTACGGGCCGCTTATTTGCCCAGGAAGGGGCCAGGGTGCTACTGGTAGATCTTGATGAAGATGTCCTCAAAAGGGTGGTTGAGCAAATAGACCATCCGAATGTTAGCTATGTAGCCGCTGATGTGAGCAAAGCCCCGGAAGTGGAGAAATATGTCAGGACGGCTGTTGAGCGGTATGATGGGATAGATGTTTTTTTTAATAATGCAGGGATTGAAGGGCAGGTGACCCCTCTTACGGAATACTCTGAAAAAGCATTTGATAAACTCATTGCCGTGAATCTGAAGGGGGGCTGGCTGGGCCTAAAATATGTGATGCCCATCATGGAAAAAAAAGGAGGAGGCAGTATCATGGTCACCTCTTCGGTGGCAGGGATGAAAGGGTTCAACAACATGGTCGCTTACGTTACCAGTAAGCATGCTGTGATCGGAATGATGCGGGTAGCTGCCCTGGAAGGAGCACCTCATCATATCCGGGTCAATACCATCAACCCAGGGCCTGTAGATAACAGGATGATGCGCTCATTAGAAAAAGGTTTTAATGCAGCTCATCCCGATGAGGCCAAAAAGGGATTTGAAGCCATGACTCCCCTGGGGCGGTATTGCAAGAATGAAGATGTAGCGCAACTGGCATTGTTCCTGGCCAGCGATGAAAGCCAATATATTACGGGTTGTTTGCATCCTATTGACGGAGGGCTTACCGTTTAAGGCATATAACATGATCCAAACAGCATCACGTCCATTTGGTATTTACATTTTATTCATCTTACTCGCTTTTCAAGGTCTGAGTGGTATCTTTGGTGGCATGGGTCTCGTATTAGATCCCACGGGTGAGTCATTACAATTACCTGTTAGTTGGCTCGATGGTTCTCCTTTTAGTGATTATTTGATTCCAGGACTTATTCTTTTAGCCATACTGGGAATCTTTCCACTCATGGTTTCATATAGTTTATGGATAAAACACCGATAGTCGTGGTTTGGGGCTCTAATCGTTGGTGCTGCGCTACTTATTTGGATCGGAGTAGAAATTCTTATGATTGGGTATCAATCACAACCTCCCTTACAACTTATTTACGGTTTACTCGGTTTCTTAATTCTTATATTCAGTGCTTCCCCTACAGTAAAAGAGTACCTGTGGTAGTAATTCTCGTGACTATCACATAACACCATTATAAGGATCGGTTTAATTGAGTTGCCAGAATGTGTTTGAGGGCTTCTGAGGTGTCATAATCGATGAGATTGAGGGCAGGCACACCACATAATTTCTCGATCAAAGCCACACCTGCTTGGGTGTTGGTAGCTACTCCGCTGACAATATCAGGGATTATCTCAAATGCTTTCATTACTCCATATACCGCATAAGGATCTGATGCACAAAGAATCGTACATTGGATACAATGGCGAATTTCTTGAATAGCAATATCTCCATTGTAAGGCTCCAGGGGCGAAGCCCCTATTTCTATCACCGCTACATCTACTTGCTGACCGGCCATTTTGCTCAATAGTGTGTGCAGCGTTGTTATATAATCATCTTTAGGACATACTGTGGAAGGTAATCCCACATCTACAAAATCAAAAATACAGTCTGCGCCTGCATCCGAAACGCTTAGAATATCCCGGTACCGCCCCGCCCCCGTAAGCTTGGCACCCAGTACAGAAAGTCCGGCCTTCTTCAACTGACGTGTAACAATTCTTGCGGCTGTGGTTTTTCCTGCCGACATGGAGGTGCCTACCATCAGAACCGTGGGAGTATTGAATTGCTTCACGGGAACTTCAGGAACAAAATCCTGCATGGTAGCTTTTTGTTGAGCATAATGTACATGTCCAATATATCGAATAGGAATTAAAGGCGGAAGAAACATCGATCGGGATGTCATTTTTCCGAAGAGTCCGGCTCCTGTGAGCACCTGCATCTGACCATCTTTTCCGGTCATACGCCAGGTGCCGGTAGCTTCCATGGTGGCAAATCGCTCTCCCAACACCCCTACCAGCATATCCCCCTCGGCTACTTCGGCCATGCGCCCGTTTGGTAATTCTATTTTTAATGCACTATTGTAGGGCTTGTTTACCACGCACACTACATAATCTCCAGTTTGCCATTTTGAATGCGGTAAAGAAACTACCTCAAAGCTTGAGGAGGCGAGTGGAGAAATCCGGGTTAAAGAAGTGAAAATATAACGTGAACGCATCATTTTTCAGGTGGTTTTTGTCCTTTCTGAACAGGTTCGCCCAGTATGATCAGTGCCAGAAGAGCCGTTCTTTCAATCATTTTGTTTACATACACAAATTCGTGTTTTGCGTGTGCTCCATCCCCGATCGCTCCCAGCCCATCCAGCGTAGCGGTATACTGACTGGTGGTATTGGCATCCGACCCACCGCCGGCCATGGCGCCTTCCAATGCGATGCCCAACGCCTCCCCGGCCGAAAGGGCCATGTTCCAAAGTAGCTGATTGCGGGGAGTACGTTCCATGGGCGGGCGCCCGATGCTTCCTTCCACCTCAATAGTAACTTCAGGCTGCACGGGTTTCAGACTTTTAATCTTCCTGGTAATGCGTTCTGCATCTTTTTGGGTGGGTACCCGCACATCCACCACTGCCTTACTCTCCGGAGCCACTACGTTGGGACGTACTCCCCCCTCTATCATACCTACATTCACGCTGATACCCCGGACAGGATCATTCATTTTAAATAATTCCTGAATGGTATGGGAAAGGGCAACGATGGCGCTCGCCCCTTTCGTAGGATCCAATCCTGCATGGGCCGCCTTACCGCGCACCACGATGGTAAAACGGCCTACTCCTTTACGGGCTATCTTCAATTTTCCCGAAAGCCCCAGGGAAGGCTCTAAAATCAAAGCCCGGTCGGCAATGCGTGCCAATCGCCGGATCATAGGAGTAGACTCATGGCTTCCTATTTCTTCGTCAGCATTGATAAGTACAATGGGAGTAACCTTACACTCCAATGATAAATCAACAATGGCCTGTAACGCAAACAGGATTTGTACCAGCCCTGCCTTCATATCGTATACTCCCGGCCCTGACATCTTCTCGTCCTGTATATGAACAGGCATATCCTGTAACGTATTCAGAGGCCAGACTGTGTCACAATGGCCCAGTAAGAGTTGTACAGGCTGATAACGTTTTCTGGAGATGGGTTTGGCATAAAGATATCCTCCCGTATTTTGACCCATCATACGATGTGTTTGATACCCGGTATGAGTTAATGCCCGGGAAAGTATCTCAAACGTTTGGTCTTGGGCTTCCTTGACGGTAGAGGGAGATTCCGCCGCTACAATTTCTTTCAACAGGTGAACCATCGCAGATTGCCGTTCCTGTAAGTAATTAACCAGAATATTTGCCTGATGCATTGCCATTTACTTTTTAAAGTCTGCGGGAAACGGAAACGAATAGGTTTCTTTGATTGCTGCAAAACGGCCGGGATTCAGATATGCCAATAAGGGGGCATGGTACAACAACTCCTGGTCTTCATTTTCAGAAGCCCGAAGGGCGTTTTCATGTACATAGGCTGCTACGATCTGTCCGGCGATGAGACTATTGATACCAAACCCATCTACAATCTTGATGAGTTTACATTCCAGTAATAAGTAACTGTCCCTTAGAAATACCCCGTCAATAATGTGAGCGGTTAACCTGGGTAATTCTTTCAAAACAGGTTTGTTGTCAGCACCCTCGCCGTCACGCCGGGGGGTGGCTGTCAAACTTGCCATCACGGTTTGATCGGGCCAGGGAAAGCTCACTGTAAAAGCTTTCTCCTGTTTGACATTGTGGTAGGTGCTGTGTGAGGGAGTGCATACAAACCCAAAATAATTATCCCATCCCAAAGGCGTTACCATGTGTTTAGGGGCAAGATCATAGTGATCCCCTTCTTTGGTACCCACTACCACCAAGGGAGCGACCGTAAAACAACGATCCCAGACCGGAAATGATATGTCAAGTGAGATGATATGATCGTATGCAGTTGCTTCCATAATGTCTCTTTTTTGGTCAGTATACACATTATAGACGCTATGGTCAATGATCAAAATCAGTACAGGTGCTGATGGTTATTGTTTTAACGGCAATTAATTGTAGCATGTGTTGTGCGTTCGTGCATTTATAATTCTATCCCACTTTCTATATTTTTCGTTAAAGCGCTGATAAAGCGTACCATAGGTGCTCCATCCATCACATCATGGTCTAAAAGAATTGTCATGTTGAGCATTTCTCTTATTTCTATGATGTTATCAATTACAGTTGGCTTTTTGATGATTGAACTTATTCCAAAGCAGATTGGATGAACCGATAACCGATAATGGAATAAACCAACCATTTACTTTTCCGATCATGCCAATGGCAGTAAATGCCACATTCCCCATTTTCTTATAAGCCAGTTTTGGGTGTCTTAACAAATACCTCCATACAAATCTTCTCATAAATCCGGGTAGGAAATAGTATAACTTTTCTAATTGGCCGGTCTTTTTCTGCAGCACTATTTCTTTATCTGAAAGTTTCTCATTTCTTGCATCGGCAATTTGCTTTGTAATGGTTTCAATACTCTTCTCATTCGCTTTTTCAATGAAAAATGGAATAGGCACATTTTGGCCATCCAAATCCTTTTCAACTACAATAGAGACATTGATATCATCAAAAATCATTAGTTTATTTTTCCCTATCAGGTAGGAAGATGCTGTTTCGTATTGCTTAATTGTGCAGCTTATCACGCTTATCAACCATGCTGTAAAAGAAATTTTATTAGTATTCTCCTTATTGTACTTCTTAATTTGTTCTCGACTTTATGATACATCAAGTTCTATCAATGCAGTTACATGATGTTTATGCTTTCCTATCTCGCAAATATCAACAGTAGCGATTCTTGTAAGTGGAAAATTTTTAATTTTATATTTTATCATTTCCTATATTGCATGCCAACCAACGAATGCTTAAACACAACACTTAAAATGCCTTTCAAACATGAAATCCCCCGGGGCAGAGCCCCAAGAAATGCTCTCAATGCATAAGCCTACAACTTTGTCAGGATATCCCACAAACCGATGTTTTTTTCCTTTTCTTTCAGGATCATCACAGGAATCTTCTTCTCCATTTGTACAATTCGCTCTGCTTCACTTCCCAAAAAGAGGGTGGAAAGTTTGGACTTGCCTCCTGCACTCATGATGATAAGATCGACCTTCTGGGCTTCCGCTTCATTTTTGATGTGTTCGGCCACATAATTGTATTCTCTTAAAGCAAATACAGGGTTGATCTCAATAGCATGGGTATCCAGGGGTTGGATGAAGTTTTCATACTCCTTTCGGGCCGCTTTTTCCATCGCCTCAATGTGTTGTTGGCGCGGAAATGCTGGATAGTAATAATTGGGGAGCTCATAAACATGCAGGCCCACCAATGAACAGTTTTGCAGCCGGCGGGCTACCTCAAGAGTAGTGTTCATGGCCCTGGCTGCATTTTTTGAAAAGTCGGTAGGTACCAAAATTTTATGAATAGGCAGCTTTGCATTTTCGGGTACAAATAAGACCGAGCAGGGGGATTTTCTAATCATCTTTTTGGGAAGCATTCCTCTGTCTGCCTTTCCAGATTTACTTCCTCCCAGAAAAAGGTCAATATTATGCAAGTGGGCTTCCCGCCAAAGTTCAAAGCTCGGATGGCCTACATATACTTCGCAGGAAAACTGTTCTTGATTTTTGAAATGCGGACGTACTTGCGCTTCCATTTTCACTCGCAACGATTCTCTGGTAGGCAGGGTTGTATCCGACAGATTCCTCTTCACTTCTTCCGGCACTCCAAATGCTTCTTGAATGTGCACAAAATATATTTTTTTGGGCTTCAGGTGTTGTGCCAAAAAGGAGGTGTAGGCAATCAGGGGTTTATCGGTAGAAGAAAAATCCATTCCTACCATCCAGTTTTCAAGATTTTTCATAGATGTTTTGTTTTGACAATAGTAAGCAAATTATGCTTCGGATGGTATGATCAAGATCATTGTATTCACTGACTTCTTCTATTGGCAGATAAATTTTTTTTGCCTTTTTTAGCGTTGTATCAGATGAAAGCGTATATGCCCTCGGCCACTCCTCATGAAAAACTTGATGAAAAACCGGATCGCGAAAGGCCGCCCCGCACACCTTCCCCGGTACGGAGAACCATTTGAGTGATGATCATGATTGCCTATTCTTATACAGATACTTACAAAGACGTTACAGATTATTAAATTACCCCTCTTTCTCCATTTCGGCCGACAAATAATAGGCTCCTTTGATCACTACCTTTGCATCGGCATTTAATGTTTTTAACGGCGTTACTTCGCACCATCCCTCGCTTCGCAGGCCAGTAAGTACATCTACCTTGTGGTAGCTCACATCATTTTCCTTCTCCGCTGATTCCACAAATATAAATGCTGCCTTTCCTTCAGTAATCACCGCTTCTTCCGGTATGGCTGTCACCAGCTTTTCCCCTGTGAAAATTGTGGCTTCTACATACATGCCCGGCAGGAAACCCTCTTCCTCGTCCTGCAGGTGTGCGTGTACGTTGATGCTCCGCTTATCAGTTTCAAAAGTTTTTCCCACCAGATAAACATCTCCCTGATAGGTTTCTTCTCCGAGGCTGGGAATCTTCACCATCAATTTTTGCCCTTCTTTCACTTTTAACACGTCTTTCTCATATACACTCAACTCTAAATGCAGATGATCGGTATTTACGATTTCAAACATTACCTCGGCCGGACTTACATGCTTTCCTAACACTACATTGACGGCAGCCAGAACTCCTTCAATGGGTGCCCTCACTGCTATGAAAGATGTGATGTTACCGGCCTCTATCTTTTGTATACTGATCCCCATCATTTCCAGTTCCTTTTGCAGTCCCTGCACCTGGGCCAAAGCCGTTTTATAATCGGCCTCCGCTTTGAGCAAATTTTTCTGGGCAGTGATGTTTTCAGCAGCCAGTGTTTTCTTTCTTTCGTATTCGGATTTCAGATAATCCAGTTGCCCTTTTACTTCCAGGTAATTTTGTTGTAAATGGATGTATTCCGGATTTTCCAGTAACGCCATCACCTGTCCCTTCTGTACCCGGTCGCCTACCAAGAAGGAAGTTTGGATTACATAACCTGCCCTGTAAGCACTTACATAAGCTCTTTTATCCGGCGGCACGTCAAAGTACCCATTGGCGTGAATGCGTTCGCTCAGGTTTTTTTCTTCTAACTGCCCAAGCTCGATGCCTGCGGCTGCCTTTTGGTTTTTGGTTAATACGATGGCTGTTGCCTGAGTGGGCGTTTCCAGGGTTGCTTCGGCAACCGGAGCTTCTTGTTGTGGGGTACAGGCGTACGCGCCAATTCCCAAAACACTTATGATCAGTATATGGTAATATCGTTTCATTGTATGCTCAATTAGAGGTTGGTCAAATATTTTAATTCCAGTACCGTCTGGTTGAAGTGATTTAAATTTTCAAGATAGGCCAGTTGTATCCGGCTGGCACTTTCCAGACTTTGTATATATTGTAAATAGCCGGTTTCGCCGCTATGATAAGAGCGTTGAGCTACCTTCACGATCTCGCGGGCCATATCCAAACCCTTGGTTTCATAATATCTGATGGCTTCATTATGTTTAGCCAAAACAGATTGCAACTGAGCATACCTTGAGGTGAGTGTTCTTCGGTAGTTTTCTGCCTCCTTATTTACCACTGCTTTGGCCAGTTGCTGTGCCTGCACCCTCCCTCTTTGTGGGCCGAACCACAAGGGAATGCTGATGCCCAATTGATATCCTCGATAATTTTGCGCATTTTCTCCCTGCCCGTATCCGTAAAAATATTCTATATGAAAATCAGGGAGCCATTGATTCGTTATTGCCTTATGTTGTGCCTGATGCAGTTCTTGCAAGGTGTAATAATACATGATACCCGGGTGGGATGCATAAACCGTATCCTCCATTTGAGGAGAGGGTAATTTGGGTAGTTTTTCAAAAGCGATGGTAAAAGCCCCCTCTGTCTGCAATTGCTGGCGCAGTTTTTCATAGCTAATGTCTACATCTGCCATCACTTGCTTTTTCTGTGTGTTGAGTTCATTATACCGGGCTTCGGCATTGAGCTTCTCCAGGTAATCCGTTTCACCCACTTCATACCTTCGGTTGGCGGCATGGGCAAAATTGCTGTACAGGCTGTCCAGATACGTAATCTGTTCTAACTTATTGAGCTGGTATAGCAATGCGTAATAGGCTTGAGCAACTTCTCTGATGACTTGTGTCCGGTTTACCAGATACAGCTGCTCACTAAGTTGCACATTTTTCCGGGCCACCTGATGCTGTGCTCCCAGCACAGTAGGAAAAGGGATCGTTTGAGATACTCCCCACACATCCAACGCCCTCCCATTTTCGGCGATGTTGTTCTCATCGTAAGAATAATAAAGAGAAGTTTTACCTAAATCAATGGCCGTCTTTTGTAACTTCTCCTGCCGCTCAATTTGTAACTTGGATGCCTGCAAACCGGCATTGTTTTCCAGTGCTATCTGTATGGTCTCTTCCAGGGTGATCACCTGCTCCTGTGCTTTAAGAGGTGAAGACGAAAAGACAAATATTCCCAGGAGTATTAGCATCATAGCAGTGACTTTCCCGGTTTTAACAGGAGCTTTGTCTGCTTCCTGGGATGCTGTTTCATTTTGATGAAACAAGGTGTATAATATCGGTAGCACTACCAGGGTAAGTATGGTGGCTGTCACCAGTCCCCCGATCACCACCGTAGCCAGCGGACGCTGTACTTCTGCTCCGGCCGAAGTAGACAAAGCCATAGGAAGGAACCCTAAGGCGTCTGTAGAAGCAGTTAATAAAACAGGTCGCAGCCGCATGCGTGTACCCCGCAGAACCCTTTGGTGAATGTTCTGTACGCCTTTTTCTTTAAGTTCGTTGAAAGACTCTATCAGGATGATTCCGTTGAGTACAGCAATTCCAAACAAGGCAATGAACCCCACACCGGCAGAAATGCTGAAAGGTATCTCTCTGAACCAGAGCAACAAAACTCCGCCCACAGCTGCCATAGGGATGGCAGAGTAAATCAACAATGCTTGCCGCAGAGAGCGAAAAGTGAAATACAGCATGATGAAGATCAGTGCCAATGCTATGGGTACAGCTACCATCAGTCTTCTTTTCGCATTCTGTAAATTTTCAAACTGCCCTCCATAGGTGATAGAATAGCCGGGTGGTAAGTCCAGATTTTGATCAAGAATACCCTGGATCTCCTCTACCACCGATTCCACATCCCTGCTCCTTACATTAATCCCCACCACAATGCGCCTTTTGGTGTCATCTCTGGATATTTTGGCGGGGCCTGTGCCATAATCAATGTCAGCCACCTCTTGCAGAGGAACTTGCTGTCCGTTGGGAAGGTCGATGTAGAGGTTACGCATATCCTCAATATCTCCCCGGTAGTTTTCTTCAAACCGTACCACCAGGTCGAACCTTTTTTCGCCTTCAAACACTACTCCGGTCGGTACGCCGGCAAAAGCCATACGTACTATCCGGTTCAATTCCCGCAATTTTAATCCGTATTGGGCGATTTTATCCCGGTTGTAACGCACCGTTATCTGGGGCAACCCAATCACCTTTTCCACGCTGATGTCAGCAGCACCTTCTACATTTTGCACCAACCGCTCTGCATTCACAGCATTTTCATACAGCACGTCCAGGTCTTCTCCATAAATCTTGATGGCCACGTCGGCCCGTACTCCGGTTACCAATTCATTGAAGCGCATCTCTATGGGTTGGGTAAATTCAAAATCCAGTCCCGGGATTACCGACATGGCGGCTTTCATCTTATCGGCCAGCTCATCTTTGGTTTCTGCACTTACCCACTCACCTTTGGGTTTCAGCTTGATGATCACATCGGTTTCTTCCATTGACATAGGGTCGGTGGGTACTTCGGCGGCTCCTATGCGGGTGACTACCTGGTCTACCTCCGGAAAATTATCCAGCAGGATTTTTTCCAGTTCTGTCACGATCTCGATCGTCTGGCTCAACGAAGTACCTGTCTTTAACACAGGCTGTACCACATAATCTCCTTCATCCAGGGTAGGAATAAATTCCCCACCCATTCTGAAAAAAAGAAACGCACTTACTCCCAACAAGGCTCCGGCAGTTACCAGCACCAGTAGTTTTTTGCGCAGGGCAAAGTGAATAATCGGATTATACAGCATTTGTATAAATCCCATGATTTTCTCAGAAACCCTGTCTGGCCAGCTTTTTTTGTCTCTGGGTGGGCGACTCAATAGAGAAGCCATTACTGGAATGTAGGTGAGGCTGAGTATCATGGCGCCGAGCAGTGCGAAGCTGAAAGACATGGCCATAGGACGAAACATCTTGCCTTCAATGCCTGAAAGTGACAAAATGGGGATAAATACAATCAGAATGATGATTTGTCCGAAAATGGCCGGTTGCATCATTTTGGTGGTGCTCTCGATAGTAACCTTGTCTTTTTCTGCTTTCAGTGCATTGCCTGTTAATGTTTTTAAGGTAGCTTGCTGTTGTGCAAACCGGAATACGATGTACTCAATGATGATCACGGCCCCGTCTATGATAATTCCGAAGTCGATGGCTCCCAAGCTCATGAGGTTGGCTGAGATGCCAAATACATTCATCATGGAAATGCTGAATAGTAAAGAGAGCGGAATGATAGAGGCCACGATCAACCCGGAGCGAAGATTCCCCAGCAACAATACCAGCACAAATATCACAATGAGAGCACCCAGGGTGAGATTTTCGGCTACCGTAAAGGTGGTTTTGTTGATCAGTTCAGTACGTTCCAGGAAGGGATTGATGACTACTCCTTTGGGTAGCATCTTTTGTACTTCGGCCACCCGCTCTTTCACATCACTGATTACTTCACTGGAATTGGCGTCTTTGAGCATCATGATCTGCCCCATCACTTTTTCTCCTTCTCCATTGCCGGTGATGGCTCCAAAACGGGTGGCATACCCAAACTGTACAGTGCCAATATCCCGGATATACACAGGAATGCCATTATCGGTTTTCACCACAACCTTTCGGATGTCATCCATCGATTTTACCAAACCTTCACCCCGGATAAAATAGCTCTCCTGAGATTTTTCTATATATCCTCCTCCCGTAACATCATTATTGCCTTCCAGGGCCGCGAATACTTCTACCACTGTCACATTCATGGCCTTGAGTTTTTCGGGGTTCACAGCCACTTCGTATTGTTTGAGGTAACCGCCCCAGGTATTCACTTCCACCACGCCAGGAATGCCCGAAAGCTGCCGTTTGACAATCCAATCCTGAATGGTGCGTAAATCCATGATGGAATATTCGGATTCGTATCCGGGTTCTACCTCCAGGATATATTGATAAATTTCTCCCAGGCCGGTAGTGATAGGACCCATTTCCGGGGTGCCAAATCCTTCCGGTATTTGTTCGGCGGCCGATTTCAGTTTTTCTGCAATCAGCTGACGGGGCAGGTAGGTGCCCATTTCTTCGTCGAACACCACCGTTACTACCGAGAGTCCGAATTTGGAGATAGAACGGATCTCCTGCACCCCCGGGAGGTTTGCCATTTCCAACTCTACAGGATAAGTGATGAACTGTTCAATATCCTGAGTAGAGAGGTTGCGGCTGGTGGTGATCACCTGCACCTGGTTGTTGGTCACATCAGGCACAGCCCCGATGGATATGCGGGTAAGGGAATAAATACCCCATCCTGCCAGGGCAATTACAAATAGGAGAACTATGAGCTTGTGTTTAACACTGAACGCAATAATATGATGTATCATGATTCCAATCGATCCCTTGGATCGTTATGATTGAAAAATTAAAATTGAAATAAAAAAGGTGCAACTTCAGCCCACTGAAGTTGAGGGTAATAAGAAGATTAAGAATACATGATACTGGGGGGGGCGCGACTGCCGGCCAATCGCATCCCATCGGCTTTGTACAGCGGTTCCTGATAAGGAAGAAAGGCTACTTCTTCAGTGACGGCAGCATTTTCTGAAAAGGAATATTCCAAGCTGCTTTCGATAAACAGCACCAGCAAAGTGGGTGTAGCATCAGTAGCGGGTTTGAAATGGGTAAGGTGGTCGCTTCCCAGGTCTTGCAAAAAAAGAGAAACCAGCAGATCGGCAAAACTCTGAGGAGCAGCCTGTTCACAACTACGAATTTGTACGGTATCCCTGTCATACTCATGCGTATGCGGCACAAAGCTATGCCCCAACAAGAAAGTCAGGGATAAGCTTAAAAACAGATACCGTACTTTTACCATCATCGTAGTTGAGCGATAAAATCACTATAATTTATGAATTGCTGAACGCAGCTTATCTTTCACTTCGCCAGCTATTTTTGCAAGGTTTTCGTTCTCTACTGCCTGCATGGAAGCTACCGGGTCAACGGCTGAAACCTCTATTGATCCGTCAGGCTGGGCTTGCACAATCACGTTGCAGGGCAGCATGGTGCCGATCTTATCTTCGGCCTGTAATGCCTGATGGGCAAAGGGCGGATTGCAGGCTCCCAGTATTATGTAGGGTTTAAAATCTACATCCAGCTTTTTCTTTAATGTTGCCTGCACATCAATTTCTGTTAAAATACCAAAACCTTGTTCTTTCAGTGCTTCTGTCACCTTGGTGATGGCCTGGTCAAAACTGATATTTTGTAATGTTTTACTGTGATAGTAGGTCATAACTTTTCATTTTGTTTGAGTTCAAAACTAAGCAATAAAGTGTTTTTCCTTCGTAACATATGTTACAGAGCAAAGTTTGGCTACATTGGTTGCATATCAGGAAAGGAACAGGCCTATGATCAAAAAGAGGATGAACAATAAAATGTATATCACGTAGTGCTTTTTCCGGACTTTGCCGAGCGTCCAGCTATCTATAGCGTATTCTGATATTTTCTCAAATAATGTTTTCCTCATTCAGGACAGTCTTCCCTTTTAGATGAAGAAAATTAGGAAGAAATCATCGTATAGAGAATGATCCAAATCAGGGGAGGATATGATGTTTGTCAAAGAACGAGCCATGAAAGCAATATCAACAACCAGGATGATAAAAAACACAGGGAGGAATGACGAACGTCATGGGTATTCTGCCCTGACCGTGCTACCTTTCAACAAAGTAAAGTTGAGATTTTTCATCTATATTGATCAAATAAACTATGAGTCTGAATCGTATTCTTATCCTGAATGATTTCTCGGATGCATCCCGAAAGTCTATGCAATATGGCCTGCAACTGGCCCAATCGTTAGAGGCCAGTATCTGGATTCTACATGTTTATTACATTCCTCCCGACCTGGCGGGCCAGGTGGTCATAAGTCAGGAAGCACTCAAAAATTATGAAAAAAGTATCTATCAGCAGCTTAATAGCTTGAAGTCAGATTTGGAAATTGAAGACAATGTAGAGTTTGTAGTGAGCCGCGGAGATCTAATTGTGGAGATGAACCGCCTGATCGACAATGAAACCATCGATTTGGTAGTGGTAGGGAATCATGGAGGAGGGTTCTGGACCAACGTTTTGGGCAGCAATACCGTCAAAATAATTCAGCATGCCCATTGCCCTGTGCTGTCAGTGCCGGAGGAGGCTGTCTTCAAACCGTTTAAAAAAATAGCTTTTGCGGCAGATTTGAAGGAAACGAGTCCTGAGGTATTGGTACAATTGGTCAACTTTACCCAAACCTTCCAGGCCCTTGTGGATGTGATTCATGTGAGTGGAAAAACCAGCAGGGATACAAAAGAAGAATATAGTATGCTGAGCAAAATGCTGACGCCGGTATCACACACTTTCTACTATGCATGGGAAAAAGATATAGAAGCAGGGATTCTTGAGCATGTGCAGGAGCACCAAAATGATTTACTGGTATTGGTGCCCCGCATCCATACTTTCTTCGATAGCCTCTTTCAGAAGAGTATTACTGAGCAGGTGGTGTATCATACCCACTTTCCATTGCTTTCTATCCATGAATATGAATAGCTATCCCCATCCTTTCAGGCTCATTGTCCATATGGGGCGTTTGGCATGATTGACCACATCTTCGGCCATACTGCCGCTGAGCAGATGCACAATCCCCCTTCGGCTATGAGTGGCCAGGGCTATGATATCGGCATTGATTTCTTCGGCAAAGTGAATGATCCCTGCCTCCTCACTCTGGTCGCTGTAAGTATGGATAGTATAGTTTTGCAGGTCATGGTTCTGGGCAAATTCTCTTAATTTTGCATATACAAAAGGGTCATCCAGAAAGTTGGCCATCGTATTTACCTTGAGGATGTGCAACTGTGCATTAAAAAGCTGCTGGAACTTTTTCAGCTCCCTTATCACTCTATGCTCATCATCGCGGAGCGCTGTGGCATATATGATGTTACGTGTGGCCGATAAATCCGCCTTTTCTTTGACGATCAGTACCGGACAACGGGCAAAGCGTACCATCCGTTCGGCATTGGAGCCCACCAGGATTTCTTTCATGCCGCTGGCGCCTTTGGACCCCATTACGATCAGGTCTACCTCCTCTGTGAGCAACTCCCTGCTGATGCTGCGGTAAGGATTGCCTACTTTTACATGATATTTTACAGGAACGCTTTCCAAATCCTTCTTTCGGATGATTTCCTGCAACTGTGCATCTGCCTCTTCTTTGGCTTTCCTGAGCCAATCCACTGGCAGAGGGTGTCCGAGCCGGGTAGTTGTCACAAATTCATTGTCTGTGCCGGGAAGTTCCAGCACATGTGTGAGCCAAATCTCGGCCTTGCTTTTCAAGGCCAATTGATAAGCTGTGTCCAATGCATAATCGGCCTGTTCGGAAAAATCGGTAGGTACTAGAATGGCTTTCATGTCAACTGATTAAAAAGGTTTTAGGAACTGCTTGGAAACCAAGTTGGGCTACCACTTCCTGAATGGTAATATCCGCCACCTGCCCGTTGGTAAAGGCGGTGATCTCATGGGGTGTTACCGCTTCGTTGAGCGAAACATCTTCCACCCCTTGAATTTCTATCAAACCCACTTTTATCCGCTCAAAATCTATAAAAGAGGTAATATTGACGGTATATACTTTTTCGTAATCTCCGGTAGTTATAGGGTCATCCATCATATTATCGATTAAGGTTTAGGCATAAATAGAAAGTAAAGGAATCTCTGTATGCAATGTCATTTTTTTGGTAATCCTTCTTATAAGTAACCGTTCTAGCAAATTATGCTTTCTGGGTATCATGGCCAGCATATCTATGGAATGAGCCTGTATGAAACGCTGTAATTCCTCTTCCACATCTGTGCCGTCAGGAAAATGGTAAGTATGGGGAATGCTGTGAAAGATTTTATCCAATACTACAGCCTCCTCCCCTTGCTCAATACTAATGTGTTCGGGATGGGGATGGATATGCAAAATATGAATGCGGGCATCAAACTGCTTTGCGAGGTTTCTTAAGAAAGAGAATGCTGAGGGATTGTCGAGAGGGTGTAAATCTGAAGCAAGTGCAATTTCTTTTAGGTAAAAACCTTTCATGAATTCGGGAACGGCAATCACAGGACAAGAAGCTTTTCTGACAACATTGTAAGTAGTGCTACCCAGCCATTCGTCCGATAGGTGGTTGGCTCCTTTCGTTCCCATGACGATCAAGTCTATATTATGCTCCCGGATGGTTTTTAAAATGCCTTCGGTGGGCATGGCCATACTGGTAAGGTACTGATGGGGTAAACTTTTTAATTTCGTTATCTTATCTCCTATTTCCAGCATTCTTTTTTGTAATGACTGTTCTCTTTGTTTTACCATCTCTGCATCAACAAAGAAAGTAGCATCTCCTCCAATCGGAATATGAAATGCATGGTAGAGAATGATTTCTCCTTTCATTTTCTCCCACAAATGCAGCGCATAGCGGAGCGCATTCAATGCACAATCGGAAAAATCTATGGGAATCAGTATTTTCATTACTTGTTCAAATGTTAATACAGTGAAGTAAAGGGAAAATATAGATAAGAGCAATGACAATAATCAGCAGTCTCTATGACTTAAAGCACTTGAAAGGCAGCCAATAATGGTTATCTCGTAACTTGTAAACGTATGATATATCCTCTTAACATATGGCAACTCATTGCAGGTTTGAGCATTTTCCTTTTCGGCATGCTGCAAATGGAGGAAGGGCTTAAAATGCTGGCAGGCCGTTCATTCCGGACTTTTCTGAGAAATAATACCAAAAACCGCATCCGGGGGGTACTCATTGGGATAATGCTCACAGCCATTCTGCAAAGTAGTTCGGTGGTATCCCTGCTTTTACTGGCTTTTGTAGGGGCCGGGCTTATCAGTATGAAGCGGGCCTTACCCGTAATTTTTGGGTCTAACCTGGGCACAACGGTTACCGGTTGGATCGTAACAGTATTAGGTTTCAAGCTGCCGATTGACGAGTTCTCCATCCCCTTCATTGGTATTGGAGGCCTGATTCTCTTTTTCTTCAAAGAACGCCCTCGTTATTCAAATATAGGACAGATCATGCTCGGGTTTGGTTTTATCTTTTTCGGCCTCGATTTCATGAAAGAAAGTATAGAATTTTTGGCCCAACAATTTGATTTACAGTCGTTCAGTCAAAAAAATATCCTGATCCTCACGGCAGCAGGAGCAGTGCTGACCGCCTTGATTCAGTCGAGCTCGGCAGCGATGGTCATTGCCCTGAGTGCCTTGCATGCCCAACTGATTACCCTACCGGCAGCGGCCGCACTCGTGGTCGGGGCCAATGTAGGCACTACGGTTACGGTACTGATCGGTTCTATAGGAAGTGTACCTGCCAAAAAACGGGTAGCTGTGGCTCATTTTCTTTTCAATGTAGTAACGGGCATTGTCGCCCTTGTCTTTATTCCTCTCCTGGTCAGGCTCATCACAGAAGTTTTGGAGATACAGGATCCTTTGTATGCATTGACATCTTTTCATACTTTATTCAACCTCTTAGGTGTATTGCTGTTTTTACCGTTTGTAGGTCCATTGGCACATTTTCTGGAGCATAGGTTTGAGCAACCCAAAACTTCCGCAAACATTTACCTCGATCGGGTAACCCAACAGGTACCGGAAGCAGCACTCGAAGCATTGCGCAAAGAGACGCACCGTTTGGTGCTCCTGGTTATCTATCTGAACCTGAAAGCCCTGAAGCTGCCGCCACATGCTTTGAAGCAACTTATGGGTCAGATCAATGGGCAGCCTGTTCCGAAACCGCTTCGGCATGCTTATGCGGAAGGATACCTGTTTATCAAACAGTTGGAAGGGGAAATGCTGAAATTTTATACAAAATTACAACAAACAACCCTGGAGGTTGATGAATCCCGGCAACTCAGGCACCTGATCCAAACGATCAATAATACCATGCACTCAATAAAAGGCATTAAAGACATAGAGTATGATCTGGACCATTTTGAACAAACGGGCAAAAAATATTACCTGAAGCTGGTCAATGAATTCAGGGATACCTCCCTACAGCTTTATAATGAGATATTACAGACTTTGCAGACACAGCATAAAACAATATCCCTGGAGGAACTTGGAGAGTGGAGAGTACTTCTCCAAAAGAACTATGACAAACTTCTGGGTGTCATTTACCAGGCCATTGATAATAAAATGCCCGACGAAATAGAAATTTCTACGGTGCTGAATGTAAATCGTGAGCTCTACTCTTCGCACAAAGCCATAATTCTGGCAGTCAGTGATCTGCTGGTAACTTCAATTAGTGAATACATTGAAGAAAGTAAGGACATTCCCCACGCAGATATCTAGTAGTAAAAAAGTTTCGCTAACGAGTATGTTCATTTTTCATAAAGGTAACATGATAAAAATCATGCTTATACAAAGCCCAAGTCATTTCATGATAATGGGAAATGATCTACCTTCGAAGTATAAACCTAAACAGCCATGCCATGAAACGAAAATCACTTCATACGCACAGCATGCTCCCCAGAAATTATCGTCAGGACGATAATTATCTGGAGTATTTCCCTGAAACCTTTCCTATCGAGGGAGATTTAGATTTGCTTACCCAACCCAGCACAAACATTAGGAACCAGGTGCATAATTATACACTGGAAGTAGCTTTACAAGGATGCAATAAGGAAGATATACAAGTGGATATGAATGATGGGAAGCTTTTTATCCGGGCTTTTACAGGAAAGAGTATTACAGATGAGGATGAGGTTACAAGAAAAGAACCTTACCGTGGAATACAAACACGCACTTTCGTGCTACCGCCTGACATTGATAACCAACATATTTTGACCCATTATAACAATGGAGTACTTAAAATTACACTGCTCAAGGTGAATACATATCCAAGTTTAAACTGAATAATTTTTACCCTGAAATATGAACCTATGCATGAAATAACAAATGCTATTGCTACCATCCGCTATAAAAGTGCTTCAGATATGATTGTAGTGAATTTTAACAAAGGAGGAGATGAAATACACTATCATGAAACATTGGCATTGGCTGAGCAAACCGCTATTAAGCATGATACAAACAATTGTTTGTTAATAAAAAAAGATTTCTCTGATGTGAATACCGATCATTTCTTGCTATTGATCAAAGATTGGTATCATCAATCCAGCTATATTTCCAGTAAATGTGAAATTGCTATCCTGACTAAAAAGCAAGCTTTCGAAAAACTTATGAAAAAGTATGCCTGGCTCAAAAAAGCAAATAAAGAGCTTGCACTAAGAATTTTTCAATATACGAAAAGTGCTTACTTATTTTTTTCCCTTCACAGGGAGAAAAGACAACCAGCGGTAGTAAAGCCTGCTTGTGCATAATCCTTTCTATAGATGCCCATTGCCTATTTAAAATGGAAAATCATAAACCATGGTAGCCTTCATTCAAACCCTGCATAATGACATTGCAGGGTTACAGATGGGTGAAACTGTAAGCAAAAAGATTAAGTAATACCCAAGTTAAAATACCTATGATAAACCGAGCCTGCTGCGATTGTGAAAGCTAAACATCGGATTTTGCAACTTCCCATACAAATGTACCCAGATGGAAAGCAGTTGCTCTGTGCCCCTGGCGGTAGAAATATCTTCCAAGTCGATAATGTTTTCTTCTTTCCACCCGAAGGATTGCATGAGTGATTTGACCTTCGTTTTGGCATCCTCATCGTTTCAGCTCATAAAAACCGTATGATCGCCCGGAACCAACTCCGGATTCACCATGACAAAGGCATTCATGGTGTTGAAGGCCTTCACCACATTGGTATCAGGAAAAGCACGCTGTATTTGTTCGCCCAGTGAGTTGGTATTACAAATGATTCAAATGGAAAAATTATTAAAAAAATGATCATTGAAGGAAAAGAATACAAGGTCAGGATGAATGGGTGCGTCCATCATTGTGCCCTGGATGTTACTATGTCCTACATTGGCGGCAACTGGAAGGCTGTCTATGGTATTTGCGCAAGGGGCTCAAGCGTTTCAGTGCCTTAAAAAGAAGCATTCCAGACATTACTGAAAAGATGCTTTCCCTTCAGTTGAAACAACTAAAGGCTGATGGTATCATAGACAGGAAAATTTATGCAGAAGTACCGCCGCGTGTGGAATACTTTTTCACCAAAGAAGGCAAAACCCTGATCCCGGCTTTAGAAGAGATAGCCGCCTGGGAACGATACATGGGTAAAAAATAGGGTGAGTTGGAGGAAGTGAAACAGGAAAAACCCACCTCAGGAAAATGAAGAAATAAAGCTTCTTTTATCAGCTCATACTTACGCCATATGCAAATAGGGATTTCCTCCGGCCACCGTTTTGATGGCTGTGATCAGCGTTGCTTTATCCACCGTTTTGGAGAGATAACCCAAAGCCCCTGCCGCCAGCATCTCGGCAACATAACATTGCTCATCGTGCAAGGTAAGCCCTAATACCCTAACCAGAGGAAAATGATTCGTAATGTATCGGGTTGCCACGATTCCATTTATTTCGGGCATGACCAAATCCATCAGTATTACATCAACGGAACCTGATTTTACTTTTTCAATGGCCTCTCTTCCATTGATTGCTTCATCAATGACCAAAATGTCATCAATACCTGACAATAAACGTCGGAGTGCCTCCCGTATCAAAGGATGGTCGTCAACAATCAGTAATTTAATAGGAGCAGACTCCATAATGTGTAGGTAAAATACTTTACCAAGATGGTATTGTATTTATCATGATAATACTTTCATGAAAGTTAACTTTTTCCTTCTTATGAGATAATGATGTATATTTTGTCATCTAATGATTTATATCAATCTATCTGTCTCTACTTTGTTGTAAAAAGAAAATACCGGTGGAGGAATCGAAAATATCAGTTGATGGATTATACAATACACCACTTAAACAAAGAATAATTTGATTTTTATTATTATTACCAAACAATTATATTGTACAGGCGTGTATGTTATCAAGTGCCTTTTTTTGTCTGATTTGCATCTTATATCAGGGGTTAGACTATGAACAATCTGACTGGAAACCAGCAAGTATTAGAACAACTGTTTACCTCTTCAGCCGAAGGTATTCTGGTAGTGGATGACCAGGGAACTATCGTACTGGCCAATCCTCGTTGCGAAGAGTTATTCGGTTATCAGGTTTCCGAATTAGTGGGTAAAAATGTAGAGGTATTAGTACCAGAAGGAACAAAGCAGCATCATGCCCATCTTCGCAGAGGCTTTTTTGAAAACCCCGGCATAAGGACGATGGCCAAAGGGGTTCGCTTGTATGGGGTGCACCGGAATGGTAATAAGCTTCCTATCGCTATCAGTTTGAGTTATTTTCATTTTCAGGATCATCTTTATGGGGTGGCCCATATTGCAGATATGAGCGAATATAGAAAAGCGGAGTATGAACGGAACCTTCTTATCAATGTATTCCACCAAACTTTGAACGAAGTTTATATTATTGATATACTTTCTTTAAAGTTTAAAAGGGCCAACAACAGAGCATTGAACAATTTAGGGTTTACCTTGCCCGAATTACAACAGCTTTCCCTCTGGGAAATAAAACCGGGATACACCGAGACCTGCTTTCGTCAACTGGTGGCGCCTCTATTGCAAAGGGAAAAGGAAAAAATAAGCTTCGAGGCGGTTTTCAAACGCAAAGATAATAGCACCTACCCTATAAGGGCCTATCTGCAAACGGTTGAATATGACGACACTACATTACTGATAGAGGTAGTATCAGATATTAGCGGGGAGAAAGAAACAATCCAAGCTTTACAGGCCACAGAAGTTTCCCTCAAAAAGGAAAGGGACCGGGCACAAAAGTACCTTGATATAGCAGCATCTATTTTTTTGGTCATCAATAGGGATGAAACAGCATCACTGATCAACCAGAAAGGATGCGAAATTCTGGAAGCTAAAGAAAAGGATATCGTGGATAAAAACTGGTTCGATAATTTTGTGTTGGAAAATGAAAGAGAGTCAGTGAGGCAGGTTTTTCGGAATATTATGCAGGGAAAAGAAGGCGCAAAGATGCACGAGAACTATGTGGTAACCCAAACTGGCAAGCGGCGGCTGATTGAATGGCACAATACGACCCTGAAAGATGAAGAGGGAACCCCTGTGGCCACCTTGAGCTCGGGCATCGATATTACAGAGAAACGTGCAGCCGAAAAAGCCGTGATGCAAGCCCTTATTGAAGGGCAGGAAACAGAGCGCCAACGCATTGCCCGGGAACTGCACGATGGCCTGGGGCAATCACTCACCGCCATCCGGCTGAACCTGAATACCCTGGAAGCCGATCTCGATAAATTCAATGAGCATAGCAAAGAGGGTTTTGAGCAGGTGAAAACCATTTTGGGCAACGCCACCCAGGATGTAAAATCCATCTCCCGCAATCTGATGCCCACCGTATTGAAAGATTACGGTTTGGAAAAGGCATTGGAATATCTTTGTCAAACTGTCAATGATACACAGCAGGTAAGGATACATCTGCAAACGCATTGTATTCCTCCTTCGCTGGACTTTTCAATTACGGTAGGATTATATCGTATCGTACAGGAATTGCTCAATAATATACTCAAATATGCCCGGGCCAAAGAAATCAATATACAACTTATCGGGCATGACACAAGCGTGGTGTTAATGGTAGAAGACGATGGAATAGGTTTTGAAATAAATAAAGTAAAAAAAGGATTAGGATTGAAAAACATAGAGGCCAGGGCAAAAGCATTGGATGGCACTTTGCTGATTGATACACAGCGAGGGCAAGGCACCTCCGTAATCGTTGAAATTCCTAAGCATACTTCATGAATACATAAATACTATGCAGCCCATTCAAATTATGGTAGTAGACGACCACAAAATGGTCAGGGACGGCATCAAAGCTTCCCTGGCTACCACCGATGAAATCGTAATAGCAGATGAAGCGGGCAGTGGAAAAGAAGCTATGGATAAGATTGAGAACAACTCACCGTTGGATGTCATTATTGTGGATATCAATCTGGGAGAAAGCAATGGCATCGAGGTTACCAAAATGATTACCCAACAATATCCGCACATCAAAGTGCTGGCGTTGTCTATGCACGATGAGGTCATCCATATTGCCAACATGCTGGAAGCCGGAGCCATGGGCTACATCTTAAAAAATACCGGGATGAATGAGTTGATAGCAGCCATCAAGGCGGTAGCTGAGGGAGAAAACTATTTTAGCAAGGAGGTATCCACTGCATTGATGCACAGCTTTTTGTCACGCAAGAAACGCTCCACCTATAGGAATCAAGTCTGCCTGGAAGACCTTACCAAAAGAGAAACCGAGATACTGAAGCTGATTGCCGAGGAATATACCAATCAGGAAATCGCCGAAAAACTGTTTATCAGTCCCCGCACAGTAGATACCCACCGCCGCAATCTCATTTTGAAGCTCAATGCCAAAAATACCGCCGGGCTGGTACGCTTTGCCATCAAACACAATTTGGTTCAGTTGTGAGTTGTGGAGCGTGAAGAAAGAACAGTGTCCACAGAAAATTCCAGTGTTTTTTCAAGCAGCCTTCAGAGTGACTGCCTACAATCAATTCTACGCAATTTTCTTAGTTTTTTACGTCATTTTCTTATTTCCGGAAATACGCTTTTTCCTGCTGTTATTCCTGCCTGGTGAGAGGTAAATTGCTTTTCCTTTATAAGTCAACCTAAACCCCCAACAGCTATGAATATTGCGTATCGAAATCCAAATTTGTACTATCAAGGTCATCCTGAACGAACAGATCATTGCGATGTAGAATGTTTGAAAAAAGGCTATGAACGTATGGAATTTCAGAAAGGCCACCTCCTATTCAGGGAAGGTAACAGTTCCTGGGGACTTTATTACATTTGTGAAGGCAAGCTCAAACTTTTCAAGGATAGCAGCGATGGAAAAGAACAGATTATCCGGATTGCTACTTCCGGAGACTTTGTAGGGTATTCTGCCTTGTTGCATGATGTAAAGTACAATATTTCAGCTACTGTACTGGAAGATGTCGTCCTCAACTTTATTCCCAGGCAGAACTTTCTGGAAATTTTCCAGAAAGAGCCTAAGGTAGCGCAATTCTTTACCGATTTGTTGTGTCAGGATGTAATGGAGATGGAGCAACGCCTGCTCAATCAGGCCTATCGCCCGGTGCGTGGCAGGTTGGCCGAAGCTTTACTCACCCTGGATCAGCTATATGAAAAGGAAAACTCTGACGAAGAAAGCCTGATTTCCCTGAGCCGGCAGGACCTGGCCAGCTTGCTGGGAGCTGCCAAAGAAACAGTAATCCGGCTGTTATCTGAATTTAAAGAGGAGGAAATGATCACCACCTACGGGCAAATCATTTCAGTACTCAACCCATATAAGCTCAAGCAGATAAGCCATCTGTACGATTAATAACAGCCATTTTAAATCCATATCGACTTTACAATCGCTAAATACATGGAAAACCTCAAAAATATGCTCGTAGCTGCCGATACTTCCTCATCAGAAGACACGATTGCCTTTGCATTGGACATGGCTGAAGACGTAGGAGCGAACCTGACAATTGTAATATGTTATGATCCATTAGATCAAAACGCAAAGGAAAAGATAAAAGAGTGTTTTGAACACTTGAAGGTGCATCTTTTACATAGTACTCCGGTTTACTACCGCCTGGCTTCCAGCGACCAGCCTGTGCCACAAACACTTACAGAAATGAGCAGTGTATATCATCCGGATGTACTGATTACGTCCCTTCCTGAGGAAACCTCTTTGGAACAGTTGATTGAAAAAACCCGAAAACCTCTGTTGATACTGCCTCCTCAGACATCGTACCAGGAAATACATAATATTGCAGTGGCCTATGATGCCTTGGCGGTTTCGGAGATGGAGCCTTTTGCTTTTATCAACCAGTTGGCAAAGCATTACCAAGCATTTGTACAAATTGTAGAACTTGATTACGGCACATCGTTTGCCGATAGATATGACAGCCGTGCTAACTGGGAAGTGGATTATCTGCTAAAAGATATAAAACACCAGTTTCATTTTTTGAAGAACCAAGATTTAACTTCAGGCATTCAGAAGTTTCTGACAAGACGCAATGCTGACCTGCTGGTAGTATTATCAAGGAGGCAACTGCCTGAGAAGGAGCAACCCCTGGAAAGGCATACGATCAAAATGGCGCGGCATATTCCCAAGCCGCTCATGATCTTCAAGGTGTAACCGGCCCGAACGCAGGTAGTCCATTTTATCCATAGAAGTTCAAAATATTAATCAATGGCGGTTTTACATGAAAAAATGCAACAGGTGTTGATCAAAAGCTTCTTGAGCGAGGCCGATCTTCCCCTGATCGTTTGCCGTCCTTCACCTTTCAGCATCATATACATCAACGACACCCTTGAACAAGCGTGGGGTTTTCATGCCCATGCCTTGTTAAAGGAACCTGAACGGATCACAGCGGTGATTTATGAAGAAGACAGGTCTGCATTTATCAAAAAAGTAATAAACAATCCCCACAGCCATTGTAATGAAGCTATTGAGTTCAGGATAGTCATGCCGCATGACCGGCTAAGGTGGTATGCATTGAGGCTACACCACCTACCGCTGCCACAACAGGGGCAATGGGTAGTGGGGTATGTAGAGGATATCACCGAAAGAAAGGAGCAGGAAACGATGCTTCAGCAGACCTGTGATAAGTTGGAAGATTTTGTACAGATGTTAAAGCACGACATGAAAGGAATGATGGGTAATATACAAATTGTTGCCAATCTGATCAAAGAAAAAATTAGTACAAAAGAGCAGGAAGAATTGGCATCCTACTTTGACCTTATAAGCCTCACATGCCGGGAAGCAGTATCCCATACCGAAGAAATCACTGAAAGATTTTTATTGGAGACGGATCATTTGCTGATCGAAAAAGAGCAAGTAAATCTGGCAGAAGAAGTGTTTCAGGCGGTTGATCTGTACCGGGCACAACTTGAAGCCAAAAGACTTACCACGAAAGTGCTCCTGTCAGAAGGTAAGATGATTGTACAGGCCGACAAATTGAAATGCTGGCAGATCATCAAAAACTTACTGTCCAATGCCATCAAGTTTTCGCAAAATGAGGGACAGATTATCATTGCACTTAAAGAGTTGAAAGATGCCATTTTACTGAAGGTGAGTGATATGGGCATTGGGATACCCAAAGCTTTGCAGCCTTTCATATTTCAAAAGCACTCCCAGGCCATTCGAAGAGGTACAAAAGGGGAGATTCCGACAGGAATGGGTACGTATATCGTAAAAAAGATAGTAAAGGCACACAATGGAGAAGTGTGGTTTGAAAGTAAGGAAGAGGAAGGCACCACTTTTTTTGTCAAACTGCCCAGGTAAGCTGTATCTAAGCCGACGTTTTCAATGTTGTATTAGAGTTAAATCAATCAAGTATGAAAAGGAAAGATTTTTTCCATTTCTGTTTTGGTCAAAAGGTTTTTCATGAAGCGGCCTAGGCAAAAAGTCACCTATGTATACCATTTTCGTCATTACCAAACCACCGTCCCGAAGAGATACGAACCTGACCAGGAAGAAATCGATGCGATTCTGGACAAGATATATGAAAGAGGGTATCACAAGCTCACCAAGGCGGTAAAGCAAAAGCTACGGGATGCCAGCCATGGCATTTGACAAACATGATTTTACTTTTGAAAGATTAGTTTGGAACCATGAAACAGGATAAGAACAGTTGCTAGTTACAAAAAAGCCCCGGGAAATCCCAGGGCGATCAAACTATGCCTACATAGCCATTGCTGAACTCAGGAAACCTGGATTGATTTTGCAGGTTTTTGCTTCACCTCCTCTTTTTTTGGCAATGTAAGCCTCAGGACCCCATCATCGTACTTCGCTTTGATGTCGTTGGCCTTCACAGTATCCGGCAGTGTGAATGACCGCCGGAATGATTGGTAATTGAATTCTCGCCGAGCGTAATTTTCCTCTTCTTTTTTGGTTTCTTCCTTTTTTTCGGCACTGATGGTCAGTATGCCGTCTTTTACATCAATGTGCAGGTCTTTTTTGCTCATACCGGGGGCAGCCAGTTCAATGAAAAACTCATTCCCATTTTCTATGACATTGGCTGCCGGAACCCGAGACATCCAACGGGTGTCTAAAGAGCTGAACCAATCATCGTCAAACATGTCTGAAAACATGGAAGGCATGTTGCGAAGAAATCTCGAAGGTTTTGTGAGCATTGTCATTTTAAGTTCCTCCTTTTAGGTTAATAAAACATTTAAATTTAGGATACTAAGATATCTCAGAAGCCCTTCTTTCTCAATGACATTTGTTTAGCAAACCCATGATTTATATCATCCCAAATGGCAGGGAAAATGCCTTTATTTGAAGAAAAAAATATCTTAACGCTATGAAAGATTATCCGAGCCATTATCGGGTGTTTCCAATCCTTATGGAGAAGCTGGGGCAGGCTATGCCTGATACCATGCAAGGCTTCATGCCCCTACATGCAGCAGGCTCCTTTGAGGAAGTTTTCGAGACCATAGGCAACGCAGTGCCCTTGGGCGGTGGCCCCTCAGGGATATACTGATGGGAAGCACTACTGGCCTTGCAACAGTTTAATATATAATCTTTAACAGCGGAATCATGAGAAAAACATATATGGTGATCATCCTCTTGTCTGTTTTAATGGGAATTTATCTCCTGGGATTCGGTATCAAGGATCTTTCTCAAAATATCCTGATGTGGGTAGCTTTTGTGCCGTTTTTCCTGTTTGCCTGGGGCATCGTGGGGTTGCTGGTCAATTATGAAGCGGAAAGGAAACCTAATTTCTTCTGGCAAATGGTATTTCCTATCCTGATGGCTATCTTGTTTTACGGCTTGCTGTTTGTGCATATATTTTTTCTGGAACCTTACCTGTGTCCTTGTCTGAGATAAGGGTTCATTTGGTTTAAAAGAGGAAAGACATAATGGAATAAAAGGGTTTAGAAAGTGATGCATGGGAAGATCTATTCACCAGTTTTTCTGCCTTGTAAAGAAAAAGTCCTGGAATTTTCCAGGACTCATAACATACTCATATTATACCTTAATTACTAGGTGACAGGAAGAATCAACCGAGCAATCGGCGCATTTCCTGCCCATGCTCATCTTCATCGGCAGCCTGTTCTTCCATTTTCGTTTTTAACGCAAACAAGCCCGCTTGTACAGCCAAGGATGCTAAGCGAACATAATTCTTTACATCGGTTTCTTCTTCTTTAGCGTCCTTCTCAAGCATTTGCTGCACCTCAGCAGGTGGAGGTGTCAGGTCAGGTGCCAGTTGGGGCGTACCACCAAGCATAACAATCTGATTTGCAAGGTACTGTGCATGCCCAACCTCATCTGTCACTTCTTCCAGATACATTTGCCGGACAGCCTCGAATTCGGCACCTTTAATGGATGCCGCTTGCAACATATAACGTAGGAATGTAGTAACTTCTCGGTTGAGTTGTTTGTTAAGTTCCTCCAGGAGTTCTTCTTTTGCCATTTTTAGTTCATCTGTTTAGGATAAGACATTCATTTGATAGTAGTGCTAAGATATAGCCGAAAGACAGCCATTTTCAATGACCTCTGTTAAGTGCAGTTATGATTTAGGTCATCGGTGGTAACCTACCTATGGTCTTTCTATCAGTTAGGTTTTTTGTAAAGTTTATTGATTTCATCGTGTGTTCCAAGCAACAAAGCAATGGGATGTAAATCTTCAATCCGCTCGGCAACCAGCTTAAGAATGGCAATAAAGGGAATAAAAAGGATCATACCTGAGGCTCCCCACAACATACCACCCACCACAATGCCCACAATGGTAATGAGCATATTGATACTCAGCTTGTAGCTAACGGCAGCCGGAAATATCAAATTGGCTTCCAGGATTTGTACTACTACAAACACAATGACTACCCCCAAGGGATATAATAATGAATCAAAAGTGAGCCAGGCAATGGCAATGGGCAGTAAAGCCCCAACTGTAATACCTACATAAGGGATAAATGTAAGAATGGAAGCGATGAAGCCAAAAAAGAGGGCTTGCGGTATACCCAAAACAAACAGTCCCAGACTATTCAGCAATCCGACCACCAGATAGACGATGGCCATGCCTTTGATAAAGTCAAAATAAGTATGAACCACTTCCGGCAATACAACTTTTACTTCCTCTTTCCAGGAAATGGGTACAATCTGGTAAACAAAATTTACTAAAAGATCCCGGTAATAGAGAATGAGGGCCGCATAAACAGGAACAAGCAGCACCAATACAGCAGAAATGGAGGTAGCATAAAGTGTTTTGGGTAGTTGTTGCACGATCTGTTGCGAAGCCTCTGACAGCATGGTATTAATCCAGCTTTTCCGGTCTTCAACATCAATACCCAGCAATCGGTCCAATCGAATGCCCAATTGATCCATCTGCAAGGATATTTTTTCACCCAGTGCTGGCAGCTTTTCAGTAAAATTAGCAAACTGCTGTACCAATAAACCCAATAATAAACCTACCAATAAGGTGAATACGATCAGGCATAAGGTGATGGCGATGCCTCGGGGAATACGTTTACGTTCGAGCCAGAGACAAGCAGGATAGAGGATAAAACTTATCAGGAAAGCAAAGCTTAATGGGACGAATAGTGTTTGACCAAAATATAAAATGAGGGCAGTAAATACGGTAAACTGAACGGTTTTGGACCAGTAAGAAAAAGTATTATTCATTGAACCTTTAGTTGCTTTTGGACGGTAGCCCCTGCTGTTGTATCAGATGGAGGAATACCCGTATCCATTCACTTAATTGGTGAAATGTCAGGAATTTTTCCAAAACCCTTTTCTGCGCACTGAATCCCATTTTTTCAGTTTTCTTGGGTTCACTGATGAAGGTATAAATTCTGTCGGCAATTTCCTGAGGTTCTTCAGGATTTTTTATCAGATACCCATCAATTCCATCCCTGATTTGATGGCGCAAACCACAGGCATTGCTACCCAATACCGGTATGCGCTTCCACATTGCTTCCGAGGCAGTGAGGCCAAAGCCTTCCTGCAGTGAATTTTGTGCTACAACGCATGAACATCGCTGCAAGGCATTTACGATGAGGGCATTCTCTTTCACCGAATGCATGGGTAATTTCAACACGGCAATATCAGCCTGTATAGTAGCAGGAAGATTGATATAGCATCGGGTAATCTCTTTGAGCACTGCTTGCCCTTCAGGGTCATCGCTCACAAAATCAGGATCAGGACCTGCCAACACCAGGCGGGATTGCCGGAGGCTGTTCAACACCCGCCTGTTGCCGGAAGCCAGTTGATGCATATGCTCCTTCATATAGACAAACCCTTGCATGAGTGGTAAAAAGCCTTTTAAGACATCCCATCGGGATACCTGTGTGATGATAGGGCGGAATAGCAATCCGATATCATCAGGAACAGAAACATTACCGAAAGAACCATCAACATGCAGCCGTTTGACCAGATGCTTAAAAGGAGGAGTAATAGTAGGGTGATGGTTGTCCAATAGACCTGCATTAGATAAAATACCTGTTAGCTTGTGTATCGATAGCTCCCGGTTTTTATGTGTGAGCGGATCAATACTGGGATAAATAGTGGTGATGTTGCCTGAAAAATTTTCGGGAATATATTCTGGAGCAGAAAAAATATGATGAGGAAGTATAGGTTACGTGAAAAGTTTGAAAACCCTTCACAAATTAATGCATACGAAATTGAGAATACTCTTGCTTGGAAATATGGAAAGAAACGCAAAAGTTTATTAAAAAACCCTAATTATAAACCCATAATGGATAATTATCATTCAAATAACAACCAATTTCCTGGTGATCCGAATATTTCAGATTGATTTCGGAATTATGATTTGTTACCCCCAAAAAAGAAAAAACCCGCTTTGCAGTACAAAAACGGGCTTTTATGCAGAGGGTGAGGCTATCTATCATTTTGAAATATTGTGCCCCCTGCGGGATCATAATCAAAGTTTTATTTTTTAATATCAATCTATATCCAGCTGTTTATCGGGAATTCCAATAAAAGAATATCTTCTACGTCTTCTAGCTCAAGTTTAACAAAGCCAACGTAGTCTGCTGTAAAGTATGCTCTATCTTACAGGCAGGTCTTTTGTTGCAAGTTTACGCTCTGTGTTTCAATTACTAGACATAGAGCCTGATGATATAAGATTTTCTTTGGTCACGATATGAATATAGCATGTAAATATGGAGAATAACAACTAAGGCTTCATGGGCTGAAACGGCTCAGTATAAAGCTTTAGTTGTCAGGTGACATAATTATTTCTTGAGGTTTAATAATTACCATACTATCAGCATCTCTGCCTACTACATAAACTAATCCATCATTATATGTGATACCATATGCTTTATCTAAAATATGACTGGAAACCATGTTTGTTATTTTGGGTTGCAATGGGTCACTTACGTCGATCTGCACCATGCCATCTGTAAGGGCAGTAGCAATAAAAATGGAATTTTCGTGCTGATAAAGCCGGTTGGCTCCATTTAATCTTTCATCTTTAATAATGGCAACTTCCTTTGTATGGGTTGGGTCCGAAACATCAAATACAATAAAAGTTTTGCTGGTAAAAGCAATACCATATAAATAATTGCCCGAAGTGCTGAGGCTGCAAAGGCAGCTATAGGTACTATCGCTTTTAAGTGTTTGCACCAAAGTCGGCTGATGCACATTAGTAATATCAATCACGTTTAAAGAACTTCCCGGATAACAACCTATCACATAGGCGTAATTATCTTTTAAGAATACATTGAATGCACCGTCGCCCGTTGCTACACTGCTAATGATTTCCGGTTTTCTGGGATCATTAATGTCTACAATATAAAGGCTGCCTTCATTGCTGTGGGTAAGAAACAGATAATCATCCCGAAAGACTACTTTTCTCAATCTATCTCTGGTGGCTCCTTCATTGCCAATTTTCAGGGAAGAAATTTTTTTGATGTCTTTTGGGTTTTTAATATCCAGAATGAGCAGAGTATGGTTTGTCCAGGAAGTAAGAAATAATAAATCATTATGCACATCCAAACCCATCGCTTCTGAAATCTCAGGGTCACTGAAGGTGGAAAGGATTTTGGGGGTTTCAGGATCAGCCACATCAATAAGCGTCAGGCTGGCACCATCGCGGCAGGGGATATAAGCAATATCTTTCCGGATTAATATGTCTTCCGGAGCGTCGATATCTAAAGTATCACGGATGAACCCTACCATATTGGTTTCATCCGGTTTTATTTGGTCTCTTTTCAAAACCACCAAACTTCTGGCATCTCTTCCTGCCAAATAAATATTTCCGTTATGAATAGCTAGGCCATAGACTTTGTCAAGCCATCTGTCTGTGAGCGTATGAACTAACCTGGGTTGCTGAGGGTAAGAAACATCAATCAGTGCAAAGCTGTCGTTGATAGAATTGATCACATAGGCAGTATTTCCTTCTACCACCAACCTGCCAGGACCGTTCAGCAGATCGGATGTTAAATATCCAATTTCAAATGCATTTTCCGGGTCAGAAATGTCAATAGTCACCAAAGCATTGCTGGAATAAGCTACAGCATAAAGGATATTATCCATATTTTGAAAGCTACAAAGGCATCCAAATCTTTCTTTATCACTGAGCGTTTTCACCAGTTTTGGAGATTTTTTATGGCTGATATCTATTACTTTCAGAGAAGAACCTTCAAAACATCCTCCTACATACGCATAATTATCTTTGATGAATACGGCAAAGGCCCCATCCCCAGTAGCCAAGCTGCTTACCATTTGAGGCTGTGAAGGGTCGGAAACATCGCATATGTATAGTTTCCCTTCGGAGCTATGGGTGAGGTAAACATAACCATCATGATACAAAACCTTCCGTAAACGATCTTCATCTACTCCTTCTCCGCCCACTTCTATGGAAGATATTTTTTTGAGGTGACGCGGATCACTTCCATCCAGAATGAGTAATTTGTGATTGGTAAGGGAGGTAAGATAGATAATATCATCATATTTGTCTACACCCATTGCATCCAGCAATTCGGGATCGCGAAAACTGGATACTAATTTGAGTTCTTTTGGATCAGAAATATCAAATACAGCAAGGTTATTCCCATCTCTGGAAGGGATATAAGCATAGTCTCCGTCAATCAGAATATCCTCTGGTTCATTGAGTTCTTTGTAATCAAAAACCTGACTTACCAAGGCATTTTTAAACTGTATGTTGCCGCTAGACTGCTGGATCAGCTTTTGCTGAGCTGATGACATGGTGTGTTTGTACAAACTATCTCTGCTGATTTCTGCTCTCAACACAAATCCTTTGCTAGTGCCGCCAATGCATATTACACTTTCACTGGTAGGAATTGTAATGAAATGATCCAGCCAGTCTCCTTTTACCTGGGTGCCAGTATTTCCAATGTTTTGCCAGGTTTCTCCCATATCCAGCGACAGAAAGATAGACATATCCATTGTATAAGTAGAATAAATAACAGCGCTATATCCAAGATAAGTAAAATCATCAGCCGCTTCTCCGGGTTTGCCTACATTTTTCCAATCTTTTAAATCCCAAGCATTTCCTTTAAAAACATGTCCACTTTGGGTGGCCTGGATGATATTCCCTCCTCCTAAATATTCAGTGGCGAATAAGGCGGTATCTTCCAGTTGTTCGGAGGCCATCCAGTGTAGTCCATCGTCTGTACTTCTATACACTTTGCCGTCCCAGCCGTTTACAATTATTCCTTTTCCTACTTCCGTAAACCTGTAAAGGGCATCGTCGGAAATTCTGCCAACGTTGGTCCAGGACTCACCCTGGTCGGTTGAGCGATACACATGTCCGCCTGAGGAATCAGTATCTGAGACCAAAACTGTTCCTTGCTGGGTTACCATGATACTATAAGAAGCTGTATATCCATCTTTGTTTTGGTTGGTAGTTAAAGTGGTAAGATGCGTCCAGGTTTTGCCATCATCTTCTGATCTCCAAAAAGCGGAATTTTGTGTGAGCGCATAAGCCACGCCTTCTCCTCCATCGGCCAGACAGGTAATGCCATCTTTTTGCTCGCCCTGAGCGATATTTTGCATCGGAGTCCATGTTATACCATTGTCCTCGCTACGGAAAATATTTCCCGGATTGGGCATCCTTGATCCGGTGATTATTACACCATCTCCCAGCCAGGCTATGGCGTCCAGTCTTCCACCGGGAATTAGTTCTTTTCTTTCCCAATCGTTAAAAAGGGGGTTGCCTTCCGGTTTTTTCTCCTGACAGTAACCTGAAATGCAGTGTAGACTTATTACCAGAAGGACGAATATTTTATATACTTGATTATGCATGATGTTTTCGTTTTTTAAAATAGAAGAGAAATGAAGTCCTCTGGCATGAGAACTTCTATTGTAAAACTGAAAAAAGTTTATCTACTCCTGCAAAAGCCACATTTCTGCGTAAATATTGTCTCCATCCGGAAACTGACGGGTTACCGCTGTTTCTATCTTTTCAGTGTTCAGCAGATATTCGTTTTCAGGATATCTCCATCGTAATGAAATTTTGTGATTAGGCACGCCTTCACCGCTGACATCAAAAACAGGAATACCGGTTCTTCTTTGGGTATAAAAAGCTTCCCATCCTGAATTCTGGTACCCGGCCAGATACTTCTGCAATAGAATATCCTCTAATGTTTGATTTTCATTAAATCCTACGGCAGTATGCGCCAGATATTGGTTGATATCCTCATCTGGAATTCCCCAATAATTTAAAGAAGCCTCAATACCTTTCTCATAATAACTTTTTGCTTCACCACCTGTCCACCATCCACGCGCAATGCCTTCAGCAATTAGGAAATTCACTTCATAATATCCCAGGTACATCACAGGCTCAAAGTCTGGCTGGAAATAATAGCTGGTATTGGGAATAGATGCCACGAGCATATTAGATGTATTTTCCTCATTAGGTGCTGATCCGGGTAGGCCTTCATAAGCAGTAGTATCATCGGGCGATAATCCCAGATTTTTGGCTTCTGTAGTCATTTCAGCATAGTACTTGAGCCGGGGATCATTTCTCTTTTTGAGAGAATCAATGAATGCTTTTTCCATTCCTATATAAGAAATAATGGCTTGATCTGAAAAATAAGGGTGGGGTTCCACGGTATTGCCAACCCGTTGTGCATTATCTGCATTGCTTTCAAAAACAGGATATTTGTTAGGATTATTCATCATTTCAGCAAACTTTTGAGCCGGATTGACATCACTGTCATTTACTTTGTTAGATAAAGCCAATAACACTCTTAGACGAAAAGAATTGGTAAATTTTTGCCATTTGCTGAGGTCTCCATTGTAGATAACATCTCCATCAATGCTGCCTGTTTTTTCAGTAAGAATAGTGTTGGCTTCATCCAGTTCATCTAAGATGTCCAAGAAAATATCTTTCTGGGTATCATAGACTGGTTGGGTGATGCCCTCTTCAATTAAACTCATGGCCTGGTGGTAAGGCACATCGCCAAACTTCATGGTGAGTTCATAGAAAAATATGGAACGAAACAGTTTCCCGATGGCAATATAGTTTTCATTATCGTCAGCCCATTTCATCATCTCATTGACATTACGGATATGGGTGTATTCATCAAAAGTGCCATTAGTCCAACGGTAATATTGATAAAGCTCGCCGTGGAAACTGAAGCCTACAAAGTATCGGCTTGCTACGCTTATTTCGTTATAAGATATCAGACCAGTAAACAGATCCTGTTCTATCTGGGTAAGAAATAATGAAGGACTTCCTGTGGTGGCTTTGTTAGGGTTTTCTTGGAAATTTTCCATGGATTCGCACGCACTTATCACTATAAGGATCACTGAGTATATGAATAATTTTTTCATGGATGGTAGCAGATTAAAATTTGAGATTGAGATTAAATCCTAAGTTTACAGGGGTAGGAGATTTCAGGTTGTCATTTCTCCAGCTGGGATCATCACCCTTGGCTTCTTTTTTGGTAATGAGCAAAACATTGTTGCCTATGAGTGAAAGCCGGGCCGATGTAAAAAATGTCCTGTCTAGCAGATTAGCAGGAAAATCATACGATATACTGATATCTCTAAGCTTCAGAAAGGTAGCATCCAGGTACGTTTCCGCATAACCGTTGCTTAGATTGTATATCGCCTTGCTCCAGTCCTGATAAGATGTGGCGGTGGTATTCGGTGCAAAAGTTCGGGTATCACTTATGATGTTGCCTTCGAAATCATATTCTACTTCTCCACCAGCTACCACTACTCCGTCAGCCACATAATTCTTCAGACCGTTGGCAGCGTCTTCTCTCAGTTGAGAATCATAATTGGTTGCCGTACCAGCACGTCCCATTCGGGGCAGGATAGAGTAATATCGGCCGCCTACTTGTCCATCTATGGAAAACTGGAAGCTGAAGTTTTTGTAAGAAATGCTGTTTTGAAGGCCAAAATAAAAGTCCGGATCGAAATTACCTACATAGCGGTTATATTCATCGCGTACAGGCAACCCGGTGGCGACATCATAAACGATCTGTCCATCCGGTGAGCGCATCCAGCTTCTTTTATAAATCTGATCTGTGCGGGTGTCCAGTTTGATATAACCATCTCGCTCTTTTCCGTCTTCCAGTGATTTCAGAAAATGATGGCTCTGGCTCCAGTTAAAGTTGATATCCCAGTTTACATTTTGAGTTCTGACTGGCTTTGCGACCAGTATTATTTCAAATCCTTTTCTTTCATAATCCCGACCATTGCCTTTGATGCTGGTAAACCCGGTAGCCAGGGAAATATCTTTTGCGATGATATTATCATATTCTAATTTTTTATAATAGGAAAAATCAAGGTTTATTCTATTGCCTAAAATCCCTATGTTTCCGCCTAACTCCACGGTGCGGCTTCCTGAGGGTTGCAGGTCGTCTGGAAGCAAGACGCTGCCAAGACTCATTGTTGGATAATTGTAGTATGTACCAATATCATAGGTTTGGATATGACCGTAGGTAGAGCCTGTCCAGCCCGAATTGACCTGTGCCCAGGAAGCTCTTACTCTTAGAATATCAATCAGATCAGGCATTTGAATCATATCTGAGATCACATAAGATAAAGATGCGCTGGGGTATAAAAAGGAATTGTTGTTGACCGGAAGCGTAGAAACCCAGTCATTGCGGGTAGTCAGAGATAAATAAAAAGGTCGCCAGATTCTCAGGTTCAGGTTGGCATATACTCCACAGATCTGGCTTTCTTCAATGTTGTTAGAATTCACCACAGGGTTCATAGAGTTTTCCAGGGTGAACAGACCGGGAATGCTTAAGCCATCAGTGCGGGAATTGAGCCAGGTATTTTTTTCATAAATTTGAGAAAAGCCCAAAAGACCATCAAACTCCAGGAAATTGTTCAATTTCTTATTAAAAGTGAGCATCACATCTGTATTGATGCGGAAAAACTGGGTGTTGTCTACAATAAAATCTCCCCGTGATTTTTCCCCGTAATAGGTCATACTTTTGGGTACTCTTTCAGTTTCTTCCAACGAATTGCTATTGAATCCGGAGCGGATGAGCAGGTTCATGGTTTCGGGAATGATAGTGTACGTACCTGTAACCTGGCCATAAACTACATTTTTATCCCAGGAATGCAGGTTTTCATAGGAGAGCAGGTACGGATTATTATAGTATCCGAGCTGCTGGAATCTTTGCTGGATATTTTCTTTTCCTTCCACCCAATAGTTTTTGGCATCTTCAAGATCAATATCGGCTCCCAGCCAAAAAGCCAGGCTGTAGATATAATCATGTGGACCATAGCTCGGTATCCGGTAATTGGGCGAATATTGACGGGAATAGTTGAGAGAAGTATTGATTTTAATCCGGTCAGTCAGATTATAAGATCCTCCCAGGTTAAAGCCTGTCACATTCAGCTTGGTATTGGGAACAACTCCTTTCTGATGGTTATGAGAAAGAGAAGCTCGAAAAGTACCTTTATCATTACCGGTTTCAATATTAATATTATTGGTGAAAGTATAGCCGGTTTCCAGGAAAGTTCGCAAGTTTCCCTTACCATCGGTTTTATCTTCCCAGGGAATAGGAATTCTTTCTCCGGTTTCAGGGTCAATAGGGCTGTTCCATTGAGGCAATAATCGCCCGTCCAGTTTGGGCCCCCATGTAAATCCTCCTCCTTCAATGCCCGATCCAGTGCCATCTACATATTCATACACGCCGTTGTTTCCTGAGCCAAATTCGGTTTGGGTTTCAGGATAGGCCAGCAGCCAGGGTTGCCAAAGGGTTGTAGAGTTGAATTCTACCCTGGTTTTGTTGGCGCTCCCTTTTTTAGTGGTAATGATGATAGCTCCATTTCTTCCCTCTGAGCCGTACAATGCTGCAGCTGTTGCCCCTTTCAGCACGCTGATATTCTCGATATCGTTATGATTCAACTCCCAGTACTTTATATCGGTAGATACGCCATCCACAATGATGATAGGCTCTTCACCCCGCAAACTGATCTGTGAATTGTTGAACAATTCGGAAGAAGTATTGATGTAAAGTCCGGCTACTTTGCCGGCAAGAGAATTGATAAGGTTTGGATCAGAAGCTTTTTCGAAGACTTCGCCTTCCACTTCCTGTACACTATATCCAATAGTGCTATTTTCGCGCTCTATGCTCATAGCAGTTACCACTATTTCCGATAATGAACTAAGATCAGGTTTAAGAACTACATCAATTACTGACTTATTGCCTACTTCTATTTCCTGAGTCTGGAAACCTATGTAAGAGTAAATCAGCCTAGAGCCATCGGGCACATTGATTCTGTAATTTCCGTCAATATCCGTGGTAGTGCCTTTGTCACTCCCTTTCAGAATGATATTTACACCGGGCAAAGGCTGATCCGTTTCTCCATCTTTAACATGACCTTTTACTTCCTGATCCATGGTAGCATCTTCTTCTGATACTACCGGATTTTTAGAAACTGATTTTTTTACGACAATCAGGTCGTTGATTCTTTTGAAATCCAGCCTTTCTTCATTGGCTATTTCCTGTAAGCCTTCTCTCAGGCTTTTTTTCTGAAGATCCAGATCAATCCGCCTGGAGTCGTCTATGTCTCCCTGCATATAAAAAAACTTGAAATTGGTATTTTCTTTAATTAGCTCGAAAGCCTCTTTTAAGGTGATATTTTTGGCGGTGATTCCCAACCTCACTTCATTCAATGACTGCCCGCTTACTGAGCCCGAAGCAAGGGCAATGGCCGGAAAGCACAAGTGAAAAATGAAGTTGGAAATTGACATAAGAAAAATTGTGTAGAATAATTTCTTTTTCATAAATTTAGATGTTTTGATAAATGTTCCGATTTGTTGAAATATGGAGAATGAGGGTAAAAACAGCTGGAACCTGTTTTTGCCCAAAACCATTAAGGAAGCGCCTGTATCCGGGCGCTTTTTTTGTTTTTATTGCTTCATAGGCAGAATATTCATTTTTAATTAAAAGGTATTTTTAGCACCCACTTCCTGATAATTTTATTTCATTATTTAAAGTAGATTCATAGTCTATACCTGTGGCATACTTGAGCGCCTCCAGGATCGTCCAGATACTATCATCGTTGAATTCGGTATTTACCCGGCAATTTTTGAGTGAGCTTGCGTCGTATGAAAATGATATTTCATAGTTATTTTCTAATACTTTCAAGACATCGGTGAGCTGTTCATTTTCAAATACAAATTCTTTGTTTTGCCACCCGGTTATTTTCTTTAAGTTAAACTTAGAAAAGATCGTCTGATTACTGGTTTTATTAAAAGCTATCTGGTAGTTGGGTTGTAGTACTACTTTTTCAGTAGAATCTTTGTGTCCTACCTGAATAGATCCTTCTACCAGTGAGATTTCAATTTCCTCTTTATTTTCATAAGCATTTACATTGAATGTAGTGCCTAACACACGAATCTGAAAATCATTGATATTGACAAAAAATGGTTTATCTGGATTTTTGGCCACTTCAAAATAAGCTTCGCCGGAAATAAATACTTCCCGTTGATTGTCAGGAAATATGGAAGGAAACCGAACCGTGGAATTGCCATTTAGCCTGAGCCTGGTGCCATCTGACATGGTAATTTTTAATTGGTGCCCCTTCCGGGTGCTGTAGTTTGACCAAGCAATGGGTTCGGCTTTCTCATCTGACAGATTTTCAGGATAAAACAAGGCTACACCTATTCCTATGAATAACAGTACAGATGCGGCAGCGATGTACCTGTAGTTGAGGAAAGTTCGTTTATGTTGAGCCTTTTCTTTTTTTCCAAATTCGGGTTCATGCTCACGAATACCACTTTCCATCAAAGAATGGGCGCGATGATAATTAAACCGGGAGGTGGTGACCTCCAGATTATTTTTATGCCATTCTGACTCGATCCACTGATAATATTCATTGTGATCGTCTTGTTGTAAAAGGTCTTTCAGCAGACTTTCTTCTTCCTGTGTTGCTGTTTTTGAGAGCCTTTTGGTAACCAATTGATAAAAATATTCCTTGTCCATAATTTTCTTATTCAATGGTAGGACAAGAAATCTTTGATTGTTTTCCCGAAAAATGGAGTTATCTAATCATTAAGAAAACATTAACAAAAATTAATGTTGCTATAGCATGAATTAAGGGAGTCAATCTGTAGGTTTTTTAAAGTTTGATGCCAAAAATTTAACAGCTTCATACAGGTTATTGTAAACAGTTTTCTGAGAAATATTGAGGAGCTCTGCAATTTCAACTGGCGAAAATCCTTCAATTTTATTCAACTGTACAATCATCTTTTGCTGGTCGGGAAGCTGATTGATTAAATCATTGACATCTTTTTGAAGCTCCCGAAAGTGCAGGGTAGCATCTGCCATAAGTTCCGAAGATAAAAAATTATCAGAAACCTCATCAATAGGAACCGTACTCTCTATCTTTTTTTTCTTATTAATATAATTGATGGCATGATTACGAGCAGCAACAAATATGTAAGACTTGAAACTAGTAGATATTTTTATGGTTTTTCTTTTTAACCAAAGATTGATAAAGACATCTGCTACAATTTCTTCGGCAATATCCTCAGATTTTACGAATTGAAAAATGAAGTGAGAAAGTCTGAAAAAATACTTTTCAAATAACTGCTCAAAAGCTATTTCCTGATCTCTCCCCACCCATTCAAATAAAGTCTTATCATCCATTTTGCTGAAAAACAATAGTATTGATTTAGGACGAGAAATATAGGAAGCTTTTTCCCTTGCTTCAAATTTACAAGATTATGGGTATGTTAATTAATATTGAGTAGGTTGGCCCGGTAATGTCAAATTTTGAATTCCTATGAAGACATTTCTTTGTCAGTAACCCAATTCGTCCAATTGAAAAGTTGATCTTAGGAAAGGATAAAATGATCATATTGTACTCTAACGCGACTATGGTCGAATATTTCTATGAGAAAATATTTATTCAACTTCAGTACACCAATATTTTAGAATAAACACATTATCAGCACAATGTTCATGCAAATGGATAGGGCAAAGGTAGGCTTGCTGGCAGGACATAGGCAAGAAATTCCGGCATAAAGCGGGTCGCGCCAGACCGGGGCTTCCCAAGCCTATCCACTATCTATCGCGAGTTTATTCCGTTCCTACTTGCCCGAAGTCCCACATCAAGCCTGGTGAATGGCCCATCAATTTTTTTTCACCGTCCCACTCCCGGGACACAAACCTTTATACTTATGAAAAAGAAAACCAAATCCTCAGGCCGTCAGGATGTTTACCAAATGATTACTAACATCATTCTTGAAAAATTAGAACAAGGCGTCATTCCCTGGAAACAGCGTTGGAACTTACAAGGTCCTGCTGCCAATTACCTCACCAAGAAACCCTACCAGGGCATAAACGCATTGCTGCTCAACAGCCTAGGTTTTGCCGATCCCTTCTTTCTCACCTTTAAGCAAACCCAACAGCTGGGCGGAAAGGTAAAGAAAGGGGCTAAGTCACTTCCGGTGGTCTACTGGCAATGGTATTTCTATCAGCAAGAAACTGCCCGCAGGCTCACTGAAGAAGAAGCAAAAGCACTGCCCGGTACTGAGGTAGAACGAAAAGCTTTCCTGCGCTATTACCGTGTATTCAACATTCAGGATACAGAAGGCATCAAATTTGATTTGCCCTCGCATAATACACTTATCTTGAATGATGAAGAAAAGCTGCTCCAAGGCTTCCAGCCACTTTCTACCATGCCGAAACCGGTAGCCACCAGGACCGAAAGCAGTACACCTTTTTACCACCCAAAGCGGGACTACATCAATATGCCACCTATGACCGATTTCCAAAGTACAGAGGCTTATTTCCAGGTGCTTTACCATGAAATCACGCACGCCACAGGCCACCGGAAGCGCCTTAACCGGAGCGGGATTACTGAACCCCAACACTTTGGCTCATGGAATTACAGCCAGGAAGAGCTGGTGGCTGAAATGAGCGCCAGTTTTCTTTCCAACATCATAGGACTACAAACTGAAGCGGAACTCACGGATGCTGCTTCTTACATCCAGGTAGGGGTATTGCGTAATGATAAACGATTTGTCGTAGAGGCTGCCCAACAGGCCCAGAAAGCAGTGGATTACATACTGGGTAAGAAAGAAGGGGATTGATTTCCCTTTTTTTTGCAAGGCCTAATTTTGGAATGCTAAGACCGCAGATGATAGTACAGCAATCCTTTCTTCCGATGTTACATTTCATGATTTGCAAAAATAGCTTTACTGCCCTTATATGTGTCAAGAGCTTCTGGCGGACGGCTAGTCTCATAAAGCTGATAGCGCAAAGCCTGGCGGGTATAAGCCTTTTCCTCTTGACACAGAAACGCGCATTGTCACCCCAAAGGGTAAAGCAAAGGTGAGGCAAACATGATGTATCACCTAAAGATAAAATGCTATGAAACCATCATCTGATTTGCCACTTTATCAAGTTTCTGAAATCACCTTGCACTACCAAAGTAAAGTGAAAGCCTCCCTGCGCCCCAAGATCACCAACTCGAAAGACGCTTACAGTATTCTCCACTTGCATTGGGACAAAAACAAACTGGAGCTGCTGGAAGAATTCAAAGTCCTGCTACTCAACCGAGCCAATAAAGTACTGGGCATCGTAAACATATCCAGCGGTGTGCGGGTACTGTTGCTGATCCTAAGTTGATATTTGCCGCGGCATTGAAATCTGGATGCAGTTCTGTGATCCTGGCCCACAATCACCCTTCCGGAAACCTTAATCCTTCTGAGGCCGATATGAAGCTCACTCGCAAACTGGTAGAGGCTGGAAAGTTCCTGGACTTGCCAGTGCTAGATCATCTTATAATCACTAAAGAAAGCCATTACAGCTTTGCCGATGAAGGAGTGCTTTAGCATTCCTTTTTACTGTCAGTATTCATTTTTCACTAAAAACTTTACATTATAAATTGTACACAATGCCAACGCGAACTACAAACCAACTGGAATTATTGCCCAGTTTGCGGCGAAGAAGTCAAGGAAGTAACAGAAATCCCTGCAAGCCAGGATGAAACTATCTGGACGGCAACGGAATTAGATTATTATCCAATGGATTTTAATCCTGATCTATATGATTTGTAGCTTCAAGAGTTTGCAGGTAACTCATCAAAAACCTGTTTTTTGATCATAATCTTTGGATGTATGTCAAAAGATATGTAAAAATGGTGCCGCCTTGAAAAAATGTATTGGTAGTAAGAAGTTCCCATCCACCCTTTCAAAGGGTGAGTCAAATGGTATAGAGAATTTTTTACAGCCCTTCGCCCAGGAGCATTCATACCCTCACACCTGGCACTGCTATGAAACCTCTCGGGCCGCACCACAACCCAAACCAACCCTGGCACTGACTACTGATTTCGCTTCTTTAGAACGCAGTACTTAGCCAAGTCGCTACCCTAACGCAGTCCTGCCATTCCAGGAAGTTGCATAGCTGGCACACTTCATAAAGGTTTGCATTGTATTATCCAGCACACTTTGAAATAGGGTACTATCCCATTCAACTCAGGTTAATTGATCCCGATAAAAAAAAGATTGTGTCCAAGAGGGAAGCCATGAGCTGGTAAAGCTAAGCATACTAAAAGTTAGACTTCGCATGCGTTGTGCACGGTGATAGAATGCAGCATTCTCAAAAGCTAATACAGGATGTTCAGCAATTACTCATAGGAATTGAAATCTTTTTATTCATGCTAGAAAAATATTGACTGATTTTATCTTTAACCAGTTAATAACCAAATTCTAATTTCAGTAGTTAGTGTGGTAATTAATTATTTAGTTTGTTAAAAAATGAAAATTATCGCTATGATTTTTTCTTTCCTCACCCTATCCTTGATTTTATCAGGCCTTCCTGCTTGTACCAACGACCTTACAGATGACCCTGGAAAGGGAACTCCTGTTATGGCTTCATTTATTATTACTCCAACTTATCCCAATTTATCATTTACCCGGCCTGTTGATTTTCAACATCCTGGCGATAACTCTAACCGGGTTTTCGTGGTAGAACAACGCGGGGTCATTTCTGTTTTTGAAGATGATGCTTCGGTATCGGACAAGAAAGTGTTTTTAGACATTGAAAGCAAGGTAGATGATAAAGGAAATGAAGAAGGCTTACTGGGGTTGGCTTTTCATCCTGATTATGAAAACAACGGTTATTTTTATGTGAATTATACCGTAAACGATCCATCCCGTACGCTAATTTCCCGCTTCCAGGTATCACCCAACGATCCCGATCAGGCACTTGCGGATAGTGAAGTAATCCTGATGTCGTATGAGCAGCCTTATGATAACCATAATGGCGGACAGGTGGCTTTTGGCCCTGACGGATACTTGTATATTGCCGTAGGAGATGGGGGTTCGGGTGGTGATCCGCAGGGAAATGGCCAAAACTTAAAAACACTGCTGGGTACTATTCTGCGTATCGATGTAGACCATCCAGCTGATGGGCAGCAGTATGGTATTCCTGCTGACAATCCTTTTGCCAATAATAATGAAGGCTTTAGGGAAGAAATATATGCTTTTGGGCTGAGGAATCCCTGGAGGTTTAGCTTTGATCCGGAAACCGATTGGCTCTGGGTAGGCGATGTGGGGCAGAACAAATACGAAGAGGTTGATATTGTAAAAAATGGCGGTAACTATGGCTGGAATATAACCGAAGGTTTTCATTGTTTTAAGCCTGAACAAAATTGCGATATGCCTGAAGAATCGCTTCCCATCTGGGAGTACGATCACAGCAAAGGCGATGTATCCATTAACGGAGGTTTTGTGTACCGGGGTGAGGCACTGCCTGATTTGGTAGGCAAGTATATATTCTCTGATTATGTATCGGGCAGAATCTGGGCTTTAGACTTCACTGACTTGAAAAATCCGGTCAATACCGAAATACTGAATGCTGATTTTCCTATTTCCTCATTTGGCATTAATAAAGCGCAGGAATTGCTGATTTGTGGCTTCGATGGCAAAATTTATAAGCTCAGTCAAAAAAAGTAAAAAACTTTTTTTGGAACAGGGTGGCTTCTAACTTTTCTATTTTATTTCGTAGACCGTATTTTACTTTCCAACAAATAAAACCAAATACTATGAAAGCTTGCCATTTGATTTTCCGGCCACTTTCTTTGTAGGAGATGGCAAACCTCAGTATTTGGGCTCCGATGTGTTTGTAGGGATCGTGGGAAGAGAGTTCATTTTCAATGATGTACAACTTTGGATCGGTAGGAAAGGAGAAATCAAGCAGGTAGCCATCCGGAATGGATACGATGCTATCGCCAATCTTCTTTTTGGTATCCACGTAAATGGTTTGTTCACCAAAGATGGCGGAGGTGTGGTCTACTACTTCTCTTTCAAATTCATCTTCCCTATCGTATTTGAAGTAGTGATAATTCTGGTTGCCTTTGATGAGTTTTTCTATTGAATGATAATTGTTGTTAGAACCCAGCTTTAATCACTTTGCAATCAGGTCTTTTTTTACAGAATGATACTATGGCATTGGTTTTAAGTTCTGTATTCAAAATCTGCACTTCTTTTAGCTTTTTTAACCCTACTAAAGGTTCAAGACTCTCAATATCAGTGTAATTGCAAATCAATTCTTCTAAGTTATGCAAGCTCTTAACCACTTCTAAACTATTAATGCTGGTGCTTTTTATATTCAACTTTTTCAATGATTTAAAATCTCTGACTGGCTCTAAATAAGAGATTTGAGGGTTATTACATTTAAGCGTTGTCAAACTTTCAATTTGAGATATTTCTTTTTCTGAAAGATCACGACTGATGAACGTAGTAGCTAAATATTTTTCCTGACTTGAAAGTTTTAGAACCATTTATCAACGAACTTTTGATAATTCTTTTTCCTTATAAAATCACATACAGAAGACCTTAACCTTTCGTTTTGGCAGTAGAAAATGATACTGGATATACATTCAATTAACTCTTCTGGACTTGGGTCATAATTATGAGATAAATTATTTCTGATAATTTGTTGCCAAATTAATGGAAGACTGCTCCACCAAGCATGTGGGTCATTATTAAAGCTTGGAGACTCCTCAATTTTAGTTTGACCTTCATATTCCTTAATAGTTGCTTGTAAAACTCTGATTGCATCTTTTAGCGATACAGCAAAGAATTCTCTATCGTGGCTCCATCTATGTTTTCTTAGTTTATAATGAACTTGTTGTTCAATAAAATGACAGTTTTCTACTTGCTCTTCATAAGCAACATAGTATTTTGATGGTAATCCGGTATTCTTCTTAAAAAGCTCGTCAGCACGTTCTTCTGGAGTCCTTTCAGTTTTGCCTATTTTTACTATATCTCCTCTGAATGCAGGATTAATTATTATATAGACATACTCTTTTTTCATTTATTAAAAGGTCAAAAGCTTATTACTCATTTACAACTTTCTCCTTCCCTTCCACAATCGCAATTTTCTCTTCCGTGAGGCCGTATAGTAGGTAAACCATTTGGTCTATTTCGGCTTCCAGTGGGGTGGTGGCATTTTCCAGCAACGAACCTGCATTGCGTTCCTCTTTCCCTTTGTGTTCAATCAGCTTTTTGCCTTTCTCTTTGGTTTCGGTAAGGCCGATGATGTGCAATAGTTCGTCGTAAAACTTTTTGTCCAGGGTATTGCTGTCATTGGTAAAAGGCTGCTTGAGCAAATGCCCCGGCGAGAATAGTTTGTACAGCAAAACCAATTTACGCTCATGCTCCGGTAATTCCTTTTGCAGCAATTCCTTAAAATCGGTAAGGGAAACATGGGTATAGGATAATTCAGTAGCTACTTTCTGGATTGCCGGAGAGGCAATGGTTTTATAAAAATAATCCGTACTGCTGCTTTCCTTTTGACCGTTTCTCCAGGCTTCATATTCCTTGCGCAAACTTTTATTCTGATAGAAATATTGATAAAACTCAGCAGCGTCAAAGATGAACCAATCGTAGGCATTGGTAATGATGCAATATTTCAGTTCGGTGTTTTTGTGGTCGTGGCGTTCCCGCAAATAATATAAGAGCAGCTCCTGCATGGCTTTGGCATCCAGGTTGCCAGGCGACACCATATCCGCCTTGTTTTTAGGCCGCTTGGCTTCCAGCAACACACCTACCGGGCTTTTGGCAGATTTTCCGTTATGGATGACCAAATCCGTTTTGCCGTACGTATTGATTTCGTGGCGGTCGGCATAGTAGGTTTCCCGCAAAAAGCGGGTCAGGTGGTTTTTACAATGCTCTTCACTTTCCTCTTCATCAATATTTTCCAGCAGTTGCTTCAGGTTGGTTTTGAAACGTTCAATATCACTTCTCAGGGGTTTTTGTTTGCGGTAAGCCTGGTTGATTGATTTGCGTAGGTCGAGGACACTGCCAGCCATAACATTTTCATTCATGATGGTAATTTCCCAATAATAATCAATTCTTTGTGATTGTTGTAGATACTTAGGTTATAAAATATAGTGTTTTTGTATCTTTTCACTTCTTTTACTTTGTTTACTTAATTTCTCTATAAAACACTTTGAGTATAATGGAAGACTATGACAGTATGTATACTATTTTTTTATCAAAAAGCACAACAAGCACTTGAAGACGAATTCAATACTTTTTCAGAAGAAAACCCTGATTTCTTTGAGAAACAAAAAAGAATAGAGTTTTCAAGAATGATCAGTGATAGGAAAGATAGTTATCTATCAGAAGCAATGAAAACTCTTAACAAAAGTTGAAGAAGTACACCGGTTGGTATTACCCGAATCAGAAAAATAGGAGGATGTTTCAAGTGTAAAATGTGTATACTTTTGTGTATACTTAAAAAAAAAGCCACTTACTTTTTTCTCGTAAGTGGCTGATAATCAAGTCGGGGCGGCAGGATTCGAACCTGCGACCCCCTGCTCCCAAAGCATAAATAATACCCTTATTTTACTACCTGTTTTTTACTGATTTCTTTGTAAATATAGCCATTAAGGCCGTTTTTACCAGTTTTTCACTATTATTTATTATTCGTTTATTTTGCTTTATTTAGATGTTTCGTATGCAAATCGTATGCAAATCGATATATTTGTAAACAAAGCATAAAGGACACAATGAATAAGGAATATTTTATTTCCGTGTACTTGGATACCCGGAGAGCAAAAGCAAATGGTAAGTACCCCGTCAAGCTTAGGGTATACACCACCAACCCACGTAAGCAAAAATTTTATCCCACCGTATTTGAGTTTTCAGAAAAGGAATTTAACAGTATTTGGAACACCACAAAACCCCGTGCCGAACACAAGGAAACCAGAGATAAGTTACAGGCCGTTGAGGCAAAGGCCAAAGGTGTAGCCAAAAACCTCACCCCCTTCACTTTTGAAAAATTTGAAAGGCAGTTGTACCGGAAAGCAGGGGAAGGTATCAGCGTAAATTACCATTACGGGCAAGCTATTCTGGAACTGGAACAACACAAACAGGTAGGCACGGCCAGTACTTACACCCTTAGCCGAAAATCTATCATTGAATTTTCTGAAAGAAGAAAAAGGCGGAAGTTTGAAAAACTAACTTTCTATGATATTACCCCGGAGTGGTTGCAGGGTTACGAGCAGTACATGACCGATGTAAAAGGCCGTAGCCTAACAACGGTAAGTATGTACCTACGGGTATTGAGAACACTATTTAACCGGGCAATAGATGAAAAGGAAATTGAAAGGGATTATTACCCATTTGGTAAAAGAAAGTACCAAACCCCGGCCACCAAGAACGTAAAGAAAGCACTTTCAAAAGAGCAGTTAAAAATATTGTTCCATGCCAAGCCAGAAACCCCTGAACAGGAAAGGGCAAAGGCTTTTTGGTTTTTTTCCTATGCATGCAATGGCATGAACATAAAAGATGTTGCCTTGCTACGCTACAAAGACATTCAGGACGGCCAAATAAAGTTTTACAGGGCAAAGACCCGGCTAACCTCAAAGGGAAACTTAAAGCCCGTTACAGCTTACCTAAATGAATTTTCAAACAATGTAATTGAAAAGTACGGGAATGAAGATAAAACCCCGGATAGCTTGGTATTTGACATTCTTACCGATGGATTGACAGCCCAACAGCAACAGGCCAAAATAAAGAACTTTACCCGGTACATTAACCAGCACATGAAAAAACTATGCAAGGCCAACGGCTTACCGGAAAATATTTCTACCTATTGGGCAAGGCATAGTTTCGCCACCAATGCCGTACGCAACGGTGCTACTATGGAATTCATTCAGGAAAGTTTAGGGCATGGCAGCTTACAAACCACACAGGGGTACTTTGCCGGATTTGACAATGAAACAAAAAAGGAGTTTGCTAACTCATTGATGGATTTTGATTAAAAAAGAATGATAGAAAGGAAAATTGATTTAATTGTAAAGAATATTACCCCCATTAGTTTTTGTGGCAGAGAGATAATGAAAGAGGTAGAGTTAAACGGAGTGTATGAATTACCGTTTGAGGTAGAACCCATTCCGGGGGAACATAATTATAGAAAATGTGAAAACTGCCAAAAGGAACTCAAAGAGTTAACCACTATCTTAAATGATAAGTTTTCTGGAAAAGAACCGAATAAAGGCTTCCCATTCTGTTGCCCAAAACATTCCAATTTGACTAAGTACCCACGATTTAACCGGAATGACTTTACCAACGTTCCCGAAATGGCGGCAAGGAAAATTATTTACACAAAGCAGCATATCATCAATAGTTGTGCTTTGGAAAGTTGGTATAAGGATATTACAGATTACATTGATTGGGTAATAGAAAGTTTCGGCCAAATGCCAGCGGATTGCGGTAACCCCCTTTTTTTGGATGACTATTTCAGGTTTATTATTCACTTGATTAAAAACAATATAGATGTACCGGATGAAAAGAAATCCAAAATCCTTGAATACCTGAATTTGCTTTTTGACCCTGAGAAAAGCCCAAAAACTGATTTGAATATTCTGGTAAGCACTTATGAAAAATGGCTAAAAATATTCCCTTTTGAATTGGGTTACTTTTCAAAGTTGAAACCACACTTTGAAAAACAGTTGCCAATACTCAACGGCAAGCCTGAAACGAATAAATATACAGGGATTGCAAAAGCTAAAATGCACACCAAAAGTAGTTTAATTGATACTTTGATAAACCTTACCAATGAATTATTGATACAAGTAAACGGGCTTACACTGCACGAAAAAGGATTATTGACCGACCCCCAAAAAACCAAACTTGAATTAATAGTAAGTGAAAGGAAATTGAAATTAAAGCTGGGGTATATTAATAAATCAAGGGATGAAGAAAAACGGTATAGGCAGGTTCTAAAGGAGTGGTTCAAAGATGAAAAGAAATTTATTGATGAAATTACCCCCATAATAAAGGCATTACCTCCACAAAATATAAATACCCAAACACCCCCTAAAAAATACCAAGCAAAGCATCATGTATTAGCTTACCTGTTTGAATGTAATGCAAAAGGTGAAAGTTTACCAATTGGGAACAAAAAGGAATTGGAGCGAATAGGAAGTAAACGAATAGGAGCAGGAAAGGGAAATAGGTTTTATAAAGTATTTAATGAAGTTATCAGTTTTGACATAAATGTTAAAAAAAATCTAATTGAAATTGGGGGTGAAGATTGGCGAAATGCAGTAATAGACCTTTCAGAAGCCCCTAAATTAGTTGAAGAATACTTACAAAAGAAACAGCTATAATTAGGGCGAAAATAAGAAAATGCCCCGTTGCGCCCTGAAAAACGCCCCATGAATTTTGGTGCATAACTTAAAATTTAAAGATTATGCACAACGTAGTATTAAGCCCAATTGACCCCGAAAAACTGATAAGTGATATTTCGGAACGTGTAACTGCAAACATTCTCAATGCAGTTATAAACCAAAAATCATCATCCACAGAACAATCTGACCAACTTTTAACGGTTCCAGAAACAGCAATTTTCTTGGATTTGGCCGAACCGACCATTTACACCAAAAACAGCAGGGGACAATTACCTTCCATAAAACCCCCGGGAAGTAAGCGAATTTATTTCTTAAAGAGCGATTTAATTGAATACTTAAAAAAAAGTAGACGAAAAACAAACGCCGAAATTACAGGTGAAGCAGAAAGTTATTTGAAAAAGAAAGGGGGCAATCATGTTTAGCACGAACACCCCCCTGCATAAAGGTTCTGCCAAAGATACAAAAAGGGCAACCCAACTGAAAGCGGTCTTTGTAGCCTTTTTCAAAGCCCCGAAAACAATGCAGATGGTAGCAGAAGAAACGGGAATTTATCGAGCCAACATTTGCAGATATTGCAGGACGTTCCGAAAGAAAGGGGTAATCCGGGTAGTGAAAACTGGCAGGTGTGAAATTACCCGCCACAAAGCCGGATACCTTTCTACAAACCCCCAATTCTTCCCACCTCAAAACCAGTTAAAGTTATGGAGTTAAATCCCCAATTTGACGATTCTATCTTTGAGCAGGGCAATGATTTGAATAAGCCGGAAACCTTTACCAATCATTTGAAAGAACTTGAAGCAGAGGCAGCCAAAGCGAAGGAATCTAAAGGACTTTTCAAAGTAAAGACTGCTAACGAATGGTTGAATGAAGCTAAGAACACCCCTGTACCCGAAATGCTATTTGGTGAGTTTTGGCACGAAAACGAAATATGTGTACTGTTTGCAGATAGCAATTTAGGAAAGTCAATTTTAGCCGTACAGATAGCAGACAGCATAAGCAGGGGCGAACAAATACAGGGCTTTAAATTGGAAGCAAAGAAACAGCCCGTTTTATACTTTGATTTTGAACTTTCAGCCAAACAATTTGAAGTAAGATATTCTGTTAAGAGCCAAACGCAAAAGGTATTTGAAAATCATTATTCATTTGATGACAATTTCAAAAGGATTGAAATAAACCCTGATACCGAAATACCAAAGGAAAGCGATTTTGAAAAGTACCTTAATCAATCTATTGAGCAAAGTATAATTGAAACAGGGGCTAAGGTTTTAATCATTGACAATATTACATACCTCAAAACTGAAATGGAGCAGTCAAAAAACGCCTTGCCCTTAATTCAGCATTTGAAAGCCTTAAAGAGCAAATACAACCTTTCAATATTAACACTTGCTCACACACCAAAACGTGATTTGAGCCGTCCAATTTCGCAGAATGACTTACAAGGCAGTAAAATGATATTCAACTTTATTGATAGTTGTTTCGCAATAGGGCAAAGCAATACTGATAAAAGCGTACGATACATAAAGCAGATAAAAGCCCGTAATACAGCAATGATTTACGATACTGAAAACGTTATTGTTTGCCAAATAGATAAGCCGTACAACTTCCTTGCATTTGAATTTTTAGACTTTGGAGCAGAACGGGAACACTTAAAGCAGATTACAGAAAAAGACCGTGAAAGCCTTATTGAACAAGCTAAGGAATTAAGCGAAAAAGGACATTCGCAAAGGAGTATTTCAAAGGAATTAAGCATTTCACTTGGAGCAGTAAACAAGTATTTAAAGATGTAGCGTTCACGGTGTTCACGGTGTTCAGGGGTGAACACCGTGAACACTAAACAGCAAAGGAATGAGTACAGAACACAGATACCTACTTGACCCCGGAAGCAAAAAACACCCTTGCCCGGCATGTGGTCAAAAGAGGTTTGTCCGGTATGTAGATACCCACGCCGGGGAACACTTGCCGGAACAGTACGGGCGTTGCGACCGTGAAATAAATTGTGCCTATCACCTGAACCCTTATAATGACGATTACGCAAAAATGGTTTGGGAACAGGAACACGGCCACCGGGGCAACGGCCACCGTGGAAACGGCAACTGTTCGGAAATCCCGAACAGCCACAAGCCAGTAACCCCAAAGAAGAAAAGTAAGCCAGTACCCAAGCCAATTTCATTTATCCCGGTTGAGAAATTCAAAGAAAGCCGGAAAGGGTACGGCCAAAACAATTTTGTACATTGGCTTACCTCACAGTTCGGAAATGAAACCACCACCGAACTAATTAGCCGTTACAATATCGGTACGTCAAAGCATTGGGAAGGCGCAACCGTGTTTTGGCAGATAGATACAAAAGGAAGGGTACGGAGCGGTAAAATAATGCTATACAACCCCACCACTGGCAAAAGGGTAAAAGAACCTTTCAACCATATCACATGGGTACACAAAGCCCTACAAATGCCCAATTTTAGCCTTAAACAATGCTTATTTGGCGAACACCTTTTGAAGGGTAACAATAAGCCCGTTGCACTTGTGGAAAGTGAGAAAACAGCGATAATTGCCAACGTGTATTTACCAAAATTCATTTGGTTGGCCGTTGGCAGTTTGTCAAACCTGAATGCCGAAAAATGCCAAGCCCTGAAAGGCAGGGATGTTTATCTTTTCCCCGACCTCAACGCCTTTGAAAAATGGAACACCAAAGCAAAAGAGCTTACCCAACAGATACCCAGTACACGTTTTATTACTTCCTGTTTACTGGAAAAGAATGCCAGCGCAACCGATAAGGCCAAAGGCTTGGATATTGCCGACTATCTTGTAAAACAGGATTATAAAGAGTACTCAAATTCGGTAGGTCAAAGTAGGTCAACGTGTAAGCAATCATCAAATGAGAACCTGAAAAAACCTGAAATTCAAAAAGGAAACAACTTAGCAAAACTCAACATTGAAAAAGCCAAAAACCTCAGAAAACCTCAGATTCAAAGCCAAATAAAACCTGAAACTGAAAACAGGCATAAATCTGAAGAAGTAGAAAATGAGCAGGGAAGCCAGAACCTAACAAAACCTAATATTCAAACCCGTATTTCTGAACCCAAAAAAGCACGTGCTGAAAAGCCTGAAAGCTGGACGGTAACTATTAACGGACTGGAAACATTCTTTGCCGGGGCAACCCTGCCAGATGTACCCATAAAGCTAAATGAATACACCACAGTTACAGACGTTTCAAAATTCATTCACAGCCATATCAATACAGTGAAGGCGAACAACGGAAAACAAACCTTTTTGCCCTACCTGAACAGATTACAGGAATTGAAAAATTTATGTATGAAGGAAAATTAGTTTACAGTTTCAGGGGCATATTCAACACCTTACTACAATTATATCTTTCCATTGCGTAGTATATCGAGGTGATAGTTTTCCCCGGTAGGTATTGCCCTGTTTTTGTGTTCCCATGACAGCTAATTTAAGTGTATTCTTGCCCATTTTTTTATTTACTTCATCCATGATTTTGGCGATAGTCTTTTTTACCTCTCTGTTTTCAGATGAAAAGACTGTATGTTGATGGGCATTTTCAGGTGTAATTCCAGAAACAAATACACCACATTTTTTATAATTATACCCATCTTTATAAACCTTTTTCAAAGCTATCAAAGCATAGTGAATAATATCACTACTACTATTACTGGCATAGGCCAAACGAACAGAGCGGGAAGCATTATATTGTTCTTCATCCCTTTTGAAGCTATTCGAACGGATAAAAACAGATAGCATATTTGCTTCGCTTTTTTGCTTTCGGAGCTTTTCAGCACACCTGGCTGCATGGCTCGCAACTGCTTCTTTGATTACTTCATAATCAGTTACATTTTTGGGAAATGACCTAGATGCACATATTCCCTTTTTTGGTGGAATAACTTGCTCGAGCTTTAGGCAGCTTGCACCGTGCAACTCGTACCAGATGCGCTGCCCTACTACGGTCATTGTACTTTTAATCCAATGTTCGGGAGCATCCCGAAAGTCTAAAGCTGTTCTTACACCAAATTCGTTTAACAATTGGGCATATCTTGAACCAATGCCCCAAATGTCCTGAATATCAACGCACCGTAAAACTTCTTCTAAAAGCTTATGCCCGTACAGAAGGTATACCCCTTGATGGGTTAGTGAAGCTTTGGCAATCTTATTGGCTATTTTTGCTAATGTTTTTGTGTTGGATATACCGATAGAAACAGGAATGCCCGTATTTCGCTTTACAGTGGTTCTTATCCGTTGTGCTAAGTTTGTAAGGTCTGGGTAACCTTGCAATCCTAAAAAACATTCGTCAATACTGTAATACTCGATGTCAGGTACAATGCTGGTAATGGTATTCATTACCCGGTTTGACATATCACCGTACAAAGTATAGTTGCTGGAATAAACCTTAACGTTTTCCCTTTTGATGATTTCTTTAATATAAAATGCAGGTACACCCATTTTAATGCCTAAAGATTTTGCTTCGGCAGACCTGGCTACAACGCAACCATCATTATTAGACAAAACAACAACTGGTAACCCGTTCAACTTTGGGTTAAATACCCTTTCACAGGATACATAAAAGTTATTGCAGTCTATCAGTGAAAACACGTGCGGTAAATTTTCGGGGGTTATGTATCACATGGGTAACGATGCCCCATACTTGAAATGATGTGTTTTCTGATACTCTCATAGCCGGAAATTCATCATTGGCCGGAACCAAATAAACACCGTTGTTTCTTTTCTCAATGAACTTGGCTGTAAACTCACCATCAACAACACATACAGCAATATCACCATGAGCAGGCTCTATACTTCTGTCAACTATAAGAATATCACCGCTATAAATGCGAGTTCCTTTCATTGATTCACCTTGTACTTTGGCGTAAAAAGTTGAGCTGGGATTTTTTATTAGAAATTCATTTAAATCTAGCTCTATTTCAACAAAATCATCTGCCGGGCTTGGAAAACCAGCTTGTACAGGGCAAGCAAAAAGAGGTAAGGAAAGTTTAGTAGTTTGGTCTATTTCGTAAATTATTAGGCTCATGATTGAATAGTAGTTAGTTGAGCCTGCTAGAAAAATATAAGTTTTGACAATGGATGTCAATTATTGAAATACTGTATTGGAAAGACACTATTTGTCTATGGATATTAGATTTTTCACTACTTAATAATTATAATGATTGATAATCAAATTTGTAGATAGGGTAGGGGGGGGAGTAAATCACTACAACCATAAAGGTATTAGTCGGAGGTGCAGTTCTTTTTTCACGTGTCCAAAATTGGAAAGTTGAAAACCCAAATTTAAACCTTCATGAAATACCCCCCTATATCAAAAATACATACCTTCATATTTACGGTCGGGGGTGCAGTTTTTTCTCTCTCTCGGATTTTGAAATTTGAGTTAACAGGAGGATGTTCCTTAAAAATTTAGGTTTGAATTCTGAAAAACTAATGAGCTATGCCAAAAATTTACACTTCCCCAACCCTATACGATGAGGCAATGCAAATCTATATTTCCAAGCTGAAAGAGTGGGGTTACCTTGTACCCGGCCAACAGAAAAGCGGTACAATCACTTGGAGCAGGAACGGGCATAAAAGGGGATGGATTTCAATAAACGTGAATATGGAGAAATTTACCCCATACCTTCAACTGGATTACAATTACGGTAAAGAACCCCGGAGCTATAAAGTACCTTTGGTTTGCATACCTTCCAACTTGGGCAAGGGTAAGGTATGGTATTTCCGATGCCCGGCCACTGAAAAGCGTTGCCGTAAACTTTATTCAATAGGTGGCTATTTTTTGCACCGGGAAGCGTTCAACGGTTGTATGTACGATACCCAGACCCAAAGCAAAAAGTACAGGCAGCTATCCAAAACTTACGGGAAAGTATTTGAATGTGAAAGATTGTATGAGGAACTACATCAAAAGTATTTCAAAACCCATTACGCCGGAAAGCCTACCAAACGGTACTTGCAGATATTAGAAAAGATTCAGCAAGCCGAAAGCATATCTATTTATGAAATGGAAAAAGCTTTATACAGGATATAGAAGATTGAGAAATAAAGGGGTGTTTTATGCAAATCGTATGCAAATAAAAAAGGAGTTACGAGTAAAAAAATCGTAACTCCCTGATAATCAAGTCGGGGCGGCAGGATTCGAACCTGCGACCCCCTGCTCCCAAAGCAGGTACGCTAACCGGACTGCGCTACGCCCCGAATATTTTAATCCCAATGATACTTCCTAAACAAAACCCCTTCGGCTAAGGGTGTTCCTTTCAAGAAATAATGCCAGGTTACACATTTGCCTAACACTGAACTGGCGGAGAGAGGGGGATTCGAACCCCCGGTACGCTTTGACACGTACGCATGTTTAGCAAACATGTGGTTTAAGCCACTCACCCATCTCTCCGGAAAGGGTAAATGCAATTAGGTGTGCAAATATAGAATAAGATTTTTTGACTTCCATACAACGTACCCAAAAAATCAAAAATTATCCAAAACCGTTTTTTTTGTACTCTTGAATTTTCGTGTATCCAACACTTATGCCTTATAATGCACTTTCCCTATATTTGCTCATACTGTAATGTAACGCATTACGTTTAATTCATAATATTCATTAAGAAATCATTTCTTATGTGGTACAGGTCATTCGGAACAGCCGAATTTATTTTTATAGCATTATTTATTTTGGCGTACGGTTTGTATTTGATGCGTATGGTCAAAATAAGCAAAGTAATTAAAACTGGTTTTCAGGTAATTACTGTCAAAGCCTTACTGCGTTTTGTGTATTTCTTTTTATTCATCGTGGCACTTTTAGGCCCCTTGTTTGGTAATGCCACGAAAGAAGTACAAACCATAGGAAAAGATATTTACATTGCTGTAGACCTGTCGCAGTCGATGAACGCCCGGGATATACCGCCTACCCGTTTGGAGAAAGTAAAATATGAATTAAAAAACATTGTGGAAGCTTTTAGTTCTGACAGGATCGGGCTTATTATTTTTTCTTCTGAAGCTTTTGTGCAATGCCCGCTTACTTACGACCAAAGTGCACTTACCCTTTTTATAGAAACGCTTCATAGCGGGCTGGTACCTGATGCAGGTACTGATTTTGCACCTCCCCTGCGCATGGCACTGGATAAAATCACCACTGAAGACACGCCCGCTGCCCAGCAAAAGTCCAAAACAATTATCCTGATCAGCGATGGAGAGGATTTTGGGAGCGAAACAAGCAGTATTGTAGAAGACATTAAAGAAAATGGTATCCGGCTTTTTACCCTGGGCGTGGGCACGGAAGAAGGAAGTAATATCATCGTGAGGGGAATTCCCAAAACCGATAGGGATGGCAATGAAGTCGTAACGAAGCTCGAACCGTCTGCGCTAAAAAACCTGGCTACCCTTACAGGTGGAAAGTACTTCGAAATCAGTGATGATACCAATGATACCGAACGACTGATCAGCACCATCAGCAGCATTGAAGGTGAACTGAAAGATGCCCGGCAAATTGAAACTTCTGCCAATAAATACATATATTTTCTGGCTTTTGCCGTACTATTATTTGTAGTGGATAATTTGATAAAATTTAAAACTGTGAAGTTATGAAAGTGCTTTCAATGGCAGTATTATCTGTTGTATTTTTAGTGGGGATCGGGGATATTGCCGAAATCAATCGATTGAAGAAAGAGGCTGAACAGGCTTACCTGAATGGCAATTTTTCCACAGCAATCAATCATTATCATACGCTGCTGGATTCGTTCCATGTATCTGATGAAAATATCAAACTGAACCTGGCGCATGCTTATCTGCAAAACCAGGACACAGCTGCCGCCTTGCGCAATTATCAGCAGTTGGCCAACTCTGATGACCGCCAAATCAAGTCTGTAGCGCAGCAGCAAATGGGCGTGGTTGCCAACCAGCAACAAAAGCTGGAGAAAGCCCTGCAACATTTTAAAGAAGCCCTGAAAGCTGATCCTACCAACGAGGAAGCCCGGTATAATTATGAATTGTTAAAGAAAAAGCTTCAGGAACAGCAGCAAAACCAGGAGCAGGAACAAGACCAGGAGCAAAATAACGAAAAGCAGGATCAGGAAAACCAGCAAAACCAGGATCAAAACCAAGACCAGCAACAAAAAGGCCAACAGCAACAGGAGCAACAACAGCAAGAAAACCAACAGGACGAACAACAAGAAGGAGAGCAGCAGGAAAGTGAAGAGCAACAGCAGCAACAGGAGGACCAACAACAAGAGCAAAATGAAGGTGAGCAGGAAGAAGGGGAAAGTGAAGAGCAAAGGGAAGAACCTATTTCACCCACTGCTGAACGCCTGGAAGAAATGAATATGAGCGAAGAAAAAGCGCGTATGATTCTGGAAGCCATGCGCAATAACGAGTTGCAGTACATTCAGCAAAACCGCCGCAAAGGCACCAAACCCCCTGACCGAAATAAGCCTGATTGGTAAAAAAAGACGGAAGACTGAAGACCGGAGCCGGAAGTTCTTCTTCGGTCTTCCGGCTCCGGTCTTAAAAATCATTAACCCAAGTTATTATGAACGAAGTATATATTGTAGCAGCTGTCAGGACGCCCATTGGGTCATTTGGCGGCGTTTTGTCGAACCTTTCTGCCGTAGAGTTAGGCTCTTATGCCATAAAAGGGGCATTATCCAAAGCACAGGTTACTGTGGAAGAAGTGAATGAAGTATTTATGGGCAATGTAGTATCTGCTAACCTGGGGCAGGCTCCTGCTCGGCAGGCAGCCATCGGAGCTGGTATTGGGTATAATGTGCCCTGTACGCTCGTCAATAAAGTGTGTGCATCTGGCATGAAAGCGGTGATGTTTGGGGCACAATCTGTCATGCTCGGGCATAATGAAGTGGTAGTAGCCGGAGGTATGGAGAGCATGAGCAACATCCCATATTATATACCAAACGCACGATTTGGCTACAAATACGGAAAAGGTGAGCTGGTAGATGGACTGGAAAAAGACGGCTTATATGAAGTGTATAACCAGTTTGCCATGGGAAATTGTGCCGACCATACGGCCAAAGAAATGAATATCTCCCGGGAAGAGCAGGATGAGTATGCTATTGGTTCTTACAGGCGAGCTGTAAAGGCTACCGAGGCTGGGTTCTTTAAGAATGAAATTGTGCCTGTTAGCATTCCCCAGCGCAAGGGCGATCCACTTACCATAGATGAGGATGAGGAGTATAAAAAAGTTAATTTTGAAAAAATTCCTGCACTGCGGCCTGTTTTTTCTAAAGAAGGTACGGTGACGGCCGCCAATGCTTCCACCATCAACGATGGAGCATCGGCTTTGATATTAGTGAGTGAGAATAAGCTGAAAAGTTTAGGTTTACAGCCCATTGCCAAAATCCGGGGCTTTGCCGATGCTGCCCAGGATCCTATCTGGTTTACTACCTCTCCTGCATTGGCTATTCCCAAAGCCATGGAAAGGGCAGGGGTTTCTAAAAGTGATGTGGATTTTTTTGAAATCAATGAAGCTTTTTCGGCTGTGGCTATTGCCAACAACCAACTGTTGGAGCTTGATCCCGAAAAAGTGAATGTATTTGGTGGTGCGGTTGCCTTAGGCCATCCGCTGGGTTGCTCCGGGGCACGTATTATGACAACATTGAATGGGGTACTACAACAGAAAAACGGAAGCATCGGAGTAGCAGGGATTTGTAATGGTGGGGGAGGGGCTTCGGCCATCGTTATTGAACGCGTCTGAATAGTAGGCAGTGGCAGTAGCAGTTGGCAGTAATTTTGACTGTCAAGTGCCGCTGCCTACTGCTACTGTTTCGAATAGAATTCAGGAATATATTACGCCGTAAGGTAAGGCCATTTTACAAGTTACAATTTAGGAGAATTTTTCTTTGCTTTAAGAGCTTTTTTTTATCAATGCCAAATGCAAGGAAAAATGATTTTTACAAAGTGTATGGAACAACTTTCCACAGATATTGGTGGAAGGTTTACAGAGTATGATCCTTCTAATGCAGTAATTATTGTGCCCCTGGGATCCGGGAGATATCAAACTATTCTCTCTTGTATTTCTTACAGTGAAGAGTTGATGAGCGAAGTAGTAGAATTTTCCTCTAAGGTTTGTAATTACCATGATGGTATCAATTTAAAAATGTTACTCACTGAAAATAAGCATTTTCTTTACGCTAAATTTGCCGTAGTAGATGGGTTTATCAAAATTGAAGCTGCTACTTATTTAGATGAACTGAGCAGCAGAAATAATGAGTTGTTAAAAAGCATGGTACTGGAAATTGCCCGAAAAGCAGATGAGTGGGAACGGAAACTCACCGGCCTTGATGTCTATTAAGCCACCCTTTTCTACAATCCTGCACCATAATTTTTTCGTAACAAATATTAGTTTTATCTTTAAGCGCAAGCCGTCTTATCGCCCCGGTTTTTTATTGGGGAGGAAAGTCCGGGCAACATAGAGCACCGTACTTCCTAACGGGAAGGGTCTGATTTATCGGAAACAGAAAGTGCCACAGAAAACAAACCGCCCCGGCGCATTCGGGGTAAGGGTGAAAAGGTGGGGTAAGGGCCCACCGCCCTGGCGGTGACGTCAGGGGCAGGGTAAACCTTACGGGTTGAAAGGCCAAATATGTTTCGCTATTCCGGTTTACCGGAATGTTGGGTTGCTCGCCCAATTTTTTATTTAAGGCGAAATGGGTAGGCCGCTCGATCCCGGTAGCGATGCCGGGACTAGATAAATGATAAGGCCTCCTTTTGTCCCCCTAGGGGGATAGGGGTGGGACAGAACCCGGCTTACAGGCTTGCATTTTTTTTTGTAAGACGAAATTATTTTCGTCTTCGTTTATATCAATCTACGACTTTACCATGCCAAACATTTTAATTATTGATGATGAAAGGGCGATCAGGAACTCGCTCAAAGAAATTCTGGAATACGAAAAATACAATGTTGACGAGGCCGAAGATGGGGAGCAGGGCCTGAAAATGATGGGTAAAAACAATTATGATGTGGTATTATGCGACATCAAAATGCCCAATATGGATGGAATGGAAGTATTACAGAAAGCAATGAACGCGGGCCACTATGCGCAATTTATCATGGTATCGGCTCATGGCACTATAGAAACTGCCGTGGAAGCTACCAAAATAGGAGCCTACGATTTTATTGAGAAGCCGCCTGATTTGAACCGGCTTCTGGTAACAGTAAAAAATGCACTGGATAAGTCTGATTTGGTAGAAGAAACCAAAGTATTGAAGAAAAAAATTCCCGGTACACCTGATATTGTAGGCGAATCCCCGGCCATACAAGAGGTAAAGGAAACCATAGACCGGGTAGCGCCAACTGAAGCCAGGGTGCTGATTACAGGAGAAAACGGTACAGGTAAAGAATTGGTGGCCAAGTGGCTACATGCCCAAAGCAACCGGGCCAGCGCGCCTTTAGTAGAACTCAACTGTGCAGCCATTCCCTCAGAGTTGATAGAAAGTGAGCTTTTTGGCCATGAAAAAGGCTCATTTACATCGGCCGTTAAGCAAAAAAAGGGCAAATTTGAAGTTGCGCATGGCGGTACGCTCTTTTTAGATGAAGTGGGTGATATGAGCCTCTCGGCACAAGCCAAAGTGTTACGTGCCCTGCAAGAACATAAAATAACACGTGTAGGGGGCGATAAAACCATTAATGTAGATGTACGGGTAATTGCTGCTACAAACAAAGACCTGAAAGAAGAGATCAAGGAAAAAAACTTCAGGGAAGATTTGTACCACCGACTTAGTGTGATTGTCATTCATGTGCCACCATTGAGGGAGCGGAAGGAAGACATTTCCCTGCTGGTCAATAAGTTTTTGGCAGATATTGCCCAGGATTATGGAGATTCACCCAAGCAAATACATGAGGATGCCATAGCAGCTTTAAATGACCGCCCATGGACCGGAAACATCAGGGAACTGCGCAATGTAGTAGAGCGCCTTGTCATCATGTGTGATAAGGAAATTACTCTTTCTGATGTAAAAAGATACGCTGAAAATTAAGGTTTTGCCCTGTTAAATCTTACAAAAAAAATACGTGCTGATATACCGGCCGGGTTTTGCGTGATGTTATGCTTCCCGGTCGCTGTTTATTTTGATTTCTTTTTGTAATTCCTGGTCGGAATAAGTAGGGCAGTTGATACGTTGTGCACAGGAAGATACACCGATCAATATCACAATGGCAAGCAGTAAAGATTTCAATCTCATGGTATTATAGGTTTGGTTATATACTCATATTGTCTTTCTAAATTATAATATACTATTGAGAAATTCAACAAAAACTTGAAAAAGTTATAAGATTGCTCTTTCCAGTTCAATAGGTTACCATCAGGTTGCACCCCCTGATGTCCGAATTATCAATCCTGCCCAATACCTCAAAAGTGTCTTCTTCCGGATGATATTTTCCGATGTCCTGGGTTTCAATAAAGGCACAGGAATCTGCATTGGCAAGGTCTATTACATTAATGCCCCCGCTACGCAGCTGGTTATCTAAATGAAAAGGATCGCTGATGTCCCGGATGAGCACCCGCATCCAGGGTGGGTTTCGAAACTTTCCACCTTGACGGGCATACGCTTGTGAAAGCAGTTCGGTCATGCCATATTCACTGTGTACTTCCGGAATATTGAAGTGGTTTTGTAAAATGCCGTGTAATTCTTTCCGGATAATTTCCTGCCGCCTGCCTTTCATGCCCCCCGTTTCCATCACCATAATATCTTGCAGGTCGGGCGAAAACTGTTCTGCCAAATCGAGCAATGCAAAAGATACGCTGATGAGTATCGTTTTTTTGGAACTGTTTTTTAGTTTTTGCAATACATCCACCAGTTTTTCATAATCGTGCAGAAAAAAACCGGAGTATTCTGAATTACTGAGTTGGATAAAATGTTGCACCATAGCTACCAGGGAAGCGTTTTTTCTTTCCAGGTAAGAAGGCAACATGGCCAGAAAATGATAGTCTTCTGGGTTTCCGTATTCCAGTGAAAAACCATGCGCGGCCACAGCATGATAAAAATCAATATCCGGCACGTAGTGTTTACTTTTTATTTGGCCAGTAGTGCCACTGCTTTCAAATACCATGCTTTTCGGGTTTTTCGCAGTGTGAGTGTGGGCTGTAACCACTTTGTGTTCTTTAAAAAAAGAGATGGGCAAAAAGGGAATGTGAGCAACCTGGGTGATTTGTTCGGGAATTATGCCCAAAAGCTCAATATACTTCCGGTACACCGGGTTGTATGTGGCCTGATATCGGAAAAGCTCCAGGGCCGTAGGGGCAAAATTTCCAGGATTGATAGAAAAAATATTTTTTTTGATATGTTCTGCAATGTTCATGTGTACCAGTATCAACTTTTTATCGTTACAAGGTTATGAAAAGTTTTTATTAAAACATGAGTGGCCGATGAAAGTACACATATCACTTCTTTTCATAGGTATGCTTACGCTTTGCCTGGGTGGTTGTTACCAGGCCCCCGAGTTTGCGGTAGTGCCCAGTATTTCACTTGAAAGTGTAGATTTTAAGCGAGGGGAAATCTTTGATACCCTCATCGTAAGGGTGAAATTTCAGGATGGGGATGGTGACCTGGGGCTGAGCGGGAGGGAGACCGACCCGCCCTATCATGATTATGAATTTCAACCGAACTTGTCAACCGGTGAGCCTTGCCGTTTTAGTGACCGTTTCAATACGGCCGATTGCCCGGGGCTTCCTGCTGACTTTAACTGTGTGAATTATGAGTCACGACCTATCCGGATTGACGAAGAACTGGTGAATGATACTTTGTTTGTGAAGCGCAATGAAAACCAGAATAACTTTATCCTCGATATCATGACCAAAGAAAATGGACAGTTTGAGGTATTTGATTTGAGGAAAGAACTTTGTGTAGCATCTTTATCAGGCCGGTTTCCTCGTTTAAGAGATAATTTTAATGCAGCAGGGCCGCTGGAAGGAGTTATTGAATTCAAAGCACCATCTTCTGCTTATTTTTCACTTTTTCGCAATGATACCCTCAAGCTCAGGATGTACATCAAAGACCGGGCGTTGCATGATAGTAATATTGTGGAAAGTGAGGCGTTTACGTTGAACGATTTGCTGGAAATGGAATGATAACTCGTTTTTTCCGCATCATTTCTTCCGATATTTTGTCAAAAGCAGAAAAATTTCTCTTTTTTACATGATGGGGTAATATTTGCACGTATCGGTATATGAATTTCACCGTTGAAGTATAAGAAAAGTTCTCATTAAAAGTATGAAAGTCTGATGAAAGTGTATAAGTCGCTTTTTCCTGTGTTTTTTGCATTTATCGTTACGGTTTGGATGGGCAGTTGCTACGAGGCCCCTGAGTTTCCTGTAGTTCCCAGTATTGAATTTCGAAGTGTAGATTTCAAACAGGGTGCAACAGGTTTTGATACGCTTATCGCAAGGGTGAACTTTCAGGATGGGGATGGTGACCTGGGGTTGAGTGGTGATGAAAACGAGCCACCGTATAATGCATTTTTTTTCCAGTTTAAGCCCAATAATGATCCTTGTCGTTTCAGTGAGCGTTTTGATAATACCAACTGCCCGGGGCTACCTCCTGAATTTAACTGTGTAGATTATCAGTTCTTCTTTACATTCGGACAAGATACCATCAACGATACGCTGTATGTAGAGATCAATGAAAATCAGGATAATTTTGTCGTAGAGTTGATGACGAAAGAAAACGGGCAGTTTGAAGTGTTTGATTTTAGGGAAGAACTTTGTGTAAAGCCTTTGTCGGGCCGTTTTCCCCGTTTGAAAGAAAACTTTAGCGTAGAAGGGCCTTTAGAGGGAATTATTGAATATAAAATGCCTTCCAGTGCCTACATGGCCTTGTTCAGGAACGACACCCTCAAGCTCAGGATGCAGGTCAAAGACCGGGCTTTGCATGATAGTAATATCGTGGAGAGTTGTGAGTTTACATTAAACGGACTCATTGAGACAGGGAACTGTATTAATGGTTCCTGATTATTTCCACTTTTCTTTTACTTCATAAAAAGCAGAAAAATGATCTCCCGGATAAAATAAGGCGTCTCTTGACCATTTCCGGCTATTGCTTTAGCTACAAACATCAGCTCTTTGGGTTTTTCCCTTGGTGATATAGCCCAGTGCTCCGAAAGGTCTATCCAGCAATACGATAGGAGGAGCTGAGGCCAGGCTACACCTACTCCTGCCCGATAATACAAATACCTCTTCTTTTTTTACAAAAAAAGATTCCTTTTCTATACCCGTCTTACCTCCAAAATTTTTTAAAATATTTAATAACGTTATCATCGGTTGAAAGAATACAACAAGCTAGCAATGGAATTTTTTGCACATTGCGTATATTGAATAAATGCAATATTATGATAATTATCGTTGCAATAATCTTGATTAATTTATATTATCTGCAGTAGTTTCTCCATCTTGTACTTACATTAAAAAACACCCTGATGCATTGCTAGTACTTTAGGTATCACACCCAGAGTTTGTGAAGAAAGCCAGCATAATATCACTCGAGTATCCAATCCAAACATTTCAGGTTTTAATTTAATTTTTTTTATTAAAAATTGCACTAATAAAATATTAGTGAAATAAATTAATAATTAATTACAATTTAAGCCAAATGAATGCAGCTCTACTCAGTGGGTTCCGGCAAGGGCTTGGTCTTGCGGTAACTCTTTTTTTAATCTCGGGTTGTTTACCTGACGAATCGTTGAATGAACTCGATTCGCTCACTCCTTCACCCAAGTTGTCATTGCCTTTACTTTCATCCAATGTATCACTTTCAGAAGTGATTGATATGGAAGAAGGAGGATTACTTCAGGAAAATGGAGATAATTCGTACAGCATTTTTTACAATACCCATTTTGCTTCCGAACCTCTGAGCAATTATTTTCAGGGCTTTCCGGATCAATATTATGATAAAAGCTTTTCTTTTGTTGCTCCCATTCCCTCTTTTTCCATAGCATCTCCACCCGTTACTTTCAATGAAACCATTCCTTTTGATTTTATTGGGCACCTGATTTCGGAAATCGGCTGTAAGGCAGGCAATTTAAGCCTTGGTGTGAATTCTACTTATCAACATGAAGTAGCGGCTACCCTCAGTTTCCCGGATATTCAGTCTCCTGATGGGGAGATTCTGGAGCTGTCATTTGCCCTGGATAACTCAGGTTTTGATAGGGAAAACAGAACGGTAGACCTCACCGGATATACCATTGAGCCGGAAGCAAACCATGTTTCTTACAGCCTTGAGCTACGCATTACAGGGTCAGGCGCGCCTATCAATAGTGGGGATGAATTACGCCTTGATTTTGAAGTGAGCGGCATGGACTTTTCTTATTTGGAAGGAAATTTTGAAGAGTTTCAGATTCCGATAGCACCCGAAGAACTGGAAATCCCTTTGCTGAACAACGTAGCTTCGGGAAATATTGCCCTGAAACCTCAGGTTACCCTTAATTTCTCCAACTCTTTTGGGGTTCCGGCTGTGGCTGATTTTAGCAACATCATTGTGGAAAATAAAAATGGTGTCATCCGGCTGGAAGATAAAGGGGAAGGGGACTTTTTCCATGAAAATTACACATTTCCTTATCCCGAAAACCGAACAGCCCCCCCTGCCACTTTGAATTATCAAATCAACGGGGAAAATTCAAATATCAACCAGGCTTTTGCCAGCATTCCCGAGCGAATTTACTATGCCCTGGGTTTCAGGGCAGGTAGCGAACTTGGAGGTACCGATTTCATTACCGACACAAGCCGTGTGGATGTAGATGTGGAAATGGAAATACCCTTGGAGGGAAGTTTTGACCTTTTGCTTACCGATACGCTGGCAGTTGACTTTGGTGAAATTGAAGATATAGAAGAGCTGAAAATGCTGATTAATACCGAAAACTCATTCCCGGTAGCCGCCAACCTGCAAATATTTTTCCTGGACCAAAACCAGCAGATCATCACAGACGGTAGCGGTGCACCTGTAAGTTTATTCCCAACAGCCGAAAACTTACTAAAACCGGCTACTATTATCAATGTGGCAACCGGAGAAACCACGCCTTCTGTTACCAATCCCCCCATCACGGGCATTATCAGCAGCGAGCAATTTGAATTGGTGCAGCAGGCAGGCTACCTGCTCATTGCCGCTAACCTCAACAGTGTGAGCGATGATGATAATAACGTTAAGCTTTACTCTTTTTATGATCTGCAAATTGACATTGCCATGCAGGTGAAAGCATCCCTTAACTTTTAAAATATTAGGATAACTCATGAAGTATTTATTGACAATCATTGTTTTTTGTGCCGGGTTCCATGCGTCATGGGCACAACAGGAGCTCACCATGCACCTGATGAAAGATGTGTTCCAGTCTACACATACCAATCCGGCCTTCAGGGCTAGAACGCGGGGTAGCATTACCATTCTTTCTTCCATACATGCCAGTGTGAGGAATACAGGGTTTACCTACGACCAGCTCATCACGGCCAATATACAGGAAGAAGGTGGGGAACGTTTTCTTGATTACGGGGAAATATACAATAATTTGAAGCTCAATGGTAAAGACAACGCTTTTACAAGTTTCTCATTTGATGCCTTCGCCTTAAGTTTAAAAATAGGAAAAAACCGCTTTTCCCTGAATGCCACCGAGCATGTATTTGGCCGCATGGGCTATGGGGAAGGGCTGTTCAAACTATTGGCCGAAGGGAATACGCCCGGCGAAACCATCTCATTAGACGGATATAATGTACATGCCACCCAGTATCATGAATTTGGCTTAGGCTACAACCGTTCTTTTTTAGATGATAAACTGGTAGTTGGTACGCGGTTTAAACTTTTGTACGGAATGGCTAATGTGGCCACCCGGCATTTGGATGTGCGGCTGACCACCGGTACCGAAGCCGAGTTGTATGAAATCTCTGCCCTGGCCGATTTTAAAGTACAAACCTCAGGAACATCTATGGGTGGTGACGACATCGTGAACAATTACCTGCTCAATACCGATAACAATGGGGTGGCTGTAGACCTGGGGGCTACCTATAAGTTTGATGATAAACTGTCATTTTCTGCTTCTATTATCAACCTGGGGGCTATTAACTGGAAAAGCGATTTGCGCACGTACAGCACCAATGGTGAATATACCTTTAAAGGTATCGAGTCGGACAGCTTGTTTGCAGGGGAAGGTTTCAGCTTTGACCAGACTGAGTTGTTGGATTCCCTGAAAAGTACTTTTGAAATTCAGGAAGATTCTGTTACTACTTACAAATCATCCCTTCCTGTACAGTCTTATTTGTCTGCTTACTACAGCCTAACGCCATACACAACTGCTTCGGCTACGGTTTATACAGCTTTTATGAGCGGTAAATCGTATGCTGCTTTGGCACTGGGCATACAGCAGCAAGTGGGCAGGTGGTTCAATGTAACTGGTACCTATTCTATGCAAGGACGTTCTTTTGGAAACATCGGGGTAGGGCTGGGCATCAAAACCGGTGGGTTTCAACTCTACATGGTTACCGATAATGTGTTTGCCTACATGATCCCTACCAAATCCAAAATAGCCAATGCCAGGGTAGGTTTCAATGTGGTATTCTGATAGTTAAAATTTCAACTCGCGTGATTAGTGTTTTGTGGGTAAGTTTACCCCCTGTTTTGCCACGGGCGGGTAAACTTTTTTTATTATTTCAATTTATTATATTTCACGTAGGCTAAACAACCCGATCGTTCGTTAGACTTTCAGTTTTAGTAAAAGAAAAATATTATGAAAACCAGACTTATTTTCTCACTTTTTATTGCTTTGTTTTTTGCCTTTGATGCCATCGCCCAGGACGATGAGGTAGTGCATCCTGCCGGGCTTCGGTTCTTAGACTTTACCAACGATTTGCCCGAAGACCTGCTGTTTACCAAATCGGTGGCTTTTGTGAACGTATTGCCCAAAAGAGGTACTTCATTACGGGGCGACTGGAAAAAGCTGGCGCAGGAAGCGCATAAAACTTTTAAAGAAGCAGGCATTGATGCTGTGGCGTATTATAACCTGGAAGATGTAGAAGCAGGGCCTGATGCTTCAAGAAACCTTGCCAAAGAGCTGGAGAAAAGGGGAATCAAAAATATCATCATAATATCGCAGGTGATGATCCGGATTGGCAATAAAGATTCGGAGCGGTACGCCATGCTAATCACTCCTTTTAATGGAGAAAATACTTTCATTTCGCACGGCCAACAAGCCTGGAAAGAAGTAGAGAAAACCAGTGAAAAACTGTTCAATAAAGCATATAAGGCGGTAGCGAAAAGCGGACTGACCAAAGAGAACCATCTGATCAGTGATGTGCCGGAATTTTTTGCCGGCCCCCAGGAAATGATCAGCGGAAAGCGTTTTGAAGGTTTTTCGCCAGACTTGAAACTGGATAAACTGGCTGTGCCTAAATTTGAGGAGGTGGAAGTTCCTGACAACCGCCCTGGTGGCCTGGCTAACAAAAACCTGGAAAAAGAGGTAGAAAAAGCCAATAAACTTGTTCCTCGCGACAACCGCTCGCTGGAGGCGGTACTGCAAGCCTATCCATATGAGTACGGTTTGGTTGATTATGACCCTGCCAAAGAAGATGCCTTGCGTACGGCGGGTTATCAGTACGTATTGTTGCGCTTGCATTCTACCGGCGAACATATCAAGAAAATGCTGGAATATGACATGGAGGCGGACGAAACGGAATATGTTACGATCAAAAAAGATGGGGCTAAAATGACGCTCAGGACGATTCCGAAAGACGCGCCTGTGTACAAATATTATATCAAGCATATTTATTCCGGCGATGTGTACCTGGGCACACCCTGGGATGCCGACGAAACCTGGGAATATGCCCTGGAGCATTACATTAACAATATGCGAAAAGAGTTGAATGTGGGGCGGTAGTGGTTGTTTGTTGTTTTTGGTTGATAGTTTTTAGTTACAAATATAAAATAGGAGGGCGGCTCACCAAGCCGCCTTACTTTTTATCCATCATTTCGCAAAGCTTACTGCCCGCATTTCACGGATTACAGTCACTTTCACCTGCCCGGGATATTGCATTTCTTTTTCAATTTTGTTGGAAATCTCAAAAGACAGATTCCCCGCTTTTTCATCAGATACCGATTCGGCATTGACCAATACACGCAGTTCACGGCCGGCCTGAATGGCATAGCACTTGTCCACGCCGGTAAAATCCAGGGCCAGGGCTTCCAAATCTTTTAGGCGCTTAAGATAAGAATCCACAATTTCGCGACGGGCACCGGGGCGGGAGCCGGAAATAGCATCACAAGCCTGTACGATGGGAGAAATGAGGGCGGTCATTTCTATTTCATCGTGGTGGGCACCAATGGCATTGCAAACGTCTGCATTTTCGTTGTATTTTTTGGCCAGTTCCATGCCCAAAATGGCGTGTGGCACTTCGGGCTCATCAGGATATACTTTACCAATATCGTGCAGTAACCCGGCCCGCTTGGCCTGTTTGGGGTTTAGGCCCAGTTCAGAGGCCATGGTAGATGCCAGGTTGGCTACTTCCCGGGAGTGTTGCAGCAGGTTTTGCCCATAAGACGAGCGGAAACGCATGCGGCCAACCAATTTAATGAGTTCGGGGTGCAGGCCATGAATGCCAAGGTCTATCACTGTACGTTCCCCAATTTCTACGATTTCATCTTCAATATTTTTTCGGGTTTTATCCACCACTTCTTCAATGCGGGCAGGGTGGATTCGGCCATCAGCCACAAGGCGGTGCAATGAAAGGCGGGCTATTTCACGCCGTACCGGATCGAAGCCGGAGATAATGATCGCTTCCGGGGTGTCGTCTACAATGAGTTCAATACCGGTGGCAGCTTCCAGCGCGCGGATGTTGCGTCCTTCCCGGCCAATGATCTTCCCTTTAATTTCGTCGCTTTCAATGTTAAAAACAGACACGCAGTTTTCAACGGCATGTTCGGCAGCGGTGCGCTGTATGGTTTGGATAACAATCTTTTTGGCATCTTTAGTGGCCGAGAGCCTGGCTTGCTCGATAATGTCTTTGATGCGGGAGGTAGCCTCTGTACGGGCTTCATCCTCTAATGTAGAGATCAACTGCTGTTTGGCTTCTTCGGCACTCAGGCTGGCTACTTTTTCCAGGATAGAAACTTGCTGTTGTTTAATCTTGTCAAGTTCTACTTGTTTCTTTCTAACCAGTTCTTGCTGGGTTTCCAGGTTGTCTTTGAGGGCATCTACATCATTTTCTTTTCTTTTCAGTTTTTCAATTTCTTCGGAAAGGTACTGCTCCCTTTGCTTAATTTTATTTTCGGTATTAAGAATAGCTTGCTTTTTTTTACCGGTTTCTTCCTCAAATTCCGCTTTTAGCTGAAAGAATTTTTCTTTCGCTTCGTACATTTTTTCTTTCTTAATGTTTTCGGCATCCACTTCAGCCTGTTTGACGATGGCATCAGCTTTTTCCTGGATTTTCTCTTCTTTTTCCCTGATTTCAGCTTCTCTCTTGCTGATTTGACTTTCTTTTTGCAGGTAGGATTTGCCTGCGAGGAATCTTCCGGTGATAAGGCCTACTACCAGGGCTAATATGCCGGTGAGCAGGATATATGTTAATTCACTCATGGTGGTTAAATTAGTTAAACTTATCTATTAGTTTGAATGCTAATAGCAGCTAACTACTGATGAGCGATTATTAACAAGTAAGAAGGTATGACAGGGGGATATGCACCCGCTGAATTTTACATGAACAAACAATTTAAAACTACATGATCTGCATAACACATCCTTGCATTAAGATAATGCCCGAACAATTACTTGGTTCAGGGCGCTTAGTCTTTCTGCAAAACGCTCGTGCGTACCAGTAAAGGTGGCTTTGCTATCCAGGTGCTCTACAAAGGTATCAAAAGCAACCATTGCCAACAGGTCCTGTCGGTCGGTAGTGCCAAACTGCTCACTGTAGCTTTTCATCTGCTCATTGAGCTGTCGTCCGGCCTTCCTGATCCGTTCTTCTTCACTGCGCTCCACTTTCATCGGATATTCACGGTCGCCTATTTTAATTTTTATTGATAACTCTTCCATCTTGAAGCTTACAAATTTACTGGCTCAAATGAGCGATACATCTATCAATTTCTTTGATATACTCGTTAATAGTACGCTTTAATTCAGTAGAATCTTGATGATCTGCTACTGCATGGTTTACAATGTTACTTATTTTAATCGTTTTTTGAAAATTATTAATTTGCTCATCTTTAGCTGTTATTACCGAATTTAGCCTGCTGTTTTCTTCTTTCAATGCTTTCACTTCTTCTTTCAAAGAAGCATACTGGTTTACCAACAGGTTGATCCGGCGCTCGAGGGAAGAAAGCTCAGAAAACGGGTTGGGCTGATTCATGTAAAAAAAAGTAGTAGTTGTAGGTTGTCTATATTAATTATTGAAACATAAACGCTTCATCATCAAGCAGTCATTTTCTGATAATAGCTCCCAGGTTTTTTTCATAAGCCTGAATAAGTCGGTTCATAATTTTATCAATGGTTTTATCATTCAGGGTTTTCAGCTGATCTTGTAAAATAAAAGTCATGGCATAGGCTTTTTTATCAGGTCCTATATTTTCACCTTCATATACATCAAACACATTAATACCTTTTAACGTATGACCGCCTTCTGTCCTGGCAATTTTTTCAATTTGGTCAAAACTTACGTTTTTGTCAAGTATCAAAGAAAGATCGCGGTAAACTTCAGGGAATTTAGATATTTCCTGATAGAGATGTCGTTCTTTGTTTTGATATATTTTGAGTTGCTCAAACAACCCGGGCCAATTGATAACTGCATAAAACACCTCCTGTTTCACCCCGGCCATCGAGGCGACTTCCTCTTTTACCTTCCCTAAAATAGCTATTTGTTGTTGGCGGATACTGCAACTTAACCCGTAGCTGAATATGGAATTTTGGGTGGCAGCACTTTCAAACTTATCTATGCCAAACCTATTAAATATTTTGGTAATTGTCGAGGATAAATGATGGAAAGTAGTACCATGGGCTGGTTGCATCCAACTGTCTGTGGTGTAATCACCGGTAACAAATACTGCTAACTCCTTTGCTTCCAGATACTTACTATCAGAAAATGCATAAGTAGTACCGAACTCGAAGAGTTTTAAATTTTTCTGTTTTCTATTAATATTATAAGCAATTGCTTCGAGTCCGGAGAAAAGTAGGCTTTTACGCAATACTTCCAGGTCTTCGCTCAACTTATTCAGTACAGTAACTGAAGCATGCTTTGTTTTCAGTGCATCGTTATAGGCAGGCTTGGTGAGTGAATTGGTGATAATTTCACGAAACCCTTCTCCGGACAGCATTTCAGATAATTGTAAACGTATTTTGTTAGGGTCAATTTTTGGGAATTGGGCGAGAAAGTCAGCATTCAGGTGATCTGCGATTTCTATATTGTCATACCCGTAAATGCGCAAAATTTCTTCAATTACATCGGCTTCCCGTTGTACATCTACCCGGTAAGGGGGTACAGTGGCCGTGAAACCTTCCGGGTTTATATCTTTCACCTCGATATCTAATGACTTGAGAATTGTGCGCATTTGGTCTCTGTCCAGCACTTTTCCAATCAGTCGGTCTACATTTTTGTAAATCACTTTCACTTCAAAGTGAGGAATGGGCTGTGGGTATACGTCCACAATTTTGGATGAAATGCTACCGCCTGCCAGTTCTTTGATGAGCAAGGCCGCCCTTTTTAGGGCATATACGGTGATGTTTGGGTCGGTGCCCCGCTCAAAACGGAAAGCAGCATCGGTTTTCAGGGCGTGGTGCTGTGATGTGCGTCGCACGTAATCTGGCGAGAAGTAGGCACTTTCCAGGAAAATGTTGCGGGTAGTTTCTTTCACACCAGAGTGAATGCCCCCAAATACCCCGGCAATACACATGCCTTCCTTTTCGTTGCAAATCATCAGGTCGGTAGCCAGGAGTTTTCTTTCTACTTCGTCCAGGGTGGTAAAAACCGAGCCTTCCGCTAAAGTTTTCACAATCACATGATTGCCTGAAATTTCATTGGCATCAAAAGCGTGCAGGGGCTGGCCGAGTTCGTGTAAGACGTAATTGGTGGCATCCACAATATTGTTGATGGGGGCAAGCCCAATGGCTTTTAGCCTGTTTTGCAGCCATTCGGGTGAGGCTTCCACTTTTACGCCACTGATGGTAATACCTGAATATCTCGGGCATGCTTCTGTATTTTCTACAGTAACCTTAATGGGCAGGTCGGTATTATCTACGGCAAATTCGTCTACTTTGGGCAGGTTAATTTCCCGTTGCATCAGAGCTTTTACATCCCGGGCCACGCCCACGTGCGAGGCTGCATCGGCGCGGTTGGGGGTGAGGCCAATTTCCAGTACCGTATCAGATTGAATGTTAAAGTATTGGGAAGCGGGTGTGCCATTGGGTAGGTCGGTATCCAGCACCATAATGCCATCATGTGTCGTGCCCAGACCGATTTCATCTTCGGCACAAATCATTCCCCTGGACACTTCTCCCCGGATTTTGGCCTTAGTTATTTTGAAAGGCTCCCCCCCATTTGGGTAAAGGGTGGTGCCTACGGTGGCCACGACTACTTTTTGCCCGGCGGCTACGTTGGGTGCCCCGCATACAATGGGTAAAGGATCAGCCTCTCCTGCATCTACGGTGGTAACAGACAGGCGGTCAGCATTTGGGTGTTTTTCGGCGGTCAGCACTTCGCCAATAACCAACCCTTGCAGGCTGCCTTTTACCTGTTCAAAATCTTCAATTCCTTCTACTTCCAGCCCCGACATGGTGAGCAGGTGGGCGATGTCTTCTACCGGTTCGTTAAGTTCAATATAATCTTTCAGCCAGTCGACAGAGATTTTCATATTATTTTATTTCCTGAAGAATTTTCTATTTCATTTTTTTAAAGCATAGTGCTAATAATTGAGCAAAATTAATGAAAACATTGGGTTACGCAGGGTTCAGTGCGAAGTTTTCTCTCCGGCTTCTATCGGAATGTTTAAAAAATTCTCTCTGGGAGGAATGGGGCATACAAACCTGGGGTTATAGGCACAGTATGGATTGTAGGCCATGTTAAAATCAATCGTTATGCTTTGTTGGGAGGAAGAAGGTGCTTCCAGATTAATATAACGCCCGCCTCCATAGGTGGTTTCCCCGCTGGTTTCATCGGCAAAAGGAATGAAAAGCTCCTGCTCCCCTTCTGCTGAACGCAAAATCAATAGGCGGAGGTCTTTCCCTTTCAGTGTGAATGCTGCGTAAGCATAACGTGTATAGTTTTCACTCTTGCCATCAGTGGTGGCAATTTGCAAAACTTCTCCGTCATCTATTCGGTTGAGGCGTGCATTGACTTTATAGGCCGGGTCAGGCGGGAAGTAATCAAGATGGGTAAATACGGTATCGGCAAAAGGTGATTCAGGGGAAGTTTCCATGAAAGTTTCTATCCTTTCCCGTTCTTCCTGTATCTCTTCCACATAACTTGCCACATCATCCCCTCCCTGAAATGTATAAAAAAAGATAATCAGAATAACTGCAATGATGGCAAAGGGAAAAATCTTTTTCATTTCTTACTTTGGTTATGGAATGACTGCAAAATAAGAAATGGGAATGAAAACGCAATTATCGTTCGTCATTCTTTGGTATTAAGACATTTGGCTTACTCCGGGTCTTCCGTCCTTTCGTTCAGATAGTAAAATAGCTTTCCGGTGATGTATTGGTTGAGGGTTACGAAAAGCTCCTGCCGGGGTGGTGGGGTAGCGGCAATGTATGCCTGCGCCCATAGTGTATCAGGATTGTAACCCGCCCTTACGGTTTCCAGTTCCACTTCAAATGTCTGTTGTGCCTGTATATCCTGGTTTTCTGAGGAAGAAGAGCAGCTTACACAGAAAATAACTGCTAAGGATAGTACGAAAGTAAAAATTTGGTTTGTATTGTTCATGATGTATTTGTTGCTTGTATTTTTTTAGGAAAAGATGATGTACGCCGAAATTGCAGTTTCGGTATACAAAAACGTACCCTTTTGTGCCATATTCGCCACTTTTTATTAGTTTTTACTAATCACCATGCCTTGCCAGTCGGCAGGTATGCCCCGGAATAGATGATGTTATTTTATTCGTAGGCCAGCATTTCCAGAATGGGGGTGGCCATGTCCAGCCCGGCTTCTATCTGCATGCGTTCGGGGCGTTGCTCGGCTGGGTCGTGCATGGTGCCGTAGCCTTCGTTTACACAGGTTTCTTCCCAGTGGTGTACGAGGTTAACACAGGCGCCAAGCTTGCTGATCGTGGTATCGGTGGTGTACCCATCAGTGCCGCTATAGGGATGAGCACTGTCTTAAGTGCTATTCACTTCGGGGTTTTAGTTGTTTCCAACTTGGTCATCGGGCTAGTAACGCCTCCGGTGGGTTCCACACTTTTCGTAGCCAGCGCCGTGGACAAAGTCAGCATTTCTAAAATGGTGCCTTACATCCTTCGTTTCCTGTTGGTGATGGTTGTTGTTCAACTATTGATTACCTACGTGCCGCCCATTACCACTTTTTTGCCTTCTTTGATGGAGTGAGTTGTCAATTTTCAATGAGCGGTGGGCAATGAACAATTTGTGCTGAAGGGTGCGTTCTAACGTGAAATTGGTTATCATTCTGCAAACAAACCAAGGATATTTCGTATCCTAGGAGTAGGATAAATATTATTGATTAAGCTATGAGCCAATCTGAATTATATCAATCTGTACTAAAAAAGCTTAGTACCACTCCTGTTGAGTATCTACCTGAAATAGATAAGTTCTTATCACAAATAATTGACGAAATTCAGGATAAAAAAAATAACAAAGACAAAATGCTTGCATTGGCGGGTTCCTGGGCGGATATGGACGAAAAAGATTTTCAAGAGTATCTGAAAAAGGCCAGAGAGCTTTGGTAAGGGATATGGTAGTGGTCACCAACAATATTAATCATTTTGAGAGGATTCCCAACCTAACCATAAACAATTGGGCATCATAAGAACCCCTTCTACATTAAAAACTTTAGAACAAAGTTTTACTAACCCTACTTTACACAATTGACTGCTTCACTTCCACACCGAAAAGCCCCCATCTACCACCAAATTATGCCCCGTTACATTATCAGAAGCTGGTGAAGCCAGGAAAAGTGTGGCCCCTTTAATATCTTCGCCCATCCGGCCCCAACGGCCAAGCATGGTACTGTCGGCAAAATCTTTCACAAATTGCGGGGGCAGGTCGCCCGGTTTTTCAAACCCACCGGGAGAAATGCTGTTGGCATACACACCTTGTGGGGAAAGTAATCCGGCCAGGTCGCGGGTGAGGCCGATGACCCCGGCTTTGGCGGCGGCGTAGTCTACGGGTTGCCCGTTCATCTGGCTGCGGTCGTACATGCGGCGGTCGCGCCCTACCAGCCCGGCAATGGAAGCGATGTTGATGATTTTGCCATAACCGGCTTTTACCATGTGGGGGGCTACTTCCTTGCAGCAGTAAATCACCCCGGTCAGGTTGGTTGCTATCATGGCTGCAATATCTTCCGGGGCACGTTCAAAGAGATGCCCTGCGCTGTTGCCCACACCTCCTCCGGCATTATTCAACAGAATGTCTATCTTACCTTTCCAGGCTATGGCTTGTTCAACCATTTCTTTTACTTCATGATATTTGCGCTGGTCCATGGATAAACCCAGGACTGGCACTTTGTATTTTTGTGCCAAATCAGCAGCGGTTGCTTCTGCTTTTTCTCTTGAGCGGGAAGTAACAATAACGGAAGCCCCGGCCTCTGCCAGCACCGAAGCCATGTCATAACCCAGCCACTGGGAGGCGCCTGTTACAATGGCTACTTTGTCTTCAAGGGAAAATAATTCTGATATTTTCATGTTCTGTTCATTTTACAAAGGTGAGCAAAGATTTTGGTCGCATTGAAGAATAAAGATACCCCTGGCCCAATTCTCACGAGGAACCAGATAAGGTCTGTGCGACACAGACCTCGGTTATTGGTCAGACCGCTATCTGCAAAGGCACAAGGGCGGTCTGACCAATAAACGGCTATTTTACTGATAATACCGGATTACTTTCTGCAATGCCTCTACCTGGCTTTCTACTTTTTCCAGCGTTTGCATCCCGGTTTTTAACAGGCAAAGCCCTTTTCTGAAAGCTTCCAGCTGTGGACAATCCCCTTCCTGGTACAGTTTAATATTTCCTTTGTAACGTAGATCGTAAAGGGGCGAACGGGATTTGTCTCCATAAAAAGAAAGGTTTTTGAATACGGGTTCCAGATGCACAGGTGTGTAACAACCGTACAGCCCGTCTGCGCCCAGTTCAATAAACTGTTTCCGGAAAGTGCGCCAGTCTACGCCCAGTTTCTTTTCATCCAGCATCAGCGGATAGCACCAGTACGTATGTTCATATCCTTCAGGGGTATAGGGTGGGATGAGCCATTCGCATTTTTCTTCGGTTATCACATCATCGTACATCTGCGCAATACATTGGCGGGCATCCACCAGCAACTCCAGCCTTTCCAGTTGACCTAACCCTAAGGCTGCCTGGGGAGCCGACATGCGGAAATTATAGCCCAGGCTGTCATGCCGTTCAAAGTTCCAGTCCTGCCGCTCATCCCGCGGAATCATGGTAGCGCCGGGCTTGGCACCCAGGGTACGATAGCCCTGTACTGCCGCTTTTCTGATTCTTTTGGCGTATTCCTCATCATTGGTAATCACCATACCACCATCGCCCCCGGCGGTCATGTGTTTTGAACCCTGGAAGCTGAAACTACCTGCATGCCCGATGGTGCCTACGGTTTTGCCTTTGTATGCGCCTAAAAACGTTTGTGCATCGTCTTCAATTACCTACCGTGAGGTTGTATTCTTTGGACAATGCCATAAGAGCATCAAAATCGGGAGATAAGCCGTAGATGGAAACCGGCATGATGGCTTTGGTAAATTCCGTGGTTTTCCGCCGGGCGTCTTCAGGGTCCATGCAGTAGGTTTTCGGGTCGCTGTCTACAAAAACCGGAACGGCACCTGTGTGAATGACAGAAAAAGCCGTGGCGGCCATGGTGAGGGAAGGTACCAGCACCTCATCTCCAGGACCTACACCTGCAGCCATGAGGGAAGCGACCATCGTGCCCGAGCCGGAGTTCATGGAAATAGCATATTTAGCCCCGAACTTTTCGGCAAAAGCACTTTCAAACCGCCCTAGCATATTGGCCGATTCTTTATTACTAAAACCATCATCCAGGACTTCCTGCATGTATTTTCTGTCGGCCTCGCCGCATCGGTTGGGTGGCAATTGGGCGAAAATTTCTTTTGCATTGAGGGTTTTCATTGGTTTTAGCTTTTCTATCTATATTCTGAAATTTAAAATGATATATAAAAATATTATTTGACAAATAAAATTAATATTTTGTTATTTTAAAATTTTATCTTGATCTTGTTAGTTTTGATGGGAATAGACCGAAGACAGGAGATGGAAGTCCGAAGCATCTTAGTCTTCTGTCTTCGGACTTCGGTCTTCCGTCTATAAAACACCGCTATGAAGATTTCAGAAAACAAACCCGATGTGGTTGCCATGTTGCGCCGTTATATTCATAAAAAAGGTTATATGCCCGGCGACCAGCTTCCCAAGCAGCAGGAATTGTGTGAAGAACTATCAGTCGGCATCCGGCGGTTGCGGGAAGGGCTGAATATTTTGCAGGAACAGGGATGGGTTGAAACCCGGAAAAAAGGCGGTACGGTCATCTGCAAGCCTGACATAAGCTATTTGCATGAAACCGTAAACAATCACCTGGAGTATGAAGGGTATACGTATGAGCAGTTGGTTGAAGCCCGGGCTGTTTTTGAAAGTGCCGCTGTAAAAGAAGCAGCCCGGAAAAGAACGGTCAAAGACCTGCTCAAAATCCTGGAAACCATTGAACGCATGGAAGATTTACAAAAGCAGGGCAAGGTAGACGAAACTGCCGATCAGGATTTCCACCTGGCTTTACTGAAAGCTACCCACAATCCGGTAATTGAAGTATTTGGTACTTTGATTGTCCGCACTTTCTTTCCTAAAATTAAAGGGCAGTTTCTGGCTTCCGAAGAAATCAGGAAAATTACCCTGGATGAGCACAGAAATATTTTTGAAGCGGTGCAGCAGCAGGATGCAGCCTTAGCTGAAAAATTGTTATACGAACATATCATTGCCCCATTGCGCGGAAGGGAAATCAATGAGCAGGAGAAAAATTGATTTTGGTTAAAAGGAAAGTGAGAAAATGCAGGCAAATATGTAGTACATAATATCGTTTTTATTAATTTAGCCACGAAACAGACAAATCAAACATGACAAGAATTTTTGTATGGCTTGAACTTGGGCCGGAAGAAAGAAAGGTGCTGGAAGAAAAAGTAAAAAATGCCCAACTCGTATTTGCAGATGAACTGACGGAAGCGGAACAAAAGCAGGAATTTCTGCAATCTGAAATAGCTTTTGGCAATGTGCCATCGGAATGGCTGAAAGAAAGCAAGGAACTGCGTTGGTTGCAACTACATTCCACAGGTTTTGGCGAATACCTTTGGGTAGAAAATTCTCCCCTGGGCCAGCAAATTTCAATAACCAATCTTAAAGGAATGTTTGGTATCCCGGTGGCCGAATCTGCCGTGGCAGGTATTCTCAGTTTGTACCGGGCAATGGACCAACTGGCTTTGCTGAAAGTGGGCAATGAATGGATGGGCAATGCGTTGCGCCCGTATTTGACTACATTGCACCGTCGAAAAGTTGCCATTGCCGGGGCAGGGGCAATTGGGCTTCACATCAAGCAAATATTGAAAGGTTTTCAATGTTCAGTTACCGTATTAGGCAAGTCATCAGGCGATGCAGATATTTATGCTGTGGAAGAACTGGACAAGCTGTTGCCTGCAATGGATATAGTCATCAGTTGCCTGCCCGAAACAGACGAGACTATCAATTTTTTTAGCAAAGAACGTTTGGCTTTGTGCAAAACGGGGGCGGTATTCGTAAACGTTGGTCGTGGCTCGGCGGTAGACGAAACAGCCCTGGTAGCCGCTTTGCAAAACGGAAAACTGGGCGGGAGTGTACTAGACGTAACCCGGGAAGAACCTTTGCCTGCCCAACATCCGCTGTGGGAATGCCCCAATACCATTCTTACCCAGCATACCGGAGGGGGCACTAATGACGAATTGATGCAGAAAGTATTCGTGTTTTTGGATAACCTATCCCGCTATCAAGAAGGCAATGCATTGCATAACATCGTGAATTTTGAAAAAGGATATTGATATGCCCAAAATAAAAGAAGTCCGCCCTGTTTTACTCTCTGCCCCTTATGCCAACCCGGATACCAACCTGGAAGTACAATTGCATTTAACCAGCGGTTATCGTACCTGCGGATTGGTAGAAATCACCCTGGAAGATGGTACTATCGGCCTGGGGGAGGGTTACGCTGCCGTGTTTGCGCCCCGGGTATTTGAACAAATGATTGTACTGTTGCGCCCTTATCTGATTGGGCGGGATGTGATGGGTTTCAATAAAATCTATCAGGAACTGTTATTGGTGGTGGGCTACTGGAGTATGCAGGGGGCCGTCATGCATGCCCTGAGTGCCGTAGAAATTGCGCTGCAGGATTGTCGGGCCAAAGTATTGAGAATGCCCGTATACCAACTATTGGGCGGAAAGATACAATCTGACCTGAAGCTGTATGGCAGCGGGGGGGATTCTACCCATTCCCAGGCCATGCAGGAAGAACTGGATTATCTGAATGAATTGGACATCACCTTGTTCAAAATAAGGGCACGCAATCATCAGGTAGATAAAGCGGGCTGGTGTATGGAGGAAGGGGAGAAGTTGGACATTGAAGTAGCCATTGATATGACACAAAACCTGCAAAACCCCGGTCAGTCGGTAGCGGAAGTAGTAGATTTTGTTAATAAAGTAGAAAAAGAGACAGGGCTGTTACCGTACTTTTTGGAGGAAGTGCTGGGGCCGGCCAATACCCAGGATTACCCTTTGCTACGGTCTAAAATAAACACAAAAATTGCCGGAGGGGAAATTGTAACCACTGCCTATGAATTGTGCGAACGCATCGCCCAAGGTGCCTACGATATTGCCCAACCCGATGCCACGGTAATTGGAGGCATTACGGCCGTTTTGGAAGTATTTGCCACAGCCCGCAGGTACGCTACCGAAGTGGTAGTGCATTGCTGGGGAGGCCCGGTGGGCATGATGGCCAATTACCACGCAGCCCTGGCCGGGGGAGGACAATTAACCGAGTGGCCCATGCCTGCTTACCCGCTCAGGGAAGAAATGGTGGTGGAACCCTGGCAAATTGAAAAAGGAAGGCTAAGCCTGCCGGAAGTTCCCGGATTGGGTGTAAAGCTAACACAGGAGATTGAAGAAAAATACCCGTTCAGGGAAGAAGCGGTATACGAGTGCCTGGTAAGCCCGGATAGGATTATTCCGGCCTGGGAATAATGGTATTTTCTGCTTTGAAGCGGGATGCTCAATGTTGTCAATTAATCCATAAGATATTGTTAATCAGAAAGTTGTATTTCATGTATTACGACTTATCCAGCGCACAATCTAAGGGTTTCACCCGCTTCGGCGGTCCGACTTCAACCCGACCTACTTTTTTTGCATCGCCAAAAAAAAGTAGGCAAAAAAACGCTAGTCAGAAAAATGCTTCCCCCCACAAGTCTGCCCACACCCCGCTTTTCTGACCTGCCTACCCGCCTTTACGTTTATATTCAATTGATTTTCAATCACTTGCTTCTTAAGCGGCCGCCACTGCGGTTGACAGTATTGAGCGGGATGCCCTGGAAGTTGTCATCAGCATTCACTTATCCGGAGAAAATTATTCGGTTTCTGTTTTTTCCCTGCGTAAGTGGCTGAGTACCATTCTGATTTCCCCATAGCTTACTTCGTCTCCCAAGTCATTTTTGATGGGGCTTAAACCAACATCTCCATGTTTTTCTATGGCTTTTGAAATCAATGCTATTTTTTCATCAGAAACAAACTGGTCAATGGTTAGTGTGCCTTCCGAAATGAAATGGGCGAGGTGGCCTTCGATGGTGTTGGGTGAAAGGTTGCGGATTTTGGCAATTTCAGGTACAGAGTTTCCTTTTTTGTACAGGTCCAGGCTTTCCAGTTTGGTGTTGGTGGTAACTTCTTTTCTGGGCTTTCTTACTCTTTTTGGCCTTTTCTTATCCATTTTGGATTCCAGCCCATTTTCTTGTTTGTACTCATTTACTTTTTGCAAAAATTGTTCTCCGTACCGTTGGATTTTCACGGCCCCAAAACCAGAAATCTGTTTGAGTTCATCCAAAGAGGTAGGCAGGTAAGTAGCTAATTCCTGCAAAGTGGCATCTGAAAAAATGATGTAGGCCGGGACGTTCTCTTCCCTTGCCAACTGGTTGCGCAATTCTTTTAATTGATCGAACAATTCCTTTTCGTAAGGAGGGGCTGAAACTTCCTCTTCTTTTTGCTGGGTAATGGCTTCTACCAACATCACCTTTTCATTATTGTACAAAACCGCATTGCTTTTTTCGGTGAGTTGCAGCACCGGATACCGGCCTTCTGTTTTTTCCAGATAGCCCAAATGCAGCAAATCATTCATGTATTGCTGCCAGTTTTCTTTGCTAATATTGGCACCCACGCCATACGTTTTTAGTTGTTTGTGTCGGTCCCAGATTTTGGCAGATTGTGAACCCCTGAGGAAGTCAATCACATAGGTTGCCCCAAACTTTTCTTCCAGCCGGGCTACTGCCGATAGGGCTTTCTGGGCGATGACGGTGCCGTCAAATTTTTCGTAATCGCTCAGGCATACATCGCAACTGCCGCATTCGCTTTCGGCTTCTTCGTCAAAATAATTCAGCAGGTATTTCCGGCGACAGGTGCGCAGGTTGCCGTATTCGCTCATTTCGTCCAGCTTTTTCAGCATCACCTTGCTTTGTTCGGGATTACCGTCAATCTCTACAAAACTTTTCAACTTTAGCACATCGGCATAAGTGTAAAACAGGAGGGCATCACTTTTCAGCCCGTCCCGCCCGGCACGGCCTGTTTCCTGGTAATAGCTTTCAATATTTTTGGGCAAATCCATGTGTACTACATAGCGCACGTTTGATTTGTCGATGCCCATACCGAAAGCAATGGTAGCCACAATGATGTTCACCTCATCTTTCAGGAACATATCCTGGTGTTTCTCCCTGGTGTTCCTTTCCAGTCCGGCATGATAAGGTTTCACAGAAAAGCCTTCAGCCTCCAGCCTGGCGGCCAAATCTTCGGTAGAAGCCCGGGAAAGCACGTAAATAATGCCCGATTCTTCTTTTCTTGGCGCCAGAAAATAGAGCAGCTCATCGTAGCTGTTTCTCTTGGGCTTAACATGGTAATGAATATTTTCCCGGTTAAAGCTGGAAATAAAAACTTTTGGCTGATGCAGGTTTAATTTTTCCAGAATATCCCGGCGGGTGAGCTTATCGGCCGTGGCGGTGAGTGCCATCACGGGCACATTTTTGAAAGCTGTTTTGAGTTGTGCCAGCATCATATATTCCGGGCGGAAATCGTGCCCCCATTGGGAAATACAGTGGGCTTCGTCAATGGCGAACAAAGAAACACTGCATTCTTGCAAAAAATGCATAAAGCGGTTTTCCTGCCCCAGCAAACGCTCCGGAGCCAGGTACAACATTTTTAGTTCATTATTCCTGACTTGCGAAATCACATGCGACTGCTCCTGCGCACTCAGTGTAGAGTTCAGATAAGCAGCTTTGATGCCATTGAGCCTGAGGGCATCCACCTGGTCTTTCATGAGGGCGATGAGGGGGGAAATTACGATGGTAAGCCCGTCTAACATCAGTGCAGGAATTTGGTAGCACAAGGACTTTCCACCTCCCGTGGGCATGAGCACCATGGTATCTTGTTTGTTCAATGCACATTGAATAATTTTTTCTTGTTCGTGCCTGAATTTATCATAACCGAAGGTGTTTTTTAATATTTCGAGAGGGGTTTTCATGTCATTTTGAATTAATGCCGCTTTAATTTGGAAATATGTTTTTATTCAAATTTCCTGCAAAAAACAGGTAGATATAATAAAAAATGAAATGTAAAAACGGCAGGTAAGTTTTCCAATCGATTAACCAAATTCACGCTAATTTAGCGAATTCGTTAGCCGAATTCGCGCGAATTTGGCTATTACCCTGTTTTTTTGTTGTAAAATGCCTCCGGCTCTTCCACCATCCAGCGGATTTGCTTCGCGGTATATTTGCCAATGCCAGGCACGGTTTGCAGTTCTTTTTCGGAAGCTTTCACAATATTTTCTACGCTGCCAAATTTTTCAAGCAGTGCTTTTGCCCTTTCGCCTCCTACGCCCGGTAAACCTTGTAACAAAAAGAGTTGTTTTTTCTGTTTGCTACGGAGTTGAAATGGGCGGTACCGTTTAACGCTTGCTTTCTTTTGATGGATTGGCTCCGATTGCCCGGCTAGGTACCGAATGATTTTGGCACTTTCCACCACATCTTTCGAGCGGAGAATGGGGATTTGCAGTTTGAGGGAAATATGAATTAACGCGCCCTGAATGGCTTCGCGCCGCATCCCGCTGCCAGCCAAATCTACGGAAGTACCTTCCAACAGCAATACCACTTGTTTGTCAGAGCGGGAAAGGTTGAACATTTGTGAGAATAACCGGCCACTTTTGATAGAGGCTACCAGGTCTGTGAGGGTTTTTCTTTCAATGAGTAGCGTATCATTTACCAGATAATCGCCCAAGCGCAAATGGATTTTGGAAATGGTGATATTTTCAACTTTTGCCAGTATCTCAGGCAGCTTACTTTTATATTCCCGATGATCAGCTACAATATGGATTCCCATCTCATTTTAAATCTTCCTGCTTGATAATGGCAGTCCAGATACTGGTGGTGAGGTTATCCATTTGAGTCCAAATCGGATAGATTTTGCCTTTGTGGGCAGCAATGTTGTTGTAATCGCCAAAAAACGGGCCTTCTTTCATTTCAAAGGCTTCCGTGGTTATGCGCTGGTTGGTAAAGGTTTCACCGCCATCGGTAGAGTAGGCCAGGTACACATCGGTGTGGGTGTCGTCGTGATGGCGGCGGTCATAAAAAACCACGTACAAATATCCCGTGGTTTGGTCTATGGCCATCCAGGTGAGAAATTGCTGCTTGCCCGGTGCGTCATCATTCACGCGCACAGGCTCCGACCAGGTTTCGCCTTCATCAGTTGATTTGCTTACCCAAATGTCGGTATCGGTTGGTCCGTGTTGCTGGTCGGCCCAATTAACGTAAACCGTGCCTTTGTGCGGACTATCGCTGAGGTCACAAGCTGTTACGGGCATGCCATTGCTCCGGCCCATGCCTTTGATGTTGATGGCCCATCCGCCGGGTTGTGCTGCCACCACTTTATCTTTTTCCAGCCAGGTTTGGCCGTTGTCCATTGAACGGTCAAAGTATATTTTCTCATCAAAAGACCAGGCCACGTAAATTTCTCCATTGGGCCCTACGCTGGGCACGGCCCCTTCCACGGTAGAGTCCCCGTCCAGACAATTGCCCGCCAGTTGATTAATGCGGAGTGGTTTGCTCCAGGTGTCGCCAAAGTCATCAGATTTTGAGAATAAAATGTAGGTACTGTCTTCCGGTTCGTTACTGTGGTAATGGTCAAACTCCGTCCAGGTAACGAACAGCTCATTGGTGCTTGGATTTACGGTTGCCCATTCCTTATCCTGATCGTGGCGCAAATCGCGAAAGCCAATACTCGCTCCATCATTCCACTTCTTACCTCCGTTGTCAGAACGCTGGCATACGATGCGGTCGAGCAGGGCTTCGGATTCCCACCCTTTTCCTTCCGGGTCAGATAAATGGAAGTAGTAGAAATGATTGTCATAATCGGCGATGATGCAAGGGTCGCCGTACACGCCCAGGGGAGAGGTGAGTTTTCCTTTTTTCCAGGATTTTCCTCCGTTTTTGGTGTGGTAGTAATTGTTCAATACGCTGCCTGCTACAATTTCTGAAGGGTTATTGGGGTTCACGGCAATGGAAGGTTCACAGGGGCCGAGTTCATTTTCAGCTTCATCCAGTTTGATGGATTGTATTTGGGCGGTTGTGGAGAGTGAAATGAAAAACAGGCAGGTTAATAGAAAATATCGAGTGAGCATTGCAAATGTCTTTATATTTTCATCCGGATCACAAATGCGGATGAGCTGAGGAGGCAGAGGATTTATTGTATTTAAGGTCTTCATTTTTTTATACTTTCAATGCTGTAACGTCATAAGCAAAGAATTGGTCTACCATTTTCATAGCAATGGCAGAAGGTGTCATTTTGAATGCCAGGTTTCTGAAAAAAATCGCAGTGGGATTTTCTATTTGTCCCATTTTTCCAAATTTCAGGCTTGCTTCTACAACCGATTTAGCCCTTGGAAATTGTAGTTCTTCATATCTTTTTAATGCTTTTGGTGATAATCCGTATTTTTCAATAGCTTTTGCTAAAATATACGCCCCTTCAATGGCCATACAACCACCTTGCCCCATATTGGGTGTGGTAGGGTGTGCGGCATCTCCCACCAAAGTAATACTTCCCTTCGTCCATCCTTTTTTTGGTACCCTGTCAGTCGCACCATTTTTTATGATATGATCTGTATTTGCAATAAATTCAGGAATGGGGTTGTGCCAGTTTCCGAATAGCCTTTGCAGTTTACTTTTTGTGCCTTCGGGTTCGTCCTCTTTCATGAATCTTTCATTGCAGGCAGCCCACCAGCCATATTTTCCATCTTTGATAGGCACAATGCCCACACGCTTTCCTTTTCCGTAGGTTTCGCTTCCATAGCCAATATCAAAGTTACTCTCAATAACCCCACGCCAAATATTATAACCTCTGAAAGTGGGGCTGCCATCACCAATAACATATTGCCTGACTACCGAATGAATACCATCAGCCCCAATTACCATATCAAATGTTTGTGAAGCTCCGTTTGTAAAATTCACTGAAACTTTGCTATCATCCAGATTGGTCAATGAATGCAATTCGTAATGTGGATGTAATACGGCATTTGTATGTTTTAACAGTACAGCATGTAAGTCTGCCCTGTGTATGCAGATGGTAGGTAAGTCGTATTTGGGTTCTGATTTTGCAAGAATTTTTCCTTTATGCGTTTTAAGAAAAACCTTATCCATTTTTCCACTTGCAGAAAGTATTTCATCCATTATCCCGAGTTCTTTAAAAACCCTCAAAGCGTTGGGAAAAACGCTGATGGCTGCCCCTATTTCTTTAAACGCTGAATTTTTCTCGAAAATGTGGCAATGAAAGCCTGTTTCACGCAGACAAATAGCCAGTGTTAATCCTGCTATTCCTCCGCCGATAATTGCAATATTTTTCACCGAAATTATCTTTATAGCTAATTTCTCTTAAATATACATGCAATGTATTTCAATGAAAATAAAAAAGCCCCGCAAGTTTTTATGCGAGGCTTAGTAAGCTATGAGTTCATCACATACTCTAAACTACATTAGCCATATTCAAATAGGAGTCGTCTTTGGACTCCAGCTCTGAATGTCCCATTAAATATGTATCTACGGCTTTTGCTGCTTCCCTTCCTTCCGAAATGGCCCATACCACGAGCGACTGTCCGCGACGGGCATCTCCGGCTGTAAATACATTTGGTATATTGGTTTGATAATTTTCTTCGGTGGCATTGATATTTCCACGCCCATCCAGCGTAATACCCAATTCTTTTACAAGGCCTTCGGGTACTGTATGTACAAAGCCGATGGCGAGCAAGGCCAGTTCACATTCAATCTCGAATTCACTGTCCTTTACTTCTTCAAAGTGGGGTTTGCCGTTTTCGTCAAATTTCCATTCAATCCGGGCTACTTTCAGGCCTTTCAGGTTGCCATTTTCATCCCCGGTAAACTCTTTGGTGAGTATTGCCCAATCACGTTCGCAGCCTTCTTCGTGTGAAGAAGAAGTGCGCAAGGTCATGGGCCACTCCGGCCAGGGGTTATCTTCTGTGCGGTCAGTGGGTGGCTGGGGCATCAGCTCAATCTGGGTAACCGATTTGGCTTTGTGGCGGTTAGAAGTCCCCACACAGTCGGAACCAGTATCACCTCCACCAATCACGATTACATTTTTATCAGTAGCAAAAATATCTTTGCTGGTATCAAATGCTTCGTCAGAAACCCTTCTGTTTTGCTGGGTAAGGAAGTCCATGGCGTAATGGATACCTTTCAGTTCACGCCCTGGAATGGGCAGGTCGCGGGGGACTTCGGCGCCCATGCATAATACAATAGCATCAAAATCCCGTTGCAGTTCTTCTCCTGTTATATCTACTCCAACATGGGTATTGTTTTTGAAAACAACCCCTTCCGCTTCCATAATTTCGACCCTGCGTTCTATCACCCACTTTTCCAGCTTGAAATCGGGAATACCGTAACGCAATAGCCCGCCTGGCTGGCTGTTTTTTTCAAATAAAGTTACGGAGTGCCCTGCTTTGTTCAGTTGGGCAGCCGCTGCCATGCCAGCAGGTCCGGCACCAATTACCGCTACCTTCTTGCCTGTTCTTTTTTCAGGGATTTGCGGTTTAATCAACCCAAGTTCAAAGGCCTTTTCAGCAATAGATTTCTCTATGTGCTCTATGGCTACCGGAGGTTTGTTAATACCCAGCACACAGGATGCTTCGCAAGGCGCGGGGCAAATCCTTCCGGTAAACTCCGGAAAATTATTGGTAGAGCCGAGAATCTGAATAGCTAATTCCCAATTGCCTTTATAAGCGGCATCATTAAACTCGGGAATATTATTGCCAAGCGGACAGCCATTGTGGCAAAAAGGAATGCCACAGTCCATACAGCGGGCTGCCTGGTTCTTGGTTTTTTCTTCAGCAAATTCTACATATAATTCTTTATAATCTTCGATCCGCTCTTTCGGATCCCTTGATTGTGGAAGTTCTCTGTCAAATTTCAGAAATCCCTTTGGTTTTCCCATATCTATCCTTTAACAATTTGGAAAGCTGAATAAATAATTACTGTTGTTCTGTTTTAACGCCCAATGGGTCGATACGTTGATTGATCGCTTTTTTCGCTTTACGCTTTGCCAGTACCGCTTTGTATTCCCTGGGCATCACTTTCACAAAGGCACTTTGCTCTGTATGCCATTGCTTGAGAAGGTTTTCGGCTACTTCACTGTTGGTATTGCGGTAGTGCTTAAAAATGAGTTCGTTCAGGATTTGTACGTCCTCTTCTTCCAATTTCTCCAGGTCTACCATTTCCCGGTTGCAATACTTATCAAATTGCTGATGAGGATCGTATACATAAGCTACCCCGCCACTCATACCGGCGGCAAAGTTACGTCCTGTTTCCCCCAGTACTACTACGGTACCACCGGTCATATACTCGCAACCATGGTCGCCCACGCCTTCTACTACAGCGGTTACGCCCGAGTTACGTACGCAGAAACGTTCACCTGCCAGGCCACGGATGAAAGCTTCGCCAGAGGTTGCACCATAAAAGGCAACATTACCAATGATGATATTGTCGCTGGCTACAAACTTGGCTTTCTTATTTGGGTAAATCACCAACTCACTACCGGATAATCCTTTTCCGAAATAGTCGTTGGCATCCCCTTCTACTTCAAAGCGAAGGCCAGGGGCTCCAAATGCAGCAAAGCTTTGCCCGGCCGATCCTTCAAATTTGAATTTTATCGTGCCTGGGAGCAAGCCCGTACTTCCGTATTTCTTGGAAATTTCATTAGACACCATGGTGCCCACGGCACGGTTGGTATTTACAATGTTAAACTTCCCTTTTACACGTGTACCGTTTTCAATGGCTGGTTTGGCTACGTCCAGCAGGTGCCAGTCTAAGATACTATCCATGCCATGATCCTGTTCCATTTGCTTGTAAACACCTACGGTGTCAGATGCAGGGTCCCTGAAGAGTATCGGGCTAAAATCTAATTTTTTGATTTTCCAGTGCTCTATATCATCCCTTACTTTGAGGTAGTCAGAATGGCCCACCATTTCATCCAGGGTACGGAAGCCCAGTTCGGCCATAATTTCACGCAAATCTTCAGCCAGGAAGGTAAAGAAATTCACCAAATGGTCAGGATCTCCGGTAAATAAAGCCCTTAAATCAGGGTTTTGCGTGGCAACGCCTACCGGGCAGGTATTCAGGTGGCATTTTCTCATCATAATACAACCCTCAACCACCAAAGCGGCAGTGGCTACACCAAACTCTTCAGCACCTAAAAGTGCGGCAATGGCAATATCGCGCCCTGTTTTGATTTGTCCGTCGGTTTGCACCGTTACACGGCTTCTCAAATTATTTTTAATCAGGGTTTGGTGGGTTTCCGCCAAACCGATTTCCCAGGGCAATCCTGCATGCCTGATTGAACTGATAGGCGAAGCACCTGTACCTCCGTCATGGCCTGATATCAGGATAACGTCGGCATGTGCCTTGGCTACTCCGGCTGCAATGGTACCTACACCGGCACAAGATACCAGTTTTACATTGATACGGGCTTCGCGGTTAGCGTTTTTCAGATCGAAGATAAGCTGTGCCAGGTCTTCTATAGAATAAATATCGTGGTGTGGCGGAGGGGAAATCAAACCTACGCCGGGCGTAGAGTTACGCACCCTGCCGATCCAGTCATCTACTTTATGGCCGGGCAACTGACCACCTTCACCGGGCTTGGCACCCTGTGCGATTTTTATCTGAAGTTCTTCACAATTGGTGAGGTAATTACTGGTTACCCCAAACCTGCCGGAGGCCACCTGTTTGATGGCCGAACGTTCCCAATCACCATTGGATTTGCGCTCAAAGCGAATTTCATCTTCTCCACCTTCCCCGCTATTACTTTTACCGCCAATCCGGTTCATGGCAATGGCCAGGGTGGTGTGGGCTTCAAAAGAGATAGACCCAAATGACATCGCACCGGTAGCAAACCTTTTAAAGATGTTTTCTTTTGGTTCTACTTCCTCAACAGGAATGGGTTTGCGTTTGCTAAACTCCATCAACCCCCGCAGCGTAGCCGCTTTCCGGGTCTGGTCGTTGATGAGGCTCGCATATTTCTTATACAGTTGATAGTCGTTCAGCCGGGTAGACTTCTGCAACATGTGGATGGTCTGCGGATTGAACAAGTGATGCTCTCCCCTTCTTTTCCACTGGTACAATCCACCTACCTGCAAATCTTGTTGTGCAAGGGGCTTGTCAGGAAATGCTACTTTGTGGCGTATTAGTATTTCAGCAGCAATATCGTCAAAGTCAACACCTTCTATTCTGGATACAGTGCCTTTAAAGCACTTATCTACCACTTTCCTGCTAATGCCTAATGCCTCAAAAATTTGGGCACCATGATAAGATTGCAGAGTAGAAATCCCCATTTTAGAAAATATCTTTAGCAATCCGGCACCAATGGCTTTGGTATAATTCTTAAAAAGCTTTTCATCAGCCACATCAGAATAAATTAACCCTTTTTCCTTTGTGTCGATAATGGTTTCAAAAGCCAGGTAAGGATTGATGGCATGGGCGCCATACCCAATCAAAGTAGCAAAGTGATGTGTTTCACGCACATCAGCAGCTTCTACGACCAGTCCTGTTTTTGCCCGTAATCCTTTTAAAATCAAATGGTGATGCACGGCCCCTGTTGCCAGAAGTGAAGGAATGGGGGCATTTTCTTTATCAAACCCTTTATCAGAGAGGATAAGGATATTTACACCTTCATTGATAGCAGCGTCTGCTTCTGTATTGATTCTGTCTATAGCCTCTTCCAGGCGGCCGGGCTTTCCATCTGCATTAAAAAGGATTTGGATGGTTTTTGACTTGTAGTCAGGATGCTTGATATAGCGGAGCTTGCTTAATTCTGCATTGGTAAGCACCGGGTGAAACATATTGACCTGCTTACAATGCTCCGGGGCGGCATCCAATATATTAAGCGTATTTCCTACGCTGGTAAAAAGCGACATCACCATACGTTCCCGAATGGGATCAATAGGCGGGTTACTTACCTGGGCAAATAATTGCTTAAAATAGCTGGATAAATGCTGGCTTTGGTCTGACAAAACAGCCAGTGGCGTATCAGCCCCCATAGAGCCAATAGGTTCTTTGGCATGGTCTGCCATGGGGCCCAGAATAACTTTGAGGTCTTCGGTAGTATAGCCCAGGGTGATTTGTTTGGAAAGCAAAGGCAAACGGGCAAAATCTTCCTGATACCCATTTTCGGCAGTTGGCTCAGGCAGTTTGTGCAAGAACTCCTTATGCTGCCCTAACCATTCGCGGTAAGGCTTTTGTGAGCAAATATCCTGTTTTAGTTCATCATCACTAATGATACGTCCTTCTTCCAGGTTTGCTACGAAAATTTTTCCGGGCTGCAAACGCCCTTTTAATACTACTTTGCTTTCATCAACAGGCAATGCCCCTGTTTCCGAAGACATAATAAGAATATCGTCTTCAGTAAGCAAATAACGGGAAGGGCGTAGTCCGTTTCTATCCAGCGTAGCACCTACGATATGGCCATCGGTAAAACATACGGAAGCAGGGCCATCCCAAGGCTCCATGATAGACGCATGGTACTCATAAAATGCCTTTTTGGGGTCGCTCATAAGCTCGTTGTCCTGCCAGGCTTCGGGAATGAGCATCATCATTACATGGGGGAGTGAACGTCCGCCCAGGTAAAGCAATTCTACAATATTATCAAGGTTGGCTGAATCAGAATAGGCAGCATCACAAATAGGCACCACCAGGTCTAATTCTTCTTTTGTGAAAAGTGAGGTTTCCAGCAAAGCCTCCTTGGATTTCATCCAGTTTACATTACCCCGGATGGTATTGATCTCACCGTTGTGTGCAATGTAGCGGAAAGGCTGGGCCAGTTTCCATTTAGGAAAAGTATTGGTAGAAAAGCGGGAATGGACCAAAGCCAGGGCCGAAGTCAGAAGAGGCTCTGACAAATCAGGATAGTAAGGCTCCAGTTGGAATGTTGTTAGCTGGCCTTTATAAACAATGGTGTTGTAAGAGCAGGAAACGATATAGAAGCTATCTTCTGCATCTTCAATGGTATTATAAATAGTATGCGATACTAAGTTTTTGAGAATGAAAAGCTTGCGTTCCAAAGCATCTGCATCTAAGGCGCGGTTTTCATCAGAAAATTTGATAAATACCTGCTCGATCTGGTGCTCTACAGATTTTGATGCTTCGCCAAGCCCATGATTATCGGTAGGTACGATCCTGTAGCCCAGAAGCGACAGCCCTAATTTCTCTATATTTTCTTCCAGTATTTTACGGCAAAGTTCCCGGTTGTTCCGGTCTTTCGGGAAGAAGGTCATGGCTACCCCATATTTATCAAATTCGGGTAGTGTGATGCCCTGTTCTTTTGCTTTTTCCACAAAAAACTGATGGGGTTTTTGCATCAGAATACCTGCGCCATCACCGGTATTCGGATCACACCCACAAGCTCCTCTATGCTCCAAATTCCGAAGCATGGTCAGTGCATCCTCAACAATACGGTGGGATTTTTGTCCTTTCAGGTGAGCGACAAATCCAATACCACACGCATCGTGCTCTAACTCAGGCACATAGAGAGATTGTTGATGTATTTCTTTCATTCAGCTTATATTTAATGACAAAATTTAACAAAAACTTAACTGAAAAATTGAGGGCATTTATTAACTATTGCTAAATATTGCAGAGGGTAAATAATATAAAATTTTATTCTGAAAATCACCAGGGTGTGCAATATTTTATTTCGCAAGCCATCTATCCCCAATTCTCCTTACATTTTCGAGCGAAATAGCAATATATTCTTTTTTTTCGTGATAGTAAAGGGTTAGAACGAGGAAAAGAATGGTGAGGTTTATGGGTAAAATCAACATGATAAACCTTACATTAGATACTTTTCGGAAAAAATAGAATTATTTTATAAAAACTTTAATATGAATGTGTTTATTCGTTTCTTCTTTAGAAGATGCCCAATATTATGAAGTTAATCAAAATTGAAAAAAAAATGAATTTTTTTTCAAAAAAAACATTCCTCTATAAGAAAAGATACAATAACCCTCGCATTGCATTGCATAAAATATAAAGAAAAATGGATTTTATTAAGTATTATTTAATATTGAAAATAGATTTATTCTCCTAATAATATTTGGTTAGCTTATCTTACTCCAATTAATGGTTTCCTTTCCCTGTCTTTGTATATTTGCGGCGATCATTGCATGGGCGGGTGCTGATAACTCAGGATCTTGTTCTAAAATTACATGTGCAGATTCCCTGGCAGCCTGCAAAATCTTTCCGTCTTTGGCCAGGTCGGCTACCAGCAAATCAAGTACACCGCTTTGTTGTGTACCCGAAAGGTCGCCCGGGCCTCGTAATTTCAAATCGGTTTCAGCTATGGCAAAGCCGTCGTTAGTGCGCACCATGGTCTCGAGCCGGATGCGACTTTCTTTACTTAGTTTGTAGTTGGTCATTAGGATACAATAGGATTGATCGGCCCCGCGGCCAACCCGCCCACGCAACTGGTGCAACTGTGCCAACCCAAAACGTTCGGCGTTTTCTATCACCATCACTGAAGCATTGGGTACATCCACACCAACCTCGATTACAGTAGTAGCTACCATAATCTGGGATTTTCCTTCTACAAACTGCTGCATTTCAAAATCTTTATCGCCCGGGTTCATGCGCCCGTGTACACAGCTTACGGCCACATTTGGGAATGCCCGGCGCACTGATTCGTACCCATCTTCAAGGTGCTTCAAATCCAGCTTTTCAGATTCTTCAATCAGCGGATAAACAATATAAACCTGATGCTCTTTTCGCATTTGCTCCCTGAGAAACTCAAATACCTGCAAGCGGCTTTTGTCATAGCGGTGCACCGTTTTGATGGGTTTGCGTCCAGGCGGCAGTTCGTCAATGACCGAAACATCAAGGTCGCCATACAGGGTCATGGCCAGTGTACGTGGAATGGGCGTGGCCGTCATCACCAGGATATGAGGAAAGAAATTTTCATTTTTCTGCCAGAGTTTGGCGCGTTGGGCTACCCCGAAACGGTGCTGTTCGTCTACAATGGCAAGTCCCAGGTTTTTGAACTGCACCCTTTCTTCTAACAAAGCGTGGGTGCCTACCAAAATGTGCAGTGAACCCAGTTGCAGGCGGTCGTCCATGCGCCTGCGCACTTTTTGGCGGGTAGAGCCGGTGAGCAGCGCAATGTTCAATCCCAGTTTTTCGGCATAGGGCTGAAGGTTGCGAAAGTGCTGTTCGGCCAGAATTTCAGTAGGGGCCATCATGGCTACCTGTGCCCCACTGCCCACGGCAATGAGCATACAAATAAAAGCGACTATCGTTTTTCCGCTACCTACATCACCTTGTAACAGGCGGTTCATTTGTTTGCCAGCCTGCAAATCAGTAAAAATATCTCGGATTACCCTTTTTTGGGCATCAGTAAGCTCAAAGGGGAGGTGATTGTTATAAAACTCATGCACCAGGCAGGTGTCCCTGAGTATTTGCCCGGAGGAGCGTTCCTTTTTGTGCAATTTCAATTTCAGGATGCGTAACTGCACATAGAATAGCTCTTCGTATTTTAGGCGGAAACGGGCTTTATCAAGCATTTCCTGGCTTTGTGGAAAGTGGATATTTTGGATAGCATCCCGCTTGGACATTAGCCCAAACTGCTGCATCAGGTTTGCTGGCAAGGTTTCGGGAAGTTTGTCATAAGCCAGTTGCAGTAACCGCTTTTGCAGCTTGCCAATGGCCTTACTGTCCAGCCGTTTTCGCTTCATTTTGTCTGAAGTGTGATATACCGGCTGCAAAGGTTTTGTTTCGGAAGCTTGTTCGGTGAACACTTCCATTTCGGGATGGGCAATGCTTAGTTTCCGCCCAAACTGGTTGGGTTTGCCGAAAACTACGTACTCTACGCCCATCTTCAGCCAGCCTTTCACCCAGTTGATTCCCTGAAACCATACCAGTTCTACGGCTCCGCTGTTGTCTTGAAAATGAGCGACCAGCCGTTTTTTATTACCTTCACCCACCATCTCCATAGACCGAACCTGGCCTATGAGCTGCACATAAGGCATTTCGCTATGAATTTCAGCAATTTGATGAAATTGAGAGCGGTCTTCGTGCCGGAAGGGGTAATGCTGTAATAAATCGGCATAGGTATGGATATGCAACTCCTCTTTCAGCAGCCGTCCCCATTGCTCGCCTACGCCTTTTAAATATTGTATGTTTGTATCAAAGAATTTTGACATGTTTTGCAATCAGTATCGAGGTAATTACATCTACACGCTTTTTTGCAAATTACGAAATATGGTCAAATATCAGCCTTCACATTGTCATTCCATGTCAAAGTATTGAGCAGGTGGATAATGTCTACCTTCATATATTCTATTACGGGAGCCAGCGAATCGTTTTTGGTGGCTGTACGAAAATATAAGGCTCCGCGTAAAAAATGCTCTGTAGAATCGGTGATATGAAACTGAAACTGGCTGGGTACTTCCCCGCTCAGTTCGGCCACCGTAGCCGTTTTTCCAGAAGGGGTGCGCACATTACTTTCTTCAATGGAATAAGCCTTAACTTGATGACTGGTGGTAAGCCGGTACGCATCGCCCAAATACTCTTTCAATAGGGCTTCCTGGTTTTTAATGGGCTTATAAGTAAGCTGAACGTCTGCCATAAACTCCGGGTAGTGCAGGGTAATCCAATAAGGCTCGGCGGTGGGGGAACTATCGGGCTGCACTTCGGCATGTTCAGAGTATTCAAAACCATAAGGAAAGGTATCTGGCAAATTCTGGTAAGTGTGTTTGGGTAAATCTATACGGTTGTATCCTTTGGGTTTGGGGGAATATACTTTTGAACAGGCGCACACAAATAATGACAAAGATGCTATGAATATGAGTTGTTTCATGAATAAATTTTTAAACCGAATGCTCGACAGTTACGATAAAACCTGTTTTTTATTATGAATTTAACTTTACAGTCTAATTATTGCAAGTATAAAACAAGTAACAAATAGTTGCTTGTTTATCCTTATCAGATAGTTTTATTCTGTTAAATTTGCCACATAACTTTTTGATTTTTTAATAAAAATGACTTTTAGTAAAAAAATACTCATCACCGGCGGGGCCGGGTTTATTGGTTCCCATGTTGTCCGTTTGTTTGTCAATAAATATCCTGAATACCAGATTTTTAACCTGGATAAGCTCACTTATGCAGGCAACCTGGAAAACCTGAAAGATATTGAGGACAACACCAATTACCAATTTATTAAAGGGGATATTACAGATTCAGTATTTATCAATGAGTTGTTCAGTACACATCAATTTGATGCAGTGATCCACCTGGCGGCCGAGTCGCATGTAGACCGTTCTATCAAAGACCCCATGGCTTTTATCACCACCAATGTACTGGGCACGGTTAATTTGCTCAATGCTGCAAAAAACATTTGGCAGGAGAACTATGAAAACCATTTGTTTTATCATATTTCTACCGATGAAGTGTATGGCTCGCTGGATAACGGGGGATTTTTTACCGAAACTACGTCCTACGACCCCAAATCCCCTTACTCAGCCTCCAAAGCCAGTTCCGACCATTTTGTAAGGGCTTATCATAACACCTACAAATTGCCCTATATTGTGAGTAATTGCTCTAATAACTATGGTCCTTATCAGTTTCCTGAAAAGTTGCTTCCACTCTGTATTCACAATATCAAAAATAATAAACCACTTCCTGTGTATGGCAAAGGAGAAAATGTGCGCGACTGGTTGTATGTAGTTGACCATGCCCGGGCCATTGACCTGATTTTTCATGAAGGAAAAGCAGGGGAAACTTACAATATCGGTGGGTTTAATGAGTGGAAAAACATTGATATTGTGCATTTGCTGTGCAAGGTGATGGATAAGAAACTTGACAGAAAACCTGGCGAATCAGCCCAGCTTATCACTTTCGTAAAAGACCGGGCCGGTCACGACCTCCGTTATGCTATTGATGCCTCCAAAATCATGAAGGAACTGGGCTGGGAGCCCTCGTTACAATTTGAAGAAGGACTTGAAAAAACCGTAGACTGGTACTTATCTAATGAAGAATGGCTGCACCATGTTACTTCCGGAAGTTATCAGAAGTATTATGAGGAGCAGTATGGGTAGCACCCTAAGTTTAAATCTGTCATTATCAGATATCTATAACAAGATTACCTTCTAATCCTTCTTCATACGCACCATTTTTATTTACATTTGCGAAAAATTTAGAAGTCGGAAGACCGAAGACCGAGGGCGGAAGTATCTTCAGTCTCCCGTCTCCGGCCTTCGGTCTAACTAAAACCAGCATCATCCAAGTGAGTGAAGACAAAAAGGTAAAAGCAGGAGAGCCTGAAAACTCTCTGAAAAAAATTGTTGCCCACGCCAAAGAATATGGGTTTGTTTATCCTTCCAGTGAGATTTATGACGGCCTGCAGGCTGTGTACGACTACGGCCCGTATGGCGTAGAATTGAAAAATAATCTCAAACAAATATGGTGGCAGGCCATGACTCGCCTGAACGATAATGTGGTTGGGCTGGACGCGGCCATTTTCATGCACCCTCTCACCTGGAAAGCCTCGGGGCACGTTGACAGTTTCAACGACCCCATGATTGATAACAAAGACTCCAAAAAGCGTTACCGGGCCGATGTACTGCTGGAAGAACATGCCGAAAACCTGGCTGCCAATGGAGAAGCTGATCGCGGCAAAGCGTTGCTGCAAAAAATGGGCAGTTTGCTGGATAACGAAGATTTGGAAGGTGTGCGCCAGTTGATTATTGATGAAAATATTGTGTGCCCCGTTTCCGAAACAGCCAACTGGACGGAAGTGCGACAGTTCAATCTCATGTTTTCTACCAAAGTAGGTTCGGTAGCCGATGATGCCAGCCAGATATACCTCAGGCCCGAAACGGCACAGGGCATTTTCGTGAACTTCCTGAATGTACAGAAAACAGCCCGGAAAAAAGTTCCTTTTGGCATTGCCCAAATTGGTAAGGCTTTCCGAAATGAGATAGTGGCCCGGCAATTCATTTTCCGTATGCGGGAGTTTGAGCAGATGGAGATGCAATTTTTTGTGCGCCCGGGCGAAGAAATGGAGTGGTTTGAGCATTGGAAAAACATCCGCCTGAAGTGGCATCAGGCATTAGGTATTGAACCCGAGAAATTGAACATTTATGTGCATGATAAACTGGCACACTATGCCAATGCGGCCGTTGATATACAATATCAGTTTCCGTTTGGTGTAAAAGAAGTGGAAGGCATCCACTCCCGTACCGATTTTGACCTGAAATCGCACCAGGAACTATCCGGAAAAAAACTACAATATTTTGACCCCGAATTAAGCAAAAACTACATTCCTTATGTGATTGAAACGTCAATAGGTGTAGACCGCTTATTCCTAATGATATTGAGCAATGCTTATACAGAAGATATAGGAACAGACGCCAAAGGCAATGAAAAAACCAGGGTGTATTTGAAAATCAATCCGGCACTTGCTCCAGTGAAAGCCGCTATTTTGCCTTTGTTACGGAAAGACGGCCTGCCAGAAAAAGCCACTGCCATTTATGAAAGCCTGAAGTTTGACTTCAATGTGGTGTACGAAGAAAGTGCGGCCATTGGAAAGCGATATACCCGCCAAGACCTCATTGGTACGCCTTTCTGCATTGTGGTAGACCACCAAACCCTGGAAGACGATACGGTAACCATCAGGTACAGGGATACCACAGAACAGATTAGGGTAAAAACAGAAACTTTGGGTGGTTGGCTGGCAGAAGAGACATCGGTGAAAAATATTTTCAGCCAGGTTCAGTAATCCGACTTCGCGTGCAGGGTAATGCGATAACAGTACAGGAGTTAAGACCGACAATATGCAGGAAATTATTGCAGATACGTTTTTTTACGGCCTGTTTATTGCAATGCTGATTATTTTTTTTGCAAAACTTTATGTTGAAATTAAGAAGTGGAAGGAGAATTCTGTAAACAGCCATATAATAAGACAGTTACTCGAAAAATATTTTATATATTACAGGTGCCTGTCTCAAAAACATAAAAAGGTATTTGAGGCCAGGGTATTCCGTTTTATACAGGAAAAGGAATTTATTCCCAGGAATTTCCGGAAAGCGACCGCCGAAATGAAGGTTTTAATTTCAGCTACGGCCGTTCAAATAACTTTCGGGCTTCCTGAAATTTCATTGCGCCACTTCAAAAGGGTAATCATTTATCCGGATAATTATTACTCTACCGTTACCGGGAATTATCATAAAGGGGAAGTAAACCCAAGGGCTCAGTCGATTGTGCTCTCCTGGAAATATTTTGTGGAAGGATTTATGAATCCAGACGACTCTTTAAATTTGGGATTGCATGAAATGGCACATGCTTTGGAATTAGAGAATATAATAGATAATGGAGAAAGTGGTTTTTTGCCAAAACCTGCCCTTAATAAATGGCGTGATGTAATAAAACCTGTTATGGAAGAAATCAAATCAGGACAAAATACTTTTTTCAGGGCTTATGCGGCAGTAAATGAACAGGAGTTTTTCTCGATTGCTGTTGAGAATTTTTTCGAGAGGCCACAGGCTTTTCAAAGGGAATACCCGGAAATATATAATACAATGGTAGCCTTACTTAATCAAAATCCGCTTGCACTGGGGCTAACTGATAATGATAGCAAGTACTTTAAGAATATTTCGTAACAATGTGGAGAGGATTAGCACATACAATTATTAAGTTCAGATTACCACTTTTGCTGGCAATACTACTGATTACGGCTGTTATGGGCTATTTTGCCCGAACTTTAGAGCTGAGTTATAATTACGTAGAAACCGTACCGGCTACTGACCCTGAAATGATTTATTATAAAGATTTCAGGGAGCAATTTGGGGAAGATGGCAATATGATTGCCATTGGCCTGAAAGACAGCAGTGTTTATGAGGTTGAAAACTTTAAAAGGTTTAAAGAATTAAACAAGGCTATTGCCAATGTTGAAGGCGTTAAGGAAGTAATCGGCCTTCCGTTGTTACAACGGCTTACAAAAGATACCAAGGATAAAAAGTTTGAGCTTGAGCCTATCTTTCCTGACATTCCAGAAAAACAGGAAGTGCTTGACAGCTTACTGCAGGAAGCCCAGAAAATCAAATTTTACAGCGATCAAATCCTAAATACGAAGAATGGGGCTACCCTCATGCTCATTTTTCTTGATAAGGATGTGATCAATACGAGCGAGCGGCACGGGTTGATCTCTTCTATTCAAAATTTAGGCAATGGGTTTTCGGAAGATACGGGCATTGACCTGCACTATGCCGGGCTGCCTTTCATCCGGACGGTCTTTAATGTGAAGATCAAGGATGAGCTGCGCATCTTTCTCATGCTGTCCGTACTCATTACAGCCCTCATTTTGTGGTTGTTTTTCAGGTCATGGGATGCGGTGGTATTTCCTTTAGTTATTATTGGTATCATAGTAGTTTGGTCTCTGGGCACCATGGCGCTGCTGGGTTATAAAATGACGATACTTACCGGGCTTATTCCGCCCATTATCGTAATTATCGGCATTCCTAACAGCATTTACCTGCTGAACAAATATCACCAGGAATACAGCAGCCATGGTAATAAAATGCTGGCTTTAAGTTATGTAACCCGGAAAATAGGCGTGGTTACCATGCTTACCAATTTTACCACGGCCATTGGCTTTCTGGTGTTGGCTACTACCAAAATCACCATACTGAAAGAGTTTGGCCTGGTGGCGGGTATTAATATTATTGCCACTTTTATTGTAAGTATTATTATCATTCCTTCCGTTTTTTCTTACCTGCCACCACCCAATAAAAGAAGACTGAAGCATCTGAAGTTCAAAGCCTTGAACTTTGCACTAACCAGTTTAGATTTACTGGTGCACCGCCGTAAATATTCGGTATTTGTAGTAGCATTTATCATCAGCCTGGTTTCGTTGCTGGGGTTGTTGAAAATCAAATCGCTTACCTATTTTGTGGATGATTTGCCTGCCGAAAGCGTGGAAATGAAAGACTTACAATTCTTTGAGAAAAATTTCAGTGGCATTATGACCTTGGAAATCGTCATAGATACCCACAAAAAGAAAGGGCTGATGCGTAGCCGTGTGCTGGAAAATGTGGACGAACTGGAGGACTTCCTGGCCAGCCAGCCTTCTATTTCAGAGCCTATCTCCATCGTGAATTTTGTAAAAGCAGCCAGGCAGGCATTTTACAACAACAACCCAAAATATTATGATTTGCCCAATTCCCGCGACCGGAGTTTTATCCTGCGTTATCTGCAAAATTCCGACTTTGCAATTACCATGCTTGACGATGGAGAACAAGATAGCACAAACGTTTCCGGACAATATAACCTGCTCAGCAATTTTGCAGACTCTACCGGGCAAAAGATGCGCATTTCTCTTAAAGTAGCTGACATAGGCTCTGAAAAAATGGAAGCCCTCATCAACGGAAAAATACTGCCTAAAATTAAAGAGATTTTTGGTGATACAGAGACCGATGCCAAGGCCACAGGCGTATCGTTGCTCTTTATCAAAGGGAACCGTTTTTTGGTGAATAACCTGTTGGTAAGCATGGGGCTGGCCTTTTGTGTAGTGGCTATTATCATGGGGCTGTTGTTCGGCAACTTCAAAATGGTCATCATTTCGCTGATTCCCAATATGATTCCGCTCCTCATGACGGCCGGGTTGATGGGCTACCTGGGTATTGCCCTTAAACCGAGTACGGCGATTATTTTTAGCATTGTATTCGGTATTTCTGTGGATGATTCCATTCACTTTCTGGCCAAGTACCGGCAAGAGCTCAAAAGTAATAATTATTTTGTACCCATCGCTGTGAGCAAAAGTTTGCGCGAAACCGGGGCCAGCATGATTTATACCTCTATCGTGCTCTTTGCGGGTTTTATCATTTTCAGTGGTTCTTCCTTTGGGGGAACGGTATATTTAGGGATACTTTCTTCATTTACCTTGCTGGTAGCCATGTTTACCAACCTCACCGTGCTGCCTTCTCTATTATTGGCTTTTGATAGCAGTAAATATTATAAGCAGTACCGCGAACAGGAGTTCAAGCCGTTGATAGAGCATGATAATGAGTTTTATCAGGAAGATGAGGATGAGGAAATTGATTTGAATATGATTAACAAGCGAGCTGACGGCCAGGAAACAGCAGATATTGAAGAAAACAAAGACAATGGCAAAACGGATCGATAAATTGAAAAGAAGTTATTAAATTCAGCATATCCATCATCCCCAGGTTTTCCGGTACACAATTTCAGGATTAAATTTATAACTTTGCCCTTTCAAAAATTCAGAACAAAAGAAGTGAAGTACAAAGAATACAAAAATCCGGACTATGCTGCCCTGGCCAATGAGATACTTTCATTTTGGCAAGATAATGATGTTTTTGATGAATCTGTGCGTAGCCGGAAAGGCGCACCTACTTTTACCTTCTACGAAGGCCCTCCTTCAGCCAATGGTACGCCGGGCATTCACCACGTAATGGCGCGCACTATCAAAGATATTTTTTGCCGGTACAAAACGTTGAAAGGATTTCAGGTAAAACGTAAAGGCGGATGGGATACGCATGGCCTGCCCGTAGAGTTGCAGGTAGAAAAAGAGCTGGGTATTACCAAAGATGATATTGGCAACAAAATTTCGGTAGAAGAATACAACCGTAGATGCCGGGAAGCGGTGATGAAATATAAGGGCGAGTGGGACGACCTTACCCGCAAAATGGGCTACTGGCTCGACCTTGATGACCCCTACATCACTTTCGAGACACCTTACATGGAAACCCTCTGGCATTTGCTGAAAAAGCTGTACGAAAAGGGTTTGCTGTATAAAGGGTACACCATCCAACCCTATTCCCCGGCTGCCGGTACAGGATTAAGTTCACACGAACTGAACCAACCGGGAACCTATCGGGATGTGTCTGATACTTCAGTTGTGGCTCAGTTTAAAATAAAAAATACAGAAAACGACTACCTGCTGGCCTGGACGACCACACCCTGGACCTTGCCGGGTAATTCGGCCATTGCTGTAGGGGAGCACCTTACTTATGTGAAGGTAAAAACTTTTAATCCGTATACTTTTTTGCCTGTAAATGTGATTTTGGCAAAAGACAGGATGCCTGCCTATTTCAGTGCCAAGGCAAAAGACCTGAAAATAGAAGATTACAAACAGGGTGATAAGCTCATTCCTTATGAAATTGTAGAAGAGTTTACAGGGAAAGATTTGCTGGGTACGGAATACGAACAACTGATGCCTTACGTGCCCTTGCCTCATCCGGCCTTTACAGTTGTTGCCGGTGATTATGTAACCACTGAAGATGGTACGGGACTGGTACACCTGGCCAAGGCTTTTGGTGCTGATGACTTTCGTACCTTAGAACAAAATAACATTCCGGGGCTGTTCATCAAAGATGAAGCCGGCAAGGAGGTGCCCATTGTGAATAAAAAGGGGCGGTTTGTGAAAGAAATCACAGATTTTGCCGGAATGCCCGTAAAAAATTACGATGATGAAGACGAGTCTACCCCGAACTATAGGTCTACCGATGTAAAAATCGCGATTAAGCTCAAGGAAGAAAACAAGGCTTTTAAAGTAGAAAAATACGTACATCCTTACCCGCATTGCTGGCGGACTGATAAGCCTGTGTTGTATTATCCGCTGGAATCATGGTTTATCAAAACCACGGTACTGAAAGACAGGCTGGTGGCTCTGAACAAAACCATTAACTGGAAGCCAACCGCCACAGGCACCGGCCGCTTTGGCAACTGGCTGGAGAACCTGGTAGACTGGAACCTGAGCCGCTCCCGTTTCTGGGGTACGCCTTTGCCCATTTGGAGAACCGAAGATACTAAAGAAGAAAAGTGCATTGGTTCTATTCAGGAATTGGAAGAGGAAATCGGGAAAAGTATAGCCGCCGGTTTCATGGATAAATCCCCGCTGGACAGGGCAGAAGGGGTAGACCTGCACCGCCCTTATGTAGATGAAATTGTGCTGGTAAGTGAAAGCGGGCAAAAAATGTTCCGCGAGCCTGACCTGATAGATGTATGGTTTGATTCAGGCGCTATGCCGTATGCACAGTGGCATTATCCGTTTGAAAATCAGGAAATATTTGAACAAAACTACCCTGCCGATTTTATTTCGGAGGGTGTTGACCAAACCCGTGGGTGGTTTTTTACCCTGCATGCCATTGCCGGGCTGCTATTTGATAGCATTGCCTTCAAAAATGTGGTATCTACCGGATTGGTACTTGACAAAAATGGCAACAAAATGTCGAAGCGGTTGGGTAATGCCATTGACCCTTTCAAAACGCTTGACCAGTATGGCCCCGACGCTACCCGCTGGTATATGATCTCTAATGCCAACCCCTGGGACAACCTCAAATTTGACTTGGATGGAGTGGGGGAGGTGCAGCGCCGCTTCTTCGGTACTTTGCAGAATACATATGCTTTTTTTGCGTTGTATGCCAATATTGATGGGTTTACTTATACCGAAGATGAAATTCCTCTTTCAGGCCGTTCAGAAAGCGACCGTTGGATTATTTCCAGGCTAAACAGTTTGGCAAAAGAAGTGGATGAAGCTTACGAAAATTATGAACCCACACGGGCTGCACGTCAGGTTCAAAGTTTTGTGATAGATGATTTGAGCAACTGGTATGTACGTCTGAACCGCAAGCGTTTTTGGCAGGGAGAGTATGGTAATGACAAAAAAGCTGCTTACCAAACATTATACACCTGCCTGGTAAATATTGCTAAAATGATTGCACCTATTGCTCCTTTTTATGCCGACCGCCTTTTCAAGGATTTGAATCAGGTGAGCAAAAAAGAAGCCCATGCATCAGTGCATTTGGCGTATTATCCTGAGGTAGACGAAGGTGTCATTGATAGTACGTTAGAAAAAAAGATGGCAATAGCCCAACATACTTCTTCGCTGGTTCATTCGTTGCGTAAGCAGCATAAAATCAAAGTACGGCAACCCCTTTCCAAAATTTTGATTCCTGTGTTAAACCCTACGATGAAAACACAGTTCCAATCGGTAGAAGGCCTTATTCTTTCAGAGGTGAATGTTAAGGATATTGAATACATTGATGATACTTCGGGAATATTGGTAAAAAAAATAAAACCAAATTTCCGTAAACTGGGTAAACAATACGGGCCTAAAATGAAAGATATTACGGCTGCCATTGCCCAATTGGGTCAGGAAGAAATCAAGCAGATAGAGCAGGCGCAACAACTGGAGCTGGCACTGAAAGACGAATCGGTAGTGCTTACGCTGGAGGATGTAGAAATTACATCAGAAGATATTCCGGGTTGGTCGGTAGCCAGTGAAGGGGATATTACCGTAGCGCTGGATATTACCATTACCGATGAGCTGAAGAAAGAGGGAGTAGCCCGTGATTTGGTAAACCGCATACAAAACCTTCGTAAGGATATGGGGTTAGATGTACAAGATAAGATCAGGGTACAAATCCAGAAATCTACAGCATTATTGAATGAGGCTGTGGATGCAAATAAACAGTATATTTGCAATGAAACGCAAGCCCTGAGCCTGGGAGTGGTAGAACATCTGGATGGGGATAGCAAAACCCTGGAAATAGATGAGCTATCGGTAAATGTAACAATTGAAGTGAACAGATAAACGCTACAGATGTGAAGTATTATAAATATTACTTATTGAGCCTTTTTATCATTATCCTTGATCAGGTGGTGAAAATGCTGGTACACTACAACATGGATATGGGGGTAGTAGGCCAGATTCCTGTTTTTGGCGATTGGTTCAAACTGCATTATACACTCAATCCAGGCATGGCCTTTGGCTTGGAGCTGGGCTCTGAATATGGGAAATTAGCTTTAACTGTTTTTCGGTTATTTGCGATGGTAGGTATTGGTTATTACTTGTATATATTGGCTAAACGCGGAGTGCCCGAGGGGCTTTTGTGGTCAGTTGCGTTGATTTTGGGTGGAGCCATCGGTAATGTGATCGATAGTACATTCTATGGTGTATTGCTAAATAATGCTCCCTATAATGCCAGCACTCCCTGGTTCCACGGGCAGGTGGTTGATATGTTTTACATCGATATCTGGGAAGGCCGCGTAGCCGATTGGGTACCTATATGGGGCGGAGAACACATGGCGCTCTGGCCAATTTTTAATATTGCTGATGCTTCTATTTTTGTTGGAGTGACTGTTATTTTGATTATGCAGAAAAAGTTTTTTGCAGAAGATAAGCAACCTTCTCTTAAAGAAGTGCCCCATCAAAATTGATTTCAGGATGCATCGGATGACGCAGGATAATCAGGATAAAAATAAAAAAGGCTCACTTCTGAGCCTTTTTTATTTGGTTGGGTTTTCGAGATGACTTTATCCCTCGATTAATTCTGCTTCTTTGGCAGCCAGAAAGCGTTCTGCATCCAGGGCAGCCATACATCCGGTACCAGCCGCTGTAACAGCCTGCCGGTATACATGGTCTTGCGCATCACCTGAGGCAAAAACACCTTCCACATTCGTTTTTGTTGTGCCCGGAACAGTTTTGATATAGCCACTTTCGTCCATGTCCAAATAACCTTTAAAAATATCAGTATTTGGTTTATGTCCGATAGCTACAAAAAATCCTGTAACAGGGATTTCAGTAACTTCTTTCGTCTGGTTATTAATCACTTTCATGCCTTCTACTGCATGCTCTCCCAGCACTTCCAAAGTTTCTGTATTCCAGAGAATTTCAATATTCTTGGCATTCATCACTCTTTTCTGCATGATGTTAGAAGCCCGCATCTCATCACGGCGGACAAGCAAGTAAACCTTGCTGCAAATGTTTGACAAATAACTGGCTTCTTCAGCGGCTGTATCGCCTCCTCCAACAACCGCAACCTCTTGTCCTCTGAAGAAAAAACCGTCGCAAACAGCGCAGGCAGAAACCCCACTTCCATTCAAACGTTGCTCTGAAGGCAAACCAAGCCACTTGGCAGAAGCACCTGTTGATATTATGATAGAATTAGCTTCAATTTCATGTTTATCATCTACCGTTACTTTGTGCGGATATGATGAAAAATCGACAGCAGTAACAAACCCGGTGCGCACATCCGTACCAAAGCGCTCTGCCTGCTTTTGAAAATCTATCATCATTTCAGGCCCCATAACCCCTTCGGGGTATCCCGGGTAGTTTTCTACATCAGTGGTAATGGTAAGTTGTCCGCCCGGCTGGTCTCCCTGATATAAAACTGGTTTTAAACCTGCCCTGGCTGCATAAACAGCAGCTGTGTAGCCTGCGGGTCCTGAACCAATAATTAATACGTTTACTTTTTCTGTAGCCATTATATTTTTAATCAATATTAATTTTTCTTATTTCATCTATGGAAAGCTCAGTAGCCTGTGAAATCATTACTTCATCAGCTCCCATTCTCTTTAATCTTTTTACTACTTCTATTTTTTCTTTTTCTATTCCTTTCTCTTCCCTCTTCTATCGCTGTGTCCAAGGTATTTTTCCAATCTCTCTTGTATTTCAAACTGGCTTCATACGTTTTCATCGCGCGGCGAACCGTGTCTTCCTCATTTAAGTTAGAAACTTCCGCAATTTTGAAAACTTTCCTGAATATCCGCTCTTGTAAAACGGATGGTATCTCAGTAAATCTATGTAAATTCTTCAATAGATATAACCACTTATCGAAATGTGATACGAGTTCAGCTTCACTTTTGTTGAATTTAGACATTTCTAAATAGATAAAAGTAAGCTTATTATAGAAAATTTCTTTCGTTTTGGTTTCTATAAGTTTGACTTCATGCTGAAACTGCCGAGGATGGGTATCATCAAAAGAAAAATCCATGATACCAATAGTATACACTTCTTTTAATTGATAGTTCCAGTTTTCACCTTCAGGGGCTTGCTCCTGAATTGGGAAGGTAGAGTAATACAAGCTTCTGTCTTTGAAGTACTGTTGTTTTACTTTTTGTAGCTCAATAATAAACTTCTCGCCATTCTCATTTTCGCAATAGAGATCGAAAATGGCTTTTCGATACTCATCCGTTTTTCCCAGATGCTCGTTTTTGGAATAGGTAAGATTTTGAATATGCTTTTTACCTTTGAGGAGTTGATTGAGGAAATCAATGAGCAGGTCTTTATTCGGTTCAGAACCAAAGAGCCTTTTAAAGCCGAAGTCGGTGAATAGGTCAATATAGCGCTCTTTGATTACCATGCATCAAAGATAATACTACAGCAAGTATTGCCGGAACTATTGTTCAGGATTTTTTTAAATAGATAGGAAAGCGTAAAAAAATTAACCCAAATAAGGCTTTAAAGCTTTGCTTCGTGAAGTGTGCCGCAGCCTTCTGATGGCTTTTTCTTTGATTTGCCGTACTCTTTCCCGTGTGAGGCTAAACTTTTCACCAATTTCTTCAAGCGTCATGGCATGCTCTCCATTAAGGCCAAAGTATAGGGTAATTACGTCAGCTTCGCGTTGGGTAAGGGTAGATAAAGCCCGTTGTACTTCCTTCCGCAATGAATCATTGATGAGGGTTGAGTCGGGCGTAGCATCAATATCATTTTCCAGCACATCCAGCAGGGAGTTTTCTTCGCCTTGTGCAAAGGGGGCATCTACTGAAACATGCCGCCCCGAAATTTTCATTGTATCTACAATTTCGCTGGTAGTTACCTCAAGCACTTCGGCAAGTTCTTCGGGGGAAGGCTCGCGTTCGTACTTTTGCTCTAACTCAGAGAAAGTTTTAGATATTTTATTTAATGAACCTACCCTGTTCAGAGGCAAGCGCACAATCCTGGATTGTTCGGCAAGTGCCTGTAAGATTGACTGCCGAATCCACCAGACAGCATATGAAATGAACTTAAATCCGCGTGTTTCATCGAAGCGTTGGGCTGCTTTAATCAATCCCAAATTACCTTCATTGATAAGGTCTCCCAGTGTTAATCCCTGGTTTTGATATTGCTTTGCTACCGAAACCACAAAGCGAAGATTAGCTTTTGTGAGCTTCTCGAGGGCTATTTGGTCTCCGTCCCTAATTCGCTTGGCAAGATCCACTTCTTCATCAGGAGTAAGTAAATCAACCTTGCCAATTTCTTGTAAATACTTGTCCAGGGACTGGCTTTCCCTATTGGTAATCTGTTTACTGATCTTAAGTTGCCTCATTCAGCAATAAATTTTGGAGTGTAAGTTCGCAGTCGTGAATAATAAACAAGAAAAAGTCTTATATTAGTTCCAAAAAATTACATCAGTTCCGCTTTTCTGGCCGTGGCAACAGCACTTTTCTGGAGAGCCTGAATTTGCCGGTCTTTTTGTCGATATCTATCAACTTAATCTTGACTTCTTCACCAACTTCCAGCACTCCGTCCATATTTTCTAAGCGGTCCCACTTTATTTCAGATATATGAAGTAGACCTTCCTTACCCGGCATAAACTCAATAAATGCGCCAAAAGGCATAATAGATTTTACTTTTCCGTCATAAACCTCACCTATGCTAGGAACTGCCGTAATATCGTTCACCATTTTAAGTGCCTTCGCCATCGCGTCTTTGTCAAATGCGAAGATATTGACCACTCCTTTATTGTCTATCTCTTCAATTACGATGGTCGCTCCGGTTTCACGCTGAATTTCCTGGACAACTTTTCCTCCGGGGCCGATCAACGCACCAATCAATTCCCGTTCAATCTTGATCGTTTTAGAGCGGGGGGCATTGGGTTTAAGTTCTTTGTTGGGTTCAGCGATGGTATTTTCCATTACATCCAAAATATGCATGCGGCCCGCATGAGCTTGTTGCAATGCTTGCTTTAGCATATCATACGACAAGCCTTCTACCTTAATATCCATTTGGCAGGCAGTAATACCATTGCGGGTGCCGGCAACTTTAAAGTCCATGTCACCCAAATGGTCTTCATCTCCTAAAATATCTGACAAAATTGCGTATTCACCACTATCCTTGTCAGAAATCATCCCCATGGCAATACCAGATACTCCTGCTTTTATTTCAATCCCCGCATCCATAAGTGCCAGGCTTCCTGCACAAACGGTAGCCATAGAAGAAGAACCGTTAGACTCCAAAATATCAGAGACTACCCGAATGGTGTATGGGTTTTCTTCATCGTCGGGAACCACTTTTTTGAGTGCCCTGAGTGCCAAATTACCATGACCGATTTCACGACGGCCGGGACCACGGTTTGGCCTTACTTCGCCTGTAGAAAATGCCGGGAAATTATAGTGGAGCATAAATTTATTACTTCCTGAAATCATGGCACCATCCACAGATTGCTGGTCTAGCTTAGTACCCAATGTTACTGTGGTGAGTGATTGGGTCTCGCCTCTGGTGAACACAGCCGATCCGTGTGCAGAAGGAAGGTAATTAATATCACAATTAATATCGCGAACTTCATCTAGTTTTCTGCCGTCGAGTCTTCTTTTCTCTTGTAGTACAAGATCGCGGGCAGCTTTTTTATGCACTTCATTGAAATATTTTTTTACGAGTGCAACATCTATTTCTGTGTCTTCAGGCAAAGCATCAATATAGTCTTGCTTAATTTTGTCTACTGCTTCTTTGCGCTCCTGTTTTTTGAAAACATCGCTTTTGACTACCTCATAAAATTTATCGTAATATTCTTTGTGCAGGGCAGCCCTGAGTTCTTCATCATGGGTTTCGTGCGAGTATTCACGCTTTTGGGTAGCCCCAACTTCTTTGGCCAGCTCTTCCTGGGCAGCGCATTGGTCCTGGATAGCTTCGTGTGCAAATTTAATGGCCTCCAGCATATCATCTTCAGAAGCTTCGCTCAGTTCTCCTTCTACCATAATCACATGCTCCTGCGAACCAGCCACCATGAGGTCTATATCCGCATTTTCGCTATCAGAAGTATTGGGGTTTACAATAAATTGTCCGTCTACCCGTACTACCCGCACTTCAGAAATAGGGGTGGCAAATGGTATGTCTGAAATAGCAATGGCAGCAGAAGCAGCCAGGGCAGCCAGCGCATCGGGCATTACCTCTTTATCTGCAGAAATCAGCTGGATATTTACCTGGGTATCCGCGTGGTAGTCGCTGGGGAAAATAGGACGCAGTGCCCGGTCTACCAAACGGCATACCAGGATTTCGTGTTCTGAAAGCCTGCCTTCCCTTTTTATGAAGCCTCCGGGAATACGGCCTGCTGCGGCGAATTTTTCCTGATAGTCAACAGATAAAGGCAGAAAATCAATGCCTTCTTTAGCTTCCGGGGCAGAAACCACAGCTGCAAGGAGCATGGTGTCTCCCATTCTTACTACTACGGCCCCATCTGCTTGCCTGGCCAGTTTACCAGTCTCGATGGTTATTTTGCGTCCATCTTTTAAAAAAATTTCCTTTGTAATAATTTTGGATTGCATAAGATTTTCAATTGTCTGATATATGCCCGCTCTTCTTTACAGAAGTTAGATAAAAATAAAACGAGAGATAGGAATAATAATTAAACTTCTTCTTTAATTTCTTGCCAGCGAGCGAATTGAGATAGGAGGTAAAAAACAGAAAGGGAATCCACCCTGCGAATTCCCTTAATATTACATTTTTTTTATTTTCTCAGATTCAGCTCAGCAATAATAGCCCTGTAACGTGCTATGTCTGTTTTGCGCAGATACTCCAGTAACCTTTTTCTTTTACCCACCAATTTTAAAAGCCCCAACCGTGTTGAATGATCTTTTTTGTTTACTTTAAGATGCTCAGTAAGGTGCGTAATGCGATGGGTAAAAAGTGAAATTTGTGATTCAGGTGACCCGGTATCTGTTTTTGCTTTTGAGTGACCATGCTTTTCAAACAGGTCTTGCTTTGTTTCTTTCGTTAAATACATGCTATTTTCAATAATAGATAATGTTCCAAACTAGGCGCAAATGTAGTTACATTCAATGACTTTCACAAACAGCTTTTTTTGCTTATGATTAGAAATTTTTTGCTATACAAACTGCCCGTATTATGCTGTATCCAGCACTGATTTTCTGGCAAAAAAACGACTGTTTTTCAGTTTATCAATGAGCACACGATAAAAATCAAGCTCAAATATCCGGGCATCTACACGGGCTTGCAATAAAAACACAATGCCAAATGGTAAAAGGAATATATTGGGTAGCCAGTTGGCCAGCCAGGGAGAGATTACCTGCTCTTTGGCCCATTTTTCACCCATAATGGTAAGTATATAAAAAACAATGAAAAAGCATATAGACACGATTACCGGAACTCCCAATCCGCCACGCTTGATGATAGCGCCCAACGGGGCCCCAATCAAAAACATGATAATGCACGAAATGGCCTGGGTTAGTTTTTTTCCCCGCTCTATCCTGTGGTTATTGATTTCATAAGCAAGGTTATCTACCCGGTTGGCTTCTATATTAATTTTATTCTTTGTGTAACGGCATTGTGATAAAGCCCTGTCTATGACCGATTGCAGTTTGTCTTCAGAAATTTCATTATTAATATCCGCAATCAGGGCTGTATCTGCGGTGGTAACTTCCGGAAAGGTTTCAATGCGTTGCCTAAGTGTGTCTTCCATTTCTTCTTCTTCCAGTTCTATTTCTTCTGCTTCGGGGCTGTTTGCTTTTTCAACCTTCTTTCTGGCCAATGCGGCAGATTTATATTTTATATGGGAATTTATCTGCAACCCGGCAGTATCAGGAGCTTGTAATTTAGCGGTATCCGGTGCAGGTTCGGTAATAGTAGCTGTATCTGTTTGCCCGGCTTCTGGTTTTTCTTTTTTCTTAGGCTGCTCCTGGGTTTTAATACTTCCATCCCTGAGATGAAAGGAATAAGAATTGGTAGCTGTTCTTAAAGCATCTGAGGTAATCTTGTGCTTTTGAGAAGCCATAGAGTCAATATCCTGGGTAAGCTCTTTCATGTTTTTCATCTTACGGTGCTGGGCAAACAAATCCAGGTCGGTGCGTTTCAGTGCGAAATCGGCCAAACTGAAACGCATGTTACTCTTTTCAAAGCTATTCCGAAGCATTTGTGGGTCGTCTGACCGGCTGGCGCTCACCCTTCCATCCAGGCCAGATTCCGAGTAGCTATTCCCATTGTAAAGGTCCAGTACCAGGAAGCGGTCGTTGTCAATTGTATACATTTGCCCCGAATCAGCCAAAATAATCTTCGTATTGCCTACCCCTTCCCGGTGGTCATAAATGATAATATCCTTGATGGTTTTTCCGTCAGGAAGTTTTTCATTGACTTTGATGCGTAAGCCACTGAGCCCTCCATAAAAAACACCTTCCTGAATATCCAGTGAGGGCCTTTTTTGTTTGATATCATACAGCAGGCTGTAGGCTTTGAGGTTGGCTTTGGGTACAATGTAATTGTTAGATAAAAAAGCCAGAAAAGAGATCAGCAATACAAACAGAAACAAAGGCTTGAGGGCTCTGAGCAAAGAAATGCCCGAGGCCTTGATAGCAGTAAGCTCTGAATGCTCGCCCAGGTTGCCAAAAGTCATTAAAGAAGATAACAGCACCGCCAGGGGGAGGGCATTGGGCGTCATATTAATACTGAAGTACATAATCAACTCTGAAAACACATCCATGCCCAGTCCTTTGCCAACAAAATCATCGAAGTATTTCAGCATAAATACTGTGAGGAGAATAAATACTACAATAATAAAGGTAAGCAAAAAGGGACCAAAGAAAGACGCGATCAAGAGCTTGTCAATTCTTTTCATCCTTAATTTATTTCACTACAAAAAAGCAATCTTTATTTGCAAAAACGTGGTAATAATTAAAATGTTATCCACCCACTGTTTCTCTTAACGTATGCACATTATTCTCCCAAATATCGAGCAATTCTTCGTCATCTTCATCAGAATAATCGATTACTTTTAAAAATGTAGTGCCGGTTAGCTCATTAGCATCCAGGCGAAGTTCAATATAAGGATGATCGCCATTGGTTTTTTCTGACCCATCCGGTAAAAATTCAAATTTTACATAATGGTTCAGCTTTTGGGCAGCCAGCTTGGCTTTGTAGTCTTTGTTATCCCAGATAAAAGAAAAAACCTTGTCTTCATTTACCTGGACATCGTCGGCAAACCACTGGGCCAGGCCAGAGGGTGTGTTGAGGTAGGGAAAGATCATTTTGGAGGAGGCACGTAATTCAAACTCTGCCATAAATTTTTGATTTGCCATATCGTAACCATTTTGGTGATACATGACGGGTTATCTTTTCCCAATGTATCATAAATTTGACAGACTGGCAACCGAATTGTACAGATACACACAAATTTTCTTGGAGAAAATGTTGAGATTCATGTTGGTCTTCGTAAATTTGCGCTCCTAAAATATGGCGGGGTAGCTCAGATGGTTAGAGCGCAGGATTCATAACCCTGAGGTCGGCAGTTCGATTCTGCTCCCCGCTACTTTGGTTTTCCTATGCATTCGTATGGGAACGGCAAAAGCTAACTCATAAGAGGGTTAGCTTTTTTTTAATGATATTATGGGGGGTATGCACTATTGAACTTATAATGTGTCAAAAACCAAAACTTACTCCTTAACTAATATTTAGCTTCATTGATATTCCTATTAAATTCATACCCATCCATATAAACCAGGCAATTTGAAGGAGAGCAAACAAACCTCCTAAAATACCAAGTTCCGGAATAGCCGTAAGTAATCCAACATTGCCTGTCATCATACCTAGATAGTTTAGCCATTTGGAAAATGTCTTCTGTTGAATAGCAATACCACTGATCATCACGACCCACATACCACCCAGGATTTCGATACTACCCCCCATGCCCTGGTGCACAGCATCAACAGCAATCCAAAGAGTAGAAGCCTGTTGCCTGTCTATATAAAAAACCGGTTCAATAGCATCCAGGCCTATATTGGCGATCATGCCACTGGCAATTACGAAACCTGCCCATAATAGTCCAAATGTCGTTCCTACTCTCAACATGTCATTGTTGTCACTTGCTAGTCTTTGATGCAAACCAAGAACTAAAAATACCAGTGAACTGCCAAAAGAAACATAAATAATCAGGATCCATATCTGATACCATATCTTGTGGTTTATCAGAAATTTCAGTTGGTCAAGTGCTGAAATATCCATCCTTGTGAGCGGTGTAAACCATGTAAAAATTACTGCTAATCCCAGCGCAAAGGCAAAGGCATTAAAAATGGAAGCCATACCTGCCATCTGCTGAAGGTTAAGCTGACTGAGCTTTTCCAGCCGCTGTATGAACCATTTTTTACGTTTATCCATCGATCTTATCTATTTCTTCCCTAAAAAAATTGGCTAGCCGTTGAACACCATACCGAGGTGCAATATTGTCCTGGCCCATCATAGACAGAAAGAACTCATAGGGACCGTATTTTTTTGAAGAGGTGAAAAGTCTCATTCCTTTGATTGATGCTTTTCTAACCCAATCTGGCAAATAGCTGATTTTGACTGGCTTTTCATAAAGTCGTAAGGCCATTGAAGCAATCTCTTTCTGGGTAAAAATGTCCGGACCACCCACAGGAACCTCTTGTTCAGATGCAGATATCAGGTCCAAAATAACTTTTGCCAGATCCTGACCGTGAATAGGATTGAGTTTATATTGCCCATCTCCAAAAAGGTAGACCTTACCCGATTTAGCCATATTTAGAAAATCACGCATATCGGAGAAGAAACCATTTGGCCTGATAACCGAATAATCAATACCTGAAGCCTTAAGTGCATCTACAAATTTTTCCTTGGCTTCTACAATTTTAAGATGCTTCATTTTCTCCCCATTAAGCACTGATATATAGATAAATTTCTTCGCTCCGGCTTTTAGGGCCTCATTGAGCAAATTCATATTTGCCAAATAATCTACATCCATGTAGGTAAGGCCGTCTTTTTGCCGGGTAATACCAACTGTAGATATGACGACATCACTTCCATCGAGTTTGCCTTTAAGCGTATCAGGCTGTGTAACCTCAGCTTCAATTATTTCTGAAGGAGAGAGGGCAAGTTGCCTAAGTTTCGATTTGTTTCTGGTAATGGCTTTGAATGAAGCATTACGATCTTTTAATGCCTTTACAATATATAGACCTAAATATCCGGTAGATCCTGCAATAATTATATTTTTCATATTTTGAGATTATTTACTTGAAATAGTATTTAAGCATTTCACTAAAAATTCAATACTCGGCTTACTTGCACTGGTTTGGTTAAATGAGCCGATCAAATGTGTATCCAGTTCGGGACAATAGTACATGAATGAACTGGTAGCTCCGGAGTGACCGATCATGGTCAGGTTAGGCAAAGAGGGATTGAGCTCTTTGAATATCCATTTTCTGAGGCCATACCCATAGTAAGTGCCAGCGCTTTCGTCTCTCCAGGCTTGCATGGCTTCTCTCGACTTTTCGCTCAATAAACCAGGGCTATTTAAGGCCTGTGCAAACAGTAGAAGGTCGCCCAAGGTACTTACCAGTCCTCCACCTCCCCAGTCTGCCGAAAGACTATTGTAATTTGCAATTGGCTGTTGGTCAGTATAGATTGGAGCCATTTGTAAGAGGTCTTTGTGTGGAGGTTTAGAGTGTAAATTTATATAGGAGTTTCGCATGAATAGTGGATCAAATACCATTTCACTATATACCACATTGAGCTTTTTACCGGTTACTTCTCGTATAATTAACCCCAATAGCAGGTAGCCGGTATCAGAGTAGTGAAACCCTTCCCCTGGTGGAAAGTGAGCGGTGAACCTATTCTTTGTGAAAGCCACTATTTCTTCAGCTTTCCAAAAACGATCGGATTGCTGAAGAACTTCCATGAACATATTCGAACCATAGTCAGGCTCGTCTCCGAAGTAATCAGCAAGTCCCGATGTATGACTAAGCAAATGATGTATATTTATTTCATCTGTATAGTCTTTGCCATCCAGTATGTGAAGACTATCAATAAGACCATTGGGTAGATAGTTTATTATTTTATCTTCTAATTTCAGAACCCCTTTTTCACTAAGCATCATTATAGTTGTAGCTGTAAATGTTTTGGTAATACTTGCCAGGTAGAATGGTGTTCCTGTTTTCACCTGTACAGCAGAGGAAGAATCAGATTTAGCCAGCTCAATATGCAGATTAAGCCTGTCTGAATGCATGAGGAGGAATCCGGAGTGGATATCTTCTCGATTTAACATATTATCAAAGAGGTCATTTACTTCTTTTTCCCACTGAAGGGGTTGCCCCCTCATGGGCGTACTAAACATTACTGCGATCAGTAGGAGCAGACAATTTTTATTAAAATTTACAGAGTTCATTGTATTGTTAACTAAGGTGCAACTGCATGCCAGTATAACAGTAGGGATAGACAAAAAAAGTGTAAAGGGTAGGCCACCAACCAGACTCGTGGCAAAAGCTACCAGTCACAATCCCGCAGCCCTGGTATTTATTAGCTCAATTTGTGGTTTTTCAGGTACTTTTTTTATTTATACCTTCCTCTTTAACCTCAAATTCTCTGATCTGATAAAGAAAACCATGTGCTTCATCTACTTGACTGCCACTCCCCTTTAGAAGCCAGTTGGCCCATCCTTTATTGATATTTTTTGAATTAAGGGCTTGAAGAATCAATAATGTAATAACTTCGAGTAATATGGTGATAATCCCAAAAGAAGTCACCATACTAAAGTTCACTAATACTGTCAAATCAAAATTGAATAAGACCTTTACAAGAAAGAGCCCAATAAACGGGGCAAAGGGAAGTACCCATACCGCAATCCTTAAATTGTTGACTATAGATGTTTTTATTTGAGCAATGTCTTCTTGAAGATTTAAAATTGGGGTATTGTAGTCAATCGAAAGTAATTGTTTGAGTTGCATTATTGACACTATGATATATAAAATAGAAGTTGAGGCTATCACTATTCCAGAAAATGCAAAATACCAGGTCTTCCAATGTATAATAGTAAAATATAAGCTATAGGAAGCTGCGGTGATAAAAAAGACCAAAGTGCTAATGGTTAGAAAAAATAAGCTTTTCAATGATGATGCAGCTTTATCTAATTTTACTTCTTTCAGCAAATCCTTGTTTATATTTCTGACCTCATCCTGTGTCCGGGTTTTTTGTTTGTTTGAAGTTTCCATCTTTTTGTTGATTAAAAGCTTTATTAAGTTGATAGACAATATTCTGATTTTTTTTTGTAAGGCGGCTCACCGACCGGGAGCCGCTCTACTGCCTCAGAAAATAAGAATGACTTTTGGTGATTAATACCAGTTAAAGCCTACACCAATAGAGAAAGCCACTCCGTCCCTGGTTTGGTTTTCTCCGGGGAATACTCTGGCCATGTGTAATCTGCTTTGAAGGTCTAAGGTGTATCTTTTTCTTTGAATGAGTTCAAAACCAGTAGCAGCCATGGCGGCACATCCAAAGTTCCAGGATTCGTCTTTCACTTCATTTACTTCGTAGAAGGCCGGAAAATCCATACCAAGCCCCACCCCCCCGGATAGCCACCATCTATCGCCTATCCAGTGTTGAACGGAAGGGATAATTGCTTCAAAACTTCTGTCTTTTCCGTTTTCTGTATAGGTCATGCCGGGCAGTACAGCCAAAATGGCGGTTCGCTCACTGGCCATCCAGCCAATTTTAAGACCGGGAAAAGATATTCCGCCCTGCGTGAGATCAAAAGAACATTTATTATCAGCAATGGTAATTACTCCCGCACCAGCCGAAAACCCGATCAAAAAACCACTTCTTTCAACCTTTGTTTCCTGAGCAGACAATTTCAAAAACGAAATCATAAATGTAAGTGTAAGTAAGATGTTTCTCGATTTCATAGTACTATCTTGTTTTGGTTTGAAATAATTGATAGTACAAACTTAAAAGCACTCAGAGTGGCATTCGTCCTGAAATGAAATTCGGGACGTTAAAATGAAATTTAGGACTTTTTTAGGCTTAAGGGCTTTAAAAATTATGATATGCGGTTTGAATCATTTTATGTATGCGATTCATCAACGTTGCTGAGACCACCATAAAAGCAATGGCTATCCATCCGATTTGATGAAAATTTTTCAATTGACCATCTGCGGCTTCATAAACAATCCATCCTGCGACCACAGCAGCTAGTCCGGCTGTAAATTGCTGTATCGATGCGTCTATTGACATAAAAGCCCCCCTGGTATCAGTGGCTGGCACCAGTGTGGCCAATGCGCTAGAAGTTACCAGTCTGGCAGTAATTCCTACAAATAAAAGGCTGTGGATAATTATTAACAGCCATAAAGCTGTATCCGTAAGGTGGGTGTAGATACTAACAATGATAATAGCAAGGATTGTTCCTCCTAGAAAGACCTGTGTCTGACCAATCCGGTCAGCCAATTGGCCTAGCAACGGTCCGCTTAGCAATGAGGTGAGCCCTCCTATACCATAGAGTATTGGCAGCTTATCTGCTGATATTCCTAAGTTATAGGTGCAGTAGGCAGCAAAAAAAGTCATAAAGAGAACATCTGCAAAAACGATTGAAGTATTATTAAGATAAACGAGAGCATGGCGATTATTCAACAGTGTACCATGTAAGTGCTGCCAAGAAGACTTTTTTACCGATTGATTTAGGTGGAGCTTTAGGGGTTTGAGATAAAATGCAAACCACAATATAAAGCCAAGCCCGATCAGGAAAACGAAGCCGTATGACCATTGCCAGTTGAACTGTGAGGATAAGTAAAGTGCAAGAGGCAGGCCACCAACCAAGCTCGTGGCAAAAGCTACTTGTAACAATCCCATTGCACGGCCTCTCTGGTCAGTTTGAAATAAATCTGTAATGATGGCATAGGAAATAGAAGCAACCACACCTCCAAAAATACCAGTTACCACTCTGCCCAAAAACAATATCACATAAGAGGTTGAAAAGCCACAAATGGCAATACCAAACAAGAACCCTATATAGAAAAACAATAAATATTTTTTACGGTCAAACCGATCAGCAAACCCCGATGATAGCAGTGCTGAAACACCGGCACTGAATGCATAAGCAGAAGCTACCCACCCAAACTGGCTTGTCGTTAGTGATAACGATGTAAGCAGGGAACTGCTCAGTGCCGGAAGTAGCATGAAATCAAGTACAACTGTGAATAATAATCCGCCTAAATCCAACAATACCATTCGTTGATAGGTAGAAAATGGGGCAACAGTTGATGAATTCATACAGAATTATACTTTAACAATTGCTTTTACCCATGCTTTTGGAGTGAGGCCGGTAGATTTTTTAAAAGCATCATTGAAATTTTTGCCCAGATGCCTATTGAGTAGCCAACTGAGTTTGTTGGGGTGTAACTCAACTTTATCTGCTAGTGATCTCAGCGAAAGGTCTTGATCAACAACAATGGCTTCATTTTTCATTAAATCACTGAGCACTACTGTTACTGAAGCAATTTCATCTGGAGATAATTTGGCGGCACCATCCTCTTGAAGTTAATATGAACCGGGATTGGTTTTATGGGTTTTTTGCTCGTGGAAATTCATACGTTTATAGATACGCTGAAATCCTTCATCATCACGAATATTATCCCATATCCAAAAATGCTTCAAAGTGACCATCATCACGGATCTTGTCTCAAAAGCTTTTTCCAGGCATGCTACTGCTTTTTGGGGCATATTGAGCAGGCTATATAAAGCCGCGGGGTCACATGGATCTAAGTATTCAGTGCGTTCCAATACCTCAACAACGCCTTCTGTTTCGTTATTAAGGGTATTAACCAAAAGCTTGTCAAGAAGAGCAAGCCCTTCACCATTGGTAATAGACAATGCTTTGTTTATGGCTTCATAAGCTTCCTTAAAGCGACCCAGGTACCCCAGAACAACTCCTTTCCACCGCCAGGATTCGCTAAAGCTGTGGTCTTGCTGGAGGCTTTGTTCAAAGGCTTGCAGTGCATTCTCAAATTGTCCGGCAAAATAATAACAGAGCCCTAATTGCCAGTGACTTATCACATGAAGTGGATCTTTGGCAACATTTTCTATTGCTATTTTGATGGCTTGTTCGTAATCTTTTTGGATGAAGATGTAGTAATAGGTGATAAACTCATTGTCATGGGTTAAACCACCGGCAATCGCTTTGTTATATGATGCAATTACCCCATCCCAGTTCCAGTCGTAAAAAAGATGAATATAGGCCATTACTTTATGCGCCCTTACTTCATTTGCATTAATTGACAGCGCTCTTTGTGCTGCTTTTCGTGCTTCTCGATAACCCTCTTCTGATGTGATAAGGTTAAAGCCTGCATGATGCAGATAGGTTGGTCTTCCCCCGTTAAAGTAGACACTGAAAAAAGAGTAAATTAGTAACCAAATCAGTGTCAAATATGAGAACTAGAAGAAAGTATACCAAAGAATTTAAAGAGGAGGCAGTTCGCCTCTCAGAGAGTAATGGTAGTAAGAGCCAAGTAGCTCGTGATCTAGGAATTCACATGAGTATGTTACGCCGCTGGAAACTGGAATTACAAGAAGAGGGAAAGAAAGCGTTTTCGGGTAAAAACCCTCGGGATGAGGAAATGACTCAATTGAAGAGAGAGAACAGACGTCTTCAAGAGGAGGTGGAGATACTAAAAAAGGCGGTTGGTATCTTCAGTATTCACCCACGCTAAGATACCAATTTGTTCAAGAATATGATGGGTGTTTTTCCATTACTGCTATGTGCAGAGTACTACAAATTTCAAGGAGTGGTTATTACGCATGGTTAACACGACCTGAGAGCAATCGTAGCCGAGAAAACAGACAATTAGTGGAACAGATCAGAGATATACATCAGCAAAGTCGTCAAAGCTACGGTAGTCCCAGGGTACATGCTGAATTACAAACTATGGGAGTAGCATGTGGTAAGAACCGCATTGCCCGCTTAATGCGGCTCAATGGTATTGCGGTGGAAAAGAAAAGGAAGTTTACCAAGACGACAGACTCAAATCATCATCTTCCTGTAGCCCCTAATCTACTAGATCAGCAATTTGAAGCAAGCAGACCTGATGCGGTATGGACCACTGATATTACGTATATCTGGACAAAAGAAGGTTGGCTGTACTTGGCTATTGTACTTGATTTGTTTTCTCGACGTATTATCGGCTGGTCTATGGCGTCCACTTTAGAGCGAACGCTGGTCATAACGGCATTGCGGATGGCAATCATGGTACGAAATCCAGTGAAAGGATTGATACATCACAGCGATAGAGGAAGCCAATATGCGAGCTATGACTACCAACGGATTCTTGAACAAAAGGGAATAAGGTGTAGCATGAGCCGTAGAGGAAACTGTTACGATAATGCCCCAACAGAGAGTTACTTTGCCACTTTGAAACGGGAGTTGGTTTACCGTAGAAATTACTCGAGCCATACTGAGGCTAAACAAGATATCTTCGAGTATATTGAGGTATGGTATAACCGAAAGAGGAAACATTCTGCAATTGAATATATGAGTCCGATAGAATATGAGCATCAGTGGAAAAAATCAATATCTACTGCTGCTTAACTGAATGTCTACTAAATTAGGGGAAACCCAACTACCTTAGAACAAGCCAAAGAACAGGCCCAATGGCTGAGGAAAAACCCAAACACCAAAACAAAGCAGAAGAAACAGAGAAACTCCTAACTATTTTATACCATTAAAAACCCAACCCAATAAACACAACCTCAAACAAAATTTTTTCACCCAGGCAACCTATCTCACCCCGGCTGGGTTCTGTAGATGAAAGCCAAACTGAAAAAGCATTGATTTTAAACGAAGAGGAACTACTAAAGCAGTGCAGCCTGGGTGACCGCCATGCGCAGGAAGTCCTTTTCAATCAGTATTACCCGGACCTTTACCGGATAGCCATGCGCTACGTAAGCGACCACCAGGAGGCGGAAGATGTGATTATTCAATCGTTTACCCGGGTGTACAAAAGCCTGCACTCTTTCTCTTATAATGGCCCGGGCAGTTTGGGGCGGTGGGTGCGGACCATCCTGATAAACGAAGCAATTCGCTCGCTGAAAAAGAAAAGGCTCATTGAGTTTGATGAAGACCTCAGGCATTTGCATTTGCCAAACCCGGATGCCAACGCCTTGCAACAAATGCAGGCATCTGATATTCAGCGTATGATAGAACAACTTCCGGCGGGGTATCGCACCGTATTTAACTTATTTGTGGTAGAAGGCTATTCCCACAAAGAAATTAGCCAGATGCTGGGTGTGAGTGAAAGCACCTCAAAAACCCAGTTGAAAAAAGCCCGCCACCACCTAATAAACGATATTAACAAAGAAAAGAAAGCCTATGGAACCCTTTGATATGGACGAAATTATCAGGCGTAAGCTTCAGGAAAGCAGTGATGTGCATCAGCAGCAGATAAATGCAGCCCGCCCCGTTGTATGGGAAGGCATCCAGAGTAACATATCCGGGCGGCCTTTGCTGCGGTGGTACCATCTGGCTGCTGCCGTTGTGCTTTTGATACTCTGTTTTTCTTTTATCCTTTACCGGGTGCAGCAGGCACACCAGCAGGAAATACAGCAGTTGGCTGGTAAGTTTGACCGAATGCAAAAAGACTACCAGTCGCAGATAAGCCAGCTGCAAACTAAAAATAAAGAGGTAGAAACTTTGGGAAACCAACTACAACGGGTGGAACAGCAATTGGGCAACCTTCAGACACAAACCCCACCTCCTGTAAAAGAAACGCTTGTTTACCGCACCGATACAGTATATGTAACCCAGGTAAAATACATAACAGCCCCGGGCGATTCAGAGGATGGAAAAGAGGTAATCACAAAAGCTGATGAAGAACCTGCAAAACAGATAGTGGCAACCGAAGCCAGTCAAATAAAAACGGATGACGCCATCTTTACCAGTTCATCAAACCGACGGAACGCGCCGGCATCAGAAACGCTCAAACTTAAATTCGGATCCTTCGCGCAAAAGGACTAATTCCAAATCATAAGAACTTATAACAAACGTAATAAACCAAATTACCATGAAAAAGCTATGTCTTATCCTTACCGTTTTGGTGCAGTCTACACTTGCCTTTAGCCAGGTATTACACGACTCGGTGATATTTTATGTAGACAACCGGGTTGAAGTAAAAGTAGCCATGCATGATTTTAATGAGCTGAAATCTACCAATAACGTAACCGCTGCCCTGGAAGAGTTTAACACCATCATTCCCCAATTAAAAGAGCAGCTATCTCCAGAAAGTGCCGATTTGGTTAGGTATTCCTTGGGCGGTTCAGTATCCGTGGAAGCCGGTGATTCAAAAACCGTTTACCTGAATAAAGCCGGGGAGTTTACCAATACAGGCGTGCGGGATGAAGCCATTATCACCGGTGAAGCATTTAAAATTTTCATTACGGCTGCCGATATTTCCAATATTCCGGATATTTCCCTGACAGCCTGTCTTGAACAGGTTATTGCAATACTTCCTGAAAAAACCAGGTGGTCAAAATCATTGTATTACGAATGCGTTAACGGAACGGTAAAAGCTTTGGAAGACCAAAACAATGAACTTGATTTCCTTGAAATAAACCTGGGCGTGGGCGCCGGGCTGGTGAGGAATACATGGGTGCCAGATGTTTCCCTGGGCGTGGGCATCGGGTTCAGGCACAAAGGCACCATAAGATTTCCCTATGTTTCTACCAATCTGCTATTTGCATTTGACGCAGAAGCCAAAACGCGCATTAATACATTTTTGAATCTAGGCTATGGGTGGGACATTAGTAAGAAGTCAAAAAAGAAAGATTTATTGGGAATGGAAATTGGGTATTTGGTTTCCCGCCAGGGTGATTTGTTTGGAAAGAATACTTTCAAAGTGGGTGCCAACTGGTCTCCGGTAAAAGGCGTTTACGTTAACCCGCACCTCTATATTACCGATAATTTCAGCACCCTGTTTCCGGGAATCCGCATAGGTTTTGGGTTTTGAAGTTAGGTGCGTGCAAAGTTCATTATTATGTTGGGCATAGGCTTGCCTTTAACCTTAGCAGACTTCAAGCGAATTCTCAAATATCCCAAAGCGGTGCTGCTGGGGTTGGTAAACCAAATTATCCTGTTGCCCCTGAATGCCTATTAGTTCGTTTTGGTGTTTGGGGTAGAGCCAGTCATTGCCATTGGCATCATGATTTTGGCAGCTTGTCGGGTGGTGCAACTTCTAACCTCATCACCCACCCGGCAGGCCATCAGCATTTCCATAGAATCAGGCATTCAAAACGGTACGCTGGCCATTGCCGGGGCCATTTACAGCCTGATTATGTTTTTTACCGGGTTTGTGGCTATTTGGGTAGGTGGTATCTTTTCAACCAAAGCTTTACATGAAAGGGAAATGATACAAAGTGAGAAAAGCTGAAACCTAAGAAGATAAAAAAAAGTAGCTGGCAAATTGGAACCAGCTACTTTATTCATGCTCAAATAATTATATATTAAATCGGCGGATCAGCCGGCACATTTGGATTATTGGCCTTTTCGGTATCCGGATAATAATAGAAATTTCTGTTTCTTGTGAGATTAGGGTCATTAGGGCCGGGTTTATCAAACCTTCTGCTATCTTCCAGCCGCATGCCTGTCAGGAACAGCTCCAGGTTTCTGTTCGTATATATGTCGTCCAGTACCGCTTCGGCGGTAACCGGCCCTGCGTAAGGACTGATGGCTGCTCCCAAACCTACGGCGTCTGTTGTTTTTGTCCTTACTTCATTCAATACAGTAATAGCTTCATTAATATCTCCGGAACGGGCTAGTGCTTCGGCTTTATTCAATAAAACCTCACCGGGCACATATACAGGAATAGAAGCCGTTTGGTTGTTAAAGAAAGGGGTAACCATATCATCTACCGGAAGTTTGAGCTGGGCAGAAACTGTATCTAGCGGAGCCAGGAAAAATGTCTGGCGTTGGTCGGCCGGATCAATCATGGCCGGATCAATACCAAAGTTATCCAAAGGGCGGAAGTCGTTTCCATTAATCAGTAAATCCCAAATTGGATTAACAACCTCGGTACTGTACACAAAATAAGAAACTGAAGATAGATCTACCGCATCAGCAGCAGCAATAGCATCCTGGTAATTGCCAGCCAGCAAATAGTATCTTGAAAGATAAGTATTGATCATATTGGGCCAGTCAAAATCAGGTCCTGTGGCATCAATAAACGACTGAGGCGGAGGGTTGGCTGTGATGGCTGCTTTGGCCTCTTCCAGCAGGCGAATGCTTTCGGCCAATACCTCTGCCCTGTTCATAAAGACAGCCTCTCCGGCTTCATTAGTGGTAATAGGTGCTTGCTCGAAGGCCTGGATAATGTACCCCAAAGAAGCCGCCTTGAAAAAATTGGCGTGGGCAATGACACCCGCTAACGTCCCTGGGTCGTCAATGACATCGGGCGCGCTATCTACAATTTGTTCAGAAATACTAATGACCCGGTACAGGTTGGCCCAAAGACCACTGGGCCAGGAGTTGTCATCTTGTACGGCCTCCCCACCTTCTTCCAGGTTGAGATAATTTACAAAAGTGGTAAACGCCCCTAGCTCACGAGAAGTAACCCCCGGCGTGATGATGATGTTGTCATACGCAGTGGTAGAATAAAATCTGCGCATACCTACTGATACTGCAAGAATACCACTTTGGGTACTGTATGCTTCTTCTACTGTGGCGGCATTGGGATTAGGAATATCCATGTCACACCCTGAAACCAGCAGGATGATTTGCATCAATGCTATAGAAAACAAGTTTTTTATTTTGATATATTTTTTCATGATAATATCTTTTTTGTCTTAAGAAATCTTAAAAAGTAGCCGTAACACCAATGGAATAAGTGCGTGGAATAGGCACTTCGTTGAAATCAAACCCCCGGGTGGAGTTGCTTTGCCCTGCCGCATTTGTTTCAGGGTCCCATCCCCGGTAGCTGTCAAAAGAAAACAAGTTGCGGCCTACCAGACTAAACCGTAAGTTGCTGATAAATCCGGCAGTTGGCTGATGGTTATAGCTGATGGCTACTTCTCTGAGTTTTACAAAAGACCCATCTTCTACATGTCGGTCAAATGCACTGAATGTGGCTGTATTGTAACCTTTTTGGAGGTCACCCCTCAGTTCTTCGGCATATAACTCTCCCCCTCCAAATACGGGCAGCGATAGCAAGCGATTGGTAAAATTAAACACATCAAAACCTTGCATGGCATCAAATTGCAGGCGGAAAGAAAAGTCGTGATAATCAAACTCATTGATCAAAGACCAAAAATACGCAGGATTGGGATCTCCGATCACTTTCTCATCCAAGGCTCCTGAGGGTTGACCGTTGGCATCCCGACCGACCCGTTCTCTTTGAGGCAAACCATTTTCGTCCAGCAACAAAGACCCATCCGGATTGCGGGCCTGATACGTTGTATAAAATACGCCAATAGGCTCTCCATTCAAAACAGCTGACTGGCCAAAAGAATTAGGCAGTAAAATAAAATCTTCTTCTATACCATTGATTTCGTTGGTATTGGCACTGAAAGTTCCGGTGAGGTTCCATCGGAAATTATCAGTTTGTACAAGTAAGGCCTGTACCAATACTTCAAAACCAGTATTATCCAGGGTTCCTACATTTTGGGTAGTATTGGTGAAACCAGTTGTTGGTGCCAGTGTACGGTTTAGCAGTAAGTCTTCCACCTCTTTGTTGTAATAGGTAAATTCTACGCCTAAGCGGCTATTAAACAGTGCCAGGTCTATCCCAAATTCCAGTTCCTTTTGCCGCTCTGGGCGTACGCCAATGGTACCCCGTTGTGAAGATTGCAATAACCCAGGCAGCCCGGCAATGGGTGTAGGCGAAAGGTTGGTAAAGCGTTCAAAAGTGCCGATGCCTGTGAGGTTGCCTGCTTCCCCATAAGAGGCCCTGAGCTTGAAAAGATTAAATGCATTTCCCAAAGCAGAATTTTGCCAGAAGCCTTCTTCCGACAGTAGGTAACTTCCACTTACTTTCGGATAATATTGAATTCTTTCGTCTTCAGCAAAAAGGGAAGAAGCATCCATTCGAATGGCACCGGTGAGGTATATTTTATCCCATAAACCAAAGGTTTGTTGAAGGTAAGCACCCTGTACAACCCTTTCTCCTCTAAAATCACCTGTTCCTGTTATATTCCCGGCAGATGCTATCTGCACAAAAGGGGGAAGGTCATTGCTATTAATCGCTAACGATTCCGTACGGTCATATTGTAGTGTACCCCCCAATGAAGTGGTTGATACTACATCAGGGGTAATTTCAGTTTGGTACCGAATGGTGATGTCATTATTAATTTGCAGCACAGTGTTATCAGCCTTACGGGCAAAACCATTGGGTTCTACACCAGATGTATTGGGTTTGGGAATAAACGCCGTTCCTTCAGAAGTGTAAGTGTCAACCCCAAAAACATAATCAATGCCCAATCCCTTTACAGGAGTGAGGTTGATTTGTAAATCCCCGGTATATCGGTTGGTGAAAGTGCCAAATATGTATTCATTGATCACTTCCAGATGATTGGCGCGGGCAGAAATACTGGGGTATTGTCCGGTCACCGGATCACGACGGGGATCTGAAACATTATTGGTAAAGCTGAAACCAGTCAAAGCACCATACGCTGCACTCATTCCGCCATTTGGCACGTCGGTACTTTCAGAGCGAACGAAATTGGAACCGAAAGAAATAGATGCCCAATCATTCAAAATTTGGTCAACCCGTACACGGGCACCATATCGTTGGAAGTCTGCTGTTTTGACAATTCCCTGATTCAGTAAGTAAGAAGTAGAAATGAAATATTTTGTATTATTACTTCCACCAGAAACGCTCACATAATTATCGGTACCAATGCCTGTACGAAAAATATCATCCTGATAATCGTACCGGGTAACAGGCGTTGTTGCCATATCTGTAAGGTCATTAGGGTTAACATACTCGAAAGGCACATCGTTATACCCAATTTTCTTTCTGATTTCGTTAATCCTGAAGTTTGTACTAAAGGTTACCCTGGGCTTGCCTTCGCTTCCCCTTTTGGTAAAAATTTGTACTACGCCATTATTGGCCCTGGAGCCGTAAATAGCAGCAGCGGCAGCTCCTTTGATTACTTCAATGCGTTCTATGTCATTCGGGTTCAAATCAACCAGTCGGTTCTGGGCTGCCCCGCCAATATCGATCAATTGGGCAGAGCTGTTATTCACAATCACACCATCCACAATATAAAGCGGGTCAGAACTTCCTGCCAGGGTGCTCACTCCCCTGAGGCGTACGCTGATACCACCGGCAGGCCCTCCGGAGTTTTGTTGAATTAACGCGCCTGCTACTTTTCCGGCCAGTGCCTGGTCAATGGCAATAGCGCCCACATCCTGAATTTCCTTGCCACTCACTGTAGAAATAGCATTTCCCAGTTGCTTTTTACTTGTTGCTACCGATGTTCCGGTGATCACAATTTCATTCAGCCCGATGAGGTCTTCGCTTAGTGTAACATCTATGGTGGATGCACCATTTTGTTCAACAGAAATGTCCCTTGTTTCTGGCGAATAACCCACAAAACTAAATTGTAGCTGATAGTTGCCCGGTGGACGCGAAATACTTAGTTGGTATTGACCGTCGATATCAGTAATGGTACCGATAGTGGTGCCTAACAACTGCACAGTTACTCCAATAACAGGTTCACCACCGGCATCCGTTACTTCGCCGGATACAACAAACGCAGACTGTCCTTTTGAAGGAAAAGACACTCCCAGAAAAAAGAGAATGATTCCTAAAAGACTTTTCCAATACATTTTGGAATAAGGTGAGTAAGGTTCTTTCATGGTATTTAGGATTAGGTGAAAATTTAAAAAAAGTTTGTTTTATGCGTAGATATAAACGCAAACATTTTACTCTAACCGAAAGGTCAAAAAGTTATGTGTACGTGGGATAAAAGATATAACTTTTGTTGACGCATTGTATTAATACCTTTGAAAAGGTAACGAAGAAAACAGATTTGAACAAATTCGTTTACCTTTCGGTTAAAATCCAAAACTAAGATATTTAACTTTTGTTCTAAGACGTGAGCCAAACATTTTCAATACAGCAAATTCATAATCATAAGAAAGAATTCTCAATCGGACTTATCTGCCTATTCCACCTCTCGGCCATCATAGGAATGACCCTCGGTTTTACTGATTGGTTTATTACCAAAACACCCTTTAACCTACTGCTGGCATTTGGATTGCTAGCCTGGAATTATACCCTAAACTCACCAAAAAATGGGTGCTTACCGGCTTGTTTTTTCTGGCAGGCATGTTCGTAGAATGGATAGGGGGGCATTATGATTTGTTGTTTGGGGCTAATTATTATGGAGAAAACATGGGGCTTAAATTGGACGGCGTTCCCTGGCTCATTGGTATTAACTGGGCCATGCTGGTGCTCATCACCGGGGCTATTTCCAATTATCTTTTTCGGCAGGTTTTCTGGAGAGTTGTTTGCGGTATTTTACTCATGGTGGGGCTCTGTTTTTTTATGGAGTCTTTTGCCCCCGCTTTTGATTTCTGGATTTAGGAAGCAGCGGAAGCCCCTTTCAGAAATTATGTGGCCTGGTTTTGTATTGCGGCCGTACTGCATACCATTTATCAGCTTTTTTTACCCTGGCATTTGCCCTCTTTTTATCCATCCGTGCCTGTATACCTGATTGATTCGGGAGTAAAGAAAAGGAAGCGCTATGTTATGGAAAGTTTCGCCGGGTTGTTTACCGGATTGGGGTTTTGGGCTGTATACACATCGTTGGTAATGTAACAAACGGCCGCTATTAGTTTTGGCATGCTGGTCGTAGCGGCTGTTGTGTTTTTCTGGGTTTCAGCGATTATGGATTAATGAGGTGTTCTGCATAAAAGGTATCAAACATATGCTTTGTGCTATCCCGCCCCCAATTCGTTGCACACTCAATTCAAACTCCTTCATGTTTCTGGTCGAATAAGTTGGTAAAACAAAAAGTCATAAACATTTTGGCCTCAAATGTATTTACTACATATACACATCAGAAAAAATCATCATCATGCATACATCTTCAACAAACCACGAAAATCGCAGTATCATTGTTGGCATTATTACGGCTGTGGCTCTTATTTTATTTTTTCTACTCATGAAATATGTAGGGCTGGTACACAATATTGGCCTTCGCTTTTTAAATGCGTTCATCATGTTTGGTGGGGTATTTTACACGGTGCGCAACCTGCGGGTCAATCATCCCGAAGATTTTAATTTTTTGAAAGCCATTGCCATGGGTATGCTTACCGCTTTTGTAAGTGCTATCATCTTTTCGCTTTTTGTATTCACCTATGTAGGCTTTATCAACCCGGCCTTCATGGAAACAGTGAAAGAAGTAGAACCTTTTGGTGATTATCTCAACCCGTTTGCTGTTTCACTAGCAATTTTTATTGAAGCCATTGCCTCCGGGTTTTTGTTTAGCTATGCTTCTGTGCAACTTCTTAAAATGTCAAATACCCAAGATACCATTGTGAAAGAGAAACAACCTGCTGAATAATGGTAGCTGATTGGGTTTCGGTACTTGCCTTAAATGGGAATGTTCTAAATTAACGACCTTCTAGAGCTGTGCATAAACCATGAAATCCTCGTTACAAACGAGGCCTAGCCAATAAGCAATATTAAAAATTTACCTGTGGCACCAGACAGACAGTGGAATAGAAGTGGCTTATGAAGAATTTCAATGGTAGCGGGTTACCCGAGGCTTTCCCCGTTTCAATCCTTATTCTAATGGAAGTGGTTTATTAAGAGAAGCTGGGCAGAAACCCGCCTTACAGCAAGACCTTGTTTCAATCCTTATTCTAATGGAAGTGGTTTATTAAGATGATATTTATGATTCTGGAGCTACTTACGAAAAGTAGTTTCAATCCTTATTCTAATGGAAGTGGTTTATTAAGAGAGGTGCTTTTTACGCCCACGCCATTGGCAACAGAAGGTTTCAATCCTTATTCTAATGGAAGTGGTTTATTAAGAGAGGTGCTTTTTACGCCCACGCCATTGGCAACAGAAGGTTTCAATCCTTATTCTAATGGAAGTGGTTTATTAAGATAGAAAATTTCACTGAAGGTTTTTGTTCACAATCTGCGTTTCAATCCTTATTCTAATGGAAGTGGTTTATTAAGTTGCCGAAGTACAGGCCAAAAAAGACCGACTGGCCAGTTTCAATCCTTATTCTAATGGAAGTGGTTTATTAAGTATACTATCTCACTACCTGATGATGCATATGATTTTAGTTTCAATCCTTATTCTAATGGAAGTGGTTTATTAAGTGTTAGCCCCCCAATGAACAAGACACTCAATTACAAGTTTCAATCCTTATTCTAATGGAAGTGGTTTATTAAGATTGCTCACATATTAACCTCAATGACGGTTTTATGTGTTTCAATCCTTATTCTAATGGAAGTGGTTTATTAAGCTGCGTCATTATTTTTATTAGCCAATCAATCATTCGTTTCAATCCTTATTCTAATGGAAGTGGTTTATTAAGTTAATCCAAAAATCCAATTGTGCTTTGATTGCTGTCAGTTTCAATCCTTATTCTAATGGAAGTGGTTTATTAAGTTCAACAACCGGGGCATTGATAACTTGTAACTTAACGTTTCAATCCTTATTCTAATGGAAGTGGTTTATTAAGTAGGGGTCATGTCTTTCATTTCTACATTATCAATTGGTTTCAATCCTTATTCTAATGGAAGTGGTTTATTAAGGATCTGTAGAACTTAAATCTAAATCCTTTAATTGCGTGTTTCAATCCTTATTCTAATGGAAGTGGTTTATTAAGAACTTGATGCGCTGCCAAAGGCATGATTTATCAAAAGTTTCAATCCTTATTCTAATGGAAGTGGTTTATTAAGTCTCTTCTAACTCTAACAGGAAGAACCGTTAACCTTCGTTTCAATCCTTATTCTAATGGAAGTGGTTTATTAAGTTAGGGTGGATGTTAATTAATGCTAACGTGCCAAGTAGTTTCAATCCTTATTCTAATGGAAGTGGTTTATTAAGTATATCCCGGCATGTAATCGATTACCTTGTTAATCTGTTTCAATCCTTATTCTAATGGAAGTGGTTTATTAAGTAAAACTTTTTGGGAAGGAAACTATGTGGGATATGTAGTTTCAATCCTTATTCTAATGGAAGTGGTTTATTAAGATTAACGTACTCGTTAAAAATGCTTCTCACAAAGCTTAGTTTCAATCCTTATTCTAATGGAAGTGGTTTATTAAGAAAAGCAGGTTTCTTAATGCATCATTATCACCGCTTGGTTTCAATCCTTATTCTAATGGAAGTGGTTTATTAAGAAATTGAGCAAAACCTGGATACTACCGATGAACTGGGTTTCAATCCTTATTCTAATGGAAGTGGTTTATTAAGTGGTGGATGCTGTATATTCCAATGATACTTATGTGTGTTTCAATCCTTATTCTAATGGAAGTGGTTTATTAAGTTGTTTGCTTTATTTGTTGTGATTGTTGCGTACATTGTGTTTCAATCCTTATTCTAATGGAAGTGGTTTATTAAGTATTGGCTCCCTGAAAACCAGGGATATTGCCTATGTGTTTCAATCCTTATTCTAATGGAAGTGGTTTATTAAGACTGAACAGGGCACACGAATTTCAGAAAGAATTAGAGTTTCAATCCTTATTCTAATGGAAGTGGTTTATTAAGACATGGAAGGAGCCCATGTGGAAAAACGTTACTGGCAGTTTCAATCCTTATTCTAATGGAAGTGGTTTATTAAGTGCCAGGAGGCATGGAAGATGTCATCAAAGATATTTGTTTCAATCCTTATTCTAATGGAAGTGGTTTATTAAGATTACCTGAAAAGAAACAACAAACAGGATATTACCCGTTTCAATCCTTATTCTAATGGAAGTGGTTTATTAAGCATGATGCCATTGCCGGAAGTGGACGACTTTAGAAGTTTCAATCCTTATTCTAATGGAAGTGGTTTATTAAGTCCAAAAGCTTTTTAAGCTTCTTGGTTTCATCCTTTGGTTTCAATCCTTATTCTAATGGAAGTGGTTTATTAAGATTGTAGCTTAGTCAAAGTAGACAAAACAACAAGGGGTTTCAATCCTTATTCTAATGGAAGTGGTTTATTAAGTCTTCCCGTCTTAATGATATGGAGAAAGGAATATTCAGTTTCAATCCTTATTCTAATGGAAGTGGTTTATTAAGTTTTGTATGCTTACAGTAGACAAATTAGCCCTTAAGTTTCAATCCTTATTCTAATGGAAGTGGTTTATTAAGTTAGGCTTGTTGCCTCTGCTTCCCCTAACCTGGACTGTTTCAATCCTTATTCTAATGGAAGTGGTTTATTAAGGGCCAGATCTTTGCCTTGATTCAGCCTACACCCAAAGTTTCAATCCTTATTCTAATGGAAGTGGTTTATTAAGAAGTAGAGGATATTGGCTTTCCTACATATTGGGTTAGTTTCAATCCTTATTCTAATGGAAGTGGTTTATTAAGACGTTTAACATACTGCAATGTAATCAAAAGATTACAAGTTTCAATCCTTATTCTAATGGAAGTGGTTTATTAAGCTTTCCTCCTTTTGCGCTAGGCAGGTCTAAATGAGCAGTTTCAATCCTTATTCTAATGGAAGTGGTTTATTAAGCTTTGATTGGTTATTTACAGGAAGCCAAAGAGTACAGTTTCAATCCTTATTCTAATGGAAGTGGTTTATTAAGTCCATTACGTTATAATGACCAAATGCTGGTTTTACAGTTTCAATCCTTATTCTAATGGAAGTGGTTTATTAAGAGTCAGGGGGCTATATACCGCTTACAGAGAAAGAATGTTTCAATCCTTATTCTAATGGAAGTGGTTTATTAAGACCAAGACCGAGCTTTCTCTGCAATTTAAGGAGATGTGTTTCAATCCTTATTCTAATGGAAGTGGTTTATTAAGTTGGCTATAACATTAGATTATATTCTAATCAAAAGTATGGTTTCAATCCTTATTCTAATGGAAGTGGTTTATTAAGGCCTGCACTGCCGGGCTTGCCTGTCCCAGGTCATCAAGTTTCAATCCTTATTCTAATGGAAGTGGTTTATTAAGTTTACAGCGATATTACACCACCATCTCTTACACTTAGTTTCAATCCTTATTCTAATGGAAGTGGTTTATTAAGCATGAAAATAAGATTTAATAGTTTACTTAGTACTAAGGTTTCAATCCTTATTCTAATGGAAGTGGTTTATTAAGCCGTTACTCTTTATAAAGAGCTTATAATCAGCAACATATCTCCTTATTGCAATTACTTGTTTTACTTTAAAACAATATGTCAAAGAACGTTTTTTTAGCATATTTTAGTGTTTTCCGAAAACATAAACCGCTCATTTTAAGATGTTTACGCGCTATTTTTCATGTGTTCAAAATAAATTACCCTCCGGAAAAGCTGCTATTGCACGCATATGTTCCGATATGTACAATTTAAACATCTTTTTTTGTACTTGGTAGCCTTCGGGTAATAATTATTCCGAATAATATGGTAAATCGCTTCAGCGGCTGCTTTTACAGCTTCTTTATCTTTTTCCTCTATCGTTATTTCTACCAACTTATTTTTGCTCCTGGTATATACCAAATACCCTTTATGCACTGGTTTATGAAAATTATTCTCTATTAGCCAGGCATAGCAATACAATTGCGTTTTGTAGGTTTCATAAACTTTCTCGTCATAATGGGCAAACTTATAGTCTAACGGAGCCATTGTATCATCCTGTAATAATAATACTTCATCTACCCTGCCCCTGATGTGCGGGTTGGTCAAATATTGGTCCAGGTACTTTTCTTTTACACCAATCCTTTTCCGTAAGTACTCCTTGTTTTGTTCCAGCTTCTGATCATGCACCGTCCTGCCCCGCATGGCTTTGTAATCTTTTTCTTCGTATTGCGGTATGGCCAATACATACTCAAAATAGGTAAAGCGCGGACAATACAAATACTCAATAATATGCGATGGTGTAATGCTCATTATTTCTTTATTACCCTAAACCTGGTGGATTTTTGAAAATCCACCAGGTTTTTGTATTTAGTTTACAACTAAAAAAACAAAGCCCGTACCTCATCTGTTACCAGCTTTTTATCAAAAGCCTGTCCCAGCAATACCGTATCTTGCAGCTCCTTTTTGTTCATCGGGAAAATATATACAGAGTCTGCCTCCTCATCCATCAGCTCTTCTATTTGCAACTCCAGAGTATCTTTCTCGTGGGCGTTCAGTGTGCCCAAAAACACAGAATACTGCACCCGGTACAGCCCCGACTGCTTACACAACTTAGCAATACGGCTGCGTGCCTTGTCGTCTTGTATGTCGTACATTACCCAAATTATCATAATTATTTATTTACAGTCCCAAAACCCTCGAAGTTTCCAAAACTTCGAGGGTTTTTATTTGAATACCTCGAGGGTTCTATTTTTTTGAGAACCTCTGCTTCAGTTTACAGCAATTAGAGCATTCGCAAAAGCGTGCGCATCCATCTGCATCGCATTGCTGCGGGTTTGATTGCGCCCCCGGTAGCGGATGGTGTCCTCATCCATATACTTGTTAAAAGCTGTTACTAACAGTTCTTTACCTTCCTTGTTGAGGGAGTACCCAGTGGTAATTTTATCGGTATGTTGCTGGTTCACTTTTTTGGCAGAAAACAACCGGAACACCGTTGTTTCGGCATGAATGCGGTAAGGCTCTATGAAATCAAATACAAAACTTAACTGGTTGTAATCGTCGCGGTGCAAAAAACCCAGGTATGGGTCTACACCCGCAATAATGAGGGTGCGCTCCACTTTCCCATACAACATACCAAAAGCATAATTTAAAAAAGCATTGAAAGCATCTTTGGCCGGGCGACTGCTCCTTCCATTAAACTGATACTCCTTTGCCAGTAAAGTGCTGAGTGTTTCAAAATACAAGCGCCCGGCTGTGCCCTCCAGCCCACGGATGGTGTCAGCAATATCGCTCACTTGCTCACCTTCTAACAAGCCCACTGACTGGTATAAGTTTTCCAGCTTATCTACCTTCTCTTCAATAAATGTATGGTGCTGTTTCCGGTGTTTTTTCAGGTCTTTCAAAAACTGTATCTGATTATCCAGCTTGGTAAGTATCCAACTTTTCACCCATTTCACCCCCTCTTTGTTCATGCTGACCATCAGTTGGGCTTTTCTTATTTTGGTTGTACTGCCCAGCTTGCTATGCCACACCCGCCCTATGGGGCGCCCATTCTGCTCTACAAACAAAATATCTACATTATGCATCATCGCCAGCCTGATGGCATCAGTGCTCAGGGCTGTGCCCGTAGCCATGATGATGCTCTTTATCTTGCGCGCCGCCAGGTGGTGCTTTTTCTGCTCACCATCTTCCGTAAGGCGCACTTCAAACATTTCGTCTTTTACATGAACATAAGCCCCGTACGTGTTGATATGTAGTTGCATTTGTAGAATGTTTTTAAACTTTTAAAATCAAAGCGCAGTCCAGCCCACAAACCCTCGAGGTTTCGCAAACCTCGAGGGTTTAGTTAGGGCTACCCCCAATTAAAGCCGCTGTACCGTACCAAACCCCCTGGATACCGCCTTGCCAATACCCGCCATATCGGGCAGCAGGGCGTTGGTGGTAAACCCGCCCGAAAAAGCCAGCATGGTTTTATTTTTGAATTGTGTTTGTTTCTCAAGTGCTTTCAGTTGCATCAAAATGCGCTCGTTCGGTGCCAAATACAAATCCATTGATTTGTAGTAGGCCAAAATATTACTAATGGCAATGCGCTTGAGCTTTTCCATTTTTTCACCTTCTTCCGCCTTAGCGTATTGCTGATAGTTGTGCTGGTTCAGGGCCATCCACAATGTTTGAAAACGGTATTGGTACAAATCTTCACCCACGCCAATCGACCATATTTTGCTTTCAATGTTTTTGCTCAATACCGGATACGTATTACCGTTAATTTGCAACTCGTTCAGTTTTAAAAACAATTGAATCAACAATTCGGCCCCTTCGCTTAGGCCAAACAGTACAGGCACCCGGTCAATCACTTTGTATTGTACCAAAGGATAGCGGTAATGATGGCGGGGGGCTGCCCTTTCCCCATCTTCCAGATGATTGTGCAGCAGCGTACTATGCTCTTTAAACAGGTTACCAAAATACCCCCGCAGCTTATGGGCATCACGGGTAGCCAGGCTAATTTCAGGAAAGCGGATGGTGGTGGTATGTACTTCTTTCATGGGCTTATTACGGATCAAACGGTGTAAACATATCCTCAGCATGATTCATCTGATGAAACTGCACAAAGGCTTTCTTTCCTCCAAACCATTCCAGCACTTCATGGCGTAGCAAGCGGGTAGGCTTTTCTTCCAAAAAGGCATGATAAGAGCTATGAGGCCAGTCTGCTATCTCCTTTACAAACCCATGCCGCACCGGGTTGGCGTGTATGTAATAGACAAGGCGGGAGTAATAATCTTCTGAGGTGACGGGTTTGCGCTTCACACTATCCTGAAAAAGCCGTCCGTTCCTGTTATACATTTTATTGAAGGCTTTGGTATATGCATTAAAAAAATGGCCTAACTGTTGAGAAACCAAGCCCGATAAATTTTCATTTATAAGATCCGGCAGGTTTTCGAAACCTGCCGGATCTCCAGATTTTCCTTTTTTCACCTTCTCTTTAAAAAAAGCAAGCAGAACCTCAGCATCCTTTATCCGCACCATCAAATGGAAATGGTTGGGCCCGGCATGGAAATGCATTAAGCAATAGGCGTAGGTATCTGCAATGGGGCTGATGTAATGGGCATACCGTTGCAAGAAGTAATGATAATTCTCTACCGACCTATACAGCACATCACTCCCATTGGCATGGTTGTATACATGGTACACTTCATTCGGCGCAAAGGGAGGGCGTGGGTTGGGCATAAGTTATTAAAAGAAAGCTGTTGTTTGGGTTTCAGTTTTATCTCTTATGAAGCCAGTGACTTCATCGTAATATTTTTCTATCTCTTCATTTTTTACCAGCAAAATATTATCTGTCAAATAAGATTTATCAGCTTCTAATTCTTTAATTAGAGATAGATATTTAGGCACTGCAATGATATGCTGATGAAAAGTTTGCTTAAAAGGCTCAAACTGTTCTTTGCTAAATGCTTGCGTTTTATCTATCAGCTTCTTGAATGCCTTTTTGGCTTCAACAGCTTCGTCAAGTTCAATAAATACAGATACTGCATATCCTTTATCTTCAATTACTTTAAAATGTGATACTGGATAGTCATATCCATCACCTCCGGGCTTTAGCTCACTATCATAATTTAACCGCTTCATTGAACTGAAAAATTGGCGGGAAACATAAAATGATGCACGGTCTTTATCTGATATATTGTCATAATATTCGCTGATGAGATTTAGATAATGTTCTTCTTTTATACCTTCAGAATATGCTTTGAGCGCCTTGCTTGACTGGGTTTGTGTAATGGCATCGTATATTTTACAACAATCCCCAAAATCCACGACATACAATGGAGAATACCGTTTATAAGGATCATTGTTCCTGTTAATACGGCCCGCTACCTGTATGATAGAATCTATCGGCCCCAAATCACGAAATCCCATGTCAAAATCTAAATCAACTCCGGCTTCTACGGATTGTGTTGAGACTAAAATAGGATGCTTTTTAAAGCGTAAATCCAATTTTACCCTTTCAATGATATAAAGCCTTTGGGCAGGAACAATATTGGTAGAAAGGTAATAAACAGGGTTGTCAACTTTAGAGACAACCTCCCTATAAACCTCAATAGAACGATTTACGGTATTGCAAACAATCAGGCATGATTGGTTGGGTTGCCATTTTTCAAGAAAGTGGGTCTCCACAAATTCTTCAGTAGTAATCTGTTTATCAATTAGGGGAATGATTTGGGTACGTTTGAATTGTGAAAATACATTTTCATAAGTGGGTAGTAATTCCAGGGCATTTGCAATCTCACCTTCTCTTTCCAGAATTTCTCTGTTCGCCAACTCAAATAACTTAGGTTTGGTGGCCGTCATCAGGATAATCCGTGCATCTAAAAACTTTGAGAGATAATAGAGTGCTGCCCCCACCAGGGGTAAATATTCTAACCGTAAGGTTTGTACTTCATCTAAAATAATGACTGCACCTGCAAAATGGTTGAATTTCTTAAGGAGTTTGTTTCTGTTGCCAATGAGGGTTTGTAAAAACTGAACAAAGGTGGTAATCACCACATCGCACTGCCAGGTATCCAGCGTCATTACTTTTTGGTGGTAATCCACACTTTCATCTTTATCATTTTGTTGCCCCACCGCATCGGCATACTGGTAATGTGCTAATACTTTGGCTTTTTCACCAAGTACCTCATTATATACTTTTATACTTTGCTCAATAATATTGATAAAAGGGAGGCCATAAATGATTTGCGCTTCCCTTTCTTCTTTTTCTTTAATGATAGCCCTCAACCGTAATGCAAAATCCAAGGCAGTGAGGGTTTTTCCTATGCCCGTAGGTGCGGTAAGTGTAAACAGTTTTTGATTGATGATGGCAGGCTGCTTGAGGTTTTCTAAAACTGATGCCCTTACATAGTTCCTCAATTCGTTCTGCCCTAAACCCTCGAGGTTTTCAAAACCTCGAGGGTTTACCTCCGCTACACCAATAAAATCATCAACCAACGTAACCGGAATTGAAACCTTCGGGTAAATTTTTGTATCCGAAGCATCCAGTTTATCGGCTTCTATAAGGAGGGAGAAGAGGTAATTGATGAGGAAGTAATGTTCAATGTTATGGTTTTCTGTTTTTTTAAGAAGGGCTCTTATAGACTTTCTTATTGACTTATTATTAGGAAGCAATAAATATTCAGACAAACCTTCCTCATTAATCTCTTCAATTACTTGTTCAGATACAGCTTTTATACTTATAATCTGTTCGTTAAAAACTTCCTGAAGTTCCAAAAAGTCAACATCATGCAAAAACCTGTCTGTATCAAAACTTGATAAATTAGCGTGATGCAACCTAATGATATGGTATGCAAAAATGGCTAAATTGGTATTTTGAGTGTGGTATTTATTAAATATCACATACGCACCCAAACGGGCATGGTTCTTCAAACTATTGTTTTCATATTTACCTTCTAATAAATATTCCTGAAAATACTGGGTGTATTTTCCAAGATCGTGGTATTTACAAAGGTCACTCAGAAGTTCCTTGGTATCAGTGGCAAACAGTTCAAGCTTATTTTTTGTATAGTAAGATGCTAAGGCATTATTTCTCACTCCTTTGATATGTTGCCTAAGCAATTTTGTACCTTCTCGCTTGTTGTTGATGTATTGTGAGTGGGAGAAAAAATCAGCCATTATTAATCAAAGAATTGAATGTTTACTTTTTCAGTATTGCACTGAAGTTGATAGTAACTACCTGATATTATTACTTTAAAAGAATCACCCGTTGTAGAATAAATCACCCTATTCATATTTACTACCTCTCTGCTATGGTTCTCCCTAAAATCTGAAGGCATAATTTCTTCTTCTAAAAGGAGCTTTTTGTTGTCTATATCTGTAAATACTAATTTATCAATGCTTTCAATATTAACAATTGAAGATATGCTGACTGCTTCCTTTGCAGATTGTATTTTCGTTCCTTTCCAAAGCTTCATATTATCAATAGAAGCCAGAAAGTTGGCTGTTCCAAGTGTGAGATTGTATACGGTCTCCCTGTCTTCTATTCTTTGAAGTAACTCATCAAATATTTCCTGGCTTTCTTCTATACCCGCCACATAAACTCTGTAAGCTAAAGTATCTCTTCCGATATTTTGACCTGTTACTACCTCAAAAGGGGTTTGTATTCTGCCATTAGCTCCTCTAAAATCTGATGGGCCTAATATTTTTAATAAGTTAAGCCTATGAAAGGACTTTTTTAAAGGTGTAAGCAGTTGCACACTTATCATTATTCTTGACGAAGAAAGTTCCTCATAATAAGTATCCCTGCTTCTTCCAAGTATGGCTGCCAGCATACCCATAATGGTAGTTCTTGGAGGAATAGAATAGCTTAGGGCAGTATTATTGGAATAGAACTTACGGAAATGTGCAAACTTTCCTTTTATGTCAAAGGATAAGACTTTCATTCAGCTTCTGAGTTTTCGAATTTAACATCAGATGATGTGATAATTTCAACAGAGGCTATTGGCTTTTTGTACTTCTCATTTTCTTTTTCGTTCCCCGTGTTATCATTTAGCAATTTTACAAATTTATCATAGTTAACTGTCATGTGTTCGTATTTCCTTACCTGCTTGTAATCTTGGTTTGGATAATCTATGGCTATATAATTTCTTAAATCACCAAAATGTCCATTGCTATAGCCTTCGTTATAGGTAATTTCTACATAGAGTTTAGGATATTGATTAATTTTTGAGCGAGTAGGTTGGTAAGGTATCGATTTCCAAATAGCGGAGCGAAATTTTTCAACATCATCATCTGTTAGCCCTGTGGATTTTGCTGCATTTTTGTTAATAGAACCGGTAAATGCTAAAAGGCTATAGTAGACCCGATAATCTTTACCAAAGGTACTACTATCATCATTCATGATAGTTACGATAGAATTTGAGTCAACCAACTCTACTTTGTTCAGAGAGTAACCCCAATTCATTTGTATAGCCCCTGTAAATGCTTTATTAAATCCATCCACAGCGAAAGCACTGCCGAACATTCTTATATCAATAAATTTTTCCTTAACCAATTGGGTAAGTAAAGCTATGTTCAGGGTTTTATATTCTGTTTTTTTGTTAACCAGTTTATTTACTAATTCTTCTATATTATCTTGACTTTTATTTCTTAGGTCTTTTAGGGGTTCTAATGCAGGGTCTTTCTTGATAAGGGCATTAAAATCTTCTTCATTTGAAAACAACCTGAACAATACTTTTTTCAGCTTCTGATCCATAGCTACTTTAGCATCCCCCTCCATATCAATAAATATGTCTTGTTCTTCTCCTTTCAGAAAATCCCTAATATATCGCTTCAGGCGTGTGTCGGTAACCAAATTAGTATTGGTTTCATAATCCATTCGGGGTTTGTTCTCCTGGTCAGGGTCTCCGTTTGGGTTACACATACTGGCTTCGTAAATGAATAGGAAGTCTTTGTTGTTTTGAATAGTTCCGTTGTTGTTTTCGGTAGTTGAATCAGGCATGGTTAAATGTATTTATGGGTTAGTTTTCTTTTTTTCTGGTAAAGCCGAATGAATATCCGGTAAGGATAAAAAACAGGGCTTCTTTTGGTTTAGTGTTCCACTGGTTATAGTCAAAGTATTCCGCAAATCTGGAAAAACTATAATCTGTCTTTGGTACTACACTGTATTGTTTAGCTTTTTCTGCCAAATCACACCTGAGCCGCACAATATCATTCTTGTCCATGCCATTATAATTTAGCTTGTTCATCACAGGCTTCTTTTCATGGCCTTTGTTGGCTTGAATATATGCAATTGTATTCAAAGCCCTACCCAGGTAGAATAAAGCTTTCTGAGCCTTCGAATATCCCATATCAGTAAAAAACTTTTCAATTCGTTGCTGATAATCGGATAGTGTTTCTTCAATAGGCTCCAAATTTTCAGTAGTTTGTGTATCTTCCATAAGCTGTAAAAGGTTTAAAGTTCTTAAGGCTTGTATAAGGGCAGTATAATGAAATACCGCGTCACGAATTTGCACATCAAAGTTTTCGGTATACGGATTGATATTTTGATACGCCTTATACCTGCCATACCGATGACAAAGTACAAGCTCTGTAAAATGCTCCATCAATACTTCTATGCGTATCTTTCTTTGCTCAAGAATAGAAGAAAAAATAAATAGAGCCTGATTAGTTGTCGTCTTTTCCCTTACCGGAATCTGGTAATAGGAAGTTTGTAAGTTAAAAGCCCTTTCACTTCCCAGCCAGTCTTTAAATTCCTTACCAGTTTTAGAGAAAACTTCGATTACTGTATCAAGGTGAAATTTGTTTACATCTTTGATGTGGTTGATAATCTTTACACTATTTCCATCTGACTGATAAGCAATGTAATTAAGCCAATACATTGGAGTTTCAATTTCATCGGCCAGAGCTTCAGACAACCCCAGATATTCCTGCTTACTAAAAAGCAATTCAGAATTCTGCTTGAGTTTTGGATAATACTCTGTATCCAAACTGTCATTACTCAAAAATTGAGGTATAATATAATGTGGGATACCAGCTATTCTTACAGAGAGCTTTGGGACATTTAATTTTCCCCGGATAAAGTCAGACCCAATTTTAAGATATTTTCTGGTATCCGCATCCATAGAATAGTTTTGATAATATTTTTTATCATCAAAACCAGATGCATAATTTTTAGTGGTAGTTACAAATATTTTGCTTAAATCTTCCCTATCTGCAAAGTCAGGAGTTACTAATGATGAAGAGAGAGTGCCTGTAACGTAACATAATCCAGATTTTTGAGCGTCGTTCGTATTGGATAGAAATCTTTCTTCAATAATTTCTTTATAACCTTCTAATGCAGATAACGAGGTTGGTTGGTCAATGCCCAAAGAAGAATCTAAAATAGATATAGAAATCAAAACTATCTCTTCATCTTTGCTGAGGTCGATCTTTTTATTAATATATTCTTTTGATAACTTATCAACTTCAACTTTATCCTCATCATTCAGTTTACCTTTTTCAATACTTTTTAGTATAAAGCACCGTTCAAGAGCTTTATAGAAATTTGTCTTTTTATTCTCATCATTTTCACCAAAATATTTGTCAATTGCCTTTTGAAATAAACCTGAAGTATCAGTTTGATTACCCGGATAGCCCAATATACTTTTTTGAAGTATTCCAATCTTTTTTGGATACTCTACACACACAGCCCAAGGGTCGCCCCGTCTGCCCCACAACTCAGTATTTACATTAGAAAACTTTATTGGTGATCTTTCTTGATCGTACGCTGATAAATATTCCTTATTTAAAATAATATCTTGATTATCCAGATGGAATAAGATATTCAATACATAGTTCTTCTTATTTTCTTTTATTTTGGGCTTATTGATTATGGCGTCCCAATCACTAATGGTATCTTTTTTCTGCCTTCCGATTTCTAGAATTGAATGTAGCATTTGGTGGCGTTTTTAAGGGCAAAATAGGAGTAAGGAATTAGTTGTAATTCTAACTTATCATATTGACAATTTATGTCTTCAAAGTAAAAATTACTTATATAATCTCTCGAGAACATGATTCACAAACCTTTGAAGAGTAATCAAATTGAGGATAGTTTTGACATAGCCTACATTCTTGAAATTGAGAGTCATTACCTTGATCACATTCAATCGCAAAATTCAATAAAAAATCAGAGCGAGTGAGAGAGGGATAACTTTGATATACTTCTTCTGATTTACTATATTTGTTCATAGTAATTTGATTAAATTGCTAAAAAACCGGGTTATTAGTCTTGGCGGACGACCCGGTTTTACAATTATAGGAAATCAACGGTATTTCTACAAAGCAAAACCTATTTTTTTTAAAAGTATATGAAGATAGTTTCAATCCTTGTTTTATTGGAGCATGCTTTAATCTTAAAAGCATCATCATAAACTTTGTTTCAATCCTTCTTTATTTGGAATTAACTCAAATATAAAAAAGTACCCTCATTAATAGTAGGGTACTACTTATCATTCGTGAAATATACTCCAATCGAATCTTCCCCATTCACTCTTTTTTCAATATCAAATGAGGCTTATTGCATACAAACAACTTCTCTCACTATTAAAAATGTGATGGTAAGGAAGTAGAGTCAACCAAACCTCAAGGGTTTGGCATCTTTCTACCTTCAAGGGTTTTTGCACCTTATTTTAACTAACTTAAGCAGCAGGTGATGATACACCTTGCACTATAGTCTGCCTGTGTATGCACTAGAGTTGGCTTACATAAAGTACAAGTTGAGGCTCAACCTGCACCAGGTTTAGTCAAGGTATGCACTAGAGTTGGCCTGCATATGCAGCATAACCGGGGTCATGTTTGCTACTTATTGTCGCGGCCCGAAGAAAACCCTCGAGGTTTTCAGTCGGTTTTTTGCTAATACGCATTATAATTGCCAAAACCTCGAGGGTTTTGAGGTTTAGGTAAATGCAGCATAACCAGGGATATCTTTGGTATTAATTGCGGTCATCGTATTAGTAGTATTGAAAGAAAAAAATAAAATAATACTTATATACAAACAAAAAAAAGTGTTGCGGCCCGAAGAAAACCCTCGAGGTTTTCAGTCATTCATTTTTTACAAATACGTATCATTATTCCCAAAACCTCGAGGGTTTTAGGCTTGGTTTTATGATGAACAGCCCCTAGGGGAGTATACAAAAAAAAAGCTTTAGCAAGATGCCAAAGCCTATTTAAGTTATGTAGAGTAAAATTGTTGCTTACAATACCGACAAGTCCTCTTGCAGCGTGCCGGTGCGTACCTCACCGGCACTGGTTTTTGTTTTTACCTCCAGGGTATAGTCGCCCTTGGTGAGGGTATCGGGTATGTTGAAGATAAGCTTTTTGTTACCTACTTCTATGTATTCATTTACCCGGGTAACCGTATCGTCAGCCTTAACAAAAAAGACACCTTGTTCAGTATCTGTTGCATCAAACTTGAGCTTGTCGCCATACACCTTGGCCGTTTTGCCTTTGGTAATGGTCTCATTGTTGGTCTGGCTTATCATATCCTCAAAAATAGTAAGTACGGGCAGACTGACGCTGTTTACTACTTTTACTACAGAAATTCTTTTCAATACCTCTTGCAGGGTATTCCTTGCATGAATTTTAATCCGCAATTCATGCTTACCAGGAGTAAAACTTTCATTGGCACTATTAAAAACCCCTTTCATGGTGGGCTTAATGGTGAGTAATCCGGTGTCTACCTTGTACCCCTCTGCCAGGAATTCTTCAATAGCCCTTCTTTCTTCTTCAAAAACCGCCAGCAGTTCCGATTCTGCCAGTCCTACATTCTTACTAAGAATTCTGTTTACAATGTCTTGCCGCTTCTTGGTGTCATTCAACTGTAAGTTGGCACGAAAATCCTTCGGATCAGGAGTCAGCGGGTTGTCTACCAAGTAATAAGGTATCGCCATAAGAAATAATTTAAAGTGAGTAAAAATTTTATTGTGAAGACAAATATGAAAGCTTTATTACTCATAAAATAACATAGATACTTATAAATAATACACACGTATTATATATTTAATACAATAAAATATTTTATATATACAATAATTTATTGATTCAGAATCCTTCATGTTCATGATCGAATAAGTTGGTAAAACAAACAGTTATAAACATTTTACTTTAAATGTATTTACTACATATACACGCCTGAAAAATTATCGTCTTGAATACATCTTCAACAAACCTCGAATATCGCAGTATCATTGTTGGCATTATTACGGCTGTGGCTTTTATTTTTTCTACTCATGAAATATGTAGAGCTGGGGCACAATATTGCCCTTCGGTTTTTGTGTTTACATATGTTAGCTTCATAAACCCAACCTTCATGGAAACGGTAAAAGAAGCAGAGCCTTTTGGTGTAGTGTCTATGGGTATTTAAAGCGTAAATAGGTTGCATAGGGGTACAGGTATGGAACATATCTTTTCTTTTCATATATTGGGACAAAATTTTAAAAAATATTTTCCATGTTCCATACCCAATACTCAATCTTAATTGTATTACTCTTTCTTGGCTTTTTCGCAAATGCTCAAAATAACCAAAACACCATAGTTGATATCAAAGGGGAGTCCTTTTATATCAATGGCAAGCCTACCTACGAGGGCGTTACCTGGCAAGGGCATAAAATTGAAGGACTGCTCATGAACTCACGCATGGTGCAGGGTATTTTTGATGACCTGAACCCTGAAACCCGTGAGCGCTTCAAATATCCAGACACGCAAAAATGGGATGCCGACCGCAACACCAATGAGTTTATAGCTGCCATGGACGATTGGTATGCACATGGACTTTTGGCCGTTACCGTCAACCTGCAAGGAGGCAGTCCGCTGGGGTATGGCAACAAAGCCTGGGTCAACTCTGCTTTTGACGAAAAAGGAAATTTGCGCCCGGCTTATTTTGAACGCCTGGATAAAATATTGAAAAAAGCTGATGACATTGGCATGGTCATCATCCTGGGTTATTTTTATTTTGGGCAAGACCAAAACCTGGAAGACGAGGCCGCCATCCTCAATGCCGTAGACAACGCCACCAACTGGTTATTTGAAAAAGGCTACCGGAATGTGCTTATTGAAGTAAACAACGAATGTGATGTAAAGGCTTATGATCATGAAATCCTTAAACCTGAGCGGGTGCCGGAACTGATCAAAAGAGTTAAAAAAATAAAAAAGAACGGATACCGGTATTTGGTAAGCACCAGCTACGGTGGTGGCAGCATTCCCACGCCTGGTGTAGTGAAAGCTTCCGATTACATCCTCATTCATGGCAATGGCGTAAAAGACCCGAACAGGATCACCAAAATGGTGGAAGAAACCAAAGCGGTAAAAGGCTACAAACCCATGCCCATCGTATTTAATGAAGACGATCATTATGATTTTGACAAGGCACAAAATAATATGGCAGCGGCTGTTAAAGCCTACGCTTCCTGGGGTTATTTTGACTTCAGAAGGGAGGGCGACCCTTTTGAAGAAGGTTACCAAAGCGTGCCTGTAGACTGGCGCATCAGTACCGAGCGCAAAAAAGCCTTTTTTAACGAAGTGAAAGAAATCACGGGAGGGCTATAAAAATGGAACCGGGTAACTTTGACAAAGCTATTGAGGTATGGGGCCTACCGTTGGGAAGAACAATTGTAAGCGTACAAGAGGCTTTCCTCTCCAATGAGCTTTGTCAAAGTTTGAACCGAAAATTATCAGGGAATCATAAAATTATATCTTCCAACCATCCCTGTAATCGCGCATCACAAAGGCGTTGGCCTCGTCGAAGTTGGTGATTTTCATGTTTTTGGCATCCCAGTAAAGTTTTTGCCTGCCAGGGTAGCTGGTATTTCCCTCCTGGTCTTTCATCTGATATTGGTAACTCCGGATGGCTAAATTTCCCATGAGCACCGCTTCGGTAAACGGGCCGGCATATTCAAAAGGCGAACTTACTTCGGCATCATCATACCCGGCAAGGCAGGCATTGACCCAGGCTACATAATGGCCTTCAGGCACACGCTTGATGGTTTTGGGAAGCGCTTCCATTTCTTCTCTTCTGCTTGTAGGCAACAATATGGGTGGTTTTGAATAATTTCCCATCATTTTGCCTTTGGTGCCTTCAAAGATGACACCGTTGCCCATATCGCCCAGGTCGTCTGTTGGTAATACCTCCTCCGGCGTTTCAGGGCGCAGGCCACCGTCCATCCAGGTGAGTTTTATATCGCCTTTTCCATCTTTTCTGGGAAATTTGAGGTGAATGATAGAAGAAGCCGGACAGCTTTCAGAATAGTTCGCCATCTTGAAAAAGTCCGACCAGGAAGTGGTAGTACTGCATTCTACTTCTGTAGGAAAATCAATAGGCAATATCCTGAACACCGGGTCCATGATATGGCAGCCCATGTCACCCAGGGCACCCGTACCAAATTTCCACCATCCCCTCCAGTTGAAAGGCAAATAGGCCGGGTTAAAATCCATATAAGCAGCAGGGCCCAGCCATAAATCCCAGTCCAGTTCTTTGGGAATTTCATGTTTCCCGGTAGGGGCAGGGACACCCTGGGGCCACACGGGGCGGTTGGTCCAGGCATACACTTTGGTTACATCTCCAATCAGCCCGGCATCCACAATTTCCTGCATGCGGCGTACCGGCTCGGCCGAAGCCCACTGGTTGCCCATTTGGGTAACTACTTTGTATTTTTTTGCCGCTTCTGCCAGCATTCTGGCTTCTTTGATGCTGTGTGTCAGGGGCTTTTGCACATACACGTGTTTGCCCAGTTCCATAGCCGCCATTGTGGCTACGGCGTGGGTATGGTCAGGGGTAGAAACCGTAACCGCATCTATGTTTTTCGCTTCTTTATCAAGCATTTCCCGGTAATCTTTGTAGTAGGAAGCTTCCGGGAAGTTTTCTTTGGATTTAACAGCCATGCGGTCGTCTACATCGCATAAGAAAGCAATTTTGGCATTTTTGCTTTCGGCAATAGAAGTAAGGTCTGATGTTCCTTTTCCGCCTACACCGATGCCGGCAATATACAGCGTATCGCTGGGTGCGGTATATCCTTTGCCTCCCATTACAAACCTGGGGACAATGGTAAATGCTGCCGCTGAGGCTGCTGCATTTTTAATAAACTTTCTTCTGTTGCCTGCGTGCTTTTTATGCTTCATGGAATGTGTTTTTTTTGTGGTAGATAATAAGTTGTCAAGTTAATATGCTACGGAATTAAAATCTAGTTTTTGTGTTTTATTTTTTTTATCTACTTATTGCCCTTCTGAACCACCAAAAAGGATATACTACCGAATAATGAAAAAGCCACAATTACCAATCATTTTATCTGCTTTTATTCTCACATCTACCCTTATTTTATCAGCTTGTTCTTCCCAGCAACAGCCGCCCCCCAACTTCGTGTTTATTCTGGTAGATGACCTGGGCTGGGCTGATTTGGGATGTTATGGAAGCACATTTTATGAAACGCCCAATTTGGATGCCCTGGCGCAGGAAGGTGTGCGTTTTACCAATGCCTATGCCGCCAACCCGGTTTGCTCTCCCACCCGGGCAGCCATCATGACGGGTAAATACCCCACAAGGGTAAACATCACCGACTGGATTCCCGGCAATGACCCAAAAGACCGGAAATTACTGGGCCCACAGGATTTGGATCATTTACCGCTGGAAGAAATCACAATGGCCGAGGCCTTTCAAAAGCAGGGTTATCAAACGTTTTTTGCCGGAAAATGGCATTTAGGGGATGAGGGATATTTTCCCGAACAACAAGGTTTTGCCATCAACAAAGGCGGGCACCACAAAGGCTCACCCCCGGGAGGATATTATTCGCCTTATGAAAACCCCAAGCTTACTGATGGCCCAGAAGGTGAATACCTTACCGATCGTCTGACCGATGAGTCTATCAGTTTTATTGAAAATAATAAAGAACAGCCGTTTTTACTTTATCTGTCTTTTTACACGGTACATACGCCCATACAGGCCAGTAAGCGCCATATTGAAAAGTTTGAAGCCAAAGCTGCCAACCTCTCACAAAGTGAGCCGGAATTGATAAAAGAACACGAAGGCATTACAAGAATCAACCAGTCACGCCCCGATTATGCTTCTATGTTGTATGCCATGGATGAAAATGTAGGCAGGTTGCTCAAAAAATTGAAAGAAGCCGGGCTGGAAGAAAACACGGTCATCATCTTCACTTCCGATAATGGTGGGCTTTCTACTTTGCCTGAAAACAGAAACCCGCCCACCTCAGTGAAACCATTAAGGGCGGGTAAAGGATGGTGCTATGAAGGCGGCATTCGCGTGCCTTTGATCATCAAAGCACCTGATATTATCCGTTCCGGAACTACTTCGGATGTGCCTGTCATTAGCCATGATTTTTACCCGACCATGCTTTCGCTCGCTGGTTTTTCGCCAATGCCGGAACAACATCAGGACGGGGTAAATTTACTTCCGCTCCTGAAAGGCGAAAAATCTTTAGAAAGGGAAGCCCTCATCTGGCATTATCCACACTACCACGGCAGTACGTGGACGCCTGGTGCGGCCATCCGTATGGGTGATTGGAAACTCATTGAGTTTTACGATTATGGGAAAACTGAACTTTATAATTTAAGCAACGATATTGGTGAACAAAATGACCTTGCCACCACTCTCCCTGACAAGGTAAAGGAATTGAAAGAAAAGCTATTGGAAATACAAGAAGCAACGGAGGCAAAGCTTCCAATGGAGAATGATTAGCCTATGTTCAATAAATCTAATGGACTTCCTAAATCGGTCGGACGGCTCTTGTGCCGATTGCTAATAGCCGTCCGACCGATGGCTCACGGTCAAATATCATTTTATAATGCATCTCTCCATACTTTTTGCACAAAATTCACTGCATCTTTCACGCCTTCTGTACCTTTATTTCCACATTCCTCCAGGCACAGCCAACCGTCAAAGTTTCTGGATTTAAGATAAGTAAATATTGCATCGAAAGGCACAATGCCCGTACCAAGGAGTACCGGGTGCATTTTCCCTTGGGTGCCCGTATCTGCCACATGGATGGTTTTTACCTGATGAATGACCTGATCCAGCACCTCGAGGGTAGTATCTTCCCCGGCTACCAGTACATTGGCCGTGTCAAAATTGATTCCGATAGGCGTACCTTGTAGTTGCCGGGCAATTTCCAGGAAAATATGGGGAGGATTGCTAAAATCCATAAAATGCCAAACGCCAGGCTTTCCATGGTTTTCATATAGTAAAGTAATGCCGTATTTTTCACTTACATGCACCGCTTTTTTAAAGTATGCAACCGCCCATTTTATGCCATCTTCCACGGTAGTGTCGGGGTGTGCCTGCCCGGCAGTAACTCTTAAGAATTTGGCTCCCAGGGCTGAAGCAAGCGCAATGTCATGCACCAGAAAGTCAAACTCCCTTTCCCTTTGCAAAACATCAGGATGGGTGAAATCCGGGTAGGTGGTTACCATACACAAGGGGATACCCACTTCGGCTATATCATTTTTTAGTTGGGCAAGGTATGCAGGCGTATGATTTTTCAATTGTATCATACCCAGGTCAAAAGCATCCAAACCCAAATCTTTACAAAGGCTGGCATATTCCTTAATCGTCATTTCACCATTGATAACGGCAGGATATAAAGATACAGACAGGCAACTCATTTTTACTGACATAATAACAACATTTTAATCAGGGCAAAGTAGAAATAATACACCTGAAACCAAAAAAAATTGACAGGCGCAGTTCATTCCTAAAGTATTCCCCGCCTTTTGATACAGAAAAGAAAGAATTTTTTTATCTTTTCAATGAAAATACCTTATCTCTTCCATGAATGACCCTATCAAATCCATTGACCTCGATGGGCAAACCGGAGAACTCCTGGTATCTGTTGAAATGTTTGGGGATGCTGTGGTTACTTACGACCTGAAACTCTGGCATGAAAGCCTGAACCAGCCTGTGGCCGAACTTAAGGGTAACAACCGCAACCCGGACGATGACACACTTGACTTGCCCACTCCTACCCTTGGCAACAAGGGGCGCTACCTGAGTTGTATGACTTTCGTTACATTCAACCGTCCTTCTGAACGAGCTGATGCTACTGTATTTATGAAACTGTATGAAAAAAAAGATTTGGAAATCCCTATCCTGATTGCTACCGAAGAATATATCTCCGGGCAAAATTTTCATGTACGGGGCGAATTGATCATTTATCTTGATTAACTTAATCAATATGTACTTACGGTATATCCTGGTTATATATATCCTGTCATTTGGTATACTTTTTCATGCAGCAGCTCAGGAAAACGGAGATGCCACCGAGGTGCCTACCCGTATGTTTAAGCTGGATTTCTCTGTACCCGACCACCCGGCCTTTAATATCATGGGCACCAACCCCAGCACCCTTTTAAAGCCTTCCGAAGCATTGAAGGAGTTGAGCATCGTCACTTCAAATTACCTGGTGAGTAACCGTATTACCTTGCCACAGGAGTTATCTTTAGAACTGGCGCCTTACCTCCTTGCCAAAGGAGATAAAATCACCTTATCTGACATACAGCAAAAGTGGTGGCTGTACAACACCTACCTATCGGTAGGCAGTAAAAGGCATGTACTCGATAATAATGACAATCGATACGATGTGGCTGTGGGTATCAAAGTAAATGTATTTGACAAAGGAGATATTCGCAACGACCCGGCGTACCTGGATGCCATTACTGCTATTGGCAAAGAGCAACTGGAACTGGCAAACAGGGCTGAAAAACGCTTTACCGACAGTATTTACCATACCTTGCCAAATATCAATACAAACCAGGAATTAAGGCCTGGCGATTTGAAACGGCGCAACAACCCCCGTTTACAACAGTTTGGCATCTCCGAAGCACAGCGGGATACGCTGAAGCAAGAGATGGATAGGTACGTGGAAAGTACACTGACTGCTTATGAAGATATTGAAGCTACGATTGCCGATCTGCAAGCCTCCATCAAAAACAAAAACTGGAATGCCCGTCGCCTGGATGTAGCCCTGGCATGGCTGGCCACATCACCCGATAGCCTGGCAAATAACCTTCAGTCTGATCGATGGGCTGGCTGGGTCACCTATTCCGAACCCGTGGGCAAACACGGACAACTGCTTATCGGTTTCAATTATGCACATCACCTTGCTGATACACTGGTGATAGAAAATGGCATTACCCGTACGATCAGCCAATTTACCTCGATAGCCATACCATTGCGCATGTACCTGGGCAACAACCGCCTGAAAGGTTTTGCCGAATTACAGTACCAATACCGTTCTATTCATAATACCCAAGCCCCGTTGCTAAACCTGGGCGCAGAAGTAAACCCGTTCAAAGGCATTTGGGTAGAATTTAACGTAGGCGTAGAATGGCTGCATACCCAACTCACCCCATCGTGGAGCAATCAATCTTTTGTACATTTTGACTTAAGGTTTACCATACCTGAAGGATTCAACTTATGATATGATATTTTTTATATGATAATTTTTTCATTATGATAATCATATTGATAGTACAAAAACAAGATATTTCAGTGAATATTACAATAATTATTTAAATATTCATATATATCAATATTTTCACCTTTCTCCCTTAATAAGGCATAGCTCTTGACTATAGTTGAACTTTTACGCTGTAAAGCTGAGTTTTTCATTGCATGTTTCATAAATGCAATAATCAGTATTTACCGAACAATGTACCACTTATTTAGATGACTGCGGGGCGGTACTTTTTTATTAATTCAACTTAAAAATTTGAAAAACAAAATGATGCAAAAAGTTTTTTTCTTAATTCAGCTAGTAGTTTTATCGTTACTATTCCTTGTGTTTGCAGGTTGTGAGCAGGAAGAGGATTTGAGTTTACTTTCTTCTGCAGATTTGAATGTAGAAGCCCTTGGCATGACAACCAATGGGTCAGGATTTGTAGGCCGTATTGCCATAAGTGCTGACGGAAATGAGCATGACCGTGATGATATCGGGGCTACCCCAATGGGGCTGGCTATTATAGCACACTTTGGCTTGCAAAATAAAGTTGTCCATTATGACTATAATTCCCATATATGGGGTAACGGCCCAGGTGGCCAGAAGCAGGATATGACAGAGAGCACCTTAGTTGGGGCTTCTAAGTTTAACTTTAATAAAGGTGTTTTTGTAAGTGCCGTTGATGAGACAAACAAAGCAGAAAAAGGAATTGCAAACGCGATTAATGAATCATCTTCGTCCAATCCTTTATATATTCTGGTAGCGGGCCCAATGGCTGTTGTTGGCGAAGGTATCAAGCGCTCAAACGCTGATAAACGCAAACATGTAACTGTTATCTCCCACTCAGACTGGAACAATGATTACCAGCGGAATGGGTCTTACACGGCAAAAGACGTAAAGAAAACAGGGGTTAACTTCATACAAATCAAAGATCAGAATGGTGGCCTGCGTAGAGATTGGTCTGACTGGAAATGGTTACAAAAACACTCCGACGGAAAGTTACGGTGGGTATATGACCGTATGCAAGAAGGGGTTTCCAGAAAAGGGGATGTTTCTGATGCCGGTATGATTTGGTACTTATTAAAAAATGACCAGAATGGAAACCCAAACAAACTGAAATCATTTTTTGATAAAAAAGCATCCTCTCCTGATAATGGCGATGATGATAAAGATAGTGGGTCCGGTTCAGGAAGTGGCAACTGCCAGGCTTCCGGAGAAACCTTATACAAGGCTAAAAAGAAGCTGGAAAAAGAATGTGGCATTACTTATGACAAAGACAAAGGCCACGACTGCGACCCTGACGGAAAAGGCGGGTGGATTTGTTCTACCGGAGATGCCAAGAGTGGTTCGTCCGGTGGTGGTGATGATAGCAGTTCAGGTGGCAGTGGCTCAAGTGGTGGAGGAAGTGACAGCAATTGCGAAGCTACCGGAAAAACCCTGGGTCAGGCAAAAAACAACTTTGAGAAAGCCTGTGGCATCACCTACAACAAATCTAAAGGCCACGACTGCGACCCTGACGGAAAAGGTGGGTGGATTTGCTCTACCGGTAAAGCCAGTGGGGGTTCATCTGGAGGAAGTAACCAACCCAGTACCAGCAGCCCCAGTGGTGGAGGAAGCAATGGTGGCAACTGCCAGGCCAGCGGAAATACGATAGGCCAGGCAATCAATAACCTGGAAAAAGCCTGTGGTATATCTTACGATAAATCAAAAGGGCACGATTGCGACCCCGATGGTAAAGGCGGGTGGATTTGCTCTACCAATGACCTCTAAATAATTGTTAAAAACTTCTTAAAGGCCTGGTTGCTGTTTGCAGTCAGGCTTTTTTTTTACCTGGACAGCTCACATAATAAGAGCAGCTCAATCTTTCCATTTTTATCCGACCAACATCAAAATACCTTGCAATGGCATGAATATGTCGTAATGTTGTCGTAACTCAAAATGGAAATTTCTTTTATTTTTGGGGCTCACTTTAAATGTTTGACAGATATGAAAAATATTGAACTGGGCAAAAGGTTCAAATTACTACGAATGAGTAAAGGGTTATCGCAAGAGCAACTGGCCGAAGAAGCTGACCTTAGTCTTCGTACCATCCAACGTATTGAAAATGGAGAAACCGAACCCCGTGGGGATTCCCTGCAAAAAATAACCCGGGTACTGAACATTGCCCCTGATGAAATTTTAGATTGGGGGCTCAAAGAGGATAAGGAGTATCTGGCACTTTTAAATTTATCGGCGCTTACATTCATAGCACATCCCTTGTTTGGTATTTTTCTTCCGCTGGTTTTGTGGTTTTTTAAAAAAGACAAAGTGCAAAACGCAAATGAAGTGGGCAAAAATATCGTAAACTTTCAGATTACCTGGTCCATCGTTTTTTATATTACCCACCTTCTTCTTCTTGGTAAGAATTTTTATAAAATCGATATATTTAGTTTTCCCCTTCCGTCTTCCTATCTTGGCTTGGGTATTTTTGTACTTTTATACCTTTATAACATAATCATGATTATCCGAAATCTCATAAGTACCCAAAAGGACAGGCAAGCACACTATATTCCATCCATCAGTGTTTTTAGATAAAATTGAGAACACACTACGTACCCGTCCATTTTTATTTATTCTGAGTACAAATTTTATGGAATAGCCGGGCTGTGTTTCACTTTCTCCTCTTTTCTACCATCTTTGGAATAAAAGAAGAGAAATACTTTATGAAACACATAGAAGACAAACTGCATGGAAGTCAATCTTTTTTTAGCAGATTTCAGGATTATCTGGGTGAATTTGTGTACGGCGGTATTGACGGGAGCGTAACTACTTTTGCCGTAGTAGCCGGGGCTGCCGGAGCCGGGCTTGACGCTACCGTAGTCATTATCCTGGGCTTTGCCAACCTTATTGCCGATGGGTTTTCTATGTCGGTAGGTAGTTATCTTTCCAACAAGTCGGAACTGCAAAATTATGAAAAGCACAAAAAAGTAGAGTATTGGGAAGTAGACCATATGCCCGAACGCGAAAAGGAAGAAATACGGGAAATTTACGCCCAAAAAGGTTTTGAAGGCGAATTGCTGGACAAAGTGGTAGCCGTCATTACCGCCGATAAAGACCGGTGGGTAGACGTAATGATGAAAGAAGAACTGGAAATGATTCCTTCTGCCAAATCGCCCCTGGCAATGGGAGGCGTCACGTTTTTCTCTTTTCTGTTGGTAGGTTTAATTCCGCTGTTGGCCTACGTGTATGATTACTTTTCATCAACCCAAACCACCCATCTGTTTCTCATCTCTTCTGTACTTACAGGTTTTGCTTTTGCCAGCATTGGTTTGCTAAAATCTTTTGTAACCCAAACCACACGCTGGAAAGGAATGTTGGAAACCCTTTTCCTGGGGGCATCAGCCGCTGTACTGGCCTATTTTGTGGGCAATATACTAGAGCAAATCATTCGATAACCTCAGCACTTTTCAAAAAAATAAGGCTATTAACAATATTCGCATTAACTTTAAACTTCAAACAAAAAACTTCAAACTAACTGAATGAAAAAGCTGATTAGTTTTGCACTACGCAAAATTCCGAGGCGGTATTTACAACTTTTTAGTCATCATGTACTGAAAGTGATTTCCCTTTTTTACCGGGGCAACAAAGTGCAATGTCCCATTTGCGGCATCACTTATCGCAAGTTTTTGCCTTATGGTCGCCTGCACCCCCGTCCTAATGCCTTGTGCCCCGATTCCCTTTCGCTGGAAAGGCACCGGCTGATGTGGCTGTACCTCAAAGAGAAAACCAACTTTTTCACCGCCCCCCTCAAAGTGTTGCACGTAGCCCCGGAACTGTGTTTTCTGGATATTTTCAAAAAAATGGAAAACCTGGATTACACCACGGCCGACCTGGAATCGCCCCTGGCCGATGTAAAAATAGACTTGCACGACATTCCTTTTGAAGAAAGTACTTTCGATGTGGTTTTTTGCAACCATGTGATGGAGCATGTAGACGACGACATCCGCTGTATGCAGGAAATTCACCGGGTGCTGAAGCCGGGTGGCTGGGCCATCATCCAGTCCCCGGTAGATATGAGCATGGAAAAAACCTATGAAGACAGCAACATTACCTCTGCCGAAGAAAGGGAAAAAGCCTTTTTGCAAGACGACCACATGCGTTTGTACGGGGCCGATTACGGACAAAGACTGCGCAAAGGAGGTTTTGAAGTAACAGAAGATGAGTACGTAAAAAAGCTGCCTACCGAAACGGTGAAAAGATATGCCCTGCCGCCTGATGAGATTATATTCTTTTGTGAGAAGAAGTAGGAAGCTACTTCGCACCCTGGTTAATTTCAGGCAATCTCTTGGCTGTAAAAGCTCTTTATTTCTTTGATTTTACTCTTTTGGCGGGCATGCCACAAATCATAATTTCTTTGCAGGTTCATCCACAATTCTGGGGTAGTGTTAAATGCCATTGATAAACGTAATGCCATTTCCGGACTGATGCCTGTGTGTCCATTGACTATTTCTGAAAGGTTCTTTCTTGAAACTTTTAACCCTTCAGCTACCTCAGTCACAGAAAGTTCCAATGGCTCCAAATAATCCATTTTAATAACTTCTCCCGGATGTGGGGGGTTGAACATCATATTAGTCATAATTTTAAGGTTTAATTATTTCAATGATAATCACCATAGTCTACATCATGGGCATCCCCATTTTCAAACTTGAACCATATCTTAAAGTTTTTTTTAACTTTTACTGACCAGTAGTCTTTCAAATCTCCCCCAAGTTTGTGCAAATCATACCCAGGAGCATTCATGTCCCGAATATCATTAGCTGAATTTAGCCTGCCTAATATCACTCTGATTTTTGGTACTTGGTCAGGCGGTAACCGTGATTTATCACCTTTTTCATAAAATTTTTTTAGAGACCGATTTTTAAATGATTGAATCATAATTTGGAATCTATGCCACTAATATAACCTGTTACGTAATTAGTTACAATAAATTGCATGCAAAAATTAACCAGGCAATTGGCAATCTTATCCCGTTTGCGTACTTTAGAAGAAGTAGTAACTCAAAAAACTAAAGTCATGCCTATTACTTATGATATTACTAAAGACTATCTTTATAAAGAAGGAATAAAGGAAGGAGAAAAAAAGGGTGAGAAGAGAGGAGAGAAAAAAGGCATTGAAGAAGGTAAAAAAACCATCATCATAGAAATGTTGAAAGATGAGGATATGAGTATTGAAAAAATTGCCACCTTTGCCAAAGTTTCAGTTGAATATGTTCGAGAACTCAAGCAAAGCTTAAACCTGTAATGAAAGTACTCATCCTGGCCGGAGGGTTCGGCACCCGACTTAGCGAAGAAACCCATCTGATACCCAAACCCATGGTGGAAATTGGCGACCGACCCATCCTCTGGCATATCATGAAAATTTATTCCTCCTTTGGCTTCAATGAATTTGTAATCTTGCTGGGTTACAAAGGGTATGTCATCAAAGAATATTTCGCCAACTATTTTTTACACCAAAACGACGTAACCATTGACATTGCCAATAACCAAATAGAAACCCACAGCTACAGCGATGCCGAACCCTGGAAAGTAACGCTGGTCAACACCGGCCTCAACACCATGACAGGCGGAAGGCTCAAAAGGGCAAAGCCGTACCTGAACAATGAACCTTTTATGTTTACGTATGGCGACGGCGTAGCCAACGTTGACATACCCAAACTGGTAGATTTCCACAAAAGCCATCAAAAACTCATCACCATGACATCGGTGCAGCCGGAAGGGCGGTTTGGAGCCATGCGTATTCAGAATAACATGCAGGTGAGCAGCTTTGAAGAAAAACCTGAGGGCGAAGGCGGGTGGATAAACGGCGGTTTTTTTGTGTGCCAGCCTGAGGTGCTCGATTACATCGAAGGGGACGATATAATGTTTGAACGCCAACCCCTCAACCAACTGGTGCAAGACCAGCAGCTCATGGCCTACAAACACAAAGGTTTCTGGCAAAGTATGGACACACTCCGGGACAAACGCCGATTGGAAGAAATGTGGGCCAACGAAAATGCCCGCTGGAAAATCTGGTAAATTCCATTCCCCTTCCCTACTTTTGAAGCATGAGGAAGAACCTGCTGATAACGGGCGGATTGGGAAATTTGGGCTCCTGGCTCACCCACTATTTTTGCCACCAGGATTTTAACGTATATGTTTTGGCCAGCCGAAAGCGCAATATTTTGCAGGATTTGGACTTTACGTTCATCTCCTGCGATATTACCGACCTTTCACAAATTGAAGAAAAACTGGGAAACACACAGTTTGACCTGGTCATTCATACAGCCAGCGTGAACGATTATTTTCTGGACAACTTTGCCAAAGACGCCCTGCTGGTAAACGCCCTGGGTACCCGTAACCTGCTTGAATATTTTAAAGACAAAAGCCTGAAACACTTTTTATACTTTTCCACCTTTCAGGTATATGGCAAAAGAAGCGGACTGATAACCGAAGAAACCTCGGCCGTTCCCACCAACGATTACGGAACCACACACCTGTTTGCCGAGTACTATATCAAGCAGTTTTATGCCAATTTTCAAATTCCTTATACAAATTTACGGTTGACCAACAGTTACGGCTGCCCCAGGGATACTGATTCCTCCAAATGGTATTTGATTTTGAATGACCTTTCGCGCATGGCTGTGGAGAAAGGCGAAATTGTACTCAAATCCAATGGACAAGCTACCCGTGATTTTATATGGATGGGTGATGTTTGTAATATTGTCCATCAATTGTTAAATAAAGCACCCACGAACAATACTTTTAATATTTGCGGAGAAAACACATATACGATGCTGGAAATTGCGCATTTCGTGCAACAAGCTTATCAGGAAAAGTATGGAAAAGAAATCCCGGTACGCATTAATGAAAATGACAAAACGCAGTACCCCGACGATTTGAAAGTAAGCGGAGAAAAATTGCAAAAGTTGGTTGATTATCAGCTACACGTAAAATTTAAAGAGGAAGCTAAAAAGATTTTTGAAATGATGTAACTGGTCACTGGATACTAGATGCTAATCCCTAGTATCCAGTAACCAGTCCCTAGCATCTAGCAACCAGAAAATATGAAAACACTCGTTACCGGACATAATGGCTATATAGGCGCGCACCTTGTGCATTTGCTGAAATCGGCAGGGCATACCGTTGTGGGCTGCGATGTTAATTTATTTGAAGGCTGTGCCTGGGAGCCATTTTCCATGCCCGATGAGATATGGCGCAAAGATGTTCGGAAAATTGAGGAAAAAGATATGGAAGGCATAGATGCCATCATGCATTTGGCCGCCCTTTCTAACGACCCCATGGGCGATATTGACCCAGCGCTTACCTATAGCATCAACCAGGATGGTTCTATTCAACTGGCCCAAAAAGCCAAAGCAGCCGGGGTACAACGGTTTTTGTTTGCCAGCAGTTGCTCTATTTACGGCAAAGGGGCCAAACTGGACATGGATGAAAAAGATCCGGTAAATCCGCTCACAGCTTATGCTACTTCCAAAATAGAAGCTGAAAAAGCCATTGGTGCAATGGCCGACGCCAGCTTCTCCCCTGTTTTTCTGCGCAATGCCACCGCCTATGGTTACTCGCCCATGTTACGAATAGATTTGGTGGTGAATAATTTACTGGGTTGTGCCGTGGCCAAAGGTAAAATAGAAATCAAAAGTGACGGCTCGCCCTGGCGGCCGCTCATCCATTGCAAAGACATTGCCCGGGCTTTTGTAGCCATGGCCGAAGCTCCGGTGGCATCAGTACACAACCGCATCATCAATGTTGGCGGCAACTCTGAAAATTATCAGGTGAAAGATGTGGCTGATGAAGTGCAAAAATTATTGCCTGATGCCGAAATTGTATACACCGGGGAGGTAGGCGAAGACCCCAGAAATTACAAAGTAAACTTTGACCTTTTGGGCACACTGCTCCCTGATTTTAAGCTGGAATATAACTTGCAGAAAGGCATGCAGGAGCTTTTTGAGAAGTACAAAGAGCATAACTTTAGCCAGGCCGATTTTGAGGGAGACCAATTTGTAAGATTAAAAGTATTAAAGAAAAAACTGGATTTGATATCATGAAGTTTATTGAAACAAAATTTGGAGAGGCATATATTATTGAGCCTGAAAAACATCAGGATGAAAGGGGCTTTTTTACCCGGGCTTTTTGTGCCGATGAATACATCGCGCATGGCCTAAACCCCACGGTAGCCCAATGCAACCTTTCCCGCTCCGAGAAAAAACATACGTTACGTGGTTTTCATTACCAGGCAGGTATTGCCGCCGAAGCCAAATCGGTGCGCTGTGTAAAAGGGCGTATTTTGGATGTAATTATTGACCTCAGGAAAAACTCACCCACCTACCTGCAACACCTTGCCGTAGAACTTTCTGCAGATAACTACCGCATGCTGTATGTACCCGAACATTTTGCCCATGCATTCATCACCCTGGAAGACCAGACCGAAGTACTTTATATGGTTTCTGAGTTTTACAGTCCTGAAAATGAAAGAGGTATCCGCTGGAATGACCCACTGTTTCAGATCAAGTGGCCAACAGATACTCCGATTTTGTCAGAAAAAGACAAAAGTCATGAAGATTTTGTGATATAAATCACATCATTTCTTCTTTTACTACACGGGCTTTTTCCAGTTGGGCTTGCATCATGTTTTCTGCCTCGGCAGCCAGTCCCCGTACAATAGCGTTATCAGCCTCTGTTTCAAGAGTTTGTATACTCTCAATGTCATCCTCGTAAGTGGTGGCTACCATATTCACAAATGCCTGGTCAAATTCACCCGTGGGCAGTTCGCGTAAGCTGTCCACTTTGGCTTGCTGCTCCACGCCCAGCACTTCGGGGGCATCCCCTCCAACAGCCCCGAAGAGCTCTTTAATTTTCAGGGCAATTTCCTCGTTGCTTTGAGCCAGGTTATTGGCAAAATTTTTTACTTCCTCAGAAGAGGCTTTCTCTGATGCTATTTGCCCAAGTGACGTATACATCATGCTGTTCATCATTGTGCCCAGCAGTAAATCTTCTGTCTCAGCAAGTGAAGTTATTGCCTGTGACTCATCCAGTGTAACAACAATTGAGTCTTCTTCGGAAGCCTCCTGGCTTTGTTGAGGGCTACAACCCCATAAAATTATTGATGTTGTTAAAATTAGTATCGGTATGTTTAGTAGCTTATTCATGGTATAAAAAAGTTTTAGTTAAAAAAATTAAGCTCTATATAATTATACTAAAATGAACCGGCTGAGGTTATATTTTGCTGTTTTTCCCGTTCATATACGTTAAAAATCCCTTATTGACACAAGATGACAAAGTAGTACCATAGATTTACACTGTTGTCAACTGACAATATTTTGTCTTCATTATTTATTAAGAATGGCCTTACCAGCCATTCTTTTTTCACTGTCATTAATGTTCCACTATAAATCCCCACACAAATGAGTTACCTCGAGAAAATCAAAGCAATGTATGAAATGGTAGGCTCCGGCCAAATGCTGGATGCCTTTGAAAAGTATTACCACGATGATGTGGTGATGGTAGAAGCCACCGGAGAAGTACGCAAGGGCAAAGCGGCCAACCGGGAATTTTCAAAACAATGGATGTCTGGCCTCAAAGAAGTTCACGGTGGAGGAACCAACGCTATCACGGCTAATGAAGAAGATAAAACGACAGCCGTAGAATCATGGATGGAAGTCACTTTTAAAGATGGAAACAGGACTAAAATGGAAGAGGTAGCCGTTCAAAAGTGGGAGGGCGACCAAATTATTCATGAAAGATTTTACTATAATGCCGCTCCTATGCAATAGCAAAAAGTATTTTAATGTTACTGCCATTTACTTTCCGGAAGTCTTATCGCTTCCGGTTTTTTTATTCCGTTTTGTTTTTGAAATTGTTTAGAATTCCGTGTTTAGCGGTTTATAAAAAAACATTTGTTTGTGCGCAACTTTTTCTTTATAAATTCAGTTAGCCAAATCGCTTGTGAAATACTATTAATTCAAGCTATTTTTGAACCTGAAATGAGACATTAACCTATGAACAATAAAACTGTCAATATCGGGTTGGTACAAATGAGTTGCTCGGCCGACCCGGAAGCTAATTTTGCCAAAACCCTTGAGAAAATCCGGGAAGCTGCCGACAAAGGTGCGCAAATTGTTTGTTTGCAGGAGCTCTTTCGCTCCCTGTACTTTTGCGATGTGGAAGATTACGAAAACTTCAAACTGGCCGAAGCCATTCCCGGACCTTCTACCGAAACTTTAGAAAAACTGGCGGGCGAACTGGGCGTTGTGATTGTAGCCTCTCTTTTTGAAAAACGTACTCAGGGTATTTACCATAACACCACGGCGGTGATTGATGCCGACGGAAAATATCTGGGCAAATACCGCAAAATGCATATCCCAGATGATCCGGGTTATTATGAGAAATTCTACTTCACGCCAGGCGATATGGGTTACAAAGTATTTGAAACCAAGTTTGCCAAAATAGGTGTGCTCATTTGCTGGGACCAGTGGTATCCCGAAGCTGCCCGCATCACCAGCCTCATGGGGGCCGAAGTGCTTTTCTACCCTACGGCCATCGGTTGGGCACACTCACAGGATAAAGACACCAACACCGAACAATACAACGCCTGGCAAACCATACAGCGCAGCCATGCCGTAGCCAATGGCATTCCGGTAGTTTCTGTAAACCGGGTGGGTGAAGAAAAAGCCATGCAATTTTGGGGTGGTTCTTTTGTAAGCAATCCTTTTGGCACGTTGCTGTACCAGGCTCCACACGACCAGGAAGTGGTACACGTACAGGAAGTAAACCTTGAACTTTCGGATAGCTACCGGGTACACTGGCCCTTCCTGCGCGACCGCCGTATTGATTCTTACCAGCCTATTACCCAACGTTTTATTGATGAATAACCATTGTCCGCCAGCTATCTCCATCAAGCAAGTGCTGGCTGGCAATTTTTCAAATTATCTTAGTACAAGCAAATTAATTTTGTCGGATACAGTAAGGCGGTTCGGCGAACCGCCCTACAGGAGATCAGTTTTTTGACAACTATCCTACACTGTATATTTGTTCGCACTTATTTCACAAAAAGAAAATACTGGCATACAACTTATCAGCTCCTCACTATGAATTCTGACAAAACCCCATCACAACTAGGCTATCACTTCCCTGCAGAATGGGCACCGCACCATGCTACCTGGCTGAGCTGGCCACACAACAAAGAATCGTGGCCAGGAAAAATCGCTACAGTTTTTCCGGTATACGCCCAATTTGTAAAAGCCCTCACTACAGGAGAAAAAGTATGCATCAATGTAAAAGATGCAGAAATGCAGGAATTGGCTACCCGGCATTTATTGGAGCAAGAAGTAGATTTATCCCAGGTCTCATTTTATCACCACCCCACCAACGATGCCTGGTGCCGTGACCATGGCCCGGCTTTTTTGGTAAACCCTGAGGCAGAAAAGAAGAAAGTAATTGTAAACTGGGGCTACAATGCCTGGGGCGAAAAGTACCCTCCGTACGACTTGGATAACCAAATCCCTCAAAAAGTAGCCGATGCATTGAACTTGCCTGTATTCTCACCGGGTATAGTGATGGAAGGCGGATCGGTAGATTTTAATGGAAAAGGCACTGTGCTTACCACAACCTCCTGCCTGCTCAACCCCAACCGGAACCCATATTTGAACCAGCAGCAAATAGAAGAATATTTACGCGATTATTACGGCGCACAACACATCCTCTGGCTGGGCGATGGCATTGTGGGTGATGATACCGACGGCCACATTGACGACATCACTCGCTTTGTGAATGCAGACACGGTAGTAACCGTAATAGAAGAAAACAAACAGGATGACAACCATGCCCCCTTGCAGGAAAACCTGAAAACCCTGCACAAAATGCGGTTGGAAGATGAAAAGCAAATCAACATCATCGAACTACCCATGCCTGCGCCCGTTGTTTACCAAAACCAGCGTCTTCCGGCTTCTTATGCCAACTTTTACATCGGCAATAAAGTAGTGGTTGTACCCACCTTCAGGGACAAAAACGATGAAAAAGCCCTGGAAACCCTCCAAAGCTGTTTTCCTGAAAGAGAAGTCATTGGGCTGGATTCCACAGATATTATCTGGGGTTTGGGTAGTTTTCATTGCCTGAGCCAGCAGGAGCCGACGGTATAATATTGCTTTAGGGTAGTCAAAGGTTTTGCCTACCTACTCTACTGACTGGTGCGCGTTTAGCGAAGCGTAACCTCCATCAACACAGACCACACCAAAGTAACCCCAACCTCGGGTTACTCAAACAGGCCTGAATAAAGTCGTGATTTTACCTTTTTTTCTGACTTCTGAACATACGAACAAAACTCCTGAACAATAGTACAAGGCATTGAACATTCTTACCAACCTATTAAACATAGCTGCAAGAAAGAATCTAAGATTTCCCCGTACTTAGCTTTCACATTAAGGGATAATTACTCCCCGGCCTTGAAAGGCACAAATAATTCCGCTAGAAGGTGGGCCCACCTGATGGAAAGCTCCAAAAGGAGTACTCAAAATCGATCAGACACCTTAAAAACGGAAAATCATGAAACGGTTATCAATCATCACCCTGGCGATCGTATGCCTCGGGGTGCATCAGGAAAACTATGCTGAAATCAGAAATGGGTATGATGAGGAACTCAAAAAATCTGAAAAGTACATTAAAAACCTCACTGAAATAGCGAAAGAGGTGTTGAGCACCGCCCAACGCGAAAAGCTGAACACATGCCTGGAGGTTACTTACACCAACCAGGAAAAATTGCTGGAAAAGCATGCCAAAACACAGGAACTCATTGAAATGCTCAGATTCATTGCTCCGGATTTATATGAAGAAATCAATACTATCAAGGATCGGGAAGGCAATGAAACAGACGTATATATCAAGGTAGTAGATGATTTGGGAACAAATTTGGTAGGTGCTACTAATTTGAGACAAAGCTCAGACAGCCCAAATGTCCATCGTTCCAAATATGGAGATCATACGGTGAGTGTGAGGTTGATCTATCAATACCCAAGAAGGTCTTTAAAGGTTCTGTTTCATGAAATAGGGCATGTGCGCTACCAAGTACCTCACCTGGCGGCCTATTGTGAATTTTACAAGAAGGTCTATCAAAACCAATATTATGAAGGTACTCAGACTGGCCACCACTCTAAAGACCCAAGTCATCGCTCTGTAAAAGCAACGATAGAAATATTTAAGCAATCCTGGAAGGAATACAATAAAGAAATGAAATGGGTGGCGAAAGATAAATCCCAGGAAATACTAGCATCCTACAAAGAAGACTAAATATTATAAATCTAAGTTGTGATCTACAGGAATCGGTCAGACCGCTTAGATTGCACTAACTTATAATAAAAGTGGGTGTTTTATAGCAGTCAGACCAATAAACGCAACTAAAGTTATTATAAGCTGATTAAACAATGTTCTGTTTCTTCTCTCTCTTCTTTTTTGTAAATTAATCATAGTTTCACCCATACCCACTGGCATCATGAAGGCGACCCTAACCTCATTTTTTGCAACCATCTGCCTGTGCTTTGCGATAAATGCGCACCTAAATGCACAAACAGAAGACATCATCACCCGCCATTATTCCATGAAAGAAGGGTTATCTCATGGCAGTGTAAAATGCTTAATACAAGATAGTCAGGGTTTTCTTTGGGTTGGCACTTTATCGGGATTGAATAAATTTGATGGTTACCAGTTTACTACCTACCGGGAAAATCCTTCAGACGCCAACAGCCTCACCAATCATTGGATCAAGTGTTTGTGGGAAGACCGGCAGCAAAGATTGTGGATTGGGACGATCAAAGGACTTGAATTATTTGACCTTACTACAGAAAAATTTTATGATCCTTTGCCCGATTCGCTGAACCCTATCAAGGAAGTTCATGTACAAAAAATACGGGAACGAAGAGATGGAAAGGTCTGGGTTTGTACCTATCAGGGGGTTTATCTGGCTAACCCGCAAACCCTTGCCATGAAAAAGTTTCTTCATTTTCCGGAGGAAGTAACTGGAAACATTTTCCTTGATATTGCCGAAGCAAAGGATGGTTCAGTTTGGGCAGCAAGCAAAAACGGGCTCGTTCATATGAATGCACATACCGGTCGTACTACCCGTTATTGGCATGATCCCGAAGATCCTAATAGCCTGGGGAATAACAATGTCTTGACAGTATATGTAGATAGCCATGACAGGGTGTGGGCAATGACAGTTCATAGTCTTGATTTGTTTAATCCTGAAGATGAATCGTTTACCCACTTTTTACCGGAGCATTTACAATCTATCCAACCACTTAATCAGAGTTATGATGCGCTTGATTTGCTGGAACATCCTGATGGTAAATTTTGGGTTGCATCCGATAATGGACTGTTTACTTTCAATCCTGAGACTGGGAAGTTTGATTTGTTAATGGATCAGGAAATCGGATCTATCAGGTCTATTTTACAAGACAGGCAAGGCAGCATATGGGTAGCAGGGAGTGGCACTGGATTATGTCAAATAGCTCCCCAAAGTAAAAAATTCAATCGTTACCGGCAATTCGGACAACCGGAAAGGTTTAATCATGGTAGAGTTTATATAGAAGATGCAAACCATTATATTTGGTTCACTCTGGGTAATTCACTTTTCAGGTTTGACCCTTCTACCAAGCGATATTATGAGTATCAGCATGATTCAGACAATCCCCTTAGCTATTCAGGCACTAATATTTTAAGCATCATGCCTGATCAGGCAGGAGGCGTTTGGCTGGCTTCCGATAGCCAACTAGAAAAATTTAACCCCCAAAACCAAACTTTTACCAGCTATGCAATCCCTGTTGAGCCTTGGGCGATATTTAAAGACTCCGAAGGCAGGATATGGATAGGAGAAGTAGACGGTGCAGGCATATTTGATCCCCAAACGGGAACGTATGAACGATTGGTATCTTTACCCCGAACTTGGATACATACTATATCGGAAGATAAGGAAAAAAACCTCTGGATGGGGCCTGTTAATATTGGTGGTCTTTTCAGGTACAGTCTGAAAACGGGTCAACTGGATGCTTTCAAGCATAACCCTGCCGACCCTCATAGCTTGTCCAACAACAGAATTTACCACCTGATGAAGGATCAGGAAGATGCGATATGGATTGGCACCGGTGGGGGGCTGAATAAACTCATCCCAGGCACAGAAAGTGGAGAACCAAAATTCATCCATTGGCAAACCACTAACTCTGATCTGCCCAACGATGATGTATGGTATATCATTGATGGGGGAGATGAAACCTTGTGGTTGACCTGTGATAACAGGGTCTCCCATTTCATTCCACATACAGGTGTTTTCCGTAATTATGACCATCATGACGGCCTTTCCGGTAGAGCCATTGGATGGGGCGTGAGAGCACATAATGGCGAAATTTATTTTGGCAGTAACGGAGGTTTAATTTCTTTTCATCCGGATAGCCTTCAAAACAATTCTTACATTCCTCCGGTGGTTCTTACCAGCTTTTCTATCCAAAATCAGCCGGTACCGGTACGCGGAAGCTATGGGGATACACTGGCCTGGGCATCTCCTATCACGCAATCCATCTCTTACACCGATGAAGTAGAGTTCACTTACAAGCAGAATGACTTTGCTTTTGAATTTGCTGCCTTGAACTTTGTGAATCCGGATAATAATCTCTACAAATACAAGCTGGAACCTTATGAAACCGAATGGATTGAAACGACGACCAGTAATCGCATTGCCCGGTATACGAACCTTGATCCCGGCCACTATACCTTCCGGGTCATCGGTTCCAACAATGATGAGTTATGGAATGAAGAAGGAAAAAGTCTGAGCATCATCATTCATCCGCCCTGGTGGCAGACATGGTGGGCGTATGCTTTGTATGGTTTGTTGGCCTTGAGTGTACTTTTATACATCCGCCAATATGAAATCAAACGGGTGAGGCTACGGCAAAGAGCCACTCACCTCTCTGAAATGGACACTTTCAAATCCCGCTTTTATACCAATATTACCCACGAGTTCAGAACGCCCCTCACCGTCATCCTGGGCATTGCAGACCAAATCGGGGAAAAGGCCAAAGACGTAAAATCCATGACAAAGTTGATCAAAAGAAATGGGTTTAACCTGCTGCAACTGGTGAATCAGATGCTAGACCTCTCCAAACTGGAAGCGGGCATGCTCACGGTAACCTTGCAGCAAGGTAATATCATCCCCTATATCCGCTACATTGTGGAATCCTTTCATTCCCTGGCCGAGCATAAAGACATTCATATCCACTTCCGCACAGAAATATCTGAACTGATGATGGACTATGATGCTGATAAAGTGCTCAATATCGTTTCCAATCTTTTATCAAATGCCATTAAATTTACTCCAGAAGAAGGCCATGTTTCCCTGGTAGTTAGCCGGGAAAACGAGAGGTTTTACCTCAGAATTATGGATACTGGCATGGGCATTCCTGCCAATCAGTTACCCCACATCTTTGACCGCTTTTATCAAGGTGACACCTCCATCACCCGGAAAGGGGAGGGCACAGGTATTGGTCTTTCGCTCACAAAAGAACTTATCCAGTTGCTGAGGGGGAGCATTTATGTGAAAAGTACTGTGTGGCAAGGTACTGAGTTTACGGTTGAACTGCCCATTACCAACACAGCTCCTTTGGGAGAGAGGGCAAAGCAATCTGTGTTTGAAATTGCAGGAGATTATGATGATAACCCCAATGACCTTCTGCCGCCTACAGATGAAAAACGTTCCCAGCCCGTAGCCCTGATTGTGGAAGATAACGTGGATGTGGTTTACTATCTGCGCACCTGTCTGCAAGGCAAATATACCCTGGAAGTGGCCCAAAACGGGCAGGACGGTATCGATATAGCCCTGGAAAAAATACCCGACATCATTATCTCTGACGTAATGATGCCGGAAAAAAACGGGTATGAACTCTGTGAAACACTCAAAAATAACGTAAAAACTTCTCATATCCCCATTATCCTTTTGACGGCCAAAGCCGCAGAGGCCGACAAGATAGAGGGACTGACCGTAGGGGCTGATGCTTACCTGACCAAACCCTTCAACAAAGAAGAACTGAAGCTGCGCATCAGAAACCTCATCACTCATCGCAAAAAGCTGTGGGGTCAGTACAAGGATTCTTTTGCTTACAAGCCTCAGGAGTTGGAAGTAAGTTCTCATGATCAGCAGTTCCTGACAAAAGCTTTGGAGTTGCTGGAAACTCATAAATCAGATCCTGATTTCTCTGCTGAGAATTTGCAAAAAGAACTGGGCGTAAGCCGCACCCTTTTGCATGTGAAGCTGAAAGCCCTCACGGGGCAGTCCACCACTGAATTCATCCGCACCTACCGCCTGAAATATGCAGCACAACTGATCCAACAGCATTTCGGCAATATTGCCCAGGTGGCTTACGAAGCCGGATTCAATGATCAGAGTTACTTTACCAAATCATTTAAGAAACATTTTGGTGTGGCCCCATCGGAATATGCCAAAAAAGCGTATCATTAGAAAAATCTATATCCTGAAAAAATCGTTATCTTTGAGTAAGACTTAAAAACATAAAAATGGAAACGATTGCCGCTAGAAAATACGCTATCATAGAAAAAGTGATGCACTTAAGTGAAGAAGAACTCATCGAGCTAGAAACATCTTTACTCAAATTCTCAGAAAAACCCATCAGTATTGAACAATACAATCAGGAACTGGAAGAGGCTGAGGCTGAAATTGACCGTGGGGAGTTCTTCAGTCAGGAAGAAGTAGAGGAAATGGCTAAAAAATGGTAAGTGACAATCCGTTAGAAAACCTTCCGAAACCACCCACTGTATCGTGGAATAAAAGTGCTTATGCCTCTTTGCAAAGAGCATACGAGTTCATTAAAGAAAGTTCTCCTGCTAGTGCTGAGAAGGTAAAAGACGCTATCCTATCTATGACCCGCAGTTTACCGGAACATCCTGAAAAATATCCACTGGATAGATTTAAAAAGGATAACCCAGGAAATTACCGGGCTTTTGAAAAATATTCCTACCGAGTAACGTATCGGCATACAGAAAAAGTAATTAAGATCTTGCGGGTAAGGCATATAAAACAAAAACCCAGACCCCACTAAGCTTTATCCGCTTCGGTATAAAATATAATATCAGATGCCTCACAAAATTTATTTATGGCATTTTCAACTATAATTCCCTTTCACTTTTATCTTTTAATCCAACTGCACCTCATCTCCGGTTTTACTTCTAAAGAATCAATTATGCGCTGGGCTTTCCAGGATGCATATTTCTATTCCTTATACTTCTCAAACCAACTCAAAACAGCTGCCACTTTACCCATCAAATTAGAAGGTTTGGCCGCGATGCCATGCGAAGCTCCCGGAATGCGTACCAAAGCGGATTCTATCCTTCTGAGTTGTAAAGCAGCATAATATTGTTCTGATTCGGCGATGGGTGTGCGTAAATCTTCTTCGCCCGTTAGTAGCATGGTAGGCGTAGTTACATTACCTACCAATGAAATGGGGGAGCGGGCCATATACTGTTCGGGCACATTCCAGGGCATATCGGGAAACCAGTATTTGGTAAAAAATACCGGATTGTCGGCATACAAGGTATGTGTAAACCAGTTGATGACAGGCTTGGCAACTACGGCGGCAGCAAAGCGATCTGTTTTCCCGATAATCCAGGCCGAGAGCACGCCACCTCCACTGCCTCCGGTTACAAACAGGTTGTTTTCGTCAATGTATCCTTTTTCAATCACGGCATCTACGCCCGACATGAGGTCGTCGTAATCCTGACTGGGGTAGTTGTGATGGATGAGGTTCCCAAATTCTTTTCCATAACTGGTGCTGCCCCTGGGGTTGGTATACAACACTATATATCCTTTCGCCGCATACAACTGGATTTCTGCAGTGAACCGGAATCCGTAATTGGTAAAGGGCCCGCCATGAATTTCCAGTATTAAGGGGTATTTTTTGTTGGGATCAAAATCGGGTGGTTTCACAATCCATCCCTGTATCTGCCGGTCATCGTAAGAGGATGTATACCATATTTCTTCAACTTCGCCCAACTGCTTGTAGCTGAACAAATCAGCATTCAGTTGGGTAAGCCTGCTGGTGTTATTTTTTTCTCCTACTGCCAAATCTGCCGGATGCTCAGTGCCTGACAAAGTATATGCATACCTGCCCGAAGCAGCTATGGTAAATGTGCCTCCTGCATACGGCCGGCTCCAGGTAAGCCCTCCCACGTTATTGGTAAGGTCGCTTACTTTGCCATTCATATTGATTTGGGCAATTTTGGTATTGCCTTTATCATCATATTGGAAGAATAAACTTTTGCCATCGGCTGCCCATTGCATATTACCAACATCCCGGTCTAGTTCCCCTGAAATGAGTTGGCTTTCTGTACCATCGCTGTTCATTACATACAAGCGGGTAACCTCATAACCCTGGTATTGGTCATCAAACCCCAGGTAGGCTATTTTTTTGCCATCAGGCGAAACTTTCGGGTTATTGTCCGGGCCAAACCGGGTAGTGAGCGTATCTATTTTTCCGGTAGCAATATCGACTTTGTATATTTCTGAGTTTAAAGGTTGAAAATCCCCATCTTCATGCAAATTGGCTGAAAAAACCAAAGATTGCCCATCGGCACTCCATTGGGGAGCACCATAATCATATTCCCCGGAAGTAACCTGCCGGGGCGTGCCCCCATCCGTAGATAGCACAAAAAGCTGCTGATAACCACTTTTCAGGTATCCGGCCCCATCGGCACGGTAATTCATTTTGTCTATGTAAACAGGCGGCTTGTTCCACTTGGCACCTTCCGGTTTGGTGGGCAGTTTGATAACATTTGAATCAGACTGGGGCACAAACATATTGAAAGCCAGGTATTGCCCATCAGGCGACCATACAGCCGGGCCTGTGGAGCGTTGCAGGTTGGTCAGCTTGGTTTCGGCACCCGTATCCAGCCATTTCATATACGTTTGCATGCTTCCCCCTTTATTAGACTTATAGATGATTTTTGTACCATCGGGCGACCAACGGGGCTGCACATCATTTTGGTTTCCCGTAGTGAGTGGACGGTTTCCGCTTCCATCAAAATTGATAATCCAGAGGTTAGAGAGGTTTTTATCCGTCATAATATCGCTGAAGTTGCGCACGTAAATCACCCGGTTGCCATCAGGGGAGATTTGTGGGTCGGATACATACTCCAGGTCAAAAATATCAATCAGATCAAACTTGTCTGAGGGTTGGGCGTGCAATACTGTGGTCAACAGCATCAAAGTTATCAGGGAATGTAGTTTCATAATTGCAGGTTTCTGGATACTGGTTTCTAGATACTGGTCTCTAGCATCTAGTATCCAGCATCTAGTGACCAGTAACCAGTTCACCAATATAAAACTATTTTCCGGATAAGGAAAAACAGGTATTTTGAGAAAACACATAAATAACCAATCATTATTCGCCTAGGTACGTATGTAAGGGTGGAGCAAGCTTTATTTTTACTGTTTTGTATTGTTTTTTATCTTTGCAGTATAAATAAAGCAAGCCTCATGAAAATATGGGGCTTTTTTTATGCTCAACAGGGAAAATATCATTCATTAAAACCAAAAAGGTTAGGTCTTGCTACGGAATAAACCCTGGTTCTGTCAACGACCATTCATTGTCATGGAATATTCTGAAAAAATTAACATCAGAAAAGGAAAAGAAGAAGACATTGCATCAGTGTTCAGGCTTGTGGAAGAGCTGGCTGTTCACCACAAACACGACCCTGATTATATAGATAATACAGCCGCGCAAATGGAAACGGACGCGTTTGGCAAAGAGCCTTATTTTCATTTTATCGTGGCTGAAGAGAATGGAGTGATTGTAGGTGCTACCATCTACTATTTTATTTATTCTACCTGGAAAGGCAAAAGCCTGTACCTGGAAGACCTCATCATTACGCACTCGCACCGGGGCAAAGGCATTGGCAAACTGCTCATGCAGGCCCTGGCCGATGAAGCCGTGGCTCATGGTGCCCGGAAGATGAAGTGGCAGGTAGCCGAAGATAACGATTCAGCCATTGGGTTTTACGAAAAAATATCGGCTGACCTCGATCCCGACTGGATTAACTGTGAACTCAGCCATACCCAGCTGGAAGCCATGTGCGCTGTGGAAGAGGAAGAAAAAGAGCTGGTACCGGCTTAAGAAAAAAGTTATTATTCATTGAAAAAGCTACTCCTTTTGTTAGTGAGTAGCTTTTTTAGGATATTTAGCTAAAAACTCTATCAATTCGAGATATGGTTCTCCGAATAAGTTTTCTGTCTGATAGTACTTGTCATAGGTTACTGTCATTTCGGCTCTTTTATATTAAGCACAACGGTAAATTGTATGAGTAGGGGCAGATTGCGTGACACTTTCCTATCAAACCGTAATGAAGTTTGAGCGGGCTAAAAAGTTTGAAATTTAGTACTTCCCCTACCATTACTTATACAAAATGTTAGCAAACGTTTTTCTTTAAATAGTCTTCTTTCCATTTATCAAATAAAATCAAGTCTCCTCTGCCTAAATTAGTGTATAACAAATATTCAGGAACAACCTCTGAATAATATTCCCTTTTAACATTTGTCATTGATGATATTTTATTATTAATTGTTTTATAAAGCTCTCTTCTTTTTGAGAAAACCAAAGATTCGGTTAATGCAGTTACATTGGACACAAAGTAATCATTACTTTCAATACTCGGGTCTTTATTTAATGCAAGACGATAAGCTTCATTTATCGAGGAGGTTCTTATTAGGTGACAAATAAATTCTAACCAATTTTTGTGAATAACATGATTTGCTGCATAACTCAAATTATTTAAAACTCGCAAATATAATATTGAACCTGTATCAACATCAATAGGCAAAAATGTTGATGTGACTGATATTGCACCAGATTCAAAAAATGCATTTGCTATTGGATTCATTGTACCATATGTTGGTGCAGTGCCACATGCCGAAAGAAAGATTATCGGAGCTGATATTTGATTCTTTACAACATAATTTCCATCGAGAATCTCATCGCCAATTAATAAATACGAAGAACGAGTTGTATCATCATACCCTCCATGACAATCGAATATTAGAAAATCAGGTTTTAACTTATCAATTGCCTGTTTAACATCATTTAAACAATTACATTGAACAATTGAAAATCCATCCCTCTTCGATAATTCATAGACTTGTTCGTGCCATTTTTTAAATGATGACTCATTTGAACCTAAAATAATAAGCGTCTTTTTAAGAATATCTTCTGGAACAGAGTACTCTGAAACTTGATTATAAGTGTAAAATGACATCAATCCATGTAAAGATGTTTCAGGGAGACGACAGATGTCATGTGTAAATGATAATGGAATTCCATCAATTAATGTCCATTCAATGGGTAAGTCTGATATTGCTATAATTTGACCATTTCTCCTTTTTATCAAATTTTCTAATTCAAAAGAGATAGTTTTTTCTTTTAATGCTTTCCCAAACATGTAAATAGTCTTTTTTAGCTTTCTACGGTTTTTGTGAATGCTGATATTGGGAAAAGAGCTCGGTCTGAAGAACGACAATTCTCTATAAAGTGATTTACCCTTCAACGGTAATCTAATTGTTGGACTGAAAGAAAATGATGAATGCAAGAAAGAAATATCATCAAGGTATTTTATTCTTTTTCGTTGAATTTCCATTCCCGCTGTTGTCATTCTAAACCCTTGTTTAGTATCAGCTAAATTGATATAGTTTTCGGTTTGTTCTACTTGCAATAAATCTGTCAGATTTTTATCTCCGTATATTTCTTTTAAGTCTGGATTATGAAATGGAACAACCAAAATAAGAGATGGCAAATAAGGGGAAATTGAACTAGTAGGATTTAGAATCTTTTCTCTTATTGCAATATTAAAGTAGTAATCTATTTTTTTTACTTGATTAATAAATAATTTCTGTCGTTCAAATGAATGTTGAGCTTTAAGAGCTTTTGACGTTTCTTCAATATGTTTTTCTTCTCTCTGTTCAAGAGTTAAATCTGATTCACAATAACCAAAATTTCCAATTATCCTATTGATTAAAAAAAAGTTAGTTCGGGTTGGTACAAAATAATAAAATTCATGAAACTCTTTATGTCCAATAAAAACAGATGGATTTATTTGAACACCTTTAAATTTTAAGTAATTAAGTATCTCTTCTTGTTGATTAATAATAGTTTCAATGAAGTGGATTGGTGAAACTATTAATCCATTTTCAGAATTAATTCCATTTTCAGAATTGTAAAAGTGAAAATATCGAATAATCGATTTATCATTATTTAGCTTTTCGTATAACTTTTTGTGCTCTTTGGATGATCCATCCAAAAAGAATAATTGTATTTGTGGACTTGAGTTTATTAGGGGCTCTAAAAAATCAAAATCTTTAATATTAAACACACTGAAATCATATCCAAAACTCCATGCATTTCTCAGATATAATTCTAAAAAGTCAACAGAATCTATCAATTGAATTATATCTACAGGACAACTTTTTATAAAATCTACAACGTCACTTTCAAAGACTTCTGGAGGAAGAATAGTGGTAATAATTGGTGAACCATTTGACACCAAAATATATTGAATCGTTGTATTATTTTTTGTTCGGAGCTTCATTTAAAATGTGTGCTAACAATTTAATAAAGTGCATAGTATCTGATTAGCATCCAAATCTGCCGTCATTGCAGAGCAGAGAGAATCGGACCGCCGAAGCGGCAATCTGTTGCTTTTATGCCCAAATGTAACAGATTGCTTCGTCCTATCGTCCCGCACGGACGTATAAGGTCTTTTTATACGCTCATCACGTACAGTACATATGCATTTTATCTGCAATATAGCCATTAGTAAATATTCAAATCCAGGTAAGCATTTTTGAACCTTCCCTGAGGGTCATACTTTTGTGCCAGTTGTACAAAGTCATTCATCTTTTCATACCGGGCATGCAGGGTAGCAGGGTTGAGGGTAAATAATTTCCCCCAGTGAGGGCGCACCTGAAATGGGGATAATTCCGCTTCTATCATGGGCAGGAGTTTGCGTACTTCTTCCCAGTTTTGTTTCCAGGTAAAATGAAAAGCCACACAATCCTGCTGGTAGCAGGGGCTTAACCACAGCTCATCGGCCGCGATGGTACGGATCTCTGAAATCATCAGCTGAGGGTAAATCTGGTTCCCTTTCTTCTCCAGAGCCAGCAGAGCATCTACCGCATTTGCTTTCGGTACAAAATATTCTGATTGCAATTCTTCCCCGCTGCTGGGCGTAAATCCCATCTTAAAGTGGGGCAGGCGCTCATACCAGTAGCCTTCCACGCCCATTTGTTCGGTGCAATTCACTGCCGAAATCCGGGTGATGGGGTGCAGGTTTTTCGTAGCTGCGGTGGCACCAAACAACTCCTTATCCAATGCGGTTGTGGCTTCGTCCACTCGTCTTTTGACCCATACCTGGCTGATGTTCTTATCCTGCCAGTCGGTAAATAAGCTCACAGAGTAACCGCTGGACATAATTTCATCAAAATAATTTTCAATAGACGCAAGTGGCAGATTTTGAAATATCTCTTGCTGCACTTTGTAATTGTCCTGAATATCAAGTGTTATTTTGGTTACAATGCCCAGTGCACCCAAATTCACCACAGCTCCGTAAAAGTCGGCATTCCCTCTATGCAAAGTTACTATCTCTCCTGCGGGGGTTACCAGCTCAATAGCCGTAACCGCAGAGGCCAGGTTACCATTTTGCACTCCCGAACCATGCGTAGCCGTAGCACAAGCGCCTGCAATGGAAATATGGGGCAAAGATGCCAGGTTGTGAAGGGCATACCCTTGCTGATCCAACAGGGGTGCCAGTTCACCGTATCGCATTCCTCCTTCTACAGTTACGGTTTTGGCTGCTTTGTCAACGGAGATCAGTTTGTTGAAGTGCTCGGTGGAAATCTGGCGCGATGGACTATCGGCAATGTTATTGAAACAATGCTTTGAGCCCAATGCCTTCTTTGCACCGCCCTGCTGCATCAGCGCTTGTAATTCTTCCACCGTTTTGGGTGCATCCAGCTGTTCAGCTTTGTAGGTATAGTTCCCTGCCCAATTCTTACGGGTAGCTTTGGACGGTTGTTCGCACGAAAGCAAGGGCGTTAAAAAACTACCAGCCACCAGTGCAGAAGATGTTTTAAGAAAGTCTTTCCTTTTCATAGAGGGCATGCCTATTATTTGCCATCAAGATACGATGCATTCACTAATTTAAACAAATACCAAAAGCTATTTTTAAGGAAAATGACAGTTAAAGTGCTTTTATATTCACTTTGAATTCACTAATATTGTTGTGTAATGTTGTATAAGGTTATATAATCTTAGCTATGCCAAAATATCTTACTGTTAGTGAAGCTGCTGAAAAGCTAAATGTCAATTCAGAAACATTAAGGCGGTGGGACAAATCGGGTAAATTTACAAGCTCGAGGCATCCCATAAACAACTATCGTGTTTATAGTGAAGATCAGGTTGATGCCTTAGTTGAAGAAATGCAACTTGAAATATGTCATCAAAATAAGCCTGCTTCTACACTCACTTACGTCCCTTTCTTTCAAACGCAATTGGGCCAATTATTCAATGCAGATTCATTAGAGTTTTTGAAATCACTTGAACCGGGATCAGTTGATCTGATTTTTGCAGACCCACCCTATAATATCAAAAAAGCCCAATGGGATTCTTTTTCATCTCAAAAAGAATATGTGGAATGGAGTTTAAAATGGATCACTGAGGCAAGCAGGATATTAAAGAATACAGGTTCAATATATATCTGTGGCTTTTCAGAAATATTGGCAGACATAAAGTGGGCATCTGCACATTTATTTAAAGGCTGCAAATGGCTAGTTTGGTTTTACCGAAACAAGGCTAACCTTGGCAATGACTGGGGAAGATCCCATGAAAGTATTCTTCATCTTCGCAAATCAAAGGATTTCAAATTTAACATTGATGAGGTCAGGATTCCATATAATGAGCATACGCTAAAATATCCGTCTCGCCCACAAGCAGAATCATCTCAATATTCAAACGGAAAGAAAAATGGGAAGAAATATATATGGGAACCGCACCCCCTCGGAGCAAAACCTAAAGATGTTCTTGAGATTCCCACGATTTCGAATGGTGCATGGGAGCGTTATCCCCATGAAACACAAAAACCAGTAGAATTATTAAGGAAAGTTGTTTTGTCCTCTTCTAATATAGGTGATACAGTACTGGACCCTTTTGGTGGCTCTGGTTCTACTTTTGCTGTTGCTGAAGCATATAAAAGAAAGTGGATAGGAGTTGAAAAGGAAGTTAAATACTGTAAAATCATTATAGAACGACTTAATGACCAAGAGCACTTGTCAAGAATTGTTAGTGAGGTTGACACCAAAGAATCTCAAAAAAGAAGAAAGAAATTAAGAGGCTAACAGTCTCCAAATATCCGAAGTAATCAAATTAGAGAAAGATTTCATGTATTTGCTATACGGCTCTTTTTTCGCATTAGGTGGAGGATCAAGATAGTAAATACCTTCCAGTTCAGTCAGAAAGTTGCTATATACCATAAAAAGGCCAGAAACTAAAGTGAAGCTTATGTTATCTGCTTTCTTCCGCTGTACGTCATTCAAGAAAATGCCGATTACTTTTTGACGGTGTTTTACGAACCTTTCCAGAAGCATTTTATCAATAAACATTTTGCTCATTCGATCTTTGGAAGTAGTTTTCACAGAGACGACAATTTCATTCTTGTCCAGCGATTTGGAAGTTGACTTGACCTTTTCAAAAGGAGATAAAATGAGATCATTTTCACATTTGTAAACCTTAGTTCCCTCGTCAGTTTCATAGGGGATTTGTAAAACTGTTTTCTTATTGGCTATCCCAATCTCAGTGAAAATACATTTCACAAGTTCTTCAAACCTATTCCCTACGTGTTTTCTGGCACTGTTCGATTCAAGCAGTAGATCAAAACCTGCTCCAATTGATTGTTGCAAAGTGTAGATTGTTTGATCTATTGTCACTAATTCTTCGCCATTAAATTCTCTTTCCCCACTCTTTATTCTATTGAGTAAAATAGAAAACTGGCCGTATTTATTTTCAAATTCTTCAGCGTTTGGCAAAAAAAGGTTGGTATTTATCGGTCTTATAAACTTCCGAACACCAGCCTGCTCATTTACATAAATTCTATACTGGCCTTTATCTTTGTAGCTTGTCAGAACTGCTGGAAGGTAATTAAGAATACTTTTGGAAAGCAATACAAACTCTGAAAGGTCATTCTTTTTTTCTTGTAAATCTGCATCAAGTGCCATTCTATTTTTGATGACTAATCTAAGGCTTTAGCAATTAGAAAGCCAATCAAACTCAATAAAAACCAAAATGCCTTACACTCGAATATAAAAGGTTAACTTTTTTGTAAAAAACAATGGCACATTTTCGTATCCTTGCCATACTATTTTTCGCTATAAGAAGGAAACCATATATCATGATAAACTATTACCTGTTCAGCCTTGTCGCTTTATTAATTTCTTTTCAGTTCCCAACCGCTTTATGGGCACAATCTGTCGAAAACGACAGCCTGGAAGTCACCGATACCAAACTCCTTAATGAAATTGTGGTAATCGGGTACGATGCCAACCGAAAATTGCTGGAAACACCAGGTGCTGTAGGTGTTTTAAGCAACCAGACCATTGCTGCTTATGGAGAAACTTCCCTGGTAGCGCCCATGAATACTTTGCCAGGTGTGCGCATGGAAGAGCGGGCGCCGGGCAGTTACCGCATTGCCATCCGGGGTTCTGCACTCAGGGCACCTTTTGGTGTAAGAAATGTAAAAGTCTACTGGAACAACATTCCCTTTACAGAGCCTTCGGGGCTTACTTATTTCAATTTGCTGGACCTGATGAACATGGAAAAAGTGGAGGTAATCAAAGGACCGGCAGGTAGCATTTACGGGGCTGGTACCGGAGGAGCCTTGAATATAAACAGCATGAGGGGGAATGAAGATAAAAAAGAAGTAAAAGCAGGTATTACCCTGGGTTCGTTTGGCTTGCAACGCTATACCGCTGCCATCAATGATTTTACGGAAAAGCGACAGCTTACCGTAAAATATGCCCACCAGGAAGCCGATGGCTACCGGGAGCAGTCTTTTTTCCGCCGTGATGTGGTAGAGATAGGCGGTGTTTTTAATACTTCTGAAAAAAGAAAAGTATCGGCGAACTTGTTGTATTCTGACCTGAACTATGGGATTCCGGGAGGCTTAACACAGGAACAGTTTGACGAAGACCCCACACAGGCACGTCCGGGCAATCCTTTTGCTTTAGGCAGTGTGGATGCCAATGCCAGCATCAAACAAAAATCGCTTTTGCTTGGGTTTACCCATGAGTACAAGTTCAGTGAAAATTTTAACAACCTTACTACGATTTATGGCAAGCTGGCCTTTTTTAATAATCCCTTCAACCTGGACTACAAACGCGATAGCCAGCAAAGCGGTGGCGGGCGTACCCGTTTTTATTATGATACAAACATAGGAGAAGTACACACCAGGTTTACATTTGGTGGAGAAGTACAAATAGGTACCAATGTAGCCCGTAATTTTGAAAATGATTTTGGCCAGCCTGGAGATTTGAATTTTGACGACGAACTGCGCACCCATCAGGCCTTTGCCTTTGCCAACGCGGCGTTTGACCTGCCCGGAGACTTCTACCTTACGGCAGGTGCCAGCTACAATTACCTCAAATATGACATTTACCGGCTGGTAGATGTTGCCCTGGACTCATCATACCAGGTCATCAAAAAGTTTGATCCCATTGTGGTGCCCCGTATTGGGTTGGTAAAAAAATTCCAGAACAACATCGCCCTGCATGGCAGCATCAGCTATGGTTTTTCTCCTCCTACCATTGAGGAAGTACGAACCAATGAAGGCAGTATCAACCTTGGTTTAGAGCCTGAGCGGGGCACAAACTATGAAGTTGGCCTGCGTGGCAATACACTGAACGGAAAGCTCAATTTTGACCTGACGGCTTTCTATTTTCAACTGGACGAAACCATTGTACAGCAGGAATCGGACCGGGGTACCGTCTTATTTACTAATACAGGCAATACCGACCAAAAGGGGATAGAGTTGGCAGCCACCTGGTTTGTGGTGGATAACCCGGGGCAATTGATTGAACAGGTTGAAATCCAAACGGCCTATACTTATCATGATTTTAACTTCAAAAATTACGTAAAAGAAGGGGAAGACTTTTCAGGTAACCAGCTTACCGGGGTTGCGCCCAACATCAGTGTAACTTCGGTGGATGTGCGAACAGCTTTCGGAGGATATTTTCAGGGGACTTTTAACTTTACCGATGCCATACCACTGAATGATGCCAACGATGTATATTCTGATCCATATCACTTATTAGCTCTGAAAGCAGGTTACATTGTGGCACTTTCCGGTAACTTTGAGATGGAAATATTTGCCGGCATTGATAATGTATTGAATGAGCGGTATAGTTTAGGTAATGACTTGAATGCCTTTGGAGGAAGGTATTTTCAACCGGCAGCGGAAAGGAATTATTTTGGGGGCATTAAATTCCGTTACGATTATTCGGGCATCAACTGATCCTGGGCAGACAGTTCCTCTATTTTAGCATTGATTTGATCCCTCTTATGTTGAGTCATGGGGCCTTCGGCAGATAGCCTGACCTTTCCTGCTTTGTCAAGCATAAACAAATAGCAGTCAGTCAGACTATTCACATTGAAATGGTAATAGTACTTTTCCAACTTTCCATAATATGTTACCACATTATCACGCCTCTTTCTGGGGATCAGCCGCTTCAGCTTATGGTCAAAAATAAAACCGTATAGGCGGGCGTAATCGCGAGCCATTAGTACTTCGTAACAGGCAACATCTTTACGCTTTCCGTAACTCTCCATGAGTTTACTACACCACTTTTGTACTTGCGGACGAGCCTCCTGGTAGAAATAGAAAATCAGTATTGAAATTTTACCCTCAACGTGCTTTGGGAAAAGTACTTTACGGCCTGATAACGTTTTTCCTTTTAAGCGGGGAAAACTATCACCATCCTCCAGGGGTTGTATCGTTAGATAAGACGCCACACTTTATGGGTTTATTGACGAAAATAATTTACTAAAATAAGAATTTTACTCGAATAAATAAGAAAACAATAAAAATGTTAATAGAATACTTTCTTGAAAAAATTTCAGAAGTGCGATCGTACATTTTATATCAACAGTCGTACCGTATAAAAAATCAGGGAATTGAGTGGGGGTTTTTCCATCATTCGTATAACTTTTTCAAGAATCACACATAATTCTTTATCAAATTGATTATCAGGATGAAAAAAAGCCCCATCCGAAACGAGAACAGATGAGGCTTTCAAATTGAAATATTTTGTGTTTAGGCTTTTTTCCGCCTTCCCCGCTTGGGTTTGGGGGCTTCTTCTGGTTCTTCCTCTATTTCCACATCAGCCAGGATTCTGCCTGAATATTCATCAAAGATGATTCTTTTCTTTTCTTTTATCTCCACAATTCTTTGGGGGGGGATTACAATATTACAACCTTCGGCAGCGCCCCGCTTCACCGAAACCACGGCTAATCCGTTAGAAAGACTGGCCCTGAGTTTTTCGTAATATCGTAACAGTTTATCTTCTATATCTTTTTTTGCATCACTTCTTTTCTTCATCAAAGCCTCTTCTTCATCCTGGCTTTCAGAGATAATTTTATCCAGCTCTTCCCGCTTGCTTTCCAAATCCTGGCTTCTTTGATCTATCAGTGATTTGGTCACTTCTATTTCTTCTTTCTTATTCTCTATTTTTGCATAAGCTTCTTTGATCCTCTTCTCAGAAATTTGAATTTCCAGTTGTTGCAATTCTACTTCCTTGGTAATAGCGTCATACTCCCGATTGTTCCGCACATTCATCTGCTGCTCCTCATATTTCTTGATAAGGTTCTCAGAATCTTTAATGCCGGTTTTGTTCTTTTGTATTTCATTTTCTAATTCTTCTACCTCACTCCCAAACTTATCGAGCCTGGTTTGATAACCGGCAATCTCATCTTCCAAATCGCTTACCTCTTCGGGTAAAACCCCTCTCACTTTTTTAATTTCATCAAGCTTTGTGTCTATCTTTTGTAAGGTCATCAAAGCTTCTAACTTTTCTGCTACAGTTTGTTGCGCTGCTGTCTTTTCCATATAACAAATCTAAAAATAAAATACTGGATTGGTAACGGTTTTTGCCAAATGAACCGCAAAGGTAACAAATTTTTTGGATAATAAGTCGCCCAATAATTCTTTCGTATATACCTCACTCTCATAATGCCCAATATCGGCAATGATGATGTTACCATCGGCATCAAAAAATTCATGGTATTTGTAATCGGCTGTTACAAATACATCGGCTCCCTGGCGCATGGCATGACCTAACAAGAAGCTGCCGGCCCCTCCACAAACGGCTATTTTTTTAATTTTTTTTCCCAACAACCGGGTGTGCCTGATGCATGCCAATGTCATACTTTCTTTCAGATGCTGTAAAAAGTCCTGCTCTTCCATGGGTGCGGGTAATTCCCCAATCATACCAGCACCAACTTCAGGGTTCTTATTTTCCAGGTTATGCAGGAAGTAAGCTACATCTTCGTAAGGATGCGCTGCCCTTAATGCCTGTAAAACCCGGGAACTGAGTGGCTTGGGAAAAATCATTTCTACGCGTTGCTCAGCTACCCTTTCCAGCTGATTTTGGGCACCTATATGCGGATTGGCCTGTTCGTTGGGTTCAAACGTTCCCGTACCTGTTACCTGAAAGCTGCACTTTGTGTAATTGCCAATTACCCCGGCACCGGCCTTGCTCAAAGCACTTACCACCCGATCGGTATCAGCTTCGGGCACAAAAGTAACCAGCTTGGACAGGGTATCTGCTTTGGGGGCTAAAATTTGTAGTTTCTCTAAGCCGATTTTCTCGCAAATTTTTCTATTTACGCCCTCAAATACATTATCCAAATTGGTATGAATGGCATAAATAGCAATATCATTTTTGATGGCTTTGATGACCGTGCGCTCTACATAGTTTTTTCCGGTGAGGCTTTTCATTCCCCGAAATACAATGGGATGATGCGCTACAACAAGGTTACAGCCTCGTTCAATAGCTTCATCTATCACAGCTTCTATGGCATCCAGGCTTACAAGCACGCCTGCAACTTCTGCATCCGGATTTCCCGTAATCAGCCCGGCATTATCGTAGCTTTCCTGATAATCGCGTGGGGCTATTTCTTCTAAAAAGGCTGTTACTTCCCGGATTTTCACCATATTTGCAGCAGAGTTTTGTTCATGTGTATTGCGAATTTAGGAGTTTCATTGAAGGTTATCAAAATATTGCTGGCACCTTTCTCTGCCATGTACTGGCTGGGCACAACACTCAGGAACTTTCTGTACGATCGGCAAATTTTTAAAACGGTGCATTTTTCACCCTATGTCATTGGTGTAGGCAATTTGCGGGTAGGAGGTACGGGAAAAACGCCCATGATAGAATATTTGGTGCGTTTACTCAAAGACGAACACCCTGTTGCCATCCTGAGCCGGGGCTACGGGCGCGCTACCAAAGGTGTAAGGCTTGCCAACTCACAAGATACAGCACAAACCCTGGGCGACGAACCTTTTCAATTTCACAATAAATTTAATACGTCAGGAGTGGTGGTGGCGGTAGGCGAAGAACGTATTGTGGCCGTTCCCGAAATTTTGTACCACTGCCCCAAAACGGAAGTTATCTTGCTGGATGATGCTTTTCAGCACCGGGCCATTGGCACAAACCTCAATATTTTGCTGACAGAATATGCCCGCCCGTTTTACCATGACGCAGTGCTGCCGGGCGGCCGCTTGCGGGAATCCAGAACAGGAGCAGCCCGTGCCGACGTGATTGTTGTGAGCAAATGCCCGGCCGATTTGCCGGAAACCCGGATTGCTTCAATAGAGCAAGCCGTGAGGAAATATACATCACAAGGCGTTCCCGTATTTTTTTCCGGGATTCGCTATTTACCTCCTCACTCAGCCCGGAGCGAAAAACCACAACCTCTCCAAAAAGTATTGCTGGTGAGTGGCATTGCCAACCATGCCCCGCTTGAAGAATATGTTCAACAACATTTTACGTTGGTAAAACACCTGAAATATGCCGATCATCACCGTTATACAGAGAAAGACATCTTTTACCTCCAAAAAACCTGGCAAGCCTTGCATGACCCGGAAATTAGTATCCTGACCACCGAAAAAGACAAGGTGAAACTTTTAAATTTGGCAATAGATTTATGGGAAGATATGCCTTTGTATTATTTGCCCATTGAAACCTTTTTCTTACAATCACAATCAGCATTTGATCAACTCGTTAAAGAAAAAGTGAAAGACAGTATTTTAGTTCATAAAAACCCATGATGTGCCGAGCCGTGTGTAGTGCAAAAAATCATACAGTATTATTTTTAATAGCCTTTTTGCTGCTTCAGTTAACAGCAATAGGGCAGGAGCGGCCTACACGCCAACTACCCTCCACCCAGCGTACGCCGCCATCCCAGCAAGAGTCTGAAGAAGGAGAAGAAGTACAAGAAGAAGACTCTATCCAATATGGTCCCAATACTACCCGTTACACTTTTGAAAAAAACCTCAGGCTGAACCAGGAAGCGTATTATACCATTGATACGATGATTAATGAGGTGTATAACTTTTCGGTAGTAGAGCAGCACGATAATATGTTGCAGGATTTAGGTAACATTGGTACAGCTACCCATCCTGTATTTTATAATTTCCCTGAAACGATTGGGGCGAAGCCCGGCTTTAATGCCTACGACCCTTATTTTACCCGGCCGGAAGAAATTAAGTATTACGATACCCAATCGCCACACACAAACCTGTATTTGAATTTTGGTGGAAACGGCCGTTCTGTAGCCGGGGTAACTTTTTCGGCCAACATTACCCCCGATTGGAACGTGGGTGCCAATTACGTACGCCGCCGGGCCGATAAGCAACTGGGAGCGCAACAAAGCCGCGGCGATACCCAAACTTCTTCGGATGCTATTACTGTTTTTACACACTTTCGAACACAGGCGCAAAACAGCGCGGGTATGCCCAAATACCAAATCATGACTAACTTTTCTATCCTCAACCACAATGTGGAGGAATCGGGTGGAATTATAGAGGAAGAAGGGGATGAACTGGAAGATTTGTTCCGTTACGAGGATGCCCTGATATGGCTGAGGGACGCCTTCAGCCGGGAGCGCCGCAACAATATTCATCTCTATCACCAATATGCATTTTCAAAACATTTGCAGGTATACCACGCTCTGGACAGGGGCGCACAAACTAATATTTTTGATTATAATGAATTAAGTCCTGACGATTCGGTTTACTTTAAACGCATGCTCCTGAGTACCGACAGTACTTATGATGAAACAAAGTTTACAGTAGTAGAAAACGAGGCGGGTATTAAGGGGGAATTGGGCAATTTGTTTTATGGTTTTTACCACAAATTCAGGACTCCTCGTTTTACCTACAATCATATTGAAGGTAAATATGCTTCTTTTGAACAATATCTGGGATTCAACCTGCGCTACAACCTTACGGATAATATTGTAATCAAAGGTGATGGAGAATACAATTCGGCTGATATTCACCGCATCAGGGGAGTATTTGAAAGCCCGTTGGTAGATGCTTCTTACCAACGCACCCGTTCTTTGCCTTCTTATCTGGAACGCACTTATTGGGGCAACCATAACTTTTGGTTTGATAATGATTTTGCCCCCACGGCCTCAGACCAGATTGCAGGCGCGCTGAAAGTCAATATTTCCTCGCTTTCATTGCGGCCTTTTTTGAGCATCACGAATGTGCACCGCCCTGTTTACTTTATGAGGGATACCATTCCGGGCAGCCGCCAGGCTTTTCCGGTACAGGCTTCGGGCTCTGCACAAATACTTTCGCCCGGTGTGGATATTGGCCTGGATTTTTTTAAATATTTGCGTTTACGGAGCAAAGTCATGTATACAACAGTAACGGGCAAAGCTTCCGAAGCTTTCAGTATGCCCGGATTGTTTATCAACACCAAGCTATATTACAGCCGGGTATTTATGGATGGAAAAATTATCTTGGAAACTGGAGTTGACACCCACTATCGCACAGCTTACTATGCATATGATTATGATGTAGCCACGCAGCAGTTTTTTGTGCAGGATGCTTTCGAGGTGCCCAGTTATTTTTTGGTAGATTTCTTTTTTGCACTAAAAGTGAGGCGGGCAAGAGTATACGTAAAAATCCCGCAAATTAACGAAGGGCTTGGAGACCTGGAGGGGTACTTTACTACACCCATTTATACAGGCCAACAACGGACATTTGTGGATATGGGTATTTCCTGGCCGTTTTTTGATTAGGTACAGTTGATAAAAAAGTGCCAGACACTATATGTTACATGCTCATATGTATCCGGCACTGATTAGGTGTAAGCCGGTTCACCGAACCGGCCTACAAAATGGTTTTACTTACTTAGCCGCTGCAAATTTTTCTGCCACGGCATCCCAGTTAACTACATTCCAGAAAGAAGAAATGTACTCAGGGCGCTTGTTCTGATATTTCAGGTAATATGCGTGCTCCCACACATCAAGGCCGAGGATGGGCGTACCTTTTACTTCGGCCACATCCATCACCGGATTGTCCTGATTGGGTGTAGAAGTTACCTTCAGTTGTCCATCAGCTACAATAAGCCATGCCCAACCCGAACCAAAGCGGGTAGCGGCTGCATTGGCAAACTCTTCTTTGAATTTGTCAAAAGAACCAAAGGCGCTGTCTATAGCCGAAGCCAGTTCTCCGGAAGGTTGCCCGCCACCATCACCAGAAAGTACAGACCAGAACAATGAGTGGTTATAATGACCACCGCCATTGTTGCGCACGCCGGTACCAAGGCTGCCTGCTTTTTTCATCAGGTCTTCTAATGAAGAATTTGCTTCGGGTTTTCCCTCAAGTGCAGCATTTAGTTTGGAAACGTAGCCACCGTGGTGTTTAGAATGGTGGATTTCCATGGTTTGGGCATCAATATGCGGTTCTAATGCGTCGTAAGCATAGGGTAATTTAGGTAGTTCGAATGCCATTAGTTTATGTTGTTTAAGGTTAGAAAAATTAATTAAAAAAAACTCAAAATCCGTATTTGAGTTTGTACTCTTGCTATTAAATAACACGGATTTTTTCAGGTTAAAGTTGTCTTACAAAGGTAGACGAATAATTCTTTCTAGAAAATTTAGCGAAATACTTATTCGTATTCCCGTTCAAGATTTGAAAGCATACTAATACTATGCATTACCTTTGCCGTCAGAAAAAAAAGTATTGGACACTCGTACAAAAAATATCATCAGGGCAGCGTGGATAGGCATCGCTGGTAATGCCTTACTTGCCTTCGTTAAAATATCCGGTGGGTTTTTAGCCAACAGTTGGGCTGTAATGGGCGATGGAATAGATACCACCTCTGACATTGCTTCCTTTATCGTTATCCTGGTGGCGGCACGCATTATTGCCAAACCACCTTCTGCAAAATACCCTTATGGGTACGACAGGGCCGAAACCATTGCCTCCAAGCTGCTGGCTTTCGTTATATTTTTTGCCGGGGCGCAGTTGCTATTGATGAGTATCGGTAGTTTTTTTAATGAACAAACCCAGCTCATTCCCTCTTCACTAGCTATTTACATTACGCTGGGTTCTGTAGCCGGAAAACTTTTACTCACCTGGTGGGTACACCGACAGGCAAAAAGCACACAAAGCAGTATGCTGCTCGCCAATGCGAAAAACATGCAAACCGACACTGTGCTTTCTATCTCAGTACTTCTTGGGTTATTGCTTGCCATTTATCTCAAAATCCCCTGGATTGACCCCTTCATGACCATTATGGTGAGTTTGTGGATTATGGGCACGGGCTTTGGGATTTTTATGGAAACCAGCCGCGAGCTTATGGATGGGGTAAATGACACTACGCTATACAAAAAGATTTTTGAAGCCGTAAAGTCCGTACCAGGTGCGCATAACCCACACCGTACCCGCATCCGCAAAATGGCTCATATGTATATGATAGACCTGGATATTGAAGTAGACGGGCATCTCAATGTATTGGAAGCACATGAAATTGGGGAAGCGGTGGAGAACAGCATCAAGCATAATATCCGAAATGTATATGATATTATGGTACACATTGAACCCCTGGGCAATGTAGAGAAAGGAGAAAAATTTGGCCTTACACGGAAAGATGTTTAGGTGGCCGAAGGGCAGAGCGCAAAGGGCATAGTGAATTATCTCCATGCCCTTTGCGCTCTGCCCCTTGCCCTAAAAACTACCGTCCCGGGTCAATATTTTCAATTAAAATCTGGTCTTCCTCAAAGTTATACAGGGTAAGTTGCCGAAGCTCGTAATAAGCTTGCCAAAATTCAGCCAAAGATTGGATATACTGGGTGCGCCCACTGTCTTTATCATCCATTGAACGATCTAAGTCCGTAATGCTGATTTTACCAATGAGATAACGGTTATAGGCAATATTATAGCTTCGCCCGGCAATGTCATCGGCTACTTCAGAAATAGCTACCCGGTTCCTTAGCATTTTGAAAGTTCTGACTTTCGTTAGTACTTCCTGTTCAAAATTAATACGCTCCTGGGCCACCACATACTGCTCCAGTTCCTGATAGGCTTCAGCAGTTTTTACCCTTGATTTTTGCCGCCCCCAGTCCATAATAGGAAAGAAAAAACCAATATTGATGGTTTGCTGGTCTTCAGGGTTTGCATATAGTTCTGAAAAACTATCAGCCCGGTTGGTAAACCCAAAGGTAGCCTGCAAATCGGCATTCAGCCCCGTATTTCCTCTTTCCTGAGCTACATCAGCCTCAGCCTCTTTCAAACGTCTTTCATAACTTACCATATCAGAGCGGTTTTTCCGTGCCTGCGCCAATGCATCTTCTTCCTCTACGTGAAAGTCAGGAATTTCATTGGGCAATACCAAACTGATACCCTGACTCTCATTGAAACCGATAAAAGACTTGAGCCGTAAGGTACTGGTTTCTACATCAAGCTCAGCCTGTGCCACTTCCTGCCTGGAGGTCATCAGGTTAAGTTCGGTTTGTAGCAGTTCGTTTTCCGCAATTTTCCCCAGGTTGTACCGGCCTTGCGAAATCCTGTAAATAGTATCGTTGTTTGCCACGTTTTTCTGGGCATTTTCGAGGCTTACTTGTGCCAGTAAAAGATCAAAAAACCGATCGGTGGCAGTAACCGCAATTTGCTCCAGTTCCTCCACATATTCTTTTTGTGATTCTTCATACCGCAAAGGCTCTATGATCCGGTTCCAGCGCAAACCGTTGTACCGGAACAAAGGTTGGTTAATGCCAATTACCACCGGATTGCCACTGTACCGGGTTTGATTCCTTTCAAAATCATCAAACCTAAAAACGGAAGAGCGTACAAACAGCTCGGTGCCCGTATACCCGATGGACTGTACAGCACTGAGGTTCAGGCTTGTATTGTTTTGTATTACAGGTTGGTAAATGATGCTTCCGTCTTCCTGGGTGATAGGCTCAAAATTCCGGGTAAAATCAGGAAGCTGCCCACTTAATACCAACTGGGGTTTGTAATCGGAAAGGTATGAACGGTAAAACCAGTAAGAACGCTCTTTCCTTGTTTCTGCTGCCAGAGCGGCTGTAGACTGCGCTTTGGCTTTTTGCACTACCTCTTCAAGTGTAAGCTTGATGAGGGGCTGCGGGGTGTCCTGGGCTTGTGCTGAAAGAAATAATAAAAGGGTAATGAATGTGCATAACAAGGTTTTATTCATATCTGAGGGAGTTTATTGGGTTTTGACTTGCAGCTTTACGTGCAGGGGTAATACCAAATATAAGACCTACGGTGGCGGCTACCCCAAAAGATAAAAGTACTGAACTTAAGGTGATGATCGTGGGGATTTCTGCAATGCGGGAAATGACAGCAGCAATGACCATCCCTAACACAATACCAATCAATCCACCCACAATACTGATAAGCATGGCTTCAAACAGAAACTGTGTGACAATATCTGACTGCTTAGCCCCTACAGCCATACGCAACCCAATTTCTTTAATCCGCTCCATCACCGAGGCCAGCATAATATTCATAATACCGATACCTCCTACTAAAAGTGAAATTCCGGCCAAAGCACCCAATACAATATTGAAAATTTTCTTGGTTTGCTGTTGTTGTTTCAGCAATAATTCCGGAATGGTTACTTCAAAATCTACTACTTCATAATGCCGTCTTTTGAGCATGCGAGAAATTATCTCGGCTGTGTTAGAGAGCCGTTCGGTAGTTGAAGTTTGTACTACCAGCCTGTCTAACTGATGGTAGTTCCTGTTTTCCTGAATTTGGTCAATGGCCTGGCTGTCTCCATTTCCGTTTCCATTATTTTGCTGTTGGGCAAGTGCTATGTCGGTACTCGTAACAGATGCCCTGTTCCTATACCGGATCAGCACCGTATTGATGGGAGTATACACGTCCATATTGAAATTGCGCAGTCCCAGGTTGGCTTTGAATTCATCTGAAATAAACCTTCTTTTCAACACACCGATTACACGCAACCACTGGCTTCCTACCTTGATTTTCTTGCCCAGTGGACTCTCTTCACTAAAGAATTTAGTTTCTACCTCTTTACCGATGATACACACGCGATCACCGTCACGCATGTGGATTTCAGAAAAATACTCACCTACTTCGAGCTCAAAACTGGATAAGGCAAAATAAGTATTACTAACCCCTACTAATTTAGCTGAACGGCGAACGCCATTCTTGATAATATTAGTTTCTAACAGTATTTCGGGGCTGATTCTTGCAATACCCGGAATGATCTCATTGATAGTCTGAGCATCATGGAGAGTCAGGCCCGGTGAAAATTTCTTTTTCTCACGTGCTTGTCCATCACCATCTTCTACAGAGCCTTCCGTTTGTTCAACCACTGGGGAAATTACGATATTATTCACCCCGACCAGTTTGATTTGTTCCAGAATTTCCTGTTGTGCCCCGGCACCAATGGCCAGCATAGCAATAACAGCTGCTACACCAAAGATAATCCCTA